>NZ_JRHH01000007.1 GCF_000757385.1 Flavobacterium aquatile LMG 4008 = ATCC 11947 | reverse complement strand
ACACCAGCAGGAAGGCTAGAGTCTACGTAAGTTCCATCTTTTAATAATTGAATACTTGGGTTAGCAGGTAAATCCGTTGACGTACAAGTAGGACAACCAACTACAGGCTCACAAGTAGTACAAGGAGTTGGGTCAGAAGAGTCATCAGTTACAGGAGGTCCAGAAGGAGGAGTTCCAGTAGCAGTTGCTAAGTTGTTTACTTGACCAGAAAAAACCAGCATCGATATCAGCTTGAGTTACTGTGTAAACAGCAGTAAACGTTGTTGAGTCAGACGCACCAACAGCAAGCGTTGGAATTGGTCCACCCACTACAGTTACAAGTGGATCGGTTACTGTTACGTTAGTAAGAGTTACGTTACCAGTATTAGTTACTGTAAATGCATATGTAATGGTGTCACCTACAGATACACCAGCTGGAAGGCTAGAGTCTACGTAAGTTCCATCTTTTAATAATTGAATACTTGGGTTAGCAGGTAAATCCGTTGACGTACAAGTAGGACATCCAACTACAGGCTCACAAGTAGTACAAGGAGTTGGGTCAGAAGAGTCATCCGTCACAGGAGGTCCAAAAGGAGGTGTTCCAGTAGCTGTTGCTAAGTTGTTCACTTGTCCAGCATCGATATCAGCTTGAGTTACTGTGTAAACAGCAGTAAACGTAGTTGAGTCAGAAGCACCCACAGCAAGTGTTGGAATTGGTCCACCCACTACAGTTACAAGTGGATCAGTTACTGTTACGTTAGTAAGAGTTACGTTACCAGTATTAGTTACTGTAAATGCATATGTAATGGTGTCACCTACAGATACACCAGCTGGAAGGCTAGAGTCTACGTAAGTTCCATCTTTTAATAATTGAATACTTGGGTTAGCAGGTAAATCCGTTGACGTACAAGTAGGACATCCAACTACAGGCCCACAAGTAGTACAAGGAGTTGGGTCAGAAGAGTCATC
>NZ_JRHH01000006.1 GCF_000757385.1 Flavobacterium aquatile LMG 4008 = ATCC 11947 | reverse complement strand
ACTGTTCAAGATACTACAGCTCCTGTATTGACATCAACACTTGATGCTGTAATAAATGTAAATTGTGATGCTATTCCGAATATGCCTGTTGTAACATTTAGTGATGCTTGTTCATCTGCTTCAGATATTACAATCACTTCAACAGAAACTCCTTCTGAAGTTTCAGAAGATGGAAGTTATACAATCATTAGAACTTGGACAGCATCTGATTCGTGTAACAATCAATCAACGGTTAGTCAAACTGTAAACGTTACTATTTCTAATTATTTTAGAACAATTGTTAAAGATTCAGTTTGTAGTGTTAATCAAGGATTAATAATTGACATTGCCGATGAAATAAATACTCAATATCCAGGCGTTGTTTCTTCAAATGGAACTTATACTGATGTGAGTAATTCTGGAGCATTAAATGAATCAACAGGAGAGTTTACTCCATTGAATTTAGCTGATGGAGACTATATTATTAGATATGAAAACAATGATCCAGAATGTCCAAGAATCGTAGAAATTACATTAAAAGTTAGAAGAGATGCTTGTACTGTATTAGACTGTGTTACTTTAGTTGTTCACAATGCCTTTTCACCTGATGGTGATGGTATAAATGAGAACTTTATTATTGATAATATAACAGATCCTTGTTATGTAGAAAACAAAGTAGAAATCTATAACAGATGGGGTGTTTTAGTATTTGAAGTTCAAAACTACAACAATGTAGATCGTGTATTCAAAGGCTATTCCAATGGAAGAACAACCGTAAATGAATCCTCAGGTTTACCAGCAGGAACGTACTTTTATGTTTTAAAATACAAGACTATAGAAGGAAATTATTCTTCCGAAACAGGACATTTATATTTGGGCAGATCTAACTAATGATAAAAAAATTCTAGAAGTAGTAGAACAGCTACTACTTCTAGATTAATAAATAAAATATGAAAACAAAATTTTTATTTTTCGCTTTATTATTCACAATTTTAGTGAGTTATGCGCAGCAAGATGCACAATATACACAATACATGTACAACACCATCAATGTTAATCCGGCTTATGCTGGTTCACGTGGTGTAACAAGTATTTTTGGATTGCATAGAACACAATGGGTAGGATTAGACGGTGCTCCAACAACTAATGCATTTTCAATTAATGCTCCTTTGGGCTCTAATCTAGGTGGAGGATTATCTTTTGTAAATGACAAAATTGGTCCAACAACAGAGAACACCATCTCCGCCGATATCTCATATACTATTCAAACCTCTGAAACGTACAAACTGTCATTTGGAGTTAAAGGAACGGCTAACTTATTCAATTTGGATGCCAGTAAATTAAATCCTGAGCAAGCTGGTGATCCATCGTTACAGAATTTAAATAACAACTTTTCACCCAATGTTGGAGCTGGTGTTTATTTTCACTCCGATAAATTATATTTAGGAGCATCGGTACCTAATTTTTTTGAAACCAAACGCTATTCTGATAATGATTTTGTAGTTAACAAAGAACGCATGAACTTCTATTTTATTGGAGGTTATGTTTTTGATTTATCACCAACTTTAAAATTTAAACCAGCGTTTTTAACCAAAGTAGTTGAAGGTGCGCCGTTGCAATTAGACGTTTCTGGAAACTTCTTAATCAATGAAAAATTTGTTCTTGGAGTAGCATGGAGGTGGAGTGCCGCGGTGAGTTTAATGGCTGGATTTCAAGTGACTGATGGATTGTATATTGGATATGGATACGATTTAGAAACTACCAAATTGCGAAGATACAACTCCGGTTCACACGAAGTATTTTTACGTTTTGAATTATTCAAACGTGACAATAAAATAGTTTCACCAAGATTCTTCTAAAAAAGCAACCATTATGAAAAAAATTATATATACTACCTTAGTTTTCATTATTTCTTTGAATAACTACGCACAAAAAACTAAAGAAGCTAAAGCCAATAAAGAATACGAAAAGTATGCTTATGTTGATGCAATAAAAACCTATGAACGTCTTTATGAAAAAGGATATAAGTCGGTTGATATGCTTCAAAAACTGGGTGATTCTTATTACTTTAAAGCTGATTTAGATAATGCAGCGAAATACTACACGGAACTTTTTAACCTAACACAAGATGTAGAGCTCGAGTATTATTATCGCTATGCTCAATCTTTAAAAGCAATAAAAGATTACAAAAGAGCTGATGCTATGTTGGCTAAATTTAACGAAAAAAGCGGTAATGACAGTCGCGGTAAATTAGCAGAAAATCAAAAAGATTACCTAGCACAGATTAAGAAAAATTCAGGAAGATATACCATAGAAAATGCTGGAATCAATTCTGATAAATCAGATTATGGTAGTTCATTATACAATAATAAAATAATATTTGCATCAGAAAGGGATACTTCGGGAATAGGTAAAAGAAAACACTCATGGACTGGTGAGAGTTTTACCAATTTATATAGTGCCCATATGGGTGAAGGAGGAAGTTTAAGTGAACCAAATAGATTTGGAAAGAAACTAAATTCTAAGTTTCACGAATCAACTCCAGCTTTTACAAAAGACGGAAAAACAGTTTACTTTACTAGAAATAATTTCTTAAATGGTAAAAAAGGAAAAGACTCCGATAGAGTAACACTTTTGAAAATCTACAAAGCAACTTTAGATGGTGATGATTGGATAGAAGTTACCGAATTACCATTTAACAGTGATCAATATAATGTTGCACATCCAGCATTGAGTAGTGATGAAAAAACATTATATTTTGCATCCAACATGCCAGGAACTATTGGTCAATCTGATTTGTTTAAGGTAGCAATTAACAGCGATGGCACATTTGGAAATCCAATAAATTTAGGAAAAACAATTAATACTGAAGGAAGAGAAACTTTTCCAATGGTAACTGTAGATAATGAATTGTATTTTGCCTCTGATGGTCATCCTGGACTAGGTGGATTGGATATATTTGTTTCTAAAGAAATGTCTGATGGAGATTATAAAAGTGTGCAAAACGTTGGTGAGCCATTAAACAGTTCAAAAGACGATTTTGGATTCTTAATTGATACTACTACTAGGTTAGGATATGTCACATCCAATAGAAATGGTGGACTTGGAAGCGATGATATCTACAAATTTAGAGAAACTAAAAAACTAGAATGTGAGCAATTATTAGAAGGAGTTGTTACCGATCAAGAAACAGGAAAACCACTAGCACATACTAAAGTAACTCTTGAAGATCAAAATCATAAATTTATTAAAGAATTAATAACTGATGCAGAAGGTAAATTCAATTTTGGACTTGTTTCTTGTGGAGGTAAATATTATTTGATTACTCAAAAACCAGAATACACTACCAAAGAGACAGCTACGATTGTAGCAGAAGAAACTGGAAAAACATTCGTTCCTATAGCATTAGAAACAAAAGAATTGCAAGTAAAAATAGGAGACAATTTAGCAAATGTATTCAAAATCAAAATTATCTACTTTGACCTAGATAAATCATTTATTCGACCAGATGCTGCCATTGAATTAGCAAAAATACTTGATGTGTTAGAACATAACCCAACGATGGAAATTGATGTTCGCTCGCATACCGATTGTCGTCAAACTGCTGCTTACAATATGGCGTTGTCAGATAGAAGAGCGAAATCAACGGTTGCTTGGTTAGTTTCTAAAGGAATTGCAAAATCAAGATTAACAGGAAAAGGATATGGTGAATCACAACTTGTAAACGATTGCGGATGTGAACCTACAAACAAATCTGATTGTAGCGAAGAACAACATCAAGCCAACAGAAGATCAGAGTTTATAATTACGAAATTGTAATCATTTATTTTTTGATTTTCAATTACAATGAAACAAGTAGTTTATGAATAAGAAAAGATTGTTTGTGTATGACACCTGTCGTGGTTTTGCAAGATTTATTAAAATAAATTTTTCAAATGAATATGAAATCTTAACATGTAATTTAAAAAGAAATTTGCAAGATAGTTCTATTGAAGAAATACAAGTTGCATTTGTTAATATTAATCAATACGAAGACGTTGTTGATTTCTTTTACATCAGATCTAAAGTAAAATTTGTCTTTGCCCTCTCAAAATTTCCTGATGTAAAATTAATGTTAGAAGAATTTCAAGATGTTATTTTTTTAGATTTGGATATGCTTAAAAGCGATGCTATAAGACAAATATTAGATAATTTAAAAATTATGGAATCAAATTAAATTAATTATCAACGTATTTTTTGAGAATATATAACACTTTTGATATTGAATTTGATTTTATTTAAATTATCTACTATTTGTCTTATAGTATCAGTTTTTCATTAACCAAAATTTTCTCTAATCATAGATTGCTGAAAACATTGTGGATTTCAATAATAACGATAATTTAAAATTAGACCTTACGGAAAGTAATAAAAAGAAACAAAACTCATACTATATGTATTTCTATTACCAATAATAATATAGACGCACTCCATTTAGCTTTATTCAACATCAGTATTATATTTTTTTTTAATGTGGTAGTGGTAAGTGATTTAATATTTATCAAAGCCGGATAATCTTTAATGAGCTTCACGACCTTCAAATCGAGATGGGCTGTCTCCTGGAGTAAAAGGAAATTCTGCGATTACATATCATCACTTACTACTTCCCATACTTTCATATCTTTAGCAACAAATGTTTATATGCTTTTTAGTGATAATTGAACTAGTCTTTATTTCAATATTTTAAAATCAACTTAACATTAAATAACATTATATATTATCAAATAACTTCTAAAGGATTTTATATCCGGTAATTTTGTCTCATAATAATTAATCATTAAAAATTAATATCATAAAACAACAATTTTACCAGAGGAGATTATCTCTACAATTTTAAATTTGTACTAACTCTTTTTGTAGTGGTACACTTTACAAGTTTTGCAACTAACACAGAACTAGCAATTACAAAACCATCACACCAAAAAACGATTGTTCTTTTAACTGGAGCTTTTATTAGTAATAATGGAATGGAGTTGAGTGAGCAAAAAGCCTACTATGACAAATTAGTGATTCCAGAATCTAGAAGATTAATGTGAGGTGCCTTAAAGAAAGGAGCCAGAGTAGATTACAAAAAAGCGCATGTACCTTTGCTATTTGTATCAGGATCTGAAGATAATATTATACCAGCATCATTGAACAAAAAAACATACAAAAAATATTTAAAGAATCAATCTGAAGGATCAATAACTGAATATTAAGGAATTCAAAGGTCGTAATCACTTGGCAATGTCTCAAAAAAATTGGCAGGAAGATGCTGATTTTATTCTTGATTGGATAGCAAAATACAACCAATCAAGCATTGACACTGCAATTGTAATTAATAACTAATTCAGAAAAATACATACCGACTTTATTCTAGAAAAAACACCATTACATTTTTAAAAAAAGTAGTGGTGTTATTTTTTTAATATGTTCAAGTGAATTTTGTTACTATTTCTTAAAAAAAATGATCTTACTTCCAAACTGATTTTTTTGTAACTTTATGGATATCAATACTTTTTGTAATAATTAAAAATGGTTCAATAATTAACCAAGTAGGCTTGGGAGTAAATATTGCATTTAATAATTTATATAAAAATATAGTACTTAAACTATAATAAATATTCCTAATCAAATAATAGCTTTTAACACTAAATAACATTCAATAATAGTAGATAACTTTTTGGTTTTTAATAGAGTACTAATTTTGAATATTGAAATTAAGTAATTAAAAATAATCAAAAATGAAAACAACAAATAATACAATACTAATTACCGGAGGTGGTTCTGGAATTGGTTTCGAAATGGCAAAATTATTCTCAAAGGATAATAAAGTAATCATTACAGGCAGAAATGCTAACAAGCTAAACGAGGCGGTGTCTCGTCTTGAAAATGTTACTGCTTTGGTATCTGATATTAATAGTGATAAAGATGTAACTAATTTATTATCAATATTAAACCGCGATTTCCCTAATCTAAATGTGGTAATTAACAATGCAGGATTGGCTAATTATTATAAACTTACCGATGAAAACGCTAATGCCTTCGATAAAGCTAGTGCAGAAATTTTGACGAATTATCTTTCAATTGTTAGACTTACAGAAAAATTACTTCCGTCTCTTCAAAAACAAGAATCAGCAGCTTTTGTAAATGTATCTTCTATTGCGGCATTTTCTCCAGGAATTCTTCTACCCGGATATGCCGTTAGTAAAGCAGCATTACACTCTTACTCTCAAGTACTCCGAATTACACTTGAAAAAGAAAGTGCATCTCCAGTGAGAGTTTTTGAATTGATGCCACCATTAGTAAATACAGATTTTTCAAAAGAAATTGGTGGTGAAAATGGTTTAAATCCTTCAGAAGTTGCAAAAGCACTCAAAGATGGTTTGGAATTGAATAATTATGAAATTCATGTAGGAGAAACTGCAGAATTTTATAAGCTCTTTCTCTCATCACCTGAAAAAGCTTTACAAGTAATGAATGGTTATAGTTAAAGATTAACAACTATTAAATAGTTAACACTAAATAACATTTAATAATAGTTAATAACCTTTTGGCTTTTAGAATGTTAGTAAATTTGAATATTAAAATTAATTAATCCAAAAAATAAATAAAAATGAAAACAACAAAAATGATTTACGCAATTAGTGCTTTTTTAACTTTATTAGTTACAACTGTAAATGCACAAACGGCTTTAAATTCTAAAACAGAATTTGCCGAAATTAGGGGCAAAAAAATTGCCTATCGAATAATTGGTAAAGGGAAACCAATTATTTTGGTCAACCGCTTTCGCGGAACTTTAGACACTTGGGATCCTTTGTTCTTAGACAAACTTGCTCAAAATTATAAAGTAATTACTTTTGATTATACAGGAATTGGTTATTCAACTGGAACATTACCAATAGATGTAATTGATGTTGCAACAGATGTAAAAGATTTAGCTGATTATTTAAAATTAAAGAGTATTTACCTTTTAGGATGGTCTTATGGCGGAACAATTGCTCAAGTTGCCACTATTCAGTATCCACAACTTATTTCACACTCCATTCTAATTGGAACTGGACCTCCGGGAAAAAACGATATGCCTTTAGAAAAAGCATTTTTAGAAAGAGCTCTAAAACCTATTAATGATGAGGATGACGAAATTGTACTGTTTTTCGAACCAAATTCCGCCGAAAGCATCAAAGCATCAAAGCTATCACATGATCGAATTGCAAAAAGATTGGATGTTTCTAAAATCCCATCAACTCAAGCAGTTTTTGACTTATACTTTAAAGGTGGCGCCGATTTTAGAGAAGATAAAGCAAATTTTAGAGAACAGTTAAAAACTACTAAAATACCAATTTTAGTTATCTCTGGAGATCATGATATTTCATTTGCAGTAGAGAATTGGTTTGTACTTAATCGTCAATTGCCAACAGCACAAATTATTGTTTACCCACAAACAGGTCATGCGCCTCAACATCAATATCCTGAACTTACTGTAAATTATATTACCAATTTTATAACTCAAATAAGTAAATAAATCTTAAAAATTAAATATCATGAAAACAAAATTAATCACATTAAGTATAGTAACAACTATTTTATTAATAACATCATCATGCAAAAAAAGTATAGATTTTTCTATAGAAACAGATGGTGATAAAAAACAAGAAAACATGGAAGTAAAAACACAAAACTATGCCACAGATCCAGATATCGATTTGGGCACAAAAGAGTTCCTTAAAGTATTAAACTCTGGAGGAACACCATTAGAAAAATTACCTATTGCTGATGCAAGAAATGTATTAGTTGGAGCTCAAGCTGGAGTAAAAGTTGATGTAAGTGGAATTGAAGAAAGTGAAAAAACAATTACAAAAGAAGGACTTACAGTAAAACTCAACATTGTTAGACCTGCAAATAAAAGTGGAAAATTACCAGTATTTATCTTCATTCACGGAGGCGGATGGGTTTTAGGAGATTATCCAACTCACAAAAGATTAGTGCGCGATTTAGTTGTAGCATCTGGTTGTGCCGCAGTTTTTGTAAATTATACACCATCACCAGAAGCTAAATATCCTGTGGCAATTAATGAAATTTATGCGGCAACAAAATGGGTAGCAGAAAACGGAAATGAAATTAATGTTGATGGCAAAAAATTGGGTATTGTTGGTAACAGCGTTGGCGGAAACATGGTTGCAGCAACTACATTAATGGCAAAAGATAAAAACGGACCAAAAATTAAATTTCAAGTTTTATTATGGCCAGTAACCGATGCTAGTTTTGATACTGAATCGTATAAAAAATATGGAGCCGATAGATTTTTAACATCTTCAGTTATGCAATGGATGTTTGATCAATATACTACAAATCCAGCCGATCGTAAAAGTAAATATGTTTCTCCTTTGAGAGCAAGTATTGAAGATCTTAAAGGTTTGCCACCAACATTAATTCAAGTGGCTCAAAATGATATTCTACGTGATGAAGGTGAAGCTTTCGGAAGAAAATTAGACGAAGCTGGTGTAACCGTAACCACAGTTAGATACAACGGAATGATTCATGATTTTGGATTGTTAAATGCCTTGGCAACATTACCAACTACTCGTTCAATGATTGAACATGCAGGATCAGAATTACAAAAACATTTGTTAAATAATTAATTAAAAGAATATGAAAACTATAAACTCTAAAACCATTTTATTCGTTACTGGCGCATTCGTTAGTCATAATGGTTGGGAAAATTGGAAACGCTTTTTCGAAAGTAAAGGATATACTTGTATTGTCGAGCCTTGGCCAGAAAAGAATGGTACTCCAAAAGAATTACGCGATAAACAACCTAATGATTTCGGATTGGCAAATTTACAATACAACGATGTTGTTGATCATTATGCTAAAATTATTAGAAGTCTTCCAGAAAAACCAATATTAATTGGTCATTCGCTTGGCGGATTAACAGTACAAATCCTTTTGCAACGTGGTCTTGGCGAAGCTGCAATAGCTATTCATTCGGTTCCACCACAAGGTGTGTTGTCATTTGAACCTTCATTTATTAGATCGTTATGGAAACCACTGGGAATATTTAGTTCTTTGAAGAAAACACATTTAATGAGCTTTTCAGAATGGCAATATGCATTCACTAACGGAATGTCATTAGAAGATCAAAAAGAATCTTATGGAAATAATATAATTCCCGAATCAAGAAGAGCAATCAGAGGTCCGTTAGGTAGTGCAGGAAAAATTGATTTCAAAAAACCTCATCCTCCGTTATTATTTATTTCAGGTAGTGAAGATCATATAATGCCAGCTTCACTCAATTTTAGTAATTACAAAAAGTATAAAAATTCTCACAACGATTCAATAACTGAATATAAAGAATTTAAAGGTAAAAATCACTTTGTACTCGGACTACCAAGTTGGCAAGATGAAGCTAATTTTTCATTAGACTTTATAAATAAATACTAAACAGTACTTGAATTACTTATACACTAACTACTAAATAAATTTTAAGTGGTTGGTGTATAGTTGTTTAATAAGATTAGTGTTATTTAGTGTTAACTCAAAAAGGTAGTAACCTAATTTACTTATATTTGTTTTATGAAGAAAATGAATCTCTGGAAAAGACGAAAAGCAATTAAGTGGTATGCAGTTATTGCAATCACACTTATTACGATTTTTCAATCCTATTGGCTTTATAGCGTTTACCAAAGTAACAAACAGATAATACTTAAAGAAAGTGAAAATATACTCAGAAAAACGGTTCTTGAATTTGACAATAAAACGATTCAAGATCAAATAACTAACTCCATTGGAAAATCATCAGAAATGGACGATGTTACTCGACAATTATTAAATGTATTGAAAAATAAAAATGGATTATCTGTAAAGATTTCTGTAGAAGGCCAAGAGTTTAATGATAGTGTTTCTAAACAATTAATGGAACGATTAACTGAAAAGGAAGCTACTATTGATAAAGAGAAAAGTAAAAAGATTTATAATCTTATAAAAGAAGAATTAACTATTACATTAGGAAAAATAAACTTTTCGGTTTACCATTACAATAAAGATGTTGTCGATTTTTTTCCATTAGAATTTAAAAATGCAGATGCTATTACAGAACAAGTTAGATCTGAAATGGATGGAAAACAATATTATGAAATTCATTTTGCAAATGTAACATCAATAGTTATTAGAGATATGATTTCATCAATAATATTGTCTTTAATTTATCTTATTATGAGCATAAGTGCAGTAATTTTATTAATTTTAAACGTTGATAAAAGTAGAAAATTAATGATGCAAAAAGACAATTTTACTAACAACATGACTCATGAATTTAAAACGCCTATGGCTACAATTTATGCGGCTATTGAAGCTATGAATACTTATAATGTTCTTGACGATAAAGAAATGGCTAAAGAGTATCTTGGAATGATGAAAAAAGACCTCGATAGATTGATAAATATGACCGATTCAATTCTTTTCAATGCAAAAATGAGTGATGGTGAAGTAATGCTAAATTTTGAAAATACCAATCTTAAAATTTTTATCGAAGAAATAAAAAATAATTTAAAGCAAGTACTCGAAAATAAACATGCTAAAGTAGAAATTACAGCAACCCATAACGACCTATTTATCAATGCAGATACAGAACATTTTGGAAATGTATTTAGAAATCTTATTGACAATTCGATTAAATATTCCAAAGAAAATGCAGCTATAACAATCACAATTTCCAAAGAAGGAAAATTTGCTAAAATTCTTTTTTCCGATCAAGGAATGGGTATTCCTTACAAATATAAATCAGAGATTTTCAAACCTTATTTCAGAGTTCAAGAAAATGATGTTTATTCAGTAAAAGGTTATGGTCTTGGATTGAGCTATATAAAACAAATTATTATATTGCACTTAGGTAAAATTGAATTAGTAACAAAAGACAACAATAAAGGAACAACATTTCAAATTTTAATACCACTCGCCAATGATTAATACAAAAATACTTTATTTAGAAGATGAGCAATCACTAGGAAAAATAACGCGTGATGTGCTTGTAAAAAATGGCTTTACTGTTGAATGGGTTGAAGATGGACGAAAAGCACTCGAAAATTTTAAAAACAACAGCTACAGTATTTGTGTTGTAGATATTATGGTTCCAGGAATTGATGGATATACTTTTGTAAAAGAATTAAGGAAAATAGACGCCAATATTCCTGTGATTTTCTTAACAGCACGTTCGCTTACAGACGATGTAATTAAAGGATTTGAAATTGGCGGCAACGATTATCTTAAAAAACCATTTAGCATTGAAGAACTTATTGTTCGTATAAATTCACTTTTAAATAGAATTCCAAAACCAGCTTCGCAAACGCAAGAGGAATTTACTTTAGGTAAATTCAAATTCAATTATGCCACTATGGAATTAGTTAGTGACAGTAAAACTATTTTACTAACTAATTTGGAAAACGAATTAGTTTACCGACTTATTCTTAACAAAAATTCTGTGGTCGAAAGACAAAAAGTGCTTATCGAACTTTGGGGTGATGATACTTTTTTTAATGCAAGAAGTATGGATGTATTTATTACCAAATTAAGAAAATATTTTGCTGAAGATGATACCATTTCGATAGTTAACATTCGAGGAAAAGGCTATAAAATGATTGTGAAATAAATTATTTAACATCCATTTTTAAATTTTCAAGCAAGTTGAGTTCCTTAATTTTTCCTTGTCTATCAATCAATAAATCAGAGTTTATTTTTTGTTCTTTCAGAATAAAAACCAGAAAAATTCTATAATTTTCTTTTTCGAATTTCAAACTTTTAACCTCATACTTATTAAAAGACGGCATTTGCTGAATAATTTGTGGCAAAGCCAATGCTTCAATCCCTTTTGGCAAACCTTTAATAGTATACCCAATTGCTAGAGTTTTATTCAACTTAGCTACTTTTTTAGTTTTAAAAGCATCAAGTAGCAGGTTAATTTGTGGTTCAAAATGAAGCTTCTCTTCTTTTGAAAAACTATTTTTATTTTGAGAATTCAAATTGTTTACTACCAAAAGTAACACTACAATTATTTTGTATATCCGTTTCATGATTACTGTTTTATTTTAATGATTATAAGACAAAATTAGCACATCAATTAACACAGTAAAGTTATCCGATGCTATGAAGTGCTATTTAATGTTAAACTAAATTTTTAACCCATTTAACACTAAATAACACTCCATAATACTTCATAACAGTACATATTCAAGATTCAAAATACATTTGTATCATATTAATTTAAAACATTTTATCATGAAAACAATTTTCAATAAAACAGGTATCCTTTTCAGTTTACTTATAGCTGGAATTTTAGTCTCAAATGTATCATTTGCACAACAAAAAGACTTAACAAAAGAATTAGACATTCTTTTTACTGGCTTTAAAAATCAAGATTACGAAACACTTAAACCGTTATTAGACGATGAGGTTAAAATATCTGAAAACATTCCATTAGGAATGAATGATATGGTAATACCACAAGTATTGGCGCAAATACCAGTACCAGATAGTTATAAAGTAATAAAAATCGAAAAAATTGGTGACAATCAAAAAATCACTACAGAATATTTCTACAAAGAAAGAGATAAAAGAGTACAATATTTTACCTTCAACTCTAAAGGAATTGTAATTGATTTGGATATCTTGAGTGATGCTACAAAAGTAGAAAGCAGTATTGGTGAAAAATAAAACAAAATTTCTACTCGCAAAAAGCTATCCCAATACAAAATGGTTTAGCTTTTTGTTGCTTTAATATAATTTATTACATTTATAATCATGAAAAACGCTAAACTATTTATCGGTCAATTACATACAATTATTTTTAAAAGATTAGTCATTTTCTCTATTCTTCTACTCACAATATCTTCTTGCAACAATAAAGAAATTGATTTTGAAAAAAGAATCGGTATCGTTAAAAAGGCAATAAATCAAAAAAAAATAGATTCATTAAAACCTTATCTTGCAAACGGATATACTATTAAAGGCTTACCAGATGGTATGGAATCTATGATTTTACCTATCTTAATTCAAAAATTACCATCCTTAAAAAAGTTTATTATAACAAGTAATAGCAAAGAAAAAAGGGGTAATAGAATTAAAGTTACATTTTATGATGTAAATGATTCTATTATAAAATCAAATTTTTTAATAGCTAAAGATGGTAAATTTCTTGAACTTAATATATTAGAAGATGCGAAAATCAATACCGAAATTGAAAAATAAAATTTAAAATCAGATCAGATTCTATTTTAATAAATAGTACTGAAAGACCTTCTTAATTCAAATTGAGAAGGTCTTTTTTATTTTTAATAACATCTTAATGATACATCTCTTTTAGCCAAATAAAATGACTTTTTTACAAAATTAACGAAATATAATGAATTTATTTAATTTAAATTAATCTAACGTGTTGTTAATCAGTAAATTGTGCACAAGGCTTAATTTTTGCAAATCAAATGTCAATACGATTTTCTTGTACTAGTTCAATGCACAGTTTCCATTATGATTATAATTTTGTCTTGTTAATGAGTGATAAAATATTGCTTCAAAAACGAAAATTAAAGTACTTTTTTTTCTTGTTCTAGTTCAATGCACACAAATTAATTAGATCGCAACTTTGCAGTGTAAATTAATAAGAAAACAAATAAACTTTTACAATTAAAAATTTAATAACATTAAAATAAAAAAATTATGTCAACAAAAAAATGGTTAATCGATCCTACACATTCAGAAATAGGATTTAAAGTAAAACACATGATGTTTACAAATGTTACTGGAAAGTTTCAAAACTATTCAGCAAGTATTGAAACAGAAGGTGATGATTTTGAAAATGCAAAAATAGAATTCAGTGGTGCCATTGATTCTATTACAACAGGAAACACAGATCGTGATGCGCACCTTTTAAGTGCCGATTTCTTTGATGCAGAACAATTTCCAGAAATTAAATTTGAAGCTACTTCTTTCAAAAAAATTGATGAAGCAGATTTTGAACTAAAAGGAAACTTAACGCTTCACGGAGTTACAAAACAAGTACAATTAGATACTGAGTTTAGCGGACTTATGAAAGATCCATGGGGAAATACAAAAGCTGGATTTATCATCTCAGGCAAAATCAACCGTAAAGATTGGAATCTAAACTGGAATGCTGCTTTAGAAACTGGTGGCGTATTAGTGAGTGAAGAAGTTCGTCTAAACATTGAATTACAATTTATAAAACAATAAATAATAACTTAATTAATAATTTCAAATTACAAATATCATGAAAAAAATAATTTTAACAACAGTTTTAGCATTAGGATCAATCGTAGCATTCGCTCAAAAACCAAGTCCAAGCCTATTGAACCCAACCAATCATACATTAGTTTTGGTTGATTATGAAAGCCAAATGGCATTTCCAGTAACAAGTATTAGCATTGAACAACTTAGAAACAATACTGCTTTAATAGCTGGTGCTTCTAAAATCTTCAAAGTTCCAACCGTGGTAACAACAGTAGCAGAAGAATCATTTAGCGGACCAGTTTTTCCAGAAGTTCAAGAATTCTACCCAAAAGCAACTTCTAACTATATTGACCGTACAACAATGAACACTTGGGAAGATGTAAATGCTTACAAAGCTATAGTTGGTAAAGGTAAAAAAACAATTGTATTCGGTGGTTTATGGACTAGCGTTTGTATAGTTGGACCAGTATTATCTGCAATCAATGACGGTTATACAGTATATGTTGTAACCGATGCAAGTGGTGACGTTTCTAAAGAAGCTCACGAAATGGCAGTAACAAGAATGGTTCAAGCTGGAGCAAAACCAATTACTTCTTTACAATATTTATTAGAATTACAACGTGATTGGGCAAGAGGTGAAACTTATAAAGCAGTAACTGATTTAGTTGTAAAATATGGTGGCTCATACGGAATTGGAATTCAATACTCTCGTGCAGTAATAAAACACTAATAAATAATAAAAGCGGATATTTCTAAAATATCCGCTTTTTTAATCCAAAATTTATCATGAAAAATACTATATACATTTCTATACTTTTCATTTTATCAATTACAATAAATTCATTTGCACAAAAAAAAGCAAATCTAATTATTACAAATGCTAAAGTAATTACACTTGACAATAACAAACCATTTGCTCAAGCAATTGCTATTAAAGGTGATAAAATTATTGCAGTAGGAACTACTTCGCAAGTATTAAAGTACAAAAACAGAACTTCAGTAGTAATCGATGCTAAAGGAAAAACTGTAATTCCAGGTTTATATGATTCACATCTTCATGTTATTCGTGGCGGACGCTTTTACAATACAGAATTACGTTGGGATGGTGTAAAAACATTGAATCGAGCTTTGCGAATGTTGAGAGAGCAAGCTCAAAGAACTCCAGAAGGCCAATGGGTTCGCGTTGTCGGCGGATGGACAGAACATCAATTTGAAGAAAAGAGAAAACCAACACTTGATGAAATCAATGAAGCAACAGGAAATACTCCAACTTTTGTTTTAAATCTTTATGGTGAAGCCTATTTGAATAAAGCAGCTATTAAAAAACTAGCAATTACAGAAGATACACCAAATCCAAATGGTGGATTAATTCAAAAAGATCGATTTGGGCAACCTACAGGATTATTAGTAGCTGAACCAAATGCCTTTATTTTATATTCTACTTTAGCCAAACTTCCAGAATTATCTGCTTCCGAAAAAGTAAATTCGACTAAATTATTTATGTCCGAATTAAATTCTCTTGGTGTAACTAGCGTAATGGATGCCGGCGGAGGTTTTCAAAATTTCCCAGATGATTATGCAATAACCGATTCTCTTTCTAAAACCAATCAGCTAACAGTTCGATTACCTTACTATCTTTTTGCACAAAAACCAGGTAAAGAATTAGAAGATTATCAAAAATGGATTGGAATGGTCGAAATTGAAGAACACGACGACCATGACGATAAACCAACAGAGTATTACGTTCAAGGTGGAGGCGAAAATCTTGTAGCTTCGGGTGGCGATTTTGAAAATTTCACTAAACCACGTCCAGAATTACCTGCTGTAATGGAAACACAACTAAAAGCTGTAATTGGAACTTTAGTCAAAAATCGTTGGCCTTTTAGATTGCATGCAACCTACAACGAAAGTATTACTCGTTTTTTAAATGTAATTGAAGAAGTAAATAAAGAAACTCCATTAAACGGATTAATATGGTTTTTTGATCACGCCGAAACTGTTTCCGATGAAAATCTAATTCGCATCAAAGCATTAGGTGGTGGAATAGCAATTCAGCATAGAATGGTATACCAAGCAGAAACTTTTATTTCTCGTTACGGAAAAAAAGCGGCTTTAAATACTCCTCCAATTAAAAAAATGATTGATTTAGGTTTGCCTATTGGTGGCGGAACCGATGGAACACGTGTGGCAAGCTACAATCCATGGGTTGGTTTATACTGGTTAGTTACTGGAAAATCTATTGGTGGAATTGAATTTGCTGCCAAAGAAAATCAGTTGGATCGAATTAAAGCCTTAAAAATTTACACACAAGGAAGTGCTTCATTAATTCATCAGGATAAAGACAGAGCAACTATTAAAGAAGGTTATTTGGCTGATATTGCTGTTTTATCCGATGATTATTTAACAGTTGATTCTGAAAAAATTAAAGAAATTACCTCTCGTTTAACAATTCTTGATGGTAAAGTGGTTTACGGAACTGAAGAATTTTCTAAATATGCTCCAACAATCCCAAAAGCAGAGCCAGCTTGGAGTCCGGTGAATTTCTATGGAGGTTATCAAAAAAAATAAATCATGAAAAAAATACTATTTCACTTGATGCAAAGTAATCTAGGTAGTAATTTAAATAATTTTACTTTACTCTTATTTAGAGTTGCAATATCCGCAGAATTAATTGTAGCACATGGACTAAAAAAACTAGGAATTGGTGTAACTTCAGCCGAAATTGTTCCAAATCCTTTTGGTTTACCAGAAGTACTAAATCAAGTCTTTGCAACAAGTGCAAATATTATTATGCCGCTATTTATTGTTGTTGGTTTGTTTACTAGATTAGCAACTCTTCCCATTTTAGCAGTAACATTAACTGGTTATTTCATTCTTCATTTTAATGATACTATTGCTATAAAAGATGTTCCGTTTATGTATAGCGTAAGCTTCATTTTGATAGCATTACTTGGTCCTGGAAAATATTCTTTGGATAATTATTTTACAAAAAAATAAATTTTATGAAACGCTTTTTTACACTTATTATACTTTTAAATTATTGTATTGTAAATGCACAACAAAAAATTGCGTTCAAATCATTGCGTTATGATGATGATATAAATTATTTTAAAAATGATTCTGTAGAAACAGATTATAAACGATTAAAATTCATACCAGTAAATAAAGACAAAACAACATATATTTCTACTGGAGGAGAAGTTAGATTACAATATTTTAATATTCAAAATGAAGATTGGGGTGATGCATCTAATGACAACGACGGATTTATACTTACTAGATATTTGTTGTATGCCGATTTTCATGCGAATTCATCCTTTAGATTCTTTTTTCAACTGCAGAGTAGTAATGCAAACGGAAGAATTAACCCAAACTCAATTGAAAATAATCCGTTAGATATTCATCAAGCTTTTTTTGATGTAAATTTTCTTTCTCAAAAGCAACTAATTCTTCGTGCTGGACGTCAAGAACTTTCTTATGGAAGTCAACGTTTGATTGCTGTAAGAGAACTCCCAAATAGTCGATTAGCATTTGATGGAATAAAAATTATTTGGAATTCAAAAAATATAAAATCAGATCTATTTTATATGCATCCTGTTGTTAATCGGGAAAAAATAGTTGATGATGCATTCAATAACGAAACAAAATTATGGGGAAGTTATACTGTATTAAATAATGTTCCTTTATTTAATAACATTGATATCTACTATCTAGGATTTTGGAGAAAAAATGCAGATTTTGATGAAGGAACCAGAAAAGAACTACGGCATACTATTGGAACAAGAGTCTGGAAAAATAAAGGTAATTTCAATTATGATTTTGAAGCCGTTTATCAATTTGGAAAAGTTGAAAATCTTAACATTAAAGCTTGGACAATCTCATCAAATACTACGTATCAATTTGAAAATATAATACTCAAACCTACAATCGGATTAAAGTCTGAAATTATATCTGGAAATAAAAAGTATGATGATAATTCTATAGAAACATTTAATCCGCTTTTTCCAAAAGGTGCTTATTTTGGACTTGCCGCATTAATTGGTCCTTCTAATTTGTTTGACATTCATCCATCAATAGATTTTGAAATCAATTCTAAAATTAATTTTTCGATAGATTATGATGCCTTTTGGAGATACAGTAAAAATGACGGAATTTATGCTCCAAATCAACGTCTAATCTACTCAGGAACTAATTCAAAAGAGAAATTCATAGGTTCACAAATCGCAGGACTAATAGTATATCAATATTCCAATCATTTGTCTTTTAAAGCAGAAACAACGTGGTTTCATACAGGAAAGTTTATTAAAGATTCTGGTTCAGGAAAAGATATAGTATTAAGTGGATTAACAATGCAATATAAATTTTAAACAAATAAATCGCATTACTTAATCTAGTTCAATGCACAGGTTACTCGACGGTTGTAAATTTGTACTATAAATTAATTAAAACAAAAACACACATCATGGAAAATACAATTTTAGGCATTCACCATATTACTGCAATTGCAGGAGATGCCAAACGAAACTTTAATTTTTATTCTAACATTTTAGGATTACGATTCATTAAAAAAACTGTCAATTTTGACGATCCAGGAACATACCATTTTTATTTTGGTGACGAAATAGGAAGTGCCGGAACAATTCTAACTTTTTTCCCATGGGGTGAAGGAATTCAGCAAGCAAGAAGAGGTTCTGGTATGGCATCAGAAATTGGTTATTCTGTTCCAAATGGAAGCTTGGATTTTTGGATAGAACGCTTTGAAAAATACAATGTTATTTACAACAAACCATCCGAAAAATTTGGAGAAAAATATGTGACTTTTTTAGATCCAGATGGTTTAAAATTAGAATTGATAGAATCAACTACTGATGATAATAGAAAACCATGGGAAACAGATGAAATCAAAGCCTCTGTTGCTCTAAAAGGCTTTCACAACATCACATTAACATTAAATAAAATAGAAGCTACGGCAAGTATTCTTACTGATATTTTCGGATACAAATTGATTGAAAAATCTGTAAATCGTTATCGTTATGCTACAACTGCTGTTGAAAATGCTTCAATTGTTGATTTAGTAGAATTACCAGAAGAAAAACGTGGACATGTTGCTAATGGTTCGGTTCATCACGTTGCTTTTAGAGTTAACAATGACGAAAGCTTAATGCATTTTCATAAAATTATCAGTGAAAAAGGATTAGGCATTACCCAACAAATCGATCGTCAATACTTTCATTCTCTTTATTTTAGAGAACCAGGCGGAGTATTATTTGAAATTGCAACAGATAACCCAGGTTTTACTGTTGATGAAACATTAGAAAATCTTGGTAAAGGCTTAAAATTGCCTCCACAATACGAAACAAGTCGTGCCGAAATTGAAGCACATTTAGTAAAAATAAATTAATTTATCATGGACTTTCAACCAATGCATTACGTCTATAAATCTTCTGGAAATCCAGAGGCAATGACACTTTTATTACTTCATGGAACTGGAGGAAATGAACACGATTTAATTCCGTTAGCAACCTATTTTGGAAGCGATATAAACATTCTAAGTTTAAGAGGAAATACCAACGAAAATGGTATGCCACGATTCTTTAAACGATTAGCAATGGGTGTTTTTGACGAAGAAGATTTAGAGTTTAGAACTCATGAAATGGTGACTTTTATAAAAGAATTAGCTGAAAAAGAAAAATTTGATGCAACCAAAATTATAGCTTTGGGATATTCAAACGGAGCTAATATTGCTGGTGCAACTTTGTTTTTACATCCAAATTTTCTAGCTGGCGCAATACTTTTTAGACCTATGTTGCCTTTTCATCATCAAGAGATACAATTTAACTTCAACAAAACTCCAATATTTTTATCCTCAGGGAATCAAGATACAATGGTAAGTTCTGGCGAAATAGAAAATTATGTAGAAGCTTTAAACTTCGCAGGATTTGATGTTACAAATTTCACAATAAATACAGGTCATAACCTTAGCCAGTTAGATTTAGATTTAGCTGTAGAATGGTTTCAAATTAAAAATTTAGTTAATTGATTGTTTTGATTAGTTAGGTGCTTATGGATTTATGAGAAATCCATGAGCATCTTTTTTTAAATCTAAATATAAATAAAATGAAAAATTATTATAATGTTACCCGAATTTATGCGGATGAAAATGGAGAAAGTCATTTTGAGAATATAAAAATTGACCTTCAAGATAAAGGCGAAATTGGTTTTCTATCAAATAGGGAAGAAGCAGTGGGTATAGTTTTTAGAAAAGTAAAAGCCGATTATGATTTTGACTTTCACAAAGCTCCCAATAGACAATACATCATTCTTCAAGATGGTAAAATTGAAATTCAAACATCATTAGGAGAAATTAGAAATTTTGAACAAGGAGACATTCTTCTGGTGGAAGATACTTTTGGAAAAGGACATCGAACACGCAATATAAAAAAAGCAATTCGATCATCAATTTTTGTAATTTTGAAGTAAAACATTTAAAAATCTATTCAATATGAATTATTCTTATCAAATAATAGATGAATTATTAAGTCATTATAAATCAGTAATTGGTATCGATTTCAACCGGTATAGAAATCACGTTTCTCGAATATATAGTTATTGTAAATTGATGGATAATGATACCAAGAATGATGAGAAGTATGCTATTGCAGCGGTATTTCATGATATCGGAATATGGACAGATCAAACTTTTGATTATTTGAATCCATCAATCGAGCAAGCAAAAAAATATTTAATTGCTACAAATAAACAAGATTGGATTGAAGAAATTACTTTGATGATTAATTGGCATCATAAAATGAGTAGTTACAGAAATAGTGACTATAAAACCATTGAAATATTTAGAAAAGCAGATTGGATTGATGTTTCTCAAGGAGTTTTAAAATTTGAAGTGAAATCAGCGGATATTAAATTTTTAAATCAACAATTACCAAGTTTGGGATTTCATGCATTTTTAATGAAAAGTACACTGAAAAATTTATTTAAAAATCCGTTAAATCCATTACCAATGTTTAAAAGATAGTTATGGAATTTCTTATTCTAGATTAAGTATAAAGTAGTAAAGTCCAATTAATTTTGCAAAAAAAAAAAGCAATGAAAAAAATAGAGTTTTTAATTTTTGGTAAGAATCCATCCATTTTAGAGATTTTAATCCGACTTGTAAATGCCAATGAAGAATGGCATGCTGAGGGTTTTACAGATAAAGAATTTGCAAAAGAATATTGTGCTAATCAAGTTTTGGATATTGTACTTTTAAGTTCTGGAATTGAGGAAGAATGTGAAGAAGAAATGAGATTTTTTTTTAACACTAATCAGCCAAACATCGAAATTATTCAACACTATGGTGGAGGAAGCGGATTATTAAAATGTGAAATTCTTGAAGCATTAGAACAAAAACGTAAAAGAAAAATAGCAGAAAGTCAAGTTTAAATCATTAAATTAGCTACTTATTTTTTATCTAAATTATAAAAATATGTATGACTTAATAAATAAAAATGTTTGTAAAAATGGCGATTTCACTCAACATGAAATTGATTATTTTAATTCAATTTTACAAAATAAAACTGTTGCTAAAAAAACACTATTACTACAAGATGGTGAAGTATGTAATTTTGAAGCATACATTTTAAAAGGATGCATCAGAAAATTCTATATCGATGAGCATGGCCATGAGGTAATACTTCAATTTGCAGTAGAAGATTGGTGGGTTAGCGATATAGCAAGTTTTCATGAAAAAAAACCAAGTAAATTATTTATTGAAACTCTTGAAGATTGTGAATTACTTTTGTTAACTCCAGAAACAAAAGAAAAACTATTGGTTGAAATTCCAAAATTTGAGCGGATTTTTAGATTACTAGTTCAAAGAAATCTATCATCAATGCAAAACAGACTTATAGGTACGATTGCCAAAACGGCTCAAGAAAAATATCTAGAATTTATTAAGTTATATCCAACCATTTCACAGCGTGTTGCTCAACATCACATAGCTTCTTATCTAGGAATGACTGCCGAATTTTTAAGTAAAACAAGAACAAAACTCGCTAAACAATAATTTTTTTTACTTTTAAAATACTTGTCACAATTATTTTTTCTTGTTCTAGTTCAATGTATAATAAAAAAGAGGTGACGAAATTTGCATCTTCAACTAAAAACACTAAAAACTATGGATAGAAAAGACTTCTTAAAAAAAGGACTATTTGGCACAGGAATGTTTGCTGCAACAGCCGTATTTGGAAATATCGTTAAAAATAGAATTGACGAAATTGTTCCTTTAGAAATATTAGGATTCAATCACTTACCAAATTCACAATCATTAATGATGGAAAACACCATTTTGCACAAAGCAAATACAAGAGGAATTGCAAATCATGGTTGGTTGGAAAGTTATCAAACATTTAGTTTTGCAAATTATTACAATCCCGAGAGAATGCATTTTGGTGTGCTTCGAGTATTAAATGATGATAAAGTTGCGGCAGCAATGGGTTTTGGTAGACATCCTCATGATAACATGGAAATTATAAGTATTCCGCTTGAAGGCGATTTAGAGCACAAAGATAGTATGGGAAATACCACAATTATTAAAAATGGTGATATTCAGATAATGAGTGCTGGTACAGGAATTTTTCATAGCGAGTTCAATAAAAATAAAGACAAGCAAGTTAAATTTTTACAGATTTGGGTATATCCAAATAAAAAAAATGTAACGCCGCGATACGATCAGATTACTTTAAAAAAAGAAGAGGGAATTAATAAATTTCAACAGATAGTTTCTCCAAATCCAGATGATGATGGTGTTTGGATTCATCAAGACGCTTGGTTTAATTTAGGTACATTTGATGATAAAAAATCAACAGCATACACTATAAAAAAACATGGAAACGGAATTTATGCTTTTATTATTAGTGGTTCAGCAACAATTAACGACCAACTTCTAGAAACCAAAGATGGTTTAGGAATTTGGGATACACAAAAAATTACAATTGCATCAAATGAAAATAATACAAAAATTTTATTAATGGATGTTCCAATGTCTTTGTGAAATTTTAAAATAGTTCAGGTTTTTTTTAGAAAATAAAGCGGTAATCAACCGCTTTATTATTATTCTAATGACGTACCATTCTTGTTCTTACTTTGGAAAGAAACTCAGCTGAAATTCCCAAATAAGATGCAATATGATGTTGAGCAACTCTTTGTGGTATTTTTGGATATAATTCAAGAAACTCAATGTATTTTTCTGTAGCAGTTTTAGAAATTGTATGTAATAAACGATTTTGTATTACATCCAAATTGCGTTGCATAAGAATTCTAAATGCACGCTCAAATTTAGGAGCTATTGTATATAGTTTTTCTTTGCTCACAGGATTAAACATTAATAATTCAGTGTCTTCGAGAGTTTCAATAAAAACTTGGCTTGGCTTGGTTTCAAACTCGTTAAATGATATATCACTTACCCAAGTGTCTTCAATTGCAAATTGTAAAACAACTTCAACACCATTAGAATCAATGTAATACTTTCTAATACAACCTTTAATTACAAAAGCTTCAAAATTACATTTTTCACCTTCACGAAGCATGATTGTTTTTTTAGAAACTTTTTTATATTCTAATAATGAATTGAACAAATT
Organism: Flavobacterium aquatile LMG 4008 = ATCC 11947; assembly: GCF_000757385.1. Lineage (GTDB taxonomy): Bacteria > Bacteroidota > Bacteroidia > Flavobacteriales > Flavobacteriaceae > Flavobacterium > Flavobacterium aquatile. The sequence goes on along the minus strand of NZ_JRHH01000006.1, from coordinate 255,887 downwards.
TAATTCTGCCTCATTAAAATGAACATATTTAGAAATACTTTTATTTATTTGTAAAAACATAAACTTATATTTTAAATTAATAAAACACTACAATGACGCTGCGATTGATGGTGCAACTTGTATTCTTATGAGCTTACCTTTAGGGTTAAAAGTAAAATAATGTAATCTTGTTTTGTTAGCATATTGATATTCAACTGTTAGTTTTTCATTAAAACCAATTGTTTCATTACCAATAACTCTATAGCCTTCTGGAGTTGGAAAAAGACAAATTTGTTGCTTGATGGTGTTTATAAAATTTTCTACCTCTTTAATTGTCTTATTCTTATATTGATGTTTTACAATTGGATTAAGAAGTTGAAAATCTTTAGTAATAAAAGTTTCAAAGATTACATTTAATTGATCTTTATATTTATCTTGTGAAAAAGAGGTTTGAACATTAAGAAAAATTATTACTACTAATATTTGAAATAAATGGTTAACATAAGTTGTTTTCATACTATCTAATTTTATAGAACAAATTTATGTTGAGAAAACAATTACAAGTGTTAGCTATTACTATAGAGTATTAATTAGTGTTAACTTATTGAGACTTGATTAACAATATAGATATTTAGGGGATTTAGAAAAAAAGAAAACCCCGAAAATCATAAGATTTTAGGGGTTTTGAAGTACTTTAAAAAGTATTTTGCGGAGAAAGAGGGATTTGTCCGGTACAAACGTCACCAATAAAATGAATACTTCGCAAAGCATATTATTTTAGTGACTCCTCGACTGACACCTCTTTATTAGGATTACAATTATCTTAAATTCAAAGTAGTCAAATATAAGCATAATAATCTGAATACTAAAGTATCAAGACTAAAAAATGAACTAGTTATTTAACACTATATTTATCTAAAATGGTTTAAAATGGAGTTGGGATTTTATCCGCATTTTAACCAAAAATCAAATGAGCTACTTGTTCATATTTTAATCCTGCGTATGAACAAAACTCTTCGATAGTTAGAAACTCATTTTCGAGCTTGTTGAGGTCAGTTTTTACTTTTTGCATTAATCTAGTACTTTGACGATAACTCTTGCCTGTTATGCGCTGTATGTCTTTCGGATAGATGCACACCCTCTGTTTTTCAAATTTCATACATTATCTATGCCTTTGACTAGGCTTTGATTAGCTTAAACCTACTGATTAGTATACTTTAAGATTATACAAAAGTAATATTTTTTGAAATATAATTTTCTCCTGCAATTTACAGTTGTTTTATGAGCTTCTTGATAGGCATTTATGCCGATTTAAGCCATTTGTGTTGCTTTGCGACACATGGAACTGCTCTCACTTTTTTATTCTATTAAAATGGCTAAAATTTGTTTTGAAATCACTCGGAAGATGTTGCAACAGAAAGATGATTTAGAGAAATTATTAATCTAAATTTTAGAAATTATGGCAAGACAGAAAGGCATAATTAAACTGAAAGGTACTATCGGAGATATTACTTTTTACAAAACGCAAGATGGGCACTTGGCAAGAGAAAAAGGCGGAATTGACGCTAGTAGAATTGCAAGTGATCCAGCGTTTCAAAGAACGCGTGAAAATGGTTCGGAGTTTGGACGAGCAGGTAAAGCAGGAAAGATTTTGAGAACGGCTTTGCGTCCGCTTTTAATCAATTCTGCGGATGGTAGAATGGTTAGTCGCTTAACTCAAGCGATGGTAAAAGTTATTCAAGCTGATTTAGTAAGCGAAAGAGGTTTGAGAAACGTTATTGATGGTGAAGCTGAATTGTTATTTGGTTTTGAATTCAATATTCGTGGAAAGCTTGGAACGAGTTTATTTGCTCCATTTGTAGGAGCTATTGATCGTGTTGCTGGAGAAATTACTGTGGATTTGGCTTCGTTCATTCCGTCAAATATGATTGCTGCACCAAGTGGAACTACTCACTTTAAAATTATTTCTGGTGGAGCGGAAATTGACTTTGAAGCGGAAACTTTTATTGTTGCTACATCAGAAACGGCAATTTTACCATGGGATGCAACTCCAACGGCTGTAATTAGTCAAGTTAATGCTGTTACACCTGCAAGTACAAAACCATTGTTTTTAGCTTTAGGCGTGGAGTTTTATCAGCAAATCAATGGTACTATGTACCCATTGAAAAATGGTGCATTTAACCCTTTATCAATCGCTAAAGTTGATAGTGGTGTGTAATGGTTATCTCAATAACTAGAACTTATTTCCCCGAAGGAACGAACGGAAAACTCGAATGCGATGGTAAATTAATTTGTAAAACGATTGAATTGCCTTGGAAGATGAACGAAACGAAGGTTTCCTGTATTCCGGAAGGGAAATATTTTATAAAAAAACGATACAGTAATAAATTTCAATGGCATTTAGAGATTTTGGATGTGAGAAACAGAAGTTTAATTCTGTTTCATCCCGCCAATAATGCTTTGAAAGAATTAAATGGTTGTATTGCTCCTGTAAAGAAACTTTCAGGACCAGGTTTAGGTCTGATGTCCCGAAAAGCTTTTGACAAATTAAAAAGTTTGGTTTACAAAGCTTTGGACAGAAAAGAAAGTATAGAATTGATTGTTAAATCTTAAATTCATAAATTATGAATGTAATAAAAAGAGTGAAAGCTCCAACTCCAAAATTTTTCAAAGTGCTTCGAAATGTTGGTTTGGCATTAGCTGCTGTTGGCGGAACTATTTTAGCTGCACCAATTGCTTTACCAGTTGTGGTTATCACAATTGGAGGTTATTTGGCTGTGGCTGGCGGTGTTGTTTCAGCAGTTAGTCAATTGACGACAACACAAGAAAAGAGTAATGCAAGTAAATAATAATACACTGATGGGTACCGCTGGCGGTACATTTTTGAGTGTTGTTCCAAATTTGAACTCTAGCGATGTTTTAAAAACTGTAATATTAGCATCTGTTGGTGCAATTGTCAGTTTTTCAATATCTTTGGCACTCAAATTTTTTATAAAGAAGCACAAAAAATAGTTTAATTCTAGTTGTGGTGACCTTTGGATTAGACAATAATGAAGCCCAAACCGCAAGGATTGGGCTTTTTTTAGTTTTAGATTTCTTCAAATAGATTTAGTGTTACTTCTAAAACCACAACTTCGGAATTATGATTGAATAATTCTTGCCATTTTGCGCTGTCAATGGCTTTGGCTCTGGTGTCGAAAATACCAAAACATACTCTTGATGCTTTGCTTTTCCAATTGTCGGTTTGGTACAAAATAAATAGTTTCATATTAGCTGATTTAGATTAGTTATTATTTCCTGCAATACCTGTATAAAATGCTTCTGCGTAAGTCATTTATGAGGTTTATGTTTTCGTGAAATTGTTTTTCTTTGAGTTCTAAAAGTTTGAGTGTCGCAATATTTTTTTGATGCTCTTCGTGTTCTTGCATCATTAAACTAGCTTTCGGATTAAATTCTTTTTTAAAGTCTGGAAGGCGTAAAAATGGAATAACTGAACCGCAAAGGAACTGATGCCAAAACTTTGTTTGCCATAAGCTGTAAGCGACAAAATAAATACTTTCGCAATCTTTTTCGTTTTGAAAAATAACCACAAAGCTGTTAGTAAATGGCGTGTTTTGTGGCTTTCCGCTGTTCATCCCTTTGTTAAGTATGAATAAATGAGGTTTGGCGTATAGCGTGTCTTTTCGGTGCGTTTTGATGATGTAATTTGGCATACTTTCGTTTTTTTTAAGATGATGTGCCTCGTTACAACAAGCCACACATAAAATTTTTAAAAGAAAAAAAAAGAAAAAAAAGAAAGTCGTCCATCAAGTGGAGGTTTCAAGAAAAACAAGTTTTTTAGAAAAAATACTACCCGATGCATCATCGGAAATGTAGGCGTGAAATCGCAAGAGAATGTTTTTGCGGAACGGTATGGGTGGAGATTTTTTCTAAAACCCGTAGGGCTTGAACTTTTTTTTCTTGAAACCGGAACTTACCTTTACTTTCTTTTATTTATTATTTTTTTATTTTCCTCTAATCCGAGAAGTTTCTGCTGAAGACAGATTTTAAAAATATTGATGAAATAGAAGATGTTCTTCGGAAAGGGTATGAAATTTTAATTGCTGAATAAATTTCAACCTCAAAAAATGAAAACGCTTTTATTCGGTCATTAAAATTTCATACTCTTTCTTACCGTTTGATTTTGTGGGTGTAATAAATTGCTTTATCGAGATTGTGAATTTTAGAAGTGAAGTTGTAAAGCAATTTATAACACTTACAAAAACAATGCAAAAACTTACCTAGTGCGTTGGCAGAAGCTCAAAGCAAGTGTGTCTTTTTTTATTTGCTAACCGTGATGTTTCTGATTGATTTTACTATCGGCTTGATGCCAACATTTCTTAAAAAGATAGATTTGATTTTTAAAGTAAACAATCTTCTGAAACCGCTAAGCATCGAGCTGATGGAAAAGCAATTTACATAGTTGTTTCTGGCAAATAAAAAAAGATACTCTTGTTGGCTCTTTTGGTTTTGTGGGTAATAAAATGGCTTTTACCATAAGCAAGTTAACTAAAATTGAAAGCCATTTTATTACTTACAAAAGCAATGCAAACACTTCCTATTTAACCACAAAGCTGATAAAAACAGTCAACGTAAACGTTCTTAAAAGCAATAATAACCGGAAAGCTTCAGATGAAATGGCGAACGTTGTTGCAGCCAGTGGCAAAGGACGGTGTTTTTTGTAGCTGGGTGATGCGATGGGAGCTGCAAAAAATGTTGTCCTGGAGCCACTGGCAAGCGGGTTGGCTGGAGCGGCTTTTTTACATAATGTTATTATAGTGCATCCGTGATTTTGATTAGTAGCAGGATAGTTCTTTATGCACTATAATGCCACATTATGTAAAGAAGCTTGGGGAAAAAAATTACTGGCGCAAGTTGCGAAGCGTACGTGTTTTTTCTAAAAACTGTGCCAGTAATTTTTTTTTGGAGCGTTGGGAAGGAGTGGCTTATGGAATGTAAAACTTCCTTTTACCACAGAACGAAAAATCAATTGTTGTTAGAAATAAAATTAGCGAAATGAAGCAAACAAAGAATTGGCTTTAGGAATACTTGGACTAAAGATAATTTTTGTGCAGATGAATGAGATAATGAGGATTGTTTGTCGTTTAGTTTAATAATTTATTGCAAACTCAAAAAAGGCATGAGAATTAATCAACTCTATTGCTAAGATTGATTTCCAATAATTACTTCCTAAGTTCAGTCTGTCTCTATTTGATTTGTTTATTAATACTTCTCTAATTTGTTGTTCTGTTAGCATTAAAATCATTTCCTTAATAGTATTAATTAATTCAGATACTACATCATCTCTATTTAATCTAAATCTATCAGTCAAATGCAATCTTCTATAATGAGAAGATACGAGATCAAATGTTTGTAGATTTATATTATTTCTATTGTCAACTACAAATATCGCATCTACTGTGTCAGTAATTGTTACATCTACAAATAAATATTGCTCAATTGGTAAAATGTCTAAATATAAATTTAGAAATAAGGTTGAGCCATTATGTCTCCATACCACATTTTTATATCCATTGCATTGCGTACAAGATGGAAATAGGTTTTTTGGATTTACTGCAAACTCTGGAAATTCATCTTTAGGTAAAAGATGGTCAAAAGAATTAATTTCATTAATAGTGCAGTTTTGACAAGTATTAATAATTCTTTTCCTTGCAGTAGTTGTGATTGCTGTTTTTAATTTTTGAAAAGGTTTATTTTTGTACTTATACATTTTTAGCAAATCATCTTTAGGTGGTGCAGCGTACCCGTGTGCTCCCATTGCTACAAGATTGTCAGCAGCAAATGCATCATCATATAATGTATATGCTGTTATTATGTTTGGACGTAATAATGTTACACGTGCATTATAAGTTGGATCATTTTCTGTTCTGTTTTTTGCAGCAAGTACATTATCAAAAAAGTCAATTGCAGACTCTATATGGGCATTAAGATTTTTCATCAACAATCGTTTTTAAATACATTCTAGCGTTCAAACTCAATGGTACATCATCACTTTCTAATTCACTAATAATTTCATCATAGGACAAACCATTGTTAACTAATCGCTCTAATATTAATTTATATTGTTTAGGAATTGACCTATTTCCAAAGACTTCTTCTGTTAAAACAGTTAGGTTTTCTCCAAATGTTTCGATACCAATTTTTCTTAAGGAAGGATAGTTAGATTCTCTCTCCATCACAAAAACGTTTTTGGATAAAAGTTCTCTAATTATTAACGGAGAGTGTGTGGCAATGATACAATATGATTGAAATTCATTTACTAATTCATAAATTGTGTTCATTAGTTGCGTTATGGCGTTTGGATGTAAATGTGTTTCGGGCTCATCATACAATATTATCGCATCATATCTTATATTGGCAACAATTTCAGTGATGATATATAAAAGAATACTTTGGCCAGAACTTAGCATTTTTCGTGTTTTTGTAAAACCATCAAGACTTACTTCGAATTCATGCTTCTTTAAAATAATAAATTCATCAATTATCTCTTTATCTAAAAAGTTGGATAAAATCTTTACCCATTGTGACATACGTTCCTGTTTCTTGATTTTTTTCCAAGTGTTATGAAACCTTAATAACAAAGCTCTATCGGTCATTCGCTCTCCATTTTCATCTTTTAGACCACAATATAGATAATTAAATGTAGCAGTCTTTTTAGGTATTTCAAACGTATCAAATGCACTATATGAAACGGCAATTACTTTACTAAACATTGGAGTTTTAGGAGTGAAATTTTCATCTGCCTTTTTATAAATATCAATTGGCAAAGATGTCATCAGTTGCGTTTTTCCTGTGCCATTTTTTCCAATAATTGCATAAATGCGATCTGGAAAGTTTCCATTATTATTGAAATTAAAATCAATATCTAGTGAAGTATCTGAAAATTTTGGACTGAAAGTATATTTAAAACTATATAGGTTTGATAAGTCATAGTCGTAAATTTTATACTTGGCTTCTCTTAATAATTGTTCTGGTCCATCATATCTTATTAAAGAATTTATAAATGCTGATTCTTGCTCAAATTTATCATGAATTTCGGGATAGAAAGCTGCATCTTTTAACGCCCATAAAATGCTTTCAAAGTTTTTTCCTAATTTACTTTTTAGATTGTCATAATAACTGAATTCTTGACCTAACGAACAAAAATTCTCGTTTAGAATAGTAAATTTTTCGTCTATTGCTTCTGTAATATTAGTTTCAAGATTAATAATTTTTAGCTCGCCAATGTATTCATAATTATTAGCATCCAAATAATAAAAAAGATTGAATTCAGTATTCATTCCGTAATCATTCCAACCACTATTTAATGCCAATATGAAGGAAGGAAATTCTGTTGGAGATGCGTGCGAACTGGCTCTATCGGCTCTGCCATTTGGATTTAAGACAACAAAGAAAGGAATGTTATTCTGTTTTATACCTATTGGTATTTCATCAATATCTTTTTTGTCTTTTATTTCATAAACTGGTAACTCTTCAGAAGTATAATCTGTAATAAATAATCCATAATTTTCTTTTTCTAAATATGGATTAATTAAAAGATAAAATTTCATTATACTATCTTCAGTTTTTCTTATATCGGGATTTAATACTGTTTGCAAAAAACGTTGAAATGTATCGTCATTTTCTAATATTTCAAGTCTAGTAATAAATAAATATTCGTAATCCCAGTCATCATTATTTACCATGTGCTGATAGATATCTCCATAAGCATCATTGTATCTTCCATCAGTTGATGGCATAATTCTTAAATCCCAAATTTTACTTAAAAATTCTAATATTCCATCGCCAGTTGATAAATCTCCAAAAGAATTGTCTTGAGTAATTATTACATTTAAAATGTCGTTTTTTAACTTTTTGGACAGTTTTATCATATTATTATTCGGTTAAATTAAACGCTCCAATTAGCAATTCAAACAACGCTTTTACATCAACATTTCCTGCACCCATTTCTTTAAAAATTTGTTTGTCTGGCAAATCATCCTTTACCACTTCAACGAAATTCGCAATATCTGATTTAATGCTTTCAGCAATGGTAAAGTTATCTTCTGGAGTTAGTAATAGTAGTAATCTGAAAATATCCATTTTATGCTTTCTCAACTGCTTTTCATCAATTTTTTCTCCGTTTTCTTTTCGGGTTTTATAATCTAGAAATGCTTTGGCTTTTAGGCCAATTAAAGCTTCTGTATTTGCTAAATGTATTCCGTTGTCTAATTGGCTGTGTTGTATTGTGAAATTGTAATAATCATCATCCATCAGTATTGCAGATAAACTCGAAATTTCTGTATCAACTGGAATTGGAGTTAGATGTGTTCCTTCATCCAAATCTAATAAATCGGGAATTCTTGAAAATAATTCAATTTGAAATGGAAATTCTTCTGCTTGTGGTTTCTGAAAACGATAATATTTTCTGTCTTCTTCACTTTTCTCTTTGACTTCATAATTTCCCTGTTTTACAAATTCCCAAAAATGTGCTACAAATTCTGGACTTAATGCCTCGATTACTAAAATAATGTCAATATCTTTTGTTGCCCTTGGCGTTAAACCAATATTATCAATGATGATGTCACATGCAGTTCCACCGATGATAATATAATTATCTGTGAAATCTTTAAAATGTTGTCTGAAAATTTCTAAACCTCTTACCATATGTATTTTTCTATTATTTGGTCTAATGCCATGTCTGTTCTTTCATCGATAAATCCCTCTTTCAAACTAATGTATAAAGACAATGGGTCTACATTGTCTTTCTTTGTTATTCCTTTTGTGATTAATTCTGGGTTGTATTTCCAAACTTCCAAAGCATAGTTTCCGCTTTCATTGTTTAGATTTACTAATTGATTGTTTTTTTCTAACTCATAGAATTTGTTTTTTTCTATGGCAAAATGTTCCAATCTACTTGGGTTCATATCGCTGTATTCTTCCAATGCTGTAGTATTAGAGAAATACATTTTTATTGTTGGTTTTTCATCTACATAAACTGTTTTAAGGACTGGATTTATAAGATGTTTTTCTATACTTTTCCAAAGTTTTCGCACATCGTTTTCAAACACAATATTTTTTTCTTTGGTTCCAACAACCTCAACAATAGCTAATCTTTTCAAATTTTCAATTGCTTTTGTTATTCCCATTTGTGTGTATTGGAATTTTTCTGCTAACTCTTTGAAGGTATATCGATTTAAATTATCTTCTTTGTGCAGTATTTGATATAGCAAAATTAATTGTGCTGAAGGAAGCAACAGGAATTCTTTTTGAAATGCTTTGTCCTTATTAAAATCTTGAATATCAATAAGTAATTCTGCTAGAAACATTTGCTTTCCTGGAACAATAAAACTAATTTTTTGGTCAATAAGTCTTTTCCGATTTATAGCCGTGATGTCTTCAGTAACAATAATAATTCTTTTGCTTAACACCTTTTGTATTGCTACTACTTGTTGTCTTAATTGTGCAGCATTGAAAGCGTCTTCTTTATTAACCTGTACTAAGATTAATTCGTGGTTGTGTAAATGAGTTACATAAAAATTAAAATTGTTCTTAAAAATAAACGGTAATTTATTAGTAAACTCCTTCGATAACTCTTTTATTTCAAGGTTTTTTCCTAGTATTTGATGGATGTATTCTTTTAATTTTTCCATAATAAACTAATAATTGTTATAATAAACTTAATAGGTTTATTATGCAAATATAGGTTTATTATATTAAATATCAATTTATTAATATATAAAGTATATTAATCTATGTGTAAAAATAAACAGATTTATATTTTTATAAAAGCTTTAGAATTAAAATCAACATTCTCATTGTACTTGACATACCCCAATTGATTGGTAACTAATTTGGTATTGCCAATTTGGAAGTCATTGACATTTGAATGATGGTGCCCATAAATCCAATAATCAATATCATTTTCTTCAATGAAGTCTGTTAAGTTGGTTGCAAAAGCTTCATTGATTTTACTATTGATATATTTTTCTGGATAGTTTACAAAAGTAGGAGTATGATGTGTAACAACGATATTTTTATTATCTGATTTAACTGCTAATGCTTTTTGGATAAATGAAATACTTTCTTTGTGTAGCAGATTATAATCATCAACATTGAATAAACGATTATTGCATTTAATTACCTTGAAATCAGATATTGCTTGTTGAATTGTCCAATGCTTGGCTTTTGAAATATTTGACCATAACGTAGAAAAAATCAAATTAACACCCGAAACTTCTTTAACGCAATTGTTTACTAAAAAAACATTCTCTCTAATTTTTGTATCTAAAAAACTGCTACTATCTACTTTGTAATAGTAATACTCGTGGTTTCCCGGAATCCAGAAAGTAGTTTCAAAATTCCTTGAAATATAATCGAAGAAATCTTTATGCTCGTCCATTATTTTAAAAGGGACAATATCTCCAGCTAAAATTAATATGTCAGCGATTGGCTCAATTGGATTATTGCGAATGTATTCTTTATTATCTGCAAACTCAAGATGCAAGTCGGAGCAATATCGGATTTTCATAGTTGATATAAATTGTGACTTATAAGACATTTAGAACCTTAACTCAAAGATTTTTTCAACCCCTTTAATATGAGATATATTATTTCATGAAGATGAATAGTTTCAAATAATCTTCTATTTTCACTTTCACTTAATCCATTATTTTTACTTAACTTTTTTAAAGAATAAGAATTGATGAATTTTAAACTCTCGTTGTAATCAATCTTTATGATATTTTCTTTGGAATTATAAAAATCAACAAATTTCCCATATTCAAAGTTTTGATTTTTTTGCCATTCCTCAGATAGCTCTTCCGGTTTTTCTTTATTGAGTGCATCTATTATAGATTTTGTTATACCTCCAAATGCTCCAATTAAATATGTTGGTTTATCTGATTTTAATGATAGTAAAGCTTCTTCTAATAAACCTGGATATTTTCCTTTAAAATTGCTTTTTCTACCACCCATGAAAATTCTAGCATGATTGTTATCATTCATTTGATTTCTCATTTTTGACAAACACTCTGACCAAATAAATAAGTTATCATTTCCGATTGGCGGATAAAACTCATTTTTATTTAAATTTAATTCATCAGGAGGTGGCACTTTATTAACTTTTACTCCGTTTTTAATGAAGTCTAAATTTTGCTTTTCCTGAATATTTAAGTAAATGGGAAAACTAAAATAATTTTCGTAATATTTTTTATTGTCTTTGTGAGGAGTGTACTGTTTTACAATTTCTGAAAATAAAAAAGTATATCCTTCAGACCTTAAATCTCCTCCATATAGTAATGTAGCACCATTGATAATTAAATATCTCGTAAGTTCTAAAATTGTATCTTGTTGGTGGATTTTGGAAAATCCAAGCTCTTCTAAATTTTCACTTTCGCTGATTGATATTGCAATTTTTTTATTAGTGAAAAGAAATTTTTTAGATTTTAATTCATCTCTTTCTTCAATAACTTCATTTACTAAAAAATCTTCAAAATCTTCGTGCTTATTTTTATCGTTATTTATCATACTAAATGTAATTTGGGAGTTGAACTGGCGTTAAAAATTTGATTTTGCCATCAACATCATTGAGTAAGTTTATTTCTTCAATTCCTAATGGCGGCTCAGGGTATAGTACGATTAAATCTTTAGTTTCTTTAACATTTTCAAATTTATATTTTTCAATATCAATATAATTAAATAATTCAGGTGCTTTTGGTAAAATTATACAATAATTTTTTGTGTCAATTTCATACATTTTTTTACAATAGTCAAGTAATTCTTTGTTATAACTAATTTGAATTACTTGAATTAATGTATCGTTTATAATTTCTTCAATATTATCTTGCCATATTAAAGTAGGAACATTTCCTAAATATGGAAAACTTCTCGTTTCTCCCTTTTTTATACTATGAACACATAAGATAGGGCAGCCAAATCTTTTAGCAATTATAACTTCTCTTCTGCACCATTCTCTATTGGAAAATTCATCCGTATTAAAAACAATAATTGCTGAGTTATTTATATTTGTTTTAATCTGTTCTTCAAAATCATGGCCATCGGCAATGTCATTAGTATCGAAAAAGGTATCTAATTTAGTATAGCTTTCTAAATAATCTCTGAATTTTTTAGCCAAATCTTCGCCATCTTTTTTTGCATGACTTAAAAACAGTTTTACAGGAGCGTCATCTGTCTTCTTTGTATTATATACTTCTTTTTCATTCTTTAATTGTCTTGCAACGTCATGTAACAAACGTGATTTGATTAACTTCCATTTATTGTCAAAAATTTCACTATCAGTTACTCCGTTAATTTCATTTGCTCTGATAAACTGTATTTTACTTAAGCCAGCTTGGTCAATATAGTATGAGTAATCAGAAAATGCGATTGGAAATACTCGTGTATTATCAGGTAGATTTTTAACTAATTCTTGTATATAATTCCTCCAATGATCATCATTAACCATTTTATCATCTACTAATATTACAATAGCATTTTTATGAGATTCTTCATAGTTAATTTCTATCGGAATATTGCTATTAGATTTTGGCTTGCTTCTGAAGTAAACAGGTATATTTATTGCTCTTGCTAAAGGAGATTTTAATTCTCTACAAAATGTTGAAAATATATTTTCAGCATATAGTTTACCTTCGGTAAATTCTGGGTGCCAAATAACATAAATTGAAAATGGACTTATAAATTTTTGACTGTCTAATCGCATAAGTTATCGGTTAAAAGGTTTATTCCTTTATTAATAATTCTATCATCAAATTGTCTATTAGCGAATGCTTCTTCAACGTACTGCTGCAACAGATGTCTATCCTCAGTCCAGTCTTTTAAAATAGCATACTCAGATTCAACATTTTTAATAAATCTTTCTGGATATTCATCTTCATCATAAGTAGTTTGTCCATAGTCAGGATGAGTAGGTAATCTTAAACCAAGTAATCCAGCATATCTATTCCCAACTTTATAATTTAATGCACCTGCAATTTCCCAATCAATATGTTTTCTACATTTTGTATTTGGACCTAATAGAACTATTAAAACAGTAACATTTAGCATATATTCACTATTAATTAAATTATGAATATAACCATCACTATTTTCAGAATCTATATCACCATCTTTTACGGAGTGATTTACTATTAGATCTTTAAATCTTAAATCAAATTCTGTTCTTTCATCTTCATTATCGTGATGATAATAGCTAATGAATGTTTGTCTTTTGGTAATGTTTTTTGGCAAAGAAACATTCCAAGTAAAATATCCATTATTATAAATAAAATTATTTGACCTAATCCAAGTTCCTTCACTATTCTTATCTAAAGCAGAAATAGTATAACCGCTATTTGACTTACCTACAAGCCAATTTCTATCTTTAGTGCCTTCATCATTTAGATTTTCATTATCATATGAAAATGCTTGTACATTATCTATCAATTGCCTTGCTGTTTCAAATGATAGTTTAGAAACAAAATATTCTACTATTTTACTCATATTTTTTGTTTTTTATTGATTCCAATCTAACACATCATCTAATGGATGTGATAATGTTGTGTGCTTTTTTATTAGATTATAATTTTCAAGAATATATTCAGATTGACCAGTTACATTCTGTATAAAATTATTCAAAGATTTAGTTCCTCTTAACATATTTGTTGTTTTTAGATAATCTGGTAAATCTTCATCTTTAATACCTTTAATTGTTATTGCTCCTTGTATTGTATTCTCGTGACCATAACCAATCTCCCATGGAACCCATTTTGAATATAATGTTTTAGGTGAAATCACACATAGCATGTGAGAACTCATATTTATACCTTTCTTTATTGATAATACTATACCATTTGGATTATTTGTTTGTCTGTAAAATTTTAAGTCGTTATCAAATTCATCAAAATAGACATCAATACCAGCATCCATTAAATAATCAGCTATTTTTTTGCAATAAATCGTATCATCTTTTTGATGACTTATGAAAACACATCTTACACTTGTGTTAAAGTTTATTTTTGCCCTACTTTCGTTTAACGATAATGCTCTATTAATCCCTGCCATTTCTCTTTATCTTTTTAAAATGTTTCTTTTCATTCTGACTCTTGAATTGACAATAGAATCAAATGAGTTATCTCTCTTCCAAATTGCATAATTTACCTTGCTTTCAAAATCCCTCTGTACATTACTCCAACGCATAGATACAGCATAACCGGAATCAATATTATCTTGTAGTCTAGGCGGTATAGAATGGTTTTGACCTGGCAAAAACACACATAATAAGCCATTAGGCTTAAAGCTTTTCAACGATGTTGTAGGATGTTTATATCCTCTTAATGATGCCCATATTTCAGAATCTATCCATTTTCTGTTTCCGGTTTCTGAACCAATTAGTACAATTGTAACCGAGCAACTTCGCATTTTATCACGAATTTTTTTGTAAATAGTTTCATTACTTAAGTATCCAACATCATCTTTTAAAGAGTAATCTGCGACTTTCATTCCTTCTTTTAATAATCTTAGTTCATCCAAATAATTCTGGTCATTTTTATGATGATAACTAATAAAACAGTTTCTAATAATTTTTGACATAAATTGGAATTAAGAGTTTTTAAATAGATTAGGAGAATATTACATTAATTTTAAAAATTTATGTTAATATTAGCAAGAATTATACCCGTGTTCATAAAACCCATTGTTTGTCATTAAATAATTGATAATGTGACAAATTGACATTTTAATTATTACTTAACTTCAAAATATGATTCAAATAGATTTAGAAAAAAAATCATCAGAAATTAAAGCAATTATTTCTGTTTACACCAAAGAAAGCTTTATTGGTTTTTTTGCAGATTTTATAAGAAATAACACTATCAGAGGTTTTGAAGAATTCTCTGAAAAGATAAAATCTAAATTGAAAGATTCACTATACCTAATAGCATTGAGATTATCAACTGATGAAGGATCTATTCACTTTGAATTTAATGAAGAAACAAAAAAGGATTTAATTAGAGTAGCTGACATAATTAATGAAATTGTTAGTTACTTTTTAGCTGCTAATTACACTGAAAAATATTTGCACAAAGACTCACAAATTAAATTTGATCTCTTCATTCACGAAACTACTTTTAAAAATTACTTCCAAAATGGTGTATTAAATTTTGTTGAACAAGAAATTAACCATATTGTAAATATGTTTAGTCCCTATAATGAAAAAATTAAAGAAAAGACAGGATTAGACTTGTATTCATTTATTGATTTTTACTATTTAACTGAAAAAGTTTATAAAGAAAAAGTTTATGATTCCCAATCATTCTTACTCGATAAATCTTTTTATTATATGGTAACAGATAAAAATGGATTTGATTTGAACAAACTATCTGAAGAAACAAAGTCAAAATTCCTTGATTTTTATGAAAGACCACATTTGGCTTTGGTTTTCACAAAATCAGATTTCATTAAATTCATTGATGCAGATAAGTTGGATTACTTACTCGATATATTTTCAAAAGATTTAAAAAATAAAATTGATTTTACATTTTACACACAAAAGAATCCTCTTGATTTACAACCCATAATTAAGTTAAACGATTACGAATATTTAAACATTTTTCAAAAGCAAATACCAACTTCGATTTATAATCATCTTTTTACTATTCTTGGAGATAATCAAAAATCACTTACTCAACTTTATCAACGAAGAGGAAAATTAGTTTTTGAAGAGGAAACTTTAGAAATTTTCAATAATTTTTTTAAAGACAAAAACACTAAAGTATATCACAATTATCACCTGAATGGTTACGAACAAGATATATTAATTATCCACAATAAAATTGCTTACATCATAGAATGTAAAACATCCAAGTTCAGAGAGCCTTTAAGAAATACTGAAAAAGCATATACAAGGATTAAAGAAGATTTTAAAACATCTATTCAAGAAGGATATAATCAGTGTTTGAGAGTTGAAAATGAAATATTTAATAATGATAAAATAATTATTGGAACCAAAAATGAAAAAGTTGTGATTGATACAAATCATATTTCAAATGTATTTTCAATTGTTGTTACACTTGAAAGATATGGAGCAATACAAACAGATTTAAGTCTTCTGTTAGAAAAGGAGAATGAAGAAGATTTTTATCCATTATCAATTTTTATAGATGATTTAGAAATATTCCTTTTAAGCTTATACAAGAAATTCAACAATCCTTACAGAAAATTTGAGGAATATTTAGAAATTAGACAGTCCCTAAATGGGAAAATTATGTCAGCTGATGAATTAGATATTTGCGCCATGTTTTTGAAAAATTCTATTGGATTAAAAAAGCTTATAAGCGATAATACTTTTATAATTCCAGATCCATTATTACAAAATATCTTTGATGAAATGTATTTTAAGAAACAAATTAAAATTAAGCAAAAATATAAATCAAAATTTTAGATCATTTTAATTAAATTTTTATTAAGTCATTTATCCCTAATCATCAATGAAAAAATCCCTTAAAGTCTTCAATGTAAACTGCTATATTATAAAGCTCTATAAGCTTTAATTTATCATAATCATTTGGTATTTGTGCAATATCAATTAAGCTAATATGATTTGCAAAAGACTTTTCTCCTAGTACGTGTTCCAAATGAATATAAACGGCTTCTCTCAATCTTGGGTTGTAGTTGCTGACTATTTGATTTTTAACATAAACTCTAATTCCCAATTCTAAAGGTTTGTTCTGAATTTTTAAAGGCTCGAAATACATTTCGCTAATTTTTAGAATAACACCATAGTATTCTAAAGGTTTATCCACGCAGTTTTTATATTTGATTAGATTTGTCTCTGGCTGTAGAAATGAGATTATTTTCCAACGTTCTATAACTGGAGCATAATGTACTAGTAGTTCTACTTCTTTGAAAAGATAAGGATTGCCATTTGCTGTAATGATTAGTTCGGCATCTTTGCTTTTGTTTTTTATGATTAGATCAAGGTCTTTATTGTATTGATGGAGTAGATAAATCAATTTATTGAAATGCACTTTGAGTTCGTCTTTTGGGATTTCGTTTAGTAGTAGGAAAACGAAGTTGTTTTGCCTAAAATGATTCCAGAAGTTGGTTATTTGGTTCATCGCTTGTCTTGTATGGTTTTGTCGTATGCAATTAGATTGAACATTTACTCACGCTTTGTCTATTGTTTTTTTGGTGTTCGTGATTATGCAATTTATTTCCGTTTGTCTATTGAAGTTCTATCATAAGCTATTAAATTACATAATTCCCTCAATCTGCTGCGGACACGATTGCCGTAAAAATTCTCAATTTCAGAAGCTGAAAGGTTTGTAGTTATGTGCGTTTGTATTTTTTTTGCTGTAAAAATATCATACCGACTTAATAGAATTTCGGCCATTACGTTGCATTCGTTTCCGTAGTATTTTAAGTTGTTTTCTGTACCAAGATCATCAAAGCATATTGTTTTGGGTTCGGATTGGTAGAGTTTGCCTTTACTGTATTTATGAATAATTTGGTAGCCGTCCTTGATAAATTCATAACTTATATCTCGACACGGTTTTACGAAAAACTTATGCTCTGTTGGTGTTAGATATTTCATCAAATTCATTAGTGATGTTTTACCACAACCAACTGGACCAGAAAGTAGAATTCCTTTGTTGAGGTTGATGTTGTATTGGAAACACGTTGCTTCATCTTTTAAAAAATATGCAATGAGTTTGTAAATTATGGGATAATCAGTTTCAAGAATTTTGAAATGATTTCCGAAGATTTCAACACCTTTTTTCTCTAGCCAAACAATTACTTGAGTATAACTATAATGGCTCTGAATAATCTTTGTCGGTTCCTGTGTTGAGGTGTTTTGCTCTGTTGGATTGTTGTTCATTTGAAATGAATTTAGGTGCGTTTAATATCCAATTTTGTCCTGCTGCTTGCCAATCGACCATTGGGGTTTTGCCACCCACTAACCAACCGTTGCTGGAGAAATAATTGAAAAACTTAATTGCTTCGAGTTCTGGAAAGTTATTTTCAAGGAAATAGTTTTTGACTTCTTCAATTTTGGGAACATTCTCTTTTTCTTTTTTGGCGGAACTTTTTTCTTTTTGTTCTTCATCAACATTTTTTAAAAACTCATCGTCATTTTCAAAATTTTTTGCTTTCTCGTCCAAGTTTACAATCTTTAAATCGTTTGAAATGTTTGGTATGTTTGTATTGTTTATATAAGATACTAGAGCTTGTTCAATACCTGTTTCATTACTTGTACCACTACCAGTATAAAGCTTGCTCACTACTTGTTCATTAACCAGTTCAAAAACAGGTTCATTTTTTGGTATTGTTGTTTTTTCGCTTTTCGGAATTGGCTTTAGACCATCTGAAAAATTGAATAGATAAACGTGGCTTCCTTTGAATGGATTATAAGAAGGCTCATAGTTGATATATCCTAATGAATGTAAGTTTTTAAGGCATTTGTGATAGGTAGCTTTGGAACTGATTTTACTAATTCGCATTACCTCATCACGAGAAATGCTTATTGGATTTTTGAACCGATTGCAGTTCCAGAATTGGAACAATGCGACATACAAACTTACGTGTGTTGGATTGAGTGTTTTGTCAATTGCAACTTTCTCGAAAAATCCTGTTAGATGTTTTATGTAATTCATCTTTGAGGTTATTTACGATTGAATAAATTAGGTGTTGCTTCAACTTTGTTGATTTCTATGACTTTTTCTAAATCATTACTGGAGTAATATAGAATTCCACCAATTTTAGTGTAGGTTAATGTACCGTTGACACGTAGATTTTGTAAAGTGCCTGAAGAAATGTTTAACAGCTTTCTGACTTCATTAGATTTGAGCCATTTTTTTTGCTGTTGTGGTTTTGAATTAAACATTGCGTTTAAGTCAGAAAGTAGGAGTGTGCGAAATTCGTTTAAGTCTTCGCGAGTAATAACTTCGATTGCCATAACTGATAATTTAAATTGTTATGGTACAAAATTGTGGGTTTTGATTCGTTTTAAATCACAAGTCAATCACAAGTTGTGATTGATTTTTATTCAAAGTATTGTATTTATTGGTGTTAGAGCAAGTCGTCTGTATTTTCCATTCTTCTTACTAATTTATCTTTAAGAGTATTCAGAAATTTGGTTGGTTCTGATTTTCTTACTCTAATTTCAAGGAAAGCCCTATGATATTGACCTAAATCGATATTGAATATGTTTTCAAAATACTCTGCTATATCCTTTAAATCGGATGCTCCATTATTAAACACACCTTCGGTATGCAAAGCATACAAAAGCTCTATTAATGCAACTTTAGAGCCTGTCCAATTTTGTTTTATCTTGGGATTGACTTGTGATTTTTCTCTTGGTTCTCTATTTTCCATCATTAGCAATTTATCTTCTAAATAAACTTGGATTAAATCGTGTGCCATAATCTTAGCCACTTTAAAATCATGTGATGTAGAAAAACTATGGTCAACTTCAAAATAGAAGCTATCTAAAGCTAATTTAATATCGAATTTTCCTCTTGTGAAATACTTGTGATCAAGGTAATTACTTCCTGTTCTGTAATATTTATAAAAGTCTAAATTATTGTCAAAGTATCTTTTTAACTTATTCAATTCGTTATTCAAATATTTCTTTAAAATACGTTCTCCACCATGAGGTTTTTTTGTCTCTATTTTAAAAATCGCATTATAGTAAATTAGTTTAGAGGTAAATCGAGGTTTGATATTTTTAAAGAAATCAATTTCTTGTTCGTGAGATTTTATTCTTTCTTTTTCGAAAATTGTTTTTAATTTTTCAACTGAGTTTATTATGATATTGATGGCATCCACACTTCTCAATATTGGATCATCAATTTCTAAATCGGTAAAGTTTAACTGTTCGTTTAATTTAGATAATAGTTGCGTGGCTTTGTTATTCAACTCAAATGTTGTTATTTTATACTTATCATTTATTATGGAAATTAAATAAAAAAGAGACAAAGTTTATATACCTGCTTTGATAAAAGGTATTTCCATATCAACAATATCTTTTAGGTCTGTGAATGTTTTGTTGCACAATGTTATTCCACTTCCTACTTTGCTATGCGTTGTTTCATTTGCTTCAGGAATTTCATTACAAACAATGACTTCCATAGACAGCGTAATTGTCTCCGGTTTGGATATAGACAACTTAGGGAATTGGTGTGGTTCCTAATTTTCTTTTTTCAAAGGATGCCTATATTCCAAAATCTATTTTTGGAATTTGCAACTCATTCGCTTTTTTTATGCTTTGAAAAACACCGTGATAGCGGTGTTTTTGTTTGTTATTACTTTTTAATTTCAAATCAGCTTTGTTAAAACATCCCTTAAAATAACAGCATGATTAATTTGGGGATCTTTTGCACCATATAGCAAAGTGACCTTTTTTGTTTTGGCTATAGATCTCAGCCGGTTTAATTCTTCTTCTTTTTGTTTTAATTCTTCGGTATATAATTTAGTAAATTCTTTAAAGCGACTTTCCTGATGGTCAAACCACTTTCTAATTTTGACTGATGGTGTAACTTCTCTGTTCCATTCATCCAAGAAAATTTCTGATTTTTTGAGACCACGTGGCCAAACCCTATCAACCAAGATGCGATATGTATCGTCAGGTTTCTTATGGTCATATATTCTTTTTAAAGTAATGTTACTCATCTTTTGTTGTTTACTGTTTACTCTCTTTACTAAAATTATGCTTTAAAAGTGATTACAGAAAGCGATATATGGAAGATTATTTTTTGAAAATTTTAAGAACAGTTTTTTCTCCTTTATTATTTTTCAGTTCGATAAAGTAAAGACCAATTGGTTCTGTAATCCTTAATTTAAGTTTATTTGAAGACACTATTGTCTCTTCATATAGGGTCTATTACGTTTATAACTTTAGCGCTAATACTTTCATATTCCTGATTAAAATTGATATTTAATAATTCAGTTACCGGATTTGGATAAAAACTAATTTAAGATTGGAAGTTAACATCAGAGATTTGGAGTGCAGCATCAGTCCACTTGAAATTGTCACCTGCTATATAGTTTAAAGAGGCTGGTGCCTGAAAACGCCACTCGTCTGCTTCGACTAAACCTTGCCCATCCGCATCAAAGTTCAGATTAACAAAACCATTATCTACTGTAATTATAGAACTAACTAAGTAACTTCTAAATGAAACCAAATTTCCATTTCTATACCAAGACACCAGTATGTTTCCTGATCATGCAAATTCACAGTTTGCAGACACAAACATCTAGATACTGTTTAAGAAAACATTGTTTCCATCACTAGTAATTATAGTGCCTGTAATTCCCGGAGTACCACAGGAATTTGAATTATCTATATAGAAATTGGAAGGTCCAAAACCATAATCCTGCAAATTTTCTATGTAGAATACACCACCAAGATTAAACGTTTTCCCACTACTCGTAAATGAGAGTGAGTTGTCGGTCTGTGTTTCAAAAGTTTCTGTTACCTGACCAAAAATAGAGTTTGCGACAAAAATACCGAACACGAATAGTAATATTTTTTCATATGCTTAATTGATTTTAATTAAAAACTGTTTACTTATTATTTTCTGATTTAGCGGTGGAGATAACATTAATTGCTGGATTGCTTATTAACATATACCCGAAGGAGATAGTAAAAAAAAAGTATAGCATACCCAATAGCCAAATCATATAAGATGCGTCGGTTTTAAAAAGTTGTCCTTTTAGCAGAGCGAGTCCACCGATAAAATAGTGCGCTAAGTTTGCAAGTACAATTGGCCGATTATATATTCCGTCGACCAGACAACTTTTTGCTATCCATTAAGTACTCCAAATGAAAAATAGAGCGCACCTAAAATCTGAACAAGAATTAAAGTGTCGTTATCCACAGTGATATTTCGATAATTTAATAAAACATTAGGAGCGAAACTCAAAATTATCCCAAAGACTCCTAATGTTACTGAACTTAAGGTTATTATGATTTTTCTACCATACATGTTGTTAAAATATTTTTAAATCATTAGTGATAATGAACTTAGCTATATATCATAGATGCCACAAAACTTAAAATCGTTATTATAAAAGCTTTTCTATTACTCATACAAATACTATTAAGACGTTAATTTATACTATGTAAGATTTTAATTCTGACCTAACAGATTTCTTTTTAAATTTTCCATAATAGCACGACGTAATGGTACTACTATTGGTATCTTTAATTCCTCGAGATGCAACACAAAGATGATCTGCTTCTATAATTACAGCGACATTGTCTGTATTTAGTGCTTTTACCAAACCGTCTGCTATTTGCTTAGTTAGCCTTTCCTGCACCTGAGGTCTTTTGGCATAATATTGAACCAGCCGATTAATCTTTGAAAGGCCAATTACTTCTCCACTCGATATGTATGCTACGTGCACTTTACCAATAATTGGCACAAAGTGATGTTCGCAATAAGAATGCAGTGTAATATTTTTTTCAACAAGCATTTCATCATACAAATACTTGTTTTTAAATAATTTTATCTCAGGTTTGTTAGATGGATTGAGACCGCTAAAAATCTCTTTCACAAACATTTTAGCCACCCGATGAGGTGTTTTTTTCAGGCTATCATCTTCGAGATTAAGTCCGAGAGTATGCATAACCTTGTAGAAACATTCTTCGATTATTTCGATTTTTGAATCATCGCTAATATCGAATGCTCCTGCGTGCATAGGTGTTTCTATATCTGCATGAAGTTTCTTGTCAACCATTACATTCAATTTTAATAACTCTTCACCCATTTGATTTTTATTTAAGTTTTTTATTGTTTTTTTTGATTTGAAATCAAATCATGTTCGTCGGACATTAAAGAAGTACGAGCCTACAAATGAAGCCCTAACCAACCCCACCCATAAGCTCCTATTTTCAACACTAATATTTATGTGTAAATTTTGCTAATCTTGTTAGTGAAAATGCACCAATTGCCATCACAAAATCACGTACTGCTATGTCTAAGAATGTACCGCCGATTAGCAATAATATTCCAATAAGTACAAGCCAAGCTGACACTATATAACCACCAATAATTGGTCTTACCAAAACTATCAGACCAGCAACAATTTCTATAATCCCAACTATTATCATGAGCGCATGTGGAGACATAGACAACAATTCTGATAAACTTGATGGAATATAATTTTCCCAGTGAGTGAGAAAATTAAAAAATTTATCAAGTCCAGCCACGATAGGTACTATACCATATGTATAGCGAAGGAGATCTGAAGTTTGTCTGATTGATTGTGCATTTTTTGTTTCCATTTCTAATGTTTTTTATTTGTTATAGACATTAGATGAAACAACTAACCCAAAGGTTACAAAATGTCAAAAAGTTACAAAAAAAAGCATTTCACTTATTTGAAAGATGCACACAATTAGGACAAAGACTACATCAAGATGTGTAAATTGATAATATTCTCAGGATTACCTTTAGCAAAGTTATTTATGTTCTTAAATGCTTTTGAAAAATAGAGTTCATATCCATTTTTTTTACATATCCCGTGTGCGGTGTGCAAATTACATTTGGCATATTTAGGAATGGATATTCTTTATTATATACAGGCTCTTCTTCATACACATCAAGAATTGCATAACCCTATCGACCTGATAACAAAGCATTCACGAGCCCCTCTCTTTCTTCCAATTCTGCTCTACTGGTATTAACAAATATTGCTTCATTTTTCATTTGTTGTAAATCTGCTTGTTTAACTATTCCTTGAGTTTCGGTCACTAATCGTAGATGCAATGTTATTATGTCGGAAGTTCTAAAAAAAGTTTCTTTATTTTCGGCAACTAAGCAGCTATCATCTTTCGCAATGGCAAAGGATTTCTCATTTCCCCATACTAAACTGTCATATCAAAAGCCTTAGCATAATTTGCTATTTTCTTTCCTAATTTTTCAATAACCCCATATTCCAATAGTTTGACCTTTTAATGTTTTACCAATGTTGGTTTGCCATAGACCATTTCTCATGTAAGCAATAGCTTGTGGAATTTTTCTTTGCGCATTTAAAATCAAACCCCATGTTAGTTCCGAAGGAGCAACCAGTGAGCCTATGCCTTCTACTACCAATACTTTATATTTGCTGCAGGTTTCTAAAACAATATGGCTTGCTATTTTCCAGTTTGACTGATTAGTTTAAGGCTCGGCAACTTCGATAAAAAATCTTCATCTATTCTTGTTCTTTCACGAATGAGAACCAAGCTTTTCGAATGATGATACTAATTATCGTGCATTTCATAGTTACAGTTACTTCATGTACTTCCAGAAGGATGAAACATGTTAAATCTTTTACAGCTTCTTGATAATCGTCAAAAATTACAACTTTCATTTTATTTATATTAGATTTATAGTTTATTGATAGTTTTCATGATATATTCAACAATTCTATCGCACCTGGAATTGCCAAATTCGAATAGTTCTGACTTAGTAACCATGCTAAGTAGTGACTCTTTCATCATAATTCTTCCACGATGAAGTCTTACTTTGACATTACTTTGACTTATTTCAAGACATTTTGAAATTTCGGAAACACTCATCCCTTCAACTTCATTAAGCATAAAAGCAATTCGATATTTTTCTGGGAGTTTTTCAAATGCTTTTTCTATAAAGCCTGCTTTCTCTGTTTGTGCAATTTTATTTTCCTGACTCATAGTAGTATTGTCTGGTAATTGATATGTTTTTTCTTCTAAAGATGTAGTTTGCAACCTCGCTTTACTGAGTTTTCTGTTTTTCTGCAGTGCTTCATTAATTCCAATTCGAATCAGCCAAGTTGAAAATAATGATTTATTACTGAACTGATATAGCTTTTGAAATGCGTTGATGTATGTATCCTGCATGACATCTTCAATTTCACTTCCATCGTTCAGGTAACTTCTCACGGTTCTATAGAGTATCTGATTATATCTTCTAAGCAAAATTTCAAATAATTCAGTCTCACCTTTTAAAATCCGCTCAATTATAACTTCGTCAGTCAATACTGGTAGCGGCTCTTTTTCCATTTTTGTTTCCATCGATATTTTTATTTTAAAGTTAGATGCATGACCCATACTTTAGGTTACAAAATGTAACCATTAAATCATTTGTTGCATCTAAACGGTAGTTTGCCTGAGGCAGAAGATAAATAGTGTACCACTCTTTTACATGTGTTATTTCCTATTTGCATCGTTTGATGGTGTATTCAAAAAAAATCACCCCATCAAATTTACAATTTAATCGTTTAATTAAAAAACAAAGAAAAGATGTATTACGACACAAAAATCATCCATAAAGAATGGATAACTCACGACGTGCTAAGGTTATTGTTAGAAAAACCAAAATTATTTAAATACACTATTGGTCAGGCGATTGAACTGTCAATTGATTCCCTAGAATCGTTTAAACACTTTGCGCCATTTACGTTAACTAGTACTAATGAAGATGACTTTCTAGAAATAATAGTGAAAGTATATCGACAAAGAAACCGATTAACGTTTTGGATGTCAGAGTTGAATCTCGATGCAAAAATAATAATTTCTGAAGCTTGGGATTCATATGAATATAAAGGAGACGGTGTATTTATTGCTGCAGGCTCAGGAATTACTCCTTTTTTACCTATGATAAGGAATCTATCAAAAACAAATAGATTGGGAGACAATGTTTTGATGTATGCAAATAAGAAAGAAGAAGATATCATATTGCGAGATGAACTGAATGAACTGCTAGGAGTGAATTGTATAAATGTTTTGAGCAGAGAAGTTTCAGATTCTTGTGAATCAGGTAGAATTGATAAAGAATTCTTGAAATCTTGGGTAACTGATACAAATTTATTCTACTATGTCTGCGGACCAGAAAGTTTTAATGATAATATCAAAGAACATTTACTTAGTCTGGGAGTTGATGGAGACAAAATTCAAGTAGCATATTAATGAGTTAACGAAAATAAATGGAAAATTTTGTAACCGTACTCTAGAATTTTCATCCAAACGATATAAACTTTAAATTATCAAAACAATGAAAAAAATTATTTCAATGAAAAAAACTGTAAGTGTGCTAGTGGTTCTGCTAGTGTCGTCGTTCTCGTTTGGGCAAAAACAACCCCAATTATCAGACCCTGAAATAGCATCAGTTGCTGTGGTTGCTAATCAAATAGACATAAGCTATGCTGAAATAGCTATTGAAAAAAGCAAGGACAAGGAAATTAAAGAATTTGCAACCTTGATGATGACTGACCACAAAGCCGTTATTGGGCAAGCTGTTGCACTTGTTAAAAAATTAGGCGTAACACCAAAAGATAATGCAGTTAGTCAATCTTTATTAAGTGCTTCTGAAAACACAAAGAAAGAACTGAGAGCAAAAAAAGGAAAAGATTTTAACAAGGCATACATTGATAATGAGGTTGCTTACCATAAAGCCGTTATTGCTGCTGTAAGAGACCTTTTGATTCCACAAGCTAAGAACACTGAGTTAAAGTCACTATTAGAGGCGGTTTTACCTGCACTAGAAACTCACTTGTCACATGCTGAAATGGTTCAACATAAATTTTCAAAATAATGAGACTAAAGAGAGGTTATTATAAAAGCTTTATACTGTTAGTTGCCTTGCTGATTTTTGCGCCGCAAGTTAGCGGTCAAAAGAAGACAAAGGCTCCTAAAGTTTACACGATAGAAATTTCAAAAATGAAATTTATACCTGCGGATTTAGTTGTTGAAAAAGGATCTAAAATAGTTTGGATTAACAAAGATTTTTATCCACATGATATTACAGATGAAATTAAGAAAACTTGGTCATCTAAGCCGATAAATCAAAATCAAAGCTGGAGTAAGATTGTTACCAAGAATGAGAATTATTTCTGTAATCTTCATAAAACAATGAAAGGTAAGATTACTGTTAAATAAATAATCTATAAAATTTAAAAAAATGAAAATAAATAAAATCTATAGTCTGTTGTCATTGGTACTGGTCGGTATTTTTAGTACTAGTTGTACAGAAACAGAAATAAGAACCGAAACAATTACAGAAATTTTAGATCCGGCACTGGTAACAGAAGGAAAAGAAACTTTTAGACATGATACTTTTGGAGATGAAGATTTTTGGAGTGGAATTTTACATTTAGACAAAGCTATTAAAGGCTCGTCAAATGGCGGATATGGTTCAGGTGTTAGTCCCGCGACAGCATTGTCTGTTGGGTTAAAGGTTGATTCAGAGGCTCTACCTGCTGATGTTGCTCAGGCAATTCAAGCTGGTCAGGTTGATTTAAATAGTCCGGCTACTACACTTACTCTTTTAAAGTTAAATGCTGTGGTAGGATTAAAAGGTAATTTCGATACTAGTGGAAATATGACTTCTGTAGGCATAACTTGTGCACTTTGTCATTCTACAGTTGATAACTCATTTGCTGCGGGAATTGGAAAAAGATTGGATGGCTGGCCGAATAGAGATCTTAATGTAGGAGTGATAGTATCACTTACTGATAATGCAGCTTTTTTGGCTAATTTACTCCATGTAGATGAACCAACGGTCATGACAGTATTGCAAGGATGGGGTCCAGGTAAATTTAATGCTGGTCTATTTATGGATGGTAAGGCATTGAAACCAGATGGGACGATTGCCGCTAATCTAATACCTGCTGCCTATGGAATGCAAGGGGTTAATTTAGCGACTTATACAGGATGGGGAGATATGACTTATTGGAATGCGTTTGTTGCTAATCTTGAAATGCATGGGAAAGGAAACTTCTCTGATTCTCGATTGAATAATGCAGTTCAGTTTCCCATAGCAAGTGAAAATAATTTTGGGAATGTTACGAATTCTCCTGATTTAATTACCCCTAAATTACCTGGTTTGCAGGCATATCAGCTTTCATTACTCGCTCCCGTACCACCGTCAGGAAGTTATGATGCTGCGGCAGCTGCGGCAGGTAAGATAGTATTTCAAGGTGTTGGTCAATGCGCAACATGCCACATATCACCAATTTTTACTGACGCAGGATTTAATCTGCATTCTGCATCTGAGTTGGGAATTGATAATTTTGAAGCTAGTAGGTCACCTACTGGAATGTACAGAACCACACCTTTGAGAGGATTGTTTGCGAGAAGTACCGGAGGCTATTATCATGACGGAAGATTTACCACTTTGGGAGATGTTGTTAATCATTATGATAATCACTTTAATCTTCAGTTAAATTCTCAACAAAAAAATGATCTTATAGAATATTTAAAATCTATATAATATTTAATTCCTGTTTTTGGTTTGATCCCGTGATTAACATGACTTGTGTTTAGTCACGGGATTTTTTAAAAATTCTTCTTTTAACATATTGCTGACTATTGTCGGTAACATTTTTATTTTAAAATCAATCTAATGATTAGAAAACTAGTTTCGGTATTTTCTTCAAATTATTTAATGGCTCTATTGTTCGTGATTTTTGCTGGCTCTATGGCGGCAGGGACTTTTATTGAGAATAGTTATAATACGAATACTGCAAGAATTATTATTTATAATTCATGGTGGTTCGAATTAATTCTACTGTTGTTTACAATCAACTTCGTATGTAATATTGGTAAGTATAAGTTATTCAGGAAAGACAAATTAGTGATTTTAGGACTCCACTTTGCCTTTATTTTTATTATAACTGGTGCTTTTATTACGAGGTATTTTGGCTACGAAGGAATAGTTTCATTAAAAGAAGGTGAAAGTAAACAAGAGATTCTTTCTGATAAAGCTTATTTAACAGCCGAAATTGAAACTAAAGGCTCACAAAAAAGAACGGTAATAAGCCGGGCTCTATTATTGTCTCAAAAAACAGATTGCAATAACGATTTTGCCATTCATGCCAATCATCAAAACAAGCCAGTTGATATTATCTATAGCCGTTTTATCATGAATGCAAAACAAGTTTTTAAGCAGGATAAAAACGGGAATAGGTATCTGAAAATTGTAACTGTGAACGAAAATGTTAGGGTTGATCATTTTATTAAGGATGGGGAAATCTTAAAAACCCCGAATGTAACTTTTACCTATAATAGACCTATGATTAACGCAATTAATTTTACAAGCGAAATTGATGGGCGGCTTTTTATTAAAGTTCCAATTAACGGAAGTTTTTTGGAGATGTCCTCTGGAAATTCAGGTAATGTCATAGCTAATGATAAATCGTTGTTGCATGTAAAGAGTCTTTATAATTTTAATAATATACAATTTGTTGTTCCCTTTTTTCCCAAAAATGGAGTTTTAGATGTTAATTCAGATTTTAAATATGATAATAAAGGTGAAAATGATGCCCTAGAATTAAAAATTAAAGTTGGAAATATAAGTAAAGATTTAGTCCTGTTTGGAAAAGAAAAGAAGAAAGGAGTGCCAGAAATTGTCTTGATTGATGATTTGAGGTTGAAACTATCTTATGGTAGTAAGGAATATAAGCTTCCTTTTAAAATTAGGCTTGATGATTTTATTGCGGAAAAATATCCGGGTACATTAAATAGTTATTCTTCATTTGAAAGTAGAGTTTCTGTTTTGGATGAGAATAAGGAAACGAAAGAAAGAATTTATATGAACCATGTCTTAGATTATGATGGATATCGCTTTTTTCAGGCTTCTTATCACCCTGATGAGAAGGGAACTATATTAGCGGTAAACCATGACAATCTTGGTACGAATGTTACATATTTGGGTTATGCATTGTTATATCTTAGTCTAATTTTATTATTGTTCGATAAAAAATCAAGATTCGGAATCGTACAGAAAAAATTAAAGAACTACTCAAAAAAAGGTTTTGTCTCTATACTGCTATTCTTCTCTCTGTTCAGTCTAAGTTCTTTTGGTCAGGAAATGAATCATTCTGAAAAGTCTGTTATTAAATTCCGGTTAGATTCTATAATAGATTTTTATGCTGTTCCTGTTAAGCATGCGAAGCTATTTAGTAAATTGGTTGTACAGGATGAAGTAGGAAGGATGAAACCTTTAAATACCTATTCGTCAGAATTGCTAAGGAAAATAAGTAAGAATGACTACTACAACGGTTTAAACTCTGACCAGGTTCTTATCTCAATTATGCAACGTCCTAAAGTGTGGTATAATGTTCCTTTGATATATTTAAAGAAAGATAATGATAGTTTAAGAAAACTAATTGGGCTAAAAGCTGATGAAAAGTATGCAGCGTTAGCGGATTTTTTTGATAGAGATGGAAAGTATAAACTTGCAAATCAAGCGAAAGATTCCTATCGTTCTTTGCTACCTAACCAGTATGAAAAAGATTTTATAGAAACTGATAAACGTGTGAATATATTCTATAATATCATTACTGGTCGTGTACTTAAAATTTTTCCAATTCCTAATGATTTAAATAACAAATGGATTTCTGCTTCAGAGACAGAACATTCAGGAGTTGAAGGCAAGGATTTACTTTATGTAAAAAATATTTTGCCTCTTTATTTTACTTCTTTAGTTACCTCGTTCGATAAAGATAATTATTCTAAATCTGATTCTCTCTTGTTGAGTATTGAAAGATATCAAATAAAATTTGGAAGTAAAGTAAGACCCTCAAAAGATAAAATAAGTGCCGAACTACTTTATAACAAATATGATGTATTCAAAGAACTTTTTAAATGGTATATGTATGCCGGAGTTTTAATGCTTGTTTTATCATTACTGAATATTTTCAAACCTAGAAAGTTCTTCAGAACTTGCTTGAGGATTATGCATTATCTAGTTCTCGCTCTTTTTACCTTACAGAGTTTAGGGCTTATCTGCAGATGGTATATTTCAGGACATGCACCTTGGAGTGATGCTTATGAAACAATCATTTACATTAGTTGGGCAACAATGTTATTCGGATTAATACTAGGTAGGAAATCAAGTTTAACGGTCGCGTCAACAGCTTTTGTTGCCTCAATGATACTCATGGTAGCTCATTGGAATTGGTTAGACCCATCAATTGCCAATTTACAACCAGTTTTAAATTCTTACTGGTTAATGATACATGTTGCTATTATTGTTGCAAGCTACGGACCTTTTACATTGGCAATGATACTTGGATTAGTCTCAATGATTATGATGTGTTTTTTAAATGAATCTAATAAAAAACTATTAAGTGATGCGATAACAAAAGTTCTACTGATTACTGAAATGTCATTGACTGTGGGACTTATTATGTTAACTATAGGTAATTTTTTAGGTGGACAGTGGGCGAACGAGAGTTGGGGAAGATATTGGGCATGGGATCCTAAAGAAACTTGGGCATTGATTAGTATAATGATATATGCTTTTGTTCTACATATGCGACTAGTACCTATTTTAAGAGGGAAATGGATCCTCGCCTTGTTTAGCGTTTTGTCTTATTATTCTATACTAATGACATATTTTGGGGTTAACTTCTACTTGTCGGGATTACATTCTTATGCGAAAGGAGACAAGGTAATAACACCAATTTACATATATTATTCACTTGCTATATTATTTGTGTTAGCAATACTGTCGTTCTACAAACAAAAAACCTTTTTAAAATCTTAAAATTATTAATTTTTTGTTTTTTAAAATAAATCTAAAATCTATGAAAAAATATAAAATATTACTTATAACTATCTTATTTTCTGTAACTTATGCTAATAGTCAATGTGCGTGCTGTGCAGGTGCAGCAACTGGTTCTTCGGGCAGTTTTAATAACAACAATGGATTATTAACCCTCGAAAAAAGACAATTAGTATTAGAAGACTATGTAGAATATCGAAATATCAATATCAAAAGTCAACATATCGAGGAAGCCAGAATAGAAGAGGACGAAGAAACGCCACTTAAAAGCATTTTTGTGAATTCTCTAGGTGTACGATATGGCATTACGGATAAAATTACGATTGCTGCATCACTTCCCTATGTTTTTTTACACACTGATAGCGGTAACGACAATGGTTTAGGAGATTTAATGGTAATAGGAACTTTTAATGCTTATTCAAAAAATAACTTTAACATTGCACTACAAGGAGGTCTCGAACTACCAACAGGAATTCAGAAAGGATCGAATTTTGACAATACAACCGTTGTGGTTGGTTCGGGTTCATTTGACCCAATGGTCGGGCTGCTATTTTCAAAGCGATGGGAAAACAATATAGCACTTCAAGGCAATGGGACTTTTAAATACACGACGAATGGTTTTAAAGGAAATTATTATGGAAATATATCAGTTCAAAATGTAACATTTTCCTATAGAATAAAAGAAATAAAAAAGAAAGCGGACTTAATTTCAAATGATACTCAATATAAAATCATTGAAACAAATTACAGATGGACTGTATTCGGTGGTTATTATGGTGAATGGCTAGATAAAATACGAGAAGATGGTAGTGTAGATGAAGATTCTGGCTATTACCTAGGATTTCTAAATATAGGCACGAATTTTAACTACGACAGTTGGAGTTTTCCTTTGACTCTTTCATTGCCTATTATACAAGATATGAACGGAGAACAAAACGATGCTGGAATTAGGTTAAGAATCGGAGTTGTTAAATCATTTTAAAAAAACAGTCATTTATCGAAGAGGTGTAGTTATATCTTTTTTGTTTAGGATTTCACTAAGGATATTCAATAATGAATCAACTTCGATTTTATGAGTCCTAAAGGAAACAATTGCAGCTCTTAATGTAAAGTTTCCATTAATGGTGGTGCTTGAAATGAAAACCTTTCCGTTGTTTTGTATTTCTTTTATAATAAATCTGTTGAGGTCATCTGCACTCCCGTTTTTGGGTAGAAATCTAAAAGTAACGATTGATAAATCCGGTTTTGGACCGACCTCAAAACCGATTTTTTTTACATTAGAATAAAAGTACCTTGCTAAGTTCAGTTTTTCGTCTAAATAATGTTCAAATGTATTGTGACCGTAGAGCTTTAATGGTAACCACATTCTCAATCCTCTAAAGTGTTTGCTTAATTCGGGCGATAACTGAGAAGGTGAATAACTATTGGAATCTTCATTGGCATCCTGCATATAATTTGCACTGTACTGATTAGCTTTGATAAGATTATTAATATTTTTTACTAAAACCACACCTGATCCGTAAGGTAGAAATAAACTTTTATGAGGATCCATAATTATAGAATCCGCTAAAGAAATTCCTTTTAATCTTTTCTGCCCCCTCTTTGTCAAAAGATAAAATCCTCCATAAGCAGCGTCAATATGAAACCATAACGAATATTGTGTTGCAATTTTTCCGATATCACATAAAGGATCAATCATGCCAGCATCAGTTGACCCAGCATTTGCTACAATTAAAAAAGGATTCAAATCAATTTTTAAATCCTCTACAATCTGTTTCTCAAGTTTTTCAGTATTCATGCGTAATTCTGAATCAATATCAATGTAGCGAATAATGCAGTCCTCAAGACCAATAATATTTATGGCTCTTTGAATGCTATGATGTGATTGATGAGAACAATATATAACTGTCCTTTCAATATTGCGAATATTTATATTTTTTGCTTTTTTTGCTGTTAAGAGCGCTATAAGATTA
Source organism: Flavobacterium aquatile LMG 4008 = ATCC 11947 (assembly GCF_000757385.1). Lineage (GTDB taxonomy): Bacteria > Bacteroidota > Bacteroidia > Flavobacteriales > Flavobacteriaceae > Flavobacterium > Flavobacterium aquatile. The sequence continues at coordinate 222,367 of NZ_JRHH01000006.1, read as the reverse complement.
GCTATACTTCCCCCTGAAGTTAGGTTGCCGCCATAACCCTTTGAATAACCAACAAGGTCTGCTGTCCATCGAATTAGTTCATTTTCCATGTTAACGGCACCAGGAGATGCATAAAATACCCCAGCATATTTATTGGAGATTGCAGCAATGTAATCGCCAAGAGCGGAACTGAAAATACCACCTCCTGGAATGTATCCCATGTTTGCTCCGGATGCAGTATTTAAACCTGGGCTCAATAATTCTTCCTCTAATAAGGACAAAATTTCATCTATCCCAGATGATTTCTCATTAATGGCGAACTTTCTATCCGTATTTAAATTGCTTTTAGATGGATCATTATATGCATTCAAATGTGACAAATTATTAAGGAAATGCTCGCCGAAAATTAAAGTCTTATCTACTAATTCCTTTCGTTCCTTGGGCGATTCTTCTAATAAAAATAATTTTTTAATTTTCATTACTTCCCTGTATGTATTTGTTCTTTATTAAACCCAATATTTAGTAGAGCAACCATTATGTTCTTTTCAAATTTATAAGTTCCACATATGAATATATCTTGATCTAAATTATATACACGCTTCTTAAGTAGACTATAGTAATCGAACTGGCTCCCGTGGTAAATGTTCTTGTAGTTTGCGCCTAAAATTTTTTTCATTTCTGAATCAAAAAAAACATCTGCTTTGGTCTCATTAAAAAGTAAAAGTTTGTGATTTGAAATGTTTATCGAGTCTGGACTAATTTTTTTCAAAATATTTAAGATTCGGGCTATGAAAATATTTTCTACTATAAACAAACCTGGACCTTTGTATTCTTGTGAGTCCCAAGCATCAGATATAAAAATACTTTCATTAGTGTTTATTATACTAAGATAATCTGAAATTTTACTATCATTGGGGCAACTCTTTACAATTATATCGAAAAAAGTATTCCCACTTACATCTATAATTGTAAATGTATCAACCTCCAACCCAAATTGCGGAGCATCAATACTCAAATCGATAACTTGACCAAGTTTGCAATCGTAATTATAAGGTCTCTCGATTGATAACTTGACAATTCTATCGCTAATAAATCTTTTTTTAACGACTTTGACTTTATAAGGAAAAATGAACCCCATTTGCATGTATTTTTAGTAGTTGTTATATCTGGACACCAAGATTTAGATGATTTCCCAAACAGAAGGTTACATTTTATATCACTTTAAATAAACTTTTTGGATATGTAGAAAGAATATAATTATAGATTCTTCAATACTATTTGCATCGATGTTTTATACATTTTGTCCTCTCGCAAATTGTTAATGATTTTGATATGTTTTTTGAATTAAGAATTTAACGCTTATGAACTTTTTGCTACTGTTTGTGACTTCAGTTTTTGTTTTAGAATTGCCATATCATCACTAACTTTTCTATCCAAAACCTTAGCGTAATGTTGTGTAGTTCTCAAATTTTTATGCCCAAGCATTTTACTCACACTTTCAATAGGAACGCCATTTGTAAGTGTGACAGTAGTAGCAAAGGTGTGTCGAGCAATGTGAAAGGTTAATTCTTTTTCGATTTCGCAAACTCCTGCAATTTCTTTTAAATATGTATTCATTTTTTGATTACTCAAAATAGGAAGTAGTTTATCTTGATTGTTATTTTGTGGATGGTCTGCATATTTATCAATAATCATTTGTGTAAATGGAAGTATTGGAATTTTGGAAGCAGTTTCTGTTTTCTGTCTGTGAGTAAATATCCACTTCTCACCATCAATTCCTAGGCTTACATGCGACTTTGTTAAATTTTTGACATCAATGTATGCCAATCCGGTAAAGCAGCTAAAAAGAAAGATATCGCGAACAAGAGATAGTCTTTCGGTTTTGAAATCTTTTTCAATGATGTTTTGAATTTCTTCTTCAGATAAATAAACTCTCTCGACTTCTTTAACTTTCGATTTGTAGTTTGCAAACGGATTTTTATCAAGCCAGTCATTGGCCAGACAAAGCTTTATTATTTTATTGAAGTTCTTGATGTATTTAACTGCGGTGTTATTGGAGCAGTTTCTAACGCTTCTTAACCAAAATTCATAATCGGTTACAAAAGCATGATCTATCTTGTTTATCTCGATATCTGAAACTTTGTACTTCCACAATAGAAATTCTTTAGTATGGCTCAACGAAGTTTTGTAACGTTCTAATGTTCCTGGTGCATATTCTTTGCCAACCAGTTCTTTGATTTTATTGTTGTGGTCTTGGAAGATTGGAATTAGCATACGTTTAGTTTCGGTTGCTCTAAACAATTCATTCTTTAAGTTTTCCGAAGTAACTTTGATGTCTTTTTTGAATAATCTTTTTTCAGCTTCCAAAACTTGATTTTTTAAATAATCTAGATGGCTATTAATTGTTCTAGCTTCTTCATTAGTACCCTTGACTTTAGAGCCTTCTCCTAACCATCTTTCGGGATTTACATACTTGTTTGCGCTAAACTCAAATCGTTTGGATTGGATTGTTACTCTTGCATAAATTGGGCAAATGCCCTCGTTGTTGGCTTTTGATCTCTTTATGTAAAAGAGAACTGATACAGTAGTGTTCATAAGTGGTAACCTTTTAGTTATTATTAAATTTAAAATTTCTAATAATTACAAACAAGATGTACATATTTTGAATATGTTGTTGAACACCTTGCTGTACTGGTGGTTTTCTGTAAGAGGTGTCACTTAAATTTTTATAATTTAGTGACACCTCGAAAGACACCAAAACTTTGAGATTAAATGAATAATTTGATATATCCGTAAAAGAAAAAACCCACTAAATCGTTGAATTTAGTGGGTTTTGTAACCATTTGTATTTCTACTGGCGGAGAAAGAGGGAATTGTATTCCGACTTTAATACGTTGATATGTAGAATTTTAATTTTCTATTCCTAAATAGGGTCTCGCTTTTGCTCCTCAATTTTGACTTGCAAATTTTCGAATCCATCCATTACAAATATAAAGAAAAAAAATGACTGACCAAAAAAGCTTAAATTTATTCGTTCAATGATTGAACTGGTTGATGAACTTGCTTATATTTCATTTGCGATTTACTACGAAATATGTAGCAAATCGCAAATAGAATATTTTTTAAAACTGTAATTATTTCAGTAAGTTTGCCTTTTATAATTTACATTTTACAATGGCTAATATCACAAAGGCTGAAATCGAAAAATTTTTAGCACAAGCACCTTTTGACCTTAAACCTGGGCAAGGCGCAATTAGTTTTCCAATAATTGAAAGAATCCATAGGAGATTACAACTAGGTAAAAGATTTAGTTCTATAAAAGTCCATGAAGGAATTATTACAGATGGTCATCATCGCTACATTTGTATGAGTATTTTAGGATTGGAAATTGAAACTTCCAAAGGAGGGAAAAATCCATCTGCCGAAGGGTTTGACTGGAAGAAATTAGATGTTGAAGCAAATGACTATGATACTGACGCAGATATTCAGCGTTATGAGGAATTGTATGGCTGATTAACAGTAAGTTAAAAAAATACTTAATATGTTTTTTATTAAAGAATAACACATTACCTTTGTATCATGTTAATATTATTAGACATAGATGGTGTAATGCTTTCAGCATCTTCTTGGAAACCCGTTGAGAGATTAGACGATGGTTTTTCAAGTTTTAGCCCTAGAGCTGTTTCAAGTCTTCAAAGAATTATTTCGGAGACTGGGGCTTCTATTGTCTTAACTACATCTCATAAATCTACATATAGTTTACCTCAATGGAGAAAAATTTTCAAGAAAAGAGGTATTGATGTATCTATTGTTGGGAAGCTTGAAGACAATACCACTTTTTTGACCCGTAAGGAAGAGATTCTAAACTGGCAACTTAAAAACAAGAGCATTAATGATTATGTTATTCTTGATGATGATAAGTCATTAAATGGTTTACCAAGTAACATTAAAGAAAAGCTAGTTCTCACAAGTCCAATGTTGGGTTTAACTAACGATGATGCTTTGTCTGCTATTGAAACTTTAAGGAAATCTGAATTAGTTTATGCTTAACTAAAAAGTTAATCAATATATAAGCCTCTTTTTAAGAGGCTTTTTTATGCAATTTTGACTACTTATTTATAAGTACTTTCGTTTGGAAATATATCAATTAACCTTGGGATAGACTTTGAATTAAATGTTTTAACCTTGTAGATGAATTTTCATTTATAGTTTTTCAATTATTACCAAACTGTAAGAGGTATAATTGAAACCCAATTAGTACCATTATGGTATTCAATTCCATTAAGATAATTTACTCCTTTTACGAAAGCAGGTCCATTGGCTTGCAAAAAATTATAAATTGATTCTGAAGCAGATTCTAAAGAATTATAGTTAAATCGAGCATCACTTTTTGAAGGGCTAAAAGATGGTATTGGCACACCATTATTTGTTCCATGACATCTTTCAGTAAAACATTTTGAATTGGATAAACTAGGTGCTCCTCCATTTCTACTTAAAATAACGGATTCTTTTAATTTTAGCTCGTAATAGGTAAAATGATTTACTGCTGAATTAACAGTCATGGTAATCCTGATGCTTTTGCCATGTTCGAGTACACATCTATAGTTATTACTAATATCCAAGTTTATTAGTAACTGTCTAAGATTCGGAATGGCATTTTCCAGTATAAGTAGTTCGTTTTTATAGATTGGCGATGTAATTTCATGATGTGAAAGAGGATGAATTAAATTATGCAGTAGCCCAATAATTGCAGTAATATCTGTAACATCAGCATTAATTTTTTCCAAAAAATTTTTTGTTTTTGAAAGCAATAAAGTTAATTTATAATCTGCAATTTGAGTGTTATCAGCATCTACTAATTCATATTCAGGTACTAAATCCTGAATCAATTCCTCAACAGATTTTCGAAAATAGTTGGTTGCTGCGGGATAGTCTGGGCGAACTTTATCGTGAAGATATTGAACTGCTTTCTCATAATTTGTAGCTCCTTTTACTAGTATAGGTTTTGATATTAGATTGTGATTAACCGTTTCTGTTCCCACATAAATTTCAAGTGTTGACCAAGATTTGTCATCATGAATTTCAAACTGTCTCTTTGCTAATTCAAACCAATGTCTATCGTAAGTTGAGATAAATTTTTGAAAACCAGAAAATTCAGCACGTAATATGTTTAAGATAGGAATACGATTACCAGCATCTAATCCAATAAAGACATCATCAAGAAATAATATTTTTAAATCCACATTCGTCGGGTTTTGCAACAATGAAGCTAAATATAAGCAAATTGCAATTGCAGATAACCTAGCCTCATTAAGAAAGTCACTATAATCACCAAGAATACTTACTCCGTCTTTAATTATATCTAAACGCAAATCTGCCGTCGTGTACCAATCAACTTTGTAATTTTCATAATTAAAGTCCAATGGGAGAAGAACATAATTAAGTTGAATATTAAAATCTGTAAAATATAAGTTTAATAAGCGATTTAATTCATTAAATACTGAATCTAAAGTTGACCTAAGATGAATCTCATAATTGGGTAACTCAATTGCTGCATTTTTATGACATCTATCATTTCTAGTATATGCTCTTACTGTTAAATCATTTTGTAATTGATCCCATTTTTCTTTGAATTTAAAATTCCCACCACTAGCTAGTGGTATATGATTTCCTAAAAGAGAAAAGACTATTAAATCGAATAGATTAGGTCGTTCTTCTTTGTGTAAATAAACTTTCAAAAGGTCTGTATAATCTAAAAAACCTTTCACTAGTGATGCAGTTTGAATAAATTCAATATTATTATCGGACGTGACACTACCAAATGTGTACTCCTCCTCTGTACCTGGTAAAAGTTGAAATGGAGTATTGCTAAATTCTGAAAAAGTTATTTTGATTTCTCCATCTAAATGGGATAAATATCTATTCTTTACAAATGGTAATGCCAACTTAGTAGATTTGGCAAAATAGTTATTCATTGCTTTATACAAAGAACTTTTACCACTTCCATTTTCACCATAAATTAGAACATTCTCTCCATTTGGCAATGTCAACGCATCATACCTACTACAATATGCTCTACAATTATTAATTGCTAATGATACAATACGTTTTGTCATCTTAATCTAAATATTTTAAAAATTATTTTCAATATTTATTACTTCTTTCATATTTAGGATTTTCAATAAACTAATATTTAAATCATTATTTGGACTACTTAATTTCTTATAAATAGAATCAATGGATGAATTATTAAGCTCTAATTCAATCTGAGGTATTTCATTTAAGTAATCTGAGATTTTAATGTCAAATGCTTGAAACTGACTTTCAAAATACAATTCATATACCATTGCATCAAGTAGACGTTCAAAAAACAATTTTGCTTCCTTATTGTTATTAGAATTTAAAATATAATCAGTAACAATAACAAATGGTTGTTGTTTTTCTATAGAAATTACAGGTATTTCAATTGACCTTATTTCAGATAATGTTATAATTTTGGTTTCTTCACTTCCTTTTATAAAATTTAAATAAAAATTATGAAAACAATATCTACTTGAAAGAATAGATAAAATAAATTTTGTTTCAAAACCATATCGATTAATTACCAAACCAATTATGTTGGTATTGAAAACTAATTTCGATTCATAATATGCTGTGCTAAGGCGGGTATTAGACGTTAACGCTCTCTTTATCAAAATCTTGTCGTTAAAATTAAAAAAATCTTTCGAATTAAATTTCGTCAATTCATCAACGTAGTTCAAATCTTCGGAATTAATTTTAAAATCTTTAAACTCTCCTTTCCTAAGATAAGGATAATGTGCGTTTAAATTTCTCGAATTCGTTTGATGGTATTCATTTAAATTTATTCCTTGAGAGATATTAGCTATTTCTCCTAAAAATGCAGTTTGTCTATGTTTATGATTGTTTTGGAATAAATTAATTTGAAGACTATTATATTTTGATTTAAATTTTGAAACATTCGTATCGAAAGCTTGTCTATTTTCAATACCAGTCATGTCATTAAATAATGATTTTAAATTATTTCTAATTTCAATTTTTTTGACTTCGATTGTTTCAAATGGAACATCATATAAAAAATACCATAATGCGTAAAATGCTTGTTGGGTTCTACGACCATTTTCAATATTAAAAATATCATCTAAGTTTTTATTTAAAGTCGATGCAGCGCTGTCTTTTGAATCAGAGAGTAATATTCGTAGTTTTTTAATGAAGTTAAATTCAAAATCATTTGCAGAAGTAATAAAAATATCTGACAAAGAACTATCTTCTAAAACTTTAGTAATCTCATTTTTTGATTTTATACGAAAATTAATCTTGTTAACAACCTTATAAATATCTACATCTTTTGGACTGAAATTATCAGGCTTATTGGCTCGAATCCATGTATACTGTAAATATGCCAAAGCTGTATAGATATTTTCATTTTCCATTCGGGAATTATTTTTCCTAATGTAAAACCATTCACTATTATTGCTATAAATTGATTTAATAGTAGTTATAACATCTCTGGGAACATAAGAATTCCACATCTCAAAAGTATCTTCTTTAATCGGATATGGTTTATTGTTTAGCCTAATAAACAAATCGATTGGCTCAAAATTGACATTATTTTTATAACTGATTTCTATAAACCACAAGTCAAAATTTTTAATTTTTTCTTTCTGGTCTAAATTTAATTGCTCAAATTTTTTGCCATGTAAATTACTTAAAATACTATTTTTTAAATATAATGAAAAAGTGTTTTTATCAGAATATCTAACTTTGTTATTTTCATCTAAGTATGGTTGACCTATAAAACCTAAAATACTTAATAATCGTTGTTGACCATCTAATACTTCAGAGATTTCGTCCTTACGTTTATAAACAAATATAGGAGGTAATTTAATCCCTAAAAGAATACTTTCAATTATCGCTGAAGACTTCTTTTTATTTATTACTTCATTTCTTTGATAAGGCGGACGAATTAAAAACCTATGTCGTTCCATTTGACGACAAATATCCATTATAGCAATTGAAGATGGCTCTGGTTTGTTAATTCGTAAGTCATCAAAACTAACTCTTTCTTCATTTTCAGGTGTTAGTTCTTGATTTCGCAACTTAAATTCAGAATTATGTTGAAGATATAATGTGAAATCAATATCAAATTTTTTAGAAAAAAAAGTTGAAATAACCTCGTATCTATTATATAATTCTTTCGCAAAAGAACTACGAATCATTTCAAACGATTCTATATTTTTATAAATATATAATATCAATTCATTTATTATATCTTCAGTTATAAGGTTAAGTGATAGCCCTTCGTTTTCTAGTATTGAAAATGCCCAAAATAAACACTCAGAAATAAGTCTGTTATACAAAATTCCTTCATCTGGAAAACCTACTTTAACTTTTGTTAGTAGATTTATTTTTTCAATGAAACTAGAGTATATTTCTTGTATTTCAATCTCATCAATGTTAGAAAAAGAAAATTCATAAAATTTTGATATGATAGTGTCTTTTTTTACAGCATAATATTTAATTGGAATTTTATGTTGAACAAGTAACTGTCTTATTTTTTTTAAAATGATTTCATTACTAGTTTTTTCAAAATGTAAAACATTAGAAATATTTCTATATAATATTCGGTCATTAGTTAACTTCTTTTTAAAGAAAGAATTTAAATCATCTTCAAAATAGACAGCGTTATCTATCTCAGTAGGTTTTAGCGGAGTAATTCCAGAATTGTACCGCTTAAAAATTTCCTTTTTTACAACATCCTCAAGTTCCTCATCAACCAAACTTTGACTATGAAAGCTAAATTCAATTATTCGTAGTTTAGTATCCCAAAACAAATCTTGTAAATGCGTCTCGAAATCTTTAAAATTTTTATTTGCAATTCCAACATTATCAAGCTTTTGCAAGCCATTTTTTTTAAGTTTAAATTCATTATTGATAAACCTTAAAATTGTTTGGTATCGTTGTCTACCATCAATTACCTCAACCTTATCCGAATTTCTAAAATAGATTAATGGAGGAATTTCAGTACCTAACAAAATACTTTCAATAAAATATGTTGCCTTTTCATCATCCCAAACATAATTCCTTTGATAGAAAGGCTTATAATCAGTTTTTTCAACTCTTTCAGGGTTGTTGAATAAACTTTCTATAGACATCACTTTTGGCTCTATCTTGATTTTATTTTCAAATATTTCTCTAATTTCCATTCACTCCAATAATTAATTGATATCAAAAAATAATCATATTATTTCTGTCGTAAATATAAGGCAAATTGAAGAAAATAAAAAATGTCAATATTTTGGCAAAACAATTGTTTTTTGTTAAGTTTTAAATCACAATGGTCTATTTATTTTGACAATTATATAAAAAGTATTATATTAATGATGAAGCCGTGTCACATTTCTGCAATACGGCTTTTATTACCAACAAATTAAAAATTATTTTTTAGCTTTAGCTTTGACAACTCTACCTCCCTTAACGTAGCGATACCCTTTCTTTAATGTTCCGTCTTTTTTAACACCTTCTCGAACAATTACTCTACTGCATAATTTTTTAGCCGAGATTCTTTTTTTGCCTTTCGGTTTTACTTTTTTACTTACCATGATTTTGAATTTTAATTATTTAACTTTAAACGATAATTTTCTTTTACTTTTTGCCTCAGTCGGCTCATTTACAACCTTTTTGTAATACATCGAGTATTTTAAAGTGAGGTCGTTTCCTCTGTTTTTCTCCAATGTAGCGAACCTTTGTTTTGGGTCTTGATGAGAGGAACAATGAATTACAGAAGTTGGATTGTGTGCCATCTTATTACCACCATACATCGCCCCGTTTTCTTTTACCTGTGATATAAAGCACCAAATTACTTTCGGGTAGGTGGTTCTTAAAAAGTTCAATTGGTCGGCTGTTATTTTTAAATCCGTAACGGAATCTGCTATAATAACCTTTACCACTTTGCAGAAATCCTGCAATTCTTGAAAGGGCTTTTCCAAATAACCTTTTATAGCTATGTAGCGTCTTCCTTTCTCGGTTGTATTTCGGTTGATACTATCGAGTGTGTCCTTGCTCTCAATTCCACCTTGCTCATAATCGATGTACGCTACTGGCGTTTGCTGTTCTCCAAAAGCATTGGCAATTTGCATAGCCAACTGTGATTTTGAACTGTGCTTATTACCTTTAATCAGAATAAGTGCCTTGTGAGGTTGTTGTTTTTGTAAAAACTTTCCAATCTCTCCACCCAATACAAAGACATCTTTAGCCTCTTTTGGTGCGGAATTAGCAGAAATAAAGCCTAATTTCTCTAACTGATTTAAACTTTTATTCCGATCTGTTACAAGTGGTTTTTTACTTACTCCAGTAATGGCTTTTTTTGTTACTCGTACAACTCGTTTTTTCTTTACTTCGGTAACTTTTTTAGTTTTGGCTTTTGCTCCCAAACCTGTAAATAAATCCAGTTGACTATCCTGTTTTGGTTTGTTTTTGTCTTTGGTTTTTACAGGTCTTTTCCCTGGAGTTTTTACAGCTACTTTTTTTACTGGCTCTTCCTTTTTTTCTTCATCTTCTTTATCACTATCTGAGTTTCTGTTTAAAATGTAATTGACTGCCTTTTGAGATTGTGCCGAAGCTTTGAGAAAAAAACGGTTGTCGTTCTCTAATTCAGTGACTAAAACAGTATTCCAGTTTTTAAGATATTTTGCCGAATTTTCTTTGGTTTGAAACAATATGCCTGCCTCTGAACATAAAAAGACTGCTCCTAATTCTGCAATAAGTTCCTCATAAGCATAATTTTTACTACCAAACTTTCCGGAGAAATCCCTGTCCAATCTTTTTTTTGCTCCTGTCGAATGGGTCAGCTCGTGAAAGTAGGTGCAGTAATACGATGCCTCTTTGTTAAAGGCAGTTATTTTAGGCATATTAAGCGTATCAGTAGCAGGCTGATAATAAGCTTTGTCTCCAACAAAAGTATAAGTAGGCGGGTTTTTATATCCGTCAATAAGATGTTGTGCTTGTTCTATCGGATTGACTTTTTTACTGTCTGTCTTGTCACTTGGAAATTTTAACCCTGTACAATCATCAGCCCTAAAAACATTGTAATATTTAATTACTGGAATTTTTACCAAATGCGCTTTCAAATCTTCTTTGGTAAGTCCGTGAGATTTTACAAACTCAGTAAACTTTACCTTATCGGTGGTCTTGAATTTTAATGTACCATTGTCATAATTAAAAATCATAGTGTAGTAAATCACTCGTCTTGCCTTACTATCCTTTTTCAATGATGCTTTAGTTTCCTTGATTTGATTAAAGGTTAAATAGTAAGGCTGAATAAATTTGATAGGCACTAGATAACCTTTGCCATCTTCATCAAATTTCACATCGAAATTCAGCAGAAAATTTGCTCCTGTGTATTCCTTTTTGCTCACATAGTTTTTGGCTGTTCCGTCAGCTCCCGAACCAACCCAATCCTTTTGCCAAGGCAAATGCCCGACCTTTTCAATGGTGTTTATAATCAAATCCGTTATATAATTGTAAATATCATCGGGAGAAACGCCATTTAAACCTTCTGGAGTATCGGGTTCGGATTGATATTCCAAAGTAGGCAAGATGATGCTTTGCTCTGCGCCACTAAGTCCCAATTCATAAATAAAATCATGTATTTCAATAGTGAAAACGGAATCTTTATTTTGTCTCAAAACATTCGTTATACGTTCTGAGATTAGCGAATGCTTTTGCTTTTTAGCTCTAGCCAAAAGTTTTCTTAGTGTGCTTCGAGAAACTTGTTTTCCGTTCAGATTATTAAATGCTGTTACTAAATCCATACTATTGAATTATTGAATATTCTTTGCCCAAAACCCCTAAAATGGTTTCAATTTGAATGTCTTTTACTCCTGTTATTTTTACTAGACTTTCCATATTGGAAAGATTCTCAAGTATCGGAATCTCAACTGTCAGATCCTTTAATACAAATTTGCCTTTGGCAGGAACTGAAACAAAAGATTTGTTTACCGTAATGGTTGCAATACGTTTGGCTGTCTTGTCTTTCAGTACAATTCTCTTCACAACAGCAATAACACCATCGGGTGAAAAATTATCATTGGTGGGATTGAAAAGGGTTACATCTAAATTGAAACGCATCCTTTTAAAATTGATGTCGAAATTTCTAAACCCAGTCGGCAACGCTTTTAGTTTTCCCATAGTTTCTTTCCACTTATTTACTTTACTGCTATACCATAGTAAACCAACGCCTACAAGTGCGCCAGTAATGACGATGTGTTTTGCTCTTATACCCATAGACTTGTTTTGTTTCTGATAAATACAACCACTTTATACCCAAGATAAAGGAGCGTCAAAATCCCCAATCCCATTAAAAACTTTTCCAATTTTGATAGTGGTTTTTTAATCACAATAGGTATTTTTTTTATCTGAATGATTGTTTTACCATTGGTGGTTTTGGTGGTCGAATTTTCGTTTTTAGTTTGTGCTATTTTAGAGTAAAATTCCAGTTGTTTTGCTAGTTTATCGTAAATCAGTTTATAGCTGTTATCACCCGAATTCTTTGAAGTATTTAGCTTTGATAAAATCTCATCGACCTTTACATTTACTAGGCTATCCAACTTACGGTTTCCAGTATTGCTTTGAACAACTGGAGTGATTAATTTATCATCAATCGCTTGATTAATAATCACATTTTTTATGCTGTCTTTTTTTTGAATTTCACTTTTGAGAAAAGTATTTTCTTCTTTATATTTTTTAGCTGAAGAACAACCCGAAGAGATTAAAGAAAGCATTAATAGTAAAACAGAGAATATTAAAAATTTAGTGATTGTCTTTTTCATTGCTTTTGTTTTTGAGAATAGATTTTAATGTAAAGAATGCCTTTTGGGATAATTCCAGTAAATTGAATAAATCAATACTCCAATACATACTGGCGATTTCTATTATCTTGTTAAGGATTTGTTTTCTCATTTATTAATTGCTTTAGCTTGTCAAAAAAAGCACCTAATAAATCTTCCATCCTTTTATGAAAAATGGTTGAAAATGAACCACACCAAGCGCAAACCATATAAGTAAATAGCTTGTTAAAGTGCAGGAACTGGTCGAAAAAGCCATATACCAAAAGGGCGACAAAAACCGAAACAATCGCTTCTGCTAAAAACCACTTCCAAGAGGCTTTGACACCTTGTTTTACTTGCTTTATTATTTTAACGATTGCACCCATGATTACGATGATAAGGAATAGGAAAAAATCCAGTATCTGCTTGGAATGAATCGTAATCCATTCCATTATTTGCTGTTTTGTCATTGTTTGTATAATTTATTTATCAAGATGTAAAAGCCCAGACCAAAAATTGTAAATGGGACTAGGTAGGAGCGTCTGCTTGACTTTTTTTTTTAATATCCCGAGTGTGTCAATCGTGATGTAATAATTGAGCTGTTTTACCCGCTCTTGTAAATTGGTCAGTCCGCCATTTATCTTTTTTGTAATGGTGTTGATATTGTTTGTATCTGCAATCGGATTAAGATTGAACCTGACCGACCAAAACCAACCCGCAATATCAATAGCTATATCAGGTCTTGAAGCCAAATTAGGATTAGCAATCACATCATGTCTCGAATAGTTCTTATATGCCTGATAATTGGCTCTTCCAGTTAGTTGCATCAGTCCACGACCTCTAAAACGCCAACCGTCTCCAACTTGCGTATTGCCTAGATTTATCTTTCCCCAATTGCCACCATAAACAATATTTGCAATGGCTTCTTGATTGGCTTTGTGTTTTGCAGTTCTGCCGTAAAGGTTTGCCTGTGCAACTGAAATTTGATTTGTTCCGAAAGTTTTAATTAGTCCTTGTGGCGAATAATTCAGATTTTCAGTAAACCTTGTAAATCCTCCGCTTTCCTCATGAATCTGTGCCAAAAAATGAGCAATTCGTCTAGGAGTGTTCAAGCCATACTTTTTGAAGATGCTCAAAAAAGTGATGCTGTTTGTCAGTAAAAATTCCATTACAATACTACTTTTTTAGGTTCTGTTTTTGGCTTGTCTTCTGTCTTTGTAACTTCGGGACTTGTCTCATTATTCATAGTGGCAACAACCAAAATCCCTGCTACTGCAAGAGAAAGCCATAATGTTGCATTTGTATTCATTATTTAAAGTCATTTAGTTTGATTTGCTTAACTCCCTTTTGGGTAAATAGTGCGTTCTCTGTATTTCTTCCAAAATCGCCGTCAACCTTGACTTTCAAGAGTGTCTGTAACGCTCTTACTTCTGCTCCCTTGCTTCCTTTTTTAAGTAGCTTATTCTTGTCAATACCCGCTTGGTTTAGGTTACTGGCTGATACGATTGTTGGGAGTATCTTGCCAATTGGTTTTATTACATCTTGGTCAGCAATCCAGTAAATATCATTGAGTAGCATTCCGTTTCTTTGTGCAACATACCGATAGGTTCCGTCTGGCTTTCTTCCAACCCAAATAATAGTACCTATTTTATCTCCTTTTTTGAAAGTGGCTTTTCTGATTCCCTCGCTGATATAATTTCCGTCTGCCATTTTTCGGGCATCATACGCCTTTGTACCGTTAAATCCTGTTGCCATTATTTCCTGTCCTATACTGTATCTGAAACTATCGGCTAAAACTGGAGCTTTAACAAGTAGTTGTGTTTTTACGGGAACAATTGGAGCGGTAGCCAGTATTGGTTTTTTTATGGGAATTTCTGTTGTCTCTACTTCTTCATAGGGAATTTCTTGTGTATAGTCTTGGCTTTTATCTTTGCCTTTTTGAACAAAATAATAGATGCCACCACCTAAGGCTAGGGCAATACCCCCGCCAATCCATAATTTATCTTCTGTGGTCATTTTTTTATAATTGTTTTGGATAATTTGATTTTAACAACTTGTAATCTTCCTCGCTTAATTCCTCTTTTAGCCAAATCTTTAATGGATGCTTTACTGGAGTTTGCCAAAGGGCAAAATAAGTATTGCCTGTAAGGGTATTGTAATACCTGCTACCAAAGGCTTTAATCACTTGTGAAAACTGCGCTTCAGATACTCCAGTTAGTGCAGTAAAAATGGACTTTCGCTTCTCTGTGTTAGTGAAATTGGCTTCTTTCATGGCATCATAAAGCATTGTTGCAACTTCTTTGGCATTGAAACTGGAATCCGTTAAACTGGCATCCAAATACGCACCTGCTTTTTTATTTTTACTGCTTTGTGAGACAGCAAAAAGCATTATTCCCAGTCCTGTAAATCCTATTGCAATAGGCACTATTTTTGTGACTTCCATATTAAAAAAAGTGTGGTATTAAAAAGCGTAGTTCAATTAGTTCGCTTGGAGTGAATTGGTCTGCAAACCATTCTATCATTGTCATTTTTTCGGATAATGGATTGATGCCTTTTCTTTGACCAAACTCATTGTAAATCCGAATAAATCCGTTGTGATTAACTCCCATAAGATTTTGCTTGACCGATTTAAAACCGCTTCCCAAACCGTACATCGCATTAAAAATAGCCTCGGCTTTATTCTTTGCCATTCCGCTTGAAATATTACTTGGTTTTTCTCTTCGGTCTTCAGCGAGAGAAGAAAAACCGTTAAATACTTTCTTGTAAACAAAATAGCCAACCCCTAAAAACAATCCAGTTTTGAGTACTCCCTTTACTATTGAAGCTGTTGCATTTACCGTAGCATTGGCATTGTCAAGAGTATTGGCTATTGCTTTTTGCCCCTGCGGTGATGAAGCTACTGCCATTATTGCGGGATTATGTAAACCTTGCTTTTCCATTTTTTACTTTTTTGGCATTGGATAAACTAAACAGAGAATCTATTTCACTCCTTTTTCAAGGTTCTTTTCAATATTAAAATGAAGTTTTTAAATGGTCAGGACTTTCACCCTCTATAAAATAGGTCACATATTCCAATGTGTTTTACTTCAATTCAACCCCTGTTTAGTTTTAACCTCTCTTGGCTGAGTTTTTACACACTCTTTAAGTGATAGACACTTCCAATCTTACACGTCCAAGTTTATTCCAATGCTATTTTTAGAGTTGTTTCTCTTGTAAGTAGAATGCCTACAAGCCAAGCAACTGCTATCCTACATAATAAATTCTTTAATGGTCAGCCAGCTCTCTTTGTTAGTAACCATTGCAATTGCTTTTTTGGAGTTTTTAAGTTCAACTAACTTCTCTAAAACCTCATTATCTAAATCCGATAATTGTTCAATCAGTTTTGCCTTTTTCTGTAACTTGAAAGGGTTGGCTTCCTTTGTTTTTATAGTAATTACATTCATTATACTATCATTTGATGTTTCTGTAATAATTCAAATAGTTCTTGCGAGAAAACATTATTCTCTGTCTTTTCACTAATTTTCTGATACATGACCTGCAATAGTGTTATCGTATCATCATCAAGGGTTTTAACAATATCCAAGAATGTTTTTTTTGCATCCGAATAATTATCATCCTGTAAATCATCCGCAGAAGCCACTCCTAAACCATTTGGTTCAATGGGAACATTAAACCCCAAACTTTTTAAGATAATCGGAGCTTGTTTTGCTACCCCTAAAAGCATATTGTTTAAACTGTCATTGCTTTCTTTTGTGTATCGCTTCTGCAATTTCTCTTCGTTGAGAGCCTCATTCTTGGCTTTAAGCTCCTTGTTTTCTCTTTCCGATTCCTCAAGTTTCCTAGCAAGTTCAGCCCTGTCATAGGCTTGAAGTTTCAAATCGAAAATCTCTGTCATTCCAAGTCCCATAAGTCCCGATTTCTTTTTCTTTTTTTTCTTCTTTTTTGGGATCAGTTTTTCTTGTTCTTCAGTAGCATTTCCAAAACTTACATCAAAAGGTTCTCCCTCTAGCTTAAAGGCATTGCTTCCGTTTTTTCTTTTTTCCTGTAGGCTCAACTTTGTATGACCATCAGCGAATAATCGCTCGAAAAATTCTTCGGAACTACCATACTCATTTTTTATCTGCTCGTGGGTTACATTGCGGAAAATGGATTTTGAGGTATTCCTGTCATAAACAGTAACAGCACAAAATTTGTCGCTATTGAGTTTATCCATCAAATCATCTAATTGCTCCATTTTAAATTAGCTTTTTGTAGATAAGTAAAACTTTGTTTTGTGCTGTTGTTCCTTTTCGTTTGATGCCTCTATCTTGATTTAAAAAAATGACTGTCAACTGAACTTTTGAGTACGTGCCATCGGGAACAATTAAAATCTGCTTCTGAGTTGGATATATACTAACTCCGTTAATTATTGCAATGGTAGTACCTGTGTTTACAACTGACAAGCAAGTGATGTTCTCTAAAACAGGTATTTGCTCTTCTTTGAATTCTCTTGTTATAAAGGCAGTTTCTACAAACATTGCTAGACTTTATTAATGGTATTGTTATACAAAAACACGACATGAAATTTTAAAGGAATATCTCCTGCAAGCGGTTCTTCAAGGGCAAACAAAAGCGAATAATCCTTGTTGCCTGTATCAAAATTTAGTGGTTTGAAACTCCTTTCATATTCTCCACCTGTGGTTTGTCTCCAGTTGTCAATGTGAACCATTGGAATAATTGCAATACTGTTGTCGTCTTTCATTTCAACTGATGGCATTGCCCCAGTATTCTTTTCAACTCCATTGGTATAGACTGCAACAGCTGTTGTAAATCCAATTGGCAATTTGAAGTTTTCAGATGTGTTATTCTCTCCAGGTTTTATTGTTGCTTTTACAACATAATGTATCTGTCTCATGGCATTTGTGTTTTTTGAGCCAAAGCCTTTCGGTTATGGCTTTCCAGTACTATTTTTTAGCTTCGGTTACTCTAAATTCCAATCTCATAAAAAGTGGCTTTCCAGTTGGAACTGTAACCCCTTTTGGAAATTCCAATTCCAATTTGAATTCTTCCTTGGCTCTTAAAAGCGGAGTAGTCGCAATTGGTCTGTGGTCTTCGTTCTTGAAATTTTGGGTATCGGTCATAGGCAAATCAATGAGCATATCATTGGTTTGGATGAGCCTTAAATCTGCATTTTGCAACTGTGCAGGAATTCGTTCCGAGTTTTGCCAATTGGCATTTTCTACGGATGTTCCATCAGATGTAAACAAGGTTCGGATGGAATCAATTACAACATCACGACCAGAGTTTAAAAGGTTACCATCAAAGTTGGTTACTCCAACTAATTTTTTGGTATTGGAATCAACCAATTGGTTAATGCCACTCATTCCATCAACTTTTACATTTAAGTAAAATGTCTTATCTACTAATTTGGTAGCCTGTGGTCTTACTGCTTGTGCGTGTTGGCGTTGTCTTGCCCCCAAGACCTTGATTGCTCTTTGCAATTGTGGGTTTCTATTTTCCATTTTTCTTATGAATTAATTTTTACTTCTTTTTTTGTTTACAAAATATAGTTGCCGTTCTCGTCGATGTAAGCACCCAATCCGTCTTCATCTTCATAAGCACTCAAACCATCTTCAACATAGTTACCACTTGCATCAATGTAACCGCCCAATCCATCTTCGTGGTAATTTCCTGCTTCATCATAGTAGCCGTTTAGTCCTTCTTCATCGTCATAACCGCTCAAACCATCTTCAACATAGTTGCCGTTTACATCAATGTAACCACCCAATCCATCTTCGTGGTAATTGCCGTAGGCATCTATATATCCATTAAGACCATTTACTGCTCCAGATAGACCTGCTGCCTTTTGCATAAATCTTCCCATTGTGGTTTCGGGATTGAGTTTTGATGCAATTTTTTCAGATGAAAAAACATTCTTTACCAATTCTAATCCGTGAGCAATGGAGACACCAATTGCTGAACCTCTCAAAAGCGAACTCTTTGTATCACTTCCCTTTACTTTTACTGCTAAAAATCCAGCACCAAAAGCAACTGCACCATTTACAACACCTTTAACCATATTGGAAGATGTCTCTGTCACCGTGCCAGTGAGACCTCTTGAGAGCGCACCTACAGCAACGGCAGAACTAATTGTTATTAACTCTTGTTTCATTTCTATTTTTATTGATTACTTTTTGAACTTGTAGCCAGTAGAATAGCTCCTACAGCACCAACTCCAATAACAATTGGGATTGTATAATTGGGCTTATCTGTAGTGGCACTCTCATTTTTCGCCATTTCTTTTTGAGTAGCAACCTCGTCTTTTAAATTCTCTACTGGAATATCTTTGACCTGCGAAATGGTTTGCAATTGCGCATCATTTGGAACGGATTGACTGAATTCTGCATCTGTTGAAAGTGTTTCAGCAGGCACTCCTTTGATTTGTGAGATAGTGTCTAATTGTTGTGGTGTAGGTGTTGCATTTTGCATTACTTCGCCTTGTCCCGAATCATCGTAAACCTGCTGTGAACCACCGCCAGAAATGACGTTTTTTATGGTAGGCTTAACCACGTTGTTGATGGCAAACTTTCCAACTTTGGTTTTACTGATTTTGGTGGCAAATTTTACAGCCTTACTGCCTTTAATTTTTGTAAAAAGCTTACCCGCCTTGCTATCCAGTATCTTACTTGCAATTCCTCCTCCCGGAATAAAACTCATTGCTGTAGTGGCTAAGGGAATGGCTACTTTACCTACTTTAATAGCATTTTTGATAGAAACGTTTTTTAAGCGAACGTTCTTTTTAAGCATCTTGCCAATTTTAAGCCCTTTGTTCAGTCCAGCATTCAGCCCTGTTTGTTCTTCTAATATTATCATATTCTTATTGTTTAAAAAGGAAATCTTTCTCTTGTCTGATTACTGCTTTTTTTAATGGTAGTGCTTCTTTTGGTTTTTCTAGGCGTACCTTTCAAACCTTTTTTTGGTGCAGGGCAGTTAAGCCCGATATGTGGCAATTTTAAACTCATAAAAACATCTTTTTTATCGGTATAATTTGGTTCTTTGTTACTCTGTACAGTACCATCAATTACACAATATCCATCCTCTAATTTTCCGCTCACTTGATTATTAGGCACTACAACGTAAACATGGGTGTACTGTTTTGGATTAAAATTCGGCTGTTTGATTTGCCTTATATAATGCTTGATTCCCAAATTCAGAAGCACGCAACTGGCAAAAATGGAGTAGCTTTTGCAATCAATCCCATCTCTTCGATTAAACCAACTATTGGCTGGACTTCTTATGTTTTGAGTAACTCCATCAGCCTGATATTGGATGTCATAAAACAAGAAATAATGAACTTTATCGCAGGTTTCTTTTATTGTGTTGCCTTTTAAAATCAATGATAGTTTGGCAACCTGCTTGTAAAAAGTCTTTGCCCATTTACTCATTATTGAAACCGAATAAAAAGTATCGCCACTCTGTAGTTTTACCTTTTGATTTTTTGGCTTCTCGATTAAATGATTAAACTCGTCACCGTTTTTTATCCTGCGCTTTAGAATTAAGTTTATTTCATCCTTTGTCATCTGCTCTGTAACTTTCTGATACAAATGTTTGAAATAAAAAAACCTCGCCTTTAAGTAAAGCGAGGTATGACAAGGTATTGCAATGGTTTTTTAGGTATAATAAGGTATTGAAAGGTACGCTAAGGTATTACTGCAATGGTTTTGGAATAGTATTGCAATTAGCTACTGTCGTCAAGATAATAACCTTTTGGCAACCCGTAGGTTTCTACAAATTCCATAAATTCTAAATGCGGTATTATCTTGGTGTCCTTGGATATGCTTTTCTCTTTTAGAATTTCATTGATTTGCTTTCTGATTTTTGCCTCACTAAATTGGTTGCAATACATTTCTATCAATTCTGATTTTGTAACCGAATGGGGAAGTGGTTTTTTAACTTTACAGCT
Source organism: Flavobacterium aquatile LMG 4008 = ATCC 11947 (assembly GCF_000757385.1). Taxonomy (GTDB): domain Bacteria; phylum Bacteroidota; class Bacteroidia; order Flavobacteriales; family Flavobacteriaceae; genus Flavobacterium; species Flavobacterium aquatile. The sequence continues at coordinate 201,601 of NZ_JRHH01000006.1, read as the reverse complement.
CATTGTTCCAGTTTTGATATTGTTTTTTTAAATCATTTATTTTGAATAGCATTTTGAAAACATACGATTCCAAGAATTTCAATATCCTGTTTTTACCTTTTATGATAAAATCCAAAAATTGCAATGGAGCAGTAATAATAATTGCAAGGCATATTGCTAAAGCAAAAAAATTGTACTGAATTATTTTTAGGCGGTCTATAAACTTCATTTTTTTGTGATTTTTGGTTAGTGTTTTTTTAAATATTTATAAGTTTCTCATGCAATAAATCGGAGGTAGTCTGCATCACAAATTTTTGTCCGTCTGTTCGTTCTTCTCTTTTCCATTGACAACAAAAAAGCAGTATGACAGCCTGTGATGGAGATAATGAGATATTTGCAAACTGTTTTTGGTTTTCAATCTTGTTTCTAAAAATGTAAAACATACTTTGCAGTACATCAATTATAATGATGTCATTGCAATACTTTTCATAATCATTGCAATGAGAAATATTATCAACTTTATTCCTGATAAATTTTAGTAGTTCGGATTGTATGATTTCAATGTCTGCTATCTTGATTTTCTTTAATGCTATTTTCATTTTGATATTTTAATTAGCGTTTGTCTCCAGTATTTTTATCGAATGCAATGAGATTGAGCATTCCTCTTAGTCTTGACCGAACTCTATTGCCATAAGCAACCTCTATTTCGGAGGCTGATAGATTACTTGTGATGTGGGTTTGGATTTTCTTTGCCACAAATAGATCATATCTTGAAAGGATTATTTCTGCCATAACATTGCACTCGTTTCCGAAGTATTTTAAGTTTTGTTCTACACCCAAATCATCGAAGCAATAGTTTTTATATTCCGTTTGAGAATAGCTACCACGGCTGTATCGGTGGATGATTTCATAGCCTTCCTTTATGAACTCAAAACTTATATCTCGACAGGTCTTTAAATAAAATTTGTTGTTTGGCTTGGTCACATATTTCATTAATGTCATTAGTGTTGTCTTGCCACAACCTACTGGACCCGATAATAAAATTCCTTTGGTCAAGTCGATACCAAATTTTTCAGTTGTTATCCCATCATTGAGAAAGTAGGCTACAAGTTTTGTAATGTTCGTAATGTCTTGCTCTACGAAATGAAACTTTTCTCCAAAATCTTTTTTGCCTCTCTGTTCCAACCATGCTAGAATCTCTGGGTAGTTGTATTGTGAATTCATAGTTGGTTATTTTACAATGGTTCTGCATAGTCTTTGTCTTCTACGGTGTGCAAATTATTAGCTCTTGGTTGTTCTTTGATTAGATTGCTTTGTGGTAAATTAATTGTGAATTTGGCAGTATTGAGCATCCAGTTGCGAGCAGCAGCATTCCAATCAATCATTTTCGTTTTACCGCCAATTAACCAACCGTTACTGGTGTAATAGTTATAAAACCGCTCTGCTTCAAATTCTGTATACTCCTGAATCTTGAAATAATTCTTCACCATTTCTAAACTTGGACTTTCTTTTTTTTTGGCGGAACTTTTTTTTTCTTTTTCCGAAGTATCTAAAAATTCATCTTCATTTAAAATTTGAAAATTGGTGTCTATAGATATGTTTTTATTGTTTTTTAAGGTTTGTATATTATTATATATATTGGGTTCATTAACATGTTCAGTAACCTTACTATTGACTTGTTCATTTATTGGCTTTGTTGCATCAATTGTTGAACTGGTGTTTCCTTTTTTAAATGAATAGCTATCCGCAAGATTGTGTACTATGACTTCTGAACCCGAATAGGGGTTGTAAGACGGTAAATAATCTATGAAACCAAGCAATTGCAATTCTTTAATGCACTTATGGTAAGTTGCTTTAGAAGCAATTCTACTGGCTTTCATCATTTCATCACGGGAAATTGCAATTGGATTTTTGAACCGATTGACATTCCAACTTTGAAACAATGCCAAATACAAACTGATGTGGGTTGGATAAATGGTTTCTTCATTGGCAATACGAATAAAAAAGCCTGTCAAGTGTTTGATGTAATTCATAGAACGACAGATTATTTTGACTTATTACCGTTCAATACTTTATCAATATCTGAATGATTATAATACATAATTCCACCAATCTTGGTATAGGTTAATGTTCCATTGACACGTAGATTTTGCAAAGTTCCAGAGGAAATATTTAACAGCTTGCGGACTTCGTTGGATTTGAGCCACTGTTTTACCTGTTGCGGTTTGGATTGGATGATTTCTTTTAAATCATTCAATAGAAGACTTCTGAATTCGTTTAAATCTTCTCGGGTAATAACTTCAATTGCCATAACGTATATTTTAGATTGTTATGGCACAAATTTGTAATATTTGAATTGTTTTGTTTCACAACGGGGTTTGTGTTGTGAATGATTATTTTAAATTATATCATCTGCATTGTCCATGCGCTTGATTAGAGATTCATTTAATGCAGTAATAAATTTTGTTCGGTCAGTTTTACGAGTTCTGATTTCTAGGAAAGTACGGCGGTATTGACCTAAATCTATTTCAAAAATATGCTCGAAATATTCAGCTATATCTTTCAAATCAGCACTGCCATTATTGAAAACTCCTTGCGAGTGAAGGGCATATAGTAATTCCGTTAGCGCTACTTTAGAACCTGTCCACATTAGTTTAATGTTCGGTTTGCGTTGTGATTTTTCTGAAATATCTTTATTTTCAGTCATAATTAACTTATTTTCTATGTATAATTGAAGTAGGTCATTGGCTAAAATTTGTGCTACTTTAAAGTCATGGGAAGTGCTAAATGTTGTATCTGTTTCAAAATAATAATTGTCTAAGGCAAGTTTAATATCAAACTTGCCTCTTTGAAAATATTTATAATCCAAATAAGTGCTTCCAGATCTATAATACTGATAAAATTCAAGTTCATTATCAAAGAAAGATTTTAGTTTTAAAAGTTCATTATGAAAGTATTTCTTTAATATTCGATTTCCTCCATTTGGTCTTTTCATTTCTATTTTATAAACCATATTATAGTAAATGAGTTTAGACGTGAACTGAGGCTTTATTTCTTTGAAAAAAAGTATTTCTTCTTGATCTGTTTTAAAAGAATTTTTAATTACAACTTTCTTAATTATATTTATTGATTTTAATATAATGTCAATTGCATTTTCACATTTCACTATTGGATTTTCTATTTCAATTTCTAAAAAACTTAATTGTTCATTTAATTTAGCTAATTGAAAATTTATATTGATGTTCAAATTTATATGGTTAATAGAGATTAGAAAATAATATGATCTAATTACAATTTAGTAGCTTGATTAAAAATAATTCTATTTAATTTGTATGTATCTTTATGGAAGTTCTTATTACAACTAAGAAAGTCCGAAATCCATTTTTTCATTTTATTCATAAATTTTTATTTATATTAATCTAAATTTCTATGAGTTTACATAAGAAAAGACTATTTAAAAAAAAATAGGGTATGTTGGAAAACAACCCTATTCTTTTCACATTTTCAAAATATATTACAAAGCGTTATACTGTAAACATTGCAGAATCTTTCTAAACAAATTTATTTCACTATATAAAATTTCGCTTTTAGTAAGTACAACTTTCTGCAAGTAACTTAAATTCTTTAATTTCATTAGCAACACTTTCAATTTTTGAATTCAAAGTTGCGATAGCAGTTTTACCCAAGGGAAGACGTAAAGGTGGAAATTCAGATTTGGTAATTTGAATTATAGCCTCTGCTGCCTTATTTGGGTCTCCTTCCTGAATTCCATCAATAGCTTTGATTTTTTCTCTAAATAATCCTGAAGTAGTGTTGTAATCTTCAATTATTTTTGATGCATGTTTAAAAGAGTTACCAGCAAAATTAGTGCGAAATGGTCCAGGTTCAACAATAGTTACCTTTATGCCTAAAGGAGAAACTTCTTGAGCTAAAGCTTCGCTAAAACCTTCAAGGGCAAATTTACTGGCATTATAAATACCAAAACCTGCAAATGCCTTAAATCCACCATGGGAACTAATTTGAATTATATGCCCGCTTCTTTGCTTACGAAATATTGGTAGAACATTTTGAGTCACGTGCAATGAACCAAAAAAATTAGCTTCAAAGACATCTCTTGCTTCTTGTTCATTAGTTTCTTCAATTGACCCAGCAAAACCAAAACCTGCATTATTTACCAAAACATCTAAATTATCAAATTGACTCTTGATTTTTTCAATAACTTCTTTAACGTTACTAAAATTTGTTACGTCTAATGTAAATGCTTTTGCCTTATCCTTATATTCATTATTAAATGCATCTGTTTGATATTGGTTTCTAAAAGTCCCAATCACAAAATCACCTTTATCAATCACCGACTGGGCAAGAGCTTTACCCAATCCGCTAGATATTCCTGTAATAAACCAAGTTTTTTTCATTGTTAAATATTTATTATAATTACGAAGCAATATGAGCATTAATCCCTGTCTTTTCAGGATCAATATCATCTCTTAATACATGTCTATCAGGATAATCCCCACCATTTTGAGATCTGAAAGGAATTGGTGTATCAGTAAATAAATTATGAAGCCTTGAAGACCAAATTAGTTTGGCTTTTTCTACCTCTTCAGGAGTTATAAAGGCAGCGCTATGGATTACATGAGTTGGTAATACTTCCATTCCCGGATAAAACAATGCACCATGAGTAAGAGGAAATAATAATTGTTCGATAGGGCCATTAATACCTCTTGGACTGAAATCACTTTCCGGGCCACCTGTATATACAGAAACAATTGCCCTCTTACCACTTAAAATACCTTCACCAAATCTAAATTCATTGGTGCCATTTTTATATCCATACGCAAATCCAAAAGCATATACTCTTTCAATCCATCCTTTTAAAATTGCTGGCATACTATACCACCATAATGGGAATTGTAAAATAACAGCATCAGCACTTAGTAATTTCTCTTGTTCTTTTACAACATCAGAGGTTTGATTTTGAGTAGCATATGCATTACCTGATTCATGTATCAACGAAAGTCTTTCACTATTAGCTCTAACTGGAAAATCTTCTTCATCATATACAGCTTTCCACTTCATCGCATAAAGGTCAGAAGTTATTACTTCATGTCCCATTTTTTCAAGAACTTCAATACTCGTATTTACCATTGTTCTGGTAAGAGATGTTTGCTCAGGATGAGCAAACACAATTAATATCTTTTTTTTCATTTTTTTAAATTATTTTATAATTTCACTTATTTGCATTACAGGTTCTATGTCTGTGAAGTTCGGAGAATCTTCAAAAATTTTATTGAAATGTGGCACCATGGCGCTTTGGAAAGAGTCCATGTTCTCAAAGTATAAATGGGTTACATTTATATACACAGGCATAGAATTTGGTTCATTACCAAATAAACCTCTATCAACTGAAATCTTTTTTAAACTTTCGCCACAAATTTGCTGAACAAATGGCAGGTGTTTTTTTAGGTAATAATCAATATCAAATTTTTTACCTTCAACGTTTTTGTAGTATGCTATTACTTTTATCATTTTTGAGTTTTTAAATTTAGATTTTTGGTACTTCTGGCCATATAAACTTATTTGAGTTTGAATAAAATGTATTTTCAAAAAAGCATTAAATCCAAATTCCAAATTTAATTGCCTTAATTTTTTCCATATATTATTAATGACGACTTTGAGATTGTATTCTTATTAAGAATGAAACCTGTTAAAGCAGCACTTGCATTATCATCCACTTGTATACTATTATTTAGTGCATATACAGTAACAATGTATCTATGTACTTGTCCAACAGGTGGACAAGCCCCAAAAAAGCCTCTGACTCCAATATCGTTTAGTCCGTTTGTAGCTCCTTTAGGTAATTTATTTTCTGTAAAACTACCTGAATCAGAAACAAGGGATGTAACTGATGGCGGAATATTGTAAACCACCCAATGCCAAAGTCCACTACCTGTAGGCGCATCTAAATCATACATTGTTACAGCAAATGATTTTGTTTCTTTTGGGGCATTTTCCCAATTTAGTTCAGGTGAAACATTTTCACCTGTACAACCAAAACCATTTGCAAATTGAGCATTGACAAACTGACCTCCAAGGTCCTTACTTTTCAAAGTAAATGTTTGTGCCATTGCAAATCCAGTAATTACTAGTGTTGCAATTGTAAAAATTTTTGTTTTCATCTTATACTATAATTATTTTAGTTGCAAAACTAATTTTAGTTTTCTAAGTTTGCAATAACTATCAAAAAGGATAGTTTTAAAAAGATGAAGAAAGAATGTGTAGGTAACTATGTAAAACTAAATGGAAAAAGCTATCCTTGTTCCGTTAGTCTTACAATGGACTTAGTCGGTGGAAAATGGAAAGCTGTAATACTTTACCATTTAAAAAATGAGCAAAAAAGATATAGTGAATTACGAAAAGAAATCCCGAGTGCTACAGAGATGACACTAAGTTTGCAATTAAAGCAATTAGAAAAAGATGGGTTAATTTCAAGAAAAGTTTATGGAGAAAAACCGCCGATTAAAGTAATTTATTCATTAACTGATTTTGGTAAAAGCTTTGTTCCAATTTTGGAAGCAATTACAAAATGGGGTAATCAAGTTATCCTTGAAAAAGGTGAATTTATTATATAAAAAATTAAATAAAAAAGTTTCTAAAACTATTTTGAATTGATAACGAGTCGACCTTTTTTAGGACAACACATTCAGATGTCGTTTATTATTTTTTTGTTGCTATAATTTCATTTAATTAACTATAATTTATATTTAATTTTTGGATAACGATAATTTAAAAAATATGTTAACTGCTGAAAAGAGTCAGTCAATTCTAATAGAAATAACTCAATAGATAATACTATTTATTTTTGAAAAAAAACTATTGTGAATATTCATTGATTTTTTTGTAATATGTTTGTTTTTAGAAATATATTAAGTAGATAATTTAACTTGATTTTACTTGTTCTGTTTTGGTGTTTAATAAAGTAAACTTGTTTTTTAAAACCATCATATCCTCACCAACTTTTTTATCCAAAACTTTAGCATAATGTTGTGTCGTTCTCAAACTTTTATGTCCTAACATTTTGCTTACACTTTCAATCGGAACTCCATTAGTAAGAGTTACAGTAGTTGCAAAAGTATGTCGGGCAATATGAAAAGTAAGTTCTTTATCAATCTTGCAAATTCCAGCAATTTCCTTTAAATATGCATTCATCTTTTGATTGGATAGAATAGGAAGCAATTTATCATCGCCAATACATTGAGGATGATTTTCGTACTTATCGATTATCATTTGCGTAACTGGTAAGATTGGAATTTTTGAAGCACTCTCTGTTTTTTGGCGATGTGTAAAAATCCACTTCTCGCCATCAATTCCAATACTTATATGGGATTTTGTTAAGTTTTTTACATCAATGTATGCTAGACCCGTAAAACAGCTAAAGAGGAATATATCACGCACTAGAGACAATCTTTCTGTTTTAAAATCTTTTTCAATGATACTTTGAATTTCTTCCTCAGATAAATAAGTACGTTCTACTTCTCTAACTTTAGATTTATAATTTGCAAATGGGTTTTTATCAAGCCAATCATTAGCCAAACATATCTTGATTATTTTATTAAAATTCTTGATGTATTTAACGGCAGTATTATTAGCGCAATTTCTAACACTTCTTAAATAGAATTCATAATCGCTAATAAAGGCGTGGTTTATTTTTGTAATATCTATATCAGATACTTTGTATTTCCATTCTAGGAATTCAATAGTATGTTTCAATGAAGTAGTATAACGTTCTAAAGTTCCCGAAGCATATTCTTTACCTACTAACTCTTTAATTTTATTGTTGTGGTCTTGAAAGATAGGGACGAGCATACGTTGTTTTTCCTCCAACCCAAAAAGTTTACTTTTAAAGTTCTCAATATTTACCTCTTGGTTTTTATGGATTAGTTCCATTTGAATATCCAATACTTTAGATTTCATCAAATCAAGATAACTATTGATTGAACGAGCTTCTTCTGTAGTGCCTTTCATTTTGGCTAAATCTGCCGACCATCTGTTAGAATCAACAAATTTCTTTGTACTAAATTCTAATCGATTCCCATTTACGGTAAGTCTTATATAAATTGGAAATTGTCCAATAGTATTTGCTTTTGTGGATTTTGCATAAAAATGCAATGTAACTTTTGCTTTCATTTTTTTGACTGATTAATTATTCTTCAAGTTAAATTCCTAATTCAAATCAAACAAGATGTTTACTGAGTGAACAAGTTATTGAACACGTAAATAAACCCAATGTTTGAAAGGGTTGAGAGAATTTAGCGAGACCCTAATTTTTAATATTTTTTTAGGGTCTCGATTTTATCTCGCATGAGATAAGATTCGATGAATAATTTGGTATGTCGGTAAAAGCAAAAAACCCCGAAAATCATAGGATTTTCGAGGTTTTGATACCATTTAGGATTTTTTTCAGCGGAGAAAGAGGGATTTGTCTGCTATAAAAGCCACCAATAAAACCAATACTTCGCAAAGTATTTTATTTAAGTGACACCTCGACTGACACCTCTTTATTAGGATACAATTATCTTTAATTCAAAGTAGTCAAATATAAGCATAATAATCTGAATACTAAAGCATCAAGACTAAAAAATGAACTAGTTATTTAATAACAAATTTACCCGAAATGGTTTAAAATGAAGTTGGGATTTTATCCGCATTTTAACCAAAAATTAAATGAGCTACTTGTTCATATTTTAATCCTGCATATGAACAAAACTCTTCGATAGTTAGAAACTCATTTTCGAGCTTGTTGAGGTCAGTTTTCACTTTTTGCATTAATCTGGTACTTTGGCGATAACTCTTTCCTGTTATGCGCTGTATGTCTTTCGGATAGATGCACACCCTCTGTTTTTCAAATTTCATACATTATCTATGCCTTTGACTAGGCTTTGACTACCTTAAACGTACTATCAAATAATATTTAAGATTATACAAAAGTAGGATTTTTTAAAAAATTATTTGCTTCTGCAATTTAATACTGTTTTATGTGCTTTCTGATAGGCATTTATGTCGATTTAAGCCATTTGTGTCGCTTTGCGACATATGGAACTGCTCACTCTTTTTTTTTCTGTTTTATTGGCTAAAATTTGTTTCGAAATCAATCGGAAGATGTTGCAACGGAAAGATGATTTAGAGTAAAGTTTAATCTAAATTTTAGAAATTATGGCAAGACAGAAAGGCATAATTAAATTAAAAGGTACTATCGGAGATATTACTTTTTATAAAACCCAAGACGGACACTTGGCAAGAGAAAAAGGCGGAATTGACGCTAGTAGAATTGCAAGTGATCCAGCGTTTCAGAGAACGCGAGAAAATGGTTCGGAGTTTGGTCGAGCAGGAAAAGCTGGTAAAATTTTGAGAACGGCTTTACGTCCGCTTTTAATCAATTCTGCCGATGGTAGAATGGTTAGTCGCTTAACTCAAGCGATGGTAAAAGTTATTCAAGCCGATTTAGTAAGTGAGAGAGGTTTGAGAAACGTTATTGATGGCGAAGCTGAATTGTTGTTTGGTTTTGAATTCAATATTCGTGGAAAGCTTGGAACGAGCTTGTATGCTCCATTTGTTGGAGCAATTGATCGAGTGGCTGGAGAAATTACTGTGGATTTGGCATCATTTATTCCATCGAATATGATTGCTGCACCAAGTGGAACTACTCACTTTAAAATTATTTCTGGCGGTGCTGAAATTGACTTTGAAGCTGAAACGTATGTTGTTGCTACGTCAGAAACTGCAATTCTACCATGGGACGCAACTCCAACTGCTGTAATCAGTCAAGTTAATGCGGTAACTCCAGCGAGTACAAAACCTTTGTTTTTGGCTTTGGGAGTAGAGTTTTATCAGCAAATCAATGGTACAATGTACCCATTGAAAAATGGTGCTTTTAACCCATTATCGATTGCAAAAGTTGATAGTGGTGTGTAATGGTTATTTCAATAACTAGAATTTATTTCCCCGAAGGAACGAACGGAAAACTCGAATGCGATGGCAAATTAATATGTAATACAATTGAATTGCCTTGGAAGATAAACGAAACGAAAGTTTCCTGCATTCCGGAAGGGAAATATTTTATTAGAAAACGATACAGTCAAAAATTTCAATGGCATTTAGAGGTTTTGGATGTACAAAATAGAAGTTTGATTTTGTTTCATCCTGCAAATAATGCTTTGAAAGAATTAAATGGTTGTATTGCTCCTGTAACAAAAATTTCAGGACCAGGTTTAGGTCTGATGTCACGAAAAGCTTTTGACAAATTAAAAAGTTTGGTTTACAAAGCTTTGGACAGAAAAGAAAGTATAGAATTGATTGTTAAATCTTAAATTCATAGATTATGAATGTAATAAAAAGAGCGAAAGCTCCAACTCCAAAATTTTTCAAAGTGCTTCGAAATGTTGGTTTGGCATTAGCTGCTGTTGGCGGAACTATTTTAGCTGCACCAATTGCTTTACCAGTTGTGGTTACCACAATTGGAGGTTATTTGGCTGTGGCTGGCGGTGTTGTTTCAGCAGTTAGCCAATTAACTACAACACAAGAAAAGAGTAATGCAAGTAAATAATAATACACTGATGGGTACCGCTGGCGGTACATTTTTGAGTATTGTACCAAATTTACACTCTGCTGATGTCTTAAAGACTGTAATATTAGCATCTGTTGGTGCAATTGTCAGTTTTTCAATATCTTTGGCACTCAAATTTTTCATAAAGAAGCACAAAAAATAGTCTAATTCTAGTTGTGGTGACCTTTGGATTAGACAATAATGAAGCCCAAACCGTAAGGATTGGGCTTTTTTAGTTTTAGATTTCTTCAAATAGATTTAGTGTTACTTCTAAAACCACAACTTCGGAATTATGATTGTATAATTCTTGCCATTTTGCGCTGTCAATGGCTTTGGCTCTTGTGTCGAAAATGCCAAAACATACTCTTGATGCTTTGGACTTCCAATTGTCGGTTTGGTACAAAATAAATAGTTTCATATTAGCTGATTAGATTAATTATTATTTTCTGCAATACCTGTATAAAATGCTTCTGCGTAAGTCGTTTATGAGGTTTATGTTTTCGTGAAATTGCTTTTCTTTTTGCTCTAAAAGTTTGAGTGTCGCAACATTTTTCTGATGCTCTTCGTGTTCTTGCATCATTAAGCTAGCTTTTGGATTAAATTCGTTTTTGAAGTCTGGAAGGCGTAAAAATGGAATTACTGAACCGCAAAGGAACTGATGCCAAAACTTGGTTTGCCATAAGCTGTAAGCGACAAAATAAATACTTTCGCAATCTGTTTCGTTTTGAAAAATAACCACAAAGCTGTTAGTAAATGGCAATTTTTGTGGCTTTCCGCTGTTCATTCCTTTGTTAAGTATGAATAAATGAGGTTTGGCGTATAATGTGTCTTTTCGGTGTGTTTTGATGATGAAATTGGGCATACTTTCGGTTTTTTAAGATGATGTGCCTCGTTACCACAAGCCACACATAAAATTTTTAAAAGAAAAAAAAAGAAAAAAAAGAAAGTCGTCCATCAAGTGGAGGTTTCAAGAAAAAAAAGTTTTTTAGAAAAAATACTACCCGATACATCATCGGAAATGAAGAAGTGAAATCGGAAGAGAATGTTGTTGCGAAACGTTATGGGTGGAGATTTTTTCTAAAACCCACAGGGCTTGAACTTTTTTTTCTTGAAACCGGAACTTACCTTTACTTTCTTTTATTTATTATTTTTTTATTTTCTTCTAATCCGAGAAGTTTCTACTGAAGACTGATTTAAAAATGTTGATGAAGTAGATGATGTTCTCCAGAAAGGGTATGAAATTTTAATGGCTGCATAAAATTCAAAACAATAGCAACGTTTTTATGTGGCCATTAAAATTTCATACTCTTTCTTACCGTTTGATTTTTTGAGGATGCCTAAAGGTTATTTGGAAAATTGTTTAAATTGATGTTGTTATGAAAATGGGAAGCATCTTCAAAAAAACAATGCAAATACTTACCTAGTGCGTTGGCAGCAGTTCAAAGCAAGTGTGTCTTTTTTTATTTGCTTACCGAGATGTTTCTGATTGATTTTACTATCGGCTTGATGCCAAATCTACCTATTGAAAGACTAATTTGAATAATAAAGTGAGTAATCCTATGAAACCGCTAGGTATCAAGACGATGGAAAAGCAATTTATATAGTGTTTCTGGCAAATAAAAAAAGATACTCTTGCTGGGATTTTTGGTTTTGTGGGTAGAAAAATGGCTTTTACCATAGGCAAATCCACTATACTTTAAAAGCAATTTTTCTACTTACAAAAGCAATGCAAACAGTACCTATTTATGGATAAAGTTGCTAAAAACAGTTACCGAAAACGTTCTTAAAAGCAAGTACAACCGTAAAGTTTCCGATGGAATGATAACGTTGTTAAAGACAGTGGCGAAGGACGGTGTTTTTTTGTAGCTGGGTGATGCGATGGGAGCTGCAAAAAATGTTGTCCTGGAGCCACTGGCAAGCGCGTTGGCAGGTGCGGCTGTTTTACATAAATGATATTATAACTTCATTGCAAAAACCAAAAAACAATAAACTCGCTTTGTGATGAATTATAATACTCAATTATGTAACACAGCTTGGGAGAAAAAATTACTGGCGCAAGTTGCGAAGCATACGTGTTTTTTCTAAAAACTGTGCCAGTAATTTTTTTGGAGCGTTGGCAAAGGAGTGTAAATTGGAATGCCAAGATTCCTCTTATAAACTAATAAATATTTAGTTTTTTACCACACAAAAAATCCTCAACTGTTTGCAATTGAGGATTGACTATAAATTAATTTATAGTTTTATTTTTGTTTCATCATTTTATAAGAAAACCCTTTATCGTTTTCGCCTAAAACTTCTACAAAAAGTGTGGTTTCATCAAGCTTGGTGTATTGAATTTTTTTAGGAAAATCGTGTGTTAAGTTTTCAAATGAGATTTTATTTTTAACTTCTTTGTTCAAAACAAATTCAATTGGTTTTCCATCGTTTTGATTTACAACTTGAGCGGTATAAATAACTTTACCTTCAATTTTTTTAATCGATAAAAATTCGGACACTATTTTTTTATCGGCTTTCATTTTATATGAACTACCTTCTAATTCATTTTCGTTTTTTATTTTCCAAGTTTCGTAATTTTCTTTGTTTTCCATTTTCCAAGTGCCCTCCAGTAACCTAAATTCGTTGAGGTTACATTTTTGTGTAAAAGAAAATAAGGTAAGTAATGTGATAAAGCCAATTATTGTTTTCTTTTGAATAAATTTAAAAATATTTTACAAAATTGATTTTTTTATTTCGTGTAAAATTGTAAAAATGCGACACTCTATACTTTCTCCGAAAACAAATGCGACAATTTTAAATTTTCCGAATAAAAATCTTTAGGACTTACACCAGTAAATTCTTTAAACTCTTTTATAAAATGAGCTTGATCATAAAAGTTGTTTTCATAAGCTACATCTGTTAAATTGGAATATTTGTTTTCTAGTAACGATTTCAAAACCGATTGTATGCGTATCATTTTAGAAAGTTGCTTTGGACTAACACCAATCACTGATGCGAATTTTCGCTCTAATTGTCGTTTGTTGGTGCTTAAATTTTCTGACAATTCTTCTACAGTTAATTGACCTTTTAATTCTAAAATCAATGCAACACTCGATTTTGTTATTCTATCAATAACTTTCGAATCTGAAATTAAATCGGTAAAAAAAGCTTCAACAATTTTAACTCGTTCTTCATTTGAAGCTGCTTTTAGAACTTCTTTTTCTAATTTACTTGCTTCTTCTCCAAATAATTCAATTAACGGAACCGCTTTGTTTTCCATTTTATGAATAGGGAAATCGGTAAACGGAACAAAGCCATTGGGTAAAAAACGGATGGCGAATATTCCTGTTTTTCCAGTGGGTTCAATGTCTAAAGGCTGGGTGATTTGTCCAAAAACAAAACATTTCGGTTGAATAATAAAACTTCCATCTACTAAGTATTGTTTGTAAAAATCGCCATAGTGAAAAATCATTTCCATGCAACCATCTGGAACAATGCGTTGCTTTTCTGGATTAGTCTCCTTTTCAGCTTCTAATGTCCAATAACATTTTATGAAGTCTGATAGATTTTTATTGGGTTCAATTGTATTGTAATTCATTTAGGGTTCTGATTACTCTTTCCAAACAGGAATACTTATAAAACTATCATTATACCATTTTATTTGCATAGGTTCACCGGCATCTTTTATGGTTTCGTCAACCACGTTTTTACCCGAACCATAATTTATAATTTCAAATGGATGTTTATTAGTATTTAGCAAAATAACTAATTTACTTCCTTTACTAATTTTTTTACTAACCAATCTGGTGTTTTCAAAAGTAATAGTTTGAAATTTGTTTGGCTTCAACAATTGTCGCTTTTCATTGTTTTTTGCATAGCTAGCTCGACCAACATATCTCGTAAGAAAAAAGTATTTACCATTTGGCATTAATTCATACAATGCTATAGAAATATCCATATCTTTTTTATTGATTTTAAGCTTTAAATTTCCTATAAAAGAGCCATTTATTGTAAACTCTTTTTCAAATATTTTTGTAGAAAAAACCAATCCTCCACTTACATCAAGAGTATCAAACACAATAGTAGGTGTGTAAAAATTATTTTGATTTTTTCGGTCTTTAAAATCTATTATTTGAGTTGAAAATGATTTCTTTTTAGGTTTTTCTTCATCAAGTATTTCACTATTTAAATAGAATTTTAAATTTCGATTATTCATTTTGGCTAATGACGGTACGTGTTTCCATTCATTGGCTCCCATTACTTGATAATTGATTTTATCTTTCAATAAATCGGGTTTTTTACCATCTTTCAAAATATAATCGAGCCATTGATAGGCAATATCTCCCATATTTATATTTGCCACTTCATCAATAGTGTAACCCATTAAATTGGGTGCTGCTTTTCGTTGTCCACCCCAATGATCGTAAGGACCAATTACAAAATAATGATTGGCGTTTTTGTTGTATTTTGTATGTAATTTGAAATACTGCAATGCCGAAATTTGTGAACCATCATAATATCCAGTAGTTGAAAGAACTGGAATATTAATTTTTGCATATTCTTCTGGAGTTGGCACTAACGATTGCCAATACTTATCGTAACTAGGATGTTGCAACCATTTTTTAAAAATCTCACTTTTGTAACCTGCCAAACTATCCATTTTACCAAAAGCAATACCATTATCAAACCATTCAAAAGGTAAACTTCTTCGTATAGGTTCTTTTTTGTAAATATTATCGTGAGGCCAATATAAATTCAAATTTGACTGAACGTTGTTTTCCATTGGCGTGTCAAAACCTGGCATTACTGCTACTTGCGGCACAATAGTTTTTAATGCTGGATGTATGTTTTTTGCCGTTGCCCATTGCGAAAAACCAGTATAACTACCGCTTAACATTCCTACTTTTCCATTGCTCCATGGCTGTTTACTTATCCAATCGATAATGTCATAAATATCAGTTCCTTCATGTTCATAAGGAACATAATCTTTTAAATTGGCACGAATTCCACGTGCATAAGCCACAACACCAACATAATCTTTATCAGCAGACCTTTTGCCCAAAATTGCATCTCCTTTTCCTTGATAATAGGTTGTATAAAAAAGAATAACGGGCAAAGGTTGTGTGTTTGTTTTTTTACGGACCACAATTGCTGAAATTGGAATGCCACTTTTTGTCGGTATAGAAACACTATCTTGAATGATATAATTTTCATCATTAGAATTCTGTGCAATAGATAAATTGGTAATTAGAAAGCAAAATGCTAAAAATATTTTTTTCATGAGATTGATTTTGATTGATGATTTTCTTTTGCGCCCATGATTAATAACCACAAGCATATTCCTATTTCTCCAAATGTGGCTGGTATGCTAATGTATTTTGAAATTCCAAGAGTAGAATAATCTGAAACCAAAGTATTTCCTAAAAAATTTATTAAATACCCAAAGCAACCCATCATTAACAAAATCCCGAAAAACTTAGGTAAAAAACTCGATTTATAAACCAAATATCCAAAAGGCAAAAGCCATAATCCAGAAAATATATGAACTATTCGCATTCCATTATCATATTGATCAAGATTTAGCATTATTTGAGATTTTGTTTCCTCCAAAGACAAATCAAAACTATTCTCTGTAATAAATGATAACACATTAAACTGATTATGAATATTCAAAAAGTAAATTGGAACACTAATAATGGCTAACAAAATCATCAATTTTGCATAATTTTTGTTTACAGATTTTAATAATTTGTAAAGTTGAAGCACTAAAAACAGAAAGAATGTATAACAGGATAAACCACCTACAATTCCGAATCTGAAAAGCGTTTCAGAGGCTTTTATGTTATTAAATGTTTCGGTTGGATTGTCCCAAACAATTAATTTAGAAGGTACATAAGCCAAACTAAAAATTCCTGTTACTACTACTCCTAAATAGAGTAATCCTGCAATTCGAGCTGTTTTTTTATTTGATGTCATTTTCGTGTTTTGGTTTAAGGTTTAATTTATTAGATTAATTAATTTGTTTAGTCCAATTATAAGCAGTCCAAACAATGATTGCCGTAAGCATACTTTCTAAAATGGCGTAAAAAACATAAAAAACTCTCCATTCTGAAAATGAAGTCGCTGCAATTAGCAACATTATGGCTGTAAAAAACAAACCAAATACTATGTTTAGCCATTTGTTTAGTTGTGGTTTTAATAGAATCGAAAAACAAATCATCAGAGAAGGAATTGCTAATAATAATGATGCTAAAAATAATTTTATTGGAGTATCAAGCATACTGTTTCCATTAATTATTCCACTTACTTTTGTAGGAACATATAACTCAAAATAATCGCCATAGATGTAGAGAAATGTTACAGATGTCCATAAAGAGGCGAGTTTAACTTTGATATTTATTTTGATGTCTTCAAGAATTGTTTTTTTCATTTTTATTGTTTCATTAAGTGAGACGATAACCGATTGATTTTGTTACAGTTGTAATTTTTTCTTAAATTGAACTTTGTTTTAACCCAAATAATGGCCTAATAAGTTTTATTCGTTTGATTATAAATTGATATAGTAGCCAACTGCCAAAACCTGTAAAAAGTAATAGTAATATAAATTTTAATTGTACATTCATTTGTAATGGTAATAGTATCTTAGAAATTGCAAACAAAACAATGATGTGAATCATATAAATAGGATAAACTGCTTTATTCATATAATTTAAGAAATTTGAAGAACGATTCAAATATTGATTTGTAAAGGCTAAAATTGTAATTATCCAAAACGCTGATTCAATGGCTAATAAATAGTTGGGTGCACTATTTAAGTTTTGTAGTATGCGACTAGTATATAATCCAAAGGCTAAAAAAAGCGTTAGCCATTTCCATTTCATTAGAAAAAAATTATCTCCAGTATATGCAAAGCAAAATCCGAACAAAAATGCCAGCATTCCTAAAACAAAACCGTGTAATGTAGTTGCATACATTTCAAATGGGAATGGTTTTACTATTAGTGCTTCTATCACAAAACAAAACATTACTAAAAGTATAGATATAGGATTGCTTAAGATTTTTTTTAAAGTGATTGCTAATTTTGATTTGAAATTATTTTTTAGATAAATGAATGGAAATGAAAACAACAAAACATAAACAAACAAATTTCCTAAAAACCATAAATGTCCTGAATTTGGTAAGTAAACAAAAGGTATTTTGTATATATTTAGCCAAATTAATGATTGAAATGGTACTAAAACAAAATATCCAAAAAGAAAAGGTAGCAATATTCTTAATGTTCTTTCTGTAATAAATTCTTTCCAGTTTTTAGTTTGAATTGAAAAACAAACACCCATTCCAGAAACAAAAAACAGCAACGGAATTCTCCAAATATTTAGCATTTGCATAGGCAACCATAAACCAGTCCATTTTTCTTCATTGGTTATAAAGCCTATCATTGTACCCCAAGGTTGAAAAACTATAGCTGTATGGTAAAGTATTAATAGAAAAACGGCAATTACCCGAAGCCAATCTACATAAAAGTGTCTGTTTGAATTCATAAGAAAGTTATTCTAGCATTTTTGCGATTATAGGTCTTGTTTTTTCAAGATGTTTATAATCTAGTTTTAAACCCATTGGAGCTAACATTTTTTCCATCATTTCATACACACCTTTTACTTCTGAAAATGGACTAGAAACAGATTGATAGGCGTTGTTTCCATATAAATTCTTAATGGTTTTATCGGCACCTTTTTTCAAAAGTATCTTTACAATTTCGGTTCTGCAAAAAAATGCCGCAGTAATTAAAGCTGTTGAGCCTTCATTGTTTTGAACATTAATTTTGGCACCAGCATTAATTAATAGTTTTGCAATTTCGGTTCTTCCAAAAAGAGTAGCAGTTATTAATGGTGAAGAACCTCCAAAAGGATCTTTCAGGTTTAAATCCTTTTTAGATGAAATGTATTTCTTTACAAAAGCAATATTATTTTTCACAATTGCATTATGAATATCTTCTTCTAATACAATTACATTTTTATGTAAAATATTCCTGTTTTCAATACTTATGTTATAAGCAAAAGTGGTCACTGTCGCAATTAAAGAAATTGCAACTAATTTTAGTTTCAAAGTTTTCATGATTATTTTTTTTAGATTATTTTTTTCTTAATTTTTAAATTCTAAAATATCGCCTGGCTGGCAATCTAAAGCTTTACAAATGGCTTCTAATGTACTAAATCTTATAGCTTTTGCTTTTCCAGTTTTTAGTATAGAAAGATTAGATAATGTTAAATCTACTTTTTCGGAAAGTTCGTTTAATGACATTTTTCGTTTTGCCATCATCACATCGAGGTTTACAATTATTGCCATAACTTATATTGTTAGTTCGTTTTCTTCTTGTAACTCAATTCCTTTTTTGAAAATAACAGAAATAATATAAATAATAGCTGCCATTGTTATAAATGCAGAACTATCTACCCAAAACTGACTTAGTTTATCAATTTCATAACCTTGAATTTGCAAACTATTAGCAATTTGTCGTGCTACATGGCTCAATATTCCTATTGAAAAAGTGTAATGGCTAATTTGAGAAATTTTATTTGATACAAATCTGCTAAATGGTTTGGTTAAATCTAACTTGAATTGCAATTGTATTACCACATAAAAAAGTATTGCTTTTAAAATTGATATAAATAGTACAAAAGCATACATCCCATAAAAAACCATTTCACTTTGCTGATGCAATTTACTCAGATCAAGTTTTTGATAAAGATTACCCACCATTTCTGGTTTAAAAACACTAAATATAAAATTGACTATCAAGCCACCAGCTTCTATGGATAAACCAACAAAAATTAGCCATGAGATAACATGTAGAATTATAAATACGAGTTTGTTTACATTAATCATAATTTTTAAATTTAAAAGTTTAACAAGACAAAAATAATAAATATTTATTGAAAATCAATAAAATTATATTGAAAAGTATTAAAAATTTAAAATATTTTTTTAAGACACCAATAAAATCAATGCTTTTGAAATGAAAAAATCCACAACTGTTTTTAATTGAGGATTCTAATCGTGAATTTTTACTTTTTAAACAAAATATCAATCTCCTTATGCTGTTTTTTATCTGCAACTCTATAAACTTCTTCTAAAAAATCAGTAGAAATAGGTTTCGGATTTGGATATTTATGTTTGTTTAGAAAATTTCGAAGTGCCAAATTCACCTTTTCTTCGCCAAGTAGTTCACTCAGTTTGTACATAGCCACAGCACCTTTTGAATAGGCAACATGAGTTAAGTCGCCAGTTGCTTTTATAAGTGGTGCATCGCCTGAAAAACCTTTTTCGCTTTCAAAAATATCTTGGTGCATCGCAATACTTTCTGCTGCTTTTTGTTTTCCATACATTTTTTTAAGTAGCATCATTTCGGTGTACATCGCCAATGTTTCTGTAAGCATGACATCGCCTTCACGTTCGTCAGGATCAATTTGAGAATTTCCCCACCATAAATGCGCTAATTCGTGACCAGCCAATTCATTAATTACATCTTGTTGTTTGTCTGCCGAAATATTACAATGAAACGACATATTTTCGTTCATATAAATGGTGGCTGGATAAGCAGTTGCATTAAATCCTTTTGTAAAGCCCGATATTTCCGCAAAACGAATGGTTTTAAATGGATACTTCCCAAAATTACTTTCGCAATAATCCATCGTAATTTTTGCGTTTTTGATTAAATGAGCGACGTTTTCACTGTGTGTAGGATGATAATATACTTCAAAACTTTTACCTTTGTATCGTTCTTTTTTTACTGCATAATTTGCCGAAGAAATAGCAAACCGAAAGGGAATAGCATCGGCTTGAAACTGAAACACATTGCGGTTTTTTTCTTTCCATTGTTTGGATAATTCGCCTATACCAATTACGGTTTGACTGGCTTCGGTTGAAACGATCATATCCAACGAAATGAAATCGTCATTTAAAACTTTTGGTGCTTCTAAACGTGTAATTTCTGTTCGTTTTCCTAATTGATATTGTTTTCTAATTTTCTCGTTTTCAATTTCGTTAGAAACATTATAACCAATTTGAGGAAAATAGCGACTAATACGCATAAAACTTCCGTTTTCTACAATAGCATTAAACGATTGATGTCCGTTTACAGGTTTCCATTGATAGTATAATTCAAAATCGAAACTGATTTTTTGATAGGGAAGTAGTACTTTTTTTAATCGAATAATTTGATATTGATTTGTGATTGAAATAGCTCCATTTTCAGTATGTAAAACCGCTTTTTTAATTTCAAAATAATCTGAAAAATTAAATAAAATTTCAGTAATTGGTTGTTGGGTTTTGTTTTCTAAAACATAATTTCCTTTAATTGAATATGCATTTTCGGATGGAAATAAATCCACTCGTGTGGTTACTTTAGTTATGGTTGGTTGCGATTTGTTCTGAAAATTTCGGAATTGTTTTTCGTAATTAACTTGAGCTAATTCCTCTTGGTTTTTATCTTTTGAAACATAACCTGAAACAGAGTTTTTTCCTAGAAATGAAAGTAAACCAAGGCTAAAAATTGCAATCAACCAAAATGAAATTTTAGCAACTGACTTTTTACTTTGATGAATAAAATATAATAGAAAAAAGACGAGTACAAAACCGAAAAATAATCGTTGTATAAAAGCATTTTCATAGCTTCCAAAACCATTCATATCGCTATAATCAAAAGAAATGGTGTGTAAAAATTTAAGCAATGGATATTTTATAATCGATTTTCCTAAAGAAGTGGTCATCAGTAAAACAAATATTCCCGAAATGGCTAAGGCGAAATATTTATTTTTGATGATTTTTTGAAAGATTAAAGTAAATCCACCTATTAGAATTAAAGGAAATGTTGTAAACAAAAAGGATTTTGTATATACATTCCATTCGATATTTGGATAGTTGTAAAGAAATTGAAATGCAATGCCTTCTAATATTAAAACAGTTGTAAAAACAAAACTCAATATAATTAATGTGAGCCAAATGGACCAGAATTTAATCGAAAAATTTGGCGTGCTTTCTTCAATATAATGAAAGTTGGCATTTTTGCTTCTCCAATACAAATCATTGCCATAGAAAACCAAAATTAATGCGCCCAACACATAAAAATTTTGAATAATGGTAGAAATCATCAATCCAGACGATGCGTATTTTTGTGGTAATCGAATACCTTTTTCAATTTCTGCATACATTTCCATTCCGACTGCAAAGAGTAAACTCAAAACGATTACTATAAATGGAATGCTTTTTACAACATAGATCCAATTCATTTTTGTAAAAGAAAAAAACGATTGCAATTTGACTTTGTTTGATTTTTCGGTAGTAACAAATGCAAAAGGTAGCGATGAAACTTCATTTGGAACCGATTTTACTTTGATAGATTTTACTTTTTTAATAATTGAAAATCGTTTGGTAGCCAAAATCAACACTAAAATTGAAAATAGCAGAATTCCTATTCTGTTGGCTAATAAAATTCCGTTTGGAAATAATAAATCCGTATTACGTTGTTCAATGGTCAAATGTGCAGTTTGATAGAAATAAGCCGACAACCCAAAGGGATCAAAAATGGCTGAAATAATCTGTGCTTGTTTTGATTGTGGTAATTGATTTGCCATAAAAGGCGAGCTTGAAAATAACATACTTACCATGTAAAGCACATAAAGCAATAAACCGCTAACATAAATGAACAATTTGCTTTTGGAAAACCAACCTATTGATGTGGTAATTGTTACTACAAAAAATGTATTTATGGCAGTGAAAATTAGTATCGGAATTAGGTAAAAAAAGAAGTTAAAATCAACATTTTTCATTCCGTTGGAATCAAAATTTCTACCTATAAAAAAGCTAATTGTGAGCAATAATGTAAATCCAAAACTCAATATAAAAATGGAAGTAAATCGGCTCCAAAGAAATTGTTTTTTGGAAATAGGCAACGAAAAATAAATAAGATTCAAATTGAAATCTATTTCCTTTAATGCCAATTGTGCTGAAAAAAGAGTAGCAAAAAAAATGCTGGTTAAACTCAAAAACGCTGTAATAAATGCCACTTGATACGGTGAATTAAATGCCAAGTTTTCATTTAATGTAAAACGAGCAGCATTCCCACCAAATATTCCAAAAACAAATAAAGTTACAACCAAAAGTAGAAATCGCCAGTTTTTACAGTACGATTTTAAATCAAATAAAATTAGTGTTTTCATATTTATATCTGATTTAGAGTTTTGAAATACACTTCTTCCAAACTTGGTTGTATGGCTTCAAAATCGGGTAAAATTTCTTCTGAAAATACTTGAATATTCAATTTTCCACCTACATAATGCGAAGCAATAACATAAAAATTTGATTTGTATTTTTCTAATGCTTCTTTTGAGATTTGTTTTTGCCAAATTTTGCCTTTTAGTTCCGTCACAAAATCATTCGGGTTTCCTTGTAGCAATACTTTTCCGTTTTGCATAATTGCCATTTGTGAACAAAGATTTCTAACATCTTCCACCAAATGTGTAGAAAGAATTACAATGCGTTCCGATCCAATTTCCGAAAGCAATCCATTAAAACGATTGCGTTCTTCTGGATCTAAACCTGCAGTTGGCTCATCAACAATTATGATTTTTGGATTGCCCAAAAGCGCTTGTGCCACACCAAAGCGCTGACGCATTCCCCCCGAAAAAGTATGTACTTCTTTATTTTTTTGAGAAGATAGGTTCACTTTTTCTAGTAAAGACTCGATTTGTTCTTTACGTGCTGTTTTGTTGGAAACACCTTTTAGTATTGCAATATGATTCAATAATTCATAAGCCGAAATTTTAGGATAAACGCCAAAATCTTGAGGAAGAAAACCTAATTGCTCTTTGATAAACATTGGATTTTCTAAAATATTGGTGCCATTTAGTAGAATTTCTCCCGAATCGGCTGTTTGCAAGCCAACAATAGTTCGCATTAATGATGATTTTCCTGCTCCATTTGGACCTAGTAACCCAAACATTCCATTATTGATTTCTAACGAAATGTTACTCAACGCTTGTACTCCATTGGCATACGTTTTTGTGAGATTCTTGATTGATAAACTGTTCATTTTTTGTTGATTTTGATGATTATTATTTTAAAATTTTGACAAGAAAATTCCTGTCAGCTACAATTAAGTAGTTGAGATATTTGATTACTATGTGTTTGAATTATTTTTTTTACGTATTACTCTAAACTCCGGGTTTTAAGTTACACTGTATATGATGGCAACACCAATTGCAAATGCAAAAGGAGAAATAAATTGAAAATAAATTGGTTTTAAAATATCGGCAGCTTTATTTGAAAAATTATGATGAAGTTGCTTTGGGACAAAATATAATACCAATGAAGTAAAAATCATAAACGAACCAACCCATTTGAATATCTCTGGAAATTTAGATAGACTGGAATATATAACTAAAGCTGCTGCAGGAATCATTCTTATAGTAATTTCAGCATAATTTATAAAATTTGTACTTCCCGCTTTTCTTAAAATTGCTCTTGCTTTTTTCGGGTTTAGAAGCATCAATAAGCCTACTGAAATAAAAAATATTCCAAATAAAATAATTGTGTATTTTGCTAGGGTCGTCATAATGGTTATGTTTTTTTATTACTCTTTTACGTACTCGATAATATCTCCAGGTTGGCAATTTAATGCTTCACAAATAGCTTCTAGTGTATCCCAACGAATACCCTTGGCTTTACCCGTTTTTAAAATGGATAAATTTGCTGGAGTGATTTCCAAAATCTCTGCCAATTCTTTGCTTTGCATTTTGCGTTTGGCAAGCATTACATCTATGTTTACAACTATTGGCATAATTAAATAAATAAGTCTTGTTCGTTTTGCAATTGTAATCCTTGTTTGAAAATGGCAGCTAAAAAATAAGCAAAAACTCCTAAGAAAAAATGAATTACCGCAACCCATTCTAATCCTTCTTCAATTTTACCAGCAAAAATAGAAGCTAATAAAATGGTTAACCAAGGCAAAGTTAAATTAGCCAAGTAAAACCATCTCAATTGATTTACACCATATTTTGTAAATAATTTAGGTTGTTTAAAAACATTGAACACATTACTGACTAGCAAAAAGAAAATTCCATAAAAGCCAATAGGAATTAAGAAATTAAACAATTTATAACCCCAATTATTTTCTCCGACTAAAAAATGCGTTTCTGTATAGGGAAAGCAAATTGTAAAATACTTTCCATTGTCTTTTGTGAAATAACTCCATTCAGTTAGTAATGAAACCAATGAATATAAAGTGGTTAACAAATATAAAATGGCAACTACTCTTGTGATGTAGAATAAGATTGTAGAAATTATTTTTACGTTTTTCATTTGCATGAAATTTTGATTTATTTCTGCAAATATATAATTAATTATTGCAAAACAATAATTAATTGATTAAAAAATGTAAAACGTACTTTTACCACCGAATAAAAATTTATTGTTGTTAGAAGTGAAATAAGTGAATTGAAAAAGATAGAACCTTTTCAATTAATATATTCGTTAATTTTTATAGATCTATTTTCATTATTAGTTTCTTCAATTGCTTTTAGTATTGTTGCAATTTGAACTTTATCAATCATATTTTTACCAAAGAAAACATTTTCTATTGTTTTTGTGTTTTTAATATCCTCTAATGGATTTTTTGAAAGTAACACTAAATCTGAATTATAACCGATTTTAATTTTTCCAGAATTTCTTTTCATCCAATTACTTGGTTCAACAGTTGCTGAATAAAGTGCTTGTGAGTTTGTTATTCCTGATTTTGTTAATGATTGTAACTCATCATGAAGAGAAAATCCGGGAACCATTGTTGATACATTGGCATCTGTTCCAGCCATAATCGTAACTTTATTGTCAACCAACGCTTTTGTCATAATATGAATTGCTTCTACATAAGTTTTCCAAAAAAGAGCTGATAATTTTCTTGCATCTGGATTATCTTCTCCATCATATTCATACCCATTTTTACTTGGTAACCAACCTAATTTGTAAATTGGCGTTCCTTCAATAATTTTAGGATTGGCATATTTTAGTTCTATTTTTTTAAGTTCAGATTTTAGATCAAATCTTTGTTTAGGAAAGCTTTCAATTAGCGAAATAGTAGAAGTTACACAAATATTGTTTTCTTTTAATTTTTTTGCAATTTGGTTTGAATGTGCTTTTAAGAAATTTATATATTCTTTTGGGTTTTTAGAAATTGATTTTCCAAAATCATCCATATTTTTCACGGTTATTTCTTCAACGTGAGCAATTTCTTTTTGACCCGAAGTATAAAACGCATCTAAATTAACTAAAGGAATATGCCCAATAACAGGAATATTATATTTTTTGGAAATGTCTATTGTGGTTTTAAACATTTCGGGATTAACAAAACCGTACATTTTTACCGCATCATAACCTTGTTCTTTTATCTTTTCTATCTTTTTTTCTGCATCGCCTTTCGTTGAATAATTGATTGATTGTCTAGTCCATTGATAGTAATATCCCATTATTCCACTTTCACTAAATATTGGTGGAGAAGCGATAAACATTCGTGGTCCAAATCCATTTTTTTGAATTGATTTTCTCCATTCTAAAGTAATTGGTCTTCCAGCCATTTCTCTAATAGAAGTTACTCCATTAACTAAATATAAAAATAAATCATTTTTGCTTTCTTTTAAATGAACGTGAGAATCAATAAGACCTGGAATTAAATATTTATTTGTTCCATCAATTGTAACAGCATTATTTTCGACAAGTTGATTTTCTCCTAAACGAATTATTTTACCATTTTTAATAATTACATCTTGATTTTTAATGAAGTGGCTACAATCTTCTGAAAGTATATTTGCGTTTTTTATTTGAATTATTTCGGTTGGTTTAACAATTGAAGAAATATCAATAACTTTTGTTGATTTACCTAAAACCTTATTTAATTCATTATCCGACCACAAAAACACACAAATAGAAATGCTTAATAATGCCATAACAACGTATAGCAATTTCCTAAATCTCATTTTTTTCATAAATTTATTATTTTAATTATGTTGCAAAAATAAGGTTATGAAGATATGATTTCTACCGTGAATAGTGATTAGGTATGAAATATGCTATTTTAGGTATGAAAATTATAAAGACAATAATTGTTCTTTATAATTTTTAGAAACTGGTAATTCAATTTGAGTCAGAAAAATGGTTTCTTGATTTTTCCAAGCTTTAAAATGAGTTGGATTTATTAAATGGGAGCGATGGATTTGAACTAAAAAATCAAAATCTTTTTGGATTTTTTTAAGCGTACTGCGAATTAATTTTGCTTTTAATTGATTTTCTTCTAAAAAGAAAATTTCCACATAATTCTGTGAATTAGAAACGCAGACTAAGTCATTTTTTCTTATTTTTAAAATGTCTAGCTTATTTTCTCCTCTAATAACAATATTTTCGTCTTGTATTGGAATTAACTTTACAGAATATATCCTTGCTAAAACTATAATTGGAGTTGAAATCAAAGCAGATTTAAGAATAATTACTTGTATAAATTCCAAAAAGCCAAATCCTCCATTTAGAATAGGACTTTTATAATATGAATAAGTCATTACTAAAAAAAGGAAATGGAAAAGTAAAAGGGTAATTATTTCAAAACCAATATTCCATTTTAATACTTTTTTATAAACCCTTTTTTGAATTACGGCAATTAAGCCATAACATAGAAATGCAATAAGACTAAATCCAACACTTATAAGAATCCACTGTTTTGAACTTATTGTTCCATCATCAAATGGTTTGATAAAATAAGCGAAAATGAAAAACCAAAAACTGATAAAAATTCCAATTAGTAAATGATGGTTTATCAAAGGATTAATTTTTTTCATTTTTTATAATTAACGAGTAAGTATTGAAATTTCATTTTTAGATTATAACGATATGATTTATAAATTTGCAGGAATTTCTTTCTGATTAAAAGTGAATGTAATTAGCGAAATGAAGCAAACAAAGAATTGGCTTTAGGAATACTTGGACTAAAGACGTTTTTTGTGCAGATGAATGAGATAATGAGTTGATTAAGCATTTTTTGTGGTATATTTTTTGTTATAAATATTTATGAAAGCATTACCTGAAATTGGTCGAATATACGTTTTTTGATAGAAAATTTGTTTTTTGGTACAAGAGTTGTATATTTGCAAAGTCATTTCCCTAGGGAAAAGGACCTGGTTCGCGAAAGCGCACGCCACAGCACCGTAGCCTGTGGCTTTTTTTATTTTACCCTCTTTGTATATTTGTCTTCATAATATTTTTGATTTCTAGCATCGTCAATGTGAAAACATGAAATAATCATATAATCAGGAGTGATTTTTTCCATTACCACTAAAAAGTTTCCTTCTTTGAACCAAAAGTAATCTCTGATTTTACCATCTGCTTCTAAAAACTGAAAACAAATTACATCTTCAGTATCTTTATTTTCTAATATTGGTTTTATCCAATGAATTTTGTTGGCTCTTTTTTTATCAAAAACTCTTTTCCCTTTATCTCCTCTTGTAATTATTTTTACAAAAGTGTGCGGATAAGTTTCGAAACCTTCTTCCTTTGAATTTGCTACATCTATTTTTACTCTGCAACCATCAAAATAAAAAACGGTATCAATAAAATCGGCTTTGAATACTTGATACAGTTCTTGTAAATGCGCAGCTGATGGGTTAATTCCTAAATAGGGTATGTGATCGTCCAAGTCTAATAAATCCATTATAGCTTTATTTTAGGTTGGTGATCAAAAATATTGAACTTTGTTTCCCAAGGTTCTGTTCCTTCTTCGAGATTAAAACCAGATTTAGTTTCTAAATATTTAATGAAATCCATCCTGTTTTGAGTTGGATTTACAATGTTATTCATTACTACTCTTGTTTTGTAAGTAATAGCTCCAATAAAAAAATCGGCTAATTGAAAGAAATTATTATCGTGAGAATGTAAATGCTGGAATTGTTTGAATGGGCTTTTGCCGTTGTACTCGGTATCAAATACTTCATTGATTTTTTTTAATTTTTCTCTACCACGAGTATTTTGAACATCAATAAAAACTCTGTATTCATCGCCATTACTATTATTAGGATGCAACAAATAATAGGTCATTTTATAATAGAAATTGTCGTGAGAACCTTGATTGAAATCTATATGATTTAAGCGCTCTTTGTATTTGACTAAAATACAACGAAACTGGAGCGATGAACTAAAAAAATAATCTACTAATTCTTTGTATAATTCGGTTCTTGCATTTGAAAATTTATTCCATTTAAGTTCTGACTTTTGATTGTGCTTTGCAAGTATTTGATTGAACTCTTTTTGTAATTCAACATAATCTACCATTGGTACTTTGATGTAACCGATACACATTACCGGAATATCGTCATGTTCTAAATGACAACTTTCGTCGATATAAAAATCATATTTATTGCTCATAGATGTCGGAAATTAAAGTCTGATATTATATCTTTCTTCAAAGAAAGTATCAAGAACTTCTTTGTTATTTTCATTAAGTATAAAATCAATTTCATTATTTGTAAAATCGCAGATACCAAAATTGTTGATATAATTACCATTTAAAGAATAATAACTTGATGAATATGGTTTACTTGTCGTTTTTATATAATACCAAAATAATCTTGACTCCAGTATTTTTTTAACTATTAACATTTCTTCTTCTGAATGGCCAATAATTGCTTGACCGTTATAAAACAATAAATCAATATCATTACTAATAAGATATTTTGGTGTTTGGTCAGAAAACTTAGGAAAAAATAATTTGTTTTCAACTTTTTCCAAAGATTGGGTTCTACCAAAAGAAAACCATTTTTCATATTTCCCTTTTCCTTTATCTCTCTTAGCTAGTTCTAGCTTTTTTTTCGTTAGATACTTGTATGCTTCTGGAAAGACATCTTTTAAAAACTCTTCTTCTAAAGCTTTTGGTTTGTTTTCATTATTATATGGAAATAATACTTTCTCTCTTACATTATCAAAATCAATACTTCTACTTAGCTTGTTTGAGTTTAGAATATCCTTGCAAATTCCTTTTTCAATAGGATATAAATTTCCATTTTGTAAATAAAAGAAGTCATCATCTTCAGCAACTGGCTTAAAAATATAAAGATCATTTCTTAATGTAGCAATACCATGTCTTGTTTTATAAAGCTCCCCAAAAGGAGTTCCTATAGATTCTATTCGAGATATAACTTCATTATCATTTAGATTCCAACCTTTTTTTGCATCTAAATTTCGATAATTTACTCTATTATATAAATTTCTATTATAAGGTAACTCTTTAGCGACAGACTTATAGTATTCAACAAAATTTTGCTCAGTGTTTTCTATAAAGCAAATACATGTGTAAGTACTTTTAGATTTAAATATCTGAAGTGTCCCAAAATCAATAATTCTAATTGCAGCTCTTTTATCTTCAAAATACCTTCTTAGTGCTCTACCATTTAGACTTTTGAAAAAAGAATTCATTGTAATGTAACCTAGTATTCCATTTTCAGCAAGGTTTTCATAACCGATTTGAAAGAAAGGAATATAAAGATCTTGGTTTCCTGAATTACTTACAGACCAATTTTGTAGATTTACCTTTACTGCATCTTCTAAATTTCTTGCACACACATAAGGAGGATTTCCCAATATGGCTTGAAATCCCTGAAAATCATTATATATGTCCTGCCATTTAAAAGTTAACGCATCGCCTTCGTATAAATTAAAATGAAACTCTTCAACATCTTCGCCCTCAGACAATGCTAATAAGCACAATAATATTTTACTACGAGTTATAGAATATTCTTGAATATCAAGTCCGAAAATTTGATTTTCAAAAATATATTGATAATTATTGCCCGTTCGTCTTTTAATCTCTTTTGCAGCACTATATAAAAAACCACTACAACCACATGAAATATCTGCAATTTTAGCATCTATAAGTTGATTACCTACTTTTCGGAAAGTTTGTGAAATAATATATGAACGAATTTCAGAAGGTGTATAAATTGCACCATTTACAATTCTATCAGATGGAGAAATGACAAATTCAAAAAGCTCAATTAAATCTTCAAGTTCAAATTGTAAAATTTCTTCATTAACTATTGATACAAAATTATTTAGGTTGGAATACTCAATTGTATTATCCTCTGAAATTTGATATTGCTTTAAAAAAATATTATTATCAATTCTTAAATTATTAACTTTTATAAAAGTGGAAACAATAAGTCTGTCTACTTCTAATGGAAGAGTAGAGTATGATTTTAAAAATTTTAAGACTTGTTGTTTCATCAATTATTGATTTGTTTTTAAATAACTAAGATAGATAGTAAATTCCTCTGCTAATTCACTATGAATTATTCTTAAATCATTTTTTATTTTAATGTTTTCGGGATTATGAATTGCAACTCGTAATTTTTCTAGTCTATTAAGAATTTCATCAAGTTTCCATATTATTCTATATCTAGCAAGACCTAATTTTAATTTACCAAACATATAATTTGCTTCCTTAGAAGTAGGCTTTGCAACAATTGAACCATCAGTATCTCTTTCAAAATGCACATTAAAATCAATATTACATGGGTCTAAATAATGTCCTTCATCATCAGATTTTAAAATATTTACATAAGAGCAACAATAAACTAAATTGCTGTAATCAGTTTCTAATGCTGGATTCTTTGAAAATGGTTTAAAATGGTCGATATGAAAAGTGTTTTTTCCACCAAACCAAAAATCTCTACAATCTGTATATCCACATTTTGAATTAAAATCTTCGGCTAAATATTTTTTAAAACTTCTATAACTTGCATAAGTTTTTGTACAAGTTCTCGCTGGTGTAAGTTCTCTAAATCTAATTGCCGCCATCTTCATCCAACTTTTTAAGAAGTTCATCTACCTTACCAAGCATACTATCTAATTTTTCTGAATTAGAAAACGATTTGAATTCAGATGGTATTATGTTTTGTGCATCAATTGATCTTTCTAAAAAATCATCAAGTTCAATAATTCTTCGTTCAATATCAAAATCTGCATTTCCGTTTTTCCTTACTTCAATTAATTCAGCTAATTCACTTTGAGCACTTTCAATTCTTGATTTGTAATGTTCAATCTGTTTAACAAGTCTATCTGTAAATTTAACTTTTGCTTTTGTATCTTCAATTTCAGTAGTCATAAGACTTTTTGTGTAAACTAAATTTACATCTTCACTGTCACTAACTGCATCTTGATCTTTTGCTGTTAATACAAAACATGGAAACTTATTTCTAATAGAAAGAAAATCTTCAACCAGTTCTACACCATTATAAGGAACATTATAACCTAAAGCACCAATATTTTCATTGAGCAAAAAATCACAAACAATTACATCTGGATTGATTTTAATTATTTTATCAATCATTTCTTCTTTATCACCTAAAGGCAATTGTGTGATAACTTCAAAAATATTGTTACTATTAGTGTCATCAATATAATTCAAGAAGTTTTCAATTTGTTCTTGATCTTCATCGATATAAAGTAATCTGTACATAATCTTTTATTTATTATATTTAATTGGGAAAGTTATCCTTAATCCAAAACCAACTTCCGGATATAGAAGTTGAATATTACCATCGTTTTCATTGACAATAGATTTAATTAGCCACATTCCAAGTCCTGTTCCTTCTTCCTCACCTGTATATAGATTTCTTCTTGTTGTAAACAAAGGCTCAAAAATCTTTTCAGGCTCAGTTATGTCTTTTGAAAGCCCTGGTCCATTATCGCTATAGTCAATAACTATATTTTTTTCATTTTGATTTATTTTTACTTTTATCTGTCTTGGTCGATTTTCTTTTGAGATTATAAAAGCATCTATTGAATTAACTAATAAATTATTAAAAATACTATCTAAGTCAATTTCAAAAACCCTCATATTTACTTCTTCAACTTCTGAAAGATCATAATTGATTCCCTTTTCATTTAATACTGTAAGCCAATCATTCTTATAATTTGTGAAATATGGTTTAAACGAAAGTTGTCTCCTTGTTCTTTTGTCTTTTCTTGTTGCACCTAATGAGAAATTTAACCAGTTTTGAATTTTAACATCTTGAAGTTTAATACGTTCAATTAACTTGAAAGGATTTTTTCTATCTTCAATATTTTCGTAATCACTTTCAATAATTTTATCTGCAAGTAGATTTTTCAAACGATCTGTTCTAACTGCTAACATATCATTTAATTTACTTAAATCATGGCTAAAAGATGCTAGAACAATACCACTACTTGCCAATGCTCTGAGCATTTTTTGCTCTTCTTTTAATTTTTCTATTTCTTCTTCTTTTCTGTCTAATTCACTAGCTAGAATTTCTTTTTCCTTTTCTGATTCAGTTTCTTGTGAATTACTGCTCTCATTTAATGGAGTTGGGTTATTTGCTGACGCTTCTTTTTTAGCTCTACTTTTTGCTAATATTTCATTTTTGAGTT
This sequence comes from Flavobacterium aquatile LMG 4008 = ATCC 11947, assembly GCF_000757385.1. Taxonomy (GTDB): domain Bacteria; phylum Bacteroidota; class Bacteroidia; order Flavobacteriales; family Flavobacteriaceae; genus Flavobacterium; species Flavobacterium aquatile. The sequence continues at coordinate 168,567 of NZ_JRHH01000006.1, read as the reverse complement.
TTTCAGCTTTTTCTCTATCTCTTTCGGGACCATATTTTATATCATCATAATCTGACATCTCTCTGGCTATATAAGCTCTGTCTTTTTCAAATTCTGCAATGATTTGAGTTAATAAAAGCGTAAAAATTCGAAAGGTTTTATTTTCTTGCAAACCTTCACGACTTGACTTATCTTCAAAATCAACATTTGTTAAACGAGAGATGTTTACAGCTCCAGCAACATTATCAGGTTCAACTTTGTATCCACCTTCTTTCTTTGCTACACTTGCAGGACTTTGTGTTTTTCTGCTTCCTAAACCTAACCAGTCAAAAGCCACATTATTTACTTCACCATATGGTCTTACTCTAAAATTATCTCTTACTAGTTTAACTCCTCCAAATTTATTTAACCAATCTTTTCTATTGTTAGACATGAAACCTCTTGTAAAGAATTTCTTTGTATCAATAGAGTTGGACTGTCTTTTCAAGAAATAAAATGAAAATCTGAACAATCCAATATTCTTGAAAGTGTTATCTTCGTCTATGTCTTTATAACCTTTCAATAACTCTGAAAAAGTTATTGTTTTTTCCCAATATCCTTTTATGAAATCACTTTTTCGATAGTTTGGTTTTTGCATTGCCACTCTCTCGAAAAAATCGTTAGGAATTAATTCTACGGCATACTCATTTCTAAATATCTTTATTTGTACATTTTGGTTGTCATCAGCTATTGCTACTAACTTATAATCGAAATCGTCACAAACTGAGCCTAAAACTTCGCCATATTTTGATTTTATCAAAGAGCTAAAAAGAAAAATTTCAAAATCACCAACCTCTTTTGGAGGTACTAATACTTCTAAATCATTAAATACTTGTTCAACAAAATAATCTTCCCAATGATCTCTTAAATTTGTTATTTTTAGTATTGTTCCAAATTTAAATTCTTTTTCAGATTCAATTTTAGACAAATCAATTTCCGGTATTTTTTTTAGTAGTTCTTCTTTAATCGAATTTGATTTTAATCCTGTTAAAATTGCCCCAACTTTATCAATGGTTTTGAAATCACCTTCGAAATCTTCCCAATTAACTAACCAATTGTACCCAGTAAAATTTGTTAATATTCCATTAATGTCTGTATCTGGATTATGAACATCCGGGTTAGAATTGAAAATTGTTGTCATTTCACATCTGCCACCCAATTTATCTAATGCAAATCTTCCTATACCTTTTGCTCCTGATTTTACTCTGCCATTTTTTGTAAAAATGTCATTAGCTTTATTATCAGTACCTATTGTCATCCAATGCTCTCTTATTATATTTTGAGTCATTCCTTCACCAAAATCAATAATGTATAGTGCTGAAAATTCTGAAATGATATTTTTAAAAGCTAATTTCTTTTCTTCATCTAATTCAGCATCTATTATATAATCACCTTCATCGTTTCTCTTATAAACTATGTTAAGTTGCTCCTCAGAAACACCTAAACTCAAAAGACCATTAAAATGTTCTTCATCAATTTCGTTTAAAATTGAAGAATATTTATTGTCAAAATAAACTATACAAACTTTACTATCGGCATCATAAGCATTTTTTACAAGCTCAATGATTGCTCCTTTTGAAGTAGCTACATTCTCCCTACCTATAAGCCTTGCTGTTCTAGCAGAAACTCTAAAAGGAATAACAATATTATCCGGATTAAGATTTTCCATTAATTACTTATCATTTATTAATTCTGAAATACTAATTTTTAATAGTTCAGAGATTTTAACCAATGTATTTAAATTTGGTTGCACATCATTTGTACACCATCGAGAAATAGTAGCTTCATTCTTTCCTAACTGTTCGGCTAACCACTTACTAGTTAAATTCTTTTCTGCTAATACAGCCTTTAAACGATTAATTGCTTTTTTACTCATAAAAATTGCATATGATGCAAATATATTGAATAATATACAATTAAAGATTAGCAATCAATGTAAAATTTAAGGTTATACAATTCGATTAATTTTTCTTGATTTCCTACCAATTGTCCTATCTCAATAAAAGCAATATCATTAGCAAATGCTTTCTCTCCAATTAAATGCTCAATATGCATATAAACTGCTTCTCGAAGTCTTGGATTGTATTTGTGGATGATGTAGTTTTTGATGAATACTTTAATACCTATATCGGTTTCTTTTTTCGAGTTCTTTATTGGAATAAAATACATTTCGCTTATTTTTAAGTTGATGCCGTAATATTCAAATGGTTTATCTGTGCAGTTTTTGTATTTAGTGATATTATGTTCCGGCTGAAGAAAGGCAGTTATTTTCCAACGTTCTAAAGCTATAGAATGATGAACTAGTAACTCTACTTCTTTGAAAAGATAAGGATTGCCATTTGCTGTAATGATTAGTTCTGCATCTTTATTTTTGTTTTTTATGATTAGATCAAGGTTTTTATTGTATTGATGGAGAAGATAAATTAACTTATCGAAATGTACTTTGATTTCGTCTTTAGGTATTTCATTTAACAACAGAAAAACGAAGTTGTTTTCTTTGAAGTGGTTCCAGAATTTAGTTATTTGATTCATCGCTTGTCTTTTATAGTTTTGTCGTAAGCAATTAAATTGAACATTTCTCTCATTCGGCTACGCACACGGTTTCCATAATAAGTTTCAATTTCAGAAGCCGAAAGGTTTGTAGTGATATGTGTTTGGATTTTTTTAACTGTAAAAATATCATAGCGACTTAATAGAATTTCTGCCATTACATTACATTCGTTTCCGTAATATTTTAAGTTGTTTTCTGTTCCTAAATCGTCGAAGCATATTGTTTTGGGTTCTGATTCATATAGTTTTCCTTTGCTGTATTTGTGAATGATTTGGTAACCGTCCTGGATAAACTCAAAACTTATATCTCGACAAGGTTTTACGAAAAATTTATGTTCGGTTGGCGTTAGGTATTTCATCAAATTCATCAGTGATGTTTTACCGCAACCGACAGGACCAGAAAGTAAAATTCCTTTGTTGAGGTTTATGTTGTATTGAAAACAAGTTGGTTCGTCTTTTAGAAAATAAGCAATGAGTTTGTAAATTATGGGATAATCGCTTTCAAGGATTTTGAAATGATTTCCGTATAGTTCAATTCCTTTTTTTTCTAACCAAACAATTATTTCAGTGTAGCTATAATGGCTCTGAATAGTCTTTGTCGGTTCCTGTGTTGAGGTGTTTTGCTCTGTTGGATTGTTGTCCATTTGGGATGAATTTAGGTGCATTTAATATCCAATTTTGTGCTGCGGCTTGCCAATCGACCATTGGTGCTTTGCCACCAACTAACCAACCGTTGCTAGAGAAGTAATTGAAAAATTTAATTGCTTCGAGTTCTGGAAAGTGTTGCTCAAGAAAATAAGCTTTCACATTTTCGATTGTTGGTATTTCTTCTTTTTGCCGACTTTTTTCAGTTTGATTTTTATCGGTGTCGGCGAATGTTGAAAACATTTCTTTTTTGGCGGAACTTTTTTCTTTTTCTTCAACAATATTTTTTAAAAACTCACTATCAATTTCAAAATTTTTTGCTTGCTCGTCCAAGTTTACAATCTTTAAATCGTTTGAAATGTTTGGTATGTTTGTATTGTTTATATAAGATACTAGAGCTTGTTCAGTACCTGTTTCAATACTTGTACCACTACCAGTATAAAGCTTGTTCACTACTTGTTCATTGACTAGTTCAAAAACAGGTTCGTTTTTTGGTATTGTTGTTTTTTCGTTTTTGGGAATTGGTTTTAAATCGTCTGAAAAATTGAAAAGGTAAACGTGGCTTCCTTTGAATGGATTGTATGACGGTTCATAGTTGATGTAACCTAACGAATGTAAGTTTTTGAGGCACTTATGATAGGTTGCTTTTGAACTGATTTTACTAATTCTCATTACCTCATCACGAGAAATGCTTATTGGATTTTTAAAGCGATTGCAGTTCCAAAATTGGAACAATGCTACATACAAACTTACGTGAGTTGGATTGAGTGTTTTGTCGATTGCCACTTTCTCGAAAAATCCTGTTAGATGTTTTATGTAATTCATCTTTTGAGCTATTTTCGATTGAATAAATTGGGTGTTGCTTCGACTTTGTTGGTTTCTATAACTTTTTCTAGATCATTACTGGAGTAATATAGAATTCCTCCAATTTTAGTATAAGTTAGTGTGCCGTTTACTCGTAGGTTTTGTAAAGTGCCGGAAGAAATGTTTAACAGCTTTCTGACTTCGTTAGATTTGAGCCATTGTTTTTGCTGCTGCGGTTTTGAATTAAACATAGCGTTTAAGTCGGAAAGAAGGAGTGTGCGAAATTCATTTAAGTCTTCGCGAGTAATAACTTCGATTGCCATAACTGATTTTTTAGATTGTTATGGTACAAAATTGTGAAGATTGATTTGTTTTATTTCACAACGCGGTTCATGTTGTGAACGATTTTGTTTAAATTACATCATCTGAGTTCTCCATTCGTTTAAGTAAATTTTCATTTAAAGAAGTTATAAACTTTGTTTTATCAGCTTTTCTTGCTCTGATTTCCAAGAAAGTACGACGGTATTGCCCTAAATCTATTTCAAAAATATGCTCAAAATATTCAGCAATATCTTTTAAATCTGCAACTCCATTATTGAAAACTCCTTCTGAATGTAGCGCGTACAAAAGTTCTGTTAATGCAACTTTTGAACTTGTCCATGTCATTTTCACGTTCGGTTTGCGTTGTGATTTTTCATTATTATCTTTATTTTCAATCATAATTAATTGGTTTTCTAAATACAATTGGATTAAATCATTTGCTAAAATTTTAGCTACTTTGTAATCGTGAGAAGTAGAAAAAGTCTTGTCGGTTTCAAAGTAATAACTATTAACAGATAATTTTATATCACATTTTCCTCTTAAAAAATATTTATAGTCCAAGTAAATATTACCAGTTCTGTAATACTTATAAAATTCTAATTCGTTATCAAAGAAAGCTTTCAACTTAATTAATTCATTGTTGTAATATTTTTTTAAAACTCTAGTACCACCATTTGGTTTCTTCATTTCAATATTAAAAATCGTATTATGATAAATGATTTTAGATGTAAATTGTGGTTTAATTTCTTTGAAAAATTGAATTTCTTCTTCTTCAGATTTAAAATTTGTTTTTTGAATTAAAACCCTTAACTTTTCTTTCGATTTTATGCTGATTTCAATTGCTTTTTCACAACGTTTAATTTCATTATCAATTTCTAAATCAATGAAATTCAGTTGTTCTGTTAAGTCGGAAAGTAAATGGTTTATTTTAGTATTCAAGGTTCTTATTTTTGATATTTAGTATTGTTCTACTCCAAATTCACAGTTTTATTTTATTTTTTCTTAAGACAATTTATAATTTTTCCATCCATCATTTCAATAATTCTATCCGACTTGTTTGCAAAATCGTTATCGTGTGTAACTGCAATTATCGTTTGATTTTGTTCGTGAGCTAACATTTGGAAAGTATCAAAAACAATATCTGAATTTTTAGAATCCAAATTGCCTGTTGGTTCATCTCCCATAATAATAAGTGGGTCATTAATTAAGGCACGAGCAATAGCTACACGTTGTTGTTGACCACCTGATAGTTTAGAGGCAGTTTTTAGGGCTTGGTCTTGTAATCCTAATAACTTTAGTTTTTCATAAGCTCGTTCTTCAATTTCTTTTTTGGAATAATTACCAAGGCGTAGGGCAGGAATCATAATATTTTGCAAGCAACTGAATTCATTGAGCAGGTAATGAAACTGAAATACAAAACCTATTTTTTCATTGCGTAATGCAGCCAACTCATTTTGCTTTTTTCCAGTAACCATTATTCCGTCAATAATTAATTCCCCTTTATAATCGGTGTCCATTGTTGAAAGAATGTAAAGCAGAGTTGATTTACCGCTGCCAGATTTACCTACCAATGTTGCAAATTCCCCTTTTTTTACTGAAAAAGAAATATCATTGAGCACCTTAAATTCTTCTGGGTCATAAAAGTACTTCTCTATGTGATTTGCTTGTAAAATAATATCTGAAGTCATACTTTTTTATTTTCTTAAAATGGAAACTGGGTCAACATTTGCGGCTTTGCGAGCAGGTAAGTAGCTCGCAAAAAAGCAAACTACTAATCCGAACAAACTAGCATTAATAAAGACCATATAATCTAGTACAATAGGAAAATATCCTTGATCTGGACCCATATATATTTTTGACGCAAAATAAACCATTACACCTCCTATTAGTAGGCCAACAGCAATTCCCATTAGCCCGATAAGTGTTCCTTGTAACACAAAAATCTTTATAACATCCCAACCTTTAAATCCCATAGCTTTTAGGATAGCAATATCATTGATTCTATGGGTAATGGTCATATTCAGAATATTATATGTTCCAAATCCGGCAACTAACAAAATAGAAAGCGACATTGCAAATATTATGATGCCTCGCATTTTGAATCCGTTTAGTTGGTCACTGTTTGCCGCTTTCCAATCTTCGGCTTTGTAATTAGTTAGTGCAGAAAACTTGGCCGAGTAGTCTGCTGCCTTATTAAAATCTTGAACATTTACATCAATATTCGTAATATAGTTTGCGTTTTCGCCCAAAAGCTGTTGTGCAGCATTTATCCCAATATAGGATTTGGTTTTATCTACAATGGAACTATTCGTTTTAAAAATGCCAACCACTTTCATTACTTTAGTAATGTTCTTTGAGGAAGTAATGCTAATATTGTCGCCTGTTTTTGCATTTATTTTTGACGCTATGCCAACACCCAAAAGAATCCCATTAGAGTGGGTTTCTATGTCTTCCATTCTGCCTTGAATCATACTGGGTTTTATATTGAACATTTTGCTTGCTTCGGCTATTTCTAATCCAGAAGCATCGCCTGATACTTGCGACATTCCACTATTGTAAAATACTTTGACTGCAATTTCGGGTGTTACATATGTTACTTCGGGTTGTGCTCTTAGCAATGTTATTATCCTTTCTGGGTTTACTATTTGCTCACTTTTAGGGATAACAGTTGGATTGCTTATTAGTACTAATGAGTTTGAGTCTTTGGGTGTAATAATGGATTTACTAATTTCATCGTCTTTATATACACGAATGTGTGGTGTATTATTAAATATGGTTTTATTTGATTTTTTGACAAAACCGCTACCCAAGGAATTCATAAAAATAAAAATAGAAATACCTATAGTTACACCAAGAGCAGCCACAAGTGTTATTTTTTTGTTTGCAACTACATAAGTAATTGAAATATTAGTATCGATGTTATGGTTGTAATGCGTTTTCATAAGTTAGGGCTCTTCTTTTATTATCGTTTGACCCACTTCCAAACCACTGATTATTTCTACCCATTCGTTGGAAACAATTCCTGTTTTTACTGTTATCATTTTTGAATCTTCTTTGAGCATTACTTTATTGCCATAATTCAAGTAAGCCAAGGGAATAACTAAAGCATTCTTTTTAGTCCCAATCATAATATTCGCTTCCAATTGAGTACCCGTAATGTTGAGGTCTAGTTTTTTGTCAAAATATGCCTTAACTATAAATGATCTTGAAGTTTCATCAAAGGCAGGTAGAATTTGGGTGATGCTTGCTTTATATACTTTAGTTTTATTAGTGTTTAGCTTTATCATAACCGTTTGTCCCTTCTTTAATTTGGACATAATCGTTTCATCTACATTTAATTTGGCATAGATTACGCTTGGATTACCGATTATTGCAATTACATCGCCTTTACGAACGTAGTCGCCCAATTGTTTTTTCTTTACATAGACTTTCCCTGTATTAATTGCGGTAATTTTGTTCTGATTTTCAAGCACATTGCTAACTTTACTGGCATAACGTTGAACGATTTCTTGTTGATTAGCACTAATTTGCTGATTACCATATTGTTCTTTCAATGCCTTTAGATTTGATTGAGAGTTTGTTAAAGAAAGTTGGATATTATCATATTCTGTTCGAGATACACTATTGCTAGCATAAAGGCGTTTGTATCGTTCCAATTGTTGCTCGTCAAGTTTTACTTTTGCGGTTGCAGCAATTATATTAGCTTTAATTTCTTGTAAAGCAGGTGCTGATGACAGTGTGTTGTTACTAGCAATAGTATGAAGTTGACCAGCACTTTCGGCATTAATTATATTTTGATTATTGTCAATTACAGCTATTACTTGCCCTTTTGTCACTAAAGTTCCTTCTTCAAAATTCATTTGAATCAGATGACCATCGGTTTGAGCAGTAAGATTGTATTGATTATCTGCTTCGAGCATACCAGAAGCAAACACCATTTCCGTAATATCTTTGCGTTGAACTTGTGCATCATTTTGTTTATCGGAGCAGGCTGCGAAAAACAAATACATTACTATAACGACTATTAGGTACTCTTTCCTCATTTGATAGTATTGCTTATGATTATTTTACTTTTTGCATATTTTACAGAAGCTAAAAGAGCAACAGTTTTCAAACTGCTGTTGAGCCAATCATCAAAAGAATTAATGAGGTCTGTTGCTGAAATAATTCCTTCTCGGTAAATATTTAGATTTTTCTCGTAAGAATCTTTCTGTAATGCTTCAATTTCTGCATTAATTTTGTAGCTCTCATAAGCCTTGCGATAATCAAGTTCTAGTTGAATATTATTGATTTGGTCTTGCAATTTGTTATGATTCCAATTGTTTTGGGCAATTTCAAAATTTATTCTATCCTTTTTTACTGTTGCTATTTTTGAAACTTCGGGTAGAATAGGAATACTAACTTTCAATCCGATATAGTTACTACCAAACCAATTGTTGGTTCCAAACCAATTATTGTTGTTGCTTTCCTGCCAACTGAATGAACTGAATAGGTTTAACGTTGGGTACATCCATCTTTTGTCCGCGCGAAGTATGGCTTGTTGGTATTTGGTTTGCCATTCGCCTTGGCGTTGCAAAAGGTCTCCGGTAGCTTTTATAGGTAACTGAATATCTGAAACTGAGTTTTCATTTCCTGTAATAATGATAGCGGTTTCAGGATTAATATCACATAAAATTTTCAAACCGTTGTATTGCTGTTGAAGTTGTATTTCGAGTTGTTGCAATTTGTCTTTTACTAATAGTTGATTGGCTAGTGTAATATTGATATCTTGACTACGTACTAGTCCTTCCTTTTGTTTGTTTTGCAGAAAATGAACGAGCGATTCTGCATTAGATAGACTTTTGGTAGTAACATCAATTTGCCATCTATAAGAGAGAATGTTATGATATGCGGCTGATATACTTTCATATACCACTTTTTTAGTAAGTAAATTTGTAACCGCTGTCAATTGCTCATTAGTTTTTGCAACCTTGATTTGAGCCATTGCATAAGGATTTATCAAATCAATTTGAGGTTCGAAGGCAAAATTGCTGACATATTTTTGTCCGAAAGTGATGGTTCTAAAAGTCCCTTCTGGACCTCCAAATACTTCAGCAGGAATAAAATTCGGATTTAGTTTTGTATTATCTGTAAGAGTAAAACTGCCAGTACCTTTCAAATTAAACATTCCAAGTTTGGAAGCAAGTGTTTGGTATTTTACAAGAATAATTTGCTGATTGGCATTACGAAAAGAAATACTATTTGTTTCGGCATAAGCATACACCTCTTCCAATGTAGTGAAAATTACTGTTTCTTGTGCAACACAATTTATTACAAAAAAGTAAGAAAGGAACAGTAAAATTAATTTAGGTTTCATAGTGCTATTTGTAAATTTTTAGCAAAAAGTCTTCAACACTTGTAGGTTTTCTTTCTAATAGCATTTCCATTTTAGAATTTACTCCTGCTAATTCACCTTGTTGGGCTGCCAAAGAAAAACCGCCAATCATTTTAGCATACTCTTTTGGAATACCTGATCCAATTGCAGTTTTAATGAACGTTTCAATGTCTGGACTGACGTATGTGATATTCTTATTTGTAATGTGATAAATCATAGCTGCTATCTCTAGAAATGAAACACCTTTTCCGGATACATCATAAATTTTATTTTTGTGCCCCTCAGAATTTAAGATATTGGCTGCTACTTCAGCCATCTCATTTCTCAATGTAAATGCAATTTTTCCATTACCTGCTGGCAGATAAATACCATTTTCGATTACATTTTTGCCTAAAAACAATGGTAACATATCTAAGTATAATCCGTTACGAAGAATTGTATAATACATTCCGCTTTTCATAATAGCAATTTCAGTTGCTAAATGTGATTTCATTACGAATTTCATTGGTGATTTTGGATCATCAGTCTCGTGTATTTGGCTTGTATAGAGAATGTGTTTTACTCCTGCTTTTTTTGCCGCTTTTACCACTTGTTTGTGCTGAACAGCATGGTTTTTCATTTCCCCACTTGAAACAAAAAGTAGTTTATCTATTCCAGAAAATGCGTTTATCATTGATTGATAATCATTATAATCACCTATAACTACATTAATACCGAATGCTGCTAGCAATTTTGCTTTGATTTTGTCTCTTGCTATTGCATAGATTGATTTTTTGTCTACGCCTTTTTTTATCAATGCTTCTATTACTGCATAACCATAATTACCAGTTGCTCCAGTTATCGCTATTTTTTCCATTTATTTTTACACTGTGTTTTTTAGAATCAAACCTTTATCATGTTTGAATTAATTAAAAAAAATACTGGATGTTGTTAGCATCCAGCATCCTAACATAACTCAATTTAAACCAAAACAAACATGAAATTCTTATTATTGAATAGTATAACTTTTAGTATCAATCTCTGATAATCTGAAATAACCAAAAGGAAAATTTTTGCTATTGGTTTGATTTGTAATGTTACCCCGAACCTTAGTTGGTGTTGTTGCAAACGGACTGTCATCATTACCGGACGCTAATAATAATTTATTGAAATATTCAGAATATCTTCTTGAGATTCCATATAATTTTATGTCCATAATATCACCGGGTTTTAAATCCTTATTTGAGTAGTATATAGTCATAAGATTTCCATTATCGTTTTCGTCATCTTCAATTTGGTATTGAGGGAAAGCTACTCTGTTTGATGCATGTCTGTACAAATAGTAGTTTTGTTGTGCGCCATTATCCTGAAATTTGGTAAGGACTTCAACTTCATCGCCACCAAAACCGGCATCATTGTTTTGTATTACATCAGTTTGCATAGTTGGAGCATTAACGAGTGTTTCTGTTGCTGTATAGGTTTCTCCGTTTAATACAATTGATAACACATATGTTTCTCCAATCGCTGGTTGGAAATTAGTACAAATGTATTCTCCTGTTCCTGGATTTTCAATAAAGTTAAAAACCGTATTAGCAGAGTTGGTTACTGTAATATTTGCTCCAGAAACTGTTGGGAAAGTTGGGCTATAATAACCCGTTGTTGTAGACAATTTTATTTTTTGTTCACTACCCGTTGTATTTTTAACCCAGTCAATTGATGCGTCAATTACTAATCTTGGTGCAGCAGTATCCAAATCTACAGTTATAACTTCCTCACAACTGGTTAAAAGCAAACCAATTGTTACTATTAAAATTTTAATTGATATTCTCATTGTATGTATTGTTATTAGTTAGATTTTATTAGAATTTGAAATTATAAGTTACACTTGGAATAATTCCGAATATTGATTGTTTTCTGGCTTCACTTGTACCAGTATCAATGTTTTGACCAAAGTTAAATGCAGCTGCATTGGCTCTATTGTATACATTATAAACACTAAAAACCCATTCGCCTCGCCATCCTTTTGTCTTATCTGGTTTTGGAATGTAAGTAGCTGATAAATCTAAATGATGGTAGGCAGAAAGAGAGTTTTCGTTTCTTAGACCGTAATCAGCAACAGTAACTCCTTGATATTGGTATTTACCCACTGGAAACGTTGCCGCTTTACCTGTTTGATAGGTGAAAATACTACCAAAAGACCATTTTTTTGTTAATTGATAAGCTGCTGTTACAGATAAGTTGTGTAATTTATCATAATTAGCACGATACCATTCACCATCGTTAATACCTGGTTCATTAGCGTTTCTTCCTGGTGTTCTTTGTTCCGCTTTAGAAAGCGTATAAGAAAACCAGCCTGTTAATTTACCTGTATTCTTTTTGAACATTACTTCTAAACCATAAGCTCGCGCTTCACCATTTAGCATTACTCTTTCAATATGTTTATTCGCTACCAATTCTGCACCATCAATAAAATCTGTTTTATTCTTTATTTTTTTATAAAAAACTTCGGTCTCTATAGAGTATTTATCGTTTTTGAAGTTTTGAAAGTATCCTAAAGCCACTTGATCTAAAATTTGTGGTTTTAGGTATTGATCACTTGGTGCCCATATATCCAGTGGAGAAACCGAAGCTGTATTGGTAATTAAGTGAACATATTGGCTCATTCTGTTATAACTCGCCTTGATAGATTGATTATCGTTTAAGGAATATGCTGCTGCAAAACGTGGCTCAAGATTACCAAAGCTTGCAATTTTTTTGTTTTTTCCGTACTTGATTGAACCAGTTGGAGAAGCTTCTTCATATACTTGAAAATCTTGATTGAAGACTACTGCTTGATTATTTGCATAAGTACTCACTTCTTCTTCACCTAGTCTTTGGAAATTACTGTATCGAAGTCCATAATTAATAGACAATTTATCAGATAACTTTTGTTCAGCACTTATGTATAGTGCGTTTTCAAAAGCAAATTTCTTTTGTATTTGGAATGGGTTGATGCTAGATGACGCGTCAACAGGATTAATTGTACCGGGATTAAAATTATAGTAAATAGAATTTAAACCATAACTCAACGTCAATTTGTCTGACATATAATGTTTAAAATCATATTTCAGATTGTAGTTCTTCACTTCCGATTTCCAATCAATTCCAACAAATTTTAGTTTTAAACCATAATCATAATCACTATAAATAATTGAAGCATTAGAAAACAATTTGTCGGTGAAATTATGGTTCCATCTTACATTGAAAAGAGTATTGCCATAGGTGTTAATGAAGTTATTATTGAAATTCATATTGTCGTTTCCAAAATATCCTGATACAAAAACATTGTTTTTATCATTGAATTTATAATTCAGTTTTGCATTAATATCATAGAAATAAGCAGAATTAGGTTCATCAGCCAATTTTAAAAAAAGATGCGCATAGGATCCTCTTCCAGCTACTACAAAAGAACTTTTTTCTTTTACAATTGGGCCTTCAACTAATAAACGACTTGAAATTGCTCCAATTCCACCAGTTACATGATACTCTTTATTGTTACCTTCTTTTTGATAAATATCTAAAACCGAAGAAATACGACCACCAAAATTGGCAGGAATTCCACCTTTGTATAGTTTCAAATCTTTAATTACATCAGAATTGAAGACAGAGAAAAATCCGAATAGGTGAGAAGTGTTGTATATTGTTGCTTCATCAAGCATTACCAAGTTTCCATCTACCGAACCACCTCTTACATTAAAACCAGTTGCACCTTCTTGAGCATTGGTTACTCCTGGTAATTGTAAAACCGATTTTAAAACATCAACTTCACCCATAACAGCAGGCATCTTTTTTATAGTTGCAATCGAAAGTTTATTTGTACTCATTTCGGGTTTACGAATATTTACTTTAGTTTTATTAGATTTTATAACTACTTCATCCAATGTTTTACTGTTTTCTGTCATTACAAAATTCTTTTTTGTGTTTTGAGTCAAAGAAATTGATTCTTCAACAGCATCGAAACCAATATAACTTATGCTGATAGTATACTCTCCTTTTGGTAAAGTAATCGAATAAAAACCATAAGAGTTTGTGATTGTTGAAGCTTTTGCCTCGGGAATAACAATATTCACACCTATAAGTGTTTCATTATTTAATTTATTAGCAATTGTGCCGCTCAAAGTCACCTTATCTTGTGAATATACATTAGATATAGTCATAAGAATAATTAAAATAAAATACTGGATTTTGCTTTTCATTTATTTAAAGTTTTAAATTTTAAGCGAAACTATTGTATAGAAGAATTGGTTTTTTTTGAATTATACCAAACCGATTAACTTTTATAGGAAAATGTATTTTATAACTACTAAAAGTTTTGAATCCAGTTATAAAATTTTAAGTGCTTATTTTTTGTATAAAAAAAATGTGCTTTTGTATAAAATACTATTTGTCGCAGTTTTAAGTTTTACATTTGTAACAAATTATATATTATTCCTATGAGTAAAACTTTGCATAAAGAATTGATTGATAAAAATTTAATGCTACAATTTTTTATTACGCCAAACTATAGGATGTATAGGCATTTTATAATGATTGTTTTTATTAGCTTAGCAATATTTAATAGTGACCCTGAATATACAGAACCAACTGAAGCTATTAGTAGAGTTATTGCATTATTAATGTTTTTGGTATTGGTTTATACTAATATGTACTTACTAGTGCCAAAACTTTTGTTTAATAACAAATATTTTGCCTATTGTTTATCTGTTATAGGTGTTATATTTATTTCAGCCTTGATTCACAAGAGTGGTCAATATTTTTATGGTTCGGATGTTAGATTGGATTCTACTAAAGAAGATGTTAGCTTTTTGCCTTTTTCATTTGTTATAATAATATTATTTTCTGCATCTGCTGCTATCAAATTGTTTCAAAGATGGATGCTGGATGCACAATTAATAACTGAATTGGAACGAGCAAATACGAATGCTGAATTAGAACAATTAAAAAATCAAATCAATCCTCATTTTCTTTTTAATATGCTCAATAATGCTAATGTATTAACTAAGAAAGATCCTGAAAAAGCATCACAGGTTTTAATGAAGTTGAGCGATTTATTGCGTTATCAATTGTATGATAGTGCAAGAGAAAAAGTGCTACTGACTTCAGATATCCATTTCTTAGAAGATTTCTTAAATTTGGAGAAAGTAAGACGAGATAATTTTGATTTTATAATATCCAAAGAAGGAAATTTGAGTGGTGTATTAATACCTCCGTTACTATTTATTTCATTTGTAGAGAATGCAGTAAAACACAATAACGATTCAGCTAAATCGTCTTATGTGAATTTATTTTTTGATATTAGAAATGACGAGCTTTTTTTCAAGTGTATTAATTCAAAGCCCATTTTAAAAGCAGTAAACACAAATACTGGTGGTTTAGGATTGGTAAACATAAAAAGAAGATTAGAATTGCTATTTCCTTTGTCTTATAATTTAAAAATAGAAGATAATCCAGAAACCTATAGCGTAACCTTAACCATAAAATTATGAATTGTATTATAGTAGATGATGAACCGTTGGCAAGAGAAGCTATTCAAATGTTGATTGAGCAAACTGACAATTTAAACTTGATAGGTTCATTCAATAGCCCAGATGCAGCCTCCCAATTTTTAATAAACAATGAAGTTGATTTAATATTTCTTGACATTCAAATGCCAGGAATAAATGGAATTGAATTTGCCAAAACTATTCCGAAAGAAACGTTCGTGATTTTTACCACTGCATTTTCTGAATTTGCTACTGATAGTTATGAAGTTGATGCTATTGATTATTTAATAAAGCCAGTAAAATTAGAGCGTTTTCAAAAAGGTGTAGATAAAGCACAGGTATATTACAAATTATTCAATGCTGATTATGCCAATAATAATATTGAAAATATCACAGATGATTATTTTTTTATAAAAGCCGATAGAAAAATAGTTAAAATTCATTTTAACGATATTCTTTTTATTGAAGGTTTAAAGGATTATGTGGTTATGCACACAGAAAATCAAAAAGTAATTACCGCGATGAATATTAAAACAATTCATGATCAGTTGCCTAAAAATATGTTTGTTAGAGTCAGTAAATCTTATATTATCAATGCGAAAAAAATAGATTCAGTTGATAATAATACAGTCTATATTGGAAAAAATGAAATCCCTATTGGGAATATTTATAGGGATTTCTTTTTTAATGAGTTTGTGACTAAAAAGATTTTGAGTAGATAACTTTAGCTTGACTTAACATCGAATTTTGGCTTTTCTAATGATATAAACTTGTTTCTCAAGATTTGCATATCCTCACTAACTTTTTTATCCAAAACTTTTGCGTAGTGCTGGGTTGTTCTTAAATTTTTATGACCGAGCATTTTACTAACGCTTTCTATTGGAACTCCATTTGTAAGTGTTACAGTAGTTGCAAAGGTGTGTCGAGCAATATGAAAGGTTAATTCTTTTTCAATCTCGCAAACGCCAGCTATTTCTTTTAAATACGCATTCATTTTTTGGTTTGTCAAAATTGGGAGTAGTCTATCTTCATTATTACTTTTAGGATGGTCTGAATATTTGTCAATAATCATTTGTGTTACCGGAAGGATTGGAATTTTAGAAGCGGTTTCGGTTTTCTGCCTGTGCGTAAATATCCATTTCTCGCCATCAATCCCGATGCTTATATGCGAGTTGGTTAAGTTTTTGACATCAATATAAGCCAAGCCAGTAAAGCAACTAAAAAGGAATATATCACGCACTAGCGATAGTCTTTCGGTTTTAAAATCTTTCTCGATTATATTTTGAATTTCTTCTTCAGATAAATAAACTCGCTCGACTTCTTTAACTTTCGATTTGTAATTAGCAAAAGGATTCTTATCAAGCCAGTCATTGGCCAAACAAAGCTTAATTATCTTGTTGAAGTTTTTGATGTATTTAACTGCTGTATTGTTGGCACAGTTCCGAACGCTTCTTAACCAAAATTCATAATCGGTTACAAAAGCATGATCTATTTTATTAATCTCGATATCAGAAACTTTGTATTTCCATTGTAGAAATTCTTTAGTATGACTTAACGAAGTTTTGTAGCGTTCTAATGTTCCTGGTGCATATTCTTTTCCAACTAGTTCTTTGATTTTGTTATTGTGGTCTTCAAAAATCGGAACGAGCATACGTTTAGTTTCAGTAGTTCCAAACAATTCATTCTTCAAGTTTTCAGAAGTAACTTTGATGTCTTTTTTGAACAATCTTTTTTCTGCTTCCAAAACTTGATTTTTTAAATAATCCAGATGGCTATTTATTGTTCTAGCTTCTTCATTAGTGCCCTTAACTTTGGTGCCTTCTGATGACCATTTCTCTGGATTTACATACTTGTTGGCACTAAACTCAAATCGTTTGGCTTGGATTGTTACTCTTGCATAAATTGGGCAAATGCCCTCATTGTTGGCTTTTGATCTCTTGATGTAAAAGAGAACTGATACAGTAGTGTTCATAAGTGGTAACCTTTTAGTTATTATTAAATTTAAAATTTCTAATAATTACAGACAAGATGTACATATTTTGAATATGTTGTTGAACACCTTGCTGTACTGGTGGTTTTGTTTAAGAGGTGTCACTTAAATTTTTATAATTTAGTGACACCTCGAAAGACACCAAAACTTTGAGATTAAATGAATAATTTGATAATCCTAGAAACGAAAAAACCCACTAAATCGTTGAATTTAGTGGGTTTTGTAACCATTTGTATTTCTACTGGCGGAGAAAGAGGGATTCGAACCCCCGGACCTGTGACAGTCAACAGTTTTCAAGACTGCCGCATTCGACCGCTCTGCCATTTCTCCAGTTTGAGCGTGTGCAATTCGTTATTGCGAGTGCAAATATAAGAACCTTTTTTTGTTTTCCAAATAGATTTTAAATAAAAAAACGATTAATTTTTATTTAAAAAAGTAATCGTTTCATTTTCTTTAGGTTATGATACTGTTTTAATTTAAATATTTTTTTAATAATTTACATAATCGGTAATTTCTAAGCCATATCCTATCATACCTACACGTTTTGTATGTTGAGTATTGGAAATTAATTTGATTTTAGAAATATCAATGTCGTGCAGAATTTGTGCTCCAATTCCGAAATCTTTAGCATCCATTTTTATTTGTGGTGCATTTTTAATTCCTTGTTCTTGCAATGTTTTTAATTCCTTCAATCTATTCAATAAATCTAATGAGTGCACTTCTTGATTGATGAATAAAACGGCACCTTTTCCTGCCTCATTGATAAGTTTGAACATATCATCCAGTTTCTTATCAGCATTATTAGTCAATGTTCCTAGAATATCGTTGTTGATTTGTGTTGAATTAATTCTGGTTAAAATTGGTTCTCCATTGCTCCAACTACCTTTGGTTAGCGCGATATGCACTTGTTTATTTGTAGTTTGAAGGTAGGCGCGAAGTCTAAATTCTCCAAAGCGAGTTTCTATTTCAAAATCTTCTTTTTTGACAATTAAACTATCATGCTGCATTCTGTACGCAACTAATGCTTCAATGGAAACTAATTTTAAGTCGAATTTTTTAGCAACATCTACAAGTTGAGGTAAACGTGCCATCGTGCCATCGTCATTCATTATTTCTACGATAACACCAGCCGATTTAAATCCGGCGAGTCTTGCAAAATCAATTGCAGCTTCTGTATGACCAGTTCTTCTTAAAACACCTCCTTGCTTTGCAACTAATGGAAAGATATGTCCTGGACGCGCTAAATCGTGTGGTTTCGTGTTTTCATCCACTAATGAAAGTATGGTTTTTGCTCTGTCTAAAGCCGATATACCAGTAGTAACACCATTTCCTTTTAGATCAACAGAAACTGTAAAAGCAGTTTCCATATGATCGGTATTGTTGCTTACCATTGCATGTAAACCTAATTCCTTGCAACGACTCTCTGTTAAAGGAGCACAAATTAATCCTCTACCATAAGTGGCCATAAAATTAATCATTTCGGGAGTTACCTTTTCGGCAGCAGCCAAGAAATCACCTTCATTTTCACGATCTTCATCATCAACCACGATGATAATTTTTCCTTGACGGATATCTTCAATGGCTTCTTCTATTGTATTGAGTTGTATAGTATTTGACATTTGTAAGTGTGTTGTTGATAATTAATTATCAGTGTTTTTAAGTGCTTTTTCAAGCGCTTTTTTATTGTAAAAATAGATAATTGAATAGAAAGGAAAACCTAAAGTAATAGAAATTTCAATACCTGGCTCAAATTTTGTATTGAGAAAATTTCCAATTGTATCCAGTTTTTTTTGTGTAGTAAATATTTTATAGGAAAGAACTATAATTGATAGTATCAAAATTAGTGCAGTTATAATCGAGCTTACCAAAAGGGCAACAATCGACATAGCAAAAGTAATTGCATAGATGACTAAGGTGATTTTAGTGTCTTTGTTGTATTCTAAAAGTAATGCTGTTATGTCTAATTTATCTAGAGTTGATGCCTTAGGTGCGGGAAGAACGTCATTTGAAATTAATTCATTTTCTTCAATAGCTATCGATTTTTCTTTAGTAGTTTGAGTTACTGCGTTTTTTGTTTGTCTAGCTGCTAAATAGTTCTGAATCGGAACTAGTATTACATCTAAATTAATTACGCCTCCAATATCTTTAATGGCTCTATAGGTTAGCAATACTGCAAGCGGAGCTAAAACAATAGTTGACATCCAAGTTCCTAAAAATGGTGTAATTCCGTCTTCCTGAGCAAGTTTTTTACCAAAAGTATTGATAAAGTGAAAGATTATAAAAATGGTTACAGCAAATACAATTGGCATTCCTAAACCACCTTTTCGAATGATTGCTCCAAGCGGTGCGCCAATAAAAAACATCAAAATACATGAAAATGCAATTACAAATTTTTCATAAAGTGCAATCCAATGTTGGTTGATGTTTTTCTGTTTTTCTTCCATTTCAAATTTGGAACTTTCGATAGAAAAAACAGTACTTTCTACATTTGTTGTAGCATATTTTATTGCTTGGGTCTTTTTACCATTATCTAAATCGGCAAGGAGATTTTTATTGAAATTGGTCTTTTTCGTTGGAGTAGTTGTGTCAGCAATACTAAAATTTGTTGCTTTATTGGAGATGTTAATTCGCTGGTAGATATTTTCAGTGAATGATTTTATATCTTTTCTATAATTCGTATTTAGTGAATCTAAAGTATAATTTAACTCACCAACATTTAGCATTGTATTGGTATTGGCAATTTCTCCAGTTTCTGTATTGGTATTTAGTTTAGATAAATCAATATTGATTACATCTTTCTTGAAAGTAGCTTTTGCAAATGGCATTCGCTCACGTTCTTCATATTTTTTGGGAGTGATGTCTTCATAATAATTTCCATCATAAAGAACTAATTTTAAAGTATTGGAGGTTTCACTACTTATAAGTTCACCTCGTTTTGCTTTAATCACTGTTTTATTACCATCACCATTTTGAGATTTTATGTGAATGATTACTCCATCTAATAAATTTCCTTTATCACCCGACTTTTTATCGACTTTAATAGTGTAATTCCCTATTTCGCTAAATTGTCCTTCGGCTATCGCCATTGCTGGACTTCTTTGCGCAATATTTCGCCTAAAATTGATGAATTTATATTCGGCAAACGGAATCACATTATTGGCGAATACAAATGCAATTAAGCTTAAAATAACAATAAAAACAGTTAAACCTCGCATACTTCTTTGAAGTGAAATTCCAGAAGATTTCATTGCAGCAAATTCGTAGTTTTCGGCTAAATTTCCAAAAGTCATGATAGAAGCCAAAAGAACTGAAAGTGGCAATACCATTGGAATAATCCTTGGCATTGCAAATAGTAAAAACTTTAAAATTAATAGTATTTCTAAATCCTTTCCAGCTAGTTCTGAGATGAATAACCAAACGGTTTGCAATATGAATATAAAAAACAAGATTACAAATACTGTAGTAAATGTAATCAAGAATGTTTTTAATAAATACTTATCTAATATTTTCACAAAGGGCTAATCTAATTTATTGATGTAGTATTTTGGATATTTACTAGCCACAAAGGTAAATTGATTTTTTGATAAAGGCTGATTTGTTTTAAAAGAATTAACAGTCAAAGTTGTTTTTGTACCGTTTTTGCCTACTTCAATTAGATTATAGATGTGCTTTGTTTGAACATCAATTCCAAGTAAAATCTCTTTTCGTTGGTCTTTTGTATTGTTCGGAATCAATTTTATGTACTGAATTTTTCTTCCTTTTACATTTTGCGGAATATCCATGTAATATTTGTAGCCACTATTAAAAAAAGTTAGCATTTTAGCTGGTGTAATGGCTTTATCGTCTGAATCATTTACGCTAGAAACGGTAACTTCTTCATCTTCAGGAATAATAGTATATGATTTTTTACCGTCATATATTTTAGTTACGCCCATAAAATTCAAGACATATTTGTTGCCTTCAATGGTTACATTTCCTTTGCTATCCTGATTTATATTCTCTTTAGCATTGTTTAAAGTGTATTTAAAATCAATAGCAATATTTTTATAACTTTTCACTTTAGCCGTAACATCATCTAAAAGTGCTTTAGCTTTTTTGTCTTGTGCGTTAGCAGAAATGCTAATAATTAAAAGAAGCGCAATTGAAAGAAATCTTTTCATTTTACTAATTATTTTGTTCATTGTTGAGAAATTGATCGAGAGCAACCAAGTCAGGAATGTTTACACTTCTTGCTTTACTGCCTTCAAATTGGCCAACAATTCCGGCTGCTTCCAATTGATCTATCAATCTTCCGGCGCGGTTGTAGCCTAGTTTCAGTTTCCTTTGCAATAATGATGCCGAACCTTGTTGAGCAGTAACAATTATTTCTGCGGCATCTCTAAATAGCGCATCTCTTTCAGAAATATCGATGTCTAATTTCACACCACTTTCTTCGCCAACATACTCCGGAAGCATGAACGCATTTGGATAGGCTTTTTGAGATCCAATATAATCTACAATTTTTTCTACTTCGGGCGTGTCCACAAAAGCGCATTGTACACGAACTAAATCATTTCCGTTAGAAAACAATAAATCTCCACGACCAATTAATTGATCGGCACCACCTGAATCTAAAATCGTTCTTGAATCAATTTTGGAAGTTACTCTAAAGGCAATTCTAGCTGGGAAATTCGCTTTAATCATACCCGTAATCACATTTACCGATGGTCGTTGCGTGGCAATAATTAAGTGAATTCCGATAGCACGAGCTAATTGAGCCAAACGGGCAATAGGTGTTTCGACTTCTTTTCCTGCAGTCATAATTAAATCGGCAAACTCATCGACAACCAACACTATATAAGGTAGAAATTGGTGTCCGTGCTCTGGATTTAATTTTCGGGATTTGAATTTTTCATTGTATTCTTTGATGTTTCTAACCATCGCATCTTTTAGTAAAGAATAACGGTTGTCCATTTCAATACAAAGTGAATTTAATGTATTGATTACCTTGCTATTATCAGTAATAATGGCATCTTCAGAATCGGGTAATTTTGCTAAATAATGTCTTTCGATTTTATTGAAAAGCGTCAATTCTACTTTCTTCGGATCGACTAAAACAAACTTCACTTCGGCAGGATGTTTTTTGTAAAGTAACGAAGTTAAAACGGCATTTAAACCAACCGATTTTCCTTGTCCTGTTGCTCCAGCCATCAAAAGGTGAGGCATTTTGGCAAGGTCAAATACGAAAGTTTCGTTCGAAATTGTTTTTCCTAATGCGATAGGCAATTCCATTTCGGCTTCTTGAAATTTTGCCGAAGCAATAACCGTTTTCATCGGAACCATTGTTGGGTTTTTGTTTGGAACCTCAATACCAATAGTACCTTTTCCTGGAATAGGAGCGATGATACGAATTCCTAAAGCCGATAAAGAAAGTGCAATATCGTCTTCTAAACTCTTAATTTTTGAGATACGAATTCCAGCTTCGGGAACAATTTCGTATAGCGTTACCGATGGTCCAACGGTGGCTTTAATTTGAGCAATATCAATTTTATAGTTACGAAGCGTTTCAACGATTCGATTTTTATTTTCCTCTAATTCCTCTTGGTTGATAGTAATTCCAACGCTTGAATATTCTTTTAATAAATCTATAGTTGGGAATTTATAATTTGATAATTCCAAAGTTGGATCGAATAATCCGAAATCAGCGACAAGTCGGGATGCTAAATTTTCTTCAACAATATCTTCATCTTGGGCTTTTTCAATTACAAAAGCTTCATCATTGGTTTTGATAATTTCAGGTTCTGATGGAGTAACCGAAAGAGTAGGAGTAACTGGTTCTGTAATTTTTGGTTGCGATTTTAAACTCGGTTCCAATTCAATTTCAGAATAACTAGAAATGGTAGGTTTTAAGGATTCTTTATTGATTTCAAATTGCGATGCCGGTTTTAAAACAATGTCTTCCAAATTAAAATCGGCTTCTTCTTCCTTATCGTCAATTGCAAATTCTTCCAAATTGTATCCAGCGCCATTTTCATTAATGGCATTCACAACTGGAGTTAATTCGTCTTTCATTTCCGATTTTTTCTTCTCGAAAAACGTTTTAATACTATCTGGAGAAATTTTGATTTTGAATAACAAATAGATAATAATTCCGAAAACTAAAACCAGTAAAGTTCCGATTTTCCCAATGTAATCCTGAAAAAACAAGTTCATTTCGTAGCCAATTGTTCCACCAAGTTCGGGTAACGAATTAGCAAAAAATCCGAATAAAATGGAAAGAACAATGATGGCAAACAAATCCCAAAACCAAGTTGATTTGAGTTTTTTAAGAGGTAAATCTAAAACCAAAAACGCTCCGGTAACAAAAAATAATTTCACAAATAGAAACGATGCTGCTCCAAAACCTTTATAAATAAAGATATCCGACAAGAAAGCGCCCACTTTTCCTAGCCAGTTTGCGGCAGGTTTAGTTCTATCAGTAACATCCGAAACTAAATTTTGATCCTCTTGACCGTGTAAAAAGAACGAAATAAATGCCACTAATAATCCGATAGATAAAAGTACCAAAAGGCAACCCAAAACTACTTTGTATTGCCTTTTCATTTTCCACGGAAGTTTTTCTTCGGGTTCGGTTGATTTTGTTTTTTCTTTTTTTACTTGTTTTGCCATTCGAAATTCAATAGTTTTTATAAAAATAGAAATTTTAAGTTATAATCGTCTAAAATTTTGGAATATAAATAATGCATCCAACAGCAATTGCAGTCATCGCTGCAAAAAATACCGCTCCAGCGGCAATGTCTTTTATAAAACCAATGCGTTCATGGTATTCAGGATGAATGAAATCTGCGACTTTTTCTACAGCCGTGTTCAAACCTTCAATTCCAAGAACTAAACCAATTGCTAAGGTTTGAATCAACCATTCTTCATGAGAAATTTCAAAGTAGAAACCAGCAATAATCAACAAAACTGCTATGGAACTTTGAACCATAACACTGTGTTCTGTAGTGATTAATTTGATGGCGCCTTTAAAGGCAAATCCCATACTTTTGAATCGTCCTGATAAAAATTTTGTGTCTCTTTGGAATTCCATATTATAGTGAAGCTAATGCCGCTTCATAGTTTGGCTCATCAGCAATTTCTGCTACTTGCTCTGTATATTTTACAACACCATTTTCGTCTATGACAATTACAACTCTTGAGTGCAAAGCATTTAAAGCTCCGTCTGTCATTTCTAAACCATAATCTTTACCGAAACTTCCTGATTTAAAATCAGATAAATTTACTACATTTTCCAATCCTTCTGCACCACAAAAACGTTTTTGGGCAAAAGGTAAATCTCTAGAAATGCAAAGTACTTTTGTGTTTTCTAATTTGCTTGCACTTTCGTTAAAATGTCGTACAGATGCTGCACAAGTTCCAGTATCAACACTTGGGAAAATATTTAAGACTAATTTACTTCCAGCAAAATCAGCTAAAGTTACTTCAGATAAATCGGTTTTTAGTAATTGAAATTGAGGTGCTTTCGAACCTACTTTTGGTAATTCACCATTGGTGTTTATTGGATTTCCTCCTAATGTTATTGATGCCATTTGTGTATAGTTTTAAGATGTCAAAAGTATGAATTTTTTTCGGAATTGGGAATAGCGAAATTGGGTTTAAAATTTAACACAATTTATATTTGTTTTATCATTGTTTTATTGTAATATTGCAATTTAATAATTATTTATAAAAATGGGAGCATCTAAATCGGAATCATTTTCTACAGAACATAACGAAATGGCAAGTTTATTTAAAGCACTTTCGCATCCGGCGAGAATTGCAATTGTAGACTATTTATTGAAGGTTGACACTTGTATCTGTGGTGATATTGTAAACGAATTGCCATTGGCACAACCCACCATTTCACAACATTTGAAAGAATTAAAAAACGCTAATATCATCAAAGGAACTATTGAAGGAACTGCCATTTGTTACTGCATAAATCCTGATACAATTGATAAAATTGAAAATCACTTTGGTGTGATTCGTCATAAACTTAAGAATAAATGTTGTTAGGTAAATTCGAATGTCTTAATACTTAATACTTCAATCTTAATACTAAAACTATGAAACTATCAGAAATAAAAAATCAGTTAAAAAATCTTACTCAAATTGCTTTTCAACTGCCTAATGGCGAATTGGTTCCAAGTCATTTTCATGTAACCGAAGTTGGAAAAATCACTAAGCATTTCATCGATTGCGGTGGCGTTGTTAGAAACGAAGAGGTTGTTAATTTTCAACTTTGGGAAGCCAATGATTACGATCATAGATTGCATCCTGAAAAATTGGTTCACATTATTGAATTATCAGAAGAAAAACTTCAAATTCCCGATTTAGAAATTGAAGTCGAATATCAGATGAAAGAAACTATCGGTAAATTTAGTTTAGACTTTGACGGAACTAATTTCCAATTAAAGTCAAAATTAACCGATTGTTTAGCCAAAGACAATTGCGGTATTCCACCAGAAAAATTGAAAGTAAAAATCGGCGAGTGGAAGCAAAAAGAAACTTCTTGTTGTACACCAGATTCTGGTTGTTGTTAAAAAGTAGCACAAGGATTCACAAAGTTTTCACGATGTTTCTCAAAGAATCTGTGTTAATCTTTGAAATCTGTGGCAAAAAAATAATATCCTGTGCGAACCTAGCGTAAATCATTGCGCTCTTTGCGGAAAAAAAAAATAATCTATGCTTGAAAATTTATCAAATACAATACAGTCAATTACAGAAATTTCTGTTCCTAACGAACGAAAGGAAGTTTTACATCCTTTTATTGATTATCTTCAAAACAAAGTAAATTACAACGAAGAAATTCGTCTAAATTTCATTTGCACCCACAATTCACGCAGAAGTCATTTGTCTCAAATCTGGGCACAAACGATGGCGTTTCATTTCGGAATCAAAAATATTTTTTGTTATTCTGGCGGAACGGAAGCAACAGCTATGTTTCCGAAAGTGGGTGAAACTTTAGGAAATCAAGGATTTGAAATTCAGAAATTAAGCGAAGAACAAAATCCAGTTTACGCAGTGAAATTTGATGAAAATCAACATCCAATTATTTGTTTTTCGAAAACGTATTTCGATGATTTTAATCCCAAAAGCAAGTTTGGAGCCATCGTGACTTGCAATAATGCTGATGAAGGTTGTCCAATGGTTTTTGGTGCAGAAGCAAGATTTCCGATAAAATATGATGATCCAAAAGCTTTTGACGGAACTGATTTAATGAATGAAAAATATGCAGAACGCAGTTTGCAAATTGCTAGCGAAATGTATTTCGTTTTTAGTCAAATAAAGAAATAAATACGATGAAAAAAAGATTAGGATTTTTAGACCGTTTTTTAACGCTTTGGATATTTTTAGCAATGTTACTTGGTGTTGCTATTGGTTATTTTATTCCAAATTCAGATGACTTTATAAATTCATTTTCTTCAGGAACTACGAATGTTCCGTTGGCTATTGGGTTGATTTTGATGATGTATCCACCGTTAACCAAAATCGATTTTTCTAAAGTGCCTCAAATGCTTGAAAAGCCAAAATTACTATCAGCTTCGTTTTTCATCACTTGGATTTTTGGTCCGTTTTTGATGTTTTTATTAGCCACTTTTTTCTTGAAAGATTATCCCGAATACATGACTGGATTGATTATTATCGGAATTGCACCTTGCATTGCGATGGTAATCGTTTGGAACGAACTAGCCGAAGGAAACCGCGAATTAACTGCTGGATTAATTGGAATTAATAGTTTACTTCAAGTCTTTTTCTTCAGTTTGTATGCCTATTTTTATTTGGAAATCATGTTGCCTTTATTCGGAATTAAAGGACTAGAATTAAATATTACAATAACCGAAATCGCTCAAACGGTCGGAATCTATTTAGGAATTCCTTTTGCCTTAGCAGTAATTAGTCGTTTTGCAATTAAAAAATATTTAGGAGACAAATTTTTCAATCAGAAATTTATTCCGTTTGTTTCACCAATTACGTTGATTGCTTTACTTTTTACAATTGTAGTAATGTTCAGTTTGAAAGGCGAAATGATTGTCGATTTACCAATGGACGTGGTTCGAATTGCAATTCCATTAGTAATTTTCTTTGCAATTATGTTCTTCTTGATGTTTTTTGTTGCAAAGAAAATTGGAGCGAATTATCGTGATGCCGTTGCGCTATCATTTACTGCTTCAGGAAATAATTTTGAGTTAGCAATCGCCGTTTCCATAGGCGTTTTCGGAATCAATAGCGGACAAGCTTTTGCAGGTGTTATTGGTCCATTAGTAGAAGTTCCTGCATTAATTATCTTAGTAAATGTAGCATTTTGGTTGAGGAAGAAATATTTCATTAAAACATCTTAATTGTGTAACATTTGTCACATTTTTTACGATTTATTTTTAGTACTATTGTACCATGAAATTTTTAGCAATCTTATTGTGTTTCTATTTTAACGCCTTAACCATTATTCCATCGGTTAAAGCAATCAAAATGCAATTTGCTAAGAAAGAACTAGTTTCGTGCAATAAATCCAATTCCGATTGTGAACCAACAAAAGGTTGTGAAAAAGAGAAATGCCTTTTAAATTTTAACTTTAGTAGTTCAAGCTTTATTGTATTTGCAACAACTTACAATTTCACAAACAATACTATTTTCATTCCCAAAAAGGAAAATAGTTTATACCACAAAAATTTCATTTCCAATTATAATGTAACTATTTGGCAACCTCCAGAATCGTTTTTATTGTCTTAAAATCAATGTAATTTAATGAATTACAACAAATCAATTTAAAAATTTAAAACATAAAAAATGAACAAATTAGTTTCAATTATAGCAACAGTAGCTTTATTATTTTCAATGAATGTAAACGCTCAACAAGAGCCAAAACAAAAAAAGAGAAAGGCTAAAACCGAAAAATCATGTTCTTCAGATGAAAAAAAATCTTGTGGAACCAATGAAAAAAAAGGTGGCTGTTGTTCTTCTAAAAAATCAGAAGAAAAAAAATCATAGATTAACAACTCAATAGTTAAAAATAGTGCCAGTTTTCAATTGGCACTATCTAACTATTGTGTAATTTTAAAAATCTTAAAATGAAAATACTATATAAAATTGTATTGCTTTTAATCTCAAGTTTTGCCTTTTCACAAAATACTTTTGATTATCAGGTACAATTAAATCCGATAACCATTCCTAATTTTCCAGGAATACATTCTTATGCCTTTGGGCAACACAACGGAAAATGGTTAATAATAGGAGGAAGAATTGACGGAATTCATGCGCGTCAACCTTTTAATTCTTTTCCTGCAGCAAGTAATAACGCTACTATTTTTGTGGTTGATATTGCTACCAATCAGTTTTGGTCGGCTTCTGTAAATTCTTTGGCAACTAATTTAAAAGAACAACTTCAAGCAACTAATTTCAACTTTTATCAAGATGATACGACATTATATTTAATCGGAGGTTATGCTTTTTCTGCTACTGTAAATGATCATATTACATTCAACAAAATGACTTCTGTTGATGTACCAAATCTTATAAATGCAGTGATCAATGGAACTCCAATTGCAAGTAATTTCAAGCAAATGACCGACGAAAATTTAGCAGTTAATGGAGGACAATTGGGTAAAATTGGAAGCACGTTCTATCTTGTTGGAGGTCATCGTTTTGACGGACGCTACAATCCGATGAACAATCCAACTTTTGTGCAAACGTACACTAATGGAATCAAGAAATTTACCATTGACAATTCGGGAACACAATTGAGTATTTCCAATTATGAAGTCATTACTGATGCCGTTCATTTACACCGAAGAGATTATAATTTGTTACCACAAGTTTTTCCAAATGGAGAACTGGGTTACACCATTTCATCAGGAGTTTTCCAAATTAATGTAGATTTGCCTTTTTTGTATCCTGTTGATATTAAGTCGTCTGGATATCTTCCTCAAACCACTTTTAATCAATATTTGAGTAATTATCATAGTGCTCATTCAAGTTTATATGATGCAACGACCAACCGAATGCACAATTTGTTTTTTGGTGGATTAAGTCAATTTCATTACAATGGAACGACTTTAGTTCAAGATGATAATGTACCTTTTGTAAACACAATAAGTCGTACAACGCGTTTTGCAGATGGAAGTTTGCAAGAATATCAATTACCGGAAACAATGCCATCTTTAAAAGGCGCAAGTGCCGAATTTATACCAAATGAAAGTTTGCCGCATTTTTCTAATGAGGTACTAAAATTGGATGAAATCACGGCAAATGAGTTTGTAATTGGTCACATTGTTGGTGGTTTAAGTAGTCCGACGCAAAATCCGTTTAGCGTGAATCAAACTTCTACAACTTCGGCAAATGCAACAATTTATGAAGTGAAATTGATTCGAAATCAACCTTTAGGAGTTCAAGAAATCAACGGAAAAAATCCATTTTCTATGACAGTTTCACCAAATCCAACTCAGAATGGTTTTGTAAAAATTAACTTTACTATGGCTTATCCAACAACAATTGATTATTTCGTAACTTCATTAGACGGAAAAATTATCACAGATGGTGAAGTTTCTGATGCCAAACAAGGAGATAATACAATGAATTTTGAAATTGATGGTGTTACAAATCAAACGGTTATCATCACTTTTATTTTTGATAATAAATTTTATGTTTCTCAAAAGGTGATAGTTAACTAAATTAATCAAACTATTTTTTCAAAAAGCGTTCAAGAAATTGGACGCTTTTTTTGTAACATTAGTTACTCTGTAACATTTGTAACTGTAAAGCCATTTTTACCGTTCTACTTTTGCTTTATAATTCAGATATAAAATTATGAAGAAAATAAGTTACATCATTTTTACAGGAACAATTTTGAGTTCGTTTTTTGGTTTTAGTCAAGATACTTTGGCTATTTCTAAAAGTGAATTAGTTCAAAAAGTATCCGAGAAGAATTTGCAAATAAAAATTGCCGAAAAAACCTATCAATCGGCAAGGGCAGATTACAATCAATCCAATGCACTCTTTTTGCCCAACATCAATGTGTCTCATACCGGAATTTCTACAACCAATCCATTGATGGCATTTGGTTCTAAACTAAATCAAGAAATTTTAACAGCATCCGATTTCAATCCAGCGTTGTTAAATGATCCAGCGAAGACTCAAAATTTTGCAACCAAATTTGAAATCCAACAACCACTTATCAATATTGATGGTTTGTTTGAAAGAAAAGCTGCAAAATCTAAAATGGAAGCCTATCAATTGCAAACCGAACGTACTAAAGAATATTTAGAATTAGAAGTTTCAAAAGCGTATATGCAATTACAATTAGCATACAGAGCTGTAAAGGTTTTAGAAAAAGCCAATGCAACAGGAAAAGCCAATTTGAAATTAGTTGATAATTATTTCAAACAAGGAATGTTGCAAAAAACCGATTTGCTGAATGTTCAAGTTCGAGTAAATGAAATAGCCAACCAATTGCAATATGCAAAAAGTAACGTGCAAAATGCGTCCGATTATTTAGCTTTTTTATTGAATGAAGATAGTAATGGGAAAATCTACAAACCATCGGAAGAATTAGATAATGCAATTGTAATTGAAGAAATAAACACTTCATTATCAGACAATAGAAAAGATATTCAAGCGATGAGTAAATCGTCTGAAGCTTATGCTAAAATGTTGCAATCGTCTAAAATGGCTTTCTTACCAAGATTAAATGCTTTCGGAAGTTATGAATTGTACGACAAAAACTTTTTAGGAACGGCTGCTAAAGGTTATTTAGTTGGAGCACAATTATCGTGGAATGTTTTTGATGGATATAAATCGATTGGGAAATTTCAAAAAGCCAAAGCAGAATTTCAAAAAGCTGATGTTGAAAAAGACCAATATAAAAAACAAAGTCAGTTGGAATTAAACAAAACCAATCGTCAATTGAAAGATGCTGAAAATAAAGTAAATCTGTCGCAATTGGCTTTGGAACAATCCCAAGAAGCTTATAGAATTCGCCAAAATAGATTCACACAAGGATTAGAAAAAACAACCGATTTATTACAATCAGAAACCCAAATGATTCAAAAAGAATTGGAGCATTTGCAATCGGTTTTCGAGTATAATTTCACTAAGCAATATTTGCAATTTTTAACGAAGTAAAAGAGTATTAAGATTAGAGTATTAAGTATTAAGACAATAGAAAATATTATGAAGAAAGTAATAACCATCCTAACTCTTTCAACTATCTTATTCGTATCATGCGGAAAAGAAACGAAAGAAGCAACCAATAACGAACCAGCCATTGCAGTTCAAGTAAGCGGAATTTTAGCAGATAATAACGGAGAATATGTAACCGCAAGTGGTAAAATTGAAGCCGAAAACAGTGCCAATGTATCAACTAGAATGATGGGTTATGTGACTAAAGTTCACGTAAAAGTAGGACAAAAAGTAGGCGCAGGACAACTTTTAGTAAGTGTAAACAACACCGACTTACAAGCCAAAAAAGCACAAGTAGATACTTCAATTCTACAAGCAACTGCAGCTTTCAATAATGCTAAAAAAGATTACGAAAGATTTACAGCTTTATTCAATCAGCAAAGTGCTTCTCAAAAAGAATTGGACGATATGACTTCGCGTTACGAAATGGCTAAAGCTGGTTTAGAAGGAGCAAGACAAATGCGAAACGAAGTAATGGCGCAGTTTTCTTATTCTAATATTACAGCTCCATTTTCTGGAGAAGTTACTAATACGTTTGTAAAAGAAGGTGATATGGCGAATCCAGGAATGCCTTTAGTTAGTGTTGAAGGAGTTTCAAGAATGCAAGTTACTGCAATGGTTTCTGAAAGTGATATTGCTCAAATCAATAACGGAATGTCAGTTAAGGTTTTAGTAAAATCAATCAACAAAGAAGTGGCAGGAAAAGTTTCCGAAGTAAGTGGTTCAGCTAAAAATACAGGCGGACAATATTTAGTAAAAGTTACTTTAAACGCTACAGACAAAGCCATTTTATCAGGAATGTTTGTGAATGTCCAGTTTCCAATAGCCAACAAACCAAAAGCTGAAACAACTGTAAAATCTGATAAAGTAATGGTGCCAGAAAGTGCTTTGGTAAAACAAGGACAACTAACAGGAATTTACACCATAGCTGGTGGAAAAACAGCCATTTTAAGATGGATAAGAACCGGAAAATCATTTGGTAATCAAGTAGAAGTTTTATCAGGATTATCGGCTAACGAGCAATACATCGTTTCAGCAGAAGGTAAATTGTATAACGGAGCTTTGGTTAGTATTCAGTAATCAGTCGCAGTTTTCAAGTTTAGTTAGAAAACAACTTTAAACTTTTAAACCTTAAACTTTAAACAAAAAATCATGCAAGAAGGTATATCAGGTAAAATTGCCCATTTTTTCATCAACTCTAAATTAACCATTCTATTGATGGTTGCTTTGATGATTATCGGCGTATATAGTTCGTTCTTAATTCCTCGTGAAGAAGAACCTCAAATTAATGTTCCAATGGCCGATGTCATGATTGGTTATCCAGGAGCAAGTCCGGCAGAAGTGGAAAGCCGTGTGATAAAACCACTCGAAAAAGTATTATCCAACATCAAAGGTGTCGAGCATTTGCATAGTATGGCTATGAATGGTCAAGCGATGATTATTGTGCAATTTTATGTAGGCGAAGATTCAGAACGTTCGTATGTGAAATTGTACGACGAGTTAATGAAAAACGAAAATATGTTCCCAAAAGGTGTTTACAAACCCATGGTAAAAACACGTTCGATTGACGATGTTCCTATGATGGGATTGACCCTTTGGAGTGAAACATTAAACGATTTTGAAATTCGTCAAATTGCGGAAGAAGTAACTTCTGAAATTGAAAAAGTAAAAGACGTTGCCATTACCAAAGAAATTGGCGGAAGAACGCGTGAGCTAAAAGTAGTTTTAGACAAAGATAAAATGGCCGAAAATGGCGTGGATGCTTTGGGTGTTATGCAAATGATTCAATCCAATAATGGTAGTTCACAATCGGGAAGTTTTGTTTCAAATGATAAAGAATATTTGGTAACAACAGGACAATTTTTATCCAATTCAGAAGATGTGGAGAATTTGGTTGTGGGTGTAAATGCAAACATGCCAGTGTATTTAAAACAAGTCGCTGCTGTTCAAGATGGTCCTTCAACACCAAGAAGTTATGTATCTTTTGGTTACGGAAAAGCTAATGAGAAATACACCAAAAACAAATCAGAATATCCAGCTGTTACTATTTCTATTGGAAAAGTAAAAGGCGCTGATGCAATGAAAATAGCAGACAAAATACTTGAAAAAGTAGAAGGTTTGAAGAAAACGTTAATTACCGACGATGTTCATATTGAGGTTTCTCGTAATTATGGAGAAACTGCTTCTCACAAAGTAGGAGAATTGTTGATGCACTTAGGAATTGCGATTATAGCCGTTACACTTTTAGTAATGTTAGCTATGGGTTGGCGTGGTGGTTTAGTGGTATTCTTTTCTGTGCCATTAACGTTTGCTTTGACCTTGTTTGCTTACTATATGTTGGGTTATACGCTTAACAGAATCACACTTTTCGCCTTAGTTTTCGTGGTCGGAATTGTGGTTGATGATAGTATTATCATTGCCGAAAATATGCACCGCCATTTCAAAATGAAGCGATTACCATTCAAACAAGCGGCTATTTTTGCGATTAACGAAGTTGGAAATCCTACGATTTTAGCAACGTTTACCGTAATTGCAGCAATTCTTCCAATGGCGTTTGTATCAGGAATGATGGGACCTTATATGAGTCCGATGCCAATTGGAGCTTCTATTGCGATGTTATTGTCGTTGTTTGTAGCTTTAACGGTTACGCCTTATTTAGGTTACCATTTATTACACGAAAAAGACAAACAAGAACACAAAGCCGAACAAGGATTAGAAACGTCATGGATTTATAGAGTTTACAACAAAATTGAACGACCATTTCTTGAAAATTCTACCAAACGTAGAGTAATGTTGGGAATTACTGTTGTTTTGTTAGCAGGTTCAGTTTTGATGTTTTTCACTAAATCCGTTTTGGTAAAAATGCTACCTTTTGATAACAAAAACGAATTCCAAGTGGTAGTTGATATGCCAGAAGGAACTACGTTAGAAAGAACAGCAGCTGTGACTCAAGAAATTGCTCAATACCTAACAACCATTCCAGAAGTTGTGGATTATCAAAATTATATTGGAACTTCTGCACCTATTACGTTCAACGGTTTGGTTCGTCATTACGACTTGCGTGGCGGAAGCAATATGGCGGATATTCAAGTAAATTTATTACACAAAGAAGACCGTGATTTACAAAGTCATGATATTGCCAAATTGGTTCGTCCAGAAGTGCAAAAGATTGCTAAAAAATATGGTGCGAATGTTAAAATTATCGAAGTCCCGCCTGGACCACCAGTTTTATCAACATTGGTTGCCGAGATTTATGGTCCAAATTATAAAGATCAAATTGCAGTTGCCAATCAAGTAAAAGGTATTTTAGAAAAAACGTCTGATATTGTAGATGTCGATTGGATGACTGAAGACAATCAAACCGAATATCGATTGGAAGTGGACAAAGAAAAAGCAATGCTTAATGGTATCGCTCCACAACAAGTAGTTGGAAATCTGACTTATTTGTTGAAAGAATATCCTGTTTCTAATTTATATGATGAAAATTCAAATAACAGTGTTGGAATCGTGCTTTCACTTGATGACAAAGACAAAACTTCGTTGCAAGACATTCAGAATTTAAAAATCAAAGGAAGTCAAGGCAATGTAGTTCCAGTTTCTGATTTGGTAAAAGTGGTTGCTGATACTTTGCAAAAAACAATTTACAGAAAAGACCAAAAACGAGTAGTTTATGTAACGGCTGATATGGCAGGAACATTAGAAAGTCCGGTGTATGCTATTTTGGGAATGAACGAAGAATTGCAAAAAATGAAATTGCCAAAAGGCTACAAAGTCAACGAATTATACATGGAACAACCTTCCGACGAAAGTGATTTTACGGTAAAATGGGATGGAGAATGGCAAATTACATTGGAAGTTTTCCGTGATTTGGGTGTAGCTTTTGCGGTTGTTATCGTGATTATTTATATGCTGATTGTAGGTTGGTTCCAAAATTTCAAAACGCCAATGGTTATGATGATGGCGATTCCACTTTCGTTGGTCGGAATTGTATTTGGACACTGGTTATTAGGAGCATTTTTCACAGCAACTTCTTTCATCGGTATGATTGCTTTGGCAGGAGTAATGGTTCGAAACTCCGTCTTGCTCATCGACTTTATCGAAATCCGACTGAACGATGGAGTTCCATTAAAACAAGCCATTATAGAAGCAGGTGCAGTGCGAACCACACCAATTTTATTAACAACAGGAGCCGTTGTAATTGGAGCCGTAATTATTCTATTCGATCCAATTTTTCAAGGATTAGCGATTTCGTTGGTATTTGGTGCTATCGTTTCAACAATTCTAACCTTGATTGTAGTGCCATTAATCTACTACATCACTGAAAGAAAAAAATGGGAGAAACCAACAGAAGTTATCGAAGAAAAATTCACAACTCATAACTAGAAAATATGAAACTACTATTAATAACAGCAGTTGCAGAATTTGAAAAAGAAGTAAAACAAATTCTAAAAAAAGCACAAGTCAAAACTTTTTCTTACCGAGATGTTTTGTGTTATAGAAATACTTCCGAAGATGCTATTGAAAGCAATTGGTTTGGTGCAGAAATGAACGAAAACGAATCGATTATGTTTTACGCATTCGTACCCAAAGAAAATGTTGACTTGGTTTTTGACCTAATAACAGAATTCAATAGCCAACAAGAAACGTTATCTCACATTCATTCCGCTGTTTTAAACATCGAAAAATCTAATTAGAAAAATATTTAATATCTAAAATCTAATATTAATATGAAAACAAGAATCATACACGCAGTTGCCGGAACTTTTATCCTTATCAGTGTTATTTTATCTATCTACGTAAATCAAAATTGGTTGTGGTTTACTGGATTTGTAGGGCTAAATCTTTTACAGTCATCAATTACAAAATGGTGTTTGATGGCAGATATTTTAACGAAGTTTGGTGTGAAAGATTAAATCCAGCCCAATCCCAATCCGATAGAAATAATAATTAATAAAGTCGCTACTGAAATTTGAAGGAATTTTAGAGTGACTTTTTTTAATAATTTGTTTCCAATAAAAGCGCCTGTCATTGCCGAAAGTGTGGCGCAAATAAGTAATGGCAAATTTTCTTTCAAGTCTAAATTCAAAATTCGAGTACTGTAAACTCCAAGTCTGGTGAAATCTACAAATGATGAAATAACAACTGTGGTCGCAATAAATGCTTCTTTAGAAAGTCCGGCACGAATTAGAAATGCACTTCGTAACGCACCTTGAGCGCCAGTCAATCCTCCGAAAAAACCACTTAAAGCACCGCCAATTGGGAGTTTGTTTTTATCAAATTGTAAATTGTTGAAAAACGGAATCAAATCAATGATTGCAAAGAATAACATGAAAATGGCAACTATCAATTTCATCGGAAATACTTCAAATGTTTTTTCAAATAATTGATACGAATAAATAGGTTGCATATTCGGAATTTGAATCAAAAGCATTGCACCAATGAAAGCAAATAGCACAGCTGGAATTCCAAAACGGAGTACAACCTCTTTATTGAAATTTTTTCCAACTAAAACTAATTTGAATAAATTATTAGAAAAATGAACTACACCAGTCAAAGCAATGGCAACTTCAACCGGAAAGAAAATCATCATTATTGGCGTTAATAGTGTTCCTAATCCAAATCCTGAAAAGAACGTTAGAATAGCAACGAGAAAGGCAACAATTGAAATTAGTAG
This sequence comes from Flavobacterium aquatile LMG 4008 = ATCC 11947, assembly GCF_000757385.1. Classification (GTDB taxonomy): domain Bacteria; phylum Bacteroidota; class Bacteroidia; order Flavobacteriales; family Flavobacteriaceae; genus Flavobacterium; species Flavobacterium aquatile. Next base: position 131,497 of record NZ_JRHH01000006.1, on the reverse strand, counting down.
TATTTCCATAGTTCAAAAATAGTCAAAAAAAAAGCTCCCAAATTGATGAGAGCTTCTTTTTTTATTTATCTATCGAACCTAAAACACGTTTCATAAAATCGTTCAGTGCTTCTTTTTTGCCTTTGCCTTCTTTTATCATTTTATTGACCTCGAGTGCGCCGTACATATTAGAAATTAATTCGCCAATCACATCCAATTCTTCATCTTTCAATGACGGAACTTCGGTTAAAGCTTCAAGAACTTCTATAGTTTCAATTAAATAATCTTGGTCATTTTCTTCAATAAATTGCGTCAAATGTTTGATAACTGGTAATTTCATGTAGTCTTAATTTGATGAAATTTCACTTACCAATTCAGCCAAAACTTCTGCTTTATTAGTTTGTGTTTCGTTCAATAACTTTCCGCCTACAAAAGTTGCAAAAGTTGGTAAATTAGAAACATTCGCTAACTTTCTTGACTCTGGAGAATTCTCTGCATCCACTAAAACAAAAGTAATTTCTTCATTTTCTGAAGCCATTTTTTTGAATTTAGGTTTCATAATTCTACAATTTCCGCACCATGATGCCGAATATTGAACTACAACCTTATTATTTGATGCTACTAAATCTTGTAATGTATCTTCGTTTAATTCGATTAACATAGTTTTATTTGAATTATCAAATTTTAAAAACCAAATTCCAACTTAATTCATTGGAATTTGGAATTTCAAATTTGGAATTTATATTCTTAGTTTTGAGCTAAATACGCAGCAGTACTTAATCTATCAGCGTTCATTGCTTCTTTTCCTTCTTCCCAGTTTGCAGGACAAACTTCACCTTTAGTTTGAACGTGCGTGTAAGCATCAACCAAACGTAAATATTCGTTTACATTTCTTCCTAATGGCATATCATTTACACTTTCGTGGAAAATTTTACCAGTTTCGTCAATTAAATAAGTAGCTCTGAAAGTCACATTAGAACCTTCAAGAATTTCGTCGTTCAATTCTTCATTGTAAACCCATTCTGCATCAAGAATATCTAAAGCAGATGCAAGATTTCTAGTGGTATCGGCCAAAATTGGGTAAGTAACACCTTCAATTCCACCATTGTTTTTTGGAGTATTTAACCAAGCAAAGTGTACTTCGTTGGTATCACAAGAAGCACCAATTACAATTGTATTTCTTTTTTCAAATTCTGGTAAAGCAGCTTGAAAAGCATGTAATTCTGTTGGACAAACAAAAGTGAAATCTTTTGGATACCAAAACAATAAAACTTTTTTGTTGTTGTTTACTGCTTCTTCGAAAATGTTAATTTTTAAATTGTCGCCCATTTCAGACATTGCGTCAACTGAGATACTTGGGAATTTTTTTCCTACTAATGACATAGTTTATATGGTTTTAATGTTATTTTTAATTTGGTGCAAAAGTAGTATTTAAAACAGCTCTGACGCAATAGATTATCATTATATTTTATTATCTTATGATAGTGTTTCTCTATTGATTTTTTAGAGTGATTTTAAAATTCATTTAGTGAAATTTTAATGTATTTTAAAAATGAAATCTGCCAAAAATTAACACTTTATTTTTCGATTTCATAAAATGAAAAATTGACGATTTTTTACATTTTTTGTAGCTGTAAACTGATAAGTTATATTTCTAACAAAGTTTAAAAAATTTATTCGTTAAGTTTTATATATTTGTTTTCACCAAAAGTTAGCAAAGCGTTAATTTTAATTATACTATCTATCAAATCAAACTATATGAATTTTTCAAATTTATTTCGAAAAAAATCAACAAAAACGATAATTCAAGAAGGCGGCGATGGCGAACATTCGGGATTGAATAAAGTATTAACAGTTAAAGATTTAACCTTTTTCGGAATAGCTGCAATTATTGGCGGCGGAACGTTTAGCGCCATTGGAAACGCTTGTTTTTCTGGCGGTCCAGCAGTAGTTATTTTGTATATAATGTGTGCAATCGCTTGCGGATTTACAGCAATGTGTTATGCCGAATTTGCTTCACGCGTACCAGTTTCTGGAAGTGCTTACACTTATGCCTACGTATCTTTTGGAGAGTTATTCGCTTGGATTATCGGTTGGGCTTTGATTATGGAATATTCCATCGGAAACATTTATATTGCCTTTTCGTGGAGTGGTTATTTCACCAATTTATTAGAAACATTTCACATTCATTTACCCGAATGGTTGACCATAAATTATAAGTCAGCTCATGCTGCTTTTCTAGAAAATAAAGCTGGTGAAGGTCTAATCGCTTGGCAAAATGCACCAGTACTTGGAAGTCTTAAAATCATTTTCGATTTGCCTGCTGTGGTTATCAATTTATTAATTACCTATTTGGTTTACAGAGGAACAAAAGAGTCTAAAAACTTTAGTAATGCAATGGTTTACATTAAGTTGGCCATCATCATTTTAGTAATTGTAGTAGGAGCGTTTTATGTAGATATAGACAATTGGACACCATTTATGCCAAACGGATTTGGAGGTGTAATGGCTGGAGTTTCTGCAGTTTTCTTTGCTTATATTGGTTTTGATGCGGTATCAACTTTGGCAGAAGAAAGTAAAAATCCACAAAGAGATCTACCAAAAGGGATGATTTATTCGTTGGTAATATGTACGATAGTTTTCATCGTTTTGGCCTTAGTTATCACCGGAATGGTTTCTTACGAATTACTAGGTGTAAGCGATCCTTTGGCCGAAATTTTTGCTTTAAAAGGTGTAAAATGGATGTTATTTATTGTATCAATCGCTGCTGTTGTTGCCATGACAAGTGTTCTATTAGTTTTTCAAATGGGACAACCTAGAATTTGGATGACGATGTCTCGAGATGGATTAATGCCAAAGAAATTTGCCGAAATTCATCCAAAATACAAAACACCAAGTTTTGCTACAATTGTAACCGGTTTGGTTGTTGGAATACCGATTTTCTTTACCGATGAAAACTTCGTATTAGACTTTACTAGTATTGGAACTTTGTTTGCGTTTGTATTGGTTTGTGGTGGAGTTTTAATGCTTTCTCCACAAAGTGAAGCCGATTTAGCAGAACGCGCTACTAAAGGAAAATTCAGAATTCCGTATGTGAATTCGAAATTTATTTTTCCTGCGATTATGGTAGTTGCTGTTGGATTGATTTTTAAATATGTACCCACATTTTTCACCGATATTTTAGATTTTTCTGATGGTAAAATGGCAACCAACTTACCAATGTTAGTTTTCTTACTAGTTTGCGCGGTAATGACGTTTTTATCGTTCACAAAAAACTTATCGTTAATTCCGTTATTAGGATTGGTTTCTTGCTGTTATTTATTAACCGGAATGGCAGTTTCCAACTGGATGTGGTTTGGCGTTTGGCTAGTAATCGGATTGATATTTTACTTTATTTATGGGTATAAGAATAGTAAATTAAATATCGGAAATTAAAAATTAAAAAATCCCAAATTCAAAAGAACTTGGGATTTTTTTATGGGTGCATAATTCAATTAATCATCGCTCTCCGCTGGAACAATTACCATATATTTATACTCTTCTTTAAGCTTTTTGACATTTTCGGGAATTAACGAACCATCAGCAGCTACAATATTTTTTTTGTATAGTAGTTTTACCAAATACCTCATGTTGATACGCATTTCGATTGCTGTATTTAATCCGTTAAAAACTACTTCAAAATAAGTTCCAGGTTTATCAGGTTCTGGAAGCTGATTTATAGAAATTAGTTCCTTTCCTGCTAAATTGGAAATAGAACATTCTTCGGCAAACTGTCCGCAATCACTAATTTTTAAATATTCTTTACCATCAATGTAAGCGATATTTTTCTTGATGGTAAGTTTTTGTGCAGATGCTAATTGGCAACTTAAAACAATGAGAACGATTGCTAAAAAAGGTAGTTTTTTCATTTTTTTTGGTTAATTACAAGTTTACCAAAGTACACAATTTTTCTTAAAGCAAAAATAATGCAATAAAAAAATCCGTCAAGACAAAGCTCAAACGGATTTTTTTTATATGATTATTGGGTGCTTCATAAGTACTAATTTTCTTTTTTCGCCCAATCTATAATTTGTGGATAAATCTCTGCAACTGTTTTAGTTGGGTTTTCATCCATAAGTCTAATCATTTCTTCATTAAATTCTTTAAACTTTATAAATCCTCTTCTATCAACATTCATTTTTATCCTTTCATTTATTAAATAGTCAGAAGTTTTCTTGTCATAATTTTCTTTTACCCAAACACAAAATACCGAATGCGTCATGTATTCGTTGAAAACGGATTGAGGATTCTCATAAAACATATTTTTTTCATCAGTCCATATTTTTCCTTTAAAAATTTCTGCAATTTCCTTTTTGTATTTATTACTTGTTGGATTTACATAATTATGATCAATTTCTGTGAAAACAATACCCGACATTAATACTTCTTTTTGTTTTTCAGTTATATCTTTTTTCAAATCATATCGATTAGCATTGCAAATAAACATAACACATTCACTAAACCATGAATTGTTCTTGATGTCTTTGCCAGAATAATTTTGAGTACTATGCGAACCACCAATTAATGGTGAAAATACAATTTTATATGAATTTTGTTTGATTGGAAATTCTTTTTCAAGCCAGTTCCACATATTTTTTATTGGCATTAACTCTGTTATTCTTTTTAAATCATTAGAGTAATATTTTTTATTTTTTTTGTAAAATGCTCTAAAGTTAGATTTATCTGAAAAGTCTTGAACCAATGGGAGAAGTTCAGTAAAAAGATTTGTAAAACCTTGCCAATCGTTGCCATAAACATAATTATAATTTTCGCCTTTTAAAATTTTGTTTCCATTAAACTCATACATAAAACTATTTTCTCTGAATTGATAATACGTATCACTGTAATCATTTTTGTTTTTTAAAATCAATTTTTTAAATATTGGATGATCTAAATAAGGTTGAAAATATTTTTCAACTTTTCTATAATATTCTGTGTCTTTTTGTAAATTGATAGCAGCTTGTCCAGATGGCGATAATGCCCAAATTATGTTAGCAAGTTCAAACACTTCTGATAAAACAATTGAAAATTTTCCTTGATTTTCATGAATGTATTCTTGAGAAAAATTTGATGATGAAGCATTGAATCTAAATATTACAACAGTAGTTCTTCTTGGAGTTTTAATAGTTATAAAACTTTTTCTTGCAAATGGATAATTATCACCTTTTATAACGAGTGTATCTTTACCAATATAGGCAGTCATAGTTATATCTTTCGCAATATTAGTTCCAGGACTTAAAGTATCATTTTCAGACAAATCAAGTTTGAAAACTTCAGGATAATTTGAATATTTAAAAGTTATTGAATCATTTTCAGAAAAATAAGTTTTTGAAATGTTTTCTTTTATATATTGACCTGAAACAAAATTTATGGAAATTAGAAAGATGGATAAGATAAATGTTTTCATTTTTTGGTTTTTGTGGATTTGAAAGTAATTGCATAACTATTTGTAAGATAACTACTAAAAATAACAAATATTATTTTAATCATAAAAAAAATCCGTCAAGCACAAAGCTCAAACGGATTTTCCATTTATAAACAACTACTAAATTCTAACTCATTACATTTTCCAAAACTCCCAATTCCATCATACAATCTTTCATCATTTCGTAGGTTCTTTCTATATGATTATCTAAACCAATAGAAAAACGAATCAATCCATCAGTCAAGCCCATTTCCAATTGTTCTTCCATAGGAATCTCACTAGAAGTTGAAGTTCCAGGTGCCGAAAACAACGTTTTGTAAAATCCTAAACTCACAGCCAGATATCCTAAATTGCGTTCTTGCATTAATTCCATCAACTCGTTGGCTTTGTCAATCGAACCTGCGTCAATAGTCATCATTCCTCCAAAACCGTATTCTTTATTGATCATTCCAGCATACAATTCATGACTCGGATGACTCGCCAAACCTGGATAAACTACTTTCAATCCGTCGTTTTCAAATTTCTCAGCCAAATACATTGCATTGTAACTATGTTGTTTCATTCTAATGTGCAGTGTTCGTAGGTTTTTCATCACCGAAGCACTGCGCAAACTGTCCATTGTTGGCCCGAGTAACATACTTGCTCCACTGTTCACGTCTTTCAAACTATTAATAAATTCTCTCGACGCACAAGTCACTCCACCAACTGTATCGCTGCTTCCGTTGATGTATTTCGTCAAACTGTGAATTACAATATCGGCACCCAATTTTATCGGAGCAACACTTAATGGTGAAAACGTATTGTCAACTACTAATTTCAAATTATGTTTCTTCGCAATCTTCGCCAATCCAGCAATATCAGCTACTTCTAATAATGGATTACTTACTGTTTCACAATAAAGTACTTTGGTTTTATCGGTAATTGCAGCTTCAACAACATCCAGTTTTGTGATGTCTACAAACGATGTTTTAATGCCAAATCTCGGTGTGAAGTTCTTTAAAAAAGCATATGTTCCGCCATAAATCGTGCGACTCGACACGATGTGATCACCATTACTACACAACTGCAAAAGAGTAGGCGTAATCGCACCCATTCCAGAAGCCGAAACATTCGCAGTTTCTGTTCCTTCCATCGCTGCAAGTGCTTGGTCTAAATATAAATTACTCGGAGATGAATGTCTCGAATACAAATAGCAACCTTCGGCATTGCCTTCAAAGGTATCAAACATCGTTTTAGCCGAAAGAAAAGTATAAGTAGAACTGTCTGAAATCGATGGGTTTACACCGCCAAATTCGCCAAAATATTGTAAGTCTTGAATTTTATCCGCAGGATTGAAGTTTTTCATAGGTGTTTTTTTAGAAGCTTTTTCCAGCTATACGTTACAATTCCCGATAAAAAATCGGGAGATTTCAACTGCTATCTGGGCTAGGGCTTTTCGTTTTTAATTAATAATCATCAAAAAAACAAATTATAAGATTTAAGAACAATAGATATGTATTTAATTGGAAAATAAATCTATAAAAATTATAATTAGTAGAAATAAAAACTAATTTTGAAATCATTTTTAAAACATTTTAGATTTTTATCAAAAAAACTTGAAACTTGAAACAAAAAAAACATGGACACAATAGATAAAAACCTCCTCCAACTTTTACAAACTGATACAAAAAAAACTACGAAAGAACTTTCGGTAAAACTCAATTTATCGGTCACAGCAGTTTACGAACGTGTTAAAAAACTAGAACGAGAAGGAATAATAGATAAATATGTAGCACTTTTAAATAGAAACAAAATCAATAAAGGGTTTATGGTTTTCTGTCATTTAAAGTTGTTGCAACACACCAAGGAATTCATCAATCAATTCGAAAAAGAAGTAATAAAACTCAATGAAGTTCTAGAATGCTTTCATGTTAGTGGCGATTATGATTACATTTTAAAAATTTGTGTAAAAGACATGGAAGAATACCGTGAATTTATGGTTACAAAACTCACATCCTTACAACATATTGGTAGTACGCACAGCACTTTTATGATTGGAGAGGTTAAAAATACAACTGTTATTACGATTTAATTTTAACCAAAGTTTTGTACTCATTTCGTAAAAATTCATGAAATTTGTAGTACAAAATAAGAACATTATGAAAAAGCTATCTATCTTAATTTTAGTTTCAATTTTCACATTCTCCTGTAATTGCAAAAAGAAAATTACAGAAACTCCAACTCAAAACATCAACAGGGTTTGGATGTTAGTAGAATTCAAAGACTACAAAAAAGAGTTTTTTGTTGAGAAAAAAGCATTTCTCGACATGACAAATTCTGAAAGAGCATCGTCTAAAATGGGTTGTAATAATTTATCTTTTTCCTATTCGATTAACGACAGCAAATCAATTCAATTTTCACAAGGAATTGCTACAAGAATGTATTGTGACGACGCAATGAAGCTTGAAAATGATTTTCTAAATGAAATTCCTTCCATAAAAAATTACAAAGTTGAAGGTCATTTTTTAACGCTAACTTCCAGCAACGGAGAAAAAATGGTTTTTGTTGCTCAAGATTGGGATTAAATTTTGATAAATTTAGAAGTTACATTTCCTTTTTCTAATTCTAAAGAAATGAAGTAAGTACCACTTTTTAAATCATTTACGTCTATATTTTCTTGAAAACTACTCAATTTTTTCACCAATTGACCAATTGCGTTGTATACTGCTATTGATTTAATTTCAATGGCATCAGTGTTTACAATGTTCAAATTATTTTTAGTCGGATTTGGAAATAACACCAAATTATTGGAAGCAAAATCAGCATTTGAAAATGTATTAACTGGAACTATTGTTGAGCACGTTGGTCCAGTATAAACTACGACAGTTCCACTAGTATTGTAATTATAGCTACCGTATGATAAATTATTTTGTTCACCATTATCTAAACAAATAGATTGCAGTTGTGGATTATTTCCAATCATAAATCCAAAAAATAATAAATCGGTATCGCTGTATGTGTAAACATTATTTTGAACATTAATAGTTTGAAGATTCGGATTATTAATACAATACAATTGTTGAACTGTTGATTGAGAGCAATCTAAATTAGTAATTAATGTATTGGAAGCATTTAAATGATTTATTGCATCTAATGAATTCAAATTTAATGAAGAGATAGGATTGTTACTAATATCTAAATGAAAAATAGCATTTGTATTTGGAAATGTAATTGACGAAATCTGATTTGAAGAAAAATCTAAGAAATTCAAAATAGGTAAATTACTAATATTTAGGCTTGTTAGTAAGTTGTTAGCACAAGATAATTGTGTTATTTGACTAATTGTTCCTAAATTTAGAGTACTTAAAAGATTATTATCGCAACTAATATTTTTAATACTAGGAGTAAGGCTAAAGTCAAGTGAAGAAATTAAATTATTGTAACAAAACAAATCTTGAAGAGAAGTATTATTGTTAAAAACTAGCGAATTTAATTGATTATCATGAATACTAATTTTGGTTAAATTAGTCAAATTATCAATGTTTATAGAAGTTAGCAAATTATTGTAAATAGATAATTCTTGTAATGCTACCAAGCCATTGATATTTATTGTTGCAATATCATTTTGCGCCGCATTGATGTATTGCAAATTTGTTAATCCTTGCAAATTAAGAGTAGAAATACTATTTCCAGCACAATTTAATTTTTTTAGATTCGCAAAATTTTGAATTCCGTCTAAACTTATTAAATCATTTGTGGTATTTAAAACAGGTGACCATAAATATAATTCATAAACATTTAAGGCTTCTGAAACTTGAATTTCACTATCACTGTTTGTATCAACTACAATTCCATTTCCGAAAGTATCTTTTGCAAATCCGTTGCTGGAATTAGAAGCAATAAGTCGGTTTTTAAAATTTGAATCTGAAAACGAAATTGTTTGAGCGTTTACAACGAAACAAATGCTAAACATAAAAAAAAGTAAAAGTTTTTTCATAATGGTATAATCTACAAACAAATATACTAATTCTTCACGATTTTTCTTAGTGAAATTGATTTTTGACATTGAATTTGATTTTTGATATTGTAATTGAAATTGAATTCGTAAATTTGTACAACTTTTATAAAACACACAAAATTATATATCATGAGTTCATTTGACGTAGTCATTATAGGTTCTGGTCCAGGCGGATATGTTTCGGCGATTCGTTGTGCACAATTAGGTTTTAAAACCGCAATTATAGAAAAATATTCAACGCTTGGTGGAACTTGCTTAAATGTGGGTTGTATTCCATCAAAAGCGCTTTTGGCATCATCACATCATTACGAAGAATTACAGCATTTTGCCGATCACGGAATTGAAGTTTCGGGTGAAGTAAAAGTAAATCTTGAGAAAATGATTGCTCGCAAGCAAGCAGTTGTAGACCAAACTTCGGGTGGTGTTAAATTTTTAATGGATAAAAATAAAATCACTGTTTACGAAGGATTAGGTTCATTTGAAGATGCCACTCATGTAAAAGTTACAAAAGCTGACGGTTCATCTGAAGTTATTGAAGCTAAAAATATTATTATCGCAACTGGTTCTAAACCATCAAATCTTCCTTTTATCAAAATAGATAAAGAAAGAATTATTACTTCAACCGAAGCACTAAAATTACCAGAAGTTCCTAAGCATTTAGTAATTATTGGTGGTGGCGTTATCGGAATTGAATTGGGGCAAGTGTATTTAAGATTAGGTGCACAAGTTTCGGTTGTTGAATTCATGGACCGAATTATTCCTGGAATGGATGCTGGTTTGTCTAAAGAATTAACCAAAGTGTTGAAAAAACAAGGAATGAAATTCTACGTTTCTCACAAAGTAAAATCGGTGGAAAGAAAAGGTAAAGTTGTTACTGTTCAAGCCGAAAATGCTAAAGGTGAAACCATCACTTTAGAAGGAGATTATTCGTTGGTTTCTGTTGGTCGTCGTCCTTATACAGACGGACTTTCGGCAGATAAAGCTGGTGTAAAAATCACTGACAGAGGAATGGTAGAAGTAAACGATCATTTGCAGACTAATGTTTCAAATATTTACGCAATTGGTGATGTAGTTCGAGGAGCAATGTTAGCACACAAAGCCGAAGAAGAAGGAGCAATGGTTGCCGAAATTTTGGCTGGTCAAAAGCCACATATTGATTATAACTTGATTCCTGGAGTAGTTTATACTTGGCCAGAAGTTGCCGCTGTCGGTAAAACAGAAGAGCAATTAAAAGCAGATGGAGTAGAATATAAAGCTGGAAGTTTTCCATTCAAAGCATTAGGAAGAGCAAGAGCAAGTAGTGATACAGATGGATTTGTAAAAATCTTAGCCGATGCAAAAACAGATGAAGTTTTAGGTGTTCACATGATTGGTGCTCGTTGCGCCGATTTAATAGCCGAAGCCGTAACAGCTATGGAATTTAGAGCATCTGCTGAAGATATTTCTAGAATGTCTCATGCACACCCAACATTTGCAGAAGCAATAAAAGAAGCAGCGTTAGCAGCAACTGATAATAGATCGTTACACGTGTAATTCTTAACTATTTTAACATAAAAAACCCGTTATATAACGGGTTTTTTTGTGTTTGGTCGAAAATGGAATTTTCATTAAATTTTACAATAAAAAAAGCGGAAATGAGGTATTAATTTAGTTTTCACGAGTTATATTTTCAGAAAATTTACATAAACGTTACATAAATTAGATTTTTTTTTACATAAAACAAGGTTTTTTTCGAGCAAAATAAAACCATGATAACCTATACTACGTATTATATCGAGTTATCAGTATTAATTTTGCATCAAAAAATAAGCCCCATTATGAAAACCAAAATTTTATCTATTTTAATCTTATTTATTACCCAATTATCATTTTCTCAAGTTGGAATTGGAACAACTAATCCAAGTCCTTCGTCAGCTTTAGAAATTAGAAGTACCAACTCTGGATTATTGATTCCAAGAGTTGCTTTGACCTCTACTACGGATACTAATACAATTGCAAATCCAGCAACAAGTTTGTTAGTTTACAATTCAAGTTCTACAAACGATGTTACTCCAGGTTTTTATTACTGGGAAGGAAGTTGGAAAACTTTAAAAGGCAATGCTTCTGGTAGTTCTACTGGATGGAATTTAACTGGAAATACACTTACAACTGGTTCAGAATATATAGGAACAAATAGTAATCATGCATTGTTATTTAAAGTAAATAATAATCAGTTTGGAAAGTTTAGTCCAAATGGTGGAATTATAATTGGTAATGCTGCAACTGCAAGCGACGATAGATCTATTGCAATAGGTACATCTGCAAAAGCACCGTCTCAAAACGCAACAGCTATAGGTTATAACGCAGAAGCAGCTCAAGACGCGACATCGCTTGGATTTGGAGCAAAAGCTTCCTATCAAGCAGTTGCAATTGGTTTAAATTCGAATACAACTGGTAATACAGCTATTGCAATTGGCGCCAATTCAAAAGCAACTGCGCAAGATGGTATTTCTATAGGAACTTCTAGTGAAGCGGCTCAAGAATCGACCGCTATAGGCAAATCTACAAAAGCTACAGGTTATCGTTCAACGGCTTTTGGGAACGAAGCTTTAGCAACTATGAATAATGCTCTTGCAGTTGGGGTTGGCTCCAAAGCTACAGGAGAACAAAGTACGGCGTTGGGAAATGCTTCCAATGCTTCTGGTCAAAATGCTACCGCAATTGGTTATCAAGCTTTGGCATCTCAAGCAAATTCAATAATTATTGGAACTTCAAACAATAAAACCGGTATCGGAACAAGCACACCAGACGAACGCTTGCATGTTGCTGGTTCGATTAAAATTGTTGACGGAACACAAGGTGTAGGGAAAGTATTAACGTCTGATGCAAATGGTAAAGCAACTTGGCAAACTCCAACTTCAACAAAAGCTTATGCTGATATTTATTTTGGAGGAACTAACGTTCAGAATTTGGCTCACAATGGAACTGTTGCATTTGGAACTACAGGTACTTCATCAAATATTACAGTTAACAATACCAATAACAATATTCAAGTGTCTACTGCTGGTCGATACAGAATTTCATACAAAATTACTTTTTATGCAGGAAATGATAATAAAGCTTTTAGATTCAATTTATATAGAGGAACCACTTTAATTCCGGGAAGTTTGAGTATTACTGGACGAGTAAATAATAATGATTCTCTTGAAGAAGCATTAACTATTTCTTCTAGTTCTATTGTGACTTTAAATGCTAACGAACAAATCTCTGTTAAAGGTTTGAGTACAGCAACAAGTGATTTAAACGATGATACAATCAATCTTGTTCCTAATGGCTGTTCTTTATCAGTTGAACTTATAGATTAGAATTGATTTGTAATAAATATAAAACCCACTATGATAGTGGGTTTTTTTGTTTCTTTCTATTTCTTCAAAAACTTTTTGTAACCCATCCAACCCAAAAATATAATTAGGATAATTGCCCAAAGTTGAATAATAAATGCAACGATACTTTCAAGCATAAACCAACCCGTTTTTAAGGAATCCCATATTTGTAAACCCAAGTTTGGTCTGTAATTATTAATGCTTTTTTCGCTCGCGTATAATTCGTGTTTTATAGATTCGCGTTGGTATAAGTTAATGGTTAACGTACTAAAATTTAATTGATCATTCAACGATAAATTTTCTATGGTTTTGTTATCGTTGGCCTCTTTTTTAGTGTCCAAAGTTTCTTCGGCATCCATAACTTGATTTAGCTTTTTGCCTTTGGTATCAATGCTATTTGCGATTCTTTTTTCAGTTGATTCACTTCTTTTTTGAGCTAGTTTATTGGATAACATTTGCAAAGTAACGTCATCTGCTTTTATCAATCTAGAATCCAAAAAATCAATCTCTTTAGCAATGGATTTTATAACAGTATCTAATTTTGTATTGGGAACTCGAATGGTGATGTTATTGTCCACTGTGAATTTTGTGGTTTCGAGAATACTGTCTTGGCTCACTCGAGTTTCCGATTTTTCGTTAATGTGGCTTTCTAGATTAGTATACGTTACAAATCCACCAAATTTATTGGTCACATTTTCAATCGCATAGGTCGATTTGGCTACGTTTTTCACTTTGAATTTAATATCGGCTGTTCTCACAAATTTCCGATTACTGTTCTTGGGTTGCACTGCTGCCGATGACGAAATTACCGATGTGCTATCAGTTGTAGCTGTTGCATAATCTGCTTTTAGGGCAGCATTTTCACTTTCTTCTGCTTGTTTACAAGAATAGGCGATACCCAAAATTAAAATCGCCAAACCAACTTTTGGAATTGTTTTCATAAAAAATTACTATTTAAAGGTTAATGTTTACAAATGTTTAGTAGGAATAGTAATTTTATATCAATATGTTGAATTTTTAAGATTTTTAATTAATTTATCTCAATTAAAAACCGTGCCAAGATTTTTTGAAAATCCGTTTGAATGGATTTATTTTATCGTATTTTTGAAACCTTATTAAATTACATTGAGAACATCAGTTTATAAATCAATTTCAAATAGTTTAGAATTTAAAAATCAATTGCTTAGTTGGTCCAATCAATTTCGTGAAGTTGTATTTTTAGATAGTAATTCAGATACTAATAGTCAGAATTATTCTAATTATGATTTGATTTTAGCCGTTGATGCATTTACCTCAATTAAAACAGATTACGTCAATTCTTTTCAAGATTTACATCAATATCAAAGTCAGACTAAAGATTGGCTTTTTGGTTATTTATCTTACGATTTAAAAAACGATACAGAAGATTTAAAATCTAATAATTTTGATGGTTTAGACTTTCCAGACTTATTTTTCTTTCAACCTAAAAAACTATTTTTAATAAAAGGAAATCAAGTCGAAATTCAATATCTAAAAATGTGTGATGACGAAATTGATTTTGATTTTGATGAGATAAATCAGTGTTCATTATTCAGTGCTCAGTGTTCAGAAATTGAAATTAAAAACCGAATTTCTAAAGAAAATTATATTTCTAAAGTCACTCAAATGCTCGATCACATTCATCGTGGTGATATTTATGAAGCTAACTTTTGTTTGGAATTTTATGCAGAAAACACTAAAATTGAACCTCTGGAAATTTATCAAAAACTAAATGCCATCTCGCAACCGCCATTTGCAGTGTATTTTAAAAACAATTCAAATTACCTAATGTGCGCCTCCCCTGAACGATATTTGAAAAAAGAAGATTCAAAAGTTATTTCGCAACCCATAAAAGGAACTTCAAAGCGTTCTTTCGATATTGAATCAGATGAATTGTCAAAATCTGAATTGGAAAACAACCCGAAAGAACGATCAGAAAATATCATGATTGTTGACTTGGTTAGAAATGATTTATCAAAAACCGCAACAAAAGGTTCGGTGCAAGTTGAAGAATTATGCAAAATATATTCGTTTAAGCAAGTACATCAAATGATTTCTACAATTGTATCGGAAGTTGAAAATACAACGTCACCTGTAGAAATTATCCGAACTACTTTTCCGATGGGAAGCATGACTGGAGCTCCAAAAATTTCGGCAATGAACATTATCGAAAAGCTTGAAGAAACCAAACGCGGATTGTACAGCGGCGCAGTGGGTTATTTTACTCCAAATGGTGATTTTGATTTCAATGTTGTAATTAGAAGTATTCTCTATAATTCTGACAATCAATATCTTTCGTTTTCGGTTGGAAGTGCAATCACGTCTCAATCAATTCCAGAACTTGAGTATCAAGAATGTTTGTTGAAGGCAAAAGCAATGTTTGAAGTTTTGAGTTAAAATACCTACTTTTGAAAATGCTTACAAAATTCCAAAATCATCTTAATTCTCAATTTTCATTCTTAAAAGATAAGAAATTATTTATCGCTGTAAGTGGCGGAATTGACAGCATTGTTCTTGTTGATTTGTTATATAAATTAAATTACGAAATTGCTGTTTTACATTGTAATTTTTCACTACGTGATGCTGAAAGTGATGGTGATGAAGCCTTTGTAAAATCTTTTTGTAAGGAACGAAATATTGAAGTTATAGTTCAAAAATTCGATACAAAACAATTTGCTTCCGACTACAAATTATCGATTCAAGTTGCTGCTCGAAAGTTGCGTTATGACTGGTTTTACGAACAATTAGAAAAAAGAAGTTTTGATTTTATTCTTACAGCACATCATCTCAACGATAGTTTAGAAACGTTTTTAATCAACTTTTCACGAAGCACAGGATTGGATGGATTAACTGGAATTCCAGCGCAAAACGATAAAATCATCCGACCATTATTGCCTTTTTCTAGAGAAGAAATTGAAGTTTATGCTAAAGAAAATGAAATTCAATGGCGTGAAGATTCAAGCAATTCGTCTGATAAATATCTTCGAAATAAATTGCGTCATGATGTAATTCCGATTTTAAAAGAAGTGCAGCCCAATTTGCTTTCTTCATTTGAAAACACGGTGAAGCATTTGCAACAAGCACAATCCTTAGTTAACGATGCCAGTAGAATTATCTATAAAGAAGTGGTTACAGAAGACGATAATTCGATTAAAATAAATCTTAGCAAACTAATTCAACTCACTAATTATCAAGCTTATTTATTCCAATGGCTTAAAGAATTTGGTTTTGTGGCTTGGGATGATATTTACGATTTAGTTTCAGCTCAATCGGGTAAAAAAGTCCTTTCACCAGAATTTATTTTAGTAAAAGATCGAGATTTTTTTATCCTAACTTCAAAAATAGATTCTCAAATTAATCAAAAGTTTTTGATTGAAAAAGAGGATAGCAAAGTTAATATTCCCTTAAAATTCACATTTTGTAACGTAAGTGACATTTCGATTACAGATTCAAATAGTATCTTTGTGGATGAAAATAAATTGCAGTTTCCTTTAACCTTACGAAAGTGGCAAGAAGGAGATTATTTTTATCCATTCGGAATGACTGGAAAGAAAAAGCTGAGTAAGTATTTTAAAGACGAAAAATTCTCTTTAATTGATAAGTTAACTACTTGGATTTTATGTTCTGATAATCAAATAGTTTGGATAATAAATAAACGAATGGACGACCGATTTAAAGTAAACAATAACACAACAACTATTTTAAAAATAACGATTACATAGATGAGAAATTTTCTTTATACATTAATCACATTTTTGGTTTTAACCAATGTAAATGCGCAAGTTCTAAGTCCGGTAAAATGGACAACTAAAATAGAAAAAGTCTCAGAAACCGAATTCAATTTAATTGCAAGTGGAACCATTCAAGAAGGTTGGCACGTATTTTCTCAATTTACACCTGATGGCGGATCTTTGCCAATGGTTTTGAATTTTAAAGACATAAAGGGGAATTATGAATTAGTTGGTAAAGCTAAAGAAAGTCCGTATCAAAAGGTTTATAGTGATGTTTTTGAAGTGGATGAATACATCTTTGAAGACAAAGTTACTGTAACTCAAAAAGTAAAAATTACAAATCCTAAAACTACCAAAATCAAGTTAAATCTTGAATACCAAGTTTGTAAAGAAGCTTGTATTAATGACAGTAAAGATTTGGTTTTTAATATTCCATTAGTTTCTAGTGTTGTGGAAACTACCGTTAGTAAAGATACAATTGTAGAATTGGACAGTCAATTCGCTACTACTGTTGATACCTCAAATACTCCAACAACAATTAAACAGGCAGAGCCTAAAAGCATCGAACCGATAAAAGACGAAAAGAGTTTATGGACGATATTTTTCTTAGCATTTTTAGGAGGTTTTGCAGCGCTTTTAATGCCTTGTATATTCCCAATGATTCCAATGACTGTAAGTTTTTTTACAAAACAAAGTAAATCCAAAGCACAAGGAATTAGAAATGCGATTATCTATGGTTTATCAATAATTGCTATTTATGTGATTTTAGGTTCATTAATTACTGGGATTTTTGGAGCAGAAGCTTTAAACGAACTTTCTACAAGTGTTGCTTTTAACTTAATTTTCTTTGCTTTATTAGTGATTTTTGCACTTTCATTTTTAGGAGCATTCGAAATTATGCTGCCAAGTTCTTGGGCTACAAAATTAGATTCTAAAGCTGATAAAGGTGGTATTATCGGAATTATTTTTATGGCGTTAGCATTAGCAGTAGTTTCGTTTTCTTGTACTGGTCCAATTGTTGGAACTTTACTAGTAGAATCAGCTTCTAAAGGCGGAATTGCACCTGTTGTGGGAATGTTAGGTTTTTCATTAGCCATTGCCTTACCATTTATGTTGTTTGCAATGTTTCCGGGTTGGTTAAATTCATTACCAAAATCGGGTGGATGGTTAAATACTGTAAAGGTTTCGTTAGGATTTTTAGAATTGGCATTTGCATTCAAATTTTTATCAAATGCCGATCTAGTTTTACAAAAACATTTATTAGAAAGAGAATTATTTATAGCGATTTGGATTGCAATTTTTGGAGCTTGGGCATTGTATTTATTTGGAAAATATATGTTGCCACACGATTATGAAAAAGCTGATAAAATAGGAGTAGGACGATTGATGATGGCACTTGTAGTCACAACATTTACGTTCTATATGATTCCAGGATTATGGGGTGCACCATTAAAAATTCTAAGCGGATTGACACCTCCAATTCATTACGCAGAAAGCACCAATGGTTTTGGATCTTCCAATTCAAATAAATCAGAATTACCAGAACATGCTCATTTTGGCCCACATGGTATCATAGCATTTGAAGATTATGATTTAGGATTGGCTTATGCCAAAAAAGTAAATAAACCAGTTCTTTTAGATTTTACTGGCGATGCTTGTGCCAATTGTAGAAAGATGGAAGACAACGTTTGGTCTGATCCAGCGGTTCTTAAAATTTTAAAAAATGATGTTGTTCTAATTTCTTTATATTGTGATAGAAAAATTGATTTGCCAAAAGACAAACAATACGTTTCTAAAACTACTGGAAAAGAAGTGGTAACAATAGGTAACAAATGGACCGATTTTCAGATTACACGATACAAAAGCAACTCGCAACCGTTATATGTAATTTTAGATGCAGACGGAAATGATTTATCTAAACCAATCGCATTTACATTCGACAAGCAAGAATATAAAAAATGGCTTGAAGACGGAATCTCTTTATACAAAAAATAAAATCACAAAAAAACCATCCGTTAATTCAGATGGTTTTTTTTATCGTAAAAATGTGGGGTTTCTATTTGGCTAAAAACAAGGTAAAAGTCGTTCCTTTTTTTAATTCTGATTGAATTTCTATACGCCCATGAAGTTTGTCTACTATCTTTTTTACAGTCGATAAACCTAATCCAGTTCCGTAATTTCCGTAGCGATCTTTTACATTTAGTATTTTGAAAGATTCGTAGATATCAAGATAATCTTTCGTTTCAATACCAATTCCGTTATCGATTACTTTTATAATATAGTAGCTTGCGTTTTCATTAAAATCAATTTTAATTTCAACAAGTTCTTTGTCATTATACTTAATTCCATTTCCAATTAAGTTGTTTAAAATCTGAATCAAAGCATACTTATTTATATTAATCGTATCGTAATCACTCTGATAATTGATAGTTACATTTGTAAAATCTTTCTGCATCAATTTGATTTCGTCAATTAAATGAGAAATGTTAAGCTCTTTTTTCAGAGTGAAATCAATATTATCATTTTTATAGAAATTTAATAGTCCGTCAATGTAATTCTTTAGTTGAATTGAACATTCTTCAATATGGTCAATATAATCAACACTATCAGTGCTTAATTTATGGTCAACATCATCTTTTAATAGTTTTATCAACGAAATTATATTATTCAACGGCGATTTCATATCGTGCGAAATAACACCAGCAAATTTCTCTAATTCCGAATAACGTAAATGCAAATATTCATTGTTTTTAGTAAGCTTTTTAAACCTTCTTCTCATTTCAAATAACTTCGAAGTTTGTTCTGCTAGTATTTCTAATGATCTAATTTGATCTTCAGATAATGAATTATTTTTGTAATCTATAACGCATAAAGTGCCTAAAATCAACCCAGTGCCATTCTCTTTGATTGGAACTGCTGCATAAAAACCTGTGTCTGTCAATCCATTCATTAAACCAACTTTTCTGAAATCGGCATCTTCCATAAGCTTTTCTACAACTATTGTCTTAGATGATTTTTCAATTGCTAGTGAACAAAATGACGTTTCTCTTAAACTTTCTGTTGCTTCAATACCAATTTTTGATTTATACCACTGACGGTATTTATCAATCAAAGTAATAGTTGATATTGGTGTATTGCAGAGTGTTGATGCTAAAAAAGTGATGTTATCAAATTCAATTTCCGGACTCGTATCTAAAATTTCATAGCTATTTAAGGCTTCTAATCTTTTATCTTCGTTATTCATTTATGTTTTTTTGTATAATTACGTAAAATGGAGCAAAAAGGTTCACACTATTTTGTTAAAAAACATAAATTTTAATCATTTTCTTCCAAAACGAATATTTTTTCAACAGAAATCTCAAAATACCGAGCCAGCTTCAATGCAAGAACTGTTGATGGAACATATTTTCCTTTTTCCATTGCATTAATCGTTTGCCGACTGACTTCAATTTGTTTTGCCAAATCTTCTTGCGAAATATTCTTAATAGCACGCAAGACTTTTAAATTATTCGTCATCGTTGGTACTTTTATTTAACTGATAAATTTTATAATGAAATCGGATTATGAAAAATAGGAGTAACGTAAACATATTATAAAAAAGTACATTTAAATACGGCATTCCAAAAATAAAAGCGGTAAAAAATAATATCAAACCATAGTTTAAATAGGTCGCCCAAACCAAACTTTCATATCTAATTTTGGAAATGTACTCATCCTCATTCTTAAGTTTTGAGAATCCTATAAAAATTCCTCCGACAATCATCCCAAAGTTTAAAAGCTCGTCTAAAATACTATTTTCAATAAAGGTAAAAAAGCCTGACTTTTCGCCAATACTTTCTTGATAAATTGCAAAAGTCGTCACATTTAAATAATCATCACTACTTAATGCAGCTGTAGAAAATACAATGGTTAAAACTAATGATGGTACAAACAATATCCATCCAATTTTTTTGAAGGAATTCGGAAATAAAAAATGTTTTTTCATGATTAAAAGATTTAAATTATTTTTCAAATGTAAAGTTTATTTTACATTTAGACAAATAAATTTTACAAAAAGTTTATTTTGTTTTACATTTTATAAAAATTAGTATGAATTTCTTGTTTGTTTTTCATTCTTTTATATATTTGTATCAGTATTAGCCATTTAAAAATAATATAAGCCATGTTAGTAAAAGTATTTGGAAGCGCCGTCTTTGGTGTAGAAGCAACTTCAATCACAGTAGAAGTTAATATAGATAAAGGTGTTGGTTACCATCTTGTTGGTTTACCAGATAACGCCATAAAAGAAAGCAGTTATCGAATTGCTGCCGCGTTAAAAAATAACGGATACCAACTTCCCGGAAAAAAAATCACCATAAATATGGCTCCAGCCGATTTAAGGAAAGAAGGTTCTGCATACGATTTAACGCTTGCTATTGGAATTCTTGTTGCATCTGGTCAAATAAAAGCCGATGATGTAGATAAATATGTTATAATGGGTGAATTGTCGCTCGATGGTGGTTTGCAACCCATAAAAGGTGCCTTGTCCATTGCAATAAAAGCTCGCGAAGAAGGATTTAAAGGATTTTTTCTGCCAAAGCAAAATGTAAAAGAAGCTGCAGTTGTTGATGGTTTAAACGTTTACGGAATTGAAAATGTAACCGAAGTCATCAATTTTTTTGAAGGGAAAGGAACTTTAGAACCTACAGTTATTGATACAAGAGAAGAATTTTACAAGGAATTAGAATTTCCCGAATTTGATTTTGCCGATGTTAAAGGTCAAGAAAGTATCAAGCGTTGTATGGAAATCGCCGCTGCTGGAGGACATAATATTATTCTAATTGGTCCGCCAGGTTCAGGAAAAACTATGTTGGCAAAGCGTTTACCAAGTATTTTGCCACCAATGACTTTGAAGGAAGCATTAGAAACTACAAAAATTCACAGTGTTGCTGGAAAAATTAAAGACGCCGGATTGATGAGTCAACGACCATTTCGTGCGCCACATCACACGGCATCTAGTGTTTCTCTTGTTGGCGGTGGAAGTTTCCCTCAACCTGGAGAAATTTCGTTATCTCATAATGGTGTTTTGTTTTTGGATGAATTACCTGAGTTTAAGCGCGAAGTTCTAGAAGTAATGCGTCAACCGCTTGAAGATCGTGAAGTAACTATTTCTAGAGCAAAATTCACGATTACTTATCCATCATCGTTTATGTTGGTGGCGAGTATGAATCCAAGTCCGAGTGGCTATTTTAATGATCCAGATGCGCCAGTAAGTTCTTCTCGAAATGAAATGCAACGGTATTTAAGTAAAATTTCAGGTCCGCTTTTAGATAGAATTGATATTCATATCGAAGTTACTCCAGTTCCATTTGAAAAACTTACCGAAACTCGTAAAGCTGAAAGTAGCGTTGAAATTAGAAAACGCGTAACAGCAGCACGAGAAATTCAAACGCGACGTTATAAAGAATTAGATTCAATACATTATAATGCACAAATGAGTTCAAAACAGGTGCGAATTTATTGTGAATTAGACGAAGCTTCACTACATTTGTTAAAGACAGCAATGGAACGTCTCAATCTTTCTGCTCGTGCTTACGACCGAATTTTGAAAGTTGCTAGAACGATTGCCGATTTAGAAGCTTCCGAAAAGGTAATTTCCAATCATATTGCCGAAGCTATTCAATACAGAAGTCTTGATCGTGAAGGTTGGCTTGGTTAGTTTTCTTTTCATTTTATTGACTCTAAAATATAATCTTATGAAAAAACATATTTTAAATAGCGTCTTTTTACTTATTTCAAGTTGTATTTTCTCACAGGATATTCCAAAAGTTAGTTCTGGAAAAATTGAACGAATTGCAGACTTTAAATCGGAATTTGTTACTTCAAGGAATATAGATGTTTGGTTACCCAATAATTATTCTGATTCTAAAAAATATTCGGTGTTGTATATGCATGACGGACAAATGCTTTATGATGCAGAAACCACTTGGAATAAGCAATCATGGGAAGTTGATGAAGTTTTATCAAGTTTAATAAAAGACAACAGAATTGATGATGTGATTGTGGTTGGAATTTGGAACGGCGCTACCACACGACACATGGATTATTTTCCTCAAAAACCATTTGAAAGTTTGACTCAAATTCAACAAGATTCTATTTATAATGCGAATAGGAGTAATGGTCAAAATGTTTTTAATGGCAAAGTCAATTCTGATAATTATTTAAAATTTATTGTCAAAGAATTGAAACCTTTAATTGATAAAAAGTATTCAGTTCACAGAGACAAAAAGCACACTTTTATAGCAGGAAGTAGCATGGGCGGATTGATTTCTATTTATGCTATTTGTGAATATCCCAATGTTTTTGGTGGCGCAGCTTGTTTGTCAACGCATTGGCCTGGAATTTTTACGGTAGAAAACAACCCAATTCCAGCAGCATTTTATACTTATTTGAAAACCAATTTGCCAAACCCTAAAAATCACAGAATTTATTTTGATTACGGAACAGCAACTTTAGACGCCATGTACGAACCTTTGCAGTTAAAGGTTGATGAAATCATGAAAGCGAAAGGCTACAATTCATTGAATTGGTCAACTAACAAATTTGAAGGTGAAGATCATAGTGAAAAGGCTTGGCAAAAACGATTACATATTCCGCTGGAGTTTTTACTTGGGAAGTTTTTGTAGGTTTATGTTTTTAATAAATGTATAAAATACAACGTTGAAACTGGTAGATTAGTATTATAAAATTTGTCTGCTTTTTTCTATGAATTCTATTTGTTTTGGTCAGTACTTAAAGTATACTGAAACAAAACATAGGAAGCATAAAAGTTAGTTTCTCCTAATAAAAGAAAAATTAAATATTATAAATGAAATTCTACGCAATATATCTGTTTTGTTTTTTTGGAATTGCTCAAGGTAGTTCTCAAAGTAAAAGTAATGTAAATAATCAAATAAATTTATTGAATTTAGAATATAAAGATTTTGTTTCGGTAAAAAATAATATATATGCTATAGCTAGAAATAATGATTTAATAGTAATTAATTTGAAAGATGATAGTTTCAAATTAATTGAAAAAAATATTTCCGCAGTAGCAAAAAAATCCAATAATGAGTTAATATTTGGAAGTAAAGACGGTAAAATATTTATTTTAAATAAAAAACAAAAAATTAAACAAATTGAGAAAATTGATGCTAAAATATTTTCTATTTTAATAAATTCAAAAGATGAATACATAATTTATTCAAACAAATCTATTCACTTTAATAAAGCAGATTATATTCCAAAAAAGAAAACCAATTTTTATGGAAAAGTTAGGGAAAAATACACAGGAACACTATTAATAGAACCAGATTTCATTTACTTGGACAAAATGGATTTTATTTGGTTTGCCTATGATGAAGGTGAATTTGGTGGAAATGTATGCTTTTTTGATTTGAATAAAAAAGAATTTATTTATGATGATTGGTTGAGACTAGATGATGGAGTAAAATATAAAGATAGAAATGACTATTTCACACAATTAAAGGAAAAATATCCAGAAATAATTAAAGTAAGAGAAAGAGATACTATTTACAAATATCCATTTAATTTAGGTATTTCAAGTGTAACAAAAGGAGTTGCCTATAATAATTCAGATGATTTATTCATGACGTCAAGTGGTGGTGGTCATACTATGATTTATGCCACCGAAAATGATTTTAATTATTACGTTGATGGAACAATTGTAAAAGTTTCAAAAAAAGAAAATAATTATTATAGATCATGCTTTGACCAAAGAATTCTTGAAGATGAAAAATATAAAATTGCTTTTGAGAGAGACTTGATGGGTTTTAAAAACAAAGACAGAGAATTAAGAGGAAAAATATTAACAGAAAATGAAATCAATAAATTAGGTCCAATTTCATTCAATAAATATGATAATAAACTTTATTTCTTTAGCTCAAAAGGATTCTATACTTTAAATAATTCTGGTTGTACTTTTTCTAAAAAACTATTTTTTATTCCAAAATTAACGTGTTACGTTCAATCTGAAAGTGGTTATTGTACTCATTTACATGTTACTAAATTTGAATTTATAAGTGAAAATGAAATTATATTTCTAACTATGAATAATGGTATTGGATATTATAATGGAGAAAGTATTAAATATTATAGATAAACTGAATAATAAAATCACGCAAACTTATAATACCGAGCACCAACCAAGACCGGATTTTCCTTCTCAATAAAGTCTAAAACAAATTCGTTTTTAGGTTGTAGAACCGAGTGATTCCTTTCTTTTTTGTGAAGCGAAATGTAGGTTCCAAAATCTATTTCGGTACTATTATCTAATGTTTCAAAAAGTGGTACTTTTTTTATCGCTGATTTCCAATTGGCTTCCACTTGTGCTTCGAAGACTTTTGATTTTGAACCACTTCCGTAGGCTATGAATCCGAATTTTTTGTCTTGGATTTCGGTTTCGTTTTGGAAATGATAACACAAAGTAGATAACATTCCTAAGAAGATAGAACCTGTGTACATGTTTCCAATTTGTCCCGATGCAATTTCTGATGGGAAAATGGTTTTGTTTACAAACTCTAGATAATCTTCACTTTTAGAAATGGTTTTTATGTCATCGGTCAGATTATTTTCTTTAGCATAAATTTCTACAAAGGTTCTACGTGCCTGAAAACAATAGGGTAGATGCATCAAAATGTTTTCCCAGTTATTGAATAATGTGCCACTTTGATTAGTGATTTCTTTGTAATGAAAATAGGCTTCGGTAATTCTATTGATATAACATTGATTGGAATATTGTCCGTCAAAAACTGGTTGTTCTTTGTAGAAAGCAATTTCGTTTTCTAGAATTCCGAACCATTCGGGATTGTCGGTTGTGTTTAAAATTTCGTTTTTAGAAACGTAGCGTCTTGGTTTGAAAAAGTCGAAAACTCCTTGTGAAGAAAGACCAACTTCTTGTGAAAACGATAAAATTTTTGGATTTGCCGTAATCAATAATGCAATTGCGCCTGCGCCTTGTGTGTATTCGCCAGTAGAATTTAAATCGTATTTGGCGTTGTCGGTTGCAACTACAATGGCTTTTTTGGTAGGATTTAAACGGATGAAATCTAAGGTTGTATGCAAAGCATCGACTGCTCCAATACAAGCAAATGTCATGTCTAAAGTATCGCAATAACGTAAAGTTCCTTCACCAAATTGCTGTTCTAAAAGTGCTGAAACATACGACGCAATTGGCTTTGACGAATCGACGCTGCTTTCTGTTCCCACATAAATTCTAGCAATTTCGGATGGATTTATATTTTCTTGTTGGATGAGTTTGTAAACGGCATTGGCTGCAAAAGTTACTACATCTTGATGCACGTCGGGAAAACTCATTTTGTGTAAACCTAAACCTTTTATGAGTTTTTCGGGTTCGATGTTTCTGTTTTCGGCT
This sequence comes from Flavobacterium aquatile LMG 4008 = ATCC 11947, assembly GCF_000757385.1. Taxonomy (GTDB): domain Bacteria; phylum Bacteroidota; class Bacteroidia; order Flavobacteriales; family Flavobacteriaceae; genus Flavobacterium; species Flavobacterium aquatile. The sequence goes on along the minus strand of NZ_JRHH01000006.1, from coordinate 105,534 downwards.
AGAACTTTTATGGGTAAATGTAGTTTTGGGATGTCAAATGCGATGCTGTCAATTCCGACTTTCATAGGATTATTTGTTGGTTTAGTTAAGCAAATTTATCAATTGGATTTGCAAATTGCGTTCAACATTTTATAAAAATGAATGGTTTGGCTTCGATTTGTGAATGTGATAAAAAACGTCTTGTTTTATTTTATTATTGTTAATTTTCTACTCGTTTTTAGCCCAGATAGAAGTGAAAAGCAAAGCGCTGTAAAAGGACAATTTTGCATAAAAAAAAGAGCGACTAAAAGAAGCTCCTTTTTTTTATAGCAAAATGTTGTTTTACAGTGTTTTCTTGTAACGAATAGCTGGATTGGCTTCTACTTAAGTAAAGCAGAAAAAGTATCTCCTTTGTTGATATCGCCCGATTGAAATCCTTTTTTGAACCAATAAATACGTTGCTCCGATGTTCCATGAGTAAATGTATCTGGTTGTACGTGACCTTGCATTTTACTTTGGATGGCGTCGTCACCAACGGCATGCGCGGCACTTAAGGCTTCTTCGATATCACCTTCTTCAAGGTATTGTTTGTTGTAATGCGCCCAAACTCCGGCGTAGAAATCGGCTTGCAATTCTAGACAAACGGATAATTTATTGGCTTCGGTTTGGCTTTTTCCTTGCTGTAATTGACGAACTTTTCCAGAAGTTCCAGTGATGGTTTGAATGTGATGACCCACTTCGTGAGCGATTACGTAAGCAATGGCAAAGTCACCGCCTTTGGCTCCGAAGCGCGTTTTTAGTTCTTCAAAAAAGCGCAAATCCATATAGACTTTTTTATCGCCAGGACAATAAAACGGACCGGATGCTGATGTGGCACTTCCGCAAGCAGTTTCTACTGCGTCTGAGAATAACACCATCTTTGGTTGTTCATAATCCATATTGTTTTCTTGAAATATTTGTCCGAAAGTATCTTCTGTGTAGGCAAAAATGGTTTTGGCAAAGTCTCCAATTTCTTGTTCTTCTGGAGTTAAAGGTCTTTGTTCACCGCTTGATTGTTCGGTTTGTTGGCCTTGATTTATTTGTTCTAAAACTGGAGTAAGCATTTTGGCATTTTCGCCTCCAAACATGTTTAGAAGTAAGATTACAATTCCGATTAAACCACCACCAATTACGGCTTTTCCACCGCCAGACATTCCGCGTCTGTCTTCAACATTGTCACTTTGACGATTACCTCTCCATTTCATTTTGAATAGTTTTAAAGATTTCTATAACAAATATATGTTAAAATTTTTATTTTATCCATTTTGAGATTAATGTTTCTAATGCTTCTTTTATTATTGGTTTTGAGGCATAATCATTCATTCCCATTTCTAGACATTTTTCCTTTTCACCAATAACTGTGCCAGCGGTTAAGGCAATAATTGGAACGTGTTGTCCTCTTGGGGTTTTTCTAATTTCTTGTGTTGCTTCGTAGCCGTTCATGATTGGCATTTGAACATCCATAAGGATTAAATCTGGATTTAAGACTTCAAATTTTTCTACCGCTTCTTGACCATTTTTTGCTTCGAAAACAGTTCCGTTTGGTATGATTTGTTTTATTAATGTTTTGGCTAAAAGCATGTTTATCTTGTTGTCTTCAACTATAAGAACTTTATAATTTTCTTGACCATAATCTAATTTTATTCTTGGATTGATGATGACGTCGATATTTTCTATTTCTTCGGAGCTGATTTCGTTAGAAGTTTTTAATTGTACATCAAAATAAAAATCACTCCCAAAACCATATTCACTTTCAAGATTTAATTTACTGTCCATTAATGATAGTAGTTGATTGGAGATTGAAAGTCCGAGTCCAGTTCCTCCAAATCGTCGCGTTGTTGAATTATCGCCTTGAGAGAAGGCATTAAAAATTTGTTCTTGATAATCTTTTTTGATTCCAATTCCTGTATCTCTCACTGAGAAACGAATTTTTGTTTCGTTTGAATTGATGTTTTGAATAGTGGTTACAGAAAGTGTTACACTACCAATTTCTGTGAATTTTATTGCGTTTCCTAGTAGATTGATTAGAATTTGTTTCAATCGAACACTATCGGTCCAAACGTATTTTGGAACGTCGGAACTTATGATTAATTGTAAGTCAATTTTCTTGATATTAGAATCGTATTTCACCAGCTCAATGACTTGATTAATTAATTCTGATAAATCATATTTTTTTACATACAATTCAAGTTTGCCCGATTCTATTTTAGAAAAATCTAGAATATCATTAATAATTGCCATAAGTGAATGTGCCGATTCATTTATGGTACTCATATAATTTTTTTGAATTGCTTCTAATTCGGTGTTTTTTAGTAGGTCTGAAAATCCTATAATTCCGTTTAGTGGCGTTCTAATTTCGTGACTCATGTTGGCAAGAAATTCCGATTTTGCTCTGCTTGCGGCTTCGGCGTATTCTTTTGCTTTTATGGCGTTTTCGGTTTCTTTTTGCTTTGTAATATCAATAAAAATACCTTCGATGTATGCAATTTTTCCGTCTTTGTAAATGGCATCACCAAATTCTTCCACCCATTTTATTTGATTGTTTTTATCAATAATTCTATAAATTATGTGTATTTTTTTTCCTTCGGATAAGGAAGTTTTAATTTCGTCTTCGGTGTTTTTTATATCATCTGGATGAATTAGATTTTTGTAATTGATTTTCTTTTCTAGGAAATCTGATTTAGGATAACCGGTTAAATTTTCAATTTCATCATTTAAATAAATATCCGACCAATTTTCGTCGTTGTTAGATAAATAAACTGTTCCTGGTATATTATCGGCTAATAATCTGAAACGTTCCTCGCTTTCTAAAATCATAGTTTCATTGATGCTTCGTTCAATAGCTGATGAAATATTATTGGCTAAAGTTCTAAGAATATTGATTTCATCATCACTCCAAATTCGTTCGTTTGTACAATCATCAAAAGCTAAAAATCCGAAAAGTTCATTCTTTAAAAACACCGGTAATCTAAGTAATGAAACTACATTTCTATCTGCTAAACTTTCTTTTAAAATCGATTCTTCCAAATCTTTGGTAAGAAAACTGTACTCGCTTTTACTTTTTAAAATATCGATTAATCTTGAGAAATTTTCGTTTGGAAAACTTTTTAGAATAGGATTATGTATTTGTTTTAAATTTTCCTTTTCAGTCCATTCAAAGTCTAAAGAAACAGTATTTGTTTTATTGTTGAATATAAAAAAATGTACACGATCTACATTAACCGATTTACCAATTGATTCTAAGATTTCATCAAAAATGGTGTAAAGTTGTCGAGTAATAATTAATTTATTGGTTATAGAGGTAATACATGACAACAATTCACTTTTGTATGCTAGATTTTTTTCGGCTTCTATTCGCTGACTTGTTTCTAAAGCTAATGCTAAATAATCGGCAATAGAACGTGCAAAATTAATGTCTTGATTATCCCATTCTTTAATCTTAGTAGTCGATTCTAGACAAAGCACACCCGATAAAATTCCGTTTAAATAAATTGGAGTATCTAATAATGATTTGATTTCGTTTTTTGGAAAATACCTTACGTTAAATTCTTTAGTTTCAGTGCTTTTATAGACATCACTTGTAACAACTTGAGTTTCACTTTCAATAGCTTCAAAATAAGATGGATAGTCTTTTCTATAGAGCTTTGGTGCTTTTTTATATATTTTTTTGTTGTGCAAATACAGATTCTCACATTCTAAATAATCTTCTTTATAACTCCAGTAACTAACTCGATTGATGTCAACCTTTTCGGCTATTATTCTTAAGATATCAGATAAAATCGATTCTAAATTCTTAGTTTTATAATGATTTTTTAAAGTTATTTCTTTAAGTGTTTCATTGTAAATTCTAACTTTACGCTCTTTTCTTAATTTTTCAATTTCAATTTGTCTCACCAAGGTTATATCTCTTGCAATAACGGTAAAACCAGTAATTCTTTGAAGTTCATTTCTTTTTACCGTAACATTTTGAGATAACCATAAAGTTTCTTTATTTTTATTTAAAATTGGGAAAATCAATGTTGGAAAATCACTAACAGTTTCATTAGGTTTGCCATAAAATTCTAAAACTTTTTCTTTATAATCTTCTCTAATTAATTCTGAAAAATGTTGATTGTAAAGTTCTTCTAATGAATATCCAGTTATTGTACTTGCGTGTTTATTTATAAAAGTATATCGTCCATCTGTATTGGTTTCATAAATTACATCGTTGGCATTTTCAATTAAATTTCGATATTTATTTTGGATGTTAATTTGTTCGGTAATATCTTGACCAATACCTATAAACAAATCGTTAGAAAATTTTTTGTCTTTCCACTGGATGTATTTGTATTCGCCACATTTAGCTCTCATTTTTCTTATATGCAGTCTGTTATCTGTGTAGTTATCATGATAAGCTTCACCAATAAACTCGGCATCTTCTGTTAATTCCCAAAAATTTAATCCCAAAACTTCTTTTGGCGAATATCCTAAAAACTCGGTAACTTGTTCACTACAATAGGAAAGTTCTCCTTTTCTATTAGTAGCGATGGTTAATATATTTCCTTTACTCACAATTTCATTAGCAAAAAGAAATTTACTTTTTGTATTTGTATTTGCAATATGAATTGCCGAATGAATTCCAATTATAAAAATTAATGCACAAATTAAAATTATAACGTAATTGCTAGGAATTATTTGAAATTGAAATAAAACTATAGTAAAAAGTAGCATTAGAATACTGAAAATCCAATACTGTATCATGTTTTTAAAAACATAATAACATATAAAAAAGTTTACGATCAAAGCAACAAACGGATATAATTCGAATGGAGTTTGAACAACATTGTAAGCATTGTAAATAAAATACAGGATGTAAAAAAATATAAAAAAAGAGCTAAAATGTTTCTTAAAAAGTGTTGTTTTGGTGTTTAAAAAATAAACACTAATAAGTAAGAATCCAAATAGTAACTTCGAGGTTAAATGACTATGAACTCTTATTTTATAAATTTCAAGAATTATCTCTACTATGGGAGTTGCTAATCCCATGAAAAGAAGGTACATATTGTGTTGTTCTTCTTTTGGAGCAAACTCTGAAAAACTTTTTATGAAAGTTGTTTTCTTGTATTTGACAAACAAGATTACAGAAAAAATAAAAGTAATAAGTATGAACAATATAATTATAACAAACCAATTTTTAAAAAAAATGGTTTGATGTAAAGTATTTTTTAAAGATAAAAACCCTACACTGAGAGAGTTGAATTCTAATTTTAAGTTAAGAAGATTTGGATAAATTTTCAAAATAGATTATATTGTTCTAACAGTTAATTTTAGAGCAATATAGAAAAAAAAAGCTACCTTTTAACGTTAAAACCATTTCATTAATTTCTTAATAAAATGTATTTTATTTTTGTACGGAGCATATCTAAAAGGAAGATCTAACCAAGTTCCTTTATTAACAATTGCTTTTTTATGTGAGAAAGTATCAAAACTCAATTTGCCATGATAAGCGCCAATTCCGCTGTTTCCAACGCCGCCAAATGGTAATCTATTATTCGAAAAATGTATGATAGTGTCATTGATGCATCCACCACCAAAAGAATATTTTTTTACAATTTCTTTAGCCCAATTTATTCTATTAGAAAAAACATAAAGCGATAAAGGTTTGTCATAATTTGAAATTATTTGCTCAATTTCTGTTTCATTTTGATAGCTAATTATCGGTAAAATGGGTCCGAAAATTTCGTCTTTCATAACTAAGCTATCTAGCTTTGATTCGTCCAAAAGAGTAGGAGCGATGTAATAGTCGTCTTTATTAGTTTGACCGCCAAAAAGTACTGTTTCGTTATTTAAGAATTCAGAAAGTCTATTGAAGTTTTTTTCATTTACAATTCGAGGAAAATCTGCAGAAACTTCAGGATTTTCGCCGTATGCCAACTTGATTTCATCTTTTAAAGCTTCAACAATTTTCGTCTTTACTTTGGTATGAACTAGCAAATAATCGGGTGCAATACAGGTTTGTCCAGCATTTAGAAATTTTCCCCAAACAATTCGTTTGGCAGTTAATTGAACATTGCAATTTTCATCAATAATACACGGATTTTTTCCGCCAAGTTCCAAAGTTACTGGAGTTAAGAATTCGGCTGCAGCTTTTGCGACCATTTTTCCTACGGCTACACTTCCAGTAAAGAAAATATAATCCCAACGTTGCGAAAGTAGTTTTTTAGAAACTTCTGCGTCGCCTTCAACAACTTCAACATGGTTTTTATCAAATACTTCTGCTACTATTTTAGAAATAATTTTAGAGGTATTAGAAGTTAATTCTGATGGTTTTAAGACTACTTGATTTCCAGCGGAAACAGCAGCAATTAAAGGACAAAATGCCAACTGAAACGGATAATTCCATGGCGAAATTACAAGCACTTTTCCATAAGGTTCACTCAAAATATAATCGGAAGAAGGAAAATTTAAAAGTGAAGGCAAAACCTTTTTCGGTTTTGCCCATTTATCAATGTTTTTAATTGTGTGTTTTAAATCGGAAATCACATAACTAGTTTCGGTTATTACTGACTCAAATTCGGATTTTTTGAAATCATTGTATAAAGCTAAAGTAATGTCATTTTCATACTTTATCAAAGTAGAAAGAAGTTGTTTTAGTTTATCTTTTCTGTAACCGATGTTAGTTTTGAATTCCATTTTTTATAAAAATCCCCATCTAAAACCTGTATAAATATCAGCTTGTTTACTATTATCGCTAGCTAAAGCAGTAATTACAGAACTCGAACCTAAGTAAAATCCGCCAATTCTAAAGCCAACACCGCTACTAAATCCGGCAATTTCGGTATTGCTAAAAGGTGCAAATACTTCGAAAAATCCTGTTGTAAAACGTGGTGTAATTGTTATAATATTTTGTGCTGTGATTTGATCATTACTGTTATTGTCATTCAATTTTTGTTGTAAAAATCCAGTAATGAAAACTTTAGGTATAAGCTTAACATCAGCATATGCTGTAATTGTAGTTGGTAATTTTACTTTGAAATCTTTTTTATTTCTAGATGCATCAAGACCTAAATAACCTTCGTTTATTAAAATTTCTTCTACTTCTTGAAGACTTTCAATATTTTCAAATTGATTTAAGTTTAAACCAGGATTTCCTAATGTTGCATTTGGAATATTTAAAACATAATTAGTAGCATAATTATTATCGTCTTTAAACGTCATCGAACCAATATTTCTTATTGATAAACCAGCATTCAATTTGTATTTATTCTGATTTTTCTTCGGATTGTCTTCTGGTTGATCTCTCCATTGATAATTAATTCCTAAATCGCCAGAAAAACCGTTTAGTCCACCAATCATCGACTTTGTATAATCATTAAAATTTGAAAAATTATTTGCTAATCCGCCAGAATAGGCAATATTTAAATCGACATCGGTTACATCACTTAAGTAAACATCACCTGCTGTGTTCGTAATTGTTCCGTTAAATTTATCCAAACCAAGATTAGAATACGAACCAGGAAAAAGTAGTTTAAATGTGGCTCCAACATTAAATTTATGTTCGGCATTATTGATAATATTCATCGCACCAGTCAATCCAATTTCACCCCAAGTGGTTCCGCTCAAACGCTGGTTGTAATCGTTGTTTATTGTTGTTGAACCAAATAAGCTGTTCAATCCTGCATTTACTAATCCGTCACCAAGATTTGGATCTACATCTACAACATCAAGTTTTCCTGTAATTTTAGTTGTAATTGCAAAGGCTAATTTTTTGTACTTCATTCCAAAACTAGGACCATAAATTTCTGAATCAACTCTTAAATTTACAGGATCATTTCCGGTGAAAAGTATAGTTTCTAAATCGCTATCAGAAAACAAATCATTAATACCAATTTTGTTGTTAGAAACATTGGCACTTAAGGAATAGAAGCCAACTTCAAATGTATGCGACATATTTACAAGTTCAGCAGGATTGTTTGTTGCTGATAATACTCCAACGCGATTAGAAGTAGTTAATCCAGCAAAATGTTCTTGTGAAAAAGCAGTAATTCCAATTAAGGAAATTGAGGCAATCAGTAATTTTCTCATAGGTATCAATTATAATTTGGGGTTATAACAAGTACATACGTAGAAACCCTACGTTTATGTTTCGTAAATGTATACTTTTTTAAATGGAATTCCAAATAGCATCCGATGGAGTTGGAGCAACAATTTCTATATTTTCTTTAGAAACTGGATGAATAAAACTCAATTTTCTAGCATGAAGATGAATGCCACCATCAGGATTACTGCGATCAAATCCATATTTTAAATCGCCTTTTATTGGAGAACCAATTGCTGATAATTGTGCACGAATTTGGTGATGTCTTCCTGTATGAAGATTGATTTCCAGAGCAAAATAGTTATTTAATTCTTTGATGATTTTATAATCTAAAGAGGCTTTTTTACTATCTGGAACTTCTTTTAAATGCGCTTTCGAAGTGTTATTTTTTTCGTTTCTTTTCAGAAAATGAACTAAATTATCTTCGTTTTTTGGAGTTTTATTTTTTACAACTGCCCAATACGTTTTACTAGTTTCTCTTTCGCTAAACATTTTATTCAATCGTTCCAATGCTTTGCTGGTTTTGGCAAAAACTACGATTCCAGTTGTTGGTCTGTCAAGTCGATGAACAACGCCAAGAAAGACTTCGCCTGGTTTTTCATATTTATCTTTGATGTATTCTTTTACAACTTCAGATAATGGTTTGTCACCAGTTTTATCGCCTTGCACAATATCGCCAACGCGTTTATTAATCACAATTAAGTGATTGTCTTCATGAAGAATTTGAAGATTGGATTTATTGGAAACGATTTTTTCTGCCAAAATTGCTATTTACTAATTACTATTCACTAATCACTAATATTGCTCGTTAGCATTTGGAAAATCTTTACTCTTTACATCAGCAACATAATTACCAATTGCTTTTGTCATTTGATCGTATAAATCTAAATATCTTCTCAAAAATCTCGGACTGAATTCATTGTTCATCCCAAGCATGTCATGAATTACCAAAACTTGTCCGTCAACTCCACCACCAGCGCCAATTCCGATTACTGGAATCGAAATACTTTGAGCAACTTTTTCTGCTAAATGCGCCGGAATTTTCTCTAAAACCAAAGCAAAACAACCTAATTTTTCTAATAATTTTGCGTCTTCAAGTAATTTTTCAGCTTCAGCATCCTCTTTAGCACGAACAGTGTAAGTTCCAAATTTATAAATAGATTGTGGTGTTAAACCCAAATGTCCCATAACTGGAATTCCGGCGTTTAATATTTTCTTGATAGAATCCTTAATTTCGCTTCCACCTTCTAATTTTACTGCATGTCCGCCACTTTCTTTCATAATTCTGATTGAAGAACGAAGCGCTTCTTTTGGATCCGATTGATAACTTCCAAAGGGCAAATCTACAACAACTAAAGCGCGTTCAATTGCTCTTACAACGCTAGAAGCATGATAAATCATTTGGTCCAATGTTATCGGTAAAGTCGTTTCGTGACCTGCCATAACATTACTTGCAGAATCTCCAACTAATATCACGTCAACACCAGCAGTATCAACAATTTTTGCCATGGTGAAATCGTATGCTGTAAGCATCGAAATCTTTTCTCCATTGGCTTTCATCTCAATTAATGATTTAGTGGTAATACGTTTGTAATCTTTTTTAGCTACTGACATGAATATTAGATTTTAAATTTCAACTATTAGATTTAAGAATGTAAAAGTACTAAATTCGATTAGTTTTGTAATAAATGGGAATAAAAATATACTAATATAATTGTAACTTTAAATTTAGATAAAAATGAAAAAAATAGTATTCTTTCTGATTCTGATATTTTCGGGTTCAGTTCATGCTCAAAATCAAGAAGTTCAGAAAACAATCGAAACTTTTTTTGAAGCTTTTCATGCAAAAGATACTGTAAAATTAAAATCAATTTGTTCCGATAAAATTTTTCTGCAATCCATCCAAGAAAATGCAAAAGGAGGAAAATTATCAGATGAATTGGCATCAGAATTTTACAAATCGATAGCTTCGATTCCGGCAAATTTCAATTTTCAAGAGAAGATTTTGAATTATTCAATTCAAGTTGATGGCACAATGGCACACGCTTGGACACCTTATGAATTCTACATAAATGATAAATTAAGTCACAAAGGCGTAAATGCTTTTACACTTTTTAAAGAAAATGAGGTTTGGAAGATTATTTACGTTATTGACACTAGAAGAAAGTAATTCTGTAATTTTGCAGTCTAATTTAGTTTCAAATTGAAAAACATCCTCATAATTGATGACGAAGAAAAACTTCGCGGACTTCTAGCTCGAATAGTTAAATCGGAAGGTTTTGATGTTATTGAAGCTGGCGATTTAAAATCGGGTTTTAAGAAATTAGAACAAAACGATATTGACGTAATCTTATGTGATGTAAAACTTCCCGACGGAAATGGCGTAGATTTTCTTGAAAAAATTAAGTCAAATTTCCCTTTTGTTGAAGTAATTCTGTTGACCGCTTTTGGAAAAATTGCCGATGGAGTTCAAGCCATGAAAAACGGTGCATTTGATTATATTGTTAAAGGCGATGATAATGATAAAATTATTCCACTTTTATACAAAGCATTAGAGAAATCGGATCTTCAAAAGAAAGTTCAAAAATTAGAAAAACGAATCTCCGATAAATATTCCTTTGATACTATAATCGGAAAATCAAAAGCTTTGGAACAAGTAATTGATTTGGCCAAAAAAGTTGCTAAAACCGATTCGACCGTTTTATTAACAGGAGAAACTGGAACCGGAAAAGAAGTGTTTGCACAAGCGATTCACGAAAACAGCAATCGAGTTGGAAAAACATTCGTAGCTTTAAATTGCAGTACTTTTAGCAAAGAAATTTTAGAAAGTGAATTATTTGGACACAAACAAGGCGCTTTTACTGGAGCTTTAAAAGATAAAAAAGGTTTTATTGAAGAGGCAAATGGCGGCACTTTATTTTTGGATGAAATAGGAGAAATGCCTATTGATTTGCAAGCCAAATTACTTCGTGTTTTAGAAACTAGTCAATACATTCCTGTTGGAGATACTACTCCAAAAAAATCAAACTTCCGATTAATTGCTGCAACCAATAGAGATTTAAAAACAGAAAGTGAAAATCATAATTTCCGATCTGATTTGTACTTTAGACTGAACATTTTCGAAATTATAATTCCTCCATTGCGAGAACGAATAAAAGATATTTCACCGTTAACCAGTTATTTTGTCAAACAATTTTCTGAAAAAACCAATAAAAAAGAACTTCAAATTACACCAGATTTTCTTCAAAAACTAGAAGCATATCATTGGCCAGGAAATGTTCGTGAGCTAAAAAACATTATTGAACGTTCGGTTATTTTAGCGGACGATATTTTAACTCAAGACGTTTTACCTTACGAAATTCAGCATCAGCAAGACAATTCTAATAAAACAATGTCGGCTTTTTCAATGCAAAGTATTGAGAAATTACACATTCAAAAAGTGTTGAATTACACTAAAGGAAACAAAGCTGAAACGGCACGATTATTAGAAATTGGTATTGCAACTTTGTATCGTAAAATTGATGAATTCGGTTTATAATTTTAAGAAAGTTCAGCTATGACAAGTAATTTAGCGGTTATTAAAAGATATTTTAAAACAGTTTTAAACCTAAAAACCGACCAAGAAGCGGAACAGATTACTTATGACGAGATAAAATCGGGCGTCATTTTTAAAGGCACCAATTTCTGGATTATGGCATTTGCGATTTTTATTGCTTGCATCGGATTGAACATCAATTCTAAAGCCGCAGTAATTGGCGCCATGATTATTTCTCCTTTAATGGGACCAATTTTTGGTATCGGATTTTCGCTCGGAACTTCGAATAGTAACCTATTAAAATTGAGTTTAAGAAATGTTTTCAGAATTGTTGTAATTTCAATTTTGTGTTCGACATTATATTATTTACTTTCTCCATATCATATTGCAACAGACGAATTATTGTCGTTTTCAAAACCTACAATTTTTGATATTTTCTTAGCATTTATCGGCGGAATGGCTGGAATGATAGCCATTTCACGCCATGACGGAAATCGTGTTTTAGTCGGAATTGCAGTAGCAACGGCATGTATTCCACCACTTTGTACTGCTGGTTATGGAATTGCAACGTTGCAATGGGAATATATTTTAGGTGGTTTATACACCTATTTTATCAATGCGCTTTTCATTTGTTTGGGTTGTTATATCATTACTCGTTATCTAAAATTTGCGAGATTTTCTGAAAGTAATATCAAACACATCAACAGCTATTTTGGTGTTTTGGCTTTTATTGCCATTCTTCCAGCACTTTATTTAGCTTATAATCTTTGGATGGTAAATGTCTATAATGATAAAATCAAGTATTTTGTAGCCAATGAAATTGAAAAAACGCACCATGTAACTCACACTACTATTGATGTTGAGACTAAAACACTTACAATAGATGTTATTGTTAATGAATACGAAGATAATTTAGCAAAATCAATCGAAGATAAACTTGTAAAACACGATTTAAACGATACCAAAGTAAAAGTGTTTCAAACAATAAAAGCGATAAACAACAGGTCGGAAATACAAGTGTTACAGAAACAATTGGACGAACTTAAAGCCCAACTCGATAAATTAAAATAAAACTTCTTATTTTGATAAAAGCCTATCATTTTGATAGGTTTTTTTATGCCTAATTTTCGGCACGTCAATCACAAAATCAACTATCACAACACCTTACATAATTTTTTATTTATTGGAACAACTTTTGGCATTAGGCGAATGAACATAAAAATTCATACTAATGAAAAATCAGGTTACTACCATTTACAAACAAGCCGAACGCTTTGCTGAAATTACCAAGTCAGCCATTGTTTCTGGAAACATTGTAAGAGCAAAAAAATGCTTGGCACTTGCCGAACGATTATTTGCTACTGGAAGTTACGAAACCAAAAACGCTATTTCTAATGTTTACGTTTTCTCGGTTTCTACTTTCATGGAATTGCGCCATTGCAACATTTCCAATCTCTTTCCTCAATCGCTTAAAGCGGAATATCTTAAACAAATAAACACTTCTGGAGTATGATGGCAATTATCCTTTCTTTAAGCGGATTGATTTTATTCGCTTTGTTTTTTAAAATGATCGAAATTTTTGAAAAAATCTAAATTATGACAGCACTCTTCATCATCGCAATAGCAGTATTTCTTTATATCTGTTATGTATTATTTAAACCCGAAAAATTCTAAAAATGAACTCAGAACTATTAGGAATTATCTTCATGTACGGATTGGTTATGCTTTTAGCCATTCCGCTTGGTCGTTACATCGGCAAAATATTCAACTATGAAAGTACGTGGTTGGACAAAGTTTTTAATCCAATTGATAAATTATTTTTTAAAATTGGAGGAATAAATCCAACGAAAGAAATGAACTGGAAACAACATTTGGTAGCACTTTTAACTATCAATATTGTTTGGTTTGTTATTTCGATTTTGGTTTTAACAAATATGGTTTGGTTGCCTTTAAATCCAGATGGAAATCCTTCCATGAGTGGTGATTTGGCTTTTAATACAACAGTCAGCTTTATTACCAATACCAATTTACAGCATTATTCTGGCGAAAGCGGATTGTCTTATTTAGGTCAGTTGACCTTGATGCTTTGGCAATTCATCAGTGCTGGTTGCGGAATGGCAATTTGTGCCGCTGTATTTATGGCTATGAAAGAAAAAACGTCTGCGACTTTAGGAAATTTCTACAGTTTTTTCGTTAGATCATGTACAAGAGTTTTATTGCCTTTATCATTTGTAGTAGCCATAATCTTAGTGATGAATGGAACTCCAATGACTTTTGAAGGAAAAGATACCATCACAACTCTGGAAGGAAACGAACAAAATGTGAGTCGTGGTCCAGTTGCCGCTTTTGTGGCAATCAAACAATTAGGAACCAATGGTGGTGGATTTTACGGTCCGAATTCAGCCAATCCTATGGAAAACCCAAATTACTTAACCAATATTGTTGAGAATATTTCTATAGTTTTAATTCCGATTGCGATGGTTTTTGCTTTAGGTTTTATCTTGAAACGCAAAAAATTATCTTGGACAATTTACAGCGTGATGACCTTAGGTTTTCTGGTGCTTTTAATTCCTGCTGTAATTAGCGAGATGAATGGAAATCCGGCTATTTCAAATATGGGAATTTCTCAAAATATGGGAAGTATGGAAGGTAAAGAAGTCCGTTTTGGTGCTGCTGCTTCCGCAAATTGGGCGACGTACACAACAGTTACCAGTAATGGTTCTGTAAATGCTATGCACGACAGTATGACGCCCATTGCAGGAATGACAACACTTCTTGGAATGATGATCAACTGTTTTTATGGCGGAGTTGGAGTGGGATTTTTGAACTTTTACATCTTCATTATTCTAGGTGTTTTCATCAGCGGATTAATGGTCGGAAGAACACCAGAATTTTTAGGCAAGAAAATCGAAGCCAAAGAAATGAAAATCGCGATGTTTATAGCTTTGTTACATCCATTTTTAATATTGGTTGGAACTGCTTTAGCGAGTCATTTATACGCATCAGATTCAGAAGCATTATCGGGTTGGTTGGCCAATCCTGGTTATCATGGATTCAGTGAAATGTTATACGAATTCACATCATCCTCTGCAAATAACGGAAGCGGATTTGAAGGTTTAGGCGATAATACTCCGTTTTGGAATATTGCTACTGGAGTTGTAATGCTTTTTGCGAGATATTTACCAATCATCGGACCAGTTGCTATTGCCGGAATGTTAGCCCAAAAACAATACATTCCAGAAAGTAACGGAACCCTAAAAACGGATACATCTACCTTCGGATTGATGGTTTTTGCAGTGATATTTATCGTAGCAGCTTTATCGTTCTTTCCAGCTTTAACTTTAGGTCCAATCGCTGAATATTTTTCAGCTAAATAATTAAAATATCATGAGTAAATCTCAAAATAATTTATTTCAAAAAGAGTTGGTTAACGAAGCTTTCAAACAGTCTTTCGTGAAACTAAACCCCAAAATAATGTTCAAAAATCCAGTAATGTTTACTGTTGAAATTGGAACAGCCGTTATGCTTTTTGTATGTCTTTGGATTTTATTCGGAGAAAGTTCACAAGGAAGTTTTGCTTATAATTTTACTGTTTTTCTAGTTTTATTTCTAACACTACTTTTCGCAAATTTTGCCGAAGCTATTGCCGAAGCCAGAGGAAAAGCACAAGCCGACAGTTTAAGAAAAACGCGTGAAGAAACGCCTGCCAAATTAGAAAACGGACAGACCATTTCGTCTGCACAATTGAAAAAAGGTGACATCTTTGTTTGCGAAGCTGGAGATATTATTGCTACCGATGGAGAAATTATCGAAGGTTTGGCAACAATTGACGAAAGTGCCATAACTGGAGAAAGTGCACCAGTAATTAGAGAAGCTGGTGGCGATAAATCGTCAGTAACTGGTGGAACAAAAGTACTTTCGGATAAAATTAAAGTAATTGTAACATCAGAGCCAGGCGAAAGTTTCCTTGATAAAATGATTGCGTTGGTAGAAGGTGCAAGCCGTCAAAAAACACCAAACGAAATTGCATTGACCATTTTATTAGCAGGATTCACTTTAGTATTTATTATTGTAACTGTTACATTAGCGCCATTTGCAAAATATGCTAACGCACCAATAACCATAGCAGCATTTATTTCACTTTTTGTGTGTTTGATTCCAACAACTATTGGCGGATTATTATCAGCTATCGGAATCGCAGGAATGGATAGAGCTTTGCGTGCGAACGTAATTACAAAATCTGGAAAAGCGGTAGAAACTGCTGGTGACATTGATGTGTTGCTTTTAGACAAAACAGGAACAATCACTATTGGTAATAGAAAAGCAACTTCTTTTTATCCAACAAAAGGAATTTCTCAAGAAGATTTTATAAAATCTGCCGTGTTGAGTTCGCTTGCAGATGATACGCCTGAAGGAAAAAGTATTGTAGAATTGGCTGGGCAAGATGTTGCCAATAAACTATCGATTGAAGGCGCAACTTTAATCAAATTTACAGCCGAAACTAGAACCTCTGGTGTGGTTTTAAAAGATGGAACTAACATTAGAAAAGGTGCGCAAGATGCAGCGAAAAATATTTCTGAAACAGCCGGGAATAGTTATCCACAAGACACAGCGCAAAAAGTAATTGATATTTCGTCTAATGGTGGAACTCCATTAGTAGTGATCAAAAACAATCAAGTGCAAGGTGTGATTGAGTTGCAAGATATTATCAAAACCGGAATGAAAGAACGTTTTGAACGTCTGCGCAAAATGGGAATCAAAACGGTAATGGTAACAGGAGATAACCCTTTGACTGCTAAATTTATCGCTGAAAAAGCTGGTGTTGATGATTTCATTGCCGAAGCCAAACCAGAAGATAAAATGAACTACATCAAAAAAGAGCAAGCCGAAGGAAGATTGGTTGCCATGATGGGTGACGGAACAAACGATGCGCCGGCTTTGGCTCAAGCAAATGTTGGAGTTGCCATGAACAGCGGAACGCAAGCAGCGAAAGAAGCTGGGAATATGGTTGATTTAGATAATGATCCAACCAAATTAATTGAAATTGTAGAAATTGGAAAACAACTTTTAATGACAAGAGGTACGCTTACAACATTCTCAATTGCGAATGACGTTGCGAAGTACTTTGCTATTATTCCGGCACTTTTCATTACTGCGATTCCGGCGTTACAGGGTTTGAATATTATGGGATTACACAGTCCAGAAAGTGCGATTTTATCAGCAGTAATTTTTAATGCGATTATTATTCCATTCCTTATTCCATTAGCATTGCGAGGTGTTGCTTACAAACCAATTGGTGCTTCGGCCTTGTTGCGTAGAAATTTATTTATCTACGGAATTGGTGGTGTAGTCATTCCGTTTATTGGAATAAAATTGATTGATTTAGTAGTGTCATTATTTGTTTAAAAAATAGAAATTATGAAAGAAAATATAATACCAGCAATTCGATTAACACTGTTCTGTGCAGTGTTTTTCTCCGGAATTTATACAATGAGTATTCTTGGAATTGCACAATTGGCTCCTAATCAAGGAAATGGTGAAATTGTAACCGTGAACGGAAAAAATCATCACATTAATGTTGCTCAGAAATTTGTAGAAAATAAGTACTTTTGGTCACGTCCATCGGCAGTAGATTATAATGCCGCAGGTTCTGGAGGAAGTAATAAAGGAACAAATAATCCTGATTATCTTGCAGAAGTAGAAACTAGAATTGATAGTTTTTTGATTAAAAATCCATCGGTGAAAAGAAGTGAAGTTCCATCTGAATTGGTAACAGCTTCTGGAAGTGGATTGGATCCAAATATTTCGGTTCAAGGTGCGAAAGTTCAGGCGAAACGTATTGCTGAAAGTAGAAAAATTTCGGAAGAAAAAGTGTTAGAAATAATCAAACAAAACACCGAAAAGCCACTTTTAGGAATGTTGGGTACTGAAAAAATAAATGTGTTGCAATTGAATATTGAATTGGATAAATTAAAATAAAAAGTCTTTAAAAACGAAAAGCCCTAGCCCAGATAGAAACGGCATCCTTTGGGTTCGTTGTTCGAACCCAAAGATATAGTGGATAGCTGGATTAGCTTCAAATAAAAATTAATAAACAAAATGAAAAAAATAGTATTTACTGCTCTTGTAGCATTGGGAATTACAACTGTTAACGCTCAAGAAGTAGCAAAAGAGAAAAGTCCTTTGACGTTTTCGGGATATATTGAAACGTATTACAGTTATGACTTTGGAAATCCAGACAATCATTTGAGACCAGGTTTTGTGTACAGCCACAACAAGCACAACGAGTTGAACCTGAATCTAGGTTTTGCAAAAGTGAATTATGCAAAAGATAACGTGCGTGGAAATTTGGCGATTATGGCCGGAACTTATGCCGAATATAACTTGGCAGCGGAGCAAGATTTATTGCAAAATGTGTATGAAGCAAATGTTGGTGTAAAAATTTCCTCGAAACATAATTTGTGGATTGATGCTGGAATTATGCCATCGCACATTGGTTTTGAAAGCGCGATTGGAAAGGATTGCCAAACATTAACTAGAAGTATTTTGGCTGATAATTCGCCTTATTATGAAGCTGGAGCCAAAATTGGATATACTTCTAAATCGGAAAAATGGTATTTGGCAGTAATGTATTTGAATGGCTGGCAACGAATTCAGAAGATTGATGGAAATCAAACACCTGCTTTTGGAACTCAGATTACGTACAAACCAAGTGGAAAAACGACTTTGAATTGGAGTACTTATATTGGGAATGAACAACCCGATAACGACAGAAAATGGAGGTATTTCAATAATTTTTATGGACAATTTAAATTTTCTGATAAGACCAATTTAACTGCTGGATTTGATATTGGAGCACAACAAACCTTGAATGGAAGTAGCGATTATGATGTTTGGTATTCGCCAATTTTAATTTTGCAACACAAGCCAACAGCCAAAACTCAAATCGCTGTTCGAGGTGAATATTACCAAGACAAAGAAGGCGTAATCATTGCAACTGGAACTGAAAACGGATTTAAAACCTACGGATTTTCTGCAAATTTTGATTATTTAGTTTCTGATAACGTGATGTTTAGAATTGAAGCTAGAAACTTGGCAAGTAAAGACGAAGTATTTTTGAAAGATGGAAATCCAACGGATAACAATACTTTTTTAACGACTTCTTTGGCGATTTCGTTTTAATTTTTTAGCCACAGATTAATAGGATTAAAAGGATTTTTGAAATCTGTGAAAATCATTTTAATCTGTGGCAAATTATAATAGATTATTTCGTTGAAAACAGTGAAACATGGAACAAGAAAAACAAAATAACGCCCTGCATTTCCTTGATTTAATTCAGAAATCACGTAAAGGAAAATTCAAAATTTACATTGGTATGAGTGCTGGTGTGGGTAAAACGTTTCGTATGTTGCAGGAAGCTCACACGCTTTTAAAAAACGGAATTGACATTAAAATTGGCTATATCGAAACTCATTTTCGTAAGGAAACACACGAATTGCTTGATGGTTTGCCAATAATTCCAAGAAGAAGTATTTTCTACAAAGGAAAAAATCTGGAGGAAATGGATGTGCAGGCGATCATCAATTTGCGTCCGGAAGTTGTGATTGTGGATGAATTGGCGCACACCAACATTGAAGGAAGTAAAAATGAAAAGCGTTGGCAAGATGTTCTGGAAATTCTTGAAGCTGGAATTAACGTAATTTCTGCGGTGAACATTCAGCATATTGAGAGTTTGAACGAAGATGTCAAACGTATTACAGGAGTTGATGTTCAAGAACGAGTTCCAGATAATGTGTTGCGATTGGCGGACGAAGTTGTAAATATCGATTTGACTTCAGAGGATTTAATTTCGCGTCTGAAAGAAGGAAAAATTTATACACAGGATAAAATCCAAACCGCGTTAGCTAATTTTTTTAAAGCGGATCAAATTCTGCAATTGCGGGAACTGGCATTGAAAGAAGTTGCGAGTCAAGTGGTTCGAAAAGTAGAAAATGAAGTTCCGAAAAACCTTGCTTTAAAACACGAAAAACTATTGGCATGTATTAGTAGTAATGATAAAACAGCCAAAATTGTAATCAGAAAAGCTGCGCGATTAGCCAGTTATTACAACGGAAGTTGGTACGTTTTGTATGTAGAAACTCCAAAGGAAAGTCCGAATAAAATTGCATTAGACAAACAACGTCATTTAATTAATAATTTCAAATTGGCCACACAACTAGGTGCCGAAGTTATTAAAATTGAAAGTTCAAATATCACCGATGCAATGCTGAAAATCGTCGAGCAAAAAAACATCACAACCGTTTGTATTGGAAAACCGCATTTCAATTTATTTAAAGTAATTTTGTCTACCACTATTTTTAGACGACTATTGAATAGTTTGTCGAAATCGAGTGTTGACTTAGTAATTCTCTCTTAAAATGAAAATTAAAACCAAATTAAATCTCAGTGTTGGATTATTATTTACTTTAATAATTATCCTATCCTTGGTTAGTGCTTTTTATGTTTTTTCGATTAAAAAAGACACCGAAAACATCTTGAAAGCCAACTATATAACTTTGGAATACTCAAGAAATATGCTTTCTTCTTTGGATGAAATTTCTAAAGATGAACCAAAAGCCATTCTTCTTTTTGAAACCAATTTAAAGAAACAATTGGAGAATATTACCGAAATTGGCGAAGATAAAGTGACTTACAATCTTCAGAAAAACTTTCAATTATTAGAAAAAAATACTTCAGATGAAACTATAAAAGGCAAAATTAGGCAAGACATTTTTGAGATTATGAAACTCAATATGAATGCCATAAAAGTTAAGAGTGATATCGCAAAACACACAGCCGAAACTGCCAATTTATGGATTGCAATTGTTGGAACTTTATGTTTTTTAATTGCTTTTAATTTGTTAGTTAATTTGCCAAATAATATTGCTAATCCGATAAAGGAATTGACGGAAAGCATCAAGCAAATTGCTAATCGAAATTACTCCGAACGGGTTCATTTTCGGGATCATAATGAATATGGAGATTTGGCAAAATCATTTAATTCGATGGCAGAAAAATTGGAGGAATATTCTAATAGTAGTTTGCACAAATTGACATTCGAAAAGAAACGTTTAGAAACCTTGATTAACAATATGCACGATCCAATTATTGGTTTGGACAATCAGGGAATCATACTGTTTGTAAATGATGAAGCCTTGAAAATCATCGGATTAAAGCAAGATGAAGTTATTGGTCAATTGGCTACAACATTAGCACTGAAAAATGATTTGATGAAGTCGCTAATCATAAACGAATTAGAAAGTCCAAAAGCACATCCGATGAAGATTTTTGCTGATGGAAAGGAAAGTTATTTCGAAAAAGAAAATGTAAACATCACTATAAAACCTACCGGAGAAGACCAATTAATTGATATTGGAAATGTAATCATACTGAGAAATATTACCATTTTCAAAGAATTGGATTTTGCAAAAACAAATTTTATTGCAACTGTTTCACACGAATTGAAAACACCAATTTCTTCCATCAAAATGAGTTTGCAATTGCTTGAAAATACTTCAACTGGAACTATAAATGATGACCAAAAGCAACTGATTGACAGCATTAAAGAAGATAGTCAGCGTCTATTGAAAATTACTGGAGAATTATTAGAATTATCTCAAGTTGAAACTGGAAACATTCAGCTGAATATAGAAAAAAGTAGTCCGAATGATATTGCAAAATATGCTATTGAAGCTGTAAAAGTTCAAGCTGAGCAAAAACAGATTGAAGTTGTTTTGGAATTTGAAAATAAGCTGTCAGAAGTAAAAGCAGATAGCGAAAAATCATCATGGGTTTTGATTAATTTCTTGACAAATGCTATTCGTTATTCCTCGGAAGATAGTATTGTAACTGTAAAATTGAAACAAGAGAATAATCAGATTGTTTTTCAAGTTACTGATAAAGGAAAAGGAATTGATAAGCGGTACCAGTCGAAAGTTTTTGACAAATATTTCCAAATTCCAGGAAGTCATAAATCGGGAACTGGATTGGGTTTAGCTATTTCTAAAGAGTTTATAGAAGCTCAGGGTGGAACTATCGGTGTTGAAAGTGAATTGGGCTTAGGAAGTACTTTTTATTTTAAATTGGGAATGGTTTAAAGTTGGATTTTTGATACATTAATTAGGAATTATGTAACATTAAAAATAATGATTTAGAATAACTTTATCTTTCAATAATTTAAACATTTAGGTCATGGAAGATAACGATTTAGGTTCTAAAAAAATGAACAACAAGCAAAGCAATAGCAATATTATATCGGAATTGAACCAGGAAAATCAGTCAGATTCTTTAATGAAATCTGAGATGGAAACCGATAAAAATGGAGTTACAAAAATTGTACAAAGAGCAAGAAATACAGATCATGATGAACAAAATTGTGAACCTGAAACTAATAAGACTTTAAGCACAAAACCAAGTACTGCAAAAGAAGAAGTTGGTAAAGTAATGCTTGAAAACAGAGATAAGAATTTCGATATTACCAAAAAAAGGTATCCCAATTCAAGTCCAGAAAATCAAGACGATCCAAAAGAGAAGAATTAGCAATCAGCCATATTTACTGCTATTGCAAGACCGCCTTCAGAAGTTTCTTTGTATTTAGAATTCATATCTTGTGCTGTTTTCCACATGGTATTGACTACTTTATCCAAAGGAACTTTTGCGTTTTTTGCATCGGTTTCCATGGCCAGTTCCGCTGCATTTATTGCTTTTATTGCACCCATCGTATTTCTTTCGATACACGGAATTTGAACCAAACCACCAATAGGATCACAAGTTAAACCAAGATGATGCTCCATGGCAATTTCGGCTGCCATTTGTACTTGATCTGGAGTTCCGCCCATAACTTCGCATAGTGCGGCTGCTGCCATAGCTGATGAAACGCCAATTTCTGCTTGACATCCGCCCATTGCTGCAGAAATCGTAGAACCTTTTTTGAAAATACTTCCAATTTCGCCAGCAACCATCAAGAATTGTTTGATTTCTTTTTCGCCAGCATCGTGGTTTTCAATTACTAAATAATACATTAAAACGGCTGGAATAACACCAGCACTTCCGTTGGTTGGCGCTGTTACAACTCTTCCTAAAGCGGCATTTACTTCGTTTACAGCTAAAGCAAAACAGGAAACCCATTTTAATATTTGACGGAATTTAACTTCGGTTTTTCTAATACATTCTAACCATTCTTGAGGATTGTTATAGTTGGATAAACCAATCAAACCCTGATGCATGTCAAACGCTCTTCTTCGCACATTTAATCCACCTGGAAGTATGCCTTCTGAATGACAACCGATGTACATGCATTCTAACATGGTGTTCCAAATTCGCATTAATTCATGATCGATTTCTGCTTCAGTTCGCATTGATTTTTCATTCTCATATACAATTTCAGAAATAGATTTTTTTTCTGAATTACAATAGTTTAAAAGTTCTTCAGCGTTTTGAATTGGAAAAGGAAACGCACATTTTATTTCTAATTTTTTCTTGGCATTGACACGTTCTTCTTTCACCACAAATCCGCCACCGATAGAGTAGAAGGTAGTTTGGTATTCTTTATCGTCTAATAAAAAAGCGGTAAAAGTCAAACCGTTGGCATGAAAAGGCAGGAAATTTTTGTTGAAAACAATGTCTTGTAAAAAGTAAAACGGAACCACAATTTCGTTACCCAAATTGATTTCGTTTTTATTTTCGATATTTTTTATAATTCCATCAATATCTTGCACAGGAATATATTCTGGATCTTGTCCAGACAAACCTAACATTACAGCCAAATCGGTTGCGTGTCCTTTTCCTGTTAACGAAAGTGAACCATACAAATCGACTTTGATTCGGGTTACGTTTTGAAGAATGTTTTCTGTTCTTAATTCCGATAAAAATCGTTCGGCTGCACGCCAAGGTCCAAGTGTGTGTGAACTCGATGGTCCAACACCAATTTTTAACATATCAAAAACCGAGATGCATTCTTCCATAAAATGAAAAGTTTAGTTTATGAAGCAAATATAAGCTAAACAATTATTGAATTTTCATTATTTTAATGTTAAACTGATTTTTGTTTATTTTAAAATTGTATTTTCTGTCAAATATTTAAAATAAGAACTTGATTTCCAGAATTTTTTGGTAAATCTGATATAAATTAATTCCTAATTAAATGTTATAATGGATTAATTTTAGATGGGTATTGCTGTACTTTTGCAGCAAATTTTACAGCGTGCAAATCAATAAATATTATGCTTCGGCATTAACAGCTTTTGTTATTTGGGGTTTCTTTAGTTTGGCTTTGAAACCATTACATATTTATCCATCATTGGATATTCTTTTCTATAGAATCTTTTTTGCAACTGTTATTTTGCTTGTAATCAATCTTTTATTCAGAAAATCGATTGTAAAAAATGATTTAGCAACGTTCAGAAAGTTGGAATCAAAACTCAAATATCGTTTTTTATTTCTAACTGTTTTAGGCGGATTTCTATTAATTTTCAATTGGTTTTTATTCATTTATGCAGTGAATCATGTCAGTTTAAAATCTGCTTCGTTTGCTTATTTAATTTGTCCTATTGTTACTACTATTTTGGCTTACTTTATTTTGAAAGAAAAATTGAGCAATTGGCAATGGTTTTCGGTTGCTTTGTGTGTTGTAAGTTGTGGTATTTTATCTTACGGAAATTTGGCTGAATTAGCTTATAGTTTGGTTATTGCTTTTTCATTTGCATTGTATTTAATCAGTCAACGAAAGAATATAGTCTTTGATAAATTTCTGATTTTGACCTTTCAAATGGTTATTGCGTCGTTAGTAATTTTGCCTTTTTTTCCATCGTATTCAGCAGCAATTCCAACAGAATCATTGTTTTATATCTTGTTGATGGTGATCGTTGTTTTGTTTACAATAATTCCGTTATATCTTAATTTGTATGCCTTGAAAGGGATGAATTCTTCGGCAGTAGGAATTTTGATGTACACCAATCCATTACTGAATTTTGTACTAGCAATTTTCTATTTTCATGAAGAAATTACGTTTAACCAAATTATATCGTATTCGTTAATATTACTTTCGATAGTTATTTTTAACGAACGATTTCTATTTAGAAAATCAGAAATAAAACCGGTTTAAAACGGATAACCAATTGCTAAGTTAAAGACCAAATTTTCTTTTCTCCACGAGCCACTTCCAAGGTTTACTTGGTCTAAAACCCATCGTTGTCCATCGGGTAAATACGGTTTTCTTATTGGAAATGCTAAATCTGTTCGAAGGACTAAAAAGTCAAAGTCAAATCGTAATCCAGCACCAACGCCAACGGCTAATTCATTTAAAAAATCACTTGAAAATTTCGATCCAGCTTTATCTGGATTAGTATTCATAAGCCAAATATTTCCTGCATCGACAAATAAAGCTCCGTCGACAAAACTGTAAATGTTACCTCGATATTCCGTATTTAATTCTAGTTTTAAATCACCAGATTGATCGGCTAAAAAAGTTGAAGTATCTTCTTGTCTAAAAGTTCCTGGTCCGAGCGAACGTGCTTGAAACGCTCTGATACTGTTTGTTCCACCAATAAAAAATTGCTTGATGAAAGGCATTTCTTCTGAGTTTCCATAAGCATAACCAGCGCCAACAATGAATCTGCTTGCTATTTGAGACTTTTTACCTAATTTATAGTAATGTCTAAAATCACTTTCTACTTTTAGAAATTGACTAAATGGAACTCCAAAAACTTTGGTTGTATCACCATTTTTGATATTTGAACCTGATAATAATCCGACTAAATTTCCAGATAAATCGATGGAAGCTCTATAATAAAACGTATTTTTCTTTCTTTTTTGAGCTGTATTGGTATAAGTATAACTGTAAGTTGGACCGAATATTAATTGTTTTTCGATTACTTTTTCTAATGATGGATTGTCAACAATTTGCGATCGGTATAATGAAGTAACATTTTGCGGACTTGCATACGTGATTTCGGTAACGTTTAATTGATGTTCTTTTCGAGCGTTTTCTTTCCACAAATAACCAAACGAACCTTTTAATGTTTGAAGTGAATACAATTGCGTTCGGTTCTGAAATTCGTATCCCAAAGTGGCTTTCGTTTTTGGAACAAATCCACTCGATGATTTTAATTTGAATGGTGAAATAAGTCTTGGCCAAATTAGATTGGTTTCCATTCCAAATCGATACACATTGAAACCATTATTTTGCCCAGAAACCTGAACTTCAATTCCACCAAAAGCAGTTATTGTAAGTAATTCTGCGCCACGAAACGTATTTCTGTTACTCCAGTTAACGTTCAATTCTGTTCCAGTATAATTGGCTGAGTTGGTTTTCGCCAAAACTTCTACGCGAATTGATTTTCTTGGTAACGGTGTTAAATAATAGTAGGTGTCTAAATAATTTCCTGTCGTATCGGCCACTTTAAATTGATTTTTTACAAATTTAAAAGTTCCTAAATTCACCAATCGATTTAAAGATAAATTATGATCGGTTCGATTGTATAAATCGCCTTTTCTAAAATATAAGGAACGGTCAAAAATTCTTGGTTTGAATAAATTTTCTTTATCAATTATAGTGAAATCTCTGTATCTCACAACCGATGAATCTGTTGCAATGCTTAAACTATCGGCGTTTACAGAATAATTTGGATAAACAATTATGTTATTGATTCGGTATTGTTTTGTAGCAATTTGTGGAGTTTCGTCTTTAATTTTCAGAATTAAATCTACCTGATAATCGGCGACTGTGCTATCAACTTGAACCTTTAAATAATCGGCATTGAAATAGAAAAATCCTTTCTCTTTTAATCGAGTATCAATTCTTTCGCGTTCTGCCTTAATAACATTTAAACTGTAAGGTTGCCCAACTTTCAACAAGCTTCTGCGTTGTGTTCGATTTATTGCTTTCGCCAATTCAGTAGAATCTGTTGGAAATTGAATTGATTTAATTTTATATTGTTTACCTGGTTTTACAACATATTTTACTCTAGCTTTTTTACCAGATTTGGTAGAATCTGCCTCAGTTTTTGTATTAAAGTAACCGTTGTTTTCAGAAAAATTTTGCAATACGCTTCTGTTGTATTCCATATCTACTTGACTAAACAAAACTAGTGGTTCGCCAACAGTAAATTTTAGCCAATGCCAAAATCCTTTTTCTTTGGTAACTTCTCCTGCCAGATTGTGAAAGAATAATTTTGGACGCATTCCTAAAAACGTTTTGTTGGGTTTTGGTCGCACCAAATCAGCTAATTGCGATTTCAATTCTTTACGTTGTTTTTTGGAAATAGCTGTATCTTCAACTTTTACTTTTGCACCAACATAAAGCAATTCACCTTCGGGCAAACTTCTAGTTCCGCTGCATGAAACTATAAAAACTACTATAAAAAATAGTCCAATTAGTCTTAAATTAGTCATCCGATTTCTTTTTATTTTCTTTCTTCTTTTTAGCTTTAGCTTTTTGTTCTTTACTCTTGCTAAACAATTCACGAAATTTGTTGTAATCGATAGTTAAGATAAAGGCAACTCCAGTTTCTACAACCTGTCCTTGCAAAGCAACTTGGTATTTGTTTACTCGATAAGCACGAACTTTATAACGACCATCTTTGGTAATTTGATAATCTAATGAAACGTCGCCTGCAATAGTATTAGCCTCTTGATTGGCTTGTTGTGTGCCTTCGAGTCCAAAACTACTTCCAACGGTAACTTTTAATCTATCGTTTAATAATTTTTTCGAAATTCCAACATTCAAATCGGTTTTATTTTCCTTTTGACCTGTTGTATAATCTTCTGTAGATTCGATATCAAAATTTATTTCAACACCCGAAATTAAATCGCCAGCAAAATTGTTAAGTTGTTGCGACAATATTTTACTTGCACTATCTCTAGCCAATCCAGAAGCTGTTGTGCCACCACTTTCGCTCGAAAACGGATTTTCACCAACAAATCGATTAAGTAATAACAAAGCAAAAACTTGCTTGTTTAATTCATCGGGTTGTTGTCTTAATTGCGCTAATTTGGCTTGAGTTGTAGTAATTACATCGGCAGAAACGTTATTGTTTCCATCGGGTAAAACAATATCAAAAGTAATAACTGGTTTTAGTAATTCGCCGTTTAATTTTAGTTCAGTTTCAAATGGAATTCGTTCTTTATAAGTGTTTCTTTCTTCTGGCGTCATATCACCCAATTGATCGTTTACCAAGTCAATTGGCGCAGTTTCCGATTTGTAAATGGCAGTAATATTCATATCAGCCATTGTTGGCTCGCCGGTCCAAAGAATGTAACTTCCTTTTTTGATGTCGAATTTTCGTTTGATTAAATTAAAATTCATTTCATATGAACCTTCGGTAAATTCATATCGTCCAGTTAAAGTTGTTTTTCCAGAAGGATCGATGCCACCATTCAATTCAGCTTCACCTTTTAATTTTAAGAAATCTCCATTCGATTTATCAATAATTATAGATATTTCGGCATCTTTATCAATTTCAATATTTACCGATGCCAAAATGCCTTTTATTTCGGTCTGACTTAATTCGTCGTCAAACTCCACTTTGGTAATTAATTGCGGTTGATCTTGGTCAATAAATTCAACAATTCCTTCTCTGTCGGCGATTGAAGGATCAGATTGTGGTAAAACTACAGTGAATTTGGTGTCTTTGTTTATTTTTATATCACCTTCAACTACAGGACTTTCCATCGTTCCTTTTATCGTCAAATGGTTGTCTAAATAGAGTTCGCCATAATATAAATCGTTGTCTTTAGCTTTAGAATTGATAGCTTTAAAATTTTCAGCATCTACTTTTAAATCGAATCCAACGTTGGTTATATTTTGACTATTTATTGTTCCGTTGATGGTTAAATCATTATTTTTTTCATCTTTTATAATGAAATTATCTAAGGAAATTAAGTTCTCAGTAAAAGTAATATTGTCGTTCATTGACTTGAACTTGGCATTCAATTGTTTTACTTTAAATCCAACTTCATTAAATTTTAAATCACCAATAATTTTAGGGCTTTCGGCTGTTCCAGTAATTTTTAAATCGCCGTTTAAAAAACCGGTACTTTCGGTAATGTTCCCAAAACTAAAACCTTGAATACTTTTTACATTTAGTTTTTGAATGTCTAAATTCAAGTCGAAACTGCTAGTTGAAGTCTTGTAATTTCCATCCAAATTTACTTGATTGTCAAACCCAGTAATTTCCACAATAGCGTTGTAAGTATTGGCAATCTGATTATCAACTTTAACTTTTAAATTTCCAACCGTATCTTTTTGAAACGTAAAATTATCAATCGTTAAATCGGATGTGAATTTTACCGATTGCATTAAATCTTTCAACTGTGCATTTCCATTGATTTTTCCGCCAATTTGCAAATTACTTTTTTGTGCAATATTGGTTATAGTTTCTATTTCAAAATCTTTAAAATCAATTGCTAAAGGTGAATTTGGTTGTGTTGATTCGGATTGAATTTTAATCGAATTTCCATCTTTATTCAACTCAAAATTGTTGGCGTAAATTCCGTTTTTGCCTATTCGAATTAAATTTTCTTCGGATAAATTCCATTTTTCGTAATTCAGAATTAGATTGGTTGGATTCAAATTGATATCGGAGTTTCCGTTTTCCGATTTTAAAGTTCCAACAATTAAATAACGTTCTTTGTTTTTCAAATCCTTTAATTGTACCGAATAATCGACAATATTATTTTCTACTTTTCCAGTAATATTGGTGAAAGGCAATTGAAAACTTGCATTTTGAATATCATCTACAACCAAACTGTAAATCAAAGCATTATCTTTCGTGTCCACTTTTAAAATCGCACCAGAAATAGTATTTGTTCCATAAACTAATTTTGGAATCGAACCATTTACAATTATCGAATCGTTAACCGAATTGTATCTTCCAGAAAGCGCAATTGGCGACAAACTCTTTAATTCTGGGATAAATTTCAACAGAATTGGATTGTCTTTTACATCAATTTTAAAAGCAAATTGTTGGTCTTTAACTTGATTATTTTTAGAATTAGAATTGATGTTGTAATATTTGGATATCGAATTTTGTAATGCTGTTGCAATTTTAGAAAGTTGGTATTTTCCATTAATATCTGCGTTCATAAACTGCGATTTCACTAATAATGTGTTCTTTTGAGCAGTTGAAGTTGCAATAATGTTTATCGAATCTAAAACAAATTGTTCCTTTTCATTGGCGATTATAAAATTGTTTGCGCTTACTTTTCCATTCAAATAATCCAAATCAGCCGATTGAATATCTGCGTCAATTTCGCCTCTCAATTTTAACGCACCAGCGTGAAGATTAAGTTTTCGTAAATCGGCGATATCAACATTTAATTTCAATTTTCCAGATGGATATTTACCTCTAAAACTTCCATCAGAAATCATAGTAAAAGTTAAATTTGGATCGTTAGCGTTGGCTTTTATATTGAATAATCCGTTGTTTATTTTTCCTTTTAATTTCAAATTGGTATAAACGTAATCATTGAAATCAGCTTTCAAAATGGTTCCATCAACAGTTGCATTTGCCGTTTTCGGATTCAATCCAGAACCTTTTACATTGGCTTTTAAAGATATTTTTCCGATAGAATCATTCTTTATCAACTTTCCTAAATCGAAATTATCTAGCTCGGTTTGGGCATTATATTTTTCGTAATCTTTTCTTCTTTGATCAAATGTGGCTTTGATTTTGGCATTTCCAAAACTGCTGACCAATTTTAAATCGGTTGCAAAATTGTTGATTGTTCCTTTAAAAGTTCCTTTTGTATTGAAATTTGCAGGCAATTGAATGCTACTCGGAATCGTTCCTTTTGGTACAAATTGCGCCACATCTTTCGAACTCGATTCTAAATTTTTTATGTTCAAATCGAAATACGCTTTCTTCATATCTGGAAAACCTACAATTTTACCGCTAGCCTTAATTTTGGTACTTCCAATTCCTGAAACTTCTAAATTTGGAAATGAAATATTATTTAGCTTACCAGAAATAACTGAATTTATAGACACAATCGCATTCGGGTTTGTATCAAACGGACTTATATTTTCTAATGTTGGTGCGAATAATAAAATGTCTTTAAAACCAATCTTGCTGTTTTTTAAATTGGCTTTCACACTCATTTCACCAAGATTTTCTTGAATACTTTGCACAGAAGCATAGCCTACAATTACTTCATCTTTTAGCGATGTTTGTAGCGTTTTTAAATTTAGATTTTTTAGCGAAACGCCATTGTTATTGTAATTAAAATCGGTTTTTAAGGCTTGAATGTTTAATCCGCTTTTGTCTTTTACGGTTAGCGAATTTATTTTTCCCGAAGTATTTTGCTCACTGTAATCAATATTTTCAGCATTTAGATTAAAATTTTGAATGTCTAAATGTTTGTAATCAACACCTTTATTTGTAGCAACAGAGCTTGCATCATCAAATTTAAAATCGACTTTTTTCAAATCGGCTTTTTTTACTTTTATTTTCCAGTTTGAAGAAGATGGAGTAGAAGCAACCTCGTTTTGATTTATAATTTTTTCAATTTTCCCTAGTTCTAAAGTACCTTTTGTATTGGATAATTCTAGAGTTTCAATATCAATTAATTCTTTTTTCAAATCAATAGAATTGAAAGCTACATTTAGTTTTTCAAGGTTGATTTTAGTATTTAATTTTGAAGCTTCATTTTCATAAACGACATCAATTTTAGACAAATCGACTTTGCCTAATTTTAAATTTAAATTAGTTTCGGATGATTTTTTGGAAGTATCTTTTTTAGTTTTTGCCGAAGCAATTCCTTGTTTCAATTTCAGTTTTAGTCCGTCGATTTTAGCTTTTGGAATATCGAATTCCATTTTGTTTAAATCGAGCGTTTTTATTCTAGTATCAAAGTGATTTAGGTTTACCGAAATATCATTTTTGGAAGTCGCATCGGAGTACTTGAATTTTACTTTATCGATATTTATTTTATCGATAGAAAATTCCATAGGCTGCGAATTATCTTCTGGTTTTGGTGGTGATGCGAATGCTTTGATGATATAATCAAAGTTAAATGTTGCGTTTTCATCACGAGAAATTTTCGCAGTAATATCTTGTAAATCAACCGAATTAATTTCGATTTTATTATTCAATAATTGGAATAAACTAATATCAACAGCTAATTTTTTTCCAGCAAGAAGTGTGTCTTTTTGTTGGTCTTCAAAATAGAAACCTTCAAGAATTACTTTCTTAGGAAGTCCGATTTCTATTCTATCAATAGCAACTTTTGTATTAATTTTTCCTTCTAAATAAGTTACGGCTTTGTTTTTAGCAAAATTTTGAACCGCAGGAATTTGAAGTGCAAGAACTAGTAGTAGGAATAAAGTTAAAAATGAACCAATAATCCACAGAAAAACCTTCAAAGTTTTCTTCAAGATTTTTTTAAGTCGATTCTGTTTATTGGTTTGCAAGTTACAAAGGTATAGTTAGTCTTACAAAGGTGCGAAAATGTTGTAGGATAAAGTTATATAATTAGTGTTAAATATTATAGAATTTTGATATATCAAATTTGAGAAGACATTTAATAGGTCACTATTTTCGAATAGTAATTCAATGTTTTGTGTCAGTTTGTCATATGAATAACTGTCAGTTACCTTTAAAACTGACAATTTATTGCGTTTTTTGTTGTGGCACAATCATTGCTTTTTGACAGACAAGTTTAAAAAAGAATTTTCTAAAATTAATTAAATATAAAAATGGGAAAAATTATTGGAATTGATTTAGGTACAACGAACTCTTGCGTTTCTGTAATGGAAGGACAAGAAGCAGTAGTAATCCCTAACTCAGAAGGAAAAAGAACAACTCCATCGATCATTGCATTTGTTGAAGGTGGCGAAATTAAAGTGGGTGATCCAGCAAAAAGACAAGCTGTGACTAACCCAACTAAAACGGTTGCATCTATCAAACGTTTTATGGGACATACTTTTTCTGAAACTACAGAAGAAGCGAAAAGAGTACCTTACACTGTAGTAAAAGGTGACAACAATACGCCTCGAGTTGATATCGATGGTCGTTTATATACAGCACAAGAATTGTCAGCAATGACTCTTCAAAAAATGAAAAAAACTGCTGAAGACTATTTAGGTCAAACAGTTACAGAAGCAGTTATTACTGTTCCTGCTTACTTTAACGATGCGCAACGTCAAGCTACAAAAGAAGCTGGAGAAATTGCAGGTCTTAAAGTAATGAGAATTATCAATGAGCCAACTGCTGCGGCATTAGCTTATGGATTAGACAAAAAAGGAACTGATCAAAAAATTGCAGTTTACGATTTAGGTGGTGGTACTTTTGATATTTCTATCCTTGAATTAGGTGACGGAGTTTTTGAAGTATTGTCTACAAACGGTGATACGCACTTAGGTGGAGACGATTTTGACCAAACAATCATTGACTGGTTGGCAGATGAATTTAAAGCTGAAGAAGGAATTGACTTGAGATTAGATCCAATGTCATTACAAAGAATTAAAGAAGCTGCTGAAAAAGCTAAAATTGAACTATCATCTTCTGCGGAAACTGAAATCAATTTACCTTACGTAACAGCTACTGCTTCAGGACCAAAACACTTAGTGAAAAAATTGTCTCGTTCTAAATTTGAACAATTATCTGACTCTTTAGTAAAACGTTCTATGGAACCAGTTGCTAAAGCGTTAAAAGATGCAGGTTTATCTACATCAGATATTGACGAAGTTATCCTTGTTGGTGGTTCTACAAGAATGCCAAGAATTGCTGACGAAGTGGAGAAATTCTTTGGTAAAAAAGCATCTAAAGGTGTTAACCCTGATGAAGTTGTTGCAATTGGAGCAGCTATTCAAGGTGGAGTTTTATCTGGAGATGTAAAAGATGTATTGTTACTTGACGTTACACCTTTATCTTTAGGTATCGAAACAATGGGTGGAGTTATGACAGTTTTGATTGAATCAAATACTACAATTCCAACTAAAAAATCACAAGTATTCTCTACTGCAGCAGATTCTCAACCAACAGTTGAAATTCACGTTTTACAAGGTGCAAGAGCAATGGCTGTTGATAATAAAACAATTGGTCGTTTCCATTTAGATGGTATTCCACCAGCGCCAAGAGGAGTTCCACAAATTGAAGTAACTTTTGATATTGATGCTAATGGTATCATCAAAGTTTCTGCAACTGATAAAGGAACTGGAAAATCTCACGATATTCGTATCGAAGCTTCTTCTGGTTTAACAGCTGAAGAAATCGAAAAAATGAAAAAAGATGCTGAAGCAAATGCTGATGCTGACAAAATCGCAAGAGAAAGAGCTGAAAAAATTAACGAAGCTGATAGTTTGATTTTCCAAACAGAATCTCAGTTAAAAGAATTAGGTGACAAAATTTCTGACGAGCACAAAACAGGTATCGAGTATGCATTAACTGAATTAAGAATGGCTCACCAATCGCAAGATGTTGAAGCTATCCAAAAAGGTTTAGACAATGTAAACGCTGCTTGGAAAACTGCTACAGAAGCTATGTATGCTCAAGGTGAAGCTGGACAAGCTCAACCACAAGCTGACGCTCAAGGTGATACTACACAGGACGTAGAATTTGAAGAAGTGAAATAATTTTTTCAAATAAATATAATTAGGAGAAACCGAGTAAGAAATTGCTCGGTTTTTTTTTATTTACTATTCTGCATCTTAATAATTATAATAGTATGCGGAAATGTAATTGCGGCTAGAAATGAAAAAAATAAGGCATTAAAAAGTTCTTTGTCCTTAAATATATAGTACAGAATAAAAATTCCTAAGAGTGATGTAATCCAATACGGAAATGCACTGATAAAATAACTTCTAAAATTTTTCAGAGTAAAACTTCCATACAAATAATTGATTTGTTCTTCAATAGATGAAATGCTATGCCAAATCACAAAATAAATTGCAAACGCCCAAACTAAATCGGCGGTCTTGAAAATGATGGCAAAAACTATTAGATAAAAGATATTTACAACAACTTCTGATTTAAATTTCACTGAAATTGAGTTGAGTTTAATTCCGGATGCAATCATCAATAATCCAATGCAAATTGTTATCCACTTAAATTCAAGTTGCTGAATTGAAGTATTAGTAATTTGATAAATTATTTTTTCAACCTCAATTTCATGAAAACTGAATAGCAACGAAAATATAAATAATCCATAAATGGTTTGAAATATTGTAATCCAACTATTCTTTTCTTTTGTTTCTAGTGTATTCCAATGTTGTTCTCCAAAATGATAAGAACTGAATAAAATAAAAAGGAGTAAAGCCACAATTGGAATGGAGTAGAAGAGCACTGCTCCAAGAATCACTATTCCTATATAATACAGTGTCAATTTTTTTAATGAAATACTTTTTTTTGTTTCGCTAATTTTCTGAAATAATGCTAAATCATTTGCTCCATGTAAGATTCCAAATAAGAATATTACTACAAATCCAATAACTTGTTGATAGTTAGGCGAAAAATTCACATTTATCCATAAGGCAAAAAAGCTAAAAATTATGGCGAATTTATTTGTTTTAGACATCTTTCTAATTTGAAATTTTGTTTAAAGATAATAATAAAAAGTTAAACAAAATTATTTTGTTTGTTTAACCATTTGTAAATTTGATTAAACAAATAACTTAAATTTTTATTTTTATGAACAATTTATTATCTATTTCGCTTGTTTCGAAAATGCTACCAACAGATTACGTTGGATTTACATTTTTCATTGGATGCATGGCTATGATGGCTGCATCAGCATTTTTCTTTTTATCTCTTAGTCAGTTTGATAAAAAGTGGCGTGTTTCTGTTTTAGTTTCTGGTTTAATTACTTTTATTGCAGCGGTTCATTATTTCTACATGAGAGATTATTGGGCAAGCTTTGGAGAATCACCAACTTTTTTCCGTTATGTTGATTGGGTTTTAACCGTTCCATTGATGTGTTTAGAGTTTTATTTAATTCTGAAAGTTGCAGGAGCAAAACAATCATTATTATGGAAAATGATTATTTATTCATTAGTAATGTTAGTTACAGGTTATTTTGGTGAAGCCGTAGATCCAACAAATGCATGGGTTTGGGGATTAGTTTCTGGAATTGCTTACTTTGCTATTGTTTATGAAATATGGTTGGGAGAAGCTTCCAAATTAGCTGCTGCTGCTGGAGGTGAAGTTTTGTCTGCTCACAAAATTTTATGTTGGTTTGTACTTGTTGGTTGGGCAATTTATCCTTTAGGATACATGTTAGGAACCGACGGTTGGTACACAGGATTACTAGGAAAAGGAAATGTAGATGTTGCTTACAACATTGCCGATGCCATTAACAAAATCGGATTTGGTTTAGTAATTTATAACTTAGCTGTGAAGTCAACAAAAGAATAGTTTTTAAGTTTTATTGATGAAAGCCACCTTGTCTATATTTCAAGGTGGTTTTTTTATTTAACATTTACCCTATAAATTATTTTGTATATTGCTCATCTATAAAAATCAAAATTGTAGTTATGAAAAAAATAATTTTTATTGTTCTTGTTGCTTTAATTTCTAATGTAACATTTTCTCAAAAGAAAAAAGCTGCTACCAAAAAAACAGTTGTAACCGCTAATGCAAAAGGTGTTTTTGCTAAAGTAGATAATTTAGTTGTAGAAGTTAAAAGCGGTACTTTTCAAGTTACCATTAATGAAAATGGTAAACCAAAGGATGCTATCACAATTAAAAATGTGGATGCTAAATTTGCCCCAACAAATACTAAAATAACTGCTTTTAAAGCAAATGGTGCTGCATTATATTTATTGACTTTTACAGAAAAGAATATAACAAAAACTGATTTGAAAACTGAGGATTTGACTATTATAACTTCCATTATATATGAGATTCCAACAAAGAAACAAGTTTTTTCAAATACTCAAATGACCAATCATATTGTTGAAAAAGTATATTTAGATAAAAACAAAACGGTTTCAGAAACGCAAGAACGTATGCGAAGAGAAGGTTTTGAGTTTACTTTAAATGCTGATGGTTCCATAACTCAAAAGAATAAAACTCAGGAAAATAAATGGGTTTACGATGTTGCCAAAATGGAATATGTAGATGCCAAAAAGAAAAAATAATACTATAAAAAAACCGAGCTTCTAACTCGGTTTTTTTGTTTTTCTATAGATTAAGAATTCTGAAATTTTATCAAGCCATTTTAATTTACTTCTTTCATTTTCAGATATACTCGAAGAATATTTCAAACAAATACCATTTAAATTTTCATCGCTTTCACCTTCAGACTGAAAAATATTTTTCTGACATAAAGTACAAAAACGCACTTTTTCTTCTGTATTTAGTTCAAGCCAATTTTCTTTACAAGATTTTGGCATTTCAGATTTTGAATTGTTAGACATTACTCAATTATTTTTATTTCAAACATCTTGTCCCAGTTTTTACCTGTTACAAAAATTGTTTTAGTTTTTGGATTGTAAGCAATACCGTTTAACACATCGCTATCTGGATGTTGTGTAATTTTTTTCTTCAATTCGGCCATATCTATAATTCCTTCAATTGAACCATTATTTGGATTAATAATTGCAATGGCA
The DNA here is from genome assembly GCF_000757385.1 of Flavobacterium aquatile LMG 4008 = ATCC 11947. Classification (GTDB taxonomy): domain Bacteria; phylum Bacteroidota; class Bacteroidia; order Flavobacteriales; family Flavobacteriaceae; genus Flavobacterium; species Flavobacterium aquatile. Next base: position 68,322 of record NZ_JRHH01000006.1, on the reverse strand, counting down.
TCTTTTCCATAAACGTTTCCATAAATTTTCCCATTAATCCATTCTAATTCGTTAATTTCTTTTATTTTGGTTCCGCCTGCATAAATATTAACATAATCTACTTCTTTTAAAGTTTCAGGATCCAATTTATATATTTTTTCAGAACCGTCAGATTGGTATAGGTTTTTACCATCATTTGTTAAACCCCAACCTTCTATTTTTTTAAAATATTGAAACGTTTTTTCTTTCTTAAAAGTATCAGCATTGTAAACATAACCTTCATTATTCAACCAAGTTAATTGATACACTTTATTATTTAAAATAGTAATTCCTTCGCCAAAATAATCTTGTCCTAATTCTACTTTTTTATAAACTTCACCAGTTTTGTAATTGGTTTTTCTCAAACTTGAAATTCCTCTTAAACCAGTTCCATTTCCAGCACCATTTCCGGTTCCTTCATAAAGTGTGTCTCTGTAAAATTCTAGACCTTGTGTGTAGGCTTTAATGTCGTGAGGATACGTATTTACAATAGTATATTTCAATAATTTTGGTTCGGTTGCTGATACTAATTCTATTCTTGTAGAATCAATTTCAGTAGTTCCATCATAAAAAACTTCTGCTTTAATATTTTGGTAACCTAGTTTCTGATTTTTTAAATCAAATGAAAAAGCGCTTGCACCATTATTTGAACCAACTCGTTTATTGTTGATGTTGTATACAACACTATCTACCTTTTGACTTTTTAAATTTAAAATTTCAAGCGAAAGTTTGTCATTTACCGTGTATTGCGCCTTGATTTTTTCTTCATTAATACTAAAAAAATCTTCTTTAGTTCCGCCACAATTTGTTAAAACTAATCCTAATAAAATGAATGCTAATGCGTTATATTTTTTCATTGGTAATTGATTGAATTTTATATTCACAAATGTATTATTTATGATGTTAATTTCTTGCAAAAATATAAAAAGATTGTATCTTTGCACCGGCAAGTCCTACACGACCAGCTCCTGCAGACTCCTCCAGGATGGGAACATAGCAAAGGTATGTGGTTGTAGCGGTGCGATGTAGGTCGCTTGCCATTTTTTTTCATTCCGAACTTGTTTACTGCGTCAGTCGCTAAGCTCGTGTCGGAATTATTTTTTTACATTTGTTTGTACTTCAATAACAAATTAATTCCACTTCCTAAATGAATTTATCTTGGCAAATTGTTAGATTGAATTTAAAGGAAACTTTCTCCATTTCTTACGGAAATTATACTTTTAGAGAAGCATTAATTATTACACTTTCACATCAAGGTTATAAAGGTTACGGCGAATGTACTTCGATTGATTATTATCAAATTAATTTAAATGATTTTACTTCAAATTTAAAGTTGGTTCAAACTCAAATTGAAACTCGTAAAATCATTCATCCATCAGAATTTTATCAGTTTTTGTTGACTTTAAATCTTCATAGTTTTCTGCGTTCGGCATTAGATTGTGCCTATTGGGATTTATTTGGGAAATTAGAAAACAAGTCGTTTGCAGAACTAAATTCGATAGAAATCAATCAACTTCCAGAATCTTCGATTACGATTAGTGTTGATAAAGTTGAAAATCAGATTCAGAAAATTCAATCTTCAGCTTGGAATAAATTTAAAGTAAAATGTAATGGTTTTCATCAAAAGGAAATCGAATCTTTATTAGAATTAGATTATCAAATTGCTTTAGATTCCAACGGAAGTTTTACAAAAGAAGATTGTATTTGGTTAGAAAATCAAGAAATAGTTTCAAAATTTTTATATTTGGAACAACCAATGCAAAAAAGTTCAAGCAATTATCAATCGCTAAACGCCAATAGGTTTGCCAATTGGATGGCCGACGAAGATTGTCAAGATGAAACTAATTTGGAGCAATTAAAACCACATTATAAAAGTATCAATATCAAGTTGGTAAAATGTGGCGGATTAACTCCTGCAATTCAAATGATTGCGAAAGCTAAAAGTTTAGATTACAAAATAATGATTGGTTGCATGACAGAATCAACTATTGGAATTTCGGCTGGAGCAGTTTTGGCACCATTGTGTGATTATGCCGATTTAGACGGAGCAAATCTAATTGAAAATGATATTGCGAATGGAACAAAAATTATAAACGGTAAAATTAAATTATCTGAAAAAGCAGGATTAGGAATTTTTATTATTTAGCTGATATTTAAAATTTAAAATAGAGGATGAGATTGCTTCGTGCCTCGCAATGACAAAATGAGTAAAGTAGTATTAATAACAGGCGGTTCTTCTGGAATAGGAAAATCGATTGGAGAATTTCTTCACACGAAAGGATTTGTAGTTTATGGAACGAGTAGAAATCCGGAGAAGATTTCTGGTTCGGTTTTTCCGTTGATTGCTTTGGATGTTCGTAACAAAGAAAGTATTCAAAAAGCAGTTGCTGAAATTATTTCAAAATCGGGTAGGATAGACGTAGTAATTAATAATGCTGGCGTTGGAATTACGGGCCCAATTGAGGAAATTCCAACTGAGGAAATCAAAAATAATTTTGAAACCAATCTTTTCGGACCAATAGAAGTGATGAAAGCGGTTTTACCGCAAATGCGTTCCCAAAAATCGGGTTTAATTATCAACATAACTTCGATTGCTGGATATATGGGTTTGCCGTATCGCGGCATTTATTCGGCTTCCAAAGGTGCTTTAGAATTAATTACCGAAGCGTTACGTATGGAAGTAAAATCATTCGGAATTCATATTACTAATGTTGCGCCAGGAGATTTTGCTACTAATATTGCTGCAGGACGTTTTCACGCGCCATTGCTAAAAGGTTCGGCTTATGAAGTTCCGTACGGAAATACATTGAAAACCATGGACGAACACGTTGATTCTGGAAGTAATCCAAATGAAATGGCAGAAGCAATTTATAAAATTATCCAAACACCAAACCCTAAAATTCATTACAAAATTGGAGCTTTTATGCAAAAGTTTTCTATTGTTTTAAAACGAATTCTTCCAGATAAAGTTTATGAAAAAATGTTGATGAATCATTATAAGCTTTGACAAAAGTCAAAAGTCAACTTCAAAAATCAAAAGTCAATTTTGATCGTATTGTGTTTATTTTTTTTTGATTTTGTCATTTAGACGCAGGAGAAATCACATTATTTTAATCACTTTATTAGATTTCTTCTGCGTCGAAATGACAAACTTTGAAATTTTGAAGTTGATTTTTGAAATTGATTTTTGAAATTGACTTTTGCAATTGATTTTTGAAAAGGAATTCGTAATTTTGCACACGATTGCGTTAAGGATTGCAGAGGAAAGCCCGGAAACTTGCTGGAACGTTAGTGGAAGTAAGTTGAGGACTTGGAACGGAAAGCCTGACCCGAAGTTTTTCACGTAGGGTAACGCCCAAATTTTAAAAACACAACTTAATTATATAGTATGAAATTTTTTATTGACACAGCCAATTTAAACGAAATCAAAGCGGCACAAGCACTTGGAGTTCTTGATGGAGTAACAACTAATCCTTCGTTGATGGCTAAAGAAGGTATTACAGGGAAAAACAATATTTTAAAACATTACGTTGACATTTGCAACATTAGTGATGGCGAAGTTAGTGCCGAAGTGAATGCAGTTGACTACGACGGAATGATTAAAGAAGGTGAAGAACTTGCTGAATTACACGATCAAATTGTGGTAAAATTACCAATGACAAAAGAAGGTGTAATGGCATGTAAATATTTTTCTGATAAAGGAATTAAAACTAACGTGACTTTAGTATTTTCGGCAGGTCAAGCGTTATTGGCTGCTAAAGCTGGAGCTACTTTTGTATCACCATTTATTGGTCGTTTAGATGATATTTCTACTGATGGATTAAATTTGATTCAAGAAATTAGAGAAATCTATGATAACTACGGTTACGAAACTCAAATTCTTGCTGCATCAGTGCGTCACACAATGCACATTGTTAATTGCGCGAAAATTGGAGCAGACGTTATGACTGGACCACTTTCTGCAATTTTAGGATTATTAAAACACCCATTAACTGACATCGGATTAGCACAGTTTATTGCTGATTTCGAGAAAGGAAATAAATAAAAGTACGAGGTACGAAATACGAAATACAAGGTTTGAAATAATACTGAGTAATAAATTTAAAAGCCGATTTTCAATTGAAAATCGGCTTTTTTTATGTGTTTTATTCTCGTATTTTGTACTTCGTATATTATTTCAAATTATCCTCAAAATCAACTTCGAAAACCCCAGTAAACGCATTGATGATTTTCTTGTCCTTGTTTACAACAATTGTTCTGTAGATTTTTGTGATGGCCCATTTGGCTCTTAAATCTTCAAAGTTGGCGCAGTGGTATTGCTGAATTCCTTTAAAATCATAGTTGGATAATGTTTCTTTCCATTTGTGTTCTTTATCGTGCAAATTGATAGCGATAAAATTGAATTCAGGGTATTTTTTCTCGTAATCAATTACTTTTTTGTGTACTTCGGTTAAATGTGATTTTGCATTTGACGACCAAAAGAAGAATACGGTATTTTTTGTAATTAAATTAGAAGAGGAAACCGTTTTGCCGTTCAAATCTACTAAATTAACTCTAGGTAAATCAAAATGTGGTTTTAGTAACTGAATGGCGTTTCCAATTTTTACAATTTCGTTTTTCTGACTTTTATCGGTAGAATATTTATGATAGGTGTCTAAAAACAAATTGTTGTTCATCATGTTTTGATCTTCCAACAAATAATTAAAAGCAATCGTGTTAAGCACAATGTTTTTAACTTTTTCGTTTTTAATTATAGAATCGGTGATGTTGAGTTTATTGATGTTTGTTTTTAAAGCTAAATCGGCATTCGAGTAATGATTATGGTATTTTATCTCCGCCATATTACTCAACATGTGACTTAAATACATCACAAACGGAGAAAAATTGGTTAAGGCTTCGTTGTTGTAATCAATTTCATCTCTAAAACCGTAATAGTCTTGCGGAAGTTTCTCAATGACATCTTTTCCGGTACGCATTTTATGAACGTAAGGATATATTTCTTTTAGTGTGTAATTAGGAAAATCTAATGATGCTTTGGCATACACGTCAAATTCATCGTTCCAGTTTACAGCTTCTTTTTGTGTTTCGTAGTATTTTTGGTTGGCAACAAAGAGTTTGCTTAAGGCTTTATCAAATTTAGCAAAGTCATAATTGAAAGCTTCGAACAAACCATTTCTGTCTTTTTCGTTTCTCAAATACATTTCAATTAAGAAATTGTTTTTTTCGTAACCGCGACCACAAAAAACCATCGACTCATCAAATTCTTTTGAGTTGATATTGACCATCAAACTATCGTTCTTATCAAAATAAACATATTGATATTCGGGATTGTTTTTAAACGTATATAAACCAGGAGTTAGCGAGTCAAATTTGACAAAAAAAGTATTGTCCTCTTTCAGCTTTATGGAGTCTATTACCTTATTGTTTTTGCAAAAAAGAACGTATCTAGACGACGGATTTTCAATCTCTCCTCCAAAATATGCGGTGTAATCATTACCTGAAAATTCATTTTTACATGAACTAACAACTAACAATATAAAAAGTGGTACAATATAGGTTTTTAAAAAAGCAAGACTTCTCATTAAGTGTAATTATTGAAAACAAATATATTTATATGAAACTATATATTCTGTTAACCAAGCGTTAAAGTATTGTTAGTGGTTTTTGAGTAAATCTCAAAAATTAATCTTGCGTTTCCTCAATGTCAACTCTATTGATATGTATAAATTTGGATAATTCTTCTGTTGCAGTATTCAGTGATTGGGCTGATTTTATAATGATATCAAGCATTTCCTTCCAATCGTTAATTTCAAGATTTTCATTGGTTTGCAGTATAGTAGAAATCCCTAAAATATTGGCAACCTTTTTCCGAACCTTGTGACAAACAATAAACATCATTTTCTCCAAATCGCTGTTCAACTGTCTGATGTGTTCCTTCTTTTCCTCTTCACCGATTTTCAGTTTATTTTCGGCTATTCTTAATTCGTGCGAACATTTTTCCAACTCTTCATGATGAAGCAGCAGTTCTTTCTGAGCTAGCTTTAATTGTTCTAATGTAGCAGTAGTACCCATAAGTTGCGAATTTAGAAATTAAATGACATTCAGGTAATCTGATTTGGTTTACAGTTGTTTGCCTTTTCAATATGGTAAATCCTGTTTAATAACTAGTTAAAAAACTTAGTATATCAATTATCAAATGTACCTATTAATACTAACAATAGTGTACGTAGTTTTACGTGGTTTTTGTAAATTATTTTTTGATTTTTGGAGGATGGAATTGTTTTGAAATTAATTGTGTTAGTTTAATTTTCTCCAGAATTTATCACCTAATTTACAAAATTGTTATCTGACAACTCAAAATTGTTATTTAGCAACCTAAAATTGTCATTTGATAGCCTAAAATTGTTATTTGGCAACCTAAAATTGTTATTTAACAACCTAAAGTTGCTATCTGACAATCCAAAATTGCTATCTGACAACCCTAAGTTGTTATCTGACAACCCAAAATTGCTATCTGACAGCCAAAAGTTGCTCTCTGAAAACTCAGATAGCAAAAAAGTTCATTTAGAATGCTTTTTAAAGTTTGAATTTGTGCCATCTTTTTTTTAAGAATTAATTTTTAAACATAAAAAACCGCAAAGTCAGGAGACATTTGCGGAGGTTTTTATGGGAAGGGTTGGCGGAGCTTGAGGTTGCATTCTGTATGACTTTATGCGTTCGCTTTTCAGTAATCTTTTCTCAAAAACTTTCGCTGTCTTTCCCAATCTCCGCTCCTTAAACAAGATTCAACCTGTTCAGTTATATAGTTTTTTATTGGAATCAACTTTATTCCTACAGCTGATTTTTTAGCTATTTCCAATAAATTTCTCCATTCTGAAGCTTGAATATCTCCAATAATTACATCACCTGAATATGTTCCACCGTTTCCTCTCCACATTAATCTACCGAAAGTTTCTTTATCTTGATTTAATGAAATAAATAGTAGGAATATTTCTTCAAATAATACTTTTCTTGAATGTCTTATGAGGTCAACAACGATTTGCATTTTTTTATAATCGTGATTGTTGACAATTACGTATTGTCTAATAAAATCATCCGCTCTTTTTTTCTGTTCTTCTTTTGGATTTCTAAAGAAAACATTACAATAGTGTTCTGATATGCCAAAGTATAAGTCTTTTTCAATCACTAAGTCGAATACATTGATTAATGTCTCTTCTATGTTTTCTATATTCCAAACATAACTCATATCGCTATGGTCGCCTCCAAGACTATGTCTGTTAGTTGCTGAATATAAACTTTCAACAAATTCTATTAAGAAATTTTTATCAACTTTTAGTATTTCTAGAATCCCTTGTCCTTGGTAGTCAAAATGATTTTCAATAAGGTTTTGTTGGATGTAAGCTTTTTTTATTAACTCAATGTCATCACCAAGGTTATCAAAATGTTTACTGAAAATATCCATCCAAACTCGTATTTGAGTACCTTCTCTTTCATTTTTTTCTGTAATAGTTTTTAAAATTATTTGAAATAAGTTTGGAGATACTTTTAAAAAACGTTCAAGTCTGTCAAAATGAATTGTATTAGATTTATCCATTTTTGAAATTGTTTCAACTAATGATTTAGATAGGCTTTTATTGATTAATGAATCGTCTATGCAATCATAAAATGATAACTCCCATAATTCTTTAAGATTAAAACTCTTTTGCTGGCGTAGTTTATATTTTTTCAATGATTTTGAAACTCTGTAATTATTTTCAGATAAAATGAACCAAAACTTTTTGATATTACTTAAAATACCATTTAAATTATTCTCAATAAAACGGTTTATATGGAAAATACTCCAAATATTGTTAGCTGTATTAGCAACTTTCAACTGATTTCTAAAAACAACTTTTGGAACATAATTAACTTCATTTCCTTTTTCAATTATTTTTTCCAATAATGCATGACCGATTTTTAAGTCTCTTGAATAATTTTCATCTATAACAAAATCTAGTGCATTGTTATAGTTCCAATTGTTGTCAGCTAAATTTCTTAATAGTATAAAAGTATTGTAAAAGTTATTGATTTCAACCTCATTGGTTAATATAAATGAGCTTCTTATTTCTGCCTCTTTTAATCGTTCATAATCTCGAAAATCATCAAAATCGTATATTTCCTTATCTCTAAATCTATCCCAATCTAATTTTAAGAATGCTATGTAAGTTTCATTAACAAATTTGTTAGTGAAGTTTGAGAACTCGGGTAAATTGAACTCGTGTCTTTTGAACCACCTAATTTGGTCTTGAACATATTTACAATGTTCAAAATTTTCATTGTTTAAATGATTGTCTATAATATTGAGAACAAATGGAATGTCAAATTCCATTATTTCATTATTTACATCTGGGTGAACTCGTGAATAATTCTTTAATAACCTGAAAGCCATTACAGGACGAGATGCAAAACTATTATCTAATGTATTCCATATTTTCGTTCTAAATTCATGTATAGTATTATTGTTAGGAATTGGATATTGATAATGAATAAAACTATTATTTCTACCTCCTTTAAATTGTTGAAATTGATAGGATAAGAAAGTTTTTGAAAGTTCATAAAATGATGTTGAAAGTAATTCATCATCTTTGTTTATACCATATATTAATATATCGAAAAGAGCTTTTTGTCTATAAAAATCGTAGTGTTCATCATCTCTATCGAAAATTAATAATTCTCTAATTTTATGAATAAGTTCCGGCAATCTATCCGGTTTTTTGGTTACATATTCGAACAACAATTCAATTGAATCTTTTAAAGAGTTACTATTAAGACGAAAAAAATTACCTAGTAATTCAATTATATTATCCTTGTCATAATTGAATTGATTATTTTCATACGAACAGTCATATTTGGTTTCTTCAATTTTCGGAAAGGTTTCTATGTACTGATACGTAAATTCTAAAGTTTGATCTTGTAAATAAAACCAAAATGAATTGAGAAAATTAAAAGACTTTTCATTATTGTTTCGAATTAAGTTCCAATGTTCAACTAACACAGGTTTAATTTTGTCCATTACATTTTGTGGGCCAAATGTATTATTCGCAGGAATAATACTGTCTGTAAATCTACTTTGATAATTTTCAAAATAGTTGTTTAGCAGAACTTGAAAGGAAAGCAAGTTGTCTTTTATAAATGCTTTGTAAAAGAAAAATATAGCAAGATTTTGTTCAGGGACTTTTACGTGTTCAAATTGAATTTCTGCCAATTCCAACTTATCAAGTTTGTCTATAGTATCTATAAAATCATTATATGAGATATCAAATTTTTCTAAAATTGATTCTGTCACTTCTTTATTCTTATATGGAATTGTATAAAAGAAAGCAATAATTCCAAGACATTTAATATTTAAGGGATTTTCAAATTCGCCATCATCTTTGATGAAAGTTGAAAAATACTTTTCAAATAAATCGGAAACATCGTGCAAAGCATATAAGTTTTGTTCCTTTTTTGCCAAAAGGGAAGTCATTATTGCTAATCTTGGATTACCATCTGAAATTCGAACTATTTCTTTATGATAATCAGGGTTTAAAATTTCAAATGGTTCAGATTTTATAATATCAATAATTTGTTCATCGTTTAGCTTTTGTAAGTCTATTCTTTTAGTTGAGAACTCTTGACATTTCCTTCCGATTTCTTGAAAAGCATAATCTCTTACAGTAATTATTATTTTAAGTTTACCGTTTCTATTAGCTTTAAAAAAGCCTGTTATTTGTTCAAATGCATCAATCCTGTTTGCATCATCAACAAAAAGTAAATAGTCTTTTTCTACATCAAAATATTGATACAAGTCCTCAAGCAAAGTATGACTCTTATATGAAACACAATATGCTTGATAAAATTTATTGATTACTAAATAATTGTTGATAGTTTCAATTGCTAACTTTGTTTTTCCAACTCCGGGTGCTCCTGTAAGTATTATAAAGTCGTGACTATCTATAACATTACTTAATTGTTCTAATTCTGTTTCCCTATGTAAGAATGTATTGTTCAAAGGAGTGGCAATACCTTTTGACGCTCTATCATACTCTTTGATAAAGTTGTCTATTGAAATAATTTGACCAGTATCTAAAGGCAAGCCTAAATAATGATGAGCTAAATCTCTGTGATTTAAATGAAGTTCTAACGCTAATTCTTGCAACATTAAATAGCGAATTCTAATATCAGCTTTAAAACCTTGGGCTAATGCATTTAATTCAGATATTTTCTCTTGATCTATGTTCCAATTGAAACAAAGTACTATTTCTTGAATTTTATCAATAGGTATTTTTGTCTTATCTGGATCAAAACAAGCTTTTATATCATTAGCTAACTTATTTTTTGTACTCGTATCAGTTGTAATTTCTGAATATAAAAAGTTGCCGTTTGGCAATTGAAAGAATGTGTCAGGTGTTCCTTTTGTTGTCTTTTGTTTTCCTGTTTGGCTTCCTGTTCTAGATATAGCTAAGTAATTATGATCTCTTATAATTAAATAACTATCGCAAAGCTCTTGAAACACAGTTCCATTTATTTCTTTAAGTCGATTTTCTATTGTTTGGAGTCTGCTCATATTATTCTTATGAAATTTCTTAGAGCCTTGTAAAGAAACAGCTCTTTTGTTTTTAGTGTTGGAGTTTGAGTTGGTAAAAAACTAGATTTGCTATTTGTAAGGTTGGCTTTTCAATGAAGGATAACTTATAAATAAACGCATTTCTAAAATCACATCCTTCACAAATATACCATTTTCCTACAAAGCGCAACCGCGTACTTTTACCTGTTTTTCAACAAAAAAATGTGTGTAAGTCACTGAACGCTAAAAACTGAACACTGAACGCTAAAAACTGAACACTTTTCACTACTTTTGCACCGAAATTAAAGAAAATCATTTTATGCTTACTGTATCTAATTTATCAGTTCAATTTGGTAAAAGAATATTATTTGACGAAGTAAATACAACTTTCACACAAGGAAATTGTTACGGAGTAATTGGTGCCAATGGTGCCGGAAAATCTACGTTTCTAAAGATTCTTGCTGGTGATATCGATCCTACTTCGGGTCGCGTATTTCTTGAGCCTGGAAAACGTATGTCGGTTTTGAATCAAAATCACAACATGTTTGATGAGCACACCGTTCTTGAAACTGTAATGATGGGTAACAAAGTATTATTCGCAGTGAAATCTGAAATGGATGCCTTGTACGCCGATTATGATGATAAGAATGCCGATAGAATAGGTGAGTTGCAAGTGCAATTTGAAGAAATGAACGGTTGGAACGCAGAGTCTGATGCTGGTGCGATGTTATCCAACCTTGGAATTGCTGCCGATATGCATTACAACCTAATGGGCGAAATGGAAGGAAAAATGAAAGTTCGTGTGTTATTGGCACAAGCGCTTTTCGGAAATCCGGATGTTTTGGTAATGGATGAGCCAACGAATGACTTGGATTTTGAAACCATCACTTGGTTAGAAAATTTCCTTGCTAATTATGAAAATACAGTAATTGTAGTTTCGCACGATAGACACTTTTTAGACTCTGTTTGTACGCATATTTCGGATATTGATTTCTCAAAAATCAATCACTATTCTGGAAACTATACGTTTTGGTACGAATCAAGTCAGTTAGCAGCGAAACAAAAAGCACAACAAAATAAGAAAGCCGAAGAGAAAAAAGCCGAATTAGAGGAGTTCATCCGTCGTTTTAGTGCGAATGTGGCCAAATCGAAACAAGCTACTTCTCGTAAAAAAATGATTGACAAATTGAATTTAGATGAAATTCGTCCTTCAAGCAGAAGATATCCTGCTATTATATTTGATGTTGAAAGAGAAGCTGGAGATCAAATCTTGCATGTTCAAAACCTTGCCGCATCTGTTGATGGTGAAGTATTGTTTAAAAACGTAGATTTGAATATGGCGAAAGGAGATAAAGTGGTGATTTTCTCAAAAGATTCTCGTGCTACGACCGCTTTTTATGAAATCCTAAACGGAAATCAAAAAGCCGATGAAGGAACTTATGATTGGGGAATTACAACAACACAATCGTATTTGCCAAATGAAAACCACGAATTTTTTACAGATGGAAGTTTGAATCTAGTTGATTGGTTACGCCAATGGGCAAAAACCGAAGAAGAACGCGATGAGGTTTACATCCGCGGATTTTTAGGGAAAATGATTTTCTCTGGTGAAGAAGCGTTAAAGAAATGTACCGTTTTATCTGGAGGAGAAAAAGTACGTTGCATGCTATCTCGAATGATGATGATGCGCGCGAATGTATTAATGCTAGATGAACCAACAAACCACTTAGACTTAGAGTCGATTACGGCATTCAATAATACGTTGAAAAACTTTAAAGGTTCGGTTTTGTTTACAACGCATGACCACGAGTTTGCGCAAACAGTTGCCAACAGAGTTCTAGAAATTACACCAAACGGAGTGATTGACAGATACATGACATTCGATGAATATCTTGATAACGAAGGTGTTCAAGAGTTGAGAAAGAAAATGTATAACTAATATATGATATGAAAATCCAGTTTAACCGCTGGATTTTTTTTTAGCCACAGATTTTAAAGATTATCACAGATTTTTGTTGTGAGAATAATTAAGGACTATAAATTAAAATCTTTAAAATCCGTTTAATCTGTGGCAAAAAAACTTTGAGATTTTTTATTTTTTAATAGTAAATCCTTTATTCTCAGGTAACGGAACATAACCAGTTTCGCCTTCAATTTTTGGAAATTCTTGATTGATCCAACGTTGTTTGGCTTCTTCAATTTTATCTGAAGAACTGGAGACAAAATTCCAGAAAATATAGCGTTCTTCGGGAAAAGCCTCGCCACCAAAAATATAAATTGTAGTGTTTTCTTCTATTTCAAATTCACATAACGAACTTTCTTTTGCAATCAGAATTTGCTTCGGACCAAAATTCGTTCCATCACTATTGATGCTTCCTTCTAGAATATACAAAGCACTTTCTCCAAATAGATGATTTCCGATATTCACTTTCTGTTTTTCGGTACTTTTAATTTCGATAAAATAAAGCGGACTATAAGTTGGAACTCCAGATTTTCTTCCCGAAAATTCACCAGCAATAAGTTTAAAGGAAAGTCCGTTTTCGTTCCATTGTGGCAATTGTTCGGCTTCCACATGAACAAATGATGGTTCCATTTCTTCCAATTCTTTTGGTAACGCCACCCAAATTTGCATTCCGTGTAATTTCTTTTCCGAATGACGTAAATATTCTGGTGTTCGCTCCGAATGGACAATGCCTTTTCCGGCAGTCATCCAGTTTACTGCGCCAGGTTGTATTTCAATTTCAGTTCCAAGACTGTCGCGATGCATAATACTTCCTTCAAAAAGATAGGTTAGTGTTGAAAGTCCGATGTGTGGATGCGGACCAACATCTAAATTCTGATAATCCGACAATTCGGCTGGACCCATATGATCAATAAATGCAAATGGCCCGACGGTTCTTTTTTCTTTAAACGGCAATAATCGTCCCACCAAAAAGTTTCCGATATCGGCAGCGCGTTCCTCTATAATTAATTGGATATTTGACATTTTATAGGATTTTCAGTTGTAAATTACTTGTGCATAAAGTTACTTATTTTCGAATTAAAACAATAAAACTTATTCTTAAAATTGTTTACAGGAGCGAAAGGCTTGGGCATTTTTGGTTTCCATATTCCTGCTTTCCATTACAATAAAAATGATTGAAAAAATCATTTTTATTTCCATTGCAATCAGGGCTAGATTGGTTTTGTCTTTTTCTAAATCAATTTTTAATAAACTTTTTATCATTTCAATCTGTGAAAATCAGTGTAATCTGTGGCAGAAGAGAAAACTATTTTAAAGCAATTTCCAAATTTGAATTAAACCATAAAAAAAATATCGTATTTTTACACTCCAAACACAACACTTCATTATGAGTCAAAAAATATTGCTCACTTCACAAGAAGTAAATATCATTCTTCATCGTTTGGCCTGTCAGTTGATAGAGAAGCATCTCGATTTTTCGAACACTGTTTTGATAGGATTACAACCACGAGGAAAATTTTTAGCCGAAAGAATAAAACAGATTTTAGAAAAGGAATACAGTGTTTCCAATATCGAACTCGGATTTTTAGACATCACCTTTTTTAGAGATGATTTCCGTCGAGGCGAAAAACCATTAGAAGCCAATAAAACCCAGATTGATTTTTTAGTCGAAGATAAAAAAGTGGTTTTTGTAGACGATGTTCTTTATACAGGACGAAGTATCAACGCAGCATTAACGGCAATTCAATCGTTTGGAAGACCATCAGAAGTAGAACTTTTAACACTTATAGATAGACGTTTTAGTCGTCATTTACCCATTCAACCCGATTATCGAGGAAGACAAGTTGACGCCATAAACAACGAAAAAGTAAAAGTTTGCTGGATTGAAAATGAAGGAGAAGATGCAGTTTATTTAATTACGAATTAAGAATTACGAATTACGAATTTAAAGATTGTCACACTGATCGCAGTCGAAGTGCACCAATATAATATTTTAGAATCTGAAATAAATTCAGATTGACAAACACAACAACACAACAATAAATGAAAGAATTAAGTGTAAACCATTTATTAGGAATAAAATACCTTGTCAAGGAAGACATCGATTTGATATTTGAAACAGCAGATCATTTCAAGGAAGTTATCAATCGACCAATAAAAAAAGTGCCTTCTTTACGAGATATAACTATCGCCAATATATTTTTTGAAAACAGTACGAGAACCAAATTATCATTCGAATTGGCTCAAAAAAGACTTTCGGCAGATGTAATTAGTTTCTCAGCAGCACAATCTTCGGTTAAAAAAGGAGAAACCTTGATTGATACTGTAAACAATATTTTGTCAATGAAAGTTGATATGGTTGTAATGCGTCATGCCAATCCAGGTGCGGCGTATTTTTTATCACAAAATGTAAAAGCAAGTATTGTAAACGCTGGTGATGGAGCGCACGAACATCCTACTCAAGCTTTGTTAGATAGTTTTTCTATAAGAGAACGACTAGGCGAAGTTGCCGGAAAAAAAGTAGTTATTGTTGGTGATGTCTTACATTCGAGAGTGGCTTTGTCAAATATTTATGCACTGCAAATGCAAGGTGCCGAAGTAAAAGTATGCGGACCAAAAACTCTAATTCCAAAGTACATTGAAAGTCTTGGAGTTTCGGTTGAACCAAATTTGCGAAAAGCTTTAGAATGGTGTGATGTTGCAAATATGTTAAGAGTTCAGAACGAACGCATGGATGTGAACTACTTTCCATCAACTAGAGAATATGCACAGCAATATGGAGTTGACAAAGCTTTGCTAGATTCACTTAATAAAGAAATTGTAATCATGCATCCCGGACCAATAAATCGTGGAGTCGAAATTACATCAGATGTTGCCGATTCACAACAATCGGTCATCTTAGACCAAGTTGAAAATGGTGTTGCAATTAGAATGGCAGTGATTTATTTATTAGCAAGTAAAATCAAACAGTAATTATGAAAGTAGATCAAAAAGGACATACTACAACTATAAAAGATACTCAAGGCGATGTAAATGCATTCCTTGAAAAAATAACCCATGAGCATAATAGTTTTAAAAATCAGAATTTAATTATTGATATCACTCACGATAAAGGAATTACAGTTAAAGATATAAAATCCTTTTCAGAATTATCTAAAGTACACAGAAAAGGAAAAAAATCATTTGTAATCGTTGCCGACGGAATCGATTTTAATGATGTTCCCGTAAAAATTATTGCAGTGCCATCGCTTCAAGAAGCACATGATATTATTGAAATGGAAGAAATTGAACGCGATTTAGGATTTTAAAAATTCAAACATGAAACTAGACAATAAAACATTAATTTACGTTTACGCAGCTGTACTTTTTATACTAACATTTTTGTTTGTACAAAGGCTAATCACAAGTTTTAAAACCCAAGAGTTTGACTATTTAAGATTATCAGTAAATCTAGCACTTCTAATTTACATCATTATTAAAGTTGTAAAATTAGGAAAAGTAGAGAATGATAAAAAAGAGAACAATGAACAAAGTTAGAATCGCTTACATTTTAATCATTGCATCGATAGCTTTATTAGGCTTAAATCTATACAATGGTTATACTCAAAACGAGTACAACTACTTCGGTATTGGTTCCAATCTTTTATTAATACTTGCAATGGCAATAATTATTTTTCAAAGTAAAAAAATAAAATAAGCATCTTGAAACTAACTATACTCGGCTGTTATGCTGCAACTCCACGAACAATTTCCAATCCAACGTCACAGGTTTTAGAAATTAAAAATCGTCTGTTTCTAATAGATTGTGCCGAAGGAACGCAAGTGCAACTCCGAAAAAGTAAAGTCAAATTTTCCAAAATAAATCACATCTTCATTTCACACCTTCACGGCGATCATTTTTATGGATTAGTCGGATTAATTTCTACTTTCATGTTGCTCAATCGTGAAAGCGATTTAACGGTTCATGGACCAAAAGGTATTAAAGAAATCATACTGCTTCAGCTTCGTGCATCGGGTTCATTTACAGGTTATAATTTATATTTCAACGAACTAGAATCCAAAGAATCCCAAACCATTTTCGAAGACGATCGAGTAGTGGTGAAGACCATTCCGTTAAAGCATCGCATTTACACCAATGGTTACTTATTTCAAGAAAAAAACATCGAACGAAAACTTAATATCGAAGCCGTAGAAAACTACAATATCGATAAAGTATATTTCAACAAAATAAAATTCGGAGGCGATATCACTCTAGAAAACGGAACAGTAATTCCAAATTCAGAGCTAACTTTCGATCCGCAAGTAGCAAAATCGTATGCCTTTTGTAGCGACACTATTTACGACGAAACCATCATTCCAATTATTGAAAACGTAGATTATCTCTATCACGAAAGCACATTTCTAGAAAGTGAAGCCCATCTTTCAGAGCGAACAATGCATTCAACCGCTAAGCAAGCCGCTACAATCGCTTTAAAAGCCAACGTCAAGAATCTTATACTCGGTCATTATTCAACGCGTTACGGCAACATAGAGTTGTTTAAAGACGAAGCTCAAACCATTTTCCAAAACGTGCAACTCGCAGACGACGGAAAAGAATTTGAAATGGATTAAGGCAAAACTTCAAACTTGTCATTCTGTAAGAATCTGGAGCGAACCGCTTGGGCTTTATCAGTAATCCTTATTCCTGCTGCAGGAACTCGCTTCCCGATAAAAATCGGGAAAGCTCAAACAATTCCAGCATCAGGGCTAAAAGAAAAACCATTCTAATTTTTGTAAACTTCACCAAAACTTCACGAACTTTGTAATCTAACAAATTACACAATGAAAGATTTAGGCAATTACAGAAAATCATACGAAAAAAGCGAACTACTAGAAACTAACATTCCCGAAGATCCAATCAATCTATTCAATAAATGGTTTCATGAAACCGAGGATTTTGGTGGTATCGATGAGGTAAACGCCATGACAGTTTCCACAATTGGTTTAGACGGATTTCCAAAATCGCGTGTTGTTTTACTTAAAAAATTCAACGAAGAAGGATTTATTTTCTACACCAACTATAATTCCGAAAAAGGATTAGCAATACAAAACAATCCACACGTTTGTTTATCTTTCTTTTGGCCAAGTATAGAACGCCAAGTAATCATTAAAGGAATAGCCGAAAAAACTTCCGAAACAGTATCTGATAATTATTTTAATTCACGTCCCGATGGAAGCAAACTCGGCGCAATTGCTTCTGATCAAAGTAGGGTTATTTCTTCTAGACTTGTTTTAGAACAGAAGCTAAAGGAATTAGAACAATATTACATCGGAAAAGAAATTGAAAGACCAGAGTTTTGGGGTGGGTTTTTAGTTAAACCTCAAGAGGTTGAATTTTGGCAAGGTCGACCTAATCGATTGCATGATAGAATACGATACCAACTTCAAAAAGATGATTTTTCATGGAAAATTGAAAGGCTTTCATCATAATTGTAAGAATTTTATTCCACAATTTTTTAAAATGATGCATTTCGTCGATTTTATTTGACACTTAACCGATATAGTAGTAGTATTGTATAACGAAAAAGCACAAACGTTCTTACAATATTAAAACCTAAAGATATTTGCCCCACATCTATCCTTAAAAAAATTAACCCTATAGATATTTGCCCCACATCTATCATAGACTTAAACCTACTACTATGAAAGCAAAATTACTAAGAGTTGTAATGCCAATGCTATTGGTATTTACTTTGATGTCATGTTCATCTGAAGAAAGCGAATCAGGAACAACTGATTCTAAAGTTGTAACGGAATACAGTTACGATCAAGACGAGATGGCTTTAGTTGAAGTGGTAAACAATTACAGAGCTTCTCAAGGTTTGTCAACATTATCTTTGATAAACCACATTTCGTACAAGTCGGAAGAACACAATGATTACATGATTGAAAATAATGTTGTAAATCATGACTATTTCAATCAACGTGCTAGTAACATTAAATCGGTTTTAGGTGCTGTAACTGTTGGTGAAAATATTGCATACAATTTTTCTACTGCAAACGCTGCTTTACATGCTTGGTTACAAAGTCCAGGTCACAAAGAAAATATTGAAGGAGATTATACTCATTTTGGAGTTTCAATTTCTATAAATCCAAATAATGGAAAGAAATATTACACTAACATTTTCATGAAAAAATAATACATAATATATTTGTTTGATTTTGAGAAAACCATCTATGAAAATAGGTGGTTTTTTTATTGGTATCATCTTGGGTACAATTAATCATCGATTTTCTTCTCGAAAAAATCGTATTTTCTTAAACATATACTAGTTTAAATTTTATCAATTTTTTTATATTTGAAAAAAATAAATCAGATGAATATTTTAGGAATAGGATCACGTATTAAACATTCAGAATTTGGACTTGGAGTTGTAACCAATGTAACATCCAAACATTATTGGGTAACATTCATAGAAAGCGGATTGGAAACTATCGATGTTGACAGCGAATTTGAAATCATTGAAGCAGTTGAAGACGAAGTAGATTCGGTTAGTTTTTATGAAGTAGAAAAAACCTTGAAAAATTTGCTGCAAAAATGGAGTGATGTTTCACAAATTGTTCCAATAGCAGATAAGTGGAAAGGCGGAAAGTTAATCATGGAACCAGGAACACCAACTCAAAATAAAGAAGTTCCAATTGATACTTTTTTTAATAAAATAATTATGGTGAGAGATAGACTTCGTGTAATGGAGCAAAAAATAAATGCAAGCAATTTGGAGAATTCAGAAAAAATCGAATTGCAGCAATACATTACAAGATGTTATGGCAGTTTAACTACATTTAATGTATTGTTTAAAAGCACTAATGATTACTTTGTTGGAGAAAAGACAAAGTAGTATAAGTAAAGAGTTTTTAGTGTTCAGTTTGCGAACTGCCAACTGAACACTGCTAACTTTTTTTTCTCCCAAACTTCATTTTATGAGTTTGTTTTTACTTTGTTTAAATTTGAAAAATTGTAATTGTTATCTAATTCTAGTTAATTTTATTCAATTACCATTTCTTTCAACTTCTCACGGTAGGCTTCAAGGATTTCAACTTTAGAAATTAGGCCGAAGAATTTACCGTATTTAGTTACAGGAAGTACTGTTTCATTTGAACTTTCAAACTTATCCATAATGGTTTCCATGCCGTCATCGTGGTGAATTACTTCTTTGGGTTGCGAAATAATTTCTTTAATCATCGTGAATTTTATTCGATACTGATTAAATACAATTGGACGGATCGATTCGAAATCAATGATTCCTAACAATTTATTTTTTTCATCCAAAACCGGAATAATAGATTGATTGGAACTTGACAAATATTCGATTAAATTTTCTAATGATTTGTCTAACGATATTGTCTTTACATCAGTTTGAACCAAGTCAAGAAAATCAATGCTTTGCAAGATGTTTTTATCTTTATCGCTTGTAAAAGCTTCACCTTTATCGGCAAGTGCTTTTACATCCATAGAATGTTTTTCAAATTGCTTAGAAACAGCGTAACTTATCGAAGAAACCATCATTAACGGAACCATTAAATCGTAACCGCCAGTAATTTCACCTATCAAAAATATTGCTGTTAAAGGCGCATGAAACAATCCAGATAAAATTCCAGCCATTCCAACAATTGCAAAATTGGTAACAGGTAAATGTGAATTAATATTGGTGATATCCATGAATTTGGCAACAAAAAATCCAAGATAAGAACCTACAAATAGAGAAGGAGCGAAGTTCCCACCATTTCCACCAGAACCTAAAGTTAAACCAGTTGCAAACGCTTTAAGTAGAACTATTATTCCAACAAATGCCAACAAAACCCATTGTTTACTTTTATAATCTTCAAGAAAAGTATTGTTTAATAATTCCTCTGGATTCGCAGTAGATAATGTTTTGATGCTTTCATAACCTTCACCAAAAAGTGATGGAAATATAAAAATTAATATAGCCAAAATACTAGCGCCAAACAATGCTTTCTTGTAAACTCCGCTTCTGATTTTACTAAAAAAATGTTCTACTTTTCTAAAATTTCGAGCATGATAAACCGAAACTAAACCAGCGAGAATACCAAGTAAAATATAATAAGGTGTGTTGTGATAATCAAATTCGGTTACATTTTTAAAACTTAAAAGTACATCCTGACTCAAAATTACTTTAGAAACCAAAGCTCCAGTTGCTCCAGAAATTATTATCGGAATAAATGCAGAAATTGAAACATCGGTTAGAATTACTTCTACTGCAAATAAAACTCCAGCAATCGGTGCGTTAAAAGCAGCTCCAATTCCGGCAGAAACGCCGCAAGCCAGAAGTAAAATTCTGTCTTTTTGGGATAATCGGTATTTTTGAGCAAAGTTAGATCCAAATGCTGCACCGGTTATCACAATAGGACTTTCTAATCCTGCCGAACCACCAAGACCAACGGTTAATGAGCTCGTAATGATTTGCGCATACATTTGCTTTTTAGGAATAATTCCGCCTTTTTTGGCAACAGCATACAATATTTTAGAACTTCCTTTTTCCAATTCACCATTTAAAACTCTCCGAATTACAAAAACTGTTAGTAGAATTCCTATGATCGGTAGTAAAATATTAAAGAACGGAAACTTTAAAAATCCGTTTACATAGTTAGCAAAAACAAAGACGTTGTGGGCAAAACTTTTTAAAACAATTACTGCCAAAGCACAAGAAATTCCAACTAAAACGCACGCTAAGTAAATGAAATTTCTTTCAGATAAAAGTTGTTTGCAAAGAAAAACAACCGCTTCAAATTTTCGAGCGAATTTTCTAAATAGAAGTTGTACTGAAACCGATTTACGATTGGTCATTGTAAATTTTTTATAGGATTGCAAATATAACTTATTTTATATTTCGCAGTGCTTCTCTTTGACTTAAAGGTTTTAAATTAGTAGAATCTACATATTCTTTAACACCATTTGGATTGAAACGGCTATAATCTCTTAATGCCCAACCAATAGCTTTTTGAATAAAGAACTCATTAGATTCTTTGTGTTTTTCGCATTCTGATTTTAGTAATTCGAAATTGGTTTGTTCTTTATAGCTCAATTGAAAAAGAATCGCACTTCTATTCAACCACATATTTTTTGAATTAGAAAAACGTTCGATAATTTCAAATGTTTTTGCAGGAAAACTTTGCAAATAACCGCCAACAAGATATTTAGCGATAGTATCAACAGAATCCCACCAAGAGTTGGTAATTATAAGTTTTTCGATTAAAATAATATCTTCTTGAACATAGTTCTTTTTGATTTCTTTAATGAAAATATCAATTGCACAAAGGTGAAATTCACGTTCTTTCTTTTGGAATAATTCCCAAGCAATTGCTCTATAATTTGTTTTAACTTCTTGCTTGTATTTTTCACAATTCTCTTTTAAAATTGCTCGTCTTTCGATGGTTTTAATTCCTAAAAAATCGAAATTATTTTTCATGTAATTCTCCATCGGAATTGCAGTTTCTCGATTGAAATTACTTCGTAAACGGTTCTCTAAATCGGTTATAAAATTCATTTTCAAAAATTAAAATCCAACTGCTGTATCATCGCCTCGAGCATCAGCTCCAGCTTCTAATTTTTTATTTGGTAGAACCAAAATTGCATCTACTTTTCCAATAATTCGTGCCGATTTTTCATTGATTTTGTAACCTTTTTTAGTAAGGTTCTCTAAAATTGATTTTTCAAATTTATTAGGTTCAAATAACACTTCGTCTGGTAACCATTGGTGATGAAATCTTGGTGCATTTACGGCTTCTTGCATTCCCATTTTAAATTCAGCAACATTTAGAATGGTTTGCAAAACAGATGTTATAATTATTGATCCGCCAGGTGTTCCTAAAACCATAAAAAGTTTACCGTTTTTTTCTACAATTGTTGGTGTCATCGAACTCAACATTCGCTTTTGTGGTGCAATACTATTGGCTTTAGCACCAACTAATCCGTACGAATTTGGAACACCAGGTTTTGCAGAAAAATCATCCATTTGATTATTAAAAAAGAAACCTAACTCTTCAGAATACAACTTCGAACCGTATGCGCCATTTAGAGTTGTGGTTACTGAAACTGCATTGCCATCCGGATCTACAATTGAATAATGTGTAGTTTCATCACTTTCTGAAATTGAAATTTCTCCATGACTTACTTCTGATGATTGGGTTGCTTTTTCCCAATTGAAGCTTTTCATTCTATTGTTTAAATAATCTTTATCAAGCAATTGATTTTTAGGGATTTTAATGAAATCTGGATCGCCAAGATAGTAATTTCTATCGGCATAAGCGCGCCGCTCGGCTTCGGTTATAAGTTGAATGTATTTTTCAGAATTGTGTTTGAATTTTGAAATTTTATAATTCGAAAGCATCGTCATAATTTGCGCCAAAGTAATTCCGCCGCTTGATGGTGGCGACATCGAAATGACATCTAAATTTTTGTATTTAAAACGGATTGGTTCGCGCCATTTTGCTTCATATTTAGCCAAATCTTCCATCGAAATAATACCACCTTTTGAATTTAAAAAAGCAACTATTTTTTCAGCAGTTTCACCTTTGTAAAATTCGTCTTTTCCGTTTAGCATTATTCGTTTTAAAGTCGAAGCCATCGCTGGATATTTAATAGTATCGCCAACTTTTAACTCTTTGGAATATATAGTCTTATCACCACTTACTTTAATGATTTCTTCGCGATTGTCTGTTATTTGTTTGAGTTGTTTTGAAGTAATAACTATACCTTTTTCAGCCAAAGCAATAACAGGTTTCATAATTTCTTCAATCGATAATTTTCCGAATTTTTTATGAACTTCAAATAATCCAGCGATAGTTCCAGGAATGCCAACTGCCAATGCGCCATTCACTGATAAATTTGGTATTACGTTTCCGTTTGCATCCAAATACATGTCTTTTGAAGCTTTCATCGGAGCTTTCTCGCGATAATCTAATGCTCCAGTTTCGCCGTTATTCAATCGATATACCATAAATCCACCACCAGAAATATTTCCCGCATACGGATAGGAAACAGCAAGTGCCAATTCGGTGGCAACCATTGCATCAAAGGCATTGCCACCTTTTTTCATTATTTCTACACCAATTTGTGATGCTTCTTCACGTGCAGAAACGACCATTGCTTTGGAGGTGATTAATCCTTTTTGCGCTTGGCAGAAAAGTGAAAAAAAGAGAAAAATTAAAAGTGTTGTTCTTTTTAAGTTTTGATTGCGATTCCTACGGAATGACAATATTGTGCATAGTTTTTTCATAATTCTGTTAATTTCTCCTGGCAATGTTGCTCTAATTCCTCAAAGTATAATGTAAATTCTTCTTCAAATTCCGTATAAAATTGCTTTACTTCAACAATTGCTTCTTGCATGTGAACACGATGTTTTGTTCGGTAATCCATTTGAAATAAAATCATTTCTAAACCATCTAAAGTTGCATAACTAACTAACCAATTTCTAGCAATCATAGAAGGCATCATTTTCTGAATTTTATCGGTAAGTATTTCGCAATTATCTTGAAGTAATTTGTAGAAACTGTCGGCATAATCTTCTAGTTTTTCATTGGAATATTTCGACCAATTTTTAGCCAAATAATGATCGTAAACAATGTCCATAATTACACCTGAATAATGTCCGTATTTCTCGTGCAAACGGTGTTTACTTTTTCTATAAATAGGATGCGCGTCGGTAAAAGTATCGATGTATCGATGTAATAAAATACCTTTTCTAATATCGTCTGGATAATCCAAATAGTGATGCCCACGAATACTATCGGCCATAAAATTACCAATCTTAAGCATGTCGTTGTTTCCAGAAAGATAGATGTGCGCTAGAAAATTCATTCGCCTAATTTAGTTATTTAATTTAGAAATTCAAATTACTATATTTGTACAATAAATTTAATATTTGAAATCTAATATCTAAAAACTAATATCAAAGATGACTTTAATAAAATCTATATCAGGAATTCGTGGAACTATTGGCGGTAAAGTAGGTGATAATCTTACTCCAGTTGATGCTGTAAAATTTGCTTCGGCTTATGGAACTTTTCTTAAAAAAGGAAGTGGGAAGTTGGAAGATGGAAGCAAATTAAAAGTAGTTATAGGAAGAGACGCGAGAATTTCTGGACCAATGATTCATAATTTGGTGATGAATACGTTACTCGGATTAGGAATTGATGTCATCGATTTAGGACTTTCTACAACGCCAACAGTTGAAATTGCAGTTCCAATGGAAAAAGCCGATGGCGGAATTATTTTAACCGCTTCACACAATCCGAAACAATGGAATGCCTTGAAATTACTGAACGCAAAAGGTGAATTCCTTAGCGGAAAAGAAGGCGAATTGATTCTAGAAATTGCCGAAAGTGAAGCTTTTGATTTTGTTGATGTAGATTCGTTAGGTGAAATTACCGTAAACGATTCGTACATGGATATTCATATTGACGAAGTTTTAGATTTACCATTAGTTGATGCCGATTTGGTAAAAACCAAGAAATTTAAGGTTGTTGTTGATGCTGTGAATTCGTCTGGTGGAATAATTATACCAAAGTTGTTAGAATTAATGGGTGTGGAATGCGTAAAATTATATTGCGAACCCAACGGACATTTTCCTCATAACCCAGAACCGTTGAAAGAACATTTGGGAGATATTTGTAAATTGGTAGTTGAAGAACAAGCCAATTTCGGAATTGTAGTTGATCCTGATGTTGATAGATTGGCATTTATTTCTAACGATGGCGAAATGTTTGGTGAAGAATATACTTTGGTTGCGATTGCCGATTATGTTTTGAGTAAAACTCCAGGAAATACGGTTTCTAACATGAGTTCGTCTCGTGCATTGCGCGACATTACCAACAAACACAACGGAAGTTACCAAGCAAGTGCTGTTGGTGAAGTGAATGTAGTAGAATTGATGAAAGCTACCAACGCCATAATTGGAGGAGAAGGAAACGGCGGAATCATTTATCCAGAATCGCATTATGGTCGTGATAGTATCGTTGGTGTGGCGTTGTTCTTGACTTATTTGGCAAATCAAACCAAAACGGTTGCAGAACTTCGCGCAAGTTACCCACAATATTACATGAGTAAAAATAAAATTGAATTGACACCACAAATTGATGTTGATGCAATTTTAGTTGCGATGACAGAAAAATATAAAAACGAAGATATTACCACAATTGATGGCGTAAAAATTGACTTCGCAGAAAATTGGGTACATTTAAGAAAATCGAATACCGAACCAATTATTAGAATTTATACAGAAGCTGCAACGCAAGAGTTAGCAGATAATTTAGCCGAAAGAATTATTGGCGAGATTAAAGAAGTTGCTGGGATTTAATTTGATTTTATTTCAGATTATTTATAAATATAGAAGCCTTTCAAAAGCGATTTTGAAAGGTTTTGTTTTCCTAAATATTTCCTAACAAATTCCTATAAAACCCAAATAATCCTATATTTGATTTCCAAAACAAAATTATATGTCTTTTAAAATTACGAGGATTTCTTTTATAGTTGTAATTGCTTTATTGTTAGTTAATTGTACTTCAGTAGAAAAATATAATTATAAGTTAGCACAACCAATTCCTGTTGAGAAACTCCAAAAAGACATTGATTATACCCAACACAAATTAGAAAAATTATATCCAAATCTTTACGGATACATCTCCAAAGAAAAACTTGATTATAAGTTTGATAGTATCAGAAAAGTAGTCAATAAACCCATGACAAGTTCGGAGTTTTACTTTGTAATTTCTCCAGTTATTGCTTCGGTTCGACAAGGTCACATGACGATGACGCCACCTTCGAAGAAACTTTCCAAGAAAGAATCGAAACGTTTAAAGAAAATGGGCGACGGACCATTATCTCAATTTACTTTTGAATGGGAAAACAACAAACTATTTGTAATTAAAAATAAATCCAAAAAGAAAAGTATCAATTTAGGAAGTGAAGTGGTTTCCATAAACGGAGTTGCACCGCAAACACTTTTTAATAAATATAGAAAATCAGTAACTTCTGATGGTTATAATGAAACCTACATCCGCAAAGGATTCAATAAAAGATTTTCGTTGTACATGACCAATGAAATAGGTATAAATGATAGTTTAACTTATGTTTTTAAACACAAGGATTCGACTTATTCAGCTGTCATTTCTAGAAATAAGTCTGATAAGAAAGAGGTTTCAAAAGGTAAAATAGTTCAAAAAGATTCGGCAAAAGTAGTTGCAAAAAAACCAGTTGATAAGGCAAAACTAAAATTGGAACGAAAAAATAAAAGAATTTATGGATACAACGCTTTAACGAATGAGTATGCCAAGAGTTTGAAGTTTGTAAAATCAGACAGTACAATCGCTATTTTAAAAGTTAAAAACTTCTCAGAAGGAATTTATTCAAAGTCTTACAAAGCCATTTTCGATTCTATCAAAAAGCATAATATTCAAAATTTAATCATCGATATTCGTGACAATCCAGGAGGAAGAGTTGCCGATGCGGTGAATTTGTACTCGTATTTAACCGATAAAGATTTTGTGATTTTGCAACCAGCTAAAGTTACTTCTAAAACAAGTTTATTCAAATGGGGTTTGTTTAGAGAATTGCCTGCCGTTGCTTATCCGTTTGCCGCAATTGCTTATCCTTTTTACATGGGATTTTCTTATTTTAGAACTACAAAAAAAGCTGATGGAACATATGAGTACCGACTTGTAGGATCAAGAAAAAGCAAATTTGCACCCAATAATTATAGCGAAAAAACTTATGTTTTGATTAATGGTGGAAGTTTTTCGGCTTCTTGTATTTTATCTTCATCTTTGAAAGGAAATCCAAATGTAACTTTTGTTGGCGAAGAAACTGGTGGCGCATTTAACGGAACTGTTGCAGGAATTATGCCAGTAGTTGATTTGCCAAATTCTAAAATTCCATTGCGATTGGGTTTAATGGATATTAGAACGATTAATCAAACAAATATTGAAGGTAGAGGTATTTTTCCTGATGTTGAAATAGAGCTTACAATTGAAGATAAAATTAAAAACAGCGATCCGCAATTGGATTGGATAATGAATGATATAAAGAAAAAACGCTGAAATTAATCAGCGTTTTTTTTTATAAAATTATTGAGGAGTTTCATCAAAATTTACCATCCAACCAATTCCGAATTTATCGGTAAACATACCAAAATAGGCACCCCAAAAGGTTTTTTCCATTGGCATGATAATCGTTCCATCTGCAGAAAGTCCGTTAAAAAGTTTGTCGGCTTCATCTTTAGTATCGGTATTTATTGAAACCGAAAAATTAGTTCCAAAAACCGCATTGCCGCTTTGACTAGTGGTATCGCTTCCCATCAAAATGGTTTCTTTACTAATTGGTAGAGAAACGTGCATTATCCTATTTGTCTCTTCATCACTTGGCGGAGGACAATTTGGATCGTCTGATGGTGGCATTTCGCCAAATCTTCCCATGTAGGCAAAGTCGCCTCCAAAAACCGATTTGTAAAATAGGAATGCTTCTTCGCAATTTCCGTTAAATGTTAAGTAAGTGTTTACTGTTGCCATTGTATGTTTATTGTTTATTGTTGTTCTGCGTATTTTTTAAAATTATCGATGATACTTTGCCAACCTTGACGTTGCAAATTTTCGGGATTCATAGTTTCAGGTTCGAATGATTCTATAATTTCAATACCATTTTGTGTTTCTTCAAATGAAATTTTTACTTTTCGTCCATCAACTATTGTATATTCAATTAACTTAAATTCGATGACATTTGTATAAGTTCCTTCAAAATCAAAACTCATGGAATTATCCTTAGCAGCCATAGTGAAGCTGAATTTTCCACCTGTTTTTAAATCATTCAAAGCTTTTGGACAATGCCAATCGTCTGAAGCGTTGTTCCATTTTGTAATGTGTTTAGGATTTGTCCAAAAATCCCAAGCTTTTTCTATTGAAGCAGTTACAGTAGTTTTTACAGTGATCATTTTTTCTTTTTTTCTAAATTTTGTTTGACTCTAAATGCAGTGATTCTTGAAATTAAATCCAACGGAATTGGCTTATCAATAGGAAATTGAATAGTTCCTTTTGAAGTGGAATAATCAGTAATCTCATCTTTAAAAGTTTCGACAGCAAATGCTCCAGGATAAAAACCTATGTGATTTTTATAAGCTGCAAAGTGAACTAAATTTCCGTGATATTTAAAAGTTGGAATTTGATAACTGATGGTTTCTTCGGCATCTGGAATTACATTTTTTATTGTTTTCCTAATTTCTTCCAAAATTAAAATAACCATTTCGGGTTGCATGGCAATATATTCGTCAATGGTTTTAAAATTAGTAGTCATCTTAACAATTGTTTAATGATACTAAATTATAAAAAAATATTAAGAACTGCAAGAAAGCATGGAACATCCTATTTTAACGCGTGCCCAATCGGGTCTTTTCGCATACCATTTTTCAAATTCTAGTTGTTCGTCATAAGGTTTTTTTAATAACATGTATAGCTCATTTACTAAACTATAGTCTTCGATATTTGCAGCGTCAATTGCTATTTGCGCCATGTAGTTTCGCAACACGTATTTCGGATTAATAAGATTCATTTTTGTTTTTCGAATTTCATCAGAATCATCTTCTAATTTTATTCTATCAATATATTTTGTGAACCATTTTTCCCAACTTTTTAAAATAGTTTTAGAAATTTCTTTCGGATTGTAAAAAGCATTGTTTACTATTGAAATTCCACAGCCAACGGAAAAATCTTTTTTAAGATTACTCAATTCTCGAAAAAAGATAGTCATATCTGTTTCAGATAATTGCAATACATTTTCTAATTCTAAAACTAATTTTTTATCTTTTTTTAGTACTTTAGTTAAACCCAATTTACTTCGCATCATGTTTAAATAATCAGCCTCGAACAGCTCTTGAAATTTATTCAAAATAGTTTCCAGAGGTTCGGCTTCGCCAATTAAAGGATACAATGCATTTGCCAACTGATATAAATTCCATTGTGCAACATCGGGTTGATTTCCAAAACGATAACGTTTGTTTTGATTATCGGTTGTGTTTGGTGTCCAATCTGGATTATAATCTTCAAGCCAACCATAAGGACCAAAATCGATAGTAAGTCCTAAAATAGACATATTATCGGTATTCATTACACCATGAACAAAACCTACTCGTTGCCAATGAACAATCATTTTTCGGGTTTTATCGGCAATTTTTTGAAAAAACTCTACGTATTTTAGTTTTCCATCAATTAAAATTTCAGGATAATAATGTTCTATGGTAAAATCGGCTAATTTTTGTAAATTTTCGATGTCATTTTGTGATGAAAACAATTCGAAACTTCCAAATCTTATAAAAGTAGGAGCAACTCTACACACAACAGCGCCTTTTTCATATTCTGGATTTCCATCATACATTACATCCCTTAAAACGACGTCCCCAGTTAAAATCAACGATAACGAACGAGTAGTGGGAACACCTAAATAATGCATTGCTTCACTACATAAATGTTCACGAATAGAAGATCGAAAAACGGCCAAACCATCGGCTCTTCTAGAATAAGGAGTATTTCCGGCACCTTTCAATTGAAGCATATTTTTTTGATAATTATGTTCAATTTCAGCTAAAACAATTGCTCTTCCATCACCAAGTTGACCAGCCCAATTTCCAAATTGATGACCAGCATAATTCATCGCATAAGGTCGAGAATCAGGTAAAATTGATTTTCCTGAAAATACATTAAGAAATTCTTCAGATTGAGTTTTTTCTGATGAAATTCCAATTAAATTTGCCACTTCCTCAGACACATGTATCAACTTAGGATGCGATGGAATTCTTGGAGTAACATAAGAAAAAGCAGCATTTAAAACCTGTCGTGAAGTATTTATTTCAATACTATCGGCAGTTAATTCTTTAGAAAATCGATTATTAATTTTTAATTGCATTAATTGTAATTGAATGGTATACAAATTTACGAAAAAAGCTAGAGATAAGTTTTATATTACATCATGAAAAAATTATCAAATTATCACAATTAATTTAGTTTTTTGTGACGAATGTATTTTTTACCCATTTAGTTTCCAAACCGATTTTACACCATCCATTTTTTTCTTCGGTAATGAAAATTTCAGTTCCTTTCACTAAACTTCCCACAATGCTAAAATCTATTCCAGCACCATTTCTAATATTTAATGTGTCTGCATTTACTGTGGCACGAATTACTTTTTGAGTGTATCGTCCTGATATCCAATGTGATGATGAGCTGGATATTTTATACCAACCGTTTTTTTCTTCAAATATTCGTAAAACTGAACCCAATGGTATTGCAACTCTATCTGAAGCTTTTGCACTGCTCGCCGATGGTAATGTTCTAACATTTAATTCATTGGCAGTAATTATTCGGTATTCTAAAATTGAAATTGGAGTAGGAGATGGCATTCTGTTTATAGCATTTTGAACTAGTGGTAAAAAGTTGTTTTCGCAATCGGCCACTTTATTTCCGCCAAAAAAAGCTGTGCCTGGACAAGATTTATTTCCGCCAGTTCCATTATTTCGTTCGCCAGAGGAAAGATTAAACCAATGATGATAAACAATTCTATCACTTGTAATCGGAATATTAAATTTTTTGCATAGAATAGCTGTCATTTTTACAATAGTATCTTTTTGTAAAAGAGTCATCACATCGTTTCCTGAATCGAAATTTCCAACGTTTTCAATGCAAATAGCATTAGAGTTGAATCCGTAAATGCACGCTGGAGAATTTTCTATACTTCGTCCTGTAGCAATCGAACCGTCGGGAAAAGTAGAAAAATGCTGACCAATATCGCTCCATCCATTAGTATTTACATGATGGTTTTTCATTCCTTTTTGCAACTCCAACTGATTGGAATTGGTACATAAATTATAATTCGGAGAATAGGTGTGATGTTGTTGGAGGTATAAAACGGTTCGTCCAACTTTTAAATTTTTTATATAATTTTCAAATTCATCGATTGAAAAAAGTGTAAATCCGTATTTTGTTTTCATAATTTCTAGTTTTATAATCGGTTTAAAAATTCAGCGTATCCAAAAGATTCTAGACATCCCAAAAGACTTGTTCCAGTTATTTCATCAATTAAAGTAGCATCAATATCAATAAATTTATTACCAAACCATTCTAATCCAAAGGTATACAGAAATTTTCCATTAGCTTGAATTCTAGTGTATTCAATTTGACAACCATGATCTACGCGATCGGTAATTGGTAAAAAGTTGTAATTTCCGTTAGCGTCATGAGTTATTTTTAATCCAATTCTATTTTTAGTAATGGCAATCCATTCAGGATGTTCTTCGTAAATTATTTCTTTAGATTCTAAATCTTCAAGTTTCACATTAAAACTCCACTTCACCCAACTTTCAAAAAATCCATATGCGAACTTGCCCATTTGCTTTTTAGTAGCTTTACCAACTCGCTCTTTTATCTCGATATTTCCTTCACGAAGTTTTACGCTCAAATTATCTTGATTGAGTTTTTTATAGTAATCTGTTCGTGGTTTTGTGTTGCTAATGGTCAGATTTTTATTTAAAAACCAATTTGTAATTTCCTTGTTTTCTTTTTCAAAAAACCATCGTATTTCTTTACTTGCTAACATATTTTTGTATTTTTAGGTTGGTATTTTTGGTAGTTTTTCGCAAATCATTCCTATTAAAAAATAGGTATCGTAAGTAACTGATTCTGGATTGAGAATGTGTTCTTGATTTACAGTGTTGGTATTGATAATATTTAAAGTTGTTTTTAATAAACTATAGCCGTCTTTCTTAATTTCGACCGAATAATTTCCTATTGGAAGCTGAAAATTTATAGTGCCATTTTCATCGGATTCCACTTCTTTGAAAACCGAATTGTTTGTGCCCATAATAGAGATTTCGGTTTTGTAAATTCCGATTTTAGTAATTTTATCTTTTACAGTAAAAATTACATTAGCCAAATTGTTGTTGATTTCAATAATCTTTATTGGATGAAAAAGTACCGGATTTAAAATTACTGGTTTAACATCTAAAACTGGTTTCATTGTTATTGGTCGATGTAACACAACTCTTGGTTGCATTGGCGTTACAGGAGTTATCGGTGTTGCAGCAGTTACAATTGGAGCTATTGGAGCAGAAATTGTAGCCGTAATAGGAGTGATTGTTGTAGCATTTACAACGGCTTTATTGTTGTAATTTTTAATATTAGTTGATTGCAAAACTTCCTTATTTCTAATAGCTTTTATAAATTTTACATTCGAATTGGAGTTGATAAACATTTGATTTTTCATCAAGATTGGTCCAAAATGAATCAACTGATTTACATTACTAACCGTTGAAGCATCAACAGCTTGATCGATGTTTATTTTCAAATTTTTTATCAACAACATTTTTTTAGGATATGCCGAAAGTAAGAATTCATTACTGATTGTTTGTCCGTCAGAAATTGATTTGGCTTCGTTCCATTTAAAGAAACTAGAAGTTATTGGATCGAGTGAAAACCAATTTCTTTGCATTGAAATAATTGAAAAGTCCAATTCAATTCCTGTGATATTTTTTTCATCATAATCAATTGAAATAATTTCAGACGGAAAATCGTTTTTCTCAGTTTTAGCTGCTTCATATAGTTGATCTAGTTCTACTTTTGACAATGTTAGTTTGTTCCATCCATTATCTGTTGACATAAAATCATATGGTATAAAATTGATGTCTAAATAAGAATCTTGCGAGACAATTCCAGTTTTTTTAGAGCCTTCTAAAGTGTATTTTGCACTTTTTAAATTGGAAAGAAAACGATCAAAATCATCCGATTCATTTATTTTTTCTAAAGCAGATTCGATGGTTTTTTTAAATCCTAAAAGTTTGTGATCGGCAAGAATAATTTCCTTTTTTTGAAGTATAACATTGAGTTTTTCTAACCAAATTTTCTTTTCATCGTCGGTTTGTAATCCAGAAAATGCAACAATATGATTCTCCCATTCTGCTATTAATTTTTCAAATTGCGCAAGATATTTATCATAGGCTTTTCGTTCTTTGGTAGGTTTTCCTTTTGCATCAAAGAGTACTTTTTTAGCTAATTCAGTTTCGGTAGAATCATCTTGAATAGCCACATCTTGATTAGCGCTAATTATTTGACTATAAGCATCGAATAAGGTATTACTTGGATTAATATCCCAATACTTATCAGATGACGGAAGCGAATTTAATTGAAACGAAAGATCTTGTTTTTTAAGTAAGCCTTCGCCTTTTAGTTCGTCTTGAATAAGCATTTGCGGAAGCATAAGTTTCATTTCAGAATCTTCATAAACTCGCAATGAAGGGCATATTAAAGCAATCTCATTTGGGTTGGAAGTTTGCGTTTTGTAATGCTCCTTTATTTTTTGAAAAAGAGCGATATAGTATTTCATGATTGGTTTCAGTTTGGTAGGTTATATTTGGGGAAATAAAATTCCAAATACCAAAATCGGTATTTGGAATTTTTAATAGGCTTAATTTACTTCAACCCATTCATCCGCTTTTATTGATGGAAGTGGATTTGGTGATAAGTCAATGATATTACATTTTCTTCCGATAAGTAAAATTCCGTCAGACGACATTCCTTGTGATTCTCTAGAACCTGAACTGTTAACACGAGTATCGCTGTAGCCATAAGATCCACCAATTGCAAATGGTCCTATCATTAATCCGCCAGCTGCTTTAATTTCGTCTTCGGCTCTTTTGTAAGAATCGGATCCTTTTTTGAAACCAATTTTTAAATCGGTTAAAAAGTAAAATTCTGTTGGAACTGCTGGCAATAATCCTTTGCCGTTTCCGTCGCTAACCATTTGATTATTAGTGATTACTTCTCCATTTTTTGAATATTTCCAATAGCGAGATTTAATGAAAGTTGTTCCTAACCACGGACTTGATACAAAGCATTTCCCAATTTTGAAGGACATTTCAAAATCGTTGAAATTATAATTAGAATTCACTCTTTTGTGAGTTCCGCTTCCACCAACAGAGAATAATCCAGCAAATGTTGCGCCAGCACTCCAGCTGTGTGCTGTACTTTGATAATTGGATTCATAATCACTTTTCTTGAACTCATATTTTAGCCATTTTTTAGAATTAGCCAAAGTACTTGCAGGAACTGGAGCCGAATAGAAGTAAGTGTTCATTCCGCCCAAACCTGTTCTTTTAGCTGCTAAAAGTTCTGATTCATATCTTTTTTTGATGGTAATAAAGTTACTGCTTTCAATTTCGTCAATGTAGTTTAACGCTTTTTCAATTTTACCTTTGTAACCAATTCCTTCCCATCTTTTTAAGGCATCATCACGTCTTTTAATAACGTTTCTTCCATTGATAGCCATTTCTGACATTGCATCTGAATCGCCATCGGCAACTCTTTTTTGTAAATCTGTTAGTTGGTCTTCGGCTTCATAATACAAAGCTTCATACTCTAAATATTTCACATATTGTGGCGAAGGAAACGATTGATAAATGAATTTCGGATTGTCATCTGGATGTTCAACTACTGTATCATCATAATCTGGATTAGCCAATTTTTTGATGGTAACAATTTGCTTTCTTAATGTTTCCAATTTTTTCTCCACTTTCGGATCTATTTTAGTGTTTTTTACAACACAATAGTCCATAATGTCTTGATATACATTGGATTTCGTATGATCTGGATGTGGATTAAAAATCGTGAATTTTCTTGCACCATTGGCATCTAATTCGGGAATCAAACTCGGAATTTGGTCTGCTAATCTTGCAAATTCTTCGGCATAAGCATATTTACTATACTTTTTAGAAGCTCTTGCATCAGAATATTCCTCATCAGTCATTCCTTCAATTTTTGGTGTTGCTCCAAAAAAACCTTTTAAAGCATAATCAAAAGCTTCGGGATCAATTATAGTTGGAACTGGTTCCCAAGCTATAAAATTGTTTGGTCCTAACATTCGTGGATCACCACCATTGGTTAATTTTTTAAATACATCTCCTAAAATGTAACTCATAAAGTCACTCTCGTTAGGCATTGGGGCAAATGCTGGCATAATTTATTGTTTTTAGTAATTCCTACTCTTTTTAGGCTTTTCGGATTACGCCTTTATTTATTTACTATTGTTTCTAAAATGGTATCGATTACGTCCTTGTTTCCAAGAACCTTCCATCTTGTTAAAGAATCGTCTCTTCGTCTAGTGAAATTTCTTCCTGAGAAGGTCATCTCGTTAATCGCTTCTGAATTTTTTAAATCTACTTTATCTTTTAAATCGTTTAGCTTATTATTAAATTCGTCAAATGAAATTTTGTGTTCCAAATAGGTTTTAAACTTTGGTTTCGGATAAAATTTTGTAGAATCACTTTTGTCCGCCACGAAAAATTCTCTCTTTAGCAGCATTAGTTTCTCAATGGTATCAGGATTTGATTTATCCTGTAATTGTGGAAAATGATTTTGAATAATAGTTTCAAATTCAAATGCTTCATTTAAGTTTGTAATTCCCATTTTGTTATAATTAGGTAGTTCGTTTTTTATAATTGATTTTGATTTTGTAAAATTCATTTTTTTTAGTAATTTGAAATAGAGCAGATTAACCCATTTTGAAAAGGGAAATAGAATTTAAAAAAAAGGGTGTTTTTCCCCTTGATGAAGAAGTGGGAAGAAATTAAATTTGAAAAACTTTAAAACAAAATTTATTATGGGAAATTATCAAAGACCAACACAGTTGATTAGTGTTGCAAAAGGAAAGGAATTGAATAAAAATTACAATTTAAAACGAGCGGCAGGAATTAGAAATTTGATAGGAAAAGAAGATGCGAATGCGGTTTGGTTTTCTATCGATGAACTTCAAAATTATATCGATTATATTAAAACAGAAGGCGCTGCAAAAGGACATACTGTAGATGGAATTCGTTTTTATTTTGGTGTTTATTCTGATACTGAATCTGCAGATAAAGCTGGTTTTACAACACTTTTCTTATCTCCAACTTGCAAATTACCAAATTCAACAGTAGTTGCAAAAGATATGACCGATATGGAATTATTAAATTATGGTTCGATGGGAAATCCACCAAAAATTGAATACGGATTATAAATGTTAGCAAACCTTAGATTTTATATTATTTATTTAGCTTTATTTGCAGGCATTGTGGGAATTATTTTCTTGCATAAATTGCCTAATAATAAAGCTAAATCTTTAGTAGTAATGATTTGGTTTTCTGTTGTAACAGAGTTTGTAGGTATAAATTTTACTAAATGGACTCATTTTTTAAATTACATTGTCTTTAATATTTATATTTTAGTAAGTTTTTCCTTTTATATTATTTTATTAAGAAAACTCTTAAGTTCTGGGAAATATAAGAAATTAGCATCTTTCTTTCTAGTAGCCTTTTTTCTTTTTTTTCTAATTAATCATGTATTATTTGATGTAAGTATTAATAGAATTGATACAATTAGTTTTGCTTTAGGTATAAGTTTCGTTGTATTTTTATCGTGTAGGTATTTATTTGAAACGGTAAATTCTAATAAGATCATGGATTTTCAAAATTCAGTCTTTTTTTGGTTTATAATAGGCGTAATGCTGTTTCATGTCCCATTTTTACCATTCATGTTATCAGTAGAATGGTTTTTAATCGATTATAATCAAAATGTGACAAGTTTGATTTTATTTTTTCTAAATTTACTCATGTATTGTTGTTTTATAATCGGATTCGTATGGAGCGAGAAGAAATACAATTATTAATTATATCTTCCAGTATCGTATTGTTTACACTACTTACGACGGTGTTTATTTTGTTTTATTATTTCCAAAAAAAGAAATCGGAGTTTTTATTAGATAAAATCGAATCGGAACTAATTTTTCAATCGGAATTAGTAAAATCTAAAATTGAAATTAAAGAGCAAACCCTTACCAACGTTAGTAGAGAATTGCATGATAATATAGGTCAGATACTTTCTGTAGCCTTGATGGAGATGAACATGATGTTGGAGCAAAAAGAGAATTTCTCCAAAAGCCAATTATTAGAAACAAAACAATTAGTAAATAAATCACTTAATGAAATTAGGGTTTTAGCAAAGCTGATAAATGGTGATGTTACGATAGAATCCAATTTTATTGATGCTGTAAGTGACGATTTGGAACGCATTCAGAAATTCAAAAATATTAAATGTTCCTTGCAACTAGAAGGCGATTTTATTGCCTTAAATAAAGAACATGAAACCATTATTTATAGAATTTTACAGGAATCAATTTCTAACATTTTGAAGCATTCTCAAAGCGAAGTTATTGACTTAAAAATAAAATTCAGTAATCAAATTTGTACTATTGAAATAAGCGATAAAGGAAAAGGTTTTGGAGTTGATAGTTGCAAAAAAGGATCTGGACTTTTAAACATGAAAACTAGGGCAAAATTAATTGGTGCCGATTTAACTGTAAATTCTTCATCACAAGGCTCTAAAATAACAATTATTTATCCAATACCAGTACAAATTGAATCTCAAGACGAATAATAAACTATGGAGAAAATAAACATCATAATTGTAGATGATCACTCATTATTTTCAAACTCATTATCCTATTTAATAGGAAGTTTTGAGGAGTTTAACGTTGTGGGAACTTTCTCTAATGGCAAGGAATTTATAACTCATCTTACTTCTGAATCTTCATTACCAGATATCGTTTTAATGGATGTAAATATGCCAATTATGGACGGCATTGAAACTATCAAATGGTTAAAATCGAATCATCCCGATTTGAAAGTTTTAGCATTATCTGTTAACGATGATGATGCCACAATAATAAAAATGCTCACAAATGGTGCAAAAGGTTATTTGCTTAAAGATACCGAACCGGCTATTTTTAAAGAAGCATTACTGGATGTTTATCACAAAGGATTTTATTATACCAAGATGATTTCGGGATTGTTAATTCATAAAATCGAAAATAAAGACAGCAAAGATGTTTTAAAAGAACGCGAAATTGAATTTATAAAATTGGCTTGCACCGAGTTAACCTACAAAGAAATTGCAAACGAAATGTGTCTCAGCCCAAAAACAATCGACGGATATCGCGAACATTTATTTGTAAAACTTGAAGTAAAAACTCGAATTGGATTGGTTTTATTTGCCATTAAAAACCGAATAATTATGCTTTAAAATTTTGATGAAAATCAATGTTTTTGGTTACTCTTTTAACAAACTAAAATTATATCTTTGTATTCTGTTTTTCGATGATATAATTTTACAGAAATGACTTCTACATTAATAACGACCGAACTAGAGCTTTACTTCCAACAATTCCGAAAGAACATTATCGGAATTGATCAAGAATTTGTTTCTCCTTTTGGAACTAAAAAAATCATTTACACCGATTGGACTGCCAGCGGAAGATTATACCGACCAATTGAAGAAAAATTAATGAATGAATTTGGTCCATTTGTAGCCAACACGCATACTGAAACTACAGTTTCTGGTACGGCAATGACTATGGCATATCACGAAGCAAAACATATTATCAAACACCACGTTAACGCAACTGAAGATGATGTTTTAATAAACACCGGAACAGGAATGACTGGCGTTGTCAATAAATTTCAACGTATTTTAGGACTTAAAATTCCAGAAAATTTAAAAGAATTTATCGCGTTGCCACAAGAATTAAAACCAATAGTTTTTATTTCCCACATGGAGCATCATTCCAATCAAACTTCTTGGTTGGAAACAATGGCCGATGTAGAAGTAATTCCAGCCAATGAAAACGGATTGTTTTGTTTGGAAGAATTTAAAAAATTATTAGAAAAATATAAAGATAGAAATTTCAAGATTGCATCGATTACATCGTGTTCAAATGTTACCGGAATTAGAACTCCATACCACGAAGTTGCCAAAATAATGCACCAAAATAAAGGTTTGTGTTTTGTAGATTTTGCTTGTTCTGGTCCGTATGTTGATATCGATATGCACCCAAAAGATCCAGAAAGTTATCTAGATGCCATTTTCTTTTCTCCACATAAATTTCTTGGTGGTCCAGGAACTTCTGGCGTTTTAATTTTTAATAAAAACTTATATAAAAATACAGTACCAGATTGTCCTGGTGGTGGAACTGTTTCATGGACAAATCCTTGGGGTGAACACAAATACATCGATAATATTGAAGATCGTGAAGATGGTGGAACGCCTGGTTTTCTTCAAGTTATTAAAACAGCATTGGCCATTCAGTTGAAAGAACAAATGGGTGTGAAAAATATTTTAGCTCGTGAGCACGAATTGGTAGAATATGTTTTTGAAGAATTAGGAAACATTGAAAATATAAATATTTTAGCCAAAGAACATCAAGACAGGTTAGGAGTAATTTCTTTTTATATTGATGATTTGCATTTTAATTTGGGTGTAAAAATCTTGAATGATAAATTCGGAATTCAAACGCGTGGTGGATGTAGTTGTGCCGGAACTTATGGACATTATTTACTTCACGTAGATCAAGAAACTTCGCACGATTTAGTTTGTCAAATAACATCGGGAGATTTAATCAGAAAGCCAGGATGGATTCGCATGTCTATTCATCCAACAACAACTTCAGAAGAAATAAAATACGTTTGCGACAGCATAAAAGCATTGGCAGCAAATCATAAAGCCTGGGAAAAGGATTATGTTTACAATGGTAAAACCAATGAATTTAACCATAAAAATGCTCTGTTTACTGAGAAAGAAATGGTGCACAATTGGTTCAAAATGTAAGGAATTTAAATATCTAAAATCTAATATCAAAAATTTAATATAATACTATGTCAGACGATAAGAAAGTAATTTTCTCAATGCAAAAATTGAGTAAGTCGTATCAAGGAAGTGATAAACAAGTGTTGAAAAACATCTATTTGAGTTTCTTTTATGGAGCAAAAATTGGTATTCTTGGACTTAATGGTTCTGGAAAATCATCCTTATTAAAAATTATTGCTGGTGTTGATAAAAACTATCAAGGAGATGTTGTTTTTCAGCCAGGATATACGGTTGGTTATTTAGAACAAGAACCAATTTTAGACGATACAAAAACAGTTATAGAAATTGTAAAAGAAGGTGTTGCAGAAACGGTTGCGGTTCTAGAAGAGTTCAATAAAATCAACGATATGTTTGGTTTGCCAGAAGTTTATGAAGATGCAGATAAAATGCAAAAACTAATGGACAGACAAGCCGATTTACAAGATAAAATCGATGCTTCTGGCGCATGGGAATTAGATACAAAACTAGAAATTGCAATGGATGCTTTGCGCACTCCAGAAGGTGATACACCAATTAAACATTTATCTGGAGGAGAACGTCGTCGTGTTGCTTTATGTAGATTATTATTGCAACAACCTGACGTTTTATTACTGGATGAGCCAACCAATCACTTGGATGCCGAATCGGTACTTTGGTTAGAACAACACTTAGCTCAATATGCTGGAACTGTAATTGCAGTAACGCACGACAGATATTTCCTTGATAATGTTGCTGGATGGATTCTTGAATTAGATAGAGGTGAAGGTATTCCATGGAAAGGAAATTATTCTTCTTGGTTAGATCAAAAGTCTAAACGAATGGAGCAAGAAGAAAAAACAGCTTCTAAACGTAGAAAAACTCTTGAACGCGAGCTGGATTGGGTTCGTCAAGGTGCAAAAGGTAGACAAACCAAACAAAAGGCTCGTCTTCAAAACTATGATAAATTATTGAACGAAGACCAAAAAGAACTAGACGAAAAATTAGAAATCTACATTCCAAATGGTCCGCGTTTAGGAACTAATGTTATTGAAGCTAAAGGTGTTGCTAAAGCATTTGGCGATAAATTATTATATGACGATTTGAATTTTACATTGCCTCAAGCAGGAATTGTTGGAATTATCGGACCAAATGGAGCTGGTAAATCAACTATTTTTAGAATGATTATGGGCGAAGAAACCCCAGATGGTGGAACATTTGAAACTGGTGAAACGGTAAAAATTGCTTACGTTGATCAAGCGCATTCTAATATTGATCCAAATAAATCTATTTGGGAAAACTTCTGTGATGGTCAAGAATTAATAATGATGGGCGGACGTCAAGTTAATTCTCGTGCTTATCTTTCACGATTTAATTTTGGAGGAAGCGAACAAAACAAAAAAGTATCAGCACTTTCTGGTGGTGAGCGTAACCGTTTGCATCTTGCCATGACTTTAAAAGAAGAAGGAAATGTACTCTTACTGGATGAGCCAACCAACGATTTAGATATCAATACGCTTCGTGCTTTGGAAGAAGGTTTAGAGAATTTTGCTGGATGTGCTGTGGTTATTTCGCACGACAGATGGTTTTTGGATAGAATTTGTACACACATTTTAGCTTTTGAAGGCGACTCTCAAGTGTATTATTTTGAAGGTGGTTTCTCTGAATATGAAGAAAATAAAAAGAAACGTCTTGGTGGTGATTTAACTCCGAAACGTCTTAAATATAAAAAGTTAATAAGAAATTAAGTATATTTGCAATAAGTCCCAATTGAGTTTGGGATTTTTTGTTTTAGTTAAATTTATTCTCATCAAAAATTACATATTAAGTACAAAAATTGAAATTTAAAAAAATATATTTACTTCTATTTGCTTTAATTCTCCAGAATTTTGCTTTTTCTCAAGAACAAACTCGTTCGAAAAAAGAGATTGAAAAACTGCTAGAAGATGCTGGAAATGCTTTTTTCAATCTAGATGTTGATAAATCATTAAAGCTTTCTAAAATTGCTCTCAACGACGCTTATCTTATTAAAGATGACGAACTTATGGCTAAATCCTATAATATTATAGGATTAAATTTCGAAGAATTTTACAATGTTGATAAAGGTTTAAACTACTATAATAAAGCTCTTTATCATGCCAATTTAACAAATAATGATTCGATTAAAGATTGGGTTAATAATAACTTAGGAAGTCTATATTCGTATAGAAAAAATGACTTTAAAACAAGTATAAAATATTATAAAAAAGCTTTAATTTATTCAGAAAAAATCAAAGATTCTATCGAAATAATGTATACTCGATTGAATATTTGTTCTGCTTATTTTGCTATAAATGATTATAATAATGGTGTAGAATACTTAAATAGTATAAAAGACTTTGTTGTGAAAGGAAATCAACTTGAGGCCAAAATTTCAATGTGCTCAATGTATGGTTCTTATTATAGTAACTTGAAAGACAATCCAAAAGCAGAGTTGTTTTTCAATGAAGCAATTCGATTGAGCGAACTCAATACAACTCAACTGTTGGATTCTAATGTTTGCGATGTTTACAATGATTATGCAACCCATTACAAAAAAAATAAAGATTTTGAAAAAGCGTTTTATTATTTAAACCTTCACAAAGAATTAAAAGAAAAGGTTTATAATGATGAGCGAATTAAGAAAGTAAAACTTGCTGGAGGAGAAATTGAACTTGATGAATTAGAACGTCAAATTAATAGAATTGAAGGAGAAAAAGACGAGCAATCCAAAGATTTAAAAGAATCTAAACTTATTGTTCTACTTTTTGTAATCATATTTTTTATTCTGTTATTATTGCTGTATTCGTTATATAAAAATAATAAATTTAGAGATCAATCTAATAAGGAATTAAAAATTGCCAATGAGGAATTAAAAATTGCAA
Source organism: Flavobacterium aquatile LMG 4008 = ATCC 11947 (assembly GCF_000757385.1). Classification (GTDB taxonomy): domain Bacteria; phylum Bacteroidota; class Bacteroidia; order Flavobacteriales; family Flavobacteriaceae; genus Flavobacterium; species Flavobacterium aquatile. The sequence goes on along the minus strand of NZ_JRHH01000006.1, from coordinate 25,139 downwards.
AAGAAAAAGCCGAAGTTGCTTCGCAATTAAAAACCCAATTTGTCTCTACAATTAGTCATGAATTACGAACTCCTTTGTATGGTGTAGTTGGAATAACCAATATCATATTAGAAGAACACAAGGAGTTGGCAAGCAGCCCGCATTTAAATTCGCTCAAGTTTTCTGCTAGATATTTACTTTCGTTAGTGAATGATTTACTTCAAATAAATAAAATTGAGGAGAATAAGATTGTTTTAGAAAATATGATTTTCAATATTTCTGACGAAATTAAAACTATCATTGAATCGTTAGAATTTATTGCAGTCAAGAACAATAATAAGTTGATTTTAAAAATCGATTCGTCTATTCCCGAATTTATAATTGGTGACAAATTGCGTCTTTCTCAAATTTTCATGAATTTGGTAAGCAACGCTTTGAAGTTTACTAAAAACGGAGAAGTAAAAATTATTGCTGATTTAGATAGAGTAGAAGGAACCAAAAGTTTTATTAAGTTTCAGATTAGTGATACTGGAGTTGGAATTGCTAAAGTAGACCAAGAGAAAATTTTTGAAAAGTTTGTTCAAATTGAGCGTAAAGAAGGCGATTATCAAGGAACAGGTTTAGGATTATCAATTGTGCAAAAATTAGCCGAACTTTTTGGTAGTAAAGTTGAGCTAGAAAGTGAAGAAGGAGTTGGAACTACATTTACATTCACAATCGGATTTGAATCGGATGAATCTAAACGCAACGAAATTATAAACAATATTGAAGTTGATTTATCATCTAAGCATTTCTATAAAATTCTTGTAGTTGAAGATAATAAAATCAACCAAATTGTAACCAAAAAAATCCTTGAAGGAAATAATTTCAAATGTCAAATAATTGATGATGGTTATGCTGCTATAAATTTACTAGAATCAGAAGCTTTTGATGTAGTCTTAATGGATATTAATATGCCAATAATCAACGGATTTGAAACTACAAAACTCATTCGAAAAAAAGGAATAACCATTCCAGTTATTGCCTTAACAGCTTTTGATAAAGAAGAAATAACGGAAGAGGCACTAGCTAGCGGAATGAATGATATTATTATAAAACCATTCGAACCCGTAAAATTATTTCAAATAATCACCAATATTATAAACAAAAAAAACGCTGATTAATACCAGCGTTTTTTGTTCTTTTTAGAAGCATCCGATTTTCTTGAATTGGCAGCTTCGGGTTTCTTTTTATTTCTCAAATCGGGTTTTGCATCAGGATTTGGTACTTCATCGGTGTAAGGATAAGGATGTTCTTTCTCTACCTTAATATTCATTTTAATCAATTTCTCGATATCTTTCCAATACGGTTGCTCGTCTTTGGCACAAAATGAAATGGCTAATCCAGTATTTCCTGCACGTCCAGTTCTACCAATTCGGTGAACATAAGTTTCAGAAATATTAGGAATGTCAAAATTGATGACATAAGGTAAACTTTCAATGTCAATTCCTCTTGCAGCAATATCAGTAGCAACTAAAACCGAGATTTCTTTATTTTTAAAAGCATCCAAAACACGTTGTCTTGCATTTTGCGATTTGTCTCCGTGAATAGCTTCGGCAGTTACGTTATTTTTCTTTAAAGCTTTCACAACGTTATCGGCTCCATGTTTTGTTCTTGTAAAAACCAGTACGTTTTCTAATTTATCATTTCTGATGATGTGGTATAATAACTTTCTTTTATCTTCTTTTCCAACAAAATACACTTTCTGATTCACTTTTTCTGCTGTCGATGAAACTGGGTCAACAGAAACATATTTTGGTTTCGTTAGAAAAGTATCCGCAAGTTCACGAATTGCCATTGGCATTGTAGCCGAAAACAAAAGTGTTTGTCTGTTATCTGGAGTTAGTTTTACTATCTTTTTTACATCGTTAATAAAACCCATATCAAGCATTTGATCGGCTTCGTCTAAAACCAAATGATGCATATGGTCCAAATCGATAAATCCTTGTTTGTGTAAATCTAATAATCGTCCTGGAGTTGCAATTAAAATGTCAATTCCTTTTTTTAATTGATCTACTTGAGGCACTTGACTAACTCCACCAAAAATTACCATCGAACGAATATTGGTATATTTTCCGTAGGTGTTGATACTTTCGTCAATTTGTATTGCAAGTTCTCTAGTTGGCGTTACAACTAAAGTTCTAATCATTTTTCGCTTTGCTGATGAACCAACAATTCGATGTAATGAATTTATAATAGGTATTGCAAAAGCTGCAGTTTTTCCGGTTCCTGTTTGTGCACAACCAACCAAATCAGTTCCTTCCATAATGATAGGAATAGCTTGTTGCTGAATAGGAGTTGGGTTTTCATAACCTTCTTCGGTTAATGATTGTTGTATGTTTTTTAATAAATTTAAATCGCTGAATGTCATAAATATAATCGTCTTGAACTGTTTCAAGTGATTGCAAAGATAGGCTATATTTAGCGAAAAGGAATGTTAAGATTCAATTTCCATTTTTGCTTTAATAAAATCAGTAATTAAGTACCCAATTAATTTTCCTACTAAGTGATTATTTTTATCGTTATCTAAACTTGGTGCACCTTCGCAAATGTGAATGTAACTAGCATTTTCATGCCTTCCGAAGAAATAAATAAACTGACGTAATTCTTCTACAGAATAACCACTCAAGGTCATTGCACTACAAGGAATGTTGGGTATCGAATCTAAATCAATTTCAATTCCGTAACTGTCATTTTTTATAAATTCGTGAGCAAGATGCATTTCTAAATTGAAATCTTTTGTCTTTTTAATTTTTACAGCATCATAAGTATTGTATAAAACGCGGTCTTTTAAAGTTTTAAGTCGGTCAAGAACACTTTTAGAAGTATAGCTTTCATGTAATCCAAAGATGAAATATTTCTTAAGAAATCCTTCTTCATAAGCATACGAAAATCCGTTACCACTGTGTCTGCCTTCCAAAATTCTAAAGTCGGAATGCGCATCGAAGTTGATAGCGTTTATTGGTTTTCCTTTTGCCAATGCTGTTCCTTTTATATTTCCGTAAGCATTATTATGTCCGCCACCAATTACAATCGGAATTTTTCCTGCTTTTACAATTTGACTAATTATATGAACCACTTCTTTATCGATTTTCACAACAAGTTCGCTCATTTTTTTGCGATCTTCAATCTTATGAAAATCCAAATGCTGAATGGCTTCCATTTCTTCTGAAACGTCTAGTTGCCCAAGAACTAAGATGTTGTATCCTTTAGAAAATCGGTTGTGTTGGATATTTGCAATGCTTTTTATAGCGCTTTCCCAAGCCGAATCTGCTCCAGGTCGACCATAGTTGGCTCTTACACCAATATCTTCAGGTATTCCAAACAACACAAATTGAGGTTCGCAGTTCTTTAGAAAGGTAGAAACATCTTCATTTTGAGGTATTACTACCATTTTTTCGCCAAATTTTACTTCGCCACTTCTATAATTAGTGACTTTTGATAAATCGGCTGTTGTAAATCGAATAAGCTTGTCCATGAAAAATATTTGTTCAAAAATAGTGTAATTATATAAAGAAATACTAAAATCTTATAAATTTACGTTTAGAAATAACGTCTATCTTTACAAAATCAAAAATTAAAAAAAATACTCCTATGGAAAATCAAAAAAGTAACTCGTCTTTAAAAGTTGTAATTGCTGTACTTTCACTGCTATTACTAGGAAGTTTATTCTACATTTACAAGTTAACAACTGATACTTCTACTTTAGAAAATGTTGTAAAAACTGAAAAAACTGAGAAAGAAAATGTATTAAAAGATTTGCAAGAGCTAAAAACAACTTATGATGCTGCAATTGCAGAAAACACGTCAATGAGTGATGAACTTATTGCAGAAAGAGAAAAAGTGGTAAACTTAATTTCGCAACTAGAAAAATCTAAAGGAACTGTTGCCGAACTTTCTAAGTATAGAGGTCAGTACAATGCTTTACAGGTAAAAATGAACAGTTTAATGCAAGAAGTTGATGTGTTAAAGAAAGAAAATCAATCTTTGACTACTAATTTAGATTCAACAAAAGTAGTTCTTGAAGATACTAAAAATTACACCAAAACTCTTGTTGGACAAAACGAAGAATTGACTAAAACAGTTGAAAAAGCGTCTAAATTGACAATTTCAAATTTAAAAACTTCAGCTTACAAGAAAAGAAGTTCTGGTAAAGAAATTGCTACTGAAAAAGCAAGTAGAGCGGATATCTTAAAAGTAAGCTTTACAATTGCTGAAAATGCTGTTGCAAAAACTGGCGACAAACAATATTACGTTCAAGTAATTGATAGTAAAAACAATGTTCTTGGAGATAAAGCTACGGCGACATTTGGAGAAAATTCTTTGACGTACAGTTTTATAACAACAGTTCAATACGAAAACAAATCGGTTCAAGTAACAGAAAATTTGCCAGGTAAAGATTTTGCAAAAGGAACTTACTTTGTAAATGTTTTTGATAAAAACGAATTGGTTTCTAAAACTAGTTTCACACTAAAATAATTTCAATTATAATTGACTTAAAAGGTGCGCATTTGCGTGCCTTTTTTGTTTATAACTTGTGAGTTTATCAACTACTACTTATAGCTTTTTTGGTGTTATTTTGTGTTATAATCCTAAATCAATGAGCAACAAAAAAAGTGTACCAATTTTAATCGGAATTATAGGTCTTCTATTAATTCTTCTTGCAGGAAGTATTGGTTACATTTTGGGTGGAAACTCTTTCAATTCTATAACCGAACCTTCAAGCATCAGCAATGATAAAAAAGTATTGCAAGAAATTGAAGAATTAAAGTTGATGTACGACACTAAAATCGCAGATAAAACCAATACTTACAAAGCTTTACAAGAAGAAAAGGAACGCGTAAAAATGTTAGTTTTAGAATTAGAAAAAACTAAAGGCGATGCCAATTCACTTATAAAATACAAAACCGAATACCAAAATTTAGAATCTAAAATGAAGGTTTTAGTAGATGAAATTGTGGTTTTAAAAGGTAAAAAAAGCAAAGTAGTTTCTAAAACTCCAAAGCCAAAACCAACAAAGGAAATTACAAATTCAACCGAAATTACTATTCCTAAAACAGATAATGTTGTTCCAAAAAAGGAAACTCAGGCAGAGGCAAAAAAAGAAGTTGCTACAGCTAAACAAGAAGATGTTTTTTCTAAAGTTGCTACTTCCAAACCAGAACCAGTAGTTACTAAAACCGAAACACCAGCACAACCAAAATCTTCAGAAAAAAAATATGCCAAAGTTTCTATGTCTAATGTAAAAGCCGGAGCATTTATTTCTAAATCGGCATCTAAACAAGAAGAAACTACAAATGCAAGTCGAGCCGATTTACTTAAAATTACATTCACTTTAGACGGAAATCCAAATGCTAAAGCTGGCGATAAAACCTATTATTTTCAAATCATCAACGGAAAAAATAATGTTTTAGGAAAACGTGTTACCGAATTTTTCGACAACGAATCATTGACTTACAGTTTCAAAAAATCATTTGATTATAACAACGAAACTACAACCATTACTCAAGAATTTCTTCAAGAAGAGTTCCAAAAAGGAGTTTACTTTATCAATATTTTCGATAGAGATGATTTGGTAGGAAAGACAAGTTTTACTTTGAAGTAGGTTTTAATGTTTATGATCTTCGTCATTCCTGTGAGAAGTAACACTCAATTTCTTTTAAAAAAGCGAGAAAACTTGATTTGGATTTAGATAAAGCAATACTTTTAAAATTTATATATTATTTTCAAGTCAAGATTAAAATTGAAAGCAGTTGCTTTTCCTTCATTACGCAAAAATCCATCATTAACCGGAAATACAAATGAGTTAGGTCCTTCATAATTTAAATCTTCCATTTGGTTCACAACGTTAGAATATTTCACATCTCTACTTCGTAAACCTACTCCAACTTTTTGCAGTAGCGCCAATTTAGTGGTGATATTGTAAATTAAACTATGATTGATGTTCATTCCATATTTAATCCTTTTGTAATCTGCTGCATCGTAATTATAATAGGTGTTATTTTCTATGTTAAAATATCTTTCATTTTTGAATTTGTCTGAATGATTTATGTAAAATAATTCTAATGAAAGTAAATGTTTTAATTTAGATTTTGGTCGTAAATCATAATAAAACTCAGGTCTAATTTCAAATAGTTTGTAGTCATTGTCAATCCAACCGCCATCTTCTGCAAAATTTACAGATATATTTTTAGAACCATAACCAAGTTCTAAACCAACCCAATATCGTTTATCGACTTTTCTGATATATCCCAAATTCCATCGTGGCGCATAACTTATTAAAGGTGAAAATGTACTAAAAGTAACAATTGATTTGAAATCATTAGGTTGCTCTTGAGCAAAATTGAAGTTTGAAATAAGAAGAATTAAAATTATAAGTTTTGAGTTTAGTTTCATTTTTTGTTTTGTGAAGAATTTTTATAAGTTTTCATGGACTAAAGAAGAGATTTACATAGGATTTTTTGCTTTATTTTAAATGCTTATTTGATACAACATTAACTTTAATTTTAGTTTGGAAACCAGTAATCTTGCCAAACGCCTGTTATGGGCAGTACTTATTACCAATCAGGTTTGTAAATTAAAAAATCTTTTGAAATATTTATTGGATTGTAAGTGTAAGTGAAATCTCCAGACAATACTTCAATTTCTCCATTTGGGTTTTTCCGTAATATTTGTTTCACAAAGCATTGTCCACATTGTGCATTTACAAAATACGATTGAATTATAAACTTTTTATTTTTGAACTGATATAAATTGCTTTCAGCTTTTTTCGGATTGTAAGATTCAACATTGTTTAGATTAATATTTCTAAATTCTCCGACTCGACCATTCGCATAAAATTTCAGATATTTTGGATTCGAATCTACGTTTTTTTTGAATTCAAGTTTCATATTTTCATCTTGCAATCTATTTTCTATAGCAATTAGCTTATATAATTTTGTTGTATCAATAATTTCGTAAGCCTGATTATCTTTATTTGGTTTTATTCTTTCGAAGTTAAAATTAACACGTCTTTGCCCGAATTCATTCAAATGTGAACAACTCTGTGTAATTATACTTACTAAGAAAATAAATATGTATAAGTGAACTCTTTTATGCAGCATCTGTATTTAAAATTACTTAAGTTTTTTTCATTTTCTAACCTCTACGAGGTATTGCCCATAACTTATTTTTATGCGAAAAAAACTTTCGCCAATCACACCATTTTAGTAGGTATATGCGAAAGTTTACTTTAACAAATATATCAAAACCTTCCAATATAATTAATTCCAAACGTAGTATTTATCAAATACCGTGGTTGACCACGTCCTGAACTCCGTTTACCACGTTACCCAACGTGGTAGATGACGTTAGTAACGTGGTTGACCACGTTATACAACGTGGTAAGTGGGGTTCGTAACGTGGTTGACCACGTCATACAAAGTGGTGAATGGGGTTCATAACGTGGTAGACCACGTCACCCAACGTGGTAAACGCACTTCAAGACGTGGTTGACCACGTTACCCAACGTGGTAAATGGCGTTGTATAACGTGGTCTACCACGTTGAACAACGTGTCTAATGGGGTTAATGCTTATTTTAAATAAAAATTCCCTAATTGCTTTTACAATTAGGGAATTAATAATTTATTTTTAAACTGCTAGTTGCTAGTACAAACTTGGGTAAACATCTGGTTTGGCTTCGTTCATGATGGCGTAAACTTTTTCGTAAATATCTTCTACAGATGGTTTAGAGAAATAATCACCATCGGATCCATAAGCAGGACGATGTGGTTTGGCAGCCAAAGTTTGAGGCGCGCTGTCTAGATGTTGGTAACCGTTTTGTACTTCTATAATTTCTTGCAAAATGTAAGCACTTGCACCACCAGGAACGTCTTCGTCAATGACTAAAAGGCGGTTGGTTTTGGCAATACTTTTTACAATATCGTGTTTAATATCAAATGGTAACAAAGACTGAACATCGATGATTTCACAGTTAATTCCAACTGCTTCTAGTTCGTTTGCCGCTTGTTCTACCAATCGTAATGTTGAACCATAAGAAACCAAAGTGATGTCTTTTCCTTCTTTAAGTGTTTCAACAACACCAATTGGAGTTTTGAATTCGCCTAAATTGGTTGGCATCTTTTCTTTCAATCGGTAGCCATTCAAACATTCTACAACCAATGCTGGTTCGTCTGTTTGCAATAACGTATTGTAAAATCCTGCCGCTTTGGTCATGTTTCTCGGTACCAAAACGTGAATTCCACGAATGGCATTGATAATCATTCCCATTGGCGAACCAGAGTGCCAAACGCCTTCTAAACGATGTCCACGAGTTCTAATTATTAACGGTGCTTTTTGGCGACCTTTCGTTCTATATTGTAATGTTGCTAAATCGTCACTCATGATTTGAATAGCATACAACAAATAATCTAAATACTGAATTTCTGCAATTGGACGCAAGCCACGCATCGCCATTCCGATTCCTTGACCAAGAATAGTAGCTTCACGAATTCCGACATCAGCCACACGAAGTTCACCGTATTTTTCTTGCATTCCTTCTAAACCTTGATTCACATCGCCAATATTTCCGGCATCTTCACCAAAAATTAATGACTCTGGATATTTAGAAAAAATAGCATCAAAATTATCTCTAAGCACCAAACGCGCATCCACTTCATCGGCAGATTCGTCATAAGTTGCAGGAACTTCTGTCGCTGAATAAATATTAGAATTTGATTCAGAAAATAGGTGAGAGCTAAATTTTGGCTGAATTTTATTCGTGTAATTTGTTATCCAAGTTGCCAATTGTGATCTCGTATTTTCTTTCACAATCATGCGCAACAATTTTCGTGCTGTAGTTAAAATTTCTTTGCGAATAGGTTCTTTAATCGAAGCTAAATCGGAAGTGATTTTTTCGATAAAAATTTTACTTTCGCTAGAAGGAGCAATCGAATTTAGTAAGGCAACCAATTCTTTTTGCTCTTCTTTTGTTGGATTTGTAAACGAAGTCCATGCGGCTTTTTTGCCTTCAAGAACGTCTTTTTTTGCTTGATTGTCAATTTCATCCAATTCTTCGGCTGTCGCCAAATTGTTCTCAATCAACCAAATACGCATTTGAGCTAAACAATCAAATTGTGCTTCCCATGCTAATCGATCAGCATTTTTATAACGCTCGTGACTTCCAGAAGTGGAATGTCCTTGAGGTTGTGTAAGTTCTTGAACGTGAATTAATACCGGAACGTGTTCTTCACGAGCAATGGCACCAGCTTTTTCGTAAGTTGCCACCAAAGCTGGATAATCCCAACCTTTGACGTTTAAAATTTCATATCCTTTATTGTTTTCATCACGTTGAAATCCCCTTAAAATTTCAGATATATTTTCTTTAGTTGTTTGATGTTTTGCGTGAACCGAAATTCCGTATTCGTCATCCCAAACGCTCATTACCATTGGAACTTGTAAAACGCCAGCAGCATTTATAGTTTCAAAAAACAAACCTTCAGAAGTTGATGCATTTCCAATTGTTCCCCAAGCCACTTCATTTCCGTTTTCAGAAAAATTAGTTTGATTGATTCCAGAAACATTTCTAAATATTTTAGAAGCTTGAGCCAAACCTAATAAACGTGGCATTTGTCCGGCAGTTGGAGAAATATCGGCGCTCGAGTTTTTTTGTTGGGTTAAGTTATTCCAATTTCCGTTTTCGTCAAGCGAATGCGTTGCAAAGTGTCCGCCCATTTGACGACCGGCGCTCATTGGATCAAAATTGATGTCGGTATGACCATACAATCCGGCGAAGAATTGTTCGATATTCATCGCACCAATTGCCATCATAAAGGTCTGGTCACGATAATATCCCGATCGGAAATCACCATTTTTAAACGCTTTTGCTAAGGCAAGTTGTGGCACTTCTTTTCCGTCGCCAAAGATTCCAAATTTTGCTTTACCAGTTAGTACTTCACGTCTTCCTAGTAAGCTACATTCTCTACTTATTGTGGCAATTTTATAGTCGTTTAAAACTTCGGCTTTAAAATCTTCAAAAGTAATTTCGACTTTGTTTTGTGTTTCGGTCATAATTGAAAAAATCTTCTTAATCCAACAAATTTAATGAAAAAGAAGTAAATTTCACTAATCTTAAGAAAAAATATAATTTAATTATTGATAATTATACAGACAATTTTTGTTCTTTGATTGAATTTTATGCAGTAAAAAATTAAAAATGATAGTAATTGTTTAAAATACTATTTTGATTTCTAATGATTAGAACCATTTTCTTGTAAAAAGATTAATTAGAGTATCGGGTGAAAAAGTTACAATAAAACGAATTTTTTGACCATAATTTGGGTCAGTGATTTCCCAACCATTACTTGAACGAACTGGAAGATAAAGTTCGAAATAATCGGTAACTAAGTTAAGACGAATTCCACTATCATAAATGAATTTTTCTTTAGAATATTTGTTTTTTATCAATCCCATATCGCCATAAATTTCAATCCAATTCCAAATATTAAAACTGGCATTTGTTGTTGCAATCCATTGATTGGCATAACGTGTATCGAAAACAGATTTGAATCCGCCTTCGGCAATAATGATTTGCTGGCTAAAAAGTCCGGTATTTTCTGAACGTCCAAGATATTCATAATCAAATAAATAATCGGTTGGACGATCGATTCCAAAACTAAAAAAATCGGAGGTTGTATTTCTGTAAAGGAAAGTTCCTGCGTAAAATCGTAAATTAATTTGTCGGTTGTTGTTGAATAATTTTCGGTATTCAATTTCGGCTGCCAGTTTTCCGAATTTATTAGAAAATTGCACATCAGAACTAAAATTAAAATGATTAGTAACTTCGGTTTTGTTATTGAAATATTTAGCATTAAAAACAGTATAATTTTCTGTAGTAGCATCTTCAACTACAAAATTTGATTTTTCTCTATTTACTGTTACTTGTCTAAAAATTAGTGCTTGTTTTCTATTATCACGTAAATTATTTTGTCTAAAACGTAAAGAAACTGATGGATTATACCTTGTATAAATAGCGTCTGGCGCATAATGAAATAATGCTCCGCTAAAGGAATATCTTACTTGATATAATCTACTATTTCTATTGTATTGGTTTACAGAAACTACTCCAGAACCTGATAATGACTGGGTTTTGGTAGAATATGAGGGATTCAAATCAAAAGTAAATGGTTTGTCTAAAATGGTTTTATTATGAAAACGCATTCCTGGCAGTAATCCATCATATAAATTGAATTTTAAGGTTGGCACATATAAAATTTGATTATAAAAAGGATCTTCCAAATCTTTCATGAAATTAAATTTTATTGGTTTATTGCTAATTCTAAAAGGTCTTAGCGATTGCCAATTGTTGCGAAGATTGAATTCTGGAACTTCGTTTTTATAGTTGATTACGACTTTATCGGCTTGATTTCTCTCAAAAGTGTAGATACTGTCTTTTTTTACTTCGTCAATCCATTTTTTAAAAACTACTTCTTTACCTTTCAATCCATAAATCGGAATAGGAACATTGGTTGTAGTTTTATTGGTCAATGAAAAGGAAATGCTGTCTTTAGTTTTGGTTAATTTATCAAATTTATAATCTATAATATCTCTAGAATCAATAATAGTTTTGAAATACCAATCGATATTTTTTGTTGAATTTAAGAAAATGATACTTTCAAAATCTCTTCTTGAGGTTTGATGGTTTTTGTTTAAACTGTAAAAATATTTAATACTTTTTGGTATTATATCTTCCTCTAAATAACTATCCAAATATTTCAAACTCAATCCAGCTCTGTATTTGGATGCGATTTTTTCGTTGAATTTTATTAATTTATTTTTCGGACTACCAAGAGGTTGATCGAGATTTTTTCGAGCCATTAGCATATAAAAATAGCTGTATTGCTCATTGAAATCTAATGAAACCAAGTTATAACCGCGAAGCAATTTAATTTTGGAAACATTACCCATCATTTTCATATTGGGATAATAATTATCAATGTACTTCATCATCGTATAGATTTGAATTCCATCGATTAACCAGTTGTCTTTTCGCGAATCTATTTTTAATGTATTTTTTAAATAATTGTTGAGATAGGTTTTGAGAAATTTTAATTCATACAAAAAACTATCTTCAAACGGACTAATAAATGATGGCAACTGATTTAGTCCATAAAACGGATTTCGTTCATAATCTACTTGTGAAACGGTAATGTTATCGTGCGGATAGCGACCAATATTTTCGGTTACATAATTAACTACTTTATCAATAGCTAACGATTTTTGAATGATATCTAATCGATTGTCTTTTAAGTTGCTATAAACGGTTAAGTCGTTGTTTATGAAGCTTGAAAATGTAATATTTTTTTCTAAATAGATAGAGAAATCCAATCTATTTTTTCCTGTTAAAGTATATACTGAATTGGATACACCAACTTGATTTAATTCGGAAAACAAAGTAAAGCCACTTGGAATTTTTACTTCCAAATCATAATTGGATAATGAGTTATTGATGTCGTCTAGATTTACGTTGCTGTATTTTATAAAACCTTTGTCTTCATAACGAGCTGGCGTTAAAAAACAGTTTTTAATATAAATACTTTCATCAGAACTGTAGCCATATTTTGTAAATTTATCACTCGGAATTTTTACAACATAGGTCAAAACTAATTTTGCAGATTGATGTGGGAAAATCAAGTTATTAAGCTGAATTTCAACCAAATCTGGTTTGTCTTTTGGTCGGCTCCAATTTAATAAAAACCTATTTTCATCAACAATTGATAGTGCAGAAGTTCCGCCACGTTCTTTATCGGAAGCTAAATGAAAATTTCTTATAAATTCGTCTGAAAATCGTTTGCCAAGCGGTGTGTTTTTATCGGAATAAGCATTGTTCCAATCGTTTAGAATGATGCTCGAAATGGTATCGTTAGATTGATTTGAAAAAGTTAATTCTTGGTATACATTTAAAGTCTTCTTTTCTACATCAACATCCACCATCATTTTGGAATAATGTTGTGCAAATGAAGCAAAATGGACTAAAAATATTATGTAAATTATCTTTTTCAATTAACGTTTTTAGGTTTAAAATAGGCGTTGAACACAACTTTGGTAAATTCTATTGCACCTTTTTGATTCATGTGACCACAAGTAGCAAAATACTTGTCATCGGTAACTGCATTCTCAAAGCTACGTATTTCTGGGTAGACTAGTTTTATTTGATCAAAATATTCACGGTTTATAGTCGACATACAAATAGGCGTTGTTATTGCAATCAAATTTATGTTATTCTCTTTACAAATTTTCTTAATATCGTCATAAGATTTATTCCGTTTTGGACTGTATTTTGATAAATCGGCTGGAACTAAAGGTCGCACATTTTTCATTAAAGGATTAAAGCCGTCCAAAGACAAGGCATTTGTTGGCTTATGAATTGCCGAATTATACGTTTCTCTAAAGCCGATTCGAGCATCATAATTCATATAACGATAGAACGGAATGTACAGCAATTTGGGATATTCGTCAATGTTTTTATAATGATCTCTAATGATTTGCGATTGATGAATGTAAGGCATAAACAACGAACGAATGGCTTCGGAATGATCGTTGGTATTAATATTCAAATCAACCTGAAGTATGAGATTTTTGATTTTATATTTTCGTTCAATCATCAGTTTTAGCATCAATGCCGATTCGTCTAAACGTGAACGAGTTATACCAAAATTGAATGTTTTGTATCCGTTATCGTTGAATATCTTCGGTACAAAATGATTGTTAACTCGCGATGAACCTAAGAAAACTACATCGTATTCTTTATCTTTTGAGTTATATAAAAAATCTATTTTAGATCTAGAATCAGATTGCATGAAAACAGCCGTATACAATAAATCAAGCAAAACCATTGTAATGATGATAATTGCCAAACCTTTTGCTAAAAAAATAATAAACTGCCTCATTAGTATTAGAATTGGAAATAAATAAATTCTTTATAATCAGAGAAAACTCCTAAAGCCAAAATTGCAGCAATGCACAATCCTAGTTTTAACCAACTGTATTTTCCAGAAATAGGTTCGATTTTGGAGCGATTATTCCATTCGACTAAAATGAAAACTACAAGTAAGGTTATTAATTCGTGATTGTATCGTTCAATTTTGAAATATTGAGATGAAAAATCTAGGTTTTCAAACATTCTTCTGATGTAACTTATAGCATCGGTTATGGTTTTGGATCTAAAAAATATCCAAGCAAAACAAGTTATAGAAAACGTCATTAAAATATTTAAAAGTGTTCTAACCGATTCAAAATTAATGCCTAATGTAAAATCATCTACATTTTTTCTGTTTCTGTTTAGTAGTAGAAGTGGTAGAAAATACACGGCGTTTATAAAACCCCAAGCGACATAAGTCATGTTGGCACCATGCCAAAAACCACTAACCAAAAAGATGATGAACGTGTTTCTAACTTGAAATAGTTTGTTGCCTTTGCTTCCGCCGAGTGGAATGTATAAATAATCGCGAAACCAAGACGAAAGTGAAATATGCCATTTGCGCCAAAACTCGGCAATATCTCTGGAGAAATAAGGGTAATTGAAGTTTTTTAGAAGGTCAATTCCGAATAGTTTTGAGGTTCCCAATGCAATATCAGAATAACCTGAAAAGTCACCATAAATTTGAAATGCAAAATAAATCGCACCTAAAACCAACGATAAAGAATTGGCATTCTGATAATTATCGAAAATTTCGTTGGCATAAATAGCACACGAATCGGCGATTACCACTTTCTTAACCAAACCCCAAACTATTTGATATATTCCTTCTTTGGCTTTATTGAAATTGAATTTTCTTCTAACTTTTATTTGTGGTAATAGGTGAGTGGCACGTTCGATTGGACCAGCAACTAACAACGGAAAATAGCTTACAAATAGCGAATAATCGACAAAATTTTTCTCAGATTTTATTCTGCCATAATAAATGTCGATGATGTATGACAAACCATGAAACGTGTAGAATGATATTCCGACAGGAAGAATTAATTTCAGTAAAATCGGACTTGCGGTCATACCAAACGATTGCACTAATTCGGCAAAAGAAGCAGCAAAAAAGTTGTAGTATTTAAATATTCCTAGAAATCCGAGATTGATTGAGATGCAAATCCACAGCCATAATTTTCGTTCTGATTGGGTTTTGCTTTGTTCGATTTTCATCGCCGAAACATAATCGAGTAAAGTAGAAAAAACCAACAGAAATAGAAAGCGCCAATCCCAACAAGAATAGAAATAATAACTCGCTAAAATTAATATATAATTCTGATTGATTTTCGATTTATGACCAACAAACCAATACATTATAAAAACGATTGGAAGGAAAATGGCGAAATGTAAGGAGTTAAAAAACATAGCAATATGAATTTTCAAAAATCAAATTCCAAACCCCAAAGATAGTAATTGGAATTTGGAATTTTATAGTTTTGAATTTCAGTTAGAAGTTCGGACTTAAATTGTATTTTTTATAGAATCGATCTAATTCTGCTACCACTTCGTCTTCGGTATCCACAATTTTGATCAAATTTAAATCATCGATATTGGCGTTTTTATGATCTTCAATCATCACGTTTTTAATCCAATCCATTAATCCAGACCAATAGCTTGAACCTACCAATATTATTGGAAATTTACCAATTTTCTTGGTTTGAATTAACGTGATTGCTTCAAACATTTCATCTAAAGTTCCAAATCCGCCAGGCATAACCACAAAACCTTGTGAATATTTTACGAACATTACTTTGCGAACAAAGAAGTAATCAAAATTCAAATTTTTATCTTTATCGATATATGGATTATAATGTTGTTCGAATGGCAATTCAATATTTAAACCAACAGAAGTTCCTTCGCCACGATGAGCGCCTTTGTTTCCGGCTTCCATTATTCCAGGTCCGCCACCAGTGATAACTCCATATCCAGCTTTACTGATTTTATATGCAATACTTTCGGCTAGTAAATAATATTTATTGTCAGGTTTTGTTCTTGCAGATCCAAAAATGGAAACACATGGGCCAATTCTAGCCATAGATTCGTAACCATTCACAAACTCGGACATGATTTTGAAAATCGCCCAAGAGTCGTTGGTTCTTATTTCGTTCCAAGTTTTTTGGTTTAATTTATCCTGAATTTTATCGTCTTCGTTATCGTACTCGTTATGTATCATATCTATTTCGTTTTTGTTTTTTCAGCCTGCTAAATTAGTTCTTTTTTCAAAAAAAATCTTAATTGTGTAGGGTTATTCGTTTCTGTATTTGTAACCGATGTCGCAGGATATGCACTATTGAATGTTCAAGAAGTGCTTCCAAATCATAAGTTGTCCATGATGTTTTAATTATTGTACTCATCATTTCATCATCTGACATTAACCATTTATCCTCAAAGGTTTTTACTTTATATAAAAACATCTTATCTAATTCTTCAATTGCTTCTTTAACAGAATTTATCTCAATAAAAGGATTTGTCTTTTCAGTTCCAAAGCTTGTTCTAGCATAATTCGAATAAGTGTACCCTGAATGGACTATATGATTAGTAATATTTCTAATAGATTGAAAATCTAAATCTAAATGAAAATCAGTTTTTAGAAATAATTCATTTGGAATTGTTTCCAAAACCGCCTTTAATTCATTCAATGCTTTTTGATATTCATCAGTTAAAGCTCCAATTGCTCCAGGTTTGTATTGCATATAATTTCAAGTATATAATTTTTATTTTTCCCATTCCCATTTTAGCAAGGAATAACAATCAGAATCTTCATTTTTTCCATTAACGACATAATCTTCTCGCATGGTGCCTTCTTTTGTAAATCCGTAATGTTGTAATAATTTTAAGGAAGGCGTATTATTTGCATCAATTAACGCTTCAATTCGATGAAGTTTTAATTCGATAAAACCGTAATCTAAAACTTCTTTCAATGCTTCTTTCATCAAGCCTTTTTGTTTGAAAGCTTCATTTCGCATGTTATAAAAAACTTCAGCACGATTATGAGATCTATTCCAAGTGTGAAAACCACATTCTCCAATCGATAAATTAGTTTGTTTATCAATCAACAAGAAAAGAAATAATGACAATCGATGTGTTTCCATTCCTTTTTCATGCATGTTTTTATAGTGATCAAATCCGATTTCGTCAAATCCAAAGTAGTTAATAATTTCTTCTTTAGATTTGGTTTCAAAAAATTCATGAATGATAGCAGGAGTAATGCTTTTCAAAATTAATCGTTCGGTATGTATTTCAAATTGATCCATTTTATGCTAATTCTTTCTTTAAAAACTGCGCTGTATAGCTTTTTTTATTTTTCACAATTTCTTCTGGAGTTCCTTTGCATAGAATTTCTCCGCCGCCTTTTCCGCCTTCCATTCCAACATCAATAATGTAATCGGCTAGTTTTATTACGTCTAAATTATGTTCGATAATTAAAACCGAATTTCCTTTATCTACCAACTTTTGAATTACATCCATCAGCACACGAATGTCTTCGAAGTGCAAACCAGTTGTAGGTTCGTCCATGATGTAAAACGTGTTTCCAGTATCTTTTTTAGATAATTCTGCTGCCAATTTTATACGTTGCGCTTCACCACCAGAAAGTGTGGTACTTTGTTGACCAAGTGTAATGTATCCTAAACCTACATCTTGAATTGTTTTGACTTTTCGGTAAATTTTCGGAATCATTTCAAAGAAATCTACGGCTTCGTCAACCGTCATGTTCAACACATCCGAAATTGATTTTCCTTTGTATCGAATTTCTAATGTTTCTCTGTTAAAACGTTTTCCCATGCAAGTTTCACATTCAACATAAACATCAGGTAAAAAACTCATTTCTATCGTTCGAACACCAGAACCTTCGCAAGTCTCGCATCTTCCGCCAGCAACATTAAAACTAAATCTTCCGGCTTTGTAACCGCGAATCATGGCTTCTGGAGTCATCGTGAATAACGATCTAACTTCTGAAAAAACATCGGTGTAAGTTGCAGGATTCGAACGCGGAGTTCGTCCAATCGGACTTTGATCAATATCGATAACTTTATCAATATGTTCTAATCCTTCAATTTTTTTATAAGGTTGTGGTTTTTTTACTCCGTTGTAAATATGCGCATTTAAAATAGGGTAGAGCGTTTCGTTAATTAAGGTCGATTTTCCACTTCCAGAAACTCCGGTTACGCAAATTAGTTTTCCTAATGGAAATTCAACCGTTACATTTTTTAAATTATTTCCAGTTGCTCCAGATAATTTAATTGATTTTCCGTTGCCTTCACGTCGTTTTTTAGGGACTTCAATTTTTAGTTCGCCGTTCAAATATTGTGCTGTTAACGTGTGTTCTTTTAACAGTTCGGCTGGTGTTCCTTTACTAATAATCTCACCACCAAATTTTCCAGCTTTCGGACCGATATCAATAACATAGTCGGCACATTCAATCATGTCTTTATCGTGTTCTACGACTAAAACCGAATTGCCAATATCACGTAGATTTTTTAGTGAATTAATCAATCGTTCGTTATCGCGTTGGTGCAATCCGATACTTGGTTCATCCAAAATATAAAGCACTCCAACCAGTTGCGAACCAATTTGGGTTGCCAATCTAATACGTTGTGCTTCGCCACCCGAAAGTGATTTGGAACTTCGATTTAATGATAAATAATTTAGCCCAACATCTAATAAAAATTTCAGTCGATCGTTAATTTCTTTTAGAATTTCGGTGGCAATCGTTTTTTGTTTTTCTGATAATTTTGGAGGTAAATTTTGAAACCATTCCGTTAATTCAGAAATATCCATTGCAGATAATTCGGCAATATTTTTATCTTCAATTTTAAAGAAAAGCGATTCTTTTTTCAATCGAGAACCATGACATTCGGGACAATTTATTTCGTCCATAAATTCTTTAGCCCAACGTTTTATTGAAGATGAATTGCTTTGATCAAATTGGTTTTTTATAAATTTAGAAATACCTTCAAAATCGATTTTATAATCTTTGGTGACACCAGCGGTTTTTGAAACTACCGAGAATTTTTCGTTTCCACCGTTTAAAATCATTTCCATTGCTTCTTCGGAAATGGTTTCGATGGCATCGGTTAATTTGAAATTATATTTTTCACCAATTATTTCCAATTGCTTGAACATCCAAGAACTTTTAGATTCGCCAAGAGGAGCAAGGCCACCTTTGTTAATGGACAATTTTGGATTTGGAATGATTTTATTTCTGTTGATTTCGTTTATAATTCCTAAACCATTACAATGTTCGCAAGCACCTTTTGGTGAATTGAATGAGAATAAATTTGGTTCAGGATTTTGATACGAAATTCCGGTTGTTGGACACATTAACGTCCTACTAAAAAAGCGAACATCATCACTTTCATGTTCAATCACCATCATTACATCTTCGCCGTGATACATTGCGGTTTTGATACTTTCCGATAAACGTTTGTCGGTGTCATCGTCATTTTCTACTTGCAGTCTATCAATTACAATTTCGATATCGTGGGTTTTGTATCTATCGAGTTTCATTCCGGTCGTTATGTCTTTTATCTCGCCGTTGACTCTAACTTTTACAAAACCTTGCTTGGCAATTTGCTGAAATAATTCGGCATAATGACCTTTTCTAGCACGAATAATCGGAGCTAAAACATTAATTCGTTTTCCAATAAAATTTTCCTTGATTAGTTCTTTGATTTGCTCATCAGAATACGAAACCATTTTTTCGCCAGTGTTGTAACTAAAAGCTTCGCCTGCGCGAGCGTATAATAAACGCAGGAAATCGTAAATTTCGGTGATGGTTCCAACGGTAGATCTTGGTGATTTGCTAGTTGTTTTTTGTTCGATAGCAATTACAGGAGAAAGTCCGTCAATTTTATCAACATCGGGACGTTCCAATCCGCCAAGAAACTGACGTGCATAGGCCGAAAAAGTTTCTATGTAACGACGTTGACCTTCGGCATAAATTGTATCAAATGCCAACGATGATTTTCCAGAACCAGAAAGACCAGTAATTACTACTAGTTGTTCTCTTGGAATTGTAATATCAATGTTTTTGAGATTGTGAACTCGAGCACCAATTACTTCAATAGTATTTTCGTTTTCTAGCATAATTTTAGTGAAAACGCAAAAGTACGATTTTGTACGTTATTTTTTTATAGACTGTTAAGAAGAATTTGTTAAAGATTACTCTTTATTTTTATTGATTGCATTTAAACTTTTGCAAAAAAAAACACCCAACAAATGTTGAGTGCTTTCCGGGGTTTAAATAGTATTTAAAATTACAATTTTGTAATAATAAATTCAGATCTTCTATTGGCTTGGTGTTGTTCTTCACTACAATCAGATTTGTTTGTAGGTTCACATCCACAATCGTTTACTAGTTGCGATTCACCATATCCTTTTCCTGTTAATCTTGATTTTGCAATTCCTTTAGAAACTAACCAAGCAACTGTTGATTTGGCTCTTCTGTCTGATAACGCCATGTTGTAAGAAGCTGTTTGACGACAATCAGTGTGTGAACGAACATCAATTTCCATTGTTGGGTTTTCAGTCATTAAATCTAAAATTTTAGATAATTCGAATGCTGCATCAGGACGTATAAATGATTTGTCTAAATCGAAATAAATAATTTTGATTCCGAATGTTTTGGCAACGTCATCACCAACAGTAACTTTTTTAACTTCTTTTTCAAGTTCAATAGGAACAAATGTTTTCCCAGTTTCTTCAGCTGTAATTGTTGCAGTTTCTTTTGTAATGTATTCTGGTCTTTGTGCTATGATGTAAAATTTAGTTCCACAAGCCACAGCTCCGAAATCGAATTTACCTTCAGCATCGGTGATTAATTCTTTGATGTATTTATGGTTCTGATCTTCAAGAACAACTTTAGCATTTGCAATTGCAGCACCAGTTTCTTGGTCAGTTACAACACCGGCTAATAATTGTTCACATTCCAATTTTTTAGTTTCTTGAAATCTGTAAATATCATCGCTTCCTTGTCCGCCATCTCTATTAGAAGTTACATAACCAATTCTAGATTTTGCATCAATCAAATAACCAAAATCATCTTTTGAACTGTTTAGCGGTTCGCCCACATTTTGAACACTTTTGTAATTTCCATCAGACATTTCTTTAGACACAAAAACGTCTAATCCACCAAGTCCAGGATGACCATCAGAAGCGAAATATAATTCGTTATCTGCAGATACATATGGGAAAGTTTCTCTTCCTTCAGTATTAATAGTTTTTCCTAAATTTACTGGTGTTCCAAATGTACCATCGCTGTTAATTGCCACTTTAAAAATATCAGATTGACCAATTGTACCAGGCATATTTGATGCAAAATACAATGTTTTTTCATCTGCACTTAAAGTAGGATGAGCTACACTATAATCATTAGAATTAAAAGGAAGTTCAACAACCTCAGTCCATTCGTCACCATCTAAAGTTGCTCTGTAGATTTTTAAAAGTGTTACTCTATCTGAATCTTTTCCTTTCTTTCCGTTTAAGAAATTGTTTCTAGTGAAGTAAGCAGTTTTTCCGTCTTTTGTAAAAGCAGGAGTAGACTCATGAAATTTAGAATTTAGTTTTTTCCCGAAACGTTTTGCATCGCTTAGCGTTCCTTGATCACCCATATCGGCACCGTATAAGTTGGTAAAACTCTCACCAGTCCAAGCGTGTTTTCTGATTCCTAATCCAGCAGTATCTCTTGCTGATGCAAAAACTACTTTGTTTTTGTAGAATGCACTTCCGTAATCTGATTTATCCGAATTGATTCCGGCGTTTTCTAAAGTATAACGACCCGAATTCTTTTTGATTTCAGCTAAATAATCTTTTTGTTCTGCGGCTAATTTACCACGACTGTCATTTCCACTTTTTTCATTGAATTTAGCCAACATTGCATCGGCTTTTTTATAATCTTTAATACCTTTTAATGATTGTGCATAACGATAATAGTATTCGGCATCAAGATCTTGAGTTAAAGCGAATAATTCGGTGTACCATTTTGCAGCACTTTCTAAATCGGCTTTAAAATAATAAGCGTTTCCTAGATTTTGCAACATTTCAACCGATTTGTATCCTTTTTCAAAAAGACGTTCGTAGGTTTTTATTGCATCAACGTAGGCATATTTTTCGTATTCCTTATTGGCTTTAGCTTCTTTAGTTTTTTGTGCGTAGTTATTCAACGAAATAATGAAAACTAATGTAGTGTATATAATTTTTTTCATGATGGTTGCTTTTTTAGAAGAATCTTGGTGAAACTATTTTGTTCTCACGTTTGAACAATTCAAAACGTAAAAATACTTCGTGAGAACCCGAATTGTATCTTCTCAATCTAGTAGTTTCTAAATCGTATCCATATCCAATATATATTCCGTCTGATACTTGAAATCCAGCCATTAAACTCACTGCTGCACTCCATCTCCATGCTGCTCCAAGAACAAATTTTTCATTGATTAAAAAGTTTCCAGAAACGTCAACTTGCAATGGTGCACCTTCAACTACTTTAGTTAAAAAAGCAGGTTTGAATTTTAAACTTTCAGTCACATCAAATACATAACCTCCAATAAAATAGAAGTTCATTCGTTCTTTGTTGACTACAAAATCGTTATCAGAATAGCGTTTAGTTTCAAAGAAATTGGGTACAGATGCTCCAAGATATAATTTATCGGAATGGAAATAAACTCCAGCTCCAACGTTAGGAGAAAAATTGTTATCTAGGTTTTGCAATGATGGATCACCAGCTTGCTCCGGATTTAATTTGCTTACATCCAAATTGAATAAGTTAGCTGTTCCTTTAACTCCAAAAGATAATTTATACGTTTCAGAGGTTTGAATAGTATAAGAGATATCTGCCGAGATAGTGTTTTCATTAGTTGGACCAATTTTATCATTAACAAACGATAATCCACCACCAAGATTAGAACCTAAAGGTGCGTTTATAGAAAATGCATTAGTTGTTGGTGCACCATCTAATCCAACCCATTGTGTTCTATGCAATCCAAAAATACTTGTCACACCACGTGAACCTGCATACGCTGGATTCACATTAATAGTATTGTACATGTATTGTGTATATTGTGCATCTTGTTGCGCATAACTCACAAAACCCGTGAATAATAGAGCGAAAAATAAAAATTTTGTTTTCATTTATTTTGGTTTTTTAAATCAATAGCAGAGAGTAGTATTTCAACTCTCTGCGATTTTTTTTGGATTATCTTGTTAAATATAAATATCCTTTTTCAGTACTATAATCTCCTTCAATAGTTTTGTATTTCAATATGTAAAAATACGTACCATTTGGTAATTCAGACGATTGTTTAACAGTATTTCTTCCTTCAGATATACCTCTAAATGCTTTGTCGGCATTGTTATAGTTTTGAACTTCATATACTAAAACACCCCATCTATTATAGATTTCTACTGTATTCTCTGCATAACAAGGATCTGTAATATTCTCAATCGAGAAGTATTCATTCGTATTGTCCCCATTAGGAGTGAAAGCATTATGGACTACTAAAGTAACACAATCTGCAACTTCACAAAAATCTCTTCTCACTTTTAACGTAATTTCGATTATTCTTGGACATTCAGGATCGTTGTTTTCGTATCTAACAATATACTCACCATCAGCTAAATTTAAAGGAGTAAACTCACCAGTTGCCTCATTTAATGCACCAGAATTACTCACATCAGTATAAGTTCCATTTGAAGAAACAACTCCAGGATATTGAGCATTTATTTCAGCCGCAATATCGATTATTAAATCAATATCAATAGTACAAATTGAATCTAAAACCATTGTTCTAAAGTAATTACTAACAGTAACATTTACTGTTTGTGTTACAGTTGCTTGATTGTTACAAGAGTCAGATGCTGTCCATGTTCTAATGATAGTATAACTTCCATTCTCTGAAACTTCAGAAGGAGTTTCTGTTGATGTGATTGTAATATCTGAAGCAGATGAACAAGCATCACTAAATGTTACAACAGGCATATCCGGAATAGCATCACAATTTACATTTATTACAGCATCAAGTGTTGATGTCAATACAGGAGCTGTAGTATCTTGAACAGTAAAAAAGTTACATTCGTTGGAAGTGTTTCCACAAATGTTGGAGCTGTTGTGTCTTGAACAGTTATTGTTTGAACGTGAACTATGTCATTATTAGATGCATCAGTCGCAGTCCATGTATTTACTATTGTATAATTACCTTGACAATTTCCTGGAGTTATAATTTGTACATGTGTTACAATAGGAGTACTACAAGAATCTGTCGCAGTTAAAATAGGTGTAACAGGAATATTCGAACAACTTACTGTTATATCTTGTGGTAGAGGTATAGGTGTTGTCCAAGTAGGATCCGTTGTATCAATTATATTGATTATGACTGTTGCAATATCACATGTGTTTGGCGATACTGTACTACAAATTTGGTAAGTATATGTATATGAACCAACAGGAACAGCGCTAGTCATTGTAATAGCTCCAGAATTATCAATGATAATATTTGGATTATTTCCGCTCAATATTGTTAAGGTAACTTGACTATTACTATTAGAATTAACAGGGTTTGAACCATAAGTATCATTACTTAAAATATTTCCAATTGTTCCAGTTCCATCACATGCAACGCTATTGTAAGTGTCATTTACAGCGTCTATTAATGGTGTAATGGTACAAGTAGGACAACCAACTACAGGCTCACAAGTAGTACAAGGAGTTGGGTCAGAAGAGTCATCAGTCGCTGGAGGTCCAGAAGGCGGTGTTCCAGTAGCAGTTGCTAAGTTGTTTACTTGACCAGCATCGATATCAGCTTGAGTTACTGTGTAAACAGCAGTAAACGTAGTTGAGTCAGAAGCACCTGCGGCTAATGTAGCTAAAGGCCCACCAATTATTGTAACAATTGGGTCGGTTATTATAATATTTGTTAAAGCAATTGTACTTGTGTTAGTTATTGTAAAAGCATATGTAATCGTGTCACCAACAGATACACCAGATGGAAGATTTGAATCAACATAAGTTCCTTCTTTTAATAGTTCAATACTTGGAGTATAAACAGGTACCGTTACTATTGCAGTATCACAATTCGTTGGATTGGTTACTTGACAAATTTGGTATGTTAATGTGTAGTTTCCAGCAGG
>NZ_JRHH01000005.1 GCF_000757385.1 Flavobacterium aquatile LMG 4008 = ATCC 11947 | reverse complement strand
GTTGGAAGTGTTTCCACAAATGTTGGAACTGTTGTGTCTTGAATTACTATGTTTTGATTACAAATTACCTGATTCAAAATTGTATCTTCTCCTAAATCTCTAACATTATTATTATTCAAATCAGAGTATTCAGTAATTGTATAAGTTCGTATAACATTAGAATTACAACCGGCATAAACCCCATTTACAGCATTAATTTCAATTACACCGCATGGTGTATCTGATACTGAGCCATTTGAATTACCCAAAAGTTCAAATTGAGATATTGTCAAGTTTTGATTTGCTGGTAACAAATCATAACATTCTACAGTTGTTGTAGAAAATGTTGGGCAAGTAACATTGAACAAACAAACTACAGTGATAGTTATTGTAGTAGTATCACAATTTGTTGGGTTTAATACCTCACAAATAGTGTAATCTACTGTGTATGTTCCTGCTGGTGTGTTTGGTGCTACATCTACTGTTCCATCTGTATTTACTGTCAATGGTCCGTTTGGTGTAGAAGTCAATACTACATCAGCTGGGTTTACTGGGCTTCCGTTTAAAGTATCGTTAGTCAATACATTGATCCCTGAATCACCTCCTGTTGTTCCGTTTACTGGAGTTGGATTAGTATCAGCTACTGCATCAATTACTGGAGTTCCAACTGTGATAGTTATTGTAGTAGTATCACAATTTGTTGGGTTTAATACCTCACAAATAGTGTAATCTACTGTGTATGTTCCTGCTGGTGTGTTTGGTGCTACATCTACTGTTCCATCTGTATTTACTGTCAATGGTCCGTTTGGTGTAGAAGTCAATACTACATCAGCTGGGTTTACTGGACTTCCGTTTAAAATATCGTTAGTCAATACATTGATCCCTGAATCACCTCCCGTTGTACCGTTTACTGGTGTTGGATTAGTGTCAGGTAGAGCACATATTGAATTAGTAATAGTAATGTTGTCAGATATTAAAGATTTACAAGCTCCTAATGTTGCCGTTACAGTATACGTTCCTGGAGGTGCAGTAATAGTATTTCCTGATATGCTTACTCCTGTAGCAGGTGATACGTTATAAGTATAAACCGCATTGTAATTGGTAATGGTAAAACTTCCTGTTGCTACTGTACAGGTAGGCGGAGTCGCAGCACTTAAAATTGGCTGAACTGGTGTAGCTGATTGTGCATCAATAGTGACATTAGATGATACTATTGAAGTACAAGCTCCTAATGTTGCCGTTACAGTATACGTTCCAGCAGGTGCAGTAATAGTATTTCCAGATATACTTACTCCTGTAGCAGGTGATACGTTATAAGTATAAACCGCATTGTAATTGGTAATGGTAAAACTTCCTGTTGCTACTGTACACGTTGGCTGAGTCACAGCACTTAAAATTGGCTGAACTGGTGTAGCTGCTTGTCCATCAATAATGACATTAGATGATACTATTGAAGTACAAGCTCCTAATGTTGCCGTTACAGTATACGTTCCTGCCGGTGCAGTAATAGTATTTCCTGATATGCTTACCTCTGTAGATGGTGATACCGTATAAGTATATGCTGAATTGTAATTGGTAATTGTAAAGCTTCCTGAAGCTGTTGCACAAGTTGGCTGAGTCGCAGTACTTAATATTGGCTGAACTGGTGTAGCTGGTTGTGCATCAATAGTAACATTAGATGAAACTACTGAAGTACAATCTCCTAATGTTGCAGTTACAGTATAAGTTCCTGCCGTTGCAGTAACATTTGCACCACTTTGAACTACTCCTATTGATGGAGAGAATGTGTAAGAATATAAAGCATTATAGTTTGTAATCGAGAAGCCTCCGGTAGATATTGCACACGTTGGCTGAGTCGCAGTACTTAATAATGGCTGAACTGGTATAGCTGGTTGTGCATTAATAGCAACACTAGATGAAGCTACTGAAGTACAAACTCCTAAAGTTGCCGTTACCGTATAAGTTCCTGCCGGTGCAGTAATCGTATTTCCTGATATGCTTACTCCTGTAGATGGTGTTACCGTATAAGTATATGCTGAATTGTAATTGGTAATTGTAAAGCTTCCTGAAGCTGTTGCACACGTTGGCTGAGTCGCAGTACTTAATATTGGCTGAACTGGTGTAGGTGGTTGTGCATCAATAGTTACATTAGATGAAGCTAATGAAGTACAATCTCCTAATGTTGCAGTTACAGTATAAGTTCCTGCCTGTGCAGTAACATTTGCACCACTTTGAACTACCCCTGTTGATGGAGAGAATGTGTAAGCATATAAAGTATTGTAGTTTGTAATCGAGAAGCTTCCAGTAGCTACTGTACATGTCGGCTGAGTCGCAGCGCTTAGTGTAGGTATTCCGCATACTACTACAGTTATAGAAGCGGAGTCACAATTGGCTGGACTTACATTCAATCCTGTAATAGAATCTGCCTCGCACAATTGATATGTAATTGTATAAGTTCCTGAAGGGGTATTTGATGCTAAAGTTACATCACCATTTGCATTTACAGATAAAGGTCCAGTAGTTCCTGGCGTAACATTAGTATTGATTGTGGTAATCAAACTTCCACTTAAGGTATCATTACTTAATACGTTAGTTACTAAAAGTGGCGAATTTGTTGAAGCAATTGAAACTGACCCATCATTAACAGCATCAATTGTACATGCGGTAAAAACATTCGAGTTTATTACATTTATATAATTTCCAGTGTAAGAAGCCGTTGTAACTTGACCATTTGCATCGACTATGGGAGTACCAACATAATACACGCCATCATCATTACCATCTGCTTGCGATGAATTATAGTATTCATTAGCATCTGAACAACCATCATTGTCAGAATCCAAATCTAAATGGTTAGGAATTCCATCTGCATCATAATCACTAGAAGTACAGGCTATTCCTTTTAGGAATGTATCAAATGCAAACGCCCAAACATCAGCAGCAACTTTTAAAGTAGCGTTTGTACCAATAGTCGAAACTGCTTGATTACTAATGAATATTGTGGCATCAGGAATAAATACTATTTTTAGATCTCTATCTTTTATAAATGTAGCTTTCCCTTGTACATCAGCCATTGCTGTTTCATATCTCCTCAATGCGGAGTTAATCGACATTTGAACTACACCTGACATATCAAATGTGGTTACTGGCCAATAACCATTAATAAAGACCGATTCACCAAGAGGTCCGTAAGGTGTTGAAGGATTACTGTTTGGGTATACATTGTTTACAATATATCCATAATCTGTAGCATTGTTTTGTAATACTACAACTCCTTTATCATTGTTAGAAGCCCATGCCAAAATTCTAATATTTGTTGCACTTAATAGTTTATCTGAATTAGTTTGTGCATCAGCAGCTGATGAACCAACGTAGAAAACATCAATTTCATCAGTTAATAATTGTGATTCTGTTACTGCTGCTTCAGTAGCATAAGGTACAAATGTGATTCCTGGAAATTTACTATAAGTTCCAGTTAAGCCAAAGTTAACTGAATTTGACAACAAATTAACCATTAGACCATTTGTTCCAATGGTAGTATTTACGTAACCTATTCTTAAGTTTCTATTTAACGAATTACAAGATAAACCTTCGTCATTATCCAAAATCCCATCATTGTCATCGTCTAAATCGTTGATATTAAAATAACCATCTCCATCACTATCTGTACATTTTGTAATAGTATTATCTATTGATTGAGGTTCATAAGTACTCAGATAATCAGGTATTCCGTTCAAATTGGCATCTATAATATCAGCCAAACCATCATTATTAGAATCAGTTGCAGTGCCTCCTTGTGTGGTGAAAGCAAAATTTGATATAGTAGAATTGGTTGCTCCAGCTTCTATTGCATCACTACAACCGTCATTGTCAGAATCTAAATCTAAATAATTGGGATTGACATCATTATCAGTATTAAGATAGGTGCATTGTGTAGCTAAAAATTTATCAAATACGTATGCCCATGTATCTGCAATAGCATTCTGATCATTTGTTGATGGTGTTGCATTTGCAGCTTCGTTATTATAAATAGTAGCATCGGGAAAAATAACCAAATTATACTCTCGGTCACTTATTACTACTGGTCGAAGATTTGCATCAAGCATTAGAAAATCAAATTCTCTTGTTGATGATTTAATGGTCATTTGGACGCTTCCAGATTGATTAAGAGCGGCAGTTGGCCAATATCCATTGGTATAATAATCTCTTCCTAAAACACCTACTGATGTATTTGGATTTACATTATTATTGGTTACTGTATATCCATAATCTATTGCATTGTTTTGAAGGGCAAATATTCCTTTTCCATTATTTTTTGCCCAAGTGGTTAAAATAGTATTAACGGATGTAGGTATTTTATCTGCAGAAGTAATAGCATTACTTGCAGACGATCCAACAAAAAATATATCAATATTTTGAGCAAGTAAATTGGTTTCAGTTACAGATGCTGCAGTGGCAAAAGGTATGAGAGTAACCCCTCTTACTTTATTATATACGCCATTTACTCCAAAATTATTCAAATTATATAATAAATTTGTAGCAAGACCAGTTCGTCCAACTGTTGTATCGAGATAACCTACTCTAATATTTCTATTTAATTTCCCACAAAAATCACCTTCGTCTATATCTAAAACACCATCATTGTCATCATCTAAATCTATTGGATTAGGAACACTATCATAATCTGTATCTAAACAGAGAACTTGAGAAATATTTGCTGCATATTTTCTATATGTGGAAATATAATTTACAACACCACTTTCTAAACTAGTTTCCAATGAGTTTGCCAATCCATTTACTCCGTACAATCCCGGAATTATACTAACATTACTGGATAAACTTGCTCCACCTTCGTAGGCATCGGAACAACCATCACCGTCGCTATCACTGTCTAAATGATTTGGTATTGTGTCGCCATCTAAATCAACCGTGCAAAATCCAGGTTTTGGATGAGCAGAAGGATTATAAATAGGTGTAGTTGCCGCTAACGAATATATTTCGTGAATGGCTGTTGTTCCAGCTGAAACTGAAGTAGTATTGCCTGTCGCAACAGTTCCTATGTATCTAATTTGATAATATAAATATTCTGTAGTTGCAGTATTATTAAATATTACTGAGGTAGTTGCAATACTAATTCCATTACCTACAGTTAATAATGTATAATTAATGCCATCATTTGAACCATATAATTTTGCAAATCCACTACTCGCCATTCCATTTGCAGCTTGTTCTGCAGTTAAAGATTTAATAGCAATTGGAGTAGGATATTTTACTGTGAAAATTGCGGATCCAGATGTTATAGTTTGACTACCTGCAAAATTATAAGCAGTAGTTGTTGTACCATCATTGTTATTATCGTTATAAAGAAAAGGTATATCATTTCCAGATAAAGGGTCTGAACTCGCCCCATTTAGAGAGGAGGTAACAGTTGCTAGTTGATTAGCTTCAAATACCGTATAAAAACAATTTGGGCTTTCTTCAGCATCCAAAATACCATCATTATCATCGTCTATATCTTGCCAGTCCGAAACGCCATCTCCATCGGTATCTAAACAATCATTTTTTGTAGAATCTTGCGACTGACCAACATCTTGTCCAACAGTTCCAACAGTAGTTGGAACTCCATTTGCATCTACAGTTCCCGAAATACTTCCGTTAGCATTTAATTGAGAAAGAATTACATTTTCACCACCTTCTATCGCATCGGGACATCCGTCGTTATCGCTGTCTAAATCCAAATAATCTGGAACGTTATCTCCATCCGTATCTATTCCACTACATTGTTTTACTGATATTTTTAATGAAGATAATCTTGCTGCTGATATTGAAGTACTTGTGCCATATATACCATGTAAAAGCCGTGCATTAGTCACATTACTCATAGTACCTGTAATGCTATAATTCGGACTAGGATTTGTATTGTTTATTTCTTCATTTATTACCGAAAAGTTATTCAATCCCCAAACTATTTGTCCATTGGCAAGCGTATGATCTCCTATATATATTCCACTTGAGAAGGAAAATGGAGTTGGACTAATAAAAGCGCCAACATCAGTGCGATTAGCCGATCCATTGTCTAAATCTCTAATTTCAATTTTCATTTCTTCAAAAAAGCCGCTTATCCCAGCAAGATTTGAAGGCGTAACTGAGCTTGCTTCAACCAATCTAATGTCATAAATAATATGAGATCCAAAATCATATCTTCCACCATCGATTGTTATTTCCGGATCAAGCGATACTGTATAGGTAGATCCTGTTCCTGTAGAGGGGTATCTTGAAATTAATTCAAATCTAAGGTCATATGTAATACCATTTATTGTAACAAAATTTGATGATGTAAATACATCGCCAATATTTATATTACTAATGATTCCACCATTTTTTGCTTGCCATGATACCATGGAAAGATCAGGAACCGATATCCAATTTCCACACTCATCACTATCATAAATTCCATCATTATCATCATCTAAATCTAAATGATTTATAACTCCATCATTATCATAATCTTGTGCATTTAATTGATTGGAAGCCATTCCTATCATAAATAATAAGACTAAAAAGTTTACTAATTGCTTAAATTTTGCCATTTTGATTTTATTGTTTTATCCTTCTTTTATTTTAACAAACTATAAGCTACTCCAAATTTAATTGTTGTATCATAGCTTAGCGAGCAAAGGAAATAAAACACTTTTCAACAACAAAAAAAGCAGATACCCATCATGTACCCGCATTTAAAAACTTAAAAAACAAATACTTAAGAACAATAACAGAAACAATGAGCTGTTGTTTAGATGTTTTATTTTATTTTTGAAGGATAGAATAAATAAAATTTTATCTAAATTTTGATTTCAACCGTACATAAATATCTTCTTTAGATGGATTATCTAATTTTTTTCAAATGATATTTTTCTATTTTATAAAGTTTTTTTATTTGAAATTGTAATCTACAATTTTCTTAGTTTCAATAAAGAGGTAAATGTAAACCCAAAAATAAACTTACTATTTTGCAAATTGGGGTAAATAAATAGTGTTTTTATTTGAAAATCTGGATAGGCTTCTTGAAATCGAATATAAAAATTTGGGTGGTTTTTTTGTCATATTTATGATTTCTACAAAAAAAAAATTCGAATAATTCTACTCTATCCATATACCATTAATAATATTGGTATATGAAAGGACTTCATTTTTCATTTTTTTCTGATGCTTTGTTTTGCTATTTCATTATTCATTTGACGAGTTACTTGATAGAAATTTGATTTCTAAGAAATCCAATTCAATAATCAAATGATTGTCGATTTTATTGTTTTCAAATAAAAAACATGTAGTTTTCTGAGAGAAAAAAGTGATATTAAAAAATTCGAAACAAATATTGTATTTAATAATTTTTATTGATACAACATTATTGTAGAGTGAAAAAAAATATGAAAAAACTTTATCAGCAATTATAATGAAAATCCGAAAAAAAAATGCTGTAAATAAAAACATCTATTAGATATCCTTTGTAAATAATTTTTTATATTAATTTACGGAAAAACTATTTACAAATAGATTTCAACCAAACACTCATATCATCAGAAGTAGGAATATTTAATTTTTTCCTTAAAAGATGTTTTCTGTTTTGAATAGTTTTAGGAGATTTATAAGTGAAGTCAGCTATTTCCTTAGATTCAAAATTTAGGTAAATATAAGCAAGTAAAACCAATTCACTAGTATGTAACTTAGGATTGATGTCCAAAAGTTTCCCGTGAAAATCAGGATAAACTTCTTGAAAGCGAGTATAGAAATTTGGGTGATTTTCTTTAGCTAATAATAAAATCTCATCAAAAGTATCATTCACTCTGAGCTTTAATTCCTTTGCTTGCTGCTCTTTCTCGATGATAATTGCTTCTTTACTTTCTATTACTGAAATGGCTTTTTTTTGTTTTTTATTTATTTTTTTGAAAACAATCCAAAATAAAATTAATGAGCAAATTAATATAATTATAACTGAAAAAATCCAAGTGGTGGAGCGCTCTTTAATTGAAGAAATTTCATTTTTTTTCTCTTTTATAATATGATCAACAGCTTTTTGAATGTTATTAACATTATTTACCGACAACTTTTCACTTTCTTTATAATATTTAGAAAGGTAAATTTCTTTTTTTTTCGATTGGTTTAATATTCCGTAGATATTGGAAATATTTTTGAATGTTAATATCTTAGAATCTACATCATTAATATGATGTTTATCCATTTCCCTGATGGACTTTAGATAAAACTCTAATGCATTATTGTAATCTTTTTTGTGATAATAATAATCTCCGTAAGATGAATAGAAACTATGAAAAGTAGGTAAATTTTCCTTATTTTTTTTTAAAAGCTCAAATCCTTTATTTAAATAATAAAATGTAGAATCTGTCATTTTTTTTTTTAGAAAAACATCTCCTTTAGCAAGATATAAATTAGGGATTTCATAATATTGAACAACCGTTTCCTCAATAGGAAATTTTTTAAAAACTAATTCTGCTTTGTTTAAATAACCCAACGAAAAATCTAGTTTTCCAATCTCGGAATAATGAAAACCTAATTTCACAAGAGCCTGTGCCTTAAAAAAAAGTAATGAATAATCTTTTGGGTTTTCATCCGAAATTTGTAAAACCCCATTTAACTCGCTTAAAGCCTGACTTTTTAAATTTAATTTTTCATAATTATTGGCTTTTATGGATTTTATAATTACCTGATGATGAATATCTGTTTTAGAATACTCCTCATTATTAGATTTTTCAAGGTATATAAAACTTTTTTTGTACATGCCAAGACTAGATAATATGTTCGCTACAAACAAATAACTTGTTGCCTTTTCTCGAGAAGTTCCAACTTTCTCTGATAATAGAATAGCTTTATTAGCTAATTCTAATGATTTTAGATCGTTACTTCCATTATATCCATCAGATTCTTGAAGGAGTCTATAAATTTCATCTCGCTCTTTTTCAACGTCAGTTTTTACTTTTTGAGAATATAAATTTGTAAAAACTAATAGAAAAACTAATAAAAAGTATTTTTTTAAAATCATCATAGAAATAGTACCCTAATTAAATGTAAAATGTTGTAATTCTATATCAATATCTGAAGCAAATTTAAGTAAAATTATTAGATATTGTAAATGGAACATTTAAACATTAAATTACTGTGCATTAAAAAGTAAGCGATAAGTAAGATTGTTAATTTTATAAATGTATTGTTAGTTCATTAACAGTAAGTTAAATAAATTAAACTTTTTTTTATTATAAAATTATAAAGAAAAGTTCAAATACTTGTAAATACATCTACAATTAATATTTTTTTTACTTCAAAACATCTTCCCACAATTTTGAAAAAGTACTAACTTTAACATGTAGTATAATAAATTAATGATTCTTTAACCAAATTGGATGAAGAAATTATTGTTTTCCAACTTTACTAAAATTACTCTATTACAAATAGTGAATCACTTTAGTCTGCATCCAAATCTAAAAGCAAAATAACTTTTTTAGCTTTCTTCTCTATCAATTTTCATAATGATTTCTACTCCATAATGTATAGTACTTATAATTACAAAGGACGCATCAATTATTTTGGCTCGAGCTCTCATGTTTTTCAATCCAATACCTTCTGTTATTTGTTCACTGTCATATCCTACTCCATCATCTTTACAATTAATTTCCAAATGAAACTCACTCTCAGAAATTTTTAAAACACAATTTTTCGCTTCAGAATATTTGTTCACATTTAAAAAAGCCTCCTGAATGATTCGATAAATATTGATTTTAATGATTGAAGAATAATTATCCCAATCGATAGTTTCAGAAATTTCTGCACTAAAATTAATCTTATTCAATTCACTATTTTTGGTAATCAAGGAATCTATTAAAAAAATAAAACTGGCATCATATCTTGAAAAATCAGTGTGCATTTCATGGGAAAGCTCCCTAATTTCTAATTCTACTTTATTCAATTCTTTAATGTAAGTTATTCTTTTTTGCTGCGTTTCTAAATCTTCCTTGGCATTTAAAGTCTCCAAGACCATTCGTATAGCATAAATTTGATTTACAACACCATCATGCAACTCTCTCGATATTCTATTTTGTTCGTCCTCTTTCGTTTGAACTAAAGCCAACTGAAACTCTTTTATCAATGTAAAAAGCTCATCATTAGCCTTTTCCTTTTGAGCAATTAAAAACATTTCTTTTTTTCTTGCCAAATGAATTCTAAAAATTATGAAGGTTAAAAAAGCAATTACTGTAGCTACCAAACCAAAAAATAAAATTAGATTTTCCTTAGATAAAACTTTATTGATACCATCAACTTTATCTGTTTCATATTCAATTCTAGTAAATTTTTCTCTATTAAAACGTTGCTGTTTAACAATGCTATCAGTAACTCTAAGATACTCACTTTTGTAAAACGAAGCATTTTTAACATCTGAAGTCGCTAATAAATTGAGCGTTTTCAATTCGTCTGAGCTTGATTTTAATTTTTTAGATAATGGAAGTGCCAAATTAAAATATTGATTGGCAGTTATAGTATCACCTGAGAGTAAATAATATTCTCCAAAACTTATAATTTTATACAAATAACCCGGCACATTATTACTCTTCTTTGCTAAGGCGATTGATTCCTCAAACTGCTTTTTTGACTCATCTAAATTCCCAAGCTTCATATTGGCATAGGCAAGATTACCCATAACTGTCGAATAAACCGTTAAGTTTTGTTGTTTTAATTTTGATGTTGCTAATTTTTCAAGTGCAATTTTCGAGTTTTTATAGTCCTTTTTCTTATCATATAAATTACACAATCCAATAATTATTAATTCATTAAACTGCTTATATTCCGTAGCTCCATTTTTGGATTCTTTTACTTTATTCAAACTTTCTTTAGCCAAATTCAAATAATTATTGGCGTCATCGAATTCTTCTAATTCAATATGATTGCAAGCTTGTAAATAATAACATTTGAAAAGTAATGTGATTTTTTTTGATTTTTCTAATTGCTGTAGGGCTTTAATTACCTCAACTTCACTCTCTACATAATTTCCCTCAGTAAAAAGTAGATGAGCCTTGTTAAAAAGAGCTTTAGCAAGTTTGTCATTATCTTTTATAGTTCGAAATATCTTCTCCGATTCTTTGTAATAGTAATAAGCACTATCTTTTTGATAATCTTCATAACAATCACCCATGTAGTACAAAGACCTACCCATACTAATAGAATCAGCATTCTTTTTTGCTAGATCAAAAATTTTCTTGCTTGTCTCAAAGGAAGATTTGTTGTCTTCTAAATAATAATATTCTGCTGCAATTTCAAATAAGTAGTTGATTTTTAAAGAATCATTAGTAGACGAATACAATACGGTCGTTATAGAATCTAAGTATTTTTTTTTATCAGTAACTGAAGCCTTAGAATACTTAGAATCTAATATGGATTCATCCTTAATAATCAAATCCTTCCTTTTACAAGAAAAAAAGAAGGTGATTATGAAAAAAAAGAGTACAGTTCTCAATAAAGTAGATTTTATTCAAAAATAAAAAAAACTATGCTAAAGCATAGTTTTTTAAAGTTAATCTTTTCCTTTTGGTGGTATTGGTTCTCCTGGTAGCGTGTCACCATCTTTAATATAAAGACTATCCAAATCTCTCTGACTGCTAAATGACGATTTGGTCATTATGTTGGTGTCATCATTAGAGCATGAAAACAATAAAACGCAAACTATAACAGTTGCAACGAAAGTAAAATATTTCATAAAAAAACATTTAAAATTAAACAATATCGGGCTAAGCAACTTATAGTCACTACCTCTTAATTTCTGAAAAAGGTTGGGAGGTCTTTAGCAGTGGTATAAAATTGACTAGTATAAAATACTGGTTCCCTCAATTATGTACCAATTTTGAATTCAAATGTTCTGTGTTTTGAACAAAACAAATTTAAGTGTGTACTATCGAAAAAAAACAAGTTTTCAAAAAGGATTAGTAAGTTGTAAGCTACCATTAGTGATTCGCTTGATTTTTTAAGTAACTAGCAGAAAATCTATCCAATGCGTTTTAATATTATATCAATTTGATCTTTATAAGTACGTGAAAAAGATAATTTAAACTCATTGCCATGCAAATAACAATCATTTTTACTTAAATTAATTCGGCTTACAAAATGGATATTAACTATGTAACTGTGGTGTA
This sequence comes from Flavobacterium aquatile LMG 4008 = ATCC 11947, assembly GCF_000757385.1. Taxonomy (GTDB): domain Bacteria; phylum Bacteroidota; class Bacteroidia; order Flavobacteriales; family Flavobacteriaceae; genus Flavobacterium; species Flavobacterium aquatile. Next base: position 591,417 of record NZ_JRHH01000005.1, on the reverse strand, counting down.
TTCTAAAAAAATAAAAAGGCAATTGACTTTCATAGAATTTCATGGTTTTAAAACCAGAAACTATTTTACCATTTTTTAAGTAGAAATCTGTGGTATTATTATCTGCTTTCAAATAGACAATATCCTCTAATGAAATAAACTGATAATCGCTACTTGACTTAATACAGAGTTTAGAACTCAAATCAGAATTTTTATACGATTTTAAAAACTTTAAAAATGACTTATGAAGTTCTAAGCAATCTATAGGATGTAGAAGATAATCAGAAACCCCCAACTTTAATGCGGAGTAAGCATTAGTGCTATCTTCATTTACGGCTATTACATAAGGTAATATTTCTAAATAATGGTACAACTCCAATAATAATGAAAGTGCTATTGAATCATTAAAGTGAAACAAAATCAATTGAGGTTTTTGAGTAAGAACCCCTTTCAAACCAGTTTCATAAGAATCAAAAATACCAATACACAAGAAACCTTCTAGAAAAGGAATTGACTCTATTTTTTGAGACAATAAATTTGTGGAATCAATAATTACGTAGGAGTTTAACACTTTAGTAAATTTTGACCAAAGTATCTATTTTTAGGAATATCATTTTACGGTAAAACCGTAAAGTTTAGTTTTATTTACATAAATTTGATAACTGTTTAATTAGAAAACTATGCAAGAAAAAAATAGGGATTTTTTTGATGAAAACATACTAATTGTTGATGACCATCCGCTCACAGTAGAAGTTCATAAAGAAATTATAGCCAACACCTTAGTCAAAAAAAATAACTATTACACGGCCACAACAGCAAAGAATGCATTTACTATATTGCAGGAATTATATAAAAAAAAAGAAACTTTAAAAATGTGTTTCTTAGATATTAATTTACCTGAATATCCTGAGGAAAATATTAAGTCTGGAGAAGATTTAGCACTACTTACAAGAAAACTATTTCCCAACTGTAAAATCATAATTATTTCAATGCACAGTGAACCTCTTTGGGTAAATAGGTTAATTAAAGCTATCAATCCCGAAGGATTTATATCAAAATCTGATATGGATGCAAAATTACTATCTGATGTTTGCAACAAGATTGAAAAAGGTTTTTTTTATTACAGTAATGCCATAATAAAATCAAATAAAGTAATCATCCAACAAAATGTAAATTGGGATGAACACGATACAAAAATTTTACAATTAATAGCTGATGGTGTCAAAACGGCTCATCTTCCAAAAGTAATACCATTATCACTCAGCGCTATTGAGAAAAGAAAATCCAATATAAAAAGGCAATTAATATTCAATACAGGATCCGATAAAGATTTAATTGATAAAGCTAAAAGTATGGGACTTCTATAAATAGCCTATTCAATAAGAAGTTTCTTCCGTGCCAAGAGTACACCATCTTGTTTTACAACAACTATGTAAACACCCGATGGATAAGAACTCGTATTGAGTTGCAAATCGCCTACAGACGAAGATAATACATTTGTACTAATACTTCTGCCAGCAATGTCATACACCTCAAGCTTTGCACTGGTTGCATCTAAATTGTATTGAACACTAACTACATCCTTTGCAGGATTCGGAAATAAGGATAAAGCAATTTCTTTTTCAAAAGTGGGAGTTGTTAATGTGGTTACACAAACACCAGGCGTTTGTTGTGGTGTAGTATAAAAATTAAGATCATAACTAGTACCAATACCAAACTCACCATAATAGTTTCTTCCCCAAAACCAAACGGTACCGTCTGTTTTCACAGCCATAGTGGTAGCAAAATTTCTTGCTTGAACACTATGCCAGTTAGTGTCAGTTCCAATTTGCGTCGGAACCGACTTGTTTGTAGTTGTACCGTCAGCCAATTGACCATTAGTATTAACACCCCAAGCCCAAAGCGTACCATCACTTTTAACACCAAAAGAAGTTGCAGAACCTGTTGAAAAACTAATCCAGACATCTGTACTTATTTGTTGAGGAATGTTAGTTACATTCGGCGTTCCTCCTACACCTAAGGCAGGACCACCACCCCAAGACCATAAAGTGCCATCCTGCTTTTGAGCTAAAATATGTTGACTACCAACACTCATTCTCACCCAATCGTTAGAAGTCCCAACCTGGGTTGGCGAAATAACCGATGTAGTACTAGAACCTGAAACAATAATGGATGATGGATTAGCGCCCCAGCCCCAAATAGTCCCATTGGATTTTATAGCAAAAGCAGTCCTATTTGTACCAGTAGCAATATCTACCCAATCAGTAGCTGTTCCAACTTGAATCGGAAACAATTGTTGCGCTGTAGCTGGTGAATTACCTAACTGATAAGTATCATTTTGACCCCAAGCCCATATAGTGCCATCCGCCTTTAAAGCAATTGTAAAAAAATAGGATGGTGCTACTTTCACCCAGTTAGCAGCTGCAGTGATTTGCTGAAAAGTGGTGAAGTTCATAGAACTTGAGTTTACACCAAGAGAACCAAATTGATTTCCTCCAACTCCCCAAAGCGTTCCATTATTTTTAATGACAAAAGTATTAAGAACCCCATTACTTATTTTATTCCAATCTGTTGCCGTTCCTAATTGAATTATAGTTGGTTCTGTTTCATTTGTTGTTAATAATTGACCTGCTGCTCCATAACCCCAACCCCATAAGGCACCATTAGTTCTCTTCCCGACGGTATGGGCACCTCCAAATGTTATTTGCTCATAACATTGAGCTATTGTTAAGTTAGTAAAAGTAAGTAATGCAATAAATAGTAATGTTTTTTTCATAGCAATAGTAGTTAAAAAAGAGGTAGGCACTGCCTACCTCTTTATGGTTAATCTATTCAATAATAAGTTTTTTCTGTGCCAAGAGTTCACCATCTTGTTTTACGACCACTATGTAAATACCAGATGGAAAAGAACTCGTATTGAGTTGCAAATCTCCTACAGACGAAGATAATACATTTGTACTAATACTTCTGCCGGCAATGTCATACACCTCCAGCTGTGCGTTGGCTGTATCTAAATTATATCGAACACTAACTACATCCTTTGCAGGATTAGGAAATACCGATAAAACACTTTCTTTCTCAAAAGTGGGAGTTGTTAATGTGGTTACACAAACACCAGGCGTTTGTTGTGGTGTAGTATAAAAATTAAGGTCATAACTAGTACCAATACCAAACTCGCCATAATAGTTTCTTCCCCAAAACCAAACGGTACCGTCTGTTTTTACAGCCATTGTGGTAGCAAATTTTCTTGCTTGAACACTATGCCAGTTGGTCGCAGTACCTATTTGTGTTGGTATTGTTCTATTGGTTGTGGTTCCATCAGCAAGCTGACCATCCGTATTAACACCCCATGCCCACAAAGTGCCATCACTTTTAACACCAAAAGAAGTTCCTGTACCAGCAGAAAAACTAATCCAAACATCAGTGCTTATTTGTTGAGGAATGTTAGTTACATTCGGCGTTCCTCCTACACCTAATGCAGGACCACCACCCCAAGACCATAAAGTACCGTCCTGCTTTTGAGCTAAAATATGAGAACCACCAACACTCATTTTCATCCAGTTAGTAGCAGTCCCAACTTGGGTAGGCGAAATAACAGATGTAGTGCTAGATCCTGAAACAATAATCGAAGAAGGATTAGAACCCCAGCCCCAAATAGTGCCATTGGATTTTATAGCAAATGAAGTGTCACTTGTTCCACTGGCTATGTCTATCCAATCAGAAGCAGTTCCAACTTGAATTGGAAACAATTGCTGAGATGTAGCTGGTGTATTGCCCAATTGATATAAATTATTTTGACCCCAAGCCCAAATAGTACCATCCGCTTTCAAAGCAAGTGTGAAAAAATAAGAAGGTGCTACTTTTACCCAGTTAGTAGCTGTGGTGATTTGCTGAAAAGTAGTGAAGTTCTGTGTATTCGAATTAACCCCTAAAGACCCTAATTGATTACTACCGCAACCCCACAGTGTTCCGTCACTTTTTATTGCAAAAGTATTAACAACACCATTGGTAACTTTATTCCAGTCGGTTGCATTTCCTAATTGTATTGGGTTTGGTTCTGTTTCATTTGTTGTTAATAATTCACCCCAAGATCCAAATCCCCAACCCCATAAGGTACCATTACTTCTCTTTACCACAGTATGAGCGCCGCCAAATGTTATTTGCTCATAACATTGAGCTATTGTTAAGTTAGTAAAAGTAAGTAATACAAAAAATAGTAATGTTTTTTTCATAGCAGTAGTAGTTAAAAAGAGGTAGGCAGTGCCTACCTCTTTATGGTTAATCTATTCAATAATAAGTTTTTTCTGTGCCAAGAGTACACCATCTTGTTTTACAACAACTATGTAAATACCCGATAGATAAGAACTCGTATTGAGTTGCAAATCGCCTATTGACGAAGATAATACATTTGTACTAATACTTCTGCCGGCGATGTCATACACCTCTAGCTGAGCGTTGGTTGCATCTAGATTATACTGAATTCTAACTACATCATTTGCAGGATTTGGCAATACTTGTAAAGCAATTTCATTCTCAAAAGTGGGAGTTGCTAACGTGGTTACACAAACACCAGGCGTTTGTTGTGGTGTAGTATAAAAATTAAGGTCATAACTAGTACCAATACCAAACTCACCATAATAGTTTCTTCCCCAAAACCAAACGGTACCATCCGTTTTCACAGCCATAGTGGTAGCAAAATTTCTTGCTTGAACACTATGCCAGTTAGTGTCAGTTCCAATTTGCGTCGGAACCGACTTGTTTGTAGTTGTACCGTCAGCCAATTGACCATTAGTATTAACACCCCAAGCCCAAAGCGTACCATCACTTTTAACACCAAAAGAAGTTGCAGAACCTGTTGAAAAACTAGTCCAAACATCTGTACTTATTTGTTGAGGAATGTTAGTTACGTTAGGTGTTCCTCCTACACCTAAGGCAGGACCACCACCCCAAGACCATAAAGTACCATCCTGCTTCTGAGCTAATATATGTTGACTACCAACACTCATTTTCACCCAATCGTTAGAAGTACCAACTTGGGTAGGGGTTATTACAGAGGTAGTGCTAGATCCTGAAACAATAATCGAAGAAGGATTAGAACCCCATCCCCAAATGGTACCATTCGACTTTATAGCAAAAGCAGTCCTATTTGTACCAGTAGCAATATCTACCCAATCAGAAGCTGTACCCACTTGAATCGGAAACAATTGTTGCGCTGTAGCTGGTGAATTACCTAATTGATAAGTATCATTTTGACCCCAAGCCCATATAGTGCCATCCGCCTTTAAAGCGATTGTAAAAAAATAGGATGGTGCTACTTTCACCCAGTTAGTAGCTGCAGTGATTTGCTGAAAAGTGGCGAAGTTCTGTGTATTCGAATTAACTCCTAAAGACCCTAATTGATTACTACCGCAACCCCAAAGTGTTCCGTTATTTTTTATGGCAAAAGTATTAACTACACCATTAGTAACTTTATTCCAGTCGGTTGCATTTCCTAATTGTATTGGGTTTGGTTCTGTTTCATTTGTTGTTAATAATTCGCCCCAAGATCCAAATCCCCAACCCCATAAAGTCCCGTTACTTCGCTTTCCAGTAGTATGTGCGCCACCAAATGTTATTTGTTCATAACATTGTGCAGTAATAACATTTGAAAATGCAAGTAGTACAATAAAAAGTAAAATTTTCTTCATAGCTAAAGTAGTTAAAAAGAGGTAGGCAGTGCCTACCTCTTTTTGGTTAATCTATTCAATAACAAGTTTTTTCTGTGTCAAGAGTACACCATCTTGTTTTACAACTACTATGTAAATACCCGATGGATAAGAACTCGTATTAAGTTGTAAATCTCCTACAGACGAAGATAATACATTTGTACTTATACTTCTGCCTGCAATATCATAAATTTCTACCGTAGCCGCTGGCGAACTCAATCGGTAACTTAGCGTAACTAAATCGTTAGCAGGGTTAGGGTAAAGTGTCAACTCTTGTTGCACCAACGTTTTATGCTCTAATGTTGCATCAGTAGTAACTATTTTGCTCGATATAGAATCACAAGTAGGTACTATTACAGAAACATCATAAATACAATCTATAAAGCCCTCTTTACCATTAGGTACTGCGCCTTGAATAGTCCAATGCGTCGTCCCACCAACGAAAGGATTTTGGGGAATTACTGTAAAAAAGAAAACGTTAAATCCTGGTTGTATGGTAATCGTAGAAGGCAACACCAAGACATTGTTTAAATCATCCATTACGGTAGCTTGGTACGCAACGGTTGAATTACTTACAACTTGAACTTCAAAAGTAAACGAACAATAAGGAGTTTCGTTTTTAACCACATTTTTAACATCAACGAAATCTATTTTACATTTGTCACATTTGGTAGTAGAATAATCTAATGGTGCAGATTCTGCTTTACAATCACCTGTACTCACAGTAAGCGTATACAGACCGTCTTTTATTAAAGTATAAGGAGTGGCAAACGAGTCATTGCCTGCATCCTCCGCATTACTGTTAAGATTCCAACTCCAATGCGCTAAAGGCAAGGTTGGCCCTATTAAATAATTAGTTTCTGTAGTACAATCGTTGTAACAACCTGATGGAAAAATCCACAGGTAATTTTCTGGATTTTTAGGCACATCTACTTCGGCGGTAAAGCTACATCCGCCAAGGGTAGCAGTAACACTGTAGGTACCACCGTCGGGAACTGTAATCATTTCTATATGTTCACCATTGCTCCAATTATAGGTAATATCTTCGCTATTCGGACTCGGAACGGCTTTAATAACTACTTGATAAGGGTCGCAGGTTATGCTTACATCAAACGCGATGTCATAAATACCCTCAACAATACTGATAACTTGAGAAGCCGAATTAGTGCAACCTTGTGGCGAAGTAACAACAACTTCTACGGTATAATCGCCAACAGGCAATAAATTAGTAAATACAGCTTCGGTGAGATTATTAAATTGACTGTACAAACTATTATTTACATACCATTGGATAAGGGAAGCATTGGTGTTTACTCTTATGCTTACATCTTCGCCTTGGCAAAAAGAAGTTGCTCCTAAAAGTTTTACAGTAGGTAAGGTATTAAACAATGGTTTGATTTGAGTAGGTGTATCATAAGAACAACCGTCTACACTCTCTACTTTTACCCAATAAAAGCCAGTTGAAGTAACGGTCAACTCATCACTATTAGCAGCTCCAACTACAGGTTGATTACCATCCATCCAAGTATAATTAGCTACATCACAGAAATCATTATTAGGTTGGTACTTTAAAGTAACCACTTGTCCTTGACAAACTGTTGCAGAACTTGGTGTCGCCACAACATCACCAAAAAAACATTTTTTAGGAATATAAACTGATACTGGTATAATGCGACTGCAACCAAACTGATTGGTAACAGTACAAGTTACATTATAGGGAGCATTAGGAGTAGTAAATACTCTTGATGGAGAAGACAATGTATTTTGTGAACCGTCTCCAAAATCCCAAAGTATTGATGTTCCTGTACCCTGTGGTATACTCAATTCAAACAAGACAGCAGTATCATGACAATTAATGTCCAAATTATCGTTCACTTCTATATCTAAAAAAGGATCTACACCTTGCAAGTTAACAGTATATTCCTTAGAGCAGGTAAAAGTAGTGGTATTTGGGTATAAGCCATCAACTTCTTGGCGAAACACATAATTACCCGCTGGTAAATTACTGATTTCGTTAATGGTTAAACTAGGATCATAAGTTACAGGTCCGGTAAAAGAAGAGGCACTTGCTAGTTTATAATAAAAACGAACATCCTGCGAGAGTACTGGTGCAAAGAAAGTGCTGTTGTCTAAAAAGTTTATATCAAACGTATTGTCTTCATCTGAACATTTAACAGTATAGGAGAATTCTGGTAAGTAAGGAATCACTACATCTTGTATTTTAGTAATAAAACCTGTTCCTCCTTCTTGACAAGGATAATACACTTTATAAATTATTTTGTAATTCCCAGGTTTCCCTGTTAAACCAGTACTAGTCAAAGTATAATCACTTGGCGCTGGACCGAGTACTTCCCACACTTCATTTAAAGGCGTTCCAGTATATGTGCCACTAAAAGTAATGGTGCCACAGGATGATAAATAAGAATCATTAGATACGCTTTCAGGAATAGTACAAGATGGACCAGAACAAATTTGTGAAATATAAATCGGGTTAGAAATTGTAATACAATTATTGGTATTGGTTACTTGAAACGTGTAAGTTCCAAAACCCATGTCAGGAGTAACATTTAAGGAGATACCTGTTTGGGCAGGAACTAGAGGGTTTCCATCTTTTAACCATACAAAAGATACTCCTGTTGTATTAGAAGATACTGCTATAGTAGCATCAATATCATCTTCTATACAAAAAGCATTTGCAGAACTTGTTAAAGTAGCAATTCCTGGTGGGTTGGGTAAAACAGTTACCGTAATTGATTTAGTATTAGTTTTACCACAACCGTTTGCATCTGCAATAAATGCAGTTACTACTTGGTCAATACTTACCGTAGAAGTATTAGTTAAAGTAGTAGTATAATAAAATTGTCCAGCTGGTGTTGTAAATTCGCCAGAACCTAAGTTCCATGTAACAACATCTGTTGGTACTAATGGCACACCGTTGTTAGATACTACAGTAAAAGTAACTGAATAAAGAGCACCAGCACATATAGGATTAGTTGGAGTGGTAATATCAATCTCTGTTTTTGGATATAAAATAATTGGTTTTATAAACTGAGGTGCAGGACTAATGTTACACTTACCGATAGTTAGTATCAAATCTACATTAGTTACATTGGTTACATTATTCCAAGTTACATCAACAGCATTTGTACCTTGACCGCTAGATATACTTCCTAACGAAGGATTAGAAATACTCCATGTATAAGTATCTCCAGAAGTGTGCGCAGTTGTAGTAGTTGGCACTAAAGCTTGGTAGCTAGCAACAGAACTAGAGCAAACCGCTCCAAAGTCACTAGAAATTACTGCAGTTACAGGAATTTGATTGATGGCTACAGTAAAAGGAGTAGAATTACATTCTACAGGTGAAAGAGATTTTTTATAAACTGAAATTATAGCTGGGAATGTACCTGTAAAGGTAATGTTCACTTGTTCTCCTGTAGTGGCTCCAATAATAGTACCATTGGTTACAGCCCATTCATAATCGCCTGCACTGTCTGGATTTTGTATCGAATAAGTGTATGGAGCATTGGGACAAACTAATAAATCTCCATCCACGCCTTCTGGTGTCTCAGGAGTTGCAAAAACAGTAATTGTTTTTTGTTCACCAGGACAATAATTATCGGCGTTGGCAGTCAAAATATAATTACCTGGTTCTGTAAAAGGATATTCAAAAAAATCCGAACTATAAACATTATACAAAACACCGCCTGTATCAGAAGTCAGTGTCCAGTTTGCAATAACACCATCAGTATTAAAATAGGTAGCGGTAGCATATTGGCATAAGGCTTCTTCTCCAATAATTTCCAATGCTTTTCCAACCTGAATAACAATTTCTGCTTCTCCACTACAATGCAACAATGTATTGGTGTAGGTAACTCTTAAAGTTAATGTTCCTGTTACATTTGGAACCACAATAATTTCATTTCGTTGATCGGTTTGAAATATCTCTCCTAAATTATTGGCCACATTACCAACAATCTGCCACTGAAAATCAGTAGTTGGCCACTGTGGTAAACTATACCTTCCTTGTTCACCTAAACAGATATTGGTTGGACCTTCTATAGTTCCATTTGTTTGAATAACTGGAATCTTAATTGTAGTTGGCAAAAGACACGGTAAATTACAATCTTGCGGATTAAAAGTAACATAACCAAAACCATCTTGATCTACATCATCCCAAATAACTTCCACATTGCCTCCTTGCTGGGACAAAATGTGTCCACCAACTACAGACCAATTGAAGTTTTCATTACAAATTTGCATTCCATCAAAAGGTAATGAGTAAGTCTGCGTTTGATCTTCACAAATTACCGAAGGACAAGAGATATCAAAACCTTTGTCTTTTACAACTATCTCTGTTTTGTAAACGCTTGTACAATTACATTCATTTCCAACGATAAGAATAACTTCATAAGTACCGTTTGCAGCATAAGAATGTGATGGTTGAAATGCAGTAGAGCTAGTATCATCGCCAAAATCCCAATAATAACTAACTAAATTAGTACCATTATTAGCGGTAGACAAATTAACAAAATTAATAATTTGATCACTACATGTATAAACTGGTTGTGACTGTCCACCTGGAGCTATTTCAAAAAGAGCCGTTGGAATTAAAATTTTCTTAATGCACAGCGTTTTATTAATTATACTATTGCCATTAGTAACTGTGAAGGAAAGTGAACCGTCTCCAAATGCACCCCAAGTTACAGTACAAGAACTTTCAGTAACATATGACAGGACACCTCCAACGGCATTCCATGTGGTACTAGCACCAGCTGGCAAGTTAGAAAGTGAATAGGTCACAGTACTGTTTTCACATACCCGAATACATTCAGAAGGTGAAATGTCGGTAAAGAAAATTCTTTTTTGATCATCGACACCATAAGTTTGGCATCCTACTTCTTTATCCCAGGAAATGAACATTCCGGGAGTAGTTTGTGATAGCGCACTATAACTAAATGCTAGTAGCAAAGTAATCAAAGTACAAGCAAAAAATAGCTTTTGCCTTAAATGGGGAAGTTGTTTAATCATAATCTTAGTGGTTGTTAAGTTGATTAGTAAAATTTGTCTAATTTATAAACTTAAAAACCAATACATTACGGTGTTTTATATGTATTTATTACGGTAAAATTATAATGGTACTCGAAAGTATAGGAAACATTAATTTTGAGGTAATTAAACACAATTACATATACTTTTAAAAGTTAGAAGTTATACAAAGTAATTTAAGTTAGTTGTAATTATTTACTCTTTCTCTATACTTTTTGTTATTAAAAAACTGCTCCTATGAGCGCTTTCACAAAGTAAATGCCTATCATCCACATAGACCAAGCAGACTTAAATTAATATTTGTATTTCAATAAATACCAACCTAAATTCTTTCTTAACATGAAGAAGTTGTTAAGTAAAGTAACCGTATAGATACCATTAACATACTTCTACTAGTATTGGTAGATAACATTAACAATCAACATATAGGAATAATTAAACAAGTAACAGTATAAAAACATATCCAAAAAGAATATGAATATAGCCAAATGATGTCACTTTAAAAATGATTTTACATTACGCCAAACAGAATAATTTAGAATGATACGAAAGTTTTTTTTCAAAAAAAAAGTTAATTCCATAAAAATTGACGATTCTTCATACTGCATAAATACAATTAACAAATTGATTATAAAGCAGATACGGTAAATAATATATTTAAAAGTACAACTATTTCTTTTCTGGATAAAGGACAGAAATAAGCACTGACAAAATCAATACTCCACAAATAACCAATAACGATACTACAGATTCAATGTGATAAAAAGGCGCAATAATCATTTTTAGTCCGATAAAAGAAAGAATGACAGCCAAACCATAAGATAATTTGCTAAACAAATGAATGAAATTGTCCAATAAAAAGAACAATGCTCTCAATCCTAAAATAGCAAAAATATTAGAAGTATAAAGTATAAATGGATCGTTAGAAATAGCAAAAATAGCCGGAATTGAATCTACTGCAAATAGTAAATCAGTGAACTCAATAACAGTCACAACCACCAACAATGGTGTAGCAAACTTTTTACCATTTTCATAGGTAAAGAATTTATCACCATCATATTTATCACTTACATTGAAAAATTTTCTTATCAATCGAGCTCCTTTAGTATTATTATAATCCTCATCATCATCAGTTGCGCCAGACGACCAAGATTTTATTCCAGCATAAACTAAAAACAAACCAAAAAGCGTCATTATGATATTAATATCATATTTAAACGGAGCTATTCCAAAATAAGCTATTATTTTATTCAAATAGGTCAACTCAATTAAAAAAGCACCCGAAAAAATGAAGATAGCACGCAAAACCAACGCACCAATAATTCCCCAAAACAATACTTTATGTTTACTAGAATTGGCAACATCAAAGAATTTAAAAACTAAGATAAATACAAATAAATTATCTACAGAAAGCGCTTTCTCTATCCAATAAGCCGATTGAAATTCATAGAATTTTGTGGCACCTGCGTAATAATAAACCAATCCACTAAAAATCATAGAAAGCGAAATCCAAACTAATGACCAAGAAACCGCTTCTTTATTGGTTACTTCATGACTTTTTTTATTAAATAATCCTAAGTCGATCAATAGCATAATTACCACTGCTATTCCAAATGTGACTATAAGCCAAGGATGTTCTTCTAAAATTGGGTGATTGTTCATCTAAAAAATGTATTACTAATTTATTGCTTTTTTACCTAAAATAATCGTTCAAATAAATACGATTTCCTTTAAATTGAAATAATTGGAACCAAATAAGTAGCGAAAATATAGAAAATTTGTCGAAAAAAAGAACGTTTAACAATTCCTAAAATAATTCTTTATTAACTAAATAACAATCAGCAGTTTATATTAAATTTATTTATCAAATAGAGGTTAAATTTTATACTTAAATTTTAAATTGATACTTTTATAGTGCAAAACAAATAACTACTTTGAGATACCATGTCCAGTAAAAACGTAACCGACTTTATAGCCAACTTAGACCATCCGTTTAAAAAGGAATTTCTAGAACTGCGAAAAGTGATTTTAGAAAATATTCCTAATGGCAACGAACACATAAAATGGAATGCACCAAGCTATCAAATAAACGATACCGATTTTTTAACTTTCAAATTAATGCCACCCAAGAACATTCAACTTGTTTTTCATCGCGGAGCTAAAGTCAAAGAAATGCCAAAAGACAAATTAATAGAAGATGCATTTGGACTTTTAAAATGGGCTGCCAATGACAGAGCCGTTGCAACATTCAACTCGATGGAAGAGGTAGAAAATTTAAAATTCCAACTGATAGAAACAATCAATAAATGGGTGAAAGCACTTTAATATATTGCAAGTTGAACAAAATCAAACAAAATAAAGAATTTATTATGTATGCCATTTCGATGGCTATGCTGCTTTTATTATTACGTTTTCTGGAGTATAAATTTCTAATTTTACAAAACGAGTTTGGACTGTACATCGGAATCATTGCATTATTTTTTACTTTTTTAGGAATATGGGCATCCAACAAATTGACCAGTCCAAAAGTAAAGACCATAGTGATTGAAAAAGAAATAGTAGTTGAAAAAAGATTGGATTTTGTCGTTAATGAAGAAGAATTAAACAATCGAAAAATTAGCAAACGAGAATTGGAAGTTTTAGAATTAATGGCACAAGGTTTAAGCAATCAAGAAATCGCCTCTCGCCTATTTGTTTCATTAAATACTATAAAAACACATTCGTCCAATCTATTTCAGAAATTAGAAGTAAAACGACGCACACAAGCAATAGAAACTGCCAAGAAAATCGGAATTATTGAATAATACTTTCGGATGAAAAGCAATAAATCACTCAAAAGTATGACTGCATTTTATTCGAAAATTAAAACATTTGCATCCTAATCAAAAAATCTATTTATGAGAAACATCATTATCAAGTACGGAGTAATTGCAGGAACAATTGCAACACTATTTATGATTACATCAACCCTTTTGCACAATGATAATCCAAATTTTAAAAATGGAGAAATTATAGGCTACTCAGGAATGTTGATTGCTTTTATCTTTATTTTTATTGCCGTAAAAAGTTATCGAGACAAACAAAACAATGGAGTAATTTCGTTTGGTGAAGCCTTTAAAATTGGATTGTATATTACACTAATTGCTTCTACATTTTACGTAGTAACGTGGCTAATTGAATACTACTTTTTCATGCCCGACTTTATGGATAAGTTGATAAGTAGTACAATGGAAAATTTAAAAGCACAAGGTTTATCACCAAACGAAATCGCAGCAAAATCGAAAGAAATGGAAATGTACAGAGAATGGTATAAAAACCCTATTTTAGTAATACTGATGTCTTATATGGAAATTTTACCAGTGGGATTATTAGTAACTTTAATAAGTTCGCTAATTCTTAAACGAAAAAAAGCAAGAGAAGTATAACAAAAAAAAGGTACGTTTTACGTACCTTTTTTTTAAACAAACTATTTAAATTTAATCTTTTGTGAAGTTAAAAGTTTGCTCGCCTAATTTTAGAGCAAACCCTTTTTTATCATTGGTATATTCAACAGAAACTCCTGCTTCTTTCATAGAGAATTTTCCTTCACTATCTTCAATCAAACTAAGTGATGGCTGACCTTGAGCACTTAAAACTAAAAATCCATCTTCGCTACTAACATCAACTTTTATCGGAATTTGTTTGCTAGAAAATTTTCCGCCGTAAGCACTGAAATCTTTAGGTGTAAATATGCCATTCACAGCATTCGACCAAACATTATTCTCTGAATTAATATCAGGAAACACATGATTTGGATCTAATGTAATGCTTTCTAATTCTTCCGTAGTATTTACTTTAAAAGTCCACTCAACATTACGTTGCCAAATTTCTACAGGTAAATTAATTGTAGTTGTAGCACCGCTTTTAGTTTTAACTTCAGCAACAACAGGCATAGCCATTCTATCTAAATTATTGATAGTTACTAACGCACCATTTTTAGCATCATTTTTATTGTATCGCACTTTAGTAATCGCTTGATCCAATCTCCAGTTGTTGATAATCCAACCTCTCCAAAACCAGCTTAAATCTTCACCAGCAACATTTTCCATAGTTCTAAAGAAATCATCTGGTTGCGGATGTTTGTATGCCCAACGTTTGATATACTCTCTAAAAGCTTTGTCAAAACGCTCTTTCCCTAAAATATTTTCTCTCAACATAGTCAATCCAGAACCTGGTTTTAGGTAAGCAAGCAAACCAATATTAGCTTCTTTCATGTTATCTGGCGCAGTGAAAATCGGCTCATTATCTGTTCCAGTCATATATTCTGCCATGTTGTGCAAATTCATTGCTGGATCTTTATATTCACCATTATTAAAATCTTCACCACTTAACGAATTAATAAACGTGTTAAAACCTTCGTCCATCCAAGCAAATAAACGCTCGTTAGAACCAACTATCATTGGAAACCAAATGTGTCCAAATTCGTGATCGGTTACACCCCATAAATCTTTACCTCTAGATTCCCAACTACAGAAAACGATTCCCGGATATTCCATTCCGCCTTCATTTCCTGCAACGTTTGTAGCTGCTGGATAAGGATATTCGAACCAACGTTTAGAATAATTTTCTATAGATGCTTTAGTGTATTCTGTAGAACGTTCCCATCCATTATTTCCATTACTTTCTGCAGGATAAGCCGAAATTGCTAATGATTTTTTACCACTTGGCAAATTAATTCTTGCTGCATCAATAATAAATGCTGGCGATGAAGCCCAAGAAAAGTCACGCGAGTTTTTAATTTTAAATTTCCATGTTAAGGTATTTTTTCCTGCTGGACGAGAAGCTGCATTTGTAACTTCTTCGACAGAACGAATCATAACCGTTTTATCACTTGCTTTAGCAGTATTCCATCTTTTTTGTTGTTCGGCTGTGTAAACTTCTGTTGTGTTAAGTAAATCACCAGAACCTACTACAATATGACTTGAAGGTGCTGTAATTGCCACATCAAAATCGCCATATTCTAAATAAAATTCACCTGCACCAAGATACGGATTGGTATTCCAACCACGAACGTCATCATAAACACACATTCTTGGATACCATTGTGCGATTGTAAATATTTTGCCGTTTTTAGTTTCAAGAACTCCCATTCTATCCGAACCATATTCTGGAGAAACAAAAGAAAACTCTATTTTTATTTTTACACTTCCACCATTTGCTTTCAAACCTTGCGGCAAATCAACTTGCATTCTAGTATCGGTAATTGTAAAAGTGGTTTCTTTTTCAAATGATTTTCCGTTAACTGTAGATACAAGTTTAACCGATTTAATTTTATGTCCACCATCAAATTCTTGACCTTTTGCTCCATTTCTACTTCCGTTTAACGGAACAACAGCATTGCCACGAGAATCTTTACTAAATAAATTTTGATCTAAATACATCCACAAAAATCCAAGATTATCAGGACTATTGTTGGTGTAAGTCAACGTTTCAGAACCTGAAATTTCGTTTGTTGATTCATTTAAAGAAACAGCAATTTGATAATCAGCTCTATTTTGCCAATATTTTGCTCCTGGCTGACCACTTGCAGAACGAGTATCGGTTCCATCTTTAGAATAAAAACCGTTACCAAACGCCTCGTTGTAATTGTAGGTTGATAAAGGTTTTTCTTGCTGAGCATGTGCTAAAGAAAAAACAAAAACCAACGTAAATACTAATTGTACTTTTGCGAAAATGTGCTTCATAATTATATAAGTTTGATAGTTAGAACAAATAAATAAAAAAATGTTACACTATTTTTAGTTTTATGTTTAATTTCACAAAATATTATTTATTTATGTTAACAATAAACTTCCATCCGTTTAAAAATTTAGAAACCGAAAGATTACTGCTGCGTCGTTTAAATAAAGACGATGTAAATGAGGTTTTAGAACTTAGAGGAAATCCAGAAACCATGAAATTTATTCCGCGTCCTTTAGCAAAAACTAAAGAAGATGCTATGGTTCATATTGACATGATTGAAGACAAAATCGTTAATAATGTAGGTATAAATTGGGCAATAACAATGAAAGGTAATCCAAAAATGCTCGGAATTATCGGTCATTATAGAATAAGTGCCGAAAACCATCGTTGTGAAATGGGTTACATGATTTTACCACAATATCAAGGCAAAGGAATTGTTTCTGAAGCAATTGATGTAGTTTTAGAATACGGCTTTAACGATTTACAAATGCACTCGATTGAGGCCATTATCGATCCAGATAATACAGCTTCGGAACGTGTTTTACAAAAAAACGGCTTTGTAAAAGAAGCTCATATTTTAGAAAATGAATTGTATGACGGCAAGTTTTGGGACACCGTAATTTATTCGATATTAAAAAGAAATTTTAGAAAATAAAAAGAGAACCTATTTTAAGCGCAAAAAGTATATGAGCGAATTTGAAAAACAGTATGAAGAGTTATTGAACTTTCTAAAGTTTGAAGACTTTTCAATTTTAACTAAACGTATTATTGATTTAACTCTTGATACAGAAGATATTAATTATTACAAAAAGACAAATGACTTATTAATTTGGCTTGATCATAATGAAAATAATGTAGACGCAAAAAAGGTAAAATACCAAGAAATCCTCTCCGATTTACATCAAACACTGATTTCTAAACCTATTTTAGAAAAGAAAGTTTTAGTTTCTACATCCAATTTGCAGAAAAGTTACGGCAGTTCAAGTTTCGGATTAGGTCCAATTGATATGGAACTTCGTCAAGGTGAAATTCTAGGTTTGGTTGGCGAAAACGGTAACGGAAAAACGACACTTCTACGTTGTTTGTGCGGCGAACTATTTGCCACAAGCGGAAAAATAAATTATCATTTTAATTTTAAAGATGATTATCATTTACGAACTAAATTGGTTTACATTCCGCAAAGAACAGAAACTTGGTATGGTTCAATGTTTGAGAATTTGCAATTTACTGCTACAAATTATGGCTACAAACCAGAAGAAAATGAACTAGTTGTAGAACTAATCATCGCTCGATTGGGATTGCGAAAATTTAGAAATCACAGTTGGAAAAGCTTATCATCGGGTTACAAAATGCGTTTCGAATTGGCTCGAATGTTACTAAGAAAGCCCGAAATTTTACTAATTGACGAACCATTAGCCAATTTAGATATTCTTGCACAACAAACAGTTCTTGAAGATTTTAGATCGATTGCAAAATCGCCTTTTCGTCCAATTGGAATTGTATTGAGTTCGCAACAATTGTATGAAGTTGAAAAAACCTCCGATCAAGTAATTTTCCTAAAACAAGGAAAACAGAAAAATCTTCACGAAAAAGCCTCACAAGAAAATGAAGTTGTTGTGGCAAACAATTTAGTAATTGAATTTGAAAGCTCATTAACTCAAGGCGAACTTGGAACTATTTTTGAAAACTTAAATATGATTTCATTACAATTTAACGGTGGAACCTATATTGTGAATTTCCCAGACACTGTTTCGGTTTACGATTTCATGCAATTGGCAATTTCTCATAAAATTCCGTTGCAGTATTTCAGAAACATATCCAATTCTACTCGTCGCTTTTTTGTATCTTAAATTTCAAAATCATGTTTAAAAACATCCAAAAATACCTTCTAATAAATTATCCGTTATTGTGGAATACCAAAGTAGTTCCAACAACATTTATTTTAATAGTAATCAATCTAATTTTCTTCTTCATCGGACTTGAAAAAGGTAAACTTGACTTCTTCGAAAATGATAATAACTACACATACGATGACGAAGCGGTTGTAATTTTCTTCAGCATTTTAGTATCGATTTTACTCTTAATACTATGGCTTGTTTTTTATTTTAAGAATAATTCCTTTAAATCATTTTATCCTAAAAGAACGCTTTCTTTGTTTAAAGAATGGTGTATTGTATTGTTTATCAGTTTTTTAATTTCATTGTTTACTAGTTCTTATTACTACGGAAAAGATGTTAGAATGCGCAGTTATTTCACAGAACAAGAAGCTAAAAATCGTTGTGAAATATTAAGTAAAGCATCGTTTTTCGTAGAAGGTTCTTACTCTAATAATTATTACGATGAAGATTACGATGAAATCCCAGTTGCTGAAGCTTCAAAAGTATCAGTTATCGCGGCAGATACTGCTGTTGTTGCTAATGATTCTATAAAATTTAATGGTAAAAAATACAGCTATTTTTCTTTACTAAATAAAAACGTAAATAGTTACAGTTTCTTCGATCATGAATCCGATTCTATTCGTAAAAAAACGATTAAAACATGGTTAGTTAATCAGCAGAAAGATTCTATTAAATCAGTATTTAAGCAATATTTAGCCATTGCAAAGGAACACAATTTAAAAGGTAATATTGATGAAAATAAATGGTTAGATTTAATATATGATTATCCCAATTTTGTAAACTACAGAGAAATTGGAAGCAGTAATATGAATTACGAATATTATGACAATGTCAATCAGCCGCAAGACAGTTTAAACAAGTATATTAAAGTGGTTAATGGAGTTAAATATGAATATTACAAGTATTTTGTTCCAGAAAAAAGTTTGAACTACAATTATAGTAAAATTTCAGAAGCTTGGGTTGCTCCTAATATGAGCTTCGCCTCTATTTTAATATCATTTTATTTCGCCATCGGATTATCGCTTTTAATTTTTGGTTTTAGAGTAACCTCTGGAAGAAACTGGTTAATTGCAGTAATTAGTCTTGGTGTTATTTCAATATTATTGGGAATATTTAGCATAATTATCCGATCCGATTATAGTTTTGCCTTAGCTGTTATTTTGCTTACTCTTTTCACATTTATTTACTTTATTGTAACCATTTCAAGAAAGAAAAGTAAAAACATTTCGGGCGTGATTCTCAATGCAATGTTGTGGTTATTTCCGTCGTTTTTCCCTTTAATCTATTATGTCATTTTAGAAATTTTACGCGATTTGGCGCAAGCGCATCCAGTAGATTATTTGCTTAGCGAATACTATCCAGCAATTCAATTCTTGAAAGATTATGGTGTTATTTTCGCTTATTTAAACATAGCTTTTATAATTATTTTCATGCTCTTTTTATCCGTTAAAATAAAACAATGGCGTGGTTTAGCCGAAGGTTAAGGAGCGAATGGCTTGGTCATTATTTGCCGTCGTAATTCCTGCTGTACATTGCAATAAAAAAACCTTTCTGAACACCAGAAAGGTTTTTTTATTTCCATTCCCATCAGGGCTAAATAGCTTTCTGCATTGATTATTTGTTCAATTTAGGCAAAGTTCTAATGTATAATTCTTCGACTTTTTTTCTAGCCCAATCAGTTTTTCTAAGAAAAGTCAAACTCGATTTCACACTGGGATTATCCTTAAAACATTTAATATTTATAAGTTCAGCTAAAGTATCAAATCCATAAAAACCAACCAATTGCTCGATAATCGTTTGAAGTGTAATTCCGTGAAGCGGGTCTTTAGATTTTTCCATGAGGCAAAAGTACAATTATATGAAATTATATTAATGATTAAATCAAATAAAAAGTCACCATTCAATTAAGAACAGTGACTCTTATATCCCCGAATAAATTCGGAACTAACCAATAACTTTATTAAAAGACAAATTTAAATCCGAAAGAAAGTGGAGTCGTTAAAGTTGGATTACTTCCACCTAAAACACCATTATAAGTAGATTCAACATTTGCAACGTGAGCTAAAGAGAAATCTGTAATTGTTGTTTTTTCTCCAACTTTTGGATCAATAGTAGTAGAACTAAAGTTTGCTAAATTATATGAAAACTCAACTGAGAAATTTTTAGTTACGAAGAAATCAAAACCACCAGATGCTGCTACTCCAAATTGAGTAATTTTAGTATCTGCTTCTTTTTCTTTACCTGAAATAATTGGAGTAGCTATTTGTCCAAAGAAGTATAAATTACCCGCAACATTCCAATATTTTCTTACCAATGGCTCAACTACAATTAAGCTTGAATTTGCTAATGTACCTGTTCCATCTTCGGCTTTGATATTCATCATACCAACTCCAGCTCCTACAGCAACAGATGGTGTGATAAATGTTCCTACAATTGGCAATACAGTAATGTTTGTACTCTTAACATCGCCAGATTTAGTTTGAGTATAACCAAATTGTGAAGTAGCAAACCAAGCACCTTCTAATCCTTTATCCTCTTTTTCTTGTGCATTTACATTTAAACTCATTAAAGCAATTCCTGCTAATAAAAATAATTTTTTCATTTTGTTTTTGTTTTAAATTATAGGACAAATTTATTGTCAATTAATTATTTAAAAACTGATATAAATCATAGTTTGACTTTTTTTTTGATAGTAAATAAATTTCTTTTTTGTTTCATAAAATTGTTACTACATTTGCAACAATATGATTAAAACCGCCAATATACTTAACAAGAAAGCACGATTCGATTATGAAATCCTCGAAACCTATTCGGCTGGAATTGTTTTAACAGGTACCGAAATAAAATCCATCCGATTAGGAAAAGCCAACATTACCGAAAGTTTTTGCGAGTTTAATGACGACGGAGAACTATTTGCAATCAATACTTCAATTGAAGAATATGCTTTTGGAAATCAATTCAATCATAAAGCAAGAAGCGAACGTAAACTCTTACTTAACAAAAGAGAATTAAAAACGTTAGAAAAAAATGTGGATACTAAAGGATTAACAATAGTTCCATTACGCCTTTTTACCAACGAAAAAGGACTTGCCAAACTAGAAATAGGACTTTGCCGTGGTAAAAAAACGTACGATAAACGTGAATCTTTGAAAGAACAAGATACTAAACGCGATATCGATCGAATTAAGAAATCATTTTAATATTGAAAAAAATGTAGAAATGTTTTTTTTATCAAATATAGATGACTAAATTTGTCAAGAAAATTAATGTCATTTAACATGAAAACATTACTTAAAAATGCAAGAGAGAAAAAAGGTTTAAAAACCAGAGAAGTTGCTCAATTATTAGGTATTGATCAAGCATTAATTAGCAAGTTTGAAAACGGTTCAAGAAAACCAACAAAAGAACAAATAACAAAGTTAGCTTCAATCTTAGAAATTGATTTTGAAACTTTAATGGTTATTTGGCTTAAAGAACGAATTCTTTATGAAATTGGTGATGATGATTTGGCTCTAAAAGCAATATCATTAGCAGAAGAACAAATAAAATACAATGTTAGTTTTGTTAGAAAATCAATTTCTAAAAACCTTCAAAATCTTTTAAATGAAATTGATGTTTTAAAGAAAAAGCTAGATACTTTTAGAGAATTTGATAGTTTTAGAATTGCACAAGCGTTAGAACTAGAATACACCTTTGAAAGCAATAGAATTGAGGGAAATACATTAACATTACGTGAGACAGATTTAGTCATCAATGAAGGTTTAACGATTTCAGGAAAAAGTATGCGTGAACATCTTGAAGCGATAAATCACGTTGAGGCAATAGCTTATATCAAGCAATTAATGGAGCGTAATTTTCCTTTCAATGAAAGAGAATTATTATCTGTTCATAATTTAATTTTAAGAGGCATTATTCCAGAAGATGCTGGTCGATATAGAAGAGTTCAAGTTATGATAAAAGGTAGCAGTCACATGCCACCACAACCTTTTATTGTACCAAAAGAAATGGAAGATTATTTTATTTGGTACAGCGAAAATAAAGGTAAGTTACATCCTGTGATTCTTGCAGCAGAAATGCACGAACGTTTAGTAACTATTCATCCTTTTATTGATGGAAATGGAAGAACTTCTCGTTTGGTAATGAACTTAATTTTGCTACAAAACGGCTATGTAATTGCCAATATAAAAGGTGATTATGATTCAAGAATGAGTTATTATCAAGCTTTGGAAACCGCGCAAACATCAGGTAAAAAAGAAGATTTTTTACTATTTATTGCTCAAATAGAAAAAGAATGTCTAGAGCGTTATCTAGGAATTATAAGTAAATAAAAACCCACTTTTTAGTGGGTTTCTTCATTAATTTTTATTTTCTAATAAAGGTACAAATTTAAAATCCCCAAATTCATGTTTTTCAAATTGCGTTTCGTTTTTTCTAATCAACATTGTCATAACTTGATCTTTATCACCTACAGGAATTACCAGTTTACCACCAATTTTTAATTGAGCCATCAATGGTTTTGGGATAATTGGCGCACCAGCTGTAACAATAATACTATCAAAAGGTGCATGATTTGGCAATCCTTTATATCCATCGCCAAAGGACAAATGCTTCGGACGAATTCCTAGTTTTGGTAATAATAAAGAAGTAGTTTTAAACAATTCATTTTGTCTTTCAATCGAATATACTTTTGCTCCAAGTAAACATAAAACAGCGGTTTGGTAACCACTTCCTGTTCCAATTTCAAGAATTTTATCGTCTTTTTTAACTTCTAATAATTGACTTTGAAATGCGACAGTATAAGGTTGCGAAATAGTTTGTCCTGCTCCAATCGGAAACGCTTTATCTTGGTAGGCAAAATCTTCAAAGCTAGAATTCAAAAATAAATGTCTCGGAATTTTTTTTATTACTTCCAATACGTTTTTATCTGTAATTCCTTTTTCTTCTAAAACTTTAGCTAACTGATTTCTAAGTCCTTGGTGTTTATTTGTATCTTTCAATTTGGGCAAGTGTTTATTTTGTAAAATTAACTTTAAAATCACAAAATGCAAGTTCCAAATTCTAAAAACTTTTTAAACTCTTAAACTTTTAAACTTTAAACTAAAATTGTACTTTTGATAAAATTTAATTCTATGCTTAAAGTTGGCGTTTTAGGTGCTGGTCATCTCGGAAAAATACATTTACGATTATTAAATCAATCAGAAAAATATGAATTAGTTGGTTTTTATGATGAAAATCACGAAAACGGAGCTAAAATTGCTGCCGAATTTGGGTACAAACAATTTGATACTATTGCCAAATTAATTCACGCTGTTGATGTTATTGACATTGTCACTCCTACTCTTTCGCATTACAAATGTGCTAAAGTTTCTATAAAATCGGGCAAACATGTTTTTATTGAAAAACCAATTGCTACAACCGTTGAAGAAGCTGAAGAAATTATTGCTTTAGCAAAAGAATATAACGTAAAAGGTCAGGTTGGTCATGTAGAACGATTCAATCCGGCATTCATTGCTGTGAAAGATCAAATTGAAAATCCAATGTTTATTGAAACGCATAGACTTGCCGAATTCAATCCACGTGGTACCGATGTTCCTGTGGTTTTGGATTTGATGATTCACGATATTGATGCCATTCTGAGTGTCGTAAAATCAAAAGTTAAAGCCGTTCACGCAAGCGGAGTTTCCGTTTTAAGTCATTCGCCAGATATTGCCAATGCTAGAATTGAGTTTGAAAACGGTTGCGTTGCCAACATTACTTCAAGTAGAATTTCGATGAAAAACATGCGTAAGTCGCGTTTCTTTCAAAAAGACGCCTACATTTCTGTTGATTATTTAGATAAAATATGTGAAGTTGTAAAAATGAAAGAAGCACCAGAAGTTCCTGGTGATTTTGATATGATTTTACAAAATGCTGAAGGAGAAAAAAAACAAATCTATTTCAACAATCCTGATGTTTCTCCGAACAATGCCATTTTAGACGAATTGGAAACTTTCGCAGATGCAATAGTAAATGATACCACCCCAATTGTAACTTTAGAAGACGGAACTGAAGCATTGCGAGTGGCTTATATGATTATTGATTCGATGAACGAAAAATAATATTGACCGCAAATTCGTAAATTAAAAAATAAAATTTGTGAATTTGCAATGGAATAAATTAAAACAAACTAAACAAACATAATGAAAACAATAGCTGTAATAGGCGCAGGAACAATGGGTAACGGAATTGCCCACACTTTTGCACAAAGCGGTTTTACCGTAAAATTAATCGATGTTTCCGAAAAATCTTTAGAAAAAGGAATGGCAACAATTGCTTCCAACCTTGACCGAATGGTTACAAAAGGAACAATTACTGAAGATGATAAACACAAAACCATTGGAAATATAATTACTTACACCGACATAAAAGATGGCGTTGTTGGAACGGATTTAGTAGTTGAAGCTGCCACAGAAAATGTAACGTTAAAATTAAATATCTTCAAACAATTGAGTGAAGTTTGCGACCATAATGTGATTTTGGCAACAAACACTTCCTCAATTTCTATTACTCAAATTGCAGCACAAGTAGTTCATCCTGAGCGCGTAATTGGAATGCATTTTATGAATCCGGTGCCGATTATGAAATTGGTTGAAATCATCCGTGGTTATTCTACTTCAGATGAAGTGACTAAAATCATCATGGATTTATCTATAAAATTAGGAAAAACTCCAACAGAAGTAAACGATTATCCAGGATTTGTTGCTAACAGAATTTTGATGCCAATGATTAACGAATCAATTGAAACATTATACAATGGCGTTGCCGGAGTTTCTGAAATCGATACGGTAATGAAATTGGGAATGGCGCATCCAATGGGACCATTGCAATTAGCAGATTTTATAGGATTGGACGTTTGTCTTTCCATTCTAAACGTAATGTACGATGGATTTAAAAATTCAAAATATGCTCCTTGCCCACTTTTAGTAAATATGGTAATGGCCGGAAAACTCGGAGTAAAATCGGGTGAAGGTTTCTACGATTATTCTGAAAGTAAAAAAGCAGAAAAAATTGCCAAGCAATTTTCAAAGTAATTAGTAAATAGTGATTAGTGAATAGTATTTAAACTATGACTACTAATTGCTAATCACTAATTACTAATCACTAATCACTCAAAAAATGAGCAAAATAATTCCTTTCAAAGCCGTTCGTCCTACGCCAGATAAAGTGGCATTAGTAACTTGTAGAAACTACGATGATTATTCTCCTGCAGAACTGGCTTCGTGGTTGGATTTCAATCCGTATTCATTTTTGCACGTGATTAATCCGGCTTATGTGCATTCTCAAAAAATCACTTTGGACAAACGTTTTAAAGGAGTTTCGCTCAAATATCAGGATTTTAAAAACGACGGTATTTTTATGGAAGAAGAAAAGCCAGTCTTCTTTTTGTATGAAATTCAGACTAAAAACCAGTCGTTTACAGGAATAGTTGCTGGAACTTCTATTGAAGACTACAAAAACAATGTCATCAAAAAACACGAAGATACCTTACAATATCGAGTAGAATTATTCAAGGATTATTTGCATCAAACAGGTTTTAACACAGAACCAGTTTTAATTACATATCCAGATAATGCTGCTGTAAATTCATGGATAACTGAAAAGAAAAAAGAACAGCCAATCTATCATTTTTCGACAACAAACAAAGAAAAACATACACTTTGGAAAATTGAAACCGATGCAGAAATTACTTGGTTAGAAAATCAATTTGAAAAAATTCCAGAATTATATATTGCCGATGGACATCATCGTTCGGCTTCGGCAGAATTACTATACGATCAAAATAAAGCTTTAGGAAATGAAAACTTAAATAATTTTATGAGTTTTCTAATTGCTGAAAGTAACGTTAAAATATACGAATTCAACCGAATTATTCGCGATTTAAATGGTAATTCGAAAGAAGATTTTCTACAAAAATTATCTGAAAATTTCATTATTAAATCCAAAGAACAAGAATTGTGGAAACCGCAAAGTAAATTTGAATTTGGAATGTATCTAGACGGTGCTTTTTATGCCCTTTTTTATAAATTAGAAAAAAATACTAATTCGTTATTAGAAAATCTCGATGCTCAAATTTTATATGATAAAGTGTTGCAACCCATTTTAGGAATTGAAGATTTACGAAACGACGAACGCATTGAATACATTCCTGGAAAACAATCCATTTTAACAATAAAAGAATTGGTTGACGAAGGCGAATTTGAAGTAGGATTTATGTTATTTCCAAGTGATATTTCAGAGATTAAGGCATTGGCAGATAATAATTTAATCATGCCGCCGAAATCAACCTATATTGAGCCTAAATTTCGCAGCGGATTGATGGTTTATGAATTGTAGAAAGCTGGAAGATGGAAGCTGGAAGATGGAAGTTCAGAAATAGAAAAGAGATAAAAGAAAACAGGCACAATTTTGCTATTTAATGCACACTTGAAAATATTTATAAAAAAATATAATGAAAAATATTATTCTATTCCTCTTATTTTCGGTGTCTTCTTTCTCTCAAGATTATTCTCTCACTAAAAAACAAATTGATAGTATCTGTTTGAGATCAAAAGATTTTATTGATCAAAAAACTCCTCTAAAAAAAAGTAAAAAAATTACATTAAAAAATAAACAAATAAAAACTCTTAATGGAACTGGTTCAGAAATAATTAGAATTTTTAAACATTTAGAAAATGACCCAAGAAATATTGTAGAAACTTATGAAATTATTAAAGTTAGCTACGAATATTTAGTAAATTACTCTTTTGGTAATTTTGAATATGTTTTTATCGACATCTATTACAAACAAAATACAGTGGATAGCTTTTTTATCGAGGAAAGATATAAATTAGGGAAAGAAATTAAATCACAACAAGTATTTTTATCACAATCAAATTTAGAAGAAGAAGATTTAACTGATTTTAATTTTTGTAAAAGCTTTAAAGATTGGATTACAGAAAAATCAAAGGAAATTAATACAATTTTTCACAAGAAAACATGAGTCAAATAGCCCAACAAATCAATACTATAAAATCCCAACTTCCAGATCATGTAACTCTTGTAGCGGTTTCTAAAACCAAGCCAGTTGCAGATTTAATGGAAGCCTATAATGCTGGTCAACGCATTTTTGGGGAAAACAAAATCCAGGAAATGACTGATAAATGGGAAGAAATGCCTAAAGATATTCAGTGGCACATGATTGGGCACGTTCAAACGAACAAAGTGAAATTCATGGCAGAATATGTGAGTTTGATTCATGGAGTTGATAGTTTGAAACTATTACAAGAAATCAACAAACAAGCGCAAAAACACAATCGTGTAATTGATTGTTTGCTGCAAATTTACATCGCCGAAGAAGAATCTAAATTTGGTTTGGATGAAGAAGAATTGTCAGATATTCTGAATTCTGATGAATTGAAAAGTATGAACAATATCAAAATTGTTGGTTTAATGGGAATGGCGACATTTACGGATAATCACAACCAAATTAAAAAAGAATTTGATAATTTGAAATCGATTTTCGATAAAAACTGTCATCTAAAAACTGAAAACTGCCAACTGAACACTCTCTCTATGGGAATGTCTGGCGATTATAAACTCGCGATTGAATGCGGAAGTACGATGGTTCGAATAGGAAGTAGTATATTTGGAACAAGATAAAGAAGAAATGACTATTTAATAATCACTAATTACTAATCACTTATTTGTACGCAATACTCGACATAGAAACCACCGGAGGACAATTCAACGAAGAAGGAATTACCGAAATCGCCATCTATAAATTTGATGGTCATGAGGTTGTAGACCAATTTATCAGTTTGGTCAATCCAGAGAAAGAAATTCAGCCGTTTGTGGTTAAACTTACAGGTATCAATAATGCTATGTTACGGTCGGCTCCAAAATTTTATGAAGTTGCCAAACGTATTATAGAAATCACTCAAGATTGCATAGTTGTTGCTCATAATTCCTCATTTGATTATCGAATTTTACGAACAGAATTTAACCGATTGGGTTACGATTTTATTCGTCCTACACTTTGCACAGTTGAGCTGTCGAAAAAATTAATTCCAGGAATGGAATCGTATAGTTTAGGAAAATTAGTTCGAGCACTCGGAATTCCTGTTACCGATAGACATAGAGCTAGCGGCGACGCATTAGCAACCGTAAAATTATTCAAATTAATTCTATCAAAAGATACTGAAAAAGAAATTTTAATCAGTTCTATAAAAGCAGAAATTAAAAGCGGATTATCGCCCAAATTGCTTGATATCGTTGAAAGTTTGCCTAACAAAACCGGGATTTATTACATTCATAATGAGAAAGGTGATTTAATTTACATTGGCAAAAGTAAAAACATAAAAAAGCGTGTTAATCAGCATTTTACTGGTAAAACCAATAAGTGTAAAAAAATTCAAATAGAAGTTTTTGCAGTTACATATGAAGAAACTGGAAGCGAACTAATTGCACTTTTAAAAGAAAGTGAAGAGATAAAAATCAACAAACCGATCTATAACCGAGCGCAACGAAAAAGTATTTTCCAATGGGCTTTGTATGAGGTTTTGGATGAAAATGGTTACCTTAATTTACGCCTTCAAAAAGCAGATGGACGAAAGAAAGAAATTACTGCATTCACCACGATTCAAGAAGGAAAAAATGCATTGTTCAGAATCACTGAAAAATACAATTTATGCCAGAAACTAAACGGCTTGTATGAAACTCAAAACGGCTGTTTTCAATATAAAATAAAAGAATGTAATGGCGCTTGCCTAGGCATAGAATCACCTGAAATCTATAACGAAAGAGTTGAAGAATTCATAAACGAAATGACTTTTAGTAATAATAATATGATTGTTATTGATCGCGGTAGAAAAGTAGATGAACGAAGCGCTGTTCTAATTGAAAACGGAATTTACAAAGGCTACTGTTTTTATGATTTGAATTATCAAATATCGAATATCGAAGTAATGAAAAATATTCTTATTCCGATGCAAAACAATAGAGATACTCGAACAATAATTCAGGGATATTTAAGGAAAAATAGAGTAATGAAAGTACTCAAATTTTAATAAATTTAAAATCCCATGAGAGAAGTTAAATCGAAATTTGATATTTTAAGACAAAAGATTTACATCATTATTTATGGTGCAAATACCTTTGCTGGACGCTTATTTGATTTAATTTTACTTGGCGTAATTCTATTAAGCGTTCTTTTAGTAATGCTAGAATCGGTAGAACGATTGGATGCTCAATACCACGATTTTATTATAATATCCGAGTGGATTATTACTATTTTCTTTACCATTGAATATATTTTAAGAATATTTTCCAATAGAAAACCGTGGAGTTATATTTTTAGTTTCTATGGAATTGTCGATTTAATTTCTATTTTACCAATGTATTTATCGTTTATAATTCCGGGTTCAAGAATGTTATCGGTAATTCGTGCTTTACGATTACTGCGATTATTCGGGATTTTAAATTTAGTTCATTTCACTGGACAAGAATCCAAATTAAAATTAGCAATTAAAGCCAGCCGAACGAAGATTATAGTATTTGTATATTTTATTCTAATTGTATCCATTTTACTTGGTTCAATTATGTACGTAGTTGAAGGAAAAGAAAGCGGATTTACAAGCATTCCCACAAGTATTTATTGGTGTATTGTAACACTAACGACAGTTGGTTATGGCGATATTGCACCAGTTACAACTTTAGGCCAAATTATAGCTTCCTTTATAATGATTATGGGTTACGGAATTATCGCGGTTCCAACAGGAATAGTAACTGCCGAATTTTCTAACATGAAAAATAACATTAAACCAAATGATGGGAAAAAGTGTGTTTCTTGCAAATCAGAAGTAGTAAAAGACGCCTCATTTTGTCATCATTGTGGAGAAAAAATTAGAAATGCATAATTATTTAATTACAATTATTGGTCCAACCGCCATAGGAAAAACTTCCTTGAGTATTGCTTTAGCACAACATTTTGGATGTGATATTATTTCGTGTGACAGTCGACAATTTTTTAAAGAAATGAGAATTGGTACTGCAGTTCCAAGTGATGAAGAATTGGCAAGTGCGAATCATCATTTTATCCAGAATAAATCGATTTTTGAAGAATACACTGTTGGCGATTTTGAGCGTGATGCGATAGCCAAATTAGATGAATTATTTGAAAAAAATAATGTTCAAATTATGGTTGGTGGTTCTGGATTATATGTTGATGCTGTTTTAAAAGGATTTGATGATTTTCCAGAAATTAATTCTACTATTCGTGATGAAGTTCGTGCAAATTATGAACAACTAGGAATAGAATATCTACAAACAATTTTAAAAGAAAAAGATTCAGATTATTTCAATTTACTTTCGTCAAATAATCCACAGACGCTACAAAATCCGCAACGAATGATGCGTTTTGTGGAAGTTTGTTTAGGAAGTAATCAACCCTATTCTTCGTTTTTAAATCAGAAGAAAAATAGCAGAAACTTCACTCCTATAATCATCGGATTGGAAGCCGAAAGACAAGTTATGTACGACCGAATCAACCATCGCGTTGATATAATGATGCACGAAGGTTTGTTGGCAGAAGCCGAAAAGTTGTTTCCAAATAAAGATTTGAATGCCTTACAAACAGTTGGTTACAGAGAATTATTCGAATATTTAGAAGGAAACATTTCTTTGGATTTTGCAATTGAAGAAATCAAGAAAAACACAAGAAGATTTTCTAAACGTCAATTAACATGGTTCAAGCGAACAGAAAATGCAGTTTGGTTTGATTATTTAGTTGATAGAAAAGAAATCATTAATCATATTAATCAGCATATAAAGTCTTAATACTTAATACTCTTATCTTATTACAAAAATGCCAATTTCACCTAACTTCACCTCTATTCTAAACAAAGATTGGGAAATTAATTTTCTACAATGTTATCCTAACGGCTACTTGAAATATACCGAATTGTGTAATTTATTTCAATTGACTGCTGCAACGCATTCTGAAGTTGGCGGTATTAGTTTTAGCGACATGCAAGAATTTCATCAAGCTTGGGTTTTAAGTAAAATGCGCGTTGAGATTAAACGATTACCAAAATGGAAAGATAAAGTAACGGTTAAAACTTGGATAAAATCTTTAGAAAATTCACGTTCTACACGTTGTTTAGAATTGTATGTTGGTGATGAAAAAATTGTAGGTTGCGAAACCTTTTGGGCAGTTTTCAATACCAAAACACGTCGACCTGAAGCTTTGGCTTTGCCTCACGAGCATTTTGAAAAATTTCCAGAAGCAAGTGCCACTGAGAAAAGTTACGCTAAAATAGATTTGCAGAAAGAATTTGAAATAGTTGCAGCGCGAACTGTTTTATTATCTGATTTGGATATTGTTAATCATGCTAATAGTGTGAAATATCTTGAATGGTGTTTGGATTATGTCGATTCAAAGTTGATTTTAAAACAAGAAATTCAAGCATTTGAAATGAATTATTTAAAAGAAGTTTCGCTTAATGAAACCATAGAAATTGGTAAAAACGGAACTGTTTTTACGGTAACTAAAGATGGAAAAGTTTGCTTTGGATTGGAGCTTGAATTGAAAAACTAATGTTCTATTTTCCACTAAAACCCTAGCCCTGATAGTAATGGAAATCCTTTTGTAAAAAAGTCTATTTTTTTCTTGCTATAAAAGAGCGACCATAGAAGCTCCTTTTATGGCTTAGAAAAGAAGACTTATTTACAAAAGATTGTAATGAATAGCAGGAAATAGCTGTAAAAAAAAAGCCCCAATTTCTTGGAGCTTTATGGTTTATTTTTTTACGACTAATCTAAATCCTTCGCCGTGAATATTTAAAATTTCAACGTTTGGATCGTCTTTTAAGTATTTTCTTAATTTGGCGATGTAAACGTCCATACTTCTAGATGTGAAGTAGTTATCGTCTCTCCAAATTTTAGTTAATGCTAATTCTCTAGGCATCAAATCTTCTACGTAAAGTGCTAACATTTTTAGCAATTCGTTTTCTTTTGGTGACAATTTTATTGGTTCGTTACCAGGGAAATTCAAGAAACGCAACTTAGAATTCAAGTGAAATTTCCCAATTTGGAATTCGAATTGAACGTTTTCCGCTTTAGTTTCTGATGATTTTCTTTGCATAATTGCTTTGATTTTCATCAATAAAACTTCTGAATCGAACGGTTTATTAAGATAATCGTCTGCTCCTACTTTATAACCTTTAAGGACGTCTTCTTTCATGGTTTTAGCCGTTAAGAACACGATTGGCACTTCTTTATTTTTCTCACGAATTTCTTTGGCTAATGTGTAACCGTCTTTGTATGGCATCATTACGTCAAGAATACACAAGTCATAAGTATCTTTTTTGAATTTTTCAAAACCTTCCATGCCATTTTTGGCTAAAACAACATCGAAGTCGTTAAGCATTAAATAATCTTTTAAAATGGCACCAAAGTTTTGATCGTCTTCTACCAATAATATTCTTTTGTTTTCTTTTTCCATATTTTTTTTAATTTATCAATGGGACTTTAATAATAAATGTACTTCCTTTTCCTTTTTCGCTTTCAACGAAAACTTGACCGTTATGGTCTTCAACAATTCTTTTTACGTAGGCCAAACCTAAACCATGTCCTTTCACATTGTGTAAATCTCCGGTGTGTTCACGATAGAATTTTTCAAAAATTCGTTTCTGAGCCACTTTACTCATTCCGGTTCCTTGGTCTTTTATTTTTATTACTACGAAATCTTTAATGTTCTCAGTGTATATATCTATAACGGGTGCATCTGGCGAATATTTTATTGCATTGTCTAAAATATTAACAATTACATTAGTAAAATGCACTTCGTTTAACAATACTGTTGTTCTATTGGCATTGAAATTTTTTGTTATTTTTCCGCCTCTATCTTCAATAATTAAATGTACGTGATCTATCGCATCATAGATTATTTGTTGCACATCATACGATTCCTTTGAAATCTCAAGTTCTTTCTTTTCTAATTTAGAAATTCTAAGAACATTTTCTACCTGTGCATGCATTCGCTTATTCTCATCTCGAATCATTTGCAGGTATCGAAAAACTTTTTCTTTATCGTCTATTACTTTAGGGTTCTTTATGGCGTCAAGAGCTAAATTTATTGTGGCTATTGGCGTTTTGAACTCGTGTGTCATATTGTTGATGAAATCGGTTTTAATTTCAGAAATATGACGTTGTTTTATTACTTGATGCAATGCATTGGCGTAAGCAATTATAATTATCAATGTAAAAATTATTGATAACATTGTGATTCCAACAATTTCTCTAAATAAAAATTTCTTCTTTTGAGGAAAATTTACATGAAGATTGTATTTATTGTTATTATCATTATCAATAAAAATTGGAATAGAATAAGTGGAATATTTATCATATTTAAAATGTTCCGACTTAAGTTTTGTTGCTAAACCGTTACTGTAAACATTAAATTCAAAAGGCGTTTTTACTCCGTATTCTTTTAATTCATTAGATAAAAGCGTGTATAAATCTTTTGTTGAAACTCGTTCTTGAATTGGTGTAACAGCAGCAATATCTTTATAAAAAATTTCAAATTGAGCATTTTCTAAAATGGCAACTGCACCTTCTTTACTTATTGTAATTTCTGGATTAATAGATTTATTTATTCCAGAGTTATCAAAAGCATTATTGTTATTAAAGATTTCTGTTTTTCGTTTTGCAGAAAATCCTTTTACTTTAGAACTATCTGCATTTTTATCAATGAACTTTGAAAATATATCATAATTATCTGAAATGATGCTATTAGAATATATTATTGTTTCGTTAGTTTTAGAATTCCGTTGGTAATATCCATATTCTAATAAATCTTCCTTTTGCGGAGGTTTACCAGTGCTTTCTTTTACCTTATTGTATTTATTATAAAAAGCATATTGCTCTTTTTTTTGCAATTTTTCTGC
This sequence comes from Flavobacterium aquatile LMG 4008 = ATCC 11947, assembly GCF_000757385.1. GTDB lineage: Bacteria > Bacteroidota > Bacteroidia > Flavobacteriales > Flavobacteriaceae > Flavobacterium > Flavobacterium aquatile. Next base: position 557,106 of record NZ_JRHH01000005.1, on the reverse strand, counting down.
TACATTTCCTAAAACTTGCTTGACGTGAAATTTGAATTCGTCTTCACTTTTTTCTAATGAGGAATTAAACCAGTACACTTGTACGAAAATGATACCCAATAAGGATATGCTCATTAAGAATACTAAAAGGCGAAAAACAAACTTATTCATCACAACAAAATTAGCATTTTAACATATATTCTGTTAATGCATTAACCAAACATTAACATTGAGGCCATTTATTATTTATTTTTCAATAAAATAAGAATTTTATCAACTTGTTTTTTAGTTTCTTCGAAATTCTCATTCATAATCACATATTGACTTCTTGCAATTCGCTCATCATCAGATAATTGATTATTTATTCTTTGAAGTATTTTTTCTCTTGTAGAATTATCTCTCTTTAAAACTCTAGCAATTCTAGTTTCCAATGGAGCCGAAACTGTAATAATTTGGTCACAATCTTTATAACTTCCACTTTCAAATAAAATGGCAGTTTCTTTAACAATAATTGGAACATCCTTATTTTGTATAATCCAATTATCAAAATGTTTTTTCACGGCCGGATGCACAATTGCATTTAATTGTTTTAACTTTTCTGGATTGTTAAAAACGATTTCGGCTAACTTATCTCGATTTAACAAATTATTCAAATCAAGAACTTCCTTACCGAAAACTTCAGCAATTTTAAGAACAATATCGGGAAACTCCATTACTTTTTTGGCTTCGATATCTGAAACATAAACCGGAACTCCTTTCGATTGAAGGTAATTTGCAATTGTAGTTTTTCCGCTTCCTATTCCGCCGGTTAAACCAATGATTTTAGTTTTTTTGGCAATAGGTTCAACAATATTTTGAATTGGTGTAACAATCTTATCGATAGCTTTTTCAAATGTCTTTTGTATTGGAAGTTCGGATGTTTTTTCAAATGATAATTTTTCTGAAAGAATTTCTTGAGAAGAATTTACTTTAAAAAATAGTTCGGGAAATGCATCTTGTGGTTTTTTTCGTAGAATGTTAATTTTGAAAAAGGAGTTTAAAAATCCGAATCCATAACCGAAAAATTGTTTCCAAACGGCGACAATTGACAACAATCCAATAAGAGGATTTCTATTTTGAATACTAGAAACAACGAAAATTATAACGAAGTATAGAAAATATAACTTTAAACCCCAATCAAATAAAATAAAAAGTAGTAAAGCCGAAATTATAAATCCAATTACAAATAACGCAGGAAACCAATAAGTGATTTTTTTGTATTCGGGATACCAATGATTTAAAATTGGTCTTGCCTTTCCAAATTTTGATACTTGCAGGCTAAATTTATCCCAATCAATTCTTCTTTTATGATAAACAAAAGCTGATTTAAACAACCGTGTCTCATAACCTAATTTCCACAATCTAATGGATAAATCTGGATCTTCACCAGGATGAATATTTCCAAAACCATTTGATGCCTCAAAAGCTTTTTTAGAAATTCCCATATTAAAACTTCTAGGTTGAAATTTATCGATTTTCTCAGATCCGCCACGAATTCCTCCGGTAGTTAGAAATGAGGTCATTGCAAAATTTATTGCTTTCTGAATGTTAGAAAATGATTTTAATGCTTTGTCTGGACCTCCAAAACAGTCAACATATTTTAGGTTTAGCTCTTTTTCAACTTCAGATAAATAGTGGTTAGGAATAATACAATCTGAATCAAATATTATGAAATAATCTCCTTTTGCATTTCGCATTCCAAAATTTCTAGAATCACCTGGCCCTGAATTTGCTTTAAAATAGTAAGATATAGAGAGTTTATCAGAAAAAGTTTTAACTACTTCTTTACAAGTTACAGTAGATCCATCCTCAACAATTACAATCTCATAATTGTTTTTATAGGTTGATTGCAGTAAGCTTTCTAGTAATTCTTTTATTTCGTCTGGTCTATTATAGACTGGAATAATTATTGAAAAAAACATCTGAAAAAATTTTAACAAATATACTCTTTCTATAAAAGAAAAGTCCCGCCTAAGCGGGACTTTTTATAAATAAAATTAATTAAAATTATTGTTTGATAACTTTAATAGTTTTCACTTTATCATTAGCAGTAACTTTTACTAAATAAGTTCCAGATGGAAGATTAGACATGTCAACTTGAGCTAGAGTAGCATCCATTGAGCTTGTTTTAACTTCTTGTCCTAGTAAATTAATTACTTGAACTTTAGTAATGTTTTCTGTGTAAGATAAGTTTAACACATCGTTTACAGGGTTTGGATAGAATGCAAAGTTAGCATCATCAAATGAATCATTTGCTAAATTTTGTGTTATTCCAATTGTGAACGGTCCTTCTGGACTATTTGTAAATCCACTATAATGTCCTACGTTAATGTAGTACGTTGTACCAATAGTTGATGCAGCAATTGTGTAAGTTTCAGAACCACTTGTTCCGCCTGCATCTGCAGATCCAACACAAGTAAATGTCCCACATGAACCTGTATAAACATCAACTTGAGGATCCCAACCAACAACAGCAGTTATATTAACAACAATATCGTTACCATTTCCAACAACAGTGTACCAAACACCATCATTCATAGTATTAGCAGTACAAGCATTTATAAATCCAGCATTGTTTGTTGCAGCAGTAGCATCTTGTGTGTTTGTGTAAGGAATAGCACCTATCAAAAATGCATTAGCACAAGCATCATTTGCTGGAACTGCTGGTAACGTAGCCACACAAACATCAAATGTTGTAGTTTGTCCAGCTGTATCTGTATAAGAGTAAACTCTAATGTAGTATGTTTGACCAATAGTTAAACCTGCAGGAGTACTTGTATTTGGATCTGAACAAGTTCCTGGAACCAAAGCTAAAGTTGCACAATCAGCTCCTGTCCATAATGAATGGAACAAGTCAGATGTACTACCTAAAACATTAGTTAAACTTATTTGGTGTGAAGTTGCAGTTGCAACAAATGAGAACCAAACATCATCATCTTCAGTACCAGAGCAAGCAGCAGCATCAGTTGTTGAAGCTGTTGCTCCAACTAAAGTACCAGCTGTAACAGCAGTACAAGTTAAAGTAGGATTAACAGTTACTGAATAAGCACCAGAACAGTTGTCATTAGCTGGAGCTGGTGGTGGTGTTACTGTTAACACTCCACTGTTGTAAACAGTACCATTCCAGAAATTACCATTGTTTGATGAATCAATTCCTCCATATACATAAGCACCAGAATTTAATCTAAATCTTGTTGCATAATAGTATGTTCCTGGAAGTAAGGTAGCTCCAATTGTAGCTTGATACTCATCATTATTCGAAACATTACCAGAATTCCAAGTTGCAGGAACCCATGTTGTCCATGTATTTGGATTTGTATTACTTCCTATTGGACTAATACCAACCCATGCAATAATACCAGGAGCTTGTCCTGTAATATTTGGAGCAACATCAGTTAATCCACCTTCGTAAATTTGACCATAAACAACACCTGATCCACCTTGAACAATTGTCAATGTAGCTGGAAATTGTAAGTTAGCATAATCTGGAGAGTCTGTAGTAATAGTTCCACAAGTAACTCTTTTAATTCTACATACGTCTTCTTCTAAACAGCCAGCAATATGTGTATAGAAACGAATATCACCTGTTACGGTAGATACCCAAGTTAAAGAACCTGTACCAGTTGCTACAGAAGTAACACCAGCATCAGCACTTAAAGTAATTATATCAGTTACAACTGAGCTACTAAAAGTATAAGTTTGACCTGATACAACAGCTACAACAGAGTATTCACTTGCATAACCACAAGTAGTAATATCTTGAACTATATAACCATCACAGTTTGCAGATGGGTTAAAAGTAGTAGCTGGCCATTGACCGTTTGCAGCAGTTAAACATGGAGCTGGACTACAATCTAACGTAGTTGTAATTGCAAGTCTTGGACTTTCACAAGTTCCATCAGTTGAAGCTACGTAATATGTTGTTGCTGTAACAAGAGTAGTTGTAGGTAAAACATTTCCAGCTGTTGGAGCATCATACCATACTAAATTAGTACCAGTTACAACTAAATCTGATAAATCATCATTATCTGTATTACAGAAAGTTTGAGAAGAAGCACCAGTTGGAGTTGCAGGAATTGCAGTAACAGTTGCTGTTACAGCTAATCTATCACCATTAACACAAGTAGTTAAATCTTGAGATGCATAATAAATAGTTCCAGAAACAATAGCAGTTGTACTTGGTAAAACGTTTCCTGCAGTAGCAGCGTCATGCCATACAATTGAACTTCCTGTTACCACTAAATCTGCCAAAGTACCACTACCGCAAACTGTTTGAGCAGCATTTCCAGTTGGAGCTGGACATGTTGGTGGTGCAATTACATTAACTGTAAAATCTACAATTTCACCAAAACTACCACTATAACAAGGATTAGCAGGTGCTTGTAATGCATCAGTTGATACAATTCTCATTCTATGACTTCCGATAGGAGCTGTTGGAGATAGTGTGAATGATGCATTTTGCACATTTGGACTTACTGCACTTGATGCTCCAGTAAATACTATCTCAGTAGAATCAAAATTATAATCATTATTAAAATCAATCCAAACAACAGTATTGTAGTCATAAATTGAAGTATTTAATGAAATCTGTAAATTATTCAATAAACCCTGATTTAAATCAACTAGTGTTGCAGTATGATCATTATACACAGGAGAAGTTGCTACTGTATTTGGGAAATTTGTTGTTCCAAGTTGTACATTAGTAATACCAGTCCCATCTACTGAAGTAGGTGCAGCTGTACAATAACATCCTGTAGCAGCAGTTGAAAATGATTGCTCAATACATCCTGTAGCATTTCCTATTGTATTGTAAGGAATAACTGTGTAATAATAAGTTGTACCAACATTAGGTGCCGCTAAATTGTAAGTTAAGGCAGAACCTAAATCTACATTATTACCAATATTTGTACCTCCAATTGTGGTACCAACATTAATTCTGTAACCATTTGCAGTTGGTGTCGCATCCCATGAGATAGATATTGGGAAATTTCCACATCCTGCTGGTTGACTAGCTACTACGTTAGTTGCACATCCTGGCACAGCAACAGCTGGAAGATCTACCTTAAAGTTGTCGACAAAGAAATCCCAGTCAGTTGTAGAAGCTATAGAACCTTCGTCTGCACGGAAAGCAAACAACACGTTTGGAGATGTAACTGTTGTAATATTATATACTTTAGTAGTAGAAACATTTGATGGTGTATTTGCCGCATTGAACAACTCTAAAGAAGTCCAAGTTACTCCTCCATCAACTGACATTAAAAAGTCAATTTTATCATCAGCATCAAGTACTGCTGGATCTGCATTAAAATAATCAGTTGCTCCAACATCATATTTAACTTGATAACCACCAGCTGATAAATTAAAGATTGGAGATATTATCCAACCAATTCTTGCATCTTGATATAAATTAGCAACAATACCTTGACCAAGTGCTGCTGTATTTAAGTAAGTTCTACTAAACCAATATCCAGCTCCAGTTCCAGTTGGACCTGTTGCAATTGTACCAGCATCTGCTGTTCTCCAACATAAAGGTAGAAAAGTAGCAAAATCTTGAGTGTATGTAGGTGTAAAAGCCGCACATAAAGTTGTAAAAGTTCCAGAAATAGAGCTTGAACTTGTTACTGGGCCAGCACAAATAGATCTTACATAATATTGATATGTTGTAGAAGATGCTAAAGAAGTTATAGTGAAAGGATTCGTCGCAGCAGGAACAATTGTACCTGTACCTACTGTGAAACCTGGAGCACCATATTCAATTTCCCAAGAAACATCAGTTGGATTACCTGTCCAAGCTATTGAAGCTGAAGTAGAGGTAACAGCACTTGAAGATACACCTGTTGGATTAGCACATGCTGGAATTAATTCCCAAGCAACATCATCAATGTAAAAAGTTGAAGATGCACCAGTAAAGCCAACATTTTTTAAAGCCAATGTGTTTACACCTGCTGGAACTCCAGTTGGATAAACAACATATTCTTGTGTATTAGCAATAACAGTTCCTGCAATTGTAAACGTTTGTAAAGCTACAAAACTTGATACATCAGCTGAATTAGTCATATACCCTACAATCAAATCTCTTGGAGAAGTTGTAGCATAAGCTTTAAATCTTAATCTGTTAGTTCCTGCTTGTAAATTTGAAACTGGAGGCATGATAGCATATCCATCTGCACCAGAAGTAGCAAACATATATAAACGGTTGCTAGGTGACATTGGTGTAGTCGCTCCTGTAGTAATGTATGTTGATGTAGAAGAACCTGCTCTACTCCAACAATCTGGTAAACTATTAGTACCTGATGGCCAAGTATCAAAATTTTCTGTAAAAGTCATTACATCATTACATAATGTTTTGAATGTGAATGGTCCTGACCAAGAACTGAATTCAGGTCCTGGACATTCTCCTCTAACATAATATTGATAAGTTGTATTAGCAGCTAATCCTGTAAGTGTATAAGGATTTGTTGTTACTGGAGAAACAGTTGTTCCAGTACCAAGTGTAAATCCATTTGCTCCATATTGTACTTGCCATTGAGTCTCCCCACCGCCATTTGCCCAACTTAATTGAGCAGTTGAGTTAGTGACAGACAATACATTTAATGCAGTTGGCTCAACACAAGTAGAATTGAATTCCCATTTTATATCATCAATATATACTGTAGTAGCTGTGCCAGGTACTAATGCAAATACTAAATTTGTTATACCTGGAACCATACCTAAATAAGGAATTACTGTAAATTCTGTTGCTGTAGTAGCAGCAGTACTTGGTAGATCAATTTCTTCAATAAATACAAAAGTACTTACATCTGCTGGATTTGTAAAATATCCAACTCTTAATTTTTTAGCAGCTGCAGTTGCATAAGCTTTAAACTTTAAACGATGCGTTTCTGCTTGTAAATTTGTTACTGGAGGTAATGTAGCAAAAGCAGTAGTAGTTGCAGAAATATTCATGTACAATCTGTTTGCAGGTGACATTGGAGCCACACTACCAGTAGTATTATAAACATTGGCAGAAGTTCCAGATCTTGACCAGCAAGCTGGTAAAAAAGCTGTTCCTGTAGGAGTAGTCTCGAATGTTTCAACAAAATCTGTAACTCCAACACATAAAGTTCTAAAAGTATATGGACCAGACCATGAACTATAGATTGTACCCGTACAAACACCTCTAACATAATATTGATATGAAGTATCAGTAGTTAATCCTGATAATAAATAAGGATTAGTTGTAACTCCAGGAACTATTGTTCCAGATCCAAAAGTAAAACCTGTAAGTCCATATTGAACTTCCCATTCAGTTTCAGGACCACCATTAACCCATGACAATTGAGCACTATTACTTGTAATAGATGCTGTACTTAAAGCTGTAGGTTCTACACAAGAAGAGTTAACTTCCCATTTAACATCATCTATGTAAACAGTAGTTGCTGAACCTGCTATAAGACCAAATACCAATCTAGAAACTCCAGCTGGTATAGCGGTTGGTATCGCTGTAAACTCTAACGCTGTTGTAGCCGCTGTACTAGGTAAGTCAAATTCTTGAATTAAAACAAAAGTAGTAGCATCAGCTGGATTTGTAAAATATCCAACTTGCACTTTTTTTGAAGCTGCTGTTGCATACGCTTTAAACTTTAACTTGTGCGTTGCTGCTTGTAAGTTAGTTACAGGAGGCATTAATGCATAAGCAGTAGTAGTTGCAGAAATATTCATGTACAATCTGTTTGCAGGAGACATTGGCGCCACACTACCAGTAGTTGTATAAACATTTGCAGACGTACCTGTTCTATCCCAACATGATGGTAAGTTACCAAGACCTGTTGTAGAAGTGTCAAAAGTTTGAATAAAATCAGTAACACCTACGCACAATGTAATAAATGAACCTGTAGCTGTCCAAACTCCAAATTCAGACCCACAATTAGATCTAGTAAATACATAATATACTGTGTTTGGAGTTAATCCAGTCACTGCAACAGAATTGGTTGCAGACACTGTACCAGCACCTGTAGGAGCAACATTTGTTGTAGAATAAAAGTACTCATAACCAGAAGAAGGAACAACTGAAGGAATACCCCAAGTTAATGTAGCACTACTACTAGTAATATCAGTTGTTGTTAATGTCACCGGACTAGGACACGTTGGAGGAGTCCAAGTGTAAGTCGTTCCAGCTGTAATAGCAGCTGTGTTATCAACTTTAAAAGTTGCATTTGAATTAGTATTTGTAACAACATCAACAGTATTAAAAAGTGTTGCCGAAGTTGCTAAACCTACTGTAGCTCCAGTTGTAGGAGTATTTACAAGCATACCTGAACCGTAGACAAACTCAATAGTATTTGAGGTCTCATTCAATATGCATTGAAATTTTGCATTAGCATCTCCTGTTGTGTTTCTTGGAATAGTAACAAACCATTCAATAATAAGCTTTCGATTTGGAGCTGTACCTGTAAGTACATAATGAACCTTTCCGCCACCAGCTGCTGAACCTGTCGCTAAATCATCCCAATATGGCATAATTGCTGGCGATGAAAGAGCAACATTAGCTGTTGTATTAGTCCACTGAGTCGTTACCGCGGTAGCTCCTAAGCGAACTAGTCCATTTGCATTAGCAGAGAACTGAGTATAATCTGTTCCTGCATAATTAAAAGTAAATCCTATACTTGTTACAGCCGACGCACCATCATCTGAAGCAGATGCGACTAGTTGCGTTGATCCAGTCATAGGGTCTAAAACCCCTGATGTTCCAGCTGTAAATGAATAAGAATTTACTTGCGCGTTTATTTGCATACACATAAAGAGTGCAAATAACCATAAAGTAATTTTTTTCATAAAAAAATGAAGTTTAAGTTAATAAGCGATAAATATATAAATAAATAAAAAAAACTCGCTAAAAAGCGAGTTTTTTTTATTAACATTTTTTTAATGAAATTTATTTCCTAGTATAAAAAAATATTTATAATGAATACTTTATTAATTTATACTATCAACCATAACCATCTCATTTGCATCGGCATCATAATCAACTCCACTAAAGCCAAAACCAAATAAATTTAAAAAGTCTTGTTTATATCCAGCTAAATCTCCAATTTGTGGCAACGTTTCCGTAGTTGCTTCTTGCCAAAGTTTTGCAACTTGCTCTTGTACATCGGCACGCATTTCCCAATCATCAATTCTAATTCTACCATTTTCATCTGTAGGAATTTCGCCTCCATTGTAAAGTCTTTGGCTATACAACCTTTGGATTTGCTCAATACAACCTTCATGAATTCCATCCGCTTTCATAATTTTGTATAAAAGTGATATATATAAAGGTATAACTGGAATTGCAGAACTTGCTTGTGTTACCAATGCTTTATTTACAGAAACATATGCTTTTCCGTTAATATCTTTTAAACTATCTGTTATTGTAAATGCTGTTGCTTCTAGATGATCTTTCGCTCTACCAATAGTTCCTTTTCTATAAACCGCTTCTGTAACTGCTGGTCCAATATAAGAATAGGCAATAGTTGTTGCTCCGGCTGCCAATAAATTTTCTGCTTTTAAAGCATCAATCCACATAGTCCAATCCTCGCCACCCATGACCACAACTGTATTATCTATGTCCTCTTGATTTGCTGGTTCAATAGAAACTTCGGTCACATTCCCTGTATGAAAATCAACTGTTTTATTGGTGAAAGTTCCGCCGATTGGTTTTAATGTTGAGCGATGTAAAACACCAGTTTCTGGATGCATACGAACTGGCGACGCTAAACTGTAAATTATCAAATCAATCTGACCTAAATCGGCTTTAATCATATCGATAGTTTGTTGCTTTACCTCTTTAGAAAACGCATCTCCATTGATACTTTTTGCATACAAACCTGCTTTATGTGCTTCATTTTCAAAAGCTGCAGAATTATACCAACCAGGTGAAGCCGTCTTTCCTTCTGTTGGCGGTTTTTCGAAGAAAACTCCAATTGTTGATGCATTACAACCAAAAGCACTTGATATTCTTGATGCCAAACCAAAACCTGTTGATGCACCAATTACTAAAACTCGTTTAGCACCATCAATTGATCCTTTTGATTTTACGTAATCAATTTGATTTTTTACGTTTTGTTCGCAACCTTTTGGATGTGCTGTTAAGCAAATAAAGCCACGCATTCTTGGTTCTATAATCATAACTTTGTATTTATTATGTTTTATTTATTTGTGTAGTTTGTTCAAACAAAGATAATTCTATTTTTTAGTTAAGCAATTCCTTCGCATGATTTAAAGCCGAATCTGAAATGGTAGAACCCGATAACATTTGCGCAATTTCTATAACTCGCTCATCGTTAGACAGTAATTTCAATTCCGATTGTGTTTGATTTTCTTTAATTACTTTGTAGACTTTAAAGTGATCTTTTCCTTTTCCAGCAATTTGCGGCAAATGTGTGATAGCAAAAACTTGCATGTTTTCACTCATTGATTTCATAATTTCACCCATTTTATGAGCGATTTCTCCAGAAACTCCTGTATCAATTTCGTCAAATATAATTGTAGGTAATTTAGAATATTGTGATAATACCGATTTTACTGCCAACATAATTCGAGACATTTCTCCACCGGAAGCTACTTTTTTTAACAAACCAAAATCGGAACCTTTATTGGCTGAAAACAAAAACTGAATTTCGTCTTTTCCATTCGAATAAAACTCTTCTTTTACAGTAAGCTGAATATTAAATCTAGCATTAGCCATTCCTAATTGTTCGAGAATTGCAGCTAATTTATCGGTCAACACTGGAACTGCTTCTGCCCTATTTTTATGAATTTTTAATGCAATTTCATTAAGTTGTACTTCAATTTCTTGAATGAACTTTTCTATTGTTGCTATTTCTGATTCTAATGTGGTAACCGAAACAACTTTATTATCTAAATCATTTTGAATTGATAACAATTCATCAACAGAATTCACTTGATGTTTTTTCTGTAAAGTGTAAATAAATTGTAACTTTTGGTTTATCAAATCTAACTCTTCAGGATCGGAAAAAAGATTTTCAGATAATTGAGAAAGTTCTTTTTCTACATCATCAAATTCGATTAAAACACTTGAAATTCGTTCGAACAACTGATTGTATTCTGGTGAAAAATTGGCTATTTTTTGAAATGAAAGTTTAATTTCTTTCAGATTTTCCAAAACACCAATCTGCTCTTCATTTGCTAAAGCAAGCGATTTTACAAGATTTTCTTTTATAAATTCAACATTATTTAGCTTTTCATATTGAACTTCTAGTTCTTCTTGTTCTCCCGATTTCAAATTTGCCGAAAGCAATTCTTCCAATAAAAACGTATTGTAATCTTGTTCTTTTAAAACCGACTGAAGTAACTCAGATTTCGATTTTAAATTTGATTTGGACTTTTTATATTCCTTCAATTTAAAAGAATAGTCCGATATCAAATCAAAATTGGATGCCACCGAATCTATAATTTGAAATTGAACACCATCATCAGATAATTCTTGCGTCTGATGTTGCGAGTGAATATCGATTAAATAATTACTTAAATCTTGTAATTCATTTAAGTTAACAGGCGTATCGTTTATAAAAGCTCTAGATTTTCCAGAAGGCAAAATTTCTCTTCGAATTATGGTTTCGTCTTCATAATCAAGATCATTGGCTTCGAAAAAAGACTTTAAATTGTAATTTTTAATTTGAAAATGTGCTTCAATAATGCACTTTTCTTCCTTATTTTTTAAAGAATTTAAGTCGGCTCGTTTACCAAGAACCAATCCTAAAGCTCCAAGAAGTATTGATTTTCCTGCTCCAGTTTCACCAGTAATTACAGAGAATCCATCAGAAAAACTGACTGATAATTTTTCAATCAATGCAAAGTTTTCAATAGATAAAGATGTAATCATTTTTTAAATTTAATAGAAAAATTAAAATTTAACTTGTGACCATTTACTAGAATTAGTTGGAGAAATTTTATTCAAATTATCAACTAAATCTGCTACTGGAATTGATGGACCACCAGTATATATAGCAACAATTTCATCTACTTTTGCATCAAAGAAAGTACGCGCTAAATAGGAATTTGGTCTAACAGTATTTAGTTTATAAATATTCATTAATGCGTTTTTGATAGCACCTTTAGCCAATTTTAAATCTTTATGCATCATATCGATTCCATCAAAATGATAAGAATATAAAGTTTCACGATAAGCTACCATTGCTGGTGATAAAATATCATTTATAAGAAAAAATCTATTTTGGTTTTTTTCAGCTTGAGTCCATCCTTTATAACCACTTTGCGCTGCTTGATTAACGATATCTTGCGCTATTTGAAAATAAGGACTTCCACCTTTAGGAGAAAATGTATCGGCATCAGTACCAATAATTAGATAACTATAATAGGCTAAAACAGAAATTAAATTGGTATCAAATGAATTTGGATTATAAATCATATTTTCAAACTCTACATATCTAAAATTAAATTCTTTATCATTTATATTAATCACTGGAGATGAATAAGTAGAATTGAAAGCAGGCCGTGAAGATTGCACTTGAATTGTTGCTCCGAATTGATTTGAATCATAAGAATTTATAATGATGTACATCGAACAATTAATTTTTTCTCTTTGCGAGTACGATTGCTCTGTCCAAACTGTTTTATTCACAAAATCATTCAATGATATCTGAAGATTTTTGAATATTTGAACATTTGCATTAGTGATTTTGTCATAATTAACTGTAACCGTACAATTTAACTCTTGACCTTTTGCGAATGCAATTATAAATAGAAATGAAACTAAAAAAAATTTACGCATGGTAATGTTCTATTACTTTGTTAATTATGTCTTGTGCAACTTCTTCTTTAGACTTTAAATCCATTGGCTCAATAGTGAAATTAGAATCTATAAAGGTAATTTTGTTGGTTGGCTTCCCAAATCCTGCACCTTCATCTTGAAGCGAATTTAAAACTATCAAATCTAAGTTTTTTTTCTGAATTTTCAACTTCGCATTTTCAATTTCGTTTTCGGTTTCTAAAGCAAAACCAATTAAAAACTGATTTTTCTTAATTTCGCCTAATGACGCTAAAATATCTTTTGTCTTTTCTAACTCAATTGAAAAACAAGTATCGCTTTTTTTAATTTTCTGATCAGCAACAACTTTGGGTCTGTAATCAGCAACAGCGGCAGCTGCAATAGCAACGTCAACATCTTTATAATATTGATGACAAGTATCATACATTTCTTGTGCTGAAACTACTTTAATCAAATTTATAAAATCATTTTTAACTTTAAAATGAGTTGGACCAGATACTAAAATCACCTCTGCACCTAAACTGGCAGCACAATTTGCAATATCAAAACCCATTTTTCCAGAAGAATGATTACCTATAAAACGCACAGGATCTATTGCTTCGTATGTAGGACCAGCGGTAATTAGTATTTTTTTTCCTTTTAGAGGTAATTTACTCTCTAAATCGGCTTCTAGAAAGGCGATTATATTTTCTGGTTCTGCCATTCGTCCTTCACCAGATAAACCGCTTGCAAGTTCACCCGATTCAGCTGGAATTATAGTATTTCCAAATTGACGTAAAGCATTAAATGAGGCAATTGTAGAAGGATGTTTGTACATATCTAAATCCATTGCAGGTGCAAAATAAATCGGACATTTCGCCGATAGATACGTAGCTATTAATAGATTATCGCAATTTCCGTTTACCATTTTAGACATGGTATTGGCAGTTGCTGGTGCAATAACCATTAGGTCTGCCCATAATCCAATTTCAACGTGATTATTCCATTGCGCGTTCTCATCTTCTTCATTATAAAAAGAAGAATGAACTGGGTTTTTAGATAGCGTAGATAAGGTTAATGGCGTTACAAAATCCTTAGAAGCAGGTGTCATTATCACTTGGACATGTGCACCTGCTTTTATAAAGAGTCTTACTAAAGTTGCTGTTTTATATGCGGCAATTCCACCAGAAACACCTAGCACTATTTTTTTTCCGCTTAAAACTGACATTTTAGCTTTTATTTATCTGAGTTTCTATGGTAAATTTTATCGTCTAACCATTCTTGCACAGCAAGTGCGTGTGGTTTTGGCAATTTTTCATAGAATTTAGAAACTTCTATTTGTTCTTTGTTTTCAAAGACTTCTTCTAAACTATCGTTGTAAGTAGCAAATTCATCAAGCTTATCAATTAATTCTTTTTTAATCTCTGCATTGATTTGATTAGCACGCTTAGCGATAATAGTTATTGCTTCATATACATTTCCTGTTGGTTCTTCGATAACATTTTTGTTATATGTTATTGTGTTTACAGGAGCATTCGTCTTTTTTAAATCCATGACTTTTTATTTAGTAAATTGTTTCAATTCTTTATCAATTCTAGCCAACATTTCGTCAGCTTCTTTTTTGTATTTTGTATCTGCTTTAAATTTGATCAAACTTCCGTAAGATAATTTAGCAGTATTTAATCTTGCTTCCATTTTATCAACAACACTGTTTATAGCCAATTGATAAGCAGAATCTAATTTATAATACAAAGCATCTTCCTTATAAGGAGTTCCAGGAAAATCTGAAACAAAATTATCCAACGCAACAATTGCAGCTTTAAAATCTGAAATTGAATTGTACAATTTTGCGTTTTCGTATGCTTTTCTCTCTAATTTTGTTTTTAATTCCTTAATTATTGTATTTGCTTCTGCAAAATATTGAGAATTTGGATATGTGTCAATAAATATTTGAAGTTTATCAATAGCTTTGTCAGTATCCGTTTGATCTAAACTATAAACCGTCGACTGCTTCGAATAACTTTTGGCTCCTAAAAAAGCCGATTCTTCTTGTTTTTCACTTTTTGGATAACTAGAAACAAAGCTTTCAAAGTGGTAAGCTGATAGACCGTACTGCTTATTCTTATAGTATGCCATTGAGTGCATGTAAAATAATTTTTCAGCTTGTGGTTTGCCTTTGTATGCAGGAGCTATTTGTTCAAACAATGTAATTGCTTTAAAATACTTTCCTTTTTCGTATAATTTTGTTGCTGTTTCTAATTTCACAGCCACATCTTCTGTTTTTAAAGCTTTTTGATATTCATTACATGATGATACAAAAAGAACTAGAATGATGATTGATATTATTTTTCTCATTTTAATTTACCGGTGCTCGTAATCGATTTTATTTTTCGTAAAAAACGAACTGCAAAATTAGTTAATAATTAGATACAATAAAATATTTTTTTTAGTTGCTATTTTTTACAACTTTTTAGTAAAATCTGAGAGCCTTTTTGCTAAATTTTCATCAACATTTACAAGAGGCAAACGAACAGTATTCTCTGAAAGACCTAGTGTTTTATGCACTTCTTTAATTCCAGCAGGATTTCCTTGTTCGAAAATCATATCTATAGATTCTGCTAAAAGATAATGTAATTTATAAGCTTCATCAACTTTTCTTTGTAATCCAAGACGAACCATATCTGAAAATTGTCGTGGAAAACCTTCTCCAATTACAGAAATCACTCCGCTTCCACCAGCTAAAACCATTGGTAAAGTAATCATATCATCTCCAGAGATAACGTGAAAACCATCGGGTTTATTTTGAATTAATTTCATAGCTTGAACAATATCTCCTGCAGCTTCTTTAATGGCAACTATATTTTTAAAATCATTAGCCAATCGAATCACTGTTGAAGGAAGTATATTACTAGAAGTTCTACCTGGAACATTGTATAGAATTATTGGAAGTGGTGATGCATTTGCAATAGCTTCAAAATGTCTGTAAATACCTTCTTGAGTTGGCTTATTATAATATGGAGAAACTGAAAGAACAGCAACAAATTTAGATAAATCTCTGGTTTTTAATTCAGTAACAACTTCGTGCGTATTATTTCCTCCAATTCCTAAAACTAAAGGTAATCTACTATTATTTGCCTCGATTACAGTTTTAATTACAACTTCTTTTTCGTCTTGCGAGAGTGTTGCATTTTCGGCAGTTGTACCAAGAACTACTAGATAGTCAATTCCGTTATCGATTTGAAAATTTACAATTCGTGTTAATGCTTCTGTATCAACAGAAAAATCTTTTTTGAATGGTGTAACCAGTGCAACGCCGGTTCCAATTAATGATTGCATGTTTAAAGTTTGTTTAATATTTTTAAATATTTGAATAATTCCTCAATAAAAACCTTGTAATTCTCTGCTTGTGTATCAATCATAAAGTGATTTAATCGTTTGTCAACATTGGCAAATCCTACTTTAAAATTGGCTTTAGATAAACTTGTGACTAATAATAATGGTGCTTTTTCTACATCATAATAACTTACTAATAAATCAAAATTTTGATTTACAAAATCAATTATTTCATTCTTGTCAAAAGTAGCATTCCAACTTAAATCTTTGTAACTAAAAACAGTATAATCAAAGGTTTCATTCTTTTTCACTCTGTTTCTAAAAGCTAAAATTTCTATATTTTCTTCGCTAATTCCGTTTAATTTTAATTGATTTAAAAGTAAATTCTTTTCATTAAAATACGATTCGTCAATAATAATTCCGATTTTTTTAATCGAACTTACTGATTCATTATGTTTTACATTTGATAAACTTTTCTTAACAATTTTTTTGGTCCAAAAATCCTTTATCTTATCTAAAAACATACTACTTTTACTTGGGTTACAAATTTAATTAATTTTAGTCGCATATCTGATGGTAAATCTAAAAAACTATAGCATTGTATTGAAACATTTTGTTTTATTATTAACATTTCTACTTCTTACTTCATGTGGAAATAACAAATATTCTGTTTCTAAAATTGAAGGAAAGAAAATTGGTATTACAAATAATCAATCCGAAGTTACCGAAATTGAGAATTACATTAAACCTTATAGAGATCACATCGATAAAGATTTGAGCACAACACTCGCCTATTCTCCTGAAGTTCTTGATAAATCTAAAGGTGAATGGCAAACCAATATTGGTAATTTTCTAGCCGATGTAACTTTTGAAAAATGTAACGTTGTATTTCAATCGCGTGAAAAAAAATCGTTGGATATGTGTATTTTAAATCACGGCGGAATTCGATCTATTATTCCGAAAGGAAATGTTACCGCTCGAAATGCTTATGAAGTGATGCCGTTTGAAAATAGCGCAACAGTTATTGCTTTAAAAGGTGAACAAATTTTGGAAATGGTAAATTACTTAATTTCTGAGAAAAAACCACATCCTTTGTCGGGAATTCAATTTACGATTGGATCAAATGGAGTTGCAAAAGATATTTTAATTCAAGGAAAACCTTTAGAAAATAACACAATTTATCAAGTTGTTACTAACGATTATTTGGCAAATGGTGGCGATAATATGACGTTTTTCAAAAAAGGAATTAAACGCACCGATTTAGATTACAAACTAAGAAACATCCTTATTGATTATTTTAAAGATGTTGATACCTTAAAAATTAACTCCAACAAAAGAATAATTAAAGAATAATCGTCATGAAAAGAAGAGATTTTATAAAAAATACAGCAGCAAGTTCGGCTTTATTAGGAATTGCAGGATTTTCTTTAAGCAGTTTTACTTCATCCGATTTAAAGCATATCACTATTTTACATACTAATGATGTTCACAGTTATATAGATCCTTTTCCTGCAGATCATCCCAGAAATGCAAATATGGGAGGCGTTGCAAGACGCGCTGCATTAATTGAGTCTATTAGAAAAGAAAACAAAAATGTTTTATTGCTTGACGCTGGCGATATTTTTCAAGGAACACCTTACTTTAATTATTATGGTGGTGAATTGGAGTTTAAGTTAATGAGCATGATGAAGTACGATGTTTCAACTTTAGGAAACCATGATTTTGACAACGGAATTGATGGTTTCTATTCGCAATTACCAAATGCTAAATTCGAATTTGTATCGGCAAATTATGATTTTAAAAATACTGTTTTAGATTCTCACGTAAAACCTTACACTATAAAACATGTTGATGGAATAAAAGTTGGAATTTTTGGTCTCGGAATTGAACTGGATGGTTTAGTAGACAAGAAAAACTATAAGGAGACAGTTTACAATAATCCGATTGAAGTTGCAACTGACATGGCAAGAGTTTTAAAAACAGAACAAAAATGTGATCTTGTAATATGTTTGTCACACCTTGGATTTAAATACAAGGACGAACCAAATAAACCTAGTGACATTTTTCTTGCCCAAAAAACTAAAGATATCGATTTAATTATTGGTGGACATACTCACACCTTTTTAGACAAACCAGTGATTGAAAAAAACCTTGAAGGAAAAGAAGTTTTAATTAATCAGGTCGGATGCTACGGTTTAAATCTTGGGCGAATTGACTTTTATTTAACCAATGACAAACAAGTAGCATCGCAAGGAAAATCAATTATTGTTTAGTTTTTTCTTTTCCTTTTCAGAAGCGATTACAAATTTATAGAAAATATAAAAAGCACAAACATTAAGAGTCATTGCAAGTGGTCGTAGGCAAAAAGAATTAAATTCGGCTAAGAAGTATCTTTCAATATAAACAACTAATTGCAATCCTAGGAACAAAATAACACTTATAAGTAATAAAGAATTTTGCTTTGAGTCGTTTACTGAATAACTTGCAATGGCAATACCGCCAAGAACAGCCGCCATAATACTTTGAAAAACAATCAAATAATAGGAGTTTTCAGGAATATCTGAAGATGTTATCAAAAAGAAAAAAATAAATCCGAGTGGTAATGTTGAAAGGAAAAATGGAACATAATCTTTAATTCTCACTATTTTGAAAATTAGAATTAGCAGTAGAATTCTATGAACAGTATAAGCAATCAATCCATAAAATAGATACTCTTTGCTATTAGGTATAAAAAACAAGTTGGTTACCAAAGACAAAAATAGAATTACAAAAAATAATTTATTTCTTTTAGTTGATGAATAATAATACAAAATCATTAACAATAATGGTATTAATGGTTTTGAAATAAGTATAACAATTTTAAAAGAAAAAGTCTCTGCTAAAATCTCAATAACTGCATTTAAAAAATACATTATTGTAATAATTTTAACGGTACAGTTTTTTATTTCTAAATTCATTTGATAAATTTACGAAAATAAAAAATAAAATTAACACTTATAACGTATTTATTTTTAGATAATTACGCTATAATTTCTCTCTTTCTGAAATCACTACAAAACGAAGAAAGATAAAATGACCAGAAAGGAAAAAAATCATAGAAACTGGTTTAAGAAATCCTAAATCAAGGTAATAGTATTTTACACCCAAAGCAAAGATATTAAGTGCAAAACACAAAGAACAAACCAGCAGATATTTACTCGCTTCATCATTTTTCATCATATAATTTCCTAAAGAAAAACCGCCAATAATTGACATAATTAAACATTGAAGAAAAACAATTGGAACGGTTGAACCGAAAATCTCGTCGTAAATTAAATAAATCAGATAGGTAAATAAAAATAAAAAAGGAATAGAACCAATAATTATAGGGATTAAATTAAGCTCTTTAAGTTTTTCGTAAACTGTAAGCAAAATAAAAAATCGGCTAAGCATAAATAATATAGTAGCAATAAAAATTAAATTTGAAACTACCGAAAGAAATAAAACATTTGCACACCAGTTGAGCACCAATGCAATGATGTAAACTTTAGAAACTTGATCTGAATTATACCAATATAAAAAAAGTAATAACGGTAGTAATAATGGTTTAGTGAGTGAAATTAAAAAGTCATTGTACAAAAATTCGCCAGTAATCTCAATTGTGGACAAAATGAAAAAACTGTAGGTTACAATTTCTAAAATATCTTTTTTGTGAAGTAATTGTTTCATTTACACTTTTTTTGAAGCTTCTTTAGTTAAAGCATATTTAGTAACAAAATAATACGAAAGTACTTGAGCTAAAAAATGTAGAACATCTAAAACAACAAGTTGCGTTTGGTAATTATATACTATGTAAAAAGAATCAGAAACTACTATACACGTTACTCCAATAGCTAAAAACAAATTGGCATTATTCATTTTACAAATCAAATTATATCCAGCAATAACGGCTACAAAAAACAATAAACCTCCATAAATTATAATTAATATTCTAATTAATAATTCGTGAAAAAAAAATAAATCAACAATAGAATAGCACAAATAGCCTACAAATAAAACCAATATTACTAAGGATACAATATTGAAAATCTTTAATTTAAATTTCTCTAAATTTTGAAAAACCATTGCTAGTAATGCCAGATTTCCAATAAAAAAAGGAACTAAAATATAGTATACTTCATTTTCAAAATTCATTATTCCTATAGAATCACCAACAAAACAACAAAATAAAAACAAGAACAATAAATAGTTTTTCTTTTTGGTTTCAATCAAATAATAAAAAGATATCGCTGGTACCACAAGTGGAAGTGAAACTAGTTTTAAAGTATCATTTCGCAACATATCGGCTAAAACAGATAAAAAGCAACAAAGAAAATAAAGTATAAGGGCAACTTTGCTAGCTTTCATTAAGCATGTTTATAAAGTCATTTTCTGAAATAATTGAAATTCCCAATTTATTTGCTTTATCTAATTTAGCTGGTCCCATATTTTCTCCTGCAACAACATAATCGGTTTTGGCCGAAATTGAACTTCCAACTTTACCTCCATTATCTTCGATTGCTTTCTTTAAATCGTCTCGAGAAAATTGCTCAAAAACACCAGAAACAACAAAAGTTTTACCCAATAATTTTTCTGTAGCATTGGGATTGTGCTTTTCAACAATCTCAAATTGGACACCAAAATTTTTTAATCGCGCAATAATAGTACTATTATTTTGATTCTCGAAAAATTCAATTACACTTTGTGCAATTCTGTCACCAATTTCATCAACTAAAATTAAATCCATAAGAGATGCCTTACTTAAAGCATCAATAGTTTTATAATGTTTCGCTAATTTCTTGGCAACGGTTTCACCAACATAACGAATTCCTAGAGCAAACAGAACGCGTTCAAAAGGAATTTCCTTCGATTTTTCTATTCCGTTTACAAGATTTTCGGCACTTTTTTGAGCCATTCGCTCCAGCGGAATCACTTGATCAACCGTTAATTCATACAAATCGGAATAATCTTTAACCAAATTATTATTAAAAAGTAAAGCAACTGTTTCGCCACCAAGACCTTCAATATCCATGGCTTTTCTAGAAATATAATGTTGAATTCTACCAATGATTTGTGGCGGACAACCATAAAAATTGGGACAAAAATGGTTCGCTTCTCCTTCTTTTCTTACCAATTCAGTTTGACATTCTGGACAATGTGAAATATATTTTGTTGGTTCTAATTGATTTCCTCTTTGTGCAACACCAATTATTTTAGGGATTATTTCTCCGCCTTTTTCTACAAAAACGCTATCTCCTACTCTAATGTCTAACTTTTCTATTTGATCGGCATTATGCAAAGATGCTCGTTTTACAATGGTTCCAGCTAATTGAACTGGTTGCAAATTAGCAACTGGAGTTATAGAACCTGTTCGACCAACTTGATACGAAATAGAATTTAAAACGGTAGTAACTTGCTCTGATTTAAACTTATACGCAATTGCCCAACGCGGTGATTTGGCGGTGTAACCCAATTCATTTTGATGGTTAAAATCGTTTACTTTTATCACAACACCATCGGTTTCATAAGGTAAATCGTGACGATGAACATCCCAATAATTTATAAATTCGAAAACCTCATCGAGATTATTAGCTAATTTAGATTGTGTTGGCACTTTAAAACCCCAATTTCTAGCAGTTTCTAATCCTTCAAATTGTGTAGAAAAGGGTAAATTATTTCCAGTGATGAAATACAATAAACAATCTAGCGGACGTTTGGCAACCTCAGCACTATCCTGCAATTTTAAACTTCCAGAAGCGGTATTTCTCGGATTGGAATAAGGTGTCTCTCCTATTTCTATCAAATCCAGATTCATTTTTTCAAAACCTTCAAAAGGCAAAATTATTTCACCTCGAATATCAAATTTTTGTGGATAATTTCCTTTTAATTTTAACGGAATTGATCTAATTGTTTTGATATTATTAGTAACCTCATCACCTTGAAAACCATCACCACGAGTTACTGCTTTACTCAACTTTCCATTTTCGTAAGTTATAGAAATGGATGCTCCGTCGTATTTCAATTCGCATGTATATTGCAACGGAACGTTTCCTAAAACTTTTTGGATTTTTACTTCCCAATCTTGCAAGTCTTCTTTAGAATAGGAATTGTCTAACGAATACATTCTATTTTCATGAACAACCGTCTGAAAATTCTTGGTTATAGTTCCACCAACACGTTGCGATGGCGAATTTTCATCAAAATATTCAGGATATTGCGCTTCTAAATCTTGAAGTTGTTTTAACTTTTGATCAAATTCAAAGTCGGAAATTGTAGGTTTATCTTCCACATAATAGTTGTGGTTGTGGAGGTTAAGTTCCTCGCGTAAATCCAGAATTGTTTTTTGAATATCCATAAAATAGAATGGTAAAAATTTAAAATTTCACACTCTAAAAATAGTAAAATTAGTTTATAAAAAAAACAAAACCACTCTTTTCGGAGTGGTCTTATTACTAACAAAATTAACTTCTATTTTTCAACAATTATAAAATCGGATCTTCTGTTTTTAAAATGCTCTTCTTCTGTACATTTTATGCCATTACTGCATTTATTTGTCAATCGGCTTTCGCCAAATCCTATTGCGCTTTCCACTCGAGAAGCATCAATTCCTTTGGATAAAATATAGGTTTGAGTCGATTTAGCTCGATCATCAGAAAGTTTCATGTTGTAACTGTCTTTTCCACGTGAATCAGTATGTGATTCGATTTTGATTTTCACATTTGGAAATTTCTCCATTACAAAAACTACTTTATCCAATTCAATTGCAGCTTGTGGTGTAATGTTGGATTTGTCATATTCGAAGAAAATTGGGTTAATAGCAATTTTTTCTTGACCTTTATCATTAACAATTAAATCGTCGTAATTACTTAATTCAAAGTTGATGTCTTTAATTTCATCTTTATCAACATTCTTAGTTTCAACTTGCTTTTCTTCATTACTGTGATTGGCTTTAGAAGCGACAATTTTTACTTTGGTATTACAAGGAACAATAAAATTGTAAGTACCATCGGAATTGGTTTTTGTTGTTAAAATTAACGTTCCAAAAACATCATAAACAGAAATTGTAGCGTCGGCAATAATAGCTTTAGATTTTACATTGGTAACTTTACCAGAAATAGTTTGATTGCACTCGGGTTTTGTTTTTGTAAAATAGTAAATATCATCGTCGCCTTTACCCAAAGCTCTATTAGAAGAAACATAGCCAAAAGTATCGGTTGAATCTACAATATAAGCGAAATCGTCTTTATTACTATTGATTGGTGAACCCAAATTTTTAGGCGTTGTAAATTTCATTTTTCCTAAAAAAGTACTTTGATAAACATCTAAATCACCCCAACCGTAATGTCCATCGGATGAAAAGTATAAAATTCCATTTTTAAAATAAGGAAACAATTCGTTTCCTAAAGTATTGATTGTTGGTCCGAGATTTTGTGGTGTTCCCATCGTTCCATCTTCGGCAATTTGAACCACATATAAATCGGTTTCACCAAATCCTCCGGGCATATCAGATGCAAAAAACAGCCATCGACCATCTTCACTTAGTGACGGATGTCCATTAGAATAATTTTTACTATTAAAGAAAACACTCTCAGGTTTTACTAATTTTCCTTCTTCAATTTGACCTTTAATTATGTGAAAATTATTAGTTCGCGATTCATCAAGTGTCAATTTTTTATTGACAACAATATTTGTAGTGTAATAAATTGTTTTTAAATCGGCAGAAAAAGTAGCGGTTGCTTCATGGTATTTAGTCATTACATTTTTAAGAAATAAGTTGTCGTTGTAAATATTTCCATCATTAACATTGCGCTCTCCTACATACAAATTAAGAAACGGTTGATTGTTCCATTTGTACAAATTTGTAGTTAATTTAGTAGTGTCTTTAGTCGATGCAAAAATTATCTGAGTTCCGTAAAATGCTGTCCCAAATTCTGATTTATTTGTATTTATATCAAGGTTTTTTAATGCGTACAATGGTTTAGTTTTAGACAAACTATCGTTGTACTTGAACTGATATAAGTAACGTTCAATTTGGTTTTTATCATCTTTTTTAGTCAGATATTCTCTAGTTAATTTATCGGCTTTGTCATAATCCATAACGCCTTTCATAGACTGAATGTACTTTAGAAAATAATCATCACTCATTGTATTTCCTTGAATATCATACAATTTTTGATACCATTGTAATGCATTTCTATTGTCGTCAATATGATAGTAAGCATCGCCAGCATGTTTTAGCGTTTGAATCGAAGGTTTTTTTTCATTTTCAAGATATTCATCGTAGGCTTTTGCTGCATCCATGTAGGCAAGCTCTTTAAAAAGTTTGTCTGCTTTCTTTAATTTGGATTGCGAAAAAACCGATGTAAAACACAACAATAAACTTAGTATAACTATTTTTTTCATAACTTAATTTTTTAGTAGAAACGTGGAGATCGAATTTGAAGTGATTTCTTTTGAAATTGATAACGCAGAATGATTTCGTGCGAACCATCGTTGTATTTATTTAGTTCAGTGACTGTGTAATCAAATGAATATCCAATGTAGAAACTATTAGATATTTGAAAACCAGCCAATGCACTTACAGAATCATCAACTTGGTAGGATGCACCAAGTGTTAATTTTTCTTGAATTAAAAAATTTAAAGAGGCATTATAATACAGAGGTGCACCAGATACTGCTTTTACAAGAAATGCAGGTTTAAATTTTAATGCGCTAGACAAGTCAAAAACATATCCACCAATAAAGTAATAATGCAATCGATCAATATCTACAGATTCTTGAATATCATCATAATAATTACCGCGAATAAAATTAGGCACCGATGCACCCAGATACCATTTATCGGAATAATAAAATAATCCTGCACCAACAGATGGTTTTATTTCGTTACTAATATTTGAATTTAACAATGCATCGGTTGGATCGTTGTAGCGTCCTTTTGTCCAGTCAACGTCAAGTTTTCTAACACCAGCTTTTAATCCGAAAGCTAATTTTTTCTCTCTTGTAAAATTGATTGTGTAAGCAAAATTACCCTCTAAATTCAACTCATTTGAAGGTCCCAGTTTATCATTAATGATACTTAATCCTAAACCAATTCGTTCATTGGCCAAAGGTGAGTGTGCTGTAAAAGATTGTGTTGTTGGTGCGCCTTCAATCCCTACCCATTGTGAGCGATGTAAAAGAACAGCTTCCAAAGTACCCACAGAACCAGCATATCCAGGATTTACGGTCATTGTGTTGTACATATATTGTGTGTATTCGGGATTTTGTTGTGCGCTTACATTTGTAATTACTGATAAACCCATCAACAGAACTGCACTTATTTTTAGTTTTATATCTAGTTTCATACTTATAAATTTTAGATTTAATAATTTTATATTGAGTAAAAAATTTGAAAAAGATTATCTTACAATTGAAAGCCAGCCGTTTTTCTTTACATCATTTTCACCCAAATCAAGAATATAATAATACGTTCCTGTTGGTAGTTTATCATCTTTATTTACAGTACCAGAAACATTTGCGGTTCCATCCCAATCATTTATATATTTATTTTTTGTGTAAACTAAGACACCATATCTATTAAATACTTCCAATTTACTGTTTGGATAATTTTCGATACAATCAATAATAAAAAACTCATTTGCACCGTCATTATTCGGACTAAATTCGTTGTAAACTAATAGACAAATTGGTTCGGTAGAAATTCCTGCCACGTTATTCGTTACATCAGAATCTATTGGAGTTGAAGAGATAATTGTAGCTGTATTTGAATAATCTCCGGTTGGTAACACTTTAGCAACTACAATAAGTGTAGCACTTTCATTTGCATTAATTACTGGAATAGTCCAAACACCATTTAAATTGTTATAGGTTCCAACAGATGGAGTTGCACTTACAAATTGATAACCCGATTGTAAAAGATCGTTTACAACAATATCTGATAATTGACTACTTCCTACATTATTAACCGTAATTGTAAAAGTTACATTATCATCAATGGATGGCGTTGCATTATCTACAGTTTTAGTGATAGTCAAATCGGAACAAACCACAACATCTAAATTTAATGTAGCGCTACTTGGAAGTCCACAATTGTTATCAAAGGTTACACTAATAGAGGCAGCGCCAACGGTTGGCCAGGAAACGGTTACAAAATCGTCTGTAGTTAATCCGCCAGAAGTTATTGTTCCGTTAGAAACTGTCCAAATATAATTGGTCATTCCAGTAGTTGCTGTGTAGGTAATTTCATTTAAAGAACATTCTTCGGTTGAGCCACCAGTAATTGTTGCAGCAGCTTCATCTGTGAAATCAATGGTCACCTCTAATCGAATTGAACTTGCACAACCAAAACCATCAATTATCGAACCATAATATATTGTTCCATTTACTAAAGCATCAGTCGAAGCCAAAGCTGTTGTTGATGTTTGCGAATTGTACCAAGTTACGTTTGGTTCGTTCACCTGAATATCAGCAATTGTTGGACTAGCGCTTTGACAGAATGTTTGAGTTGAAGCAGTTGTTGTTGGCGTTGTTCCATTTGAAATTGAAATGGTTACTTCTAATCGAACTGAACTCACACAACCAAAGGCATCCGTTATCGAACCATAATAAATTGCGCCGTTCACTAAAGCATCAGTCGAAGCTAAAGATGTTGTTGACGTTTGAGAATTGTACCAAGTAACATTTGGTTCGTTCACCTGAATATCAGCAATGGTTGGATTAGTACTTTGACAAAATGTTTGTGTTGTAGCAGTTGTTGTAGGCGTAGTTCCATTTGAAATTGAAATGGTTACTTCTAATCTTACTGAACTCACACAACCAAAAGCATCTGTTATCGAACCATAATATATTGTTCCATTTACTAAAGCATCAGTCGAAGCCAAAGCTGTTGTTGATGTTTGCGAATTGTACCAAGTTACGTTTGGTTCGTTCACCTGAATATCAGCAATGGTTGGATTAGTACTTTGACAGAAAGTTTGAGTTGAATCGGTTGTTGTTGGTGTAGTTCCACTTCCAACTGAAATTACTACTGGCTTAAAGTTCCCAGCTAAGTTTAAACAACTCACATCTGAGGTTAATCCAACATAATACGTATATGGTCCGCCAGAAATTGTAAGTCCTGAAACAGTTAAAGTTCCGTTGGAAGCTATTGTATAAGTGATTCCTCCAACTGTACTTCCACTTACAATCGGTTGCGTAGCATCATTAGCAAAAAACCAAAAGAACTGCGGATTTGTAAGTGAACTCGTTGGAATTACAACGGCATCTACAGCCGAACATATTAAAACATCATCGGCTACAATATCTGAAGGTTGTGAAAAAGGTAAAATAGTAAATGTCACCTGTGTTCGATCTCCTTGAGCAGTTTGACAAAATTCATCAGAACTAACTCCAACAAAATAAGTGTAAGTTCCTGGTGCAAGACCGGTAAGAACTAATGAAGAGGTGCTTTCACCTGCGATTAATTGTTGCGTTGTCCCGTTTAAACTATACCAATAAAAAATAGGATTGGTAAGAGTTAATGTGGAATTTAATTGCGCTAACAAGGTAACATTTCCTGTTGATGAGCAAATATTGGTAACTGAATTTCCGTTAATTTGAACTTGAGTTATTCCATTTATTGGAGTCGTTTGTCCTACAATGACGGTAACTTTTCCTCTAGTAAAGGTTTCACATCCGTAACGAACAGGTTGAATATAAAAATTGTAAGTTCCTGGCGCTAACGTTGAAGGAATTGTAAATGATGTTCCAGTTGAAACAATGTTTCCTCCTACTTCGGCATCATACCAAATGAAATTAACACAATCTTGCGGTACAACTTCAAGCTGAATGGTTTCGCCTGCGCAAACTTCTATTGTATTGGTAGCATCGGCATCAATAACATCGGTATTTGCAATTCGATTGATATCGTGAACTCTTAAAAAATCTAAAACACCGGCAACTCCTCCAAATCTAATTTTGATTCGATCATAAACCATAGTTTGAGGTGCAATAGTAACCAAAGCCTCCGATCCGCCATTTAATAGAGTTAAACTTAATAAGCTAGATGAATTATTTAAAATGGATCCAACTGGAGTATTTCCTAAGTACATTTGAATAGAAAAACCGGTCAATAAGTTTAAATCTAAAATGGTACTCGGACGTGACATTATAATTTGAATTGATTCTCCAATTAAAGTCGGAGTAGTAAAAGAAACAGTCAAATCAGCTGCAGCCAAAATTCCGGCGCCGCTATACATTGTTGCGTAAGAAGTTAAACTTGCATCTACAGCATCGTAAGGATTGTCAACTCCAACAGTTACAGTTGCCACTCCAATTCCTAAATCTACGGCGCCGCTAAAAACATCTTCTACATCACCAAGAGCACAATTAGCTTGTGTAATTGTTGTATCATAATATACTTCATAAACTTTAATATTTTGAGCTACACTCGCAATCGATCCTACAATAATTCTTACTCCATCATAGTCTTTTGGACCTGTATTGTCGGATGGAACAAATGTGAATTCGAACGAATTTTCACCGGGCAATAAATTTAATAACGTTCCCGAAACTGGCTGAATTGCTCCAATGTCAATTGGCACACCAGATGAATTTCGTTTTGTTCCTACAATAGAATAAGCTCCGGCAACAATTAATCCGCTGTATTGCGAACCTAATTTTACATTAAGTGGCGTTCCAGCTGCAACAGTAGTGTTCCATTGTAATGTTTGCCAAGTAGTTCCTATTCCTAACAAACCTAATCCTGTTACTATTGTTGAAAATGTTTGCGGATTGTCGTCTATGGCATTATTTTGATCGAATACGCCTCCGGTTAAAATAGAACTCCAACTTTGAGTATCGGCATAAACGCGTTGGGTTATAGTAGGACAATTTGCAGTATCGACAATAGTCACAAAAATAGTTCCGATGGCTGTACAAAATCCGTTATTTGCTACAGCCGTAAAAGCATAAGTTCCTGTAGCAGAAAATGGTCCAGCAATATTGGACGGAAGCGCATTTCCATTACTATCATACCAAGTAATCGGACTATTTGATGTAGCAATTAATGTAGCCGAATTTCCTAAATCTACAACCAGATTAGAATTTGGAATTGTTAATGTTGGTATCGGATTTACCACAGCATTTACTTGAACAACCAAGGAAGAACATCCGCCAAGCAAGCTTAGTGACTGAATTGAATATATTCCACTTGTTGTGATATTTGTTGCTGCATCTAATGATATTGGATTATTTGAACTATCAAAAAACTGGTATTGAATATTGCTAGAAGTATCAAAATTTAGAATTGCATCTGCTAAATTAACGCTACCACAGCCTTCAATAGTTGATGAAACATTCAAAGTCAATCCAGATGAATAAGTAACAATAACTTCTTTAAGTGTATTTATAGCATTCTCACAGCCATTAACCGATAAAGAAATGTAGTAATTATAAGGAGAACCAACTGCCGTTAAACCCGAAATTGTTAATTGACCTGTAGTACTATTTACGACATAAGTTACACCTAAATCACCTGCATAACCACTTGTAATTTCTTGAGTTTTTAATTGATCTTTATAATATCTAAAAATCGCTCCACCAATAGTTGAAGAAGGTGATAAAACGGCAAATCCATTACATGCATCTATATTTGAATTAATTATGATATCACTAGCAATTGGTATATCAGTTACCTCTACATCAATTTTAATTCTTAAAGATTCTTCGGGACAAGTAGCTCTTTTTGCAGCAGCATAAAAAGTGGTGTTTTCAGTTAAAATACCCGTTACAAAAGGTTGTCCAGAATTGGTAGTTGCCAAAAGAACTCCACCTACAGGTTGCGAATACCAATTGATAACCGTATCTGTAATGGTTTCTGCAACTAATGAAGCAGCGGCACCAGAGCAAATTACAGGATTTAAAGTAAATGCATCCGAAATTGTTGGTGGTGGCGGAACTCTTTTAATGTCATACAAATCTAAACTTTGAGTGAGTTGCACATTTAAAAGCGAATTATATTGCACCATAATTCTATTAACTGGTGCATTTGGAGCAAACGGAATTGTTGCTATTTGATTTCCTTGAAGTAACGTGAGTAAATCTAAATTTAAGAGCGAATTCAAATTTGCTGATTGAACAACTGTTAAATTATTATAACCTATAATCTGTATGTTATTGGCAACTCCTAAAGCGAGAAGTGACGGGTCAACTTTAAGTCGAATTAAGAATTGATCTGATGACTGTGAAAGTCCATCAAAATAAACGGTCTGATTGATTGATCCAGCAATGGCAATAACTCCCAGACTTAAATGCGAAAAATTATTAACATCAGAATCTATAACATGATGCGGATTTGTAACACCAGCGCCACCCAAACCTAATAAGTCAAGATTCAAACCAGCACCATCAAATGAAGTATAACTAGCTGAACCACAAACATCAGGATTTTCTACGTAAAACGCACCATAAACACCTAAACGTTTCACATTTCCAAGTCCGAGAAGCGATCCTACTCTATTGGTTAATCGAATTCTGTTATAAGGTAAAGAAGGAGTTAAAGCTATAAAATACTCGTTTTGTGAATTTATAACTATTCGAAGATTATTGTTCGCAAAACTATTCGCAATTTGGCTATTTCCTTCAAGTACAACAGTATTAACGTTTTTAGCTTGAACTGTAAACTCTTGATTACCAATTAAAACACTACCTAAAACATCTGAAAGTAATCCACCCAAACTTCCACCTAGTAATGCTGGCAGAATATTATCATCGGTATCAATCTTAACATAAGAAGTAGTATTTGCAGGTAAAGTTGAAGGAAATTCAAGTTCTAAAAAACCAGAATAAGCACCAATTCCGAGAAGAACACCTGTACTTGCGCGAACATCGGCTTTTGTAGTTAAATCGTTATCTATTGCATTTGTTGCAACATCAACTTCATTTTGATTTGAAATTATTGAAGCGTTAATCGGAATTGATTGCGCAATAATTGGTTGACTTTGAAATAAAAAGAAGAGTAACAAAACAAAACAATTTAAATCAACCTTTCTAATTTTAGTAATAATTAATTTCATAAGCAACATTTTTTTTAGTTAAGCATCTATTTTTATGGTGTAATTTCTCTATTTGAGATTATTTTTTTATAAAAAAATACCCATTATGTAAATATTAAGAGTTGTTTTTATTGTTATGTCAAAATTTAATTTATATTTGACAATATTTCTTTATTAACTGTGTAATAGTGATTTACACTTTTTTAAAAAAATATTTATCAGAGTCCCAATTCTGCTAAACAAACTTGCGCTTATACTAATTCATGGAAGAACAATTACTTCGGTATTTTGGCCTGTAATTTTGTGTGATTAATTATTTAATAATTATCCCATTATCGAATACATTTTTTAA
The DNA here is from genome assembly GCF_000757385.1 of Flavobacterium aquatile LMG 4008 = ATCC 11947. GTDB lineage: Bacteria > Bacteroidota > Bacteroidia > Flavobacteriales > Flavobacteriaceae > Flavobacterium > Flavobacterium aquatile. Next base: position 525,602 of record NZ_JRHH01000005.1, on the reverse strand, counting down.
ACAAGGTAAACTTACAAATCATTTTGCGAATATGCAAGAAAATAATTCTCAAAACGCGAATATAATTTTAAAAAGATTAAAGAAATCTTTAAAAATTAGCACAGACATTGAGTTGTCTGTATTATTAAATATTAAACCAAATACTATATCTACTTGGAAAAAAAGAAATAGTGTAGATTTTTCTTCGATAATTGCAATTTGCGAATTGTACGAAATTGATCTAAATGAAATTTTTTACGAAAAGAAAATAGTAACTAATAATAGTAATAGTGTTTTACAAGAAACACCATTGGTTTGTAGTGAGGTGCAATATCAATATTGTATCGATAAAGAAGGACTAATTGATAATTTACCTAAATTTAGTTTTCCGTTTATAAAAAGTGACGATACGAGAGTATTTCAAGTTACAAGTAATAACATGTTTCCAAGCATTGAACAAAATTCATTTGTTGTTTGCGAGTTATCAAGTATTGATATTTTAAAAAACAACAGCTTGGCAGTTGTTATCAGTAAATCAAAAGGATTTTTTATAAATAGAGTATCTAGAAGCACTGAAAACAACGATGTCTTCGTATTGATCAATGAAAATTCTTTTTTCAATAACGTACTGTTAAATGCTAGCGATATTGATGAAATATGGCAAATAAAAGGTGTGTTATCGTATAATATTAAAGAGGAAGAGCATCAAAAAGCAGCATCTAGTATTACACCAAAACCAAGTACAAAAATTGCTCGAAAATTAAAATAGAGATTTAAGTAGAAATTATTCCATTAATTTGAATATACAACTGTCCATCACTTAAGATTGCACCTTCTGTGATTAAATTAAAAATATCCAAATTTCGATCTGTACCATATTCTTTTTTACCAATGTGCATTTCTACCGTTTCTGTAAACAAATTGTCGCTAAGCCATTGCAAACCATCTTTAGACATGAAATCAACATCAGTATCTAAAGATTTTATAACAATTGATTGAATAAATTTTTCTTGGGTATGAAAAAGGAAAATATGATTCTTAGAAAAGTGTTCTAAAAATTGCGCACTAGTTAAAACTCCTTCCCAAATTAAATCAGAGAAAACGTCTAACTCTTGTTCGGCAACTTCGGGTTTTGCAACCTTAATCTCGTCCCACTCTTTTTTATCTATTGATTGTGAAGCTAAGAAATTGGTAAACTCTTTATGTAATGCTTCAAATTGCTCTTTGGTTAATCTTTTGTATTTCATAGTTATTTGCCACGAAGGCGCAAAGTCACAAAGTTTATTTATTGTTTAAATTCACCAAAAAAAACAAGAGCAACAAAGATAATTGTTAAATTATTAAAACCTTTGAGTCGTTGTGTCTTAGTGGCAAACTAAAAAAAAATCCCGACTTTCATCGGGACTTTATATTTATAATAGCAGGATATTAAACCTCAGCTAAAATTTCATAAGGTAAATCTACAATTACGTCTCTGTGTAATCTTACAGATGCATTGTATTTTCCAGTTCTTTTAACAACTCCGCTAGTGATAAATTTTCTATCAATAGAGATACCTGCTTTTTCTAAAGCTTCAGCGATGTTGATATTGGTTACAGAACCAAATAATTTTTCTCCACCAGCTTTAGAAGTGATTTTAACTTCAAGAGCTTTAATAGCATCAGCAATTTTAGTAGCATCAGCAATAACTTTAGCTTCTTTGTGTGCTTTTTGCTTTAAGTTTTCAGCTAAAACTTTCTTTGCAGAAGGTGTAGCCAATTGAGCAAATCCCTGAGGAATTAAAAAGTTACGACCGTAACCAGCTTTAACTGATACAATATCATCTTTAAATCCTACGTTTTGAACGTCTTGTTTTAATATAAGTTCCATGTTGTTGTCCTTATTATAGAAGTTAGGTTCTTTTTTACGAGAAACCAACAACTGAGTTTTTTAAATTATTTTAATAAATCGGCCACGTATGGCATTAAAGCTAAGTGACGTGCTCTTTTAACAGCAACTGATACTTTTCTTTGGTATTTTAATGAAGTTCCTGTTAAACGTCTTGGTAAAATTTTACCTTGCTCGTTTACGAATTTCAATAAAAAGTCTGCATCTTTATAATCAATATATTTGATTCCAGATTTTTTGAAACGACAATACTTTTTAGTTTTGTTTGTTTCGATGTTCAAAGGCGTTAAATATCTAATATCTCCGTCTTTTTTTCCTGAAGCTGATTGTTGTAATGTTGCCATGATTAAGCTTTTGCTACTTTAAGTTTTTCTCTTCTTCTTTCTGCCCAAGAAATTGCGTGTTTATCTAAACTTACAGTTAAGAAACGCATAATTCTTTCGTCACGTCTAAACTCAGTTTCAAAAGCAATTAATACTTCTGGTGACACTTGGAATTCAAATAAATGGTAAAAACCACTTTTTTTGTTTTGGATTTCGTAAGCTAATTTTTTTAAGCCCCAATCCTCTTTAGATACCATCTTAGCTCCTCTGCTTGTAAGAAAATCTTCAAACTTGCTTACTGTTTCCTTTACCTGAACGTCAGATAAAACGGGATTTAAGATGAAAACAGTTTCGTAATGATTCATAATAAATGTGTTTTAATTATATAAAATTGGGTGCAAAAGTAATAATAATATTTTAATAAACAAGCTAAATTCAACTTTAATCGCCAAAATGCAAAAAACACCGATTAAAATTAGTTTTAAAGAAAAAAATAATTTATTTTCGTAGCACCAAATCTATAATAAAAAATAAATTATGAAACTAAATTGTGTAGTTGTTGATGACAGTTCGCTTCAGCGGATGGTCATTGCAAAGTTAGTAAATAATCACCCAAACTTGAACTTAGTTGGTGATTTTTCTAATGCAATTGAAGCGAAAAATTGTATGACAGTTCACGCTGTTGATTTAATTTTTCTTGATGTAGAAATGCCTGTAATTAGCGGATTTGATTTCATTGATGGGTTAAAAGTTAAACCTCAAGTGATTTTCATAACATCTAAAGCCGAATATGCCCTGAAAGCTTTTGATTATGACGCTACAGATTACCTACAAAAACCAATCGTATTAGAACGTTTTAATGCATCAGTAAAACGTGCATTAGACTTATACATGTTACGTCAAGACAATCACGAAGATGAAGGTGATCACATCTTCATTAAAAGCAATTTGAAGAAACTAAAAGTTTTTACAAATAAAATTAAATGGATTGAAGCTTATGGCGATTATGTAAAAGTAGTAACCGAAGAAGATACTAATCTTGTACTTTCTACGATGAAATCTTTTGAAAAAGACCTATCTAAAGACAAATTCATTAGAGTTCACAAATCGTACATAATTAATATCGATAAAGTAGAACGCTTCAATAGTAAATTTGCCGAAATTGGAGTTACAAAAATTCCTCTAAGCAGAAACAAGAAAGAAGATTTAATAAAGGCTTTAGCAATAGCTTAATAAAAATCGACGTTTACAGTGACTTTTATAGCTCTGTATTGCGGAACAACATCAAAACTATTCAGTATTTTCTGGATAGTTTTTTTTGTGCTTGAAACGGACGAATCTTGCGGAATTTTAACCATAATCGTTCTGATGTATTCATTTCTAATTCGATTAATTCCTGGTTCTTCAGGACCTAAAACTGGTACGTTCAAATTTTGCTGCATCACTTGATACAACCACATCGATCCTTCTTTTAGTTTCTCGAAATCTTTGTGTTTCAATGTTAGTTTTATCAAACGAAAAAAAGGTGGATATTTATAGATTTGACGTTCATACAATTGCTCTTTGTACATTCCAAGATAATCATTGTGAGTTACTTGCTGAATTACGTTATGATTCACATTGTATGTTTGAATAATCACTTTTCCACGTTTATCAGAACGACCAGCGCGACCTGAAACCTGCGTCATCATTTGGAAACTTCTTTCAAAAGCTCTAAAATCGGGATGATATAACATATTATCGGCATTCATAATTCCAACTAACGAAACGTTGTCAAAATCCAATCCTTTGGCAAGCATTTGGGTTCCAACCAATATATCAATTTCTCTGTTTTTGAAACTATCAATTAATTTCTCAAAACTGTATTTTCCACGAGTGGTATCTTGATCCATTCGTTTGATGTTTTTTGTTGGAAATAACTCAGCCAATTCCAATTCTATTTGTTCTGTTCCAAATCCTTTAGCAGAAATATCTACACTAGAACACACATGACAATTAGTAGGCTTTGCAATTGAATAACCGCAATAATGACAACGTAATTGATTTTTAAATTTATGATAGGTCAAACTCACATTACAACTTGTACATTGCGGAATATGACCACAAGTAATGCATTCTAAAACTGGTGAAAATCCGCGTCGATTTTGAAATAAAATCACTTGCTCGCCCAAACTCAATGCTTCGGTAATTGCCTCAATCAAAGTCAAACTAAAATGACCTTTCATTCGTTTCTTGAAATAATTTTCTTTTAAATCTACCAATTCCACTTCGGGTAAAGGTGCTTTTCCGAAACGTTCTTGAATAGAAATCATACCAAACTTTCCCGATTGCGCATTAAAATACGTTTCAATACTTGGCGTTGCTGATCCTAATAAAACTTTTGCTTTTTGGGCTTGAGCCAAAACAATTGCAGCATCACGAGCATGATATCTCGGTGCTGGATCTTGTTGTTTAAAGGTTTGTTCGTGCTCTTCATCAATGATTATTAATCCTAAATTGGAATACGGTAAAAACAAGGCTGACCTTGCTCCTATTACGATTTTAGCCTTTTCAGAATTCTCTAAAACCTGATTCCAAACTTCAACTCGTTCGTTATTAGAATATTTCGAATGAAACACAGCAACTTCATTACCAAAATGTTGTGTCAATCTAGAAACTAGTTGCGTTGTCAAAGCAATTTCGGGTAATAAATACAAAACTTGTTTGCCTTGAGCGATATATTCTTCTATTAGTTTGGTATAAATTTCGGTCTTTCCAGATGACGTAACACCATGAAGCAACGAAACTTCTTTCGAAAGAAAACTTTCTTTAATTTCAATAAAAGCCTTATGTTGTGCTTCACTTAAATTTAAATTATTCTCTTTTTTATTTTTATCAAAATTTACTCGGTCTTCTTGAATGTAATATTCTTCAAAAATATTCTTATCAACCAAAGCTTTAATTATTGCAGAAGTTGATTTTGAAATTTCGGTTAGGTATTTTACAGAAATTGGCTTTTTCTCTTGAGCATTTGTCTGAAAGTAATGCATTAAAACCTCTTTTCTTTTAATTGAATTCTTATTAAAATTATCTAATAATTCCGTTAACTTACTTTCATCCTGATATTGTTGACTTAATCTTATATATTTAATCAATCTTGGTTTATATTCTTCAATAATTTCTTCCTTCAATGAAATTATATTCTTTTCTAACAATTTTTGAATAACTGGTAAAACTGTTTTTTTATTTAAAATATCAACTATGTTCTGAATTTTTAAAGATGACTGATACTGCATTGCTTCAAAAATTAGAAATTCATCATTTTTTAAAATTGCTTCATCAACAAATGCATCTTTACAGAGAGATATAATTGTTTCACTTTCTAACACTAATGAAGATGGTAATGCAGCTCGATAAACATCGCCGATGTTGCACATATAGTAAGATGAAATCCAAAACCAATGATTAATTTGAAACTGATTTACAATTGGCTTTTCATCTAATATTTCGTGAATTTCTATAGCTTCATAAAGAGTTGGTATATTTTGATGAAGTTCAACAACAATGGAAGTATAAATTTTATTTTTTACTGGAACAACTACTCTCATTCCAATCTTAATATAATTGTACTCAGCTTCAGAAACTCTGTAAGTAAGAGTTCTTGGTAATGAAAGCGGTAAAATTACTTCTATGAAATGCATTTAATTAAAGAGAATAGAATAGAGAATAGAAAAAAATCAATTCTGTTAAGATTTAGTTTTTAATACGACTCCAATATTGAGTTCTTCCAAAAAGAGAAATACCAATAAAACCTCTAACTTTCAGTTTATCTTTTTCCTCTAAAGTGATGTAACATTTGTAAGTTTTTCCGTTTTTAGGGTCAAGAATCTTTCCTCCGTTATATTCGTGTCCATCTTTTTTCAATCCTTTGATGAAAGTTAACCCAAGAAGTGGCTTATCTTTATTCTCGCCTTGACATAACGCGCATTTTTTATTTTTGTGTTGCGATTCGAAAATTTCAATGATTTTCCCATAAAAAACACCGTCTTTTTCATAAATCTCGACAATGCCTTTTTCAACTCCGGTTTCGTCATCAACTGTTTTCCATTTTCCAACAACGGATTGTGAAAACGAAATTTGAAAAAATAAAAGCAAAATAGTAATTAATGTCAATTTCTTATTCATGTTCAGATATATTTTTTTTGCCTTTATCATTCTCTATTTTTTTTAACTTATGAATCGATGCGTTTAGTTCGAATCCGAGTAATAAAATCATGCTGTTTATCCAAATGTAAAACATTACAATCAATAAAGTCCCAATAGAACCATAAAGTTCGTTGTATTGTGAAAATTTAACAACCCAAATTCCAAAGAAATACGATGATAAAATTATTAAAATGGTAGTGAAAACCGAACCAATAGAAATAAAAGAACGTTTCATTTCTTGTTTAGTTCCAAATTTAAACAACATGGAAGTTGTCACCAAAATCATCGCAATAAGGAAAATATAACGTCCCATTTGGATGAGTGGAATTTTATCTGAAAGTACATCTTGAATTTTTGTCTTCTGAATAAAAACCTCAAATATTACAATTGTTGCAACAGTTATAATTAAAATAAATGACAACAAAATTGACATTCCCAATGAAACAAAATACTGTCTAAAATACTTTCTTTTTAGGGTGACATGGTGTGAAGATTCAAATCCGCCTAGAACTGCATTTACACCATTTGCCATAAGTATAATTGCCATGAAAAAACCTGTAGAAATCAACCCAGAGTTACTATTATGCAAAATGTCGGTAATAATTTTATAAATTGCATCATAAGTTGTTGGTGGAACACTTTGCTGTACAAATCCCATAAAATCTTCCTGAAAACCATCAATTGGTATAAACGGAAGTAAATTCAAAATAAAAAGCGCAAACGGAAACAATGCCATAAAAAAACTAAAAGCAATAGCCGTAGCGCGATAGGAAATAGCACCTTCAATAATTCCAACAAAATACATTTCAAGCAAATCGTATAACGATAAACCATGTAGCCAAGGTAGCTTTATAGTTTTACCAAACAACACGAGTTGCTTTAATACTGGAATTTTTAATAACTTATCTTCTATTTCTATTGACATTTTTTTTGGACTTAATGACCTTTAATCAATCGCTTTCAAACTCAAATCCATGTTGTAAACCGAATGCGTTAATGCTCCTGAAGAAATATAATTCACACCACAATCAGCATATTCTCTAATCGTTTTTTCGTTGATATTCCCAGACGATTCTGTTAAACATTTCGTTCCAATTAATCGAACGGCTTCTTTTGTATCTTCAAAGTTAAAATTATCGATTAGAATTCGGTAGATTCCTTCCGATTTTAAGATTTCTTTAATTTCATCAAGGTTTCTTGCTTCAACGATAATCTTCAAATCTTTATTATTATTTTTCAAATAGTCTTTAGTTTTATTGATGGCATTTGTAATTCCGCCAGCAAAATCGTTGTGATTATCTTTAAGCATAATCATATCGTACAAAGCAAATCTATGATTTTCACCACCACCAATTTTCACCGCCCATTTTTCGCAAGCTCTAAAACCTGGAGTTGTTTTTCTTGTATCTAGAATTTTAGTTTTTGTCCCTTCTAGAAGTTTGACATAATTTCTAGTTTTTGTAGCAATCGCACTCATTCGTTGCATCGAATTTAAAACCAATCGCTCGGCTTTTAAAATAGACTGGGAACTTCCAGAAACATGAAAAACGACATCACCATATTTTACTACACTTCCATCTTCAATAAATGTTTCGACTTTCATATTGGCATCAACATAATTGAAAACCATTTTTGCAAATTCAACTCCAGCAATAACACCGTTGTCTTTTACTAAAAGTTTGGCTTTTCCTTGTGCTTCTTTTGGAATACAAGCTAAAGAAGAATGATCGCCATCACCAACATCTTCCCGAATGGCGTTTTGAATAATTAACTGAAGTTCGTTTTGAAATTGCGTTTCTGAAATCATATAAAAAAGTTTGATTGGCTAAAGTAACGAAAAATGTTTATTTGAAAGAGACAAAAAGATAAGATTTGAAAGTTAAAATTATTCTAAATTAAAATCCCAAGACAAATTATTTTGGTACCAAAGTTGCCCATTTGAAACTTCAAGTGGACAATCAAAATTGTTGGTATATAAACTTCCTGTTCCTAAACCTTGAGGCATTTTGTTATTTTGCAAAAAAGTAAATTGTGCAATTGCATTTAGACCAACATTACTTTCTAAAGCCGAAGTAATCCACCAGCCAATATTGTATTTTTTAGCAAGCTCAATCCATTGTTTTGTTCCTCGAAATCCGCCTATGAAACTTGGCTTCAAAATGATGTATTGTGGTTTAATTTTTTGCAATAATTGCTCTTTTTCTTCCAATGAAAACACACCAATTAGTTCTTCATCCAACGCAATTGGAATTGGAGTGATTTCACATAGCTCTGACATTGTGTCAGTATGATTTTTAGCGATTGGTTGTTCGATACTATGCAATTCATAACCAGCTAATTGATTTAATTTACTTAAAGCTAAATTTTCACTAAAAGCACCGTTAGCATCAACTCTGATTTCAATGGTTTTAGCATCAAAATTTTGACGAATAAAGCGCAATAAATCCAGTTCTTTTTGAAAATCTATAGCGCCAATTTTTAGTTTGATACAGGTAAAACCTTGCGCTAATTTTTCTTCAATTTGGTCTTTCATGAACTGCTCATCTCCCATCCAAACCAAGCCGTTTATTACAATTGATTTTGATGAATTTGTAAAATCTGAAGGAAATAAAATAAACGGATTTTCGCTATTTAATGATTGAAAAGCCATCTCAACTCCGAACTGAATTGATGGAAATTCTATCAATTCGTGCCATAATTTCTCTTCGCCAAGATGAATATTTTGACAAGTCCAAATCAATTTTCCTTCATAATCATCACGATCATCAACACTCAATCCGCGAAGAATTCCGCACTCACCTATTCCCTTTTTACCGTTTTCTTCAAGTACAATAAACCATGTTTCTTTCTGCGTTAAAACACCACGAGAAGTTCCAGATGGTCGTTTAAAATCGAGTAAGTATTTATGATAAGTCGCTTTCATTTGCAGTTGCGAGTTCTAGTATTTTGAAGTTGTTTTTTGAAGTTGATTTTTGAAGTTGATTTTTGAATTTGACTTTTGAAATTACTCAATAATTCGCAATATCTTTTTAAAATTATCTGTCGGTAAACCAAATTTTTGGAACTCTTTAAAGTCAAGTTTTACTTGTTCTTTCCAAGTATTTCCTGTGAATAAGGTTTGATTTGAATACTTTTCGTGGATGTCTTTTGCTTGTGAAACTCTATCAGTAAATAGATACACGTGTGCCAAATTGAGCTGAAAATTAATCTCTGATGGGTTTTGTTTTAAACCTTGATTGAAGATTTCTTCTGCCTTTGTGTATTGTTTTAAAAGCAAATAATAATTACCTAGAATGGCGTAATCTTTGTAGCTAGCTCTTTTTTTGGTAATCATTTCTGTTGAAATTACATCTATTGCTTCGTTAGTTTTTCCAGAATTAAACAGTTTAAGCGATTTGTTTCTTATTACGTCGTAGTATTTTTCTACTTCACCCGATTTCTTTAGACTTTCCTCTACTGATTGGTCAATTGCTCTGTTTTTTTCTACTGAAATCAATTGTTTGAACTCACTGTATTTATATTTTGCACCAACGTTTTCAATGAAAATAGCGTAGAATTCATCTTTTTTTGAAAGCGATTTTACCACTTCTTGCTTTTGTGCGATGACTAATAATTCTTTTTTAGCTTCTGCATTCCAGCCGCGACTTGATTTTATATCAACCCAAGGAACGATTTCTAAAATTATCTTTTGGTTCATTATCCAATTGTTGCTTTCGAAGGTAAAATAGAGGTTTTCGATATTGCCTAAAAGACACTTGGAACTTGTAGAAAGTAGTTTTGCTTCTTTGTTAATTGGTTTTTTTTGAACGAAACAAGCATTGGTGTTTTTACCTGTCTTAATGTAGTATTCTACATCGGTAACATTTTGATAAATAGCATATTTACACTCGTCATCTCCAGAGATTGTTGAAAGTAAAAAAACAGCTCCAGCCGTTCCCTGACTAATACCTGTTGGATCTGGAATTGATTTTAAAACTGATACCAAACTGCTGGATATTTTTTGATTATCATCAAGCATAGTAATTCGGTAAACTACTTCGGTTGTTCCTTCTGGGAAGTTGGCCGATTTAATGAATTTCTTCTCGCCTGCTTTTAGAATTATGGTTTCGTTTGTGGTTCGGATATTATCCCAATAACCGTCTTTGGACTGCGCGGTTGAACCTATAAAAACGAATAGTGAAAGTATAAAATAAAGTTTTTTTGACATCTTGATTTTGTGTAAGACAATTACTAACTAGCCCTGATTGAAGTGGAAATATCCCGATTTTTCATCGGGAATTGCAACGAAAAGCAGGAAAAAGGATTACAACAATTCGCGTGCCATTCGCTCCAGAAAACTATTTATATTATTAAATTATAACGAGATACTTTGCCCAATATCTAGCAACATAAGGTCTTTTCCTGCGTCGAAAAACTTTTTCTTGGCCTCGTCGTGGTTGATTTCTATGTATCCGAAAGTATCGAAATGTACTCCTAGAATTTTATCACAATCGACAAAATCTGAAGCAATTATGGCATCTTCAACGTCCATAGTGAAATTGTTTCCGATTGAAAGTATTGCCAAATCTAATTTGGTACGCATTGGAATGAGTTTCATGTCCATTGTAAGCGCTGTATCACCAGAAATATAAATGTTTTTGTGTTCGCCTTCTATTACAAATCCGGCTGGATTTCCGCCGTAAGTTCCGTCTGGAAAAGAGCTAGAATGGATTGCGTTTACAACTTTTACGCGACCGAAATCAAATTTCCAGCTTCCTCCGTGGTTCATTGGATGGTAATTAAATCCTTTATTTCCGTAGTAAGTTGCCACTTCGTAAGTAGAAACAATGGTTGCATTGGTGCGTGTTGCAATTGCTTCTACGTCAAGAATATGGTCTTGATGAGCGTGCGTTAGCAAAATATAATCGGCGTTTATAGCATTGATGTCGATATGTGCCGCTTTTGGATTTCCGGTGATGAATGGATCGACTAAAATGTGTTTTCCACTTACTTCGATTCCGATGCAAGCATGACCGTAAAATTTTATTTTCATATGTTTAGATTTTATTTTTTAGAGGTAACATATGGTATCGCCTTTTTATTTATTGATGTTTGCTTGCGCAAACTTTTAGTTAGTGGCGATTTCATATTAGTTTGTGTAATAAATTAGCATATCTGAAAGAAAATAGATCAATGATAATGATAGTAAAACTGATAATAAAAAGGTGCTTAAAGCCAATCGTTTTAACTCTGGATCTAATAATTTAGGTTCTCTATTTTTGTAAACTCTAATTAAATGGGATGATAATGGTAAATAGGCAATTAAGAAAAGATAAATATCAAAATTGAATCCAGGGTTTGGATCACGATATAAATCGAAGAATAATGCGAATACAAGAACTAAAATCATTGCTGAAATGATTAGAAAAAAATGATATTTCTTTGCCCAAGCGCCACCATTTTTTACAACAATTGTATTCTTGTTGGATTTTCTATCCGATTCTTCGTCGCGCATGTTGTTGAGATTTAAAACTCCTACGCTCAAGAAACCAATTGCTGTTGCTGGTAAAAACAGTAGCCAATCTATTTGTTTAGAAAACATAAAGTAGATACCGAAAGTACTTACTAATCCGAAAAATGTAAAGACAAATACGTCGCCTAATCCACGATAACCATAAGGGTTTTTACCAACGGTGTAGCGAATTGCCGATGCAATTGCAAGTATTCCTAAAACAAAAAAGATTATGGAATACAATAAATATTTTCCTTTGAAAGAGAAATAAATCAATAACATTGCTGAAACGAAAGTTAAAAATGCAGTTATAAATATGGCATAACGCATTGCTCCAGGCGTAATTAATCCGCTTTGGATGGCGCGTTTTGGACCAACTCTATCCTCATTGTCTGTGCCTTTCACTCCATCACCATAATCGTTTGCAAAGTTGGAAAGTATTTGCAAACCTAATGTTGTAGAAAGTGCAAAAACTACGATTTTCCAATTGAAAAATCCTTGCGACATAGCGTAAAAACTACCTACCAAAATTCCAGAAATTGATAATGGTAATGTTCTTACTCGTGCAGCTTCAATCCAGTGTCTCATAATTAATATTAAATTTTAGATGGTAGATTTTAGATATTTCTAAAAAATCACATCCAATTACTATTTGATGTTTCTATTTCGTACAGCCAAAGGTTAACGTATTCTTTAATTTTAGCGTAATTTCCTAACTGAAAAGATAAATTTCCTCCAGCAGTATGCAATGTTAACGAACCAATATTAAGGTTTTTATGCCAAAATAATTGCGATGTTGTAATGGCTTGAATTTTTCCTATTTCGATAATTTCATTGTCAATATCCCAAGCGCCACTTTGCTTTATAATATGATTTTTGTTGATGTATAATCGGTAATTTCTAAATCCGAAATAATGAATTATCAAAAAGAATAAGGTATAAAAAACTGCCAAATTTAAAAACTCAAACGCTTCAGCATTTATATATTTACCAAAGATAAAAAATCCTGTTAAAGGTAGTACAATAGTTAGAAAAATCGAAAAAACTAATTTACGAAAATTAGGTTTCATCATTATGCCTTTTTCGGGTAATTGCTTGAAAATGAGTTTCAAAATTTCATCACGTTCATTTTCGTTACAGCCCGGAATCTCAATTAATGATTTTTTTTGTTTGCTTTCGTCACTAATGGCTTGCTTTATTTTGATTTCGAGAACATTCAATTTTTTCTGAAAGAAATTTCTTGAAATGTTTACAATTTGAACTTTCTCTGGCTTTAAAATGGTGCTTTGTGTGTTTATTAATCCGTAAGATAACAATAAAGAACCCTTTTGTTTAGTTATATTGTAGTTGAAATATTTAATTAAAGTTCGACTGATATTAATCACAAAAACAACGCAAAACATCCCCAAAATAAATACTGAAACTAGATAAAAAGCCGAATTGTTTTCCACAAATCCATCGATTGTTCTTTCATCAATTAAATCTTCTTTACCTATGTTTCTTAAATTTTCAAATATAGTAAAGAAAAATGTTAGAATTAAACCAAAACTTCGCACATAATTGGATGTGATTCCAACTTTTAATAAACTTAAAAAATCAATTTTTAAAAATGGATAATCACTTGATTTTACTTCTTCAATTGGAGCTTCATCAGAAGAAATTATCTCTTTTCGAGCTTCATTATTAAGTAATTTTGCTTTTAATGCTAATGCTACAGAATGAGAAATTGCTTTAATATTTCCTTCTTTATTATCGCTTCCAGCTGTATCAACGTTGAGAGCGTAAACCCCAATAATCCTTTGCAGTAAAGATTGCTGAATATTAACTTGCTGAATTCTATTAAGTTGAATTGTTGTTTTGGTTTTATTGATAATTCCTTCATTGACAATAAATTCGTCGTTTTCATCATCAATATAAAAGGTAAAATTGATAAAACTTAAGTAAGCAATTACTGCAATAACAAGCACAATTCCTACTAATCCAAAATAGAGATAAAGTTTACTTAACGATTCCGATTTAAAGAAGTAAATAATAATGATAGGAAAGAAAGCCCTGCCAAATTTTTGCAAGGAATCAACAAACATGACCAAAACTCCGATGGAAGATTGTCGTTGTGGTTTATTGAAATTGGTTTCCATTATAATTGTTTTTGGATTTTACCCATTAGCAATTGCTTGATATTTTCGGCTTCCTCTTTAGCAATACCTGGAATTTCTATATCACTTGCAGATCCACCAGCTGTAAAAATTTCGACTTTGGCTAAACCAAAATATCTAGATAAAAACCCTTCATGTAAAGCAACGTGTTGTACTCTATTATATGGAATTACCATTGTATTTGTTGCTACAAGTCCGCTTCTATAAATTACGTCGTGATTTCTAAAAGCGTAGGCCTTTTTCTTAAATGAAATTCTATACAAAAAAAAGGAAACATTTACAATTACAAGAAAAACTCCAAATACCCAAAACGGACTGAATTCTTGTGAATCTTCAATATTTATCCACAAGAAAATCATTACAATAGCGATTATTGAAAAAATAATAGCATTATTAATCAATAGTACTTTCCAATAATTTTTATGTAAAGCTGTTAATTGAACTTCTTCAAATCGAGGAAGTTGCTTGGTATCTATCGTTTCGTTGGTGAATTCTTCCATGGTAAACTATTAGTTATACATTTTGGTTCCACAAGTTTCAAATTATTATTTGATTCTCTATTGAGATTCCTACGGAATGACAAACTGTGTGTTAAAACTGAAATTTGCTATCTGAAATCTAAATTATGGTAACCACTTTTTATCAAAATTAGGTTTGCGTTTTTCAAGAAAAGCATCTCTTCCTTCTTTAGCTTCATCAGTCATATAAGCTAAACGAGTTGCTTCGCCTGCAAAAACTTGTTGACCAACCATTCCATCGTCGGTTAAATTCATAGCAAATTTTAGCATTTTTATAGATGTTGGCGATTTTGCCAAGATTTCTTGTGCCCATTCGTAAGCTGTATCTTCCAATTCATCGTGAGGAATTACAGCATTCACCATTCCCATTTCGTAAGCTTCTTGAGCCGAATAATTTCGGCCTAAAAAGAAAATTTCTCTAGCTTTTTTCTGACCAACCATTTTAGCTAAATATGCTGATCCATATCCGCCATCAAAACTTGTAACATCAGCATCAGTTTGTTTAAAAATGGCATGTTCTTTACTTGCCAAAGTTAAATCGCAAACTACATGAAGTGAATGTCCACCACCAACGGCCCAACCTGGAACAACACAAATTACTGCTTTTGGCATAAAACGAATTAGTCGTTGAACATCTAAAATATTTAATCTGTGATAACCGTCATCGCCAACGTAACCTTGATGTCCACGTGCTTTTTGATCACCACCAGAACAAAACGAATATACTCCATCTTTAGAACTTGGACCTTCAGCAGAAAGTAAAACGACACCTATAGATGTATCTTCTTGCGCATCGTGAAAAGCTTGTAATAATTCGGCTGTAGTTTTAGGTCGAAATGCATTGCGAACGTCTGGTCTATTGAAAGCAATTCTAGCAACACCATTGCATTTTTTATAAGTTATATCTTCAAATTCTTTTGCGGTTACCCAATTGATTGCACTCATTGAAAACTATTTTTGTTAAAAATGTATTTGAATACTAATTTGTATTAATTTAGCGTAAAAATAAACCAAAAATTAGATAATACCACTATTACCATTCTTATTTCATTATGAAAAAAAATATTTTAAGCATTGCATTATTAGCAATTAGTTTTGGAAGTTTCGCACAAACCTATGAATTTCAAACGGTTAAAGACATTGAAGCCAATCCAGTAATTTCGCAAGACAACACAGGAACTTGTTGGAGTTTTTCAACAACGTCATTTCTTGAGGCAGAAATCATCCGCTTGACGGGAAAAAAAATCGATTTATCTGAAATGTATAACGTTCGAAATACCTATCCAAAAAAAGCTTGGAATTATGTAATGCGTCAAGGAAAAGCGCAATTTGGCGAAGGCGCATTGGCTCACGATGTTATCAATTCTGCCGAAGATTTTGGATTGGTTCCAAATAGTGTTTACTCTGGATTAACTGGAAATAACAATGCTCACAACCATGCCGAACTCACTGCGGTTTTAGAATCAATGTTGAAAACGTATGTGGCAAATCCTGGTAAAAAACTTTCTCCACAATGGAAAGAAGCGGTAAATGCAGTACTTGATGTATATTTAGGTAAAAATGTAACTGACTTTACTTACGAAGGAAAAAAATATACGCCAAAAAGTTTCTTGGAAATGACAAAATTGAAAACGGCAGATTATGTAACCATTTCGTCTTTTACAAATGAGCCGTTTTACAAGACTTTTTTATTAGACATTCCAGATAATTTTTCGAACGGAACTTTTTATAATTTGCCTTTAGACGAATACGTTCAAAACATTGATAATGCATTAGATAATGGATATACAATTGCTTTAGATTGTGATGTTTCTGAAGGAACTTTCTCGGGTAAAAATGGCGTTGCTGTAATTCCAGAAAACGATGCTGATGCCAAATTAATTTTGACAGAAATCAAACCAGAAAAAGTAATTTCGCCAGAATACCGTCAAGCAGAATTTGAAAACTTGACTACAACAGACGATCACTTGATGCACATTGTTGGAAAAGTAAAAGATCAAACGGGTAAAACATATTACAAAGTAAAAAACTCTTGGGGAACTAAATCGGGAAAAGAAGGTTTTGTTTACATGAGTGTTTCGTATATGAAGTTAAAAAGTATTTCGGTTTTATTACATAAAGACGGATTAACTAAAAATACAAAATCTAAATTAGGATTATAAAAATGAAACGATTTCTATCAACAAAAAACACATTTACCGTCCTATTTTTATGGGCAATCGTACTATTTATGGTCGTTGTCTTGTATTTAGGGATTACCGAAAATGAGTTACCATTAATGCCTATTATCATACTTTCATTGGTAATTGCATTTATTGTTTGGGTTTTATTAGACACAAGATATGTTATAAAAACTCATTTTTTATTGTACCGTTCAGGACCATTTAGAGGTAGAATTGACATTGAAAAAATCCAGAAGATAAAACGCCATTCGGGTTTATATGTTCCAGTAACATTGAAGCCAGCGTTAGATACTAAAGGTTTTATAATAACCTATAATAAATTCGATGACTTATTTATTTCTCCTATTAAAAGCGAAGTATTTATTGAAGAAATTAGAAAAATAAATCCGAAGATTGAAGTGATTTAATTGAAAAAGGTAAGTGTAATGCTTACCTTTTTTTATTAGCCAATTTTCAATGAAGTCATTGTCAATGAACCGCCAACTGGTTTATCATTAAAGAAAGTAATTTCATCTTTGTTGTCTTGTAAAGCAATACTATAAATAAGAGGAAAATAATGATCTGGAGTTGGGATGGCGAGTTTTGCCGCTTTATTCAACTTTTCATATTCTATTAATGATTTAAAATCATTGTTGCCAATTTTTTCTTTGAAAATAGAGTTCATTTCAATTGCCCAATCATAGCCATATTCGGGTTCTTTAAGTTTATCCCAAGCAACCATTCTTAAATTATGAACCATATTTCCGCTTCCAATAATTAGAACTCCTTTTTTGCGAAGTGTTGCCAATTGTTTAGCCAAGTCATAATGATATTGAGCAGGCTTATTATAATCGATACTTAATTGCAAGACAGGAATATCAGCATTTGGATACATGTGTCGCACAACTGTCCAAGTCCCGTGATCTAAACCCCAATCGTGGTCTAAACCAACATTTGTAGAAGTTATCAAATTGGATGTGAATTTTGCCAATTCTAGGTCTCCTTTTGCAGGATATTGAACATCGAACAACGCTTGAGGAAAACCACCAAAATCGTGAATTGTTTTTGGATTATTCATTGCAGTAATGTGCGTTCCATTAGTTAACCAATGTGCCGAAATTACTAAAACTGCTTTAGGTTTTGGAATTTCTTTACCAAATTTTGCCCATGTCCTTGAAAACTCGTTGTCTTCAATTCCGTTCATTGGCGAACCGTGACCAATAAATAAAACTGGAAGTTTTTGATCTTCTTCACTTAACTCTTGAGTCCAATTGTAAAAAGGTTGTAATGATGCCATGGCCATTCCTCCTATTAGTGTTTTTATAAAATATTTTCGTTCCAAATTAATAACATTTGTATATACAAATGTACGTAAAATATTTAAACAAAAAAAGGATAAGATAAAATTAACAAAATTGCCACAGATTCACAGATTTAAATAGTTTAAAATCTGTGAATCTGTGGCAAAAAAAATTAAAAAAAAGTATTATTTAACTAGATAAATTCCATCGTCTTTAATTTCGATTAACTTTTCTTTATACAAAAGTCCGATTGCTTTTTTGAATGTCTTCTTACTCATTTTCAAAACCGTTTTAATATCTTCTGGATTAGAATTATCGTTTAATCTGAGGAAACCACGGCTTGCTCTCAATTCGTTCATGATAATTTCTGAATTGGGTTCGATGTTTTCAAATCCTTGTTTGTTGAGTGAAACATCAATTTTTCCGTCGGGACGAACCAATTTAATGTAACCTTTCATTTTATCTCCTGTTCGGATAGAATCGTCGTAAACCTCATCTTTATAAACCAAACCTTTGTGCTTTTGGTTGATGATCACATTGATTCCGATTTCGGTAATATGAGAAATAATTAAATCTACTTCTTCACCTTTTTCAACCGTAATATTTTCATTATCAAGAAACTGATTGGTTTTACTAGAAGCTACTAACCTATTGGTTTTTTCGTCCATATAAAGGTAAACCAAGTAACGTTTTCCTTTTTCCATTGGTCGCGCTTGCTCTTTAAACGGAACTAGAATGTCTTTTTCCATTCCCCAATCCATAAAAGCACCAATTTGATTAATGTAATTCACACGCAAAAGTGCAAATTCATTCAAGAAAATATACGGAACTAAAGTTGTTGCAACTGGACGTTCTTCATGATCTAAATACACAAAAACGGTAATTTCTTCACCAATTTCGAATACTTTTGGAACGTATTTATTGGGCAAAAGAACATCATCTACTTCGTTTCCGTTTCCTAAAAATAATCCCACTTTTGTTTCGCGCAAAATGGTAAGCGTATTGTGTTGACCTATGTTAAGCATTTTCTTGAATTTGTGCAAAGGTACGAAATAGCAATTACGAATTGAGAATTAAGAATTACGAATTGATGGTTTGTGGTGAAATTGATTATATTTGAGTAATTATATATTCAAATGCCCAAAACCGACCAAAATAAAATTCAAGCTCAAGAAGAAGATTATTTATATATAAAAATATCACAGCTTCCTAATTCAGGTAAAGGATTATTTACGGCAATTGACATCTATAAAGAGGAAATAATATCAATTTTTAGAGGAGAAGTTTTATCTGATGCTGAAGCTGAAATTCGAGCAAAAAAGAATGCAAATCAGTATTTTATGAACCTCTTAAACGGTAGTATCTTAGATTGTAGGAATACCGATTGTTTTGCAAAATACGCCAATGATGCCAGTGGTTTTTCAAAATCAGAATTTAAAAATAATGCCAAAATCACTCTCGACGAAAATGAAAATGTGTGTTTAATTGCGATTCGAAAAATAAAATCGGATGAAGAAATTTTCTGTGATTATGGAAAACGATATTGGAAAGAACATAAATAGCTAAACCAATTCTCTAAAATACTGCAACAATATCTTATCGTTTTCTAATGTTGGCGTAAAAACTTCTAGTAAAACTGGCTTCTCATTTTGTGCAAACATCGCTTCTAATCCTTTTTCTAAAGTTGCTTCCTTGCTTGATGTTAAATATTCGAATCCATACATTTTAGCTAAATGTTCGGCTGTTAAACAATGAGAAGTTTCGAAAAAAGTATTAAAAACCGGACTTTCATCATGACCAGGAAGAATTCTAAAAATGCCGCCACCGCCATTATTCATCAAGATAATTTTAAAATTTTTCGGAATATAATTGTTCCATAATCCATTACTATCATATAAAAATCCGATGTCGCCTGCTATTAAAACAGTTGGTTTTTTGGATGCTGATGCTGCACCAATTGCTGTTGAAGTACTTCCGTCAATGCCGCTTGTACCACGATTACAAAATACTTCAATTGTAGAATTTATTGAAATTAATTGTGCGTAGCGAATTGGCGAACTATTACTAATTTGCAATTGACTGTTAGGTTTCAATTTAGGTAAAACTATATCGAACGCTTTTAAATCGGTAAACGGAATTTTACTTAAATATTCTACATGTTTTGTAGAACGTAAACCTTTAATTTTTAATAACTTTTCTTGATAATTGCTTTCAGTTGAAGTTGTTTTCAAGACGAAACTTTCAAAGAATTTATTTGGTGCAACTTCAAAATGCTTTGTCAAACAACCATACGTATCATAAGCTCGCAATTTATCAATGTGCCAATGTTGTGTAGGCTGATATTTTCTTAAAAAAGCTTTAATTCTTTTAGACACAATCATTCCGCCGAATGTCAACAAAATATCGGGTTGAAATTCAAGGAAATCTTGCTCTGTAAAAGGTGTAATTATGGTGTCAATATTGGTTACATAATTAGGATGATGTACATTCGAAGTTACTTCGGTCATAACTACAACTGAAGCATCATTTCCTAAAATATCCAAGTATTTTTGTTCGATTTCATTCGGATTTAATCCTCCAATTAAAACTAATTTCTTTTTGGATGTATTCCAATCATTTGCAAAACTTGAAATATCTTCAATTTGATTATTCACAATTTCTTCTGAAACTATTTTTGGCTTTACCGAAAGTTCTTCAACAGTTTCATACAATGGTTCTTCAAATGGCGCGTTAATGTGCACCGGACCGCATTTGGCGAAAGCCGTATTTATTGCTTCATTAATCAATAAATCATTTTCATCGGATGGAAATTCGTCTAAATTGGCGTTGAATAATGAATGATTTGCAAATACATTTTCTTGACGAATCGTTTGTCCGTCACCAATATCGATTTTACTTTTAGGTCTATCAGCAGAAAGCACAATTAATGGAATCTCACTGTAAAATGCTTCGGCAAATGCTGGATAATAATTCAGCAAAGCTGAACCGGACGTACAAACAACGGCAACTGGTTTGTTGATTTGCTGCGCAATTCCGAGTGCAAAAAATGCTGCACAACGCTCGTCTGCAATACTATAACACGTAAAATTTGGATTGTTAACGAAACCAATTGTAAGTGGTGCGTTTCGTGAACCTGGAGAAATTACGATATGTTGGATTCCTTTAACGCGAAAAATTTCAATGATAGATTGCGCTAAAGGTATTTTTGGGTATTTCATTTGTCTTTGCGAGGCACGAGGCAATCTCATCCTCATTATTTATTACTTTATATAGTACAAAGTTACAAAGTTATTTATTGAGTAGAAATTAAACCACTGAGAAAGTTAAGTTAATTAAGTAATTTCTTTGTGGCTAAAAAAAATACTATTTTTGAACCATGGAAATTAAAATCAGACCTTATCAAGTTGAAGATACACAAGCAATTTTAGAAATAATCAATTATAATATTCTAAATTCTACTGCTTTGTATGATTATGAACCTCGAACTTTAGAAAATCAAATAGCAATTTTTGATGATAAACTAAAGAAAGGTTTTCCAATTATTGTTGCTGTTGAAAATGAAACACTTGTTGGTTTTGGATATTATAGTGAATTTAGATTTAGAGAAGCTTATAAATTTACTGTTGAACATTCGGTTTATGCGCATCCAAATCATATTGGAAAAGGAATTGGCAAAATGATTTTAGAAGAGTTAATTCATTTGGCGAAAGCTCAAAAATTGCATACCATGATTGGAGTAATTGATTCTGAAAATGTAAGCAGTATTGATTTTCACAAAAAATATGGATTTGAAATTGTTGGAAATATCAAAGAATCGGGATATAAATTTGAGCGTTGGTTGCATAGTATTATTATGCAGAAGATGTTGTAGAAGTTGGAAGATAAAAAAAATCAGAAAACAATTTTATATGCTTTCTGATTCTCTATATTCTTTTTTCTTTGTCCTATTCTCTAAATTAACTTTTAATCCAGTCGACAATCTCTGCATCGGTTGGTAAAACTTGAGGTGCAACTACTTTTTCTAATTCACCTTTTTCATTGATTAAGTATTTTTGGAAATTCCATTCTACTTCACTGTCTTTTAATCCGTTTTTAGCTTTTTGTGTTAGAAATTGATATACTGCATTCATATCAGTTCCTTTAACTGAAATTTTTTCCATCATAGGAAATGTTACTCCATAATTGCGTTCGCAGAATTCGGCAATATCTTTATTAGAACCAGGTTCTTGTTGTCCGAAATTATTAGCTGGAAAACCTACAATAACAAAGTTTTGATTTTTGTATTGATTATAAATTGCTTCAAGTTGTTTGTATTGAGGTGTTAATCCGCACTTTGATGCCGTATTAACCACTAGGATTTTCTTTCCTTTTAGCGAAGCAAAATCAAAATCATTTCCTTCTAAATCTTTAACTTTAAACTGATAAATAGTTTGTTTTTCCATTGGTTGTACTGAAGTTACTTGATTACTAACTTTATTTTGTGCCTGATTTTGACAACTATAGAGTGATATTACACTCAATAATAGAAGTATTTTTTTCATAATATTTTTTTTATAAAAGTAAGGAAAAAAAAGAAGCCCAACAATAAATCGTTGGGCTCCAAACAAAAAAACATAAACAAATTATTATTAAAATAAATGTCTAATTTTTAAAAAACGATTTATGGCGCTTGAACAATTGGATCTCTTAGAGATTCTAAAACTGCAACCACATCTGTGATAAGGGCAGTATCTGTAACTCCATTTAAACCAGCTGCAGCTCCAACATATCCAATAAATTTGTCGTAATCTGCATTAGTAGATTTAACTCCCATTCTTGAGTTAATAGCTGGGTCGTGAGCACTTACCATATCTAAACCACTGTAAGTGTTTGTAGAACCTCCACCTGTATTAGCCGAGAAAAAATCAGTTAAATTTTTACTTAAAACCGCTACATTTGTTGTGTTTCCTACTGAAACTTCTCCAACGATTGGTCCAAAATGTTGTCCTAAATTTCCTGGAGCACTAGTAAGAATATCCCCAACAATTAACACAATTGTTGAATCAACTACAGAACGGTAACTTAAACGACCTTGTTCGATCATTTGACCTGGATTTTTAGGATCTGCAACCATTGTTGTTCCGCCTAATCTAGTGTAAAGCGATGGCGGCGTTGGGTTGTCATTATCATCATCATCACTACAAGATGTGGTAGCGAATAATGTTGATCCAATTAGCAAGGCATATAATGCCATTTTTGAAACTTTTTTCATGATTGTAATATTTATAGATTAATTAAAAATACGTTGTATACCTCTTGAAAAATGGTAACTAAAACTTCCTTCCTGGATTACAGGACATACCTTTTTAGATTCCATTCCTTTAGGTAGAGTGAATAATGTTGCTTTGTAATTCCCTTTTTTCATTAGCTCATCATACATTTTTTTTGAATCAGCTATTTTATTGTCATGAAAAAAAACTACGACATTATTTTTGAGATTATAATTGTCATTTATAAAACCCGGAATGCTTTTTAAATTTCTGTGAATCTCTTTAATCTTCATAGAATCTAACGGTTCTTGAAAATCTATTCTACTAATTTGCATTGTAGCGTTATCATACTCTACTGGCTTTGCTGTTGCTATGTGAATAACCAAAACAACAAATAATAAAAATGCTGTTCCAATTATACTTAAAGCAATTATTTTTAACTTTCTTTTCATAATTAATGTGTTTTAATGTTTTTTGTTACCATGATATACGCAGGAAAGTTTTTTATGGTTTTCTTTTTTATCAAAAAAAGTAAGTTGAACAAGTGTTAAATTTTTTTTAGGGTAAAATTTTGAACTTATCTTTAAAAAAAATAATTGGATAAAAAACCAAAGGTTTAAAAATTTCGTAAGTATGGTTCTAAACAAAAAAACAAAAACATTATGTCTCAAGAAGAATTAATTCCGTTAATCCTCAAGAAGGATCAGCGCGGTTTTACTATCATGTATGATATGTATTCCAAAAGTTTATTTTCTGTAATTTCCAATTTGGTTAAAGAAACCGAAGAAGCCGAAGATGTGCTTCAAGAAGTATTTGTAAAAATTTGGAAAAACATTGAAACCTACAATGAAACCAAAGGTAGACTTTATACTTGGATGCTTAATATAGCAAGAAACACAGCCATTGACAAGTTACGTTCTAAAGGATATAACAACAGTCAAAAAAACCTATCATCTGATAATTTCGTACATCTATTGGACGACAGCAACAAGTTAATCAATAGGATCGATACTATTGGAATTCGAGAATTTGTGAATAAATTAAAACCAAAATGTATCCAATTAATAGAATTATTATTCTTTCAAGGATACACACAACAAGAAGCATCAGATGAACTCGAAATTCCGCTTGGCACTGTCAAAACACAGAACAGAAATTGCATTAATGATTTAAGAACTTATTTACAAGTATAATGACAACACAAGAATATATCGAATCAGGAGATTTAGAACTCTATGTTTTTGGTTTATTAGATGAATCCAGAACAAAGGAAATTAGCGAACTAGAACGAAACAGTCCGGCTATAAAAAGTGAAATTACATCAATCGAAAAGGCAATATTGAATCTATCAAGTAGTTTTTCTCCTACAATATCAGCAGATAATTTTGAGAAAATTAAAGCCAAACTCGAAATGAAACACGGAAAAGTTATTGATATGAAATCCAAATCAAATTGGTCTCAATATCTTGGATGGGCAGCATCTATTGCTCTATTATTAGGAGTTGGATATCAATATAACGAATTGAATGACAGCACAACAAAAATCAATTCTATCGAAACTGAGAAGTCAAATTTACAGAAATCGGTAGTAGAATTAGAATTGAAAAATAAAGAAACGGTAACAGCTTTAAGCGTAATTAGAGATGATAAAAATACCGTTGTAGCTCTTGCTGGTCAAGCAGTAGCACCAACATCATTTGCTAAAATTTATTGGAACAAAGACAAGCAAACGGTTTATGTAGATGCAACTGGTTTACCAGAACCACCAGAAGGAAAAGTGTATCAAATATGGTCTTTAAAATTGAGCCCAACATTAACCCCAACAAGCATCGGTTTATTGGATAACTTTAAAGGCAACAACGAAAAACTATTTGCTGTAAGCGGAACAAGCGATGCCGAAGCATTTGGAATTACTCTTGAACCAGCAGGCGGAAGTAAATCGCCAACAATGGAACAATTGTACACTTTAGGAAAAGTATAATATTTTTAAACCCCAATAATGCCAAAAAAGGTTCAACTTAATTGTTGAACCTTTTTCGTTTATATTAATTTATGCTTTCGAACTACTTTTTAGCAGCCAATTGTTTATTTCTTATAAAAGCTGCAGTAGCCAAAATGGTTAGAAAAACTAACGAATAATAGAACTCAACTGGTGTAACAACTTTATCTCCGCTAGCATACGAATGCAATCCTGTTAAGTAGAAATTCACTCCAAAATAGGTCATCATGATTGAATAAAAAGCGGCAACACTCATCAAATTATAAATCCAAACACCACGTAAAGCTGGCACAAATCGTGCATGAATTACAAAAGCATAAATCATAATACTAATTAATGCCCAAGTTTCTTTTGGATCCCATCCCCAATACCTTCCCCAAGATTCGTTTGCCCATTGTCCACCAAGAAAGTTTCCAATAGTAAGCATAACCAAACCTATGGTAAGTGCCATTTCGTTGATGTAAGTGATTTCTTTAATGTTCAAATCCATTTTGGCTTTGTTCTTTTCTGTTCTGAATAACATCAAAATTAAAGCTACCAATCCTAAAACCATTGCTAATGTAAGCGGACCATAACTTCCTACAATTACCGCAACGTGAATCATTAACCAATACGAATTTAATACCGGTTGTAAATTGGCAATAGCTGGATCCATCCAATTCCAATGTGCAATCATTAATATCATAGATGCTACAAATGTTCCTGAAGCAACAGTCAATTTAGATTTTCTATCGAAAGCTAGTGTAAAAAACATTGTTGCCCAAGCAACATAAATCATACTTTCGTAAGCATCACTCCAAGGTGCGTGACCAGAAATATACCATCGCGCAGCTAATCCTAAAGTGTGAAGAACGAATAAAAATCCAATGAAAATATGAAAACTATTGATGATGTATCGAATGGATTTCTTTTCGAAAAAGATATTTATAATGGTAAACATTAACATCATCAAACCACTCAACATGTATAAATAATATAGATTTTTAAAAATATCATATTTGTTATACAAAACTTCCGAATCGATTTTATCGTCTGATGGACGAACTTTTGCACCCATTTTCTTCTGATAATTTTCCATACCAACCAAAAATGTATTTGCCATGGTGTAATTATCGGTTTGAGACGATTTCATCAATTCATCCAAATAAATAGGAAGTGCATTTTTAATAGTATCCAACGAAGTTCCTGTAGCATGATTTATTTCTAAATAGGAAGCCCATTTATTATTTGGATCATTTGGAACTGGGAAAATCTTCAAAATTTGTCCGCTTAATGCTTTATTCAATAAACTTACTTTTTTGTCGGTCTCTACAAAGTCTTTTTCAAAATTATTTTGAACTTGCGATTTACTCGCTTCTTCTAAATAAGGTGATAATTTATAATTTCCTTTAGAGTCAAAAAACGATTTCAGTGAAGCATATTTTTGTCCTTTTTCAATTCCGATAATTTTGCGGATACTATCGTTTCCAACATTAATATAAACCAGCGGAACTTCATACCAAGCAATAGGAAATTGTGTCATCGATACAAAAACCTGATCAGAATTCATGTCTTTATAAGTATCACTTTTACTTACTTTACGAAGTAATTCTGATGAAAAGGTATTGATTGGTTTCATTCGTCCGCCGTCATCTTGAATGACTAATCTACCAAATTGCGAAGCATGTTTTTCTGAAACTTTGTATTTCAAAATAGAATCAATGTAATTGAATTTTACATTCTGAACTGGAGCTTGCGCTTGATGATTGTGCCCATCGTGATTGTGACCGTCATGCTCATCGTGATTTTGAGAAAAACCAGCTAATGAAAATAATAAAACAATTGCAGTAATCAGTTTTGATTTCTTTTCTTTAATCACTTCAAGTTTGCGTTTCAAATCGGCAAAACGAGAATATTTTGTAAACAAAATTGCCATCATAGCAAAGTATAACAAAAAGTATCCGATATAAGTAATCAAAGTTCCCCAAAAATCGTGGTTTACAGATAGTACCGTTCCTTTTTCGTCTGGATCAAAATTGGCTTGGAAAAATCTAAATCCTTTATGGTCTAAAATATTATTCATGAAAATTCGGTAATCAAATTTTTCTTTTCCGTCAATTACGGTCACTTTACTTTCAAACGCTGAGTATCTTTTTTCGGTTCCGGCATAACGTTCGGCAACGAAATCATTTAGTTTTATATTGAAAGGTAATGTGTAAATTTTACTTCCGTAGAACATGGTGAATTCTAGTTTTCCAAGTTTAAAACTTTGCGGAACACCTTGTTTTCCTTTAGCTCCAACAAGCGTTACTTCTTTTTCTTGTCCGCCCGATTTTACTGTTATAACCAAAGCATCATCGCCTTTTTTATTTTTATAATCGCCACTCGATTTAAATTGTTCTTCACCTTTTATAGGTTGATCTGGAAAAACAAATTGCGCGCCACCTAAATTATACAGCGAACGAAACATCACTGGTTGCGGTACATTTTGTTGTACTTTTCCTTGCATTTTGTCAATCATTCGCATAAAATTCCCATCAAATGGTGCGTCAATTGTAGAAACTCCATCTTTTATTGTAATGTTAATCGCTCCTTTAGTGTAAGCGTTCAATGCAAATAATACGTTGTGAATATTTTGAACTTCGCCTTCTTTCAAGTAATGTTCGTGGCGTTCGCCTCCACCCGATTCTACCATTTTAAGACGGTATTTTCCTTTCGGATTTTCCTTCACCACTTCTTTGGCATCCATAATGAAGTCTTTGTATTCTACTTCAAATTTTTCTTCCGAGAATTTTTCCTTGAACGAAAACGAATTATTAGTAGCTTGAGAAAGTAATAATGGTTTTTCAAAAGGCAAACGTCTCATCTCGCCTTCATGCATACCATCAACAAAAAAAGTAAGGTAATTTCTATCCGAATATACTTGGTTAGCCGATTCACCTTCGCGAATTGGCATCATACCTTCGTAGCTTATGTAACGCGTAATTCCAGCACCAATAAGGATAAAAATGAACGATAAATGTAATAAAAGTGTTGCCCATTTTTCTTTTTTAAGCAACTGATAACGACTAATATTTCCCAAGAAATTTATTAAAAAGAAGATGTGAATTGCTTCAAACCACCATGAGTTGTAGATAATAATTCGAGCCGTATCAGTATTGTAATCGTTTTCGATAAAAGTTCCTACAGCCATTGCAACAGCATAAGCAAGGAACAAAATAGCCATTAAACGAGTGGAGAAAAGAATAGATTTAATTTTATCCATGATATAATTTGGAATGATTTTTTTAAAAGTGGTACAAAAGTAATTTAAAATTGTGGATTTCTTAATTATTTTAAGTCGCTTTTAAGGGATTTTTAAGACACGTTGATTCCAGTTGTTTTTTAGAAGCAAGTTCCTGCTCTACACTACAAGTCCTCAGTAAAACAACAATTTTTCTACACTATAAAAAGAGCTTCCGTTGGTCGCTTTTTTACAGTAAGAAAAATAAGTTGTTTTACTTCCGGGCTTTTCGTTGCTATCAGGGCTAGACTTTACGTACTAAACAACTATAATTTTAGTAAAGACTTTGTACTTTCTAAAAAATGCTGCACAATTTAGAGAAAATTGCGCTTGGTTAACTCAATTTGTAGGCATTAATAAGATGCTCGTACTACCTGCTGAGCAAACCTTTCATTAATTTCCAGTATAAATAGTATCGTGTAATAGGTCACTAAGTAGTACAAAAAAGTAAAAATTGTTATTTAACAACCTAAAATTGTCATTTAGCAACCCATAATTGTTATTTAACAACCTAAAATTGCTATATGACAACCCTAAATTGTTATTTATCAACCCATAATTGCTATCTGACAACTCAAAATTGTTATCTGACAATCTAAAATTGTTATATGACAACCTAAAATTGCTATTTGACAACCTAAAATTGTTATATGAAAACCAAAATTGCTTTGAGGTACTTTCAGACAACAATTTCGTAAGAAAAAGCATAAAAAAACCTACAACATTTGATGTTGTAGGTTGGATGATTGTATTTCTTTGTCCACGGATTGCAAATCTGCGCTGTAGATGAATAAACAACTACAATTTAAATTTTTGAAGACTTTCACATTATTAAATAAAAAATCCGCAAAGTCAGGAGACATTTGCGGAGTTTTTCATAAGAACTCTTTGCGGAGCTAGGTTTATTGTTTAAGAAGTATTATTTCTTCTGAAAGAGGATAACTTATTGGTGATGAAGCAGGCGATCCTGCTGGACGATACCCTATAGAATGTAAAATAAATATTTTTATAGCTTCTTGACCATTAATCATTCTTTTAAAAATAAAAAGTCTATCTACAGAGCCACTTACTGGATCCTCAATGGTGCCATAAATCCATTTTTCATTTGGAGCACAATCGGTCCAGCCATAAGTATTTCCAGTTTTTACAACTCTTCCATAGATTTTGTGCCACGTGTCCCCGATAGCGCGGATTTGCAATCCGTGCCCACAATCATCTTAAAAACAAATCTAACAAAAAACTACAACCAATCCAATATTCCACTTTACGATTCCATAAAAACACAAAACTTTATTTTTACTACTGCTGTAAAATATATTTTCAATATTTTTACCAAATGATTTCAATAACCATTATCGGCTCGGGCAATGTGGCGCAACACTTGATAAATGCAATTTCTAAATGTGATACTTTAGAGTTGGTTCAAGTATTTGCTAGAAATAAAGATTCGGTGGCACATTTGGCAGCGCAAGAAAAAATTATATCGGATGCATCCCAATTTAAAGACGCCGATTTGTACATTATTTCGGTTGCAGATGACGCCATTCCATCAGTTGCTGCAATGCTTCCGTTTCAAAATAAATTGGTGGCTCATACTTCTGGAAGTGTTGCCATGGCTGATTTATCTAACGAAAACAGAAAAGCCGTTTTTTATCCGTTGCAAACATTGTCTAAAAATAAAGACATCAATTTTAAAGAAGTTCCATTGTGCTTGGAAGCCGAAAATGAATCTGATTTAGAACTACTAAAAAAAGTGGCTAATGCTATTTCAGATAAGGTTTTTGAAATCAATTCGGAGCAACGAAAATCATTACACGTTTCTGCAGTTTTTGTGAGTAATTTTGTCAATCATTTGTATCACATTGGAAACGAAATTTGTAACGAACACAACGTTCCGTTTGACATTTTGAAACCATTAATTATAGAAACGGCTCATAAAATAGAAACGCTTTCGCCACAAGACGCGCAGACTGGTCCGGCGAAACGAAAAGATACTACAACAATCAACAAACATTTAGCACTTCTGTCTGACGAAAATCAGAAAGAAATCTACAAATTACTAACCAAATCGATTATTGATAATGGCAAAAAGTTATAAAGAACTAATGAACGACATCACCACTTTTATTCTAGATGTTGATGGCGTTTTAACCGACGGAACGGTGCATGTGAGTCCAACTGGAGAAATGCTTCGTGAAATGCACATTCGCGATGGTTTTGCCATGAAAGCCGCATTAGAAAGTGGTTACAACGTGTGCATTATTTCGGGCGGAAGCAATGAAGGTGTTCGCATTAGATTGAGAAATTTAGGAATCCACGACATTCATTTGGCAAGTCCAAATAAAGTAGAAACATTTAAAGAATACATCGAATTGTACAACATCAAACCCGAGAATGTTTTATACATGGGCGACGATATTCCAGATTTTCATGTGATGCAATTGGTAGGTTTGCCAACATGTCCGCAAGATTCAGTTCCCGAGATTAAAGCAATTTCTAAATACATTTCGCATAAAAACGGAGGAAAAGGCGCCGTTCGCGATGTAATTGAACAAGTGATGAAAGTACAAGGAAAATGGCATGTTTACTATAACGGACAACACGATTAGTTTTTAAACAGTAGATTTCACACACAGTTTGTCATTCCGAAGGAATCGCATCCAATTTTAAAAAAAATACATCCATATTCAGAAATAAAAAACATGACTTTTCTAAAACTAATACGATACCAAAACCTACTTCTACTTGCCTTAATGCAACTTATTTTTAGATTTGGATATTTAGAACTTATCAACATTCCATTATCTTTATTTTATTGGCAATACGCATTATTAATTGCTGCTACGGTTTTAATTGCCGCTGGCGGATATGTAATCAACGATATTTTTGACCAAGAAACCGATCTAGAAAATAATACCAATAAAACTATAATTGGAAATTCAATATCCGAATCTAAAGCCTATATTATTTATGCATCGCTAACAATTACTGGAGTTCTGTGCGGATTTATTTTGGCTAATTCGGTTGACCGTTCGAATTTTGCTGTAATTTTTGTTCTAATAGCAACCTTGCTTTATTTTTATGCAAGTACTTTAAAACAAATTGCCGTAGTTGGAAACATAATTGTTGCAACTTTACTAGCATTTAGCGTGATTATCATAGGAATTTTTGACATTGTTCCGAATACTTTCGACTTCAATCAGAAGCAAATGATGTTGGCTTTTTCGATACTTTTTGATTATGCTAAATTTGCTTTTATCATCAATCTAGTACGTGAAATCATCAAAGATATTGAAGACATAAAAGGCGATACTTTACAGGAAATGAAAACATTGCCAATTATTATTGGCGTTCCAAAAACTAATAAAGTAGCATTTGTTTTATTGCTTTTACCCGTTTTATATTTATTCTATTATGTAAAAAGTAATCTGTTTGACAGTAATTTATTTTACGCAGTATTTTATATGATTGCCTTAGTCATTGCACCAATGGTTATTTGTTTGATTAAAATTTGGAATGCCAAAGAAAAAAATGATTATACCAAAATTAGTTCATTCTTAAAATGGATTATTTTCTTCGGAATTCTATCTATTGCTGTCATTACATTAAATATTAAATTCAATGGATAAGAAGTATAAAATAGTTCTCGCATCAGGCTCACCAAGACGTCAACAGTTTTTTAAAGACTTTGATTTGGAGTTTGAAGTTCGATTAAAAGAAGTCGATGAAATTTATCCAAATCATTTAAAAGCCGAGGAAATCACAAATTTTTTAGCCGAATTAAAAGCAAAAGCATTTGATGGTGAACTTGCTCAAAATGAAGTTCTTATAACCAGCGATACATTGGTTTGGCTAAACGGAAAAGCCTTAGGGAAACCAAAAGATTACGATGATGCTTTTGCAATTTTAAAATCATTATCGAACGACACGCACGAGGTAATTACGTCGGTTTGTTTTACTACGACAGAAAAATCGGAAACTATATTTGATGTTACAAAAGTGACCTTTTCAGAATTATCTGATGATGCAATTCGTTATTATTTAGACAATTACAAACCATTTGACAAAGCTGGCGCATACGGAATTCAGGAATGGATTGGATTAATTGGTATTACAAAAATTGAAGGTTCTTATACAAATGTAGTTGGACTTCCTACCGAAAAAGTTTATAATTATTTAACAAATTTGTTATCAAATTAGTTGTAATTTAGGCGTTCTAAATACTTATTAGAATTATGGAAACTGAAGAAGAAATCAATGCAAAAATCATGAAAGTTACCATGGTTATTCAAGAGAATTATCCCGAATTATCGAAGTATTTGAATGAAATGCCAATCACAATTCCTATTGACAGTAATCCGGAAATAAATGTAAAAAATCTTCAAAAATACTACGATACTTTGGTGGCATTGTTCAGAAATTATGTTGCAGAACACCAATTAAATTACATCAATCAAAGAACTGGAACCGGACATCTTTAATCTTCTTTAATGGACTTTTTCGCAAATTTTACAATCGAATTTATTGCAACAGTAATTGTTTTAGTATCCGTTTTTATACTCCGATTTATTGTTGCTAAACTCGTTCGTCGTTATGCAAAATCGAGTGAAATCATTGAACATCGCACCAATCTTGTTATCAAATACATTCACCTACTAATCAATATCATCGCAACAATTGCTTTAATTGTAATTTGGGGTGTTGATAAAGATCAAATTTTACTTACTGTTTCTTCAATCACAACAGTTGTAGGTGTGGCTATGTTTGCGCAATGGTCTATTTTAAGCAATGTAACTGCAGGCGTAATTTTGTTCTTTTTCTTTCCGTTTAAAATTGGAGATACTATCAAAATTCATGACAAAGACTTCCCGATTCAAGCCGAAATTGAAGACATTAGCGCGTTTCATGTCAATTTAAAAACAATTGATGGCGAACGAATTACATATCCGAACAACTTATTACTTCAAAAAGGAATTTCTATTATTTCTAAGCCGCACTCGAATACAGAAAATGAGTTTACAGATTAATTGAATTATATAAATTAAAAGAAAAATTATATAATTTTTGGAAATTTAATACTAGTATTTTTGTTTTACCTAAAACTAAAAGACTATGTACGAAACCATTAAGCTTCCTTTTTACGCAAAACTTACTTATGTTTTATTATCGCTCATAGCAATAGCATTCATTTTTTACGTTGGTCAAGGCATTATTGTGCCTATTTTAATGGCGTTTTTAATTGCAATTATTTTAAGACCAATAGTTACCTTTTTAAATAAAAAATTACGTTTTCCTAACGTCATTGCGGCGATGCTTGCTGTTACACTATTTGTAATAATTATACTAGGAATATTTACTGCTCTTTCTTTTCAAATTACTGATATGGTAAGCGATTTTGATAAAATTGAAAGAAACTTAAACATTCATATTCAAAATTGCCAAAACTTAATTAGAGAGAATTTTAACTTAAGTTCTAAAGAACAAAAAGTATTTATAGATGAAGCTACCAATGATTCGTTAGAAAAAGGAAAAGAACTTTTAGGTTCAACTCTACTATCTTTTTCAGATACACTTTTGAATTTAATTTTAATTCCTATTTACATCTTTTTAATACTATTGTATAAATCATTATTTGTAAAATTCTTTGCTAAATTATTTAAAGAAGAATATCATACTAAATTATATGATATTCTTGATCAAATAAAAGTAGTGGTAAAAAGTTACTTGGTTGGATTAATCTTAGAAATGATTTTTATCTCCGTCTTAACCTCAATCGGTTTGATGATTATTGGAGTTGAATATGCTATTTTGTTAGGAGTAATAACTGGATTGCTAAACATTATACCTTACATAGGTATATTATTTGCAGGATTATTAACCATTATTGCTTCACTTACAGGATCAGCCGATTTATCAATAATTCTTGGTGTAATTATAGTAAATGTGATTGTTCAATTAATAGACAATAATATATTAGTTCCTTTAATTGTTAGTTCAAAAGTCAAAATTAATGCATTAGTCTCCATCATCGGAATTATAATTGGCGGAGCAATTGCAGGTATTTCTGGAATGTTTTTGGCAATTCCAATTATAGCGATTCTAAAAGTTATTTTTGATAGAATCGATTCTTTAGAACCTTGGGGTTATTTAATAGGTGACGATTTACCAAAAACCTACGAATGGAATAAAATAAGATTACCACTATTTGATTTCGATAATTACTCCGATACAACACCAAACAAAGTTGAAATAAACTTTGAAATTGTAAAAGCTCCAGAAAACGAAAATACTGACGAAAAAGAATAATCATTAGTAAAAACAGTACTTAAGGTTCATTTTTAGCTATTTTATTAGTTATTAATGAACTTTTTTAATATAAAAAAAGTAAAAGTGTGAATGATATAAAACTAAAGAAAATTTATATAACACGAAATTACCTACTTGGTTGCAACTTTGTAATATAATTTAAAACAAATAATAAAAAAGAAAATTATGAAAACAGTTTCAAAAAAATTCGCATTAATGTTTGCTCTTTTTGTAAGTGCAGCAGGTTTTTCTCAAGAAGGTTCATCAACAGATTCACGTGAAGAATTAAAATTTGGTGTTAAGGCCGGTGTTAATTTCGCAAACGTTTATGATGAAGAAAATCAAGATTATGTAGCTGAAGGAAAAGTAGGATTTGCTGCTGGTGGATTTGTTTCTATTCCGCTTGGTAAATACATAGGTTTCCAACCAGAGTTTATGTATTCACAAAAGGGTTTTAAAGCAACAGGTTCAGTTTTAGGTGCAGATTATGAATTTGAAAGAACATCAAGTTTTATTGATATTCCTTTACAATTGCAAATCAAACCAATTGAGCAGTTAACCTTATTGGTAGGTCCACAATTTTCTTATTTATTAGACACTAAAAATAAGTTTAACGGAAATTCTACTACAACAGAAGAAGATGCAATCAACGATGAAAACTACAAGAAAAACATTTTTGGTTTTGTAGTTGGTGCCGATGTAAATCTTCAAGATTTTGTAATCTCTGGTCGTGCAGGATGGGATATTTCTAAATCAGATTCTGATGGAAATGATACTGATCCAAGATACAAAAACCAAGTTATTCAATTAACATTAGGTTACAGATTCTAACAAATAAAACAATTGGGTTTCAGAATAATTTTTGAAACCCAATTTTAACAAATTAAAATAAAATATTATGTCAAAAGGAAACACAATTGCCGGATTGTTAGTAGGACTAGCAGCTGGTGCAGCTTTAGGAGTTTTATTTGCACCTGAAAAAGGTTCAGATACAAGAAAAAAAATCGCTAATAAAGGAAAAGATTCCTTAGATGATTTAAAAAACAAATACAACAATGCTATCGATCAACTTACTTCTAAATTAGACAGAGCCAAAAACAATGGTTTAGAAATGTATGAAGAAGGAAAAGAATTGGTTGAAAATGCTAAAAAATAAAAACCTATAAAGATGAAAGATAAAGTAATTTTAGTTGAAATGCTAGTAGAAAAACTAGAGCAATATGGCAAGACCAATTTTGAGTTGTACAAGTTACAAGCAATAGATAAGTCAACCGACGTATTTGCTTCAATAACTTCTCGAGTAGTATTGTTCAGCTTAATTGCTTTATTTTTCTTTTTATTAACCATCGGTTTATCACTTTATTTAGGCGATATATTAGGAAAAAATTACTATGGTTTTTTTGCCGTTGCCGGAATTTATTTGGTTATAATTCTACTTTACTTGTTAGCAAAGAAATCATTAGAGGAAAGCTTTAATAACTATTTAATTAATCAAATTTTTAAAGAAAAAAAAGATGCAAGTAATTAAAGATAATAAATCGTTGGCTGCTGCAATAGCTGAACTTGAAAATGCAAAAAAATGTGAAGGCATTCTTTTAAGAAAACATTTTGAGTTTACAGTTCATAGTTTGAATCCAATAAATATGGTGAAAGAAAAATTCAATGAAACTATTAATTCACCCGATTTAAAAGGAAAAATTTTAGGTACAGCATTTTCACTTGCATCAGGATATTTTACAAATAGTTTACTTGTTGGATCATCTACCAATCCTTTAAAAAGAATGCTTGCTTCATTTGTTCAAAATAAAGTTAGCTCATTATCATCTGTAAATACTGAAGAAGTTAAAGAAAAAAGTATTTCATTTTTATCAAATTCACTTCAGAAATTAAAAATAAAATAGTAATTCAATAACTAACAATTTTCAAAAACTTTAATAGTCTTCGTGTATGAAAAAAATTGTACCTATCAAAAACTTGAAAAAATATGCTATTGATAAAACTATAAAAGTTAGTGAAAAATCGATAGAAAAAACTTCAAAAATTTCTGCTTTTTTAGTTGATACGGCAAACGTATTTTTATTTTTAACACGTGTTTTTAAAAATACATTTTCAAGAGGATTTGAATTTAAAGAATTCTTAAAGCATTGTTTTCAAATAGGGAACAAATCTTTTGCGTTAATATCAATTACAGGAACTATTATCGGTTTGGTTTTAACCATTCAATCGCGTCCAATTTTAATAAAATTTGGCGCTTTAAATATGCTACCTAATATGGTGGCTATTTCTTTAATTAGAGAAATGGGACCAGTAATTACAGCTTTAATTTGTGCAGGTAAAATAGGTTCTAGTATGGGCGCCGAACTTGGTTCGATGCGTGTTACAGAACAAATTGACGCACTCGAAGTTTCATCGGCAAATCCAATAAAATACTTAATTGTTCCAAGAGTTCTTGCAGCAACTTTAATGATTCCGTTGTTAAGCATTTTTGCTATCACGATGGGAATTTTAGGCGGATGGATTGGTGCCAATATTAAAGGTGATTTAAATTTTGTACTATACATTTCTCAAGCATTTGGTAAAGTAGAGTTTATGGATTTAATTCCAGCAATTACTAAAACGTTCTTCTTTGGAGCAGTAATAGGATTAGTTGGTTGCTACAAAGGTTACAATGCTGGAAGAGGAACCGAAAGTGTTGGAATTGCAGCAAATACAGCCGTTGTCACCGCATCGTTCTTAGTAATTCTTGTAGATTTAATAGCAGTTCAAATAACCGATTTAATTTTACAATGATAGAAAACACTACTATAAAACCAGTAATTGACATCCAAAATTTAAAAATAAGTTTTGGGAGTTTGAATGTATTGAATGATGTTTCCTTACAACTTAAAAGTCAAGAAAATCTTGTAGTTTTAGGAAAATCGGGAACAGGAAAATCGGTATTAATAAAATGCATTGCAAGATTATTAAAAGCCGATCAAGGAACAATTACAGTTCTTGGTGAAGAAGTAAATGCTTTAAAAACTGAGGATTTGAACGAAATTAGAAAGAAAATTGGTTTTCTTTTTCAAAGTGGCGCTTTGTATGATTCGATGACCGTAAAAGAGAATTTAGAATTTCCATTACGAAGAATAAAAAAAGACTTGACACAATCAGAAATTGATGCTAAAGTTACAGAAACTCTTGCAAATGTTGGTCTTGAAGATGTATTAAACAAAATGCCATCCGAACTTTCTGGAGGAATGCGAAAAAGAATCAGCCTTGCTAGAACCATAATTGTAGATCC
This sequence comes from Flavobacterium aquatile LMG 4008 = ATCC 11947, assembly GCF_000757385.1. Lineage (GTDB taxonomy): Bacteria > Bacteroidota > Bacteroidia > Flavobacteriales > Flavobacteriaceae > Flavobacterium > Flavobacterium aquatile. The sequence continues at coordinate 487,501 of NZ_JRHH01000005.1, read as the reverse complement.
AGAAATTATGCTTTATGACGAACCTACAACTGGTTTAGATCCAATTACAGCAGAAGAAATAAGCGAATTAATCAACGATATTCAAAAAAAATACAAAACAGCATCCATAATTATTACTCATGATATGGAATGCGTTCGAACAGTTGCAGACCGAATTATAATGCTAAAAGACGGAGACGTGTATAAAGAAGGTTCGCTATTAGAATTTGAAAATTCTACCGATTCTTACGTAAGCTCTTTTTTTAAAACTAAAAAAATACAATAACTATGGAAACCACTAAACAAGGATTTAAAATAAGATTGGGAATATTCATCATAGCTGGTTTATCACTCTTTTTATTAGCAATTTTCATCATTGGAAAACAAAAAAATATGTTTGATCCAGTCTTTAACATATCTACTAAATTTAAAAACGTAAGCGGATTGCAAGTTGGAAGTAGCATTCGATTTTCTGGGATAAATGTTGGAACTGTTGATAACATTGAACTGATAAATGATTCAACTGTGAAAGTAGACATGATTTTAAAACAAGATGTTCAAAAATTTATTCGTGCCGATTCTAAAGCAGGAATTGGATCTGAAGGATTAATTGGCGACAAACTGATAGTAATTTCTCAAGGAAATCCAACATCAAAACTTGTTAAAAATGGTCAATTTATAAATGCAATCGAACCAATTGAAACCGATGCTATCATGCGAAGTCTAGAAACTACAGCAGGAAATGTGGCAATTGCATCAGGAGAAATTGGTGAAATTTTAATAAAAATAAACAATGGCGAAGGAACTTTAGGTAGATTAATGAATGATGAATCGATGGCAAACAATATCGATAAAACATTAGTGAACCTTAAAAATGGCTCTAAAAAATTAGATGAAAACATGGAAGCCGCCAAAAGTAATTTTCTACTAAAAGGATACTTCAATAAGAAAAAAAGAGCCGAAGAAAAAAAGAAAAAAGAAGCCGAAAAAGCAGCTGAGAAAGCAGCAAAAGATGCTAAAAAATAAATTTAATTTTTGAAGTTTTAATGGTTAAATCCTACTAAAACTATCAAAATTACATTTTAAATCTTCAATACAAAACCCTCATAAAGCACTGATTTAATTACTATTAAAGTTTTCATATTGAAATTATGTAACGAATTGATATAATTTCATAACATCATTTTTACGCTTTAGCACAATCTTTGTTTAACCGTTTAAACAAAACAATAATAATTAAAAAAGTAAAGATTATGAAAGCAATAAAATATCTAGTATTAGGATTACTAATAAGTAGTTTTAATATGCAAGCACAAGTTAATGTAAATGTAAATTTAGGTACTCCGCCAGTTTGGGCACCAGCCGATAGAGTCGCAGTGCAATACTATTATTTACCAGAAATTGATGCTTACTATGATGTTCCAGCAGAACGTTTTATTTATGTTAGAAATGGTGGTTGGTATCGCTCGGCAGCACTTCCTGCAAGATATAGAGGTTATAATTTAAGAGGCGCAAATGTTGTTTACTTGACTGATTATAGAGGAAATGCACCTTATGTCTATCACAAAAATCACAAAGTAAAATATAGAAAAAACGCCAAAATTTACGTTGTAAAAGAGCGAAAATATAAAGAAAATAATGGGAAAGGTCGCGGAAAAGGAAATGGAAAAGGAAGAAGAGACTAATAAGTAGTCAATTCGAAATTATCTCAAGAGTAAAGTTTTGCTAACTTTACTCTTTTTTTATTTATTTTATTTCAAAAAAAAATGAAAATAGTAATCTTTTGAAAATAATTTAGTTCTCAATCAATACTCTAATAATTAATATTTTAAATTAGTAACCTATTAAAAATAAGTATTATGAAAAATTTAGTTAATGAATTTAGTTCGATTTTAATTGTATGGCAAATAGTAATAGTAGTTACAATGATAGGATTTGTATTCTTTATGATTAAGTTTTTTAAATCTAAAAAATAAAATTACAATAATGCTAATTTATCAATAGGTTGTTTTGAGGTTGTTTTTTGTTAAAGAAATTCCAAAATTTTAGAAAGTAAAACTTCTCGTTAGAATTATTACTACATTTGAAGCTATTGAAAAAAAACAGCAAATGCAGAAGATTTTTACTTTTTTAACGCTTCTTATCGGATGTACAATTTTAGCACAAAAACCGCAAAAGCCCAATGCAGTAGAGTTGTATCATCAAATTGAAAAACTCAATTTTTTAGGTTCTGTACTTTACATTGCAGCACATCCAGACGACGAAAATACCAGACTAATATCCTATTTATCAAATGAAAAAAATGCTAGAACTGGTTACCTATCGCTTACTCGTGGCGATGGCGGTCAAAATTTAATCGGACTAGAACTTCGGGAATTACTTGGTGTTATTAGAACTCAAGAACTAATTGAAGCTCGAAAAATTGATGGTGGCGAACAACTTTTTACTCGTGCTAACGATTTTGGTTTCTCTAAGAATCCTGATGAAACATTACAAATTTGGGATAAAAATCAAGTGCTAAGCGATGTAATTTGGGCCATTAGAAAATTCCAACCCGATGTAATTATCAACCGATTTGATCATCGTTCGCCAGGAACAACACACGGTCATCACACATCATCGGCTATGTTAAGTTTAGAAGCATTCGATAAAACTAATGATGCTTCGGTTTTTCCAAATCAATTAAAATATGCCACAACTTGGCAACCCAAACGTGTTTTTTTCAATACTTCATGGTGGTTTTATGGAAGCAAAGAAAAATTTGATGCAGCCGATAAAACCAATTTAAGCAAACTGCAAACTGGAGTTTATTATGAACAATTTGGAAAATCCAATCAAGAAATTGCCGCTCTAAGTAGAAGTTGTCATCAATCGCAAGGTTTTGGAAATACTGGAACTCGTGGCGAAGAAGACGAATATTTAGAATTTTTAAAAGGTGAATCTTTAAAAGACAAAACCAATTTATTTGAAGGCATCGACACTTCATGGAATCGAGTAAAAAACGGAAAAGCAATTGGTGATATTTTAGAAAATGTTCAAAAGAATTTTGATTTCAAAAACCCATCAGCAAGTATTTCAGAATTAGTAAAAGCATATGATTTAATTCAGAATCTAGACGATAAACATTGGAAAACAATAAAATCAGAAGAAATAAAGAAAATTATTGCAGGTTGTGCAGGTTTGTATCTTGAAGCTGTTGCCGATAACCAAGAAGTTGCTTCAGGAAGTACTATTAAAGTAAAATTGGAAGCCATTAACCGAAGTAATCAAAAAATGAATTGGAATGCAATTAATACAGTTCCGAATTCATTTACTACCTTAAGTATTACTGAATTACCAAATAATAAGTTAGTGAACCAAACCATTGAATTACAGATAACTGACGAAAACGATTATACCAATCCGTATTATTTGAAAGAATCTGGAACTGATGGAATGTATGTTGTGAACAATCAAGAAAATATAGGAAAACCAGATGTTATTCGTCAAATAAAAGTGACATTTTTAATTGAAATTAATGGTATTACAATTCCGTTTGAACGAAATGTTGTTTACAAATACAACGACGATGTAAAAGGTGAAGTCTATCAACCGCTTGACGTTGTGCCAGTTGTAACCTCTTCAATACAAGAAAAAGTATATATTTTTCCGAATAATAAAGAGAAAGCAATTACTGTAAAAATCAAAGCCGGAAAAGATGCTGTTTCTGGTACAATTCAATTGGAAGTTCCACAAAACTGGACCGTTTCTCCTACTTCTATTCCGTTTTCATTGTCTAAAAAAGGCGAAGAACAATTGGCTATTTTTAATGTTACGCCATCAAAAGAAGCATCAGAAATTGTTGTAAAAAGCGTTATTTCAGTAGACGGAAAAACATTTGATAAAGAAAAAATCGACATCAATTATCCGCATATTTTCAAGCAAATGGTTTTGAAATCTGCCGAAGCAAAAGCCATCAAGTTAAATATAAAAACCAAAGGTGAAAAAATCGCTTACATCATGGGTGCAGGCGATGAAGTACCGAAGAGTTTAACGCAAATGGGATATGAAGTTACAATTCTAAAACCTGAAGATATTTCTACAGAGAGACTTCAAAATTTTGATGTTGTTATGACCGGAATTCGAGCTTATAATGTTGTTACAACCCTTGGTTTTAAACAAAACATTCTTTTAGATTTTGTCAAAAACGGAAAAACGATGATTGTGCAATACAATACTTTGGACGAATTTGTAACCAAAGATATTGCACCGTTTCCAATTAAAATTTCTAGAGATAGAGTTACTGAAGAAAATGCTGAAGTTCGGTTTTTAGCGCCAAATCATGCTATTTTAAATTATCCAAATAAAATAACTCAAGAGGATTTTAAAGGTTGGAAACAAGAACAAGGATTGTATTATCCGAGCGAATGGGACAAAAATTTTACACCAATAATTTCATCCAATGATAAAGGTGAAAAACCAAAAGATGGAGCTATTTTAGTAGCAAAACATGGAAAAGGACATTATATTTACACAGGAATTAGCTTTTTTAGAGAATTGCCCGAAGGTGTTGCTGGAGCTTTTAGACTACTATCTAACATGATTGCAATTGGAAAATAACATGGAAAAAAACAAACAAAACAGATGGAGCACCAACTATACTTGGTTGTTAATTATGAACGCCATTTACATTGTGATTTTTTTCGCATTAATGCAAATCTTCTCGTAATATGCAACAAATAGACTGGATCATTCTTACGGTAACCTTACTATTCATAGTAGTTTATGGTGTTTATAAAACCAAAGGAAGTAAAAACGTAGAAGATTATATTTTAGGAAATAAAGAAACCAATTGGTGGACTGTAGGTTTATCTGTTATGGCAACTCAAGCCAGCGCAATTACATTTTTATCTACACCAGGACAAGCATATCACGACGGAATGGGTTTTGTGCAATTCTACTTTGGTTTACCAATTGCAATGGTCGTAATATGCTTCACATTTATACCAATATACAATCGATTAAAGGTTTTCACGGCGTATGAATACCTCGAACAACGATTTGACTTAAAAACGCGTTCATTAGCCTCAATTCTATTTCTGTTCCAACGCGGATTAGGAACTGGATTAACCATTTATGCTCCATCAATAATTTTATCGACATTATTGGGTTGGAATTTAACTTTACTCAATATTATAATCGGAATATTAGTAATTATCTACACTTTTTCTGGTGGTACAAAAGCTGTAAACGTAACTCAAAAACAACAAATGTTTGTAATTATGAGTGGAATGTTCATCACATTTTACCTTATTTTACACATGTTACCCAACGAAATGACTCTGAGTAATGCTATGCATATAGCTGGTGCAAATGACAAAATGAATATTGTAGATTTTTCGTTTAATCCAGAAACTCGATATACTTTTTGGAGTGGAATTGCCGGTGGTTTTTTCTTAAGTTTAGCCTATTTTGGAACCGATCAATCACAAGTTGGTCGTTATTTATCTGGAAAATCTGATAGAGAAAGCCAGAAAGGATTAATCATGAACGGATTTTTGAAAGTTCCGATGCAGTTTTTTATTTTACTGATTGGTGTAATGGTTTTTGTGTTTTTTCAATTCAACGATGTACCATTAAATTTCAATCCAGTAAATAAAGAAGCTATTGAAAAATCGGTTTATGCAGATAAATATCACGGACTCGAAAAACAATTACAAGATTTAACCGAAGAGAAAAAGGAGTACAATTTATTGTATATGGATCATTTAAATCAGAATTATGATAATCCAATATTGAGAAGTAGATTAGTTGCCATTTCTGGGAAGGAAAAAGATCTTCGCGATCAAGCCAAAGAATTAATTTCTAAAGCCGATCCTAAAGCCGAAACCAACGACAAAGATTATGTTTTCTTATATTTTATTCTAAATTATCTTCCAAAAGGTTTAATCGGATTATTACTAGCTGTAATACTTTCGGCAGCAATGTCATCTTCTGCTTCTGGGCTAAATGCCTTAGCGTCAACCACTACTATTGATATCTACAAACGAAACAGAAAAAAGCAAGAATCAGAAAAACATTATGTAAATGCAACGAAATTTTTCACTTTGCTTTGGGGAATTATTGCCATATTATTTGCCTGCGTTGGAACTTTATTTGAAAATTTAATCCAATTAGTAAACATCGTTGGATCAATTTTCTACGGAACAGTTTTAGGTATTTTCCTTGTCGGATTTTATATCAAATATGTAAAAGCGCAAGCCATTTTCTGGAGTGCTGTTGTAAGTCAGCTAACCATTTTTTACATTTATTATTTAGATGTTGTGAGTTTCCTTTGGTTGAATTTTATTGGTGCGATGTTGACAGTAATTTTATCAATTCTATCACAATTCTTTTTAGGAAAAACAAAATCATCTGAAATAAAAGCATAAAAAAACGTCCCGATTTATCGGGACGTTTTTCATTAAAATAAGAGAGAATTATTTTTTACTCCATTCTTTTAAACTATCGTTATTCATTTTAACGTAATCTTGATTACCATCTTTTTCAGCTCCAGCTAAAGATAATTTTGCGGTTGCAATTGCACCAGCTTTATCACCCATTTTCGCTTGAACCAATGATTTTAATCGTAATTGCCAATATGGAGCTTCTTCACCAGCTTTTAGCATAGAAAAAGATTTATTCACATATTCTAATGCTTTGTTTAAATCTCCATTAGATTGATAGTAATATTGACCAGCAGCAAAATAATCATTTGCAGTTGGACCAGCTAATGCCTTGTTAATACTTGCAATAGCCATCTTTTGAGTAGGAACTTCAAATTTTAAAGAAACCATAGTTTTCTCCCAAGAAATATCTAAAGTCGCACTGTCATTAGTGATGTTATTGATTGCTAATGTAAAAGTTTCAACATTATTTCCTAACATAACCGGATCAACATTTGTACTTAAAGCAACTTTATTAACATCCCAATTTTCTGGTGTTCCCCAATTGTCAGTTGTTGTGTAAAAAATAACTTCCCACATATCTGCTTTTGGAGTTGTAAAAATAGCATACTTTCCTTTTTTTAATGTTGTTCCATTAATAACCACATCTTCGCTAAAAGTAATCATCGAATTTTGGTTGGCACCAGTTCTCCATAATTTTCCGAAAGGAACTAAATCACCAAAAACTGTTCTTCCTTTGGCACTTGGACGTGAGTAATCAAGAGTAACATCTGTCAATCCAACAACCTGACTAACAACCGATTTCGGACTTGACTGCGGAGTTTTTACTTGTGCTTCAATAGCATAATTAGCAAGAATCATTGCTAATACAAAAATAATTTTTTTCATATATTTTAAGTTTAGAATGTCAAAATTACAAATTGTATTCTCTTCAAATGTTAATTTAAACTTAAATCAAATTATTTTTGTTTAACAAATTCAAATAATAGTTAAACATTTACTATTTTTACATCGAATTAAATTCAAATAATAAATGAAAATATACAGATTGCATACCAAACAAAATTTACCAATAACAATTGACCAAGCTTGGGATTTATTATCAGATCCAAAGAATTTGCAGAAGATAACTCCAGAATATATGGGATTCAAAATTCTTTCTGGTGCAGATAGACCAATGTTTCCCGGACAAATTATCCAGTATATTGTAACTCCGGTTTTAGGAATTCCTGCAAAATGGGTCACCGAAATTACGCATGTTGTAGACAAAAAATATTTTGTAGATGAACAACGCTTTGGTCCATATGCCTTGTGGCACCATAAACATTTTATAAAAGAAATTCCTGGAGGTGTTGAAATGGAAGATATTGTAGATTATAAAGTTCCAATGGGAATTTTAGGTCAACTTGTGCATCCGTTTCTAGTGAAACCAAAATTGAATGAAATATTTGAATACCGAAGAAAAAAATTAATCCAAATGTTCGGAGAATTTGATAGTCAAACTTTCAAAAAATAATTTCCAAAATCTAAAAATAAATCATGAAAAACATTCTACTTATTGGCGGTTCATATGGAATTGGATTGGCCATTGCAAAAGAATTACAGTACGAAAATAAAGTTTATGTAGCTTCAAGAACTAACGAAGAAATTGCAGAAATGAATGTGATCCACATTACATTTGATGCAACGACAGACACTTTAGATACTTCACTTTTACCGGAAGTTATTGATGGATTAGTGTATTGCCCAGGAAGTATAAATTTGCGACCGTTTCGTGGCTTAAAACCTGAAGCATTTGAACAAGATTTACAAATAAATTTCATAAGTTTGGTGAAAGTAATTCAATCTGTTTTACCTAATTTAAATGCTTCTAATCAATCTAGTATTGTGCTATTTAGTTCGGTTGCGGCAAGTATGGGAATGCCTTTTCATACCTCAGTTGCAGCTGCAAAAGGTGCCATCGAAGGATTTGCAAAAGCATTGGCTGCAGAATATGCTCCAAAAATTAGAGTAAATGTAATTGCACCATCATTAACTGACACACCTTTGGCTGAAAAGTTTTTAAGCAATGAAGACAAGAAAGAAAAATCAGCACAACGCCATCCATTAAAAAGAGTTGGAACTTCTGATGATATGGCGCAAATGGCAAGCTTTTTATTATCTGAAAAAAGCAGTTGGATATCGGGACAAATTTTCCATGTTGATGGCGGAATGTCAACATTATTGGTTAACGGATAACAATAATTAACAAACATAAGAATGAACATATTCTGGTTTCGACGCGATTTACGATTAGACGATAATGTCGGACTATTTCATGCATTAAATGCTGATGAAGAAGTGCTTCCAATATTTATTTTCGATGATTCGATTCTTTCACAATTGCCAAAAGACGATGCGCGTGTCACTTTCATTCACAATCAACTTGAGAAAATCCAAAAACAACTTCAAGAAATTGGAAAATCATTAGCTGTTTTTCACGGAAAGCCATTTGATGTTTATCAGAAGTTAATTTCCGAAAATATTATAAAATCGGTTTACACCAATCACGATTACGAACCTTATGCTCGCAAACGCGATTTAGATTTATACCATTTGTTTAAGGAAAACAATATCGAATTCAAAACTAGCAAAGACCAAGTTATTTTCGAAAAAAGCGAAGTTGTAAAGGACGATGGAACGCCATATGTAGTTTATACTCCATATTCGAATAAATGGAAAGAAAATTTTAAGAAAATCAAATTAGTTAATTATAAATCAGAAGATTACATTAGTAAAATAGCACTTCACTCCTATCCTTTTCTAAGTTTATCGGATATCGGATTTGAAACTTCTTCTATAAAAGTTACACCTTTTGATGTATCAAATAATTTAATAGACAATTACGAAGCAACCCGAAATTTTCCTGCGCTGAATAAAACTTCTTATCTTGGAATTTACTTAAGATTTGGTGCAGTTTCTATCAGAAAAATGATTGCAAAAGCGATTGAAAGCAAGAATGAAACCTTTTTTAAGGAATTGATTTGGAGAGAATTTTTTATGCAGATTTTATGGCATTTTCCGCATACGAACAAATCGAGTTTCCGACCAAAATACGATGCCATTGTTTGGGATAATAATGAAGATTTCTTCAAAAAATGGTGTGCTGGAAAAACCGGTTATCCGTTTGTAGATGCAGGAATGCGCGAATTAAACGCAACAGGTCACATGCACAATCGCGTGCGAATGATTACCGCAAGTTTTTTATGCAAGCATTTACTAATTGATTGGCGTTGGGGTGAAACCTATTTTGCTACAAAATTGTTAGATTACGAACAAGCAAGTAACGTTGGAAATTGGCAATGGGCTGCTGGAAGTGGCGTCGATGCAGCGCCTTATTTTAGAATTTTCAATCCGACCGAACAAGTGAAAAAATTTGATAAAGAGTTGAAATATATCAAAAAATGGGTTCCAGAATTAGAAACTTTACATTATCCAAAACCAATTGTAGATCATAAAGAAGCACGTGAAAAATGCTTAAAAGTTTACAAGGAAGCTGTTGGTTAAAGCAAAAAAAAAATGAAATAAAATAATTTATTCGAATAATTTTACTCTAAACATTGAAAAATATTCATTTAATTGGAAGATTTAATGTAAATTTACAAATAAATCTAAATTATTTAATTATGAAATTTACAAAATTATGTGTTTTACTTTTAGCTATTACTGCATTCGCAGCTTGTAAAAAAGAAGAAGAAAAAACAACAGAAACTATTGAAACTACTACAGTTGAAAAAGAAACTGTAATTGTAAAAGATACTGTTACTGCAACTCCAGAAGAAAAAGATGGAACTTCAGTGAAAGTTAGCGGCGATGGTGTTGAAGTAAAAAGTAAAGACGTTGATGTAGAAGTAAAAAAATAACTTCTTACCAAATAAATTAAAAAGCCACTAATTACTAGTGGCTTTTTTTAGTTTAAGATTATTAATCATTAACTAAAGTATTCATTTTTTCAACCCAAATATCATAACCTTTGGAATTCATATGCAAATTATCTTCTCTGAAAATATCTTTTTTAGGCTCGCCATTATCTAGCATTGCATCCCAAACATCAACAAATACAGCATTTTTTTTATTTTTCATAAAACCGTGAATCAATTTATTAGTTGCGATCATTCGGTCTTTCATGTGCCATCTTGAAATGGCTGGTTTCAACGAAACAAATAGTATTGGCGTATCTGGAAATTGTTTTCTCAACGTTTTATAGAAGGTTTTGTATCGCTTAAAAACCATTTTCGGTGTAACTTTTTCAGAACTTGCAACATCGTTTTCTCCACAATAAATAAATATCTTTTTGGGCTTGTAGTTTAGTACGACATCGTTTTGAAAATAAATCAAATCCAACAATGTAGCACCACCAAATGCGCGGTTCAAGATATTCGAATTATTGAAATCTGACTTTACATCTTTCCACAATCTAAAGGAAGAACTGCCTATAAATAGTAGCATTCCGTCTTGTGGTTTTTGAATACTATCTTGTTTTCTAAAGGCTTTAATTTCATTAATAAATTGATTTTCTTGGGCGCTAATAATTAAAGAAAATAAAAATACGGAAAGATAAAAAAGTAGTTTTTTCATGTCTAATTTATGTTTTTTATTATATGATAATTCAATTCTTTATAATCGTTGATAACGCTATCGGCCAACGATTGATCCTGACTGTCAACACCTTCACTTTTGTACGCTATACAATAAATTCCGGCTGATTTTGCTGCTTTAATTCCGTTTGTACTATCTTCAATAACGATACAATTTTCAACTGGAGTTTGCGCCAATTCAGCAGCTTTTAAGAAAATTGCTGGATTGGGTTTAGATTCAGGGAAATCATTACCGCTAACTTTGTGAGTGAAATAGCGATTCAAATCAAACCGTTCAAAAACTTTATCAATAATTTCCATTTCAGATGATGATGCTACAACCAATTGCATACCATTATTGTATAAATCTTCAATCAATTCCTTCACGCCTTGCATTAAATGTAAATCTTCTTTTTTATCGAATGCTTCTATAAAAAGTTTATTTTTAGCGGCAATCAAGTCTTCTATTTCATGCTCCAGCTGGAATCTATCCTTGATTTTTTGGTAAATCATTTTATTAGAATTACCCGTAAATGTGGCAAATATTTCGTTGGTAACTTCAATATTTAATTCTTTAAACTGAACCAAACTTACTTCGTGATGCAATGGTTCGCTATTAACAAGCACGCCATCCATATCGAAAATTATAGTTTTAATCATGAAAAATTTTATTTTAAATTCTTAACTTTCTCTGCAGATAACTCGTTGAAATGATTGATAATCAAATTGGCTTTAGATAAATCTTGCAGTTTAGAATGTTCGCTGTTGTAACCTATGCAAAAAATTCCTGCAGCAACCGAAGCTTCAATTCCGTTAGAAGAATCTTCTATCACAATGCACTGATTTTTTGGAGCCATAGACAAGGAAACCGCATGTTCAAAAATTGCTGGATGTGGTTTTGACTTAGGAAAATCTTCGCCACTCACAATATCAGAAAAATATTGATGCAAATGAAAACGCTTAAAAACCCTATCAATAGTAACCTTTGAAGCCGATGAAGCTACAATTAATTGAATACCATTTTGATGCAAATCTTTAATTAAATCTTCAACACCTTCTAGTAAATGCAAATCGGCTTTTGTATCAAAAGCGTCGTTAAAAATGTTTCTTTTTCGCTGAATTAAATCCTCAACTTCGTGCTCTAAATTAAAAATAGCCTTCAATTTCTGAAAAACATTTCGAGTAGAATTTCCTGTGAAAGTGGAAAACATTTCATCGGTTACATCAACATTCAATTCGTTAAAATGATGAAAATAGGCATATCTGTGAACTGGTTCAGTGTCAACAATTACGCCATCCATATCGAAAATTACGGTTTGTATCATTTTTTATTTTGCCACAAAGGCGCTAAGACACGAAGTCTTTTTAGATTATTTTTTTTTAGAAAAATACTAATTGTTTACTTTTTTAATCAAAAATCGAATTACAGTTTCTGCCATATACAATCCAAAAAGTCCTGGCATATAACTATTTGTGCCGTAAAATGATTTTTTATAATTAGATCCATCGGTCATTTTCAAACTGCTTTCATCCTGAATTTCTGAGGAAAAAACCACTTTTAATTTATCGATTTTGTGTTCTTTCAATCGTCTTCTGATGGTTTTGGCAAACATACAATTTACCGTATTGGTAATGTCGGCAACTTTCACTTTTGCAGCTTCCATTTTTCCGCCTGCGCCCATACTTGAGATGATTTTTACGCGTTTGCGTTTGGCTCCGATTATCAAATTCAATTTTGGTGTAACACTATCAATACAATCTAAAACGTAGTCGTATTTTTCTTCTACAATTTCAAAAGCGCGTTCTGGCGATAAAAATTCTTGGACTTTCGTCAAATTTAACTCTGGGTTTATATCCATTAATCGATTGCCTACAACATCTATTTTTGATAAACCAACAGTAGAATGTAATGCTGGTAATTGACGATTAATATTGGTAATATCAACTACATCGCCGTCAACAATTGTAAGATTTCCAACGCCAGCACGAGCTAAAAATTCGGCAGCAAATGATCCAACTCCTCCAACTCCAACTACCAATACATTTGCGTTTCTTAAATTATTTAGTCCTTCTGGTTTGAATAATAATTCAGCTCTTTCTTGCCACTTTGCCATAATTTAGACTTCTTAGATTATTAGATTATTGGATTTTTAGAACTTCCAAAAACCGTATTGTAATTATTTGTAATTATCTCTGTTAATTGATTTTTATCAATATTTTTATATTTTGCTGCAAGTTGATAAACTTCTTCAAGACTTTCGTCAATCGTATCGGTTTCTAGAAAAAATTTATCATTTGGAACGGATTTAAAAACCGATTCTAACTCGGGATTTCTCAATAAATATTTCCCAAACGAAAGATAAAATCCGTTTTTTAGTAATTCGTTTGCAACTTGTTGGTTCTTTGAAAATCCGTGAATGATTATTGGAACGGAAATTTGCAATCGGTTTTTAATTTCTATCAATTCTTGAAAAGCGGCAACCAAATGCAAAACTAATGGTTTTTGATGTTTTTCTGCTAAGGCAATTTGTTTTTCGAAAACTTCAATTTGTAATTGCATTGGAACTTCAATTCGCTTATCTAAACCGCATTCTCCTAGAGCTAAACATTCTTTTAATTGTAATTTTTCGTCGATTATTTTTAAGTCAGATTCTAATCGTGTCATTGCGAGTTCACGCGGCAATCTCTCGATATACCACGGATGAATTCCGATGGAATAGTTTGGAATTGTTGTATCAAATTCCCATGGATATTGATTTACTAATTCTAAAACATCTGAATTATTGGTGAATTTGTGAGTATGTAAATTGAAGAATTTCATTAATCGTGAAACTTTTTTACGCCAGCTAAAACTTCTATATTCAAATCATTTTCCAGAGGAACAATCGGACAAGAATATTCATGATTATAGGCACAATAAGGATTGTATGCTTTGTTGAAATCGATTTTCCAAGTGGTGCCTTTTTGTATTCTTAAATCTACATAACGACCACCAATGTAGGTTTCTTTTCCGCTAGTTAGATCTGAAAATGGTAGAAATAAATAATCATCAAATCCTGGTTTTTTAATTAAATCGATGTTTTGATACGCGTTTAATTTGCAATCAACTCCATCAATAGTAAAATGCAATTCGCCATATTTCTTATATTCTGGCAGTCGAGAAGTTGACGTTTTCATTTTAAAAACTTTCTCTTTTTTAGTTCTAATAAATTTAGCTTCAACAATGAATTTTTGGTTAATCGGATAAAAATCTAATGATTTGAAGGTTTTAAAATCTTCATCTGTTAACGGACTTTTCTCTTTATCGGCGTATTCAAGATTTAGATTGTCTTGAAATTCTTGCGAAGTTTCGGTAGTTTTATCTTGTGCTTGAAGTGTGATAAAACTGAAAATTAATAGTAACGAAAAGTACTTTTTCATGTTTTTTTTACAAAAATAATTCATTAGAGACAGATTTTACAAATTTTCACAGAATTTTAAATAATCTTTTACGATTTCTGATGAGTTTAGCCCAGATAGCAGTGGAAATCTCCCGATTTTTCATCGGGAATTGCAACGAATAGCTGGAAATAGCTTCAAAAAACAAAGCAGATTAATGATAAAAATGTACCTTTGCAATTAAGTAATTTGGCTAATGTTAAAGAACGCTTTTCGCAAATACATCAACAATTTTAAGGGATTTTCTAGAGAAATTTGGATACTGACTTTGGTAACCTTCATCAACCGTGCCGGTACGATGGTGTTGCCTTTTTTGTCTAAATATTTGAAAGAAGATCTGGGTTTTTCGTACCTGCAAATTGGTAATATTTTGTTCTGGTTTGGACTAGGTTCGATGGTTGGCTCGTGGCTTGGTGGAAAATTATCTGACAAAATTGGGTTTTATAAAATCATGATTTTTAGCTTGTTTGTTAGCGGTTTGATGTTTTTTGGGCTTCAATTTATAACAAGTTATGTTGGAATTTCTATTGCCGTTTTCGTAATTATGGTGGTTGCCGATATGTTTCGACCTGCCATGTTTGTGTCACTTGGCGCGTATGCTAAACCCGAAAACAGAACACGAGCGCTGACTTTAGTGCGACTTGCCATTAATCTCGGATTTGCTGCTGGACCAGCTTTAGGCGGATTAATAATTATGTCTATTGGCTACAAAGGATTGTTTTGGGCCGATGGTGCAACTTGTATTCTTGCGATTTCGATTTTTTGGTTGTTGGTAAAAGAAAAGAAAAAACCAGCCGAATCGAAGGAAGAAAAAGCACTTTTAGAATCGAATAGAGAATCGGTTTTTAAGGACAAACCTTTTTGGATTTTCTTATTTATGTGCGTGGTTACAGGCGTTTTATTTTTTCAATTATTCACAACAATTCCGTTGTATCATAAAGAACAATTTAATCTTACTGAGCTTCAAACTGGGTTGCTTTTAACTTTAAACGGTGTTTTGGTTTTCTTTATGGAAATGCCAATTGTGAGCTATATTGAACGCAATAAACTGGATAAAGTGAAAATTGTTTCCATTGGATGTTTCTTTATGGCGGTGAGTTTGTTTTTGATGTTAATTAATTTTTGGGCAGGAATTCTAATCATCATGATGTTGTTTATGACCTTTGCCGAAATGTTTGCTTTTCCGTTTTCAAATTCGTTTGCTTTGAGTCGCGCGCCAAAAGGTCATGAAGGTCGCTATATGGCGATTTTTACGATGAGTTTTAGTGCTGCTCACATTTTGAGTGCCAAAATCGGAATGGGAATTGTTGCAGCTTATGGCTATCAAATGAACTGGCTGTTTATGGGAATTCTAGGATTGATTGGAACTTACGCTGGATTTTGGGTAATGCGATTGGTGGCGAAAGAGCAAGTTTCGAGTTAAAAGTTTCGGGGTTCTCTAATATTTGGAATTTTAAAAATAGTTCCTTCTTATTTCTTGAAATGATTGATTGGAATTAATTAATTGCTCAATAATTTGCTTTCTTAAAACTTCAATATTTTCTTCTTTTAAATATTTTGCCCAAGCGGTTTCTTCCAGTAAAATTCTTATTTGCTTTATAACTTTTGTTGTTTCTGATGTTGTTCTTAAAATTTGATTGGAATAATTAGAACCATTTTTGTGGAAATAATTAACCTCATTATCTGAATTAATTTCGATAAAATAGAGTTTTTCAAAATCGTTGTCGGGATAAAAATCCTTCCATTCTGCAAAACCTAATTTAGTTCGGTTGGAATTTGGAATTTGATTATTGGAATTAATTTCTAATCTCCATCGGCAATTGGCCACTCTACTCCAATGATTAGACAAACGATAAACACCATTTTCAACAAAATAATAACTACTACCCGATTTGCTTTTATAATTTAATTTCAAATCTGAAATAGATTCAAAAGCGACTTCTTTAAAAATACAAAAAGTGTGTTTGTGAAAATTGAGTTTGTTGTAGGATTTCAAAGTGGTTGAATTTTAATTTTCAAATATAATTTTATATTCTAATATTTAGTACATTTATGTTTAATTCAATCTGATTTTGAATATGAAAAAGACTAATCTTTTAATCATTATTGTATTTCTTTTGTCGAGTTTTATAAGTTTTTCACAAAATCAGACCATTGAAAATGACTCTATTTCTTATGATGCTGTTCTAGCTGAGGAAATTATTTTTGATTCGAATGATCCAGATGAAGGTCTAATTGCAATGAAAGATGCTTTTAAAAATCAAAATATATCTATTGAAATATCCAATATAAAAAGAGACCGAACTAATAAAATTATTGCAATTGATATTGTCATGGAATCCAGAGATGGCAGAACTACAAAACTGAATATAAATAGATTAAAACCTATAAAAGCGATAAAAATTTACGTCGACAAAAGAAATAATCCCAACTGTGATTTTGGTATTGAAGAACTTTATGAAGAAATACGATATTCTAAATAATCTAGATATTAAACCTCTTTTACCAAATAAAATCAATCCAAACGTTAATTTTAGTTAAATAACTATAAAAATAGTTGCGTAACTAAAAATATAGTTATACGTTTGTTCTGTAAAATAACAATCATGCAAAAATTAACAAATAAAGAAGAAGAAATCATGCACATTTTATGGAAGCTTAAAAAAGCTTTTGTAAAAGATGTAATGGCAGAAATAACTGAGGATCAACCTCATTACAATACACTTTCAACTATAATTAGAAACTTGGAAGAGAAAGGTTATGTTGGTCATAATGCTTATGGAAATACACATCAATATTTTCCAGTTATTGCATTAGAAGATTACAGAAAAACGTTTATGAGTACGGCAATTGATAATTATTTCAACAGTTCTTATAAAAATATGGTGTCGTTTTTTGCGGAAGAAGACAAAATTTCTGCCGATGAATTACGTGAGATTTTGGATATTATTGAGAAGAGAAAATAGAGAATAGAATAAAGAAAATAGAGAATAGTAAAAAGAGCAAAGATGCAGGAACTAATAATTTATCTTTTAAAATCGAGCGGATTGATTGCGGCTTTCTATCTTGCTTATCATTTTTTATTGCGTAAAGAAACTTTTTTTACTAGCAATCGATGGTTTTTATTAACTGGATTAATTACTTCTGTAAGTTTACCACTATTTTTTCTAGAAAAAATTGTTGTTGTTGAAACTCCAAAATTTGTTTCAAATCCAATTATTAATACAATTCCTAATTCTCTTCCAACGACTGAAATCATCGAAAAATCAATTGAAATAGATTGGTTTCAAATAGGAATTTACGTTTACGGAATCATTGCTTTACTCCTATTATTTAAAGTTTTTTTTAATCTGATTTCGTTGTTTAAAGTTTTGGACAACAGACAGGTTATCAAAAAAGAAAAATTTCAATTTATCGATGTAAATGAAAATCTTTCACCATTTTCGTTCTTCAATTACATTGTTTACAATTCGAGTTTATATTCCGAATCAGAATTGCAAAGTATTTTGTTGCACGAAAAAATTCACAGTGCTCAAAAACATTCATTTGACGTTTTAGTAACCAATTTGTTCTCGGTATTATTTTGGTTTAATCCGTTCATGTATTTGTATAAAAAAGCAGTTACACAAAATTTAGAATACATTGCCGACAGCGAAGCTATTGCGCAAATAGACGATAAAAAGTCCTATCAAATGGCGCTTTTAAAGGTAGTTTCTCATCAAAACTGCTTACCAATTACCAATCATTTTTATCAATCATTAATCAAAAAACGAATCGTTATGTTAAACAAAAATCAATCCAACAAGAGAAATTCTTGGAAGTACGCAGTGATTATTCCTGCATTAGTAGCCTTTGTAATTCTGTTCCAAGTGAAAGTAATTGCACAAGAAAAAGAAGTAGAAATTACAGAAAATAGAACAATTTATGACGAATTAATTTCATTTTCAGTAGATAAAAATTCTTCAGACGCAGAAATGAAAGAAAATGCTGAAAACTTAAAAAAACAAAGCGGCATTGAAGTAAAATTCTCAAAAATTAAAAGAAATTCAAACGGCGAAATAACTGCTATAAAGATAGATTACAAAGACAAAAAAGGAAATAAGGGAACATCGGTAGTGTACGGAGACGAGCCAATTAACACCATTACTATTTTCAAAACTAAAAATTCTGTTGGAATAAAATCTGATGAATCAGGAAATAGTCGTCGTAATGCTATCACTGTCAATTCTGAAGATGAAATTGCTCCAATATCGGATATAGAAGTAGATGAAATTGCTGAAATTTCCTCAATGAATTTTTCAGATATGCCTGCCCCACCAACGCCTCCAACTCCACCAGTTGCGCCAACAATCAACTTTGAAGTTGCAAAATTTCCGAACATGCCAAAAGCTCCAGTTGCACCAAGTGGAACTCCATTAAACAACGAAAAAGAATGGAAGAAATTTGAGAAAAAAATGGAAGAATTTGAGAAGAAAATGCAAGCTATTGAGCCAGAAATTGAAGCTTACGCAAAAAAAATGGCTAATGTTGACGAACAAATGAAACCGTTTGAAAAAGAAATGGAAGTCTTTGAAAAAAAGATGGAAGTTTTTGAAAAAGAAATGGAAGTCTATCAAGAAAAATTGGAAGCTGCAAGAGAAAAAAATGAAGCAAAAAGCAGAAACTAAACTTCAAAAGTTAAAAATTTGCAAATCTGTTTTTATAGAAAACTTATTAATTATAATTTTGGTTTAACAATTTGAAAATCAATTTAAATAAACTTAATTTTTCTGTTATGTCACTTAAAAATTTTATTGCTTTAACGCTTGTTATGTTGTTGCAAATCAATTCTTTTGCGCAAAGTAAAAAATCACTTTCTGCCATTAACAATGATGATGACATTGTAATGACATGGAATAAAAATACTCCAGAAAATGAAATGAAAGACGATAGTAAAGCCTTAGCTGAAAAAGGAATTACTATAAAATATTCTAATGTAAAACGCAATTCTAATAAAGAAATTACAGCAATAAAGGTAGAATATTCTGATCGTCAAGGCAACAAAGGAACATTGGAATTGAACAATCAAAAACCAATTACAACCATCAAATTTTTTAAATTAAATGATGAAATTGGTTTTGGCGAACCATCTAATTCGTCTAATGATATGTTTGCTGGAAATCAGTTTTTTCAAGGTATGCCTGGCGGACAGGATTTTATGAAGCAGTTTAATTTTGGGAATGATGATGATAATTCTCAATCGTACAGTTTCAGCTTTCCTGATAAACTAAATTTTGGAGATTCTTCAGTAACTCGAATTCAAATTCAAAAAGACGGTAAAAAGCCATTAGTTATTGAAAATGGAGAAGTTATTGAAGGTGGAGAAGATTATACTCCAGAAGAAATTGAAAAAATAAAAAGTGAAAACAAAGTAGAAAGTTTTGGTTTTAATGGAGATAATTTCAACAATAAAGAATTTGATTTCAGAAACCAAGATGGTTTAGACAACTTCAAAAAGAAAATGGATGAAATGAAAATTGAGATGGAAAAGAAATTCTCAAACAAATCAGAGTTTGACGAAAACAAATCCGATTTTGATAGAACAAAAGAAGAAATGTTGAAAGCCAAAGACGAAATGAACAAAGCCAAAGAAGAACTTGAACAAGCCAAAAAAGATTTGGAAAAAGCTAAATCTTCTGTTAAAACTAGAAAAGCTTAAAAATCAGATATAATTAAAATAAAAAGACCATTCTAATTGAGTGGTCTTTTTTACTTTTGTAGAAATAATTATTTTATGTATAAAATTTTAGCTAAAATAAACAAACTCATTTTACCTAGCTTCACCAAGCAACGATTGGATTTGGCTAAAGCAAAAAAATGGCAAATAGCGCTAATTGGATATCGCTATTATGTAACAACTCGCGCTTTAGATTAATAGGTAATTGCTGAAAAAATCGGTTTTCCTGCAATTTTTTCGCGTCCGTTTAAAAACGACAATTCCATTAAAAAATTACACTGCACAATTTCGCCACCTAGACGTTCTACCAATTCGCAGACCGCTTTTGCTGTTCCACCAGTTGCCAAAACATCATCGTGAATTAAGACTTTATCTCCTTTTTGAATTGCATCAATGTGAATTTCTAGAGTATCAGTTCCGTATTCTAAATCATATGAAGCAGAAATAGTATCAAAAGGAAGTTTTTTAGGTTTACGAACTGGAATAAATCCGGCATTCAATTCTTCAGCAATTAAAATTCCGAAGAAAAAGCCACGACTTTCCACTCCAATCACTTTATTAATTTGTTTGTCTTTTAAGTTTGAAATCAGTAAATGCAACGTTTCTTTCCTTGCAATTGGGTTTAATAGTAGCGGAGTGATGTCTTTAAAACCAATTCCTGGTTTTGGAAAATCCTGAATATCACGGATGTACTTTTTAAGTGGCATATTTTTTAAATTTTATAGTCGATTAGATTTGCAAGTTACACATTTATACTTATATTTGCACCCACAAAAAAGGCCTCGTGGCGCAACTGAATAGCGCATCTGATTACGGCTCAGAAGGTTACTGGTTTGAATCCAGTCGAGGTCACTAAATAAAATCGCAATTATCAATAAATCAGATAGTTGCGATTTTTTATTTATCTAATTTTCACCTTTTTAGTGTCCATTTCTAATATCTTTTATTAAATTTTGTAATTTTACTATACCAAGTCAATAGTCTATATCTTTCCATACCAATCAAGATTTTAGTATTTTGAAGATTATGTTGGCTACTAAACTTAACTTATTATATAATGGAAGCCAAAGAAATATTACGACAATATATCTCTAAAATCGTTTTATTATCAGATGAACAGTTTGAATATGTTTTTTCGCATTTCAAACCCTTAACTTTTAAAAAAGGACAAGTAATAATCTCAGAAGGAGATCAAGTTGATTGTGAGTATTTTGTTGTGTCAGGATGCTTGAAAACCTTTTTTATAAACGACGAAATTAAGATGTATATTCTTCAATTTTCGATGCCTACTTGGTGGACTTCAGATTATAATGCGCTTTATAATGATACTAAAGCAACCATAAATGTAGATTGTATTACAGATGCAGAAGTTCTTTGCATTTCTAATAAAGATCGAGAAAAAATATGTAGTGAAATACATCAAATTGAGCATTTTTTTAGATGGAGAACAAATAAAGGCTATGTTGCTTCTCAAAAAAGATTACTTTCCTTTATGAATAATGATGCTAAAAAACGGTATGAAGAATTATTAGCCTTATATCCTCAATTATATAATCTTGTTCCTAAACATTTAATCGCCGCATATCTAGGAGTTTCAAGAGAAACATTAAGCAGACTTTATTCTTCACATTAAGCTGTTTTTTAGAATGTGATGTAGGTCACGTAAGCAACTTTAATTTCTATCTTTCCTTTGTACCATAATTTTTAATAAAATAAAAAAATGGAAACAAAAAAATTTAAAATCGATAGTAAATTAAGTAACATCGATTGGATTGGAAGAAAAGTTACCGGAGCTCATAACGGAACTATTGATGTAAAAGAAGGTAATTTCCTTCTAAATGATGGACAAATAACAAGTGGTCAAGTTATCATTGATATGGCTTCACTTGTTATATTAGATGTAACCGATTCGGCTACAAACACTCAATTTGCAGGTCATCTTGCTTCAGATGATTTTTTCTCAATTGAAAAATACCCAACTGCTGCATTTGATTTCGTGTCTGTAGAATTACAATCAGGTAATCAATACCGTATTAATGGAAACTTAACCATTAAAGGTATTACCCATGCTGCTAGTTTTGATGCAACAATAACTACCAGTAACGATTCTTTAAATTTAGTAGGAAAACTAATTGTTGACCGTACTAAGTATGACATTAAATTTCGTTCAGGCAATTTCTTTAAAGATTTAGGAGATACGCTAATCTATAACGATTTTGAACTTAATGTAAATGTAATTGCAAACCTTAAAAACTAAAGTTATGCCATTTGTAAAAATAGAACTGACTCGTGAAGGCGTTACTCGCGAGCAAAAACAGCAATTAATCAGTGGAGTTACCAACCTGATTACAGAAGTATTAAATAAAGATCCGCAACTAACTCACATTGTTATACAAGAAATTAATCTAGACGATTGGGGTCACGGAGGAGAACAAGTTTCAGTATTAAGAGAAAAAGGCATTACAGCCAATAAAAAATAAGTAATTATGAAAAAACAAACAATAATCGTTACCGGTGCAGCATCGGGAATTGGAAAAGGAATAGCAAAATACTTTTTAGACAGAGGTGATAATGTAGTAATGAATTCATTTACTGCCGAATCACTAGAGAATACTTATAATGAGTTTGGTGCAGGTAGCAACTTGGCTATGGTAGTTGGAGATGTGAGTAAAAAAAGTACTGGTGAACAATTAGTTGCTACAGCAATTGAAAAATTTGGTTCGGTAGATGTGCTTGTAAACAATGCTGGTATATTTGATAGCAGACCATTTTTAGAGGTTGACGAGGCTTATCTTGATAAGTTTTTAACTACTAATTTAAAAGGTACTTATTTCACTACGCAAACAGTTATTCCGCAAATGCTAAATCAAAAAGGTGGTGTAGTTATAAATATTGGAACTCCATTAGTAAGTCATGGATTAGGCGGATGGCCAGCAAGTGCTGCAATATCAAGTAAAGGCGCAATTCATGCTTTAACTATTCAATTAGCTGCCGAATTTGGAAAACAAAACATTCGTGTAAATACTGTTGCACCTGGAGTAATTCGTACTCCAATGCATGGAGACAAAGCAGATTTAAGTGCTGGTTTGCATTTATTAAATAGAGTTGGTGAAATAGAAGATGTTGCCGAAATGGTTTATACTGTTGCAAAAAGTAATTTTATTACTGGGTCAATTATTAATGTTGATGGCGGTAAAGGATCTGGACATAATCTAAATTAATTAAACCATAATTCAATTAAAAGATTTGGTATGGTTTGAAAAAAAACTATACCAAATCTTTTTTTTAACAAACAAAATTCATTTATTATGAAATCAAAAATAGTATTTAATAACTTACTAATCGTATTCCTTATTTTTAGTTTCACTGATAGAAGTTCAGCACAAGGTCTAAGTCCAAAAACCTTTAATTCTATCAATTCTGAAAATATAGTATGGAATTCTTTTCCTGCTTTTCCTGAAAAAGTAAAACTGGCTATCTTGGTTGGAAACCCATCAAAAACAGAACCATTTATTGTTCGCGTAAAAGTTCCAAATGGTGAAAAAATAATGCCTCACTCCCATCCTGAAGATAGAATATATACTGTAATCTCAGGTGTGTTTTATATAGGAATCGGGACTGAATTTGATGAAACTAAATTGAAAGTGTATGCTCCAGGATCTGTAATAATTTTACCAGGAAACACACCACATTTCCACTTGGCTAAATCTGGTGAATATGTAACTCAAGTTTATGCTATTGGTCCGCTTGGTTTAGACTATCTCGACAAACAATTTGACCCAAGGTTTAAATCTAAATAAACCTTCCATTTCAAATGTGATTTAGGTCACATAGATTCTTAACTATTTCTTGTGAAATTTGTAGTGTGATTATAAAAGAAAATAAAATGAAACCACAAATTTTTAACGAGTTAGTACAAAAAATAATATTAGTAACCGTTTTCATGCTCTCTAATTTACAAGGTATGAAGGCACAAAATTTAGAAAAAATGGAAAATAAAAATGATATTTTAATGATTAGAACTGCCTTAGAAAATAATTATTTTAAAGGACTTTATGAGGGAAATATAGATTTATTAGCAACTATATTCCATCACGACACTTTGCTTTTTGGCGATATTAAAGGTGTTCCATATGCTAAAACACTTGATCAATATTTAGATGGTGTTAAAAATCGTCAAAATCCTAAGGATTCTGGTAGGCCATTTAAAGGAGAAATTTTATCTTTACATATAATAAACTCTATTGCTGTAGCTGAAGTTAAAGTTACCATGTATGACTTTATTTATCACGATATCTTATCATTTCATAAAATTAATGATAAATGGCTTATTGTAAATAAAATGTTAACTGACACTAACCAATAAATTATAAAGTTATGTGGTATCAAACAAAAGCAACAGAAGTATTAGGCATTGATTATCCCATTTTACAAGGACCATTTGGAGGTAATTTATCCACAGTTGAATTAGTTGCAACAGTTTCTAATGCTGGAGGTTTAGGAGGATATGGTGCTTATACAATGAGTCCACAAGAAATATTTGATGTCAATAAACAAATAATTGCAAAAACAGACAAACCATATAACATCAATCTTTGGGTATCTGATACCGATGCACCAATTGAAGGCGTAAGCGATGTAGCATTTGAAAAAACAAAAAAAATATTTCAGGTTTATTTTGATGAGTTAGGTTTACCATTTCCAGAAAAACCTGCTCCATTTCAAACCCGTTTTGAAAATCAAGTTGAAGTTATACTCGATATAAAACCTAAAGTATTCAGTTTCATGTTTGGTGTTCCTAACGAATATATTTTAGATGCCTGCCGAAAGCGAGGCATAATTACTATTGGCGCTGCAACAACACTTGATGAGGCAATTTTTCTAGAGCATTCTGGTGTTGATATGATTATTGCTTCGGGTTTTGAAGCTGGTGGACATCGACCTTCATTTTTGAAAAGTGCCGAATCATCTATTACAGGTTCATTTGTTTTGTTGCAATTGATTAAAGAAAAGGTGAAAATACCAATTATTGCTGCTGGCGGAATCGCCAATGGTAATGGAATTGCCGCTGCTTTAGCTTTAGGAGCAAGTGCAGCGCAAATAGGAACAGCATTCTTGGCTTGTGATGAATCAAATGCATTACCAATACATAGACAAATGCTTTTTTCTGATGCTTCTAAATACACCACTTTATCACGTGCCTATACTGGACGTTTGGGTAGAGGAATTACAAGTAGAATTGCTGAGGAAATTTCTGGAAATAAATATAACATCCTTCCTTTTCCTTTACAAACAACTTTAATGTCATCACTAAGAAAATCGGCTATTGAGCAAGAAAAATGGGATATGGTATTGTTCTGGGGTGGACAAATAGCACCTATTTTAAAACACCATAAAGCTAAAGAATTAATGTACTCTTTGATCGAAGAAACAAACTTCTATTACGATAATTTGAAAAAGTAAATACAATCAATAAAATCATAAAAAAGCCTGATTTATTAACAGGCTTTTTTTTATGAGCCTCTTTTATCAACTAACTTTTGTGAATGAAAAACAATAATTTAGGGCAATTCGCTATTAAAAATTATCCTCCAAAAATTGTTAAACACTTTCTTTAAAAAATCTTTACAATTCGTTTTCAAATTCGATTCTTCTTGTTCAAAAATAATTTTATCTACACAAAGAAAAATTTTAAAACCTAAAACATTTCAAGTTAGGAATTGTCTGTTTTACACTCAATTTCGTCTGTTTAACCTATATTCTCATTGTACCACTTGTCCACTACAAATACCTTTGTACCATAAATTTTAATAAAAATAAAAATGGAAACAAAAAATGAAAAAGTGCTTTATACAGCTATAACGCACACAACAGGTGGAAGAACAGGGAAATCTAAAAGCTCTGATGGAAATTTAGATATTATTCTTACTACTCCAGGAAGTAATAGAGAAGGAACTAATCCAGAACAATTATTTGCAGCAGGATGGTCAGCATGCTTTATTGGAGCAATGGGAAAAGCAGCAGAGAGTTTAAATGTAAAATTACCAGCAGATCATTACGTAAATACCGAAGTTGACTTAGTAGTAAGTGAGTCTGGTTATTCTTTAGAAGCTAGATTAAATATAAGCCTGCCAGGATTAGATTCTAACATTTCGAAAAGTATTATCGAAATTGCTCAACTAACTTGTCCTTATTCTAAAGCTACAAAAGGTAACGTAAAAACTGTTTACAATTTATTGTAAGAAATTAAAGACCACTACATGTGTGATCTCATAGCCACACATGTAGACTTCTTTTTAAGCTTTGAATAAACAAAAGAATTCAAAGTAAATAACATTAAAAAAGTAATTTAAACAAAAATTAAAAAATAACAAAAATGAAAAACTCATTAAAAGTAATGTCCATATTCTGGACTGGATTGTTAGCTTTACAGTTAACAGTGGCATCTGCACAAAGCAAAGCACAAAAAACAGAAATGAAAAATGATGAAACTATTCGATCCTATCGTGTGGCTATTTCAAATGAAGATTTGAAAGATTTCCGTGAACGCATTTTGAATACAAATTGGCCTAATAAAGAAACAGTTATCGATGCATCTCAAGGTGCACAACTTTCTAAATTGCAAGGATTGGTGAAGTATTGGGGTACTAATTATGACTGGAGAAAAGCCGAAGCTAAATTAAATAAGTATCCTCAATTTATAACTAAAATAGATGGCGTTGATATTCATTTTATTCACGTTAAGTCAAAAAACAAAAATGCAATGCCATTACTATTAAGTCATGGTTGGCCAGGTTCAGTATTTGAATTTACAAGAACTATAGATCCTTTAACTAATCCGACAGCCCATGGTGGAATGGCAGAAGATGCTTTTGATGTTATTATCCCTTCATTACCTGGTTTTGGATTTTCAGGGAAACCAACTGAAGAAGGTTGGAATAATGATAGAATTGCAAAAGCTTGGGTTGTCCTTATGAACCGTTTAGGATACAAAAAATATGTTGCTCAAGGTGGCGATTGGGGTGCGGGAATTGTTCATTCTATGGCACTAACTGCTCCACAAGGACTGTTAGGAATTCACAGTAATTTACCAGCAACTTTACCAAATGAAGCAGGAATGGCTTTAGGAACTGGAGTAATTCCAGAAACATTTACTGCCAAAGAACGTGCAGCATTTGAACAATTAAGAAAAGCAATTACAAGCGGCGGATTTATCTATAAATCAACAATGGAAGCACGTCCACAAGGAGTAAGTTACGGATTGACGGATTCACCAGCAGGTCTTGCTTCGTGGATTTTCTTACATCCAGGTTTTGAAAATTGGTCTTACGGAAATGATTCAACACAATTACCAACAAAAGACGATGTATTAGATGACATTTCGCTTTATTGGCTTACAGGTTCTGCTGCTTCTGCTTCTAGAATTTATTGGGAAAACCGAAACATAAATCTTATTAGTGCTGGTTCAATGAAATCAGATAAAATTACAATTCCTGTTGCAGTGACAACATTTCCTCAAGACGTATATGCTTCGCCAGAAAGTTGGGCACGACGTGCTTTTAAAAATCTAATCTATTTTAATGAAGTAGAAAAAGGTGGTCACTTTGCAGCCTGGGAACAACCTCAAATTTTTGTTAGTGAATTGAGAGCAGCCTTCAAAACGCTTCGTTAATTATAAAATTTAATAAAAATGGAAAATATTAAAAACATTTTATTGACGACATTAACAATCGTAATGTTCTCAATTATGGCTTCAAGTTCAGCCTTTGCGCAACAGTCGGGTATAAAACGAACCGAACTTCAACGTTATGACATTAGCGCTAAAGGTCGCGAAACTATTCAAGTTCGAATAGATTTTGAACCTGGCGCAGCATTTGGAGAACATTCTCATCCTGGAGAAGAACTTATTTATGTTCTAGAAGGTTCTTTAGAATACATAGTTGAAGGTAAACCACCAGTTACATTAAATGCTGGCGATGTACTTTTCATTCCTGCTGGTACGGTACATGCTGCTAGAAACAATGGTAAAAGTACTGGTGTAGAATTAGCAACCTACATAGTCGAAAAAGGTAAGCCTGTTTTAGTGATGAAACACTAGAAATTAAATAAAACTATCTACTGTTTTACAACTTAATAGTAGATGGTTTTTTTAAATAAATAGTATAAACTGTAAAAGTATACCTCATTTTTATAATAAAATACCTTTATAAATCATTTCAATTTTCTTTCTAAATCTCTTTAAAATCAATGTAATCAAACATTAATAGTAAAAATAATTTGATTATTATTTTTCAAATGACCGAAAGGTCATATATTTGCAAAATAAATATTTACATAATGTCTAAAGGAGAAGAAACAAAACGCTTTATAATTGAAAAAGCAGCACCGCTATTCAATACAAAAGGAATAGTTGGTACAGCCATGAGCGATATTATGGAAGCCACAAAACTTTCTAAAGGAAGTCTGTATGTTCACTTTGAAAACAAAGATATTTTAGCAGCAAGTGCTGTGGATTATAACATGGAGCTACTTACAAATATATTGAATAAAAGATTAAGTCAATATCAAACATCAAAGGAAAAACTTTTTGCTTACATAGATTTGTTTGTCGATCCTAATGAGTCCTTAGTTATTGGTGGATGCCCAATGCTAAACTTTGGTACAGAAGCAGATGATACAAACGAAATAATCAAGAATAAAGTAAATAAACTTATTACAAAAAGTCAAAAGTTTCTTTCAGATATAATAAAACAAGGAATAGAAAATAAAGAATTTAAATCTGATTGGGATAATGAAGAATTTGCAACGATAATGTTTGCTATGATGGAAGGTGGAATTCTGATTTCTAGAGTATCTGGATCTAAAGATAAGATGAGAATTATAAACGCAAATCTAAAAAAAATGATTACAGCACAAACACTGTAGTTTTTTTTTAATAAAAAAAATGACCGATTGGTCATTTAAAAATAAAAATCAGATATTAATTTAAAAAATAAAAAATGTCAAAAACAATTTTAATTACAGGAGCATCAAAAGGTTTTGGTAAAGTATGGACAGAAGCCTTTTTAAAACAAGGTTATCAAGTGGCTGCATCAGCAAGAAATATCGAACCACTTAACGATTTAGTATCAAAATATGGTGATTTGTTATTCACTTTTTCATTAGATGTAAATAACCGCGAAGCAGCATTTGAAGCGGTAAAAAAAGTACACAATCATTTTGGTAAAATAGATGTGTTAATCAATAACGCAGGATATTCTCTATTTGGTGCTGTTGAAGAAGCAAGTGAACAAGAAGCAAGAAACCAATTTGATACCAACTTTTTTGGTGCTTTATGGATGACTCAAGCGGTTTTACCAATAATGAGAAAGCAAAATAGCGGACATATCATTCAAACTTCTAGCATTTTAGGATTAATTACTTTGCCTTTCCAAAGTATTTACAACGCTTCGAAATTTGCAATTGAAGGTTTAAGCGAAACTTTAGCATCTGAAGTAAAAGCATTTGGAATTCACGTAACTTTATTAGAACCAAATGGTTACGAATCAGATATTTGGAAAGGTGATTTTAATTCCAATAGCATTTCTGTTTATGATGGATTTAAAAAATCGTACTCAGAAAGTGATTCAAAAGGATCTTTTGGAAACGTTGAAGCTACTGCAGAAGCACTATTAAAATTAGTCCACACAACTAATCCGCCACTACGAATGTTTTTAGGAAAAGTTGGATTACCAGCAGTAAAACATCATTACGAACAACGCATTTCTTTATGGGAAGAATGGGCTGATGTATCTGAAAAAGCACACGGAAATTAATTAAAAACTTAAATATTAAAAAAATGGAAACAATTAAACAACAAGAAGTGAGTAATTTATTAGACTTCACAATCAATGCTCATGGTGGCATGAAAAATTTTAGAAAATTCGAAACGATATCGGCAAGACTTATTTGCGATGGAATTTTATGGCCAATGGTAGGCCATCCTGGATCAGTAGATGATATTTATGTTACTTCAAATATAAATAAACAAGCAACTTCTCACCAACCTTTTATTAACAAAGACTGGCATACTCAATTTACTGCAAATCATGTAGCTATTGTAAATAGTAATGGCGAAACTGTTGAAGAACTATCAAATCCTCGTGCTTCATTCGCAGGTTATACAACAGAAACTCCTTGGTCTCAGCTTCAACTTGCCTATTTTGCAGGATATGCAATGTGGACTTATTTTAACGCACCTTTCAACTTTGCTAGCGAAGGTTACAGTGTTAGAGAATTAGAAACTTGGAAAGAAGACGGTGAAGTTTTTAGAAGACTTGAAGTAACTTTTCCAGATGATGTTGCAAGTCATTCGGCAGTTCAAACTTTTTACATTGACAAAAATGGTCTTATTAAAAGACATGATTACAGTGTTGATATTGCTGGCGGATCAACTGCTGCACATTATTTATCAGAGTACATTGAAGTAGAAGGAATTATGATTGCTACTAAAAGAAATGTTTACATAAGACAAGAGGATAATACTCCTTTATTTCCCGAGCCTTTACTAGTATCTATTGACCTTAGTGAGATAACATTAAAATAATAATCAACAAAATATAATTCAAAAAAAAGCACCATAAACAAAATATGGTGCTTAATATAAAATCAAATAATAATGAAAAAGAAAATCGCATTTGCACTCATTATGGGCCTAATCACTACCGGAATTATCTCTTTTAGTTTAATTACAATTAACATTGGTTTTAGCGATAATTTTTTGAATATATGGACTAAATCATGGGCACTAGCTTATATAATTGTAATACCAGCCATCTTAATTATTGGGCCAAGAATTCAGAAAATCATTGACAGAAAAATTAAATAATTAAGCCAAAATTTTAAACCTACAAATTTCAATAAAAATCCATTTATAATTTAATTTGAAGTAATATCTTTTTTAAAAGCTCATCTTGTAAGCTTCGAAAATCTTACCATTTTTAATCAAACCTTCTAACTATAATTTAAAATTTTCTGCTATTGAAGTTTTTACCAACCACAGAAAACGATACTCGCCAACCAAAAAATTCAAAGAAATTTAATTTGGATACTCTTTTTTAAATTAAAAATCTTTATGTTTTAAAATTTGATTCTTCTTTTTCAATACTAATTCTATTTTTTCAATTTTAATTTATCTAACTTAAAACATTCAAGTTGGAAATCGTCAGTTTGACCGCCATATTTGTCTGCTTAACCCATATTCTCATTGTACCGTTTGCACTCTCAAAATACCTTTGTGTCAGAAATTTATAATAATTAAAATTAAAAAATTATGTTCACAAAAAATAAAGTGCATTTTTCAAATATAGCCTCATTATTCTTCGGTATAATATTGATAATTAGTATGAAAATAAATGCTCAGTCAAAATCATCTATCTCTAAAGAAGTCGTTACATCAACATTCGGAAATATCAAACAAGTTAAAGCTGGTGATCTAGATATTGGCTATGTTGAAGCAGGACCAAAAGCAGGTACACCAGTACTATTGATTCATGGTTGGCCATACGACATTCATAGTTTTGAAAAAGTTACTCCCATTTTAGTTGCCCAAGGTTATCACGTTTATATTCCATATTTGAGAGGATTTGGAACAACGCATTTTCTATCGAAAGATACTCCAAGAAACGGACAACAATCAGCCATTGCATCAGATATGATTGCATTTATGGATGCTTTAAAAATTGATAAAGCAATAGTTGGTGGTTTCGATTGGGGTGCACGAACAGCCATAATTATGGGAGCACTTTGGCCAGAACGTTGTAAAGCAATTGTATCCGTTAGTGGTTACATTGTAGTAAATCTTACAGGGAATCAACAACCTTTAAGTCCAATTGCAGAACATGCTTGGTGGTATCAATATTATTTTTCTACAGATCGTGGTCAAATGGGTTACGAAAAAAATCGTTACGAATTCAACAAGCTAATTTGGAAACTAGCATCACCAAAATGGATTTTTGACAACGAAGCTTTTGAAAAAACAGCGACATCATTCGATAATCCAGATCATGTAGCGATTGTTATTCACAATTACCGATGGAGATTAAAACTAGCTGAAGGTGAAAAAAAGTATGACGAACTAGAGAAACGTCTTGATGCTCGTCCAAACATTACTATTCCAGCTGTAACGATTGGAAGCGATTTTGATGGAGCAAACGCCAACGGAAAAGCATATGCTACAAAATTTACAGGAAAATATGCACATCATGTTCTTAACGGAATTGGGCATGATGTTCCGCAAGAAGATCCAAAAGCATTTGCTGCTGCAATAATTGAAGCAGATGGTTTAGCCAAAAAATAAAATTTTTAAAACTTTGAAAAAATCAAGGTTTACAAATGTCGGTTTTAAGTTCAATTTTGTCCACTTAAGCAATTTATCAATTGTACTTCAACGTTTTCAACTATAATTTTGACCTATAATTAAAAAAATGAAAATCATGGAAAATTCAAATATCCCACAATCAGAAAAAGCAATTTACACTGCAAAAACACACACAATTGGTGGACGTGATGGCGCTTCAAAAAGTTCAGATAGTAAACTAAATGTTAAACTTAGTAATCCAGGATCACACGGAACAGGTACAAATCCTGAGCAAATGTTTGCTGGTGGTTGGTCTGCTTGTTTTATTGGTGCGATGGGAATTGCAGCAAGTAAAATGAGTATAAAACTTCCAATTGACACTTCTGTTGATGCCGAAGTAGATTTATGTCGTGATGGAGATGCTTATTTTTTACAAGCAAGACTAAATGTTAGCCTTCCTGGAATAGATAAAGATACAGCTCGATTAATTACAGATGCTGCACACCAAACTTGTCCTTATTCTAAAGCTACAAGAGGTAATATTGCTGTAGAAATTAACTTATTATAATTCTAATGAAGGTAATGAAAATTATTAAAGCACTATTGATGCTCACTTTCTTTTCTTTCTTTTCTGTGAAAGCCCAAATTTCAAATCCAGTTAAGTGGAAAGCAAAGATTCAAAAAAAATCAAGTTCAGAATATATACTGACTTTCGCTGGCAAACTAGAAAAAGATTGGCACCTTTATTCACTAGCAACACCAGAAGGCGGTCCATTACCTTTAGAATTCACATTTTTAAATAGTAAAGGTAAATATGAAACAGTTGGAAAAGCAAAAGAAAGTGCTACAACTACAACATTCAACACATTGTTTGAAGTAAACGAAACTTATTTTACAAACAATTTCACCATAACTCAAGTTATTAAAGTCAATAATAAATTGAACACCTCAATTGCTGTCGAATTATCTTATCAAATCTGTAAAGAAGTTTGTATTCCTCAGAAAAGCTATTTTGAATTTGATATCCCAAATTTAAAGGCAAAAGAAATAATTAAAAGTAAATTAAAAAACAAAACTATTAAATCTTAAACTAATGAAATCAATAAAATCTAATGCTATAATTGCCATGATACATCTATTTTTTAGTGTTGCAGTATTTGGACAAAAATCGACAAAAACTGAAACCAACAAAGGTTTTGCAGTTTTAGAACTTTTTACTTCAGAGGGTTGCAACAGTTGTCCTCCAGCCGATGAACTTATGGGTAAAATTCAAATGGAATATAAAGATCAAGAAGTTTATGTTATTGCATACCATGTAGATTATTGGGATCATCAAGGTTGGAAAGATATATTTAGTAAAGCCGAATATACTAAAAGGCAATATGATTATGCCAATTGGTTTAGCCTGCCAAATGTTTACACACCACAAGTAATTATAAATGGAAAACAAGAGTTTGTAGCATCTAATGAAACTGTTGTTAGAAATGCTATTAAGAAAATACTACTTAAACCATCGGTAGCGAATTTAGATTTGAATGCAACGGTGAGTAGTAAAAAACTAACGGTGAATTATACGGTAAATAGTAATCAGAAAAACAGTAATTTAATTTTGACTGTAATTCAAAAAAATGCAAAAAATGCTGTGAAACGAGGAGAAAACGCTAATAAAATTTTATCTCATTTTCAAATTGTTCGTCATCTTCATACTATCAAATTAGTAAAAAATGCTACAGACAAAACTACGATTTCACTTCCAGATAATTTCAATACCAAAGATTTTGAGGTAATAGGTTTTGTGCAAAATACAAACACTGGAGCCATCGAAGCTGTCTCTAAAATAATTTTTTAATCATTAAAATAAAATTGTAATACATAATTGAATTCTATGTTAAATCATAGAGGAATTCAATTACAGTAGCATTTTATATAACTAATTATTAATAGAATAGCGATAAAAAGAAAGTATTATAGTTAGGTTTAAGTTGGTGGTTGCCTGGCATTGTGATATGAGAATTACGTGCCAGGCTTTTTTTGCCATACTAATTTATGAGATAATTGTTACTTAATAAATATTTAGAGCATCATTTTGATGTCCATACTAGCGAATTTGAAATTGAAATAATTGGATTTTCATACATATAAACTTATCTTTGATAGACAATATTTAAACAAATGAAAGAAAATGAAAAAGGATTTATAGTTTCTTGGCGTATTATTTGGGGTAGCTCAATTGTACTAGGGATTCTTGCGTCAATTCCAAAATTATTTGATTTAAATTATACAATTAAAGATGTACTAGTAAATTCGTCTATTACAATATTATTTTCACTTTTTATCTGGTACTATAATATTTATGCTTTACCTAAATTTACAACTAATAAAAATGATAAAAGTTTTCTAAATACAAAACTACTTTTAAGCGTTTTTATGGGAATGGCAGTTATGATTATCCTAGTAATTGCACATCAGGAACTATTTCTCGCTTCACAAATGGATGCGCCCATCATGTTTGAATTACGTGGTGTTTTAATCAACTTGATTATTTACATGTTTTTACATTTATTGTTTCAAAACTATCGCGCTCAAAAGATTTCAATTGAATTGGAACGAACGATATCGGTTAATTTAGGTGCACAATACGAACTTTTAAAACAACAAGTAAATCCGCATTTTTTGTTCAATAGTCTCAACACTTTAAAGTCAATGGTTGAAATGCAAGATCCTAATAGTGCCGATTTTATTCTAAAATTATCCGATTTTTATCGTTTTACATTAGAAAGCCGGAAAATGGATTTGATTTCTTTACAAGAGGAATTACAAATTTTAGATTCGTATATTTATCTGTTAAAAGCACGTTTTGAAGAAGGTTTTGTAGTTACTAACGAAATAAACAAAAAGGATTATAATGCTAAAATTCCGCCATTTACATTACAACTGCTAATAGAAAATAGCATCAAACACAATGTTGTTTCTTTAGATAAACCACTTCTAATAAAATTATATACACAAAATAATTTTGTAATAGTAGAAAATCCAATCCAACTTAAAAAAGGTACATTATCAACAGGTGTGGGACTTGATAATATTAATCGAAGATTTCTACATCTTCTTGATAATGAAATTAATATAGAGAAAACGGAAACTATTTTTAAAGTAAAAATACCCTTAATTTATGACAATAGTACTAATTGAAGATGAAATAAAAACAGCAAAAGCACTCGGACAACTCATTCTAAGTATTAGACCAGATGCTCAAATTTTGTCGTACATTCAAAGTATTGATGGCGCGGTAAATTATTTGACAGAAAACGATCAGCCCGATCTTATTTTTATGGATATTCAACTTGCTGATGGACTTTGCTTCGAAATTTTTAAAAATGTTGAGGTAGTTTCTCCTGTAATTTTCTGCACTGCTTTCGATGATTATGCTATTGAAGCGTTCAAATCTAACGGAATTGATTATATCCTTAAACCATTTTCTAGAGAAGATATTGCTAATGCAATCAAGAAAGCTGGAGAATTAAAAAATTTCTTTCAACGCAATAAGAAAAACCTACCCGACTTTGACTTTCTGTTAACGCGAAACGGAGAACATACCGGAAAAAGAAGTTTTCTTGTATTTAAAAACAATAAATATTCTACTATCCCAACAGATAATATTGCGTATTTTTTTATAAAATATGATACTCCAACAATAATGACTTTTGACAAAATAGAATATCCGATTACCCAATCGCTAGATGAAGTTAGTAAACTAGTATCCTCTAGTCTTTTCTTTAGAGTCAACAGACAATATCTTGTGAATTTTTCTGCAATTAAAGAAGCCGAACATTATTTTTCACGCAAACTATTGCTAAAATTATCGGTACCAACTGAAGAAAAATTACTGGTTGGAAAAGAAAAAGTTACTGCTTTTTTACATTGGTTAGAAAACAGATAATAAAAAAAACTTACTGTAAACAGCATCCGATTATAACTACTAAATTTTATTACTGATTTAAATTTGATTTTAAAGAAGTAATAAATGCAATTCGTTTAGTGATAAATTCTTTTTTAGAAACTTCTTCGGCAATTTTTTTAGTAGATTGATATTTGACAATTAATTTACTATTTATCGATGCTTCCATAGTTATAGTTTCAATATCGTGAAGCTTACTTTTACTCACTAAATCAAGTCCTAAAGCGCTTTGATCGTCAATAGAAGTAACCAATTTAAAAATGGCCCCAGATTGTGCAACGTGTTTTTTGTCATTTAAAATTGAGAAAGCTTTATCGTTGCCATAAAGTACCGATACTGTTCTGTCTTTACTATTAAAATAATAGGTTAGTTCTTTAAGATTACCCGGATCAAATAGTGCTTTGATAGGTAAAGCCATTTCTAAAATACAGGCAACTACCACTAGTAAACCTGTTACTACTAAAATAATTTTTTTCATAATAATTGTGATAAAATGTTATTAATATTAATTGGATTTTGCTGCAGCAGTAATTTTTCCGTTTTTATTGTC
This sequence comes from Flavobacterium aquatile LMG 4008 = ATCC 11947, assembly GCF_000757385.1. Taxonomy (GTDB): domain Bacteria; phylum Bacteroidota; class Bacteroidia; order Flavobacteriales; family Flavobacteriaceae; genus Flavobacterium; species Flavobacterium aquatile. Next base: position 450,482 of record NZ_JRHH01000005.1, on the reverse strand, counting down.
TTGTATAAATGAAATTACTTCCCATTCTTTTTCAGTATAGTTTTGAGGTTTTTCTACGACCACTTTTCCTGACTTTTTATTCAATGCGATGCCTTTTATTTGACGAACAACTTGCACATGATTTAAAAAAGCACGATTATTTTCTCCTCCTGTAACTATTGATGATGCAACTTTTTGAACAACAGCAATAATCAAATTGGAGTTTTTATTCTCTTTAGTTTTATAATTTACTATTAAGGAGTCTTTTGTTTCATTTAATATAAATTGTAAATCATTGCTTGGCTCACTTTTGAGACCTTCGGCAACTAAACTGTAAAGTTTTCTACCATCATCACCTCCAAATTCAGTCGAACCATTTATAACAAATTGAGGGGTATAAATTAAACTTCTGTTCATCCATTGTGAGTATTGCTCTTGACGTTTGGTATATTTTTCATCACTAAAAGAATCTTTCCATTGCTCGTTATCCCAGTAGTCAATATGAAAAGCCAATAAATAGATATTTTTCCCTTGAGCTTCTTTTTGCATTTTAGATAAAAGTTCATCTGCTGGAGGACAACTTGAGCAACCTTCTGAAGTAAATAATTCTACTACCGCAAAGCCATCAGTTTGTGCTTGATTCAAATAGGGTTTCCCTAACCAATCTCTATTGGGAAAAAAATAGTAATAACAAGAAAAGCCCACAATTAGTAGTAAAATTAGCAATGCTTTTTTTTCATTCTTATTCATAATTATTGTCTTTAAATATTAAAGCTAGTTTTAAATAATCTGCTTTATTTTCATCAAAGGTAGATGAGTGAAGTGCCTCTGAAAAGACAAAAAAGGTTAACCATCCTAATTTCAAGTTGAAGTGGACATTTATTCTATTTAAAAATTTGTTAGCCAAAAAGTATTTGAGCTCTGATCATATTTAATTCTTATGAGATAAATGATTATTCAAAACTTTTAAATTAATTAAAATGTTAAAAAAGAATTAAAAACAAAAAAAAATATTATTTAGTTAGGATAACTAACTATATTTGCAATGTGTTTACAAACACAAAATCAAATAATTAATACATTTAAAAAAAACTATTATGAGTAAATCAATTTTCTATCACGCAGGTTGTCCAGTTTGCATAAGTGCAGAACACGACGTTATTGACTTAATTGGACGTTCAAATGTTGAAATCGTTCATCTCGGAAACGACAAATCAAGAATTGAAGAAGCTGTAAAAGCAGGTTTAAAATCGGTTCCAGCATTGGTAACTCCAAAAGGAACCGTTTTACACATCAACTTTGGTGCTTCTATGGAAGAAGTTATCGGTTAAGAATACTAAAAAATCCCTTTTAAAACATTTTAACAGGGATTTTTACATTAAAAATAAAAAATATAAAAAAAATAAATAATATGAAAGTAGCAGTTTGGGATACTTATGTAACTCGCAAAGACGGAAAACTAATGCATTTTGATATTCTAGTAGATGAAAATTTGAAAGATGAAAACCAAATTTTCGAATATGGAAAAAAGTATTTAAAAAGTATTTTACAAGAAGGACAAAATTTAACTTCAAAAGAATGCACTTTTTGTCATATAGATAAAGTACCAGAAGAAATTGAGCAAAAAATAGTAAACAATGGCTATGCCATTATTGAAATGGAAAATTGTTATTAATTTTTAATTAGGATTACTAACTTTGCAAACCGAGAGTACTTTACTTTCGGTTTATTCTTTTATAAAATTATGGAAAGTGTTTATAATTTAAAAAATCAAAATTCAAATCTCGACTATAAAATTGTTGCAGGTTTAGATCGTATCTCTCAAGTTTTTAAAACATTGCTTTTGGATAAATCCAAAAGCTACAATTTGAGTCCTATTCAAATTCAAGTTTTAATTTTTATTGCCTATCATAGTATCGAGAAGACTACGGTTAGTTACTTGTCGAATGAATTTAATTTGACCAAACCTACCATAAGCGACACCATTAAAACGCTTGAACAAAAAAAATACATCAAGAAACATATTGACCAAAAAGATACTCGAAGTTACACTATTGAATTAACAGAAAGTGGCAAACAAATCGTTTTAGAAACTGAAAATTTTGTAAATCCGTTAACAGAAATCATTTCAAATACGGATCAAAATGATAAATTAGTTTTATGGCAAAACATCACAACTATCATTCAACAATTAAATGAATTAAAAATAATAAGTATTCAACGAACTTGTGTCAAATGCAAATTTTATTCAGAAAACAATAAAGAATCTTTTTGCAGTTTATTAAATCAGAACCTAAAAAACGACAACATAAGAATTGATTGCGAAGAATTTGAAATAAAAAAATAGTTTTTTACCTTTCTATAAAAACAAAAAACACCGACTTATGTCGGTGTTTTTATTAAAAAGCATTTACGTTTAGCTAATTACAATAGTTTGTGTAATAAACTCGGTAGCTGATTTTTTAAATTTAAGAATGTAAGTTCCAGCAGCTGTTGCTTTAAATTTGTAAACCATACTTCTTGTAGTTGGTTGCGTACAAATTTTAGAACTATCATACTTAACTTGAACCTCAATTGTTTTTGTGTTTCCTGTAGTAGTTTCAATAGTTTTTTCAAACTCTCCACACTCGCCTTCTACTGCGAATGTAACATTAAGTAAAACATCTTTGTTGACTTCACCTGTTTCAGGTCCGGCAACTTCAGTTACAAATTCTGTTTTTGAAACAGTTGAGTTTCCATTGTCATCATCAGAGCATGACACAAATGCTGTTGCGGTAAACAATACTAGAGCAACAACATGCAATTTTAGCTTTTTCATAGCAATTAAATATTTAAATTATTTATACTAAAGAGTAAATAAAACCAATTTGGTTGCTTTAATTCGTTGTTAAACAAATGTTAAAAATATAAGTATATTCTTAGTTATCTGTAAATCAAAAAGTTGAATGGAAATGAAATGTAAAAACCAAAAAACAACCATTATTAATCAAAGAAAATTTATAATTAAATGAAGAATAAATGAGAGAAAATACTTTGTAAAGCTTTGAAATTGTTACCATCTTCAGCATTTATATTTTTTTTAATGGCAACAATTTTAAAAAATATTTTTTTTAAATTATAAACTTCTAAATAATATAAAGTAAAAAGTTATGGCAAAAAAAAACCCAAAAGAAAGTACTCTTTTGGGCGTAAACAGAAAATAATTAACTCACTTCATTTTTTACTGTTTAACTAGTTTGTGTGTTGTTTTTTGGTTTTCACCAACAAGCTCAAGAACATAAACTCCGTTCGCAAGCGATTCAATAGAAATAATAGTTTGTACATCAGTAATTCTACCTTTTAAAATAGATTTGCCCATCATATCAACAATGTTGTAATTGTCAAAAACACCTAAATTAGAATTTATGTTAATCATTGTTGTAGCAGGATTAGGATAAACAACTGCGCTTTGCTGATTTGGATTATCTATTCCTAAATTACAATCATAATTTGCAATCACATCAACTCCAAATGTGTTGCTTGAATTATTAGGGCAAAAAGATGGTGCAGCAATTACTTCATAAAGTCCAGGTTCAGTTATTGTATAAATTGGATTTGTTGCATCAGTAATTGCAACTCCATCTTTATACCATTGAATATTTACACTAAAAGGTGGATTATTAATAGAAATATCAAAAGAACCTCCTTGACATAATAAAATAGAAGATGAGTTAGGATCAAAAGAGGCATAATCATTTAACTCAAATTGTGTGAATAATGATGTCCAATTCCAGCTATCAATTTGGATGGTATTCGATTCATAACTTGTACCATCAATTACCGCAACAACTTTAAAAAGTGACTGATCATAAGTGTACCAATCATAAGTAAAAGTTGATGACGTAGCACCATCGATTGCAACAAATTCATCTTCAGTAAACCAAAATTTAGAATACCATTGATAACTATCATAAGTTTGATTTGTTACAGATGCTGTTCCATCGGTCCACGGACACAGCATTAATTCACCTTCGATAACTGGCGCTTGAGCAAAAGCATTTAAGCTAACAAATAATAGTAATAACTTTAGTAATTTCTTTTTCATGACAATAAATTTTAAATTAATATTTTTTTATTGTAAAGTAAATACCAAAATAAAGTAAACCACCACAAAATAGTGATACATCTTGTGACAAGACGTGTGACATTGTGTGACGGTTTAGAAAGTTAATTTATTTTATTTGAGACAAATAGCTGAATAACGTTACGTTTTGATCTAATTGTAGTTTTTTAATTAGTCGTTCTTTGCGTTTTCTACAGCTAACAGGCGAGATATTTAAAAGTGAAGCAATCTCTTTGGTATTCAAGTTTAAATATATGAAGGATAAAAATCTAATATCATTTGCATTTAACCAATCGTGTTTGTTTTTTAAAGCAACGATAAAATCATTATTGACATTTTCAAAGTGTGACATAAAATCGTCCCATTTAGAATCTTCTTTTAAATGCGATTTTAAATCTCTAACCGTTTTGAGCAAGTTATCGGTAACTTCAATTTTGGTATCCGTAGTAATTTTTTCGATTACTTCTTCAATTAATTCATTTCTGGTAGATTGAAATAAAATTTTATCAGATAATAATTTGTTCTTATCCTCAATTTCTTTCTTTAACAAAATCTCATTTTCTTTTTGTTTTTCTGACTCCAATAATGCTAAAAGTTCCTTTTGCTCTAACTCACTTTTAAGCAACTGACTGTTTTTCTTTTCTTGATCTAATTGTAAATTTTTAATCTTCAAAAGATTATCAGATATTATTTTTTTTTGATTAAGTAATTGATTTCGTTTAAAATAAAATCCAAACAAACTCAATAGTGAAAGCAATAAAATGACTATAAATAACAAATACATTCTTTTATGATTTGCTGTATTAGTTTTACTAAAATTTAGTTCGTTTTGTGATTTAGACAATTCAAATCTCAATGAAGTATTTTCTAATAATTCTTTATTGTTAGATTCGTTAATGATTTTTGTTAAAACAATAATAGAATCTTTAGATGCAATAGCTTTATCGGGTTGGTTTAAACTAAGAGCAACTTGAGATTTTAACTCATAAAATCGAATTTTAGTTTCCTTATTATCAGTTCCTTTTATACCGTTTTCAATATAAATCATTGACTTATTCCATAATTTACCTATATAAAAAGCTTTTGATAATAAATAGTGTAGTTCTGATTTTTCTTCATGATAATCTTTTGTAGAAGCCTCTTTCAAAAGTAAAATACTACTCGTAATTACCTCAGAAATTTTTCCTTTTTCTAATTTAAGATAATTCTCAATAGTTCTTGCATTTAATAATACTTGAGGCTCATTTTTAAGTTCTGGAATTGCTATAGTGATGTATTCTTGAGCTTCAGCATATTCTTTAGCATCCAATTTTAATTGAGCCAAATTGGTAGCATAAAGACCAATTCTTGTAGTAATATTATTTCTTTTGGCCGTTTCAAACGATTTAATAAAATACTCTTCAGCTTTGTCTTTTTTACCATCTTTAATATAAACAATTGCAATATTATTGAGAACAGTCATCTCATTTACAGGACTTTTATTGATAATAGCAGTTTCGTACGCATCCAATAAATGAATCAATGCATTACCATAATCCATCATCTTATAATGGGTAAGACCTAAATTATTAGATGATAAAAAAAGTTGATTTGGTAATTTTTCTTTCTCAGCAATAGCTTTGGCTGAAGTAAGATTTTCGATGGCATAAGCATATTTTAAATTCTTCATACCATCAACACCACGCCTAATTTTTTCATTACAAACAATAGAATCTTGTGCTGAAGAACTTGTGAAAAAAAATATAAATCCCAGTAAATAAATAAATTTATAGAAAATTGGCTCTTTCAATTTTTTAATTTTTTTTTGAGGCCAAAGATAGTTAATATTGAACATGGAATTCTAGTACTTTAACAACATTAAGCCTTTTAAATTTTATCCATTATATCTAAAATTAGATAGCATTAATTTCATCCATAACTTCCTTCCCTATTTTTATACTTTTCAATTTATCTGAGTGATTGTAAATCGGACTTGTTATCATAAGCTCATCGATTTGAGTGAAATCAATAAATCTTTTTAGTTCTTTAACTAAATGCTGTTTGTCGCCAATAAAAGAGCATGCTGTCATTTGATCTACATGAAAACGCTCAGTTTCATTCATAAGACCATTCAAAGATGCTACTGGTGGTTGAAGAGGTTGTCTGTTATTTTGGATTAAATTTAAAAACATTCGATACAAACTCGTTGATAAAACCTCTGCTTCTTCGTTGGTATCAGCTGCAATTAAATTCACACATGCTATAGTTTTGGGTTCAGAAAGATACTCCGAAGGCTCAAAATTTTCTCTATAAAATTCAAATGCTTGAACCATTTGTTTAGGCGCAAAATGTCCTGCAAAAGCATACGGCAAACCATAAGCTGCAGCCAAAGCGGCACTATCCATGCTTGAACCTAAAATCCAAATGGGAACTTTTAAACCTTCGGCTGGAAATGCTCTAACAGGCGAAGTGCTGTTTTTTTCAGAAAAATAAGTTTGTAATGCAGATACATTTTTTGGAAACTGCTGTGATTCTTCATAAAAATCTTTTCTGATGGCTTGTGCAGTTAATCCGTCTGTTCCTGGCGCTCGTCCTAATCCTAAATCTATTCTATTAGGATAAAGTGTTTCTAAAGTTCCAAATTGTTCAGCGATTATTAAAGGCGAATGATTGGGCAACATAATTCCGCCCGAACCAACGCGGATATTTTTGGTTTCACCAGCAATAAATCCGATTAAAACCACTGTTGCTGTACTTGCAACATGTGCCATATTGTGATGTTCCGCAAGCCAAAATCGGTTATAACCTAAAGCATCGGCAGCTTGAGCAATTTCTTTGGTTTTTTGAAGTGTTTGACTAGTATTGCTTCCTTTTGAAACGATAGCCAATTCGAGTATTGATATTGGAATATTTTTTGACATTTTTATTTTGAATCTTTTATGTAAAATTAATTTATTAAGACGACTTGAAATTCTAAAAGCACTAACTTTAACAGAACAATAAGTGTACTATAATTTGTGATTTGAATATAATTGCAACTCTAATGATTTATCAATCCAACGTCTTTTATATTCGATTTTATATTTATGTTTCCAACGTTTATGGCTCCAAAGGTAATTTTCGGGATTGGCTTTTATAGCATTTTCAAGTTTCTTGGTAAAAATACTCGTAACCCTTCCAATACTATATTCTTCTGAAAAATCGAAAATTGGTGTTAATACAAATTTATAATGTCCTCTTTTTTCTCGAATGATTTTTGCGAAAAGAGTTGGCGTTTTGTGAGAAGCCGTATATAATTCTGAACCACTAATAAAAGCGGTTGGTTGTGATAAAAAGGAAGTCCAAAAACTTCTTATTGGTTTATTAGGATTTTGATCGGCTACTAATATTAAAACATGCTGTTTATCTTTATATGCCTCCATTTCATGCTTCATTTTCTTTGAAGAAACCATTTTAGATCCAAAACGACTTCTTATTTTAAGCATCAAATTATTAAACGAATTGTTCCTCAATGGTTTATATGCTACAGCAATATTAGTATTTTTAAAAGTCGAACCAACATGCGCATTTGCCCATTCCCAATTAAATTGATGTCCGAGATAAATATGACAATTCTGATTTTCTGCTAAAATTTTCTCTAGTTCAGAATAATCGGCAGTTATGTGTGATTGCAATTCTTTTTCGGATATCGATAGTAGTTTTACTGTTTCTATAAAATTATCACAGAAGTTTTTATAAAATTGTTTTTCAATGGAAATCCGCTCCTTTTTATCCAAATTAGGGAATGATTTTTCTATGTTTTCGCTTACAACTTTACGTCTGTATTTAAAAACATGATACAATAAATAGGCGCAAAAATCAGACAAAAGATATAAAATCTGCAACGGAATTAGCGAAATTGGATATAATAAAAAGGTTATCATTTTTATGTAATTTGTTAATCTTTACTAATTAATTCGCAAATACTTTGTCGATATCAATCAATTGAAAATTTAGTTTATGATTCAAATCAAATTCTGTGTTTTGATTTGGAATTGTTTCTTTTTGAGTTTCTTCTGAAATTTCAGTTTTGAAAAGATCATTAGTTGTACATTTTCTTTTTCCAAAAAAAGAGAAGTTATTAGAGCAGTTTTCGTTTTTCATTTTTTTGATTATTTTAATTTATATGATGTTACATGATTTTTGTAACATCATATAAATAAGATTAGTTATATTTTAAATTATTCCCATCCGCCGCCTAAAGCACGGTACAATTCTACATTGGCAACAAGTCGGTCTTTTTTAATTGAAGCCAATTCTAGTTCGGCTTGCAAAAGATTACTTTGTGCAATAATTACTTCTAGATAATTTGCCATTCCGTTTTTGAAAAGCATGTTAGCGTTTATAATTGATTTTTTTAAAGTTTCAACACGCTCATTGGCAATTGCATATTCTTTTTCTTGTTTATCAATTTTAACTAACGCATTCGAAACTTCTCCAACAGCAACTAAAACCGTCTGCTTGAATCGCAAAACCGATTGTTCTCTTGCAACTTTAGCAATTTCGTAGCGTGTTTTTAGTTTTTTACCATTTAAAAGTGGCGCAACCAATCCGCCTGTAACCGAACCAAATAATGATGCAGGAATATTGAACCAATTATTGAATTCAAATGAATTTACGCCAGTAAAAGCGGTGATATTTAGTGATGGATATAAACTCGCTTTGGCAATTCCGACTTGTGCATTGGCGATTTTTAATTCCAATTCAGCACTTTTCACATCAGGTCTTTTACTAAGCAATTGCGACGGAATTCCAGCAGAAAGATTGTCTTTTACAATCAAGTTATTCAGTAAACTTTGTCTCTTCTGCGCTTCGGGAAAAGTACCAGTTAAAACACTCAACGCATTCTCCTGAATTTGAATATTCTTCTCCAGTTCTGGAATAAGTTGTGCAGAAATTAATCGTTGTGCTTCGGTTTGTTGCTTTGCCAATAAATTTACTTGTCCAGCTTCATACTGAAGGTTTACAACAAATAATGTACTGTCGTTTAAAACCAAAGTTTTCTTAGCAATTTCAAGTTGCGCATCAAGCATCAGCAAATCATAAAATCCGTTAGAAACAGTTGCAACTATAGAAGTTTGCAATGCTTTTTTGGCTTCGGTTGTTTGCATATAAGTGGCTAAAGCACTTTTCTTTTGGTTTTTAATTTTACCCCAAATATCAGCTTCCCAAGACAAATTCAATCCTGCAGAAAAATCTTCAAGGTGATTTTTTCCAAGAAATTGACTGGTACTTAATCCGTTAAGACTGTTTTCAGAAAGTCTAGTAGTAGTCGCATTTGCATAAGCATTTACTTGCGGAACATTACCCCATTTGGCTTGCTTGTATTGCAAATTGGCTATCGTAATATTCTTTTCAGCTATTTGCAGATTGTTATTTTTTGCCAAAGCGACATCTATTAATTCTACCAAATCGGTTTCTGAGAAAAACGATTTCCATTTGATATCGGCTATATTCGTTGTATCACTTTCTGAAGAATTTCTGAAATTTTCAGGAAGTTCTATTTTAGAATTATCTTGAGAAAAAGCCGTTAATCCCGTTATCAGTAGCACGAATACAGCAGACTTCTTTATATATTTATTTATATGATTCATTTTGATGATTTTAATTTGTTTTAAATATCATTTTTATATTTCGGGAAGGAGAAATTCTACTATTTTACAGAATTTCTGTTATGCAATCTCTCCTTCGTCGAAATAACAAAATGGGAATTTTTACTTATGATAGATTATTCTTTAGAATGTTTTTCGTTATTCAAAACTGCCAATGGTTTTCCAGTTACTTTTTCTTGTAAATATTGGAATACAATGAACAATACCGGAATAATAAATATTCCCAAAAGAACTCCAGATACCATTCCTCCTGCTGCACCAATACTAATAGAATGGTTACCTAAAGCCGATGGTCCAGTAGCACGCATCATCGGAATTAATCCAACAACAAAGGCAAATGAGGTCATGATAATTGGACGCAAACGTAATTTTGCTGCTTCCAAGGAAGATGCCAAAAGTGATTTTCCAGCGCGTCGTCGTTGAATGGCATATTCTACAATAAGTATGGCATTTTTGGCGAGTAATCCAATAAGCATTATTAAAGCAACTTGAACGTAAATATTGTTTTCAATTCCTGCAAAACCAATCGCTACAAATACTCCAAATATTCCTGTTGGAATCGATAATATTACCGCTGCTGGAAGAATATAACTTTCATATTGCGCTGCTAATAAGAAGAATACAAACAACAAACTCAATCCAAAAATAACTGCTGACTGTCCAGACGAAGTAATTTCTTCTTTAGTTAAACCCGAAAATTCTATGGTATATCCTTTTGGTAATTGGGTTTCAGCCACTTCTTGAACCGCTTTAATTGCAGCGCCAGAACTAAACCCAGGTTTAGCAATGGCATTGACACTAATCGAATTAAAAAGATTGTATCGCGACGCTGTTTCCGAACCTAAAATTGGTTTTAATTTTACTAATGTAGCAACTGGAACCATTTCGCCTTGACGGTTTTTTACAAACACACCGTTTAATGATTCGGGTTTGTTTCTCGCTTCGGCTTCGGCTTGAACTACAACTCTGTAATATTTTCCAAATCGATTAAAATCAGATGCTTGCGAACTACCAAAATAGGCTTGCATCGTTTGAAGAATATCGCTAACATTTACACCAAGTTGTTCGGCTTTTACATCATCAACTTCCATTTCTAACTGCGGATAATCGGCTTTGAAACTCGTAAATGCAACAGCAATTTCCTTTCGTTTCATCAATTCACCAATAAACTGTGTGCTAATACCACTGAATTTGCTAATGCTTCCTCCTGTTTTATCTTTCAGTACAATATCCAAACCATCAACATTATTGAATCCGGGAACGGTTGGGAAAGTAAATACAAAGAAATTTGCGCCTTTAATGTTGCTCAATCTACCTCTAACATCGTTCATAATATCATTAATATCGGTCAATTCACCGCGCTCTTTGGCAGGTTTCAGCAAGATAAAAATTACACCAGCCGATGGACTGCTTGATTGTGTAAGCAAATTAAATCCTGAAAGTACATTCAATGTTTTTTGCGAAGGCAATGTTCCTAATGTTTTTTCAACTTCGGTCATTGTAGTTTTAGTTCTTTCTAAAGAAGCTCCAGCTGGCATCGACATAGAAATAGCAATAAAACCTTGATCTTCTGACGGAATAAAACCTGTTGGCGTGGTTTTCACCAAATAGAATGTACCTAAAACTACTACAGCCAAGCCGCCAAGACTAATCCACTTATTTTTGATTAAAAACTGAAGACTTTTAACATATTTGGTCGTTAATTTATCAAATCCAGTGTTGAAACCAATGAAGAATTTTTCTTTAAAGTTTTTAGGCTTTTCTGGTTCACCATGTACATTATCGTGAGGAACATCTTTTAAGAATAACGCTGCCAAAGCTGGACTCAATGTTAAAGCATTTACAGCAGAAATCACGATGGCAATGGCTAATGTAAAAGCAAATTGTCTATAAAAAACACCTGTCGAACCTTCCATAAATCCTACAGGAAGAAATACCGCCGACATTACTAATGTTATCGAAATAATCGCTCCTGTGATTTCACTCATGGCAGATGTTGTAGCGGCTTTGGCAGACAACTTTTTGCTGTGCATTTTCTCATGAACTGCCTCGACGACGACGATAGCATCATCGACTACAATTCCGATGGCGAGAACTAATGCGAATAACGTTAAAAGATTGATTGAAAATCCGAATACTTGCATGAAAAAGAACGTTCCTAAAATAGAAACTGGAACTGCAATGGCCGGAATTAATGTCGCTCTAAAATCTTGCAAGAATAAGAAAACAACTATAAATACCAAGATAAAAGCTTCAATCAAAGTAGACTTTACTTGTGCAATAGATAAGTCTAAAGAATCTTTCGTATTATACAAAATTAAATGTTTTACATCTTTTGGAAAATCCTTCGATGCCTTGTTCATCATTTCTTTAATGGCAATTTGAACATCACTAGAATTGGAACCTGGTAATTGATAAATTGCGATATTCAAACCTGCTTTTCCATCAATTCGTGTGCTACTTGAATACGTGTACGAACCCAATTCGATTCGAGCAACGTCTTTCAATCGCAACACAGAACCATCAGAATTTGAACGAATTACAATGTTTTCATATTGTTCTGGCTTGTTTAGTTTTCCTTTATATTTTAATACATATTCGAATGCTTCATTACTACTTTCTCCGAATCTTCCTGGTGCAGCTTCTAAGTTTTTATCTTGAATGGCGCCCATAACTTCTTTTGGAGTAAGGTTATAATTAGCCATTTTTGCAGGATTCAACCACACGCGAAGTGAGTAATCTTTACTTCCTCCAAAAATTAATGCTTGACCAACTCCTGGAATTCTCTTTAAATCGGGAATAATATTTATCTGAGCATAATTGGCAAGAAACGTTTGATCGTATTGCTTTTCATTTTCGGATAATAAATCGACTACCATCAACAAACTATTTTGTTGTTTCGTGGTAGAAATTCCAGCTTGAACCACTTCTTGTGGCAATTGACTTGTAGCTTGTGAAACTCTATTCTGAACATTTACTGCTGCTTGATCGGGATTGGTACCCAATTTAAAGTTAACTGTAATAACCAATGAACCATCGTTACTGGCTGTTGAACTCATGTAACTCATATTTTCAACACCATTAATTGCTTCTTCCAAAGATGGTGCAACCGAACGTAAAACTGTTTCAGCATTGGCTCCAGGATAAAGTGCCACAACTTGAACTGCTGGTGGCGCAATATCTGGAAATTGTTGTAACGGAAGTGATGTTAATCCTATAACTCCGAGGATAACAGTAAGTATAGCGATGACCGTTGACAGTACTGGTCTGTCAATAAATTTTTGTAACATATTGATTGTTTGTTAGTTATTGAATTATAATTTGGCTACTACTTTCTTAGTATTTTCTGGAATAATAGTCGCGCCATCAGGTAGATTTTCAAAACCTTTTAGTACAATTCGGTCACCTGTTTTGATACCTTCTTTTACTAAATAATTTGTACCACTTTTTCCTGAAACTTGAATGGGTTGTCTTGCAATAGTGTTCTTTTTATCAACAAGAACTACATACAACTTGTCTTGAATTTCAATAGTTGCTTCTTGCGGAATTACAATTGAATTATCGTGTTGAATACTAATTTTAACCTTACCTGTATTTCCCGATCGTAGCAGTCCATTAGCATTTGGAAACTTTGCCCTCAGCGTAATTGCTCCTGTTGTTTTGTCAAATTGTCCATCGACCATATCCACTTTTCCTGTTTGAGAATAGATAGAATTATCCGATAAAACCAAAGAAACTGGTGGCAAATTTTTCAACTTGTCATTGATAGTTGTTCCTTGATAATTAGATTTAAAGTTGATAAAATCATTTTCACCCAAAGAGAAATAAGCATATACTTCTTTAGTATCTGAAAGTCTGGTTAATGCTTCCGGATCGTTTTGACTAATTAAACTTCCTTGTTTTTTTGGCAATCTGCCAATGTAACCGCTTACTGGCGCTTTTATCAAAGTATAGTTTACATTGATTTGTGCTGCTTCAACTGCTGCTCTATTTTGGGCAACATTTGCTTTGGCGATACTAACATTTGCTTTAGCCGTTTTCAATTGATAGTCAGAAACTACTTTGTTTTGAACCAAAGGCGTTAGTTTTTCAACCTCAAGTTGGGCGTTGATTAAAGCAGCTTGAGCAGCATTCAAACTAGCAGAAGCATTATTCAATTGTTGACGATACGGATTGTCGTTGATTTTGAATAAAGGCTGACCTTGATTTACAAAAACGCCTTCATCTACATAAATCTTGTCTAAAGTTCCGTTTACTTGCGGACGAATTTCTACATCGTTTTTACCTTGAATGGCTACTGGAAATTCTGTTTCTGTTGCAGCAGTTTCATACGCGATGTTTAAAACAGGTAATGTTGCTGGCGCGCTTGCTGGTGCACCTTCGTTTTTATTAGCACAACCTACTAAAAGTAAAGCGATTATGCTTAAAGAAATAATTGTTTTCATGATTGGATTGGATTTAAATTAATGTTAAGTTTTGGTTATTATTCTGAAACAATCGTTCCAGAATTATACGTGTTTATTGGTAATTTAATGCTTATTGAAATTATTTATATTGAAACAAACGTTCCAGATAATATATTGATTTGTAGCAAACTAGATTTAAAATTCTGAACTAATCGTTCCAGAATTAGTGTTAAAAAAAAGGAGCTAACGTGTAATTTGTTTAATAAGGTATTCGGACATTTTTTTAATACGAATTGGATTTCTATCTAAAATATAGGATTGTTTCCAACCAGTAAATGATGTCATAATGTATTCTGCCATCAAAATTGCATCTTCAGAACCATCTAACTCTTTATCATCGATGGCTTTTTGAACTACTTCTGCCAAAAATTGAAGAAAGATTTCATTATTTTGGCTCATTAGTTTTCTTACTTCATTATCTTCAGGAGCAATTTCAAAAACGGTTTTTATTCCTAAACAACCTTTTTCGCAATCAACAATCCAACTTGCTTTATCGGTAATGATATTGATAAGTGCTTGTTTTGCAGATGTTTCTTTGGCAACTTTTTCTTTTATTTCAAGCATCGCATTATCGAAATAACTGCTGATACATTTCATAAAAAGTTGATGTTTATCGCCAATAGTGTTGTAAATACTGCTTCTGTTAATTTGCATGGCATCAACAAGATCTTGCATAGAAGTTGCCTGATAGCCTTTTTCCCAAAAGACGTTCATTGCTTTATCTATGATTTCACACTCGTTAAATTCGACAGTACGTGCCATTGCTTTTTTAAATTATGGGACAAAGATATAAATATATTGAAACAGTCGTTCCAGAATTAACAAATATTTTTAAATATTTTTTAAAATTCTGGTAAAATCAACAATTGAGCATTAAATAAAAAATAAATAAAAGATGTTTTTAAAAGCATATTTCCTACATTTGAAACATAAACTATTTGAAAAATAATAACTTTTTCATGATAAAATATTCATTTAAACCTATTTCAAATAAAGATGCTACTATTTTAATTTTGGGTACAATGCCAGGTGAACAATCTATTTTATTAGATCAATACTATGGACATTCGCGCAACAATTTCTGGAAGTTACTATTTACTATTTTTGAGACGCCATTTTCTGAAGATTATGAAAATAGAAAAGCGCTAATTTTAAACAATAATATTGCATTATGGGATGTTTTGCAAGTTTGCGAAAGACAAGGAAGCCTTGATAGTGCTATAAAAAATGAGGTCATTAATGACTTTGAATATTTTCTAAAAAACCATCCCAAAATCAATCATATATTCTTCAACGGACAAAAAGCGGCTAGTTTCTTTAAGAAATATGTTTCCTTAGAAAAGGACTACCCAACTACTATTTTACCATCTACAAGTCCGGCAAATGCAGGCAAAACATTTGAAGAAAAGCTCTCAGAGTGGAAAAAAATTAAAATTTCTTGAAATAATCTGCTCGTAATTTGCTGAAAAGCTATACCTCAACAGCTTTCCATTTTCCTTTTTTAAAGAAATAAAAAGCTAGAAATGCTAAAACTGTTTCTGCTGTAGGAATTGCAATAAAGGCACCAAGTGGTCCCATTTTAAAATGAACTGCAAGCAACCAAGCCAATGGAATTTGTATCATCCAAAAGCAAAAAATATTAATCCAAGTTGGGGTTTTGGTATCGCCTGCTCCATTTAGCGATTGGATCATTACCATTCCGATTCCGTAGAAAATAAATCCGAATCCCATTATTCTCAATGCTTGAACTCCGTAATCGGCAATTATTTTATTTGAAGTATAAAAACTAATAATTGTTTCTGGAAGAAAAACAAATAATAGAGAAACAAATCCCATAAAAATCACTGTATATCTTGTGGTAAGAAAAACACTTTGTTCTGCTCTATCGGTTTGCTTTGCACCTAGATTTTGACCAACTAATGTTGCTGCAGCATTACTAAATCCCCAAGCTGGAAGAATAAAAAATACCACATTTCTAATAGCTATTTGATAACCAGCGCTCGCATCAGTGCTTCCTGTAATTGATACTATATAAGTTAGTACAATCCAACTGCCGCTTTGGATAAAAAACTGCAACATCGCAGGAGTTGCAATACTTAATAATGATTTTATGATTTCAAAATTGGGTTTAAAATACTGTTGAAGAATTTTAATGGTTCTATCTTTTAAAAATAAATGGTAACATTGATAAAATACGCCAGTAGTTCGTCCAATAGCAGTTGCAATTGCAGCACCTGTTAGTCCAAGTTCTGGAAAAGGTCCGACACCATAGATGAGAAACGGACACAGAAAAATATTGATAATACTAGCGATCCATAGACTTCGCATTGCCATTGCAGCATCGCCAGCACCACGAAAAATTCCGTTAATTAAAAACAATAAAATAATTGCTGGACTACTTGCGAAAATAATTCTAGAAAACATCGCGCCTTCATCAATCACTTCTTGCCTTGCTCCCATTAGTCCTAGAATATTTGGCGCAAAAATATAGCCTAAAATAGCCACAATTATGGATACAAATAATGAAACAATAATGGCTTGCGCACCAGATTTTGAAGCTCCAATAACATCTTTTTCACCAATTCGACGAGAAACTATTGCTGTTGCACCAACACTTAAACCAATTCCGATTGTGTAAACTAATGAAATTACGGCTTCTGTTAAACCAACAGTTGCAACAGCAACATCGGCATTGGGCAAATGACCCACAAAATAAATGTCAACTACTGCAAAAATAGACTCCAAACTCAATTCTAAGATCATTGGAATAGCCAATAAAACAATAGCAACTTTTACGTTTCCTTGTGTGTAATCGTGCTCTTCTCCTTTGATAGATTGTTTTACTAACCTAAAAAAATGTTGTACTTTATCTTTACTGAATGCCATTAGATTTGTTGTTTGAAAAATCAAAAATAGGTTTTTGTTGTTTAAGTTGTTTTATCTCATAGATAATCTTTCAAAAAATTGAGATTACTATTACGCTAATAATCCGTTAAATTTAAGTTTGAATTACTAATCAATAGATTTCAGAATAGTAAATTTGTATAAAAATAAACTCATGGAAAATTTAAAAGGTAAAAAAGCAATTGTTACTGGTGGCGGAAAAGGTTTAGGAAAAGCCACTGCTATTGCTTTCGCAAAAGAAGGAATTGATGTTGCAATTACTGGAAGAAACGAACAAAATCTGCTTAATACTGTAGCAGAACTGAAATCGTATGGTGTAAATGCCATTTATGAACTATTTGATGTAGGAAATCATGTAGAGGTGAAAGTTGGCATTGAACGTATTTTACACCAATTTAAGTCGGTAGATATTTTAGTAAACAATGCCGGAATTGCAGCTTTTGGAAGTTTTTTAGACATGAGTCCAGAGAAATGGAACGCCATTATTCAAACCAATGTAATGGGAATGTATTATGTAACTAAGGAAGTTTTACCTTATTTAATCACTAAAAATGAAGGTGATATCATAAACGTTTCCTCAACTGCTGGAATTACTGGAAATGCAAATACTTCGGCATATTCAGCATCAAAATTTGCTGTAATTGGAATGTCGGAAGCATTGATGAAAGAAGTTAGAAAAAATAATATTCGAGTTTGTACTTTAACGCCAAGCACAATTGCATCTGATATGTCATTAGAATTAGGAATAACTGATGGAAATATTGAGAAAGTATTACAGCCAGAAGATTTTGCTGAACTTATTATTTTAGGACTTAAATTACCACGAAGAGCAATGTTGAAATCGGCTTCGTTGTGGTCAACAAATCCATAAAAAAAACTTAAACCTCATAAATTAAAACTTTGAGGTTTTTTTTTATGTCTTCAAATTTATAAATCTACAATTATAATAGTTAAGATGTAATTTCAACCATTTTCAATAGCCTACCTTACAAAAAAAATGACTTTAGAAAGTAAAGTAGAAAAAGTAGAAATTTTGTTTAAAAAATTAGAACATGAAATTGCGAGTTTTAATTTGAAAGCAAACTTACATTGTCTTTCTAGTTGTGGAAAATGTTGTTCAACACCCAATATAGTTGCAACATCATTAGAATTTTTACCATGGGCTTTCCATTCTTTCCTTGAAGGCAATGCCGAAGAATTACTTGAGGAGCTAAAAAATAAATCATCAGCAATCTGTCACATTTATCGTCCGCTATCATTAGTTGATACCATTAACGGCAAATGTTCAAGCTATAAATATCGCGGTTTAATCTGTAGACTTTTCGGTTATGCCGCAAGTAAAGATCAATATGGTAAAAATCGAATGGCAACTTGTAAATTCATTAAAGAAAATCAACAAGAAAATTTCGATAAAACTTCAGAATTAATCAATAATGGACTTTATGTTCCTATAATTTCCGATTATTACATGAATCTTTCACAAATAAATTTGCAACAAGGAACCACTTTGATTCCAATTAATATCGCATTAAAACTTGCATTAGAAGAAGTCTTGCATTACTATGCCTATCGACCTTTACCTGATGGACTTAAAGAAATCGCTTAATTTTTTTTACTATATTTGGAAGAACAATCAACTGAATAAATTGAAAAAATCATGCAACACAAAGCCAAATCTATTCGTCCTTTTATCGGAAGTGAAAATTTTGAAACTTCACGCAATTTTTACACCGATTTGGGTTTTCAAGAAGTAGTATTAGCACACAATATGTCTCTATTTCAAAACGATACAATTGGTTTTTATCTTCAAGATGCCTTCGTTAAAGATTGGATAGACAATACTATGGTTTTCATGGAAGTTGAAGATGTTGCCGAATTCTGGAATAATCTTGTAGGTTTAAATTTAACTGCAAAATATCCTTCTGCTAAGTTACTTCCTATAAAATCATACGATTGGGGAAAAGAATGTTTTCTTATTGATCCATCGGGAATCTTGTGGCATTTTGGAACGTTTTCTACCAAATAAATTAAAATCAGAATTAACATTTCCTAACTTAAAACCACTAACTCAAAAACAAAATATTCGCTACATTTGTCTTTTACTTAAACCAACATTATGCAACATATTATTGACCGCTTTGTAAGCTACGTTACTATTGATACCGAATCGGATGCCAATTCACCAACAACTCCAAGCACAAAAAAACAATTAGTTCTCGCTAAATTATTAGTTAAAGAATTAAAAGACATCGGTTTAACCGAGGTTACAATCGACAAAAACGGTTACGTAATGGGAACTTTACCAAGTAATGTAGACCATGAAGTTCCAACAATTGGATTCGTTTCTCACTACGATACTTCACCAGATTTTACTGGAAAAGATGTGCAACCGCAAATTATTCCAAACTATGATGGTAAAGATATCGTACTAAACAAAGAGCAAAACATCGTTCTTTCGCCGAGTTATTTCAAAGATTTGTTACTATATAAAGGTCAAACATTAATTACAACCAACGGATTAACACTTCTTGGTGCTGATGACAAAGCCGGTTTAACCGAAATTGTTACGGCTATGGAATATTTAGTCCAACATCCAGAAATTAAACACGGAAAAATTAGAGTCGGATTTACTCCTGATGAAGAAATTGGTCGTGGTGCCGATATTTTTGATGTAGAAAAATTTGGCGCGCAATGGGCTTACACGATGGATGGAAGTCAAATTGGCGAATTAGAATATGAAAATTTTAATGCTGCTGGAGCAAAAATTATCTTTAAAGGAAAAAGCGTTCACCCTGGTTATGCCAAAGGAAAAATGATTAATTCAATGCTTATTGCCAATCATTTTATCAATAAATTACCAAAAAATGAAATTCCGCAAGAGACCAAAGGTTACGAAGGTTTCTTTCATGTAACTGGTTTAACAGGAAGTCTTGAAGAAACCAAATTAGAACTTATCATTCGCGATCACGATGCTAAAAAGTTCAAAAAACGTAAAAAAAGAGTTCAAAAAATTGTCAATGACATCAATAAAAAATTCGCAAAACAATTTGGAGAAGACATTTGCATCGCCGAGATAAAAGACCAATATTACAACATGCGCGAAAAGGTTGAGCCAATGATGTTCATCGTTGATCTTGCTGAAAAAGCAATGAAACAACTCGGAATCAAGCCATTAATAAAACCAATTCGTGGTGGAACAGACGGTTCTCGTTTATCGTACATGGGTTTACCGTGTCCGAATATTTTTGCTGGCGGACACAATTTTCACGGAAAATACGAATACGTTCCAGTAGAAAGTATGCAAAAAGCCGTTGACGTAATTGTAAAAATCGCCGAACTAACAGCAACTACCGATTTTTCTAAAGAAAGTAAGAAAAAGAAATAAATTTATTTGGAGCTAATGGCTTGGTGATTTCTTGGTTTCCGTATTCCTGCTTTTCGTTGCAATTCCCGATGAAAAATCGGGAGATTTCCACTGCAAACGAAGTTCACTGAACTCCGATGAAAATAAACACTATGTGAAGTAATCAGGGCTAGTTAGTAAATGTATTGAATAGATGTCAAGAGCTTTATGGAAGAAAAAAAAAGTTGGCACAGCAACGAATTATGGGCAGAAGAACTAGAAACTTTAAAATCCATAATCAATAAAACCGAATTAGTCGAAACCACTAAATGGGGAGGAATCGTATATACCATAAACAACAAAAATGTAATTGGTATTGGAGGTTTTAAGAACTTTTTTACCATTTGGTTTTTTAATGGTGTTTTCCTCAAAGACGAACAAAACCTTTTAGTCAACGCCAATGATGGTGTAACAAAAGGACTTCGACAATGGCGATTTACATCCAAAAATGAACTAAATGAAAAGTTGATTTTGACTTACATCAAAGAGGCAATTTCGAACGAAAAAGAAGGAAAATCAATAAAGCCAACCAAAAAAGAAATCGAAATATCTGAGTTTTTTCAAGGTCATTTAGACAACGATACATCATTTGCGGAAGCGTTCTTTAACTTTTCACCCTACAAACAAAAAGAGTTTTTAGAATATATTGATACCGCGAAGCAAGAAAAAACCAAAATTACGCGATTAGAAAAAATCAAACCTATGATTCTCAACAAGATTGGTTTAAATGACAAATACAGATAATAAATCATTAAAAATGAATTACTTCAAACGAAATAAAGTAAAAGTTATTCTACTTAGTTTACTGGTTTTTTATATCCTAATTTGTCAGTCGTGTATGACTATGCGAACGAGTTCATCTAAAGCAAAAAAGTTTTTTGAAACGGCTAAAACAACTTATATCGATAGCACAATTGCTATCAATGAAACTAAAATTCATTACATACAAACTGGTAAAGGCGACTTTCCTACCCTATTTTTTGTTCACGGTTCACCAGGAAGTTGGAACAGTTATCAAGATTATTTAAAGGATACTTTGCTCCTTAAAAAATACCGAATGATTTCAATTGATAGACCAGGATTTGGTTATAGTAATTTTGGTGAAGCGCAAGATTTATACGAGCAAGCTGGTGTAATTGAACAATTTGTAGAAAAAATCAAGAACGGTAAAAATATTTATTTAATAGGTCATTCGTATGGCGGACCAACAATTGTGAAAATGGCAATTGACAAGCCAAACGACTACAAAGAGTTAATTATTCTAGCTGGAGCAATTGATCCAAAGGCAGAAAATCCCGAAACTTGGCGACCAATTTTTATGTCTAAGCCATTGCGGTATTTAATTCCGGGTGCATTGCGGCCAGCGAACGATGAATTGTGGTGGCTAAAAAAAGATTTATTTAGAATGAAGCCCAATCTTAAAAAAATAACTACAAATGTTGTGATTATTCATGGAACAAAAGACCGATTAGTTCCATATAGCAATGTAGATTTTATGAAAAAAGAATTTGTAAATGCGAAATCGGTTGAAGAAATTTCTATAAAAGACGCCGATCATTTTATACCATGGTCGCATTATGAAATTATTAGAAATAAACTCCTTGACTTAAAGGAATAAAAAAATCCTAAACTCATTATTGAATTTAGGATTTTCATTTATTTAGAATATATTGAATTAAGCTTTTTTGGTAGCTAATGCCGCACTCATTTCCATAGAAATTGCAGAACGCTCAATTTTTAATTTACCTGACATTGTTTCAATTACAACTGATGTTTCAGAGATTTCGGCAATTTTCCCGTGGAATCCACTTTTTGTAATGATTTTATCACCTACTTTTAAACTGCTTTCAAATGCTTTTTCTTTCTTTGCTCTTTTTTGTTGTGGCAAAATCATAAAAAAATATAATACCACAAACATTAAGATGAATGGTAAAAACTGACTAATTTGTTCCATAATTGTTTTAAAATTTATTTAGATGTTATTGTTTTAGGAGCATCTTGGTCTTTGTTACCTTCAGAAATTGATGCTCTAATTGTTAATTTTTCAACTCCAGTTGGCGTGTTGGCGTGAACTGTAACTGTTTTTTTGTGCTCACCTTTTTTATTGGTTGAATCAAATACTACTTTAATTTCTCCAGTTGCTCCTGGCTTGATTGGCTCTTTAGAATACTCTGGAATTGTGCATCCACAAGATCCTTTCGCATCCGTAATTAGTAAATCATTTGTACCAGAGTTTGTAAATTTAAAAGTATAGCTTACTTTAGAATCTGCTTTGATAACACCAAAATCATGGATTTTTTTATCAAAAGTCATTAATGTTACCTTGCCTTTTGGAACATCCGATTCTGTTTTTGGAACACTTTTACTGATTGATGTTTCTTTAATTTGATTTTGATCTTCTTTTTCTTTTTTGCAAGATGTAAATAAAACAATCGACAAAGAAAGAATAAATAACTTTTTCATTCTGTTTTAAAATTTATATTAAACCTCTTCCTACTTTTTTAATTCGGTCATTAGCTTGAAAATCTTTGACTAAATTATCTAAAATTCCGTTGATAAAAATACTGCTTTTTGGTGTAGAATATTCTTTTGCAAGTTCTAAATATTCGTTAATTGTTACCTTCACAGGAATTGACGGAAAATTTAAAAATTCACAGATTGCCATTTTCAAAATTATGGTATCCAATTCGGCAATACGTTCCATATCCCAATTTGGTGTTTTATCAATAAATTCTTTAGCTAATTTTTCTTCGTTTAAAACTGTTTTTCTATACAATATCGAAGCGAAATCTTTATCTTCAACATCTTTGTATAATGGAGAAACTCTAAAATCTTCTGTTTTAGAAAATTGCTTCAACTGTTTTAGAATTTGTGTATTTACAACCGGAATATCATCAACCCAAGTCAATTTAAAATCCTCTAAATAGGAATACAATTTTTCGTTTGGCGCAATAACCTCCGAAAATAAATCGGCAATAAAGAAACGTTCTTCTTCAAAAGTAGCTTCTTTCTTTGCCATGTAGTTTTGATACAATTCGCTTTGCTTTACATCTTGTAACAACAATAAAATAGTATCGTCGTTGGCTTGCCAATTGTTAATTTTTCTTTTTTCAAGAGCAACACTTAACGAATTACTTTCTTCTAGAGCAAGTAAAATGCTGTTATTGATAAATTTTAAATTAGGATTGCGTTCTTCTGGAGTAGCAAGGTGTTTTTTGCTTGCAATTTCAATATATTCGATTTCTTTTTTTCTTAATTCAGTAAGAGTAGAAACCATAATAAGATATAAATCTTGAATATTTTCTAAACTAGCTGACAAAAATTTCTCTTGTTTTTCAAGATTATCTGAACCACTTTGATGCATTGCATAAATTGTTTGCATCACTTTTACTCGAATATGTCTTCTGTTTAACACGGATAAGAACTTTTAAAAATTAACAAAGCGAAAGAAGTGCTCTTTCGCTTTGCAAAAATAAAACTATTTTTTTAAACACTTTACTATTTAGCGTTTTCTTTTTTTCTTTGTGCAATTCTGTTGTCTGCAATTGCCATAGCCGCTTTTTGTGGCGTCAAATTGTTGGTCTTTGCATAATCAAAAATTTCTAAAGTAGTATTGTAGATATTTTCTGTTCTACGCATTGATTCTGCTTTATCATAATGAGCAATTTCAGCATATACGTTAATAATTCCACCTGCGTTGATTAAGAAATCTGGCGCATATAAAATACCTCTTTCTTGCAAAATTGGTCCGTGAATGTTTTCATTTGCCAATTGATTATTTGCTGCTCCAGCAATAACTTTCGCTTGAATTTTATAAACCGTATCGTCATTAATTGTTGCTCCAAGTGCACAAGGCGCATAAATATCAACTTCTGCAGTGTATAAATCAGCTCCAGTAAAAATTGAAGCACCGTATTTTTTAGAAACTTCATCCAATCTACCTTCATTAATATCGGTAATTTGAACCAACGCACCTTCTTTAGTTAAATAATCAACCAACGTTTCACCAACATGACCAATACCTTGAACTAGTACTTTTTTACCATCCAATTTATCTGAACCAAATTGGTATTTAGCCGCAGCTTTCATTCCCATGTAAACACCATAAGCTGTTACAGGAGAAGGATTTCCCGAACCTCCACGAGATTCTGAAATTCCAGTTACATAAGGAGTTACATCGCGAACAGTATCCATATCGGCTGTTACCATACCAACATCTTCGGCAGTGATATATCTTCCTGAAAGAGAGTGAACAAATTCACCAAACTTGCGCATTAATTCTGGTGTTTTTTGAGTTTTAGCATCACCAATGATAACCGCTTTTCCTCCACCAAGATCTAATCCAGTGATTGCAGATTTATAAGTCATTCCTCGCGAAAGACGTAAAACATCGTTTAATGCTTCCCATTCGTTAGCGTAATTCCACATTCTAGTTCCGCCTAAAGCTGGTCCTAAAACTGAGTTATGAATACCAATAATTGCTTTTAATCCAGTATCTTTGTCGTTGCAAAAAACAATTTGTTCATGATTATCAAATGATAATTGACCGAAGACAGGATCCATTTTTTGAAGCTCTTGTGGGGTTGTGATTTCTGTAGTCATAAAAAATATATTTGTGTTGCGACTTTATCAACAAGTCAGCGCAAATTTAACTTTTTATTCAAAATAATTCATGAAATTTAGTTTTAATTAGCATATTGTTAATAAAATTAATTTAAATCGATTATTTTTAAATTATATTATTTTCATATAATTAACACATGTAGAATTAATACTACGCGCCTTTTTATAAAAAAAATGAAAGAACTACAATATTTAAATAAATATTTTGCTAAATACAAATACCGATTTTTATTGGGTATTTTAATAACTATTGTCGCACAAATCTTTAGACTTTTTACACCAAAACTAATAAGTAAGTCTTTTAAAGCCATTGAAGATTATCACGATCAAAATTTGAGCAACGAATTAATTAAAAGCGAATTAATTCAGAATATATTGTTGGTTGTTGGAACTACCATTATTGCTGGTATTTTGACCTTCTTAATGCGTCAAACCTTAATTGTGATGTCACGCCACATTGAGTTTGATTTAAAAAATGAGGTTTTTAAACATTATGAAGTTTTAGATCAAAATTTTTACAAAAAAAATAGAACTGGAGATTTAATGAGCAGAATTAGTGAAGATGTTGGAAAGGTAAGAATGTATGTTGGTCCAGCTGTAATGTATACTATAAATACATTGATAACTTTCACAATTGTAATTATTTACATGTATAATGAATCGAAAATATTGACCTTATACACATTGCTTCCGTTACCTATTTTATCATTTATTATCTTTAAGATAAGTGTTATTATCAATAAACGTAGTACTATTTTTCAGCAATATTTATCAAAAATATCGAGTTATACACAAGAGATTTTTTCGGGAATTAGAGTTGTAAAAGCGTATAGTCTTGAAGAACATCATCAAAAAAACATCATCAATCTTGCTGAGGAAAGTAAAAGCAAAAGCATGAGTTTGGCTAATGTGCAATCCTTTTTTGGTCCACTAATGGTAACCTTAATTGGTGTTAGTAATTTGGTTGTAATTTATTTTGGAGGAATGATGTACATCGACGGAACGATAAAAAGCATCGGAACCATTGCTGAATTTATTCTATACGTAAACATGTTAACTTGGCCAGTTGCTACTATTGGATGGGTTTCATCGCTAGTTCAAGAAGCCGAAGCATCGCAAAAACGCATCAATGAATTTCTAAAAATTGAACCAGAAATCAAGAACACCAATCCAAATCATTCGATTATTAAAGGAGAAATTGAGTTTAGAAATGTAAGTTTTACTTATGAAGACACCAATATTGATGCTTTAAAAAATGTGTCGTTCAAAGTGAATAAAGGAGAAACTTTAGCAATTTTAGGAAAAACAGGTTCTGGTAAATCAAGTATTCTAACTTTGATAACCAGAATGTATGATATTAAGGAAGGTTCAATTTTAATGGACGGAATTCCATTAGCCGATTTAAATTTGTACGATTTAAGAAATAGTATCGGAATTGTTCCACAAGATGCTTTTTTGTTCTCCGATTCAATAAAGAATAACATTAAGTTTGGAAAAGAAAATGCTTCGGATGAAGAAGTATTTGAAGCGGCCAAAAAAGCGGTAGTTCATGATAATATTATCAATTTCAATCAACAATATGAAACTGTTTTGGGCGAACGAGGCATCACACTTTCTGGTGGACAAAAGCAACGTGTTTCTATCGCAAGAGCTATTATAAAAGATCCTGAAATACTTCTTTTAGACGATTGTTTATCGGCAGTTGATACCGAAACCGAAGAGCAAATTTTGAATAACTTACTTGAAATTTCTAAAAACAAAACAACTATAATTGTAAGTCACCGCGTTTCATCTGCAAAAAATGCTGATGTGATTATTATTCTCGATGAAGGAAAAATTATCCAACAAGGTTCTCATAATCAATTAGTAAACCAAGAAGGCTATTACAAAGAACTTTATTACAAACAACTTTCTGAAAAAGAAGTACAATAATTCTTGCATACAAACATTTTTTTTACCATTTTCGTAGAACAAAAACTACTAATTGATAGAACGAATATGAGAGAAAATGATATGTTAGAAAAAGATGAAATTTTTTCTAAAGTACTAAGAGCTGGAAGAAGAACTTATTTCTTTGATGTAAGAGCAACTAAAGCAGAAGACTACTATATTACCATTACCGAAAGTAAAAAATTTACAGAAGAAGACGGGTCTTTTCACTTTAAAAAACACAAAATCTATTTATACAAAGAAGATTTTACCGCTTTCAAAGAAATTATGGATGAAATGACAGCTTTTGTGTTGAATAATAAAGGTGAAGAAGTGATTTCTGAAAGACATCAGAAAGATTTCAAGAAAGAATATTTTTCAGATAAAAACGAAGGTGAAGAAGAACCAAAAACTACTAGTTTTACCGATTTAAATTTTGACGATATTTAATAATAAACATAGAAAAGTCCGAGATTTAATGATTTCGGACTTTTTTTAAAACATCAAATTATGCAAAAATTTCTTCTATTTTTAAACAAATATGCTATTCCATTTAACGCTTTTTTTATTGCATTTTGGTTGTATATGATTTATACTAATTATGCGAATAACAGAGATATGAAATCTTTTATTATTCCTGCGCTTTTTATTGTACTTTGCTTGTTCAATATTTATGTTGCCGTAAATAAAAAGAAAAAAGACTAACCAATTCTCAGTCCATTTTCTACTTTTAAATCAGATGATAACAATACAATATCATAATTATTTACTGAGCCTAGAACTAGACATTCGCTCATAAACTTCCCTATTTGTTTCTTCGGAAAATTAACTACTGCTACAATTTGTTTTCCTATTAAATCGTCTTTCAAATAACGCTTTGTAATTTGTGCAGATGATTTTCTAATTCCAACTTCAACACCAAAATCAATTACCAATTGATAAGCTGGGATTCTAGCTTCGGGAAAATCATTTGCTTCTAAGATAGTTCCTATTCGCATTTCTACTTTTTCAAATTCACTCCAAGTAAGTTCCATAAATATAAAATAAATTGTATTATTTATAGCCAAAGCTATGAAATTTGTAAGTATTAAAAGTTTTTATGTAACTTTTTTATTAGGACTAGATAGTAATTTTATACTACACAAAGAATAATAAAAAACATAAAGAAATGAGCGATTATAAACAAATTCAAGAGCGATCTTCAGATAAATATATTCAAACTGCTCCTAATACAAAGTTGTATGTTAAAGATTATGGATCGGGAAAACCAGTGATATTAATTCATGGTTGGCCGCTTTCTAACGAAATGTGGGAATATCAAGTAGAAACTTTAGTAGAAAATAACTTTAGAGTAATTACCTATGATAGAAGAGGTTTTGGAAAATCTTCTCAACCTTGGAATGGTTACTCCTATGACTCTTTAACTGATGATTTAAAAGAGATAATTGACCAATTAGAACTAACAGATGTTACTCTTGTTGGATTTTCTATGGGTGGCGGTGAAGTGGTTCGCTACTTTAGTCGTCATGGTGGGAAAAATGTAATTAAAGCCGTTTTAATTGCATCAATAACTCCTTTTTTATTACGTACAACAGACAATCCAGAAGGAAGAAATCCTGATGATAACGAAGAAAGAACAAATACTATTAAAAATGACAGAATTGACTTTATTGATAATTTTGGGAAAAGCTTTTTTGGAGTAAGTTTAATCAATAAACCATTGAGCACGCCATTATTAGAATACTACAGAATGCTTTGTTCTGCTGCATCGCCACATGCTACATTAGAATGTGCGAAGTCATTTTCTACAACCGATTTTCGTGATGAAATGAAATTGATAAATGTTCCAACATTGATTATTCATGGCGATGAAGATGATATTGTACCGATAGAAATTTCTTCAGAAAAAGCCAGTGAATTAATTCCGAATAATAAATTTATTGTTTACGAAGAAGCACCTCACGGACTTTTTTACACCGAAAGAGATCGATTAAATAAAGACCTTATTGAGTTTTTGAATTCGTAAACTTTACGAAAAAATAAAATTTTCATACAATACATCATAAATTATTTATTTAAATTTATGATGTATTTTTTTTACCTAGTACTTAACACTCAGATATTTTAGTTCAAAAAAATTAAATTGTTAAATTTATTTCCTACTTTTAAGTTTTATATAAAATTATAGACTGTATTTTATGAAAATAGCACTTTTTTCCAATGAGTTTCCTCCAAATATTTACGGTGGCGCTGGTGTTCATATCGATTTTTTAAGTCAGGAATTGGCCAAACTAGGTCAAGTTGAAGTGCGATGTTTCGGAAATCAATTAGAAAATACTAATTCTATGAATGTTATCGGAATTCAATCTTCACTCAACAAGATGAAAGACGATAAAAATCAGCACATTAAGATGTTTCATAATCTGAGTAGAAATGTGGAAATGTCTCAAAACACCCTTGATGCCGATGTGATTCATTGCCATACTTGGTACACACATTTGGCCGGAATTTTTTCTAGAGAATTACTTCAAGTGCCACTTATTTTAACAACACACAGCTTAGAAACACATCGTCCTTGGAAAGTAGAACAACTAGGAAATGGTTATTTTCTTTCAAGATGGATAGAAAATCATGCCTACAATACAGCCGATGGAATTATTGCCGTTAGCCAACAAATGAAATCCGATGTTATTGAAGCTTATGGAGTTGCTCCCGAAAAAGTAACTGTAATTCATAATGGTATCGATCCAGAATTTTACAAACCAACTTTTGATACCGATTTATTGCTAGAATATGGCATCAATCTAGATATTCCTTTCGTGCTTTTTGTAGGCAGAATTACGCGTCAAAAAGGAATTTCCCAATTAATATCGGCAGCAAAATATTTTAATAAAAATTGTCAAGTGGTTCTTTGTGCTGGTGCGCCAGATACCGAAGAAATTGCGAAAGAAACTGAAAAGTTAATTCAAGAATTACAATCGCAACGAGACGGAATTATTCTAATTTCGGAAATGCTTCCTCGAGAAAAAATCAAAGTACTTTACAGTCATGCACGCGTTTTTGCATGTCCATCGCTTTATGAACCATTTGGAATTATAAATCTTGAAGCCATGTCTTGTGAAACTCCTGTTGTAGGAAGTGCCGTTGGAGGAATTCCAGAAATCATTATTGAAGGCAAAACAGGATATTTAATTGAATTGGAAAGCATTTCCAGAACCGATTTTAATCCTAAAAATCCGGAAGAATTTCAGAAGAATTTTGCCAAAAAAATCAATCTTTTATTAGACGATGAAAACTTGGCAACTCAAATGGGAAAAGCTGGAAGAGAAAGAGTTTTAGACATTTTTAGTTGGGAATCTATTGCAAAAACAACCTACAAATATTATGAAAATGTAATTTCAAAATTTGAAAAAGAAAAAGCATAAATCAATAAAAACCACAATCCAATTTAAAATTGATTCAGATGAAAAAAAGTGCATTAGCCATAATTTTAGGTGGCGGACAAGGTTCTAGATTATACCCATTAACCGAAAGTCGTTCTAAACCAGCAGTTCCAATTGCAGGAAAATACCGTTTGGTTGATATTCCAATCTCCAATTGTATTAATTCTGATATCAAAAGGATGTTTGTTTTAACCCAATTCAATTCGGCTTCGCTAAACCAACACATTAAAAATACCTATCACTTTAGTCATTTTAGTACTGCTTTTGTTGATATTCTTGCAGCCGAACAAACACCAGATAATCCAACTTGGTTTCAAGGAACTGCCGATGCTGTACGTCAATGTATGAACCATTTTTTAAATCACGAATTTGACTATGCTTTAATACTTTCGGGCGATCAATTGTATCATATGAATTTCAATAAAATGATTGATGCTCACGAAAAAAGTGGTGCAACAATTTCTATTGCTACATTACCAGTTACTGCTAAAGAAGCCTCTGAATTTGGAATTTTAAAAACCGATTCTGAGAATTTAATTACTTCATTTATAGAAAAACCAAATGCTAGTTTATTACCCGAATGGACATCGGAAGTAAGTGACGAATCTAAAGCCGAAGGAAAACATTATCTCGCTTCGATGGGTATTTATATTTTCAATCGTGAGCTTTTAATTGAGTTAATGTCTAATCCTGACACTAAAGATTTTGGGAAAGAAATTATTCCGCAAGCCATTGGAAAACAGAAGATTTTGAGTTATCAATACGAAGGTTATTGGACGGATATCGGAAACATAGACTCGTTTTTCGAAGCCAATCTAGGATTAACAGATGATATTCCGAAGTTCAATTTATTTGATAATTCTAGTAAAATTTATACACGTGCAAGGGTTTTGCCTCCATCAAAAATTACTGGTGCAACAACAATTGACAAATCGGTTGTTGCAGAAGGTTGCATCATAAACGGCGCACAAATCGAACATTCTGTAATCGGAATTAGAAGCCGTGTTGGTTATGGTTCGACCGTTACAAATTCGTATTTAATGGGTAACGATTATTATCAAAATCTAGAGGAAATTAGACACAATTCCGAGAATGGAATTATCAATATCGGAATTGGCGACAGATGTTTTATAAATCACACCATTGTAGATAAAAATTGTAGAATTGGAAACGATGTTCGACTAAATGGCGGCAGTCATCTTGAAGACACAAATACCAATTTATATACTATTAAAGACGGAATTATTGTAGTGAAAAAAGGTGCAATTTTACCTGACGGATTTACATTATAAATTTCAAAAATATTGGAGATAGCAATTTTGTAATTTAAATCAAATTATGATTTTGCTATTTCTTTTTTAAAATAACTTCAAGAGGTTTATTGGCTTTTCTACCAAATTGGACGGCATAATCTCGAGCCTGATTGGAGCACAAAACAAACAAATCAAAATATCCTAAATCGACGATTTGCGTTTCAAATAAACCTCCGTTTTCTTTACCATCGATGTCTTCAATTTTTACTTTCACTTGATCTGCTGGAAATGAATTGATTACTGATAAATAATAATTGTCTTTAGCATAAGGAAAAAACCAACGTTCTTTCTTAATTTCTATATTATTAGTTGTAGTTGCATCTTCGTCAATTCTATAATTAAATAAAAAAGTTAGTGGCTTTTTATCGTCACTCCAACTGTATTTATTGTTAGTGTTTACTAATTCCTTTCCATCCAAATCTACTAAAGTAAGTTTGAGATTTTTAATATTAGTAGTTGCTCCTTCTTCATGAACATTCAAAACGAGATACGAAGTAAAGTCATAACCACAATGTTGCGCCTGACTTAAATCTTGTGCGTGAATAGATAAAAAAGAAAAAAAGAATAGAATACAAAATTTCATAATGACGAGTATTTTTCAAAGATACGAAGTCAAAAATTATTCCAATAAAAATCTGCCGTAAGACGGATAATTATTATTTCATAGTTACATAATTGTACACTTTCATTCTTTGCTCATCAGTTAAATCGGTGTTTTTCTGCATGTCGATTAAAATGGGTGTCCATTGTTCTGCCGTAAATTTTTTTGGATTATAAAGTTCATGACATTTAGCACAATTGTTTTCATATAAATCTTTTCCTTCAGCTAATTCTGGAGAAAGCATTAAATAAGACGCTACTTCTTGTGGTGGTTCTTCTTTTATAACTTCAACGGCAACTTCTTCAATAGCAACAACTTTTTCTGGTTGTTCTTGCGGTACAATTTTGGGTGAACATGAGTATAAAACTATTCCTAAAACCGCAATCAATGTTACTTTTACTTTCATATTTTCTTGATTAGTGAAGTAAATATAAAAAAATATCCCAAAAACTCTTGCTTTTGGGATATTTAAATCTAATATCTAAAATTTAATATTATTTCACGTCCATTAATTCTACGTCGAAAATTAAAGTTGCATTTGGTGGAATCACTCCGCCAGCGCCAGATGGTCCGTAACCTAAATAAGATGGAATAACAAAACGAGCTTTGTCTCCAACTTGTAAAAGTGCAATACCTTCGTCCCAACCTTCAATAACTTGACCTTGACCAAGTCTAAATTCGATT
Organism: Flavobacterium aquatile LMG 4008 = ATCC 11947; assembly: GCF_000757385.1. Classification (GTDB taxonomy): domain Bacteria; phylum Bacteroidota; class Bacteroidia; order Flavobacteriales; family Flavobacteriaceae; genus Flavobacterium; species Flavobacterium aquatile. The sequence goes on along the minus strand of NZ_JRHH01000005.1, from coordinate 417,405 downwards.
GGTTTTTTTCTTGGATAAGATGAATCAAATACTTTACCAGTTTCTAATGAACCTTCGTAGTGAACAGAAACCGTTTTACCGTTTTCTGCTTGTTTTCCTGATCCTTTTTGAATCATTTTATAACGTAAACCGCTTTCTGTTTTATCAAAACCAGCTGCTAATTCTTCCATTTTAGCTTCGGCTGCTTTTTTAGCGTCTTCGATTTTTTTTTGACGATTTCCTTCAAATGTTCTGAAAGCCTCAACAGCATTCCATTTTTCTGCCTCTTCTCCTACTCTTACAATTTCTAGAGTTTCTAGAACATCACCTTGCGCAACAGCATCAACAATTTCTTGACCTTCAACTACATTTCCAAAAACAGTATGTTTGTTATCTAACCAATTTGTTGGAACGTGCGTGATAAAAAATTGTGAACCGTTAGAAGCAGGACCAGAGTTTGCCATTGATAAAACTCCAGGTTTATCGTGCTTTAATGATGGATGAAATTCGTCGTCAAAGCTGTAACCTGGACCACCAGTTCCAATTCCTTGTGGGCAACCACCTTGAATCATGAAATCTGGAATTACTCTATGAAATTTTAATCCGTCGTAATATGGTTTTCCTTGCGGACGTGCTTTGTTTTCTAGATTTCCTTCGGCTAATGCTACGAAGTTTCCAACAGTTCCTGGTGTTAAATCGTGTGTTAATTTTACTAAAATAGCACCTTTTGTAGTGTTAAATTTAGCGTATATTCCGTTTTCCATTTTCTTGAATTTATATTTTTAAAGTGCAAATTTAATATAATAATATGGATTACCATTAAAATTGAACTTTTGAAATAGCCAATTATTTTATAAAATTACTTTTTATAGTAAAATGAAAAACTGGTTTACTTTAAAATTTGACTGGCGTGTGCTTTGGTTTTTACATCAGAAATTACGTCTTCGATAATTCCGTTTTCGTCGATTACAAATGTGGTTCTGTGAATTCCGTCGTATTCGCGTCCCATGAATTTTTTTGGACCCCAAACTCCGAAGGCATCTATTACCGCTTTGTCTTCGTCGGCTAGTAATGGAAATGGAAAATCGTATTTATTTTTGAAATTTCCTTGCGCCTTGGCGTTGTCTGCGCTTACGCCAAGAAGTGCGTAATTGTTAGCTTGAAATCGTTCGAAATTATCTCTTAAATCGCAAGCTTCTGATGTGCAACCTGGCGTATTTGCTTTTGGATAAAAGAAAACTACTAGTTTTTTTCCTTTGTAATCTGTTAGTGAATGGGTATTTCCGTCTTGATCGTTGGCTGCGAAATTAGGTGCTTTGTCACCTTTTTTTAGTGTAGTCATAGTTATTGTTGTTTGTAGTTTGTGTTTTGCCCCAGATTGTAGTGGAAAGCTTTTATTGAAGAAAGCTAGTTTTTGTTAGGATAAAAAAGCGACCAACGGAAGCTCTTTTTATTCTTTACAAAAACAGCTTTGTGAAATAAAACTTGCAACGGAAAGCTGGATTAGGCACATAATGATAATTGTTATAAATTTACATCTATAAAATTACAAAAATGACCCAGAAAGAGCGTGTAACGTTTGTTATAAATACGTTAAAAGAATTGTATCCAACCATACCGATTCCGTTGGACCATAAAGATCCTTATACTTTGTTGATTGCGGTTTTGTTGTCGGCTCAATGTACCGATGTGCGCGTGAATCAGATTACGCCGTTGTTATTTGCGAAGGCTGATAATCCATATGATATGATTAAAATGAGTGTGGAAGAAATTAAAGAAATTATTCGTCCGTGCGGGCTTTCTCCGATGAAATCTAAGGGAATTCATGGCTTGTCACATATTTTGATTGATAAGTATAATGGTGAAGTTCCGCAGAGTTTTGAGGCTTTGGAATCGCTTCCTGCTGTTGGTCATAAAACGGCTAGTGTTGTTATGAGTCAGGCATTTGGTGTTCCGGCATTTCCTGTTGACACGCATATTCACAGATTGATGTATCGATGGAATTTAACTTCGGGTAAGAATGTTGTGGAAACCGAAAAGGATGCGAAAAAGATTTTTCCGAAGGATATTTGGAACGATTTGCACTTACAGATTATTTGGTATGGAAGAGAATATTCGCCAGCGCGAGGTTGGGATTTGGAAAAAGATATTATTACCAAAACTATTGGTAGAAAAGATATTTTGAAGGAATTTGAAAAAAAAATATCCCGATAACTTATCGGGATATTCCTTAATTAGCAATGATTTCGAAGTTCATGTTACTTGCTTTAACGACTTTTAAAGCTTTAGAAAAATTAAGTATGAAATTAATTGTTTCGCGTTTTGGTAACATTTTTGTAGTTGCTAAAGTTCTTTTAGAGTAAAGTTTTGCCATAGAATTAATTTGGTTATAATTCTTAAACGCAAAACTTTTTTAAATATTGTTTAATTGGTTAAAATAATTTGATTTTTATCTATCACTTTTCTTAAGTTCATTAAAGCGTAACGCATTCTACCTAAGGCAGTATTGATGCTAACACCTGTTAAATCTGCAATTTCATTAAAACTTAGGTCTTGATAAATGCGCATCATTAAAACGTCTCTTTGATCTGGCGGAAGTTCTTGAACAATTTTTTGCAAATCTTTTTCTATTACATCAGTAATAATTCTAGATTCGGCATTTAACGAGGTATCGGTTAGAATAGAAAATATTGAAAATTCTTCGGTTTCACGAAGCATTGGCATTTTTTTATTTTTTCTATAATGATCTACGATTAGGTTGTGCGCAATACGCATTACCCATGGTAAAAATTTACCTTCTTCGTTGTATGAGTTTGATTTTAAGGTTTTAATTACTTTGATAAAAGTATCTTGAAAAACGTCGTCAGCAACATCACGGTCTGGCATTTTGGAATATATAAATCCATAAATTTTAGACTGATGTCTTTTAATTAATACGGCCAAAGCGTTCTCGTCGCCGGCTATATAATTCTTTACCAATAATGCATCTGGGATTTGAATAGTAGCCATAAAATTACCTTTTAGTTTTGGGTTAAAAAATCGTAATGTTTTTTCTAAAAGTAATTTTTTGCGATAGGCGACTGTTAAATTTGAATTAATTTATAGCCAAATGTAACATAAACTTTTCTTAAAAAACAAATAATGCGTGAAATTTTAACATATTAAATGCAATAAAAACTAAAAAGTAGAATAAAAACGACAGAAAAGAGCTCAATTTTGTGCTATTTCTGTCGTTTTTATTTGTTAATGATGAAGAAATAATAAAAATGGAATTTTATAAAATCTATTTTACTATAATTTTCTTTACGCTTTTTTTATCTCCAGAATAAACGGCTAGTAAATAAAAACCTTTATTTAAGTTACGAACATCGACGTTATTAGTGTTAATTGAAGTTGATAGCACCAACTTGCCAAGTAAGTCGAAAATTTCAACTTTATCGATAGTAGATTGAGAATTGATATTTAAATAATTTTCAACAGGATTTATGAAAGTAAGATTTTCTAATTCATTATTTGATATGACATTTAAAGCACAATTATTTCCAACCACATAAGTGTAATAATTAGTAACCGATAATCCTCCAGCATAAGCAAATTTGACTGCGTAGCTTATAGTAGAACCAATTGTTTGGCCAGTAATTGTTTGAGTAAAAGTATTTCCGGAAACATTGGTCATTTGAGATTCAGAAAATGGACTTTGTTTCCAAAGAAAGGCTACTACTCCAACTTTGTCTGTGTCTAACATTTCAAAAGTGATTTTTACATCCGTTCCTAAAGTTTCAAAAGTGTAGTTGTATCCTGTAGAAAATGAGCCTGTTTGTGCGGCCGAACTTGTTCCTGAACATCCAATAACTCCTGTTGTAGTAGCACTTACAACTAGTGGATTGGAAACGAAATTATTTCCTGCCAAATCACTTGCAGAAACGGTGAAACTATAATTAGTATTAGACGTCAAATTAGGTACAACAACCGATTTCTGAACTCCTGCAGGATTAGCAACCGAAATTGTTCCACCACTATAGACAATGTTGTAAGCTACATTTCCTGAATTGTCGTTTGCGTTTAATAGTAACTCAATCGTAGAACTTGTAACCGTTCCAATTGTTGCTGTGAAATTGGTTGGCGCTTGAGTATCTACCAAAGTATTTTGATAAACTCTAACGTAATCAACATCCATTGCTGTTTGTGTAAAACTTGCAGGTATTGTTCCAGCAATTCCGCCCATTGCGATGTTTAACAACAAATATTGTTCTGAAGTAAAAGGCCAATTACTTGGAGTTTTTACAGCAGGATTGTAAGTATAATAAGCTACACCATCAAGCAGAAAAGTTATTTGATAAGGCGACCAGTTCATAGAATACACGTGATAATCGGTTCCTAAATTGTTGGCAATTGTTCCACCAATATTTGTAGTATTTCCGAATGATGAAGGTGTGTGAAGTGCGCTTTGCACATAGTTTGTAGGTTGTGATGGAGTGATTCCGTGTTCCATAATATCAATTTCTCCGCAGGCTGGCCAATCAGTTGTACCATAAGTTGTATCGAAATATCCGCCATCTTCATTTACGTTTTTACCCAATAACCATAAAGCTGGCCATGTTCCTTGATCTGTGGGAACTTTAGCTCGAATATCTACGCGACCATAAAGAAAAGCAAATTTAGAATTTAATCTAGCCGAAGTATATTGCTTTGTAATTCCTTGATCGGTGTAAGGCTCTTTTTTGGCAACAATATTTAGAAACCCTGCATTAACCGATGAATTTGTAAGCTGATTTGTGTAATGTTGCACTTCTCCATTAAACCAACTTCCACCAGAAGGTAATTGTGTTTGATGATGCCATTTAGAAGCATTTACAGCACCATTAGTTTCAAATTCATCCGACCAAACTAAGTTACTGTAAACGACATCAACTTGAGAAAATCCAAATTGACAGGATAACAAAAGTGTTAAGCAAATTTTTAAAAAAGTATTTTTTTTAATCAAGTGTTGATTATTGCTTTTCAGGTATTCGTGAATCTTCGATTTCATAGCGAGCATTTTTTTTATTATTCTTTGAATTTAAAAAGCTAAACTCGTTTCAACTCTTTTAAATTATATAAATCTAATTTCTTTTAGAATTTTAATATTTCATTTTTATCCCATAAACCCCAATAAGCTCCTACAGCACCTTCTGGCCCAACTTTCCATGATTCGTCAAAAGAAGAAAAATAAAATGTTTCAATGTCATTGTTTTTACACCAATTTTGAGTTTCAATAAAGTATCTCATGGCATTCTCGTTGGTTGCGATGGCACCTTTTAGTGATCCGCCTTCGCTTGGCCAACCTGTTTCTGTAATTATAACTCGTTTTCCTTTTCCAGCATCTTTAGCAGAGCCAAACATACTTTGCATGTGAGGTAACGAATATTCAATTGGACAGCCTTCCCAATAAGGATAACAATTTGTCAAAATCACATCACAAATCTCAGTAATTCTTGGTCGGTGTGAAAATTCATAATAAGCATCAACATAACCTACTGGAATATTTGGCAAAGCTTCTTTAACTCGTTTAATATATTCCAACAATTGATCTTCGGTTAAATCACCTCGGTACATTACTTCGTTTCCAACTGCTGCTATATCTACACACCCTTCTTTAGCTAATGTGATTAAACTCTCTATTTCATTTTCGTTTAGTTCTAAATCGTCTCCAAGCCAAGCTCCGACTAGTGTTTGCATTCCGTTTTCATGAGCAATTCTTGGAATATGTTCGTTACCTTCAATACATGAAAAAGAACGAACCCATTTAGCATATGGCTTAAGAATTTGAATACGTCGATTAACTTGTTCAGCAGTAATAATATCACCGGGTTTTTGTCCGTCTTCGTATAAACTGAAGCAAATTCCATGCATACCATTATCCAAAGTTTCTCTCCAAAGTTCTGCTAATTTCTTTGCTGAAATTTCAGAAAAATCAAAACTTTGATAATCGCTTTTGTTCGTATTATTCTTGCTGTTATTATAATTATCTTCTAATGAAAAATAGTGACCTTCTCTAAATGACATGATTCGTAATTTTTAAAATTTAAGCTTCTCATTTTTATCCCAAATTCCCCATGCTGTTCCTACAGTTCCTTCTTGCAAGGCTTTCCAAGATTCGTCAAAAGAAGAAAAATGGAATAGCTCAATAGTATTATTTTTTGCCCATGTTTGAGAAGAAACAAAATATTTCATAGCATTAATTTCTGATGGAATTGCTTCTTCAACCGTTTCTCCTTTACTTGGCCAACCAGTTTCAGAAATTATAATTTTCTTTCCTTGAGCTACATTTCTAGTTACTTCCATCATGTTTTGCAAATAGGATGTTGTATAATCAATATTTGCACCTTCCCAAAATGGATAGAAATTAACTAGTAGTAAATCGCAACTCGAAACTAAATTTGGTCTTTCTAAAAATTGATAATAAGTATCAACATATCCTACTTGAATATTTGGCAATGCCTCTTTCACTCGTTTAATATATGTAATAAGTTCTTGTTCAGAGATTTCGTTACGGTGTAATACTTCGTTTCCTACTGCGGCAATATCAACTAAACCTGATTTTGCTAACTTTATAAGCGTTTCAATTTCTTTTTCGTTTCTAACTTTATCATTGCTAATCCATGCTCCTACTACTGTTTTAAGTCCTTTTTGATGAGCAATTTCTGGTATTAACTCGTTACCTTCGGTACATGAGAAAGACCTAATCCAACTCGTATGAGGTGTAATAATATCTAATCTTCTTCTAATTTGATCTGCAGAAAGAATATCGCCAGCTTTTTGGTTTTCTACATAAGGACTGAAACATAATCCGTGTAATCCATTATTTAGTATTTCAGAATAAATAGTTTTTAATTCAGTCTCGCTTTTAGTATTCAATTCGCTATCAATAGTAGTATTTATAGAACCATTTTTTAATAATGATACCAATTTTCCAGAAAGATAAGCGGATGATTGATTTTTTGTTTTCCCTTTTCGTTTATCTAAAAGATCTCTCACTTCTCTGGCTTTGGCTTCGTCAATATCATAATTTCTCATTACCCAAATTGCACTTAAAGTACCAATAATTGGAACTCCTACAAAGAATATTCGAAGCCAAAACATGGTTTCATCGGTTTGTGTAGCAGCATTGGACTGAAATGCAACTAATGAAAGAATTAATCCACTTAACAATCCTGCAACAGCTGTTCCAAATTTTACCATCCACCAATAAATAGCGCCTAAACTTCCTTCTCTTCTTTTGCCTGTGTTGAGTTCATCAATATCGATAACATCCGAAGTCATTGACATCATTAAGGTAAACAAACTTCCAATTCCGAAGGAGAAAAATGGCAATGCAAACAAAAAAAGATACGGTTTTCCTGGAACAAATAAAACATAAAGCAAAATGTAACCGATTACAGAAATGCCTTGAGATACCAAAAACGCTTTCTTTTTTCCCATTGTTTTTGACATTCTTGCTACAATAGGAATCACCGCAACCGTTGTGATAATTGCACCTACACTTCCAAATAAAGTAGGCCATAATCCGAAACCGTCTTCATTTCCTTTAAACAAATAATACTTGATGATAAAATACGAAAATGCTGCTGTAGTTTGAAAAGCATTAAAAATTAAAAAAGTAGCAATACAAATTTTTCTGAATGGTTTAATTTCGATTGAAGCTTTCAATCCTTCTTTGATTTCGCCAAAACTTCCGAGGATTCCTTTTAAATCAATCGGGCTGTAATCTTCGTTGAGTGTAGATTTACTTGGAATAAAAAATGCAGGAATTGCTGCTAAAATGGCGCAACCTATTGCAACATATACAGCTAAGGTTCTTACAGCCACATCACCTGATGGAAACAATGATTTATCTGCCATTATAACCCAAAACCATGGTGCAACAACCCAAGCCAACTGACCTATAAGTTGCGAAGTAGCCATAATATTGGTTCGTTCGTGAAAATCATCACTCATTTCGTAACCCATTGCAACATAAGGAATACTGAATATGGTCAAACCTGAATAAAAAACCAATGAAATCACTAAAAAGTACCAAAAATTGTATGTTACACCGTTTTCAGCATACAATTGCCACATTAATGCAAATGAAATTCCTAGAATTATTGCTCCAGCTAATACATATTGTCTTCTTCTTCCCCATTTTGATTTTGTATTATCACTCACATAACCCATTATCAAATCAAATAAAGCATCATAAAATTTTGGAATAAAATACGTTAAACCTAACAACAATCCGCTAAAGCCCAATTGTTCAACTAATACAACTGTAAAAATTCCTAAAGCAGCAGGGAACATTTGGTTTGCCAACATTCCTAATCCGAAAGCTATTTTTTGCCCGAATGGAACTTTTCCTGAAGATGTTGAATTAGTATTTGACATAATTTAGGTATTGTTATTAAATTATTTGCTTAGTTTGGTTTGATTATTATAGTTTGTAATGCTTTTGAATCAATTGAGATTAAAGTATTTTTATTATTTAATTTGATATCAATTGTTTGTTTAGATTCTGTTGGATTAAAAATTGCAATTGCGATAGAGCCATCTTGATTTTGGACAGCAGTTGAAACCAATTCTTTAGAATTTATCTCACAACCAATTTTAACAGCACCAGGTCGCATGAACTTACTGAAATGAGCCATCACATAATATAAAGGTGTAAGATAAACTTCATCATTTTTATCATCTACAATAACTGGAGCTACGCACCAATTTTTGAACCAATTTGGTCCGCCTTGTCTGTCAAGAACCATGTTCCAATCAATCCATCCATCTACTCTATTGTTTAAACATCCTATTATATCATTTGCATAACGGTTTACTGGAGCGTATTTTGGATGCAAATATTTTTCTTTTTCACTTGCCCAATCCCAACCCCAATCGGTGGCTTCTTTTTTCCAATACCAAGCGTCATCTTGCCAATGCGGAATTTCAGAATCTACACAACCTTCTGTTTCAATTAAATATTTGTTGGGTGCTTTTTGGTGTGCGTATTGTAAATCTTCTGGAAAAACTTCATAGGTACTTTCATACCAATGAATTGCCATTCCGTCAAAATATTTAGATGTGTTTTCATCTTTATACATTTCGTTTGCCCATTCTTTGATACCTGCACGGTTTTGGTCATATCCAAAAATCTTCACATTTCCCCAACCGTCTTTTTCTAATTTTGGTCCCATGTGATTCATTACAAAATCGGTCATTTCTTTTGGCGAAAAAAGAGTGCTTTCCCAATTGTTTCCATTTCCGTGTGGTTCGTTTATCACGGTAACACCCCAAATATCAATGCCTTCTTTTTTGTAAGCGTTTAGATATTTTGAAAAATACAAAGCGAATGCATCATTGAATTCTGGTAGTAATTTTCCACCTACGTATTTTTTATTGTCTTTCATCCATGGCGGACATGACCAAGGTGAAGAAATGATTTTAAAACCTTCTTTAGAAATTGCTTTTGCTTCTAATATCATCGGAATTAAATCGGATTTATCGTCTTCTATGGTAAAATGTTCCAAAGTCATGTCATTTTCTACCTTGGCATAGGTGTAATTGCTTAACGAAAAATCGCAAGAAGCTATGTGAGTTCTGGTAAGCGAATAATTGGCGCCTGACTCACTGAAGTAAGCATCTAAAATTTTCTTACGATTTTCTTTACTCAATCGATTGAGTAAATAAGCCGAAGATTCGGTGAAAGAACCTCCGAAACCAGTAATAGTTTGAAATTTTTCATCAGGATTAATGGAAACAACAATTGGAGTTCCTTCGTTTGAAAATTGGGTAATTTTTGTCAATGAATTTCCACGTTCGGAAGTTTCATAAACTTGAACGTTTAATTTATCAGCAACTTTACAACTATGCAATGAGAATGCCATAATACAAGCTATTGTCAAAAATTTACTCTCTACTATTTTACCCTTGTTATTTACCATTTATTTTAATTCTTTAAAATAGAATTTGGCGTTTTTACATCCAACCATAAAGCTTTTTCATCGCCGTTATAGGTTTTTGTTATTGGTTTTCCATCTCTAGTTAAACCCTTAAAAGTTCCACTATCTACATTTTTCCAAAGCACATATTTGGCTTGTGATTGCAAATTAATTAATCCAAAATGATTTTCTGAACCTAACGGATTGGCAGCATCTTTCCAATTTTCATCAAAAGCTTCAAAATAGAAACACGAAATATTATTTTTGTTGCTCCATTCTCTCATTAAATCATAATACAAAGCTGATTTGTATTCATCTGTTGCCTTTGAACCATCATTTCCATAATGTTCATTTGACTTTGTTGCCCAACCAGTTTCACCAATATGAACTGGTTTATTTACGCCAATTGACTTCATATAACTTACAACACTTTCGTATTGATTAATGGCATAATTTCTGGCTCTCAACATTGCAGCATCTACTTTCTCTTTTTCAGGGAATTGCAATTCATTCTCTTTTATTCCCCAAAAAATTGGGTGATAATGTGTGTCGTGCATTGGATAAGTATGCATCGAAATATAATCTACTGCTTTAATCAATTGATTCAAATCTTCCACATGATAATCGGCAGTATGTCCGCCCCAAGAAGCAAAATTATCGGAACTTGTTATCCAAACCTGTTTAGGTAATTTATTCTCTTTCTTTAAATTCTGTAAATGGTTTACCCATTTCAAAATGATGTTTGGCGTGACATAATAACTAGTTGCCCATTTCACCATCGCTTCATTTCCAACGGCTATAATTTTGATTATTTCAGGATATTTGTTTGTTAATCTTACCGCTTCTTCAATCTCAATTGCATTTCTTTTACTTTCTTCATTATGAATTGGTTGCAAATTTGTCCATGCATTTTTACAATCAATCCAAGCACCTAGCATTAAATACATTTCAAAATTTTCATCTTCTTTTTTTAGTTCTGTTATGGCTTTTAATAAATTTACTACTTCTTCATAATGCACATTATAAGTTCGTAATACTTTAATATTCAATGCAGAAAGAATTCTTAAATCTTCTTTTATTTCTGATATTGTTGGTTGAATTTCTCTAGAATTTGCTCTGTATCCACCGTAACAAATCGCTTGATAATTTGTATTTCCTAATAATTTTTCTGCCGTCATTTCTTTTGAAACTAAATTTCTTGTATTAGTTGGTTTACATGATATAAACATTAGTAATATGATGTAAATCAGATTTTTCATTATCTTAAAATAGATGCATTTAAATACACTTCTACCCATGAAATTTCATCGGTTCTATCAAATATTTTCTTGCTTTCTTCTTCGCTTAACTCTAATGTTTCAAAAGTTTTAGTTGACTCATTTTTATAGTGTAAAACAATTTTACTTGTTGTATTAATTTTATAAATAACTGGTACTTGACATGTTGTAAATGCTAAAGAGTCTTTTTCAAGATTCATTACTTTTTTTGAACCGTCAAGCATCACAAAAGTTACTTCGGTATCTTTTGATAAAAACTCATCTTTTTTGAGGAAGCTTGGTTGGAATTGTAATTTTCCGTCCTTCATTTTAACGCCTAATTCTCCAATTCTAGTTAGGATATCTTCTTTTACTTGACCTGTCATTCCTGGTTGTTGTGCGCCTTTACCAAAAGGAGTATGAGAATAAGGATCAGTTGGAAATGCACCATAAACTTCTGGTGATTTATGAATTCCTATTCCGGCTCCAACTTCATCAAAATGATTTACTAAAGCATCAATTACAGCTTCATCTTCTTTATTTTCGATAGCTTTATTGATAACTTCCATTACTGCTAAATACAACTTGGAAACCATATGCCAATAAATGGAACCTAAACCTTCATAGCCATAAAAAGTTCCTGAACGACCTGTAAAAGCTTTGTGATTGAATACGTCTTCAAATATTTGAAGTACAGCATCTGAATCTTTTAAAACTAATTCTTTATAATCATTATTAGAAGCCAATTGATCTAAAGCATTCTTTAAATCGTTAGCATTATGAAAATTACCATTAAAATGATAGTTTCCTTTAATGTCTTTATTGACTAGTTGGAAGTTGTTATTTGCTAAAAGTTTATTCAACAAAACTGACTTTTCAATTTTCTCTTTAGGAATCGTATTCTTTTCTAAAAACTTAGGAAGTTCTTTATTTGGATATAAAATATAGCTGTTTTGATCTTTTCTGTACAAGGCACTTTTTCTTAAAGCATCTAATACTTCTAAAGATTGTTTACCTGATAAAAATCCTGAACTTAAAATAGCTACTTGACCTTCAAGCATTTCTGGTAAATAGGAAATAGAAACACCCTTATTTTCAATAGACATTAAATTATAAGCGTGATACAACTTATCTTCTCTTTGGTTGGCTTTTATAGAATGTTCGATAAAATCAATACTAACTTGTGCAAAATTCTTCAATCCTTGCATTGAATGCGTTCTCTTTTTACCCCAAAAACCGCTGTTATAAATTTGAAAACGATATTCGGAAGCGACTTGACCTAAAGCATTAAGTATCTTTTGTCTTTCTTCATCAGAGATTGAACCTGATAACAAATGTTGATTATCTAATAAAATTTGTCTTATGGCATGATAAAACTCTACCATTTCATTAGAAATCTTAATGGTTTCTTGATTAGAATTATCTAATAATTGTTGGAAAAACTTTAAAAATCTTCTCAAATAATAAAGAGTAACCATTGAAACACCGTTACCTACCAAGGCATTATTAGCGTCATTCCATTCTGGTCGTTGGGTATTCATCCAAATACCTGCTTCTGGAATAAAATTGGACATTTTTGCCAAAACTGTTGCTAATAATTTCTCGATTAGATTTACATGATAAATTTCATCATTATTATCTCTTAATAAAGCACCATCAGCACCATTTTCCTTGCGTCGTTTATTAATTTTGGCATCCCATTCGTGATTGAATTCTATAGTATCTTTTGGGTTTTTAAGAATATCTTGATAAGATTTTATTGTGTAAGGAACCGCAGCATAAACAAAACACTCTTTATCAAAATATGCGTTTAGTTTTCCTGGTTGGTAATTCTCTATAAATTCTAAAAACTTTAATAAATAGATAATTTGATGGTCACCCCAATAACCGATGTAAGACCAAGGATTATCTGGTTCAATGGTTTCCCAATCAAAACCATCTTTAGTAACGCGATAAGGATTGTATCCATCAAAAGTTGAGGCATTCAAAAACTTGTGAATCATTCCGTCGATAAACTCAGGATAAGCGTTGGCTAAAGATTCCCAATTTTGAAAAATATCACGCCAATTTCCTTCGTAATCTAATATTTTAGAACCATCTATTTCGCTTCTAGTATTAATCGAAAATTTGTTCCATGGACGACTTGGATCACCGTGTCTTCTACTAAATTTAAGCGGAAGATATTCGGTACAAAGACGACTTAAATCGGCATTTTCACTATTTGAAATTAATTGTTGAAGGTGAGAATAATCAAAAGTTTCTGGTAAATCATTTAGAAATTTACTTTCTTCTTTAAATAAAGTCTTGTTTGCTTTAGCTATGTAATTTACAAAATCATTTTTCTCAATCGTATAGTTATTGTCAAAAATTCCACCACGCATAATGTTGAATAAAACATTTGAAAAATGACGTGTATCTTTACGTTTGTCTGCAGTGAATTGTAATCCGTCGGCAGTTGCATTTAGAGCAATAAGATTTTGATTTCCTAATTCAACATCTTGAATTATTTGATTGTCAAGGGTTTCATCATTACAAATAGCATCTGCTAATTGAATAACTTGCGCTTGATTTTGATTTACATTAGCAATAATCTTCCAAGATTTAGAAGAACTCTTTGTCAAAAATAAATCAGTTGAAACAAAATATGCACCTTTTTCACCTTTAATATCGGTCTCTTGATGCACATTTTGAAATTTTCTAAAAGCAGAAAGTTGCAATGAAGAAAGCAAATAAGTTGGATTATCAAGACCTAAAGACCAAGCGATATTTGCTTTTAGCGCTTCACTAGGTTCGGCTTTATCAACAATAATGGCACTTAGAGCAAAAATTCCTAAACCACTTTCTGAATGAAGTTCGTTTCTTTTGTAAGCATCTACTAAATTACTTGTAGTGGCTTGCAGATCACTATTTACTCCTTGAGGTAAAACATTTTGAATTCCATCGAGGAGTGTTATTTTATAGTCATTTTTAGAATTATTAATTACTTCAGAATTTTTTACAAAGCCAAATATATTACTAGAACTCCATTGGTATCTGAAAGTCAATTGAAAATCATTGTGAATTTCTTCAAAAATGATTTTATTGCCAACCTCGTTTTTGTATAAATTTCGAGTTAAATTATACTTATCATTAAATCGTTCTGAAAAAGGTTCCCAAATATATTTTTCATTATTATATGCAATTTGAAAAATAGTTTTACTTCCAGTAATATCAGCAAATTCGGTTATTTTATCATCAGTATAATATGGAAAAAGAGCAAATTCTGCATTTTTTCTTCCTGCTGTTAATCCGCCATTACTAGAAATAAACATCCAATGATTGGAATCACTAACGATACTCATAAAGAATGGTCGCATTCGATCGGAGTTTTCTATTCTATAATACTTTTCACCTTTTATTTCAATTAATTGCATAAAATCAGTTCGATTGTTAATAGTTTATTCATCTCCAAATCCACTTCTAGACAAATTTGAAAGTTTAATTTATTGAAGTAAATTATTCGAAAATGAATGCCTACTTCTATTATTTATTAAATTATATTTTTTTGTTTAAGGAAGTTCGTTCAAGGTTACATTATCAATATTTACTGTACCGATTGCTGCACCCATATCGAAAATTACTCTAGAATTAGTGTTTGTAAAATTAGCCACTAGATCAATACTAAAACTTTCAACTGAAGTCGTCAAGTTCCGTGTAACAGATTGATTTGTAAATGGATTACCACTTAACCCAATACCTACAATCATAGTTCTATTGACGTTAGACCAAGCATCAAAGGTTAGTCTATAAGTTTTACCTTGAATCATATTAATTCCTATGTGTGATAGATTTACATCATAAGGATTGCCTGCTGCTGCCACATTTATAGAAAAATACGTATTTCCGCTGTCAGTTACCAATAAAGAAGGACCAATAGCATTTGTAACACCAAAAGTCCATGGAGAAGTTCCACTTTCAAAATTACCATTGGTTACTAATCCACCTTGAAAAACAAATATTGAAATTGTACTACTATATGAATTTACTTCACCAGTTTTAGTGTTTTTTGCTGTTAGATTAACTACATATTCACCCGTTTGCGTAAATGCTTTTACTGGATTTTTTAAAATTGAAGTTGTTCCGTCACCAAAATCCCAAAGATAAGTATCTGCATTTTCAGAAGTATTTATAAACGTAATTACACCCGGTGATGCTTCTCTAATGTAAGTATATCGTGAACTTAATGTATTATTTTGAACTGAGTCATCATTATTATCACAAGCTAAAAAGCTTAGTAAGACTAATAATAAACTAACTATTTTTATTGATTTGTTCATGGTTCTATATTTATTATTTATTGATAAACTCTAACATAATCTACAAGCATTCTTTGTGGGAAAGTTGTACTACTATTTGGACTACCTGGTAAATTTCCACCAACAGCCATATTTAAAATCATAAAAAATGAATTATCAAAAACCCATTCTCCACCTTCATCTTCAACTTGTTTTCTGGTTATTTGATTATAAAGTACATCATCCACATACCAATTGATGTGATTTTCTGACCATTCAACTCCAAAAACGTGGAACTCATTATCGAATCTACTATTAGGTAAAGAATATTTTTTACTAATACTTTCTCCACCAGAAAAACCTGGCCCGTGAAGCGTTCCTAAAATTTGAGTTGGATTATTTCCTAAATATTCCATGATATCAATTTCTCCACATTGTGGCCAACCAACTTGATCAATATTACTTCCTAACATCCAAAAAGCTGGCCATAGACCTTGACCTAGTGGTAGTTTGATACGAGCCTCAAAACGACCATATTTTTGATCAAATAAATTTTGAGTTTTCAATCGAGCAGAAGTATAACTTGCACCTCCAAGAGCTTCTTGCTTTGCTGTGATTATCAAATAACCATTTTGAACAACAACATTATCCGGACTATCTGTATAATATTGCAATTCATTATTTCCCCAACCATTGTTTTCAGAACCTCTTCCAATGTCATAAGCCCATATTGATGGATCTGGTGCTCCATTGACATCAAAATTATCTTCCATAACCAAGTCGAATTTGGTGACTACGGTTTGTTTTTCGTCATCGTCACAAGAATAAATACTGAAGATTAACCCCAAAAAACCAAGTGATAATACACTTATTTTATAATTTATATTTTTCATTTTTCTTTTTTAAAGTTTTACTAATTATTGTGCATAAAAATAAACGTTGTCTACCCAGATATTAAATATTCCACCGGGATTTCCAGACACAAAAAACACCTGTCCAAGATTTGTAGCATCATTGAATCCAGGGAAGCTTGAAATAGGAATATCAATGCTAGCCCATCCATTTACATCAACATTAGTTAAAGAAGCTGCATTAAGTACAAAAGATCCAGAAGACGTTGTTGGTCCATTAGCAAGACTACTATGAAGTTCTATTCTAATAAAATTAGACGCAGCTACAGCTTGCTTTACATTGATATCAACATGCATATGAGTCATTCCACTAATATTTACTCTCGGTACAGTTTCATACATTCCTATGCTGACAAAATCTAATTGTGTATAATTAATAATGTTGTCAATGGAACCATTTATAAATGGTGCCTGAATATCTACATTGTTAGGATCATTACCTGCACCTCCTTGAGTATTTGAACCCGAAAAGAAACCATTGTAATGTCTAACTGGCAAATTATTGTATTCATCACTGAACAATGACACTACAGATGATGCTGGCCTTGTTGGCACTGGAGCATGTGGAAATGCACCAACAGCATTTATTGTTAAAGATCCTTGTGCTAATGTATTATCTACTTGAGCGGTAACCACTGCTGAACCAGAAGTACCAATAACACTTGTAAAGATTTGACCAAGATTATTTAATGCTACAGGACTTGCAACAGAAGTATTTGAAACATTGAAATTGAAATAGGAAGGAGCTGCATTAATTGTTATATTTTGACCATTTGCCAAACTATAAACCGCACCTAATCCGGTAATTATTTGATTTGATCCTGCAAATCCATCTACGCTGTTATCATCTCCATTTAAAATAAAAGGATAAAGTAAATTATTAGTTCCTAATTTTTCGAATTTAATTTCATCTATCCATAATGTGAAGCCAAAACCATTTGTACTATTTGTTCCAGCAGCATATCTAAACATTCCTCTTTCTTGCAATAACCTTGAGGCATCCAGAATTGGAATGGTAATTTTAGTCCAGTTTGTTCCAACTCCTACATTCGTGATTGTTGTGATGAATTTATTTTCTGCAAAATCTTCTCCAAATCCAAACTCACCAACAGTAACACCTTGAGAAGCTTTTACATAAAATGTTAAGGCATCGAAATCAGTTAAATTGCGTCCTGCACCATCAATTACAAAAATACCTCCAGCATAAGCGCCTTCAGGATCGGTTGCATTTGGTACATCAATACGTATAGAAGAATTGCTTTCGTAACCTTGTTCAAGATCTACAGAAAATGCGGTGAATTTAGAATCACCGTAAGGTTTATAAAAATCACTTCCCAAACCTACGAAATCGTCTGTGAAAATTTCGGCTGTTTTAGGAAAAGTGGAAAGTACTGCATCATCTGATAAATCTCTTTCACAACTTACATTTACTACTAAAAACAAACTTAGAAGTAAAGTAAGTTTTAAAAAATTATTTTTTTGATTTTTCATTTTTCAATTTTTTTATTATTTTCCTATATTGATATGTATGTATGTTCTAATCTCCCATTCTGATCCATTTCCGAATCCTACCGGACTAATTACTGGTTCTGCTGGGTAAGTATTTGGTGGAACTTCTGTTGGAGAATATCTTGGTGAATATTGATCTAATGAACGCCAAGTTCCCATAATACCAATTTTAGTGTTTGGTAAGATAAACCAATCTGGCTTTCCTACTGATGTTGATAAATCTAACATCAATTGAACAGGGTATGTTAAATTAAAATCTCTATGATAATCAAATGGACCCCAATCATTAATTTTGAAAGAATGCGTTAGTTTTACTTTTCTATAAATTAATCTCATGTCACCACCAATTCTTTCAATAAGTCTGGCATCGCTACCATTAGATTGTCCGTTACCGAAATAGAAATTGGTAATTAATCCTAATTCTGGAGATATTTTAGAAACTATTCTTGTATTAGATTCCCATAAATCATGCGCTGGAGCAGAATTTTCGAAAGCAAAAGAAGTACGATTACTTAAAAATCCGATTGCTGCATCTTGTGTAGTTGGTAGATGACGGAAAACGAAACCTGTACTGAAAGCAAATTTAGCATCTTCGGACATATCGTTGTCCCATTCGTACATCCAAGTTGCAGGAGTTGGATCGTAAGTTAATAACAATTCACCACCAAGAGTTTCGCGATTAGCTCTTACAATAAAAGGATCTGATTGAATATTTCTCAATCTTCCTGGCGCATCAACATCATTTGGCATAGCAGCAACTAAAGGTTTTTGCCATAAAAAGTTTGGAGCGATTTGAAAATTTGAATTTACATTAAAAGTTAATCCAGCCAAAAAATTCATTTGATTTCCGCTTCCGCTATCTTTTAATCTCCATCCTGTAAATGTTTGAGTAGCGTCTGCTCCTCCATTGGCAACTAATCCCATAATTGCACCTTGAGTGTAGATATTGAATTTGCCGCTTGAAAAAGTAATTTTAGCTTTTCCACCCCAATTATCTGATGATTTTACTTTATCGTCATAAACTGTATAATTTCCTGAAGTTCCTGTGGCGTATTGAAAAGTACGTCCATTTAAAGGTTGTCCTCCCCAAATTCCACCAAGTTCCAATCCGAATGCATCTACTTTTGTTTTAAAGTGTAGTGTTGCTCTACGTGTTTTTGGTTGCGGAATAAAAATAGATGTTGTCGCAGAAGCTGCATCATCTATATCTTCGTGATACACTGCAGTTGCATCGATTTTACCCAATTTAGTTCCATACTTTAACAAAACTGCTGGGTTTGCACCCCACCAAAGTTGTGGTCCGAAGGCCGCTTTTAGTCCGTTTAAACTTTTTTTACCATCAAATTCGAAACCTGAAACTTCACCATTGTAAATATCTAGATTTGGTCCGTAATTCGCTTCAGGATATAATCCGAAGAAATCGCCCTCATAACCCCAATGGTAATGACCTGTTCTGTAGAAACCACGTAAATCAAAATATTTTTCATTCCAACTGTAGGATGCGTTATAAATCTGAACTCTGTTAGCATCGGCTACATTTATTGGTCCATCTGGAGTATTAACCATTTGAGCTCTTCCTCTATTTTCGTAGAATATTTCGTTAATTGGATTTAAAGCCACATTTCCAAGAATATTTACATTCACATTGGCTTTCATATTAGGAGTTGGATTCCCTTCTACCCCAACGTAATAAGATTGCATGTGATCAAATCCCAATTGGTTTGGATATTGAGTTGCATCTGGATCGGCGTCATCTGGAGTTGTAATTAAACTTCCTCCTGTATTGAAAGTGGTAAATTCGGCTCTTAAATTACTAATTCTTAATTTATCGGTACTGCTTCCTACTAATGCTGCTTTATCGCCTCTTGCTTTTAAAACACCATCCATTAATTTGATATTACTAAAATGAGTGTTGATTCCTTCTAATGTTGTTCCAACTTCGTAAGGGTTAATATTGTGTGCTTCTTTCAAGGAATAGTATGCTGCTCTTGGATATAAATCGTACAAACCTCTTGGATTAACTGGACCTTTTGCACAAACACCAAACCACTCTTCATTCATATTATTCTGACCTTGAAGAAAGTCATTAGTATAACCTCCGTTAGACCAAGAAGCGTTACTATCATGAACGTCTAAGTTTTTTGTTTGCCCGAATTTCCACCAACCATCACTAAATTGGAATGTAAAACCACCTAAAGAGTTTCCAGATTTACCTAAGTTTGCTGCATTCTGATAAATTTCTTTCCAGTTATTAACCATATAGTATGCTTGCGATTTTTGATCTTCGGCATTATCAATAGCGTTAAATGCATCCGCTCCAAACTCAGTAAAAAGAATTGGCTTATTTAATTTACTTTTTACTTCTTGAAATGCGTTTCCGAATGAAACTCCGCGATACATGTTGGTTCCAAAAATGTCTATGTCTTTACATTCTTCAGCAATAATATCTAAGAAAAGTAAATCACCATTACATATTGCTATTGGATGAGATGTATCTATTTTTTTCATTTCAACAACAGCTTCGTTAAAGATAGAATACATATCTTTAGCTCTTTTTGTTGATTTTCTATCTTCTAATGGAATATTTTCTGTTTCTGCACCATCCCAAAACAAACCATAATTATTTTCGTTTCCTAAAAGAAATAATAATAAACCTGGAGTATTTTTATACTCTTGAATCATAGCTTGAGTTTCTTTTAATAAAAGCTGTCTTGTTGCTGGATTAGAATATTCGGTATTTGGAACCCAGCTACCATTAATGGTTAAGCCATATCTTCCAAAAGAGTGGTTTAACATGGTGTAGATGCCATATTTTTCATAGATGTACGTAATCCATTTTGGTTGAATTCCGGTGTATTGTCTAACAGCATTTACTCCCATGTTTTTAAGCAAACCCATTTCATTATCAAGTGCTGCCTTAATAACATCATCTGATTGTTTCCATAAACTGTAATTGTAATTAGTTCCAATTGGATCATAGTTCCAGTTCATTCCATTAATAAAAAATGGTTTGTTGTTAACAAGTAGTTTAAAATCTTCTTTATCTTTCAATACGGTGACCTTGTCGGACTGAGCATGAAAGTGAGATGAAAAACAACAAAAAATTAGAATAAGAATTAGTTTTTTCATGTGATGTAATTAAGTTAAAATTTTAATTATGCTAGGGATTAGATTTAAAGTGAACAAGTTTAAATTATTGATAATTTATACATATATTTTTAAGTAATACTACAACTGAACAGATTTAGATGTGTTCAGTTAATTATTTTATAAAAATAAAAGTTAAAATTACATACAACGTAAAAAGAACCACAACAAAAAATATACATAATAATTATTTATGCATTTTTTTATCATATTTACATAAAACACATACTAAACATGATAAAAGTCAATTCATTAAAATTAAATAAAATTGTAACTTTAATGCATAAAAATAATGCTATGTTGTGTTGTTGTATAGGTAAAAAAGAGGAAACTGTAAAGGTTATATGTTTAAAATATACTCAACAAGACCTTGTTCGTGCTGCAAATCCATTTTTTTACGCAAACGATATCGCTTTATCTCAACACTACGTACAGAAATATTTAAAAGAGGTGCTATTTCTTTAGAAGATAAATTCAATCTTAGGTAGGCACAAATTCTTAAATCATTAGGAGTTAAAGTAGGATGCAGTTGTTTTATTTTCTTTAAAAAATCTTTATCTGCACTATCAAAAGCATCTTTAAATTTGTTCCAAGTATCTTCTTCCTTAACACTTTTATTGATGGTAGATATTATTGATTTTATACTTCTATTAGAATTACTATCATCAGAATTTTTTAAATCTTCTTTAATGATATTCAACAGTTCTGTTTTCTCAATTAAGTTTATCGTTGATGCAGCCAATTCTTTATTTTTCTTATCAACATCAATACTTAATTGTTCATTTTTGATATTCATAATCTCCTTTTGAATCTCTAATTCTTTCAATTCAAGTAAAAGGTTGTTTTCGGCAATAATTTTTTGATGACGTTTATCATGATATTGAGTATAAAGTCTATTTATATAATAGGCAATAACTCCAAAAAGTATAATGTAAATTAGTATTGCAAAATTATTGGCATACCAAGGCTTTTTGATTTCAAATGAATAACTAGCAATATTTTCAGTTATTGAATTGGCTACTTTAGCTCGAACTTTAAAAACATAATTTCCAGATGGTAGATTTTCAAATTTAACCATTGGAATTGAGGTCCATTCATTCCAATCGTCATGTAGACCTTCTAATTTATATTGGTATTCACCATTTAAGTAAATTTCGTAATCTGGAATTGTAAAACTAAATGTTATGTTGTTATCATCATGCTGAAATGTACCTTCTTCAGTAATTGATGAATTAATTAATTTTTTATTCAACACATTACTTGAAACGCCAGTTATTGAAACATTGTATTTGTTTTGTTTAATGAAACTATTCTTTAACAAATAATATCCATCTGTTGTACCAATTAGGTACGTATTACTACTTATTTGAGAAATATTTTCGTATCCAGGCATTGAATTAGTCAATGAAGCCGGAATTGGTAAACTATTACGTTTTAAATCGGTTGATAATTTTCCTTTGGAATAATAATGAATGTAATTTTTTGTAAAAAACCAAAGATTGTTGGATGCATCTACTATCATTTTACCTGTTACATATTCTTCATTTTCATATATTTGACTCAAATTTTTATCTTTATAAAACTTCTTATCTTTTAAATTAAGTTTATATATACCATCTTTAGATGCATAATACAGTTGGTTATTAAATTTAACTAAAGAGGCATTTTTACCTTTTTTCGGATTGGTATATTTGTATTTATTTGTTACAGTTGTAAAATCAGAATTAATATTTAATCTAAAAATCCCATTGTATTCGTGTCCAACATAAATTTGATTTCCATTAATTATTTCAAAATATTTTGATGAATAATCGAAGTTCTTAAGTTTATTTTTAAATTGCCAAGCTCCATTTTGTTTTTCTAATACGGATATTCCATAATAATTTCCTTGAAAAATTTTACCAGCATTTGCTTCAAACTTCCAAGTTCCAGATTGCTTAAAAATTAAATTTGCACTTTGATCATTAACAATAAAAGTTCCAGAATCATGACCACAAAACAATGTCTTATCATGCACAAACAAGGACCAAACTTGACCTTTCGTTCCTTGAATGAAGGTGAAATTACTATTCGAATTAACATCTTTGCAAAATAAACCTTGATTTGTTCCAATGTATAATCTATCATTAAAAACTACAGAGGCGTAAATAGTTCCTAAAACTCCAGAATCATCTACGTAACTTCTAACGGATGACTGAAGATTAATGCAATTGATTCCATTATCAAGACCTAACCATAAGTTTTTATCTAAATCTTCAAAAAGTGATAAAATAGTATTGTTACCTAATTTATTTCTTTGACTAATATGAAATTTTTCTTTTCCGAATGAATCTAAAATAAAGATACCGTTGGAAATAGTTCCTAAAGCAATACTTCCATCGTGAAGCTTTTGACCGCTATAAATTCCACTTTGTTGAATCTGATTGTCTACAGCTGTAGTAAATTTAGATATCGTATTATTTTGATATAAATAAATTCCATTATTTTGGGTAATTAAAAGTAATCCATCTGCCGTTTCAAAGAGATTTACTAATCGATTGTCTTTAATAATTGAATCATTAAGAAACATTTTACTTTTACCACCTTCAATTTCAAATAATCCTTCACTAGTTTGATAAAATATACCTTTCGAAGTTTTAAACGCTCTAATAATAGCTTCTTTTGGTTGAATTACAGAGAATTGCTTAGTTTTAATGTTGTAGGCATATATTCGTTGAAGTGATTGAAATAATATCCAATTATCGTAAGGCAATATATTCCAAAATTGCTCATCATATAATAATTTCACTTTAAGATTTTTACATAATGAATTGTAAACTAATTGGCCATCTTTTTTTCTATTCCAAAACCCAAAATCCATGTAAGAACCTGTATATATCTTATCATCTATACAATTCACCGACCTTAAAATAGTTTCATTTGGTGATGGATATAAAGTCCAAGCCGAACCATTAAATTCGAGTAAACCCTCATTATTTGCAAAGAAAAGAAATTGATTTGTATCTTGAGAAATCATCCAATTTTGATTTCCTGCACCATAAATATTGGATTGATATTTAGCGATTGGAGGTAATTCTTGTGCAAAACAAGAAATGCTAATAAATAATGAAAATATAAAAAGGAAATTTCGGATACTCATTTGATGTCAAATTATACGATAAATATATGAAATAAAAATTCAAAAAAAAGCACGCCTTTCGACGTGCTTTAAAAAACTAAACTATTTAAAAAACTTATTCTTTAATTATTTTAGAGCTAGAAACAATTCCATCAACTGTACTTCTAACAATATAAACACCATCTTGGAAAGATGTTAAGTCTATCAATGTAGTCAATTCATTTGGGTTAACCGATAAAACTTGTTGCCCTAACATATTCAAAACGGAAACGCTTTGAATGTTATTCTTAGCTTCGATTGTAAATGATTTTTTTGTAGGATTAGGATACATAGTAACTTTCCCAAGATTAAAATCTGTAGTAGAAAGAACAGTGTTTTTGTGAAGATAAAGATTATCATAAAATACTGTTCCTAAATCAGATGTAATAATAAATTGAACTAAATCATTTCTATTAGCACCATTAATTGGAGCAAAATTAGCTAAAGGAATGTCTAAAGAAATCCATGTTCCTGGATTTGGATTAGTTAAGAAATTACCATTGTTTACAGAGTATTCAATTGCATTAGCTTCACCTGCACCACCATTCCAGTTAGAAAACTTCACATTAAAACTTTTATCCATTGTTGCAGAATCAGTCCAAATATCAAGATGAAAATGTGTAAATGTTGTTGCATCAAATCTTCCTGCTAAAAAAGTAACACCTTCACATCCTAAACCGGCAACTTTATTAGTATCATTTCCTGCAATAGAAACTAAAGTTGTGTTAGCACCACACCAAGAATTGTTAAAAGTATTGTCATCGCCTGTGTAACCAATTGTAGATATTGGCGTATATGCATTGCTAAAGATAGATTTTACGTCAGCAGTTGGTCTTGCAGGTGGTGTTGGAGCTGCAGTTGCAGGTTGTGGTGGTGGAGCAATTACTGCAGCTTCACTTGTAATATTATCCACATAAACAGTAAAGTTTCCTGGTGGATTAAAACCATCATTAGTTGCTTTCCAATTTGGGAAAAATACAATTTTTTGATAGTTACCATTTGCAATTGCAGTTCCATCTAATGCTTGTGTGAATGTAAACGTTAAAGTTTGCCAAGCATTTGGTGTTGTGTAAGATTGAGAGGCAGCAGAATTAGGACCCGTTCCAACTTCTACTTTAGCCAATAATGTAAATGCCTGAGTTGCATATACATCGATACTTACAGTTTTGTCAGTTGTCAATTTTAGATTTGTAGTTTGTTGCACCACTTCTGCTCCTTGCCATGGATTTCCAGTACTTTGACTTACAAGTTTCAAGTTATTCATTCTAGTTCCTGCTGGTACAGGATCTACATCAATTGTTGCACTTGCTAAACCTTCAAACCCAACGTAAGTAAATGAAGCAGGAGTTTCAAAATTCTGAACAACTACTTGCTGCGCACTTGCACATGTAGCAATCAAAATTGAAAATAAAAGAGTAATTTTTTTCATAATTAAGAGATTTTATTAATTTTTTGTAGTTAATTTTCAAAATCAAATTTAACCTTTTATAGTACACAAGATTTTTTGTTTAACTATATAAAAACTATACAAGTTTAAAAATCACGAAATCGATTGAAATCACAAGTAGACAAGGGTTTTCGAAATTTTTTAAAGTATTAATAAAATTACCAAATTATACAATATGTTGTGGTAATGTTGTGTTATTAAAAGTGTTTACAATGAACTTATTCAAACACTACTATATTATATAGACAGTTTTTTAGCATTAATAAAGCATATTCCTTAAAAATTTCAATATTTACTTTGCATATTCAAAATTATCATTTTCTTACTAAAAATATAAAATACAATATTTATTTGATACAATTAAAGTAAGCTAATTAGCTATCTTTGTATTCCAAAAAAATTGCCATGATTCCAAAAGATATATCTTCTCTTGAACCAAAAAAAAACATCTTAATAAAAGGTGCAGAAATTCATAATTTAAAAAATCTTGACGTAGCTATTCCTAGAAATAAATTGGTTGTTATAACTGGCTTATCGGGTTCAGGAAAATCTTCATTAGCTTTTGATACTTTGTATGCCGAAGGTCAACGTAGATATGTAGAAAGTTTATCATCTTATGCGAGACAATTTTTAGGTAGATTAGACAAACCAAAAGTAGAATACATTAAAGGAATCGCACCAGCAATTGCTATAGAACAAAAAGTAAATACTACAAATGCACGTTCTACAGTAGGAACTTCAACAGAAATTTATGATTATATAAAATTACTTTACGCTAGAATTGGTAAAACAATTTCTCCTATTTCTGGTAATGAAGTAAAAAAAGATACAGTAACTGATGTAGTAAATAAAGTAAAAACATTTAAAATTGATAGTAAATGGTTACTTCTTGCTCCTATTCACCTTGAAGAAGGAAGAAAACTTGAAGACAAACTAAAAGTACTTCTACAACAAGGTTTTGCTCGTATTCAAATTGGAAATGATACTGTCAGATTAGACGAAATAAATCAACATTCATTAGACAATAAAGATATTTTATTAATTATTGATAGAATAATAGTTAAGGAAGAAGATGAATTCTATGACCGACTTTCTGATGCAATTCAAACTGCTTTCTTTGAAGGCAAAGGTGAATGCTACTTGCAGGAGGTTGGCTCTAACGAACGTTTAAACTTTAGCTCGAATTTTGAGCTAGACGGAATGACTTTTCTTGAACCAAATGTACATTTATTCAGTTTTAATAATCCTTATGGCGCATGTCCTACTTGCGAAGGTTATGGAAATATTATTGGCATCGATGAAGAATTAGTTATACCAAACACAGCTCTTTCTGTTTTTGAAAACGCCATTTATCCTTGGCGTGGTGAAAGTATGGGTTGGTACAGAGACGAATTAGTTAATAAAGCCTATAAGTTTGATTTCCCAATTCATAAACCTTATTTTGAATTATCAGACGAACAAAAAGACATCGTATGGAAAGGAAATCAGTATTTTCAAGGGCTAAATGACTTTTTTAAAGAACTAGAAGAGAAAAATTATAAAATTCAAAATAGGGTCATGCTTTCTCGTTATCGTGGTAAAACAAAATGTAATGTTTGCAAAGGAAAACGATTGAGAGCTGAAGCAAATTATATACAAGTTGGCGGAAAAACAATATCTGATTTAGTCGATTTATCTATTAAAAGATTAATCCCGTTTTTTGAAGAATTAAAATTATCAGATTATGATAAAACAGTTGCCAAACGATTATTGATCGAAATTAAAAGCAGATTAGCATTTTTAAGCAACGTTGGGTTAGATTACTTAACATTAAATAGAAATTCGGCAACACTTTCTGGTGGTGAATCACAGCGCATCAATCTTGCCACTTCTTTAGGAAGTAGTTTGGTGGGTTCAATGTACATTTTGGACGAACCAAGCATTGGATTACATCCAAAAGACACCGAACTACTAATTGAAGTTCTAAAAAATCTCCGAAATTTAGGAAATACTGTAATTGTTGTCGAGCACGATGAAGACATCATGAAACAAGCCGATATGATAATTGATATTGGACCAGAAGCAGGAACTCACGGTGGAAATTTAGTCGCTCAAGGAACGTATGATGAAATCCTTAAATCGGATTCATTAACAGCAAAATATCTAAATGGCGAACTAGAAATTAAAACACCTCGAACACGAAGAAAATGGTCTACCTACATTGATATTTTAGGAGCAAGAGAAAATAATTTACAAAATTTAGACGTACGATTTCCATTAGAATGTCTAACCGTTATAACTGGTGTTTCTGGTAGCGGAAAAAGTACATTAGTAAAGAAAATATTATTTCCAGCTATTCAAAAAAGATTAGAAGGAGTCGGAGAAAAAGCTGGCCAATTCACCGATATGCAAGGTCACTATCACAGAATTCACCACATCGAATATGTTGATCAAAACCCAATAGGGAGAAGTTCTCGTTCCAATCCAGTTACCTATATCAAGGCCTACGACGATATTCGTGATTTATTTTCTAAAGAAAAACTTTCTAAAATAAGAGGCTACTTACCGAAACATTTCTCATTTAATGTAGATGGCGGAAGATGTGAAACCTGCAAAGGCGATGGTTCTATAAACGTAGAAATGGTCTTCATGGCCGACGTTGAGCTGCCATGCGAAACCTGCAACGGCAAACGATTTAAGAAAGAAATTCTCGAAGTATATTTTGAAGGGAAAAACATCGATGACATTTTAACCATGACCATTGATGACGCAGTTTCCTTTTTTAGCGAAAATAAACAAGCCAAAATCACTCAAAAATTACAACCATTGCAAGACGTCGGATTAGGTTACGTCCAGCTAGGTCAATCCTCATCAACACTTTCTGGTGGTGAAGCACAACGTATCAAACTTGCCTCATTTCTCGTAAAAGGAAATACTAAAGACAAAGCATTATTCGTATTCGACGAACCAACAACTGGCTTACATTTTCACGATATCAAAAAGCTTTTGGCTTCATTCGACGCACTTTTAGACAAAGGCCACTCGATTATTGTAGTCGAACACAATCTGGATTTAATAAAATGTGCCGATTGGATAATCGATTTAGGTCCAGAAGGAGGCGAAAACGGAGGACAACTCCTAGCCGAAGGAACTCCAGAAGATGTCGCTAAAAACAAAAAATCAATAACCGCTAAGTACCTAAAGTCAAAGTTGTAAAATAAGGAGCGAATGTCTCGGGCATTTTATGCATTCCATTTTCCTGCTTTCCGTTGCAATAAAAAAATGCCTTCATACAATGAAAGCATTTTTTATTTCCACTTCAATCAGGGCTATTTAGCAAACCATAATAACAAAAAACGGATTCTCAATTGAGAATCCGTTTTTACTTAATCTATCTTTTAATTATCGTTTCAAAGCAAAATGGGCTTTAAATTGTTTTGACTTTCCTTGTTCCATAAAGTCAACGGTAAACCAATAATCGGTTGATGGCATCATTTGTCCGTTAAATGTTCCATCCCAACCGTCGCTTGTCGAACTGATTTGTTTTATTAGTTTTCCAAAGCGGTCAAATATATAAATTTTTGAGCTTGGTTGACCACTTAATCCTACAATATTCCAATTCTCATGGATTCCATCTCCATTTGGTGTGAAATAATGTGGGTAATCAATCGTTTGAACATCGGTGATTACTAATGCATCACAACTGTTATCTAGTCCGCCTTCGGTATCCCAAACGGTAATAGTATGAGTTCCTAACGATACATTTTCAAACACGTTGCTCACTTGGCGTGGTCCATCATCTAAACTATACTCGTATGTTCCAAATCCTTGAACAGTTACTGTGATTATTTGATTATCTGCAAAGGCATTAGTTACTGTATAACCTATTGTTCCATTTAAAATTTCGGCTTGACCTGATTGCAACACTTCAAAGTTAGCAGATGTTTGCTCACACATAAGTGCCGTTTGGTTAATCATTTGAACCGTAAAGTTGCTTGATACACCATCGTTTAATGGTTGTGTAATAGTGTAACTTGGCGTTGTAGTTACCGCTACTTCTGCTCCATCTTCAAACCAGTGGTATTCAAATGCTGGAATTGTAGTTGGATCTAAATAAACTGTATTGTTTACCGCTGTTAATGTTAATGTTCTCACTACAACATTATCAGTAAAGTCAACACAAATAGTATTGATATCATCAACTGTTGTTATTTGTGGCTCTGGTAATTGCTCTACAATTGCTCCAAAACTTGTAATTTTTTGACATCCTGTTGCAATGTTAGTTACTACTGCCCAAATGGTATGTGTGTAACCCATATAACCTGCTAAGTCTGCAATTGAAGTTGGCAACAACGGTGGTGTTGCATCTGGATTGTACTCAGTATCGTAGAACGTTACTGCAAACTGCAATGGATCTTGTCCGTTTAACACCTCTGTAGTTACTGCTCCATCTAATGGGTAAGCAAAGTAGCCATCATTAGTACCATCACCATCACATGTATTTAATAATGTAGTTGGTGCAGCGATATCTGGTTTTGGATTTACCAAGATATTGAAACTTCCTACTTGACTTCTACATCCTGTTGTATCATTTGTGGCTACAACATAAATAGTTTGCGGATTACTTGTATTGGTATATGTCGTTGGATTTGTTATTTGATTCGTTAAAGCCGCATCAGTATAATACGACATCGTGTACGTTGTAGCTGGAGTCGTTACTGGATTGTTTGCCAATAATGCTGCTGCTTGACTTGTTAAATCAAATACTTCAAATCCGTCGTTGGTTACAGCGTCTTCTTCACAAATTTGATAATCTGGGATAATCGCCAATGATGGTAGAGGATTTACTGTTAAGGGTTGTTCTACTAATACATAACAATTGTTACCTAAATAATCAACTCTATTGTTCTCTACTCTAATCCAAACGTTTCCTCCTACCGAGGCAGCCGTTGGTGGTATAATTTCGTTAGTTTGATCAATAGCGTCTTGTTGTGTTGGATAATAATGTAACGTTAAACTTGGGTCACCATTGGTAATGTAAGCCTCATTAACCGTTAAATCAAATATTTCTACCATATCACCAGGATTGTTGTAATCACACTGTGGTGCTAAAGCTGGCGGATTAGTATTTGGTACTGGAATTGGCAATACTCTAATGTCTAATGTAGTGATGCTTGTACATCCTTGTGGTGATGTTACTACAACTCCCAAAGTTTGAACTGCTGCTGAAGTATTAGTATAACTTGTTGCTGGTGTAATTACGTTAGTACCGTTTTGTGCATCTAACAAACTTGGATAGTAAGCAACTGTGTATCCTGGCAATCCACCAGTAATCATCGTATCTCTTATCGTTAAATCGAAAGATGTAAATTGATCATTTGGAATAGCATCGCTATCACAAACACTAAGTGGTGCTGGTGTAGTTAACAATAATGGTGTGTTTACATTTAATTGGAACGAACCAATTATAAAACAATCTGTAGTATTGTGTTGTACAACCGCCCAAATCGTTTGTCCGTTTACCGTGTTACTATAGGTCAGTACGTCTATTATATTATTAACTTGATTTTGCGCATCGGCTAATGTAACATAATATGTTACCATATAATTACTTGCTGGCGAAGTTTGTGCTGCAAGAATTATTGGTGTTTGAATTGTTAAATCAAATACCGTTATTCCATCTTGTGTATTACCTGTTTGATCACATAATGTTAAATCATTCAAATTTGGCATCAGTGGAGATGGATTTACATTTAATGTTAACGGCATCGTTTGACGGCAACCAGTAATTGGATCTACTGCTGATACATAAATAACTTGTACAAACGGATTGATATTAGTATACGGACTCGTTAATGCATTAGCACCAGTTTGCGCATCTGTTATTGTTTCATGATACGTAATAGTATAAACAGCACCTTGAAGAATTTCTGCAGTATACGAATCTAAATCGAAATCGGTAAATCCGTCTTGATCTGCATCACAAAGCGTTGGTGGTGTAATTGGAGTAATTGGAGTTGGTAATGGTTCTACTCGAATATCCATTGTAGAAACTACAAAACATCCTGTCGCTTCATTTGTTAATCTAATTCCTAAGGTTTGAACATAAATAGCTGTATTTACATAACTAGATGTTGTAATTACATTGGTGCCATTTTGTGCATCTAATAAACTTGGGTAGAAAGTTACTGCTACGCCTGTTTGAGCTGCTAATATTGTTGGAACTTGTGATAATAAATCAAATGACTCATATCCTACTCCAAATGCTGTAGTTTCACATAAACTATAAGGCACATAAGCTGGCTGTGACGATGTTGGTAACGGATCTACAACCAATTGTAAGGCTACAATATCAAAACATCCTGTAGCTGTAGTAGTCACTCTAACATAAATAGTTTGGTTGTCTGAATTATAAGTTGTTAGATTACTAATAGCAGTAGCTGGATCGCCTACTTGTGCTTCTTGTAATGTTGTATAGTAGGAAACAGTATGTGTTGTTGGATCTATTGCTCCTAATACTTCTGCGTCTATGGTGCTTAAATCAAATATTGTAAATCCATCATAATCGTTATCACACTCATGGTAAGGCTGTGGCTCGGTTGCCTCTGGAGTTGGGTTAACAATTAATTGAAGTTCTACAAAATTGGCACAATTGGTTAAGGTATAAAATACTCTAACATAAATGGTTTGCGTCCATGGATCGATATTAGTATAAGGACTGGTCAATAAGTTCTGAGTTCCTCCTAATTGCGCGCCTGTTGCTGTTTCATAGAAGCTTACCTGAACTCCTGGCGGAACTGCTCCGCCAACTATTTCTGGGATAGCATCGGTTAAGTTAAAAGGACCGAATCCATCATTATTTGGATCGCAATATTCAAGTGGTGTTGGTGTATTGGCAACTGGACCTTGAGTTACATTAAGTTCCAATGTGGTAGTGTCAAAACATCCTGTTGCATTGTTCTCCACACGTACATAAATCGTTTGTGGGTTAGAGATATTTTGATATGGGATCGCAAGCGGACTTACTTCGTTTTGTGCATCAAGCAACGTTGCATAATAAGTAACTGTAACACCCGGATTCCCACCAGAAATAATTCCGTTATTTAAGGTTAAATCAAAATCTGCTGTTAATGGGATAGCAGATCCATTGCTACACTCAAACATTGGGTTTGGAGCGGTAACAGCTGGTAATGGATTTACTACTAAATTAAACGTACCTACTGAACTACATCCTGTAGTATTATTACTGATATTAATCCAAATTTGTTGCTGATTTGCTGTCGTGTTTTGGTACAAGTTTGCCAATGCAGCAGCAGTATTATTAGCCGTTGCATCAGTTAAATTATCATAATAGTTTATAGTAACTCCGGTTTGTCCGTTGGCTATTTCTACATCTTTTGTATTTAATGTGAAAATTTCAACGCCATCTCCAGGAATTGTAGTCTCACACAACTCATAATCTGTAATTACTGGATTAGCAAGCGGTAACGGATTTACAATTAAATTAAATTGTGTAAAGCTTTTACAACCTGGTGCAGCTGGATTGAAAACTCCTACATAGATGGTTTGAAGTCCTGGATTAATATTTTGATATGGACTTACTAAAGGATTTGATCCTGTTTGTGAATTAGTTAACGTCTCATAATATCCAATAATTAAAGTTCCATCAGTAGTAATCTCATTATTTTTAGTGGTAAAATCAAAACTGTTATATATTCCGTCATTATTATACGAATCATCACATACTACATAATCCGTTGGTGTGTTAATTGTTGGTGCAGTGATAATCGTTACATCAAAACTATTCTCATCTGAACAATTTGGAACCGTAGCCGTTTGAGCATAAATATAAATCGTTTGATTGGTAGTAATTACATCTCCTGCAAACATTGGCGTACCTGATCCGTTTGTGCCTGTAAAGTAGTTTCCAACTGTTAAAGCTGGTAAAACATAATTACCACATGAGGTTACATCATTAGGATTATCTGGAACTGGCGTATAATTTACGGTAACTACAAAGTCACCTTCTGCAGTACAATTTGGTGTTGTTCCTGTTTGTGAAAAAACGTAAATTACTTGTGTTGTAGTTATTGATTGTCCTGCAAGTAATGTAGTTCCACCTCCATTTGGCAATGTATGATATGAACTTCCTGCTGGCAATGCTGGTAAAATATAACTGTTACAAACCGTAACATCTGCAGGATTTGGTGTTGCTGGTGTAACATTTATTGTAACTATAAAATCGCCTTCCGCTGTACAATTTGGAACCGTACCCGATTGCGCAAAAATATAAATCGTTTGACTTGTAGAAATAGAAGTTCCTGATGGAATCTCTAAAGCTGGATTACCGCCAGATACCGAATGATAAGTCTGTCCTGCTGGCAATGCCGGTAAAACATAACTATCACACGCTGTTACATCTGCTGGAGTTGGTGTAGCTGGTGCCGTATTTACTGTAATTACAAAATCACCTTCTGCACTACACGATGGTGTTGTAGCTGATTGTGAAAATACATAAACTACCTGTGAAGTCGTAATAACTGTTCCAACTGGAATTAAAGTACCTGCAGCTCCACCTGAAGCAAAATGATAAGTACTTCCTGTTGGTAAAGCTGGTAATGTATAACTACCGCATACTGTTACGTCTGCTGGGTTGGGTGGTGTTCCAGTAATTATTGTTACTACAAAATCACCTTCGGATGTACAACCAGGTGCTGCAGATTGTGCATATACGTATATAGTCTGTGAAGTAGTTATAACAGTGCCTGCAGGAATTTCGGTTGCAGGAAGACCTCCAGATGCAGAATGATACGTTTCATTAGCTGGTAAAACTGGTAAAGTATAACTATCACATGCTGTAACATCTGCTGGATTTGGTGGTGTTGGTGGAGGAATAAGAATTAATTGAAAAGACTGAATTTCAAAACAACCAGCTCCGGACGAATCATCAACTCTTATGTAGATAGTTTGACCATCTGTACCTATATAATTTGCTGGGTTACCAATTGGAGAAAAGAAATCCTCAGCATTTGCTAAAGTAATAAAATAATTAACATCATAATTAGCAGGATTTAAACCATTTAAAACAACTGGTGTGTTTTCAGTTAAATCAAAAGGGTTTGCGCATTTTATAAGATTATTTGGGGGATTTAAAGGTAAAGGTGGCAAAAATTCAATCACCAAGCAATCACTAACAGGACAAGATGGACCATAAGGATACGCTGTTACACAATATAATCCTGGAGAAGTAACCGTAATAACCGGACCAGTTTCTCCCGGAATAACAACTCCATCTAATGTCCAAACATGAGGAACGGTTACGCCCAATCCAGTATCAACCACTGTAGGAGCTCCACCAGTTAATCCATTAGAACATGGCGCAAGTCCATTATTAGTTAAAAGATCAAGTCCTAAATTTAAAGGAGTTGTATTAAAACTTTGCGCTTGTAAAAAAACCGCAGAATCAAATGAACTATCACCAACATTAGAAATAGCCAATTTAATATGATATGTTTGTCCACATTGAACATTTCCTAAAGCAGCAATTACTGTGGTAAAACCATCATATTGAATTGTTTGATTTATTGCAGGTGTTGCACCAGTTCCATTATTAACATAATAAGCATTATTTGAAGCGGCATTAACATTATTAATAGATATAGGCGTTGTTGAAGAAGGTACAAGGGCAATGTTAATAGCCCCATTTGAGTATGGACCTGCAATGCCTGGACCACTCAAAAAGAAACCGAAAACATCATTAAATGAAGAACCTACCCATTCTAAATACTCTTCTGAACCAAAAACGAAATTAAAACTTAAACTTTGCCCAACAGGCACAAAATCAAATTCCAAGATGGCTTTAGTATTTATAGAACCAGTTGCAATAGCAGCTAAATCTGGATCACCGCCCATAGGTGTAGTTGTTGGCAACGTAGTACTACCTGAATTATTTGGTCCAATAGCTGCTATAGCTCTACCTGTTGATAAAATAACACCACTATCAATTCCAATATTTGTTGTTACTCCATTTGTAAAATGTCCAACTTGATCACTTATAGTATTTGCAGGAGCACCATTAAAAGTGATGTTAGAAACAGTAATTCCTGCACCCAATAAAACATTTTGGACTAACTGAGCCGGCGTTTGTGTTGTATTATCAACTATAAGCTGTCCATAAGACATATTACAAATCACAAACAAAAGTAATAGTAGAATTCTTTTCATATAATTTTTGCTTTACCGATAAAATAATGTTAAATTATTACACGGAAGTGTTAATTAATTGTTTAAAAGTCCAAATATAAACATTCCGAGAAAATATCTTTGTTAAATTTGCAGAAAAATGATACCATACTATGAAAATCAAAATAAAAGAAACTCAAAACCCTACCATTCTTAAATTTGAATTCCCAGATTTTATTACTCAAAACGAAAGTTTCGAATTTAAAAATATTGACGAAGCAAAAAACTCGCCTTTAGCGCAACAATTATTCTATCTACCATTTGTGAAAACCGTCTATATTTCAAGTAATTTTATAGCTATTGAAAGGTTTAGTATTGTAGATTGGAATGACGTTAAAGATGCTGTTGCCGAGCAAATTGAAGACTATGTAAACACTGGCGCAAAGATAATAATTGAAGATGTTTTTAAACCAAAAAAAGCGGCAATCACTGTTTATGGTGAGACTACTCCAAATCCGTCAACACTAAAATTTGTTGTTAGTAAATTACTGACAAAAACTGCAGTTGAATTTAAAAATATTGACGAAACGGTTTCTTCGCCATTGGCAAAAGAATTATTTCAGTTCTCCTTTGTGAAGGAAATTTTTATTGACGAGAACTACATTTCTGTAACTAAATATGAGCTTGCAAATTGGGAGGAAATCACGCTAGAAATAAGAACATTCATTAAACAATATATCGAAAATGGTGGAATTGTTGTTGATGAAACCCTAATTGTTCAAGATGCAAATCAAGACAAACAGCAAATAAAGAATTTTGATAATTTAGACACAACCTCGCAACAAATCATAAATATTTTAGAAGAATATGTGAAACCTGCGGTCGCTGCCGATGGTGGAAATATTTTATTTGATTCTTATGATGAAGAAAGCAAACGTGTAAAAGTTATTCTTCAAGGTTCGTGTAACGGATGCCCATCCTCAACTTTTACATTAAAAAGTGGAATCGAAAACATGCTAAAAGACATGCTCAACGATAAAGATATAATTGTTGAAGCGTTAAACGCTTAAACTAAAAACTAAAAAATCCCTTACAAAATAAGGGATTTTTTTATGCACTAATATTTTCTTCTAAATTTCTTAAATCAATTGGCTTACCTTCAACATCATAAAATTGGTAACGGTATTTTAGTTTTCCGTTTAGCTCTTCAATGTCAACGTGCATTTGATAAAAACCATTATTCCATTCGATTATGATATCAAAATAATAATCTCCTACTCCAAAACTTGTTGGTAAATTACATATGTACAGTAACTTTTTCGATTTTAAATTTAGAGTATTCACCTCAATATTATTATAAGCACCAACATCTTCGTTGTCAAATGTTCTACCCATGTAATTGTATTCGCTGGGTTTTTTCTTTTTATTTTTTCCTTCTTTCGGATCATTATAAATGTCTTTGATGGAGAAAATCACTTCTTTCAATGAAAATTTTCCAACATTCATTAGTGAAAATTTTAACTGATGGTTGTACATCATTCGCTGACCTTTTTTCTTGCTTTCCAACTCATCATAACCATCTGAACCTTCGCCAAGATCGGTATCTTTTATTTCGATTATTGGAATATTTTGACCTGCAATTTGAGTAATTATTTCTTGTTTAAAATCGTCTTGTTTATATTCAGATTCTATAATTTGCTCTTTGGTTTCTTGAATTTCATCGCTTAAAACATCAATCTTTTTATTGGCAATATCAATTTCAGTCTCGCTTTTTTCCTCAACAACTTCGACATCGCTACTAGAACGATACAACGAAAATAGTGCGCCCGAAATCAAAGCAAAACCAATAAACGCTAAAATAAGTGCTGTCATAGAAGAATTCTTTTTCATATATGCTAAATTTGATTTGTAAACGGTCATATATGGTATCGCCATTTATTTATAGGTGTTTGTTTGCAACAAACCTTTTTTAGTAGCGATTTCATTCCGATATTTGGTTACAATTCAGATTGTGTCACTTTACAAAAATACTCATTGAAAAGGAATCAATTTTAGATCTACAAATAAGTTCTTAACATAGAAATTAACCAAATTTATAAGCATAAAAAAAAGTCCAAACTTTCATTTGGACTTTCTGTGCGGATAATAGGACTCGAACCTACACGCCTTGCGGCACCAGATCCTAAGTCTGGCATGTCTACCAATTTCACCATATCCGCGAAATTATCTCACTAGATTAAAGATTCTCATTTGTATTCGATGAATCTCCAATTTTGTGAGTGCAAATATAAGAATAATTCTTAATTACAAATTATGAATTATGAATTTTTTTAAAAATATTATTTTAGTAATTTTGACATTAAAATCAAACTCAAAAATGGACAATATAAAACAATACGTCCAAGAAAATAAAGAGCGTTTTCTTGACGAATTAATCGAATTATTAAAAATTCCCTCAGTAAGTGCCGATACAGCTTACTCTCAAGATGTCATTGATACAGCAAACGCTGTGAAAATTTCTCTAGAAAAAGCCGGATGTAATCATGTTGAAATTTGCGAAACTCCAGGTTATCCAATTGTTTTTGGAGAACATATCATTGACAAAAATCTACCAACAGTTTTAGTTTACGGACATTACGATGTGCAACCGCCAGATCCAATGGAGCTTTGGACTTCTCCACCATTCGAGCCAGTTATAAAAACCACAGAAATTCATCCAGAAGGTGCCATTTTTGCTCGTGGCGCATGCGACGACAAAGGTCAAATGTACATGCACGTAAAAGCATTTGAATACATGATTCAAAGTAATTCGCTTCCATGCAACGTAAAATTCATGATTGAAGGCGAAGAAGAAGTTGGGTCAAAAAGTCTTAGCGGATTTGTTCAAGAAAACCAAGAAAAATTATCTTGTGACGTAATTTTAATTTCAGATACCGGAATGATTTCAAACCAACAACCATCAATCACAACAGGTTTGCGTGGTTTAAGTTACGTAGAAGTTGAAGTTACAGGACCAAATCGCGATTTACATTCGGGACTTTATGGTGGAGCAGTTGCAAATCCAATAAATGTATTAACAAAGATGATTGCGTCGCTTCATGACGAAAATAATCACATTACCATTCCAGGATTTTACGATAATGTAGAAGAACTTTCTACTGAAGAAAGAGCCGAGATGGCAAAAGCACCTTTCAGTTTAGACAATTATAAAAAAGCTTTAGACATCGATGATATTTACGGCGAAAAAGGTTACGTTACCAACGAAAGAAACTCTATCCGACCAACATTAGACGTTAACGGAATTTGGGGCGGATATACTGGCGAAGGCGCAAAAACCGTTATTGCAAGTAAAGCTTATGCAAAAATTTCAATGCGTTTAGTTCCAAATCAAGATTGGGAAGAAATCACAGAATTGTTTAAAAATCACTTTGAAAGTATCGCACCAAAATCGGTAAAAGTTAAGGTTACACCGCATCATGGCGGACAAGGTTATGTGACTCCAATTGATAGTATCGGTTACAAAGCAGCCAACAAAGCTTACACAGAAACCTTCGGAGTTCCAGCAATTCCAGTACGTTCTGGAGGTAGTATTCCAATTGTAGCGTTATTCGAAAAAGAATTAAAATCAAAAACCATATTAATGGGATTCGGGTTGGATAGTGACGCTATTCACTCACCAAACGAACATTTTGGAATTTTCAATTACTTGAAAGGTATTGAGACCATTCCGTTGTTTTATAAGTATTTTGTAGAATTATCTAAATAATAATTGACATTCTGAACTTGTTTCAGAATCTTTAAAATACGCTTATTCTTAATTGAGTAAGCGTATTTTTCTTTTTGGGCGTTACCTTGTTGCACAACATTTCGTTACAAAACAACAATTTGTAAACAACAAGGTCGGGCTGTACGTTCCCAATCTTTTCCTTTTTAAAGAAAAAAGAAAAAGGATTTCCACTTCCATCCCTAACGCAAACCCAGTAAAATAGACGCAAATGTTAAATTTTAACTCTACAGTTGTAGAAGTGAAATTTTATTCTACATTTGTAGAGTTAATTCTAAAAACGTAGAGCAATGCAATTATCCAATTCAGAAGAACAGTTAATGGAACATTTATGGAAACTTGAAAAAGCCTTCATGAAAGATTTGCTAGAATCATTTCCCGAACCAAAACCTGCAACAACAACAGTTGCAACTTTATTGAAAAGAATGATTGATAAAAATTTTGTGGCTTACAACGAATTTGGAAATTCAAGAGAATACTATCCGTTAGTAAAAAAAGAAGATTATTTCTCAAAACACGTTAACGGATTGATTAAAAATTTCTTCAACGATTCTGCTTCACAATTCGCTTCGTTTTTTACAACTTCGACGAATTTGAGTCAAAAAGAATTGGAAGAATTAAAAAAAATCATAGATGTAGAACTTCAAAAAAAGAAAAAATGACCGACTTTCTATTAAAATCAACCTTCAGTTTAATCGTTTTTCTTGGCTTCTATCATTTGGTTTTAGAACGAGAAAAAATGCATCAGTTCAATCGATTTTATCTTTTGTTTTCAATCATAATTTCGCTTGCAATTCCGTTTCTAACATTTGAAATCATCAAAATTATTCCTGTTGTTCAAGTCATCGAACCCATGATGGAAGAATCATTTCCAATTGCAACATCA
Organism: Flavobacterium aquatile LMG 4008 = ATCC 11947; assembly: GCF_000757385.1. Lineage (GTDB taxonomy): Bacteria > Bacteroidota > Bacteroidia > Flavobacteriales > Flavobacteriaceae > Flavobacterium > Flavobacterium aquatile. The sequence goes on along the minus strand of NZ_JRHH01000005.1, from coordinate 376,950 downwards.
GAAATTATCGAAGAAGAAAAAACAAACTATATACCTTATATTGTATGGAGTTTATATGCACTAATTAGCTTCCTACTACTAATACGATTCGGAAAAAACATTTGGAAATTAAGTTCTAAATCTAAATCCAATCCAATTGTAAAATACAAAAATGCCAATTTGGTTTTAGTGGACGAGAAAACACTTCCGCACACTTTCCTGGATTCGATATTTATCAATTTTGACGATTACAACAACAGAAATATTGAAGACGAATTGTACACGCACGAGCTCGTTCATGTAACGCAAAAACATACGTTAGACATCTTATTTATTGAGTTTTTAAAAGTCATTTTTTGGTTCAATCCACTATTTATGTTATACAAAAAAGCCATTCAACTCAACCACGAATTTCTTGCCGATGAAGAAATTGTGAAAACTTATAATAATGTTCCGTTTTACCAAAACTTGCTATTGCAGAAAAGTAGCGAACAACAAACGATTTACTTGGCCAGTAATTTGAATTATTTAGTAACCAAAAAAAGATTAATTATGATGACAAAAAACACATCGCAAAAAATAGCTCTACTAAAAAAAGTAGCTATCGTTCCAATCCTCGCTGGATTAATCTACTTTTTCTGTATTAAAATTGTAGCACAAGAGAAAGTAATTAGTGAAATCTCAGAAAAAATAAAATCTGAAATAACTGATAAAGATAAAATTAGAGATAGTTATTACAGCGGTGTTTACGTGAAAATTTGTGATGAAAAAACAAAGAGAAATGATGTTACTCTATATGAAAATTTATCTTTAGAAGAAAAAAGAAAATATCTAGATTTCATTCCAGAAATGATGATTGAAAAAGAAATTCCAGAACCTTTATTTGAAAAAATGAAAACCAAGGACATGGCAGTTTGGATTAATGGACAAGTAAAAACTAAAGAGGAAATCAAAAAGTACAAACGAACAGATTTTAGTTATTACACTTATAGTTTTGTTCACAAAAATGCTCGTTCAAAACGTTTTCCGCAAGAAAACCAATACACACTTTACACTAAAGATTATTTTGATGAAAATTTAAAAAACAGCCATGTTCATTTTCAAAGAGACACTATCAAAATTGTAATTGCGAATTATCAAACAGCAATGAAAAACCCTGTTGTGAAAAAGTCAAAAGCCGACACAATAGTTTGGTTTACGGAAGGAAAAGAAGGTTACAATCTTTATTTAAGTGATAAAAATGATAAAATTGATCCTGAAACAACCGTAATTTTTAGAAGTAAAAATGGTGCTACTATTTTAAGAAAAAAATATAAAGAACTAACTGAAGAACAGAAAAAACTAATTCCGCCATCGCCACCAAAAAAATCAAAATCTGGAGAAGTTGCAAAGCCAAAAGACGAAATTATTATTGAAATTAGTGATACAGAGATTAAAAAAATATACGCCGCACTAGATAATAAAGATTTAAAAATAAGACCAGCAACGGCAGAAGAAATAGAAAAATTTAAACCAATCATTGTTGATAAACTTAGTGATTTTGACACAAAAGGGAAAAAAGAAGGTTGGATTTATATGAAAAGTGGCACTTACTATTTTAAAAGAAATGATGATAATACAATTGATTATTTCAATCGTTGGGGTTTTAAAGTTGATGAAAATGGAGAAAAACTACTTAGTGAAATCAAAAAAAATGATTTAAATTATAGAAATGCATCTAAAGAAGAAATAGAAAAAGCTAATTATAATAAAGATATAAAGTCACTTGATGATTTAGATAAAGGAACAAAAAAAAGCGGTTACTTATATATGAATAATGCCACTTACTTTTTTGTGAAAAATGATGATAATATCTTTGAATATTACAATCGTTGGGGATTCAGAGTTAATAAAAAAGGTGAGAAAATATAAAATAATTTAAAACAAAATCCGCTCCAATCAAGCGGATTTTTCTTTTAAAACAATCTGTGAATCAGTGGCTAACCAAACTAATTTTCAAGATTTTACAACATTATAAAATTTTTGGCGTTAAATTTGTATAATCATCATCAATCATAAAATCAATCAATCATGTTAAAACGTTTTTTTATTCTTTGTTCTGGTGTCGACACTGACATTGTGAACGGCTGTTCCAACGGCGAACAAAACAAATATGCCGGAATTGGAGCCACAGTTTTCTTCACAGCAATTATGGCTTTTATTGCCAGTAGTTATGCGCTTTTCACGGTTTTTGACAATGTCTACACCGCGGTTTTCTTCGGGCTAGTTTGGGGCTTTTTAATCTTCAATCTCGATAGATTTATTGTTTCTACGATAAAAAAACGTGATAATTTTCTAGACGAATTTATTCAAGCAACACCTAGAATTGCCTTGGCGATAATCATTGCAATTGTAATTTCAAAACCTCTCGAAATCAAAATCTTTCAGAAAGAAATTGAAACCGTTTTATTGAAAGAGAAAAACGAAATGGCATTGGCAAACAAAAAACAAGTTACCAATTATTTCCAATCTGATGTTGATAAAAACAAAGCCGAAATCGATAGTTTAAAAAGTGATATTGCCAAAAAAGAAAAAGAAGTCAACGAATTATATGCAACATACATCACCGAAGCCGAAGGAACAGCTGGAACTAAAAAGTTAGGAAAAGGTCCAGTTTATGCCGAAAAAAGATTGAAACACGATGCACAATTAAAACAATTGGATTCGTTAAAAGCTGTAAATGCCGTAAAAATTACAGAAAAAGAAAACAAAGCCAAAACACTTCAAGCCGATCTTGACAAAAAAGTAACCGATTCGCAACCCATAATTGATGGATTTGATGGATTAATGGCAAGAATTAATGCTTTGAATAAATTACCTTGGTTGCCTTCATTTTTCATAATGTTGTTGTTTTTAGCCATTGAAACTTCGCCAATTATTGCTAAATTGTTATCACCAAAAGGTGAATATGATTTCAAACAAGAGGATGCCGAAATGGGAATCAAAAATGTATTGGCACAAAACCGTTATCAAAGTGAATTGCAACGAAAAACCGATGCCGAAATCTATGATAAAGTTTATGCTGATATCAAAGAAGACCGAGAACTTTACAATTACAAAAAGAAAGGTGCAATGGAATTATTGAAATTGCAATCGGATGGATTTGTGGAAAAACAGAAGAAATCAATATAAAACCATGAAAAATAAAATTTTAATTCTAGCATTTAGCACGCTTTTAATTACAAGTTGCAACAAAAAAGTTGACGATACAAAAATAGAAACAACAACTGCTGAAACTGAAATTAAAACAGATTCTACGATTGCTGTTGGCGATAATTCGCAAAATTCACTAGATTGGAATGGAACTTATAAAGGAACAATTCCTTGTGCCGATTGTGAAGGAATAGCAATGGAAATTACATTAAATAAAGATTTAACTTTTACATCCAAATCTGTTTATTTGGGAAAAGAAAAAAACGAATTTAATGAAAACGGCGCTTTTTCTTGGAACAAAGAAGGAAGCGGTATTACCACGATTTCACAAAATAAAACAACGGCAATGTATAAAGTTGGAGAAAACAAGCTAATTCGTTTAAACTCTGAAGGAAAAGAAAATTCCGATAGTAAAATGGCGGATATGTATGTTTTAAATAAAGAAATAAGTAACTAAAATTATTCCCAAATCCATAAAAAAACCCGATAAATTCAATTTTATCGGGTTTTACTTTATTATTAAAACTTAGCGACTTAGCGTCTTTGTGGCAATTACATAAAACTCAAAATTTCTTTCTTGTAATTATCATATTCACCCTGCATGATCAATCCGTTATCAAGGAGTTTTTTATAATTCTGAAGTTTTTCAAACAACTCATCTTGCGATAAATCGGCTAATGATTTTTCTGTTTTTACTTCCGATTGCGAAAACTGAGTTTGTGGTTCAGCATTAAAAATAGGTTGAGAAGCCGGAACAATTTCAGCAAAATTAGTTACTTCTTCTGTTTCCATTTCTTCAACTTGCTCTACTTCTTCTGCTTCCAAAACAGCTTCAGCAACTTCTTCTAAAATTGGTTCATCGACAATAGCATTTGCAATTGGAGCAACGCCGTTTTTCAAAATATCAAGTTGTTCTTTAGCGTAAGTATATAATTTTCGAGCCTGATTTTTTGGCAAATAATCAACAGTATGTGTCAATTCTGATTTGGTAGAAAAAGTAAAATCAGCACCTAAAATTCCTTCTTTTACAAAACTTGCAGCAATGTCATCCCAATCATAATCTACAAACTCCATTGATAGACCAAGATTTTTAGGCTTGCAAAGAATTATTCTTTTATTGGTAACCACAATACTGTCTGGAAGAATTGTAACTGCAGGTTTTTTCTGAACCGCGATATATCCAATTTCTTCATTTGACATTAATAAATTAGCCAATTTTGCAGTAATTTTCTCAATCGCTTTTGGATCTTGATCTTCGTTTAGTATTTTCTTTAAATTATCAATCATATTGAAAGTTTATAAGTTTATAGGTTTAAGAGTTTAAAAGAGGCATCAAAAGTAATGCCTAATTTTCTAATTCTAGAATTTCGCTCTGAATTTTTTTAGTCAAACTTTTGAAAACCAATTCATAAGAGTGGTTTATTAGTTCGCACATCAACTTATTAGAAACATCTCCGTTGAAATTGACCGTATTCCAATGAATTTTACTCATGTGATAACCCGGATTTATGGCTTCATATTCTGCACGAAGTTCTAATGCTTTCTCTGGATCGCATTTTAAATTTAATGATGGCGTTCCTTTTTCCCATTCTTTTAAAGAAGTGAGACAAAACATCTTTCCACCAACTTTAAACACTAAAGTATCTTCATCAAACGGAAAATGTTCAGTTACTCCTTTTTTGGATAAGCAGAATTCGTAGAGTTGTTGAATGTCCATATTTTTTTTAGTGATTAATGATGAGTAATTAGTGATTAGCTTTTGACTATTCGCCAATTACTATTTACTTTTTACTTGTTACTATTTTCTCCATCATTTTCTCAGGATGAGCTAATGAATTGAATCCGAATTTCTCATATAAAAAATGAGCATCTGATGTCGCTAACCGCCAAATTTTGACTTGCTGTAATTTGGGTTCGGTCATCATTGCGTTTACTAAAATAGACGAATAACCTTTTCCGCGATGTTCATCAATTATAAAAACATCCATAACATAAGCAAAAACTACATAATCGGTGATCACTCTGCAAAAGCCAATTTGTTTATCATCTAAATATATTCCGAAGCAAAACGAACTATCAATTGTGGTTTGAACGTCTTCAATTGTTCGACCTGCAGCCCAATAAACGTCTTTCAAAAAGTTTTGAATAAACGGAACATCAAGTTTGGTTTTATCTGTTGAAACTGAAATCATATTTTATACAAAATTGGTTTTGATGGCGAAGCATCATTTTCAAACGAAGCAATTTGTAGATTTAGTATATAACTTCCGTCCTGAATTTTATCTTCCACAAAAATCATTTCCGTAATGGTGCAATTCAATCGTGCATCGTCATTTAAATTATTGACATTTTTTACATTCCAAAATGCTTTATGCGCCAATAATTTTCCTTCATCCTCTTCCCTATCAACGCTTGGTAAATCAATCAATAAATGTTGAATTCCGATTTCTCGGATAAAAATTGCTGCTTCTTCAGATAAATAAGGCGGATTTGTTTTGGAATAATTTTTATGTTTTTTTTGCTCCAAATTTGGAAGCGTTCGAATTACAATTGCTTCTGTAGTTTTTCCGTTCAAAGCTTTCTCAATTTGATTTTTAGTTATTACCAAATCACCATTTATATTTTCTGGTGCAATCGAAATCAATTCGGCTGTAAAGAAAAACTGTTTCAAACATTGATTTATCGAATAAAACTCTCGCGTAATGTGTCCGAGACATTCGGTGTGCGTTCCGTGTCCGTGTGGATTGAAGAAAATGTTATTGAAATTAGTAGAACTTCCTTCGGAAACTTTTCCAATCCAATCGCCAAATTTTACTGGTTCAATTTCGGGTTTTTCAATGTACCACGCAATCGGATTTTCATCAGTATTGGATAACGGAATGGAAATGTCAATTGGTTTTGATAGGTCGATTTGGAATTTATTGTCAATTAATGCAATCATGATGGAACGCGGATTTAACGGATTTTCAAACGCGGATTTAACGGATTTTTTCTGCGTTACTTTTACTCCAAATTTAATAAAAATAAGTCGGAAGCAATTCCGTCACTCAAAAATTTACCTTTTTTTGTAGTTCGCAAAATATTTTCATCTACAAAAAGCAAGTGATCTTCAATATATTTTGCTGCTTGTTGGTTGAGATAGTCTAAATAAGTTTTGCCAAATTCGGTTTCAATTCTATCTAAATAAATTCCCCAAATAGTCCGCAAACCAGTCATAACATATTCGTTATATCTATCGGTTTTGGATAAAATTTCGGTTTCGGATGGTAATTTATTTTCGGATATTGATTTTAGATACAGCGAATTATTCGAAACATTCCAACCACGTTTTTCTCCGTCATAACTGTGTGCCGAAGGACCAATTCCGATGTATTTTTTGCCCAACCAATAACTCGAATTGTTTTTAGAAAAATAATTCTCCTTTCCGAAATTGGACAATTCGTAGTGAATAAAATCATTTTCAGATAGTTTATCAACCAAAATCTGAAAATGTTCTTGAGCCACTTCATCTTCTGGTTGCGGAATAATTCCTTTTTGAATAAATGTGTGCAAAGCTGTTTTTGGCTCAACCGTCAAAGCATAACTTGAAATATGCGGAATATTAAACGACAAAGCAGTTTCGATATTCTGAAGCCATTTTTCGTTGCTCATTTCTGGAATTCCGTAAATTAAATCGACTGAAACATTATCGAAATATTGTGTTGCAATTTCTAAACATTCTTTGGCTTCCGCCGAATTATGAGCGCGATTCATCAACTTTAAATCGTCTTCAAAAAACGATTGAATTCCAATAGACAAACGATTGATTTTGTTATTTGACAATTCGATTATTCGTTCTTTCGATAAATCATCTGGATTAGCTTCGACCGTGATTTCCGGATTTTCAATAACTTTATAATTAGAATAGACAGCATCGATTAACAATTTCAAATCAGAAATTTCTAAAATACTCGGAGTTCCACCACCAAAATAAATGGTTTCCACAACTTCGTCTCGAAACTCACTTTTACGCATTTCAATTTCTTTCGCCAACGCCAAAACCATCTCACCCTTTTTCTTCAATGAAGTCGAAAAATGAAAGTCGCAGTAGTGACACGCTTGCTTGCAAAATGGTATGTGTATGTAAATTCCTGACATGCTATTTTTTTACTCTATCCTCATTATTTTTCACAAAAGCATCCCAACCTGTATAACTTTTTTCCCCAACCACTTTTCCAGAATTGAAGAAATGACAAACTGCTGCTGCCAATCCATCGGTTGAATCTAGGTTTTTAGGTAATGTTTTCAAACCCAAAAGTTGTTGTAGCATTTTGGCAACTTGTTCTTTGCTGGCGTTTCCGTTTCCGGTTATTGCCATTTTTATTTTTTTGGGTTCGTATTCTGTAATTGGAATATCTCTTGAAAGTCCTGCTGCCATTGCAACGCCTTGTGCTCGCCCTAATTTTAACATGGATTGTACGTTTTTACCAAAAAATGGTGCTTCAATAGCAATTTCGTCTGGATTATGCGTATCGATTAATTCGATTGTTCGCTCAAAAATAACTTTTAATTTCTGGTAATGGTTGTCGTATTTACTCAATATCAACTCGTTCAACTGCAGAAATTCCATTTTCTTGTTGACTACTTTTATCAATCCGAAACCCATAATGGTTGTTCCTGGGTCGATTCCTAAAATTATTCTTTCGTTTGCCAATGAATTAGTTTAAAAGTTTAATGTTTAAAAGTTTAAAGTTTGTTTCTTTGTACCAATGATTACAATTCCTCACAAAGCTAAACAATTCTTGGTTTTTTCAGTCAAACTTTTGATTGTTGTTGGTGCATTTTATTTTATTTACAACCAACTTGCTTCCAATGACAAATTGGATTGGGATAAATTTTTAGTTTTATTTCATAAAAATCAATCGGTTGCTGGGATTTCATTTATCTTATTCTTTAGTTTTTTAAATCGTTTTTTTGAAATTCTGAAATGGCAAAATTTGGCTCAAGTTGTAAAAGCTATTTCTGTAAATGAAGCTACGAAACAAGTTCTCGCAGCTTTAACTTTGGGTGTTTTTACTCCAGTTGGCGTTGGTGAATATGCTGGAAAAGCATTGTATTTTGACAAAAAAGACACTAAAAAAATTATTTTTCTGAACTTAATTTGCAATGGCGTTCAAATTGTTGCTACCGGAATTTTTGGCATTCTTGGTATGATGTTGTTAGGTTATTGGCTTTGGAGCTTCGGAATAATAGCAATTACAATTGCATTTTTTCTGTTTTCTTATTTCACAAAAAAGATAAAAATTAAAGGCTACTCAATCGAAGATTTGATTGAAAAAATCAATGAAATTCCAAAGAAAATTCACCGTAAGAACTTGATTTTAGGATTTTGTCGTTACCTGGTTTTTTCGCATCAATATTATTTTTTGTTTTTGGCATTTGATGTCGATTTGCCTTATTCAACTTTAATGGCAACGATTACTACTGTCTATTTCTTAGCTTCGATTGTTCCGAGTTTTCAGTTTTTAGATTTTGCTTTGAAAGGAAGTTTGGCGATTTATTTCTTTGGATTGCTTGGCGTTAACGAATGGATTGTAGTTTTTGTGACCATGCTAATGTGGTTTTTAAACGTAGTTTTACCTGTAGTTTTTGGAAGTTATTACGTAATGATTTTTAAGGTTTCGCCGCAAAGCACTAGGTAACAAAGATTTTATTAAGATTGAATTATTTATCTTTTAATTTGTTTAAATTCGTTTAAAATCTTTACTTATGATTGAAATTATTTTATTTGTTGTTTTAGGTATTTATGTTGTGTTTATTTTACAACTTATTTTTGGTTTTGATAAAGTAAAATCACTTGTAAGAACGGATGAAAAACCCAGAACTAAATTCTCGATAATTGTTCCTTTTAGAAATGAAGAGAAAAATTTACCTAAACTTTTAAGGTCGATTTCCAATTTAAATTATCCTAAAGATTTATTCGAAATAATAATGGTAGATGATTTTTCTACCGATGCTTCAGAACGTGTTTATATCAAATGGCGAATGGAAAACGGCTTGATTGAAACGACTCTTTTAGAAAATTTACGGTTATCCAATTCACCAAAAAAAGATGCTATTTCTAGAGCAATTCCGATTTTGAAACACGAATGGGTTGTTACAACTGATGCCGATTGTATTGTAAATAAAAATTGGCTGCTGACTTTAGATAATTTTATTCAGAAAAACAATGCTGAAATGGTTGTTGGCGCTGTGGTTTATAAAACTAAAAATAACTGGTTCCATCAGTTTCAACAATTGGATTTATTGAGTTTGCAAGGAACAACGATTGGAAGTTTTGGAATTGGAAAACCGTTTATGTGTAATGGAGCGAACTTCGCTTACACCAAAAAACTTTTTAATGAAATTGGAGGTTTTGGCGGAAACAACAAAATGGCAAGTGGCGACGATGTTTTTTTATTGCAAAAAGCATTGAAAAATCATGCTGAGAAAGTGCATTACCTAAAAAATACCGATACAATAGTCAAAACAAAACCCGAAAATGATTTGTATAAATTGTTTATGCAACGTGTTCGTTGGGCAAGTAAAACAACTGGATATTCTGGATATTATTCTAAAAGTTTGGCGGTTGTGGTTTTGGCTATGAATTTAAGTTTGGTTATTGGACTGTATTTATTAATTTCAAATTCCCTCAATTGGAAAACTTTACTAATCGTCTTTTCAGTTAAATATTTTGTTGATTATTTATTGTTGTTGAAATCGAATCAATATTTGCGAAAGGGTAAATTTATTTTTCCTTTGGCTAGTAGTTTGGTTTATCCTTTCTTTTGTAGTTTGGTTGGAATTTATTCGCTTTTTGGAAGTTTTACTTGGAAAGGTAGAAGTTTTAAAAAATAATTTTTGTTGCGAAGACGATTGCCCTAGCCCAGATAGAAATGGAAAGCTTTTTATTGAAAAAATATAGTTTTTCTTGACGAAAAAAAGCGACCAACGGAAGCTCTTTTTTGGTCTTAGAAAAACTTATTTTTTTATAAAAACTTATAATGGATAGCTGGAAATAGCTTCTTAAAAACTATTCTACTTTTAAAATTACGGGTAAAATAAATTGGGTTTTTACTGGAATTCCACGTTTTAAAGCTGGGTTTACTTTGGGTAAATCTACCAAACGAGCGTGAAGAATGCTGTCAATTTTTACTTTGTCATAAGCAACAGAATCTTTTGGGAATTGGGGTTCAAATTCTAATTTGGCATCGGGATAAACGGTGACTTTTACTTCGATGGTGTCAAGTTCTGGATATAAAACAGACAAAGTGTCGACGCTTAATTTTTCTTGAATTGTACTGGTTAAAAATTCGAAAAAGCACTGTTTTCTCTGGGCTTCATCGGTTAGAAGTTCGCATTCTGCTACCGAAGGATACTCATCGACTTCTTGCCAATTTATTTCTTTTAGTTGCTTATCTAGCAATTCTTTTTCGGAAGGAACTTGCTTCTCAAAATAGTTGCACGATTGCAATAAAAGTATTGTAAGTAATGCTAGAAACTTTTTCAAATTGTTATTTTTTTGTGCTTAAATATTCGGAGTAACTTTTACTAAACCAGTCTTGTTTGGCTTGTTGCGCCTCTTGTTTTTTATCTTTGTACAACAGTCCGAGTTTTTCAGAATAAATTGCAATTTTGATGGTGTAAGTGTAGAACTCTTCTTTGGTAAGGGTTATTTTTGAGTCTCCTTGCTTTTGAAAATATTCGAAAAATAAGTCGTCAAAATGACGTCTGTCAAAGGCACGAACTTCATTTTTATATTTGGCATATAAAGTTTCCTTGATTTGCATATCAGGATCATTCGACTTCTTTTCTTGTGCAAAAGCAATGCTTGTCGAACAAAAAAGCAGCAGATAAAAAATCGATATTTGAATTATTTTTCTCATATTGGTCATCAAAAATACTAAAAATTATTTTATGGATGTGATATTGGTTGTTTTAGGCTTAATTTGTTCTATTCTTGGGCTTTTAGGTAGTTTTTTACCGGCTTTACCTGGCGCTCCATTAAGTTGGATTGGTTTGCTATTATTGTACCTAACCGATTATGTAGAAAATAATTACTGGGTTTTAGGAATAACTTTGCTGCTCACGATTATAGTCTCGATTTTAGATTACACCATTCCAGCGCAAGGTACAAAGAAATTTGGTGGCACTAAATATGGTGTTTGGGGAACCAATATTGGATTGATTGTGGGATTGTTTTTTCCTCCTATTGGTTTTATAATTGGATTATTTGTTGGTGCATTTATTGGCGAACTCATTTATAATTTTCAAGATAAAAAAGGCGCTTTGAAAGCTGCATTTGGTGCTTTTTTAGGATTTCTAGTTTCTAGTTTTATGAAGTTTATGTTGTGTTTCTCTTTTTTAATTTTATTTCTTTTTGTTGCTATTAAGAATTATTAAAAAAAAGGCGCTCAATTACTTGAACGCCTTTTGTGAGCTATTTATTTTGTGACCTATTTCACACTTAATTTTTTGACTACCTTAGAATTATTTTCTGTTACAACTTCTACAAAATAAATTCCTGAATTTACTGAAGATAAATCTATAGTTTCAGAAATTGAATTGGCTTTTACATTCATAATTTGCTTTCCTAAAACGTCATAAACTGAAATTAACGAAATTGTATCTGACCCTGTTTTTAAAGTTACTGTAACAAAATCTGAAGTTGGATTTGGATAGAACACAAAATCACTATTTTCAAATTGATTTATAGCCAAAGCTGCAACAAACTCGGTAGTAAATGTATTTGTAACAATAGCTGGATTAAAATCGAAATATATTGAAGCCGTGTTTGGAATTACGTCACCAACAGCAAAGCCAGGTTTTGGTTTTATTTTAAACATAACATAACCTTTTCCAATGTTTGTGTTGGCTACAGAAACCGGTAATTGAATGTTGTCAAATTCCCAATTTATATTGTTTCCAATTCGATCCATAATATAATTTGGATGACTTGTGCTTACCATTTGCAATGAATTTTCATCAAGTTGAGCATCTAAAACATCGTTAATTCGAACATTAATTGCACTTGCAGTTCCAGTATTTTCAAAACGTATTGTGTAATACAGATAGTCGTTCGAACTGAATGATGAAAACAAAATTTCTTCACCACGAGATTCCATTTTATCGTTTGGATCGTAGGCGTTAACAATTATTTGCGCCAAAGTATTACTATTATTTTCTGTTACTACATCACCAGTTAATGGTATTATCGAAGCAGTATTTGTTAAATATTGTCCCGCGTTAACCGTTGGAATTGTTGGAACTTGCATACTTACTGTAATTGTTCTTACTTCAAATGGCATTAAGTTGGTAAAATTGTAAGTAAATCCAGTAGCCGTTGGTGTTGTTCCTACTTGAGAAATGTTTGTTATAGAAACATTTGAATCCTTATTGAAAGTTAACGTACCCGAAGTTATTGGTTGATTTCCTAAATTGGAATAAATAATTTTATTTTCATAGACAAATCCTGGTCTTGGAGCGTTAAACGGAACAATTGTAACTGCTAAATCATTGTAAGGTTGAACAACCGTAACAGGGAAATCATATGGCGTCATTCCGGCTCCAACCACAACATTTACATTGCTGTAAGTTGAAGTTGTTACATTATACATTGAAGCATACGAAGCATCAACAGTGAAACTTAAATCATAAGAATTTGCTGGATTAATTTCATAAATATTATAAACTCCTGATGGTGAAGCAATATTATGGATTACATCATTATCATTGACTTCGTATTGAAATTGTCCTAATGGAAAATTACTTTCACCGTTGTCTTTAATTCCGTTATTATTAGAGTCTAAAAATGCATTTAATCTTAAACCTGAACAATTAATAGTTCCTGTTGATCCTGACGTTTGTGTGATTTTAATATATCCAGATTGATTTGAAAAATTCGTGGTCATAATTAAATAATATTGTCCTGGCAAAGCATTACTAATTAGTACATTTTCTATTGGTGCTGAAGAATAGCTACAACTTACAATTGTGCTTTCTGATGGTAACCCTGAACCACATGGAGTTACAGGATCTGTAAACGGTCCATAAACAACATAATCAACATCTAAATTATTTGTAGAAAAATTAATATCTGTACTTTGTTGAATCAACAAACCTATTGAGCCAGCAGTACTAACAGGCAAATAAAACCATGTAGGATTTGGTGCACTACCAAGACAACCAGGAGATCCGACAGATGCAGATCCTGTTGTATTACTAAAAGGAACTCCAAGAGCACTACACAATGAATTTGCTTGATTACAAACATAAGCCAAATTACAAATAGCAAAAGCTTTTGCTGCAAAAGTATAAATAACATCGCATCCACCAGGAACGATTTCACGAACGAAAACATTAGTTATTGCTATCGTTGACGCCATGTTTATCGATGATGGATTAGTAAACGGTACTACTTGATTTTGAGCATTAGCCAAACTTGGATAGTATTCTAAAACGTTTGTTGTGCCAATTTGCGCTTGAACGGTAGTGAAATTGAACGAAACTGTTCCGTCATTATTATCATCACAAGCAGTCATATCTGGTAATGATACAACATCAGGAGCAACTAATGCTGTTGAAATGGTAAAAGGATAAATTGAAAACTCTGAAGTTGTATTATTTTCCAATCTAACGAATATTGTTTGAGTGCCAACTGCAATCATACAGTACGGTGAACTTAATGAATTTGTATCCGAATTAGCTTCTGATTGTAAAATGTGGTAAGAAATGGTATATTCGGATGGATTTAACGTTCCAATTACATTAACATTATTATCCGTTAAGTTAAAACAACCAACACCCGAATCGACACATTGTGTTAAATTTTGAGGAAAACCTGGCTGAACGCATTCTATCATCAGCAATTGTACTTCGCCGATAGAGAAACATCCTGTAGCATTTTCTAATCTAAAATAAACCAAAGAATTTCCTGGACTTAAACTTTGATAGCACACCGTATTGTTCATAGCATTTGCTCCTGTAATTGCATCTGAAATGGTTTGATAAAAAGTTACATTATTTGTAGCGATTCCACTTTGAATATTTGGAATTAAACTTTCTAAATTCCAACATGGGAAACTTGTAGCCACACTGTAGCAATTTGTCAAAACTTGATTAGAAACTGTTGGTGGCAGATTAACATTCAATTGATAAGAAACAATTTGAACTTCACTGGTAAGATTATTTACGACACGCGCATAAATTGTTTGCTGAAACGGATTAAAATTGAAATAAGGACTCGAAAGAGAATTCACTCCTAAAGTCGCATCTGTTAAAGTTTCATGATGTGTAACTGTGTAATTTGCGGCGTTTAAACCTTGAAGAATTTCATATGAAATTTCACCTAAATAAAAGGATGAAAATCCGTCACCATTGTCATCACAGACGTTATTAAATGTAGTTGGCTGGCTTAATCCTTGTGCAAAAACAATAAATGTAGAGAACAATAAAGTAATTGAGAGTAGTAGTTTTTTCATTTGGTTGGTTGATTAGTTTGTAATTTTTGGATGCAAAATTTGTTAAAATGTTGCTCACGAGTAAAATACAACGCAAGATACAAATTTTCAATTATTAACAAAGAGAAATTACCGCACAATTTTTTAAAACAATTGTTATTTTAAAAAATCAAAAACTGATCTAAAAAACAAAAAAGCCATCCACAAAAGTGGAAAGCTTTTCATTGGTCTAACTACTAAACCGTGATACGCTTTACAAAGGCGTATCGAAAACAACACAACTACTTTGAATGATTTGCTGAACATTTAACAATTGTTCGCAAATGCATTTCGATTACTTCCTTGGGCAAAAAAGCACCTCATTTCTGAAGTGCTTTTCCCAATTTAGCGGTCTGGACGGGACTCGAACCCGCGACCCCATGCGTGACAGGCATGTATTCTAACCAACTGAACTACCAAACCATCGCTTTATTGCGGTTGCAAATATACACACGTTTTTTGTTTTTGCAACTATTTTTTTATTTTTTTTTAATAAAACTTCAATGAAATCAACCAAAGTTTTGTTTTTCAACTAAGTAGGTAGTAAGAATTTTTTCGAAATTTGCTCCTACATTTACTGGAACGTACTTTATTTTGTTCTGCGCACAGGTTAAAGATAGCTTTTTGAAGTAGTCGGAGACCTTTTTTTCGTATTCTTCTTTGACATTTTCGGCAAAAAGGTTGATTATTTCACCCGATTCTACGTCGATAAACTTTCTTGGCGTGTTGTCAAAATCGAAATTCAGCTCGCGCTTTTCATCAATTACGTGAAAAACTACTACTTTATGCTTATTGTGTTTTAAGTGCTGTAATGCGTTAAAAAGCTGCTCTTCTTTGCCGTCTTGAAACATATCTGTAAAAAGAACAATCATAGAACGGCGATGTACTTTTTCGGCTATTTGATGTAAAAAAGTTATTGTGTTTGTATTTTTTGATTCTTTTGGATTTTCAAGAAGGTTTTCTAGTTGATTTAATAGCATTCTATGATGACGATCACTTCCTTTTTCGGGTGCGTAATATTCAAATTTATCGGAATAGATGCTTAGTCCTACTGCGTCGCGTTGCTTTTTTAATAAACTCATTAAAACGGCCGATGCTAAAACTGAAAATCCGATTTTACTTTCGTAGAAAGGTTCGTTGTCTTTGAGTTTTGGAAAATGCATTGAAGACGAATTGTCTATAATTAAATGACAACGTAGATTGGTTTCTTCTTCGAAACGTTTTGTGTATAATCTGTCGGTTTTGGCGAATAGTTTCCAATCGATGTGTTTGGTACTTTCACCTGTGTTGTACACTTTATGCTCGGCAAACTCGGCAGAAAATCCGTGAAATGGTGATTTGTGCATTCCCGAAATAAAGCCTTCAACAACTTGGTTAGCTAAAAGCTCAAGATGTTTGAAACCAGATATTATTTCTTTTTGTTCTTCTATCTTCATGTATCAAATGTAAATAAAAGTTTAGGAGTTTAAAAGTTTAGAAGTTTAAAAGTTTCACAAAATTGTTTTGAAAATGGATTTTCACAAAAATGAATTACTAATTAGCCCTGATTGCAATGAAAATCTTTTTATTTTTCTTTAAAAATAAAAAATTGTAATGGAAAGCAGGAAAATGGATTGCTGAAAATGCCCGAATGATTCGCTCCAAATAAAAAGGCTCAACTTGCGCTGAACCTTTTTACAACTAACCTAAATTTATTAACTTATTCTAATTTTTTTGGAATTTAAAGCTCACGTCTCCTGCGTAGTAATTGTTTGGATAGGTTACTGGAAATGTTTGTGTAGTTCCGCTAGCATAACCATATCCTGTTATTGAAATATCACCAGATGTAATAGGATAGGTTGCATTGGAAGCATCTGTTCTTCTATGATCGTACCAATCGTTACTGTTGAAAGTTATCATGTATTCTTTGTCTTTTGTTAGTGACAATGCGGTGATTTTTTTAGTAACTTCTACATCTGCTTCAACTGTAATAAGCTCTGTTCTAAGAACAGTTTCGGTGTCTACATCCCAAATTGTAACTCTCATATCGGTATGTGCATCAGGGATTTTTGCAACGATTGCTCTCATTTTTCCGTTAACGGTTGGGATAAATGAATATCCAAACTCATAATCTCCACTGTCTATAAAATCATTTGTTACTTCATTGAAGCCTGCCTCGTTGATGAAAGTTGTTAAAGGATTTACTTGAGGTTCGTCATCGTCTTTACTACAATTAGTGAATACTAATGCTAGTGCTACTAAAAGTGTAGCTTTTAAAAAATTTGTTTTCATTGTTTTGTTTTTTAGTTTTTTAAAGTATTAATTTCTTCTGCAAATTTGAGTCAAGATTTTAAACCATGTAAGAGTAATTACCCTGATTTAAAAAGGGTGTTTTTCCTGTTTTTTTTACTTTAAAAAAGCTATAAAAAAAAGGCCTAACTTTCGTTAGACCTCAACATTTTCTATTTATTTTCTATTATAGTAATGCATCAATTGCATCAGTATATGTTTTCTTTGGAGCAACACCTACTTGACGACCTACTACTTCTCCGTTTTGGAAAATTAACACCGTTGGGATGTTTCTAACTCCGTATTTTGCTGCAAATTCTTGGTTTGCATCTACATCTACTTTTCCTACTACCGCTTTACCTTCGTATTCTGCAGAAACTTCGTCGATAACTGGTCCAACCATTCTACACGGTCCACACCAAGCTGCCCAAAAATCTACTACTACTGGTTTGTCTGATTTTAAAACTACTTCATCAAAAGTAGCATCTGTTATTGCTAATGCCATATCTTTTTTATTTTAATTCATTATTTTAGAGTACAAAGATAAAGAAACATTTTAGTAACCAAATGTAACTTGTATTACTTTTAGCTATTTTTTTATTGCTAGAATTGATTGCTAATTCAATTTAAAATTAACCTGCAACTTCTCTAGTTGCTCCAATAATTCTTTTGAAATTTTAATTTTCAACTTTCTGCTAGGCATTGACAGCTTGGTTACAACACGATTTTCTTCCATTTCTACTGGAGTATTTGAAACAACTTCTTCCTCTATTTCAGTTTCCACATCTAAATTATCAATATCTACTTCAACATCATTATCTACAGGTATTTCGGGTAGTATTGAAGGAATTTCTGGAGTTATTGCTTGAATTTTCTTAGTTCGTTCTATTTCTAAAACATCAAAACTCACTTGATGATCGCCTTCATTGGCTCTGAAAATATCATTTAATTGCTGAATTAAATTTTGATGTAAATCATAAATATCCAGTTGTATTGCAATTTTTTTAGCAAATGTTGGCAAGACATCGGCCAGTAATTTGGCGTCTTGGAAGTTAATTTGAGGATCCGATTTTTTTCCAGTATCTCGATTTACCCAACCGTCTTTCACATGAATTTTGAAATAAATGAACTGATTGTTCACCAAGAAATGACGGAATTTCAAGTATTCTTCGTTGAAAATTCTAAAATCGTGACTTTCGTCATAACCTTCTAGCGTAAACATTGCCCAGTCTTTACCGTTTTTTCCAGTTCGATACTGCACGTTCGTTACAATTCCTCCAAAAGTAAGTGTTTTTCCAACTAAGGATTCTAAACTCTTTAAGTGAGCTAATTTTACATTGCAGAAATATTTCATTTCAAATCGGTAATCGTCAAGCGGATGACCAGAAATGTAAATTCCGACCACTTCTTTTTCTTTTGCTAATTTTTCCATCGTACTCCAATCTTCGCATGGAGGCACAACTGGTTCGGCAATTTGAACATCACTGCTTTCGCCAAATAAACTTACTTGAGATGAATTCTCGTTCTCCTGAAATTTCGATCCATAACGGATGGCTTTTTCTAAAAATGTAATTCCTTCGCCTTCAATATGAAAATATTGTGCTCTATGTGTATCTGTAAAACAATCAAATCCTCCAGCGAAAGCTAGACTTTCAAAGGCTTTTTTATTGGCTGCACGTAAATCTATTTTCTTAGCTAAATCAAATATCGATTTATACGGTGCGTCTTTTCTGTTTTGAACAATGGTATCAACGGCATTTGCTCCAACGCCTTTAACTGCGCCCATTCCGAAACGAACGGCATAATTATCGTTTACTGTAAATTTATAAAATGATTCATTCACATCCGGACCAAGAACGGTCAAACCCATACGTTTACATTCTTCCATAAAGAACGAAACTTGCTTGATGTCGTTCATATTATTAGATAAAACTGCCGCCATATATTCTGCTGGATAATTGGCTTTCAAATATGCCGTTTGATAAGCAATCCAAGCATAACAAGTCGAATGGGATTTATTAAACGCATATTCTGCAAAGGCTTCCCAATCTTTCCAAATTTTTTCTAATTTTTCGGCAGAATGACCTTTAGCTTCGGCTTGAGAAATGAACTTTGGTTTCATTTTATCCAAAACATCACGCTGTTTTTTTCCCATCGCTTTACGCAAAACGTCGGCATCACCTTTGGAGAAATCGGCCAATTTTTGCGACAAAAGCATTACTTGCTCTTGGTAAACTGTTATTCCGTAAGTATCTTTTAATAATTCTTCGCACGCATCTAAATCGTATACAATTTCTTCTTCGCCATTTTTACGTTTAATAAAACTCGGAATATATGCAATTGGACCTGGACGATAAAGTGCATTCATGGCAATTAAATCGGGGAAAACCGTTGGCTTTAATTCCTTCATATATTTTTGCATTCCCGGACTTTCATATTGGAAAATACCAACCGTTTCACCTCGTTGGAAAAGCTCGTACGTCTTTAAATCATCGATAGGAAATGCATCAGGATCAATATCTTTTCCGGTTCTGTATTTTACAAGTTTTACCGTATCTTTTATTAATGTTAGGGTTTTTAATCCCAAGAAATCCATCTTAAGTAATCCGGCACTTTCTACAACGGAGTTATCAAATTGGGTAACATATAAATCAGAATCTTTTGCAGTTGCCACTGGAACGAAATTGGTAATATCGTCTGGTGTGATGATAACACCACAAGCGTGAATTCCGGTATTTCTTAAATTTCCTTCTAATATTTGGGCTTGCTGAATAGTTTCACCACCTAAATCAGATGCTTTTCCAAGTGCAATTAATTCTTTTACTTTATCGAAATCTTCTGGTCGAAGTGCTTTTTTCAGCTTGTCTTCTTCCATAGAAAATATTTTTGCCAAATTCAGATTCAGCGGAATTAACTTTGCAATTTTATCGGCTTCAAATAATGGTAAATCCAAAACTCTTGCCGTGTCACGAACTGATGATTTTGCAGCCATCGTTCCGTAAGTGATAATTTGCGCTACTTGTTTGGAACCGTATTTATTTATTACGTAATCCATTACTTTACTTCGTCCTTCGTCATCAAAATCGATATCAATATCGGGAAGTGAAACCCTATCTGGATTAAGAAAACGCTCAAAAAGCAAATTGTACATCAATGGATCGATATTGGTAATTCCGAGACAATAAGCTACAACAGAACCCGCTGCAGAACCACGACCTGGACCAACAGAAACTTCCATTTTTCTAGCTTCGGCAATGAAATCTTGTACAATTAAGAAATATCCTGGGTAACCTGAATTTTCTATGGTTAATAATTCAAAATCAATGCGTTCTTGAATTTCTAGCGTAATTTCGGCATATCTGCGTTTTGCTCCTTCGTAAGTTAAATGATGTAGAAATTTATTTTCACCACGTTTTCCAGCATCCGATTTATCTTCTTCAACCAGAAATTCCTCTGGAATATCAAATTTTGGAAGTAAAACCTCACGAGCCAGATTGAAAATTTCTATTTTAGCTACAATTTCAGTTATGTTTGAAATGGCTTCAGGCAAATCGGCGAAAAGTTTTTTCATCTCTTCGCTTGACTTGAAATAATATTCTTGATTTGGAAGACCAAAACGATAACCGCGACCACGACCTATTGGTGTAGACTGCTTTTCGCCATCACGAACACAAAGCAAAATATCGTGAGCGTTGGCATCTTGTTTGTCAATGTAAAAGGAATTGTTTGTCGCAACCGTTTTTACATTATGTTTTCTGGCCAAATCAATTAGAGATGAATTCACTCGGTTTTCATCTTCTTGATTGTGACGCATTAACTCGATGTATAAATCGTCACCGAATTGTTCTTTCCACCAAAGTAGCGCTTCTTCGGCTTGATTTTCACCTAGATTTAAAACTTTATTCGGAATTTCACCATACAAACTTCCAGACAAAACAATGATATCTTCTTTGTATTGCTTGATAATTTCACGGTCAATTCTTGGTACATAATAAAATCCGTCGGTGTAAGCAATGGATGACATTTTTGCCAAATTATGATACCCTTTTTTATTTTTTGCAAGTAAGACAATTTGATATCCGTTGTCTTTTCTTGATTTGTCTTTATGATTGTCACACACGAAAAACTCGCAGCCAACAATTGGTTTAATTATAGTTTCTGTTGGAATTTCACCAGCTTCAATTGCAGCTGCATTTTTGGCTTCTGCCGATTTATTGTGGTATAAAATATCGCGGACAAAGTGAAAAACACCCATCATATTTCCGATATCGGTCATGGCAACGGCTGGCATTTTGTTTTTTACTGCTGCCGCTACTAAATCTTTTACAGAAACCGTTGATTGTAAAACCGAAAACTGAGTATGATTGTGAAGATGAACAAACTCTGCATCGATGAGAATTTGCTTATTTTCTGAAAGTGTTTCTTTAGAAATGGGCACATTTCCTTTATCGCCAAATTGCTGACGAATTCTATCGGAAGCTTCTTTGAGATTGATGTGCTTAAGCCCAATTAACTGAATTGATCTAGGATTTTTAAGTTGAAAATCTTCGAAATATTCTGGTTCTACGTCGAGTTCTTCTTTGGTAAAAATTTCTGTACGAATTAATTCTAGGAAACAACGCGTTGTAGCTTCAACGTCGGCAGTTGCATTGTGCGCTTCTGCAAAGGGTTGGTTGAAAAGATATTGATGTAACTCGGTTAATGTTGGAAGTTTGAATTTTCCGCCACGTCCGCCAGGAAGTTTTAAAAGTGATGCTGTAACTTCGGTACAAGTATCTAAAACTGGCATTTGTGTCATTGGAGAATCGACTCCTAATCTATAGAATTCGCAACCCATGATGTTTACGTCGAAACCTACATTTTGTCCAACAATAAACTTCGTTTTAGAAAGTGCAATGTTGAACTTTTCTAAAACTTCTTGTAATGAAATTCCGTCTTGTTGCGCTAATTCGGTTGAAATTCCGTGAATTCTTTCGGCATCGTATGGAATATTGAAACCTTCTGGTTGCACCAAATAGTCTTGATGCTCGATAAGATTTCCCATTTCGTCGTGCAGTTGCCAGGCAATTTGTATACATCTTGGCCAGTTGTCTGTGTCAGAAATTGGTGCGGCCCATTTTTTGGGCAATCCAGTGGTTTCGGTATCGAATATTAAATACATACTTTATAAAATTCCAAATTATAAATTCCAAATTCCAATTGTAACCGCCTTTATTTTGGGATTTGGAATTTGATTTTTGGGATTTATCAAAAGTACGTTTTAATGAATTATTTGTCAATTTTAGTTATTAACAAAAGGAGAAAAGGATTGCTGACTAGCCCTGATGCAAGGGAAAAGCTCCCGATTTTTATCGGGACTTTGGAAAGGCAGCAGGAATATGGATTGCTGATAAATCCCGAGCCGTTCGCTCCTGAACAAAAAAAAACCACTCGATTTCTCGAATGGTTTTCTGTATATAATTTAGTTTGAAACTAGTATCTTCCTCTGTTTCCACCACCATTATTGTCTCTATTTCCGCCACCGTAGCTTCCGCTACCGCCACCGCGAGAATTTCCACCACCATTGTAACCACCACCACTTGGACGGTTGTTAGAAAAAGATTTTCTTTCTCCTTCTGGTTTTGGTTCTGATTTGTTAACTACAATTGTACGACCGTCAACAGTTGCGCCGTTCAATTCAGTTATTGCTTTTTCAGCTTCTTCATCACTGTCCATTTCAACAAAACCGAATCCTTTACTTCTTCCAGTAAATTTATCAGTAATGATTTTAACAGAACTTACAGATCCGTACACTTCAAAAGACTCTCTTAAATCTGCTTCCTCTATACTCCAAGGAAGACTTCCAACAAAAATATTCATAATTTTATTTTAAAATTCCTGTCAAAGGTAAGCTAAATAAATATGTAAACTACTATTAAATAGGTTTTTATTAACTAAAATAAAAAAATCACCTCTTTTTGGGAGGTGATTAGATATGAGGATTTAAATTGTTTCTTGTTATGGTTCTGGAATTAATGGCAACTTATAAAATGCACCATATTGAAAATTAACTAATTCGTTCCCAAACGGATTGTTTAGTGTGTTTTCTGCATTGAATTTAAACTTACCTGTTACAGTATTGTTGGCACTTTCTGTGATTTCAATAAGTCCGTTACCAATATCTATACCTGTTGTGTAAAAAACTTCATTACCATCGAATGAATTAGTATATGTTGCTACTTTACTTACAGATGTTCCTAGTGGATACAATCCTACGTCTGTACTTGTAGTTCTTAAAACTACTTCTTCTCCTTGAGCTAATGCTACAATTCTTAGCGCTCCTGATGTTGATTTATATGCTTTTACATCTAAACCTTTAAACAAAACATCATCGCGAAAAGCTTGAAAACCTGGATCATTATTAAACTTAACTTCTTCTTGACAAGAACTTAATGTTAGCAAAACTACGATAAGGGAAAATAATTTCTTCATTTTAAATTTAATTTACAAGCACAAAAATAGTTTTTTTAGTGATTTGACCTACTTTTTTTAACTAAATTTCAAATAAAAACTATTTTTTTGATTGGTATTAGTTTGAATGGAAAAGTTTTATATCTTTGCACCCTTAATTAATCGAGGTCGAGAACCTCAAAATTTAATCAAAAGATTATGTCAGTAAAAATTAGATTACAAAGACACGGTAAAAAACAAAGACCTTTTTACTGGATCGTAGCGGCTGATGCTCGCTCAAAAAGAGATGGTAAATTCTTAGAGAAATTGGGAACTTACAATCCAAACACAAATCCTGCTACTATTGATTTAAACCTTGACCAAGCTGTTCAATGGTTACACAATGGAGCTCAACCAACAGATACTGCAAGAGCAATTCTTTCTTACAAAGGTGCTTTATTGAAACATCACCTTGATGGTGGAGTTCGTAAAGGTGCTTTAACTCAAGAGCAAGCTGATGCAAAATTAACTGCTTGGATTGATGAAAAAGCTGGAAAAGTTGATGCTAAAAAAGAAGGATTGACTAAAAAACAAGCTGAAGCTAAAGCTAAAGCGTTGAAAGCTGAACAAGCTGCAAACGAAAAAAGAGTAAATGCTGCTGCTGAAGCTGCAAAAGCTGACGAAGTAACAGAAGAAGTTGTTGAAGAAACTGCTGAAGTTGTTGCCGATGCTGAAACTCCTGCTGTTGAAGAAGCACCAGCTGCTGAAGAAGCTAGCGAAGAAACAGAAGCTTAATACCTAGCGATAATGCGTAAAGAAGATTGTTTCTATCTAGGCAAAATCGCGAAGAAATTTAGTTTCAAAGGTGAAGTTCTTATCTATTTAGATACTGACGAACCTGAGTTATATGAAGATATGGAATCGATTTTTGTTGAATTCAACAAAAATTTGATTCCATTTTTTATTGAAAATTCTTCCCTTCATAAAAATGACTTTCTTAGAGTCAAATTTGAAGATGTTGATAATGAAGAGCAAGCCGACGAAATTATCAACTGCGAAGTCTATCTTCCTATTTCGATGTTGCCAAAACTGGAAGGCAACAAATTTTATTTTCACGAGGTTATTGGTTTTGAAATTGAAGACAAACGTTTGGGTGTTTTCGGAAAAATTGTTTCTATCAATGATTCTTCGGCGCAACCTTTATTTGAAGTTGTAAATGGTTCTGTAGAAATTCTTGTTCCAATGATTGATCAGTTTTTGGTTAAAATTGATAGAGAAAACAAGAAAGTAATTATGGACTTGCCGGAAGGTTTGGTGGAAATGTACCTTTAATTAGATTTTTAGATTGTTGGATTTTTAGACTACTTAGATCATATCCTTTTCAAAAAAAATGTCAACATTCAATTTTAAAAAATTTTCGGTTAATCAAGATAAATGTGCTATGAAAATTGGTACTGATGGTGTCTTGCTTGGCGCTTGGTGTCCTGTTGATAACAATCCTTTTTCGGTTTTGGATATTGGTGCTGGGACTGGGATTTTGTCTTTAATGCTTGCGCAAAGAAGTCATGCCGAACAGATTGATGCTTTGGAAATTGACGAAGATGCGTATGAACAATGCGTTGAGAATTTTGAAAATTCGCCTTGGAGCGATCGTTTATTTTGTTTTCATGCAGGTTTGGATGAGTTTGTTGATGAACCCGAAGACGAATATGATATTATAATTTCCAATCCACCATTTCATTCTGAAAATTATAAAACAGATGATTCTCAAAGAGATTTAGCGCGATTTCAAGATGCTTTGCCTTTTGAAGAATTGATTGAAGCTGCTGATTTATTATTATCTGAAAACGGAATTTTCGCCGTTATTATTCCTTACAAAGAAGAAGAGCGATTTATAGATTTGTGTGCTCAAGTAGAACTTTTTCCTGTGAAAGTTACTCGTGTAAAAGGAACTCACACTACACCAATCGTTAGAAGTTTATTGGCTTTTAAACGATACGAACTTTCAGTATTGACTGCAGATGAACTAGTTATTGAAATTAGTCGCCATGAATATACAGACGAATATATAGAGTTAACAAAGGATTTTTATTTGAAAATGTAAAATGAAAATCACAATTAACACTTCTTTATTACATTAAAAAAGTAAAATCTGATAATTTTATTCGCTGTAACCAAAATCCTCTATTTTGAAGCTAAAATTATCTTTACTTGTACTTCTTTTTACCTTTTTTCAAAGTTTTTCACAAACAGAACGCTATGTTCAAGGCAGAGTTGTTTCAAATGAAATGGCAGTTGCATCTGTTGATATTATTAACTTGAATACAAAAGCAAGTACGACTTCTGACAAGAACGGAAATTTTAAAATCGCAGCAACTGTTTTTGAAACGCTTATATTTATTTCTGAAGCATATTATGATACTAAAGTAAAAATCACACATGAAAACGTTGCTAAAAATCTCATCATCAATTTAACAAAAAAACCTATCGAACTTGACGAAGTAAAAGTTGAGGATAAAACACAATTTAAAGTGCCTGTTGGTTACAACGATATTAAAATGGCTGGAATTGAAAAAGCACAAACTACACCAAAAGTAGTTGGCGTTTATACTGGCGAAATGGTCAATGGTATGGACTTTGTTCAAATAGGAAAATCGATATGGAAGTTACTAAAAGGCAAAAAGAAAAAGCAAGTCACTAAAGAAGAAGAAATCGACTATGAACAGTTTATAGAATCGGTTTTTAATGAAGAATTCTTTGTTAAAACCTTACAATTAAAACCTGACCAAATTCAGTTATTTCTTGATTATTGCTTAGCAGACGACAAGGTCTTAGAAGTTATTAGTAACAAAAATAAATTTGAAATGATGAATGTTTTAATTTCTAAAAACGAGGAATACAAAAAGATAAAATAAACAATTATCTGTTGAAAATGCCTCTAAATTGATACAACAATCGCTCGATTAATCTCAAATCTTCTGTAACAATATCAGCAGAACCAACCATTTCTTGACGGAAATTGATTTTCTTTTTATAGGAAGTTTCCAATCCGTTTGGAAGTGAAACATCTAGTAGTAAATTCCCATCTTTATCGGCCGTATCAGAAATGGATTGTATCTTTCCTTTTAAAACACCAAATTCAACATCAGGATAATTGGCAAGGCGAATGTTTACTTCTTGTCCGACTCTAATTTTACCAGAATTTTGAGCGCTTGCTTTTACTTTTCCGACATAATTATTTCTATTTGTGGGAACTACAACAAAAACCTCATCTCCAGAATTCACCGTTTGATTGACCGACCAAATTTGTAAAAAGTTAATTTGACCCTCGATATCAGAGTGTAAAACGTAGTTCAGTTCCCATTCTTTAATAGCTTTTTTTAACTGGAAAAATGCTTGCAAAACATTTCGCTCCAGATTACTATTCTCTTTACTTTCGTTAATTCTTGTAGCTTTACTATTTCTATTTAAGTCGTTTATGGATGATTTTAATTGTGAAATCGTACTCAAAACACTCTTGAAATTTTTCTGTGACTGCAAATATTTTAGACGTTCTCTTTCTATTTCTTGCGATGCAATAATTCCTTTTTTGAACAACGCTTCATATCGATCTAAATCATTTTTTTGCAGTTCTAATTCACTTTGGGTAATTTGCCTTTGAGATTCAAGTAAACTTAATCGTTCCTTTAATTGAATCGCTTCATAACTTTGCGCGTCACCTTCAATTTTATAAGGTTGCAAATTGGAATTCAAGTTATCGATACTGTATTCCTTTTGAAAAAGAGCAAAAGAACTTTCAATTTCACCCAATTGCGCTTCGTTTAATTTTTCGAAAGGAAAAGAATTCTTCTTAATGTCAATTGATTCAACAATACTTTTAAGCAGAAAAACATCTTTGTAATTCGCTGAATTTTCTATCACCGCTAATGGTGCATTTTTAGAAACTGTAGCTTTATTATTCACTAAAATAGCCTCAATTCTACCCGATGCTTTTGCCATCAATTTTTGTGGTGGAATATTGGTTGTAATACTTATTTGAGACGAAATAATATCTGGGTATTTTATCAACCACGACAGAAATATCAGCAACATAAAAATCATCAAAACCACCAATGAACCCCATCGAATTAACCAATGCGGAACACGAGTAAGAATTTCTTGAACTTCTTCGCTTCTAAGTTGGAAGTCAGAAGATGGAAGTTGGGAGTTTACCCTAGATGAACTATCACTTTTTTGTTTATCAATTGGCATTTTTTACTTTATTTTTAAATGCAATCATCATATTCATAAGATTGAATGCTGCATCATAATTTTTACTAAACTCATCTTCTTCGATGTAATTTCTCCTTTTTGCTTTATGTAAACAAGTAACAACTTCAGCTAATGATCGAACAGAATATCCTAAAAACCTATTATACTCGGCATTAGATTGTTCTATCGAACCTTCAGCAATATTTAATGCAATAGAATCAGAAGCTCTCATTATTTGAGAAGATAAATTATAAATTTCCTTTTGAGGGAAATTGGAAGTCATCAAGTTAATTTCTTCCCCAAAATCCATTGCCTTCTGCCAAATAATAAGTTTTTCAAATTTAAAGCTCATACCACTATTTTAAGTTTCAACAAATCTATATATCTCTCACAATCTTTCATCTTTCATCTTTCATCTTTCATCTTTCATCTTTCATCTTTCATCTTCCATCTTCCATCTCCCATCTTCCAACTTCCAACTACTTCCCTAATTGCAATTGATTTTTAACTAATTTAAAATAGCTTCCTTGTAAATTAACTAATTCCTGATGGTTTCCAACTTCTACAATTTTACCTTTTTCAAGAACTACAATTTGGTCTGCATTCATTACCGTACTTAGTCGATGCGCTATTACAACAACTGTTTTATCCTTAAAGAAAAAATT
This sequence comes from Flavobacterium aquatile LMG 4008 = ATCC 11947, assembly GCF_000757385.1. Taxonomy (GTDB): domain Bacteria; phylum Bacteroidota; class Bacteroidia; order Flavobacteriales; family Flavobacteriaceae; genus Flavobacterium; species Flavobacterium aquatile. The sequence continues at coordinate 348,650 of NZ_JRHH01000005.1, read as the reverse complement.
TAATTTCTCCATAATTTCCTTTTCGTTATTGGCATCAAGTGCGCTTGTTGCTTCGTCAAAAAATAACATTTCTGGATTTTTATAAACAGCTCTTGCGATAAGTAAACGTTGCTTTTGACCCGTACTCATTCCGATACCTTCCATTCCGATTTTGGTATTAAAACCTAATGGATAATCTTCAATAAAATCTTTGATATTAGCAACGTCTGAAGCATATTTCAATCGCTCTTTGTTGATGTTGGTAACTCCAATGGCAATATTATTGGCAATGGTATCACTAAAAATATAGCCTTCTTGCATCACTGTTCCAACGTGATTTCGCCAGGTCTTTTGTGCTATGCTTTTAAGTGCCGTTTTATGAACTGAAATCTCTCCTTGATTGGGTTCGTAAAATTTTAGCAATAATTTCATTAGTGTGGTTTTACCGCTTCCACTTGTTCCTACAATTGCTGTAATTTTATTGGCTGGAATGGTCAAATTTAAATCATCCAAAACATTGACATCCGAACCGGTGTATTTAAAAGATAGATTTTTAATTATGATGTCACTGTTTTCCGGAATTTCATGCGTTTGCGAATCTTCGTGCTGCGTTTCATCTTCTTTTTCGTGAATTTCAGATAAACGAGCTAACGATATTTTAGCATCTTGAGCTTCACGAATAAAACTTATCAGTTGAATAATTGGACCATTTAAACCTCCAACAATACTGCTAATTGCCATCATCATTCCTAGCGTAATTGTGCCATCAATTACCAATTTTGCAGATAAAAAGATAATAATTATGTTCTTTAATTCGTTGATGAAATTCGAACCAATAGATTGCGTTTGTTCTAACACTAAACCTTTCATAGAAACTCTAAACAGACGTGCTTGAATGTATTCCCAACCCCAACGTTTTTGCTTTTCGGCGTTGTGAAGTTTGATTTCTTGCATTCCATTGATGAGTTCGATTACCTTACTTTGTTCTTGAGAAACTTCAGAAAATCGTTTGTAGTCTAATTTCTCTCTTCGTTTTAAAAACAAAATCACCCAAAGAAAATAGCAAAAACTACCTATAAAAAACACAGCAAATATTTTCAAATTGTAATACGCCAAAACGCCACCCATAATAAACATATTGATTACCGAAAACAAAACGTTGAGTGATGATGTGGTGAGAATTCGTTCAATTCGATGGTGATCATTGATACGTTGCATGATATCGCCAGTCATTCTAACATCAAAAAATGAAATAGGTAAATTCATTAATTTGATAAAAAAATCAGAGATTAATGCGATGTTTATTCTTGCTGAAAGATGTAGTAATATCCAACTTCGAATGAGTTCTAAAGCTGTTTTTCCAAGAAATAAAAATAGTTGTGCAAATAAAACAATGTATATAAAATGAATATTTTGATTTTTAATACCAACATCTACAACACTTTGCGTTAAAAAAGGCAAAATTAATTGGAGTAAACTTCCAGCTAATAATCCAAAAACCAATTGAAGAATATATGATTTATAAGGAACGATGTATTTAAACAGAAGATTGAAACCAAACGATTTATTATCTTCTAAGTCAAATTCTGATTGATGCAATTTAGGCGTTGGTTCTAATAAAAGTGCAATACCTTCATAGGTATTTTCATCAGAATTATTGCCAATCCAAAATTTAAGAAATTCTTCTTTGCTGTATTCTATTAATCCAATTGCTGGATCAGAAATGTAGTATTTGTTTTTCTTGATTTTGTAAAGAACTACATAATGTTCTTTATTCCAATGCAAAATGCAAGGCAATGGTGCTTCTTGTAGTTTGTTTAAATCAAGTTTTACACCTAGACTTCTAAAGCCAATTTTCTCTGAAGCATCAGACAAGAATAATAGATTACTGCCGTCTCTATTGGTTTCTGAAAGTGTTCGTAGCGTTTGAATGTTTAAAACTTTACCGTAAAATTTGGCGATAATTTTTAAACACGTTGGTCCGCAATCTTTGGAATCGGCTTGAATGTAGGTTGGGAATTTACTCAAAAATGTTTGTTTTAACAAAAATAGTTATTAGATTTAAAAAAAGAGAGGAAATTAATAATTTCCTCTCTTAAAAAATTTTCTATCCAGGAAATTCTATACAATTAGGAGTTCCGATAACGTAGCAAATGTCATCAGCTGCACAACAATGTCCGCTTTGACACGGAATATATACACCATTTTGTTTGCATGTTCTCAATCCACCAACAACAGATTTTAATTGATTTTTAGTAAGCTCTTGAGCTCCTTTCAAATTTAAAATTGATTTTTTCATAATAATAAAGTTTATTTTTTTGATTGTACTCAAGCCTTTAAAGTCAGTTGAGTTTCTGACTATCGTTGCAACAATATTTTTTTAATTGAAGAACTAAATAGTAATTCAACAATTCTAATTTACACGCTTTTTTAAAACATTTGTTGGCTCTTCTTCACGTAGATTTCTAGCATCCTTCTCAGTTTTACAGGTTTTTAATTCTTCATTGAGAAATTTCTGTACATTTTTTAAGAGCTCCTCTGCTCCAGAAATATTTAATATTACTTTTTTCATAATAAAAGATTTAGGGTTATTTTTTAATTATGTTTTAAACAATTTTTATTACACTAACTAAATTGCATGTGAAATGTAAGTTGTTCCTTCTTGACTACTATCTACAAAATCATTTAAAAAATAATGAAGTTCGGCGATAGTATATTGATCTGATAAAATTTTAGAATTGACTATTTTCACTGGACTATAATTAAAATCGTTGTTTAAACACCAGTTGTATTGAGACAAAATTTGATTATCAACTCTAGAGCTCATCTCCTCATTTGCCCACTTAGTTAACCAACTATCCAAATCCATTTTTTTAATATGCCAATCAATTATAGCCTCAAGAACATTATTATTGTTTTTAATATTAATGTTTAATAAATTTTGAACTACAGCCAAATAAGGATTCTCACCATTATTTGGGTTTATGTTAAATAAAATTTTGACCTCAACTTTTGATTGATATTTTAGAAATAAATTATAAGCATCTTCAAAAGCGGTATGGCAATGTGGACAAGATGGGCTTATGAATAAAGTAAGTTTTAGTTTTGCACTAGAATTGCCAAATGTTATTCCTTTCAATTCCTTAAAACCAAATAGAGATTGAATTGGTTTTGATAATGAATCGAATATTTTAAAATTTCTTTTAAATCGGATTAATTCTGCAATTTTTTTGGTGGATTGAATTTTACTTTCTATCAATGGACTAATAAAATACCAAGATGTGAACATAAATGCTAAAGAAAAAAAGTAATAATATCCATTAAAAAAAATCGCTACAATAGAATTTGTTTGATAAAAAAACAAAAAAGCACTACTTTGAATTACTAATAAAAATGAAATTATTAAACAAAGTGTACACCATTTTTTAATAACTACCTTTTGCAACCAAATAGAATAGATTACAATGGGAATAGCAAGAGTGCTTACCAAAGAAATAATGTAAATAGATTGATTGGGATTTAATAAAAGAGAAAATAAATTGGTCGTAAAAAACACTATTGTTAAATCTGAGAAACTAAAAGAACCACCTATTTTTCCATTTTTGGATTGAATAACCGAATTACAGGATGTTTCATTACCACTACAAATTTTGGATGTAATTTCGTTTTTTATTCCAAATTTTTCCTGAAGAATAAATACACTAAATACAATTCCAATCACAGAAGTTATCATAAAAGTAAGAGAGAAATAATTGAATCCAAAGTACATGAATGCTCCACCAATTGATATTAATCCAAAAATAAATATCAAAATACTTTCTGTTTTGAAACTAAATTTTACCGTATCAATTTTAAGATTTTCGTTGGGTTCAATAGCTACAATGATTCCATTCCACTCATCAAAAAATTGATTTGTAGTAACCATTCTTCTATCACCATTTTCATAATTTATTTTTATTAATTCTTTCGATTTATCTACCAAAACAATTTCATCATTGCAGTTGGCTAAAAAAATATTGGGCAATTCTGGAAATTGTTCTTTTGGAATTTTTGCTGCTACATTTTCAATTCCGAGTGCATCAAAAGAATCGGTAATTGAAAATAAACTCGGAAAATTTGGATGAGAGTAATATAAATCTTCAAAGCTTTCTTGAGCGTTTGAGTATTGATTTAAATCTAAATATTTTTTTATTAAGCTAATCATGACGATTGAATTTTAAAAAAGTTTATTGCCATTTCTACAACAAATATTCTTTTTTTAATTAATTAAAAAAAGAATATACGTTCACAATTTACAAATTGTGAAAGCAAAATAAATAATTTAAAAAACTAATTATCAGTTAATTATATCAATAAATTGATTGTTCAAGTTAGCAAAAACCATAATCTAGTTTATGGCTTCTTTTAATATTTACTTTTGAAAAATCCAAATCTTTAAAAACAAAAAACATGAAAAATCAAAAATTAAATTTCGCAGATTTCCAAGTAAATCAATTATCAAAAGAAGTATCTAAAAGCATTTCTGGAGGAAAAAGAATTGTAACTATTTACATAGATGTAAATGGAAATTGGTACAATGCAGATGGCGAACCAATACAAAATACCGGAAACGGAAGTGGTATTTTTCAAGATGTTGAATATGTTTTCATTCAACGATAATTATTAATATTAGTCTAATCTTTTAATAAATTGAGCAGGAGTTACTCCTGTTCTTTTATTAAAAGATTTACTAAAAGAAATTGCATTTTTAAAGCCTACGCTTTCGGCCAATGCTTGTGTAGAATATTTTCTATAAGTAGGATTATTGATTATTTCCTTAATGATATAATTAATTTTTAGCTCGTTTGCATATTCACTAAACGTCTTTCCGAATCGTTTATTAACTATATATGAAAGGTAAGTGGTGTTGGTTTTTATCTTCTTTGCAACAGTTTGCTGGTTAAAATCGGGATTCAAATAAAATAATTTCTTCTCTAGAATAAGTAATTTTTTTACAATTTCTTCCTCTTTTACATCATCAATATTAATAGACTGACTACTTTTTACAATCTGTTCTTTTAATGTAATTTCTTCAATTTTTGTATCTAACAAGAGCTCGCTTTCTTTATTTGTTGCACTAAATTCACTAATAAGTTGTTGCACTTTAGCATCAATGAGTTTTTTTTCTCGTATGGTTTTTAATAAATAGCCGACTAAAAATAAAAAAACAGCGATAATAAATCCATATAATATCCTTTTAAATAGCCAAATGTCTTTGTATTTATCTTGAATTTCATCCATATCTTTTTTAATCATCAAACTTTCAATATCAAAATTCACATCAATTTTATTCTGATTTAATTTTGATTCAAATTCTTCTCTTTTTGACAGATAAATAGTAGAATGATGCAATGCATTTTCTGGATCATTCTTTAAATCAAATAATTTTGCCTGATAATAATTGGATTTTATGTACTCTAATTCACCCAAAGCATCTTTATTGTAAATCGAATCTACTTTCTGAAAACAAGCTTCAGCTTTTTCATACTGCTTCATCTCATAATATAATTCACCAAGATTGAAAGTAGTGTTATAAAAAGTTCTAGACGAATTATTTTCTTTAGAAAAAGATAAAATATCAAAATATATTTTCTCTGCTTCTTTGTAATTTTTCTTTAAATAATAAATTGTGGCAATGTTATTTTGAGCACTTAACTTATTATTGTTTAAGTTTTTAGAGAATGTTATTGTTTTTTTATAGTAATACAAAGCAGAATCCAAAACAGCAACTTCAGATTTTTTATCAGAATGTATTTTGTAATACGCATATCCTAAATTAAGAAATAAAGTACTTTTATTATTAAAAAAATCTTCCTCGGTGAACTTGAATTCATTACTATCTAATATTCTATTTGAATTTTTTAAAATAGAAATAGCCAACTTATTATTACCTACTTGACTATAAATTAAGGCACTATTACTATCCGTTTTTAAAATTTGCTTGAAGTCATCAATCTGTTCCGATAATTTTCTAGCTTTCTTATATTTTAATAAAGCTTCATTTAATTTTTCTCGTTTCCAATTGATTAAACCTCCGTAATTCAGTAATATAGAATGAATTCGAACTTTTTCATTAGATGCTAAACTTTTGTCTAAAAAATTAAATGCTTGCTTGTAGTAAAAATTCGATTGTAAAGTATCTCCTTTAATTTGATATAAATACGATTTTAAGCCTTTGGCAAAAGCTTTATGTAATGAATTACTTGATTTTTCTATTTTATTGGCGCAAGTAAAAGAGCTATCAACATTAGAATTAATAAATCCTCTTGCTTTCTCTTCTAGCGACAAATATTCGCCATTTGACAGACCTTTTTCTTGAGAATATATAAGGTTTGCCATTAAAAACAATAATGTACTAAACAGAAAATTCTTCATTATTCATATTTATTGCATTAAAACAAAAGTAACCATTAATTTATAATTTAAAAAATTGCTCATAGTTTAAAAAAAGTTTAAAAGCTAATTAAGAAATTCAAAATTCGCATTTTGTGAAAACTTGTATGAAAAGAAAATGCCCTAGCCCAGACAGAAGCGGCATCCTTTTTCTTTTTTCTTTAAAAAGAAAAAGATAGAGCGAATGGCTGGAAATAGCTTCAAAAAATAACAACCGTTCAAGTAAATCTAAAATATGTTTTATTACCTTTGCAAACGTTTTCGTAAAACGATATAAGTATAATGAGATTGCTTCGTGCCTCGCAATGACAAAACTATGAAACCAGATTTATTTCAAGCTCCAGATTATTATTTGTTAGACGATTTGCTAACAGAAGAACATAAATTAGTGCGCGATTCTGCTCGTGCATGGGTGAAACGTGAAGTATCGCCAATTATTGAAGACTACGCGCAACGTGCTGAATTCCCTAAACAAATTATAAAAGGTTTAGGCGAAATTGGTGGTTTTGGACCTTATATTCCAGAAGAATATGGTGGCGCAGGCTTAGATCAAATTTCTTATGGATTAATCATGCAAGAAATTGAAAGAGGTGATTCTGGTGTTCGTTCAACATCATCAGTTCAATCGTCTTTAGTAATGTATCCAATTTGGAAATTTGGAACCGAAGAACAACGTAAAAAATATTTACCAAAATTAGCAACTGGAGAATTCATGGGCTGTTTCGGATTGACAGAACCAGATCACGGTTCGAATCCAAGCGGAATGACTACAAACTTTAAAGATATGGGCGACCATTATTTATTGAATGGAGCCAAAATGTGGATTTCAAATGCGCCTTTTGCAGATGTTGCTGTAGTTTGGGCAAAAAATGAAGAAGGTAGAATTCACGGATTAATTGTTGAACGTGGCATGGAAGGTTTTACAACTCCAGAAACGCACAACAAATGGTCACTTCGTGCTTCTGCAACTGGAGAATTAATTTTTGATAATGTAAAAGTCCCAAAAGAGAACTTAATGCCAGGAAAATCTGGACTTGGTGCGCCAATGCAATGTTTGGATTCAGCTCGTTACGGAATCGCTTGGGGTGCAATTGGTGCTGCAATGGATTGTTATGACACGGCTTTGCGTTATGCAAAAGAAAGAATCCAATTTGACAAACCAATCGCTGGAACACAATTACAACAAAAGAAATTGGCAGAAATGATAACAGAAATCACTAAAGCACAATTACTTACTTGGAGATTGGGAGTTTTACGTAACGAAGGAAAAGCAACAACTGCTCAAATTTCGATGGCAAAAAGAAACAATGTTGATATGGCAATTCATATTGCTCGTGAAGCAAGACAAATTCTTGGCGGAATGGGAATTACAGGTGAATATTCTATCATGCGACACAGTATGAACTTAGAATCTGTTATTACTTACGAAGGTACACATGACATTCACTTGTTAATTACTGGTGCCGATATTACTGGAATTCCAGCGTTTAAATAATAGATTAAACAATAAATAAAATTGATATAAAAAGCTTCTCACATTCGAGGAGCTTTTTTACATTTGTATAGAATCAATACCAATCCAACAACCTCAATAAATTCGTATATACTTAAAAAAACTGCCATGAATATTGAAAAAATAAATACTAGTATTCAACCTCAAAAAGACCAATTATTACAGCATTCGCTTTATGAAAAAGTAAAAACTGTTGAAGATTTACACACTTTTTTAGAAAATCACGTCTTTGCCGTTTGGGATTTTATGTCGCTTTTAAAAGCACTTCAAGAAAAACTAACTTGCACAACAACACCTTGGTTACCAACCGGAAATCCAGAAACAAGATATTTAATAAACGAAATTGTTCTTGCAGAAGAAACCGATTTAACGCTTGACGGAAAACGCCTTTCGCATTTTGAAATGTACGTTGATGCTATGGAAGATTGTGGCGCAAACACCGCTCCAATTTTAGCGTTTCTAGAAAATGTAAATCTGACTAAAAATATATTTGTTTCTATTAAGAAAAGTGATTTGCATCCCAATGTAAAAGAATTTTTGAACTTCACATTTAGAATTATCGACGAGGGAAAACCCAATAAAATTTCAGCCGCTTTCACCTTCGGTAGAGAAGATTTAATTCCGAGTATGTTCACCGAAATTCTGCGTAATTTTCAAACTAATTTTCCAGAAACTAACCTAGACAAACTGGTTTATTATTTTGAAAGACACATCGAGCTAGATGCCGATGAACACGGACCGATGGCCATGAAAATGATTACAGAACTCTGCGGAACTAACGAAACGAAATGGAAAGAAATGCAAGAAGTTTCTATAGAAGCATTAGAAAAACGCATCGCACTTTGGAACGCTATCGAAGAACAAATTGTTGAAAAACTAGAATTAGTTTAAGAAGCAATTTCCAGCTATCCGTTTCAAGAAAACCGTGTAAAGCAACATTTTTCTACATAAAAAAAGAGCTTCTTAGGTCGCTTTTTTTTCTGTGAAAAAGTAGTTCCTTTACACCGTTTTGCTTTTCACTCCTATCTGGGCTAGGCTATAAAGTGGTAACAAATTTCTCTATTAAAAAAGCAATCGTAGCAAAACAATCGTATTTTTGAACAACATAATTATAAAGAATGTCATCACAAACACGATTATCACGCGCTTACAAAGAAGCCAAACGAATTCCGTTTAACAACACCGACAAGTTTATTTTGTTCAGTGATTGTCATCGCGGTGACTCCAGTTTTGCAGATGATTTTGCCAACAATAGAAATATTTATTTTCATGCATTAAATAACTATTTTAAAGAAAATTATCATTACATAGAACTTGGTGACGGCGACGAACTTTGGGAAAATTTATTTTTTAGAGACATCTTTGAAGCCAATAAAAACGTATATCTTTTAATGCAAAAATTCTTCAATCACAATCGTTTGCATTTAATATATGGAAATCACGATATGGTTTATCGAAATGAAAATATGATTAAAAAGAATTTGCACGAATATTTTGAAACCAAAGAAAACAAGAATGTTCCTTTTTTACCCAATGTTAAATTTCATGAAGGAATTGTATTAGAAAATATAGAAACCAAACAAGAATTATTTTTAACCCACGGTCATCAAGCCGATTTTATGAATTCTATTGGCTGGAAAATCAATCGGTTTTTAGTTCGAATTCTCTGGAAACCATTGCAAGTTTGGGGAATAAAAGATCCAACAAGTCCGGCGAAAAATTACATCGAATTAATAAAAGTAGAACGTAGAATAAAAAAATGGATTGCCGATAACGGAAATAAAATAACTATAACCGGTCACACACATCGACCACGATTTCCAAAACCGCAAGAAAATTTATTAAACTATTTCAATGATGGAAGTTGTGTGCATCCAAGAAGCATCACCGGAATTGAAATTGCCAACGGAAAAATGGCTTTAATAAAGTGGTTTATTGACACCAAGGAAGATGGCGTTTTACAAATTGTAAAAGAATATCTCGAAGGTCCAATTGAGTTAGATAAATACAAATCGTTATAAATGAAACTTCATTTTAAAATAGTATTTCTGGGTTTATTCTTCACATTATTTGGTTGTTCAAGTGAAAATCAATTGGTGAATTCTGACGGAAATCCGATAGAAATTCCAAGTCCAATAAACTATTTGGCACTTGGTGACAGTTATACAATTGGTCAAAGTGTTTGTGAAACCTGCCGATTTCCAATTCAGTTGCAAGACAGTTTAAAAAAATACTTGCCATCAAATAAAACAGTTTCAACAAAAATTATTGCCACAACAGGTTGGACAACAACAAATTTAAAAAACGCCATTGCATCACAAAATCCAGCAAATAATTATGATTTGGTTACCTTATTAATTGGTGTAAACAATCAATATCAAAACAAACCTTTTAGTCTATACGAACAAGAATTTCCAGAATTGGTAAACATCGCAATCACAAAAGCTAAAGGAATAAAAGCAAATGTAATTGTAGTTTCAATTCCAGACTATGCTTATACACCTTTTGGAAACGGAAACGCCACCATTTCAACTCAAATTGACACTTACAATGCTTTTGCAGAAAATTATTGTATTGAAAACAATATCACTTTTATAAACATTACAGACATCACAAGACAAGGATTATCGCAACCCAATTTGGTCGCCAACGATGGTTTACATCCTTCAGAAATCGCTTACACTAAATTTGTTGATCGAATTTCACCGAGAGCAAAAGTGATTTTAGGGTTATAAAAAAAGCGAAAATTTCTTTTCGCTTGTCTATTATTGTTCTGGTGCAATTTCAAGTTCTAATCCATCAATATCTTCAGTGATTCGAATTTGACAACCAAGTCTAGAATTTTCTTTTACGTGGTAAGCTTCCCAAAGCATGGCTTCTTCATCTGGATTTCGTTCTAACGATATTACATCGTTTAAAACATAACACTGACACGACGCGCACATTGCCATTCCGCCACAAACTCCAACGGTTCCTTCTTCGGCTAATTCATACATTCTAATAACTTCCATGACATTTAAATTCATGTCTGTTGGCGCTTGAATTTCGTGAGTTTGTCCGTTTCGGTCTGTTATTTTTAAGGTAATATCTTGAGGCATTATTCTATTGATTTTACAACTGCTTTCTCTGATTCTTTTCTAGTTCCGTCAAATCCGTCAACTCCAGAAACTGTTGTGTATTTTAGCACATATCTTTTTCCCGGATTGATTCTGTTGTAAACACTTTGACACATCAATGTAGCTTCATGGAAACCACACAAAATTAATTTCAATTTTCCTGGATAGGTATTTACGTCACCAATAGCATAAATTCCGTCTATGTTCGTTTGATAATCTAGTGCGTTGTTTACTTTGATTGCGTTTTTTTCTATTTCTAAACCCCAATTTGCAATAGCTCCTAATTTTGGTGTCAATCCGAAAAGCGGAATGAAATAATCAGCTACAACATTCATTCGTGCGCCATTGATTTCAATATCTACCGATTCAATTCTTTCTGCCCCTTTAAAACCAATAACTTCTGCTGGAGTAATTAATTTTATTTTACCCGATTTTTTTAATTCCTGAACTTTTTCTACCGAATCTAAAGCACCGCGAAATTCGTTTCTTCTGTGCACCAAAGTTACTGAAGCAGCAACATTTGATAGAAAAACAGACCAATCTAAAGCAGAATCACCTCCGCCAGAAATTACGATATTTTTTCCTCTGTATTTTTCTGGATCTTTCACAAAATAATCTACACCGCGATCTTCTTTTTCGTAAAATTCAATGTCTTTTAAAATAGGTTTTCTAGGTTCGAATGTTCCTAAACCACCAGCAATTGCAACTGCTTTTGCATGGTGTTTTACACCTTCATTTGTAGTAACTATAAAAGTTCCATCTTCAAGTTTATCAATGGTTTCGGCAGTTTGACCAAGCGTAAATCCTGGTTGAAATTGCTTTATTTGTTCCATTAAATTCGTTACTAAATCTCCTGCTAAAACTTCGGGATAACCTGGAATATCAAAGATTGGTTTCTTTGGATAAAGTTCGGCTAATTGTCCTCCAGGCTGCGGAAGAGCGTCAATAATATGACATTTTAATTGTAATAATCCTGCTTCAAAAACGGTGAATAAACCGGTTGGTCCAGCACCAATTATAAGTATATCTGTTTCAATCATTTTTATAAATTGTTGAATCGTTGTTATGCAACGATTTTACTAATGATGCAAAGTTGTAAAAATTGTATCTTTAATTATATGATATTTGTCAGTTTGAGGTTGCGTTAGGGATAGAGCCGATATCCTTTTGTGGAACGTTAGTGGAACAAAAGATAAAGGCGAAAGCCCGACCTGAAAGGTAACGCCCAAACATTCGACATGTGAAAAATTCGGGATAATTTGGCTTTAAATAATATTTTCTACGGTTTCAATTTGTGGTGCATATTTTTTTATGGTAGTTTCAACGCCAGCTTTCATTGTGCTGATGCTTAAACTACATGACGTGCACGCGCCTTGAAGACGAACTTTTACGTGCTTTTCATCATCAATAGAAACCAAGCTGATATCGCCACCGTCAGAATTCAAGAATGGTCTGATTTCTTCGAGTGCTTTCTCAACATTTAATGTTAATTCTTCGTGTGTCATAATTTTTAGTATTCAGTGTTCAGTTTACAGTGTTCAGTTATTGATGTAAACCGAATACTATTTTTTTACAGCAGAACATCCTGCCATTGTTGTTATTTTGATGGCTTCGGTTGGAGCAAGATTTTCGTTTCTGTTCACTACTTCTTGTACCACATTTCTAGCTATTTCTTCGTAAATTTTTTCTAATGGTGAAGCGGTTTGCAATGCTGCTGGACGACCATAATCGCCAGCTTCACGAATGCTTTGCACCAATGGAACTTCTCCTAAAAATGGCACTTGTAAATCTTCAGCAAGATTTTTAGCTCCTTCTTTTCCGAAGATGTAATATTTGTTATTTGGTAATTCTTCTGGTGTAAAATACGCCATGTTTTCTATAATTCCTAAAACTGGAACGTTGATTGCTTCTGATAAAAACATGGAAACTCCTTTTTTAGCATCGGCTAATGCAACGGCTTGAGGTGTACTTACGACAACCGCACCAGTAATTGGCAACGACTGCATAATTGATAAATGAATATCGCCTGTTCCTGGAGGCAAATCGATTAACATGAAGTCTAATTCTCCCCAATCGGCATCGAAAATCATTTGGTTTAACGCTTTTGAAGCCATCGGTCCACGCCAAATAACGGCCTGACTTGGAGAAGTGAAAAATCCGATAGAAAGTAATTTTATTTCATAACTTTCAATCGGTTTCATTTTTGATTTTCCGTTCACTTCTATAGAAATTGGTTTTTCGTTTTCAACATCAAACATTATTGGCATACTTGGACCGTAAATATCCGCATCAAGAACACCTACTTTGAATCCCATTTTGGCTAAAGTAACTGCTAAATTTGCTGTAGTTGTAGATTTTCCAACACCGCCTTTTCCTGAAGCAACGGCAATAATATTGCTAATTCCAGGTATAGATTTTCCTTTAATTTCGTTTGGATTTTCTTTAGCTTCGACTTTGATGTTAACTTTTACTATAGCATCTGGAGAAAATTGTTCGTGAATTAGTTTTTTAATATCATCTTCGGCACGTTTTTTAATATGCATTGCCGGAGTTGCAATCATCAAATCTACAGTAACCTCATCGCCAAAAATAAGTACGTTTTTTACCGCGCCACTTTCTACCATATTTTTTCCTTCGCCAGCAATAGTAATTGTTTCTAATGCTTTTAGGATTTCTTTTCTATCTAACTTCATTATCAATGTTTTATATAAATTTCAATCTTTTTATTCAGACTGATTTTAGATTACAAAGATATAAAGAAGTTTAGGAGTTTAAAAGTTTAAAGGTTTAAAGTTTTGTTATAGTCAAATAGTTATAACCTATTATTTTGAATCAAGTTGATTTTGAAATTGGTGTATTCTATTTGTAAGGTATTTTTTAAAACATCATATTCTGACGAAAGCAATTGATTTTTCACCGATGAAAGTGATATTGACTCGATTTTTCCTGATAGAAATTTGGATTGAGTTGTTGAAAATGAAGCTTTTGCATAGGTTAGCGTTTCTTCAAATTTATTTTGAAGTTGCAAATAATTCTGTTGATTTTGTTTTTCTAATGCAATTTGATTTTCAATTTTTTGTTGTTCTTGACTGATGATGAGTTTGTTTTTTTCGGTTTCGATTTTGGCTGCAACATTCTTTTTATTGTTTCGAAATCCGTTGAAAATTGGCACACTTAATTGAATTCCCACTTGCTGGTTTTTATTGTCTCCAATTTGATTACTAAAACTGGCAACATTAGCGTTAGATTGATTTAATGGCTTGTAATAAAAACTCGAAATTGAGTAAAAGGTTGATAAAATAGGCAAATTATTTGCTCTTTGACTGCTTAATTCCTTCAAACTAATTTTGTAATTTAGTTCGGCTGATTTAATTTTTGGATTGGAAATTTCAGTCGATACTGTTGTGATTTCGTCAGATGAATTGGAAACTAAAACCACTTCGGAAATTGAAACATCAGCAATATTCATCAATTGAAATAGTTGCATTTTTTGAATAGTGTACAATTGCTCTGTTTCTAAAATTCGTTTTTCTTCTTGAGCAAAACTTAATTGTACGTCGTATAAATCGCTTTTGGGTTTGCTGCCAATTTCGACTTCTTTTGAAATTCTGTCCAAATTAAAAACCGCATTTTTGAATTGTTCGCGTTGAATTTTTAATAATTCTTGAGTAAAAAGTGCTTGATAATAACTATCTAAAAGTTGTAATTTATATTCGTTTTCAATTACTTCTTTATCAGCTTTGGCTTTTTCGATATCGATTTTATTTTTCTGAGCATTGGCAATCGCATTAAAATCGATTAAATTCATATTGGCATTGATAAAAAAATTATCGTATTGAATATTTGAACTTACCCGACCGTTTGTTGATGGATCAATAGTGGAACCAAAGTTATACGATTGATTTCCGTTGAAACTAACGTTTGGCAACAATTGATTCCAAACAGAATTTCTACTTTTTTCAACTCGTTTTACTTCGAGTTGGCGAATTTTTATTTCGATATTGTTTTCTAATGCTTTATCGATGCATTTTTGCAACGGCCAAGAAGTTTCCTGACCGTTAGCAAAATTGCTTAAGATTATTAAAAACAAAGTCAAAATTATTTTTACTAAACAATTCATTTTGGAATTTATTTATTCGTATTTTAAATATTTTAATACTTCAACTTGTGTCGCTTGATAAGCTCTTGATAAAACAACTACCAACGTTAATATCAATAAAACAACAAATCCAATAATGAATGGAATTATAGAAATATCAATTCTGAAAGCAAAATTTTCTAACCATAAATTGAGTAAATAGTACACTGGAAACAATGCAATTAAAAACCCGATTACGCAAAAAACGATGTATTGTTTTGATAATTCTTTAAGTAAAACATTGGTTTCTGCTCCAAGAGTCTTTCTAATAGCAATTTCTTTCATTCGTCTTTGGATAGAAAAAGATGCTAATGAGAATAATCCGAAAAGCGCAATTAAAATTACAATTACGTTTAGTAATGAAAATAAATTCTTTTGTTTTACGTAGGTTTCATAAGTTCGAGCATATTCTTTATCGACAAAATCATACTGAAAAGGATAATCGGTATCGACATTTTTAACCCAGAATTTTTCAATATCGGCAATAGTTTGTTCCATGTTTTCGCCCTTTACTTTCACGTGGATTTTGCTAGCATTTTGCAACATCCAATCCACAGTTTTGAAGTGAAAAAACACCATTGGTGGTACTTTGTCTTGTGGTCCGAATAAATTAAAATCTTTAACAACACCAATAATTTTTAACTTATTTTCATTCCAATTTACTTCTTTTCCTATCGGATTTTTTTCACCCATTTCTTTCAAAGCCGTTTCGTTTACCAACATTGAATTAATTGTATCAGATGCAAATTTTTCGGATAAACTTCGTCCTTCTTTGATTTGGATCTGCATCATTTCTAACATTCCAAAATCGACTGCCATATTTCTACCTTGAATGTTGTGGCTGTTTTTATAAGTAAATCCAGTCGTTGATCCATTTGACGAACCAAAACTAAAAGCTCCAGTTGCCACTTGCTCAACTCCATTAATTTTAGAGATTTCAGTTTTAATCATATTGTATCGATTGTAGACTTTTTTCTTGTAATTGTCTTCCTTCCAATTGTATTTATTTCGGTAAGAAATCGATAGCACTTGGTCGCCTTTAAATCCTAAATCTTTGGTTGAAATGTATTTTATTTGCTCATAAACAATGTATGAACCGATGATAAAAAAAGTAGCAATTGCAAATTGAAGAATCAACATTCCGTTGCGCAACCAAACACCACTTTTGCTTCTTCCGAAATTACCTTTTAGCACTTTTAAAGTTTCAAAATTAGATACATAAACAGCTGGAAAAATTCCGGCAACGACTATTGTAATGATAAAAATTAATACCAATTGTAAGTAAAATTGACTTCCGAAAATAACTAGTTTTTTTCCGAGAAATTCATTGTAATAAGGCAATGATAACTCAACAATTACTAAAGCTAACAAAATTGAAAACGTAGTTATTAGAATAGTTTCAAATATAAATTGTTTGATTATATTAGATTTTGATGCGCCAATAATCTTTCGAACACCAACTTCTTTAGCACGTTTAATAGCATTTGCAGTAGCGAGATTGATGTAGTTTACAATTGACAAAATCAAAATTAAAACAGATAAGCCAACCATAATTAACAGAAACTGATAATTTCCTTTTCCTTCGGCATATCCATCAGTAATTGAATGTAATCTTGCATCTTTTATTGGTTCGAGAATTACTTTTAAATCATCGCCTCCATTTTTTTTCAGCCATTCTTCAATTGTAATTCCTTCCGATTTTGCCCATTTTACAATTCGGTTTTCAAACATTAATTTTTGAATCTTGGCAATCACTTTCTCCTTATCGCCTGGATTTTTTAATTTTAACATCAATCCAAAACTGAAATTTCCCCAATTTTCTTTTTCTGCCAAAAGTCTGTTATCTATTAAATTAGTAACAGCATTAGGTTGCATTGACGATTTTCCTGGAACTACATAAACGCCTCGAACTACCAATTTTTTACCGGAATAGGTAACAATTTTTCCCATTGGATTTTCGGTTCCAAACAACCTTTCTGCAACAGCTTTTGAAATTGCAATACTCGTATTATCTTTCAAAGCCGTTTTCGCATTTCCATGTATAAAATCAAAAGGAAACATTTCGAAAAAGTTTCTTTGAGCATCAGTGATTTTAAGAATTTCCTTCTTGTTTTTGTATTGAACAATCTCTTCGTAATACCAATTATCCATATAGCAATACGACTCAATTTCGTTGAAATCTGTTTTCAAATGTGCTTCCAATGGCGCCACATTACTCGCCCAATAATCGGTTGCGCTTACTCTATTTATAACTTGAAAAACCCTTTCTTTGTTAGGATTCCAATCGTTGTAGCTGTGTTCGTCGTTCCAATAAAGAATGGCAAAAATCAATCCTGCAATTCCAATACTCAATCCCAAAACATTCAAAGCCGTGAAAAGCTTGTTGTTTTTGATGTGGTATAAAAATATGTTTATCCAATTTCTAAGCATGATTTTATTCGTTTTTTGATGATGATGATTTTAAGAGACAAAAACGTCTACATTTCTATTATTTTTTTTCTCCGAAAGTATGATTCCGTCTTTCATGAAAATGGTTCTTTGCGAAAATGATGCATCATAATCGGAGTGTGTTACCATTAAAATCGTACTTCCTTGTGCATGCAAATCGGTTAACAATTCCATTACTTCGTTTCCGTTTTTACTGTCAAGATTTCCTGTTGGTTCATCTGCAAGAATGATTTTTGGATCATTAATTAACGCTCTTGCAACGGCTACACGTTGTTGTTGTCCACCAGAAAGTTGTTGTGGATAATGTTTCAATCGATGTGAAATCCCCAATCGTTCTGCAATAACTTCTACTTTTTTCTTTCTTTCAGAAGAGGAAACGTTATTGTAAATAAGTGGCAATTCGATGTTATCATAAACAGAAAGTTCGTCAATTAGATTAAAATTTTGGAAGATGAACCCAATATTTTGTTTTCTAACTTTCGATTTTTCTTGTTCTTTTAAACCAATCATTTCCTGATTTAAAAGTTCATAATTTCCGCTAGACGCACCATCTAAAAGACCAACAATATTTAAAAGTGTTGATTTTCCGCTTCCTGATGCGCCCATAATGGTAACAAATTCGCCTTGATTGATTGTGATTGAAACTTCGTTAAGTGCTTTAGTTTCTACTTCTTCGGTTCTAAAAACTTTAGAAAGATTGTTGATTTTTATCATGATTGTTCATTTTTTGATTTATGATTTTTGAAATTTATTTGTAGTTTTTTACTACACAGATTTTAGAAATTTGAGAAATTCTTAAAATTGTTTTTTTTAAAACTTTAAAGTTGTTATTTAAAATTGACTTTTGAAGTTGATTTTTGAAGTTGATTTTTGAAATTGACTTTATAACTTCCTTTTGCATTTTTACCTGTAAAGTACAAACGGTACTTTTTTCCTTTTTCGAGCGTGATATCTTTGAGAACTTCACACTGCTTACTAGTTTTACAATAAAAATAAGTTTGATCTTCTTCATCAATTAATTTTACTTCTAAGTTACCCGCTTTAACTTTTGCAAAACTCTCAAAACTGACCAAAGTGGTTTCATCAACTTCTAAAAACACATAACTAGAACCATCAAAATTGGAGAATGATGCTTTTGTAAAATCGTCACCATTGGAATTGCTCCATTTCTTGTCTTTTACTCCGTCAACAAAATGTGTCCCATTTGATTTAATGTTTTGAGCGTTTAAAATAGCTGAAAACAATACTACTAAAATTGATAATTTTCTCATAATTTTTTGTCTTTATTCTTAATACTCCAATCTTACAACTTACTACTCTAAATTTAAAACTGCTACTTCCTTATAATCTTTATATGATGATGTAATCACTTTTTCACCAACTTTTAATCCGTCTAAAACTTCATAATACAGCGGATTTTCTCTTCCTAATTTTATTGTTCTTCGTTCGGCTTTGTTTCCTTTTACTACAAATATCCATTTTCCTGCGGTTTCTTGATTAAAACTTCCTTTGGAAAGTAATGTTGATTTCGTTTTTTCGGATAAATTTAATCGAACGCTAAAACTTAATCCTTGTTGTAAGTCGATGTTTTCTGCTGAAGCAAAATTCAATTCCACCTGAAACTGACCACTTTTTATTTCTTTAATAATTTTTACAATTTCAATGTCTAATGGTTTTCCGTTGAATTCTACCGTTCCTTTTTGATTCATTTTAATTTTATCCAAATAGAATTCATCAACGTCGGCAACCAATTTATAACCTTTCATAACATCAATTGTTCCAATACTTACGCCTTGTGTGTAGGTTTTTCCTAGAATAGGCTCAAAAGATGAAAGTCTTCCCGATTGTGGTGCTGTGATTAGAAAATTCTTTTTGTTGCTTCTTAAAATCGACAAACTTTTATCCATTATAGCAATAGATTGATTAAGTTGCCCAATTTGAATCTGATTCGCTTGTTTTTCTTTGGTCACACTTTGCTTGATGATGTTCATTCGCTCTTTTTGAAATCTGAAATTCTCTTGTGTAATTTGCCATTCATTTTTAGCCAAGATTTCTTGATCAAATAGTTTTTTGTTCAAATCATACAAATTTTTGGCATCCAAATAATCGTGTTCAATCGAAATTAAATCTTTGGCAAGACTGAGTTCTTGATTTCTCAAATCGAGTTTGGCTTTGTTCAAATTATTTATTTGTTCGATAATCGAAGTTTCTTGTTGCATGTAGTTCAACTCCGAATTTGGATTGTACAATCTCGCTAATGGTTGGCCTTTCACAACCATATCACCGTTGCCAACAAATATTTCTTGAACTGCGCCACCTTCAATAATATTGACCAACATCGAATTCATTGGTTCAACTTGTGCTTGAAAAACTAAAAAATCTTCAAAGAAACCTTCTTCAACCGTTTTTATTGTTATTTCTTCCTTTTTTATATTCAAACTTCTTTTTTTAGTAACCGATGTGAAAATAAAGTATCCTAATATCAAAAAGATAGGCAAAGCCATAATTAGATACTTTTTTTTGTTAGTTTTGTGAGTGATGACGGTGTCCATTAGTATTATTTTGATGATGATATAAGCAATTTTGTGCCAAGAACTTAAAATTCATAACTTACTGACTATTAAAGCATTTATGAATTTATTGTTTTTCCAAAATGTTCATAATCGAACACCTTTTGTACGAAACCGAACAGTGAAACTGAAACAAATTCAGATTAAATGAAAAAAACGCAAGCCAACATACTAGTAATTGATGATCAAGAAGACATTCTTTTTGCAGCAAAAATGCTTTTGAAGAAACATTTTGAAACAATTCACACATTAAATAATCCTAAAAACGTGGTGAAATTGTTGGCAGAAAATCCGATTGATGTGGTTTTATTGGATATGAATTACCGAATTGGTTTTGAAGATGGACGCGAAGGTTTGTATCTTTTGAAAGAAATAAAAACGCTTTCGCCCAAAACCATTGTGATTTTAATGACTGCTTTTGGAAAAGTAGAAACTGCAGTTGAAGGTTTAAAAAATGGCGCTTTTGATTATGTTTTAAAACCTTGGGAGAACGAAAAATTAGTGTCAGTTGTAAAACAAGCCGTTGATGAATCTCGAAAACAACAGAAAAAAATCGATAAAAAAGTTGTTGACTCGTTTTTTATTGGGAATTCTGAAACCATAAAAAAAGCCTATTCACTTGCTGATAAAGTGGCTAAAACTGATGCGAATGTTTTGATTTTGGGAGAAAATGGAACAGGGAAATATGTAATGGCAAATTATATTCACCAACAATCTGAACGAAGAAACAATACTTTTATGGCTGTCGATTTGGGTGCGTTGAGCGATTTCATTTTTGAAAGCGAACTTTTTGGTTATGCAAAAGGTGCTTTTACTGATGCCAAAAATGACACAGCTGGAAGATTTGAAATGGCGCAAAACGGAACTATTTTTCTTGACGAAATAGGTAATGTTCCGTTGCATTTACAATCAAAATTGTTGCAAGTAATTCAAACGAAAACTGTTACACGATTGGGCGAATCTAAGCCAAGACCATTAAATGTTAGAATTATTACTGCGACGAATTTGAATTTGAAACAAGAAGTTTTTCAAAAAACATTCCGAGAAGATTTGTATTATCGAATTAATACGATGGAAATTATTTTGCCGCCACTTCGAGAACGAAAAGAAGATAAAATTCCGTTGGCACAATTTTTATTGGAGAAAATGATTGATAAATATGATAGAAACGAAATTGTTTTTGACGAAATTGCTTTAACAAAAATGGAGCAACACGCTTGGAACGGAAATATTCGTGAGATGGAAAACAGAATTGAACGTGCTATCATTTTGTGTGACAACAATTCTATTTCGGCATCCGATTTAGATTTGGACGAAATCACTTCTTATGATGCATCTCAGGACGATTTACAACTTTCGGAAATTGAAAAAAATACTATCGAAAAAGTATTAGCAAAAAACAATCAAAACATTAGTAAATCTGCGGAAGAACTGGGTTTATCGAGAGCTTCTTTATATCGAAGAATGGAAAAATATAATATTAGTAATGAGTAATATGTTTCAATCTTTAAAAATTTACAACCAACTTTTCATCCGATTACTTGCGATTGTTCTTGGTGTTGGAGCAAGCTTTTATTTGCTTCAAAAAGGATTGATTTACACTTCTATATTTACTTTCTTTATAATTATTTTACTGTTTATTGAATTGTATTTTTATATTAAAAACGCGTTTCTGCTTTACGATAAAACCATTGAAGCCATTTTACAAAATGATTTTTCTGCCGATTTTTCAAGACATAAATCGTTTAAAAATTATGAGAGTTTATTTAAATTATTCAACAATTTGAAGCAAAAACAAAACGATCAAATTTCTAAAGACATCATTTATCAATCTATTTTAAATAATATTGAAACCGGAATATTAATTCTGAAAAAAGAAGAAAACGATTGGTCTATTTTTTTGATGAACGATTATTTTTCAAAACATTTTACGGTTCCAAAAGTGTCAAAATGGAGTTATTTGAGGAATCAATTGCCATCACTTTGTGGGATTATTGAAGAGCAAAATTTTGAAGAAATTAAAACATCATTACAAATTAGAGTCAACAACCAAGACACACAAACCTTTGTAATGCAATCTTCAAGAAGCAAAACATTAAATCAAGAGTATTACATTGTTTTATTAGATTCAATTCAAAAAGTAGTTGAAAAGAAAGAAAAAGAAGCTTGGATAAATTTGATGAAAGTCATTTCGCACGAGTTGTTGAATTCGCTTACGCCCATTCGTTCGCTTTCGCAAAATTTACACGAATTGGTACAACAAGAAACGCTTTCGCAAGAAGATTTGGAAGATATGAAACAAAGTGTTGCCACGATGCTCAATCGTAGTGATCATTTACAACAGTTTGTAGAAAGTTACAGAAAGCTAGCTATGTTGCCTTCGCCCAAAAAAGAAAAGGTAGAATTATCGCAACTTATTGCAGAAAGTTTACAGATAATGGCACCACTTTTTAAACAAGAAAAAATACAAATTAGCAACAAAATCTCTTTTAAAAGATGGCTCGAAATTGACAAAAAGCAAATAGAACAAGTACTTATTAATTTGCTAACCAACAGTATTTATGCGCTTTCTGAAAGAAAAGAAAAACAAATTACAATAACTGCTGAAGTAAAAGAAAAACGCGTTTTCATCACTATCACCGATACAGGAATTGGAATTGATACCGAAATTAAAGACAAGATTTTCTTACCGTTTTTTACCACAAGAAAAGAAGGCGCAGGAATTGGACTGACTTTATCTAAAAGCATTGTTGAAGCGCATGGAGGTTATTTGGCATTTCAAAACGAAGATAATA
Organism: Flavobacterium aquatile LMG 4008 = ATCC 11947; assembly: GCF_000757385.1. Lineage (GTDB taxonomy): Bacteria > Bacteroidota > Bacteroidia > Flavobacteriales > Flavobacteriaceae > Flavobacterium > Flavobacterium aquatile. Next base: position 325,659 of record NZ_JRHH01000005.1, on the reverse strand, counting down.
AAACGAGTTTTGTGATTTGTTTGGTGGAGTAATTACAACTTCATTTCAGGCACCCAAAAATATTTCTCAAAATCTACAATCTGATTATCAACAACTTCAACTCCTTCGTTTTCTAAAAGTTGTTGCATTAAATTAGTTCCGTCAAAATGATGTTTGCCCGAAAGTAATCCTTTTCTATTCACAACCCGATGTGCAGGAACATCTTCACGATTATGACTGGCGTTCATTGCCCAACCGACCATTCTTGCTGATCGAGCTGTTCCCAAAGCTTTGGCAATTGCTCCGTAAGAAGTTACTCTTCCGAAGGGAATTTGTCGCGCAATTTCATAAACGCGTTCAAAGAAATTTTCTTCCATTAGAAATGAAATTGTATCACATTATACAAAGTTAATAAGGCAACAATTGCAGTGATAATTCCTATAATTGTATTCATGTTTTGCATAAAATAATCGGCTTTACTTTTCATTTTATTAAAAAACAAAACATACAAATAAAACACAAAAAACGAACCTAAAACCGCGCCAATCACCAAACTACATATAGACGAAGGTGTGAAATCGAAAATGTTAAACGACGCCAATGTCACACTCACAAAAACATAATACGGAATTGGAAAAAAATTTATGGCAGAAATCAGCATTCCCATAAAAAAACGGCTTCTTTTACTTTTCAAGTGCAAAGAATCTTCCGATTTTAATTTGGGTTTTTTAGCAAAAAATAAAAAATAAATGGATAATAAGGAGAATATCACCAACCCAATTTCGCGAAGTAAAACCACAATTTCTTTGTGATTGTTTATGTATTGAGCGAAGATTACAGAAATGTAGGTTTGAACAAAAATTACAACCAACGCGCCCAATACAAAAACCATAGCGCGTTTTCTTCCGTCTACCAAACTCACTTTGGCTGCTGTCAAATTAATTAATCCTGGCGGAATAATACCAATCACGGCAGCAACAAATCCCGATAAAAGCGGAAGGACAATGTTCATAAATTCCAATTTTCAAATTCCAAATTCCAAAATTGGAAAATATAAACTTGACGTTATTTTATTTTAAAACGAATATACGTAATTGCTTTGTTAATTTCCAAATATTGTTTCTCGTAAAACGTTTGAATTTGAGTTACTTCACTCGGAGAACCTTCATTTTTATAAACATTATGATTGGCATACAAAACCTCGTGACCTTCGCCATGCAACAAACCAAGCGTGTAACCGTGCATAAACTCAGAATCGGTTTTTAAATTTACAACGCCATCTGGTTTCAAAATTCTTTTATACAATTTCAAAAACTCCGAATTCGTCATTCTGTGCTTCGTTCTCTTGTATTTTATTTGCGGATCTGGAAAAGTAATCCAAACCTCATCAACTTCACCATCTGCAAAAATGTGGTTTATTAGCTCAATTTGAGTTCGTACAAACGCCACATTTCGCATTCCGTCATCAACGGCCGTTTTTGCACCACGCCAAAATCGCGCGCCTTTTATATCAATTCCAACAAAGTTTTTATCAGGATAACGTTCTGCCAAACCTACAGAATACTCACCTTTTCCGCAACCCAATTCAATAATTATCGGATTGTCGTTCTTGAAAAAATCGGCGTTCCATTTGCCTCTGAGCGCAAAACTGTCACTCACCACTTCTTCTCTTGTTGGCTGAAAAACGTTCTCAAACGATTCGTTTTCCCTAAATCTTTTTAACTTATTTTTACTTCCCACGTCTAAAATTAATGTTTTGGCAAAATTAAGGAAATATATAAGATTAAAATTAGTTTTATATTTGAATAATTATTAGAAACGAATGGCTTGGGCATTTTTGCCGTCGTAATTCCTGCTTTTCGCTATATCTTTTCTTTTTTAAAGAAAAAAAGAAAAGGATGCCGCTGCAATCAGGGTTAATAAATTATCAATTTTGAATTTTTGTAAACTTTGAAAAACGAAACCAAAAACATACTAGTTGCTCCATTAAATTGGGGTTTAGGTCACGCAACACGTTGTATTCCAATAATTCAAGAATTAGAAAAAAATGGTTTTAATCCAATAATAGCTTCCGATGGAGTTGCTCTTGCTTTATTAAGAAAAGAATTTCCACATTTAACAACAATCGAATTACCATCTTACAATATTGAATATGCCAAAAAAGGAGAAAATTTTAAATGGAAATTAATTAAAAACAGTCCCAAAACGTTGTACGCCATTTTACAAGAAAAGCAACAAATAAAAAAAATTGTAAAAGAACATCAACTCTCCGGAATCATATCAGACAACCGTCTTGGTGTTCATAGTAAAAAAGTTCCATCGGTTTTCATCACACATCAGCTAACCGTTCTATCTGGAAAAACTACTTGGATTTCTAGCAAATTACACCAACATTTCATTTCAAAATTCACCGAATGTTGGATTCCAGATGTGAACGAAATTCCAAATTTAACTGGAAAATTGGGTCATTTAAAAAACACCAAACTCAAGTTAACCTACATAGGAATTCTTAGCCGACTACAAAAAAAAGAGTTGCCAATAAAATATCAATTAATGGTAATTTTATCTGGTCCAGAACCGCAACGCACTTTTCTAGAAGAAAAATTAATAGTAGAATTAGAAAACTACAAAGACAACGTAGTTTTTATAAAAGGAAAAGTAGAAGCCGAGCAAAAGACCGAGCAAATAAAGAACATTACGTTTTATAATTTCATGCAAACCGAGCAATTAGAACAAACTTTTAACGAAAGTGAAATTGTTTTGTGCCGCTCTGGTTATACAACCGTTATGGATTTGGCAAAGCTAGAAAAGAAAGCTTTTTTCATACCAACACCAGGGCAATTTGAACAAGAATATTTAGCTAAAAAATACAAAAAAGAAGGATTAGTACCAAGTTCAAGACAAGAGAAATTTAAACTCGATGGTTTGCTTTTAGTTCAGTTGTACAAAGGATTGCCCAACATAAAACAAGACGTAAACTGGAAACAATTATTTCACCTTTTCGAGAGTGAAAGAAAATTCTGAGCCTTTCCCGAAGTCGCTTTCTACATAAATTTTCTCGTCGTGCGCTTCAATAATATGTTTCACAATTGAAAGTCCAAGTCCAGATCCGCCTTCACTTCTAGCTCCACTTTTATCAACTCTAAAAAAGCGTTCAAACAATCTCGGAATATGATTTTGCGCAATTCCTTCGCCATTATCACGCACACGAACTATCAATTTACTTTTCACTAAGTCTTCAATAGTAACTTCAGTTGTGCCGTTTTCTTTTCCGTATTTTATAGAATTTACAATTAGGTTGGTCACAACTTGCTGGATCTTGTCTTTGTCGGCGTAAACTTTAATTGGCTTGCTGTATTTTCGATCAAACATTAGAATAATATTCTTTTTGTCGGCTTGCATTTCGAGTAAATCAAAAACATTTTGAACCAATTCAACAATATTAAATTCAGAATATTCTACATTTAAATCGCCCATTTCAAATTTAGAAATCATATCTAAATCGTTGACAATATAGATCAATCGTTCTACACCTTTCTCAGCTCTTTCAAGATATTTTTTACGCAAATCTTTATCTTTCATTCCGCTATCAATAAGCGTAGAAAGATACCCTTGAACGGTAAATAAAGGCGTTTTTAATTCGTGCGAAACGTTGCCCATAAATTCTCGGCGGTATTCTTCACGAACTTTTAAATTTTCGATTTCAAGTTTTTTATCGGTGGCAAACTTTTTAACTTCTTTAGTTAATGTTGCCATATCGGTAGTGATTGATTGCGTTCTTAAGGTAGAAGAATCTAATAAGGAAACGTCATCATATATTTTTTTTACCCTTCTATAAATAAAATGTTCTACTCTATATTGAAGCACAAAAAAGGAGAAAACACCAATTCCGACAGCGAATGATAAACACATTTGCCATGAAAATTCTGAAAACAACAACGATAATACAACAATTAAAGAAGTAGAAAAAAGAGTAATATACAGCGTAGATATTACCGCAAATCGATATGTTTTTTTAAAAGTCAATCCCATTTTTGTAAAGATCAGTGTTGGTTAACTCTGTAAAAATAGGGAATTTAAACTTCAAATTTATAACCTACACCTTTTATGGTTTTAAATAACTCTTCGCCAATTTTTTCACGTAATTTTCTGATGTGAACATCAATCGTTCTTCCACCTACAATTACTTCGTTACCCCAAACTTTATCAAGAATTTCTTCTCTTTTAAATACCTTTCCTGGTTTAGAAGCTAGTAAATAGAACAATTCAAATTCTTTTCTTGGAAGTACAATTTCTCTTCCATCCATTACAATTTTGTATTCTTCACGATTGATTTCAATTCCGCCTACGTTTAAGTTTTCACTAGAAGGAGAATCATCTTTTAAACGTCTGAGTAATGCTTTTACTTTACTAACTAATAGTTTTGGTTTAATTGGTTTAGCAATGTAATCATCGGCACCAACATCAAAACCTGCTACTTGAGAATAATCTTCACTTCTTGCAGTTAAAAAAGTGATTATCGTATTACTTAATTCTGGAATTTTTCTGATGTTTTCACAAGCTTCCATTCCGTCCATTTCGGGCATCATTACATCCATAATAATTAATTGCGGACGTTCTTTTTTGGCTACCGAAATAGCTTCTTTTCCGTTGGATGCAGTTACAATTTTAAAACCTTCTTGAGATAGATTGTATCCCACAATTTCTAGGATATCTTGCTCATCATCAACTAGTAGAATCTTTATGTCTTTTTTTTTCATAGGGCAAAAAATTGGTTGTTTTGCGATTGTAAATATAGCACTTTAAACAATATCAATAATACATTAGAATGAGTTAACAGTAATTTAATCTGGTAACATTATGGTAATAATTAAGAAACCTAAAGATAAATTGGAAGTAACTTGAACTTTACAATGCAATACGTTCTTTGCACCAAAATTTAACAATTACAACTGATGAAAATTAAATTAATTCTGATAACATTACTTTTTAGTGTAACTGCACTTGCACAAACAAAAGGAACAATTAAAGGAACGCTTTTAGACAAAGAAGCTAAAAACGCGCCATTAGCTTATGCCAATGCAGTAGTTAAAGGTACAACAATTGGAGTAAACACAGATGACAAAGGACAATATAGTTTAAGCGTAGAACCAGGAAATTATGTGGTTCAGTTTAGCTTTGTTGGATACGAAAACGTAGAAGTTCCAGTGACAGTAAAAGCTGGAGAAACAGTAATTATCAACAAAACATTAGGTTCTGGTGGATATCAATTGCAAGATGTTGTTGTACAAAGAGTAGTTAGTAAAGAAAAAGAAAGTGCTTTATTGACAGAGCAAAAAAATGCAGTAGAGATCAAGCAAAGTATTGGAACACAAGAAATGCAACGTAAAGGTGTTTCTACAGTTGAACAAGGAGTTTCTAAAATTTCCGGCGTTTCTAAAGTTTCTGATAGAGGTATTTTTATTAGAGGTTTAGATGATAGATACAATTATCTTCAAATAAATGGATTGAACTTTATTCCATCTGATCCAAACTTAAAAACAATGCCCTTGAGTTTTATTCCAACAGATATTGTAAGAAATATTGATGTTTTTAAAACTTTCAATACAGGATTATATCAAGATTTCGCTGGAGCTTCAATTAATATTTGGACAAAAGATATTAACTCAAAACCGTTCACAAAAATTAGTATTTCAACAGGTTTAAATACTCTTGCAACATTTAAAAACTTTAAAACTTCTGATGAAGGCAGTGGCGATTTCTTTGGATACACTGGTGATTATAGAAATTTACCTAGTCAATTTGATGAAAACCAAGCAAGTTCTTATGATGCATCTCCGCTTGAATCAAAAGACTTATTTAATTCATCTTGGAATCCTGACAGAACTAAAGCGCCTTTAAGTTTTGGAACAAGCATCACAAATTCTGATTCTTTCTCTTTATCTAGAGACCGAAAAATTGGTTATATCTTCAATGTTAATTTTAACAACAACTTTTTAAGTCAAACAGGAAAAAGAAGAAATGTGAATTCTGAAGGTACAGCATTTAAAGATTTCGATTTAGCTCGTTGGGAATATTCTACACAGAAATCAGCATTAGCAAGTATCAATTATAAAAAACAAAATAAATACAACCATTTATTTAACTTGATTTACATACAAAATTCTGAAAACAGTATTAGAGAATTTCAAGGAGAAAATACAGATTTCATTACCATTGACAAACCTTTCTTTTTGAGAGATACTAAATACATGGAAAATACTTCACTTGGACTTCAGCAATTAGGAACGTTCTACTTTAAAGACAAGAAACATACCTTAGACTATGGTGTTGCAGCAACAATGGGTAAAAATAATATGCCGGACAGAAAAATTTTAATTACAGAAGGCGTAGAAGACGATGCAAATTATGTAACTTTTAATGGTGTTAATCCTTTTAGATTTTACTCAGTCTTAGATAATATAAATGTAAATGGTAAATTAGAATACCAAATTGATTTTGGTGGTGAAGTGAGAAATACTTCTAAAAATTCTGTACGATTTGGATATAATGGCGACATGACTAACTTTGATTTTTTCAATAGAACAATTCGTGTAAATGGTGGATCAAATCTTACTGATACATCGATAAACACAAATTATCCTCAACAATTCTTCGATGAAAATTTTGCAAACGGAAACTTATATTATTCAAGTACTGCAGACCCAACTTACAAAGTAGAAATTGCACAATTTACAAATGCAGGATTTATCAATTATACAAGAAACTGGGAAAAACTTACTTTAGATTTAGGAGTTAGGGCAGAATATTTATTTAGAGAAACAAAATACAGATTAGAAACCGCAACAGTTAATTCGCCTTTCACAATCAAAGAATATGCTCCATTCGATATTAGTCCAGTTTTAAATTTAAAATATGCTTTAAATGATAAAACAAACTTACGTTTTACTGCATCAAAAACATCAACAAAAGCAAGAGTTAGAGAGATTTTACCATTTAGATATCAAGATGGAGATGGTAACTTTACTATTGGTAACCCAAACATTAAAAATACTCAAAACTACAATGTTGATTTAAAATACGAATTTTTTCCTAGAACAGGAAATGTGTTTTCTGTAGCAGCATTTGGAAAATATATTCAAGACCCTATTACTAGATTAGTTGAAGGTACATCAACTGGTTTCCTAGAGCAATATGATAATTTTGAAGAAGCTCAATTATTTGGAATCGAAATTGAATCTAATTTTGGATTAGATTTATTATTTGGTGATGGAGTAATAGCAAAGAAAACTTCTTTAGGATTTAACACTATATTGATGAAGTCAAATGAAAAAGCAGATTCTGCAAAATTTGCACAATTAACTACTACTTCTCGCTCTCTTCAAGGTGCATCTGATTTCATTTTAAATGCCGATGTTACATTTGAAATTACAAAATCAGATAGAATCGATTCTAGAGTTTCTGCAATTTTCAACACTTTTAGTGACAGAATATATGGAGTTGGTAACTCTGGAGCAGCAGATTTTGTTGAAAAACCAATAAACAGGTTAGACTTTACTTGGAGAAATACATTTAACAAGAACTATCAAGTTAACTTAACGGTTAAAAATGCACTAAACAGCGAAATATTAATTACTCAAGACGCTACTACAACTATTGCTAACCCAAGTTTATATGATAATACAAGTAGAAGATTAAACGAAGGAATTAATATTGGTTTAGAATTTTCATATACGTTCTAATTAAAATTCAAATATATTTTAGAAGGTAGGATTTACATCCTACCTTTTTTATTTGATAACACTTATTTTACATTTAATTGACAACACTATAACTGTTATATAACTTTTAGATAACCTCTTTTGCGCATTCAAATTCTAAATTTGCCTCAACAATATAACATAATAAAAAACAAAAATGAAAACAAATTTTTTAAAAGCATTAGCTTTATCAGTAGCGTTTTTTGCAATTGGATGTTCTAGTAGTGATGACGACAACACTCCAAGCGTTCCAAATTTAGAAGGAACTACATTACAAGGTAACATTACAGCAGATTTAAATATACCTGCAGGAAATTATACACTTAAAGGAGTAGTAACTGTAAAAGCTGGAGCAACTTTAACTATTGAGCCAGGATCTACTTTTACTGTATCAACTGCTGACCAAGCTTTAGGTGCAAACTATTTACAAATAGAGCAAGGTGCAAAACTAATTGCTAATGGAACATCTTCTTCTCCAATTGTTTTTACAGCTCAATCTGCAACTGTTGGTGCATGGGGTGGAATTATCATGAATGGTAAAGCAGGAATCAATGTTGCTGGTGGAACTGAAATTGCAGAAGCTGGTGGTTTAATCTACGGTGGAACTGACAATGCAGATAACTCTGGATCTTTAAAATATGTTAGAGTTGAATATGCTGGAGCTGCAATTACTGGCGGAACTGCAGAATACAATGCTTTCTCTTTCTTCGGATTAGGAACTGGAACAGTTTTAGAAAACTTACAAGCTTATAAAGGTGCTGATGATGCTTTCGAATTCTTCGGTGGAACTGTAAACGCTACTAACTTAGCTGCATTTGGTTGTGAAGACGACAATATTGACTGGGATAGAGGTTATAGAGGAACAATCAGCAACATCTGGATTATCCAACCATCTAATGGAGATTTTGCTTTCGAATGTTCAAACTTACCTGTTGAATTTAATAGTTCTCCAAGAGCAAATCCAACTGTATCTAATGTAACAATCACAGGTTCTGGAAATGCTACTAAAGCTGCTTTCAACTTTAAAGAAGGAACTGCTGGAAACATTTCAAATGTAGTTGCAACTGGAGTTGGTTATGGAGTAGATTTAAGAAACCAATTAGCTCAATTTCAAGATGGTTCTTTAAAAGTTACAAATGCGAATATTACTTTTATTACTGCATTAACTAAAAATGGAATTACTGGTGATACTACAAACATTAACTCTATAGTAACTGTAAATGCAGGAGCAACTGGAGCTAATACTGCACCATTCACAGCTGGTACTTGGTTAAGAAATTTATAATCTTCTTAAAATAATATTAAAATCCCTCAAATCGAGGGATTTTTTTTTGCTTTTGGCATTGTATTTGAAAAGTATTTTATACATTTGTAATAACCAAATTGAACTCATGACAAAAAATTACCTATATAGTATTCTGTTTTTCATCTTTCTTTCTACTACTTCTGTAGTGGCTCAAGATGGAAAAACCTCTTCAAGAGTGCAAGAAAACACTATTGAAGGACTTAATTTTTACCCAAATCCTGCTACTACAGGAAAGCTTTATATTACTACAAAAAACAACGAAGACAAGCAAGTAACCATCTTTGATGTTCTAGGGAAAAAAGTACTTCAAACTCTTTTAACTTCTAGAGAATTAAATATCTCATCCTTAAATCCTGGTGTTTACATCATCAAGATAGAAGAAGGTGACGCTAGTGCTACTAGAAAATTAATAGTCAGATAGTTAAATCATAAAGATTTAACTTTTTTTTTACTTTGATAATTTTTAATTTTAAAAATTGTCCCTACCTTTGTCGTCTAAAATTAAATTAAAAAAAATGAAAAAAATTTACTCTTTATTATTATTGGTTGCTATTTCAGCAACTACCAACGCACAAGTCAATTTAATGCCAAATGGTGATTTTGAAGCTTGGACAGCTGGTGTTCCTGACGCATGGTTTACAACGGGATCAACAGTCGCACAAAGCACTACTATTTTTCACGGCGGATTAAGTTCAATTGGTTTGACATCTCCAGCTTCTGGTAACAAAACAATTAGTCCAACAACAGACATACCTGTAACACAAGGCGTAACTTATGTTTTTTCTGGATGGTATTTGGATAATGACGCAAACTCAAGATTTAGACATTGGGGTCAATTTAGAACAGCTACCGCTGATACTGGCGCAAATGCATTACAAGCAACTGATTATTCAACAGATTCTGCTTCTTGGCAATTTTTCACTGCTGAAAGTGTGCCAAATGCAACCGCAATTGTTTCAAGAGCTGGATTAAGAGTTTACCCAGAAACATCTACAACTGGTGGTGGTGTTATATATTTTGACGATGTTAAGTTTTATGACAAAGCTACTTTATCTTTAGAAGAAATAAAAGATTTTGACAATCAAGTAAAAATGGCAACTATCATAACTAATTCATTAACTATTCAAATGCCTACAAGAGCTACAGTAAACATTTATTCTATAGATGGTAAATTATTTAGTTCAAATAGAGTAGATAGTAATGAAGCTATTAATACTCAATCTTTAGCATCTGGCGTTTATCTTGTAACAATTCAAAATGATTATGCTAAAACTAGCAGAAAAATTGTAAAAAAATAATTTCTTTCAAATTACAAAAAGCTCCAGCATTGTTGGGGCTTTTTTATTTTTAGTACTTTTGTCATTCTGAACTTGTTTCAGAATCTAATACAATTTATGATTACTCCTCACGATATTTTCACTATTTCCAACCAAAAGCAATTTGAAAAAATAGCGCTTAAAGTATTTCGTTTTCAATACGAAAACAACGCTGTTTATCGTTCGTTTTGCGAATTATTGAAAGTAGAAAAAGGAAGTGTGAAATCATTACAACAAATTCCGTTTTTACCCATTCAGTTTTTTAAAAGTCATGATATTTTATCTTCATCAGATGCAATTCAAGAAACGTTTACAAGTAGCGGAACAACTGGCATGATTACCAGTAAACATCTCATTACCGACGTCACTTTATATGAAGAAAGTTATCGAAATGCTTTTTCAGAATTTTACGGAAATATAGAAGATTATGCCGTTTTAGCTTTGCTTCCATCCTATTTAGAGCGTTCTGGTTCGTCGTTGATTTACATGGTTAAAGATTTAATTGAAAGTTCCAACAACGAACACAGTGGATTTTATTTGAACAATTACGATGAATTAATTTCCAAATTAATAGAACTAGATTCATCTGGACAAAATGTAATTTTAATTGGAGTCACTTATGCTTTATTGGATTTAATTGAACTACAAAAATTTCAATTAAAAAATACCATCATCATGGAAACTGGCGGTATGAAAGGCAAGCGAAAAGAAATCATCCGCGAAGAATTACATGAAATTTTATGCAACGGATTTGGAGTTTCCAGCATTCACTCGGAATACGGAATGACCGAATTGTTATCGCAAGCTTATTCGTTGGGCAACGGAATATTCGAATGCCCCAACTGGATGAACATTTTAGTTCGCGATACAGAAGATGCTTTGACCTACGTTTCAACAGGAAAAACTGGCGGAATAAATGTCATTGATTTGGCAAATATCAATTCGTGTTCCTTCATCGCTACACAAGATTTGGGTAAAAAATATCCAAATAATTCTTTTGAAGTTTTGGGAAGATTTGATAATTCTGATATTCGTGGTTGTAACTTGATGGTTTTGTAATAAATTTTTCCTTTCTTCGTTATAGATAAATTCAAAGCCACTGTCTATGCGATTATTTTACTTTCTATTCCTTATCTCGTTTTCTGTTATAGCTCAAAATCCAAAGCTTGGAGTTACGATTACGTCTATCAAAACCGAAGATATTTCTGCATCTAATACTGAATATCATATTAATTATCAGATAGAGAATAAAACATCTGAGGAACTTTCGTTTTTTCTACTTCCAAATGCTTTGATAGCCAATACTGCGAGTTCGCTTACACTTTATCCAGTTTACAGAATGCATCAAAACGGTGTGTTTGAAGATATGGACGGACCATTTTTTGAATATGAAACCGAAGACGAGTTGGAATACGCCAAAATTGAAGATAAAACATCAGATGAAGCCAAAAAATTAGCGAAAAACTTCCAAACAAAACAAGCTATTGTTGCAATGGACTATTACAAAAAATACAAAGATAATGGCGGAACGAGTGAAGATTTTCAATGGGTTTATTATCGACAAAAATTACTCAACAACATCATAGTTTTAAAGCCAAAAGAAACAAAATCATTCACAATAAAAACACTTTGGAACAAGAATAGATTTATCAAAAATGACGATTTAGAATTTTATTTAGACGAAAACAACACCATAGAAATTGAACTGATTTTAGACTTAAAAACCAATCTTTTCAAAGACCAATTATCTGAAGAAGATTTGGCAAAAATAAATGCAAATCCGAACTTTATTCGCGGCGATTTTGTTTCAAATAGAATGAAAATTGATTTTAAAGAATAACTCATGAAACTAAGAATTATCCTTTTTCTGCTTTATTCATCGTTTTCATTCGGACAAAAACCACTCGAAATTATAATTGATTCTATAACATCATCTGATACACATGGAAATATTAGAAAATTTACAGTCAACTATCGTATTCAAAACACAACCGATAGAGAAGTAAAGTTTATTAATTGTTCTTATCCGATGACCAATTTTTATCCCGATGTAAATAAGTTAAAAGTATATTCAGTAATTGTAGAGAATGATAAATACATCCGATTAAATATATTGAATAAAAACATTCGACAAATGCAACATTTAGATAGTCTTGACAATGCAGAAAGTGCGGAAGCAAGAGCAAAAATAATGTTAGCTTACATTAAGAACAGACCTCGCGACACCATAAAAATGAAAGAAGAAGTTGCAAGACGAAGAAAAATAAATGATTTTGAATATGTAAAAAGTGCCATTCACACGTTTCAACCTAAGGAAGTTAGAACGTTTACCGAAACATTTTATTGGAACAAAAGAAGATATTTTAAAGTAGACGATTTAGAATATTACATCGATGAAAAAGAACCTTATTATTTAGAACTATCGATGGTTTTTTACAAAAAAGACTTTCAATATTTTTTCCCTGAAGAAGATTATAAAAAGATGAAAGAGAATCCTAATTTTTTAGAAGGATACTATGTTTCCAACAGAATGGAAATCAATTTTAAAGAATAACTCATGAAATTAAAACTACTTTTTCTACTAATAAGCTTTTGGTCGTTCAGCCAAAATCGTCCTATTGAAATAAAAATAGATTCGATTACTTCTAAGGATTCTAAAGAATTTCGTGACCGAGAATTTACAATTGTTTATCATATTAAGAACTTGTCGAACAAGGAAGTTTCCTTCTTTTTAAATTCGAAAAAATTTATTCCAAGCGTGGCAAGTTCGATGCAATATGTTCCAACGTATCGTTTGTACCAAAATGAAACTCCGATCGACGTTGCACAAGTATTTACAACTAATAGAACTGTTTTCACATCTAAGGATTTCAATCAACAAAGTATCGATGAATATCTTAAGAACAGAAGAGATTCTATAAAATTAGAGTACGAAAAAATAAATTCTGATCCAGAATATGCTTGGCAAAAAAACAACAAAGCTATTATGAATTCTATATTAGTTTTAAAACCAAATGAAACAAAACAGTTTGTTCAAAAAATAAATTGGGACAAAAAACGCTACTTAAAAAGTCACGATTTAGAATATTATTTTGATGAAAACCACAAGTACTTTTTAGAACTAGAATTATCATTATTGAAAAGCGAATTTCAAGGCCGACTGACTAAAGAAGAACTAGAAGCAATCATGAAAAATGAAAATTTCATCAAAGGGAACTACAAATCTAATAAGGTAGAAATGAACTTTAGGGAATAAAAAAAGGCGCACAAAAAGTACGCCTAATATTGATTTATAGTTGTTTTTAAACCACACGCAAAACAAAATAATTTTTCTTACCACTTTGCAATAAAACAAATTCATTGTTTATTAAATCTTTCAATGACAATACAAATTCCTCTGTAACTTTTGTTTTATTTACCGAAATAGAATTGGCAGTCAAAGCTCTTCTTGCTTCTCCATTCGACTTAAAAAAGCCGGATTTTTCGTTTAAAACATCAATAATATTAATTCCAACTTCAACATCAGCAATTTTAATTTCTGCTTGCGGAACACCTTCAAAAACTTCTAGAAAAGTAGCTTCGTCCAATTGTTTTAAATCTTCCATTGTTGGATTTCCAAAAAGCACTTTCGATGCTTCTACCGCTTTTTCAAATTGTTCTTTTCCATGAACAAACGTAGTAACTTCTTCAGCCAAACGCTTTTGTAAAACCCTTAAATGCGGCGTTTCATTATGTTCAGCAATCAAAGAATCAATTGTATTTTTATCTAAAAAAGTAAAGATTTTAATGTATTTTTCCGCATCAACATCGGTCGTATTCAACCAAAATTGGTAAAATTTATAAACCGAAGTTTTATCAGCTGTCAACCAAACATTTCCACCTTCCGATTTTCCAAATTTAGAACCATCAGCTTTCGTAATCAACGGACAAGTCATCGCATACGCTTTTGCTCCTTCTCCATTCATTCTTCGCACCAATTCGGTTCCAGTTGTAATATTTCCCCATTGATCGCTTCCGCCCATTTGCAACAAGCAATTATGCTCTTTATACAAATGATGAAAATCATATCCTTGAATCAATTGATAGGTAAATTCCGTAAAACTCATTCCTTCGCCTTCGCCAGCCAAACGTTTTTTAACCGAATCTTTCGCCATCATATAGTTCACCGTGATGCGTTTACCCACATCGCGAGCAAAATTTATAAACGAAAAATCCTTCATCCAATCGTAGTTATTCACTAAAATTGGTGCATTTGCTGCAGTCGAATTAAAATCTAAAAATCGAGACAAAACTGCTTTTATTCCAGCAACATTTTTATCCAAAGTAGCTTCATCTAGCAAGTTTCTCTCATCACTTTTACCCGATGGATCACCAATCATGCCAGTCGCGCCACCAACCAAAGCAATAGGTTTATGTCCGAATTTTTCTAAATGAACCAATAAAATAATCGGCACCAAACTCCCAATATGCAACGAATCGCTCGTTGGGTCAAACCCAATATACGTCGTAGTCATTTCCTTTAAAAGTTGCTCTTCTGTGCCAGGCATAATATCATGAACCAATCCGCGCCACTGCAATTCCTCTACTAAATTCTTCATCTTAAAAACTATAATTTGCGCAAATATAACTAAAGTCAATGGCAATGCCAATTTCAAAATTAAATTTCAATATTTAGGAGCGAATGGCTTGGGCATTTTCAGTAGTGGTAATTCCTGCTGCCTTTCCAAAGTCCCGATAAAAATCGGGAGCTTTTCCCTTGCATCAGGGCTATTTAGCCAATGTCTTTTGCTAAAATTCAAAAAATTAAGAAGCATTATTCGTAATTCATAATTCCTAATTCGTAAATTCGCAATATGATATTAGTAACAGGTGGAACTGGTTTAGTAGGCGCACATTTATTGCTACATTTAATAGAAAATGGAGAAGCAAAAGTTCGTGCTATTTACAGAAAATCAGAGCACATTTCCAAAACCAAACTACTATTTGACCTCTACAAAAAATCCAATTTATTTAATCAAATAGAATGGATAGAAGCCAATATTCTTGACATTCCATCTTTAGAAATTGCATTTCAAAACGTTGATTATGTCTATCATTGTGCCGCTTGCATTTCATTCAATCCCAAAGACGAAATCCAATTACGTAAAGTAAATATTGAAGGAACGGCGAATATTGTAAATTTTTGCATCGATAAAAAGGTAAAAAAATTATGTCATGTAAGCTCGATTGCCGCGTTGGGCGATTTAAATCAGAACCAAACCATAATCACCGAAGAAAC
This sequence comes from Flavobacterium aquatile LMG 4008 = ATCC 11947, assembly GCF_000757385.1. Taxonomy (GTDB): domain Bacteria; phylum Bacteroidota; class Bacteroidia; order Flavobacteriales; family Flavobacteriaceae; genus Flavobacterium; species Flavobacterium aquatile. Next base: position 310,020 of record NZ_JRHH01000005.1, on the reverse strand, counting down.
CGAATGGAATCCCGAAGTTTTACACAGCGATTACGGAATTTCCAAATATGGCGCCGAAATGGAAGTTTGGCGTGGTCATCAAGAAGGCTTGCAAGTAGTTATCGTAAATCCGGGTGTGATTTTTGGTCCGGGTTTCTGGAATCAAGGAAGTGGTGCTTTTTTTACTTCAATAAAAAAAGGATTACCGTTTTACACCAACGGAACTTCGGGTTATGTTGCTGTAACTGATGTGGTGAAAATTATGCAACTTTTAATGGAATCGCCATCCAATGGAGAACGATTTATAATAATATCAGAAAATCTATCTTACAAAGATATTATCTACAAAATTTCTGAAAAAATAAAAGCTAAAAAACCAAATATCGAAGCTCAACCTTGGATGCTATCGCTAGCCTGGAAAATTGATTGGTTATTGTCAAAAGTGATTCAAACTAATAGAAAAATATCTAAACAAGGTGCACAATCGCTATTAAATAAAGATCAAATTAGTAACGAAAAGGTAAAAAACTATTTGAACTTTCAATTTGAAAAAATAGATAATTACTTAGATAAAATTGTAGTTTACTTCAATAAATAATTATTTGACGATGCCGCCATCGACTGGAGTTTCAGTTTTTTTACCATTAATTTTTTCGTTTTCACGATCCAATTTAAGTTTTACTTGATCGTAAATTTCTTTGTATTTCACAACATCCGAAGCATAATATTGTGAGTTTTTGGCGAAAGTCAAACTATCAATTTTGTACTTATCCTTTAAAAGTTGGTTTGCTGTTGGCGTCAAATTTTGTACACCAATATTTTGTGAACGAATAGCATCCAATAAAGACAAATCATAAATAATATTCACCATTTGATCTTCATCCAATAAGTTTTTTGGCTTTTCAATACCCGTATTATTACAACTCGAAACTAAAGTTGCCAAACCTATAAAAAGTAAAATTAATTTTTTCATTGTGCGCAATTTAAAACTATCGGTCAAAAAGTAAACGTTTTCCAGCTTTAATTTCTTTCACTTTTGCGTTTTCATAAACCAATTGACCATTTACAAAAGTATGAGAAATTCTAGATTTAAAATTGGTTCCTTCAAATGGCGACCAACCACATTTATATAAAATATTGCTTTTATTTACACTCCATGGTTTTGCTGGATCTACAATTACCAAATCGGCGTAGAAACCTTCTTTTATGAATCCGCGTTTTTCAATTTTGAATATTTTCGCTGGATTGTGAGCCATTTTTTCAACGATTTTTTCTACAGAAATTTTACCTTGATGAAACGCCTCAAACATAGCAACCACAGCATGTTGCACTAATGGTCCACCTGAAGGTGCGTTTAAATATTTTTGAGATTTTTCTTCTAATGTATGCGGCGCATGATCGGTTGCAATAACATCAATTGTATCGTCCAAAAGTGCTTTCCAGAGCGCATCTCTATCAGTAGCCGTTTTTACAGCTGGATTCCATTTGATAAAATTACCTTTGGTTGCATAATCGTCATTGGTAAACCAAAGATGATGCACGCAAACTTCTGCAGTAATCATTTTTTCTTCTAACGGAATTTTATTCGTAAACAATTCCATTTCCTTGGCAGTAGAAAGATGAAAAATATGCAGTCTTGCTCCGGTTTTTTTAGCTAATTCAATCGCTTTCGATGACGAAATGTAACAAGCTTCTTCACTTCTAATTAAATGATGCGCCGTTACCGGAATGTCTTCGCCGTATTCTTCTTTATATTTTTCTAAATTGGCTTTAATCGTAGCTTCATCTTCACAATGAACCGCAATAAGCATTTTAGTATTTGAAAATATTTTCTCTAAAGTTTCAGGATTATCAACCAACATATTTCCAGTAGATGAACCTAAAAATAATTTTATACCAGCAACATTTTTTGGATTTGTTTTTAAAACTTCCTCTAAATTATCATTTGTTCCACCCATCATAAAAGAATAATTGGCGTACGAACTTTGAGCGGCAATTTGGTATTTATCTTCTAATAATTCTTGAGTAACCGCATTCGGAACTGTATTTGGCTGTTCAATAAACGAGGTGATTCCGCCAGCAACAGCAGCTCTACTTTCTGAAGCAATGTCGCCTTTATGCGTTAAACCTGGTTCGCGAAAATGCACCTGATCATCAATTGCACCCGGAATTAAGTAATTCCCTTCGGCATCAATAACTTTACAATTGGAACTTTTATGACTGATACTTTCGGCAATTTCTTTAATAAATTCGCCTTCAATTAGAACATCGCCTTCAAAAATTCTTCCTTCGTTTACAATCTTAGCATTTTTTATTAAAACGGTATTCATTTTGTATTTTTATAATCGATTAAATAATTTTTTAATTCTAAGTGATAACACCCCGAAAATAGCTTCTTTAATAATAGATCCGCTCATTTTAGATTGTCCTTTGGTTCTATCGGTAAAAATCACTGGCACTTCTTGAATATTAAAATTCTTGGCAAAAGCGCGGTATTTCATCTCAATTTGAAACGCATAACCAATGAACTTTATTTTATCGAGATTGATACTTTCTAAAACATTTCGGCTGTAGCAAATAAATCCTGCCGTAGCATCCATAATTTTCATTCCGGTAATCATTCTCACATAAACCGATGCAAAATAAGAGAGTAAAACTCTACTTAATGGCCAATTTACAACATTTACTCCAGTAACGTAACGTGAACCAATGGCTAAATCGGCTCCACCAAAATGACACGCATCGTATAATTTTTCTAAATCGTGTGGATTATGCGAAAAATCGGCATCCATTTCAAATACAAATTCATAATCTCTAGCCAAAGCCCATTTAAATCCATGAACATATGCTGTTCCTAATCCGGCTTTTTTGGAACGTTGCTCTAGAAAAAGACATTTTTCAAACTCCTTTTGAAGTTCTTTCACCTTATCGGCGGTTTTATCTGGCGAATTATCGTCAACAATTAAAATATGAAACGGTTTATGCAATGAAAACACCGCTCTCACAATGCTTTCAATATTTTCTATTTCGTTATAAGTTGGAATAATTACAATACCGCAATTCATAGTAATCAATAAAAGTTTGTGCAAAAATACTCATTTTCTGACTGTATAATCTTAATAATATTATAATAGTAATCAACAAATAAAATTTAGTAATTTTGTCGCCAATGATAGCACTCGAATTACATCCTAGAATTATAGAAAGCAAAGATTGGGCAACCATCATTTTTGTATTTGCATTGGTGTTTATTGTTGTTGCCAAATCGGCATTTGAAAACAGATTTAGTGATTTTATTCGATTAATTGTATCCGACAAATACACTAAAATCTACCGAGAAAGTTCGCATTTAATGAGCGGATTTAATGTATTGCTTCTCATTGTAAATCTAATTTCGTTTGCTTTTTTCATTCAATTAGTACTATCCCATTTTGGATATGGCGTAAAAACCGACTGGATTTTATTTGTTAGAATCTTCACATTACTTACCGTTTTTATTTTATCTAAATTCTTAATTGAGAAGATTATAGCCACCACTTTTGGAATTGAAGAAATCATCGAACAGTTCAATTTACAGAAAGTTACCTTTAGAACCTACATTGGTTTACTGTTATTACCAGTTTCGATTTTCTTATTTTATGAAGATTTTGCAACAAATTATCTTTTTTTTAGCATAATTGGTATATTATTGGTAATAAATATACTGACTTATGTTATTTCTTTAAAAATTTATCAAAATTTAGTGATAGCTAACTTGTTTTACTTTATTTTGTATCTTTGCGCACTTGAAATAGCACCGTATTATTTCATATATTATTTGATTACAAAAAATTAGAGCTTAAACATGTCAAATTTGAAAGTGAGAACAATTTTGGTGTCACAGCCAGAACCAAAAGTAGAGAATTCACCTTATTTTGAATTACAACAAAAGCATAAGGTAAAAGTTGATTTTCGCTCATTTATTCACGTAGAAGGAGTAAGTGCGAAAGACGTTAGAGCTCAAAAAATTGACCTAAATAATTTCACGGCAATTATCCTAACGAGTAAAAATGCAGTAGATCACTTTTTTAGAGTGGCCGAAGAAATGCGTTATAAAGTTCCAGAAGATTTACGATATTTTTGCCAGTCGGAAGCAATTGCTTTTTACTTACAGAAATATGTGGTTTACAGAAAACGCAAGATTTATGTAGGACAGAAAGATTTTGCCGACATGTCAACTTTGTTTAAAAAATACAAAGACGAGAAATTTTTATTACCAGCTTCAGACCAATTGAATGCCGACGCACCAATAACATTAAACAATCTAAAAATTAATTGGACACCAGCCGTTTTTTACAAAACAGTAATGAGTGATTTATCTGATTTAGCCGATGTTTATTATGATGTTTTAGCATTTTTTAGTCCAACTGGAATAAAATCATTGTTTAAAAACTTCCCAGATTTTAAACAAAACGATACTAGAATTGCAGTTTTTGGAAGCACAACTCAAAAAGAAGCTTTGGAACACGGATTGCGAATTGACATTCTTGCTCCAACTCCAGAAACACCTTCAATGACAATGGCTTTAGAGCGTTATGTTGCTGAAGCAAATAAAGGAAAGTAAATTACAAATTTCAAAATATTCAAAATCCCAAATTCTAAAAAGAGTTTGGGATTTTTTTGCTTTATAAATTTCTATTGAAAATGATTACTTTACAAAAGAAAATTACTACCTAGCCCTGATTGCAGTGGAAATCCTTTTATTTTGTTGCCTGAGGTTACTCGAAGGCAACAAAATAAAAGATTGCAACGGAAAGCAGGAAAATGGACTGCAAGAAAAGCCCAAGCCATTCGCTCCTAAATAAAAAAAATCCGATACTAGATCGGATTTTTTCGTTTGGTTAGGTATTGTTTGTGTGTAAATTATAATTGCGGACCAGCTTTTACTAAATTCTGGCCTTCTGAATTATCTGTATATTGAACGAAATTTTTAATAAATCTTGAAGCCAAATCAGTTGCTTTTTCATTCCAATCGGCTACATTTTCATACGTATCTCTTGGATCTAAAATCGCTGGATTCACATCATTCAAAGCTGTTGGAACAACAAAATTGAATGTTGGAATGGTTTTAGTTTCGGCTTTTTCTATCGAACCATCAAGAATTGAATCGATTATTGCACGTGTATCTTTTATAGAAATACGTTTTCCTGTTCCGTTCCAACCTGTGTTTACCATGTAAGCAGTTGCGTTGTGTTGCTCCATTTTTTTTACCAATTCTTCACCATATTTTGTAGGATGAAGTGATAAAAATGCTTTTCCAAAACAAGCCGAAAATGTTGGTTGTGGCTCGGTTACTCCTCTTTCTGTTCCAGCTAATTTAGCCGTGAAACCCGAAAGGAAATAATATTTAGTTTGTTCTGGTGTTAATTTAGAAACTGGAGGCATAACTCCAAATGCGTCTGCTGTTAAGAAAATAACTTTAGTAGCATGACCCGCTTTAGAAACAGGCTTAACAATATTATGAATATGATTTATCGGATAAGAAACACGAGTATTTTGAGTTACAGAACCGTCTTTAAAATCGATTTTTCCATTGGCATCAACAGTTACGTTTTCTAATAATGCATCTTTTTTAATGGCACCGAAAATATCTGGTTCGTTTGCTGCACTTAAATCGATGGTTTTGGCATAACATCCGCCTTCAAAGTTAAATACGCCATCGTTATCCCAACCGTGTTCATCGTCTCCAATTAATTCACGTTTTGGATCGGTAGATAACGTAGTTTTTCCTGTTCCAGATAATCCGAAGAAAACCGCAACATCGCCATCTTTTCCTTTATTTGCAGAACAATGCATTGAAGCAATTCCTTGTAGTGGCAAGTAGTAATTCATCATTGAGAATAACCCTTTTTTCATTTCGCCACCATACCAAGTTCCTCCAATTAATTGCACTTTTTCAGTTAAATTAAAAGCTACATAAACTTCAGAATTTAATCCGTGAGCTGCATACTCTTTGAAACTAGTTTTAGAACCATTCATTACTATAAAGTCTGGTTCTCCAAAATTTTCAAGTTCAGCTTCGGTTGGACGAATGAACATATTTTTAACGAAATGCGCTTGCCACGCCACTTCCATAATAAAACGTACTTTTAATCTTGTGTTTTCGTTAGCACCACAAAAGGCATCAACTACAAACAATCTTTTTCCAGAAAGCTGATTTACAGTTGTTTCTTTTAGGGCATTCCAAGTAGTTTGAGAAATTGGTTTGTTGTCGTTTACTGCTTTATCAGAATTCCACCAAATGGTATTTTCTGTGATACTGTCTTTAACAATGTATTTGTCTTTTGGCGATCGACCAGTAAATTCACCTGTCATAACATTTACTGCTCCAAGTTCGGTTAATTGGCCTTTTTCATAACCTTCTAAACTTGGATTTAACTCTTCATTATATAAAAATTCAAAAGATGGATTGTATATAATTTCTTGGACATTTTTAATTCCGTATTGTTCTAACGAAATCGATTTCGTAGATTGGGCAGTATTCTCCATAAAATTGTATTGTGTTGCAATTATTAAATTGACTGCAAAGGTAAAAATAAATAATTACAACGTTGTAGTTTAATAAAAAATTATGCTTTTTTCTTCAAAAATTGTATCATCAAAATGCTCCAAGCTACTATTAACAGTAATCCGCCAATTGGTGTAATGAATCCGATAACTTTGAAATCAAAAGCGGTAAGCGCATTTGTGGCGAGCAAATAAATTGAACCCGAAAAGAAAATAATTCCTAAAATTGTGAAAATTAATATCGTTTTTTTAGTTTTCGAAGTCAAATGATTATTTAATCCTAAAAATAACAAAAATAAGGCATGATACATTTGATATTTGACTCCAGTTTCAAAAGTAGCTAATTGATCTAAAGTCAACACTTTTTTCAAAGCATGCGCTCCAAAAGCTCCTAAAATAATTGCAGTCATTCCGAAAAAAGCTGCTGTCGAAAATATTTTTTTATCCATAATTGCGATGATGTATAATTTTATACAAATTTATCTGTTATACATTGAATTAAGAAAGACTTTTCTACTTTCTTTTTAACTTTAACAATATTAAAATTTTATATTTGCACCCTAATTTAATAAGATGAAAAAGATTGTATTTTTAATAGCTACAGCATTGATTTTCTGTTCGTTTACTTCAGATAAAAACGTAGCAGTTCCATCTGGAGAAAAATTAGTTTACGCTGGCTCCTATAACATGAGCGGATTAATGACCCATCTGGCGCAAGTTACCATGTCTACAGAAACAGTAACAACAGCTAAAAATTCTTACCTTCATTTAAATTGTGAATTAGCTACTTTTAGTAAATGGGATAAATTTTTTAAAATTCGTGATATTTATGAATCCTATGTAAATCCAATAACACTTAAACCAAGTTTATATAAAAGAAGTATCGATGAAGGCGGATATACCAAAAAAGAAAAATATGCTTTTAAAGGTAATGCCGTTACAAGTACTTCTAAAAAAAGAAGACAACCAGAAACCGTAAAAAAGTTTATAATTGGAGCCGCGACTCAAGATGTGGTTTCGCTTTTATATAAGGTGCGAACTGTAGATTTTACCAAACTAAAAACTGGTGATATCAAATCTTTTAAAATTATATTTGACGAAAAAGAAATTCCAGTGACTTTAAAATACATGGGAACCGAAACTGTAAAAGCTGGAAATCTTGGAAATAAAAACTGTTACAAATTATCAATTGGAGCAAAAACAGATGCATTAAAAGGAAAAGATAAAAATCTTATTTGGCTTACTGCCGATGCTAAAAAAGTTCCTGCGTTAATGAAATTTAGTATTCCTGTTGGAACGGGTCAATTAGCTTTAACTTCTGCGACTGGAATTTAATTCGAACATCATGAGAAAAACATTTCTAATTCTTTCCATAATTTTTGTAATAATAAGCATCATTTTTTCTGCTTTACCGTTAGATACTTTGGCGCTTTTACCTATCGGAATTTCATTAATTTTACTATTTATAACGTTTAAAAAATCGGAAGTCAACCAACGTCTATTACCCAAATGGCTTTTTATCATAACCTATTTATGTGGGATTTTCGTACTCGGAAAAACGTACCTAATTAAAGATGAAGTTGCAGTGGACCAACAATTCGAACAACAAAAAATCGAAACCAAACAAGAAGCTAGACAAGAACTTGAAGAACTTGAAAATTTAGAATAATTCATTAAAAATCTAAATAGTAAATTCCAAATCCCAATTTAATGTAAGGAATTTGAAATTTTTTTATTAGAATTTATCTAGCTTTGCATCCTATTTTACAAAAACCATGAGAAATATACTTATAATTGGCGCTGGTAGATCGGCATCATCACTAATACAATACCTTTTAAACAAATCCAATCAAGAAAATCTTCACCTTACTATTGGCGATTTGTCTCTAGAATTGGCAAAAAGAAAAACCAATAATCACCCAAATGCTACTGCAATTGAGTTAGATATTCACAACGAATTGCAACGTCATACCGAAATTCAAAAAGCCGATATCGTAATTTCTATGTTGCCTGCGCACATGCACATTGAAGTTGCCAAAGATTGCATAACTTTCAAAAAACACATGGTTACCGCTTCTTATGTTTCCGATGCGATGCAAAGTTTAGACGCATTGGCTAAAGAAAACAACTTGATTTTCATGAACGAAATCGGACTTGACCCAGGAATCGATCACATGAGTGCGATGAAAGTTTTGGATGAAATTAGAGAAAAAGGCGGAAAAATGTTACTTTTCGAATCGTTTTGTGGTGGATTAGTTGCTCCAGAAAGCGACAATAATCTTTGGAATTACAAATTCACTTGGGCGCCACGAAATGTAGTTTTGGCTGGTCAAGGTGGCGCGGCAAAGTTCATTCAAGAAGGAAAATACAAATACATTCCGTACCACAAATTATTTCGTAGAACCGAATTTTTACTAGTGGAAGGTTACGGTAAATTTGAAGGTTACGCCAACCGCGATTCCTTAAAATACCGAAGCGTCTATGGTCTTGACGATGTGCTAACTTTATACCGTGGAACCATTAGAAGAGTAGGATTTTCAAGAGCTTGGAATATGTTTGTCCAATTGGGTATGACCGACGATAATTATGTTATGGAAAACTCAGAAACCATGAGTTACCGCGATTTTGTGAACTCATTTTTACCTTTTCACCCTACAGATTCTGTAGAAATAAAGCTGAGAATGGCACTAAATATCGAGCAAGACGACATTATGTGGGACAAACTTCTCGAGCTAGATTTATTCAATCCCAACAAAATAATCGGATTAGTAAATGCTACTCCAGCACAAATTTTAGAACACATTTTAAACGATTCCTGGACTTTAGAACCCAACGACAAAGACATGATTGTGATGTACCACAAATTTGGTTTCGAAATTAACGGAAAAGAACAACAAATCGACTCCAAAATGGTATGCATTGGCGACGACCAAACCTACACCGCAATGGCTAAAACAGTAGGTCTACCAGTAGCAATGGCAACATTACAAATCTTAAACGGAAACATAAAAACACCAGGCGTGCAACTACCAATTCGCAAAGAAGTCTACGAACCAATCCTAAAAGAACTCGAAGAATACGGCGTGATTTTCAAAGAAACAATAACGCCATACATAGGTTACAATCCTGATAAACTGGCAACTACAAATTAATTAAGGAGCGAATCGCTTGCGCATTTTTGTTTTCCATTTTCCTGCTTTCCGTTGCTACCGATGAAAAATCGGTATCCACTGCAATCAGGGCTAGTTAGCAATTGTCTTTTGTAAAATTTACGTTATTAGATTAACTTTTGGTTATTAAAATCACATTTTAGCAATATTTGATTTCAGTTTAAAACAAAAAACCTACTTTTGATTTAAATTATCAATTATGAAAATCAATCAGCTACAAATAGAAATTGACGGAATCGACAAAGAAATTTTGCGTCACTTAATGGAAGATGCACGAAAACCAATTCTGCAAATCGCCAATAAAATAGGAATTTCGGGTGCGGCAATTCACCAACGATTAAAAAAACTAGAAGAAGCAGGCGTAATTTCGGGTTCCAAATTTATTGTAAACAATAAAGTTCTAGGCTATAAAACCATGGCATTCATTGGTGTTTATTTAGAAAAAGCAGCATCCAATTCAGAAGCCGTAAAAGAATTAAGAAAAATTCCCGAAGTACTAGAATGTCATTACACCACAGGAAATTGGAGTATTTTAATCAAAATTATTTGTCGCGATAACGAACATTTGATGCAACTTTTAAACAAAAAAATCCAACCCATAGACGGCGTTTCAAGAACAGAAACCTTCATATCTTTGGAACAACAAATAGAAAGACAAATACAACTTTAGATATTAAATTTTAGATATTAAATATAAATGAACCTCAACAAATTCTCAAAAGAAAACATAACCATAGCCTTTTATGTAATTTATGCAGCTCTTAGTTATGGCGCCTATTTACTTTTTCCAGGTGATGCAAAAACACCCAACTTCGGAAAATTACTGATGTTTCTTTTAATTCCTATAAGTTTTATTTACGCTGCAGCACATGTAATCAAACATTTCAATTCGGATAAAAGTTATTTTAAATGCCTTTTAATTCATACAGTAGCTTGGTTTTCAATCATCACTTTTTTAACCAATTTGAAGAAATAGTGGGAAGATGGAAGATGGAAGTTTAGTAAAATAAAAAAAAGGATTTTAAAACAATTGTTCTAAAATCCTTTTGTGTTACCTCTTATTTCAAATTAATTTCTTGAAGCGCTCATATATCGCATTACATAATATAAAAGAGTTGCGATTGAACCAATTGCTGCTACTAAATACGTTCTTGAAGCCCATTTTAAAGCATCTTCTGCTCCAGCATATTCTTCTTGTGAAACCATATTTTTGTTTTTCAACCAAGCCAATGCTCTGTTACTCGCATCATATTCTACCGGCAAAGTAATCACAGAAAATAAGGTCGTCACCGAAAATAAAATGATACCCACAAGCAACAAACTTGGAAAAGTATTTATCATCAAAATACCTGCAAGTAAAACCCATTGCATAAAACTAGAAGCAATTTGCACAACTGGAACCAGCTTAGAACGCATCGTCAACCATTGATAAGCTTGCGCATGTTGCACCGCGTGACCACATTCGTGAGCGGCGACAGCTGCTGCTGCTGCATTTCTTTGATTGTAAACAGCCTCAGATAAGTTTACTGTTTTATCTACTGGATTGTAATGATCGGTTAATCTTCCCGGTGTAGAAATTACTCTTACACCACGAATTCCGTGATCGGCAAGCATTTTTTCGGCAATTTCGGCGCCACTCATTCCGTTTCTTAAATGTACTTTAGAATAGTAATCGAATTTTGATTGTAATCGACTAGAAACTAGCCAACTTACCAACATTACTAAACCACCAATTATTAGAGAACCTGTATCAAACATAGTTTTTTATTTTTAAAATTTTTAGCTAACCAATAAATATCAAATTGCACGCCAAATTATAGAAATGACAAGTTGACATTTTACTATTATACGTAAAAATTAAAAAATGTTACAAAAAAAATATTAAAAAAATAGCCACAGATTCACAGATTTTATAATTAATCTGTGAATCTGTGGCTATAATAAGAAATTCTGAAATTGAAGATTCAACGAAGTTGAACAAGTTCAGAATGACGATAATGTTATCCTACCAAATTGATGATTTTACCAGGAACGATAATCACTTTATTAGGCGTTCTTCCTTGTAATTGGGCTTGCGTTCTTTCGTCGGTCATTACGATTTCTTCTATTTGAGCTGCTGTTAAATCTAAAGGTAACTTAATAGTAAAACGCATTTTACCGTTGAACGAAACTGGATACTCCTTTTCAGATTCTACCAAATATTTCGCATCAAAAACTGGAAAATCAACCGTTGCAACCGAACCTTCATGACCTAATTGCGACCATAATTCTTCAGCAATATGCGGTGCGTAAGGTGAAACTACTATTGCCAACGGTTCTAAAATTTTTCTGTGATTGCATTTTAATTGAGCCAATTCGTTTACACAAATCATAAACTGTGAAACCGACGTATTGAAAGAGAAATTCTCAATATCTTCAGTAACTTTTTTGATGGTTTTGTGTAATGATTTATACATTTCTGGAGTTGGTTCGTCGTTGGTTACAATCAAACCATTATCATCAAAATACAAACGCCATAATTTTTTCAAGAAACCAGAAACTCCTGTAATTCCAGCAGTATTCCAAGGTTTTGCTTGTTCCAATGGACCTAAAAACATTTCATACAAACGCAAGGTATCAGCACCATAATCATTACAAATATCATCTGGATTGACAACATTGTATTTTGATTTGGACATTTTTTCTACTTCGCGACCAACGATGTATTTTCCATCTTCTAATATGAATTCTGCATCTTTATAATCAGAATATAATGGATGTTTTTTGAATGCTTCAATATCTAATTCGTTTGTGATGTCGTTTATTACAGCTAAATCAACGTGAAGTTGTTGAAAATAAGAAATTAATTTTCCACCATTACTTAATTCTATTATATCATTTGAATTAGGGTATTTATTTAAAACTTTATCAAGCATAAAAAACATAAATCCTGAATTGTTTTTGGAAACTTTATCATACATACCTTTTCCGATAAATATCGGAGGAAAACTGTTTGGCAAACCTTTCAAGTTCTCTACATTATTTCCGTCTTTATCTTCTATCTTCCATAAAACTCTATAAACAAAAGCACTCATCCCCAAAATCATTCCTTGATTGATCAATTTTTTGAATGGTTCTTCTGTTGGTGCGAAACCTTTGTCTTTTAGAAATTTGTTCCAAAAACGAGAATACAATAAATGTCCGGTGGCGTGTTCGCTTCCGCCAATGTATAAATCTACGTTTTCCCAATATTTTAGTGCATCGGCTGAGGCAAATTCGGTTGAATTGTGCGCATCCATATAACGCATCCAATACCAAGAACTTCCTGCCCAACCTGGCATCGTGTTTAATTCTAAAGGGAAAACTCCGTTATGAGATGCTGAATCAAGTTCAGCATGACAAAGTGTATTTGATACTACTTTATTATTAATAGTATCCCAAGCCCAATCGGTTGCGTTTCCTAATGGCGGTTGTCCGTCTTCGGTTGGCAAATATTTTTCTACTTCTGGCAATACAATTGGTAAATGTTTGGCGTCAATCATTTGTGGCAATCCATTCACATAATACACCGGAAATGGTTCGCCCCAATATCTTTGACGAGAGAAAACAGCATCACGCAAACGGTAATTGGTTTTGCCTTTTCCTTGTTTTATTTTTTCTAATTCTTCGATGATTTTTTTCGTTCCTTCTTTGTAACCCATTCCGTTTAGGAAATTAGAATTTACTAATTCGAAACCTTCTTTTGAACCAAATGCTTCCTGAGAAATATCTTGGTTGAAAATATTTTTTATTTCGGGCATTCCGTTTTGACCTTTGAAGAAATTTGCGAAAGCATAATCACGTTCGTCACCACATGGAACCGCCATAACAGCGCCTGTTCCGTAACCAGCCAAAACGTAATCGCCAATCCAAACTGGAATTGGTTCTCTGGTAAATGGATGTTCGACAAACGCACCAGTGAAAACTCCAGAAATGGTTTTTACATCGGCCATTCTCTCTCTTTCAGAACGTTTTGCAGTGGCTTCAACATAAGCATCAACCGCAGCTTTTTGTTCTGGCGTTGTAATTTCTGAAACCAATTCGTGCTCTGGCGCCAAAGTCATAAACGTAACTCCGAAAATAGTGTCAGGTCGAGTTGTGAAAACTGAAATTAATTTATCTGAATCTTTTAATCTAAAATCTACCGATGCTCCAACTGATTTTCCAATCCAATTTCGTTGCGATTCTTTTATCGATTCGCTCCAATCGATGTCGTTTAAACCTTGTAATAAACGTTCGGCATAAGCAGAAATTCGCATGGACCATTGTGTCATTTTCTTGCGAATAACAGGATGACCTCCACGTTCTGAAACTCCGTTTACGATTTCGTCGTTAGCTAAAACGGTTCCTAAAGCTGGACACCAATTTACTTCGGTTTCGGCTAAATAGGTTAATCTATATTGTAAAAGAATTTGCTGCTTTTTTTCATCAGAATAAAAACTCCAATCTGAAGGGAAAAATATTTCAACATTATCGTCGCAAACTGCATGAACCGTTGCATTTCCTGCTTTTTCAAAAATAGAAATCAATGTCGAAATATCTTCGGCTTGATCTGTACTTTTATTGTACCACGAATTGAATAATTGTATAAAAATCCACTGTGTGTATTTGTAATAATCGGCATTTGAAGTGCGTACTTCTCTACTCCAATCGAATGAAAAACCAATTCTATCCAATTGTTCACGATAACGTGCAATGTTCTCACGCGTAGTTTTTTCTGGATGTTGCCCAGTTTGAATAGCATATTGTTCGGCTGGCAAACCAAAAGAATCGTAACCTTGCGGATGCAAAACATTGAAACCTTTATGACGTTTGTAACGCGCCACAATATCTGAAGCAATATAACCTAGCGGATGACCAACGTGCAAACCAGCACCAGAAGGATAAGGAAACATATCCAAAACATAATATTTTGGTTTTTCGCTGTTATTTGATGCAGCAAAAGTTTGGTTTTCTGCCCAATATTGCTGCCATTTAGCTTCTACTTTTTCGTGATGGTATTTCATTGTTGTTACGTATTCTTTTATATGAAAATTGTTTACTTTTAAAAACTTTAAATTTAATTTTTTTGTAAGAATTTACTTTGTTTAAAAAAGTAAAATTTGCTGCCAAAGTTAATCGAAAGTTAATGTCTGTGCTAATCGGTGACAAATTTACGTTTTAAGTACTAAAATCAAAACTTTAAACGTTATAAACATTTGATTAAACAAATTCTTTATTATTTTTACGGCTTAAATTACAATGTATGTCATCAAATTTCGATAAATTTCAAAAGAGAAGAGTAATAACATCTTATGTTTCGGTAGTGTTAAGTGTATTTTTAGTTTTATTTTTACTAGGAATGCTTGGACTTTTCATCATCAACTCCAAACGATTATCAGATAATTTTAAGGAAGATATTGTAATGACTGTTTTCTTTAAAAACGAAGCTGTCGATAGTACTTTTACAGCATTTGATGCCGAAATGAAAGCAGCTAAATTTGCGAAAGATTTCAAGTTTGTTTCTAAAGATGATGCTGCAAAACAACATAAAGAAGTAATTGGCGAAGATTTCATGGAGTTTTTAGGAACAAATCCGTTATACAATTCGTACGATATTCATTTGAAAGCCGATTATGTAACTAACCCAGGTTTTTCTAAAGTGGAAAGTCAAATTCGTGCTAATCCAATGGTTGCCGATGTAGTTTATGACAAACAATTAATTACTTTGGTGAACGACAATATTAAAAAAGTTACGTTTTGGGTTTTACTTGTTAGTGCAATATTTGCAGTGATTTCGTTTTTACTAATTAATAGTTCGCTACGTTTATCAATTTATGCTAATAGATTTATCATCAAAACGATGCAGATGGTTGGCGCAACTAAAGCGTTTATTAGAAAACCATTCATTACAAGAAGTATTATTTTAGGAATTATAGGTTCGGTTTTGGCAGTTTTAGTTTTGATTGGTGTTTTATTTTACATCAATACACACTTTCCAGCATTGGAAATTTTTAAAGATATCGAACTTACAGTCGGAGTTTTAATTGCCGTATTGGCTCTTGGAATTTTAATCACTTGGATCAGCACGTATTTTGCAACGCAACGTTTCTTGAATTTAAGAACGGATGATTTGTATTAAAAGTGAGAAGATTGAAGCTGGAAGCTGGAAGTTTTGAAAAGAGTATAGAAAATAGAATAAAGAACATAGACTTATGAAAGAAAACGAAAACAACAATGGCTTTTTATTTGAAAGCGTAAATTATAAAATTCTATTAATAGGATTGGCAGTAATTGCTCTTGGATTTATATTAATGAGTGGTGGCGGAAGCACTGACCCGAACGTTTTTAAAGAAGCTGAATTATTTAGTTTTAGAAGAATCAGATTGGCTCCAACTTTAGTTCTAATTGGTTTTGGAGTTACAATTTATTCGATTTTCAAAAATCCTAAATTAAGTAAATAGTAACTAGTA
Source organism: Flavobacterium aquatile LMG 4008 = ATCC 11947 (assembly GCF_000757385.1). Classification (GTDB taxonomy): domain Bacteria; phylum Bacteroidota; class Bacteroidia; order Flavobacteriales; family Flavobacteriaceae; genus Flavobacterium; species Flavobacterium aquatile. The sequence goes on along the minus strand of NZ_JRHH01000005.1, from coordinate 293,855 downwards.
ATTAGTGAATAGTCTTTTTACGGCTTATCAACTAATTACTAATTACTAATCACTAATCACTATATAAAATGGATTACATTCAAGCCATTATTCTTGCAATTATTGAAGGAATAACCGAGTTTTTACCTGTTTCTTCAACTGGTCACATGATTATTGCAAGTTCATTTTTTGGCATTGCTCAAGATGATTTTACCAAACTTTTTACCATTGTAATCCAACTAGGAACAATACTTTCTGTAGTAGTTTTATACTTTAAACGTTTTTTTCAAAGTTTTGATTTTTATTTCAAATTGCTAGTAGCGTTTATTCCAGCTGTTGTATTTGGATTGCTTTTTAGTAAAAAAATTGATGCTTTATTAGAAAATCCAGTAACAGTTGCCATTTCTCTTTTAATTGGCGGAATTATATTATTGAAAGTTGACGATTGGTTCTCAAAAGAAACCGAAGTTACCGAAAGTCAAGAAATATCCTATGCAACCGCATTCAAAATTGGAGTTTTTCAATGTTTGGCAATGATTCCGGGAGTTTCTAGAAGTGGCGCAAGTATTGTAGGCGGAATGTCGCAAAAATTATCTCGAACTACAGCTGCCGAATTTTCCTTTTTTCTTGCTGTTCCAACGATGCTTGGTGCGACATTAAAAAAATGTTACGATTATTACAAAGACGGATTAACGCTTACTGACGAACAAATAAATTTATTGATAATTGGAAACGTTGTTGGCTTTATTGTAGCACTTTTAGCCATTAAAACCTTCATAGGATTTTTAAGCAAAAACGGATTTAAAGTATTTGGATATTACCGAATCGTTGTTGGAATTGCACTACTTGTAATTCACTTTTTCATTCAAAAATTAGACGTAATATAATGACAGCAGAAGATTTTCTTGAGGGTCAGATTTTATTAATTGACAAACCATTAACTTGGAGTTCTTTTCAAGCAGTTAATAAATTAAAATACAGTTTAATTCGAAAATACCAACTTCCTAAAAAATTCAAAATTGGTCACGCTGGAACTTTAGATCCATTGGCGACTGGCTTATTAATTATTTGCACAGGAAAATTCACAAAAAAAATTACCGAAATTCAGGCGCAAGCCAAAGAATATACTGGAACAATCACAGTTGGAGCAACAACACCAAGTTACGATTTGGAAACCCAAGTTGATGCCACTTTCCCAACCGAACATATTACAGAAGCATTAATTCTAGAAACTACAAAACAATTTCTTGGTGAAATCGATCAAAAACCACCAGTATTTTCGGCAATTAAAAAAGATGGGAAACGTTTGTACGAACACGCACGTGCTGGCGAAGAAGTAGAAATTGCTTTCAGAAAAACTACCATTCACGAATTTGAAATCACCAGAATTGCATTACCCGAAATTGATTTTAGAGTAAAATGCAGCAAAGGAACCTACATTCGTTCATTAGCTTATGATTTTGGAATGGCTTTAAATTCTGGAGGACATTTAACTGCCTTACGAAGAACAAAGATTGGTGATTATGATGTAATTAATGGCATTTCGCCAGAAGATTTTGAATAAAAATCTACTTCATCAACGCTACAATTTCCTTTTGAGTAGAAATTCCTTTATCGTTTAAGTACCATTTTTGCAAATTGATTTTTGCAGTTTCATCCACAACACCATGTTCGGCTTTGTAATCAAAAATTAATTGTTTGGCTTCTTGAGGTCGTGGACCAAAATCATTGATAACTTCATTAGTTTCTTTATCGATAATAATTAGCTTCGGAATTGAACGCGTTCCGTTTGTTAGAAATAAATTCATCAACTCGTCATTATCGTCTCGAAATACAATTCGCAAATCTATTTTATCTGAAACTTCAGCCATTTTATTAATAATTGGAAGAATTTGCGCAGCATCGCCACACCAACTTTCAGAAATTACTAACCAAATATAGTCTTTATCCAAATTTTCCAGAAAAGCTTTCACTTCGTCAACAACAACCATCGTTTTGTCAAGTCGATGCAATCTCGATTCATTAAGTTTAGTATAATTTACAAGAGCTTCTGTTTGTTCATGACCTGTAGTTTTTCCTTCATCAGATAATAAAGTAACGTGATTTCTATATTCTTGATACGAAAAACTGTTTGTTAAACTTTTTTCTATAATTGTATTCATAACTAAATTTTATTCTGCAAAATTAGTTTTATTTTTACAATTGATTTGTAACAATAATCACACATAAACGTTATCAAAACAAAAAAGTAATGGATTTGAACTTGAAATCAACAGGATTTGCCTTGTCTGGTGGCGGAACAAAAGGATTGGCTCACGCTGGCGCGATAAAATTTCTAGAGGAACAAAATATTAAACCATCGCAAATTGCTGGTTCGAGTGCAGGTGCAATTGTTGCAGCGTTGTATGCTTGGGGAAAAACTCCAGATGAAATTTTGGCATTTTTTAAATCGATTTATTTCTTTCATTGGAAACATTTTACGTTGAAAAAAGCAGGAATCATCGACTCGGAATCATTTAAAAAATACTTTGAAGAAATTTTTAAAGATGCCAAAATAACTGATTTGAAAATTCCGATTCACATTACTGCAACCGATATGGTTAAAGGAAAACTAAAAATCTTCAATGATGACACTAAAATTGTAGATGCGGTTTTGGCTTCGTCTGCCGTTCCGGGAGTGATATCACCTTATGAAATTAATGGTGTTTTATATAGCGATGGTGGCATTCTAAATCATTTTCCGACTGATATTTTACAAGGAAGATGCGATAATATTATCGGTGTTTATGTAAGTCCGATTCAGAAAATTGAAGCCAAAGATTTGAAATCGATAAAAGCTGTTACAACTAGAGCTTTTGAACTACTTGCGGCAAATTCGAACCTGCAAAAATTTAATAACTGTGATATCATTATCGAACCTGAAGAACTTACAAGCTTCAACACATTTGAAACCAATAAATCTAAAATGGATAAAATTTTTGAAATTGGTTATCAAGCCGCTAAAAAATCATTTGAAACATTAGAAGCATAAATTTTACTTTGCTATTTCACAAAAATATTTAATAACTATATTTGCACTTCAAAACACAACATTCTACAACAGTATGAAATACAAAAGAATCCTTCTAAAATTAAGTGGAGAAGCTTTAATGGGCGAGAAACAATACGGAATTGACCCAAAAATTCTATCGGAATATGCAGATGAAATTAAGCAAATTCATGATAAAGGTGTAGAAATTGCTATTGTTATTGGCGGTGGAAATATTTTTAGAGGTGTTGCTGGAGCAAGCAGCGGAATGGATCGTGTGCAAGGTGATTACATGGGAATGTTAGCAACGGTTATTAACGGAATGGCGTTACAAGGCGCACTTGAAGATAAAGGAATGTTGACACGTTTGCAAACGGCTTTAAAAATTGAAGCTATTGCCGAACCTTATATTAAAAGAAGAGCCGTTCGTCATCTTGAAAAAGGAAGAATTGTTATTTTTGGTGCCGGAACTGGAAATCCGTATTTTACAACAGATACAGCCGCAGTTTTACGTGGTGTAGAAGTTCATGCCGATGTAATTTTAAAAGGAACTCGTGTTGATGGTGTTTACACAGCCGATCCAGAAAAAGACAAGTCTGCTGTAAAATTCGATTACATTTCATTTGAAGATGTATTGAAAAAAGGATTAAATGTTATGGACACAACAGCATTTACCTTAAGTCAAGAAAACAAATTGCCAATCGTAGTTTTTGACATGAACAAAAAAGGAAATTTACTTAAAATTTGTGAAGGCGAAAACGTTGGAACAGTTGTAAATATATAATTGAAAATAAATTATTTTTAGAATAAAATCTAGATAAAAATGGAAGAAATTGAGTTTATTTTAGACAGTACAAAAGAAGCTATGAATGGTTCTGTTGCGCACTTAGAAAAATCTTTTTTAAATATTCGTGCCGGAAAAGCTTCACCGCAAATGTTGGGTAGCGTTTTTGTAGATTATTATGGTTCACAAACGCCACTTTCTCAAGTTGCCAATGTAAATGTTCCAGATGCAAGGACAATCACGATTCAGCCTTATGAAAAAAGCATGTTGCAACCTATTGAAAAAGCAATTATGATTGCCAATTTAGGTTTTAACCCTATGAATAATGGTGATATTGTGATTATTAGTGTTCCACCTTTAACAGAAGAACGTCGTCGTGATTTAGTAAAACAAGCCAAACAAGAAGCCGAAGATGCTAAAATTGGAATTAGAAATCACAGAAAAGATGCCAATTCTGATATTAAAAAATTAGAAAAAGACGGAACTTCAGAAGATTTATGTAAAACTGCCGAAGATGATGTTCAAAAATTAACTGATATTTACATTAAAAAAGTAGAAGAACATTTGGCATTGAAAGAAGCTGAAATAATGAAGGTGTAATTTTTACACGTTAAATATAAATTAAAATCCGTTTGAAATGTCGAACGGATTTTTTTTGTAATACTTTGTTCTACAGCTCTGTAGAATGTTTTCTACAAACTGCATTTTCTTGTTTTTTGAAAGGTTTTTTAATTTAAATTAGCTTTTAAAACTTTTTAATAATGAAAAAAATCATCACCTTATTTGTTATTGTAATCTCATTAATAAGTTGCAGTAATGATGAAGATTCTGTAAGTCCAATAAAAGGTAAATGGAAGTTAGTTCAAAATTTAGTTATTTCAAATGATGAGCCAACAACTTTAACTTGGGTTGATGTATCAACAGAAAATCAATATACTTTTGATATAAAAAATTCTGGCAGAATTGAAAGCAGTATTCATACTTGTGATGGAACTTCAAAAAAGGTTGATTATGAACCATTATTTTCTGGTGATAATATTATAAAAATAGAGTTTGATTGTATAGACAATACCGAAAATCCTTATGCAATTAATGTTGGTGCTTTTTTTTACACATTTGAAGGAAACAAAATGAGATTATCATTTGTAAGCGACCTTTTAGATGAAGGATTGAATCTTAAATTTGAAAGAATCGAATAATCCTTATCGTTATATTATCAGACAATATTTAGCTACTCGCAACGCTGAAGAGCTATCTATTTGTTGTACATAAAATTATAATTACAAATTTTGTTGTGATTTACATTAAAATTTTAATTATTAGTAGAAAATCTATTCATCCACATTTTTTTTCTAAAATGACAAATAATATTTATTTAGTTTCACCTTAGTTATAAAAATATGAAAAATAAATCTCACATATTGCTTTTTGCTTGTCTTGTAATAGGAATTTCAACAATAAATGCTCAAACAAATGACTTTTATTATACATTTGATAATGAAAAAATTACTTTGACAAAAGTATCTGGTAAATTTTTGGTTGATTTTCCAAACGGAATATCTAATACAAATGAGTTATCTCAAATAAACAATATAGGATTTAAATTATCTGATAAATCATATGTCGTATCAGAAACTGAATTTTTAATTGACTATAATACTCCATATATAACTACTCCAACCTACATAACATCAGATGGCTTTGAATTAAATTATGGAAATGAAATTTTATTAAAATACAAAAGTAATATTTCAACTTCATTAAAAGAAAGTATAATTTCTACAAATAATTTAACTTTAATTAAATCAACAATTTCTTATGAAATGTATAAAGTTACAGGTGATGCGTTACAAATTTCAAAAAATGTTTACTTAACTGGACAAGTTGAATTTTGCACCCCAAACTTTATTTCAAGAGTTGACAAATTAGACTACATTCCAAACGATCCTTATTTTAATAATCAATGGTATTTACACAATACGGGGCAAGGAACAAATGACGGAAAAGCTACCACAATTGATGCAGATATTGATGCTCCAGAAGCTTGGGATATTACAAAAGGTAATCCAAATATAATAGTTGCAGTAATAGACGAAGGTGTAACAAGTAATCATTTTGATTTACCAAACACAAGACAAGTAAGATTAAATGGTAGTAATTTTGCTTCACCATATGATGGTACAAATAATGCAAATGATCCATCTCCTACTGTATCAACCACATCAGGAAATAATCACGGAAATGCTTGTGCAGGAATTATTGCTGCAACTCAAGATAATAATCAGGGTATAACAGGTGTTGCACCACTTTGCAAAATTATGCCAATAAAAATTCCTTATGGATCAATACCTGCTAATGTTTATGCGGATGCAATAAACTTTGCTGTAACCAATAATGCAGACATTCTCTCAAATAGTTGGGGTTACAATAGTACAAACTCAAACTTACATCCCGTAATCATTTCGGCAATAAACAATGCAATCAATAATAATAAAATTGTAGTTTTTGCAGCTGGAAATAGAGCTGATAGAATAGGAGGTTCTTGGACTGGCGTTACAACTGGACATATTACATTTCCTGCAAGTGCTGAAATTCCAAGTTTAATAACTGTAGGAGCATCTGATAGAAATAATACAGTAGCAAATTATAGCCCTAATGGGTTTGTTTTTGCAGGAAATAGTAATTTTAGATACAGAATAACAGTTTGCGCACCTTCTCATTCTGCTTACAATTCTCAAATTCCCGGTGAAAGTTTCAATATATGTACTATTGATACACCAGGCGCAAATTATGGTTATAATAGTTGGAAAGAAAGCTCGACGGGATTACCTGCGGTTGGTGAACTTCTTCCTTCGTCAGGTACAAATTTTTCTTCGTATACTGGAAGAATGGGTGGCACATCTGCTTCTTGTCCTCAAGTAGCTGGCGTTTTAGCTTTAATGAAATCTGTAAACACATGCGCTAGTGTATCTCAAATGAAAGATATTTTACAATCAACAGCAGACAAAATTGGTGGCTTTAATTATAATTTTTATAATTTGCAATCTGGTATTTCAGCTGAATTAGGATATGGAAAAGTTAATGCGTTTAAAGCTGTTCAGTTGGCGCAGCAAATTACGAGTTTTGACCTTATAGTAAAAGATTCATATGATGATAGCGGAATGGAGCCAAATAATGTAACACAGCATATGTGGAATAGTCCAAATATTTGGATAAGAAGTGATTTACAAGCGATGACTGTTGAACATCAAAATCCAATTTATTATGCTGATAACTCACCTAATAAGGTTAGAGTAAGGGTAAAAAATAATTCTTGTATAACTTCTACAGGTGCTGAACAATTAAAAGTTTATTGGGCTAAGGCAGGAACAGGCTTGGCATGGCCAAATCCATGGAATGGAGGCGTCATTTTTCCTGCGTCCAACGCATCATTAGGAGGGATAATTGGGGTTCAAAATATACCAATTTTACAACCAGGAGAAGAAAGAATTCTAAATTTTAATTGGATTGTTCCTAACCCAGCCGACTATGGAAATATTGATAATTGGCATTTTTGTCTACTATCAAGAATAGAAACCTCAAATGATCCAATGACTTTTACTGAGACTGGATATATAAATTTAAATACTGGAAATAACAATAACATTGCATGGAAAAATGTAACAGTTGTCAGTCCTCCAACTCCTATAATTAATCCATTACCAAATCCATCTGTAAATGAGATCATGACAGGGACTGTTGCGATAAGTAATCCTTTCAATGAAATAAAAACTTTTAGCCTTGTACTTATTAAAGAAGATATAGAAACTGGTAAGCCAATTTATGATGAAGCTGAAGTTGTTATAAAAATGGACGCAGCTCTATTTGATGCATGGTCGCGTGGTGGTCAACATGCACTAAGAATTGAAGAAACTTTTGATGAAAAAATAAAAATTATAAAAGGAAATAATGCTTTATTAGATAATATTATTTTCAATCCAAACGAAATCGGAATCTTAAATTTAAAATTCAATTTTTTAACTCAAGAACTTACAGAAAAATCAAAATTTACTTACCACTTAATTCAAAAAGATGCATTCACAGGTACTGTAGTTGGCGGCGAAACCTTTATAATAAAAAAACAAGTAAGAGAACCTTTTTTTGCTGATGCTGGTGAAGATAAATTAGTTGATAAAAACGAAACCATAACTATCAATGCTTTGCAGATTAGTGAATCTGCAATTTATAATTGGTATGATACTGAGGGTAATTTGATATTTACTGGTAAAGACTTAACAATTTCTACCGATGTTGCAATAAAATACAAATTAGAAGTTATAGCTACAATTGATGGATTTAAGGATTATGCAGAGGTTAATGTCAATTTTAAACCAAGCACTCTAGAAATAATATTGCCTAATCCAGCATCAAGTTTTGTAAATATTAATTACAAATTAAATGATGTAAATTCTGCATATTTAATGGTTTTAGGTAGTTATGGTACTACTGGCACTTCAAATAATTATATTTTAGATATCAATAGTACAAACACAGATCTTGATTTATCAAACTATCAAAATGGTTTTTACACTATTGCATTAGTCTGCAACGGACAAATTGTAGATGCAAAAACTTTAATCAAAAATTAAACAATAAAATATCCTGCGAGAAAAATTCGCAGGTTTTAATCTTAAATTATATAATATGAAAACACTAATATTTTCAATTTTTATTTTTTCAATAATTAGTTGTAGTAAAAATGAAAATCCAACACCACCATTCTTTGCTAACGCAACAGTAGTTAACCAAGGTGTCGATTGCGGTAATGCATATTTAATTAAGTTTAACAACGGTGTTGCTAATGTCCCTGCAAACTCAACAAATAATGTTTTTTATGAAATAAATTTACCAAACCAATATAAAGTTAATAATCTTCCTGTATATGTAACGTTCAGACTTCCTACAGATTCAGAAATAATGAACTGTACTTCACTAGATATAGCCTATCCACAGATATATATAGAAACTGCAACAGCTCAATAAGTTATTTATTAAAAAGAAAATAAGGCATCTGATAACGCAGGTTTAATACTATTGCTGGTTTTGGGCTTATTTTAAAGTTTATTTTGTATCCATGAGTCAGTAAAAAATGAATTTTTCGGCTTCTTTAGTCCGCTCATAGAAGTAAAGCCCAAGAAACGGTTGAGAAAACCTTACAAAATGATATACGAAAAAATTATTTTTTTATTTAAAATTATAATATTTATAAATTGTAAATATCAAAATAGCAAACCGAATATTGTAAAAATTACGCTTGAAAAATATTTAGACATAAAAAGAAAATTAACAAAAAACTATTATCCATTTTTGATTACCATATTTTCATCCTTGAATAAAAGATTTTACAGGGGTTTTGAAAATTGGCATAGAAAAGAACATCGAAATTATTAATATTAGCTCAGATAAAATAATAGAAAAATGAAAGCAAACTTGAGAAAGTAATGTCAAAACTAAATGTTAATGATTATGATATAATTGATTATAATAACTTTTATCCAAACGAAACTAATCACACGGGTATATTAAAAAATTGAATTAAAAGAATATACTAATCCTTGATTACAAATTATTTGACGATAGCGGAAAGACAATAATTGCAACCGAAGAAATAGAGAAATTAAAACAGCAAATTAAATCATCTGCTAAATGCAGTAATGATGAATATCCAACAATTTCTCTCGAAGGATATGATGAAAATTGAATTTAAAACTTAAAAAAATAGAATAAATACTAAATCAATAAATTACACGTTAATTATAAATTAAAATCCGTTTGAAATGCCGAACGGATTTTTTTATTGTTATTTTTGTCGTACTTGTTTTACAATGAACTACAAACAAAATCTATTTGATGAAAAATTTTTGGACGTTCCTTTTTATTTTAATTTGCAATTTTGCTTTTTCGCAAAAAACAATGCAAGGTCAAGTTATTGATTTTGACACAACCGTTCCAATAGCTTTTGCCAAAATTAACTACAACAACAAAACTATAATTTCTGATTGGGAAGGAAAATTCTCTATAGATGTTAAAGACGACAAAAAGCCAATAATTTTCAAATACAAAGGCTATTACGATAAAACACATTATTTTACTGAAGGCGCCAAGTTTCTAATTATCAAAATGGTGAACGATAACACCATGAAGGAAAAAGAAATTTACAGTGAAAACGAAGTGAATTTAATTGTCAAAAAAATAATCGATAATAAGTACAAAAACCAACCCGAAAAAGTCTTTAAAAGTTTTGAATATAAAAATTACGAACACCTTTTAGTTACTGCGAATCCGGATTCTATTTCAAGTAAAATTGATACCACTTATAAAAAATCGATTTTTGGAAGAAAGAAAATCGTGTTGGATTCTACCAATTATAAGCTGAAAAAGTTAGTTGAAAATCAGCATATTTATCAAACCGAAAAGGTAAATCTAATTCAGTTTAACGACCAAGGAACAAAAGAAACCGTTTTGGCATCGCGAATGGCTGGATTTAAAAAACCGTTGTACGAATATTTGGGATTGAATTTGGTTTCCTATTCGTTGTACGAAAATCAGTTGGATATTTTGGAAATTCCTGTTAGAAATCCATTGTCAACTTATGGTCGAAAATTGTTTGTTTTCAAATTAATTGATACTGTAAAAATCGATAATCGTACTGTTTATAGAATTTACTTCCAACCGAAAAAATTAAATTCCGATAAATTACGCGGATTATTATTTGTTGACGCCGAGAATTTTGGTATCGCAAAAGCATTTTATCGCATTTACGGAATCATAAACATCAATGCCACTTTCACGTTTAATTACATGAAAGAACACCGAATTTGGTTTCCCGAAAAAAGAAAATTCACCGTTGTAAAAGGGAACAATAGCGAAGATTTGAAGATTTTTGGTGGTACGATAAAATTCAATTCAAGTCTTGAAGGAATTAAGAAAGATGCTTCCGATCAATTGTATTTAAAATTAGAATCGACACCTTACGACGTCAAAATAAACGAACCAGTTTCGTTTAAAATGCCAAGCATTAAAATTGATGTTCCAGAAGCGAGCATGACTAAACCCGATTCGTATTGGAAACCCATCAGAAAAGATACACTTGATGTTAGAAGAATTCGTACGTACACCAATTTAGACAGTCTTTCGGTTTCTGAAAATATCGAACAAAAATTACTATTTGGACGGAAAATTATTAACGGATATTTGCCAGTAAGCATAATTGATGTCGATTTAAAAACCTTATTCAAATACAATAATTACGAAGGTTTTAGACTAGGAATTGGTGGTGTAACCAACAATAAATTATCTGAACAATATAAAATTAGTGGTTATGTAGCGTTCGGATTTAAAGATGAAAAATTCAAATACGGAATCACACCATCGTATCTTTTAAACAAAGAAACCAACACTTGGGTTAATGCTTCGTATGTTGATGATTTGAGTGAAATTGGTCAGATTCAATTTGCAACACAAGCGCGACGTTTTAAAATTTACGATCCGCGACCAATAAACATTTCAACGTTTTACAATCATAAAACGTTCTCCGGATTTATAGAAAGTCAATACATCCCGAAAACGACAAGTTACTTCGGAATTTCTCGTAGTGAAGTGCTTCCGTTGTTTGATTATGCCTTTGCACCAAACGATAGATTGTATCAAAATTTCAACTTGACAACGGCACAATTTGCCATTCAGTGGAATCCTTTTAGTGGTTACATGCAAACTTCTACTGGAAGATTAGAAATTGAAAAAAGGTTTCCAAAATTCTCATTACAACTTACAAAATCGTTCAACAATATCATAGGAAGCGACTTTGATTTTACCAAAGTAGATTTCAAAATCATACATGAAATTCCGTATTTGTCGGGACAGAATACGGCGTTTCTTCTTCAAAGCGGATATGCTGTTGGCGATACGCCATTAACGCATTTGTATAGTATTGCTCCGAATAATTTGAATAGAGAAACGTTATTTCAACGAATTACTTTTGCTGGTAAAAACAGTTTTGAAACGATGTTTTTCAACGAATTTTTCTCAAGCAAATACGTAAGTTTTCACGTAAAACATACGTTCAACAAAGTGAAAGTGGCTTACAAAATAAAACCTCTAATTTCTGTAGTTACCAGAATGGCTTGGGGAAATATGGATAATCGTGAAAGCCATTTAGGATTTGAATACAAAACTATGGAACGCGGTTTCTTCGAAAGTGGTGTCGAAGCCAATCAAATATTTAAAGGTTTCGGATTGACGTTCTTCATGAGATATGGACCAAATGCTTTACCAAAATTTGAAGACAATTTTGCTTTAAAATTGAGTTATGTTTTGGATTTAGGGTTTTAGAAAAAGCTACGGCTTAATAATCAAAACCGATGGAACTGTACTCAACCAAACACTTTGAGAATCGACTAATTTCTTCCAACTTTCTAGCGAAATAATCATAAGATTTTGTTGTGCTAAAAATCCGGCTTTCATGTTGCTTTCGTTCAGAACTGCTATGTTTTCTGGATAAGTGTGTTTTAAAGTTTTGATTTCGGTTTCAATTTCGGCATTATTTTTCACCTGATCTTCAATGTCTAAAACGGTGATTTTCGAATTACTGTTGTAAATCAATTTCTCAGCATAATCAATTAAAAAAGCATCTTCAGATGAAAAAATCGGGACAAAAACATCGTTCACATCACTAAAATCTTTATCGATTAGAATTCCGAGTGGCATTTTACTTTTGGATATAATCAATCTTGTTCTATCATCAAATGGCGAGTTATGAAACAGACCTTCTTTACCTGTGAATTTGTCTAACAATCGATCTGGATTGATAATTCTTGTTGTAAATCCAAGTACTTTTCCAAGTAATGTTCCTTCAAAAATTGATTTCCCTAAACCTACCAAAACCAAATCAAAATTTCCTCTTGTGGCAATATCAGTAATATCGGTTTCGATATCGACGGTTGCCTTGAAAATGGTTGTAATTTCTTGATTGATAGTTTTAGATTCTACTAAAATAGGTTCGAACGCTTCTTGTTCGTACTCTTCCAAATTGTAAGCATGCATTTCATCGGATAATGACAAATGTAAAGCGGTAATGTTAGTGTTGTCTTTTTGCTTTTTTACAAAACTATTTGCCAATCGCAAAAGTGATTTTCCTTTTTCATTATTACCAAATGAAATCAATATTTTAAAAGCGCTGTTGCTAATTTCCTTCGGAATAATTACTTCTTTTCGTTTGAAAATATAATTAATTAAATCAATTGCTGGACCAGTCATAAATGTGGTAACCAAAGCCATAATCACCATCATTGTAAAGATTTCTGACGATAAAACGCCCAAATCATAACCAATATTTAGCACGACCAATTCCATCAAACCTCTGGTATTCATCAATGCGCCAATAGTTAAACTATCGCGCCAATTCTGACCCACAAATTTTGCTGCCAAAGCGCTTCCGAAGAACTTTCCAACTACGGCAACCAAAATAATAAATCCAGTAATTTTCCATAAATACGGATCGTTTATTAATCCGATTTGCGTACGTAGACCAGTAAAAACAAAGAATAATGGCAATAATAAAATCAAGGCAATGTCTTCGACTTTCTCGATAATTATATTCCTAATTTTAGTAATATCGGGCATAATGGCACCAGTCAAAAAGGCTCCAAACAAAGCATGAATTCCTATAACTTCTGACAAATAAGAAGAAATTATTAATGTCAATAAAAATATCGCAACAACAGGTTTACTCAGATTATCTCGAGTTGCATACAAATCTCCTACTTTTTTCAAAAATGGTTTTACTACAAATAACATAGCTAAAACATAGGCCAATGCTAGTAAAATCACATACATTGAACTTGCAAAAGTTCCTGCTTTTACAATTGCAATTACGGCTGCAAGAATACACCAAGCCGTAATATCATCGGCTGCAGCGCAAGTTATTACGATGGCACCAAGTTTAGTTTTATGAATACCACGTTCTTGAACAATTCGAGCCAAAACCGGAAAAGCAGTAATACTCATAGCAATTCCCATGAACAAACTGAAGGATAAAAACTCAACTCCTTCGGGCGCAAATTGATTGTAGACGAAATAAGACAAACCAATTCCGAGTGCAAAAGGAAAAATAATACTTGCGTGACTAATCACAACAGCATCGTTAGCTTTATTTTTAAGAACCTTCAAATCCAGTTCCATTCCAACAACAAACATGAATAAAATCAATCCAATCTGACTTAAAAACTGAAGATTTCCGAGTGATTCTTTCGGAAAAAGCAGTGCTGAATATTCGGGAAAATACATTCCAACAAGAGATGGACCAAGAAAAATACCAGCAATAATTTCACCAATAACCGATGGCTGACCAATTTTTCTAAAAATCCAACCAAATACTCTCGCAACAATAATTATAGTTATTATTTGCAGTAATAATATTGCTAAAGGATGTTGTAAATTGTGTATTAACGAATCTGTAAATTGTTTAAAATAATCTCCATTAGAAGTTGGAGACACAACATTTCTTCCAGATTCTAAGATTTTTCCTTTAGAAACTATCCAAAAAATTAATGCAGTAAATCCGCCTGTTACAGCAATATAAAAAATAGTATTTTTAAATTTATTCATCCCAAAAAAATCAGTTCCTTTTATCATACAAATATGGTAAAAAATGTGTTAAAAAATCCAATTATGAAATGAATTTTACATTACCATAATATGGTTAAAATTCTATATAAAAGAAACCATTAAGTTCTTTGGTTTTGAGCCGTTTTGATTACCTTTGCAACCCATTTTAGGTTTTTATGAAAAAGATGTCAGGTATCGGTATTTGGGAATTTATTGCTCGAATTATCCTTAGAAATAGAATTGTAATTTTATGCGGAATTGTTTTAATCACGGTTCTTCTTGCTTTGCAATGGAAAAATGTGAAGTTTACTCAAACCGAAGCCAACTTAATTCCGGCCGATGACAAAGTAAATGTTGACTACAATCATTTTCTGAAAAACTTTGGAGAAGAAGGAAATCTTATTGTAATTGCGACGAAAGATGAAAAATTATTCACGCCAAAAGTATTTCAGGCTTGGAGCAATTTAATGCATAAACTGAAAAGTGACAAAGAGGTTAGTTTGGTGATTTCGGTTGACAATCTTCAAGAATTGGTTAAAAATGATACGTTACAATCCTTTGAATTAAAACCTTTTGTAAATCCCAGTAAATTAAATGACCAGAAATATTTAGACGAACTTAAATCTGATTTTTTTAATAAATTCCCATTTTATCAAGGATTATTATTCAACAAAGAAACAAAGGCCATTCGTTCTGCTGTTTATATTGATAAAAAAATTGTCAATACCAAAGCACGAAAAGAATATATCCTAAATAAATTCATTCCCGAAATTGATAAATTCTTAAAAGAAACTGGAATTAAACCGCATGTTTCTGGAATGCCGTACATTCGAACGTTAAATGCCAAAACGATTATAGACGAAATTGGATTATTTATTGGCGCTGCTTTATTGATTACTTCACTAATTTTTTTCTACTTTTTTAGATCCTTTAGAGCAACTGTCGTAGCATTATTAGTAGTAATTATTGGCGTAATGTGGTCGTTCGGAATCATGGGCGCGATGGGTTATCAAATCACGGTTTTAACCGCATTGGTTCCAACTTTAGTAATCGTAATCGGAATTCCAAACTGTATTTTCTTCATTAATAAATACCATCAAGAATACCATAAACATTCTAATAAAGCCAAAGCATTACAACGTGTAATTACCAAAACCGGCACAGCAACTTTAATGACCAACATTACCACAGCTGTAGGTTTTGCTACGTTTATCATTACAAATAATGATTTACTGCAAGAATTTGGTGTGGTTACAACTATTAATATTATTGCAATTTACACGTTAAGTTTATTGATTATTCCAATATTCTTCAGTTATATTCCGCCACCAAATGCTAGACATTTAGGACATTTAGAACGAAAATCGTTAACATTTTTCTTTGATTGGATTGTAAACACAGTAAAATTTAGACGCTTCGGAATTTACACCACAGCGGTTGTTTTATTAGTCTTCGGAATTATCGGAATTTATGAAATAAAAATTTCCGGAAGCATCATTGAAGACATGCCTAAAAAGACCGAATTTTTTGAAGACATTCGCTTTTTCGAAAAAGAATTTGATGGTGTTATGCCACTCGAAATAATGATTGACACAAAGAAGAAAAATGGAGCAATGAAGCTTACTAATCTTCGAAGAATGGAAGAACTTGAAGAAACTATTATCGAAATTCCTGAGCTATCTAAGCCATTATCCATTGTCAACGTTGCCAAAAATTTCACTCAAGCGTATTATAACGGAAATCCCGAATTTTATCTTTTACCATCATCACAAGAAGAAGCTTTCTTAATTCCTTATATTAAAAATTCGCTTAAAAACGGCAAAGACAATCAGCTTAAAAGTTACATCAATGACGACGGAAGTATTGCTCGAATGACCACGTTCATCAAAGACGAAAACGGCGAAAAAATGGAAGACATTGAAGCGCAAATTCGTAAAAAAGTAAACAAATTGTTTCCATCAGAAAGATATGAAGTGATTATTACTGGTAAAGCATCGGTTTTTCAGAAAGGAACTAAATATTTGTTAGACAATTTACTTTCTTCCTTATTATTTGCCTTTTTACTAACTGGCGGATTGGTTGCCATAATGTTTCGATCATTCAAAATGGTTTTGGTTGCAATTATACCCAACTTATTACCGTTAATTATGACTGCTGGAATTATGGGATTTTTAGGAATACCATTAAAACCATCTACATTATTGGTGTTCGGAATTGCCTTTGGATTATCTGTTGACGACACGTTACGATTCTTGGCACAATACCGATTAGAGTTGGCAAGAAACGATTGGAAGATAAAAAAATCAGTATTTGCGACATTTAACGATGCCGGAATCAGTATGTTTTACACCTCAATTGTATTGTTTTTTGGCTTCTCGGTTTTCATGCTATCAAGTTTTGGCGGCACAGTTGCACTTGGCGGATTGGTTTCTATAACCTTATGTTTCGGAATGTTATCCAATTTGGTTTTACTTCCAGCATTGGTTTTAACGCTAAATAAAACATTGGCCAACGAACAAGAATTTTTAGAACCAACAATAGACATTCTAGAACAATCTGATGAAAAATTAGACGAATTAGAAAGAAATAAATAATATTTTTTAGAAGCTAATCCAGCTATCCGTTCTATCTTTTAATTTTTTTAAAGGAAAAAAATTAAAAGGATGCCACTTCTATCTGGGCTAAATCAGTAGAATAATTTATATTTGCAATTAGATTCATATCTAATATTTAAAATTTAAAATCTAATATTTACAATGAAACATACAAAAGTTAAAGACTTATTAAACAGTACCAAAACACTTCACGAAGTAAATGCAAAAGGTTGGGTTAGAACTTTTAGAAATAATCAATTTATTGCATTGAACGATGGTTCAACAATTAATAATATTCAGTGTGTTGTAGATTTTGAAAATACACCCGAAGAAACTTTAAAAAGAATAACAACTGGTGCTGCTATTTCTGTAACTGGAGAATTGGTAGAAAGCAAAGGTGCTGGTCAAAAATATGAGATTCAGGTTTCTAAATTAGAAATTCTTGGAGATTCCGATGCTGAGAAATTTCCGATGCAACCAAAAAAACATTCACTTGAATTTCTTCGTGAAAACGCACATTTAAGAGTTAGAACCAATGCTTTTGGAGCAATTATGAGAGTGCGTTCTGTTCTTGCTCATGCGGTTCATACGTATTTTCAAGAAAAAGGATTTGTGTATGTAAATACGCCAATCATAACAGGTTCTGATGCTGAAGGTGCTGGAGAAATGTTTAAAGTTACGGCTTTACCATTTGACAACACGCCAAGAACCGAAGACGGAAAAGTAAATTATAAAGAAGATTTCTTCGGAAAAGAAACCAATCTTACCGTTTCTGGTCAATTAGAAGGAGAAACTTTTGCAATGGCATTAGGTCAGATTTATACATTCGGACCAACATTTAGAGCTGAAAACTCTAATACTTCTCGTCACCTTGCAGAGTTTTGGATGATTGAACCAGAAGTTGCGTTTAACGATTTAGACGATAACATGGATTTGGCAGAAGATTTTATTCAGTATGTAATTAAATATACGATGGATAAATGCCAAGACGATTTGAAATTTTTAGAAGGTCGTTTATTAGAAGAAGAAAAATCAAAACCACAAGCCGACAGAAGCGAAATGGCTTTGTTAGAAAAATTAAACTTCGTTTTAGAAAACAATTTCAAACGTGTTTCTTATACCGAAGCTATTGATATTTTAAGAGAATCAACTCCAAATAAAAAGAAAAAATTCAATTATATCATCAACGAATGGGGTGCCGATTTGCAAAGCGAACACGAACGCTATTTAGTTGAAAAACACTTCAAATGTCCGGTAATTTTGTTTGATTATCCAGCAAACATCAAAGCATTTTACATGCGATTAAACGAAGATGGAAAAACAGTTCGCGCCATGGACATCCTTTTCCCAGGAATTGGAGAAATCGTTGGTGGATCGCAAAGAGAAGAACGTTACGATGTATTAGTTGAAAAAATGAAAGCTTTAGGAATTGACGAAGAAGAACTTTGGTGGTATTTAGACACTAGAAGATTTGGTTCGGCTGTTCACTCAGGTTTCGGATTAGGATTTGAAAGATTGGTATTATTTGTAACTGGAATGTCAAACATTCGCGACGTAATTCCTTTTCCAAGAACACCGCAAAACGCAGAGTTTTAAGACACAAAAAAACTTTTGCCACAAAGACGCTAAGTCGCAAAGTTTTTTTGTAAATATTTTATAAGCAACTAATACATTTATATATGCCATCAGAAAGAATTGAAGAAATTGCAAAAGTTATTGTAAACTCTGCTTTTAAAGTTCACAAAGAACTTGGTCCAGGATTATTAGAAAAAGTATACGAAGCTTGTCTTGCCTATGAAATTGAGAAAGCAGGATTAATTGTAAAAAGACAAGTTGATATTCCAATCATATATGATGGAGTAATGTTAAAAGAATGCTTAAGATTAGATTTAATAGTAGAAAATTTAATTATTGTTGAAACTAAAGCAGTTGAAATTGTCAATCCTGTTTGGCAAGCTCAAATTATTAGCCATTTACGATTAACAAATAACGAATTAGGATTTTTAATTAATTTTAATGTTCCTTTAATTAAAAATGGAATAAAAAGATTTATAAATACAATAGAGTAGCCACAAAGTCTCTAGGACACAAAGAAAAATGACCTTTGTTACTTCACTTTAATATAGTATAATAGAAACTTTGTGACTTAGTGCCTTCGTGGCAAAAAAATAGTGCCTTATCATGTTAAAACAAAACTTACAATTCAAATTATCTCAAAAATTATCTCCTCAACAAATTCAGTTGATGAAGTTGATTCAATTGCCTACGTTGGCTTTTGAACAACGATTGTTGGAAGAAATGAATGAGAATCCAGCTTTAGAAACTGGTAAAGATGAGGAAGAGGTTTTTGAAAAAGACGAGTTCGACAACAATGACGAATATGATGATTATGAAGGAAGCGACAATATAGAAGCAGACGACATCAACATCGACGAATATTTAAGTGACGACGAAACTCCAGATTATAAAACGCAAACCAGTAATTACAGTGACGATGATGACGACCGCGAATCGCCTTTGGTTCAAAATGTAAGTTTTCATCAAGATTTAATCAATCAGTTGAATACTTTTATTTTAACTGATTCCGATAGAGAAATTGCTGAATTTCTTGTTGGAAGCATTGATGATATGGGTTACATTCGACGTACAATTCAAGATATTGTTGACGATATGGCATTTACTCAAGGTATCTATACCGATGAGAAAAATGTAGAACGAATGCTAAATGTTATTCACGAATTAGAACCATCAGGCGTTGGTGCGCGCGACTTACAAGAGTGTTTATTGTTGCAATTAAAGCACAAAACACCAACCGAAAATGTAGATTTGGCGATTGATATTATCGAAAACCAATTTGATGCATTTACCAAAAAACACTACGATAAATTACTTCAAAAATATGCGGTTTCTAATGAGCAACTTAAAAAAGCCATTCACGAAATTGAAAAATTAAACCCAAAACCAGGCGGTTCATTCACAGGAAACAATAAAATTACAGAAAATATTGTTCCCGATTTTGCTATCAGAATCAACGATGGCGAACTAGAATTAACCCTAAACGGACGAAATGCACCATCACTTCACGTGTCGAAAGATTACCAAGAAATGATGCAAACCTACAAGGATTCAAGAGATAAATCGAATGCACAAAAAGATGCAGTTCAATTTATCAAACAAAAATTAGACTCGGCAAAATGGTTCATCGACGCCATAAAACAACGTCAAGAAACGCTGTTTGTAACCATGAATGCCATTATGCATTTTCAAGAAGAATATTTCCTAGACGGCGAAGAAACATCAATGAAACCAATGATTCTTAAAGACATTGCCGATATGGTTGGACTTGATATCTCTACTGTTTCACGTGTTGCCAATAGCAAATATGTTGACACTCCTTATGGCACAAAATTGATAAAAGAATTCTTCTCAGAAGCCATGAAAAACGATCAAGGCGAGGATGTTTCAACTTTAGAAATAAAGAAAATTCTTCAAAATACAATTGAAGACGAAGACAAAAGCAAACCACTTCCAGACGATCAATTGGCCGAAATTCTTAAAGAAAAAGGCTATCCAATTGCGCGAAGAACTATTGCAAAATACCGTGAACAGCTTGATATTCCAGTGGCTAGAATGAGGAAGAAAATATAAGGTCATTACGAGGCACGAAGTAATCTAGAGCGAATGGTTTGGGCTTTCTTGCCATCCATTTTCCTGCTATTCATTACAATAAAAAAACTTCCAAACACTGGAAGTTTTTTTATTTTCATTTCTATCAGGGCTAGATTGTAATTGTCTTTTGTAAAATTAAAGTTTCAAAACAACTATATTTGTGTAAAAAATATTTCCTTTGAAAAAAGCACTTCCTTTTTTTTCGTACCTCTTTCATCCTATTTTTATTCCGCTAATTGGTACCTTATTGTATTTGTTATTTGGTGAAAATTACTTAACAGCACCGCAAAATTACTTATTAGTTCTTCAAGTAATAATCATCACTTTTTTTCTACCTATGTCGTTTTTCTATTTGCTACGAACCTTTGGAAAAGTAGACAGCATCATGCTTTCTGACACGCAACAAAGAAAAATGCCCTTACTTTTACAAATGGCTTTAACCGTAATTTTAATTAGAGAAACCGTGACCATCGATAGATTACCCGAACTTTATTTCTTCTTTCTTGCAGGATTATTGAGTACTTTTCTAGCATTTGTTTTACTCTTTGCAAAAATAAAAGCTAGTATTCACATGATTGGTTTGTGTGCCTTGACTTTCTTCATTGTGGGTTTAAGTATTCACAATCAACTGAATATCATTTACACTATTGCAATGCTTTTTTTACTTATTGGTTTGGTCGCAAGTTCAAGACTTTACATGAAAGCGCATTCCATGTCAGAATTAATTATTGGAATGGCAATTGGAATTGTACCGCAAATAGCTTCGTGGTATTTTTGGTTATAGAATGTAAAACATTACACCAAGATTTAAGGTATTCATATCAATAGATTGACCATTAACCTGAGTATTCTTGAACAATGGACTTAATCCGTAATAAGCATGAAAATTCCATGTATTCCATCCTGTAGAGATATAAACACCATATTGCAATTTATTAAAATCATCATTTCCTGAGACTTTGATTATTTCTCCAGAACCAACAAATTTGTAATAATCATAAATCAAATAACTGAATTTAAATCCAGCGTAAATCCTCCAAAACCGATGACTTTCTGGTGTTGACGTTCGCCATCTCAACTCAATTGGCAAATCAATGTAATGCAATGTCATTTTGTTTTTACTATAACTCAAATCTGAAATAAAACTATAACTGTTTTCTGAAGTTGGAATTGTATTTGGTTGATTGATAAACAAATTATCATTGAAAATATTCAGTGAATATCCTATACCAGTAGCGATCGCCCAAGTCCTAGATTTATTAAAAGGCATATCACGAAGAAATCCGAAAGATATTCCAGATGAAAATTTGTTTTGCCTCAAATCCGCTGGTGTGTTCTGTAACTTATTGTACGTTAAACCAATGTAGAATTGATCTTCTCTATAAAGTGAATCGGGTGCATCAAAGTCAATAGTTTTTTCTTGAGCAAAAGCACTCAATCCAAACAAAAATAAAACTATTGATTGTAGAAAACGCATTTTTTACATTTTTAGCAGAGAGGAAGGGATTCGAACCCTCGATATGTTGCCATATACACGCTTTCCAAGCGTGCGCCTTCAGCCACTCGGCCACCTCTCTAATTGTTATGCAAATAACTATAAAAATAAGGAATAAACAAAGGAAATATTAAACCATTTCACCACGTAACGGCGTTTCAAAAATGGTTTTAAAAACATTTGGAGAAACATTCTGACCTAATAAATACATCAATTTGGTAATCGCAGCCTCGGTTGTAATATCTTTTCCAGAAATTACACCAATTTTCTTGAGCATCGTACTCGTTTCATATTGTCCCATACTAACACTTCCTCCCGAACATTGCGTCACATTGATAACATGCAAACCGTTTTTGATCGCTTTTTTCAAAATTTGAATCAGCCAATCTTCTGTTGGTGCATTTCCAGAACCGTAAGTTTCTAGAACAATTCCTTTTAAATTTGGAATCGCCATTATCGCAGAAAGGACATTTTCGTTAATTCCAGGAAACATTTTAACTATAACTACATTATCGTCCATTTCTCTGTGAACAATAAACTTTTTTGTTTGCTTAGGAAAAAGTGCTGCCGAATTTATTTTCAAATGAACTCCAGATTCTGCCAAATCAGTATAATTGGGCGAAGCAAAAGCATTAAAATGTTCGGCATTTATTTTTGTAGTTCGGTTACCACGGTATAATTTGTATTCAAAATATAGGCAAACTTCGAGAACTACAGGTTTTCCTTTTTGCTGTAAAGAAGCAATTTGTATCGCTGTAATTAAATTCTCTTTAGCGTCAGTTCGTAAATCTCCAATTGGTAATTGTGAACCAGTGAAAACTACCGGTTTTGATAAATTTTCTAACATAAAACTCAATGCCGATGCCGAATACGACATAGTATCTGAGCCGTGCAAAACCACAAAACCATCAAAAAGCGTGTAATTCTCTTCAATAATTGTAGCAATTTTCATCCATTTCTCTGGATTCATATTCGAAGAATCAATAGGTTTTTCGAAAGAAATCGTTTCAATTTGACAATCCAACTGCTTTAATTCTGGTATTTTTTGCAACAACTTATTGAAATTGAATGCTTTTAAAGCTCCAGTTTCAAAGTCTTTCATCATACCAATTGTTCCACCAGTATAAATTAAAAGTATGTTAGGTTTAGATTGCATTCTCGTATTTTGATTTATTTACCACAGGATTGGCATACATATTCAAGAAACTTTCAACCATAAAATCATTCGTTACATCAATCTTCATTTCCAATCTTCTTTCGAATAATGATTTCTCGTCTTCTGTATAATGACCTTTGTATTTATCGGTTTTATTCAATAAATCGTAGGCAATGTAATTGGTTGGCCACAATTTATACGATTGCAAAATAGAATCGTCTATTGCTTGTGCTAATGCTTGAACTTGTTTGTTCGTATTGTCATTTTCTTGTGCAATTACATCCAATTCTGTATCCAAAACATCTCCAACATGAATGTGAATTCGTTTCTTCTGACCAATAATTCCGCTTAGTAACGTTATAAAATCTTCGTTTTTTTCTTTAACGTAGGTTTCGGCTTTTGCTTCGGCCATTAATTGTGGCATCTTCAAAGCATCGGTTGGATCATATTCGTAAGAAATAGAAACGGGTACAATTTTTAATTTCTTAAAATAGTCCATTAAATTTTTCTCATCCGAACCCATTCCAAGCATTTTTAGTACTCCCGAATGTGTGGCGTCATTACCATCTTTAGTTCTTCCTTCGCGTTGTGCAATCCAAACCGAACGATTTTCGCGAAGCAATAATTGTCCAATATATTCTGCCATTAATTTAGAACTTTGCAATAATTCACGTGGTGACAAACCTCTTTGAACTAAGAAATTTCTATTTAATTTAGCTAGAGTATTCATGAAATCACGCTTCACTAAATTGTCGCCAATTGCAGAAGCCGTCATCACCAAACCATGTTCGAAAAGACAAGTATTTAACAATGATGTATCTAAAATGATATCTCTGTGATTGGATATAAATAAGTACGATGTGTTTTTATGTAATTTTTCAAATCCTGAAGTAGTCAAACCTTCCGACGATTTTTCTAAAACTTTTTGAACCGCTTGATAAATAAAATTACATTGAAAATCTCTTATCGAATGCGTTCGTCTCAATTGTTCTTTCCAAACCTCATCATCAACGTCTGGAAATGTAAAATCCATAATTGCTTTCATCATCGGATGATTTAACGATGCACGAATGGCTTCATTTACCTCGGTATCGTAGAACGGACGAATTGCGTCAAATTTCTGCATTTTGGTTTTTATTTTAAGAGGAACAAAAGAACAAAAAAAATATGACTTATTGAATATTTAAAGGTTAAACTCCAAAAATTGCTTTAGAATTTTCAGTCGTAGTTTGTGCTATTTCTTCTATTGGAAGTTTATAAATCTCGGCTAATTTTTGAGCAACCAAAAGCGTGTAACTGCTTTCATTTCGCTTGCCACGATGCGGAACTGGAGCCAAATAAGGCGAATCTGTTTCTAGAACGATATGCTTTAAATCGATTTTATCTAAAAATTGATCTATTTTTCCGTTTTTAAATGTCGCAACACCGCCAATTCCGAGTTTTAATCCTAATGATATTGCTTTTTCTGCTTGAGCAAAGTCACCTGTAAAACAATGAAAAATTCCGAATAAATCATCGCTTTTTTCACTTTCTAAAACTTCAAAGGTTTCGTCAAATGCATCACGACAGTGAATGTTTATTGCTAATTTATATTTTTTAGCTAATTGAATTTGATGTTTAAAAGCATGTTGCTGAATGGCTAACGTAGTTTTATCCCAAAACAAATCGACACCAATTTCACCAATAGCGTAGAATTTTCTTTTTGATAATTCGGCTTCTACATGCGCCAACTCATCTAAATAATTTTCTTTCACATAACACGGATGCAATCCCATCATTAAGAAAACATTGTCTGGAAATTGACTTTCCAAATCATACATTTTCTGAGTATAAGTTGAATCAATCGACGGAATAAAAAATCGTGAAACACCAGCATCAATAGCACGTTGAATCATTTCGTTTCTATCATCTTGAAATTGGGAAGAATATAAATGGGTATGTGTATCGGTGAGAATCATCTTATTGCAAATTTAAATTGCAAAACTACAATTATTAAGCAAAGTTTCACTAAAAATGCACAAAGTCACACGAAGTTTTTTAAATTTCTTTGTGTGACTTTGTGAAGACTTTTGCGAATCTTTGTGAAATTACTTTAATCTATTTTTTTCAATAATTTCTGTGCTTTTTGATAATCTTCGGCATCAGGTGAAAGTTGATTCAAATAAATTTTACATTCGTCTATTTTATTTTGTTTTAAATTGGATAATGCCAAATACCAAACTGCTTTTTCTTTATAAACCGAACTTCCCGATTTTATAGTATTCAATAAAATTTCGGCTTTGGTAAAATCATTGGTTTCAATTAATGCGATTGCATAAAAATATTGCAACTCTGGATTAGTTAGATTTTGAACTTTTTCAAATGCTAAAACTGTTTTTTTATAGTCTTTTTCATTGAACGCTTTTTGTGCTTCATTTAAATTAGTATCACCAACGCTACGTTCAACAAAAAAGGCATTTTCGTGTTGATTAAAATCACCATATTCTGGAGTTCCTTGCATCATAAACCAAGTTCCAAGTGCCAAAACAACCGATGCTGCAACAGCATAATAAAATGGTTTGAACGCAATAACTTTTGATTTCTTAACTTCTTTTTCTGCAAAATTTTCTTTAGAAATTGACTTCAAATTTTCTTTGAAAGCAATGGTTTCCGAATCAAATTTGGTTGCTAGAAACTTTGTAGTTTCTTTATATAGTTCAAATTTTTCTCGCAATTCTATGTCATTTTGAAGTTGGTTTTCGAATTCCAATTTCTCTTCTTGCGACATTTCGTTGCTGAAATAATTTTCGAATGTTATGTACAATTGCTCGCTCATGACTTTAGTATTTTAAAGATTTGTATCTATTTGATTGCTGAATCATTTCGGTTAACTGACCAGTGCAAAGCGATTTCTTTTTGCGCACATAACCATACGTAACGTTCAGTTTTTCGGCTACTTCTTCCATCGTTTTGGTTACAAAACTTAGTTTGAGTACTTCTTGACATTTCTCTCCTAGCTTTTGAAACATTTCGTCAAATAATGATTGTTTTTCGTCGAAAGCTTCGGTTTGAAAAGTCATTTCTTGAACCGATTCCTCTATAGATACATTTTCATCCATTAATGTTACCTCTTTATTGGATGATTTTTTTAATTCATTAAGCCAACGCCTTTTACAAAGTAAAAAAAAGTAGGCATCAAACGGACAACTTAATTGCAAACCATTTGTTTTTGCCTGATTGTAAATAGTTATTAAAACTTCTTGGATAACATCTTGAGCTTGATCATCGTCACCACTATTGGTTCGAATGTAGTTTTTAACTTTTGGAACAAACTTCTTATATATAGATTGGATAATACTAGAATTATTTTGGAGCAATCCATCAATATACAACTGATCGGGATGAAGATTTTTATCTACCATAACTACCTTATTTACTGCTAATGTAGAAAAAATTTAACAATTGAGGTAACAAATTTAAAAGTGAGTTGATATAGTGATATAAAGTTCATTGAAATAGTGTTTTTAAAAGTTAACTAAAATAATTTGAATGGAAGGGTAACAAATTTAAATGACAATTGATATAAAGAAAAGCACATCAATTGAGAGTTAAAATTCCTGAAAAGAAATTTGAAAAAATAGGGTAACAAATTAAAACACTAATTGATATAACAATAGAAAACAAAATCACAACAATTAATAAAAAAATTAGAAATCATGAAAACAACAATTTTAACATTAGCAATCGTAGCATTATCATTTTCAAACATTAATGCTAAAGAAGTAACATCAACTTCAAACACAATCGAAACAACTTCAACTCTTACAAGAGATCAAATTACAGAAGTTTATGATTGGAACGTAAGAACGAATCAAGGTAATTATTCAGGAACAGCCAATTCATTGGAAGAAGCAAAAAGAATGATCGAATTATCATCAATAGGAGAAATTGTCCTTGACAGAAAAATTGAAAGCTTCTTTCAAGTAAAAGAAACGGTTTCTTCAAATACAGTGAGATTATACTTTTGGGAAGTAACTACCAATTCTGGAACTGCAAAAGGGTTTTCAAGCTCTGAAAGTCAAGCCAAACGAATGATAGAATTAGTGAGCACAGGTGACATTTTGAACTATAAAATCATACAAAGTGCCGATTTTGAAAAATAAATTAATCAACTGGGTAACAAATTAGTTGCCCAGTTGATATAACATTATAAATAACATTTAAAAACTCAGAAATCATGAAAACAACACTAAAAAACATCGTAACATTATTCATATTAGGAATAATAATTAGCAGTTGCTCTAACGGAACAAATCCAATTCCAGTTCCACCATGTAACTCCACCAACACTATTTTCAATCAATTGTACACCAACGTGGTTGCACTTCCTGGACATCAAAACACCAATACATTTGATACTGAAATTCACGAATATACTTTTACTCTTTCTCAAACCAAAACCATTTGTAGTATTGGTTATCAAAGTCAACCAGCCGTTGCCGCCGTTCCTTATCTGATGGAAATTGTAGATGTAAATACCAACACCGTTATTTATTCTGGAAATCACGTTTTTTCATCAGCGAATACAAGTTATGTGACGGTAACTCCAACCTTAATCGTTGCCAATCAACCGTATAAAATAAGAAGAACAATTCTTGTAGCAAATGCCTCAAATAATTTTGGAAACATTATAGGTCGAGTTGTAAATCAGCCTGGTGCATTGGTTAGTTTTCCACAAAACTTTGGAATCATGACTATTACTGGAGCCAATTTTTATCAAAATGGTGGTCCGCTTGTAAACATGGGAATTCCTTACATTGACTTTGCTTATTACTAGTAGATGAAAAAAAAATTAAAACTAGGGTAACAAAATTAAAATTCAGTTGATATAATAATATAAAACAAAAGTAAATTTAATAATCAACGCAAACACACTTAAGTTTTTGCATCTTAAAAAACAGAAATCATGAAAACAAATTTTAAAAACATCGGATTAGTAGTATTAGCTACATTAGCATTTGTAAGTTGTTCAGACGACAATCCTGTAGAAGGAAATCAAGCTCCAAGTGCAGCTGAATTTGACAATGTTAGACAAACAGCATTAGACAACCTTACGCAAAACTTTACTTTAGTTGCAGAAGATGGCGTAACCACTTTTACATCAGATAAAGGCGTACAATTTAGCATCAATGGTAACTGCTTATTAAAAAACGGAAATCCTGTAACTGGAAGTGTTGCTATTGAATATGTAGAATTATTCGATGCTGGAAACATGCTTGTAACTGACAAAACTACAATGGGAAGAATGCCTAACGGCGACATGACATTATTAGTTTCTGGAGGAGAATTTTACATCAACGCATCGCAAGGCGGAGTTGATTTAGACATAACTTGCCCAATGCAATTGTTAATTCCATCAACATTAACTGGCGGTGCCGATACTGGAATGACACTTTGGGACGGAACTATAGACGAAGATGGAAATCTAGAATGGGACGAACAAGAACAAAATCCTGCAGGACAAGGCGGAGTTTTCGTTGAAGGAACTGGAGTAAATGCACCTTATTATGCTTTCTTCGATAGTTTTGGATGGACAAATGTAGATCGTTTTTACAGCGACCCAAGACCAAGAACTATGATTTTAGCCGAAGCTCCAAATGGATACGATTTTGAAAACAGTGCGGTTTACTTACATTATGATGGTGAAGCAAGTACTTTAGCAAAATTAGATACTTACAATGATGCAACTAATCAGTTCTCTGAACATTACGGTCAAATTCCAATTGGTTTAGAATGCCACGTTATTTTTGTAACCGAAGAAGATGGTCAATGGCGTTATGCTATAAAAGGTGTTACTATTGCTGCCGATGATGTTTATACTTTCACATTATCCGAAACAACAGTTGGAAGCCAAGCCCAATTAGTAGCTGCTATAAATGCGCTACCATAACAAAATTATGAAAAAGGTTAATTTAGTTTTTAGAGAAAGTGACGGCTAGTTCGTCACTTTTTCTTACTTTTATATAACCTAACCAAAACCCTTTGATTATGAGAAAATTAGTTTTACTTGCTATTTTAGCAACTACATTTTCCTTTTCGCAAACAAAAGTAAAAGATACCATAACCCGAAGAGCTACAATTGGTTATGATAAAAAAGGAAATCTAGTCTCATTTAAACCCCAAACACCGCCATTAATTCAAATTGCTGGCGCTCCAAAAGCCAATTACAGTTATTTTTGGGAAATGGGCGATGGCAGTTACAGCAAAGAAATCGAACCTAAAAAAGTTTACAAAAAGAAAGGCGATTACAAAGTAAATTTATCTGTTACCAACAATTACGATAATGGAAAACCACCTAAAACCCGACCAAAAACTGTTGCTATCAACGAAATTTCCGACACTAATTACACCGAAATCGCATCATTATTGGATAGTATTTCTTTAAAAATCTTTAACAATCGCGAACCAGTTCCAGAGGAAGAATTGGTGATTGTGGTTAGTTATCAAAATCTTTTAGATTATGTCGCTAATGGCAAACTGTATTTATTTTACAACGACAAAGAATTCAAAAATAAAAATTTCGAATTACTAGAAACTCGAACTCACTTTGGTGAAAGAGAAATTATGGAAAACGGAATTGCGATGGTGGGAGACTTTAATAATTCATTCGAAAATTACGCTTCCGCAAATGGTACTCCGCCGTTAACAGACACTTTCGATGCAGAAGAAGACTTGGATGTTACTCTTGCTCAATGCAAAAGTTTATTTACAGATTCGAAAGTATTTGAGTTTGACGAAATGAATCCGAAAGAAACTCGCAATGTTTTTATGACTTTCAAAACCACACCAGAAATGATTAAAGACACAAGCGCAACGGTTAAAATGCGAGGCGTTTATGTTCCTGATAGAAATTATAAAAACTACAAAAAGAAAACCCTCGAAATGGAAATTGTAACGTCACATGATCCAAATAAAATGTCGAGCAACGGAACTTTTATGAATTATAGAATCGTAAGATTGAAAACCCTAAATTTCAAAACACGTTTTCAAAACGATGGTGAAGGTCCGGCGAGAATGATTCGATTGGAAACCGACATTCCAGATATGTTCGATAAAAAAACTTTAAAAATAGTTGATAGTTATCCGAAATGTCCCATTTGTCCAAAAGATGAAGAAGTAAATTACAGTTGTTTGGATACCTTAATTAAACAAAAACAAATTCATTTTACTTTTAAAAACATTTACATTCCGGGAAGCAATCAAAAAAATGTTACCGAAAAAGATTCTACCAAAGGCTTTGTAAAATACACAATGAAATTTGCCAAAGATTTTCACAAACAAAAAACCAGAAGCCGAACAGCCATTATTTTTGACAAAAACGAACCCGTAATTACCAATTACGCTGTAACTAGATTTAGACCTGGAACTTCTGTTGGAGTAAGAACAGGTTACAATTTATTTCCAGACCAAAAAGGATCAAAAAGTTACTTTCTTGGTGCAACAATTTCGCCTTACAAATCCTATAAATTCTACTGGCAATCCGAATTGTATTACAGCCGATTAGAAAGCGGAACTTCGACATCACAAACTCCGTTCGAGCTTGAAAATTTTACGCCACCAATAGTCATAAACAACGGAACTGTACTCGACATTGGATTCACACAAACCACAACATCAACAACATTTACGAGAAATTCTGCCGATGTTGTTCCAATTTCATTGCGATATAATTTAAACAATTATATTGGTGTTGGCGTTGGACCACAATTTTCGGTTTTATTAAATCAAACAACAGAAAATACTCGAACTAAACGTTATTATGAACCCATTTTTGATGCAACAACGCCGCCAAGACCAGGCAATGAAATCACTTCTTTGAGAGAAGATTCATCGGAATCTTTTAAAACAAAAGCTTTTGAAAAAATGCAAACCAGTGTTTTTGCCGATGTTACTTTTGGTTTTGCAAGAATTGGTCCAAGCGTTGGAATTCGTTATTACGCCAACTTTGAAAAAGATTTTAGTTACTGGCAATTTTATGGTATTTGGAAGTTTTAGTATTAAGATTTGAGTATTAAGTATTAAGATTTTATGCGAAAACTATTTATTCTATTTCTACTCACGCAACTTGCTTTTTCACAAAGTAAGGCTTTGCCATTAGAAGAAAAAATCTATGTTGCCATTGATAAATTAGTAGCCAATCCAAATGAAGAGTCCTTAAGAAAATTAGAGTCGTTTGAAAGAAGCATCTCGACTGCGCTGGATGTGACAAAAAATAAACCAGAACTTTTAGCATTTGTGATTTTAAATTGCAATAAAGCGTATTATCAAAACCTATTTGGACAGACACAAAAAGCGATAAAAAGTTATGAAAAAGCTTGGCAATTGTTTCAAAAAAATAAGTTGTCTAATTATGATATTACTGAATCTTGTTTAAAACCTTTAGGAAATTTATACACCATTATTGGCGATTATGAAAATGCCGAAAATGTAATAAAACAGTATTATTTCATAGCCAATCTTGAAAATAATCAGCAACAAAAATTTGCTTCAATTCTTAATTTATCAAATGTTTATCAGTATTCTGGAAAACATTTAGATGCTGTCAATTTACTAGAAAAAACCATTGCTTCTGAAAAATTATCAAATACGCAAAAAGGTATGTTATGGAATAATTTAGGAAATAATTATTTGGCTTCCAACAACAATCAAAAAGCAGCAACTAGCTATAAAATTTCAATAAATCTTCTGAAAAATTCAAATGAAAATGAATCATTATCAAATGCTTATAGAAATTTAGCACTGCTAAATAACAACTTACAATTATTCGAACAAGCAAAAGAAACCTTTCTAAAAAACAAAAATAATTCGTCACGTTCGATTGCAAAACTCTATTATGACGAAGCTTTTTTATTCTTTCAAAACGACCAAATTATTGAATCTAAAAATGCTGTAAATCGTGTTTTCAAAACTTTAATTCCGAGTTATTCAAGTTCTAAATCTATTCTTCCAAAAGCCAATTCCCTTTATGCCGAAACCACATTGTTGGATGCATTCGACTTGCAAGCAAAATTATTTTTAACCCAAAATAAGCCCAAAAAAGCACTCGAAAGTTATGCGCTATCGTTTCATATTGAAGAATTATTACAATTGCTTTTGGTGTATGAAAATTCGAAAATCATCACGCAAATTAGAAACCGAAATCGCACTGAGAAATGTATCGAAATTTACAATTCATTATATCAAAGAGAAAAGACCCGAGCCAAAGGCGAACTGAGCGAAGCTAAAATTAGTCACTTAGAAAGTGCCTTTTTACTTTCAGAAAAAACAAAATCGGCTGTTTTAAAACAATCGTTTTTTGATAAAAAGAATTTTTCTCGAGAAGAAAAACTAATTACAGAACAACTTCAAAACTGGAATACAACCATTATTAAAGAACAACAAAAATCAGATCGAGCCGATATTTCAATTATCAACGAAGCCATTAAAAAACAAAACGAGTTGATGCTTTTGTTAAAATCGAAACAAAATAAAAGAGCAAAAACATCAGAAAAAGATTTGAATTTAGCCGATTTATATTTTAAATTAGAAAAAGAAAATGCCGTTTTGGTGGAATATTTTATGGGAATTGAAAATGTCTATATTTTTACAATTGAAAACAATTCGATAAAATTAAGCTCTATAAAAACTGACAATACAAATTCTAAAATCGTTTCATTCCTAGACTATTTTTCAGATAGTGAGAAGATTGCAAAGTCGATTTCTAAATATAATACATCAAGTTTTTTATTGTACCAAACATTACAACTTCCTAAAAAGTCAAACCACAAAAACCTCATCATCATTCCCGATGGCTTGCTAACATTTTTGCCTTTTGAGGCTTTAATTACGAAAGAAAGTAAGACTACAAATTTTGCTAAAATGAGTTATCTATTAAATGATTTCAAAATTGGATACAGCAATTCGGCAGATTTTTACTTGAACTCAATTCCATTTTACCACAAAAAAGAAACCATTTTAGGTGTTTTTCCACTATTTGAAAACTCCAACTTAGAACTGGCTTTCTCCAAAAATGAACTCAAAAATTTACAAGCCAATTTCTCAGGAAAATACTTAGATAAACAAGAAGCCTCTTTCGAAAATTTCAAAAAAAATGCTGAAAATTATTCAATCATTCATCTTTCTACACACGCGTCATCTGGCGATATAATTGAACCCGCAAGC
The DNA here is from genome assembly GCF_000757385.1 of Flavobacterium aquatile LMG 4008 = ATCC 11947. GTDB lineage: Bacteria > Bacteroidota > Bacteroidia > Flavobacteriales > Flavobacteriaceae > Flavobacterium > Flavobacterium aquatile. Next base: position 260,306 of record NZ_JRHH01000005.1, on the reverse strand, counting down.
ATTCGATTTATAGATCAAGAAATTCTTTATTCTGAACTTTATAATCTAAATTTAAATCCCAATTTAGTAGTTTTATCTGCCTGTGAAACCGGAATTGGAAAGCTCTACAAATCAGAAGGCGCAATGAGTGTGGCACGCGGATTTCAGTTTGCTGGAGCACAAAATTTACTATTTTCACTTTGGAAGGTAAACGATTTTACCACTTCGGTTTTAATGGAAAAATTTTATAAAAAGGTAAAAAAAGGTAATTCTTTTTTCGAATCCAACCATCAAGCCAAACTCGATTTTTTAAATGATGAAACCATTTCCAATGCTAAAAAATCGCCTTATTATTGGGCATCATTCGTTTATTATGGATCATTAGAAAATCAATCTGCAAACAATAATTTTTTGTGGATTTCAATTATCGGATGCGTAGTTGTTTTTGCTTTAGTTTCGCTATTTTTGTTCATTCGACGAAGAAGAAAACAAATAAACTATGAAAAAGTTCCAAGAGATTCTTAAAAAAGAAAAATATAAAAAAATAAATTTCAAAGTTTCCAAAACGCAACACCTTTTAATAAAAGCACGCATCAACGGAATTAAAGGAAGTTTCATTCTCGATACTGGCGCAAGCAACAGTTGTGTCGGATTTGAAAGCATCAGTTTATTTCAATTAAAAGCTGGAAAATCCAAAACCAAAGCTTCTGGAGCTGGCGCAAATGGCATGGAAACTCTACTTGCAAAAGACAACAAACTCCAACTTGGCAAATGGAAAAACAACGAATTTCACTTGGTGATTTTCGATTTAACCCACGTAAATTTGGCACTCATTCAACATAAAGCCAAACCAGTTCACGGAATTATTGGCGCCGATATTTTGCTAAATGGAAAAGCAATTATCGATTATTACAACCATTGTTTGTATTTGAAATAAAAGAATTAGGAGCGAATGGTAAGCGCATTTTTGCAATCCTTTTTCCTGCTGCCTTTCCAAAGTCCCGATAAAAATCGGGAGCTTTTCCCTTGCATCAGGGCTAGATAGTAATTGTCTTTTGTAAAATTATCTTTTTCTAAAAGAAAAATAGGCAATAATCGTACTTAAAAACATCAGAAATCCACCCAAAACAAATGGCGCGCCAGCAAACTGAAACGGTGCTTCTTTATGAGTGAAAAAATAGAAAACGGTACTCATCATTGGCGGACCAACAATAGCCGATGCGCTCATTAAACTAGAAAGTGTTCCTTGAATTTCACCTTGTTCATTTGCTTGAACCTGACTAGAAATAACGGCTTGCATCGCTGGACCAGCAATTCCACCAAGGCAATACGGAATTAAAAACACAAACATCATCCAACTTTGGGTAGCTGTTGCAAACAAAAACATTCCTATTGTATACAAAGCCATTCCAACATAAATACTCTTCTCATTTCCTAATTTTGGATTGATCCAGCGAATTAATCCACCTTGAACAATTCCAACTAAAAGTCCGATTACTCCAAGTGAAATTCCTACCATTTTTTCATCCCAATTGAATTTGTACATCGTAAAATAACTCCAATTACTGTGAACCGCATGCGAAGCAACATACAATAAGAAAATTGAAATCACCAATCCGATTAACTGTGGATACTTTTTTAAGTTTAAAAATGCTCCAATGGGATTAGCTCTTTTAATATTAAATTCTCGTCTGTTCTCTTTAGAAAGTGATTCGGGCAAAATAAAATATCCGTAAAGGAAATTTAGCAAACATAAAACGGCTGCTGCATAAAATGGCACTCTCGAACCATATTGACCAAGAAGTCCGCCAATTACGGGTCCAATTATAAATCCAAGTCCGAATGCTGCACCAATCATTCCGAAGTTTTTGGCTCTATTTTCGTGCGTACTTACATCGGCAATATAGGCAGAAGCTGTTGTGATACTTGCGCCCGAAATTCCGGCAATTATTCTTCCAATAAATAACCAAGTTATAGTTGGAGCAAATGCCAGCAGTAAATAATCTAGTGAAAAGGCAAAAAGTGAAATTAGAATAATTGGTCGGCGTCCAAATTTATCACTTAGATTTCCTATTAATGGTGCAAAAATAAATTGTGTTATTGCGTAAGCAAAAGTTAACCAGCCACCAATTTTAGCAGCTTCACTAATATCTCCATGAATCAATTCTTTAATCAACTTAGGAATTACAGGAATTATAATTCCCCAACCTGTGATGTCAATCAACATCGTGATGAATATAAAACCTATTGCTGCTGACTTTTTACTTTTTTTCATAGAAATAATTGAGATACAAATAAACGAAAAATCCCGAATAGATATTTCCATTCGGGATTTAATTTATATAAACAATTTCTGTGTTAACAAAAATTGGTTTTGACTATAGTTCCAATGCTTTTTTAGCATCGCCATTCATCAATAATTCTAATGGATTTTCTAATGCTTCTTTAACAGCTACTAAGAAACCAACAGACTCACGACCATCAATAATTCTGTGGTCATAAGAAAGTGCCACGTACATCATTGGGTGAATTTCAACTTTACCATTTACGGCAATTGGACGCTCAATAATATTGTGCATTCCTAAAATTCCTGATTGCGGAGGATTGATAATTGGAGTAGATAACATACTTCCGAAAACACCACCATTTGTAATTGTGAATGTTCCACCAGTCATATCATCAACAGTGATTTGACCGTCACGAGATTTAATTGCAAGTCTTTTAATTTCAGCCTCAATTCCACGGAAAGATAATGTTTCTGCGTTGCGAACAACAGGAACCATTAAACCTTTTGGTCCAGAAACTGCAATTGAAATATCGCAGAAATCGTAAGCTGTTTTAAAATCACCGTCAATCATTGAGTTTACATCAGGAAATAAAGCCAAAGCTCTTGTAACCGCTTTTGTAAAAAATGACATGTAACCTAATCCTAATCCGTTATGTTTAGCTTTGAAAGCATCTTTGTACTCGTTACGAATTAAGTTGATTGGTGTCATATTAACTTCATTGAATGTAGTTAACATAGCCGTTTCGTTTTTAGCAGCAACTAATCTTTCAGCTACTTTACGACGTAACATTGAAAGTTTAGTTCTCTCTGACCCACGATTTCCACCAGTTGGAGTTCCCATTGATGGTGTTGCATTTACAGCATCATCTTTAGTAATTCTTCCATCTTTACCAGTTCCAACAACGTCAGAAGGTTTGATGTTTTTTTCGTCTAATATTTTTTTAGCTGCTGGAGATGGCGTACTTGCTGCATAAGTCTTCTCTGCAACTGGAGCCGCCTTTGGAGCTTCTGGTTTTGGAGCTTCTGCAACTGGTTTTGCTTCTTCTTTTGCTGGAGTTGGAGCATCACCTGCTGGCTTTGCAGCGCCAGTATCGATTAAACAAACTACTGCACCAACAGCAACTGCATCACCTTCTTCTGCTTTTAGCGTAATTATTCCGCTTGCTTCTGCAGGTAATTCTAGTGTTGCTTTGTCTGAATCTACTTCAGCAATTGCTTGATCTTTTTCTACATAATCGCCGTCTTTTACTAACCAAGTTGCGATTTCTACTTCTTTTATTGATTCGCCTGGTGAAGGCACTTTCATTTCTAAAATCATTGTATTTATTTTAAATGATGAATTTTATATTTTAAATTATTCGTGTTGTTACTTCTATGTTCTAGCCCTGATTGAAGCGACATCCTTTTTCTTTTTTCTTTAAAAAGGAAAAGATATAGCGTAAAGCAGGAAATAGCTCCTAATTAAACTTATTAAGAATTTGAGATTGCTTCGTTCCTCGCAATGACTATCTAAACAAATTTTTGTCAAAAACCATTCTTATTGCATCGGCGTGACGTCTTCTATCTCTAGTGTGACTTCCTGCTGCTGGTGCTGCGTAGGCTTTTAATGATGCTAATCTCCATTTTACCAAATCGAAATTCATTAACATAAAGCTGTAAGCTCCCATATTTTTTGGTTCTTCTTGTGCCCAAACATAATCGTCTGCGTTTGGATAACTAGCGATAATTGCTTTTAATTGCTCTACTGGCAATGGAAATAATTGCTCAATACGTACCAAAGCTACGTCATTTCTACCGTTATTTTCTCTTTCGGCAAGAATATCATAATAGAATTTTCCTGTTACAAAAACTACTGTTTTTACTTTTTTCTTATCTACTAAATTGTCGTCGATAGTTTCTTGGAATTCACCATTGGCTAATTCATCTTGCGTTGAAACACATAATGGATGACGTAATAAACTTTTTGGTGAGAATACTACCAATGGTTTACGGAATTTCGTTTTCATTTGTCTTCTCAACAAGTGATAGAAATTGGCTGGCGTTGTACAATCGGCAACATACATATTATGACGTGCACACAGTTGCAAATAACGCTCCATTCTAGCTGATGAATGTTCGGCACCTTGACCTTCGTATCCGTGAGGTAATAAAAGTACGATTCCGTTTTGGTTGTTCCATTTGTCTTCACCACATGAAATGTATTGGTCAATCATAATTTGTGCACCATTAGAGAAATCTCCAAATTGTGCTTCCCAAATTGTCAACGCATTCGGATTTGCCAAAGCATATCCATAATCGAAACCTAAAACCCCATATTCTGAAAGGAAGGAATTGAACACATTGAACTTTCCTTTTTTATTTGAAATCGAATTTAAAAGAATTACTTCTTCTTCGCTATCTTCTACTTTTACAACAGCATGACGGTGTGAGAATGTACCTCTTTCTACGTCTTGACCAGAAATTCTAACATCGTAACCTTCTGTTAAAAGCGAACCATAAGCCAATGATTCAGCTGTTCCCCAATCGATAACATTGTTATCATACATTGTTTTTCTATCGGTAACAATTTTAGAAATTTTGTTGATGAATTTCTTGTCTGCTGGAAGTGTTGAAATTTCTTTTGCTATTTGATCTAGTTTCTTTTTATCGAATTTAGTATCGAATTTTTTAAGCATTTCATCGTCAGAAACTTGTTCAAATCCTTCCCATGCATCTTGCAAGAAAGGTTTGATTATCGTTAAATCTTTTTTACGAGAAGCTTGTAGATTCTCATCTAATTTATCTTTGTATTCGTTTTCAATTTTGGTTATATATGCCGCATCGATAATTCCTGCAGTAATTAATTTTTCTGCGTAAATCTCTCTTGGATTTTGGTGCTTTGCAATAATTTTATATAAAACTGGTTGTGTAAAACGAGGTTCATCACCTTCGTTGTGACCGTATTTTCTGTATCCTAATAAGTCGATAAATACGTCACGACCAAATTGCATACGGAAATCTAACGCAAACAACATAGCATGAACGACAGCTTCAGTATCGTCAGCATTTACGTGAAGTACTGGCGATAATGTAACTTTAGCTACATCAGTACAGTAAACAGATGAACGTGCATCTTGGTAATTAGTGGTAAATCCAACTTGGTTGTTGATTACAATATGGATTGTTCCTCCAGTTTTGTATCCGTCAAGTTGCGCCATTTGAACAATTTCGTACACAATTCCCTGTCCGGCAACTGCAGCATCACCGTGAACGGCAATCGGCAATACTTTAGAGAAATCGTCTGGAAAATATTTATCTTGTTTAGCACGAGCAATTCCTTCAATAACAGCACCAACTGTTTCAAGATGCGAAGGATTTGGAGCTAAATTGATATTGATTTTTTTACCAGAAGTTGTTTTTCTTTCAGAAGTTAAACCCAAGTGGTATTTTACGTCTCCATCAAAATATTCTTTATCATAATCTTTTCCGTCAAATTCTGAGAAGATATCTTGTGTAGCTTTTCCGAAGATATTGGCTAAAATATTCAATCTTCCACGGTGTGCCATTCCCATTACGAAATGCTCTACACCTTTTTCAGCAGCAGCTTCAATTAATGAATCTAATGCTGGAATGATACTTTCGCCTCCTTCAAGAGAAAAACGTTTTTGACCTACGTATTTTGTATGAAGGAAATTTTCGAAAGAAACGGCTTCATTTAATTTTCCAAGAATATGCTTCTTTTGTTCTGGATTGAAATTTGGAAGATTATCGTTAATATTAATTCGATCTTGAATCCACTGAATAACTTCTGGTTTTCTCATGTACATGTACTCAATACCAATATGTTGGCAGTATACATTCTTTAAATGAGCTATAATTTCTTTAAGTGTTTTTGGTTGATGACCAAGTATTTTGGCAGCATCAAAAACGGTATTTAAATCGGCGTCTGATAATCCGAAATTAGATAAATCCAAATTTGGTTCGTAAGTTCTTCTTTCACGTACCGGATTGGTTTGGGTAAAAAGGTGACCACGTGTTCTGTAACCATCAATTAGTTTGAGAACATTGAACTCTTTTTGAATTTTATCGGAAACTATAGAACAATCTTGATTCTCAGATGCAAAATTTGCCAACTGTTGCCCAACATTCTCTTCATTGTAAGTTGTCATTCCAAAATCGAAACCTTGAAAGAAAGCTCTCCAACTAGGTTCAACAGAATCTGGATTAAGTAAATATTGATCGTATGTTTGCGCGAAAAATTCGGTGTGTGCTGCGTTTAAAAAGGAAAACCTATCCATAATTTAGATAAAATATTCGTTGTGTTAAAAAAATTTATGCAAAAGTAAAATAATTATAACAATCTTTCAATGTTTTTACTACTTTTATATCGCTAATTAACTATATATAGAAGCATGAAAAAGAATACTTTACAGATTTTAACAAAAAGATTAACATTTCTGTTTTTTATCGGTTTAAGTTTTACAATTTCGGCGCAACAAATGCCAGAAAATAATGCAAAAAGTGATTTTTGGAGTCGTGTGCAATTTGGAGGTGGATTAGGATTAGGTTTTGGTTCTGGATTTACAAATATTTCCATTGCACCAAGTGCGATTTATAATGTTAATGAATATTTAGCGTTTGGAGCTGGACTGCAATACAGTTATTTAAGACAAAGAGATTTTTATTCGTCAAGTCAATATGGTGGAAGTTTAATTGGTTTAGTAAATCCAATTCCTGAAATACAATTATCGGTTGAGTTAGAACAATTGCGTGTGAATGTAAATTATGAAGATACCAATTTTTCCGATAAATTCTGGAACACCGGTTTATTTTTAGGCGCAGGTTATCGCATGGAAAATATTACTATTGGCGCACGATACAATGTATTGTTCAATGAAGATAAAAATGTTTATGGTGATGCATTAATGCCTTTTGTAAGGGTTTATTTTTAAACTATGAAGAAATTATTTTACATTTCGTTTTTGTTTGTTTGTGTTGTAAGTTTTGGGCAAAACAACACAATTAATTATAGATTTTTGCCAAGTTTAGCATCAGTAAATTTAAAGCCTGTTTCCTTTCAAATTAATTTGAATAAAAATAACTTTCTTTCTAAAAAAGGTAACCTTTCACTTTACAATCCCATTACCAATTTAAACGACAATTACTATGTTCTTGGTAAAAGTTACAGAATGAGTAATACCAAAACTTTCTCTGTTTACGGATTTGAAGGACAACGCATTGATTCATTCAATCCAAGTGGCACAAAAGATTTGGGAAGTGCGTTTATTTTTGGCGCAATTACTTCAATTTTAGAAATACTTTAATACCTATTTCTAAACCAAACTTTCATCCATTCACGTTTTAAAACCAAAAAAGCTACTTGCCCAGAAAGTTCAGAAATATCAGAACCATCTAACTTTTTTACTTGATCTTCAGGAACATCAATGATGTAAAGTAGGTTTAAATATTCGGCAAACTTATATTGAATTAGTCGGTAAATTTTCTCATGAAGTTGAATTTTCAATTCGTCCGGAGTTGTACTACTATGAAAATCTACTGGTTCATTGGCCAAATTGAAATCCTTGTTTATTTGCTCAATTAATTTGAGGTATAAATTTTCTTTTTCTGCTTCAGAAAGTAATTGGTCAGTATTTATTGGAGCAATGAACATTATACTTTTCTACCCATTAAATTTTCTCCAAAAGATCGTAAGATATCTTTTTTCTCGTTGTCAATTCCTATATTTTGTAAGGTATCAAATGCTTTTAAAGTATAATCTTGAATGGCTTTTTTAGTTGCATCAGACGCACCAGATTCATTAAAAATAGATTTTACAGATTCTATTTTATCCGAATTATCATCGGGTTGAATTGAAAATAAATGCAACAATTGTTCCTTTTGATTATCATTCGAAAATTCGATTGCTTTTAGATATAAGTAGGTTTTTTTGTTTTCAATAATATCACCACCAACTTGTTTTCCGAAGGTTTCTGGATTTCCAAAAGCGTCCAAATAATCGTCCTGTAATTGAAAAGCCAATCCTAAATTCAATCCGAAATCATAAATTAAATCAGCATTTTCTTTAGAAGTTTCGGCTACAATAGCACCCATTTTCATTGCTGCCGCAACTAAAACTGCGGTTTTATATTCAATCATTTTTAGATATTCAGGAATAGTAACATCATCACGAGTTTCAAAATCTACGTCGTATTGTTGTCCTTCGCAAACTTCAAGCGCAGTTTTGCTAAAAAGCTTTGCCAAATCTCTAAAAACTTCGGTATTGTATTGTTCAAAATATTGATACGCCAAAATCAACATAGCATCACCAGATAAAATTGCGGTATTGACATTCCATTTCTCATGTACCGTTTCATTTCCTCTTCGCAACGGTGCATCATCCATAATATCATCATGAACTAGTGAAAAATTATGAAAAACCTCAACTGCCAATGCTGCTGGAAGTGCTAGTTTAAAATCGGCATCAAATACTTCTGCGCTCATCAATGTCAGAACAGGACGCATTCTTTTTCCGCCAAGATCTAAAATATAATGAATTGGCTCATAAAGATTTCTAGGCTCTTTAGTTTCATATTGCGACTGTAAATAATCGGAAATAAATTCTTGGTACTGATAAATAGAATGCATAAAAGTAATTTTTGGCTAATTTACGTTATTCCAACAGGATTACAAAAGTGAATTTTTATCGAAATGTTAAATTTATGTAAATACTTTGGAAACTATTTTGGTATCTAAAGTTTCCAATATACATTTGTCAAATAATTCAACCTTAATCTACTGAAAATGACAATAACTAAATGGAATTTGAACACCAATCAATCTGATTTCATGATTAGAGCGAAAAACTCAATTATTGCCTATCTAGACAGTTCATTCAATAAACTTTCGAGTACAATTGACATTGTAAACAATCAACTTATTAATGCTAATGTCGAATTTGTTTTGGATGTAAATAAAAAAGAAGGCAAACTAGAACATGTTGATAGTAATTTAAATTTGAAAGATTTCATTAATTCCAATCAATATCCATTGGTAACTTTTAAATCAACTTCTTTTGAAAAAATAAATAACGACATCAATTTTGTAAAAGGAAATTTAACAATAAACAACATTACAAAAGTGGTTGAACTCGATGCTAAAATTGCTGCATTAGAATCGAATAACCAATCATCAAAAGTACTTTTAGAAATTATAGGAGAAATTAATCGCAAGGATTTTGGATTATATTCTAATTCAAATCAAGAAAGTAATGGATTGTTAATTGGTTCAAATATTAATATTACAGCCAATTTAGAATTTGAAATCATTAATTAAATAAATGTTAAATTTATGTAAATAATTTGGAAACTATTTTAGTATTCAGAGTTTCCAATATATATTTGCACCCGAAAATAGATTAGATTAGAAAAGTTTATTTTCAAATAAATTAAAAAAATGAAAGAGAAAATCATTAAAAAAGCGACCGACATGTTTTTGAAACTTGGTTTCAAAAGCGTAACTATGGATGATATTGCCGGAGAAATGTGTATTTCAAAAAAAACGATTTACAAATATTTCAGCAACAAAGAAATGCTTATTGAGGAAGGAACAGAAGTTGTTCATCAAAAAATACATGCTTTAATGGATAAAGTGGTTTCTGAAAATCATAATGCCATTGCCGAAAATTTTCAACTACGTGAAATGTTTCAAGAAATGTTTCAAGCATTTGACCAATCTCCAGCATATCAACTAAAAAAACATTATCCCGAAATTTATCAAAAAATGATGGAAAATGAGATTGAAGACTGCAGTCAAATGTTTCGACAAAATATTGAAAAAGGGATTAAACAAGGTTTATATCGTCCAGAAACAGATATTGAAGCAGCAGTAAAATTTTATTACACCTTAATTTTTTCAATCAACGAAAATACTCGATTAGAAAAAGAAGCGTACGAACTTGAAGCCAAAGCATTGGAATACCATACAAGAGCAATTGCAACAGCTGAAGGACTTGTAGAACTAGAAAAAAACTTACTTAATCTTAATAAATAATTATCAATCAATGAAAAACAAAATAATACTAACCTTACTTCTTTTTGCATCAATCATGCAAGCACAAGAAGAGAAAAAAAGCTACACGTTTAGCCTAGATCAAGCTATAACGCATGCTACAACCAATAATCGATCGGCAATCAATGCAAATCGAGATATAGAAATGGCTAAAAAGAAAAAGTGGGAAACTACAGCTTCTGGATTGCCTCAAATTAATGGATCGATTAGTTATCAAAACAACTTTGAAATTCAAAAATCATTAATTCCAGCTGAAATTTTTGGAGGAACACCAGGAACTTTTCAAGAAGTAGCTTTTGGAACAAAACACAATGCTACAGGAAATTTATCTTTAACTCAATTGTTATTTGATGGTTCTTATATTGTGGCGTTACAAGCTTCTAAAACCTATCTTCAATTTTATGAAAATAGCAAAAAGAAAACCGATATTGATGTTAGAGAGATGATTATCAATGCATACGGAAGTGTTTTATTGGCTGATGAAAGCGTTCAAATTCTTCAAAAAAATAAAACCGTTTTAGAGAAAACTTTGTTTGATACTGACCAAACATTTAAAAACGGACTTATCGAAGAAGAAAATGTTGAGCAACTAAAAATTACTCTAGCCTCTGTAAATAATAATTTAAATTATGTTACAAGACTTAAAGACATTAGTCTAAAAATGTTGAAAGTAAATTTAGGAATTGAAATTGAAGACGAATTAACATTGACCGATAAATTGGACGATTTAACTCAGAAAAATCTAGATTTAGCTCTTAAAAGCACCGATTTTAATGCAACAAGCAACATCAATTATGTTATTACTCAAAATTTTGTAGAACAACGTAATCTTGAGATGAAGCTTGAAAAAAGCAAAGCATTACCTTCATTATCAGCTGGAGTTAATTTTGGTTATAATTCTTTTGGAGATAAATTCACATTCTTCAACTCAGACCAAAAATACTTTAATTATTCTAATTTGGGAATTACTTTAAACGTTCCAATTTTTAGCAGTTTTGCAAGAAGTGCAAGGACACAACAAGCTCAAATTGCTTTAGAAAAAGCTAAAACTGATTTAACAGAAACAGAACAAAAATTAAAACTTGCGTATCAAAATGCTAAAAGCGATTATGAATACAGCATTGAGCAATATAATAGTTCTAAAGAAAGTTTGGGATTGGCAGAACGCATCGAAAACAAACAACAAATAAAATTTAAAGAAGGACTTTCTAGCAGCTTTGATTTTACTGAAGCGCAACGACAACTTTATACATCACAACAAAATTATTTGCAAGCTATGGTTGATGTAATCAATAAAAAAGCAGCATTAGAAAAAATAATAGGTAACCAATAACAAACAGAATAATCCAAAATAAGATGAGAAAAATACTTTTAATAACCGTTTTATCGCTGACATTATTTTCATGTTCTAAGAAAGAAAATACAGCAAGTATAGATGATTTAATAAACGCTAAGAATGTAAAAGAACTTCAAGCTAAGAAAGCTCTAATCCAAGCAGATTTAGCAAAAATTGATGAAGCTTTAGCAACATTAGATGTAAAAGTTGACGAAGCATTAGTTTCTGTTATCGCTGTAAAAGACACTACTTTCAATCATTATCTTGAAATTCAAGGAAGTGTTGACACTAAAGAAAACATCTTAATTCAACCAGAAATGCCTGGAACATTAGTTTCACTGAATGTAAAAGCGGGACAAAAAGTTTCTAAAGGTCAAATTCTTGGTCGTGTAGATGATGGTGGTTCTAGCCAACAAGTAGCTAATTTAGAAACACAATATCAATTAGCAAAAACAACATTCGAAAGACAGAAAAATCTTTGGAATCAAAAAATTGGATCAGAAATTCAATATTTACAAGCTCAAACACAGATGATTAGTTTGCAAAAATCGGTTGCTCAAGCCAAAGCACAATTGTCTAAAACTGTTATTAGAGCGCCATTTTCTGGAACAATTGACGAAGTATTTGTAGAAAGAGGTCAAGTAGTTGCTGCTAGTCAACAAGGTTTAATGCGAATAGTAAACTTAGGAAATATGTATGTTTCAACATCGGTTCCAGAAACTTATATTGGAAAATTAAAAGTAGGAACTGAAGTAGATGTTTTCTTAACTTCTCTAAATAAAACATACAAAGGAAAAGTACGTCAGGTTGGAAATTTCATCAATCCTAACAATAGAAGTTTTGGTATTGAAGTTGGAGTTCCAAATCCGGATAATTTATTACGTCCTAATCAAGTAGCCAAACTTAAAATTATCGATTATACTACTAAAAATGCAATTGTTGTTCCTACCAATGTAGTTCAAGAAGATGGAAAAGGAGACAAATTTGTATTTACTGCGATAAACATCAACGGAAAAACTGGAACTGCTAAAAAAGTACTAGTTAAAGTAGGACAATCATCAGATAACGTAACCGAAATTTTAAGCGGATTATCTTCTAATGATGTAATTGTAACAGAAGGTGTAAACACTATTTCTGACGGAATGAAATTGAACTTTTAATATCAAATATTAGATTTTAAATATCAAATTTAATATCTAAAATCTAAAATCTAAAATTTATATGAGTCATCAAAATAAAGAATTCGGAATATCAAGTTGGGCAGTAGACAATCGTGTTACTGTTTATATCTTGACCTTGTTAATTGTTATAACCGGTGTAATTGCCTACATAACAATGCCGCGTGAAGATTTTCCAGAAATTATCGAAAATAAAGTTTACATCTCGTCTGTTTTCCCAGGAAACTCAGCCGAAGATGTTGAAAAATTAATCGTTAAACCTTTAGAAAAAGAGTTTAAGAACATTTCTGGTATCGATAAAATTACTTCTAGTTCGTTTCAAGATTACGGAATGATCATCGTTGAATTTGGCGATAAAGTAGGAATTGAAGAAGCTAAAACTAAAATCAAAGACAAAGTTGATGTAGTAAAAGCCGATACCGATTGGCCAAATCTAGACAATGGAAGTAAAGTAGAACCTAATGTATTTGAATTAAACATTTCGGAAGAAGTGCCTATTTTGAATATCAACTTAAAAGGAAATTATACAACGCAACAACTTAAAAAATACGGCGAATTGCTTCAAGATGATATTGAAGAAATCCCAGAAGTTAAAAAAGTAGACATTTTAGGTGTTGATGATAAAGAGGTAGAAATTGCAGTCGATATTTTCAAAATGACTGCAGCACAAGTTTCATTTGATGAAATTCAAAATGCTGTGAAGTATGAAAACATGACGCTTTCGGGCGGAAATCTAATTTCTCAAGGCTCAAGAAACAACATCAGAATTGTTGGTGAAATAAAAGATCCAAAAGAACTAGAAAATGTAATTGTAAAATCTTACGGCGGAACGGTTTACTTAAAAGACATTGCTGTTGTTAGCTTTAAAGAAAAAGAAAAAACAACCTACGCTCGTGAATCTGGCAAGGAAGTGGTGATGCTTAACGTTAAAAAACGTTCTAATCAAAACATGATTTCTGCCATTGAACAAGTGAAAGAAAAATTAGAAAAAGCTAAATCATCCTATTTGCCTTCAAATCTTGAATTGCAGTTAACTAACGACCAATCATCAAGAGTAGAACACCAAGTAGACGAACTTTCTAACCACATCATTTTTGGTATTGTACTAGTAATGATTGTGTTAATGTTTACCATGGGATTAAGAAATTCACTATTTGTTGGAGCAGCAATACCATTATCAATGTTGATGGCGTTTAGTATTCTTTCTGCCTTCGGCTTAACCTTGAACACGATGGTTCTATTCGGATTAGTAATGGGATTAGGTATGCTTGTTGATGACGGAATTGTGGTTGTCGACAACGTATTTGCCAACATGCAAAAAGGAATGGACAGAATTACCGCTTCTAAAATTGGAATTGGAGAAATTGCTTGGCCTGTAATATCATCAACAGCGACTACGTTAATGGCATTTTTACCGTTTCTTTTATGGCCAGGAACAATGGGTAAATTCATGAAATATTTCCCAATTACATTAACTGTAACATTGACTGCTTCATTATTCGTTGCAATGGTTGTAAATGCAGCCATGACTGGTGGTTCAATGGATACTTCTGATAAAAATGTATCTAAAAGATCGGCCAAATTATATTCAATTATTTTTACAGTAATTGCGGTAATTTTTGTTCTTATCGGAAATATTTATGATTCTAAATTATCGAGAGCAATTGGTCACCTAGCTTTAATTTCTTTAGGATTAATGTGGCTGTATAAATTAAAATTATACCAATGGACACAAGATTTTCAGTACAGTTTCTTCCCAAAAATGGAAAACAAATACAAGAATTTCTTAGCCAAAATCTTAACCGGAAAAAGAGCATGGTTTGCCTTAGTAGGAATTATTGGATTGTTATTTTTCTCTTTTATCTTACTTGGAATTTTCCCAAGAAAAGTATTGTTTTTCCCTGATAATATTCCAAATCAAGTTATCGCTTATATTGAATATCCTCAAGGAACAGATATTTCTAAAACTAACAAAGCTACGTTATTTGTAGAAAAACAAGTAATTGGAATTTTAAGCAAATATGTTGACGGAAGTGAAAAAGAAAACTACTTAGCAGAATCTATTGTTTCTCAAGTTGGTGTTGGTGCAGGAAATCCAAATGTTGACGCAGGTTCAGCTTCTGAAACTCCTTACAAAGGAAAGGTTACGGTCAATTTCTCTGAATTCAAATTTAGAAAAGGAGTAAATACAGCCGATGTTTTAGAAGAAATTCGTGCCAAAGTAAAAGGAATTGCTGGAGCAACGGTTACGGTTGAAAAAGATTCAAATGGTCCGCCAGCAGGTTATCCAATTAGTATTCAGTTAACTGGTATTGATTATGATGTAATGTTGAAAGAAGCCGATAAAATGATCGCTTTCATCAATGCCAAAAATATCCCTGGAATTGAAAGATTAAGTGTTGATGTAAACAAAGAAAGTCCAGAACTTGAAGTAAAAGTAGATAGAGTAAGCGCCGGAAGTTTGGGTGTTTCTACTGGTCAATTAGGATTCAATTTACGTCGTTCGGTTTATGGTCAAGAAATTTCTACCTATAAAGAAGGTGACGATGACTATAACATCACAATGCGTATGCAAGATGACCAACGTAAAAATGAAAATGTATTGTTCAATCAATCCATAACATTTAGAAATCAGAACAATGGTCAAATGATGCAAGTGCCGATTTCTGCTGTTTCACAAACAGAGAAAACGACAACTTACAATCAAATCAAAAGAAAAAACCAAAAAAGAATTATGACGGTTTATTCTAATGTATTGACTGGTTTTAATGGTGATGAAATTACAAAACAAATTCAAACCGAATTAAAAGGATACGAATTGCCAAAAACAGTTACTTATTCGTTCTCTGGAGTTCAAGAAGAACAAGGTAAAAACCAAAGTTTCTTGATGTATGCATTATTCTTAGCCTTGGCAGGAATTACAATTATTATCGTTTTACAATTTAACTCAGTTTCTAAAACAATGGTGATTTTGTTCACCGTAATATTAAGTTTTAGCGGTGTTTTCTACGGATATGTTATCGCCGGAATGGATTTCGTAATCCTAATGACGATGATGGGAATTATTTCTCTCGCCGGAATTGTGGTGAAAAACGGAATCGTATTAATGGACTTCTTCGTACTTTTATTAGACAAAAAAGTAGCCGATAATAAACTGCAAAGTCACGATGATTTATCGTTAGAAGAAATAAAAGAAGTAATTATCGAATCTGGAAAATCACGTTTACGTCCGGTATTATTAACTGCTTTAACTGCCGTTCTTGGATTAATTCCATTAGCAATCGGATTAAACTTTGACTTCTTCGGATTAATTACCGATTTAAATCCGCACTTATTTATTGGTGGAGATAACGTAATATTTTGGGGTCCATTAGCCTGGACAATCATCTTCGGATTGACTTATGCAACTGTGCTAACTTTAGTAATGGTTCCAGTTATGTTCTACTTGGTAAAACGAGTAAAATATAAATTAAGAGATAGAAGAGAATCAAGAAAACTTGCTATCGAAGAATAAAATAATTATTGATTAAACTAAAAAGCTCCGAAATATTTCGGAGCTTTTTTATTTAAAATTGTAAACCAATCCAATTCCTAAAACTTGTTTTAATTGAAGTTTTGGACCTAATGTTATTTGTTCTCCAGCAACTTCTTCTTTAGCTTTAATATCGTCATCATATATTAAATGTGCTCCAATATTAGCTCTAACATATTCATTAACAACCAAATCCAATTGTATTTGCCAATCAACATCAACATTTCCAAAATTATTGATATAATCAGAATACAAACTCAATCTGTTTTCAAGATTGATGTTTTTCCAAACTTCTTTTTTATGATGACCTGTCACCAAAACTCCGAGTTCTGTTCTTGACTTCTTGCCTTCTTTAATTAGATTTCCATCCAAATCATATTCTGCTTTCTGAACTCCAAACGCACCTTCATTCGCCAACCGTTGATCGAGAACCAAAGTAGTTTTCTGAGTTAATGGCGACAAATAAACGTTGATTTTCTTTTCTTTATTAGAATATTCTGCTCCAATACCTGTAAAAATGTATGCTGGTGCAAATGGTTTGGAAATTGCTTTGTCGGTATTTGGATACGCATATCCGTTGGTAAATTGGGTGTTAAAATTAAATTTTGCCGAATGATACCAATTAGAAATCGTGTCTTTTCTATAACCAAAAGTTGAGTTAAACTGAAAAGCATCATCTGTTTTTCGTAACTCAACGCCGTCTTGTTTATTAACGCCATATCGTACAATAAGTTCATTAACCCATTTCATTTTATCAGTAGAATATTTTCTGATAAAATTGCCTTTCAACAAGCCTGAAACTGAACTATTCCCACCAGCATTCCAATTCATAAATGCAATCTGGCTAATGTCAAATCCAATAGTGTTTTTGCCTTCCCAATTCGAAATAGTATCGGGTAACTTGGTTTGAATTTCTTGCGAAAAAGATATTTGTGTGACTAATAAAAATAAAATTACAGAAGATTTGAGGAAGAATCTCATGGTATAAAAAGTTAAAGTTGCGCAAAAGTCGTAAAATCAAATAGTAGAAAAAAGCTTTTCTAAACTTTTAACGTCAATTTTGCACATTTGTTGCAACTCTTCTACCGTTCCATGTTCGATAAAATTATCCGGAATTCCGAGCGTTTTTATGCTGTTTTTATAATTATTTTCAGATGCAAATTCAATAATTGCAGAACCAAATCCGCCTTTGATTACACCATCTTCAATAGTAATTATGGATTCAAATGAATTGAATATTTCATGCAACAAATTTTCATCTAATGGTTTTACAAATCCAAAATCATAGTGAGCAATTGCATCAGTATTTGAAATTTTATCCAAGGCAAAACTCACATTATTACCAATAAATCCAGTTGATAAAACGGCTATTTTAGTACCACTTTTCAGCAAATGAGCCTTCCCCATTTCAATTCTCTCAAATTTGGAATTTGAAATTTGAAATTTGGAATTTGAATATTTTCCTCTTCCTCTAGGATAACGAATTGCAATCGGATGATTTAATCCTAAAGAAGCTGTAAATAAAATGTTTCGCAAATCAATTTCGTCTTTTGGAGCATAAATTATCATGTTTGGAATGCATCGTAAATATGCCAAATCAAAAACTCCATGATGCGTTGCGCCATCTTCACCAACTAATCCTGCTCTATCCAAGCAAAATATCACGGGTAAATTCTGCAAAGCCACATCATGAATCACTTGGTCATAAGCACGTTGCAAAAAAGTAGAATAGATATTGCAAAAAACCACCATTCCTTGCGTTGCCATTCCGGCTGCAAGAGTTACTGCATGTTGTTCGGCAATTCCAACATCAAAAGCTCTTTCGGGAAAAGCATCCATCATAAATTTTAATGAACTTCCACTAGGCATTGCAGGAGTAATTCCGATAATTTTCGGATTATTTGTAGCCAATTCGACTAAAGTCAATCCAAAAACATCTTGAAATTTTGGAGGTAAATTTTCTTCCGATTTTGGATGAATTTCACCTGTATTTTTATCAAATTTTCCAGGTGCGTGATATTTCACTTGGTCTTCTTCAGCTTGTTGTAAACCTTTACCTTTGGTAGTAATTATGTGAAGAAATTTTGGTCCTTTTACTTTTTTCAGTCGCTCTAATTCTGAAATCAAAGCTTTAAAATCATGTCCGTCAATCGGTCCAGAATAATCAAAATTCAACGATTTAATCATATTATTCTGCTTCGGATTTTTCCCTTCTTTAACCGATGTCAAATAATTTTTCAAAGCACCAACACTTGGATCAATTCCGATAGCATTATCATTCAAAATTACCAACAAATTGGCATCAGTAACTCCAGCGTGATTTAATCCTTCAAAAGCCATTCCGCTTGCAATTGAAGCATCGCCAATTACCGCAATATGATGTTTATTTTCGCCTTTCAATTGAGACGCAATCGCCATTCCCAAAGCGGCAGAAATAGAGGTTGAAGAATGTCCAACACCAAAAGTATCATAAATACTTTCACTACGTTTTGGAAATCCAGAAATACCGCCAAGTTGACGATTGGTATGAAAATTTTCTTTTCTTTCAGTTAGAATTTTATGACCATAAGCTTGATGACCAACATCCCAAACTAGCAAATCATTTGGCGTGTCAAAAACATAATGCAAAGCAATTGTCAGTTCAATCACACCAAGACTTGCGCCAAGATGACCTTCTTTTACAGAAACCACATCAATAATAAAATCACGCAACTCTTTAGCCAATTGAGGCAATTGCGATGTTCCCAATTTTTTTAAATCGGATGGATTATTGATGTTTTGAAGTAAATTTTCTGACATGTAGCAAATGTACGAATTGAATTCCTATTTTTGTTCTATGGAAAACATTTTCACCGACGAATACTTTATGAAAAAAGCTTTGCAAGAAGCCGAAACTGCTTTTGAAAAAGGTGAAATTCCAGTTGGTGCCATCATTGTAATTGACAACAAAGTCATTGCTAGAAGTCATAATCTTACTGAATTATTAAACGATGTAACAGCGCACGCCGAAATGCAATCGATAACTGCCGCTGCCAATTTCCTTGGCGGAAAATACTTGAAAGATTGTACTTTATATGTTACGATCGAACCGTGTCAAATGTGCGCCGGTGCTTTATATTGGAGTCAGATTTCTAAAATTGTTTTTGGTGCTCGTGATGAACAACGCGGATTTCTAACTTTAGGAACTAAACTACATCCAAAAACTCAAGTAAACCAAGGCATTATGGCTCAAGAATGTGGCGAATTAATGAAACGTTTTTTTGCCGAAAAAAGAAAGTAGCAGCATTAGTTTTTTTACAAGAAAAATAGTCCAAAAATTTATTTTACTTTTACTACAATATTTAAAATTTATTTCTGTTATAGCATTAATTGAAAGTGTGAAAAAGCATCTTTTCAAGACAAAAAGTTCTAATCAATAATTCCATTACTTTATGAAAACCAGCAAGTTAATCGGTTTGTTTCTTGCAATCTTTGTATTGCATTCTTGTTCTAAAAAATCGGCTGCCGATTTTGATTCCGACTTCTCGTTATACAAGGATTATATATCGAGTTTTTCTTCTGGTTTTGTATCGGTCAGTTCCGATATTCGCGTGCAATTGGCATTCAATAAAAGTGATTGGAAACCCAACCAAGAATTAGACGAAGATTTGTTCGATATTTCTCCAAGTGTTTCAGGAAAAGTCGTGGCACTTTCTAATAATACCATTGCTTTTATTCCAAAAGACAAATTGGAACAAAATACTTTGTATCAAATTACACTTCACCTTTCGCAAATCAATGATAAGACTCCTAAAGAATTGGAGGATTTTAAGTTTTCGATTAAAACAATCAAGCAAGATTTTATTGTCAACACTTTAGACTTGCAATCGTATGATCCAGACACCTATTATTTGAATGGAACTATAAAGACAGCAGATAATTTGTCATTTGAAGACGCTCAAAAATTGTTAAAAGCAACTCAAAATGGCGATGATTTAAAGATAATTTTCGACAAAGCTACAAGTACTTCAACTGAATTCAAATTCACAATTGACAAAATAAAACGTTTCGATGACGACAGCGAAATCACCATTGCTTGGGATGGCAATGATGCTGATATTGAACAAGAAGGCGAAGTGAAATATCCAATTCCAGGTAAAAATCAATTCAAAGTTTTAGATATTAAAATTGGTGACGAAAACAACCAATCTTTACTTATCAATTTCTCCGATCCATTAAAAAGAGATCAAGATTTTAAAGGATTAATCGCAATTGAAAATACTAATAATTTGAAATTTGCCACAATGGGCAACGTTTTGAAAGTATTCTTTAGTAATGAAGCCAAAAATTCAGAAGTTGACAAAGGAAATTCAACTGAAACTATAACCGAAAGTGTAGCAGCTGCCGTTGACTCAACATCTGTTGCTGTTGATACTGCTGCGGTTGCTGTAGATTCAGTTGCAGCTTATGTCGCACCAGTAGTTGAAGTTGTTGAAGAAGAATCCAATATTCAATCGTTTGCCGGAACAAAATTAGTCGAAGTTTTTCAAGGAATTGAAAACGAATACGGCTACAAAATGAAGCAAAATTATTCCGAAAAATTACAATTTGAACAAATAAAACCAGCCGTACGATTACTAAAAAGCGGAACGATTTTACCAAGTTCAAACAATTTAAAAATCAATTTTCAAGCTGCCAATCTGAATGCTGTTGATGTAAAAGTGTATAAAATTTACAAAAACAACATCATGCAATTCTTGCAAAATAATGAACTTAACGGAACACGAAATCTAAAACAAGTAGGACAATCGGTCGCCAAAAAAACCATCGAATTAAAACAAAATAATCTTCTCGATTATACAAAATGGAATACCTATGCCTTAGATATTTCCAAAATTGTAACTCCAGAACCAGGTGCGATTTATCGTGTAGAATTTTCATTCAAAAAGAAATATTCGCTTTACAAATGCGGAAATGAAACTTCAAGTAACGAAGAAGAAAACGATGATTCAGAAGAAGAAAATGAAGACGACGTAAATTATAGTGGCAACAATTACGACTATTATTACTACGAAGAAGATTATGATTATAGAGAAAGTCTTGATCCATGCACCGACTATTATTATTACAACAACACAACCATTGGAACCAATATTTTAGCAACTGATTTAGGTGTAATTGCAAAACGAGGAACTGATAAATCTGTAGTTATTGCAGTTAGCGATATCGTTTCTACTGATCCAGTTTCAGGTGCAACGGTTACTTTATACAATTACCAACAACAAAAAATTGCCGATTCAAGTACTGATGGTGATGGAATGGCTTCATTTCAATTAGAAAAAATTGCTTATTTCGCAATTGTTACCAAAGGTGACCAAAGCACTTACGTGAAGTTAGACGACGAATTGTCTTTATCTATAAGTGATTTTGATGTTTCAGGCGAAACTTTGCAAAAAGGTTTGAAAGGATATTTATATGGTGAGCGTGGCGTTTGGCGTCCAGGCGATACATTGTTTTTGTCTTTTATATTAAACGATAATGCCAATAAATTGCCAGAAAATCATCCGATAAAAATTAGAGTAAACGATCCAAGTGGAAAAACGGTTTATCAATCGGTTCAAAAAGGAACAGCTTTAAGTCATTATAAATTTATTGTTCCAACGCAATCAAGTGCGCCAACAGGAAATTGGGAAGCCGTTGTAAGTGTTGGTGGCGCTCGTTTTTACAAAAGTTTGAAAATTGAAACTATCAAACCTAATCGTTTAAAAATCAAAAATAGTTTCAATGATGCCGTGCTTTCTACAAGCAAAAACAACGTCAATAATATTCAAGTTTTATGGCTTCATGGTGCTGTGGCAAAAGATTTAAAAACCGAAGTTCAAGCTAAATTCTCCCAACAAGTTACAACGTTCAAAGGATTTGACAAATACGTTTTTGATGATCCAACAAGAAGTTTTTCAACTGAAGAAATCAATATTTTCTCAGGAAAAGTTGATGGAAATGGTCGTGCATCCATTCCGATAAAACCAACATTGCAAGGTCAAGCACCAGGAATGTTGAAAGCAGCTTTCATAACAAAAGTTTACGAACAAGGTGGAGATGTTTCAACCGATGTGGCTTCAACTACGTATTCTCCATACCAAACTTATATTGGTGTAAAAGCTCCACAACCTAACAAATATGGTTTATTAGAAACAGGAAAAACCAACCGTTTTGATATTGTTGCAGTTTCGGAAAATGGAAAACCAAAGTCAGTTCAAAATTTGGATGTTCGTGTTTACAAGTTAGAATCACGTTGGTGGTGGGATGCTTCAAATGATAATTTGTCGAATTATAGTTCGTCAACCTCAACAATTGCTTACAAAAACTTTAGAGTTTCAACGGATTATTCAGGAAAAGCAAGTGTTTCATTTGTCGTTCCAGAAAACGATTGGGGTAATTATTTAGTTCGTGTTTCCGATCCAAATGATGGTCACGCCACAGGAACAAGAGTTTACATCGATTCGCCATATTGGTCAGCACGTTCTAAAAATGAAGATGGAAAAGCCGCGACAATGTTACGTTTTTCAACTGATAAAGAGAAATATGCTGTTGGTGAAACTGCTAAAATATTTTTCCCATCAAGTGAAGGCGGAAGAGCTTTAATTTCTGTAGAAAACGGAACTAAAGTAGTAAAAACGCTTTGGGCAAAAACCAAAAAAGGTGAAACTTCTGTCGAATTACCAATTACTGGTGAAATGGCACCAAATGTTTACATCAATGTGACTTTATTACAACCACATGCTTCTACTAAAAATGATTCGCCAATAAGAATGTACGGAATTGTTCCAATAGAAGTTGTCGATAAAAATACGGTTTTAGAACCACAAATTTCGATGCCAGATGTACTTCGTCCCGAGCAAACAGTGAATGTAAAAGTATCTGAAAAACAAGGCAAAGCGATGACTTATACAATTGCTGTAGTTGATGAAGGTTTGTTGGATTTAACGCGTTTCAAAACTCCAAATGCTTGGGATAATTTCTATACTCGAGAAGCATTAGGCGTTAGAACTTGGGATATTTATGATGATGTAATTGGTGCGTATGGCGGAAAAGTTAATCAGGTTTTCGCTATTGGTGGTGATGCCGATTTAGGTGGCGGAAAAGCTAAAAAAGCCAATCGTTTCAAACCAGTCGTAATGTATTTCGGACCATTTGAATTAGGAAAAGGTGATTCCAAAACGCATCAAATTAAACTTCCAAAATACATTGGTTCGGTTCGTACTATGGTTGTGGCTGCCAATAAAGAAAATAGCGCTTACGGAATGGCTGAAAAAGCAACTCAAGTAAAAAGTCCGTTGATGGTTTTGGCTTCGTTGCCACGAAAAATTTCTCCTTCAGAAAATGTTACAATTCCGGTAACGCTTTTTGCAACTGAGAAAAATATTAAAAATGTAACACTTCAAATTAAAACTAATAATGCTGTTAGAGTTCTTGGAAAAGCAAGTCAAATTGTAAAATTCACAGAACCAGACGAAAAAATGGCGTATTTCAATTTAAGTGTTGGAAATATAACCGGAATTGGAAAAGTGCAAATCATCGCCACATCAGGAAAAGAGAAATCTACTTATGATGTAGAAATTGATGTGATGAATCCAAATCCTGTAACAACAACTTACACTGATATAATTATCGAACCAAACAGCTCTAAAAAAATCTCTTGGGATTTATTTGGTGTAACCGGAAGCAACAAATCTAAAATGGAAGTTTCATCAGTTCCAACAGTTGATTTTAGCCGAAGATTGGATTATTTGATTCAATATCCTCACGGTTGTGTTGAACAAACTACATCTTCTGTTTTCCCACAATTGTATTTGAATGATGTAATGGATTTAGACGCCACTTACAAACAAAGAATTCAGAAAAATGTAACCGCAGGAATCCAAAAATTAGGAAATTTCCAAGTTGCAAATGGCGGATTTGCTTATTGGCCAGGCAATGCTGAAGCAGACGATTGGGGAACTTCTTACGCAGGACATTTCTTGATTGAGGCTGAGAAAAAAGGATATGTTTTACCAATTTCTTTCAAAAATAAATGGATTTCCTATCAAAAGAAAATGGCAAAACAATGGCGTTTTGAAAAACAATATGGTAACGATTTTGCACAAGCGTATCGTCTTTACACCTTAGCTATTGCAGGTTCAGCTGATTTAGCGTCGATGAATAGACTTCGTGAAACGGTTGGGATTTCTAATGAAAGTAAATTGCGTTTGGCTGCAACTTATGCTATTATCAAACAAAATTCGGCAGGTTTGGCCTTATTGAGCAAATCAATGATTGACGAACAAAACGAAGATGGTTATTACTATTATTATGGTTCAAACGAAAGAAATCGTGCGATGGCTTTAGAAACTTTAGTTTTATTAGGTCAAAAACAAAAAGCTTTTGCAATGGCAACTAAATTGGCAAAAAATCTTTCAAGCAACCAATGGATGAGCACACAAACAACCGCTTATGGATTATACGCAATGTCAAAATTTGCTCAAAGTAATGGTAGCAAAGGCGTTTCTGTTCAATATACTAATGGTGGAAAATCAGTTGTAATTAATACCAATAAAACTATTGCTCAAAGAAATCTTGCTTTAGTATCTGGTAAAAATTCGGTTACTATAAAGAACAATAAAAACAATACGATATTCGTTCGTGTCTTGAATAGCGGAATTCTTCCTGTTGGAAAAGAAAATGTGGTTCAAAACAACTTGACTGCCAATGTAGTTTTCAAAGACCGAAAAGGCAAAGCAATTTCAGTAACCAAAATCGCTCAAGGAACCGAATTCATTGCAGAAGTTACGCTAACCAATCGTAAAAATGAACGAGTTGATAACATTGCGCTTTCGCAAATTCTACCTTCAGGATTCGAAATTGTAAATACACGTTATACTGAATTTGGTGAATCAACTTCCAATGTTGCTGATTATATTGACATCCGTGATGATAGAGCCAATTACTATTTCAGTCTTCGTGGTGGCGAAACAAGAACGTTCAAAATCTTATTAAACGCTTCGTATTTAGGTAAATATTATTTGCCTGGATTGCAATGTGAAGCCATGTATGACAATGAATTCTTGGCTCGAACTAAAGGTCAGTGGGTTGAAGTAGTGAAGTAAATTATTAACCGCAAAGGCGCCAAGAAAGCGCAAGGTTCGCAAAGTTTATTTCAATAGGCTTGAGAATCAAGTGTAAAAAAAATCAACTTTACGGTTAATCAACTAATCTTAGTGAACCTTGCGAAAAAACTTTGTGCCTTTGCGGTAAAACAAAAAATGAAACAAAAAATCCAAGCGTTTCTTCAACGCATTTTAAAATATATAAAAACCAACAAAAAGAAATCTGCAATTGCATTTATTCTTCTTGTCGTTTACTATTTTTCTTTGCCTAGAACACTTTTTGAAGAACCTTATTCCACAGTAATTGAAAGTAACGATGGCGAACTTTTAGCAGCCAAAATTGCACGCGATGGACAATGGCGTTTTCCTGCCAAGGATAGCATTCCAGATAAATTCAAGAAATGTATAACGTATTTTGAGGACGAGCATTTCAATTACCATTGGGGATTTAATCCTGTGGCGATGGTAAAAGCTATTCAACAAAATCGAAGCGCAGGAAAAGTAGTTCGTGGTGGAAGTACCTTGACGCAACAAGTCATTCGTTTATCTCGAAAAAATAAAAAACGTACCTATTTTGAAAAAGTAATCGAAATCATTCTCGCCACCAGATTAGAGTTTCGTAATTCTAAAGAAAAAATTTTAGAATTATACGCAGCACATGCACCTTACGGCGGAAATGTAGTTGGACTCGAAATGGCTTCTTGGCGTTATTTTGGTGTGCAATCGCATCAATTATCTTGGGCAGAAACGGCTACTTTAGCAGTTTTACCTAATGCTCCAAGTTTGATTTATCCGGGTAAAAATCAACAAAAATTACTTAAAAAACGTAATACGCTTTTGTTGAAACTATACAATGAAAAAGTTATTGATAAAATGACTTATCAGTTGTCAATTGAAGAACCTTTGCCTCAAAAACCTTATAACGTTCCGCAAATTGCACCACATTTATTACAACGAGTTGCCAAATCTGATGAAGGAAAACGCATCAAAACTACCGTTGATATTTCGTTACAAAATCGTGTGAATCAAATTGCTGCTTATTACTACAATCAATACAAGCAAAACGAAGTGCACAACTTGGCGATTATGGTAATTGACATTCAAAATCGTAACGTAATTAGTTATGTTGGAAATGCTCCAACAGACAAAGATCACGATAAAGATGTTGATATTATTTCGGCTCCGAGAAGCACAGGAAGTATTTTGAAACCCTTGCTTTATGCATCGATGTTAGATTCGGGAGAACTTCTTCCAAACACTTTGGTTGCTGATATTCCTACACAAATTTCGGGTTATGCACCACAAAATTTTAATTTGACTTTTGACGGCGCAGTTCCAGCACAAAGAGCTTTGTCTCGTTCGTTGAATATTCCAGCGGTTTTGATGTTGCAAGAACACGGCGTGAATAATTTTTATGAATTACTTCAAAAATTCCAATTGAAAAACATCAATAAAAGACCAGATCATTATGGATTATCTTTAATTCTTGGTGGTGCCGAAAGTAACCTTTGGGATTTGTGTCGAACGTATGCTAATCTTTCTTCAACTGTAAATTATTTCAATAAAACAAAAGGAAAATATAGAAATAATGAATTTGCCGAATTGAATTACTTGAACGGATTTGAACAAGATTATGGCGATGAAACCAATCAAAAACCCATACTTGGCGCAGGATCGATTTACCTGACTTACAACGCTATGAAAGAAGTCAACCGACCAGAAGGCGATGAAGCTTGGCGATTCTATGATTCATCTTTAGACATCGCATGGAAAACAGGAACCAGTTTTGGAAATCGTGATGCTTGGGCAATTGGAACCAATTCGAGATACGTCGTTGGCGTTTGGGTTGGCAATGCTTCTGGTGAGGGAAGACCACAATTGACAGGTGTTGATAGTGCGGCTCCAATTCTGTTTGATGTTTTTAATTTATTGCCACGAAAAGCATTCTTCAGTCCGCCATTGAATGATTTAGAATATGCCGATGTTTGTACTAAAAGTGGTCATTTAGCACAAGATGATTGCCCGAAAACCAATCAGTTAATTCCTAAAAATGGTAAAAAAACCAGTATTTGTCCGTATCATAAATTGGTGCATTTGGATGCTTCACAACAATACAGAGTAAACAGCAGTTGTGAAAATGTAGATAATATTGTTGCCAAAAAATGGTTTGTTTTGCCGCCAGTTATGGAATGGTATTACAAAAGTCAGCACATAGATTACATGCCATTGCCACCATTTAGAGCCGATTGTCAACAAACGCAACAAGCGTCGATGGATTTTATTTATCCTAAAACGAATAGTAAAATATACCTCACCAAAAACTTTCAAAGTAAAGTACAACCAGTAATTCTAAAAGTGGCGCATTCCAATAAAGAAGCCAAACTTTTTTGGTATGTTGACAACGTTTACAAAGGCGAAACCCAAACGTTTCACGAAATGCAAATTGAAGCCAACACCGGTTCTCATTACATCACGGTTGTAGATGAATTTGGAAATGAAATTAATAGAAAAGTGGAGTTTGTGAGAGATTAGGAGCGAATGGTTTGCGCTTTCTTGGTTTCCTTATTCCTGCTTTTCGTTACAATAAAAAATGCTTCCATACAAATGGAAGCATTTTTTATTTCCTCTACAATCAGGGCTAGATAGTAATGATCTTTTGTGAAATATAGTATAAAAAGCGACTTCAGTCTAAATAACTACTTACAATAAAATCTATCAAAAACCATATTTAATACTACAAAAATAGCAATTACAATAGACAAAGTAGTAATCTCAACATACAAAGTACTTATAACAGTACATAAAGTATTAATAACAAGACATAAAGTACTTATAACAGTACAAAAAGTATTTATAACAGTACATAAAGTAGTTATAACAAAACAAAAAGTACTCATAACAAGAGTTTTTGGTTTTTATATCTTTATAAAATAACAAGATTATAATAAATTATATAGAAGTCCTTTAAAAGACAAATGCCCTAGCCCAGATTACTTCACTATTTGTTAATTTTCATTTGAGTTCAGTGAACTTTGTTTGCAACGGAAATCCTTGTGAAAAGAAATACCAATTTTTCATGACAAAAATGAGCCACCAAAGAAGCTTATTTTTGGCATAGAAAAATGGTGTTTATTGAGCAAGATTGTAGTGAAAAGCTGGAAATAGCTTCAAAAAATCGGAAAAATTCAGAGTAAATCTAAGATGAGATTGCTTCGTGCCTCGCAATGACAAGACACAAAAAAACCGCCTATCTCACGAAAGGCGGTTTGTTTTTATTTAATTTCTTTTCCTTGTTTGTCATAAAAATGATATTCAAGGTACGTGTAAGCGTCACGAGATTTGATATTAAGAGGAGAAAGTCCAGTGGACTTCAGGTATAAAAAAAACCGTTACTCAATTAAGAATAACGGTTTGTTTTTATTTAATTTCTTTTCCTTGTTTATCATAAAAATGATATTCAAGGTACGTGTAAGCGTCACGAGATTTGATATTAAGAGGAGGAAGTCCAGTGGACTTCAGGTATAAAAAAAACCGCTACTCAATTAAGAATAACGGTTTGTTTTTATTTAATTTCTTTTCCTTGTTTATCATAAAAATGATATTCAAGGTACGTGTAAGCGTCACGAGGTATAATTTTCACCCATTTTTTATGCTCAAAGAACCACTTTGAACGTATTGATGGAAAACCTTTTTTAAGGTATGCTGCCACGAAAGGATGAACGTTAAGTTTTACTTTCTTGTGGTCTTTCATGATTTTTTCAAGAGCAAAGGTAATCTTGTCGATAATTTGGATTGGCGCGTCTATATCGCTTGCCAAATTGTTAGGATTTTCTTCTCTTGTTTCAATATTTACTTCTGGTCTTACGCGTTGTCGTGTTATTTGAACTAGTCCAAACTTACTTGGCGGTAAGATCTTGTGTTTTGCTTTATCGTCACTCATTTCATCTCGTAAGAAATTGAATAGAACTTGGCGATTATCAGGGTTTTGCATGTCGATAAAATCGATAACAATGATTCCACCCATGTCGCGAAGACGTAACTGACGTGCAATTTCTGCGGCGGCAATCATGTTTACTTCAAGAGCTGTATCTTCCTGATTAGTAGCTTTGTTAGAACGGTTTCCGCTGTTTACGTCTATAACGTGTAAAGCTTCTGTATGTTCTATAATCAAATAAGCACCTTTACTCATGGAAACTGTTCGTCCGAATGAGGTTTTTATTTGACGTTCTATATTGTATTTCTCAAAAATGGGAGTGTCTTTATGTTGATAAAGCTTCACCATATTTTGTTTTGAAGGTGCTATCTCGGCTATATAGTCCTTCGTTTCTTGAAACAACTCTTCATCATCTACTTGAATACCGGTGAAAGTATCGTTAAATATGTCTCTAAGCATTGAGGAAACTTTGTTAAGTTCGCCTAATACTTTGGACGGATGATGAGCAGTTGGTAATTTTTTACACATTGCAAGCCATCTATCATTGAGGTTTTGCAAATCTTTTTCTAGTTCGGCTGTTTTTTTGCCTTCTGCTACTGTTCTCACAATAACACCAAATCCTTTTGGTTTGACTGCTTGTACCAATTTTTTCAATCGGTCTTTTTCGGCTTTGTCTTCTATTTTTTGAGAAACAGAAACGCGATCCGAAAAAGGGACAAGAACTAAAAATCTACCGGCAAAAGAAAGCTCAGAGCTTATTCTTGGACCTTTAGTAGAGATTGGTTCCTTAACCACTTGCACTAAAATTGATTGATTGGCGCTCAGAATATCTGAAATGGCACCATCTTTATCAATTTCTTTTTCAAACTGAAAGTTTTTTAGGGAGAAATCTTTTATTTTACCTGCGCTTACAAGTTTAATGAATTTCAAATAAGAAGCTAGTTGTGGACCTAAATCATGATAATGTAAAAAGGCATCTTTCTCGAAGCCAACATTTACAAAGGCAGCGTTAAGTCCGGCAACAGGTTTTCTAATTTTGGCGATAAAAATATCACCTACTAGAAACTTGTTTACTTTTTCTTCTTCTTTGTGTAATTCAATTAGTTTTCCATCTTTTAATAAGGCAAAATCTACAGCATTCTCATCCTTTCGGATGATAAGTTCTTTATTCATGTTGTAAATTTTTATCCATGTTTCAAGGTTTCAGATTTCAGATTTCAGATTTCAGTTTGACAATTGAGTCAAACTTCCAACTTTAAACTTCCAACTTCCAACTTTAACACAGATGGATTAAACATTTTTTACAGGTTTAGTAACCCGAAGAAATTAGATTTTAGTTTTTAGGCCGCAGAAAATAGTTTAATACTGCTATCTGAATTCTGAAAACTGCTATCTACTTTCAATTTCAATGAACGTTTAAAAAGAAAAAAGTAGTTTAAAACTACTTTTTCTTTTTGTGACGGTTAGCTCTCGCTCTTTTCTTACGTTTGTGAGTGGCTACCTTATGTCTTTTTCTTTTTTTACCGCTTGGCATAGGTTGATTATTTTGTGATTAATAAATTATTTTTTAAACTGCTACTTCAGTTTTAGTTTTTACTCCTTCAACAAATACTTTTGCAGGTTTAAATGCTGGAATATTGTGAGCTGGAATTTTAATTGTTGTATTTTTCGAAATGTTTCTACCTGTTTTTTCAGCTCTTGTCTTGATGATAAAACTACCAAAACCTCTTAAGTAAACATTATCTCCATTTTCTAATGAAGTTTTTACTTCTTCCATTAATGCTTCAACTGTTGATTGAACATCTCCTTTTTCAAGACCTAATTTTTCTGAAATTTTTGCTACGATATCTGCTTTCGTCATTTTCTTTCGTATTTATTAATTATGTGTATTTTTTTGAGAGTGCAAATATAGGAATTAAAAAAACAATATTTCAAGGATAATTGATTAAAATTTAATCACATAAAGATTTACTTTTGCTAACCTAAAATTATTTATGGATTTTTCTAACTCATTATTGCATTGGTATTTACAAAATAAACGCGATTTGCCTTGGCGAAATACGACCAACCCATATCCAATTTGGCTATCAGAAATCATGCTTCAACAAACGCGTGTTGCTCAAGGAATGCCTTATTTTCATGCTTTTATGGAAGCTTTTCCTACTGTTTTTGATTTGGCGAAAGCCGATGAAGAACAAGTTTTAAAATTATGGCAAGGATTAGGTTATTATTCTCGTGCAAGAAACATGCACAAAACGGCTCAAATTATTGCATTTGAACTCGGCGGAAATTTTCCAAATAACTATTCCGATTTATTGAAATTAAAAGGTGTTGGCGAATATACCGCAGCCGCAATTGCTTCATTCGCTTTTAACGAAGTTGTTCCAGTAGTTGATGGAAATGTTTTTAGAGTTTTGTCGAGATATTTTAATGTTGAAACCGATATTGCATCGGCTACAGCCAAAAAAGAATTTTCTACTTTGGCGAAAGAATTGATTCCAAAAAACAATCCTGCACTATTTAATCAAGCGATAATGGAGTTTGGAGCATTGCAATGTGTTCCTAAAAATCCGAATTGCGAAATTTGTATTTTCAACTCGAGTTGCGCCGCTTTACAAAAGAAAAAAGTGAACGAACTTCCTGTTAAATTGAAGAAAACCAAAGTCACTAATCGGTTTTTTAACTATTTAATCTTTTTAGACAATTATAACAATACCATTATTAAAAAGCGAATTGAAAAAGGCATTTGGCATAATTTATATGAATTTCCAGTTATTGAAAGTGACGAAGAACTAGATTTTGACCTAATCGTTAGTAAAATTGAAGAAAAATACTCAAATTTGAGTATCGAATCGGTGTCAAAATATAATGAAGTACAAATTATCCATAAATTATCACATCAGAAATTACATATAAATTTTTACAAAGTCGATGTAATACTTGAAATTACAGGCGAAACACAATTAGACGCATTAAAAAATTATCCTTTTCCAGTAGTAATTTACAATTTTATTGAAAAGTATTCTATTTAATTCGTAATTTTGAATTTCACAAATTGCTAAATCATGAACGGAACATTGAATAAAGTTATGCTAATTGGTCATCTAGGTGATGATATTAAAATGCACTATTTTGAAGGCGGAAATTGTATTGGTAGATTTCCACTAGCTACAAATGAAATTTACATCAACAAAAGTACCAATGAGAAAATCACTTCTACAGAGTGGCATAATCTTGTTGTGCGAAATAAAGCTGCCGAAATTTGTGAAAAATACTTAACAAAAGGCGATAAAATTTATGTTGAAGGTAGAATAAAATCACGTCAATGGCAAGCCGAAGACGGAACTACAAAATACACAACAGAAATTCAAGTTACTGAATTTACTTTTCTAAATGTTAAAAAAGATACTGAAGGAAACAAACAAATTTCTGGTTCTGATTCAAAAAACCCTAACTTTGACGGATCAAATTCGGGAATCGAAAATGATTATGTTTAACAAATAAAATAAAATTTGGACCCAGAGCCCAGTTTTCAATTATTAGCTACAATTGACACCAACTTGCTTTTTGGCATTATTGGAATTATAGTTTTGCTCTTTTTTTCGGCCATGATATCTGGCTCAGAAGTCGCACTTTTCTCCTTAAGTCAATCCGATTTAGATGAATTAAACTCGAAAAATTCCTCAAAAGCAAACATAATAAATGAATTACTAGCAAAACCTAAAAAATTATTGGCTACCATATTAGTGGCCAATAATTTCATAAATATTGGCGTTGTTATCCTTTTTTCCTATTCTTTAAATAGTGTTTTCTCTGTAATTCAATCTACACTTATAAAATTTATTGTCGAAGTAATTCTCGTTACTTTTTTACTTTTACTTTTTGGAGAAGTTTTACCTAAAGTATATGCCAGTAGAAACAATATAAAATTTGCGCTTTTAATAACCTATCCATTATCTGTTTTAGATAAATTGCTTTCGCCGATAAGTTTGCCAATGCGTGCTTGCACCAATTATATTCAGGAGAAATTAGGCAAACAAAAAACCAACTTTTCTGTAGATCAACTATCGCAAGCGTTAGAATTAACTTCCTCTGAAGATACCACTCAAGAAGAACAAAAACTATTAGAAGGCATTGTATCATTTGGAAGCACCGATACGAAGCAAGTTATGAGTCCGAGGATAGATTTATTTGCTTTAGACATCGAAGAAACTTTTGCAGAAATTTATCCTAAGATTGTTGCTAAAGAATATTCACGAATTCCAGTTTACAGAGACAATATAGATCATATAGAAGGCGTTTTGTTTATTAAAGATTTGATTCCGCATATAAACAAAAAAGAATTTGATTGGAAAACATTGCTTCGCGAACCGTTTTTTGTTCCAGAAAATAAAAAGTTGGACGATTTGTTGAAAGATTTTCAAAGCATGAAAAGTCACTTAGCCATTGTAGTTGACGAATATGGCGGAACATCTGGAATTGTATCGCTTGAAGATGTAATTGAAGAAATTGTTGGTGATATTAGTGATGAATTTGACGATGAAAACATTAATTATTCTCAAATCGATGATAAAAATTTCCTTTTTGAAGGTAAAATTAATTTGAAAGATTTTTATCGAATTATTGATGTTGACGAAAATTTATTTGAAATAAGAAAAGGAGAAGCCGAAACATTGGCCGGATTTATTTTAGAAATATTAGGTAATTTTCCTAAAAAAGGGCAAAAAATTAATTTTGAAAATTGTCTTTTTACCATTGAAGTAGTTGATAAAAAAAGAGTTAAACAAATAAAAGTAACCATTGATGCTTAAAAATTTTAAATATATAATTGGAATAACATTAGTTTTAAGCCTATTGCTTTTTACAAGTTGCAAAGACGAAGTTTTACCAAAACCAACGAGCCAATTGCGATTGGATTATAAAATTGCCAAATATGCCGCATTCGAAAATCATTGTCCGTTTACGTTCAATATCAATTCGGATGCTGTAATTACTGAGAAAACCGATTGTGGTTTTACGATAACTTATCCTAAAATGAAGGCTACCATTTATTTAACTTATAAAACAGTAAATGGAGATATTGAGAAATTACTAAAAGATGCGCAAAAACTAACTTACGAACACGTTATTAAAGCCGATGATATTCTCGAACAACCCTTTATAAACACCGACCAAAAAGTGTACGGAATGTTCTATCAAGTAGGTGGAAATGCTGCTACCAACAACCAATTTTATGCAACTGATAGCATCAAACACTTTGTAACGGGATCGGTTTATTTCTACGCAAAACCTAATTTTGACTCCATAATGCCTGCCGCAGATTACATTAAAAACGACATGCAAACCTTGATGGAATCGCTAAAGTGGAAGTAATTCATAACTACTATTGTCTTATTTTCAATTGTTTATAAATCGTCAAACTTTGTTTAATTATTTGTTAAAAAAGTTAAACAAGACTAAGTTTGAAGTATCTTTATAAAAATTTAAAAAACAATAGTTATGAATTTAGTAAAAAAAATTAGTGCACTTTCGATGATTGCTTTAATAGCAGTTTCATGTGGTGATGGTAAGAAAAAAGAATCTGAAGAAGTAATTGCCGACTCAACAGCAGTCACTGTAGATTCTACTGAAACAGTTGCTTCAACTACAATTGTAGATGTTGCCGTAGGAAATCCAAATTTTACAACATTGGTAGCAGCAGTGAAAGCCGCTGGACTTGCAGAAACTTTAAGTGGTGAAGGTCCGTTTACAGTATTTGCGCCGACCAATGCAGCATTCGAAAAATTACCAGCTGGAACAGTTGACGGATTATTAAAACCAGAAAATTTAGAAAAATTAAAAGGTTTACTTACGTATCATGTCGTTGCAGGAAAATTTGATGCTGCTGCAGTTACAGACGCAATCACAAAAGGAAACGGAAAATATACAGTTACTACTGTTCAAGGCGGAAAAATTGATTTAAGCTTGAAAGACGGAAACGTAGTTTTAACAGACGCTAACGGATCAACTTCTACAGTTGCTATTGCAGATGTCGCGGCTTCAAACGGTGTAATTCACGCAATTGACACGGTTGTAATGCCTAAATAATTATTAATTCAAAATGAAAAAACCGCTACAATTATCTTGTAGCGGTTTTTTTTTATGAATTAACCTTTTTAAAAAAAATGATTAAGCTTTATTTCCAAGTTTCACCTCGGTAACTTTATACGTTTTTCCGTCTGCACAAGATTCTGTGGCTTTTACTAAATCTTCTGATTTTAATTTGTCTAAATCAAAATTCACGGTTGCCATTTTTGTTTCAAAATCTACTTTTGCACTTTGAACGCCATCCATATCGGCTAATTTTTCTTCAATTGTTTTAGCACAACCCATGGCACAAGTCATTCCTTCAATTTTAAACGAAGCTGTTTCTGGTTTTACTGCTGCAACAATTTCTTTCTTTCCTTTTACTTCTTCAGTTTTAGTTGAAGCATCTTTGCATCCAATGAATAATATTGATGATAAAGCTAAAACGGCAATTGATTTTAAAAATTTCATAAATTATATATTTTAAAAATTTGAGTTCGAAAATTTACAAATAATTCTGCAAGGACAAAATTACAATAAATATACTATGTCAATTCATAAAATTATGTCAAATTTGTACTAAATAAAACTTATGCAAACAGCAACATTAAAATGGTTTCTACTCACCATTTTGGCATTAATTTGGGGAAGTTCTTTTATCTTAATAAAGAAAGGATTGGTTGGTTTATCACCAATGCAACTGGGTTCGTTAAGAATTATATTTTCCGCTTTATTTTTACTGATCATCGGATTTAAAAGCTTAACTCAAATTAAGCAATACCAATGGAAATACATTGCTTTAACCTCACTTTTTGGCACGTTTATACCAGCATTTTTATTTGCGGTAGCGCAAACACAAATAAGCAGTTCGGTGAGTTCTATTCTAAACTCACTTACACCATTAAATACCTTAATTATTGGCGGATTTGCCTTTGGTTTAACTTTCAAGCGTTCGCAAATTATTGGCGTAATCATTGGGTTAATTGGAACTTTATTGTTAATAATCAATGGAGCATTAAATCATCCAAATCAGAATTATTGGTACACTATTTTGGTTTTAATTGCGTCTATTTGTTATGCTACAAATGTGAATTTGCTCAAAAAATATTTATCCGATGTAAAGCCGTTGAGTATTTCTACAGGGAATTTCGTTGTGATGCTAATTCCAGCTTTGATTGTGTTACTTTCAACCGATTTTATGAATGTTGTAGCAAATGCCGAAGTTCAAAATTCGATGATTTACATTGTAATTCTGGGCGTTGTTGGAACCGGAATTGCGAATATTATTTTCTTTAAATTAATTCAAATGTCCTCACCAGTTTTTGCAACATCGGTTACTTATTTAATCCCGGTTGTGGCTTTCTTTTGGGGATTATTAGATAATGAAATGTTAACTCCTATTCAGTTCATTGGAGCTTTTATTATTTTAATTGGCGTTTATCTTTCGAGTAAGAAATAATGTATAGTTTTTAAAATTCTTTAAAAAAAGTAAGAATTAATCTATGTTGCTGTAGAATGATTTCTACAAATGTAATTCCGAATAATAATTTATTTATCATTGCAACATATTATCCTTTAATTTATTATGTATGAGAAAAATATTTTTAATGCTAACAAGCTTAATAGCTGTTTTGGGCTGTTCATCAAATGATGAAAGCTCAAATATTGTTGATACACCAGAAAACTTAATTGGTTCCTGGAAAATAATGGGTTATTATACAACTTTTGATATAGACGCACAACCACCAACTGATAATTTTCATCTTATTGATAATATTAATGAAATAACTTTTAACACTAATAACACTTTTAGTCAAATTGTAGGAAGTGTAAATCATCATGGAACTTACAATGTATCTTATGATAATGTATTAACATTAAATTATACCCGAAACTTTCCAACTGAGCCAAATTATAGCGAATTTGTAGAAATTTCTTTATTAAACGAAACTACACTTGAAACCAAAGTGAATTCAAATGAATTTTGTGGAACAGATGCTGTAGTAGGTTATAAATATAATAAAATAAACTAATATGTAAATTAAACCAAAAAGACCGTTTCACATAACATGAAACGGTCTTTTTTTATTTAGTTTTTCTTTCTAATTATTGAAAGTCAGCATCAGTAACACCTTCGTTGATTTTTACTTCACTCATTTTAATGTCTAGTTCAAAACCTTGGTTTACAATTAAATTATATGGAACTTTCACACCTTTAACTTCTTTGTAATCATTAAACATTGTTGTAATAGTCATTTTATTTTCGCCTCGTTCTACAATTTTAGCATCGGCAACTTTTAAACCAGTTTTTACATCATAATATAATGTAGTTTTTCCGTTTTTGATAACATAAGCTTCAACACCATTCATTTCTTCAATTCCATCAATAGTTACATCCGCTTTTTTAGCAAGTAGTAATTCTTCAAAAGTAGTTGCAGTAGCTTTTTTCTCAGTGTACTCATCAGCAGACATTTCTTTTCTTTGACCTTGAGATGTTGTATAACCTGCTTTATCACCAATTACTTGTTTAGATAATTCGCCCATTCCTTCCATTTCCATTACAGAAGAAGTTCTTCCTTTTGCATCTCTTTTAGATGTTAATTTTAATGGAGCTGGCGCTTGCGGAATTGAACCCGAACCAATAACAACTATAGTTTTTACAGTAGCAACGGCTTTATCTCCGCCAATAGCTTTGATGTAACTATCCATAACTGTTTTTACAGAAACTCCAGCTGGAGTAGGCTTTTTCATTTTAGGTTTCTCTGTAGGATTTCCGAATTTATCGAAATAAAACATCGGAATTTTCAATTTTTCCAAAGCAGGAATAACTTCGCTTCCTTTACCAGTAACAATAATTCTTAAATTATTTTCAAGAACATATTTATTCATTACTCTCATTACGTCATCAGCAGTAACTGCTTGGATGTTTTTGATATAATTTTCGTAGAAATCTGATGGTAAACCTTCTGTTTCAATATTCAATGCATAACGAGCAACAGTTTGAGGTTTTTCAACTTGCATAACAAATCGTCCAATATAACCAGCTTTTACGTTATTTAAAGTTTCATCAGATACTTTTTCGGTTCTAATTCTTTTAATTTCTTTCATAAACTCAACAACAGCACTGTCGGTAACTGAATTTCTTACTTGAGAATTGGCTTTAAATTTACTTGCCATAAATCTATTTGACCCTACACTTGAACGTGCACCATATGTCCAACCATGAGCTTCACGTAAATTCATGTTTAGGTAACTATTAAAATCACCACCAAGAACTTGATTTGCTACAATTACTGGAAAGAAATCTGGATCTGATAATTTCAGTTTTACTGTATTCACCAAAGATATTTCAGATTGAACTGCATTTGGCATGTCCACGAAATTGATTTGTGTGTATTGAACATTACTTGGGTCAGAATAAGTTTGTTGTGGCGCTTTTCCTTTTACCCAAGTTCCAAATAATTTTTCTACTAATTTTTTAGTGTCTTTGTATTTTACATCACCAATAATAACTAAATATGCTTTCTCAGGAAGAAAATACGTTGTGTAGTTATTTTTTACATCGGCAAGTGTTACATTATTGATAGTTTCTTCTGCTAAATATTCTCCAGCTGGATGACTTTTACCATAAACAAGAACGTTTTCTACACGTCCAGCAACAGCAGGAACGCTTTTTTCTTGTGTTTTTAAACCTTCAATTAATTTTTCTTTTTCTTTATCAAATTCTGCTTGAGTAAAGTTTGGATTTAAAGCTCCATCAGCCATTAACTCCAAAATTCTTTTCGAATATTTAGATAATCCGCTAGCAAAAGCTCCATTTGAACTGAAATTAATATCAGCACCTAAAAAGTCAACTTCTTCATTAAATGCATCTTTTGCAATTTTTTGAGATCCGTTTCCAATTAAGCTACTTGTTAAATCGTCAACACCTTTTTTGTTTCCTTCTGCGTATGGTGCGTTATCGATAGATAAACTGAAAGAAACTCTTGGCAATTTGTGATCTTCTACAACTAATACTTTTAGTCCGTTTGGTAATACAAATGAAACTGGTTTTTTAATATTGATAACCGGCGCTGGTCCTGGTTTTGGTTGTGGTCTGTCTTGTGCTTGCATAGTGATAGTTAAAAACAAGCTTGATAATATAATTAGTGATTTTCTCATGATGTCTTATTGTTTATTTTCAGCTTTATCTTTTGCAGGAACGTAATCTAAAATCAATCGTTGATTTGGATTTAAATATTTCTTAGCAATATCTCTAATTTCTTCACGAGTGATTGAACGGTACATTTCAATTTCCGTGTTAATTAAATTTACATCACCATATAATAGATAGAACGAAGCTAAATTTTCTGCAACACCTTCTACAGATGAATTGCTGTTAACGTAAGTATTATCGTATTTGTTTTTTAATTTTTGCAAATCATTTTCAGATATTAACTCGGTTTGAAGTTTAACAATTTCTTCATCCATTTCTCTTAAAACGTCTTTTGCAGTGTTTTCTCCTTGAGGCATTCCGTAAAGAATGTACATTCCGTAATCTTCTTGATTGAAACTAAAAGCACCAATTTGTAATGCCATTTTCTTATCATCAACAATTTTCT
Source organism: Flavobacterium aquatile LMG 4008 = ATCC 11947 (assembly GCF_000757385.1). Lineage (GTDB taxonomy): Bacteria > Bacteroidota > Bacteroidia > Flavobacteriales > Flavobacteriaceae > Flavobacterium > Flavobacterium aquatile. Next base: position 220,222 of record NZ_JRHH01000005.1, on the reverse strand, counting down.
TGTACAATCTTGAACTTTTTCCGTCAGATAAAATAGTAGAAATCATATCTAAAACTCTAGCATCACGAGTTTTCATTGATGGTGTTCTGTAAGAAGCAACAATCATTGGTTTTTGAATGTTTGGATCTTCGTAAGTCGCATTAATTTGCGTTGTAATTGGATCTTCAACAAATTTCTCTCTTTTAATTTCTTGACCTCTTGGAATTGGCCCGAAGTATTTTTGAACCCATTCTTTAGTTTTCGCAATATCCATTTGACCTGCAATTACTAAAACTGCGTTATTTGGAGCGTAGAATTTTTTATTGAAAGCTTGAAATTCTTCTAATGTTGCAGCATCAAGATGTTCCATAGAACCAATTGTTGCCCAACGATATGGATGCTTTACAAACATGTTTTTCTTAACTTGACCAATTAAGTTACCATAAGGCGAATTGTCAACTCTTAAACGTTTTTCTTCTTTTACCACTTCGTTTTGAGTATCAACACCAATTTGGTTAATAACTGGATGCATCAATCTTTCTGATTCCATCCATAAACCTAATTCTAAATTGTTAGATGGGAAAACTTCAAAATAGTATGTTCTATCGTCAGAAGTGTTGGCGTTGTTAGTTCCACCATTTCCTGTAACAATTTTAAACCATTCTCCTCTTTTAATATTTTGAGTTCCTTCAAACAATAAATGTTCAAAAAAGTGAGCAAAACCTGTTCTTTCAGGATTTTCGTCTTTGGCCCCAACGTGATACATTACGGATGTAATAACTACTGGCGCAGATGGATCATTATGCAAGATAACATGCATTCCATTAGCTAAATCATATTCCTCAAAAGCGACCTTCTGGGCATGAGCTGTTCCTCCAAGCATAAGCAATAAACTTAAAGCGATTAAAGATTTTTTCATAAAAAACTATAAATTTTTAGTTGATAGAGTTATAAGTATGGAATTTCCATAATTGTTACACAAAAATAGATTTTTTTATCGGTTTTAGGAAAAGTAATTAACACTATATCACAATCAAGTATAACCCATTGATTTTTAATGAAAAACTTTTTCAAAAATGCGTTGCAAGAGAAATATTAATTTGTATATTTGCAACCTTAAAAAAATTAACTAAACAATTTGTTATGTACGCAATCGTAGAGATAGCAGGGCAACAATTTAAAGTAAGCAAAGACTTAAAGGTTTATGTTCACCGTTTGACAAACGAAGAAGGTTCAAAAGTTTCTTTTGACAAAGTTCTTCTTTTAGATGACAATGGATCAATCACTTTAGGCGCCCCAGCTATAGAAGGTGCTTCAGTAGAAGCAAAAGTGTTACAACACTTAAAAGGTGATAAAGTAATCGTTTTCAAAAAGAAAAGAAGAAAAGGTTACAAAAAGAGAAACGGTCACCGTCAGTATTTAACACAAATTCTTATTGAAGGAATTAGTGCTACTGGTGGGAAAAAAGCTACTCCAGCTCCAAAAAAAGAAGCAGCTCCAAAAGCTGAGAAACTTGTAGAAGCAGTTGAAGAAAAAGCTCCAAAAGCTCCAAAAGCATCTAAAAAAGGTGATGATCTAGTAATTATTGAAGGGATTGGTCCAAAAGCTGCTGAAGCATTAGTTGCTGCTGGAATTGATACATTTGCTAAATTAGCAAAAGCATCTGCTGATTCTGTAAAAGAAATTTTAGACGCATCAACTAACAAAGTACAACATTTAGATCCAACTACTTGGGCGCAACAAGCACAACTTGCTGCTGATGGTAAAATGGATGAATTAAAAAAATTACAAGATGAGTTAAACGGTGGAAAAGCTGTTTAATTTTAGTATTAACTTATAAAACCCAAACATCATGGCTCACAAGAAAGGTGTCGGTAGTTCGAAGAATGGTAGAGAATCACATTCTAAACGTTTAGGCGTTAAGATATATGGTGGTCAAGCTGCAATTGCTGGAAACATTATCGTAAGACAAAGAGGTTCAAAACACAATCCAGGAGAAAACGTTTACATTAGTAAAGATCACACTTTACATGCAAGAGTTGATGGAGTAGTGAAATTTCAGAAAAAAGCTGGCGATAAGTCGTTTGTTTCTATTATTCCTTTTGAAGCATAATCTAAATTTAGTTTAGATTTAAAAAAAACCGTTCAGTGATGAACGGTTTTTTTGTTTTTAATCATTGCGAGGCACGAAGCAATCTCATTAAATTATTTAGGAGCGAATGGCTTGGTTCTTTTTGGCTTCCCTATTCCTGCTATCCGTTCTATCTCGTCCCAAAAGACGAGATGCCACTACTATCAGGGCTAGATTGGTTTTGTCTTTTGTAAAATCAGAATTTCAACAAAGCTCTTTCTTAATTTTAGAATTAGAAAACAAAAGTGAAAATTTAATCAAAACTTCCTATAAAACTATTGCCCTAGCCCAGATAGCAATGGAAATCCTTGTGAAAAGAAGCGCCAATTTTTCTTGACAAAAAAGAGCGACCAAAGAAGCTCCTTTTTTGTCATAGAAAAATGGTGGTTGTTGAGCAAGATTGCAATGGATAGCTGGAAATAGCTCCAAAAAAAACCATCCGAATTAACGAATGGTTTCTGTTTTTATTCTTCGATGTCTTTCATTTTGAATGACTCCATGAATTTTGTGGTGTAATTTCCGGCAACATAATCGGGTTCGTCCATTAATTGTCTATGGAATGGTATTGTGGTTTTTATTCCTTCTATATAAAACTCGTCTAGTGCGCGTTTCATTTTGCTAATTGCTTCTTCTCTTGTTTGCGCCGTTGTAATTAACTTGGCAATCATTGAGTCGTAATTTGGCGGAATCGTGTAACCTGCGTAAACGTGTGTATCTAGACGCACTCCATGTCCGCCTGGCGCGTGAAGCACAGTGATTTTTCCTGGTGAAGGACGGAAATCATTGTATGGATCTTCGGCGTTGATACGGCATTCTATTGCGTGCAGATTTGGATAGTAATTTTTTCCAGAAATTGGCACTCCAGCAGCAACTAGAATTTGCTCACGAATTAAATCGTAATCTACAACTTGTTCTGTAATTGGGTGTTCTACTTGGATACGAGTATTCATTTCCATGAAGTAGAAATTTCTATGTTTATCAACCAAGAATTCTACAGTTCCAGCACCTTCATATTGAATATATTCTGCTGCTTTTACAGCTGCTTGTCCCATTTTTTCACGCAATTCATCGGTCATGAATGGTGATGGCGTTTCTTCGGTTAATTTTTGGTGACGTCTTTGAACAGAGCAATCTCTTTCTGAAAGGTGACATGCTTTTCCGTAAGAATCTCCAACAATTTGGATTTCGATATGACGTGGTTCTTCGATTAATTTCTCTAGATACATTCCGTCATTTCCAAAAGCTGCAGCCGATTCTTGACGTGCACTTTCCCAAGCTTTTAGTAATTCTTCATGTTTCCAAACGGCACGCATACCTTTTCCACCTCCACCAGCAGTTGCTTTAAGCATTACTGGATAACCAAATTCTTCGGCTAATTTTTCGGCTTGTTCATACGATTCTAAAATCCCAACTGAACCAGGTACACATGGAACTCCAGCTTCAATCATAGTTGATTTAGCCGAAGCTTTATCTCCCATTCTATCAATCATTTCTGGTGAAGCACCAATAAATTTTATTCCGTGTTCTTGACAAATTTTTGAAAATTTAGCATTTTCAGACAAGAAACCATATCCTGGGTGAATTGCATCTGCGTTAGTGATTTCGGCAGCGGCAATAATATTTGACATTTTTAAGTAAGATAAATTACTTGGTGGCGGACCGATGCAAACGGCTTCGTCTGCAAATTTAACATGCAAACTTTCGGCATCGGCAGTAGAATAAACAGCTACTGTCTTTATGCCCATTTCTCTGCAGGTTCTAATTACTCTAAGAGCAATTTCGCCTCTGTTGGCAATTAATATTTTTTTAAACATCTTATTTTTTTTAAAATTCAAAAAACAAATCCCAAATTCCAATTCCTAAGAAATAAACTTGGGATTTAGAATTTAAAATATTGGAATTTAAAATTATGATGGATCTACTAAGAATAAAGGTTGGTCAAATTCAACAGGAGACATATCGTCAACAAGAATTTTTACAATTTTACCTGAAATTTCAGCTTCAATTTCGTTGAATAATTTCATTGCTTCAACTACGCAAAGTACATCACCTTTACCAATTGATGTTCCCACTTCTACAAATGATGGTTTGTCTGGAGCTGGTTTTCTATAGAAAGTACCAATCATTGGAGATTTGATTGTTATGTATTTTGCATTTTCATCAACTGCTGGAGCAACTGGAGCTTGTGCTGCTGGAGCAACAGGAGCTGCTTGTTGCATTGTTTGTTGCATTGGAGCTTGTTGCACATAAGTGATATCCGGAGAGTTTCCTTCTAAAGTTGTTCTGATAGTGATTTTAATATCGCCAGTTTCTAACTTTACTTCTGCAACTCCTGAATTAGATACAAATTTGATTAGGTTTTGAATTTCTTTTAAATCCATAATTATTTGTTTTAGTTATAGTTTATTGTTTGTTGTATGCCCATTTAAGATAGATTGAACCCCAAGTAAATCCGCCACCAAAAGCAGCAAAAATTAGGTTATCTCCTTTTTTGAATTTGTTTTCGAAATCACTCAGTAGCAAAGGTAATGTTCCTGAGGTTGTATTTCCGTATTTTTGAATGTTTACCAATACTTTTTCTTCATCAAGATTCATTCTTGAAGCGGTTGCATCAATAATTCTTTTATTTGCTTGATGTGCAATTAACCAATCTACATTGTCTTTGGTTAAATTGTTACGTTGCATTATTTTTTCGCTAACATCTGCCATTCCTGATACAGCATATTTAAAAACAGTTTTACCATCTTGAAAAACAAAATGTTGACTATTTTCTACAGTTTCTTTCGAAGCTGGTAAAATAGAACCGCCAGCATCAATTTTTAGATATTCTCTACCAATACCATCTGAACGTAAAAACTCGTCTTGCAAACCAAGACCTTCGAAATTTGGTTCAAATAAAGCGGCTCCAGCACCATCACCAAAGATAATACAAGTTGCTCTATCGGTATAATCTATTATTGATGACATTTTATCGGCACCAATTAAAAGAACCTTTTTATATCTACCTGTTTGTATGTAAGCTGCAGCTGCGGACATTCCGTAAAGAAAACTAGAACAAGCAGCAGATAGATCGTATGCAAATGCATTCACAGCTCCAATTTGGGTTGCGACATAAACTCCAGTTGTTGCCACTGGCATATCGGGAGTTGCTGTTGCCATAATTACCAAATCGATTTCGGCTGGATCAATGTTGCCTCTTTTAAGTAAATCTTGGGCAGCTTTTATGGCTAAATAAGAAGTTCCTTTCCCAGATTCTTTTAGTAACCGTCTTTCTTTGATACCGGTTCGCGTAGTTATCCATTCGTCATTGGTGTCAACCAAAGTTTCTAGAACCTGATTTGAAAGAACAAAATCGGGAACATAACCACCGACTGCGGTAATTGCGGCTGTAATTGTACTCATATTACTATTTTATAATCTCTTAAAAAAAGTGAATTTAAAAGAGGTGGAATTTACAAAAAAATATTTAGTTATAATTTAAAATTTACAAAAAACAAAAAACTCTCACTGAGTGAGAGTTTAAATGTAAATTTAAATATATATTAAGCGGCAGCTACTGATTTATCAATAACTACTTGACCTCTGTAATACATTTTACCTTCATGCCAGTAAGCTCTGTGGTATAAATGAGCTTCTCCTGTAATTGGACAAGTTGCAATTGTAGCAGCAGTTGCTTTGTAATGAGTTCTTCTCTTATCTCTTCTTGTTTTCGAGATTTTTCTTTTAGGATGTGCCATTTTACTATATTATTTATCCGTTAATAGTTGTTTTAACTTGTCCCAACGTGGGTCAATATCTTCTTCTTTTTTACTCTCTTTTTTTTGTTCTTTTATTGATAATTTTGATAATTTATCTAATGTTTCTGTCTGTAAAGTACCATCTTTTATGCCTGGATGAACTCTTTTTAACGGAACCGAAAGCACAATCATTTCATAAATGTATTGTGAAACATCTATTTGATGTTCTCCATGTGGCAATATTAATAACTCTTCGTTATCATTATTAAACTCTTCTCCAAAATTAACCACCAATTTAATTTTACCTTTTATTGGTAAATCAAACATTTCGTTAGTTAAATCACATGGAACATGAATGGTTCCGTTGTGTTTGAAAGAAAGCTCCAGCATGGTGCTTTTTTTATCTAAAACTATGTTTACTTTAATATCACAATCTTCATATTCGTGATAATCAAAGCTATCAAAGAACGCTTTTTTTATTTGAAACTCAAATTGATGCTTTCCTAACTTTAACCCTATAAACGGAATTAAAAATTCATTTGTAACTTTCATCATTTCATCAATTTGTCCAATCCGAAGATTCGGCTTTGGGAGTGCAAAGATATAAATTTATTGTAAAACCAAAAGCGTTATTAACCTTTTTTTGTTTCTAATTGTTTTTCTTTAACTTTTAGAGGGTTTTTTGAGATGTCTAAATACTCATTTCTAGAGTGATAGATGTCAATTGCAAGATAAACTGCTTCTTTGAATGAGGTGAAATCGGCTAAGCCTTTTCCTGCAATTTCATAGGCAGTTCCATGATCTGGCGATGTTCTAATCTTATTTAAACCAGCAGTATAGTTCACGCCATTACCAAAAGACAATGTTTTAAACGGAATTAATCCTTGATCGTGATAGGTTGCAATCACGGCATCAAACTTTTCATATTGTGCGCTTCCGAAAAATCCATCGGCAGAATACGGGCCAAATGCTAAAATTCCTTTTTCAAATATTTTTTTTATGGTAGGTTTTAAAATTTCGTCATCTTCTTTACCAATTACTCCGTTATCTCCGGCATGCGGATTTAATGATAAAACTGCAATTTTGGGTTTGTTGATACTAAAATCTTGTTTTAATGTAGTATTAATAGTTTCGATTTTTTGAATTATTAATTTCTCGGTCAAATGTTTTGCAACTTCGTTAACCGGAATATGATCGGTGATTAAACCTACTCTTAAATTATCTTGAACCATTAACATCAAGGCATTTCCTTCAAGTTCTTGGTCTAAATAATCGGTATGTCCCGGAAATTTAAAATCTTCTGATTGAATATTGTATTTATTGATTGGTGCTGTTACTAAAACATCAACCAATCCATCCTTTAATGCAGTCGTTGCAGCAACAAATGATTTTATAGCATATTTACCAACATTTTCGTCGTTTTGACCGTAATTGATATCTACGCCTTCACGCCAAACATTTAAAACATTAATTTTTCCTTTTACTAATTGCTCCAATTTATCAATTCCGTGAAGAGCAACTTCTGAGTTCAAATTTTTTTTAATAAAAGATAAAATTTTGACATTAGCAAAAATCACTGGAGTACAAAGCTCCAACATTCGAGCATCTTCAAATGTTTTAAGGATAACTTCGCTTCCAATACCATTTAAATCTCCAATTGAAATTCCAACGATAATATTTTCTGCTTTTTTCATGGCGATTTCTTCTTATTTATTGCTAATTTTGAAGTGCAAATTTAGTAAAATAAAACGACAAATGTTTACAGGAATTATAGAAACCCTAGGAATAATTAAAGACTTAAAAAAAGAAGGCGAAAACCTTCATATTACCATAAACTCTTCTATTACAAACGAGTTGAAAATTGACCAAAGCGTTGCTCATAACGGCGTTTGTTTAACTGTTGTCGCTATTGAAAATGACAATTATACCGTTACTGCAATTAAAGAAACTATCGACAAAACAAATCTTGGCGAATGGAAATTGGATGAAGTTGTAAATCTTGAAAGAGCGATGAAACTTGGCGATCGATTGGACGGTCACATTGTTCAAGGACATGTGGATCAAACTGGTGTTTGTAAGTCTATTTATGAAGCAAACGGAAGTTGGTACTTTACTTTTGAATACAATAAAGACTTGAATAATCTTACAATAGAAAAAGGCTCTATAACTGTTAATGGCGTTAGTTTAACTGTTGTTAATTCGAAAACCAATGAATTTAGTGTTGCTATAATTCCTTATACATATGAGCACACTAATTTTAAAAACTTTAAAGTAGGCACAAAAATAAATCTGGAATTTGATGTTATTGGAAAGTATGTTTCTAAATTACATCTTATGAAACAATAAGATGAAAAACATATCAATAAAAAAGCTTCAATTATCTTGAAGCTTTTTTTGTTTTTTTATTTATAATATACATTCCAAAAAAGAATGAAATAATGATCAATATATAGATACCTCCATCAATTGGCGTTCCTGGTGGAGGCGGAATTGGTGGCGGAGGATTTGGTGCTGCAAACATTACATTGCAGGATAAAAAACCAACTATAATTCTAATATTCTGACTTGGGACAACACTCATGGGCGTAAAAGTAAAAAAAAAAAATCTTTATCAAAATAATTTGTCGTATAATTTTGCTATAAAGCCGTTTAACGACAATTTGTTAACTTAAACGAGTTAATGATTAATATTAACGTAATATTTAGACTCTTGGTTTTTACAAATAAAAAAAGACTTCAAAATTGAAGTCTTTTTTTTAAAAATGTGGTCCCACTTGGAATCGAACCAAGCACCTACTGATTATGAGTCAGTTGCTCTAACCGAATGAGCTATAGGACCAATTATGAGGTTGCAATATTACTACTATTTTTAATTTATTGCAAGTATTTTACAGTTGGATTTAGATATTATTTCTAATATTCTCTAAATCAAACTTGTTCTCCTATTTCTTGACACAACTCTATTAATACTCCATTGGTAGTTTTTGGATGTAAAAATGCTACTAATTTATTATCGGCACCTTTTTTAGGAACTTCATTTAATAATGTAAATCCTTCGTCTTGTAGTCGTTTCATTTCTGACAGAATGTCTTTTACATCAAATGCTATGTGGTGAATTCCTTCTCCTTTTTTTTCTAGAAATTTAGCAATTGGACTTTCTGAATTGGTTGCCTCAAGAAGTTCGATTTTGTTTGGTCCGTTCATAAAGAAAGAGGTTTTTACGCCTTCACTAACTACTTCTTCTTGTTTATAGGCTGGCGCGCCAAATAATTTTTCGAATAATAAATTGGATGTTTCTAGACTTTTTACTGCTATACCGATGTGTTCTATTTTTCTCATATTTTTTGCCACAAAGACGCAAAGTCTCTAAGGTTTGGTAAAAATAAGTATTTAAAATCAAAAGGGAAAATGTATCCAAAAAAATTAATTACACCAATAATTGCCAGCTTATAAACCTTAAAAAATTTAATCTTTGTGACTTTGAGTCTTTGTGGCTTTAAAAAAATCGTATTTTTGCCGAATGGAAACAAATAGACAGAAAAAAATAGGAAGCGTTCTACAAAATGATTTGGTAGATATTCTTCAAGGTGAAGTGAGAAAAAACGGACTTACAAATTTGATAATTTCGGTTTCTAAGGTTATTGTTACTACAGATTTAGGCGTTGCAAGAGTATATTTGAGTGTTTTTCCTCAAGATAGAGCTGCCGAAATTTTGGCTGCCGTAAAATCTAACATGCCTTTGATTAAGCATGATTTATCGCAACGTGTGAAATTGCAATTGAGAAAAGTACCGAATCTTTCTTTTTATATTGATGACTCGTTAGATTATATCGAGAAAATTGATAATGCGCTTTCTGCCAAGGAAAATCCAATTGAAAATCGTGATCTTTTAGAAAAACGCAAAAAATCGTAAAGTGAATTTTCCGCTTTATATAGCCAAACGCTACATTTTTAGTAAGAGCAAGAATAATGCTATCAATATTATTACTCGAATTGCTTCGGGTGGAATTATCGTTGGAGCAATGGCTTTGTTTATAGTGTTGTCGGTTTTTAGTGGATTGCGTGTTTTTAGCTTATCATTTTCGAATGATTTTGATCCCGATTTTAAGGCGAATCCTAAAACTGGGAAATCGTTTGAAATTTCTGCCAGTCAAGAAAAAGAGCTCAAAAATATTGATGGCATTGTTAGTTTTAGTAAAATAATTGAAGAGCGTGTACTTTTTTCTTTTAACGAAAAACAACAAGTTACCTATATAAAAGGCGTTGATTCTAATTTTATTCATGTTAATAAAGCTTCTGAAAAACTTTTTAATGGTACATGGTTTAAACCAAAAACGGTTCAGGTTGTTGTTGGATATGGAATTTCACAGAAATTATCGTTAGGATTATTTGATTTTAATAATCAGTTGGAAGTTTTTGTACCAAAACCTGGAAAAGGGAATATCGAAAATCCGGATGAAGCTTTTAATAAATCGGTTATAATTCCGGTTGGAATTTATGCTATTAATGAAGAGTTAGATTCGAAATATGTGTTTGCCGATTTAGGATTAACGCAGGAATTATTAGAATATAAACCCAATCAAATTTCGGGAATTGAATTTAAAACAAAACCCAATTCTGATGAAGATGCTATTCGATCACAAATAGCAAAAATATTTAACAACAAAGTAGAAGTTAAGAATCGCGCTGAACTAAATGCTACTTTATATAAAATGTTAAACACAGAAAATATTGCGGTTTACCTCATCTTTACTTTGGTAATTATCATAGCGCTTTTCAACTTAATTGGCGCGTTGATTATGATGATTTTAGATAAAAAAGCCAATTTAAAAACGCTTTATAATTTAGGAACCGAAGTAAAAGATTTGAGAAAAATATTCTTACTTCAAGGAACTTTATTGAGTGTTTTTGGTGGAATTATCGGACTAGTTTTAGGAATTATTGTTGTTATAATTCAACAGCAATTTCAATTGATTATGATTACCGAAAGTTTAGCATATCCTGTCGTTTTTTCGATTCAAAATGTACTTATCGTTTTTGGAACAATTGTAACACTGGGATTTATTGCAAGTTTGATTGCAAGTAGTCGTGTAAGTAAAAAATTGTTGGATTAAAAAACTTGATAATCAGAATAGATTTCTTGAATTTCATCTAAAGCTTTGAACAAAATTTCTGGATCTTCGATGGTTACTAATTTTAATCGGTATTCTTTGAAATTTGCAATTCCTTTGAAATAATTCGTGTAATGACGACGCATTTCTACAATTCCGAGGCGTTCACCTTTCCAATCCATTGACCACGTTAAGTGATTTCTTGCGGCTTCAACTCTATCGGCTATTGTTGGTTTAGCCAAATGTTCACCTGTTGCAAAATAATGTTTGATTTCATTAAAAATCCACGGATAACCAATCGCAGCACGACCAATCATCATTCCGTCAAGACCAAATTTATTTTTATATTCCAAAGCTTTTTCTGGAGAATCGATATCACCATTTCCAAAGATTGGCATCGTAATTCTAGGATTATTTTTCACACGTTCGATATGACTCCAGTCGGAATGACCTTTGTACATTTGCGCACGCGTTCTTGCATGAACCGTTAAAGCTTGCACACCAATATCTTGTAAACGTTCTGCAACTTCATCAATATTTATAGAACTTTCATCCCAACCTAAACGCGTTTTTACTGTTACCGGAAGACTAGTTCCTTTAATAACTGCTTTTGTTAAACGCACCATCAAATCAACATCTTTCAAAACTCCTGCACCTGCGCCTTTGCAAACAACCTTTTTCACTGGACAACCAAAATTAATATCCACCAAATCGGGCTGAACGGCGTCAACAATTCTTGACGACATTTCCATAGCTTCTTCATCGCCTCCAAATATTTGGATTCCGACTGGTCGTTCATAATCAAAAATATCCAATTTCATTTTGCTCTTTACAGCATCACGAATCAATCCTTCAGAAGAAATAAATTCGGAATACATTAAGTCGGCACCATGAAGTTTACACAATCTACGAAATGGCGGATCGCTTACGTCTTCCATCGGTGCAAGTAATAGTGGGAAATCGGGTAATATGATGTTGCCTATTTTGGGCATTGTGATAAATTTTTTGCAAAAATACAAAATTTTGTTGGTTTCAAGTTTAAGGATTCAAGTTTCAGACCTATAAATCAAAACTTTGCTTTATATTTGCAGATTAATTCCTTATTATTGGAATATTGCGTTAGGGATTGAAGTGGAAATCCTTTTACTTTTTTCTTTAAAAAGTAAAAGATTGTAGCGGAAAGCCCGACCGCTTTTTCAGCGGAAACGCCCAAAAAATTGACAGAAAACGAAGATGAAAAATATTAGAAATTTTTGCATTATTGCACATATTGACCACGGAAAAAGTACGCTTGCCGACAGACTTCTTGGCGCCACACAAACCGTTACAGCTCGTGAAGAAAAAGCGCAATTGCTTGACAACATGGACTTGGAGCGCGAACGCGGAATTACCATAAAAAGTCACGCCATTCAAATGGAATACACTTATAAAGGCGAGCAATACATTTTGAATTTAATTGACACACCAGGACACGTAGATTTTAGTTACGAAGTTTCTCGTTCAATTGCTGCATGCGAAGGTGCGCTATTGATTGTTGATGCGGCACAAAGTATTCAGGCTCAAACAATTTCTAATTTATATTTGGCTCTTGAAAACGACTTGGAAATTATTCCGGTTTTGAATAAAGTAGATTTACCAAGTGCCAATCCAGAAGAAGTTAGCGATGACATTATTGATTTATTAGGTTGTAAACTAGAAGATATCATTCACGCATCGGGTAAAACTGGATTTGGTGTAGAAAATATTTTGGCTGCAATTATTGAAAAAATTCCTGCTCCAAAAGGAAACAAAGACGAACCATTACAGGCATTGATTTTTGATTCACATTACAATCCGTTTCGTGGCATTGAAGTAATTTTCCGTGTAAAAAATGGTGAGATTAAAAAAGGTCAGAAGATTAAATTCATGGCAACCGGAAATGAATATTTTGCTGATGAAGTAGGAACTTTAAAATTAAATCAGGTTCCGAAAAACGTTATTTCTACTGGCGATGTTGGATATTTAATATCTGGAATTAAAGAAGCGAAGGAAGTAAAAGTTGGTGATACCTTAACGGATGCAAAAACGCCAACAACCAATATGATTACAGGATTTGAGGATGTAAAACCAATGGTTTTCGCCGGAATTTATCCTGTGGATACCGAAGATTATGAAGATTTGCGTGCTTCGATGGAGAAATTACAATTGAACGACGCATCATTAGTGTTTACTCCAGAAAGTTCTGCCGCTTTAGGATTTGGTTTCCGATGCGGATTTTTAGGAATGTTGCACTTGGAAATTATTCAAGAACGACTGGAACGCGAATACGATATGACTGTAATTACAACTGTTCCCAACGTTTCGTATTTGGCATATACTAAAAAAGAACCTGAAACGGCTTTTGTTGTAAACAATCCATCAGACTTACCAGAACCTTCACGTTTAGATCGAGTTGAAGAACCATTTATAAAAGCAACAATTATTACAAAAGCCGATTATGTTGGAAATGTAATGAGTTTGTGTATCGAAAAACGTGGTGTAATTACCAATCAAACGTATTTGACAACTGAAAGAGTGGAATTGAATTTTGATATGCCTTTGGCAGAAATTGTATTCGATTTTTATGATCGCTTAAAAACGGTTTCTAAAGGTTACGCTTCATTTGATTATACACCAATTGGCATGAAAGAATCGAAATTAGTTAAACTTGATGTGTTGTTAAATGCACAATCGGTTGATGCTCTTTCGGCTTTAATTCATGAAAGTAATGCCTATAATATTGGTAAGAAAATGTGTGAGAAATTACGCGAATTGATTCCGAGACAGCAATTTGATATTCCTATTCAGGCGGCAATTGGAGCAAAGATCATTGCTCGAGAGACAATAAAGGCATTAAGAAAAGACGTTACTGCCAAATGTTATGGCGGTGATATTTCTAGAAAAAGAAAATTACTTGAAAAACAGAAAAAAGGTAAAAAGAGAATGCGATTGGTAGGAAATGTTGAAATTCCGCAAGAAGCGTTTATGGCGGTATTAAAATTGAATGATTAATTTTTTTTAGAATAAAAAATAGACAATAGAAAAAGCCCAATGACTAAAGTTATTGGGCTTTTTTAATTATATCCTTTTAATAATTAATTTTTTCGAGTCTAATTTCTGTTGGTTTATTTTTTTCATCAAAATCCTCAATCAGTACTAAGTATCCTTTTTTTGCATTCATCGTATAAATACTGCTAGTTTCCGTTTTTAAATCGAGTGTTTGTCTTTTAAATTGACCATCTGAATAAGAAACAATTCCATAGAGCAAACTTTTTTTCCTGTTTTTGGATTTTTTTTCATTATCACTCAAATAGAAGAGATATTCATCATCACTGAGCTTTTGATAATTTTTAAAATCAAATAATCCGTACTTCTTGATATCGTTAGAATGAGCAAGTGAATTTGGGAATTTATTTCTAAATTTAGTAACTTCAAATACTTGATTGATAGTAAATTTTGGCGTAAGCTCAAAAAAGTACATGTTATTTGTTGTAATTGGAGATTGAATAAATGTTTCAGCAACAACAACAATTTTATCATCTTCTAATAAAAGCATATTATGAATAAAAAGATAACCCTCTTTTTTAATATATCCTTTTTCATTGACATCCAACTTTGCACTAATTTCTTTCCAACTTAAATATTTGTTCACATCTTGCTTTGCTGTTTTTTTGTCGAATACAAATTTGAATAACCCTAAATTATTTGTGTCATTGGTGTTTCCATATTCAGATTTTGCAGAATAATTTCCAAGCAAATAAATCTTATCTTCAGTTATTTTACAATCTACAACTTTATAGGCATATTTATCCGTTAGCGGAAAATTGAACTCTTTAATTAGTTTTCCAGTCTGGGCATCAATGAACAGGCTTGTAAAGTCATTGACATAAGTTCCATTTTTTTTACCACAATGATTGAACATTACAATTACATCCTTGTCTGACTTAAGGTATTCTAAATTCTTAAACCTTTTACTTTCAGTGTTTTCTATATCTTCATAGATAAATTTCCAAACTTGTTTGAAGTCACTATCATAATGAGCCAAAAACTTTTCGGTAACTTTTTCTTTTTTATCAGTAAATTTTGAATGTACAATTAATCCAACTCCTTCATAAAAAGACATGAAATCTGATTCATTTTCTTTATAATTAGACATTTTTCTGTCGAAAGCCGGATTTTTTTGAATAGCATTTTTATTAAAAATAAAAGGTTCGCTTAATTTATTTGTGGCAACATCCAAAATTCGGTATCTGCGATAAGCTTTAACTTCTCCAAAATCATCAACAAACTCAATAAGCAACTTCGTTTTATCTAACCACAATGCAACATCAATCTTTTTTGCATCAACTAAAAAAGACTCAAATTTCATTTCTGTTAGAATGCCGCTAGTTACTTTAGTAAGATTCTCATCTAAAATGACATATTCCAACTGATACGTTTCTTTTGCCACTTTATCGTTTTCAAATAATAAAAAATATCCTTTAATATTATTATCTGCATCCTTTATATCCTCTGAAGCATACAATCTTCCTGAAGACAATTTGTTGAGATTTGTAATCTGAGCGTTTCCTACAAAGCAAAAAACACAAAAAAGAATAAGGAATTTAATTTTCATTTCTAAGATTTAAAATTGTTTATGATTAATTGTAGATCGGATGTTTTTAAGTTATTTATAAATGTAATAAATCGATTTAAACTTTCAGAGTTTTTCTTATTATCGACTTTAGGAACGTAACGATTAATTATATAAGCCGTTTTTGCTTCAAGAATTTTAGAGAGATTTACATAAATAATGTTTTTAAGAACAACATTTTCGGCGTCTTTTTTATACAGTTTGAGTGCTTCATAAAATGAAATTCCATAAAATTCTTGATCGTATAAATTAATAAGATTTTGGTATGTGCTTGCTTGCTTAATGCTTAAAAAATCTTTAGAAATGGTTGTTTTTTCAGTAAAATTACTACCAGCATATTTTCGAATCATATTTATTCTGCTTATGCAATCGGGATGCGTTTTTAAAGAATCAACTATAATGCGTTTCTCGTTGTCATATTTTTTAAAAAGACTTTCTTCTACTTCAAACCAGGATTTTCTAACTTTAAAATCATTTTTATTCAAAATTAATTTATAATCGTCAAATGTTAGGGAATCTTTTTCTGAATCAGACGAGTCGAGTTTTTCTAAAATAGTCACACCTGCTTTTGGATTACGAAGTGTCTTTCTATAAAAAGCTACTGCTATTGAATCGGCAGCAAATTCTTTTTTTCTACGCTTGGCATAATTCTGATATTGAATGTTTTTCAAGAAATCTCCAGCCATTGTTGCCTTACCATATTTCTTGCTTCGGATTTCCTTTGTTTTATTTATCACTTGTTCAGAAGTCGAAAGTTTTGCGAAACTTTCAATCTCGCTTTTAACATGGTTTAAGAATTGATGGCCAATTTCATGCGCGATAACAAAAACTAATTCGTCTTCATTTTCAAGTGTTAAAAATAATCCGTAATGAATAACAACAGTTCCATCTCCTGTATTGTAGGCGTTTGCATCACCATCCTTTGATAAAAGTATTCGGTAATTTTCTTTAATGCTGTTTTTAACTAAAACTTCTTGAAGCAGTCCGTTTAGATAAGTATATAAATTGTCTTCACAAATAAAATTATTTTGATTGATTTTATCAAAGAAACTTTCTTGTATTTCATTATAAATCCCTTTAATAATTGACTTTTGAGCCGAAGTAGATGATACAATATTTTTATTGATTAAAGTAAATTTTCCTTTGTATTCTTCAGCAAGATTTACACGGCACAATGCAGAAGATGAAGTATCTATTGGTTTAAATTCTGATTGTGCATTTGCAAAAAAAACAGATACGAAAAAAATAACTGTAAAAAGAAATCTATTTTTCATTTAAATAAAAACTTGATTTGTAGATGTTTCAAACTAAAACAAAAATACATATTTAGATGATATATACAATGAAAAGGCAAAAAGAGAATGCGACTATTATGTTCGAGGCACAAAATTCGAAATTTGAAAATATAGACTAAACCCAAAAACGAATATTTTCGGGTTTACTTTTCGATTTCTTCCAGCAACTTCACCACATCTTCCGCTTTAAAAAGTTGTGTTCCTTCATTCATTGTGGCAGCAGTTCCGCAACAAACTCCTATTTGTATTACTTCTTTTAAAGTTTTGTTTTGTGATAATGCCCAAACCATTCCGCCAACCATGCTGTCGCCTGCGCCAACGGTACTTTTCTTTTCTACTTTGGGTGCTTTTACTAAATGGGTCTCCTTTTTTGTAACTAAAATTGCGCCGTCAGCTCCAAGTGAAACTACTACAATTTCGGCACTTTTATTGTCAATTAGTTTTTTTGCAGCTTTTTCTACTTCAGGTAATTCTAAATGTCCAACGCCAATTAATTTTGCTAATTCACCAATGTTGGGTTTGATTAAATAAACGCCAGTTTCTAAAACTTTTTTCAATGCTTCGCCAGAAGTGTCAACAATTACTTTGATACTTGAATCTTTCGCGATTTTTGCTATTTTTTGATAAAAATCAGTTGCAACACCTTCATTCAAACTTCCGCTTATGACTAAATAATCGGTTTTTAACTCTTTTATTGTTTGTAGAATTTTATCTTTTTCATCTTCTGAAAATTCATTTCCTGGAAATCCGAATCGGTATTGTGCTTTGGTTTTATTTTCGAATGCTATAAAATTTTCTCTTGTCCAATTTTTGGTTTTTATTACAATACTATCTAATTTTTCTTTAGCAATTAAATCTTCCAGCATTTCGCCTGATGAACCACCAGAAGTACAAACACAAGTAGATTTTCCGCCTAATTTAGAAATAGCTTTCGACACATTTATTCCGCCACCGCCAGCATCATAACGTGGTTTTTCGCATCGAATTTTTTGTTCGGCTATAAATCCGGTAAAATGAGTTGATTTATCCAATGAAGGATTTATAGTTAATGTTACAATCTGTTGTGCTTTCATCCTGAAAAAATTTGTTATTGTAAAGATGCAACAATTTATTGTTTTTATCCTTTTGTTAGAAAATACTATCTTTGAACAAATGACTTTTTATGCTCGACGAATCTCCAAAACGTTTTGATCGCATCATCGCTATTCTGATTCAATTGCAATCTAAAAAAATTGTGAAAGCTCAGGAATTGGCCGATCGATTTGAAGTTAGTTTACGAACTATCTACCGCGATATTCGTTCGCTAGAAGCTTCTGGCGTTCCTGTTTATGGCGAAGCTGGAATTGGTTATTCGCTAGTTGATGGTTACCGATTGCCGCCAGTTATGTTCACTCGTGAAGAAGCTAGTAGTTTTATTGCCGCCGAAAAATTAATGCAAAAATTCATCGATAAAGAACTAGGACAACATTATGCATCGGCAATGTTCAAGTTGAAATCGGTTATGAAAAGTTCTGATAAAGATTGGGTTTCTAGTATCGAATCGAAGGTTTTAATTCAGCCGCCATCAGGAAATTTATTCAATGAAAATGTACCCGATGCAATGACGATTCTTTTTAAAAGCATTGCTGACAAAACACAGGTAAAATTAAAGTATCAAGCATTTGAAGCTGAAGAAACTTCAGAAAGGACGATTGAACCTGTTGGTATTTTTCATGACAATAATAATTGGTATGTTTTTGGGTTTTGTCATTTACGCAACGATTACCGTCAATTTAGAGCAGACCGAATTCAAGGTATAACCAAAACGGAATTTCCTTTCTCAAAAGAACATCTTCCTTTGGAAACGTATCTGAAAAAACAAAACGAATGCCCAACAACACGAGTAGTGATTTTGGTAGATAAAAAAATCTCCAAATACCTTGCAAATGAAAAGAAATACCACGGATTTATTTCACAGAAAACAATAGGTGAAAAAATAGAAATGACCTTTTTGTGTCGCGACATAGAAGAAGGTTTTTCACGTTGGCTATTGATGTTTGCCGATTACACAACCATCGTAGAACCGCAACGTTTAAAAGATCGAATAATGGAACTTTTAGAAAACTACAAAACACATCTTTTAAAATAAAAAATCCCGAAATCAAAACAGTGTTTTCGGGATTTTATCTTTACTTATTTTGCATTAACAACAGCAAGATTATGTATTAATTTCCATCTGTTATCAAAATCCAAAAACAAAGAATTATAGGAAACAAAATGATTTTCGGCACTTTCTAAACGAAGAGTTACATTGGCAATTGATTCACAATAATTAATACTTTCTATTTTCATTTTTCGAGGAATTCCACCAAAAACACCTTTTCTAACGTTGGCGATATACTGTTTTTTATCAATAACAGTAACGCCCGAAGTTCCCATAAATCGGTTGCTAGTTACTCGAAAGTCCTCGTGCAAAACAACATCCAAAAGATTGATATCGCTGTTATCTCCGGCTTTAACAAAGGCTGTCATTACTAATTCAATTTGCTGTTTATTAGTCATAATCTGATCTTTCAATTAGAATTGTATTGTTACATTTTTATCGTTCCCAAAAAAATGGCGGTTCAATTCCTAAAGCACGCAAGTACACATATCCTTGACCTCTATGATGAATTTCATTATCAACAAAATATAAAATATTCTGAATGATTGGAAATTCATATTGTCCGAAAAGATTAAAGTTTTCACTAAAATCTTCAATAGAAATTTGATTCCAATACGAATTAATTTCAACTGTCGCTTCATCCCATTTTTGTAAAAAGTCTGCTTTGGTTTTTAATTCACCAATGTCTTCTGAATAAGGTTTTGCATCTCTGTTTACAATTGCTTTTAAAGCTGGTGCGCCAATAGATAATAGTTCTGTTACTAATTTAGAAAAAGGTCGCATACCGCCAATGGAAAATTCGAAAAAATCTTTTTCAGGAAAAGCTTCAATTACTCGGCGCGTTAAATTTCGGTGACCTTGCCAATGGTTTAATAAATCCTCTTTGCTAATTACTTGAGCTGTTGCTGTAGTGTTCATAATATAGTTTTTTAAGTTTATACTACAAATTTAAATACGGTTTATGACAACAGTTTGTCAGTAGGAAATTTTAAATTTGATTTAATTAAAAAACTTCAGGAATTCTTGTCTTTGCCTTAAACAAAAATCCTTCGTACCTTTGCAAAATGATAGAAGATAAAAATCCGCAACGAACATCACTTTCGCAATTGGGCGAATTTGGATTGATTGATCATTTGACGAAAAATTTTGACGTTAAAAATGCTTCAACTTTAAAGAGTATTGGTGACGATGCCGCAGTTTTAGATTTTAAAGACAAAAAAGTAGTTATTTCAACAGATTTATTGATTGAAGGTGTACATTTTGACTTGGCTTACATGCCATTACGCCATTTGGGTTACAAAGCGGTTGTTGTGAATATTTCTGATATTTGCGCAATGAATGCCAAAGCGACTCAAATTACGGTTTCGGTGGCAGTTTCTAATCGTTTTCCGTTGGAAGCATTGGAAGAATTATTTGACGGAATTTCACTAGCATCTAAATTTTACAATGTTGATGTTATTGGCGGAGACACGACTTCATCACAAAAAGGTTTGATAATTTCGATCACCGCAATTGGTGAAGCAAACGAAGACGAAATTGTATATAGAAGTGGCGCAAAAGAAGGAGATTTATTAGTTGTTTCTGGCGATGTGGGTTCGGCATATATGGGATTGCAAGTTTTGGAACGTGAAAAACAAGTGTTTCAGGTTAACCCAAATAACCAACCCGATTTGGATGCGTATACTTATTTGATAGAAAGACAATTACGTCCAGAAGCGCGTCATGATATTAAAGAATTGTTGTCGAAATTGGAAGTAAAACCAACTTCAATGATTGATATTTCGGACGGATTATCATCTGAAATTATTCATACTTGTAAACAATCAAAAGTGGGTTGTAATTTATATGAAGAGAAAATTCCAGTTGATCCACAGTTTATAAATGTATGTGAGGAATTCAATATCGATTCGACAACTGTTGCAATCAATGGTGGTGAAGATTACGAATTATTGTTTACGATCGCTATGGAAGATTTTGACAAAATAAAAGCCAATCCAAATTTTACCGTAATCGGACATATGGTTGGCGAAAGCGAAGGAACCCATTTGATAACTCGAGCAAATACTAAAATTCCGTTGAAAGCTCGTGGATGGAATGCTTTGGAAGAATAGAAAAACTAAAAAATCCTCTTAAATTTATCATTCAAGAGGATTTTTTTTATTTTAACATCATGCCATTTTCTTTGGCTTCCTTAATTAATTCTTCGTTGGTGCAACCTTTTTTACCAATAAGCTCTTTCATATTTTCTACTCTTGTTCTTACCGAGGCTGATGAAAGCGGAATGTAAAGTGCCACATCGTCTGCAATAATTCCTTTGTTTAAATAGTGTAGAATTTTTTTATCAAAAACATCAACATACACTTTTTCTTTTTGCATTTGGTTGAGATAATTTATCACCGATTCGCTATAATATTGCTCGCCTTTTAAAATTGTAGTCAAAGCCAAAATCATATTATCGTAGGTTAAGTCATTTTTTATAACTAATCCAAGTGGATCAATTTCTTCAATAACTTTTTGAACTTTTAAACCTTCTGAGTGCATTGTGAGTAACACCGTTTTACAATCTGGAGAAACTTGCTTGAGAAGTTTGGCTAAGTCTTCACCAGTTTGAATGTTTTTTTCCTCATAAACTGGCATACTGATATCGAGTAGGGCAATATCAAAAACAGTTCCTTCGGGATTCATTATGGCTTCATAACCAGTTTTGCAATCGCTGGCTTTTGTAATTGTAAAAGAATACTTTTTATTAGGAAATCTTGTGATGGCATTTTGGTAGCCAATAATAATAAAAGGATGATCATCTACAATTAAAATATTAATGTTTTGGGACATAATACGTTATACTTTAAAGTTTGAATTTTCAAGTGGAAAGATAATAATTATTTTGGAACCTTTACCGATTTCCGATTTTATATCAATTGACCCATTGCATTGATGTACTCTAGAAACCATGTTCTTGGTTCCTATCCCTTTGTTTTTCTTGATGTTAGTATCAAACCCTTTTCCGTCATCTTCAATGTTAAATAATAAATTTTCTTTAGTATCTTTTCTAAAGTGAACTGATACATTTTTAGCCAAAGCATGTTTATTTATATTTTGTAATGCTTCTTGAAGAATTCGATATAAATTGATTTTTATAATATTAGAAATTTTATCCCAATCAATAGTTTCTTCGATTATAACTTTTATGTTTGCATTATTTACTTTGGCTTGTTGCTCTATTAAGCTATTGATGATTGCTACAAAGTTGTTGATAAGCAACGAAGTTTCTCTATTTAATTCATGCGATATTTCGCGAAGGTCTTGTTCTATTAATTGAAGTTCATTCAAATATTCCAATCGTTCTTTCTTGGCTTGTTCATCATCAAAACTATTTAACCCATCAAGACTTAATCTTAAACCAAATAATCTTCCCAAAACACCATCGTGCAATTCTTTAGACAATCGCTTTTTCTCTAAGTCTTTACCAAGTTCTAGTTGGTTTTGGTGCGAGATAATTAACCTATAAATTTCTTCATTGGCTTGTTGCTGGGCTTGCTTGAGTGCCAATACACGAGCACGTGAACGTTGGGTACGAATAAAGAACAGGACGCCAATAAAGAGTACAGTACCAAAAAAGTAGTTGAGAATGTTTCTATTCTTTTCTAATAAATTAAAATTCTCTTCACGAAGTTCATCTGTTTCTAATTGAATACGTGCAAATCGATCTTTGGAGTTTCTTTCTACAATTTGAAGACTGTCGGAAATCCTTATGTATTCTTCAGTATATTTAGAAGCATTAATTTTGTCTATAAATGATGCTTGTTTTAAAGCTAAAACTAAATTTGAAGGTATTTTCGATTTTTTAGAAATTTCAATCGCTTTTTTTGAAAATAAAATGGCATTTTTCAAATCATTCTTATAAAAATAATATTCAGAAAGGTGGATATAACTTCCAACAACCACAGTGTAATCATCCAAATTTTCTCTAATCTTTAAAGCTTCAAAAAATAAATTTGGTAGATTTTTTAAACTATTAGATTTAAGTCTACAATACGCTAAATTATCTATTAAATTAGAATACAGTAAAGGGTCATCATTTTTAATAAGCTTATTCTGCAATGCTTCCTCAAAGTAATAGACAGCTTTTTTATATTCTCTTGATTTAAGATATAAATATCCAATATTGTTTTTACAAATAGTTGTGTAATATATTTTATCCTCTTCAAGAGGTAAATTATTAATTGCTTCTAAAGCTTTATTAAAATAAAAAAATGCTTTATCATATTCCTTTAATTCGGTAGCGACCAAACCTAATTGATCAAGTGATCCATAGATCTTATTGTAATTATTTGCTTTCTTAAATAAAGTATTTGCTTTGTTTAATGATAATTCAGCACCCAAATAATCACCAATAGAATATTGAATAATACCTTTATTCATTAAAATGTTTGAATAATTTTTATCATCTTTCAAATTATCATAAATTTTTTCTGCTTGAACATAGCAATAATAGGAACTATCAAGCTTCTGAATTTTAAAGTAATAATTTCCTCTTGATCTATAAGCCATACCAAGATTTATGGAGTCATTACTATCCAATGATAATTGAAGTAAAAGTCTTGACGACTTATTCAATTTTTCATCATTGTTGTTTGTGTAAAATTCAACAACAATATTTGATAGCAAATTTCGTGTAGATAATTCATTGTTCTGATCTTTTAATAAACTAAACGATTTATCAAGATTAGTCTCGTTTCCTAAAACATTTTTATCTTGATTACTTTTGTATCGATTAAAAAAGATTTTTGCAGAATCTTGACCTTTATTAATAGTGACTTTCTTCTTTTCTTTTGAACAAGAAAAAAGGATTAATGAAAATATTAGTAATGTAAAATATTTCAATTTTTATGGGGTTAAAAAAACGAAAGTACAAAAAAAAAGAACTGCCAACAATTTGACAGTTCTTTTATTATTTATGAGTGTAAATAATTTACTATTTCTTATAAGGTAGGAACTTGACTTCTTCCTCCGATTTCAAATGATGGAACTTGGCTTCTTCCTCCAATTTCAAATGATGGAACTTGACTTCTTCCTCCGATTTCAAATGATGGAACTTGACTTCTTCCTCCAATTTCGAAAGATGGAACTTGACTTCTTCCTCCAATTTCAGTTGGAGCAGTAAAAGATGTTAATACCATCATCAAAGAGAATAAACTGAATATTACTAATGATTTTTTCATGATTTCTAGTTTTAATGTTTTAATGTTTTTGTTAGACTTTATATTTAAAGCCAATTGACTTAACATCAATTGTTTGGGGCTTTCATGTCGTAAAAGTACTACGCTAGTGTAGTTCCATTATTATCATTACTCCTATATAATGTAGAATGACGTCGTTTGATAGTGAATGAATGCCAAATCTGGGTGAATGGAGGTTTTTAAAAAACTAGTGGTTTTAGAATGCTTTTTAGAAGGAAATAAAACATTTAATTAATTGATAATCAATTAATTAAATTATAATTTTGAATCAAAATTACAAATGTAATATAGATTAAATCAAATTTAAAGAAGATTATAGGAACTGATTTATATCAACACCTATATTATATTTCCAAGTAATTTCCAGATGCAATTGTAGCAATTATGGCATCGATGTTTTCTTTGTAAGATTTAGAAAACGGAAGTTTTGTAGTGGTATTTTTAATATGGCAAACGGCGTTACCAGTGTGAATTCTAGATACATAATCAATATTAACGATGTAACTGTTGTGAATTCTAACAAACGGATAGGTCAACAATCCTTCAAAATGCTTTAACGTTTTGAATGCCGTAATCATTTCGCCAGTATTAAGGTGAATGTCGGTAGAATTGTTGTCTGCTTGAAGGTAACAAATGTCTTTTGCTTCGATGTAACGGTAATCACCATAGGACTTTACACAAATAATAAGTGGTTTTTCCTTAGTGTTTTCGGTTTGAAGTAGCGTAACCGCTTTATCATCAACATCTGTGTTTTTATCTTCAACTACAGCAATTACTTCTTCAGATTCGATGATATCATCTGAATTTTCATCTGTAATTAAATCATTTTCAATTAGATCCTCTGGAATTGAATCTTCTATAATTTCATCCGAAACTACTTCAACCAAATCATTTTTATCAGTTTCTACAGGATTAATATTAGAAACTTGAACTGAATTCTGTGGTTTTGAAGGAATCGCAGCATTAGATTGTAATTCCCTGTCTAATCTAAAAATAGTTTTGCGTACTTCTTTTGTTTCAATTGGATTGATTAAATAGTCGAATACGCCATATTTAAAGGCATTTAAGCAAAGAGCATCGTTTTTAGTAGTTACGATAACCTTTGGAACTTTAGATAGATAACGATAAAGCTCATTGATAAATCCCAATGAAAGATTGGACTCTTTCTCTAAAGGATCTATTTCTAGGAAGATAAAATCGGGATTGTGTTCTAAAACAATGTCAATTCCGTCATCATAATTATCTGCCATAGCCAAAAAATGTAGGTTTGAAAAACTTTCGGCCGTAGCTTTAGTCTTCAACCTATTTTTATGGTCGTCATCGATAATTACAAACGTAAAATTCTTCAATTGCCTTACTTTTCGGGGTAAAGCATCAGTTTTTGAGAAAAAAATCTCCAGTTAATTTAAAGTAGCTTGGGGCTAATTTATTTAAAAAAAACATTAGAAAATAATGCTTTTAAAACGTTACTAAATTAAGTGTTTTGCTTTTTATTTTGAAAGTAGTACAAGGTGATTACTATAGTTTTGAATGATTTTTAGTTGAACGGAAAAAATAGCCGATTAAAAACACTTTTATATAAGTTTTTTCTTACTTAAAAGTGCGAAATTTTTTCTATTTGATAATTCAAATTTTTCTTATTTTAAAAATTCAGGATTGTAATAGAACTTTATGAAAAATAAATATGAAAAAGCTTAAAAAAAGGCCATAATTTAGAGTCATTTATAGCATAATTATAAATATGGTAATATTTCGATATGTAAAATAGTATTAATTGTCAATATACTAGATAATATGGGACTTTAAAGAGTTTTTATGTATTTTTAATTTATCAAATTTTTTTGCCAAAACTAAGTCATTGTTTAAATTATGTTTTATAAATTTGAATCGTATTACTTTTTATAAAAGTATTCAAAATTAAATTCATTCAAAACCAACCTATTTATCTTTACGATTTAAAGAAATACATCAGATTTACAGTGAATGGCATAATAAAAAAATAATATTATATATAGCGATATGGGAATTACAAAAACATTTGGTTTCTCCTTTAAAATCAATGAAATGTCAGATATTTTGAAAGCGTTAGGAAATCCAGCCAGGCTAAAAATTATCCAGTTTTTAATGGATTCTCCATCATCAGCATGTGGTGATATTATTGAAGTATTGCCTTTGGCACAATCTACAGTATCAAAACACTTATCTGAGCTGAAAAGAGTGAAACTTATTAAAGGAAAAAATAAAGGAAATAACATCTACTATTCGCTAAATATAAAAACTTGGGAGAAAGTAAAAGATTTTGTTTTATCCGAAATTAATTTACCTAAAGAAGATTAAATTTAATTTGTTGTTAATATTATATTCAGAACTAAAAAAACAATTAGATTTACCCAAAAAAACAATGAAAAAAATAATTACTCTTTTAGTGGTATCCTTATTTTGCACAAACGGATTTAGTCAAAATAATGAACCAACTCCAATTGTTAATAAAAATGAACTTAAAGTAAACGCGCTTTATTTAATTTTAGGAAGTTTTGATGTTTCTTATGAACGAATTTTAAACGAAGAATCTGCTGTAGGAATTTCACTTGGTGTTCCTTTTGACAATGAAAATTGGGATATCAATTATACTGCAACTGGTTATTACCGTTATTATTTTGGCAAAAAAACTGCCGCAGGATTTTTTGGAGAAGCTTTTGGTATGTTAAATAACGTTGATGATTTCATTTATGAAGAAACTGCTTCAGATTATAATTACGAACAAAAAACGTTGACCGATTTTGCTTTGGGAATAGGTCTTGGTGGAAAATGGGTAACTAAAAAAGGTTTGTTATTGGAAATAAATGCTGGTGTTGGTCGAAATTTATTTAATAATCAATATGACGACAGAGATTACGAATTAATAGGAAGAGCAGGAATAACGGTTGGATACCGCTTTTAATATAATTGTAAAAGGAAAATCCCATTTTGACTTATTTCAAAATGGGATTTTTTTATGTTTTAAAACTACTAGATTGTTTTCATCAACCAATTTCTCATTGAAACTTCTTCGTTGATGATTGAGCGTAATTCAGAAATTTTCACTCGATCTTGTTTCATTGTATCTCTATGACGAATGGTTACTGTTTCGTCTTCTAGCGTTTGATGGTCAACCGTTATACAAAATGGCGTTCCAAGCGCATCTTGACGACGGTAACGTCTTCCTACAGCATCTTTTTCGTCGTAAGCAACGTTGAAATCCCACTTTAAATCTTCAATTATTTTATGAGCAACATCTGGCAATCCATCTTTTTTAACTAATGGTAAAACTGCCGCTTTAGTTGGAGCTAAAACTGATGGTAAACTTAAAACTGTTCGTGTAGAGCCATCTTCAAGCGTTTCTTCTTTTAATGAAGTAGCAAAAACGGCTAAAAACATTCGGTCTAATCCAACAGATGTTTCTACTACGTATGGAACATAATTTTTATTTTCATCGGTATCAAAATACTGTAATTTTTTACCAGAAAATTGTTCGTGTGCTTTTAAATCGAAATCCGTTCGCGAGTGAATTCCTTCCAATTCTTTAAATCCGAATGGAAAATTAAATTCGATATCTGCTGCAGCATTAGCATAATGAGCTAATTTATCATGATCATGAAAACGGTAATTTTCTTTTCCTAAACCAAGTGATAAATGCCAGTTTAAACGAGTGGTTTTCCAATGTTCGTACCATCTCATTTCATCACCTGGTTTTACAAAAAATTGCATTTCCATTTGTTCAAATTCACGCATACGGAAAATAAACTGTCGTGCAACAATCTCATTTCTAAAGGCTTTACCAGTTTGAGCAATTCCAAACGGAATTTTCATCCTACCCGATTTTTGAACATTCAAGAAATTCACAAAGATTCCTTGAGCCGTTTCTGGACGAAGGTATAAATCCATCGCACTTTCTGCAGAAGCACCCAATTTTGTTCCGAACATTAGATTAAATTGCTTCACATCGGTCCAATTTCTAGAACCAGTTTCAGGATCGGCAATTTCTAATTCTTCAATTAACGCTTTCACGTCGGCCAAATCTCCATTTCCTAAAGAACGACCTAAACGCTCTCTAATTTCTTTCTCTTTGGCTAAATATTCTACAACTCTAGTGTTGGTGGTGATAAATTCTTGCTCATTGAAAGCATCTCCAAAACGAACACTCGCTTTTTCAATTTCTTTTTTGGCTTTCAGATTCAATTTTTCGGCATAATCTTCTACCAAAACATCAGCTCTATATCTTTTTTTAGAATCTTTATTATCAATTAATGGGTCATTAAAGGCATCAACGTGACCCGAAGCTTTCCAAGTTGTTGGATGCATTAAAATTGCGGCATCGAGCCCAACAATATTGTCGTTCATCTGAACCATTGATTTCCACCAATATTCGCGAATGTTTTTCTTTAATTCTACTCCATTTTGTGCGTAATCGTAAACCGCACTTAAACCATCGTAAATTTCACTAGACGGAAAAATAAATCCGTATTCTTTTGCATGCGAAATTACATTCTTAAAATTATCTTCTTGTTTTGCCATAATGATGCAAAAATATAAAAACTGTGCCAATTAACATTTTTTGAATGAAACATTTTTTTGTTTTATGTCAATTAAAGCGATAGTTGAAAATTATAAAAATCATAAATTTATAAAAATCAAGCACTTCATCGAGTATTATGCTTGTTAAAAGAATCTTTGTCGTAAACATTCTACAAAATTGTAGTACCAATAAAATATAGATTTATAAGTCCATTTTGTTGAAATCCCTACATATGTTTCAAAGTCTACTAAATTTATTTTTTCCAAAATCTTGTGCAGGTTGTAATTCGTTTTTATTAAAAAATGAATATGTAATTTGTACCGAATGCCGACATGAAATTCCGCTTACCAATCATTATAAGATAAAAAATAATGAGGCTTACAGCAAGTTTTACGGTCGAATTCCGATTGAATTTGCTTCAGCATTCTTCTATTTTCACAAAAAAGGAATTGTTCAAGAGATGATTCATAAATTAAAATACAAAGGCCATCAAGAAATTGGATCAGCAATTGGATATTGGTATGCAGAAGAACTCAAAAAATGTATTGAAATTAGTAACGTAGATTTCATAATTCCAGTTCCACTTCACGAAAAACGATTAAAAGAAAGAGGTTATAACCAGGTTACTACATTTGGAGAATCGTTATCTCAAACTTTAAACGTTAAATATAATGATTCTATTTTAATTAGAAATGTATATTCAAAAACGCAAACTACAAAATCAATTCTTGGCAGAAGTACTGTTATTGAGAGTGTTTTTGGAGTAAAATTTGATGAAAATCATCATAACAAAAATTTTTTATTGATTGATGATGTGATTACAACTGGCTCAACACTCGAGGCTTGTAGTAGAGAATTGCTAAAAATTCCTGGTGCCAAAATCAGTATTGTTTGTATGGCAATGACACAGTAACGTTTTTTAGTTAATTATAAATAAAAAGATTTCGTTTACACTAAATATAATTGTTATTTTGCGGTAGTTAAAATCTATATTAATGTTGAAGCGTTTTTCAAAATACTGTCTTATTTTACTGGCAATTGCTACTATTGGCTGTGCAAAAAGAGGCACAATCACTGGCGGAGCAAAAGATACTTTGGCACCAGAATTACGATTTAGTTCACCCGAAAACGGAACAGTAAACTTTAAAGGAACCGAAATAAAACTTTATTTTGACGAATATGTAAAACTTAAAAACGTTGGAAAGCAGCTAATTGTTTCGCCTCCAATGTCAAAAGCTCCAGAAGTTTTGCCTTACAATGCGAGTAAATTCATAATTGTAAAATTTAAAGATACATTGCAGAAAAATACAACTTACAGTTTAAATTTTGGTCAAAGCATTCAAGACAATAATGAAGGTAATATTTTACCACAATTTAAATATGTTTTTTCTACTGGAACTTATATTGATTCACTGGCTTTGAGTGCTACTTTTAAAGATGCGATTGAGCAAAAATCTCCAAATTTTGTATCATTTATGTTGTATGAGGTGAATGAAAAATACACAGATTCAACAATTTACAAAGAAACTCCAAGATACATTACCAATTCTCTCGACAGTTTGAAACTAGTTAAATTAGAAAATTTAAAACAAGGAAAATACCGATTAGTTGCTATTCAAGATAAAAATAACAACAATAAATTTGATCCAAAAACAGATAAAATTGGGTTCAAAAAAGACTTTATTACTTTGCCAAACGATACAATTTTTGAAATAAATCTTTTTAAAGAAATTATCGCATTTAAAGCTTTCAAACCTAGCTTAGCATCAGGAAATAGAGCCGTAATAGGTTATGAAGGAATTCCTAAAGACGTAAAATTTGAATTAAAAAAAGGAGAGGAAGTACTTCCATTTAAAATTTCTAAACTTCCAAAGAAAGATTCCTTACAAATTTGGTTCAAACCAATGAAAAATGATTCTATTACTGTTGCGGTATCTAAAGATAAATTCAATCAAAGTTTTGTTTTAAAATTAAAAGATCAGAAAAAAGACACGTTAAGTTTTTCGGCTGAGAAGAGTGGAAATTTACCTTTTAGAGAAAAATTCAAAATTAATACGACAATTCCGATTGAAAAGATTGATAATTCTAAAATAAAACTCATTAGAAAAGATTCCACATTAGTTTCATTTACAACATCTTATGATGATTTTAATCAGCAAATAGTATTTGATTTCGAAAAACAACCGTTAGAAAAATATTCAATTCAGCTTTTACCCGGAGCTTTAACTGATTTCTATGATAAACAAAACGATACATTAAATTATAGACTTGACACACGAAATACCTCAAATTATGGGAATTTAAGAGTTATTCTTGAAAATGTAAAACGCTATCCTGTAATTATTGAACTTACCGACAAAGACGGAAAAGTCTTAGCATCTGAAATTAGAACTGATAATTCTAAAGGAAACACAGTTGAGTTCAATCTACTAGAAGCAAATGTTTTTACGATAAGAGCAATTTACGACACCAATAACGACGGATTATGGACACCAGGAAGTTATTTAGACCAACGGCAAAGTGAAGAAGTTATTTACTTTCCAGAAGGTGTACGAGTCAATGAAAATTGGGATGTCGAGCAACCGTTTAATGTTGGGAAATAATAAAAAGTACGAATTACGAATTACGAGGTATCGAATGTTTTATTTTATTTGAAACTCATCTCTGTCAGTCAGAAAATTTAGTTTTTCTCTGGTTTCTATTAGTTCATTTTTATCTAATTCTACTATGAAAAAACCTTCTATTTCTTGTGGTTCTTGAATGTAATTACCAAGAAAATCAACTGCTTGCGAATGACCAACATATTCGTGATTATTTTCGTCAAATCCTATTCTGTTGACACCAATTACGTAGCTCATGTTTTCTACGGCACGTGCTTTTAGCAAAATATCCCAAGCATTTACTCGTGGTTTTGGCCAATTGGCAACATAAATCAACACATCATAATCTTCAACATTTCTTGCAAAAACAGGAAAACGCAAATCGTAGCAAATAAGTGGACAGATTTTGAATCCTTTATAATCGACTATCAATTTATCTTTTCCAGCGGTGTAAACTTTATCTTCTCCAGCTAAAGTAAACAGATGTCGTTTGTCATACGTTTGAATTTCTCCATTAGGAAAAACAAAAACCAATCTATTGCAATAATTGCCATTTTCTTCGATTACCAAACTTCCTGTGATGGCACAATTTTTATCTTTTGCAGTTTCTTTTAGCCAAGAAATAGCATCGCCTTGCATGGTTTGTGCTACATTTCTCGGATTCATTGTAAATCCGGATGTAAACATTTCGGGCAAAACAATCAAATCGACATATTGCGAAATAGCATTTATCTTTTCTTGAAGTAAAGCTTTGTTTTCATTGGGATTTTCCCATGATAATTCGGTTTGGATTAAGGCTATTTTCATGATTTTTGAGACGCGGATGAAACGGATTCACTTCGTGAAAACGCGGATTCTCGCGGATTTTATTTGAACACAGATTAAACAAATTTGAGAAATCTAAATAATTTATTTTATTGTTATTTCGTCTATAAAAATAAATGCTTCGCCTTTGTCATGATAGCCAATATGCCATTCTGGAAGTCTGCCGAAATTGTAAGCTTTCACTTTTATGTATCTTGCATTAATTGGTTTTGCTGATTTGAAATTGAAATCTTTAATAATGTTTTCGTCTCTTCTGGTATCAACATCATTGGCAACCGAAGTTATTAATGTGAAATTGATATTATCCGTCGAACTATAATATTCAACTTTGGTTGGCATTAATATCCAAGAACGTTGGTCTTGTAGAAACGTTGCACTAAAATTGGATACTTCTTTTAGGTTTTGCAAATCAACAATGGCTTCAAAATCTTGACTTTGATATCCTTGCCAATCGCCTTTTCTCCAGTTCGTGGATCCATTAATTCCGTCTAACAAACCATCTTTTCCTCCAGCATGATATTGCGGATTGTAAGTAGATTTTATGTTGATGGTGTAATTGTTTGGTTTTTTGAAATAGGTTGCACTTACCATTTGACTAGAACTATTTGGTTTAGACTCAACTAATCTTTTAGGCAATGTAAGAGCAAATACTTTAGATGAATTAGAAATTGTAAGAGGTTTTAAATACATTTGAAAACGATCTGTTCGATTACCTGCCAAATCTTCTATATAATAATACATCTCTAAATTATCTTTATTACTTAATGAAATTGTAAGTTTATCTTTAAAAGATTTATTTTCTGCATGAATTACAGGTACAATTAAGTAATCATAACCAAAAGCATTATGTTCTAAAGCTTTAATTGGATTTAATAGATTAAAATCTACAAAATATTCTCCTTTCTCAAATTTTGGTATTACTTTAATTGAACTTTCATTTAACAATATTCTACTATTTTTAAAAATTGGCTCAACCGTATTAAAATATTTTTGTCCTGGAGTCACTTGATATAAACCAATTGAACTCAAAACATACCACGCACTCATTTGTCCGCAGTCTTCGTTTCCTATTAATCCATCTGGTGAATTTTTGTAAAAATTATTTAAAATGTAATGTACTTTTTCGGCGGTTTTCTCAGGTTTTCCAATGTAGTTGTACAAATACGCCATGTGATGACTTGGTTCGTTTCCATGTGCATATTGCCCTATTAATCCAGTTACATCGGCTTGTTCTCTTCCTGTTGTTTTGCTTTCACTGTTGAACATTTCATCAAGTTTGGCTTCAAATTTTTCGTTTCCACCATACGCATCAATCATTCCAGGAATATCTTGAGGCACAAAAAACGAATATTGCCACGAATTACCTTCGGTATAATTATTATTGATTTCTCTTGGGTCAAATGGTTTATCCCATCCGCCATTTTTCTTTGGTCGCATAAAACCGGTATTCCAATCGAAAATGTTCTTCCAACTTTGAGATCGTTTCATGAAATAATTAAAGTCTTCAGTTTTATTTAAAATCTGGGCCATTTGGGCAATACACCAATCGTCATAAGCATATTCCAACGTTTTAGAAACGCTTTCGTGCTCGTCGTCCATCGAAATAAAACCTTGTTTTTTATAAGCATCCAATCCTAAATGATCTAACATAGCCGAATGTTTGGCCGCTTCAAATGCTTTTTCGTAATCGAAACCAGTAATTCCTTTTGCCATAGCATCTGCCATAACCGAAACCGAATGATAACCAATCATACAATCGGTTTCATTGGACGCTAATTCCCAAACAGGTAATCGTCCGCCTTGTTCGTATTGTTTTAGAAACGTATTTATAAAATCGGCAGTACGTTTCTTTTCGATTAAAGTATAAAGTGGATTTGCCGCACGAAAAGTATCCCAAAGAGAGAATACCGAATAATAATCGAATCCTTCGCCATTGTGAACTTTGTTATCTCTTCCGCGGTATTTTCCATCGATATCTTGAGCGATATTTGGTTGAACCATTGTGTGATATAAAGCCGTGTAGAAAATTGCTAGTTTATCTTTATCAGATTCTGTAATTTCTATTTTAGATAATTGCTTGTCCCAAAGTTGTTCAGCTTCTTTTTTAACTTTATTGAAATCCCAATCTTTTATTTCTGACATATTCAATTTTGCTCCTTCATAACTTGTTGGCGAAAGCGACACTTTTACAGAAATTTTCTCGCCTTTTTTAACTTGCTTCGAAAAACTCACTTTTACAACAGTTCCTGAATAAAAGTCTTTTTTGTTTTCTTGATTGGCTTCAGTTTTAGAAATTTGCATCGGTTTATCAAATTCTATTCGAGCATAAACGTATTGATCTTTTGCCCAAGCTTCACTTCTTCTTAGAATTTCAATGGTTTTATTATCAATAATTTTTATATCGCCATATAGCAATTTATCTCTATGATTTAAATCGAGAATTAAATTGGCTTGACCAGTATTATTAAAGACATATTGATGAAATCCAACACGAGTTGAAGTGGTTAAATTGACATCAATATTGTGCTTATCTAACTTTACAGAATAAAATCCAGCAGTTGCTTTTTCATTCGAATGAGAGAATTTAGAACCATATTCTTTTGGGTCGAAATTTGGTTCGTCCATAGTTGGCATTAGCATGATATCTCCATAATCGGTGCAACCAGTTCCGTTTAAATGCGTGTGAGAAAATCCGTAAATCACAGAATCGTCGTGATGATAACCCGAACATCCATCCCAACTTCCATCAATTCTAGTATCTGGAGAAAGTTGCACCATTCCAAACGGAACTGTTGCTCCAGGATACGTATGTCCGTGTCCGCCAGTTCCAATCATTGGGTTGACGTATTTGTGGTAATTTTGTCCGAAGGAAACTATTGAAGTGATTAGAAATAGTGATGAAAGAATTTTTCTCATTGTGTTGTTTGTTTGTTTTCCAAAGATAAAAAAATGGTTTTAATTAAAACTTATTTCGGCATAAACTGGCAAATGATCTGATGGATACTTCAAGTCTTTGGAATCGCTCAAAATGGCAAATTTATTTACTTTTAGCTTATTATTTTTCGATATAAAAATATAGTCAATTCGTTTTATAACTGCTTCATTGTGTTTAAAAGCGTTGAAAGTTCCAGTTGGACCAAATGGTTTTTCGATAGAAACATCATAAGTATCTAACATTTCTTTTTTTAGATTTACAATTCGTTCTTCGGATGGTTCCGAATTGAAATCGCCCATGAAAAAGACAGGATAATTTTTAGTGTTCAAAGTTTTAATCTTTGAAAGAATTAATTTTATTGAATTTGCTCGTGCCAATTCACCAATATGATCGAAATGCGTATTGAAAACCCAGAAGATTTGCTTGGTTTTTTTGTCTTTCAATAAAGCATACGTGCAAACTCTATTCAGCGCAGCATCCCAACCTTTCGACATCACTTCTGGAGTTTCTGACAACCAAAAAGTACTTTGTTGTAACAACTCAAATCTATCTTTTTTATAAAAAATATTAGACGATTCTCCTTTTCCGATGCCATCTCTACCAATTCCTACATAACTATATTTGGGCAAAGCCGATGAAATAGCAATAACTTGATTGGGTAAAGCTTCTTGAATTCCGAAAACATCGGGTTCATAAAATGCTAGTTGCGAGCAGAAATAATCTTTTCTATTAGACCAAGCATTTTCGCCATCGCTAGCCAAATCCAAACGAATATTATAGGTGATTAGTTTTAGATTTTGGGCAAAACTGAAAATTGAAATCACAAAAAATACTGATGTAAATAGTTGTTTCATTTTAAAATAAGGTTTCTCAAATATACGGATTTTGCGTTAGGGATTACTTCACATAATTTCAATTTTCATAGGAGTTCAGTGAACTTCGTTTGAAGTGAAATCCTTTTATGGCTTTTTCTGCCATAAAAGATTGGAACGGAAAGCCCGACCTGAAAGGTAACGCCATAAAAAAACGCATCCAAATAAATGAATGCGTTTTAGATATTTTGAGAAGTGATTAATTACTTAATACTTGCTTTTAAAAATTCTCTGTTCATACGAGCGATGTTTTCTAGAGAAATTCCTTTCGGACATTCTACTTCACATGCGCCAGTATTAGTACAGTTTCCGAAACCTTCTTCGTCCATTTGACGCACCATATTTAAAACACGTTGTGAAGCTTCTACTTTTCCTTGTGGTAATAATGCATATTGCGATACTTTTGCTCCAACAAATAACATTGCTGAACCATTTTTACAAGTTGCAACACACGCACCACAACCAATACATGCTGCAGCTTCGAAAGCTTTATCCGCATCTTGTTTTGGAATTGGAGTTGCATTAGCATCAATAGTATTTCCTGATGTATTTACAGAAACGAAACCACCAGCTTGTTGAATTCTATCGAATGCACTTCTATCAACAACTAAATCTTTTACAACAGGAAACGCTTTACTTCTCCATGGTTCGATAAAAATAGTATCGCCATCGTTGAATTTACGCATGTGTAACTGACATGTTGTGGTTCCAGTATCTGGTCCGTGAGCGCGTCCGTTGATGTAAAGCGAACACATCCCGCAGATTCCTTCACGACAATCGTGATCGAATGCTACTGGTTCTTTTTTGTCGTTAATTAGTTGCTCGTTCAATTGATCAAGCATTTCTAAAAACGAACTTGCAGTAGAAACATTATCTAATTTATAAGTTTCCATGCTACCTTTTGCTTTAGCGTTTTTCTGACGCCAAATTTTAAGGTTTATATTTATATTTTTTGCTGAAGACATAATGTATTTTTTTTGAGTGATTAGTGATTAGTAAGTAGTGATTAGCTTTAAAAATTCTTTTAATTACTATTTACTCTTTACTTTTCACTAGTTACTATTTGTAATTTCTAGCTGCAATTTTGATAAACTCGTATTTCAATTCTTCTTTATTAAGAATTTCTTTGCTGATGTCATAACCCATATATTCCCAAGCACTTACAAAAGAGAAGTTTTCGTCATCACGAAGTGTTTCTCCTTCAGCATCTTGATATTCTTCACGGAAATGTCCACCACAAGATTCGTTTCTTTGCAAAGCATCCATAGCCATTAACTGACCTAAATCTATAAAATCGGCAACACGAAGTGCTTTTTCTAATTCAGGATTTAATTCGTCAGCCGTTCCAGGAACGTAAACATCGTTATAGAATTCTTCTTTTAAAGCAGCAATTTCTTCAATAGCTTGTTTTAATCCAGCTTCATTACGCGCCATTCCAACTTTATTCCACATAATCAAACCAAGACGTTTGTGAAAATGGTCAACCGATTTAGAACCTTTATTTTTCAATAAACTCTCGATTGAATTTTTAACGTTGTTTTCGGCATCGATAAATTCTTGAGATTCTGTTGATATTTTACCTGTTCTAATTTCGTCTGCTAAATAATTTGAAACCGTATAAGGAAGCACAAAATATCCATCTGCTAAACCTTGCATTAAAGCCGAAGCTCCAAGTCGGTTTGCACCGTGATCAGAGAAATTTGCTTCTCCAGCAACGAAACAACCAGGAATTGTAGATTGTAAGTTATAATCAACCCAAACACCACCCATTGTGTAGTGAACTGCTGGATAAATTTTCATTGGAGTTTCATACGGATTTTCATCTGTAATTTTTTGGTACATTGTAAACAAGTTACCGTATTTTTCTTCCAACCATTGTTTTCCTAATTTAGTCACTTCTTCCGCTGAAGGATTATGATTTCCTTTTGCATAAGCAGCTTGACGACCTTTACTTTGAATTTCTGTAGAGAAATCTAAATAAACACCTTCGTTAGTATCGTTTGCTTCGATACCATGCCCTGCGTCACATCTTTCTTTGGCAGCTCTTGAAGCCACATCACGTGGAACTAAGTTACCAAATGCTGGATATCTTCTTTCTAAGAAATAATCTCTATCTTCTTCAGCAAGTTGTGTTGGTTTTAATTTTCCTTCACGAATAGCTTCTGCATCTTCTTTCTTTTTTGGAACCCAAATACGACCTGAATTACGCAATGATTCTGACATCAAAGTTAATTTAGATTGATTTACTCCATGAACAGGAATACAAGTTGGGTGAATTTGCACAAAACAAGGATTTGCAAAAGCAGCACCTTTCTTGTGAATTTTCCAACCAGCAGTTACGTTACTTCCCATTGCATTTGTAGATAGGAAATATACGTTTCCATATCCACCAGTTGCAATAACAACAGCATGAGCCGAGTGTCTTTCTAGTTCACCTGTAACTAAATTACGTGCTATAATTCCGCGTGCTTTACCATCTACTTTTACTAAATCTAGCATTTCGTGACGGTTAAATTGCTTAACGCGACCTAAACCAATTTGTCTAGAAAGTGCCGAATAAGCACCTAATAATAATTGTTGACCTGTTTGTCCAGCGGCATAAAAAGTACGTTGTACTTGAGTTCCACCAAACGAACGGTTATCTAATAATCCACCATATTCGCGAGCAAAAGGAACACCTTGAGCTACACATTGGTCGATAATATTTCCTGAAACTTCTGCTAAACGGTGAACGTTAGCTTCACGAGCTCTGTAATCACCACCTTTAATAGTATCATAGAATAATCTAAAGATACTATCACCATCATTTTGATAATTTTTAGCAGCATTTATTCCACCTTGAGCTGCGATTGAGTGCGCTCTTCTTGGTGAATCTTGGTAACAAAATGCTTTCACATTGTAACCCATTTCTCCAAGCGAAGCTGCAGCAGATGCACCAGCTAAACCAGTTCCAACTACAATAATATCAATTTTTGGTCTATTGTTTGGAGCAACTAATTTTAAATGATCTTTATAATCGGTCCATTTTTTAGAAATATGACCTTCTGGTATTTTTGAATCTAACTTCATAATGTATATCTGATGTTGATTATTTTAAGAAAAAGTGAATGTAAACCGGAATAATTGCAAATAAAATTGGA
The DNA here is from genome assembly GCF_000757385.1 of Flavobacterium aquatile LMG 4008 = ATCC 11947. Classification (GTDB taxonomy): domain Bacteria; phylum Bacteroidota; class Bacteroidia; order Flavobacteriales; family Flavobacteriaceae; genus Flavobacterium; species Flavobacterium aquatile. Next base: position 181,008 of record NZ_JRHH01000005.1, on the reverse strand, counting down.
ACTATAATCGCGAAAGCAGCTCCAAAGAATTTAATTTTTGGCGTCCAATTTGGATTATTTAAACCAAGAGATTGGAAAGCACTACTAAATCCGTGTAATAAGTGAAAAGCTAAAACTGCCATTGCAATTACATATAAAATGGTGGCAATTAAACCAAATTTAGCATCTTTAAAAAAGGCAACTGTTATTTTGTGTAAATCCTTGTAACCTTCACCAATTTTTACTTTTGCTTGTGTATTGTAGAACTCAGTTCTGTTAGCAATGTACGATTGCGCTCCAGTTTTTGTAGCATCTTCATAGCTTTTTGCTACTTGAGCAACAGGCATATATCCTTCATTTGTAGTAAGATATAATTCTTGTTTTTGCCCCATTGCTTCTACAGTTATTGTTTGCAAAGGCATGTTTTCGTCAAAATGCATTTTTGCCCAAAAATTAACCATGTGCGTAACAATAAACACTAAAATTAATGTCCCTAAAACAGCCATATTTCTTGATGAAATACTACTGTTCTTACTCGGGTTGTTTTTAGCATAACCAATTGGTCTTGCTTTGATGTTTTGATAAGTTAGTAAAAAACCATCAACCGCGTGAAAAAGAATTGAAATGTAAGTTAGGTAAGAAAGTAATTTTACCGCTGGATTTGACGTCATGAACAATGCATACTGATTGAAATGCAATGCATCACTAAAAATTAACTGAAGATTTCCAGCTAAATGTCCTGCCAAAAACAAGCATAAAAATAAACCTGTAAGAGCCATCCAATATTTCTTTGCGATAGATGACTTTAAAAGTGCAGATTTTGCCATAAGATTGTATAATTTATTTTAAAAAATCACACAAAAATACAGCTATTTGATATTAACTACAACCTTTTCGGTGTAATTTATAATGAATTTAAAGTGAGTTTAACACTTGTTGATTTTCAAAGTGTTAAGAAGATAAATATCGCTATTTTTTGTTAAACAAAATTATTTTACAAACGTCGGAATTAATCCACGTAATCCCATATCGACGACATTTTCTTCTTGAGAAGGTTCAAATTTACCGTCCTGAATTACTTCTCTCCATTCGAAACTGTTGTTGATTGATAGCGAAAGTGTAATGGTAACGTCTTTGGTTTCGTTTCCTGTAATCACTAAATTAGTTGGAAATTTTCCTGTTACTACACAAGAACCTGCAGGAATTGGAGAAGTTGATGCAATAGGATTTGGAACTGTTGTTGCTCCAGCTGGTGCTTGACCTGATGAAGAATAGGGTTGATTATTTAATGCAAATGCCCAATAACCTTGTGAGCGATTTCCGTTTATTGGGAAAATATTATTTCCTATGGAATGTGAACCAATGTAATTATTGAAACCAACAAAACTTGCTAAAGTTCCTTCATAGTCAACTCCTTGGTTTCTAATTTTGATGCTGTAATTTTGATAAGACAATGAAACTCGTAACCATTCGTAATTTCCTGATTGCAATTGACTAAGTGGAATTTTTAGAAAAACTTCATCTTGACCTACAATTTTAGACTGACTAAAATCGATGGCATTGCTTCCTCCAACTGAAGTTTCTGGCGCGTGATATAAAATTGCTCCGTTACCTAATTGTGTTGTTGCGTTTGGTGCCAATTCTAGATAATGTGCTGAAATGGAATTGAAAGTTGGCGATTGCGCGGCATTTCCTGAAGCTACTGTTGAAGGTTGACCTAAATTATTTAATCTAGCTTGATCTTTATCGAATTTGAATTTTACGATAAGCATTGGTTCTTCGTTATCGTCAGTAGAACACGAAAAAAACGGAATTATCAATGCTAATAAAAATGTCGTAACTAGTAGTTTTTTCATGCTATGGTTTAGGTTTTTAACCCCGATTGCAGTGAAAATGTTTATTGTTTTGTTCTTTCAAAACAATAAACATTGCAACGGAAAGCGGGAAAATGGATTACAAAAAATGCGCAAGCCATTCGTTTCAAATAATTTAGACGATTTTAATACGTTTTTGTTACATCTTCATCTATAACGAGAATGTAGTTGGCTTTATTGTAATTTTCCTTTTCTAATTTAGAAATATCTTTTTGCTCCACAGTTGAAATAGTAATTATTTGGATATTGCGATTGTACTGCTTTAAGTACCAATTGATTCCGTCAAAATTATCGGAGTGATAGGTGCCGTTATAATGGATGAAAATGGTGTCTTTTTTAAGATTTTGATTGATGAAATACGCCATTGTTGCGTCTTTACTCGCTTGTGCTTTGGGCATATTTACGCTGGTGTGTTCGCCCATCATTTTCATCATTTCTACATAACCCGGAAGATTGGCATCGTACGGAATTGGTTGTGGCGCAATCCATGATTTTTCTTCGGATGTTAGTGTTTCTAGGGCTTCGAAACCTTTTTTAGAAACCATTGAAGCATATCTTCTTGGAATATTTGTTGCGATGAAATTGAATTTATTTTCTTTTGCAAAATCTACTAAAGGTTTGTAATCGGTTTTATAATTTGGCCATAATCTTGCTGTTGAATCCAACTTTTTTTGATCGATTTCGCCTTTTAGGTATTGATTTAATTGCTTTTGATTGTCGGCTTCGAGCATTTCGGCACCGAGAACAATTGGCGTTTTTGCTGCAATGTCTTTAGTTAACTCAAGTTGCAACCAATGGGAAACCGAATTGTTGTGGTATTCTCCAAAAAGTACAATTTGGGTTTTTAATGCTGACTTTAATAATTTATCGTAAGTTACTTTTTTTCCGTTTTTATCAAATAGCTGGTAGGATTTTTTGTCTTGTGCTTGAAAGCAAATGGTAAAAAGAAAAAGTATTGAAAGAAATGTAGTTTTCATTGTGAAAATTTTTATAAAAATATAGATTTTAATCTGAGTTGAAAACTATTTGGATATTTTTGTTGAAACTTTTACAGATGTCAGTTCCAAAATCTAATGATGCTTTTCTAAATTATTTGTGTCAATTTATTGATGTGAATGAGCAATCTATGGAAGAATTGATTACAAAAGCAAGAGCAACTTTCCAAGTTTTACATTTAAAGAAAAACGAATTCTTTGTCAAAGAAAATGAAGTTTGCCAATATTTCTGTTTTGTAGAAAGTGGCATTTTACAGCATTCTATAGAAGTATTGGACGAAGAAAAAACGACCTATTTAGCATTGAGAAACTCCGTTACATCTTCCTTAAGCAGTTTTTTATTTGGAAAACCTTCCAGAAAAAGCATTAAAGCTATTGCCGATTGCAAATTGTGGATTGTAGATTTGAAAACTTTCAAAGATTTAATTGAAAACAACAAAGCATTTCATCAATTTTATTACAATGTGATTGAAAAACAAATTTGTTTAATCGATGATTATCGAATTGATTTACTAACATTAAAACCTGAGGAACGTTACAAAAAACTATTAACCACTGAACCCAAATTACTTCAAGAAGTTCCGTTGCATTATTTATCCTCTTTCCTCGGAATTTCGTCGCGACATATGAGTCGTATTCGTAAAAACATAAATTAATGCTTACCGCAAATTCGAGAATTTTTGCTCTTTTAATTTGCTAATTAGCGGTTGATTAAAATAACGCCATTTGGCTACAACTTAAACTCAATTATTCCTTAATTTTGTATAGAATAAAGCTATTCACTAATTACTATTCACTAATTACTAAATAAAATGACATGAGCCATTAGGCGATTGCATATGACCATTAAAAAACAATAAAAACTTACATATGAAATACCATCAAATAGACCGTGATTTGTTTATTAAAAACAGAGCAAAATTCACGGCACAAATGAAACCTAATAGTGTTGCCGTTTTCAATTCTAACGATATTTACCCAGTTTCTGCGGATTCTACTTTGCCTTTTGCACAACATCGTGATATTTTTTATTTATCGGGCGTTGATCAAGAAGAAAGTATTTTGTTGCTTTTTCCGGATGCACCTTATGAGCATTTGAAAGAGATTTTATTCTTAAAAGAAACTAACGAACACATTGCAATTTGGGAAGGCGAAAAACTTACCAAAGAAAGAGCGTTTGAAGTGGCCGGAATTAAAACCGTTATTTGGTTGCAAGATTTTCATAAAACATTGAAAGAAGTTATGACGTATGCAGAAACCATTTACATCAACACTAACGAACATTATCGTGCGGTGATTGAAACCGAAACTCGTGAAGCGCGTTTTATCAAATGGTGGAAAGAAAATTATCCAGCGCATAAAGTCGAAAAATCGAATCCTATTTTGCAACGAATTCGTTCTATTAAAGAAAGCGAAGAGTTGGATTTAATCCAAGAAGCATGTAATATCACTGAAAAAGGTTTTAGAAGAATTTTGAATTTCGTGAAACCAAACGTAATGGAATATGAAATTGAAGCCGAATTTGCGCATGAATTTCTAAGAAATCGTTCCAAAGGTTTTGCTTATACACCAATTATTGCTTCGGGAAATAATGCTAATGTGTTGCATTACATTGAAAACAACCAACAATGTAATGCTGGCGATTTGATTTTGCTTGACGTTGGCGCAGAATACGCAAATTATTCAAGTGATATGACTAGAATGGTTCCTGTTTCGGGACGTTTTTCTGATAGACAAAAAGAAGTTTATAACGCGGTTTTACGTGTGAAAAATGAAGCTACAAAAATGTTAGTTCCAGGAACTTTATGGAAACAATATCATGTAGAAGTTGGTAAAATCATGACTTCAGAACTTTTAGGCCTAGGATTAATTGAAAAAGCTGATGTTCAAAATGAAAACCCAGATTGGCCAGCGTATAAAAAATATTTCATGCACGGAACGTCTCACCACATGGGATTAGACACGCACGATTATGGATTATTACACGAACCAATGCAAGCGAATATGGTATTCACCGTTGAACCAGGAATTTATATTCCGGCAGAAGGTTTCGGAATCCGTATTGAAGACGATATGGTGATTCAAGAAAAAGGTGAAGCATTCAACTTGATGCGCAATATTCCTATTGAAGTTGAGGAAATTGAATCGATAATGAATTCTTAATTTTAGAAAATAGATACAAGAAGAAAGAGAAAAGACGGTTTACTTAGGTGAGCCGTTTTTTTTGTTTAAAAACTAAACCGAAGGAATTACTTCCACAACCATTTCATTTCCTGCTTTGTCGTAATAACTGCAAGTCATTTTATCCATCACAACAATCCATTTTTCTACTCCAGATTTTGCGCAGTCGTTTAGGAAAGTCATGTAATCGGTTTTTCCTTGTTGGTGTGCTTTTAAATCCAATTTGAATTGCTCGATGTTGCTTTGATCGGCAATAGTCAATGTTTCTAAAAAACCAACTGATGACGTTTGAAAATCATTCGAACCATAATAAACGGTATGATTATCAAATACAAAGGTTTCAAACGAAGTTACTCCAAGTGCAATAATATCTTGAATATATTGAGGGAAATCGGCACCAGTTTTGGTTTTAGAATGCGCGTCTTTTATTTGTTGAACTGTGAACATAGGATTTTGTTTTTAGAATTGACATTGTAAAAATAAAATGTTTTTTAACACAAAAGGCATAAAAGTTTTTCTTGAGTGAATTTTATTTTTCTTTTGTGACTTTTGTGTTTGAAAAAAATTAAAGTCATAGTTTTGCACCCATGAAAACCACCATCTACAAAAACACCAAAATCACTTACACCGACCAAGGAAAAGGTACGGCTGTAGTTTTATTGCATGGTTTTTATGAAAATAAAGAAATGTGGAATGCTTTTGTGCCTGAGTTTTCTAAAAAACACCGCGTTATTGCTATCGATTTACTAGGTCACGGACAAACCGAATGTGTGGGTTACGTGCATTCTATGGAAGATCAAGCCGATATGGTGCATCACGTATTACACGAATTAAAAATTAGAAAAGCGGTTTTGGTTGGTCACTCTATGGGCGGTTATATTGCATTGGCTTTCGCCGAATTGTATCCAGATGCTATGAAAGGTTTGGTGCTTTTAAACTCTACTTCAAGAGCTGATAGCGACGAACGAAAAGCCAATCGTGACCGAGCGATTATTGCTGTAAAAAAGAATTATGTGGCTTGCATCCGAATGAGTGTTGCCAATTTATTCAGTGAGAAAAACCGTGAAATTCTTTTGGATGAAATTGAATATGTGAAGTTGGAAGCTTTAAAAACGCCACTTCAAGGTATTGTTGCTTGTCAAGAAGGCATGAAAATTAGAAAAGATAGAGAAGTGATTTTGCATTTTGCCAATTATCCAATGTTATTGATTTTAGGAAAAGAAGATCCGGTTTTGAATTACGATGAAAACGTTGACCAAATTGAAGGAACAAACGTAAAACTTCACACTTTTCCTGATGGACACATGAGTCATATTGAAAATAAGGAAGAATTGTCGGTGGTTTTGGGTGAGTTTTTAAAGAGAGTTTAACCACGAAGACACGAAGAATGCACTAAGGTCACGAAGCTTTGTGTTCTTTGTAAAAAAACTTTGTGAATTTTGTGGTAAAGATTTAAATCTTCTCCTCAAAAGCCACATCAACACTCAAAATCTCATTTAATAAAACCACAATTTCTTCAATATAACTTTCCATTATTTCGGGTGAAATTACTTCAAATGTTTCCTTACCTTCTTTAAATCCAAAAGGTAAAAATCCATTTTTTAAGTTTTTGAAAGAAATAATTCCGGCTTCGATTTCTAGACCTTTGGCGTCTTCTTCATACATGAATGCATAAGCAAGAATTTGTATGATTTTATCATTTTTAATGTCTTCTGTTAAGCCATTCCAAGATTTCAAAGTGACACTTGGTTTGGTAACATTTCCGGTTTTATAATCGATGATTCGGATTCTTCCATTTCGGTTTTCGATTCTATCAACGTTTCCTGCAATTTTTACTGGAAATGGTAAACTTGGATGTTCCAGAATTCTTCCCAAAGGTTTTTCTAAAGCAATAATCTGAATTTCATCACCGTTTTGAATGGCTTCCAATTCTAATTTTAGAAAATTCAACACATTTCGTTTGGCTACTTCAAAAGCTAGAAGATTTCTTCCTTTTTTGATTTCGCCTTCTTTGTACACCAATTTGAATTGTTTCAACACTTCATCATCGATATTCTTGATGCAAATTTTAATATCATTTTCAATTAAAATCTTACCGATAAAAGGTTTATACAATTCTTCTAAAGTTCCGTGAATGATGGTTCCGAGTGTATTTACAGCAATATTTTCTTCTACCTCATCGGTTTCAGAAATACGTAATATTCTTTGGAAATAAAACTGAATCGGATTTCGAATATAAGTTGTCAATGCTGAAGGAGAAAATCCTTTTTCGGCAATTTCTTTCAATCGCAATAGCACTTTTTCCGATTTTGGAATTACTAGTGGTTGATGCGCAATTTCAGGAACATTGGCATTGTAGGTTTGAAATGTCAAGTTGTGATTGGGTTGTTTTTCGACTTCCAATTGTGTGATGAATCGACTTCGTTCTCCTGCATCCAAACCTTCACTATCGGAATTATACAACAAATAAACGTTTTTAGCGCGTTGCAATAAATGATAGAAATGGTAGGTATAAATCGCATCTTTTTCTTTGAAAGTTGGCAAACCGTATTCCTTTTTAACATCATAAGGGATGAACGAATTCATACTTTTCCCAGCAGGAAATTTGCCTTCGTTTACCGATGTGATAATTACCGTTTCAAAATCGAGTACTCGACTTTCAAGAACTCCCATAATTTGCAATCCGTTCAAAGGTTCTCCTTCAAATGACACTTCGGCAACATCAATTACTTGCTTGTAAATGGCATATAAAGTTTCTACAGAATCTATATTTGAATTAGACGAAAAGTAAGAAATCATTTTGTTTATGACTTTGAAAATCGAATAAACAAAAGCATTTGTAATCTTTTCTTCTTCATTGTCTGAACTCAAATTGGATTTAATTTTGAGCAAAATCTGACTCAAATTTTCCAAAATAGCTACTGACGAACTATCCCATTTTTGAAAAATCAATTGAAATAATTCATTCTGATTTTCTTGTAATTCTAGGATTCGCTTGTGAACTATGAAGGTATAATTGTTCTGATTGATTCGATTTACCAACTCTTTAGCATTGATATACGGCTCAATCAATGGATGCGTTAAAATATCCAAAACATCTTTGTAATAAAACACATAACTCGACGCATTTCTTGAGATAGCATTGGTGTGTGCTTTAAAAAGTTTAGCAATTAGCAATTGCGCAGGATTATTTTTACTCGAATAACCCATCGTAATATTTAAAGCATCAACATTGGACGGAAGCGAATATAAAATAGGAACTAAAAGTGATTCTTCACCCAGAACTACCGCAACATTTTGAAGTTTTCCTTCGTTTTGAATACTTTGCTTTTCAATTATTTCGCCCACAATTTTGGCTTGACCAATAGCTTTTGGCGTACCAATAACTTGAATGTTCTTTTCTTGCTTAAAATCGTTTGTAATCCATTCATACGGATTGGTTTTATAATAAGGCCAAGTTGATTTAAATCTACGTTGAAAAAGTCCTGTATCGTGAAATGGATCGTTCAAAAAGGTTTCATCGATATCCCAATAAATTTTGGCTTTATCAATGGCTAGAAGATGTTGGATGATTTTCTCTTCGGCATGGTTCAAAGCATTGAATCCGGTGAAAAGAAATTTTTTATTTTTAATTGTTTCCGAAAAATGGTTGAGATTATCAACTGCTTCTCTATAGATTAAACCCTGGTAACCAATTCCTTTATTCAATAAATAATTGTAAAGTGAATGATAATAAAGAGGAAGTTTTTTCCAGAAAATTAAATATTTATCAATTAAGTCAGTTCGTTTGTCAATATCAACCGCCCAATGTTCAACTTCTTTTATGTTTTCTAGATATTTTAAAATCTTTTCAGGTTCAAGAAGATACCGATCAATTTCGTTGAAATCTTGAAGTAATGTTTTTGCCCAATTGGCAAAGGTTTCGAAAGATTCTTGGTCTTTTTCGGTTATTGAAAGATAGACATTATAAAATTCGAATAACAATTCGACGCTATCAATAGAACGAATTCCTGCAATGTCTTGCACAAAGTCTTCAATACTTATAATTTCAGGAGAAAATATGGTTTGAATTGTTTCTTTTTTTAGCTCATCAATTAAAAAAACTTTAGCTCTTCTGTTGGGCAGAATAACTACTAAATCTGAAAAATTATCAGAATAGTCGGCAATAATTACTTTAGCAAGTTTATTTAAAAATGAGTTATTATTCATTTTATAAATATAAAAAAACGCCCCGATAAATCGAGGCGTTTCTTGAAAATATTTTGGAAGAAATTATTTTACTAATTTCACTTCAACTCTTCTGTTGTTAGCTTTACCAGCTTTAGTTTTATTAGTATCAATTGGTTTAGTTTCACCATAACCAAGAGCAGATAATCTAAATTGGTCAATACCTTGTTCTTCTAAGTATTTTTTAACTGCATTCGCTCTAGCATCAGATAATCTTTGGTTAAAGTCATCTCCACCATCGCTATCTGTATGACCTTCGATGCTAAATTTAGAATAAGGATATTCTTTTAAGATAGCTGCGATAGATTGTAATACTGCGTAAGATTGTTGTTTGAAAGTATCTTTATTTGTATCAAACAAGATAGTTTTAGCATAATCATTTAATCTTTTGATAGCTTCATCAGAAACTTCAGGACAACCTTGATTAGCTACAGTACCTTTAACGTCTGGACATTTATCATCTTTATCTAAAACTGAATCTCCATCTCTATCTGGCCAAGGACAACCACCATTTTCTTTAGGACCTTTTACAGTAGGGCATTTATCGTCTTTATCAGCGATTCCGTCACCGTCAGCATCTGGACAACCATTTAAAGATTTTAATCCAGCAACTTCTGGACAAGCATCATCTTTATCAGCAATTCCGTCTCCATCAGTATCAGGACAACCGTTCATTTCAACTGAACCAGCTTCGTTTGGACATGCATCTTTACTATCTTCAATTCCGTCTCCGTCAGTATCAGGACATCCGTTGAAAGCTTTTAAACCTGGTACTTCTGGACAAGCATCATCTTTATCATAGATACCATCTTTATCAGTATCTTTAGCACCAAATTTGAAAGTTAAACCTAAGAAGTGTTGCATGTGAGTTGGAACTGCAGTAGCATCTTCTCTTGAATCAAATGAATATTTGTAAGAAGAAGTCCAAGAAAGACCAATTTGTTCAGTTAACCATAAAGTTAAACCTAAACCTCCGTTTACAGTACCACCTTTAGCGTCATCACCTAACCAAGTATAACCTCCACCTACGTGTGCAGAAGGATCAATTACTTTAGATTTAATTAAGCTTTGGAAGCTATACTTAACAGTACCATCAACTGCATAATAGTTTAAATCACCCGGATTTACTACTACGTAGTCTTGAAATGGAACTCTTTCAGGAACAAATCTAGAGATTTTGTTAACAGATCCTGTAACTCCAAATGTGAAGTTGTTTCCAACGTATCTAGATACATTTAAGTACGATACAGATGGAAGAATGTTCCAATATTTTTTTGCATCAAAGAATTGAGAAAATTGATTCTCGAATTTGTCAGCAGCACTGACTCTACCTCCGTCTACAGCGTTTGCTCCAAACCCAATAGCCCACTTGTTGTTGCTGTCTTGAGCTTGAGAACTTAATCCTAAAAGCATCAATAAAGCAAATAATTTGTTTAGATGTTTCATACTTAATTTTTGTTAGATTATAGATATAATTAAGACAAAAGTAATACCAATAATTGAATTATCAAAACGTTGTAGTAAAAATTCTACTTTATTCGATGATTTTTAGTGATTTACTCACTTCTGTAAAGGCATTTATTGCTTTGTCAAGATGTTCTTTAGTGTGCGCAGCAGACAATTGAACTCTAATACGCGCTTTATCTTTAGGAACTACTGGGTAAAAGAATCCTATAACATAAATTCCTTTTTTAAGGAGTTCCTCTGCCATCACTTGAGATAACTTAGCGTCATAAAGCATTACTGGTACAATTGCAGAATCTCCATCGATGAAGTCAATACCTGCTTTTCTCAAACCATCTTTGAAATAATTGGTATTCCATTCTAGTTTATCTCTTAAAGTGGTGTCTTTTTCTAAAAGTTCGAATACTTTAATAGAAGCTCCAACAATTGCTGGCGCTAATGAATTTGAAAACAAATACGGACGAGAACGCTGACGCAAAATTTCAATTACTTCTTTTTTTGCAGTTGTATATCCGCCCATTGCACCACCAAGCGCTTTTCCTAAAGTTCCTGTAATAATGTCAACTCTTCCCATTACGCCTTTTGCCTCAAGCGTTCCTTTTCCTGTTGCTCCGATGAAACCTGCAGCGTGACATTCGTCAACCATTACTAAAGCATCATATTTATCGGCTAAATCACAAATTTTATCCAATGGCGCAACTAATCCGTCCATTGAGAAAACTCCATCAGTTACAATAAGTTTGAAACGATGTCCAGCTTCAACTGCTTTTTTCAATTGACTTTCTAAATCTTCCATATTGGAATTTTCATAACGGTAACGTGCTGCTTTACACAAACGAACGCCATCAATAATAGAAGCGTGATTCAAAGAATCTGAAATAATACAATCTTCTTCTCCTAATAATGGTTCGAAAACACCACCATTCGCATCAAAAGCTGCTGCGTATAAGATTGTGTCTTCCGTTCCATAAAATTCAGCAATCTTTTTTTCTAGTGTTTTGTGAATATCTTGAGTTCCACAAATGAAACGCACAGACGACATTCCGAAGCCGTGAGAATCTAAAGCATCTTTTGCTGCTTGAACCACTTCTGGATGTGATGATAATCCTAAATAGTTGTTGGCACAAAAGTTTAAAACCGTTTCGCCATTAACTGTAATTTCTGCTCCTTGTGGAGAAGTAATGATGCGTTCTTTTTTGAAAATACCATTTTGCTCAATAGTATTTAGTTCGTTTTGCAGGTGTTGTTGAATTTTTCCGTACATATTTTTAGTTTATTGTTTGTCGTTTATTGTTTGTGGCTACAAATGTAACACTTCAATTGTTTCTCCTATATATATGAGCGATTTTTTCTCGACTTTGTAACCCATATCTTCGATAGATTTTTGATAATTTTCGAGTTGGGTTTTATGTTTTGGCAAATGTAGTCCAGTTTTATAATCCAAAAGATACACTCTTTTGTCTTTCGAAATTGACATTCTATCGGGTTTTACGATGTTTCCTTGCTTTTGGATGATTGTTTGCTCATTCATCACTTTATGTTCCTCTGAAAAATAATCGGATAATTCTTTGTGATTTACAATCTCATAAATCGTTGCTAAAACTTCCTCTTTCTGACTTGAAATTATCAATCCGTTTTCGATGGCTTTTGTAATTGCCAAATCGATGTCGTTTTTAGTTTTTACGAATGCCAAAATTTCGTGAATGATGTTTCCAAATTCAATGGCTTTTTGTTGTTTGGTATTCCACATGATGCTTTCGCGTTGGGCAATTTTGATATTTTTCGGATTTAATGTTTCCGAAAGTTGCGGAATTGTCAAGGCATTTGAAACTGCTTCTTTTGTTGTCGAGATTTTTTCATTCGAGCCAAATTCATATTCTAACTGTTCTTCTTTGAATTCGTTTCCTAAAAATTCGATAAAGAACGTTGCCATATTATTAGGCAATTCTCCTTTGCTGTTTTCAGAAACCAATCCTGAAATTACATACAATTGTTCTTCAGCACGTGTTAATGCAACATAAAGAACATTTATATTGTCTAATAAATCTTCTTCTTTTTTCTGATTGTAAACTTTTGATGCTTCTTCGCCAAAATTCTCGACGTCTTTGTTTTTAGAAACTAGTGCTTTTGGCAAACCAATTTGTTCTTCATCGGCTGTAATCCAAATTTTATCACCTAAATTTTGCGAATAATTTTGTTCTGCAAATGGAAAAATCACTACTGGAAATTCCAAACCTTTCGATTTATGAATCGTCATAATTCGAACGGCATCATTTCCTTCAGGTGATGGAATGCTTAATTTTTCTGAATTGTTTTCCCAATAACTAAGAAAATCAGAAATTCCCGATTGCTTTTTTAAATCGTGTTCCAAAATCAAATCCAAGAAATATTGCACGTAGGCATTTCGTTTTTCAATCGGAATAACTTTTGAAATTATGATTTCTGTTGCTTCGTAAAGTGCTTTTTTTCGAATGTTTTGAAACGAAAAATCCACATCAATTTCGGTCAACCAATTTTGAAATTCCAATTCGTTTTTCAATTCCATTCCTTTGGAAATAAAATCGTTGATTGGCAATGCCAATTGATGATTATTTGCCAAATAATACAAGAAATTAGCTTTCGATTCTAAATCATTTGAATTTTTTAAATATCGCAATATATAAATACAGGTTTGCACTTCGGAAGACGCACCAAGTAATAAACTTTCAGAAGAAACTATAGGAATTCCGTTTTCAATTAAATGATTTGCAATAGCTGTTCCTGGTTTTTTATTTCGAGTTAAAATTACGATGTCTTTATAATTGAATCCATTGGCTTTTACTTTCAAAATGGTATTTAAGGTTGCTTCTAAATACAAATCGTTTTTGTCCAAACTATCTTCATCGGAAACTTCTTCTTTATCGATTTTTGGAATAAAACTCACATTTACATAACCACCTTTTTTATCATTAAATTCTTGATGGGAATGGTTCTCATACAAATCTTTGTAATCTTCATTGGAAAATTTGGATGCTAAAAATTTGAAAAACTTATTGTTAAAATCAATCACTTGATCATAGCTTCGCCAGTTAATTCCGAGTGGAAAAAGTTCTTTACTTGGATTTACAAACGGATTTTTATCTTTACTTAATTCGATAAATTGTTCGGCTTTTCCGCCACGCCAACGATAAATCGATTGTTTCGGATCACCAACAATCATGAGTGAACCTCGAGTTCCATCCAAATCTTCGCTAGAAAGTGCGTTGTCAATTAGCGGAATTAAATTCTGCCATTGCATTTCAGACGTATCTTGAAATTCATCAATGAAAAAGTGTTTGTATTTCTCACCCAAACGCTCATAAATAAACGGCGCAGGTTGGTTTTGAATTTGCTCGTTAATCAATTTGTTGAATTCGGCAATGGAAAGTATATTTTGCTCTTTTTGAATCTCTTGCAATTTATTGCTCAAGGTATTCATCAAGGAAAGTGGCGTAATGTTTTTTAAGAACGCTTCGTAGAAATTTTTCTTTTCAAATTTGGTGTAAATCGATTTTAAAATTGCCAACAATTCAGGAATAACGCTTTCGATAATTGATTTATCTGACGCTTTACTATTTATTTGAATATCCTCAAACTCATAAAACATTTTGTTATTTGGATTGAACTGACCTTCTTTAATTTTATTCAAATGATTTGGAAAAGTTCCTCTTGAAAACGATTTTAAATCAATCCCTTTATTTTCTATCAAAAGTAATGCTTCTGTAGCTTGAGCGATGGTTTCGGCTTCAATTTCTTTACAAAATTCTACTAACTTATTTTTGATTTCAACAAATTCAGAAATTGATTTATTATTAAAATGACTTATTTCTTCTCGATTATTTTCGTTCAAAATTAGTTTACCGGTTTCCATAATTTCGCGCGAAACGTCCCACGATTTATCATCGTCGGTTTTTTCCATCGTGAAATTCACTAGAAGATTGGTCAAAGTTTCGTCTTCGCCAGCTTGAGCAATAATAGCATCAACGGCTTCTGTTAAAAGGTTTTCGGTATCGAGAGAAACATCGAACGTTATGGGTAAATTCAAATCATGTGCAAAGGCCCGAATGACTTTGTGAGTGAATTTATCGATGGTAGAAATATCAAAAGCTGCGTAATTGTGAATTAGGTGTTTGATGATGTTTTTGGCTTTCTGTTTGATGTCAAATAACGAAATTCCGGTTTCTGAATGAATAACTTGCATTAAATTCAGCACCTTTTCCGAAGGATTTTCTTTAGCGAATTCCGACAAACTATCAACCACACGACTTTTCATTTCGTGCACCGCTTTATTGGTAAAAGTAATCGCGAGAATATTGCGATAGGCGTCCTGTTTCTTAGACAAAAGAATGATTTTGAGGTATTCTTTTACCAAAGTGTAGGTTTTTCCCGACCCTGCGGATGCATCGTATATTGAGAAAGCTGGTTTAGTCATTTGATTTTTGATTGCTGATTAACGATTTTTGATTTTAGAATACCTACTAATCGTCATAAAATTTTGATTCAAGAATTTTTGATTGGTTGTTAAATTTAAAAACATATTTATCACCATTAATAATACTTGAATTATAAATTAAAATTAACTCAGATTTCTCAACAAATTTTTTATCTGGATTTCCCCAATAATCTTTAAAAAGTTCTAAATTAGTACCCAAATTTTGTTTTTCGAACTTATTTTCTTTTTCGAAATCCTTATAGACTACAACTCCCAAGATTAAAACGATTATCATCATTAAAATTGAAAAAGCATTGTTTAGTTTTTTCATTGTTTAAATCCTATCTTTTTTAATCTGATAAATATAATTCAATTTACTTTCTTCAACGAAATATTCTACTTCAAATTCGTCTATTTTTTCGCCTCCAATTTTTTCTAGCGCTTTTTGGGATCGAATGTTGTTGGCTCCGATGTGAAAATAAATGGTGTCGACATATTGAAAAGCGTAGTTCATCATTAATTCTTTCAATGCTTTGTTGTAGCCTTTTCCCCAGAATTTTCTTCCTATAAAAGTGTAACCTATTAATATAGAATTAGTTTCGGGATTGTAATCATAAAATCGGCTGCTGCCAATGGGTTCGTTGGTGGAACTTTCTCGGATGAAAAAAGCACCTTGTGATTGCATTGCGCCATCAAAGAAATTTTGAAAAACTGGTTTTTGATAGCGCAATTTATTAGGATGTTGTTCCCATAGTAATTCATCGTTGGCTACTGAATAGAGTTCTTCAAAATCGGTTTCTTGTAGCGGAACTAATTTTACGAATTGATTTTGCAAATGTGTGGGTTGAATACTGAATGTCATAGTTTACCGAATTGTCTAGCCCAGATAGTAATGGAAAGCTTTGTGAAGGAAAATTATATTTTTTCTTGTTGTAAAAAAGCGACCAAAGGAAGCTCTTTTTACAGCTTAGAAAAAAATAATTTTACAAACAAACTTGCAATGGATAGCTGGAAATAGCTTCTTAAAAATTGATTTAATAAAATTATAACGTAATTGTGTAACTTTTTTTGAAGTTAAATTTATAACTTTGAATTCACTTATTATATAATCTTTTAAAAAAATATATTATGGCTTTTGAATTACCACAATTACCTTACGCTTACGACGCGTTAGAACCACATATTGATGCTAGAACAATGGAAATTCATCATTCTAAACATCACAATGCTTATACAACTAACTTGAATGCGGCTGTTGCTGGAACTGAGTTGGAAGGTTTATCGATTGAAAATCTGTTAATAAATCTTGATATGAAAAATGCTGCTGTTAGAAATAATGGTGGTGGTTTTTACAATCATAATTTGTTTTGGACAGTGATGTCTCCTGATGGTGGCGGTTTGCCAACTGGTGAATTACTTGAGGCGATTGAGAGAGATTTTAAATCGTTTGAGGAATTTAAAGCACGTTTTGCTAAAGCTGGAGCAACTCAATTTGGTAGTGGTTGGGCTTGGCTTTGTGTGAAAGAAAACGGAGAACTTGACATTTGCGGAACTCCAAACCAGGACAATACTTTGATGCCTGGTGTTGGTTGTGGCGGAACTCCAATTTTAGGAATGGACGTTTGGGAACATGCGTATTATTTAAATTATCAAAACCGTCGTCCAGATTATATTGAGGCATTTTTTAGCGTTATCAACTGGACCGAAGTTGCTAGAAGATATGCATTAGAGAAATAATCTAAAACATTTAGAATACTAAAAACCCGTTCACTTTGTAAAGCGAACGGGTTTCTTGCATTTATATTAAAAAGACGTCTACCAAGGCAGACGTCTTTTTGCCCCAAATCTACCATAAACTTAACTTACTAAATTCTATGGTTCCACAAAATTAAGTAGTATTTGTAGTTTGATAAAGCTTAAACCGTGAAATATATTGGAATGATAGGCAAATGAGAGTAGAATTTACCTTTTTAGGATGTGAGACACTTATAGAAAATAAAAAAGGTGAAGTAAACTTCACCCTTTTTGCCCCAAATCTACCATAAACTTAACCTACTAATGCTATGGTCTTCCAAAGATATATTGTGGTGTATTGTGTTTCAAAATATTATTGACGAATAACAATAAAAATCGACAAACTACACGTTTCATTAAATTTTAATAAGCACGTGCATCATTTCCTTCGAAAAAATTTATAAAAGCGCGATTAACTACACGGTTTCCGCCAGGTGTTGGGTAGTCTCCAGTGAAGTACCAATCGCCTAAATTCTTTGGACAAGCGATGTGTAGATTCTCAACTGTTTGGAAAATGATCTTTACCTCTGCTTTTACGCTTGGTGTTGTAAGCAATTCGGCTATTTTATTTGATATTTCCATATCGCTAAATGGCGAATATATTTCTGTAACGTAATTAACTACATCAGAGTCTTTTAAGTTCTCTTGCGCTTTACATTTATTATAAACGTCTTCGACAATATGATACTGATTTCGCTCTTTTAAAAGTTCAATTGCAGCTTGAAAAGCTACTAAGCCTTCTAGCTTTGCCATATCAATTCCGTAGCAATCTGGATAACGAATTTGCGGAGCCGATGACACAACAACAATACGTTTAGGATTCAATCGATCCATCATTTTGATGATACTCATTTTTAGCGTTGTACCACGAACAATACTATCATCAATAATTACTAAATTGTCGGTTGGCTTGATTACTCCGTAAGTAACGTCGTAAACGTGCGCTACCAATTCGTCACGATTTTTGTCGTCGGTGATGAACGTTCTTAGTTTGGCGTCTTTTATTGCAATTTTCTCAGTTCTAATTTTTACCGCTAACAATTCGTTTAAAGTTTCTGCTGTTAACGTATTACGGTTATCAAGAATGTGCTGGTTTTTTCTTTGATTTAAAAAATCATTTGCGGCTTCTACCATTCCGTAGAACGAAGTTTCTGCTGTATTTGGAATGTATGAAAAGACCGTATTATCAGTGTCATTTTCAATCGATTCTAAAACCGCTGGAAGAATTAATTTACCAAGATTTTTACGTTCTTGATAAATTTCGGCATCGCTTCCTCTTGAAAAATAAATTCTTTCGAACGAACATGCTTTTTTAACTGTTGGAACAATTATTTCTTCTTCAGTAACTTTTCCGTTTTTCTTGATAATTAAGGCATTTCCTGGTTGCAATTCTTGCACTTTATCATAAGCAACGTTGAAAACCGTTTGGATAACTGGTCGTTCTGATGCAACAACAACAATTTCATCATCTTCGTAGAAATACGCTGGACGAATTCCGGCTGGATCACGAAATACAAATGCGTCACCATGACCAAAAAGTCCGGCCATCGCATATCCGCCATCCCAACCTTTAGATGCACGTTTTAGTATTTTCTGAATGTCTAATTTTTCGGCAATAACTGGCGAAGCTTCTCTTTTAGACAATCCGTTGTTTTTACATTCTTGGTATAAATCAGTAACCTCATCATCTAGAAAATGTCCGATTTTTTCCATTACGGTAACCGTGTCAGCCATTTCTTTCGGATGTTGTCCAAGTTCTACCAAACTATTAAAAAGTTCTTTAACGTTGGTCATGTTGAAGTTTCCTGCAACAATAAGATTTCGGTGCATCCAGTTGTTCTGACGTAAAAACGGATGAACACTTTCAATGCTGTTTTTTCCAAAAGTACCGTAACGAACGTGACCTAAAAATAATTCTCCGATGTAAGGAATATTAGCTTTTTGTGCAGCTACATCATCAACATATTCAGGATGAGAAGTCAACTCTTCGTTAATTCGCTCATTAATTTGCTTGAAAACATCTTGAATTGCCTGCGCATCGTTAGATCGAACTCGGCTTATGTAACGTTCACCTTGCTCTACATCTAATTTAATTGATGCAAATCCAGCGCCATCTTGACCGCGGTTGTGTTGCTTTTCCATCAACAGATACATTTTTTGTATTCCGTAGAAAGCAGAACCGTATTTTTCTTTGTAGAATTCTAACGGTTTTTTTAATCTTAAAAGTGCAATTCCACATTCGTGTTTGATTGCGTCGCTCATTGTAATTGTATTTTAGTTGTGTTGTTTTTGTTTAGACACGAATTGTAAAAACCTCGTGTTATTTCTTCAATCAGTTTCACAAATATTTAGTAGTAAACTATTTATGTTATTTGTGTATTTCAAATAAAAATGCCCCGAAAATTTCGAGGCATAAATTTATGATAATTCTATGTCAAATTGTGTTAAAGCTTTGAATTGTTTCAATCTTTCTTGCACCTCTTCTTTTTGTAATGTTTCCATTCGTTCGGTTCCAAATTTCTCAACGCAGAATGACGCTAAGTTGGAGCCGTGAATGATTCCGTTTTTCATATTGTCAAACGAAATGTTTTCGCTTTGCGCGATGTAACCTGAGAAACCACCAGCAAAAGTATCACCTGCGCCAGTTGGATCAAATACTTCTTCTAGAGGAAGCGCTGGAGCAAAAAATACTTTTTCGTTGTGGAACAATAATGCTCCGTGTTCTCCTTTTTTAATTACTACATATTTTGGACCCATTGTATGGATTTTCGCAGCCGCTTTTACTAATGAATATTCGCCAGATAATTGACGTGCTTCTTCATCGTTGATTGTTATTACATCGATACGTTTAATAATATCTAGTAATTCTGGTAAAGCACAATCCATCCAAAAGTTCATAGTATCAAGAACTACTAATTTTGGCGTGGTTGTCATTTGATTAAGAACGGAACTTTGAACTAGTGGATGCAAGTTTCCTAACATTACCACATCGGCATTTTTAAAATCTTGAGGAACAACCGGATTAAAATCGGCAAGAACATTTAATTCTGTAGCTAAAGTATCACGAGAATTTAAATCGTTGTGGTATTTACCGCTCCAAAAGAAGGTTTTTCCACCTTTTACGATTTCGATTCCAGAAATATCGATGTTTTTTGCAGTTAATAAATCAAGATACTCTTGAGGAAAATCTTCACCAACAACCGAAACAATTCCTGATTTTACATTAAAATGCGAAGCTGAAAGTCCGATATAAGTTGCAGCGCCACCAAGGATTTTATCTGTTTTTCCAAAAGGAGTTTCGATAGCGTCAAAAGCGACCGTTCCTACTATTAAAAGTTTGTTCATTATCTATGTTTCAAATTAGAAGGTGCAAAGATAATCTTTTACTTGCAGAGTTGCAACCTTGAAAACTAGTGGTAAGTTATAAAGTTTTGATAAAATTTGGCTAGATTTGTACTATGTTAGAATCTATAATGGAAGAAATTGTAAATACATATGTCAGTTTTATAAAAGAATTTGAAGCAATTTTAAAACATAAATATAGTATTAAAGAAAATCCTCGATATTTTGCAGGAACATTATTTGACAAAAAAGGAATCATTGATAATTATAGATATCAATTTCATGGTGCAGGTTGTAGAATTGAAAAAGATGATGTTATTTGCGAATATGATAGCATCTTTTCAAAAGGAAATGAAATAGATTTTTCACTTTGGAAAATCACTACATTCGTTGAAACTCATCCAAAATACAAAATTCTTAATTTATCTAACGAATTTATTGAACAAGAATTATATAAATTGATTCAAAAAGAAATGCTGTCCTTTCAAATTATAAATAATTGTGTGTTTCAAGTTTATCAAATATAAATCTTACAACAACTTCTCCTCTTCATTTTCATAAAAAGCATCAATCGATAAATTGGGCAAACCCGATGCATAAACGGCTAATTCGTCGCATCGTTCGTTTTGTGGATGATTGTTATGGCCTTTTATCCATTTGAAATCTACTTGATGTTTTCGGTAAATTTTAAGGAAGCGCTTCCATAAATCGGAATTTTTTCGTCCTGCGAAACCTTTCTTTTCCCAACCTAAAACCCATTTTTTTTCCACAGAATCTACAACATATTTAGAATCGGAAATTACTAAAACCTTCATGTTTGGATTTTTTAGCTTTTCTAAACCAACGATTACTGCCAAAAGTTCCATTCTGTTGTTGGTTGTATGTCTAAAACCTTCGTAAAATTCTTTTTTGTGTGGCGTTCCAACTAGTTCCATGACAACGCCATAACCGCCGTTTCCGGGATTTCCTTTGGCAGCGCCATCTGTGTAGATATGAACTTGGTGTTGGCTCAAAATAATTAGTTTGTTAATTCTATACTTTGTATTAATTTCTCAAAGAAAGAATTGTTATTTTCTTTTCCAACTTCTTCAATAAAATTTAAAGAAATATAATATCCTTTTCTTAAAATGTAATAACTGTTGCTCTTAATTTCGTAATCCTTGCCTTGATTTTTGAGCAAGAATTGAACAGAAAATTTTACAACATCTTTGTTAGAAATTTGAACAATAGTTGGATTATCAATAAATCTAAAATTAGTGTAAGTTTTTTTTGCACTTTCATTAGAATCTTGAACAAATTTCAGAAATTCTTTACTGTCTTTCGTTTGATCTAAAATAGTTCTGATTTTTATTGTTGGGATAATTCCATTGTACTTTTTTGGATCATACTTTGTATAGGTAGAAATATTAAAAGACGAATTATTAGATTTTAAAAGCTCCTCTAGTTGCTCATCAGTAAAATCAAAATTATCAAGATTTTTTAAAATTTCGTTATTATTTAGAGAAATCCAATTTTTTGGAACATCCATAGAAAATCCTAATTTTTTTATTTCTAATCGCTCTTGAGAATAAGAATTTACTATTCCGAGAAAAAATAAAATTGGCAATAAAATTAATTTCATGATTTTTAAGTTAAAAGGGTTTCGATTATTTCTGGAAAATGTAATTGTTCTAAAACGCTATTTCTTTCAGCTATTTCTTCGGCCGATTTACAATCTTCGATATTTACCGATTTTTGAAAAATAAATTCACCCTCATCATAATGTTCGTTTACATAATGAATGGTTATTCCTGTCTCTTTTTCTTTATTTTCGAAAACGGCTCGATGCACATTCATACCATACATACCTTTTCCTCCATAATTTGGAAGAAGAGCAGGATGAATATTCACGATTTTGTTAGGAAATGCTTTAACAATAGGTTCTGGAAATTTTAATAAGAATCCTGCAAGTACAATTAAATCGGGTTGTAATTGGATTAATTTTTCTAAAATTTCACCTTCGTTTAGCTCTTGTCTAGTGAATACTTCTGATGGTATATTTAAATATTTCGCTCTTTCTAATACTTTGGCATTAGGATTGTTAGTAAAGATTCCGACTACGTTCGCACTTCCTTTTTTATTGAAATGTAATACGATATTCTCGGCGTTAGAACCCGATCCAGAAGCGAATATTACTATCTTTTTCATTTACCCTGTAATTTTTATTACGCAAAAAAAAGAATAATAAATGATAATAAATAATATAAATGAGGTCTTTGTGAAATAAATTTTTTAATTTCGTAGTCACATTTATTAACTAAAAGGTGGTTTTAAGATAAAGTTTTTTATTTTTGCCAACAATTTAAATTTTAAAATTAAAGATTATGTCAGACATTGCATCAAGAGTTAAAGCGATTATCGTAGACAAATTAGGCGTTGACGAGAATGAAGTTGTAACAGAAGCAAGCTTCACAAACGATTTAGGAGCAGATTCATTAGACACTGTTGAGCTTATTATGGAGTTCGAAAAAGAATTTGATATTCAAATTCCAGACGACCAAGCAGAAAATATTGCTACTGTTGGTCAAGCTATTTCTTACATCGAAGAAGCAAAAAAATAATAAAATAAACAACCCGTATGCATTATTTGTGTGCGGGTTTTTATTATTTTTTAAAAAAATTAGACTATTTTTGATTGAATTTCAATCACAATATATTGAAATACCCTTGTCTCTTTAAGCTCAAAATAGGATAAAGAAATATGGGTATTATTTGTTTAAACGATATTTAAAAAAAATTATATGCAATTAAAGCGTGTTGTTGTAACTGGTCTTGGAGCATTAACTCCTATTGGAAATTCAATAGAAGAATATTGGAATGCTTTAATAAGTGGCAAAAGTGGTGCTGCTCCAATAACATATTACGATACTGAAAAGCATAAAACAAAATTTGCTTGCGAAGTAAAAAACTTCAATATTGAAGATTACATGGATCGTAAAGAATCGCGTCGTTTAGATAAATTTTCTCACTATGCTATTGCATCCAGTGACGAAGCTATCAAAGACGCCGGAATTACTCATGACAATGTGAATAAACACAGAGTTGGTGTAATTTGGGGTGCCGGAATTGGCGGATTAGAAACTTTTCAAGAAGAAGTAATGTATTATGCCAAAGGCGATGGAACTCCAAAGTTCAATCCGTTTTTTATACCAAAAATGATTGCCGATATTGCTCCAGCTCATATTTCTATGAGAAATGGTTATATGGGTCCAAATTATACGACGGTTTCTGCCTGTGCATCATCAGCAAATGCTATGATTGATGCTTTTAATTACATTAGATTAGGAATGTGTGATGTAATTATCACTGGAGGTTCTGAAGCTGCTGTAACTATTGCAGGAATGGGCGGATTTAATTCGATGCATGCTTTATCTACCAGAAATGAAAGTCCAGAAACGGCTTCGCGTCCATTTGATGCAACTCGTGATGGTTTTGTTCTTGGTGAAGGTTCGGGTGCTATTGTTTTAGAAGAATACGAACATGCAAAAGCGCGTGGTGCAAAAATTTATTGTGAAATTGGCGGTGGCGGAATGTCGTCTGATGCTTATCACTTAACCGCTCCACATCCAGAAGGACTTGGTGTAATTGCAGTTATGGAAAATACGTTACGCGATGCAGGAATGGCACCAGAAATGGTAGATCATATCAATACTCACGGAACTTCAACGCCACTTGGTGATGTTGCCGAATTGAAAGCAATTAGTCATGTTTTTGGCGATCATGCTAAGAACATCAATATCAATTCAACTAAATCTATGACAGGCCATTTACTTGGAGCTGCTGGTGCGATTGAAGCTATTGCCGTTATTTTAGCAATGAAACACAGTATTGTTCCACCAACAATTAATCATACAGTTGTTGATGAAAATATTGATCCATCATTGAATTTGACTTTGAACAAACCACAAAAGAGAGAGATCAAAGTTGCCATGAGTAACACTTTTGGATTTGGAGGTCACAATGCTTGTGTGTTATTTAAAAAATTCGAAGAGTAAGTTTTCATGCGATTACTTAAAAAAATATTTAGCAAAAATTCCCGTCCTACAGAAGGCGGGAATTTTTTTGTTGCTGTTGAAAAAATTGTAGGTTTCAAACCTGTAAACATAAGATTTTACGAAAAAGCTTTCACGCATCGTTCTTCAAATAAAACCGATGATAAAGGAAATCCTTTAAATTATGAACGTTTAGAGTTTTTAGGCGATTCTATGTTGAGTTCTGTGATTGCAGCGCATTTGTATAAAGAAGCACCACTTGGTGACGAAGGTTATTTAACCAAAATGCGTTCTAAAATTGTTAGTCGGGAACATTTAAACGAATTGGGTAGAGATTTGCATTTAATTGATTTAGTTGAAAGTAAAGTACCGCCATCACATTTTGGTGAAAACATCCACGGAAATATTTTTGAAGCTCTGGTTGGTGCTATTTTCCTTGACAAAGGATATGTAGGTTGTGAGCAATTTATTTATCAAAAAGTAATCATTCCTTACGTTGATATTGCGCGATTGGAAGGAAAAGTAATCAGTTATAAAAGTTTGGTTATTGAATGGTGTCAAAAAGAGAAAAAATTATTTCATTTTGATATTTTTGATGATAACGGAAACGATGGTCAAAAATATTTTGGTGTAAAATTAAGTATTGATGACAAAGTGGTTGCAAAATCGAGAGCAACATCCAAAAAGAAAGCTGAAGAAATTGCTTCAAAAAGAGCCTATTTTGCATTTCAAGAAAAAATTAACAAAATTTAATTCAAATTCTTAAAAAACTACAACGTTTTCGTTAGTAAAATAACGTTAATCTAATATTTGTTTGGTGTTTTGTTTTTTATAAATCTTATCTTTACAACTTATTTTAGCGATAAATGACAGTTCAAAAAGTATATCATAAAGTATATATTGAAGATTTCGAAGAGGTTGATTATCATATAATCGCCATTCACACTTCATTGGAAGATTATCGTTTGGCCTATTTTTTAAATCGAGATTTAGAAATTTGTTTGAGTAAAAGTAACGTCGATATTCAGTTTCAAGTAAAGAAAGGAAAAACATCTTTTGCCCGATTTACATTTGAAGACGAAAAAAAAGTCATCAATTGGGATTTGATTCAAAATAAAAACGAAGTAGTTGGCACTGAAAACAATACGATTCAAGATTTATTTTCGAATACTAAAAACTCTTTCTCTTCTTCGGCTTATTTACTATCTGAATTTAAAAAAGTAGATTTTTTCTTAAAAATTGAAAATGCAGCCAACGAAATTAATGTCTCAGAAATTGTATCTAAAATAAACGCTATCGATAGTATAAACATGGTTTATAACGTAGATAAGGAAACTATAAAATCGAAAAATAATTTAATTTTTTAATAAAAATGTCAACAAGAAAAAAGACTAAAATTGTAGCCACACTAGGTCCAGCTTGTAGTTCGAAAGAAGTAATTATAGACATGATTGATGCAGGAGTAAATGTATTCCGTATTAATTTTTCTCATGCAGACTATACAGACGTAAAAGAGCGAATCGATATCATCAGAGAATTAAATCAAGAATATGGTTATACAACAGCCATTCTTGGAGATTTACAAGGTCCGAAACTTCGTGTTGGAGTTATGAAAGAAGATGTTGTTGTAAATCCTGGCGATATTATTACTTTCCAAACTGCCGAAGATGTTCCTGGAACAAAAGACCGCGTTTACATGAACTATCTTGAATTTCCAAGAGATGTAAAACCGGGTGAAAAAATCCTTCTTGACGATGGTAAATTAATGTTTGAAGCTCTTGAAACTAACGGAACAACAGAAGTTGTTTGTAAAGTTATTCAAGGCGGACCATTAAAATCTAAAAAAGGTGTAAACTTACCAAATACTAAGGTTTCGCTTCCGGCATTGACAAAGAAAGATATTA
The DNA here is from genome assembly GCF_000757385.1 of Flavobacterium aquatile LMG 4008 = ATCC 11947. Lineage (GTDB taxonomy): Bacteria > Bacteroidota > Bacteroidia > Flavobacteriales > Flavobacteriaceae > Flavobacterium > Flavobacterium aquatile. Next base: position 154,767 of record NZ_JRHH01000005.1, on the reverse strand, counting down.
AAGATGCTATTTTTGCTATTGAACAAAAAGTAGATTGGATTGCGCTTTCATTCGTAAGAACTCCAGCCGATTTAGAAGAATTACAAGATTTAATTGCTAAACATTCTGAACATAAAATTCCAATTATTGCTAAAATTGAAAAACCAGAAGCAGTTGAAAATATAGATAAAATTGTTGCTTTTTGCGATGGTCTGATGGTTGCTCGTGGCGATTTAGGAGTTGAAATTCCGGCGCACGAAGTTCCGTTAATTCAAAAGAAATTAATTCACAGAGCTAAAACAGCAAGAATTCCTGTAATTGTGGCGACACAAATGATGGAAACGATGATTACTAGTTTGACTCCAACACGTGCCGAAGTAAATGACGTTGCCAACTCGGTAATGGATGGTGCCGATGCTGTGATGTTGTCTGGAGAAACTTCTGTTGGAAATTATCCTGTTCAAGTAATTGAGAAAATGACACAAATTATTGAAGCAGTTGAAGATTCTCCGCTTATTCAAGTGCCACAAAATCCGCCTCACGTTAGAACAAAACGATTTATTACAAAATCTATTTGTTATCACGCAGCGACAATGGCCAATGATATTAAAGCCAAAGCTATTTCTACTTTAACCAATAGTGGTTATACAGCGTTTCAAATTTCGGCTTGGCGTCCATCGGCACATATTTTGGTTTATACTTCTAATAAAAGAATTTTAACGCAACTGAATTTACTTTGGGGTGTAAATGCTTTCTTCTACGACAAATTTGTAAGTACAGACGACACTGTAGAAGACATTAACGAAATTGCAAAGCAAAACGGTTATGTGAAAAAAGGTGACATTCTTATCAATCTTGCAGCAATGCCAGTAGTTGACAAAGGAATGGTAAACACATTAAGAATTACTGAAATAGAATAATTTCAAATACTATACAAATTAAGGATTATTAAAATAGTTAAATATTTTAGTAATCCTTTTTTATTTTTTAGATTTAGTTGTTTGTTATTGGGTAAAAATTGTATCGAATCTTCCATCACGAATTTGTATTATTTCGCCAGTTACAGGATGCAAAATGTCAAATGAAAATGTTCCTGAAACAATGTTGTCTGCAAAATCTAACTTTGTTATAATTAGTTGGCCTGAGTAAATTGTGTTAGTATAGGATTGATAATTTTCTGTAATCGATAGTGTGAATCCCGCACCAGCATTTGCATTGCCATCAGCAATTTCATTAAAAATTAAAGTCTCTCCTTCTGAGATAGTTCTCTTTTGGGTTTGTATGTAAATATTTTGAGGTAAAATGTCCTCATCATTTCCACCGATGCTAAAGTAATATTCACCATCAACCAATTGGTAAAAACAGTTAAAAAATCCACCGCTGTTGTCTATAAAAGGTTTACCGTTTACATAGCAGGCAAATGTGCCTGCTCCAGTTTGTGTAGCTGGTGGTAGCGTTTGTGGGTTGTCGTCGTCTTTATTGCAACAGCTTAGTGAAAATGTTGTGAGTAGTAGTAGAAGTAGTTTTTTCATAGCAAATGAATTTTAGTAAATGCAATTTTATTTGATAAATGTAAGAAAAATGGTTGGTTATGAATAGGTTAGCTGATGTTAAAGTTTTATGACTAATTAACTTATAACAAATTGAAAAACATTTTCTTTAATCACACATAAAAAAGGTGTCAAATAGTTAAATATTTTAGTAATCCTTTTTTCATTTCAAAACTAAAAGTATCTTTGATAAACTAAAATTATTATTTATGGAATCAAAAAATCCCTTTTTTAAATCTAAAGGTTTTACCAACACTTCTGCAGCGAATGATCATTCGTCTGTAGTTATTGATTACAATGACACCATGACGGTTTCTGGAACTATAAACAAAAGTTTTATATTGTTGTTGTTATTAGTTGCAACGGCATTAGTAACTTGGAATTTAGCTTTCAACGGATACAATCCGATGCTTTTAACTATTGGCGGAGCAATAATTGGTTTGATTTTAGTTGTTGTTGCATCATTTAAACCACAACTTTCTACTTATTTAGCGCCAGCTTACGCACTTTTTGAAGGATTATTTATTGGAGGAATATCGGCTATTTTTGAAGCGATGTATCCAGGAATTGTAATTCAAGCGGTTGGTGGAACATTTGTAACCTTCGTAGTTTGCTTTGCTTTGTACAAATATAAAATTGTTCAAGTTACTGAAAAATTCAAATCGGTAGTTATTGCAGCAACGTTGGCGATTGGAGTTTATTATTTGATTTCGTGGTTGCTAACAATGTTTACAAGCTTTCAACCTGTTCATTATGGCAATTCTATGATGAGTATCGGAATTAGTGTTTTTGTGATAGTAATTGCAGCTTTAAATTTATTTTTAGATTTTGATCAAATTGAAAAAGGTGCACAAGAACGCATGCCAAAATACATGGAATGGTTTGGTGCCATGGGATTGATGGTAACTCTAGTTTGGTTATACATTGAATTCTTACGATTGTTATCTAAACTTTCAAGTAGAGATTAATCAAGATTTTATAAAATAGAAAAGGTGTCAAATTTAATTACTTGACACCTTTTTTTATGTTTTAAAACTGTTTTAAGCAGCGATTTTCTCGAATGCTATAAAGTGGACTAAAAATGTCTGCTGATTTAGCGTCACAATAAAAACTTTTAACAAACAGAAAAACTAATTAATTGCCGAAGCTTTTTGTTTAATTATATATATTTACCTACAAATTTATAAAAATGGTAAAGGAAGTCTTTAATTACTTTATGATTGCAAGCGTAATAATCGGATTTATATTCATTATTACAACTTTGCAATCTAAAAGAGCTAAAGATAATTCTATTGTTTATTTGAATTTAGTAGTTTTATTTTTTACGCTTAACAATCTCCAAATTGTATTAATTGACAATTTTTTTCAAGAAGCAAATTTCTTTATTAGGAACATGCTTTTGCCTTTTTATGCGTTGATTGTTCCAGCTTTTTACACCTTTATATCCTATTATCTAAACGTTGAAAGGAAAATTACTTCTTTTGTAGCTTTTTCAACAGCACTATTTTTAGTAGAACTTATAAACCGCATAGTTTTTTTTAAATTGTATTATGAAATAGACGATTGCTACATTGTGGCAAAGTATTCACAAATAGAAGAAATTTTTAATGCCCTATTTTCATTATTTCTATTTGTGAAATCAATTCAATTACTATTCAATAAAACAAAATTATATTCCTACACAGCCAGTTATGATAACGTAAAATGGTTGAAGAAGTTTCTCTTTCTAGGAAGTTTAATTTTAATGACCTGGATTGGAGCAATAGTTTTTAATATTGATGAAGTATTAAATCCACAAATTTTCATTTATTATCCGTTGCGTTTAAGTAGTTCTTTATTATTGTTTTGGCTGGGTTATCAAGGAGTTTTTAATTATTCTTTGATGTATGAAAGAATAAAATTAAGAGAAGCCATTTCTAATGAGCTAAATAACATAGATGAAGAATTAAAAACGAATAGTAAGTCAAGTAAATTTCAAATTATTAAAAATCATATTGAGAATAATAAGAATTATCTAAATCCTAATTATAGTTTAGAGTTATTAAGTAGCGAACTCAAAATTAGTGTTAGTTCACTCTCTAAAACTATAAATGATGAAAGCGGTTTTAGTTTTTCAGACTATATTAATTCTCTGAGAGTTGAAAAAGCCAAACATCTTCTTGTTTCAATAGATTTTAAAGAATATACCATTTTATCGATAGGTTTAGAATGTGGTTTTAATTCTAAATCAACATTTTATCTAGCTTTTAAAAAGTTTACCAATACAACTCCAACCGATTTTAGAAAACAAAATAGTTGATAAAAAAAGTCCTAAATTTTACAAATACGTCCTAAATTCTTTAAATTAGATAATTTAGGACGTTTGTTTTTGCGGTTAAGCTACATTTGATTTGGATTTAAAATTGAAAAAAACAAGTAATTAATAAATATGAAAAAATTAACAGCATTAGTTATCTTAGTTTCATTCTTACTTCAAAGCTGTTTTAGTTATAAAACAATTGATAAAGAGTTAACTTCCAAAAAAATTGGAAAAATTCATAAAGTTAAATTAGGTAACAAATATTACAAAGGAAGGCTAATTAGTTTTAATGATTCAATAAGTACTTTTAAAATTGGAAAAAGTGAAATGAATATTAAAAATTCAGAAATTGATAAATTAAAAGTAAGGGAGTTTTCAGTTGTGCAAACTATTGTTTTTACTTCTGCGATGTTATTAACTGTATTAGTTGTCAGTTATATTGCTAATCCAAAAATAAACGTTCCTTTGAGTCCAACTAGTCCAAATTAAAATAATAAATAAACACACATGAAAAAGCAAATTTTATTTTTAGCACTTATGGTGCAATTTCTCACATCATGCTCTAATGATGAAAAAGGAAGTTCTTGCCAAGACAGTCTTCCTGCTGTTACCACAACAGGAGCAAACACTTTTGGATGTTGTATAAACGACAACCTGCTAATACCAAGAGACGGAACTGGTACTTTTGGAGGAAGTGATAATGCTGTGACAATTTACGGAGACCCAACTGGTAATCAGGAATATACAGAAATTCAAGTTAAAGATTACAAAAGTAATAGAACTGCAAGTTTACTTTTGCATATTCAAAATTTAAATCAAAATGGAGTAAATAATTATACCATAAATGCATCCAATGGTTCAAGCAATATAGATGGGTTTAATCATACTTATATACATTGCAGAATATTTAATGTAGAAACTAATAGTTATCAATATTATCGTTCAATGGAAAACTCTGGTGTATTAAACATAATTAATTATGAATTAGTACCGAATGTTAAACTTATTGTTTCTGGAACCTTTAATTGTACTTTAAAAAATTCTTCTGACAGCAATGATATAATTGAAATAAAGGATGGAAGATTTGATTTTAATGGTGCTACAATATCAAATACAGTATTTCCTTGAAAAAAGGTTGCCACTGCAATGGCAACCTAAATATAGATTAACAAAAATAATTTAACCCAATAAGTCAATGATTATTTTTGGTATTTTAAACTTCTTTTAAGCAGCGATTTTCTCAAATGCTATGAAGTTAGTCAGTTTGCCTTTTGTGTTAAAGACAGGATAACCTTTAATGTGACATTTGTAGATAGAACCGTCTTTACAATAATTAATAATTACTTTATCAAATGGTTTTTGTTCTTTAACTGCAATACTAATTTCTCTTGAAATCTTATCGTTAGTAAGTTTTCCTTGGAACATTTTTGGTGAATTTCCAATAACTTCTTCGGGAACATAACCGTTCATTTCTATAATATTTTTTGAAGCGAAAACTATTTTTAAATTGGCATCTGTAACAACAATTACCGTATCGTCTTGCAATTGTTCGTTAAAAGACCAAGTAGTTTTCCATTTATTTTGTGCGACTATCGTTTCTAATAAACTTGTATCACCAACCGAATTTCTAATTTTACCAAAAAATGAAGTGTAAAAACTCCAAGAGTTTAATGGTAAACTCATCAAAGTCATATTGTTATGATATCTTGCAATTGCCTTTTCATATTCTTTAAATTCCATAATTCTAAAATTTGAAGCAAATATATAAGGATTTCTCTAAGTGTTTCATTTACAGCTAAAGTTTAACTTTTGTTGAAGTGATTAAAACTCAAATCGCAATTGCACAACCACTGTTTTCTTGACTTCAGTATTTAAATTATTTAAGGAAATACCTAAAAGTCTAACCGATTCTTTCATTCGTTCTTGATACAATAATTCTTTTGCAGTTTCAAACAGCAGTCCTTTATCGGCAATGAAATACGGCAAGGTTTTACTTCTAGTTTGGGTTGTAAAATCGCTGTATTTTATTTTTAAAGTAACCGTTTTCCCAGATATATTGTAGCGTTTTAATCTGTTTTCAAGTTCCGATGCTATTCGTTCTAGTTTGTCTAACATAAAAATTTCGGACGTCAAATTTTCGTTAAACGTATGTTCGGCCGCAACCGATTTAGAAACTCTATTAGGTTTTACTTCGCTGTAATGATTTCCTCGAACGATATTGTAGTAAAATCCGCCACTTTTTCCAAAATGTTGTTCTAGATATTCTTTAGTTTTTGATTTCAAATCTTTTCCAGTGAAAATGCCGTGTTGGTACATTTTCTCTTTGGTAACTTTTCCAATTCCGTAGAATTTTTTGATGTCTAATTGTTCTAAAAAAGCTTCAACTTCGTTAGGATTAACTGTTTTTTGTCCGTTGGGTTTGTTATAATCAGAGGCAATTTTGGCAACAAATTTATTGACCGAAATTCCAGCCGATGCTGTTAATCCAACTTCATTAAAAATTCGTTGTCTGATTTCTTGAGCGATTAAAGTCGCACTCGGATTTCCTTTTTTGTTTTGAGTTACATCAAGATAGGCTTCATCGAGCGAAAGTGGTTCAACTAAATCGGTGTAATCGAGGAATATTTTTCTAATTTGTTTCGAAATTTCCTTGTAGCGATCAAATCTTGGTCGGACAAATATCAAATCGGGACAATTTTTTGCTGCTTGAACACCGCTCATCGCACTTCTTACGCCAAATTTTCGAGCTTCATAACTTGCTGCAGAAACTACTCCACGAATTTCACTTCCGCCAACCGCAAGTGGCTTTCCTTTAAGTTCAGGATTGTCCATTTGCTCAACCGAAGCATAAAAAGCATCCATATCTACATGAATTATTTTTCGATAAACAACCTCGGTTTCCATAATGCAATTACTTGTCTTTAACAGGAAAGAAAAATGATGTTGGATGTGACTTAAAATAGAACCAAATTGATTTTGTAAGTAATGCAAACTCCGATATTGGAATATTTCTAGATCTAAAAGCCAAACCTAAAGATAATAAAAAACTAACTATAAAATTCATAAATCCAATAATTCCGATGCCAAGAATGGCCCAGAAAATTGTCCATCCGGTAACGAAAAAGTTCTGACCGTATAATCCTAAAGCAAAGTTTCCGCTGGCAAAAGTAATGTGTCGAATGTCTAAATTTAATCCGAGAAACAATCCCAAAGAAGCCGTACTTCCAAGAAAAACTCCAAACCAACCGTTGGAAACAACTCCAGCCCAATTTCTTTCGAACCAATTGGCGATTGCAGTGGTTTTCTTTTTGCCAAAACTCATTTTAAGAATTGGATGTTCCTGAATTCTATAAAACAATTGATTATGCTTACTTTTATTAGAAACATTTCCAGAAATAATTCCGGATAAAAAGAGGAATACTCCAGCAATTGAAGCATGAAAAATCGCAGCAGAACTAATTGGATTTAAATCATTTAATAATTTACCCGATTTTACGAAAGCAATGTTTACATCGAAAGTGATATCAACTAACCAAATTATCAACATAGAAACCGGAAAAGCGATAAAAACATTTCCAATGAAAGCGATAAATTGCGAACGAAACAACCGTGCAAATAATCGTGCAAATGAAATGTGTTTGTGTTCATGTTTATTTCTTTTTTTCATCCCAGATTCTAATGCCGAAGTTATTGTTGCGGCAGTCATTGCTGGCTGTTTTGTCGCTAATGTAAATCCAAGTAAATAAATAGCAATAAAGCCGAGCGCATAATTTAAACTGTATAAAACGGCGTGATTAAAATTACTAGTTTCAACCGATGACAATAGCAATTTAATTACACACAGAATTCCAACGATCAATCCGCCACCAGACGACGCTTTAAGCATAGAGAAATATTCGCTTTTAGATTCTGTAATATAATGTTCGCCTGTTTTTGCAGTATGTTGCGTTATCTCATAGGATAATAGTTGCGTGCTTTCGCCTATTAATTGTCGGACGTTATTTTTATAACAATTGAATTTTATTAGTTTTAATGCCAACTGAATAGAATTACTTCGTCTATCGTTTATATTATTTACAACCAAAAGTGGTATCAAAATTTTAAGTCGATGTAATTGTTGTCTAATTCGCAACAAACTTTGATTTACTCTTATTGAAATTCCAAATTTAGAGCTGTTGCTAAAAGCTTTGTCAACATATTCTTCGCACTGTTTGTGTAGCACTAAAACTTGTTTATAATGTTCATCGTCAGAATTTATGTGATGTGCTTCACCCAACTTTATGTCTGAAAAAATGGCATGTAATTCATTTTCAAATGCTACAAACGGACTTTCAAGTCCTTCGTACTCGGGCGTCATCATAAGAACTTCGGTATCCATGGCACGACCGCTCATTCTTTGCGAAAGCAATCCAATGGTATTCATTAATTCAGACAAAGGCGATTTTTCTGCTACAGACGAATGTAAATCGGTGAAGAATAATAAATCAAATAATGTGTCAAGTTCTATTAATGGTATTTTATTAATCCAAATAGTATCGGAACTTCGGTAAAAGACCTGATTTAAAACGAATTCTAACGTATCACTTTGTGGCTGAAAAGGTAAAAATTTGGCAATAATTCGCTTTTTAACTTCATAAATAAATTCTGGATTTTGAAGAATTCCTGCATCCGAAAGGAAATTACTAAATTTTCTATTTTGTAATAAATTGTAAATGTAATGTTGAAAAAGTAGTTTCTGATTGGGATTTTGTTCTAGAAAAAGAAGTAATTTTGAAATAGAAACAACAGCAACTTTTTTTGGATGTTTTGGTCTGAACAAATGAATTAAGTCTACCAAAAAGTAAAGTTCATCACCAGACGGAATAGCATTATTTGAAAAATAATTATCAAATAACTTTTCAAGCGACATGGGAACTTTAAATTTATGGCGTAAATTCATTTAGAGATTTTATTAATATTGTAAAAATACAATTTCAAAGTTAGAATTGTACTAACTTGCTCCTAAAATAACATCAAATTTTTATAAAAAATGATTGAAATAGAACGTAAATATTTAGTTACATCTTTAGATTTTAAAAACGACTATTTTGCAAAAAATGAAATTGCTCAAGGTTATTTATCATCTAATCCTGAACGAACTGTACGCATTAGAATAAAAGGAACTAAAGGCTATTTAACGATAAAAGGAATAGGAAATGAAAGTGGTATTTCTAGATTTGAATGGGAAAAAGAAATTGATGTTTTTGAAGCAAAACAGCTTTTAAAATTGTGCGAGAAAGGTGTAATTGAAAAAACGAGATATGAAGTAAAATCGGGAAATCATACCATTGAAATTGATGAATTTCATGGAGATAATAATGGATTAATTATTGCTGAGATCGAACTTGAAGACGAAAACGAATCTATAGAAAAGCCGCATTGGTTGGGAAATGAAGTAACCAATGATGAACGATATTATAATTCTTATATTAGTTTGAATCCTTTTAAATACTGGTAATTATTTTTGTAAAATTTCGAGCGTTACATTTACTTTTCCAGAATTTCTGTTTCCAGCGATTTCAAAAAAGGCCTTTTTAGAAAGGTCAATTTCTCTACCTTTTACAAATGGACCACGATCTGTAATTTCAACAAAAACTGATTTACCATTGGTTTCATTTGTAACTTTTACAATGGTTCCAAAGGGTAGTTTTTTGTGAGCAGCAGTTAATTTATTCATGTTGTAGACCTTACCGCTTGCCGTTCTTTTATTGTGAAATCTATCGGCATAATAAGATGCATGAGCGTTCTTTTTATAAGGTTTGAATTTTCCTTGATAGGCAATTACACTGTCTATTTGTTGATTCAAATCGGTTGTAAATTTTGATTTTTTAACCGTGTCTTGATTCTTTTTTACTTCTTGTTTATTCTTTGGTTCTTGTTTTTTTTCAATAGCACTATTTACAGTAAAGCTGTATGTAAAAAGCGCAATTATTGACATGACAAGAATACTTAATTTTGATTTTTGCATAATTAAAATTTTTTGCATTATCATTAAAACAAAGACTATGCCTTAATCGTTTTTATTTTGTAGAATTAGTTTAACCTACTTGAAATTAATTTAAAATCGCTAAAAAAAGTCCTTTTCAGGACTTACTTTTTATTTTTTTACAACCACAATTTCCACGGAATTCTTGCAAGAATTAGCACTAATCCTAGTCCGTAAAATACAGTTATTGATTTGAATTTAGCTTCGCTTGTAGCTAACTTTTTATGTCTAGACCAACCAACTGTAATTAAAACTATTGCAATTATATTTATAAGTGGATGTTCTAATGAAGTTAATCGTAAAGCGGCATCTTTCATGTTTCCTAAACTGGCTTTTCCAAGAGGAGAAACGAAGTATAAAATTAATCCAACGACAAGTTGAATATGTGTTGCGATTAATCCGAATAATGCTATTTTTCTATCTTTTGCAGTAAATTCTTTTTTAGAAGTCATTCCGATAAGCGAGTTAACAACAGCTACAACTAATAGTAAAAGAGCTAAATAGGCCCAACCCGAATGAAATTTTTGAATGAAGTTATAATCCATAGGAAATTTAATTTTTGTTTTAACAAATATAAGAAAAAGAATAAAAAAAACGGCATCCTTTTGTTAAGAATGCCGTTTTCAAATTATTTTTTAATTTGTGTTTATCTTAGAAGTTGTAGCTTAATGTGAAATTCCAAGTTCTACCAAATCCGAAGAAAACCTGATTTCTTGTGTCAACACCATCATAAACTCCTCTGTTTTGATAATCTTGATAAGTTGCATATTGAGTTGGACCATTACCTTTTAAGAAATTAGACGAACTAGTTTGACTTCCTGAAGGATTGATTAAACCATTTCCGGTATTTCCATCAAATTCTGCTTGAGTAGCTGCAAATTGATTAGTTCTAGATTCTGCAATATATGTTTTATCTAATACGTTATTGATGTTTAATCTAAAGTTAACTGAATTAGTATTATCTTTTCCTACCATCATTTTATATGAAAAACCAGCATCCATTAAACCGTATGAAGGTAATTCTAGTGATCCAGCTTTGTTCGCTGCTTCAGTTCTAAAATTTTCTGGAGAAATACTTGCATATAAATTATCAATATATCTATAGTTACCATCAATTTTTACATTTCTAACCACTTCTAAAGAAGCTCCAATACTTGCAGTTGTTTGAGCAGCATCACCAACTTTTAATCCATCTAAATATAATGTTTCTGTAAATACTTCACCAGAAGGATTTGTAATTACTTGACTATTTTCGTCTTGATAATTTGCAGTGACATCGCTACCATATTTCCAATTACCCATAGAAGCCATACCATTGATTGTTAAGATTCTCATTGGCTTGTATGTGAAATCTAATTCGAAACCAGTATGAACTTGCTCAATTCCAGATAAAAATGCTGAACCAGGAATTGTTGGTGTCGCATTGTTTAAGTCTTCATCAATATTAGCTGTAATTCTTAAGAATCTATCTTTCCAAGAAGTTCTGTAGAAGTTTAAGTTAGCATTAAATTTAGAAGAACGGAATCCGTAACCTGCTTCAAAACCAAGTATTTTTTCATTAGTTAAATTCTCATTAACAACAGATGCATTGTTTATGTAAACTGCATTAAAAAATGGTTGTTTAGAATAATAACCTGCATTTGCAAATACGTTATGATTTTTATTGATGTTGTAGTTAACACCACCTTTTACGTTTCCTCCAAGAATATTTTCAAAATCTGTAGAGTATAAAGGATCAGTTGTTAAATATTTAAAATAATCTTCTCTTTTAAATCCTTGTTGAGAAATTGCACCTTGGATGTAAGCTGTTAAGTTCTTTCTAGAGTACTCCAATTGTGTAAAAGCACCATACCAACTAACAACACCATCATTGTTATAGTTTATCTTTTGTTGGTAGTCTGTATTATAAAATGGGTTTCCATTTGGTTCAGCAGCATATTCAAAATTCACAAATCTACCCGGATTATTTACGTCTGTGTTATCAGCATAACCATCAGCACCAAGTAAATCATTCACGTTTTGGAAGTGAATTCCTCTGTAAGTTCTTGCGTCTATACCAAAGTCTAAAGTTAATTCTTGCGATAATTTTTTGTTTAAATTCATTACACCACCATACCAGTTGTGAGAATTAATTGATGATATTTGAGTAATACCATTAGTTGCATTGTTCGAAGAAGAACTTGAATTTTGATACAATCCACCAATCTGAGCTCTAGTGTAGCTTCCTGGTACTTGCGCTCCTGTTCCTGGGATTACAGTTACTTGTTGTCCTGAGTTCCATGCTTGAATTAAATCAACATTAATAGTTCCGTCTGGTTTTCTTAAGTTATCGCTAAAAAAACGATTTCCTCTTAGTGCTCCAGTACCATTTGTTCCTCCACCACGACCCCAAGATCCGTAAAGAACTGTAGATAATTTTGTAGTTTCGTTAATTTTCCAATCCCAGTTTAATGAAGCTACTGGTTTGTGGTAATAATTAGTTCTAAAACTGTATTCTTCACCATTTAAATAACCCCAATCTGAATTGTATTTAATATTTGGCTCACCACCAGTTCCATATTTTAAATATTGGTTTATTGTTGGTGCATTAGAACGTTGATCGTGAAATTGTGGAGCACCAGTAAAAGTTAATTGTACATCATGCTTTTTATTTATTTCATATCCAAGTGCAACAAAATAATTTCCTGCCTCAAATCCAGTTCCATCAACATAACCTTCACCACGAGTTTGGCTAAATAAAACAGAAGCCGATAAACCGTTTTTCATTTTTCCAGTAGAATATGAAGCTTGCGTTTTTAAGTAATCGTCATTTGCAAGACCAACAGAAATTTGCCCACCTTCTTTCATATCTGCAGTTCTAGTAATAATGTTAATTGTTCCTCCTACAGAAGAAATAGCTAACTTAGAAGAACCTAGACCTCTTTGTACTTGCATAGCAGAAGTTACATCTGATAAACCAGCCCAGTTGCTCCAAAAAACACGACTGTTTTCCATATCGTTTACAGGAACACCATTGATCATTACCGCGATATTCTCTTGTGCAAATCCACGAATATTAATTCTTGAATCACCAAAACCACCACCAGATTTAGTCGCATAAACTGAAGGAGTGTTTGCTAAAATTTCTGGAAACTCTAAATTTCCTAATTTTTGTTGAATTTCTGAAGCTCTAATAGTTGAAACGGCTACAGGAGTTTTTCTGTCTTTGGCAACGTCAATAACGCTACTTCTTACTACTACTTCATCCAATTCGTTAGAATCTGCCGTTAAAGTAATTGTTCCTAAATCTACAGTTTCACCGTTTTTTACAGAGAAGTTTACAGTCATTGATTTGTATCCTATAAAAGAAACAACAACTTGTCCTGTAGTTTGTGTAGTAGTTACTATAAATTTACCATCAATATCAGTAGAAGCGCCAGTTGACGAACCTTTTACAACTACATTTACTCCTGGTAAAGAACCTTTTAATTCATTATCTACAACAGTACCTCTAATTTTTCCTTGTGAGAACACAATAGATGTCATCATAAGAAGTAAAATTGAAAATAAATTGCCCTTAAAATTTTTCATGTTTTTGAGTGTTAAAATTTTTGACAAAATTCCAACTTTTATTGCCATGCAACGTTAAGAAAAAGTTAAGAAACCATTTTTTATTGAAGAATTCCTATTCAAACACAAGATGTTACCGTTTTATTAAATTATCATTAAATAATTGGCTAAAAAAATAAAAAAACTTCATTTTAACAGAAAAAACGAAGTCTTTTTATTTGCAGAAGTTATTCTATTTTCTTGTAAGATAATGGTTTAAAAGAAAATTTGTAGAGGAATCATGACTGCTAACTTCTTTAGAATTAATTTCTTCTAAAATTGAATTTGCTAATTGCTTCCCTAATTCGACACCCCACTGATCGTAACTAAAAATGTTCCAAATAATACCTTGAACGAAAATTTTATGTTCGTATAATGCTATTAAAGAACCAAGAGTTTCTGGTGTTAATTTTTCTATTAAAATTGTATTGGTTGGTTTGTTTCCTGTAAAAACTTTGAAAGGCAATAAATAATCGGCTTTTTCAGATGGAACTCCTTGTTTTTCAAATTCTGATTCTACTTGTTCTCCAGTTTTTCCGTTTAATAATGCTTCAGTTTGAGCAAAAAAGTTAGACATTAATTTATTATGATGGTCCTCGTTACCATATAATGGTTTTATATATCCAATAAAATCGGTTGGAATTAATTTTGTTCCTTGATGAATTAATTGAAAAAAAGCGTGTTGCGAATTGGTTCCTGGTTCACCCCAAATAATAGTTCCAGTTTGATAATTTACTGGTTTTCCGTCGCGACCTATACTTTTACCATTACTTTCCATGATTCCTTGTTGCAAATAAGGAGCTAATTTTTGCAAATATTGTGTATACGGAATTAAGGCTTCGCTTTCAGCGCCAAAGAAATTATTGTACCAAACACTTAGTAAAGCTAGAATTACTGGAATATTTTTATCGAATGTTTCATTTTCAAAATGGTTATCCATTTGATTAGCACCTTTTAATAATTTATCAAAATTATCAAACCCAACAGCTAAACTAACTGATAAACCAACCGCAGACCAAAGTGAAAATCGTCCGCCAACCCAATCCCACATTGGAAAAATATTGTTAGAATCAATTCCGAATTCGGTTACTTTTTTAATATTTGTAGAAACTGCTACAAAGTGTTTAGCAACATCTTCTTGTTTTGCCGATTTTAAAAACCAAGTTCTAATAGTTTCAGAATTGGTTAATGTTTCTTGCGTTGTAAACGTTTTTGAAACAATTACAAAAAGTGTGGTTTCAGGATTTATTTTTTTTATAACTTCATTTACATGATCGCCATCAATGTTAGAAACAAAGTGAACGTTTAAATGATTTTTATAATATTGCAACGCTTCAACGACCATTGCCGGACCCAAATCGGAACCACCAATACCAATATTTACGATATCTGTGAATGGTTTCCCTGTAAATCCTTTTAATTCTCCAGAAATTATTTGATTTGAAAAAGCTTTGATTTTATTTTTGACTTCATAAATCTCAGGCATTACATTTTTACCGTTGACTAAAATAGTTGCCGATTCTGGAGCACGTAAAGCAGTGTGAAGCACAGCGCGACTTTCCGTTTGATTAATGGCATCACCATCAAAGTATTTAGAAATTGCATCTTCAAGATTTACTTCTTCTGCTAATTGCAAAAGTAAATCTATTGTTTCTTGAGTAATGTTATTTTTTGAATAATCTACTAAAAAGTCATCCCATTGAATGTGAAATTTTTCTGCTCTTTTAGTATCATGCTGAAACATTTCCTTTATCGAATTGCTTTGCATTGACGAAAAGTGAATTTTCAGTTTATTCCATGCACTAGTTTCAGTAGGATTTGTATTTTGTAAGGCCATTTTTTTAAATTTTGAGCCACAAAATTAATCAAAAGAATGTAGAAATTACGTTCGATTCCTTGATTTTAGAATATAAAAAGTTACTTAAACGTTGTAGTTGGAGAACAAGTTTAAAATTAACAAGTTTAAGACAACTTATTTAAATTTAATATCAGCAACACTGTCTAACTCACGTTTTAATGGACGAATTTGCTCTTTAAATCGTGGTAAATTTCTTCCTTCCATAGGTTGCGAATTGGGCAATTTTAATCGAAGTGCATCAACCTGCACGCCATTTTTCCAGAAACGATAGCATACGTGTGGTCCCGATGCCAAACCTGTACTTCCTACTTTTCCAATAACATCGCCTTGCTTCACTCTTTGACCGCGACGCACAAGGATTTTAGACATGTGAAGGTATTGAGTAGAATAGGTTTTATCGTGTTTTATTTTAACAAAGTTTCCGTTTCCTGCAGTATACCCGGCTTGTTCTACAACTCCAGTTGCTGTTGTCATAATTGGCGTTCCAGTTGGCGCTGCATAATCAGTACCATTATGAGGTTTCCATCTTAATTGCACTGGATGAAATCTATTTTTAGTAAATTTCGAGGTAATATTTATAAATTTTAATGGCGCTTTTAGAAAGTAGTTTTTTAATGCTTTTCCGTTTTCATTGTAATAATCAGTTTTACTATTGCGTTCTTGTTGGAATGGAAACGCATATAATTTTTCGCCTTTATACTCGAAAAAAGCCGATCTCAAACTATCAATTCCATCATATAAAGTGTCATTAATGTATCTTTCGGTGAAACTTATGGCATATTTATCACCTTTTCTAAGTTTGAAGAAATCGATAGACCAAGCATAAACTTTCATCAATTTCTTTGCCAATGCTGCATCGACATTTTCCTTCTTTAACGTTGCTGCCAACGAACCTGAAATTTCACCAGCGACAGTTCTAATTTTAAAAGTAAGAGGTCTTGATTTTTTATATCCAATGATAGAATCAGTTAAATCTACCATGTGATATTCTAATCTGTTGGGTTGGTAAATTAAATATTGCAATTTATTGTACTTGTCTTTAGACCGTAGAGCTACGTAAGGCCTTTTAAAACGAACGCTTGTTGGAAAAGAATCTTTAACTATTTTAATAATTTCGGCAGCTTTTTTACCGTTGAGATTTTGCTTTTTTAAAATCCTTTCAAAAGTATCTTGATGTCCAATTGTGTCATAATGCACATTAAAATCATCATAGTTAAATCCGAAATCCACTACTGGTTTGTAGGGTTCAATATCTTCAATAACATATTCCTCTTGTGCTTTTTTACAAGAAACTAATGAAACTAAAACCAATAAAATAATTGCTATTTTCTTCAAAACAAGCTTTTTATTTCTTTAACAATCTTCTCCCCAATTTTTTAATTCGTCTTCACTCCAAAGTTCAGGAAAAAAGATACGTCTTTGGTATTTTGGATGCATATATTTTTTCCAATCGCTTCCGCCTGTAGCTTCTCCAGAACCTTGACCACTTTCGATATATTTTTTAGCGGCATTTAAATGACCCATTACCCAAGTTATATTTACCGTTTTATCGTAGTGACGCATGGCAGCAATTAAATCGGAATCTTGTTGATCTTCAATAGGTAATTGTTTGAATTTTTGCCAAATATTTATGGTATTGTATTCTTCCATATAACGTAAAAACTCTTGTTTGTATTTTCTTTCAAATTCTAAAATTAGAAATGATTTCGTTCCAGTTTTGTAATCTTTTCCCGCAGCTTGCCAATACAAATGTTCAAAAGCATGACTATATGGCGTATTTCTATCGATTGTTGCTCTAAAACGATAATCAATTAAGTTAATTAAATCGGTAGAAGCAAACTCAATTAATCTATATTGTGCACTTTGAAATCCGCTTGCTGGCGTTAATGTATTTCTAAATTTCATGTATTGATCTACTTCCATTCCGTCGCCCATGATATCGAATGAAGTGGTAAGCATGTTAAAATAACGGCTTATTCTTGACATTCGTTCTGCAAAAAATTTAGTTTCGGGTTTTTCGGTATGACACACTTGTTTTATTTCCCAAAGTATCATTTTAAATAACAATTCGTTGACTTGATGGTACATTATAAATACCATTTCATCTGGCAATGTAGTTCTTTGCGTTTGTAAATTTAAAAGCGCATCGGTCTGAATATAATCCCAATAGGTTATTGGCTTAGACCATAATAATCCTTCGAGATGCGTATTGGTATTTTGGTTAATTGCGTCAAATTTTTGTTCTAATTCTTCTATTAGTTGGTTTGTTTCTGGGTTCATTTTTTAACTTTTATTGTAAATGGATGGGCTAATCCTTTAAAAGAATCTAAATCGGCTTTTAAAGAACCAACTGCCAAACTTGCTTTTATTCGTACTGGAAGTTTATTATCGTCATCTGAAATCCAAACGGTAAGACTTTCTTGTTCTTTAAAAACTCTTCCCGATTGTACCAATGGTCTGAAAATCATACAAGGAATAGTTCCAAATTTAGTTTTCACATCTTCACGACCAATGAATTTCAGTTTAAATATTGTAGATTCATCATCAAAAAACATATCTACACTAATTGATTCTCCTACTTTTAACCTATCAATAGTAGGATGATTCCTCAAATAATAGAATGTAGAAACAATATCTTGAATGTTTTCTGACGTTGAAAATGTCTTCTCTGTTTTCTTTTTATAATCTTTTACCAAGATACTATTTTTACCTTGATTAAAAAAACCTTCTTGGTTTTTTGTATAGCCACCTTCATCAATTTTTCTAACATATTGATATGGTTTACCAGTGGTTTTATCAAAATAGGATTCATAAGTATCTTCTACTTTAAAAAACCATTTAGACATACCAGTTGTATATCCATGACCTATAGCATGATATACTTTTTTATTATTTCTTACAGCTTCTTTCACTTCAAGAGTTGCATAACCTGCGGTTACTAGGCCATAATGAATTCTGAATTTAAACCATTCACCAACATCAAAGGCTGAATCTTTTTGCGAATCAAAACTGACCGTTAAAAAAAGCAAAGCAAGCACTATAATCTTTTTCATATTAAACAATTTAAGCGATTTTATAACTATAATGCAATATTTGTTCCAAATGTACCAAAACAAAAAAACTCCGTCAAATATTGACGGAGTTTTTATGCTATTAACCAACCAAAAAATATAAATTATGAAAAACTTATATAAAAATTAAAGGAAACCACTCCTTTTCTTTTTTCTGAGTGCAAAGATACTATCGTTTTTGAATTATTCGTAATGAAAAATAAACTTTAACATTTATTTGACAAAAATGACGTTACTACAACGTTGTATTTTGCTGATTGTTTAATAAAATGTGAAAATTATAGCGTTCCTCTTAAAGCTTGTTCGCGTTCAATTGACTCAAAAAGCGCTTTAAAATTACCTGCGCCAAATCCTTTTGCACCCATTCTTTGAATTATTTCAAAAAATAAAGTTGGTCTATCTTGAACTGGTTTGGTAAATATTTGTAATAAATATCCGTCTTCATCAGCATCAACCATAATGGCTAATTTTTCGATTTCGTTGATATCTTCTTTCATCATTTCCATGTGAACACCTAATCTTTCTGGGATTGCTTGATAATAAGTTGATGGTGGCGCTGATAGAAATTCTACTCCACGAGCACGTAATTCTGAAACCGTTTTAATAATATCATCAGTTGCAATAGCAATATGCTGAATTCCTGGTCCGCCATAAAAATCTAAATATTCTTCAATTTGTGATTTTTTCTTTCCTTCGGCCGGTTCATTTATAGGAAATTTAATTCTTCCATTACCATTACTCATTACTTTACTCATTAAAGCAGAATATTCGGTATTGATTTGTTTATCGTCAAATGATAGGAAATTTACAAATCCCATTACATCTTCGTAGAATTTTACCCACGTATTCATTTCATTCCAACCTACATTTCCAACCATGTGATCGATGTATTTTAGACCAGTTGTTGTTGGGTTATAATCGGATTTCCATTCTTTGTAACCTGGTAAGAAAACACCATTGTAGTTTTTTCTCTCTACGAATATATGAACCGTTTCGCCATAAGTGTAAATTCCCGAGCGAACTACTTCACCAAATTCGTCTTTTTCTACTGTTGGTTCCATAAACGAACGTGCACCACGCTTCATGGTTTCTTCGTAAGCAGATGTCGCATCTTCTACCCAAAGTGCAGCAACTTTTACGCCATCACCATGTTTTTGAAGATGAGCATGAATTGGTGAATCTTGTGTTAATGGCGTTGTAAGTACGATTCTAATTTTGTCTTGCTTTAGCACATAACTTGCTTTGTCTTTCACTCCAGTTTCTAATCCGGCATAAGCTAAAGATTGATAACCAAAGGCTGTTTTGTAATAATGTGCTGATTGTTTTGCGTTTCCAACATAGAATTCTACGTAGTCTGTTCCTAAAAGCGGAAGGAAATCTTGTGCTCCTTCAAATATTTTTTCTAAGCCGTATTCGACTGATTTTACTTCTTTTAACATAATATTAAATTTTAATTATTCAATTTTTACCGAATCGATATAAACTGAATCTGATGCATTTATTGTTTCTTCTTCTATACTTTGATTGTATATTGTATCTTCTGTTTTATATTGTTGTTCTCTACCTTCTTGGTAAATTTCTTTAAACTTATCCGCGAAATTTACTTGATAAATTGCAAAAAATACCGCATAAATTATTATAAATAAAGCACTTAAAATAATTCCGATTAAGCAAACGATTTTTCCTGCGTAGACGTTTTTTCTACTTTGAATTGAAAAATTATCTGGATATTCATCAAATTCTTTTAAGCTTTTTACAGCAAAAACCAATCCTATAATACTCATCACTAATGCGATGACTGCAAAAATACCGCAGCAACATCCTAAAAATATAATCACTAAACTTACTATTCCTAGAATTAGAGAAGTTGGATCGGCAGCTAATTTATTATAACTCATTATTTAATTTTTGATTTAGTGTAGTTACTCGACCCACGATTTATAATACTTTCCATCATCAATTCCCATTGCTTCTTCGGTAACCATTAACGGACGAAACGTATCAACCATAACGGCTAATTCTAATGTTTCTTTGTGACCAATGCTACGCTCCATTGCACCTGGCGCTGGACCGTGAGGAATACCTTTTGGATGCAATGTGATGTGACCTTGCTCGATATTATTTCTTGACATAAAATCGCCATCTACGTAATATAAAACCTCATCAGAATCGATATTACTATGATTGTATGGAGCAGGAATTGCTTTAGGATGGTAATCGTATAACCTTGGACAGAACGAACAAACCACGAAAGTTGACGTTTCAAATGTTTGATGAACTGGTGGCGGTTGATGCACACGACCTGTAATTGGTTCGAAATTATGAATTGAAAAGGCATATGGAAAGTTGTATCCATCCCAACCAACAACATCAAAAGGATGTGTTGCATAAACTACTTCGTGCATCATTCCTTCTTTCTTTATTTTGATAGTGAAATCACCTTTTTCATCGTGCGTTTCAAGTTCGGTTGGCAATTTAAAATCGCGTTCACAAAATGGCGAATGTTCTAGAAGCTGACCCGATTCGTTTTTGTATCGTTTTGGTGTGTAAAAAGGTGCGAAAGATTCTACATAAAACAATCGGTTTTCTTCTGTATCAAATTGGATTTGGTAAATCATTCCACGTGGAATAATTAGATAATCTCCATATTCAAAATTAATGTTTCCCATCATCGTTCTTAATTTTCCGCTTCCTTTATGGATGAAGATCATTTCGTCGGCATCGGCATTTTTATAGAAATATTCTGTTAGGGAATTTTTTGGAGCAGCCAATCCAATGGTGCAATCTTTGTTTACAAGTAGTGCTTTTCTGCTGTCAAGAAAATCATTTTCGGGTTTTAATTCGAAACCTTTTAATAGCAATGATTTTATGTTTTTACCAATTGCAATTTTAGGTTCAACTGAATACGATTTGGTAATTTCTTTAACTTGAGTCGGACGATGAACATGGTATAATAGCGAAGAATGTCCGTGAAATCCTTCTGTCCCAAATAATTGTTCGTAGTATAGACCACCATTTGGTTTTTCAAATTGTATGTGGCGTTTTTGAGGAAAATCTCCTAATTTATGATATATAGGCATTTCTTTTTGTTTAAAAGTTTAAAGTTTAAAGTTTAAGCTGGCACTTAACTTTACTAACAATCAAAAAGAGTTATTCTCACTCAGGATTTCTCTTGATGAGGAATTTTAAATGTATTAATAAGTCATCCCATTTTTTCATTACTACAAATATCGGAAAAAATATTTTTTGAATGGTTTTTTTGAATATAATTTATAAAAAAAGAAAAAGCACTAAATTATACTGATGATAATTTAGTGCTTTTAACTATTTATAAAAAAAATTTATTTGTTTAATTTACTTCTGTTTTTACCATATATAAAATAGATAACAACTCCTAAAGCCATCCAAATAATCAATCTAAACCAGCTTTCTTGTGGTAACGAATACATTAAGTAAAAACACACAACAACACCTGCAATAGGAACGAACGGAACTAATGGTGTTCTAAAAGAACGTTTTGCATCTGGCATTTTTTTACGCATAATTAATATTCCAATACACACTAAAGAGAATGCCAATAATGTTCCAATACTTACCATGTGTCCTAAATCGCTTACTGGAACAAATCCTGCAAAAAGACTCACAAAACCTAAGAAAAACAAATTGGTTTTCCATGGAGTTCTATATTTTGAATGTATGTCACTAAAGAATTTTGGTAATAATCCGTCGTTACTCATAGAGTAAAACACTCTACTTTGTCCCATTAACATTACTAAAATAACTGATGTATAACCAGCAAGAATTGCAACGATTAAACCTGTTTGAAGAAAGTCATATCCTGTTACGGCAAAAGCTGTAGCAGCTGGTTTTGCATCTCCTGCAAATTTATAATAAGGAACAAGTCCAGTCATTACGTGAGCAAACAAAACATATAATATTGTACAAATTACTAAAGATCCTAAAATACCAATTGGCATTCCTTTTTGAGGATTTTTAGCTTCTTGCGCAGCAGTTGATACCGCATCAAAGCCAATAAAAGCAAAGAATACCGTTCCAGCTCCAGCGGCAATACCTGACCAACCAAACTGTCCTTTAACACCAGTGTTTTCTGGAATATACGGAGTATAATTAGCTGGATCAATAAAGCCCCAACCAATAACAATAAATAAAATTACAACAGCAACTTTTAAAACTACAAGAAAGTTATTCATTGAAGCTGATTCTTTTGTACCTCTTATAAGTAATAGAGAAAGTAAAGAAACTATAAAAATAGCTGGCAAATTGATAAAACCGCCGTCAATAACAGTTCCATCACTTAAAGTTAACTTTTCCCATGGAGAACACGTTAACTCGACGGGCAAATGAACACCAAATTTACTTAATAATTCTAGTAAATATCGCGACCAGCTTACACCAACAGTTGCAGCTCCAAGAGCATATTCTAGCACTAAATCCCAACCAATAATCCATGCCATAAACTCACCCATTGTAGCATATGAATAGGTATAAGCACTACCAGCAACAGGAATCATAGAAGCAAATTCTGCATAACATAAACCTGCAAATGCACAACCAACAGCTGCTAAAACAAATGATAAAGTTACCGCTGGACCAGCATGTTCTGCTGCAGCAATACCTGTTAATGAAAATAACCCAGCTCCAATGATTGCACCAATTCCTAAGGCAACTAAAGCTTTGGAAGATAATGTTCTTTTTAATCCTTTTTCATCTTCTGATGCTTCATCCATCAATACTGCTAATGACTTTCTTCTCCAAATCGACATAGTATGTAGTTTTTAGTTTTATTTGTTCAAATATACTTTTTTTGTTTAATATTTTTGCGAAAATAGAAAATTTCTACATTTTTTCACCATTTAAAACCAAAATCCTACACTTACCCAAGTATATCCTTTTGGTAATTCTGGCGACCATGAATATTTAACTTCTATAGGACCAAGGATGGTTTCAAGTCCGTACCCAATAGCATATCCTGTGTATTTTGGTGTAGAAAACCAGTTTCCAGTGCTGAACAATTTATTATCTACATTGGCTACATTGGCTGAAAAATTGACATGGTTTTTTTTATAAAATTCTACGTCTAAAGTTGCTGTAGATTTTATATAACTATCACCAGCAATACTTAAAAAATCGTAGCCATAGAAATGTTTAAAATTATTAATTGTATTATATCCGTAACCACCAAGAACAAAATCTAGAAAGGAAACCGATTCCTCACCAACAGAAAAACCTGCGTCTGTCTGCACTTTTACATTGAACTTCTTGTAGAATGTTTTTGTAAATTGGAAGTCACCTTTAACAATTGTAAACTCATTAAATTGATTAGTAAAATCGGATGAGTAAAGATAGGATTGTACATCTCCTTGAAAAAACCAACCCTTTTTGGGGAAATATTTATTGTCGAATGAATCATATTTTAAATATCCAAATGCACTTGCATAATTACTATCTTCAAATACTTGTGTTGTAGTTTCTAGTGTTTTTGATTTTATTTTAAGATGCTTAAATTCTAATCCAGAACCTATTAAAAATTTTTGCGCAAAAATGGTTTGAATATACGCCTGATTCGTAAAGTCAGAAAAATCTACATTTAAGGAATTAATTCCTAATTGATCAAATAATTGTCCATCGTTGAAATCGGTTGTAACATTTCTATTAAACGAATTATAGCGCGATTTAAATCCGAAGCTGAAATAAAATCCGTTATCAATGTAATAATCTAAATTGTATCTTACATTATCACCCAGACCGATGTCTAACGAGAATACATCATTTTTAAACAATGTTTTCTTTTGAGTAAAATTCACAAGAACAGCACTTTTATATAATCCGTCGTAATGCAATCCAAACTTTAAAAAGGTTTTGTTAGTGCTTTCGGTTAAAAAAACATTCAAATCGTCGCAACCGCTTACATTTTTATCTATCGAATAACTTATTCCGCTAAAGTTTTGTGTTGAATTTAATTTATTAATTCCGTCTCTTAAATCATTATACGTAATCGTTGAGCCTTGCTTGAAGCCTAATTTACCAATAACATAAGAACGGGTGTAATTTTTTAGATTTTTAATTGAAATATTATCTAGATATATACTATCATTTGTGAGTTTTTTATGTTGTAAAACAAAATCTTCTCCGCTTGATAATTTCTTTATTTGTTCATAAACTGCAAATGCCGCTTCTTCACCTTTTTTTATAATGTCTGCTCCTTCACTAAATGAAATTACTGTAAAATCTCTAATATCTGGCTTAATGTAAATATCAGTTTTTGAGATTTTCTTTTTCATGCTTTCAATCATTTGAAGATTGGAAATTTGAACTAAGATACGCGTAGCTTCTTTTAAAGAATTTCTGTCCTTTAAATCGTCTTGCACATCTACGCCAATAATAAAATCGGCACCCATTTTTCTTACTTCTTCTATCGGATAATTATTGGTTACGCCGCCATCGATAAGTATTCGTCCATCAATTTCTACTGGAGAAAATAGGGTTGGAAAAGCCGAACTTGCTAACAATGCTTGAGGTAAAAACCCATTTTTTAGAACTACTTCTTTTCCTGTTTCGATATCGGTAGCAATACACACAAACGGAATGGGAAGTTCTTCAAAGTTGTTGATGTTTCTCACCGAATTGGTAAGTTTTGAAAGTAAATTATAATTGTACATTCCTTTGGACAATGCAATAGGAACGCCAATGCTAAATTTATTAAACGGAAGCGAAATGGCATACATCTCGTCGTTGCGTTTTTCGTAAAAACTTTTGGATGTTCTTGGGATATAGTCTTGAATTAACTCGTCAAAATTGGTGTCTTGAAAGATAGAATCTATCTGACTGGCGTTGTAACCCGAAGCATACAAACCGCCAACAACTGCGCCCATACTAGTTCCGCCAATATAATCTATTTTAACTCCAGCTTGCTCTAATACTTTTAAAACACCAATATGTGCAAATCCTTTGGCTCCGCCACCGCTTAAAACTAGGCCAATTTTTGGACGTTTAATTGTGTCTTGAGAATAACTATTTTGAGTAAAAAGAGAAAAGATTATAGAAAATAGAATGTAGAATGTAGATTTTGTGTTGAAAACTGATTTTTGCAAAAGACGATTACTATTTAGCCCTGATTGCAACGGCATCCTTTTTTTGTAAAAAAAAGATAGAGTGGAAAGCAGGAAAATGGCTAACAGACAGAATATATACATTCGCTCACAAAATTTAGGGTTTGATCTCTTTGTAAAAGTCGGAAATTTTTTTGGCTTTTGAAAGTCCTACAATGTCAGAAATTTCTTTTTCGGAAGCTAATTTCAATCTTTTAACACTTTTAAAATGTTTTATTAACGTGAGCATGGTTTTTTCGCCGATACCCGGAATGGTTTCTATGGAAGAATTTAGTGCCGATTTGCTTCGTTTATCTCTGTGAAATGTGATTCCGAATCGGTGGGCTTCATTTCGCAATTGTTGGATAATTTTTAAGGTTTCCGATTTTTTATCTAAGTATAACGGAGCCGAATCTCCTGGATAAAATAATTCTTCTAGTCGTTTTGCAATACCAATAATAGCTATTTTGCCTCGTAAACCCAAGTCGTCTATGCTTTTCAATGCCGAAGACAATTGTCCTTTTCCACCGTCAATAATGATAAGTTGTGGCAACGGTTGGTTTTCGTCTAGCAGCCGTTTGTATCTTCTATAAACTACTTCTTCCATGGATGCGAAATCGTTTGGTCCTTCTACGGTTTTTATATTGAAATGTCGGTAATCTTTTTTAGATGGTTTTCCGTCTTTAAATACTACGCAAGCCGCCACAGGATTGGTTCCTTGAATGTTGGAGTTGTCAAAACATTCTATGTGTCGCGGTTCAACCGAGAGGCGTAAATCTTTTTGCATTTGCGCCATAATTCTAGTGGTATGTCGCTCTGGATCTACAATTTGAATTTGTTTTAATTGGTCCATTCGGTAATACTTTGCATTTCTTTCAGACAGTTCTAGAATTTGTTTTTTATCGCCCAATTGCGGAACTGTAATTTTTATTCTATCGCCAAAATCTAATGGAAAAGGCAAAATAATTTCTTTGGATGTTAGGCTAAATCGCTCGCGAAGTTCTACTACGGCTAATTCTAGCAGTTCTTCATCGGATTCATCTAGTTTCTTTTTAAGTTCTAGAGTGTAGGAACGAATGATGGCACCATGCGCAATTTGAAGGAAATTGACATACGCCATACTTTCGTCGGAAATGATTGAAAAAACATCGATGTTGGAAATTTTTGGATTCAAAATCGTAGAACGCGATTGGTAGTTTTGTAAAACATCTATCTTTTCTTTAATTTTTTGAGCTTCCTCAAATTCCATGTTGGCTGCAAATTGATTCATCTTGACCTTGAAGTCTTTCAAACTTTCTTTGAAATTTCCTTTTAATATTTCGCGGATGACATTAACGTGATTTTGATAATTTTCTGCCGATTCGTAGCCTTCGCATCCGCCTTTGCAATTGCCAATGTGGTATTCTAGACAGACTTTGAATTTGCCCGAATTGATGTTACTTGGCGACAAATCATAATTGCAAGTTCTAAGCGGATACAGTTCTTTTATTAAATCTAAAATTGTGTTCACGACCTTGAAATTGGTATAAGGACCAAAATATTCAGAGCCGTCTTTTACCATTCTGCGTGTGGGAAATATTCTAGGAAAAGGTTCTTTCTTGATGCATATCCACGGATAAGTTTTGTCGTCACGAAGCAAGACATTGTATCGTGGTTGTAGCTTTTTTATTAAATTATTTTCGAGTAAAAGTGCATCTTGTTCTGATGTAACAACGATGTGTTTTATAGTTACAATTTTCTTAACCAGCACATTTGTTTTTGCCGTATCGTGAATTTTATTAAAATAAGACGCTACTCGTTTCTTGAGATTTTTGGCTTTACCTACATATAGAATTTTTTCATCTTTATCATAATACTGATACACGCCAGGATTATTTGGCAAGGTTTGTATTTGAAGTTCTAAAGATGGATTGTTCATTGTCATTGCGAGGCACGAAGCAATCTCATTATAATTTGAAACTGCTTATTGATTTATTTTGATTTAATTATTTCACGGAGAATTGGCACAGAGAAAAAAAATTACTCTTTTTCTTCAAACAAATTTAACTTTAAATTCTTCACAAAACAAATTCCGAATGCCAATCTTTAAAACTAACAATTATCATGTTTTATATTAAGTGGTTGAAGTAGTTTTGGCGAAAATTATAGGTATGATATATTGGAAAAAACTCCCAAAAGAAGAACGTAAAAATAAGATTCAACAGGCTTTAAATGCGAATGTCAATTTTGCAAAAGATACCTCCTTGGGCTATCCAGCCTCAAAACTAGACGGAAAAGTATTTTATGATGCCGATTTTTTGAAAGACGCTCCAGTTTTACAGACTTTTGTTGCCAATCCAAATCATATTGGTTGCCATACTTTGGGCGATTCTGAAAGTGCTTTCAAAGGCACGCACGAGCTCGAAAAAGAGGTTTTGAATGTACTTGCTGTTGATGTTTTTAAAGCAAAACCAAACGAATTTGACGGTTATATTTCTCCTGGCGGAACAGAAGCTAATACTCAAGCTATTTGGATGTATCGCAACTTTTTCATTTATAAAAAGGAGGCAAAATTGGAAGAAATTGTGATTTTGGCTTCAGAAGATACTCATTATTCAATTCCGAAAGCGGCCAACTTGTTGCAATTGGATTGGTTGAAAATTCCAGTCTCTTTTGAAAACAGAGAAATTGACACCATTGCTTTAGAAAAAATTGTTCTTAAAGCTGTAGATAAAGGTAAAAAGTACTTCATTGTGGTTTCAAATATGGGAACAACGATGTTTGGTTCGGTTGACAATCCTGAAGATTATACTACTGTATTAGAAAAGTACAATTTAGATTACAAACTCCACATTGACGGCGCTTATGGTGGCTTTGTTTATCCGTTTAGTAATGAGAATTCTATAATAAACTTTAGTAATCCTAAAATCAGTTCAATTACTATTGATGCTCATAAAATGCTTCAAGCACCATATGGAACAGGAATTTTCATTTGCCGAAAAAACTTGATTGAAAACGTGTTGACCAAAGAAGCGCAATATGTTGAAGGAATGGATTTAACACTTTGCGGAAGTCGTTCTGGTGCCAATGCTATTGCGGTTTGGATGATTTTGTTTACTTATGGTCCACACAAATGGTTTGAAAAAATTAGCGTTTTGCAAATGAGAACGCAGTTTTTATGTAACGAATTGGATAAATTAGAAATTGAGTATTTCCGTGAACCGTACATGAATATTGTTACAATTCACTCCGAATTTATACCCAAAGAAATTGCTGAAAAGTATGATTTGGTTCCTGAAACGCACAATAATGAAAATAAATGGTATAAAATTGTACTCATGAATCACGTAGAAGTGCAACATTTGACTGTTTTTATAGACGAATTGAAGTCGTCTGTTTATGTTTAAAAAAGATTTAAGAAAAAAGTACAAAGCCTTACGCAACGAATTATCATTGGAAGAAATTGAAAGCAACAGTCTTGCCATTGCTAATAATTTACTTCCATTAGCTATTTGGGATAAGTTGTATTTTCATTTGAACTTTACTTTACAATTAAAATGGAATTTTAGACGTGATAAATTGATGAAAATCATTAATTTTTTAATGTATTTTATTAATTTATAATTAAATTTTATCTATATTTTAATGTTATTTATATAATTTTTAGTAAAATTCATTAATTTATCATTATTACTTATATATATTTTAATGATGTTCATCAATATTTTAATAAAAATTATCTATTTTTGGATATATATTAAAATTTAGAGTTATGCCAATAGACAATTTAGGGAATACCCATTTCAGCGATGAGCAAAAGGAAGGAATACAAGAAGCTTTGGCTCAGATTTTTGCCTTAACCGAAAGTTTGGCTGTGAATATTACAGCTAAAGAACGCAGTAAATATGGCAAAGTAGGCGAAAAAGGGAAACTGCTTATTGATAAAGTAAAGTCATATCACGAGTCGCAACCCAATTTGAAATCGCCAGAAGTAGATTGGGTAGAATTTGAAAACGATTATCAGGATAGGGTTTTCGTTAGCGGTATTTTGGCGCAACTACAATCGCTAGAAGAACGTGTTCTTTCTATAAAAATATTGCGCGATTATGATAATAAAACCAATGCTTTGCGCGATTATCAGTATGCTAAATATAAAAACCGATTTGCTTCTGAAGTTGGTTATGAAGGAAAAATAAACGAACTTAAAGTGTTTTTTCCTAAAACTGGAAAAACAAAAAAGAAGGACTAATACCGTTATATTTTCTATATGTATAAAAAAGAACTTAGACAAAAGTACAAAGCCTTGCGACGCGAATTAACCTTGGAAGAAATTGAAAATAATAGTCTTGCCATTGCTAATAATTTACTTCCATTAGCTATTTGGGATCGATTGTATTTTCATCTGTTTCTAACGATTGAAGAGCAAAAAGAAATTGATACTGAGTTTATTCTTCAAGTTTTAGCAGGAAAAGATAAGGAAATTGTGGTGGCTAAAACTGATTTTAATTCGATTAAAATGACGCATTATCTGTTAACAGATAATACAAAGTTCAAGAAAAACGAGTACAATATTCCCGAACCTGTTGATGGTATAGAAGTTCCTGTTTCTAAAATTGATGTGGTTTTTGTACCGCTTTTAGCATTCGATACTAAAGGGAATCGTGTTGGTTATGGCAAAGGATTTTATGATAAATTCCTATCGCAATGCCAACCCGAAACTATAAAAATAGGATTGTCTTTCTTTGAAGCCGAAGAAGAAATTGTAGATGTTTACCAAGATGATATTCGCTTGGATTATTGCATTACACCGAATAAAATCTATAATTTTTCTTAAAAGAATTAATCTAATTTATTATGAAAAACTCTAGAAATACTTTGCGGTGGTAAAGTGAAAGCTCTTTTATTGAATACAATTAAAATACCAACTCCTGTAGAAATAGCGACGTCGGCAACATTAAAAATTGCGTTGAAAAAGGTTACTGTTTTTCCGCCCATGAACGGAACCCAAGTTGGTACTAAATAATCTTCAATAATAGGAAAGTAAAACATATCGACTACACGACCGTGAAGCCAAGTGCTGTAATGATCTTCTGGGAAAAAGGTAGCTAAATGTGTTCGTGTGCTGTCGTCAAACATTACTCCGTAAAGTACAGAATCGATGATGTTTCCAACTGCTCCTGCAAAAATTAAAGCGATGGCAGTAATCAAGAAATTCGATTTTTCTCTAATGATTGAATCCCAAAGCCAATATCCGATAAACGGCACGACTAAAATTCTGAAAATTGTTAAAAACAACTTTCCATATTCCCCAGGAATTACAGTTCCCCAAGCCATTCCTTCATTTTCTATAAATACTAATCGAAACCAGTCAAAAATTCGAACTTCTTCTTGATAGTAGAAATTTGTTTTTACAAAAACTTTCGAGAATTGATCTACAACTAAAATTAAAAGTATTAAAAGTACGGAATGCCTTAGTTTCATATGTTTAAATTTTATTTTTTAGCAGTAACATATGTTATCGCCTAAATAATCATTTAGTTTTTGCAATCGCAAACTTTTAAATAGTAGCGATTTCATGGTCTTTTTGGTTATTTGAGTGCAAAAATAACAATTAAATAATATAAAAAAAGATAATTTAGCAATAAGAAATAAGAATTTATACTTGATAATTAAATAGTTGTATAATTTTAACACTTCATTTTGAATTGACATGAACAATTGTTAAAGTGTAAAAAATAATTTATTACATTTGACTTGATTTATAAATCATTAGCTATGAAAACATTAAAGTATTTAATTGCTTTTTTTAGTATCGTTTTATTTGTGTCTTGTGACAATGACGATTCTAATTCGGATAAAGTACAATTTGCAGTTCCAACAATAAAATCATTAACTCAAATTAGAGCGAATGTTTCGGTTACAGGAGTAAAAGCAACCAATTCTGATGGTAAGATATACGTTTCAGAAAATTATCTTTTCTATATTGCGCAGGAAGAAGGCGTTCATATTTACAATAATCAAAATCCTGCATCGCCAGTAAATACAGCTTTTATAAATCTAGAAGGCGTTCATGATATTGCTGTGAAAGGCAATTATTTGTATGCCGATAATTTTGTGGATTTATTGGTATTTGATATTTCGAACATTAATAATATTACGTTAGTGGAAACGGTAGAAAATTCGATTGTGTTTTCCCCAACGTATCCAACAGAAGCCGAATATTATGATTACACGATTTATCCAGAAGCAGGAGAAATTATTACTGGATTCACTTTACAATTGAAAAATCGTCCTAATGATTCAGAAGTTATTATGGCGAATGATGCTTTATCTGGGTTTGAAAGTTCGGCTGGAAACAACATTGGAACTGGCGGATCGTATGCTAAATTTCAAATCAATAATAACGCACTTTACACGATAGATTCGTATCAGTTGAATGTATTTAATATCACCAATCCTGAAAATACGTTTTTTGATAAATCGGTTTCTATGAATATTTGGATCAATGGCGGAATATTTGAAACCTTATTCATCCAGAAAGAAACGTTGTTTATTGGCGCGACTTCGGGAATGTACACTGTTGATGCGACAGATGAGTTCAACCCAAGTTTTGTTGGAGGTTTTTCTCACGCAACAGCTTGCGATCCTGTAGTAGTTTTTGGAAATACAGCTTACATCACGGTTCGTGGCGGTTCTAGTTGTGGTGCCATTGAAGACCAAGTAAATGTTATTGATGTAACTGATATTGCTAATCCAACTTTGCTTTCTACAACTTTACTAGACCAACCTTACGGATTAGGCATTCGCAATGATGTTTTGTATGTATGTTGTGGCACAAATGGTTTAAAGGTTTTTAATGCCGTAAACAGCTCCAATTTAACTTTAGAGAACACCTACAATGAAGATGTAAAAGATGTGATTCCGTTGAACAGTCATTTAATTGTTGTGGGAACGAATAAAATTATTCAATACAATTATGGAGCTAATTTTACGTTGGTTCCTATTAGTGAGATAAGTTTTTAAATAAAAAAACTCATATGGATTTCTTTAAAAATTTATTTAAACGAAAAACTCCTAAAATCATAGAAAAAACCAAATCATTTGATGAAATTTATTCTGATTTAGGAATGTTTGAATATACTGAATTAGGTTTCAAATTTAAATCAAAAGATTTTCAAAAATCAATAAATTGGTCTGATATAGATCAAATAAATACTTATAAAAAAGATGTTGTTATTTATGATTTAGTCGCTATGGATATTATTTCAGAAGGTCATGTTTTAACAATCAATGAAGAATCTCCGGGTTGGTTTCAACTAGTATTAAAACTAAAAGAAGTTTTTCAAGAAATACCAAAAGATTGGGATATAAATATTATGCAACCAGCATTTGAAGAAAACTTTACAATTATTTATAAAAAACCTTAATCAACAAACTAGAATTAACAAAATATATAATAAATATTTTTCTTTTCAAAACCAAAAAACCTCGCCAATTAGCGAGGTTTTCTATTTATATACGAAGTATTATCGTTGTAAATTTTTAGCTTCAATACTCATTGTAGCATGAGGAACGATTTTTAGTCTTTCTTTTCCAATTAACTTTCCTGTTACTTTACAAACACCATAAGTTTTGTTTTCTACACGGAAAAGCGCGTTTTTCAAGTCGCGAATGAATTTCTCTTGACGAATTGCCAATTGCGAATTCGCTTCTTTACTCATTGTTTCGCTTCCTTCTTCGAATGCTTTGAATGTTGGTGACGTATCGTCGGTTCCATTATTTAAATCGTTCATATAAGCACTTTTGATTAATTCTAAATCTATTTGTGCTTTTTCAATTTTATTAAGGATAATTTCTTTGAACTCTGCTAAATCAGCTTCAGAGTATCTCATTTTTTCATCTACCATCGTTTTCTATTTTGAGATTAATATTTTTGTTTTTATATCGTCAAACTCAATTTCTATACCATTATCTACGTTATCTTGAAAAATTAAGTTTTCGGTTAACGTTTCCGACTTAATATAGTCTTCGTTATTTTTAATCGCTTCTTCTAATTCACCACTTCGTTGCAACTGTACTTTTATTTTATCGGTAACTTCAAATCCAGAATCTTTTCTGATGTTTTGAATTCTGTTTACCAATTCTCTCGCAATTCCTTCTTGCTTCAATTCTGGTGAAATGGTGATGTCTAATGCTACTGTAATTCCGTTAGCATTTGCAACCAACCAACCCGGAATATCTTGCGATGCTATTTCTACATCTTCAGAAGTTAAAGTTATACTTTTTCCTGAAATAACAAGCGTTAACTCGCCTTTGCCATCAATTTCATTAATTTGATCTTGTGAAAATTTTTGTATCTCATTAGAAATCAATCCCATATCTTTACCAAATCGTGGTCCAAGTGCTTTAAAATTAGGTTTAATTTGCTTCACTAAAACACCCGATGCATCGTCTAAAAGTTCGATTTCTTTCACGTTTACTTCGGCTTTTATCAGGTCGGAAACTGCCTCGATTTCAGCACGTTGATTTTCGTCAAGTATAGGAATCATAACCTTTTGCAACGGTTGACGCACTTTAATCATCTCCTTTTTTCTAAGCGATAAAACTAGTGACGAAACCGTCTGTGCTTTCATCATTTTGCTCTCAAGTGATTTATCAACAAAGTTTTCAACCGAATTTGGAAATTTCGCCAAATGTACTGACT
The DNA here is from genome assembly GCF_000757385.1 of Flavobacterium aquatile LMG 4008 = ATCC 11947. Taxonomy (GTDB): domain Bacteria; phylum Bacteroidota; class Bacteroidia; order Flavobacteriales; family Flavobacteriaceae; genus Flavobacterium; species Flavobacterium aquatile. The sequence goes on along the minus strand of NZ_JRHH01000005.1, from coordinate 120,605 downwards.
CAAATTCCTCTGAATGTGTCGCTTGTGTTAAATCTCTGTAAAGTTTGTCCATGAAGAATGGAGCGATTGGCGCACCCAATTTTGCAACAGTCAACAAACACGTATAAAGCGTTTGATAAGCCGCAATTTTATCGGTTCCATATTCGCCTTTCCAGAATCTTCTTCTGCACAAACGAACGTACCAGTTACTTAAATTCTCCTGAACGAAATCGGAGATTGCTCTTGCTGCTTTTGTTGGTTCGTAATCGGCGTAAGCTTCATCAACCACTTTTATCAAAGTATGCAATTCAGATAAAATCCAACGATCAATTTCTGGTCTTTCGTTTAACGGAATTTCAGCTTCTGAGTAGTTGAAATTATCAATGTTAGCATACAAACTAAAGAACGAATAAGTATTGTATAACGTTCCGAAGAATTTTCTACGAACCTCAGCAACACCTTCAATATCAAACTTTAAATTATCCCAAGGATTAGCATTTGAAATCATATACCAACGTGTCGCATCTGGACCATATTCGGCGATTGTTGTAAAAGGATCAGTAGCGTTTCCTAGACGTTTCGACATTTTCTGACCGTTTTTGTCTAAAACTAATCCGTTAGAAACTACATTTTTATAGGCAATTTTATCAAATACTAATGTTCCGATGGCGTGTAAAGTATAGAACCAACCACGCGTTTGGTCTACACCTTCGGCAATAAAATCGGCAGGAAACATGCGCTTGTCAACCTGAACTTGTTTCAGGTTCTGGTCTTGAGATTCTGAAACAAGTTCAGAATGACAAACTCCGTCAATTAGTTCTTTATTTTCAAATGGATAATGCCATTGTGCATAAGGCATTGCACCCGAATCGAACCAAACATCAATCAAATCACTTTCACGCTTCATTGGCTTTCCAGAAGCAGAAACTAGTGTAATTGCATCAACTACATTTTTATGTAAATCAACCAAATCGTAGTTTTCTTCGCTCATATTACCCACTTCAAAACCTTTAAAAGGATTTTCTGATTGAAAACCAGCAGTGATAGATTTTTCGATTTCAGAATATAATTCTTCGACTGAACCAATTAAAACTTCTTCAGTTCCGTCTTCGGTTCTCCAAATTGGCAATGGAATTCCCCAATATCTTGAGCGCGATAAATTCCAGTCGTTGGCATTTTTCAACCAGTTTCCAAAACGTCCTTCACCTGTAGCTTTTGGTTTCCAGTTGATGGTTTCGTTAAGGTCGAACATTCTGTCTTTAACATCAGTTACTTTAATGAACCATGAATCTAATGGGTAATATAATAATGGTTCGTCGGTTCTCCAACTGTGTGGATAACTGTGAACGTATTTTTCTACTTTAAAAGCTTTATTTTCTTCTTTTAATTGGATGGCAATTTCAACATCGGCAGAACGTTCTGGAGCAGTTCCGGCATCATAATATTCGTTTTTAACATATTTTCCAGATAAATCGCCTAAACCTTGAATAAATTTTCCTTGTAAATCAACCAAAGGCACCGGATTTCCATTGGCATCCAAAACCAACATTGGCGGAATTTCTGGCGACGCTTCTTTGGCAACTTTAGCATCATCGGCACCAAAAGTTGGCGCGGTGTGCACAATTCCAGTTCCGTCTTCTGTCGTTACGAAATCTCCTGAAATTACTCGGAAAGCATTTTCTGGATTTTGATATGGTAACGTTAACGGCATTAATTGTTCGTAGCGAATTCCAACTAAGTCTTTTCCTTTAAATTCGGTTAAAATTTTGAATGGAATTACTTTATCACCAGCTTTATAATTTTCAAAATCAGATGAATTTTCGCTTGCTGCAAATCCTTTTCCGAATTGTTTTCCGACTAAGTTTTTAGCCAAGACAACTTTTGCAGGTTCGAATGTATATTGATTGAACGTTTCCACCAAAACATAATCGATTTTTGGCCCAACGGTTAATGCTGTATTTGAAGGCAATGTCCAAGGCGTTGTCGTCCAAGCCAAAATATGAATATCTCCAAAACCTTGTAAAAAGCTTGGTAATGTTTCATTTTTAGTTTTAAATTGTGCCACAACAGTTGTATCCGTAACATCTCTGTAACTTCCTGGTTGGTTTACTTCGTGTGAAGATAAACCTGTTCCAGCTTTTGGAGAATAGGGTTGAATTGTGTAACCTTTGTATAGTAAATCTTTGTTGTAAATTTGCTTAAGCAACCACCAAACCGATTCCATATATTTGGATTTGTAAGTCACATACGGATCTTCCATATCAACCCAATAACCCATTTTTTCGGTAAGGTCGTTCCAAACGTCGGTGTAACGCATTACGGTTTTTTTGCACGCTTCGTTATATTCTTCGATAGAAATAGTTTTTCCGATGTCTTCTTTGGTGATTCCTAATTCTTTCTCAGTGCCTAATTCTACTGGCAAACCGTGTGTATCCCAACCTGCTTTACGCTTAACTTGGAACCCTTTTTGAGTTTTATAACGACAAAAAATATCTTTAATGGCACGCGCCATTACGTGGTGAATTCCTGGCAAACCATTTGCAGATGGCGGACCTTCAAAAAACACGTAAGGTTGGTTTCCTTCTCGAGAAGTTACAGACTGTTCAAAGATGTTCTTTTCTTTCCAAAATTTTAGAACTTCTGACGCTACTGTTGGTAAGTCAAGTCCTTTGTATTCAGTAAATTTTGTGCTCATTTTATCGTTTTCTAAAATCAATTTGCGAAAGTAATGAATTTTGAGAAAAGAGAATAGAAAATAGAGAAAAGAGAATGGACTTTTGACGAAAAATTAGAAAGAAGGATGCTTTTTTATCTTTTTATGAAAAAACTTCCTTTAAAACGTCAAGTGATTTTGGTTTTTTAAATCCGTCGAGGTGAATGGAATAATAATCTAATAGTATTTTTAGCAGAATTTGACGTTCAATTCCGGCGAAGACTTTTTGGTCGGAATCGAATTTCAGATTGATTAGTTTTTTAAACAAATGCGTTTCGTGTTCGTTAAGGCAACTTGTTCCTTGAAAAGGCGAAAATATTCCGTCGATCATTTCAAAATGTTTGAAATCGGTTTCGGAATTATCTGGGTAAAATCCTAAGAATTTTGTGATTTCCAGCAATAAAATCAGATGAAAATTAGATGTTTCTTCGTGTGTATCGAGCCAAAGTAATGCAGTTTCTAGAAAAGTAAATAAGTTTTCGTTTTTTTCTTCTTCTTGAATGCTGTGGTGTAACATTTCTGACAAGAAAATGACAATAGTGCTTTTTACAATATCGGTATTAATGGTTTGAAAAGCTGCTGCTAATTTTATCTCTTTAAAATGTTCTAATGTGCCTTTGTTTTTGTGATTGGCTTCAATTTCTAAAATTGTCAAGGGCTGAAAATAAGCAATTTTTTGATTTGATTTTTTTCCAGAATAGGCACTTTGTACAAAGTAACTTTTAAGTCCGTCGGATTGTGTGAAACATTTTACAATCAAGCTTTTTTCTTGATATTTTAATGATGAAATTACAATGGCTTTGGTTTTAACTAACATTTACTTAATTGATATCTACGTTGTAATTAAGCATATTTCTATTTAATTTTTCTAGTTTTTTCTTAGAAATAAAAATGTTTTTAAAGATTGTTAAATTCCAATTGTTTTGTTTTTTCCATTGCGAAAATGTTTGGGTTTTCCAATCGAAATTATCTTTCCAGACGAAATCTGGTCCAACGTAAAAATTAGTATAGGGCACAAGAAAAGAACTATTGTTGGTGTTTTCGACCACATTTTGATTTAAATCTCTTTTAATAGAACTTGGTGCAAGGAAGGTGATTTTTCTAGAAATTGCCTCGTTTTTTAACGCACCAATTATTGTGGAATACTCATTTTCTATTGCAGACAAATCAAAATTATTGTATTCGGTTTCGCCGATTTTATCAATTGGACGAAATTGTATTGTGTCGATATTGTACTTGCCATAATCGGCAAAAAAATCTTTTAATTCGAAGAAATTGTCAACATTAAAGGTGTAATTTATTCGTAATGATAGGTTTTTATTAGTTATTTTTTCATTTGAAATCCATTGTAAAACCTGATTGAATTTTGAGAAATCGCCTTTACTCATAAAGTTTTCATAGCTTTCTTTTTTTACACCGTGCATAGAAAGTATAAACTCGTTCAATCCAGCATTTGAATAGTCTACAACATCTTTTTCGGTGAGTAAATTGCCATTCGTTATTAAACTTATGTGCGGAATTTTGTATTCTTTACCGAGTTTTATAATATCTGTAACGTGTTTAAAAAGAGTTGGTTCTGCTCCACAACCTATTTGCAATCGCAATGCATTTTTGTAATTAATTTTGGCAAGAATTTCTAAATCTTCTTTTTTAAAAATTCCCTTAAGTTTTTTTACAATTTCATTGTCTGTAAAATAGCACATTTTGCATCTAAGATTACACGCAAGAACTGGATCAAACTGAATAGACAAATACCTTTTATTTGAAATACTCAACAACCATAGCCCTAAAAATTTAATTCTATGACTTTTTATAGATTGGTTGAGTTTAAGAATTTTATAAATATTCATTTATCTAATTATCATTACTTTTTTCACAGTTGTTTCAACAGCATCTTGGGCTGAAACAAAAATCATGTAAACTCCAGAAGCGACTTTATACTTCCCAAAAGCAGTTCCGTCCCACTCAATTGTTCCTCCAGATGAAGTAGTTTCGAACACTAAATTTCCTTCTATATCGGTAATTTTAATAATTGCTTTATCTGTTAATCCAGCAATTTTTATAGTTCCTGAAAATTCTGGTCGCACCGGATTTGGATATACATAAACATTTTGTAGCGTTTCTTCTGGTTTTGTAGAAGTACCTTTAAACGAAACCAATCCTTTATCTGTGGCAAAGAAAACTTCACCCGAGACATTATCAATCTCAATATCATTTATAGTATTACTTGGCAATGGCGAGTTGTCTTTAGTAAATTGATAAATCGTTTCTTGGCCATTGGGAGAAACTAAATAAACACCGGCATCGGCAAGAGCAACCCATTTTCTATTGGCACCATCAACGGCAATATCATTTATAAATTGCTGAAAAAATAATTCTTGTGCCAGTCCGTCTTCGTTTATAATAATATCTCTAGTTTGAATTAAATCTTGAGAAAGAAATTGATCAACGCTTGAAATAATTCGTAATCCTCTGGCAGTTCCAATCCACAACTGATTTCTATTATCAATTGTAACACATCTAACATCAATATCAGGAAGATTTCCTAATGCTTCCGATTTAATTACCATTGATTTGTTCGATGTTTCGTTAAAGGCAATCAATCCATTTCTTAAAGTTGGGAGCCATTTAGTATTGTTTTTATCCACCACAGGAATTGCATAACTTTCAAAATTAGTTTCAGGAATAACATCTGATAAATCGTAAGATTCCCAAGAACCGCTTGCTCTTAGTACTTTCAAAGCTTTAGCTACAAAATTGTTGGTTATCCAAAGGTTTCCACTTCTGTCAAAAACTGGTCCGTTTATACGCGACCCTTCGTCAACACTTGGTGCTTGAATTCCATTGGAACCAGTGTTTGTATTGTTTAATAATTCAGTTGGAACTCCATCAACCACTTTTAAAAGTCCAGAATAATAAGAGCTTATGTACAATTCGTTTTCATTATTTGGGTTGAAAGCAATATTTGATAATGATTTTGCTCCAAATAAATCGGCATAAGGAATCACATCCCAACCGTCTTCTTGAGTTAATTTACTTATTGGATATTGAAAAAAACCATATGGAGGTTCTAAATTATAAGGATTGTAGTTTCTGTTGTATTTGCCATAAAGTGCCCAAAGTGTTGATGTTGATTTTTTTACTCTAAAAACATCGTTCAAAACTGGTCCGTCTGGCATTATAAATTCGTACGTGGTAGGCGTTGAAATTGGTATTGAAATAATTCCGTTTTCATTGCTTCCTATAAAAATAATTTCTTCAATTACCGTTGCACATGAAAAAGTAACTGGAATATCGATAATTTGACTTGATAAAATATGAGCTATTTGAACTAAACTTTGATTGTAAACATAAACATGATTTAAAGTTGTTACAATAAAATAATTATTGGATGCTCTAACATCGATTATATTTTCGGATAAAGTCACTTGCTCAACAAATGCTGATCCATTGTATCTAAAGATTTTATTATCGGTTCTAGCTGCAATAATTTGATTTTCTGAAGATGCAATTCCTGACCATTGAAATCCAGAAATATCGGTCCATTGGTTGAAATCTTCAAGAAAAGGATTCGCCAAAGAAGCTCTTCTAATTCCGTTATTGGTTGCGGCATAAATAAATCCGTCTTTGGCAGTTGTTTGTCTAACGCTTAAATAACTTCCTGATGGGCCTAAAAAATAAGTAGAGTCAAATTCTAATGTAGTTAAATTGAATACGGATATTCCATAATCACAAGAGATGTATACTTTGCCTTCAATTTCATAGAAATGATTTATGCGCTTAATAGTTGGAGCAACTGGAACTTCATCGATAATTCCTCTTCTTGGCACAATTGATCCGTCTGATTTTACTACTAATAAAAGTCCGTTAGAATTTCCTACAAAGGTCAAATTGGCTGAATCACTCCTGTAAATAGCTGAAATTTCATCTGCTTTTAATCCGTCTATAGAATTTATTGTTGTAATGTCACCAGTGAAAATTCCTTTAATAAAAAGTGCGTTTTCTGAAGCTCCATAAATTGCATTTGTAGATTCGGAAATATCGTAGATTTTATTGTAAGAGAAATATCCTTTCCAAAGTAAATTGCCTTGAGAAAACGAAAATACTGATAGAAAAAGAGTTAGTATTAAAAATTTATAGCGCATTTTTTTTAATTCAGATTTACAAATATAGTATAAACGCAAATAACTTCTATTTAATATGCGTAAACAAAAAATGCCTCCAAAAATTGAAGGCATTTTTTATATAAGATGAATGTTTTTATACAATTCCTTGAGCTAGCATTGCATCGGCAACTTTTACGAAACCAGCAATATTTGCACCTTTAACGTAGTCAACATATCCTTTAGAATCTGCTCCATATTGAACACAAGCAGCGTGAATATCGTGCATAATTCTTTTTAGTCTTTCATCAACTTCTTCTGAAGTCCAGCTTAAACGTAACGAGTTTTGTGACATTTCAAGACCAGAAGTAGCAACACCACCAGCATTAGAAGCTTTTCCTGGCGCGAACAATATTTTAGCGTTTAAGAAAGCAGTAACAGCTTCTGGAGTTGAAGGCATATTTGCACCTTCAGCAACACAGATACATCCGTTTTTAATTAACATTTTTGCTTCTTCTTCGTTCAATTCGTTTTGAGTTGCACATGGTAACGCTACATCACATTTTACTTCCCATGGACGTTTTCCAGCAACGAATTTTGCGTTTGGATATTTAGTTACGTAATCAGAAATTCTTCCGTAGTTTACGTTTTTAATTTCCATTACATAGGCTAATTTTTCAGCATCAATACCATCAGCATCGTGAATATATCCTGATGAATCTGACATTGTAACTACTTTTCCTCCAAGTTCTGTTGCTTTTTGAGCAGCATATTGAGCCACATTTCCAGATCCAGAAACAACTACTGTTTTACCAGTAAAGCTATCTCCTTTAGTAGCAAGCATACTTTGTGCAAAATATACATCGCCGTAACCTGTAGCTTCTGGACGAATTAATGAACCTCCAAAAGAAATTCCTTTTCCAGTTAAAACTCCAGTAAATTCATTTCTTAATCTTTTATATTGACCAAACATGTAACCAACTTCTCTTCCTCCAACACCAATATCTCCAGCTGGAACGTCGGTATTGTCACCAATGTGTTTCGATAATTCTGTCATGAATGCTTGACAAAATCTCATAATTTCGATATCTGATTTTCCTTTTGGATCAAAATCAGCTCCACCTTTTCCTCCACCCATTGGTAAAGTAGTTAATGAATTTTTAAAAGTTTGTTCGAAAGCTAAGAATTTTAAGATACTTAAGTTTACTGAAGGATGAAAACGAATTCCTCCTTTGTATGGACCAATTGCAGAGTTCATTTGAATTCTGTAACCTCTATTAACTTGAGTTTTTCCAGCATCGTCAATCCATGTTACTCTGAACATGATTACTCTTTCTGGTTCAACCATTCTTTCCAAAAGCATTTTGCCTTCGTATTTTTTATTTTCTTCGATAAAAGGAATTACTGTTTCTGCAACTTCCTTAACGGCTTGCATAAATTCTGGCTCGTTAGGATTTCTTTTAGCAACTGCTTCAATAAAGTTGTTGATACTTTGTGACATAAATTATAATATTAGTGTTTAAGAAAACGTTTTCGTAATATTCGGCAAAGATACATTTTATTAAAATTATGCACCTACTTTTTTTAAAATTCCCATAATTTTTATGTTTTTCTTAAGATTTTTTATAGACAATTGAAATTATTCTGTAGATTTAAAACTATTTCTGCATTTTTTCGTAGATATCTAAGTATTTATTTATTTTATTTTATTAGTGAATGATGTTTTTATATATTTGTCACGAATTGAATTAATTATATCCCAAATGTCCAAGTATCTCAAAATGTTATCTTTGCTTTTCATTGGTTTCATAAATCAATCAAATGCACAGTTCGGTTTTTCTCATGAAATTGGAGTCATAGCTGGACCAGTTGCCTTTCAATCCGATTATGGAGAAAGGTATGATTTTTCAACCAATTCAGGCAATACTGGCTACGGAATTGGGTTAATTCACTATCTCAACTTTTCTTACAAAGCCGAGTGTAATTGTTATACACCAGAAACGTATTTTAACGATCACTTCAAACTTAGAAGCGAACTATCTTATAATAAAACGCAACTTCAGCATTTTGGAAGATGGGTTGATCCAGACAAAACTTCTCTAACGGCTCAACAATTACGCGCTATGAAAGGAAGTACAGCTGTTACAAATATTGGAATGCAATTGGAATTTTTTCCATACAGTATTAGAGACTTTACTGCAACTATTGGAAGTTGGGCACCATTCATTAGTTTGGGTGGACAATTTAGTTTCTATAAACCAACGTCAATGTCTGAACTTGGACCAGGTCTAGGCGAATTATTAACAGTTACTCCAGAAAAATACATTAATGCTTTTGATAGAAAAGGCGGTACTACTTGGTCTGTAGTATCAAGTGTTGGTACTCGATATAAATTAACGCCATTATCCGATTTAATGATTGACCTTAGATGGCAATATTATTTCTCTAATTGGGTTGATGGTTTAAATCCAGATCCAGATATTTACAAAGAAAACAAAGCCAACGATTGGAATGTATGGCTAAACTTTGGATACATTTATTACTTACAATAGATTTCTAAAAAACATAAAAAAACCCGATTCAATAGTAATGAATCGGGTTTTTTTGTTATAATTTATATTATTTAAAAGCTTGTTCTAAATCGGCAAGCAAATCTTCTATATCTTCAACACCTGTGCTTAATCGCACTAAATCATCTGTAATTCCAACTTCAAGACGTTTGTCTTCTGGAATAGATGCATGCGTCATTAACGCAGGATGATTGGCCAAACTTTCAACGCCACCTAGCGATTCTGCTAAAGTGAAAACTTTTACTTTTTCTAAAAATGAAATTGCATCTTCCTTTTTACCCGATTTGAATGTAAATGAAACCATTCCGCCAAAATCACTCATTTGCTTTTTGGCGATATCATGAAACGGATGACTTGGTAATCCTGGATAATAAACAGTGGCAACTTTAGGATGATTGCTTAAAAATTGAGCTACTTTCATTCCGTTTTCACAATGTCTTTGAACTCTTAAATGCAACGTTTTAATTCCTCTTAAAACCAAATAACTGTCCATTGGACCAAGTGTTCCTCCTGTTGCAAATTGTTTAAAGTGCAATTCGTCACCCAATTCTTTGTCTTTAATAATTAGTGCTCCAGCAATAACGTCGGAATGTCCACCAAGGTATTTCGTTGCTGAGTGCATAACAATATCAGCACCTAAATCTAATGGTTTTTGTAAATAAGGTGTTGCGAATGTATTGTCTACTGCAAAAAGCAAGTTGTGTTTTTTAGTGATTTTAGCGATTTCTGCAATATCTGCTAATTTCATTAACGGATTTGTCGGTGTTTCTACCCAAACCAATTTTGTATTTTCATTGATTAACGATTGGAATTTTTCCAAATCATTCATATCAACAAAATGAAATTTGATACCCGAATCTTTGTATAATCTAGTAAATAATCTATAAGTTCCGCCATATAAATCGTCCATTGCGATGATTTCATCACCAGCTTTGAACATTCTAAGTAAACAATCAGTTGCTGCTAAGCCAGATGCAAATGCCAATCCGCGTGCGCCATTTTCTATAGAAGCCAAAGCGTCTTCAAGAGCTTGTCGCGTTGGGTTAGCTGCGCGACTGTACTCGTAATCTCCAACTGGTTTTCCTGGACTTGTTTGTACATAAGTAGAAGTTTGAAAAACTGGAGTCATTACTGCACCAGTAACTTTTTCGTGGTGTTGTCCACCGTGTATAACTTTAGTATTAAATTTCATTTGTATTGATTTTATTTTTCATTATAACAATGGAATCAACCTCTTTTTTCTGTGATGATTTTCTTGTTAGTTAAAATTAGGTTACAAAGGTAGTAACTTCGAATGATTTTTTTTAATTTGCAATATCAAATGAATCATAAAATTTAGCATTCCCCAATTATCATTTGACAAATACATTATAATTATCCATGAAAAAAATACTTCTTGTAGAAGATGAAGCACCAGTGGTTTCATTTATTAAAAAAGGACTTTCGGAAGAAGGATTTGAAGTAAGCGTTGCCTTTGATGGTAAAACCGGACTCAAGTTAGCATTAGAAAATTCTTTTGATTTAATTATCCTAGATATCATGTTGCCCGAAATGAACGGATTAGAGGTTTGCAAAGCTATTCGTGAAGAAAATACTAATGTTCCAATTCTGTTTTTAACCGCACTCGGAACTCCAGAAAATATTGTTTTAGGATTAGAAAATGGTGCCGATGATTATTTGGTAAAACCTTTTAAATTTATCGAACTTGTTGCAAGAATTAAAAATCTTATTCGAAGAATTGACGGAAAAACATCTAAATCAACGCAGCAAAAAATAGACGATAAAAATATTTTCACCTTTTTGGATGTAGTAATTAATGATTACACCAAAAAAGTGACTCGAGCTGATGAAGAAATATCATTAACCTCAACCGAGTTTAAATTGTTGTTGTTTTTTGTGAAAAATAAAAACAAAGTACTTTCTAGGCAAGAAATTCTTGAGGCAGTTTGGGGTGTAAATTATGATTTAGGAACCAATGTTGTTGATGTTTACGTAAATTATCTGAGAAAGAAAATAGATTTAAAATCAGAGGATAAAATTATTCATACCATTATTGGAATGGGTTATGTTTTAAAAGAAAATTAAAATTTAGTGTAAGCATGAAAACACCTTCAAGAACTTTTTTGTTGTATCTAATTCCGTTTTTAATTGTAATCTTCTTATTTAGTTTATTTATCTATTTTTCAGTATCCAATTATTCTGAAAATTATCTTTTTAAACTTCTTGAAGCTAGAGCAAATAAAGTGGCAAAAGAACGATTTGAAGGTGAAAAAATTCCAACAAAAACTACTTTTTCATTAAGCGAAACTTCCGAAAAATTACCTCATGAAAAAGACTATTTTATTCCTATTAGCGCTTATTTGAATGTAAAAAATGAAGCAAAAAGAATTGGCCTAAGTGAAGACTTTTTTAATAACGTACTTAAGAATGGAAATGCCGAATTCATTTCGAAAAAATATTTATATAAAGGAATCAAATTTCCCTCAAAGTCTGGAGAGTTTATTGTTATTACTGCAGCCGAGAATTATTTTGAAATTAATCAGGCAAAAAATTTAATTAATACACTAATTTTCGCAATTGGTTGTGCTTTTTTACTTCTTTGGTATTTAGCATTTTACTATTCTAAAAACATTTTTAAACCTATTTCTGCAATTACAGAACAAGTAAAAGAAATTAGTTCCGAAAATTTACATCTTCGATTAAATGATCAAAATAGGAATGTAGAATTAAATCAATTATCAAATACGTTCAACGATATGTTGGATAGAATTGAAACCTCATTTGAAACTCAAAATAACTTTATCAGCAATGCATCGCACGAACTTAGAACGCCATTAACAGCAATAATTGGTGAAGCCGATGTGGCACTTTCTAAACCTCGTCAGCAAGAAGATTATATAGAAACGCTGAAAATTATTTTGCAAGAAGCAGAAAAATTAGACAATAAAACCAAAGCACTTTTATTTCTTGCTCAAACAGGTTTTAACGGAAAAATTCAAAAATTTGAAAAAGTAAGAATCGATCAACTTCTTTGGGATGTTAAAGAGAATTTAGAAAGCATGAATTCTAAAAATAAAATTTTCTTCGACATGGAATTACTACCCGAAAATCCATTAAAATTAAAGGTAAACGGAAATATTCAATTACTGCATTTGGCGTTTAGCAATATTATTAGCAATGCCTGTAAGTATTCTAATTTTGATACGGTAACAGTTTCTATCGGTGCTTCAGATGATTTTGTTTACATCATCACCAAAGATACCGGAATTGGAATTCCTGAAAACGAAATTAAATACATCTACGATCCGTTTTTTAGAGCTTCTAATACTAAAAATTATGAAGGTTACGGAATTGGTCTTCCATTGACCCGAAATATCATAAGAATGCACAACGGAAAAATCTTGGTGAATTCTACCGAAAATCAGGGAACAATTGTACAGATAACTTTACCAATATTAAAGCTTGAAAATCTGTAAATTAACTCCAAAATAAGAATCTTAACTTTTATTTAAGCAATTCTAATCTCATTTTAATCTCGTGGCTTCCATTTTAATAACATTCTAATCTCAGATTAAGATGGCTCTAATGTGGTGCTCATAAATTTGTATTGTAACAAATAACAATATAAAAGCTATGAGAAAAACAGTTTTAATTCCAACAGATTTTACAGTTCAATCACTAAATATTTTAAAGTCGGTTTTGAGTACAAATGAATCCAATGTAAAACTAGACATTATTCTTCTTCACGGTTTGAGTTTGAATGATTCTATCAGGGATTTATTATTTTCTTCAAAATACCAACAAATTGAAAGCTTAACAACTCCAGAATTTGAGGAAGCTTGTGAGGTGATTAAAAACAAATTCGACTCACAAATTAGTTCACTTAGAATCGATTTATTTACTGGTTACAATGTTGCCGCATTCAATAATTATCTAGAAGGAAATCGTGTTGTTGACATTTATGTATCTGATAAAAAACCAGTTTTTACCAACAAAAAAAGTTTCGATTTATCTCGATTCATAGAAAAATCATCGGCAAACGTTATTACAGTTGACGCTATTCCAAATGCTAATTTTTCTGAAAAAGGAAAAGTTGCAGAGGTATTCAATCAAATGTCGATGGGATAATTTAAAAAAATTGCTATGAAAATTTGGATACGATATATTGGTTTTTTCACACTTGGGATTTCTCTTTTCGTCCTATTGATTAGTATGTCTAATAATCCAGAACATATAATAGAAGGTCAATGGAAAGAATTGGTTTGGGAATATGAAAAAGTAGATAAAAACGACACAATTACTAACGACTATGATAATGTTTCCGATTTTGTAAAAGACGTTGTTGGTGAAAATCTAGTAATTCATAAAGCCGAAAGCTGGACTTTTAAACCCAACGGAAAACTAATTTTAAAAGGAAGTAATTATTCTAAAGAAGTGAATTGGACGATTAAGGGAAGAGGAAACATTTTAGAGATAAAATACGACAACAATAATTGCGAACACTACAGTTTAACTGAACTTTCAGAAAATAAACTAGTTCTAAATTTTGATACAGACACCCATACTCGTGGCATCGCAAGATTAACATTTGAAAAAATATAATACCATGCTCAGAAAATATAGTAATAGCAGATCGCTATCAGACAACATAAAACTTGGATCGCTATCGGCTTTCGCTGCTGGAATGGTGAACATTGGTTCGTTACTGTTATTTTTCTCATTTTCATCAAATGTAACAGGACATTACGCCATTTTAGCTGCCGAAATTGTTAAAGGAAATTACTATCAAATTGCAGTAGTTTTTTCATGGATTTTTCTATTCTTTTTTGGAAGTTTTGTTTCTAATATGTTTGTAATTCACATCAATCAGAGAAATTCTTATTTGGCGCATGCCATTCCGTTAATACTAGAAATTTTTTGTTTGATGTTTGTTGGAATTTATGGCGAATATTTTTATAAAGAAACTCTAGTAGAAACCGAATACCTTTTAGCATTGATGCTTTTTGCAATGGGTTTACAAAACGGATTAACTGCAAGTATTTCTAATTTCTCGGTAAAAACAACCCATTTAACAGGAACAACAACCGATTTAGGAATTCTATTTTCAATGTTTACAAAAAAAGAATACCGAAATAACGAAGCACTTATTGGAAAAGCAAAATTACTTGTTGCCATTACCGCATCTTATTTGATTGGAGCAATTTTAGCTGGTTTTACCTATGTAGGTTTAAGTTTCAAAATGTTTTATTTGGTAAGTTTAGTTTTGGTAGTTATCATCGTTTATGATTTGTATAAACTTAGATTAAAACTGTATTTACGCAATAGAAAACTTCTAAAAATTAATTTAGAAAATGTAAATGGTTATGTTCGAATAGAAAAAGAAAAATCGATTGCCTCTTAAATAATATTATTATTGTTAGGTTGATTTCCCAAACAGATTATTGGTTACTGTTTGGGATTCTTTTTTTAAATAAACTTTCTAATTTGCATCATAATTCCTGTATGAACAGCTTCGTGATAATTGTTAAATTCAATTGCATTTGCAGCAGATTTCATTGTAAAACCCGACATTGAAGTGAATTCGATATAATTTTGAAATATATTTTCCTCAAAATCGTGCTTGGTTTTTTCTAATGTCGAAAACAATAAAACTTTTATTTCATCGACTTCTTCTTGGCCAACATTATGTTCAGGTTTAGTTCCTTTTTGATACTTTTCTATCATTTCATTACTAATCATTGTTGGTAAACCAGACAATTTATAAACCAATAGCTGCTGAACAACAATGATGTGACCGATATTCCAGATGAGATTGTTGCTGAAACCTTCGGGAATTTTATTTAATTCTTCTAACGAATACTTTTCTAAAAAACCTAAAAGTACTTTTCTGCTGGTTTCGTTTATTCTGAATGCTGTTTCCATACTTTTTATAATTGAGTAAAGTTGTCTGATTTTGGCATTAAATTCATAACATCAATTGCAATTTGTGGTGTTGGATTGGCAATTTTTCTCAGCTTGGTGTCCATCCATGCGCCGTCGACCGTTATGGTTGCCATGAGTTCGTCTTTGTCGTTTTTAAATTCGTGAATTAGCGTCCATCGAGAAGCGTCTTCTTTTACTTTTCCTACTTTGGTTGAGATGAAAACGGTTTGATTCATTCGCATTTCTTTTCTAAAAACACATTCCTCGCGAAACAAAATTGGACCAAAATGTTGCTCTTGCATTACTCTAACAGTCATACCTAATTGTTCTAGAATTTCAACACGATGTTGTGCTCCAAAATCGTAGTAAGCCGAATGCCGAACGTGAAAATTTGGATCTAAATCGGCCCAGCGAATATGTATTTCTTTAGTAAAAGTGCTCATTTTTTATAAATTTTATACAAAAATACAGATTATAAGTTTCAAATGAATTTTCTTTGCAAAAAGAAAAAATAATGACCGATACCATATACTATTTAGCAAGTTGCGACACGTGTAGAAAAATTATAAAATCGTTGCCAAAAAGTGCGAATTTGAAGTACCACGACATAAAACAAGATCCTATTACAGTGGAAGAATTAGAATATATGCGCTCACTTTCTGGAAGTTACGAAGCGTTGTTCAGCAAAAAAGCGCAGTTGTATAAATCGATGGATTTGAAAAACAAAAACCTAACAGAAGACGATTATCGCAAGTATATTTTAGAACATTACACTTTTATAAGTCGTCCAGTTTTTATAATTCAAGACAAAATTTACATCGGAAACACGCAACAAAACATGTTGCAAGTAATGAAAGCATTAGAAAATGTCTAAAAGAACTTGGGCTTTAATCGCCGCAACCTTCGTTTCCATAATTTACGGATTGACCTTTACAGTCGCCAAAGACGTAATGCCTAAATACATCGAACCATTTGGGTTTATAGTGATTCGGGTTTTTGGTGCAATGATTTTATTTTGGTTGGTATCCTTTTTTGGTCCGAAAGAAAAAATTGCAATGGGAGATTTTCCTAGAATTATAGCAGCGGCATTTTTTGGTGTTGCCTTAAACATGCTAACTTTTTTTAAAGGATTGAGTTACACTTCTCCAATTATGGGTGCGGTTTTAATGGTTACAACGCCAATGATTGTGCTAGTTCTTTCGGCAATAATCATGAAAGAACGCATGCTAAAACGCAAAGTTTTCGGCTTAATTTTAGGACTTGTTGGAACCGGAACTTTAATTCTATACGGAAAATCTATGGTGAATGCGCCGAATGCAACTTTAGGAAATTTACTGGTTTTTATAAATGCCGTTTCGTATGGTTTTTATCTAATTGTTGTGAAAAAACTGATGGATAAATACAACGCTTTTACATTTGTAAAATGGATTTACACCTTCGGATTTATCATGGTTTTACCTTTCGGATGGAACGAATTTCAAGCGATAAACTGGACGATAATTCCAAATGATATTTATTGGAAAATTGGTTTTGTCGTAGTGTTTTCAACATTTTTTACCTATTTGCTGAATTTAATTTCCATGCGCGAATTGAAACCAACAATCGTTGCCGTTTTTATCTATTTACAACCTTTGTTTGCCACAATTTTCGCCATCAGTTTAGGAAAAGACGAACTAACTTGGATTAAAATAACATCGGCCATTTTAATATTTGTTGGAGTTTATTTGGTTACACAAAAAAAAGTGATTAGTGAAAAGTAATTAGTAATTAGCCGTTTTTAAGCTAATTACTATTCACTAATTACTAATTACTTTTATTATCTTTGAATACTTATAAAAAAATATGATACAATCAATGACTGGTTTTGGGAAAGCATCTTTGCAATTACCAACCAAAAAAATTACCGTAGAAATAAAGTCGCTAAACAGTAAAGGTTTAGATTTAAATACACGAATGCCATCTGTTTTTAGAGAAATGGAATTGGGTTTACGCAACCAGCTTTCGCAAAAATTAGAGCGAGGAAAGATTGATTTTTCGTTATACATCGAAATTACTGGCGAAGAAACATCGTCTAAAATCAATGTGCCAATTGTAAAAGGTTACATCAACCAAATGAAAGCAGTGATTCCTAATGCTGATGAAACTGAGTTGATGAAAATGGCTGTAAGAATGCCCGATGCCTTAAAAACAGAGCGCGACGAAATTGACGAAAACGATTGGAAACAAATTCAAACTGTAATCGATCAATCGCTAGAAAATATGATGCAATTTCGAAGAGACGAAGGCGTTGCATTAGAAAAAGAATTTCTACACAGAATTGCAAACATCATGACGCTAATGAACAATGCGGTTGCGTATGATGCAGAACGAATTGAAACCGTAAAAACCCGATTGAAAACAGCACTTGACGAACTTCAAGCGAATGTAGATCAGAATCGTTTTGAGCAAGAATTGATATTTTATCTAGAAAAATACGATATTACTGAAGAGAAAGTACGTCTGGAAAATCACCTAAATTATTTCATAGAAACCCTTGCAGGAACAGAAGCCAACGGAAGAAAACTAGGTTTCATTACGCAAGAAATGGGAAGAGAAATCAATACCATGGGGTCAAAATCTAACCATTCTGAAATGCAGAAATTGGTGGTGATGATGAAGGATGAATTGGAGAAGATTAAAGAGCAGGTTTTAAACGTTTTGTAATTTATTTGTCATTCTGAACTTGTTTCAGAATCTAAAAAAACAAGACTCTGAAACAAGTTCAGAGTGACAGAACATCAACACAACTAAGAATGAACAAAGGAAAATTATTAGTATTCTCAGCGCCATCAGGTTCGGGAAAAACCACTATAGTAAGGCATTTATTGGCGCAAGAAGATTTGAATTTAGAATTTTCAATATCTTGTGCAACACGCGAACCTCGCGGTGAAGAAGTAGACGGAAAAGATTACTATTTCATCACTTGGGAAGAATTTAAAAAGCATATCAAAGCCGAAGAATTTGTAGAATGGGAAGAAGTCTATACCAACAATTATTATGGAACTTTAAAAAGTGAAGTCGAACGTATTTGGGCAAAAGGCAAAAACGTAATTTTCGACATTGATGTTTCGGGCGGATTGCGAATTAAACACAAATTTCCTCAAGAAACCTTAGCCGTTTTTGTAAAACCACCAAGCGTGGACGAACTAAAACGTAGATTAAAAGAACGCTCTACAGAAAGTGACGAAAAAATAAATATGCGAATTGCAAAAGCTCACGTTGAACTTGCCACTGCACCACAATTTGACAAGATCATTAAGAATTATGATTTGGATATTGCCAAAGAAGATGCATATCAGTTGGTAAAGGATTTTATTTCTAAATAAAAATTATTTCACAAAGTCACGCACAGTTTACATCAAGAAACACAAAGACTTTGTGAAACTTTGCGAAAAACTTTGTGAAACTTTGTGATAAAAAAAATGAAAATAGGACTATACTTCGGAACCTTCAACCCAATTCACATTGGACATTTAATCATTGCCAATCACATGGCAGAGCATTCTAATTTAGATCAAATTTGGATGGTTGTAACGCCACACAATCCGTTGAAGCAGAAAAGCACTTTATTGGATGATTACCATCGATTACATTTAGTGAATTTGGCTACCGAAGATTATCCCAAAATAAAAGCTTCTGATATCGAATTTAAATTACCTCAACCCAATTATACTGTAAATACATTAGCGCATTTAAAAGACAAATTTCCTAAATATGAATTTTCGTTAATTATGGGTGAAGACAATTTGAATTCGCTTCACAAATGGAAGAACTACGAATACATTCTCGACAATCACGAGATTTATATTTACCCAAGATTAAATTCGGGTGAAATAGATGAACAATTTGTCAATCATCCAAAAATTCATAGAGTTGGTGCGCCAGTCATCGAACTTTCATCAACATTTATTCGCGAAAGCATCAAAAACAAAAAAAATATTCGTCCGTTATTATCTGAAAAAGTATGGGAATATGTGGATGACAATAATTTTTACAGAAAATAACTTAACATTCCTTTACCACTTGTTCCTTTAATCGTTTTGTAAATTTGCAATCTAAATATTTTTACAATGAACAACTTCGAATTATACAATCCTACCAACTACATATTTGGAAAAGGACAAACCGAAAAATTATCAAAACTTGTTCCTGCAAATGCTAAAGTTTTATTGGCTTATGGTGGCGGAAGCATCTTTAAAAACGGCGTTCACGAGGCAGTAACTTCAGCCTTAAAAGATTTTGAAATCATAGAATTTGGGGGAATCGAACCTAATCCGAGATTTGAAACGTTGATGAAAGCCGTTGAAATTATCAAACAAGAAAACATCACTTTCATTCTTGCCGTTGGTGGTGGAAGCGTAATTGATGGCGTAAAATTCATTTCGGGCGCAACGCATTACGAAGGAAATCCGATTGATATTTTAAAAAATCGTGTGCTTTTCACCGATTTATCTAAAGTGATTCCATTCGGAACTGTTTTAACCTTACCAGCAACAGGTTCAGAAATGAATTCGGGTGCAGTGGTAACCATCGAAGCAACTCAAGAAAAGCTAACTCTTGGAGGAAGTGCTTTGTTTCCAAAATTTTCTATTTGCGATCCAACCGTAATTACATCATTGCCAAAACGTCAAATTCAGAATGGTGTAATCGATGCTTTTACACACGTTATGGAACAATATTTAACCTATCCGCATGACGCACTTTTGCAAGATCGATTTGCAGAAAGCATTTTACAAACGTTAGTAGAAATTGGTCCAAATGTTGTAGAAAATCCAAGTGATTATAAATTGGCATCCAACTATATGTGGTGTGCAACTATGGCCTTAAACGGATTAATCCAAAAAGGCGTTCCAAGCGATTGGGCAACACACATGATTGGTCACGAATTAACCGCTTTATACGAAATAGATCATGCTCGAACTTTGGCAATTATTGCTCCAAGTTTGTACCGAGTAATGTTTGAAACCAAAAAAGATAAATTGGCACAATACGGCGAACGCGTTTTCAAAATCACAGGGAATTCTGTAGATGAAAAAGCCGAAAAAGCCATTGAAAAAACAGTCGAATTTTTCCACACGATGGGAATGAAAACCAAACTTTCTGAAAACACTGAAAACTACAAAGATACGGCCGAGTTTATCGTAAACCGTTTCACAGAAAGAGGTTGGAAAGGTCTTGGTGAAAAGCAAAACATTACACCCGAAAAAGTTAGAGAAATTGTAGAAATGAGTTACTAATTCAGCAGTTTATACAAATTAAAAGGCGTTCAAGATTTATTTCCTGAACGCCTTTTTTCAAAACCCAAAACAAAATTTTAACTAACTTAACTTATATGATAACAACCTAACAGAAATCATATCAATAATAACGGCTGTGTTGTATTGTTATTGCACTGAAAATCATAAATATAAGTTAAATTTCAACCCTTTTTAGAAGCTTATCCTGCTTTCCATTGCAAGATTGCTTGCAAAAATCTTTTTTTCTAAATCTTAAAAAGAGCTTTCTTTGGTCGCTTTTTTAAGATAAGAAAAAATAGCTTTTTACTGCACAATGCTTTTCATTACAATCAGGGCTAAACAAGTCAGTAATGGTTTGCCAATACCGTAAAAAAAGAGTATTTTTGATTTTCAAACGATATAGTAATGAATACAAATCCAAAATTTGCAGTAATTGGCGGAGGAAGTTGGGCAACAGCAATTGCAAAAATGCTTTGCGTAAATCTAAACGAAATTGCGTGGTACATGCGCAACCAATCGGCAATTGATCATATAAAAACTCACAAACACAACCCTAATTATCTAAGTTCGGTTGAGTTTGACACCAATAAGCTAAAACTAACAGCCGATATTAACGAAGCTGTTGAATATGCCGATTATCTTATTTTCGCCATTCCGTCAGCTTTTTTAAGCACTGAATTAGAAAAATTAACAGTCGATTTAAAAAACAAAGTTATATTTTCTGCCATAAAAGGAATTGTTCCAGAAACGTTCCTAATTGTTGGCGAACATTTTCATAAAAAATATGATATTCCGTACGAGAACATTGGTGTAATTACTGGTCCATGTCATGCGGAAGAAGTGGCTTTAGAACGACTTTCGTATCTTACAATTGCGTGTGGCGATGCTACCAAAGCTAAAATTGTTGCAAAAATCCTTGCTGGAAATTACATCAAAACCAAAATCACAGACGACATTATTGGTACTGAATATGCTGCCATGCTTAAAAACATTTATGCAATCGCTGCCGGAATTGCTCATGGTTTAGGTTATGGAGACAATTTTCAATCGGTGATTATGAGTAATGCTATTCGTGAGATGAAGAAATTCATTAGAAAAGTACACAAAATGAAACGTAACATCAATAACTCAGCTTATTTGGGCGATTTGTTAGTTACAGGATATTCGGTTTTTTCTAGAAATAGAATGTTTGGAAACATGATTGGAAAAGGCTACACAGTAAAATCGGCGATGATGGAAATGTCTATGGTTGCCGAAGGTTATTATGCCGTAAAAAGTGCTTACAAATTAAACCAAGAATACGGTGCAAAAACGCCAATTATCGATGCGGTTTATGAAATTTTATACGAAGGAAAAGATGCCAAATCAGTATTTAAAAAATTAACCGACAAATTGGATTAGTTATGAGCGAAAGATGGAAATATCAAATTAAAATGGGTGGTTTTTGGGGAATCTTTATGATTATTTTCATGACCTTATTTGAAATCAAAGAAAAACCTTTTGTGGAACAACTTTCAAGTACCAATTTCTATATTCGTGCAGGAATTTACCTCGCAGTAGGAATTTTTGGCTTAGGATATTACAACTGGAAACAGAAAATGAAGAGTGAGAAAATCGATAAGCTATAATATCTTTGTTATTGAAAATCAGAAGAATTCTAATTACCTTCATCAAAAATGTGAGTAACTATTGAGATTCCTACGGAATGACAAAAAGAGTTGCTATCTCACAATAACGCCATCAACGAATAAAATAGGCACTTCTTCTACATAATCAGGTGTGATAGTTTGTGCTCGGAAGATGAATTTTTTGTCATATAAAGTACTTCCTATGAAATACGTGACCATAAATTCGTTGTTCAATCGAAGAACACTATTTTCTATCATTTCTACTTTTACAACAGAAACAGCAGGAACTTTAATGAATGCGTGACGCAAAAGCGACGTTTTTTTCATTTCACCATCAATGGTTCCAAATGCTTTAGAAACTACCATTACGCTGTCTAAATCGTAGTCAGAATCGTTTACTAAATAAACGTACCAAACTTTCTCCATGAAGTCGTCGCTCCATTCTTGGACGGCTGCAAGGAATACATTTTCTACTTCTGGTATGGTAATGTCTGATTTCATAATCTAACCATGAAAATTTATGATTTCAAAAATTATCTTTTAATAATTTTATTTAATTTAAAAACCCCATCAACATCAATTGTTTTTACCATATATATTCCATTTTCTAGATCACCAAGATACATTTGACTTCCATCAAAATTAGAATTCTTAACAATTCGTCCATTTAAATCATAAATTACAACTTCATTGATTTCGATATTACTATCAATTTTTAAATAGTCCTTAACAGGATTTGGATAAAAAACCAATTGTTTATTATCTGGATTTTCATTCTGTGCTAGAGTAGAATCTTTTATTATTACGACTTTATTGTCACTTGTATTAAAAGCATAACAACCATTTCCACAAGTAATAATAGTTTCAACAGCACCAAAAGCTTGTGAAATTGGTAAACTATCGAACAATAAGTAAGTTGTAGGATTAAATCTTTTAAAAGTAATATTTCCTGAAAAATCAAAACTAGCAAAACAAACTTTATTGTAATATGTGTCGTAAACAACTGGCCCAGAAACATTTGAAAATTGTCCACTTACATATGGTGCTGTTGTAATGTCTACAACTTTACCATCAAAAGCATACATATAATTGTCTTTGTATATAAAATCCAAACCAAAATTACTTAATACATTTGATGTAACACTAACATTAGTTACACCTGAGTTATTAACCGCCAATCGTCTAATACCAAACTCGGTAGTTTCATTATTGTAACCAATTAATGAGTTAGAACCAGTGAATTCAATTCTATTACTTCCTGTATGATCTGGAGTTGTGGTTGGTCTCATAACATTGTTGTCGTATATTGCAACTCCTTCATGTCTCGGTGAGAATCCATTGTTTTTTCTTGACACAGCAATGGTTGTTGGTTGACCGGGCATAACCTCAATATCTTCAACGTAATAAGAACCTGTTGAAGAGTCGCTTCCTAAACTA
Organism: Flavobacterium aquatile LMG 4008 = ATCC 11947; assembly: GCF_000757385.1. Lineage (GTDB taxonomy): Bacteria > Bacteroidota > Bacteroidia > Flavobacteriales > Flavobacteriaceae > Flavobacterium > Flavobacterium aquatile. The sequence goes on along the minus strand of NZ_JRHH01000005.1, from coordinate 96,977 downwards.
AATTGAAGTCCTGACGTTTGAGTGGCTACATCAAATCTTCTAACGGTTGAAGTACCACTAAAGCCAGAATAAATATATTGCCCATTGTCTGAAATTGCTAAAACAGTAGGTTCACTGCCAATAAATATGGTGTTTTCTAGTAAATAAGTGTTTGGATTAATAACACCAATACTATTTCCATTAGAACCATTTGCACTTGGAATACTTACATAAATTTTATTTGTAACTGAATCGTAAACTAAATCATTTGTAGTCAAATTCACAGTGTGAACTTGTAATTGTGAGAAAGCTACAAAACTACTCATCATAAACAAAAAAGGTAAAATTTTCTTCATTATTATTTTAATTTAATTAAATACTTGATTTAAATTGCTCTAAGAAACGAACATCGTTTTCAAAGAACATTCTAATGTCGCCAATTTGGTGTAAAAGCATTGCGATACGTTCGATTCCCATTCCGAAAGCGAAACCTGAGAATTCGTCTGGATTGATGCCGCAGTTTTTTAGAACATTTGGATCTACCATTCCGCAACCTCCAATTTCCAACCAACCGGTTCCTTTTGTAATTCTGTAATCAGTTTCAGTTTTTAAACCCCAATAAATATCAATTTCGGCACTTGGTTCTGTAAAAGGAAAATACGATGGACGTAAACGTATTTTAGATTTTCCGAACATTTCTTTTGTGAAATATAATAATGTTTGTTTTAAATCGGCAAACGAAACGTCTTTGTCAATATACAATCCTTCTACTTGATGGAAAATACAGTGCGAACGAGATGAAACCGCTTCGTTACGGAAAACTCTTCCTGGCGAAATGGTTCTAATTGGTGGTTTGTTGTTTTCCATGTAACGCACTTGCACCGATGAAGTATGCGTACGCAACAAAACATCAGGATTTGTTTGAATGAAAAACGTGTCTTGCATATCTCTTGCTGGATGGTATTCTGGCAAGTTTAATGCAGTAAAATTATGCCAATCGTCTTCAATTTCTGGACCTTCAGAAACGTTGAATCCTATGGTTGAAAAGATATCAATAATTTGATTTTTTACCAATGAAATAGGATGACGAGAACCAATAATCAACGGTTCGCCTGGACGAGATAAATCGCCATAAAAACCTTTTACTTCTTCCTTGCTTTCTAGCTCGTCTTGAATGGTTTTTACTCGCTCTTCGGCAACAGATTTCAACGTGTTGATTACTTGTCCGAAGTCTTTCTTTTGGTCGTTAGGTATGTTCTTAAATTCCGTAAAAAGTTCTTTAAGCAAACCTTTACTTCCTAAATATTTGATACGAAACGTTTCTAACGCTTCTTTGTTTTTAGTATTGAATGCCTTAGCTTCTTCTATGTGTTCTTTAATCTTATCTATCATCGGTCTTTCTTTGAAGGTGCAAATTTAAGGAAAAGTTAGAAGTTGGAAGTTGGAAGTTGGAAGTTTTTTAAATAAATCTTAATTCAAAAATCTTTAATCCACAATCATTAATCAATTAATTCTTTTTCTAAAAAATAATTCACAATGGCATCTTTCATTAAAATGGTTTGTTCGCCTGCTTTTAATGGTGGTAATTCTTCTTTTACTTTGTAATGTGGCCAACCGTCTTTGTCTACAAAATCAAATTCATAATATCCATAAGGCTCTAATAATCTGCAAATTGCAATGTGCATTAGGTTTACTTTTTCGTCTTTTTTGAATTCGCGATGAAATTTTCCTAATTCTTGAACTCCAATAAGGTAAATTATGGCATCCAAATCTAAATCTTCTCCTTGCGAAAATTGATTGGACAGAATTTCAACGACTTTTTCCCAGCGTTCTTTTAGTTGTATATCTCGAGACATATGATTTTTTTTAGAAAATAGAGTAAAGAAAATTAAGAATAGCGTTTTTCTTTATCTATAATGATTTGCAAATATATCACATTTAGCATTTCGACTGCGCTCAATGTGACAATATAAAAATTCGTTTATATTTGTGACTTGAAAATTATTCTATGAGTTTTATTGATATTTTATTTGCCGTTTTACTTGGTTACAGCGTTTTTAAAGGTTTAAAGAATGGACTTTTTGTAGAATTTGCCTCTGTTATTTCGTTCTTCATCGGAATTTATGTTGCCGTGAAATTCTCGCATCTTGTTGGAAATGTAATTGGTGACGGAACTTCAAAATCAGTTAAGGTAATTGCCTTTATCCTAACTTTTATTTTGATTGTTATAGCCATTCATTTGCTTGCAAAAGTATTTTCTGGAATAGCAAGCACACTTTTTTTAGGATGGTTGAATAAATTAGGCGGTGCTTTTTTTGCCGTTTTAAAAACTGTTTTAATGCTTGGCGTAGTGTTGAGTCTATTTCAAAAGGTGAATATTGACAATGCTTTAATTTCTAAAGAAACTCAAGAAAATTCTATATTTTTCAATCCGATTTTAAAAACTTCTGAATTTATGTTGCCAGTTTTGACGGATTGGTTTTTGGATTTGAAAAGTAGTGTTTCCAATGATGAAAAATAAATTTGAATATGGAAGATTTATACTCAATATTAGGAATTTTTCTTTCAATACTAGTAATTTATTTTGGAGCTACGCAATACTTCAAATTAAAGAAAGATAGGCGATTAATAGAATCTTTACGGTCTGATGAGGACAAAGAAACTGAAGATTTACGAATATCGTCAATGATAGCCGTTAATCTTTTTGTGAATTTTGGAAGTGAATTTGATTATTGTAAATTTCGTTTTACTAAAAAAGAATGTTTTATTTATTTAAGATATTCCTATCCTACTAATTTATATCAAGGTCCACTGGTTATAAAAAGTGAATTTCCCAATAAATACGCTTATTTAAGCACTTTTTATATCAAAAAACTTGAGGTAAAAAACAATAATGAAATTTCAATTTGCATTAAAAACAAAACATTTATTGGAACAAAATACAATTTAAATTTAACTTCAATTTCAGAATCTGATTTGGATTTAATACTGAATAATCTTTCAATAAAAAATGCGATTCCTACGGAATGACAAACTGTGTGGATAATTTAAACTGAAATCTGAAATCTGCAACCTGATAACTGAAATCTACAGTTCTTTAATACTTTCAGCTTCAATCCATCCTGTAGTTTCGTCTGTAAGTTGTACTTTTCTCCAATTGGCGTTGCTTTCTAGAATGAATACTTTTGTTCCTTCGTGAAGCAAAATTGTTTCTTGACTTGTGGCTTTTGGTTCGCCTTTTAACGAAGCGGTTTCGGCAAAAACAATGGCAGATTTTTCAGTTTCCAATCGGTTTTTTTCGAAAATTCCTGATGAAACTGAAATGATTATTAAGATTAAAACCACAAACATTCCGGTGAAGTAAATTCGTTTTTTGAAAGCTGTTCCAGAAAAATAATATCCGATAAAAAAGCATAGAAAAATAAAGCCAAATGCTACTGCAATCCAAGCCCAAGTATCATAATGATAGCTTGAAGTAAAATCGGCAAGTAGTTTATCAAAACCAACTTTTGGGATGACTTTTATATCATCAATTGCCATTTTTTGAGCAAACTCTAAATTGGTTTGAATTTCTGGATCGTTCGGATTTAGCTGTAATGCCTTTTCAAAATTATAAATCGCTGGTGCAACTTTGTGTAATTTATAGTAAGAATTTCCCAAGTTAAAATAGAGTTCTGCCGATTGTTGTCCTGATGCCAAAACACTTTCGTAACTTGTAATAGCAGCTTCGTATTTTCCGTTATTGTAATAGTTATTACCTTCTACAAACGGATTAGAAACATCGGTTGCAAAAACAGATGCAGAAATAAATAGAAATAGATAAAAAAACTTCTTCATGATTACTATTTAATTTGTTTTTCTAATTCAGAAATAATTTCGACGGCTTTGTCATAATCTTGATGAATTATGGTACTTGATGATGGCGCATATCGAGCCAATTCGCAACTTTCTGTCAAGACAATGAACTCTTTTACTGTTTCAGAATTGGCATTTCGAGACAACAGAATTTCGGTTATCTTTTCTTTGCTCATTTCTGAGGTTTCGATGCTTAATTTAGCTTTCAAGAAATTGTGCATTGCTTTTTCTAATGCAATATAAAATGGTTCTTTGTTGTTAATTTGTTTCTTGGCTTCTGATAGATATTTCTTCGCTAAAGCATTTGATTTTTTTCTTCTGTTTCCAACAATATCGGCATCCAAAGCTTCTTTTTTCTTCTTGAAAATTACAATTATTGGAACAATCAAAAACGGTAAAAACAGCAATCCGTAGAACAATCCAGAACCTAAGAAATCATCTGGTTTTATGTTTTTTAATGTTGTTTTTTGTTTGATAAAAGCAAATGATTTTTTCACTGAATCTTCCGCTTTATTCGGATTGGAAGCAACGGCGTTATTTTTGCCTTGAGCAACATTCAACACAATTTGATTGGAAGTTATTGTTTTATAACTATTTGATGACAAATCAAAATAGGAGAATGAAATTGGTTTAATAACAAAAGTGCCTTTTTCGTTTGGAATAATAGTATATTTATCAGAAATACTTCCGGTCATTCCAGAAATTGGAGTTGAAACATTTTCAGTATGTTCTGGGTCGAATAATTCTAATGTTGACGGCACAACTGGTTTTGGCAAACTGAATAATTTTAAATTTCCAGTTCCAGCAACTTGAACATTTAAATCTAGTGATTCACCACTTTTTAAAGTTGTTTTGGATGCATTTACCTTGAAGTCAAATTTACCAACAGCGCCCGAAAATCCTTCTGGCTTTCCTGCTTCGGGTAATGCTTTTACATTTATTGTTTTGGCACCAGCAGAAACTCTCTTGGTTTGTAAAACCGTTTCTGGATTTCCATAAACATCATATCTACCGGTTGGAACTTCAACTTGAACTTCTAAAGTCAAGGGTTCAATTTGCAGATTTCCTGCTTTTTGTGGATATAAAACGGTTTTTCTAAGAACAGCGTAACGGTAACTTTCTCCTTTAAAAGTTCCTTGTTGAATAGATAGGTTTTTAATATCAATATTTTGACTCCAAAAATCGGAGTATTTTGGTTTGTTGGTTTCATTCCAACCACTTACCGCCGAACGATTGCTCACATAAATTTTGTAAACAACCGTGATTGGTTCGTTTACATACGGATTGGTTTTAGAAATTTCGGCAACCAGATGTACACCATCTTTACCAGCATTTAGAGGTTGTCTTTGTTGTTGCTGTTGTTGATAATACGGATTATTGTTGTAAGGATTTTGCTGTTGTTGCACCGCATTTCCAACAGTAATTGTAACAGGTTGCGATTTATAAACCTGTCCGTTGAACTCCATTGTGGCGCCTTTTATGGTGTGTCTTCCTTTTTTTAAAGGCATCAGTGTAAACGAATAGGCTTTGTTAAAAGAACTTCTTCCGTTAACCCAAGACTGGCTTACCATTTGGCTCGGACCAGCAATAACTCTAAATCCAGAATTATCAAAGTTAGGAATACCAAGATTATCGCCATCAACATTCATGTAAAATTCTACTCTCACATTTTCATTGATGCCAATTTCATCTCGGCTCACTCGTGTCTCAAACTTTACTTGAGCAAAAAGTGAATTTGTAACAACTATTGTAAATAAAAGCAATAAATACTTTTTCATTTTCATTCTTAATTTTTGATTTGCAATTGTTTAATTACCAATCTTTTTCTGGTTTTTGTGGCTTTCCTTGAACTTTTTGGGCGTTTACCTTTTCTTGTACTTTCTTCTCCTCATTACTCACGGCATCTAACAAATTATCAATACGTTGCTTGTTGGCACCACTTGGTTTAGGTTGTGGTTTGTCTTGCTTGTCTTTTTTATCGTCTCCGTCTTTTTTGTCTTTATTTTTATCTTTATTGTCGTCTTTTTTGTCTTTATCTTTTTCCTTGTCTTTTTCGTCTTTCTTATCTTTATTTTTGTCTTTGTCTTTCTTGTCATCGTTTTTAGGCGGATGGTCTTTTAGCATTTTTTTTGCTAACGCATAATTATATCGAGTTTGCTCGTCAGACGGATTATTTCTTAAAGCGTCTTTGTAAGCTTGAACCGCGCCTTCATAATTTTTTTCTTTCATTAAAGTGTTTCCAAAATTATGAAATGCCGAATGCTTTTCCGATTTTGTTTTAGCATCTTGTATCGCTCTGGCAAATTGATATTTGGCTTCCTCAGGTTGATTTTGTTTGTAAATTGATGTTCCCAAATTATAAGAAGATTTCGATTTTTTAGCAAACTTAGCTTGCGAAATTCTATAATTTGCTTCGGCATCGACATAGTTTTTTGAGGCAAATTCTTCGTTTCCTTTTGGCAAATACTTATCTTTCTCTTGCGCTTGAAGTGCAAAAGTGGTGAGCATTAATAAACAAATAATTATATTTTTCATATTAAATCATACCTACAAGGTTTTAAAAACCTGGCAGGATTTATTCTTTTTCATTAAATAAATTCATTTTTCTAACCCATTTTGTTCGTCTTTCTAATAAGAAAACATCCAAAAATAATAGGAAGAATCCAAATCCTAAAAACCATTGGAATTGCGATTTTAAATCGGCCATTTGTGTTGCTCCAAATTCGGTTTTCTCTGTATTATCTAATACTTTTTTTACGTAATCCAAAACTAATTTGGTTGAATTTCCATCAATATATCCACCTTTAGAACCTTTTGCAATTGCAGTTAGAATGGTCGCGTCTCTTTTTGTAATTACCGTTTGATCATCTTTATCTTTTTGATAACCTTCTAAAATTCCGTTTCTTTTTAATGGAATTGGTCCGCCTTTTTCTGTTCCAACGCCAACTGTGATGATTTTTATTCCAATTTTTGTGGCATTTTCAACTGCATCTTGGTAGCTTGCAGAGTGATCTTCACCATCAGAAATTAAAATTAACAACTTATTGGTTTTGTCTTTTTTATCAAAAAATTTAGTCGATGCTAAGTCGATTGCTTGATCTATTGATGTTCCTTGCGACGATATCATTCCGGGATTCATCGATTGTAAAAACATTTTAGCAACACCATAATCGGATGTCATTGGTAATACAGGAAATGCGCTTCCAGAATAGGCAACAATACCAATTCTATCGCTTCCAAGTTGATTAATTAATTGAGAAACAAGTTGTTTACTCTTTTCTAATCTATTGGGCGCAACGTCTTCGGCGAGCATACTTTTAGAAACGTCAACAGCAAAAACAATGTCTATTCCTTGTCGTTTTACCTTTTCGACTTTGGTTCCCATTTTTGGATTTACCAAAGCAATTATCAAGAATGTCAATCCTAAAAGAACCATTATAATTTTTAAAGCTGGTTTAAAAACCGATTTCTCTGGACTTAATTTTTTGATTAAATCCAAATCACCAAATTCTTTTTGCTTTTTTCTTTTCCAAAATTGAACATACAGAAAAAGCACCGCCAAAATTGGGATGATAATCAGTAGATATAAATAACCTTTTTCTTCTAATTCGTACATAACTTTAAATTACGAATTACGAATTATAAATTAAGAATTATAAAAATTTCATGATTTGAAACCGTAATTCGTAATTTATAATTTGTAATTGACTATATAAAACTTTTAAATAGTGTGTTTCTCAATCCGATTTCAATCAATAACAAAATTCCTGCTAATAAGATAAATGGTCGGTATTTTTCATCATAATCGTAGTATTTTAATTCTTCGATTTCTGTGGTTTCCAATTTATTTATTTCGCTATAAATTTGCTCTAATTTTGTATTACTAACGGCTCTAAAATACTTTCCTCCTGTATTTTTCGCGATTGTTTTCATCAATTCTTGATCGATTTCTACTGGAAGCATTTTGTATAAAAAATCTTTTCCGTTTGGTGCGTATGCATAAGGAAATTGTGCCATTCCGTTAGTTCCAATTCCGATTGTGTATACTTTAATTCCGTATTCTTTAGCAATTTCTGAAGCTGTTTCTGGCTCGATAAATCCTGAATTATTAACTCCATCAGTCATCAAAATAATCACTTTACTTTTGGCTTTACTATCTTTCAATCGGTTTACGGCTGTTGTTAAACCCATTCCGATTGCGGTTCCGTCTTGCAGAACGCCATCAAAAGCCATGTTTTTTATTGCATCTTCAACAATTGCTTTATCACTTGTAACTGGAGTTTTTGTATAAGCTTCGCCTGCATAAACTACAATTCCAATGCGGTCGTTTGGTCGTCCAACTACGAAATTTGCTGCGACTTCTTTCAAGGCTTCCATTCGGTTTGGCTTTAAATCTTTGGCCAACATACTGCTTGAAAGGTCAATTGCCATTACAATATCTATTCCTTTTGTGGTTTTAGTTTGGTTACTAATATCAACTGTTCTTGGTCTAGCTAATGCGAGGATTAATGAAGTTAAAGCCAATAATCGAAGAACATTTAAATAAGGTTTTAGTTTGGCTAAAGTTGATTTAGACGATTTAAATCCCGTAACAGAACTTATTTTTAATGTAGCCGATTGTTCTTTTCTTTTCCAAAATAACCAAGCGATTGCTACTGGAATTAGCAGCAACAACCAAAAAAACTCTGGATTTAAAAATGATATTTTTTCCATTATTATTGCGCTTGTTTTAGTTCGGCTGATTTTATTATTCGTTGCAAGATTGCATCTCCATATTGATCGCCATCTCTGTGAGAAACGATGATTTGCTGTAATCCGCCGTCTTGTTTAAACAATAAAATCTCATAATACATTTTCTCACTTTCATCATTTTCTTTATCCACAACGGTCATCGAACCATAAGCTCGTGCACCAGTAACTCCTTTTCCTGTATTGAAATCTTCTTGTTTGAAAAGAATATTTTGTGCTCCAATTTTTTCCCAGTTTTTGGTAATTCCTTCAAGAACGGTATCAAAATTAACATTGGTTTCTTTTTTATATTTTAAAGTAGAAACCTCAACATAAAGTGGTTCATATAAACTTCCAAAACTAAACATTTGCATTTCTTTTAAAATGGCAAATGCATCTTTAGACAAAGCTTTTTTAGGATCCATTCTTCGAAGAACTTCAGGTGTTTCAACAATTACACCAGGATTTCCGTAATCACTTTTAATCCATTCGTTCTCTAAAAGAATTTTTGATGGATTTCGTAAAATTGTGTCTTTTACATCTACAAATCCTCTAGTCGCAATAAAATAAAGCAAAGTTGAAATAAGTAAGGCAACAACTAATCCGCCAGCATACATAAATTTTTTCTGTTGTTCTTTTTTTAATTTCTTTAAACGCGCCTTTTCTTTTTGTTGTTCGTTCCACGCATCCAATTCGTCTTTTTCTTCAACAACTTCTGGAATTGCTTTGTGAATGGTTACTATTGTACTTGTGATGCGTTTTTTGTCTTCTTCGATTTCAAAATCTAAAGGTTTTACTTTCGCAAATTTCACTAAATCGGCTTGCATCAGCACCTTTTCAAGATTCTCAAGAGTTTCTTTAGACAGTTTTAATTTTTTGTTTTTTGCTACATTTCTCAAACTCACAATAAGTTCTGATGTAGTGCTTTCCATCGCTGGAATATGAATTTCTTCTTCTATATAATTTCTTGCAATATCTGTTAATTCTGAGTAATAGGATTTTACTTCTCCTTTTTGCCAAAGCTCTTTTTTCTCTAATTGCTGTAATAGTGAAGTGGCTTTTTCTATTGGTGATGTGTATATTATTTCTTCAACTTTTTCCTGTTTTTTGTAGAATTTTTTGAATAAATAATACCCTAAAAATCCAAGTCCGATTAGCACTAAAATTCCCAAAAGATATTTCCACCAACCGTTTGAAACACTTTCTGCTGGTGCAATGTCTTTAACATCAAACATTTTTTGTTTTAAAGTATCAACTTTTACATTTGAAACCTCAACTTTCAAACTATCAGAATAGGCTGTTTTTCCGTTGATGATGATTGGAATTCTTGGAATGGTATATTTTCCTGAATCGAATTGCGTTAATCCGTATTTTTTAATTAATTCGATTTTATCATTAGATTTAATCGTATCAATTTTATAGGATTCTATAACTTCTAATGCACCAAAACTTTTAGATTTAGGGAAAACAACTTTATCGGTTTTATTAACCGATGTTTTAATGGTTAACTTAAATTCTGCTCCTATTTTTTTCTTGGTAGAATCTATAGAAGTCGTTACTTTTTGTGCAAAAAGTGACGTTGTAAGTAGAAAAAATAATATATATAATTTGAATTTCATTTTAATTTAATTTAACCACGAAGTTCACTAAGCTTAACGAAGCGCGCTAAGAAAAATCTTTGTGAGCATTGTGCCTTCCTCGTGTCTTTGTGGTAAAACATTTTATCTTGATTTAAAATAACCCAATAATTTTTTAACATAACTTTCGTCAACACGCGTATTTACTGTTCCCGAACCGCATTTAGAAAATATTTCTTTAAAGAAAGTGACTTTCTCCTGATAGTTTTTTTCGTAATTTAATCGAACAGTTTTAGAACTTGTGTCAACAACCATAATTTCGCCCGATTCGGCATCTTCCATTTCTACCATTCCTACGTTTGGCATTTTTTCTTCCCGAATATCATACACACGAATTCCAGTTATGTCGTGTTTTTTCCCTGCAATTTTTAATGTTTTTTCGTAATCGTCTTCTACCATAAAATCGGAAATCAAAAATACAATTGCTTTCTTTTTTTGAGTTGAAGATAAAAATTTTAGCGCTTGAGATAAATCGGTTTTTCTACTTTTTGGTTGAAATTCGATTAACTCGCGAATAATTCGAAGTACGTGTGATTTTCCTTTTTTGGGTGGAATATATAATTCGATCGCATCCGAAAACAAAATCAAACCAATCTTATCATTATTCTGAGTTGCCGAAAATGCCATGGTTGCTGCAATTTCGGTTACGATTTCGCTTTTCAACTGATTTTTAGTCCCAAAACTTTCAGAACCCGAAATATCAACCATAAGCATCATGGTTAATTCGCGTTCTTCTTCGAAAACCTTAACATGAGCTTCGTTGTATCGCGCCGTTACATTCCAATCGATCGAACGAACGTCGTCGCCAAATTGATAAGGTCGCACTTCAGAGAAAGTCATTCCGCGTCCTTTAAAAGACGTATGATATTCACCCGAAAAGATATGATCGCTCAATCTTCGGGTTTTGATTTCTATTTTCCGAACTTTTTTTAGTAAGTCTTTTGTTTCCATGTTTTTGCCACAAAGGCGCAAAGGCACTAAGTTTTTTTTAAAGAAAAAAGATTAAGGAACCTCTATTTCGTTTACGATTTTGTTGATGATGTCAACTGAAGTTACATTTTCGGCTTCGGCTTCGTAAGTAATTCCAATTCTGTGACGCAATACATCATGCACAACTGCACGAACGTCTTCTGGAATTACGTAACCACGACGTTTTATAAAAGCATAACATTTGGCTGCTGTTGCCAAGTTGATACTTCCACGAGGTGATGAACCAAAACTGATTAATGGTTTTAGCGATTCTAGTTTATATTTTTCTGGGAAACGTGTTGCGAAAATGATATCAAGAATGTATTTCTCGATTTTTTCGTCCATGTAAACTTCACGAACGGCTTCTTGTGCGCGTAAAATTTGTTCAACAGAAACAACAGCGTTTACTTTTTCATACGAACCTTTCAAATTTTGACGAATAACCATTCGCTCTTCATCCATTTTTGGATAATCGATTACTGTTTTTAGCATGAAACGATCGACTTGCGCTTCTGGTAACGGATACGTTCCTTCTTGTTCAATTGGATTTTGTGTTGCAAGAACTAAAAATGGTCTTTCTAACTTAAAAGTAGTATCACCAATGGTAACTTGTTTTTCTTGCATCGCTTCAAGCAAAGCCGATTGTACCTTTGCAGGCGCACGATTGATCTCATCTGCAAGAACGAAATTTGCAAAAATTGGTCCTTTTTTTATTGAAAACTCATTGGCTTTAATATTGTAAATCATAGTTCCCACAACGTCTGCTGGAAGCAAATCTGGGGTAAACTGAATACGACTAAAACTGCCTTGAACGGCTTGAGATAATGTATTAATTGCTAGTGTTTTTGCTAATCCAGGAACACCTTCTAAAAGTATGTGTCCTTGACCTAAAAGCCCAATCAACAATCGTTCTACCATGTGTTTTTGACCCACAATAACCTTGTTCATTTCCATGGTCAATAAGTCAATAAAAGCACTTTCTCTTTCTATCTTTTCATTGATGGCTCTAATATCTAAAGCAGCAACATTTTCTTCCATAAATTCTATTTTTTTCGAGGCACAATTAAGTATAAAATTTTAACATTTCAAAATTGAATATTTTAACACGAATAGAATGTTAACAATGCGTTAAAACTTATTGCCAAATGTAGTTTTTAAGGATGATTTATGATTTTGTTTTAGTAATTTTAGACTTTTAAAAAGAATTATGGCAAAAACTACATTATCCCCAATAATTGCAGGAACGATGAATTGGGGCGTTTGGGATAAAAAACTCAACACGCAAGAAATGATACATTTGATTCATCTTTGTATCGAAAATAAAATTACCACTTTTGATCATGCTGATATTTATGGTGGTTATACAACTGAAGCTGAATTCGGAAAAGCATTTGGCGAAAGCAAAATTTCTAGAGATAAATTGCAGCTAATTTCTAAATGCGGAATTCAACTTTCAAATTGTCGAGATAACAAAATTAAACATTATGATTACTCGAAAAAATACATCATTTGGAGTGTAGAAAATTCGTTAAAAAATCTTAAAACCGATTTCTTGGATGTCTTGCTTTTGCATCGTCCAAGTCCGTTAATGGTTGCCGATGAAATTGCAGAAGCCGTTGAAAAACTGAAATCAGATGGAAAAATTGTTGATTTTGGATTATCAAATTTTACTACTTCGCAAACCGAATTAATCAAAAGTAAAACCGAAATTAGTTACAATCAAATTCAGTTTTCGGCAACGCATCACGAACCTATGTTGGATGGAAGTTTAGATTATATGCAAACGCATAATATTCGACCAATGTCATGGAATCCTTTGGGAACGGTTTTTAGAGAAGATTCTGATCAAACGCGAAGATTAAAAAAATTATTAGCACAATTAGTTGAAAAATATGGGGTTGGATCGGACACCATTTTATTGGCTTGGATTTTAAAACATCCATCCAACGTATTTCCAGTTGCCGGAACGGTAAATATTGCTCGAATTCAGGCATTAATGAAAGCTGTTGAACTGAATCTAGATCAACAAGATTGGTTTGCCATTTGGACCGAAAGCATGGGAAATGAAGTAGCTTAAAATTTAGTAATTAGTAAAAAGTGATTAGTTAAGAGATTTTCTGCTAATCACTTTTTACTTTTCACTCATCACTAAAAAATGATAAACAAACGTCTTCTTATCAAGAACTTACTAGCTCACAATGATGAGTGTAGTTTTTATGACAAGAAGCGTCAGTTGAATTTGCATACCAAAGAAGGAAAAGCAAAGTTTTTAAAACATATTTGTGCTTTGTCTAATTCTAATCCTTCTAATAATTCTTATATCGTTGTTGGTGTTGAAGATGAAAATAACGAAATAACCGGCGACGATTTTTTTGACGACAGTCGGATTCAAAATTTAGTAAATGCTTTTTTGGAAAATCCTCCTAAAATTCAATACGAAAACGTGCCTTTTCCCAACTTGCCAAAAGACAAAGTTGTGGGATTGGTTACGATTAAACCCAAATCGAAAACATCCTATTTTAAGAAAAATATTCATACCATCTTAGCGAATGCCACTTTTGTTAGAAGAGGAAGTAATACTACGCCAACAGAAGATAAAATTCCGTATTCTAAACTCAATCTTGAAACGGTTTTAAGCATTGAAAATAGTTCAAGAAATAGCATTTCAAATACACTTGATGGCGTGATTGATTTTGTAAACAATCGCCACAAAGATATGCCTTCAAAGTATAAAGTCTTCAAGGAATTGTTTGTGATTTGTTGGGCAGGAATTCCTAAAAAAATTAGAGATAAAACTTTTTTTACTCGAGTTGATATTGAATTAGTTAACGAGCAAATTAAGTTGTTTTATTCCGCTCAAGATGATGTCACAATTGACTATGATGAAAATACTTTTACGATAACCGAATATGTTCCTTTGGGATTGAATGACAAAACGAGTTATTATCCGTTGGAACAACAAAAGTTGTCTTTCTTTGATAATGGTTACTATAAAATTGAAACCGAAATGTTATTTGAACCTCCACAATTCAATAAGAAAGTTTTGTTTCATATTTATAATTCTAATTTATCTTTGCTAAACAAATTGCAAAAAGGATTAGAATTATCAGACAGAGAAAATAAAGATTTAATAAACGTTCCTTCTACTTTTATGATTTGTTACCTCAACGGATTTGATGAAGCTAAACAAAAATTAATTGAAGCAAAACCTTTATTAAAACAACATAAAAACCCATCCGTTTATGTAAATTTTAAAGAAGTAATGCGTGTTTTAAGAAAAGTAAAATATAATAAAAATAATGAGTAGAACATTAGTAATTGGAGACATACATGGCGGTTTACGTGCTTTGCATCAAATAATAGAACGTGCTAATGTTACACTAAATGATACTTTAATATTTCTAGGCGATTATGTTGATGGTTGGAGTCAATCACCCGATGTTATTGATTATTTAATAAAATTGAATGAGCATCAAAGCTGCATATTCATTAGAGGAAACCATGACGAATTACTTCTAGATTGGTTACAAAACAAAAACGAAAATATAGATGAAGGCATGTGGTTTAAACATGGTGGTGAAGCAACAGTAATTGCCTATTCAAAAGTTTCACAATCTACTATAAATAAGCATATTGCATTTTTAAAATCATTAGAAAACTATTATTTAGACGATCAAAATAGGTTGTTCATTCATGCCGGATTTACTAATATGAATGGCATTAATTATGAATATTTTCCGAAGTTATTTTATTGGGATAGAACACTTTGGGAAACAGCTTTGGCATTAGATAAAACCTTGGAACTAGATAATGTTTATTACCCAAGACGATTTACTTTATACAAAGAGATTTACATCGGTCATACGCCAGTGACTAAAATTGGAGAAACCATTCCGATACAAAAAGCGTGTGTTTGGAATGTTGATACTGGAGCAGCTTTCAAAGGTCCACTTACTGTAATGGATGTTGATACAAAACAATTTTGGCAAAGTGAACCATTACCCAATTTATATCCAACAGAAAAAGGAAGAAATTGATTTCAAACTAATTCTACAAATTCTTATTTTCTAATGCCTTATATTTGCACTTTAAAATATATATGAAATGAAAAAATTAATTACCGTTTTACTTGTTTTATCAGCAAGTTTTGTAAATGCACAAGCTTTTAAAGGAAAAGGAGATACTAAATTTCAAGTAGGCCTTAATATGCAAAAATGGGGAACAGGAATTACTGTTTCTACAGATTTTGGCCTTGGTGAAAACATGTCTTTCGGATTTGTTTCTTCCTATTTATTGAATACCAAAAGTTACACAATGAGCGAAACAGAATACGTAATGAATAATCCTAATTATGATCCAATAATTGATGGTGCATATATTCCTAAAAAAGAAGATGCAAAATTCATGGATAGATTTGATGTTAAAGCGCGTTTTAATGCCAACATTGGTAATGTTCTTAATTTTAGTGAAAAATTAGACGTTTATCCTGGACTTAATCTAGGTTTAAGAAACTTTGGTGCACATCTTGGAGCACGATATTTCTTTACAGATGGTTTTGGTGTATTTTCAGAAATGAACTTTCCATTAGCAAAATATGGTTCAAATGATGATGTTTTTGATAAACTAAATAACCAATTCGTTTTGAATATTGGTGCTTCATTTAACTTATAATAATTAGAATAAATGAGCGTTGTAACAGAAAAAAGATTAAAAGACAGAAGTGGTTCAAAATGTGAAATTAGCGGAAGCGATGAGAATTTAGTGGTTTATTTGGTTGAACCAAAAACAGATGACATTCCAGAAAACTGTATTTTAATTACAAAAACATTAAAAGACCAAATAGAAAATCCAGAAACTACCAATGCTAATGATTGGCGTGGTTTAAGTGATAGTATGTGGAATGAAAATCTTCCGGTTCAAATTGTTTCTTGGAGAATGCATGCCCGATTGAAAAACAACGATATGCTAGAAATGATGTATCTTGATGAAGATGCTTTAGAATGGGCAAAAGCAACAGGAGAAGCAGATGATGACGAAGGAAAAATTGTTCACAAAGATTCTAACGGAAATATCTTGAAAGATGGCGATTCTGTAGTTTTGGTAAAAGATTTAGATGTTAAAGGAGCAACTTTTACAGCAAAACGTGGTGCTGCAGTTCACAATATAAAACTAGTTTGGGATGATGCTAACCTAATTGAAGGTCGTGTTGAAAACCAAAGTATTTTTATTTTAACGCAATATGTGAAGAAAACGAAGTAGTTTTTTGACACGAATTTTACGAATTAATATTTCGAAAAATTAAACAAATAAAAAAGCGTCCCGAAGTTTTTCAGGACGCTTTTTCTATTTTCTGTGTTCTATATTCTTTTCTCTTAAAGAACGAACTATAAATCAAATTTTATTCCTTGTGCCAATGGCAAACTTGTAGTATAATTGATAGTATTTGTTTGTCTTCTCATGTAGATTTTCCAAGCGTCAGAACCTGATTCTCTTCCTCCACCAGTTTCTTTTTCTCCTCCAAAAGCACCACCAATTTCTGCTCCAGAAGTTCCAATGTTTACGTTTGCAATTCCACAATCGGAACCTGCAACAGATAAAAAGGCTTCTGCTTCACGCAAATTGTTAGTCATAATTGCCGATGACAAACCTTGAGCAACACCGTTTTGAACTTCGATTGCGCTATGAACATCGCCTGAATATTTTAGTAAATATAAAACTGGTGCAAAAGTTTCGTGCTGAACAATTTCGAATGAGTTGTCTGCTTCTGCAATGGCTGGTTTTACATAACAACCGCTTTCGTAACCTTCGCCTGAAAGAACACCGCCTTCAACAAGGATTTTTCCTCCTTCGGCAACTACTTTTTCTAATGCTTTGTTGTACATTTCAACAGCATGCGTATCGATAAGTGGCCCAACGTGATTGTTTTGATCTAATGGATTTCCGATTTTTAATTGACCATAAGCCGAAACGATGGCATCTTTTACTTTATCATAAATACTTTCGTGGATAATTAATCTACGAGTTGAAGTACAACGTTGACCAGCCGTTCCAACAGCTCCAAAAACTGCTCCGATTACTGTCATTTTAATATCAGCATCTGGAGTTACAATGATTGCGTTGTTTCCTCCTAATTCTAATAATGATTTCCCTAAACGAGCAGCAACAGTTTGTGCCACAATTTTACCCATTCTTGTTGAACCAGTAGCCGAAATTAATGGAACTCTTTTATCTGAAGTTAATAATTCTCCTATTTTATAATCACCATTGATTAAGCACGAAATTCCTTCTGGAAGGTTATTTTCTTTGATAACTTCGGCAATTATGTTTTGACAAGCGATTCCACAAAGTGGCGTTTTTTCTGATGGTTTCCAAACGCAAACGTCTCCAGAAATCCATGCTAATGCTGTATTCCAAGCCCAAACTGCTACAGGAAAGTTGAATGCAGATATGATTCCGACAATTCCAAGTGGATGATATTGCTCGTACATTCTGTGTCCAGGACGTTCTGAGTGCATTGTTAATCCGTGTAATTGACGAGATAATCCAACTGCAAAGTCGCAGATGTCGATCATTTCTTGAACCTCACCATAACCTTCTTGCAACGATTTACCCATTTCGTAAGAAACTAATTTTCCTAAAGCTTCTTTGTTTTTGCGTAATTTTTCTCCAAACTGACGTACGATTTCTCCACGTTGTGGCGCAGGCATCATTTTAAACGTTTTGAAAGCTTCGGTTGCAGATTGCATTACTTTTTCGTAATCGGCTGGTGTTGTCGTTTTTACTGATGCTATTAATTGTCCGTCAACTGGTGAATAACTTTCTAGAATTTCTCCGTTAGAAAAGTTGTTTTGTCCTGTTGATGTTCCTTCGTTGATGGCTTTTACGCCTAGTTGAGCCAATGCTTCGGTCATTCCGAATTGTTGCGATATTGTTGACATTTTTAAGTTTATTTGTTTGCATTGCAAATTTATTCTAATTATTTGAATTAAAGAATTCTTTTTCTTTTAAACCATGAATATATAATTATACATAGGATAATCATAAAAATAATTACATATAAATAACCATATTTCCATCGAAGTTCAGGCATAAAATCGAAGTTCATTCCATATATTCCTGCAATAAAAGTAAGTGGAAGAAAAAATGCAGAGAATATCGTAAGTAATTTCATTACGTCATTGTTTTTTTGTGCCGTTACCGATAAATAAGTATTCATCAAGTTATTGGCATTTTCTAATGACTCATCATACTCTAATATTAATTTCACTAAATTGTCTTTTACGTCTTGGAGTGCCGTTTGATTTTTCTCGGGAACAACAATTTGATTAATTACATTTTGCGAAAGCACTAATAATTTTTTACTAATTCTAGTTTCTGCTTTTTGAAAATATAAATCTTCAAGCGAAATTTTCGCATCCGATTTTAAGAAAATTGTTTTTTCAACTTCGTCAATTTGATCTGTTTGCCATTGTGATGGTGAAGAATAGGTTAATACTATTTGCTTGAAAATAATTATGAGTAAATCATAAACAGAATCATATTTTCTATCCGATTTTGAAAGATTTTCTAAAAAAGGAAAAGGTGTTCTGTGAATTGTAATGAGTTGATTATCATTGTAAAAAAAAGCAACCTTATTAGATAATTCTTCAACTGTAGAGATGTTGTCTGTTTCTTTGGCGGTGTAAGCTCTTAAAATAACGAAATTGAAGTCTTTTATTTTTTCAATTTTTGGCAAATGCCCAGGTTCTAAGCTATCTTTTACAGCATATATTTCTAGGTTAAATTCTTTTGCAATTTCAGAAAATTGTGCTTCACTTGGACTTTTAACATCAAGCCAATTGAAATTTTCAAAGTTGAGTTTATGAATACTTTTAATCATAAATAAAATTTTAAAACAAGTTTTTCTTTTTAAATAAGAAAACCCCAAAAACTGAAATAATTAGTGATATAATCATCACAATTATAAATCCGTAGTGATTTTCTTCAAGATTGTTTGGAACATTCATTCCATAGAAACTAGCAACCAACGTTGGAATCATTAATATAATTGAAATTGAAGTCAAACGTTTCATAATAACATTCAAATTGTTAGAAATAACCGAAGCGTAAGCATCCATCATTCCAGTTAAAATGTTACTGTATATGTTTGTGGTTTCTTCTGCTTGTCTTAATTCAATTTCTACATCCTCAAGTAAATCTTCATTAAAATTATCTCGATGCTCTTTAAGATTTTTTAATCTTCTAAACAAAATATCATTACCTTTTATAGAAGTGACAAAGAAAACCAAACATTTTTCTATTTGAAGTAATGCTTGCAATTCTTCATTTTTAATTGATTTTTCAAGGTTATCTTCAGCATGTTTTATTCGTTGATTTATTTGCTTCAAATATTTTAAAAACCAAACGCTTGATGACAAAAGTAATTTCAAAACTAAGTCAAAATGATTTTCAACTATAATTTTTTTACGTTGTGAATAGACAACAAAATCAGAAAGAATATCTGTTTTATGAAATGTTAACGACACGAAAACTTCATCTTTAAAAATCAATCCCATCGGAGCTGTATTAAACGGAAGTTTGGCATCGTCACTTTTAAAAGGAATGCGGAGAATAATTAAATACCAACCGTCTTCAATTTCAATACGTGGTCTTTCGTCAATATCTTCAATGTCATTGTAAAAAGCTTCGGGAATTTGAAGATCATTAAGTAAGAATTTTTTATCTTCGTTAGTTGGGCAAACTACGTTTATCCAGCAATTTTCTTCTCTTTTATCGGTTTTAAGTAAACCATTTTCGTTTTTGTAAAACGTTATCATATTGCAAATAGATTTTGGATAACGCCAACAATTACATGAACGTTATTCCTGTTTAATAATTTTTTTCCTCGAATAATAATCGTCCATGATGGATAAATTTTTTGCGAAAGTATTGTTTTTAATATAAAAAATCTCTTAATAATTACTTAATAATTTTTATTTTTAAAAGTTATTAATTAGATGAAATTAAGACTCGTAATCTTTGTCTTTATCTATAAATCTTGGGTCGGATTCCATGGTTGTGCCGCAGTTTTCACAGGTTCTCAATTTTTTGGAATTGTAGAAGTGCTTGAAATGGGGTAGAAAATCCTTCTCGATATCGTGCAGTTCAAAATAGACTTCATGCAATTTATGATTACAGTTATCACAATGCCAAAGTAGTCCATCGGTGAAACCTTTTCCTGCGCGTTTTCTTTCTATTACTAATCCGATTGAACCTTCTGAACGTACTGGAGAATGTGGAGTTTTGGCTGGATGCAAATACATATCGCCTTTGGTCATGGTCATTTCTTTACGTTCGCCATTTTCTTGAATGATGACTTTTATGTCGCCTTCGAGTTGGTAAAATAGTTCTTCTGTTTCGTTGTAATGATAGTCTTTTCGGGCATTTGGACCAGCAACAATCATAACGATATAATCATCGGAATCGATGTAAATATTTTTATTTCCAACTGGTGGTTTTAGTAAATGACGGTTTTCGTCAATCCATTTATTTAGGTTGAACGGTTTTGCAATTGCCATGAGAAATTTGTTTTTACGAAGTTACAGTTTTTTGCCACAAAGACATTACGGCACAAAGATTTTTTGATTTTTTAACATAAAAAAAGGTTAGCGCGAACTAACCTTTAAACTATTATTTTTTCTCCTTTATGAGATATATGTAAACCGGGAAGTGATCGCTATAACCTGGAGATATAGAATAGTTATTCCGTAACGGATAACCTTTATATTGACCTGTTGTCTGTACCATAAAAGGCAGATTAAAAACTCCTGCTTTCCAATATTTATAACCAACAGTATTTTCTCTTATGAGTGGTTCAGTCATGATAATTTGATCAAAAATATCTCCAGCATCTCTGTAAAATAAGGTTGAATTTCCTTTTTTTGCCATTTGCTCAGAAGGATTGTAAATTCCTAAAGGCTGAACATCTTTCTTTTCACCTTTCGCATTTAGTATCTTTTTAAGACTATTATTAAATGGTCCGTCATTTAAATCGCCCATAGATATCACTTTGGCATCAGGATTAATCTTTTGTAAAGAATCTATAATTTTAACATTTAACCCAGCAGCGCGCTCTCTTAATTTACTGCTTATTTTCTCACCACCACGTCTAGACGGCCAATGGTTTACAATAAAACTTACTTCCTCACCATCTAAAAAACCTGTCATTAATATTTGGTCACGAGTATAAATTCTTCTTGTAACATCAGATTCGTCTACTCTATCATCAACTTCCTCCTCAGCTTCTTTCTTTTCTTTTTTCTCTTTTTTATTACTTGAACTTTTTGTGTCATTCTCATATATATATAAAGGTACATTAGTAAAACTAATTATTTTGAAGTGTTTCTTTTGATATAAAAAAGCACAATCAATTCCTCTTCTATCTGGAGAATCAAAATGTATAATTCCGTAATCTTTGTTTATTAATAATGGATTCTTTACTAAATCTTCAAGGACTCTTCTGTTTTCTACTTCAGCCAAACCAATAATAGTAGGCGAATTGGGGTTTTCTTTTGTTCCTAATTGAGATATGACTTTAGCAATATTATTTTGCTTTTTTAAATAATAATCTCTGGAATAAACCCACTCGTCATCTCTAGTTGCTGGATCATTAATTGTGTCGTAGAAGTTTTCTAGATTATAAAATGCAACTGTATGCACATTATACTTTTTAGCCTGCGCATTTGCTGATAAAGTTGCGAATAAAACAACAAAAAGGGCAATAATTTTTTTAATTTTCATAAAAGGGATATTAATTTAATGTCAAGTTTTTACAAACTTCGAGCCAAAAGTAATTAATATTCTGAAATTATGTACCTTTGACGCCGTTAAGAAATCGTTTTCTTAATAAAAGTATAAAATAACGTTAATTTTTTTTATGAAAAAACTTGTCATTAGTATTTTATTTGTAATGAATGTGGCTGTAGTTTTTGCTCAATCAGGCACTGGTTTTACTGGTAAGGTTGTAGATTCGAAAACACAGAAGCCATTACAAAATGTGATTACTTCAATCCAAAACACAAATCAAACGCAAATTACCGACGCTTTGGGTAGTTTCACTTTTAAAGATGTGCCTGCAGGAGAGCAATTACTTCAAATCAAGAGTTCTGGATACAAAAACCAACTTATTAAGGTTGAGGTTGAAGAAGGAAAAATCCTAGATTTAGGAGTTGTTGTATTTGAAGAAGATATTACAGAGGAGCAGCAATTAAGTTTGATTACTATCACTGAAAATGATTTAGGTGATGATAATAGTGGTTCAGACAATACCGCTGGATTACTACAAGCTTCAAGAGATGCCTTTCAACAAAGTGCAGCTTTTAATTGGGGTCAAGCTCGTTTTAGAATTAGAGGTCTTGACAACGAAAATGCTACCACTATGATTAATGGAGTAGTGATGAACAAAATATATGATGGAAGACCACAATGGAGTAATTGGGGTGGTTTGAATGATGCCACTAGAAACCAAGAATTCACAATGGGTTCTGCGCCATCAGATTACACTTTTGGTGGAATTTTAGGAACACAAGAAATCAACACAAGAGCATCTATCTATAGACCAGGTTCAAGAGTTTCATTTTCTGGAACAAATACCAACTACAGTTGGAGAACAATGGGAACACATGCTTCTGGAATGGATAAAGACGGATGGGCATTTGTAATCTCAGCTTCAAGAAGATGGGCACAAGAAGGTTATTTTGAAGGAACTGATTATAGTGCTAATTCATTTTTTGCTTCTGTTGAGAAAAAAATCAATGATAAACACTCTTTAAACTTCACCTCTATATATGCTGAAAACAGTAGAGGAAAAAGCTCTCCAAATACTGACGAGGTTACAAAACTTGCAGGAGTAAAATACAACTCATATTGGGGTTGGCAAGATGGTAAAAAGAGAAATTCTAGAGATAAAGATGTTGAAGAACCAATTTTAATGTTAAATCATTTTTGGAAAATATCTGATAAAACGAATTTAAACACAAGTATTACCCACCAATTTGGTAAAATTGGAAATAGTAGAATTGACAATCAAGGTGCTGATAATCCAGACCCAACTTACTACAGAAATTTACCAAGCTTTTATACTTCACAGTATGACTTAGTTGACTACACTAATTTTATTGGTAATTCTCCAGAAAATATTGCAAATGGTATTGCAGCTAGAGAAAGCTTCTTAGCAAACAGACAAATCAATTGGAATACACTTTACCAAGCCAATCAAACATCTGATGGTCATAGTGCTTACATTTTATATGAAGACAGAACAGATGATAAAATCTGGACAGCTAACTCTGTTTTAAATTCGCAACTTGCTGACAATATTGTAATGAATGCTGGTGCAACTTTTAGAAAATTAAAATCTAACAACTTCGCTAATATGTTAGATCTATTAGGTGGTCAATATTATAATGATGTTGATAATTTTCAGTCTGGATCTGAGCAACAAGCTGATTTAAATAATCCGAATAGACAAGTTGGCGTTGGAGAAAAATTTGCTTACAACTACAATTTATTGGCTACTACCATTGATGCATTTACTCAATTTAAATTTTCATATAACAAATATGATTTTTACTTAGCTCAAACATTCAATAGAACACAATACCAAAGAGAAGGTTTGTATAGAAACGGTTTATATCCAACGAATTCATTTGGAAAAGGTGCTAAATATATCTATGAAAACTTTGGTTTTAAAGGAGGATTAACGTACAAAATTTCTGGAAGACAATTTTTAAATTTCAATACAGCTTACATAACTAAAGCTCCTACTTTAAGAAACGTATATCCAAACGCACGTCTAAACAACAACTCAATCGAAGGTCTTACTGGTGAAAAAATTACTAGTATGGATGCAAGTTACATTATAAGAACACCTAAACTTAAATCGAGATTAACAGCTTATTATGCTAACACTAAAAATGCTACAGAAACTTCATTTTTCTACGGTGAAGGTATTTTTGAAGATGTTGATAATGATGGTGGTGATGCTTTCGTTGCTGAGACAGTTACAAATATTGAAAAACAAAACATTGGTGCTGAATTAGGAATTGAATATCAAATTACTTCTACAATTAAAGTGATTGCAAGTGGAGCATACGGAGAATACACTTATAAAAACAATCCAACTGTTTCACTAAATAATGACAATTTAGCTAGCCCAACTAATACAAATCCTGTTACTGATTTTGGTACTGCAAAACTAAAAGGATATCGTTTAGCTGGTGGACCACAAACTGCTGCTTCGTTAGGATTAGAATATAGAGATCCTGCATTTTGGTGGATTGGTGCTAATGCAAATTACTTAGCAAATAATTATTTAGATTCTTCTGCTTTATTAAGAACAGATAATTTCTTTAGAAACCCACAAGATCCATATAATATTAACTTACCTTTCCCTGAAGCTACTGACGAAAGAGCAAGAGAATTATTAAAACAAGAACGTTTTGCCGATTTTACACTTGTTAACCTTACAGGAGGAAAATCATGGAGAATTGATGGTAAAACATTTGGTTTCTTTGCATCTGTAAATAATGTTTTTGACGTAATTTATAAAACTGGTGGATTCGAGCAAACAAGAAATGCTAACTTTAGAGAAGTAAATCAAGATGTTTCTAGCGGAACTCCAGCATTTGCTCCTAAATATTTTTACGGATACGGTAGAACCTATTTCGTGAATTTTTACATTAATTTTTAATTAAAAGCTATGAAAATAAATAAAATATTCTTCATCTTAGGATTCGTTTCAATCCTATCTTTAACTGGATGTTCTCCAGAAGATGATCAAAAAACTCCTGATTTTGTACCATTAGTCTTTTCTGAAGATTTTTCAATTGGTGCAGTAGACGACACCATTCTTGATACGCAAGGCTGGATAAACTTTAATGAAGTTGGAAATGCTAAATGGAAAGAACAAGTTTTTAGTAATAATCCTTATGCTGAATTTAGTTCATTTCAATCTGGTGATGCAGTAAACATAGGTTGGCTTGTATCTCCATCGATAAACTTAGACACACAAGAAAATGAAAGATTTGTTTTTCGTGCTTCACAAAGTTTTGTAACTTCATCATCAAATTCATTAGAAGTATTAATTTCTACAGATTTTGACGGTACCAATGTAACAACTGCAACTTGGGAACCATTAGAAGCTACTTTACCAACAACATCTAGTGCGTATTTTGCTTTCATTAAATCTGGTGAAATAGATTTATCTGGATACACAGGCAATGTTAATATCGCTTTTAAAGTTAGAGGATCTGGAACAAATACTACTTTAGACGGATCGTACCAAGTTGATGACATTAGAGTATTTATTAAACAATAAATCATAAAATACTATGAAAAAAATAATTTTAAAATCGCTGTTATTAGTAACGATTTCCCTTGGCATCACAAGTTGTATTAATGATGATTCTTATTCAACTCCAACGAATACATTGGAAACTTTTGAATTAACTACAACAACAACCGTGGCGGCTGTAAATGACGATGCAACAACAACTCCTGTAGAATATACAGCAGACGATATTATTGAAGCTTATGTAACATCTAGTGACGAAAGCGGAACGTTTTACAAGTCTATTTCATTTCAAACTATTCCTGCTGATGGATCTGCACCAATTGGATTTAGTGTGCCAATTGATGTAACCACATTATACGGTGAAGGTTTTACACCTGGAAGAAAAGTGTATATCAAATTAAAAGGATTATATACTGCTGAAGTATTTGGTTCATTACAAATTGGATCTTTATTTGAAGGTGGAATTGGAAGAATATCAGTATTTGAATATAAAAATCATTTGTTTCCATCTGCAACAATTGTTGATGAAGATACTTTTGTAAGAACACTTACATTAGCTGAAGCTTACACAAATGCAAACCAGAATACTTTGGTTGAATTAGATGAAGTTCAATTTACTGATAGTTCAATCAACGATGGTACAAACAACAGAACGTATTATGACGTAGATTCAGGTGGTGGTGCAACTAATCATTTATTAACAGCTTTAACTGGTGGAACACAAAGAATTATTCGTTTTAGTAGTTTTGCAATATTTACAGGAAACGAAGTAGCTCAAGGAAGCGGAAAAATACGTGGAGTTTTATCTAAATTCAACTCAGATTTTCAATTTATTGTTAGATATGAAAGCGATATTAAATTAAACAATCCAAGAGTAGATGTTTATCCAGCAATTGTAGGTAATGCTAATGTTTTTTCAGCTTCTTTAAACGAACCTTTTACATCATACAATACAACTAATCAAACAAATTTTCCAAAATACATAAATGATGCAGCTAAAGGATCAAGATACTGGCAATTAAAAAGTTTTAGTTCAAACAAATACATTGAAATGTCTTCATTTAATGGATCTGGTAGTCCAGGAATTCCAGCTAATACATTATTCTTTGTGCCAGTAGATTTTACTGCTGCAAGTACATTTACTTTTAAAGAAGAAATTCGTTTTAATGCAGGTCTAGCTTTAAAAGTATATTATGTTAAAAGTGAAAATTATACACCTGGTCAACAAGTAAACATGAGTTTGTTTACAAATATTACAAGTGGTTTTACAGGCATTTCATATCCAGCTATTGGTTCTTCTGAAAATGCTTTTAATTCTGCAGGAATATACGAAATCCCTCCAACTTTAACTGGAACAGGTTATTTTGTATTTGAATATATCGGAACAACTACAGTTACAACTACAGTTCAAATTGATGATATAGTTATTAACTAATTCATTTTATAAAAAAAATAAAAGAGCCGTTTCAATAGTTTTGAAACGGCTCTTTTTTGTTAGCTAATTCGACTTATAAAAATAGAAGAATTGATTTAATTGAAAAAAATATTAAGCTTTTCCGATTCTTTTCAAAATATACACTTGAATAAACAGCACTATTATATAGCCAAAAAAAAAATTATCTTTCTAAATAGTTCTGTTTTTGAAAATTGCTATTTATTTTATGTATTGCTTTGTTTCTGATAAAGAAAAAATAATTGATCAAACCACCTAAAATTAGCAATAGAACAGGCGTGAACTTGGTGCTTAAATGGAAATCTATTTTAAAATATTTTAATAAAAGACCAAAAATTAATAAATGTAATATTTCAAACATCGTAGCAAGAGATATAAAACTACAATCTATAGAACCAGATTTTTCATTTGAAACTGCAAAACGATATAATTTATAGAATAAAAATTTATACATTCTTATAATAATTTAATTATCAAGACTAAGATAATAGCGGGTTTAAACATATTTAGAAGCCTTATTTGGGCTAAAAACTAAAGTGACTGTAAAAATATTATAATTATATAAATCTGCTCTTAATTTGTTTAAAATCAAAATTAGATTGTTTGACTACTACTATACTACTTTTATAAAACAAAAAAACCGAGACTTTCATCTCGGTTTTTAATAGTATAGAACTTAATTATTTAACAATCAAGAACTCTGAACGTCTGTTTTGAGAGTATTCTTCTTCTGTACATGGTTCACATTGAACTTTTGGTTCAGATTCTCCATATCCTTTTCCAGATATTCTTGAAGCACTAATTCCTTTGGAAATTACATATTGTACTGTAGATTTTGCTCTTCTATCAGATAAATCTAAATTGTATTGGTCAGTACCTCTTGAATCAGTATGAGCTTTTACCATTATAACAATTTGATCGTTGTTTTTCATTACTTGAACTAATTTATCTAACTCAAATGCACCTTCTTGTGTAATGTTGCTTTTGTTGTATTCAAAATAAACTGGTTTTAAAATAATTTCTGTAGGTGTTACAATAACGTCAATTGGTTGTAATGCAGCAGTAATTTTAGTTTCTCCTCCTTTTGTTTTTGCAACTGGGAAAGTATTTCCTTCAAATCCATCTTTAGATGCTTGGATAGTGTATGCTTTATCACATTCTACTTTAAATTTAACTTCACCATTTCCGTTAGAAGTTTCTGTAGCAATTATATTGTTTTTATCATCTAAGATAGAAACCTTAGAACTTGCTAAAGTCGCTCCAGTTTTTGCATTAGTAACAGTAGTTAAAACATCAACTGAACAAATTGGTGTAGCGCTAAAGATATCATCATTACCATTTCTATTACTAGAAAAGAAACCTTGGTTTTTAGCTTTATTAAATGTAAAAGCAAAATCATCTTTTTCGGTATTGATTGGTTTACCTAGGTTTTGAGCATCAGATCCATTTGATAAATCAATTTGATAAACATCATAACCACCTAAACCTTGCTTTCCACTTGATGCAAAGAAAAGAGTTTTATTGTCATCAGCTATAAATGGAAAACTTTCGTTACCTTCAGTATTTACTTTAGAACCTAAATTTTCTGGCGTACCATAAGTTCCATCTTCATTAACAGCCACTTTCCAAATATCAACTCCACCTAAACTATTAGGCATATCTGAAGAAAAGTATAATGTTTTTCCATCTCTACTTAAACTTGGGTTACTAGTAGAATATTCTTTGCTATTGAAAGATAAAGATTTAACATTACCCCAACCATTACCATCTTTGGTAGCTTTGTAGATATTGTTTTTTCCTAATTTAAGTTTATTTTTTTTATCTCTTTCAAATGAACCTTCTCTAAAACTATCACTTGTAAAATAAGCAGTATTTCCGTCAGTACTAATTGTAAGTGGTCCATCATGGAAAGACGAATTTAAAGAAGAAACAGTTGTTGCTTCAGAAAATGTTCCGCTATCACCCAAAGTTGCTTTATAAATATCTAAAAATGGTTCTTCGTTCCATCCGTAATTTTTTCTAGAACTATTTCTAGCACTAGTAAAATATAAATCGTTATCATATAAAACTGCTCCAAAATCTGATTTATCGCTACTTACTTCAAGAGATTTAGCTGTGTAACCTGGAGTTTTTCCAACTAATTTAGGCACATAGTTTGGATTTTCTTTAAAGGTTTTAGCACGTTGATCGTTAGGTGACAATGCAGCAAACTTTGCCATTTGCTTATTAGCTTCTTCGTATTTACCACTCGACTTTAGCATCTGTGCATATCTAAAATATGTTTCTGCATCTTGAGTCGATTCAGTGGCTTTTGCATACCAAGTTGTTGCCTCAGCTGTATTGAACATATTGTAATAAGTGTCGGCTAATTGTTTGTAAACATAACCGTCACCTTTACCGTTGTCAACTAATTTTTGATATGCTTTTGCAGCATCAACGTATTCATATCTGCTGTATAATTTATCTGCTGCTTTTGTGTCTTTGTTTTGTGCAACAAGTGAAATACTCATTAAACCAAAACTTAATACTATATATAGGTTTTTCATTTTGTCTTTATTTTTATGTTAGAAAAATCTTGGAGATTGTGATACTTTTTTCGAGAAGTTTAAATCAAATAACAACATAAACTCGTGAGAAGATGGAGTTGTTACATTTAAATCAGAAACAATGTGATCATAAGCATAACCAATTCTTAGTGAAGGTGTAATTGCATAATTAATCATTGCTCCAAATGAATCTTCAAAACGGTATGTTGCGCCAACTTCGAATTTTTCATTAAACAAAAAGTTTGTAGACAAATCAAAAGATGTTGGAGCATTGATAGATGATTTTATCATTGCAAATGGCTTAAACTTAACGTTAGGTGTTAAGTCAAAAACATAACCTCCAGTAAGGAAATAATGTAATGTTTCTGTACCAAATTTATAATCCTGACCATCAACATCAAATCTATAATCAAGATATTTCCCTTTTAAAATATTTGGCATCGAGAACGATACGTAATATTTATCAGTATAATAAAAAAGACCTGAACCTAAATTTAATAAAGTTCTGCTTGTGTTTTCAGCAAATGCTGGGTCATTAGGATCTGGTACATTTCCATTTCCAATTTCATCAAACAAACCAACTTTGTGGAAAGTTGCTCCACCTTTTATACCAAATGCAAGTTTGTGTTCACCACCTAAATTTAAAGTATATGAGAAATCTGCAAAGATATTGTTCTCTTCAACAGGCCCAATTTTATCAGTAATTGCAGATATTCCAAGACCTACATTTTTTCCAACTGGACTATGCAAAAAGAATGTTCCTGTTGTTGGTGCATCTTCAATTTCAACCCATTGCTTTCTATATAATAATCCTCCAGATAGACTTTCTTTTGAACCTGCATAAGCAGGATTTATCACACTAAGATTATACATGTATTGAGTGTAGTTTGGATCTTGTTGTGCACTAACATCTATACATGATACCAGAGCGATTAGTGTTAAGAAATATAATTTTTTCATCTTATTGGTTTTTATAGTTTTATTGTTAATTAGTTTATTTCTCTATTGATGTAAATCCATCCTGTTTTGGCTTCCATACCATCACGTTCAATTACATAATAGTAAGTTCCGTCTGGTAATTCATCACCTTTATCAGATTGACCATTCCACTCGTTAGTATAATTCGCTTTAGCATATACTTTTCCACCATAACGATTGAATAATGTTAACTGTTTTACATTGAAACCAGTTAAATCAAATGAATCATTTAAGTCATCATTATTAGGAGAAATACCCTTTTGAATTAAGCATGTTGTAGAATTTGCTTCAAAAACAAATGAAGTACTGCAAGCACCAACTGTAACTTGACAAGTATAATTACCAGGTGTAGTTACTGTAATTGTTGGACTATTAGTCCCAATTACAGTTCCTGATGGATTGGTCCATGAGTATGTTGCAAGTGCAGAATCAAAATTAGCATTAACAACTTCAAGAACATAAACTGCGCCATCACATCCACCTTCAACTGTGAATTGAGGAGAAGTTGTTATTGTAACAACAAAACTTTCTTCATCAGAACAAGTAGTAATACCATTTGTGTTGGCTGCATAAACATAAACTGTTTGAGTTGTATTTAAAACTGTGCCAACAGCTAATTGTGAACCTGTTCCACCAGCACCTGTGAAGTAATTACCAACTGATAAAGCCGGAAGTGTATAACTATCACATGCGTTTACATTTGCTACAGCTGAAACATTTGGCGAAGAAACAATCACTACATTCATTGTTGTGCCAGTAGCACAAGCGTCTGTAGTAGTAAACGTGTAAGTAAATGTTCCTGCAACTGAAGTATCAATTGTTGTTGGACTCCAATTACCAGTAATTCCGTTTGAAGAAGTTAAAGGTAAAGTCGGGGCTGTTGTACCACTACATAATGGTCCAATTTGTGTAAATGAAGCAACCGTTGGTGCAACGATTGTAACAGAAATTGTCGTAGCATCGGCACATTGACCAGCATCTGGAGTAAATGTATAATTGAATGTTCCAACTACTGATGTATCAATTGCTAACGGACTCCAAGAACCAGTAAATAAATTGTTAGATGTATTTGGTAATGCTGGAGCTGTTGCATTTTGGCAAAGAGTACCAAATGGAGTAAAAGTAGCTGCTGTTAATGGTGTAATTGTTACTAAGAAATTATTCTCTGCAGTACAATTTGGTATAGTTCCACTTGAAGCAAATACATAAATTGTTTGTGTACTTGTAATTGTATCACCAGCAAATAATGGTGTTCCTGTTCCATTTGAACCTGTATAATAATTCCCAATAGTCAATGTTGGTAATACATAAGAACCGCAAGAGGTTACATCTATTGGATCATCAGGCACTGGAATAGGGGTAATAGTGATAACTGTTTGACCAGTCGCAGTACAACCAGAGTTATTAATTAACACTGAGTAAGTTCCTGCTTGATTAACTGTAATTGTTCCATTTGTATCTGGTAATGGATTACCATCTAAAGTCCAAGTGTAAGTAACATCGCCAGCAACATAATTAATTGGAGTTACAGTGATTGTTCCGTTAGTTCCAGCACATATTGATGAGTCTGGAGTAATTGTAAATTGTGGAGTTAAATCTTGAACGATAAGATTAAATTCACTTATTAAATAACAACCAGTTAAATTATTTTCTAATCTAATGTAGATAGTTTGTAAACTTGGAACAACATTAGTATATAATAGTGGCAAAGCATTTGTTTCATTGTCAGCGTCATCAACAGTTGGATAATATGCAATATTGTAATCTGCTGGATTTAAACTGCCAAGTGTATTTGTATTATTTTGACTTAAATCAAATTGAGCAAATGTTGAATTATTACATGCTGTAAGATTCACAGGTGTTCCTTGTAGAATTTCATTATAAAACTCAATAACTAGTGAATCAGTAGCAAGACATGTTGTACCAATAAATTGAGCATTTACAGTGTAAGTACCATTAGTTAATACAATTAAATTTGGTCCAGTTTGGTTTGGGATAACTACACCATTTTGTTCCCAAGTAAAAGTATAATCTGCAGGATCAAGACCAGACTGAATTAAGTAAGATGATCCATAACAAAGTGCATTATTATTAGATACAAGAAAATCTGTACCCAATTCAACATTACCAATATCAAAACTTCCACCTTCAAGATACACAGCAGAGTCAAAAGCAGAGTCATTTCTATCAGAAACAACAAGTTTAATATGATATTGTGTTCCTGGTATTACCGTTGCTGATGCTGTCATTGGGATAGTTGATCCATTAAAATTAATAGGAGCTGCTAAAATATTGTCACCATTTGGAGCTCCATAATAAGTTCCGAAATATTCTGGATTAACTGATGAACATCCAGTATTAAATAAAGCATCTCTAATAGTCACAACCGAAATAGGAGTTGTTGTATTAGGTACAACAGCTAAATTTGTAGTGACGCCAGTTACAGTATTTGTCAACAAAAATGCGAAAGCATCAGAATAGCTGCATTGGAAAGCTCCGTATTCGTCTGATGCGAATATAAAATTAAAACTGATTTGATCGGTTAACGGTACAAAATCAAATTCTAATTTTGTAGCATTTTGTGAATTCATTACTTCACCAGTTGCAGCTGTTACTATGGCCGCTAAATCGGCATCACCACCCCATCCTGTAGCAGTATCACTCAAGATAACATCATTTGGTCCAGGTGAGTTGTTAACAAACCCTGAAGAAAGCACTATACCATCATTAAATGGAAAGCCAGATCCGTTTTTAGTAAAATAACCAATACTATTATTTGCTGGAGTTGCACCAAAATTTGTAGATCCTGATGATGTTATGTTTGAAACATTAGCACATGTAGAATTTAATAAGATATCTTCAATTAACTCTAAATTGGTATATGTTGTAGTACTTGTTGCTATTGGAGGTAAAAGTGTACCTATACAAAGATTGAATATTGAACTTTGATTAGGTGTTGCAGTAGATGTATATACTCTAACGTAGTATACTTGACCAATTACTAATCCTGTAGCAAGACTTTGTTCTGGATCACTACAATAAATTTGATTTAATGAACCACATACTCCTGTGAATAGTCCATGAACTAAATTGGTTGTACTTCCTGTTATATCAATTAAACTTATTAAATGTGATGGACTAGTTGCAGTAAATTGAAACCAAACATCATCATCATCACTACCAGGACATGTATTTGCGTCTGGTGATGGAGTTGCTCCAATTATCGTTCCTGGAGTAACAGCACCACATGCTGTATCTGGGTTAACAACAGCTACAACAGCATCAGCACATTCGTCATTTGAGATTAAAGTATTGAAAATTGATTGAAATGACCAAGCACTGCTATCTGTACTACTACAAACTGCTCTTACATAAACTTTATATTGTGTTCCTGAATTTAATCCAGTAAAAGTGTAAGGATTTGTTGCTGCTGCTTGCCAACCAGTTGATCCCGCAGTTGGAGCCGGAGCGGCAAAAGGTAAAACTAGCACTTCCCATGCTGTAGCTGTTCCATTTTCTGTCCATGAAACTGTTACAGAGTTTTCTGTTGTTGTTAAAACGGTAACTGCTGTTGGAACTAAACAAGTAGGTGCTGGATTACAAGTTACATTTGCTATCCATCCTGCTGAATTGTTTGTAGCTCCACTTCTAAATCTAAAAGTTAAACAGCCATTAGGATTTGATGAAGTAAATGGGCCAGGTATTGTTGTTCCCCAAAATGATCCAGCTAATCCACCAGGAACTGTTCCAGGACCATTTAAACTTATTATTTGTTCTGCAGCTATTGAGTTTCCATTAAAAACGTATAAACCGTCAGCACCAGTTTCTACAGAAAAAGATGTAAATGTTACAGTAACTTGTTCTCCAGGAACTGTAGGACAAACGGTCCAAGTAACATCACTATTGTCTAAATAACTTGCAAATGAACCACCATTATCAACAAAAGTTCCTCCACATACTGGTGGAGCAATTGCAGTAGTAATAGTTCTTGGTCCAAGCCATGTGCTTACATCTGTTGATGAGCAGGCACTTCTTACATAAATGTTATAACAAGTTTCTGAAGTTAATCCTGTTAATGTAAATGGATTTGTTCCTGCTGTTACCCAACCTGTTGAACTTGCCGTTGGAGCAGGAGAACCACAAGGTAAAGCAAGAACTTGCCAAGAGGTAGCAGTTCCATTTTCTGTCCAAGCTAAGTTAACTGAATTAAATGTAACTGCAGAAGTAACTAATGATTGTGGTTGTGGACAAACTGGTGCTGGTCCGCAAGTGATATTTGATGTCCATCCTGGTGCGTTTGTTGCTGCCCCACTTCTAAATCTGAAGGTTAAACAACCATCAGGACTTGATGAAGTAAATGAACCTGGGTTGGTTGTACCCCAATAAGATCCTGCAACTCCACCAGGAACTGTACCTGCCGGATTACCACTTGACATTAATGGAGCAGTAACTGAGTTTCCATTATAGATGTATAATCCATCAGCAGTTGCTTGTGTATTAAAACTTGTAAAAGTTACTGTAACAACTTCTCCAGGAGTAGTAGGACAAATTGTAACGTTATAATTTGAGTTGTTAGCATAATTTGCTCCAGAACCAGCTGGATCAGAGAATGTAGTTCCACATCCAGGAGGAACTTGCAATGTTGTTCCAGAAACAACTGTTGTCCATTCACTAGACTCTGTTGGAGTACACACTGCTCTTACGTAAAAGTCATAACAAGTATCTGGAGTTAAACCATTAAGTGTAAACGGATTTGTTGGAGCAGCAACAAAACCAGGTGTTGCAGCTGTTGGAGTAGGTGAACCACATGGTAAAGCAAGAACTTCCCATTGTGTTGCTGTACCTGTATTAGTCCATGCTAAATTTACAGAAGTTGCTGTTAAACCTGATCTAACAACAGATATTGGTTTTGGACATGGTGGTGGTGGTCCACAAGTAACATTAGAAGTCCAACCTGAAGCCACTGTCGTTGCATTACTTCTAAATCTGAAAGTTAAACAACCATCAGGACTTGAAGATGTAAATGGGCCAGGAATTGATGTTCCCCAAAATGAACCAGCCAATCCGCCAGGAACAGTCCCTGCAGGGTTTGTACTAGTTATTTGTGGAGCAGCAGTAGTCGCTCCATTAAAAACATATAAACCATCTGCATTAGCTTCGGTATTAAATGTTGTAAAAGTTACCGTTACAACTTCTCCAGGAGTTACCGGACAAATTGTTACAGTATTATCGGCATTATTGCCATAATTGGCAGCAGCTCCTGGGTCTAAATAATTTCCTCCACATATTGGAGGTGCAATTGGAGTGTTGAAGACAAATGGTCCTACCCATTCACTATTTATTCCATCGCCACAAAGTGCTCTTACATAATATCTGTAAGATGTATTAGGAGAAAGTCCAGTGGCAGTATAAGGTAATGGACCACTATAAACAACTCCAGTTCCAGTTGGAGCTGAAGCCACAGGAATAATTTCAATTTCCCATGAAGTTGCGCCACTTGGATTTGCCCAAGATAAATCGGCTTGATTAAATAAAATATTAGTTGCTGTCAAGCCAGATGGATCTAAACATTTTTCTGCAACTCTTACGTTATCTAATAACCATCTGTCACCACTAATACCAGTAACAGTTTGAGTATATTTCATTACGAATGCAATGTATACTTGTGGACCAAGATTGGTTGGTATATCAATTACTTTTTCTGTATAAATATTAAAAGGATTTTGCACTCCATCTTCATCAACAGTTAAATCATTTTCAGTATATTCTTCGAGTAGTGTATATTCGGCAGGGTTCGTTTGAGTTGCCGTTGCAGATGCAATTTTTACTTGATAGATAGTTCCAGTATTTCCATTGGTGAAAGTACGAGCAAAGAAACGCAGTTGCCCATTTGCAGGAATTGTAATAAGTGGTGTTGCAAGATAATCCTCTGAGGTGTTGCCAATTCCAATGTTCTCTCTGTTCATGTACGCAGCGTTTGTGCCTGCATAAACTAAGGGAGGAGTAGGTGGTGTAACAACACCATTATTGATACCCCAACGTTGACCTAAACCGACGCCGTTGTCAAAAACGGCCCAGTTACCAGTGCCTAATGTCCAAGTTGTACCTGCACCTGGACCAGTTGTGTTTTCAAAACCTTCTGTACCAGGTATGGGGAATTGCGCATAACCAGCAAATGAAAGTAATAAAGTAAAAACTAGTAAAGTAATTTTCTTCATAATTATTGTTGTGAAATTTGTTTGATTTGTTAATAGATTTCCAAAAATATAAAAAATAATTAATATTTGTTTAATTATAATTTAAAAATTCCTCCCAAAACTATAATTTTCTGTAAAAAGAAAAACTTTTGTTCAGCCCTATCGCTTGAATTTTCGGTGGTTCGAATGTCATTCAAGTTTATGTAGCCACCTTTTAATTCGGTTTGAATAAAAAAGTGTTTGAAAAAGGTAAAATTTAATCCAACTTTAGCAGAAACTCCATATCCAGAAACATGAAAATCATCGTGTCTGTTATTTCCTAATAATTTTGCATTTGTTTTTGGATAAAGTAACCCAATTCCAGCTCCTTCAGTCAGATTTATTTGAAATTTATCGGTATTTGTGATTCTAAATAATTTTGAAATATCATCAACTCTTGCGAATTCTGTATTAACATAATTTAACCCATCTGTATGTTCAAATGTTAAGAAATCCTCTGTTAACAACACTTGTCCATTGGGAAGTGATTCTCCGTACGTTCCTGGATTTGGATAAAAACCATTAATATCAACAGCTCTATTTTGAGCCATAACATATTTCATATGGTCTACACCAATTGAAATATTGTAATGGTCGTTTATAAAATATCCAATTCTTAAATTGGTTTGTGGAATTGTCATTCTTGCAGGATTTACATAATCTACATGCCATCCTTTAGGTTTATCATAAGCCGTTACATTTTGAAGTGTAAAATCATAACCTTCTCCATAAAATCTAATATCCGATTTGGTGAAAGTTTCTCTATTTCCACCCCAATAAACAAAGAATTTACCTTTATTGTGTGCTGTATATTTTTCTGGTGCTGTAGTATCTTGTGCTAATGAAATTTGTGTTATTAGAATTGTTGCTATAACAATTCTTAAATTATATTTTAATAACATTTATTTAAAGTTGTAAAAAATTAAAATTGATTTATTGTTTTTCTGATTGCGACAAGTTTGGTCATCAAACCTTCAAAATAGTCTAAATGAAGCATATTGGCGCCATCACTTTTTGCATTTGCAGGGTCAAAATGTGTTTCAATAAAAAGTCCGTCAACACCAACTGCTATTCCAGCTTTGGCAATAGTTTCAATCATGTCAGGCCTTCCTCCAGTAACACCAGCGGTTTGATTTGGTTGTTGTAATGAATGAGTAACGTCTAAAACTGTTGTTGCATAATTTTGCATTGTAGGAATACCTCTAAAGTCTACAATCATGTCTTGATATCCAAACATTGTACCTCTATCGGTTACCATTACATTCTCGTTTTGGCAGTCCAAAACTTTTTGAACGGCGTGTTTCATACTTTCTGGACTCATAAATTGTCCTTTCTTAAGATTTACTGTTTTTCCAGTATTTGCAGCAGCAACAACCAAGTCGGTTTGTCTCACTAAAAAGGCAGGAATTTGAAGGATATCTACATATTCTGCAGCCATAGCGGCATCTTCATTGGTATGAATATCGGTAACAGTTGGAACATGAAATGTCTCTGAAACTTTTCTTAATATTTTCAATGCTTTTTCGTCTCCAATTCCAGAAAAGCTATCAATTCTTGAACGATTCGCTTTTTTAAATGAGCCTTTAAAAACGTAAGGAATTTGAAGTTTATCGGTTATTGATACCAATCTTTCTGCAATTCTCATAGCCATTTCTTCACCTTCAATTGCACATGGACCAGCAAGAATGAAGAAGTTTCCACTATCAATATTCTTTATTTGTGGGATATTATTTAATTTCATTTGTAAATTTTTTAGTGGTGCAAAGATAAAAATAAAAACCTTCTAATTGTTGAATTAGAAGGTCTTAAATTTGTTGAAAAATATTTTTTTATGTCTTAATTAACAATAGCTTGCTTTTTTAATTCAAATCCATTCGGACACATAATTTTTCCTTTTTCATAAATATTAAGGTACAGTTTTACTTTTTTATTGTTGTCTAATGTTATTTCGTAAACATCCAATGTTCCAGCTCCGATTTTAGTTCTTTTTGATGGAAACGGACAACAAGTTTCTATCTTTTCATATTTTACACTATTTCCATTTTTATCAGTTAAGGCATTAAAAAAATAAGCCACATTTTTAGGTGCAATCTTTTCATTATCAAAACCCAAATTTATTGGATAATCTTGGTTGTATCCATATTTTGCATCATTACTATATTCTGTAATGACGAATTGCTTGTCTTTAATGGCTGGTTTTTTAGCTGTATTATCTACATTTTTTAAGGTCGATTTTATACTTCCGCAAGAAGCTAAAACTAATAAAAGTAATAGGATAACGGCTGATTTTGGTGTTTTCATTTTGATGATTAAAATAATAAATCGTGTTTTTTATTCAAATATGTTAAATAATTATCAAATATCAAACCACTATCTATATTTTTGTAAAAAAATAATTGAAATGGATTTTTTATCTCAAACATGGCATTGGTCAATTTCTGGATTTCTAATTGGAGTTGTAATGTTAAGCTTAATTTATTTTGGAAAAGTTTTCGGAATGTCTTCCAACCTGAGAAGTTTGTGCTCTATGACAGGAATTGGAAAACGATTTTCTTTTTTTGATTGGGATTGGAAAGCGCAACGATGGAATTTAGTAGTAGTTTTTGGTGCGATGATTGGTGGATTCGTAGCTACAAATTATATGCACGATGATTCTAATGTTGCCCTAAACCCAGTTACAATTAAAAAACTGGAAAAATTAGGAATTGATGCACCAAATTCGAAATCACTTCCCGATGCACTATTCAGTGCTGATGTGGTTTTTAATTCTCCCAAAATTATAGCTCTTCTAATCATTGGGGGAATATTGATAGGATTTGGTTCTCGATATGCTGGAGGATGTACTTCTGGTCATGCAATTTCGGGTTTGAGTAATTTCCAAATTCAATCGTTGAAAGCGGTTATTGGATTTTTTATTGGCGGTTTAATAGTTGCGCATTTTGTGCTTCCCATAATCTTTTAAATTGAAATCATGAATTTATTAAAATATTTATTTGTTGGATTTGTTTTCGGAATTGTACTTACCAAATCGGAAGCAGTTTCTTGGTATCGAATTTATGAAATGTTTCAGTTTGATTCATTTCATATGTATGGAATTATAATGACTGCAATTGCAACCGGAGTTATTGGAATTCAAATCATAAAAAGAAATAAACTTAAAGATATAAAAGGTTTACCAATTGAAATTCAAGAAAAAGAAAAAGGCACTTTTCGCTATTGGATTGGTGGTTTGTTTTTTGGACTAGGCTGGGCTTTAGTTGGTGCATGTCCTGGACCAATCTTTATCTTGTTGGGTTCTGGATTTATAAGTGTGATTTTTATATTCTTTGGAGCTTTACTCGGTACTTTTATTTATGGTGTCGTAAAAGATAATTTGCCTCATTAATTAGTAGTCTTTTTTGTATATAATTGGTTCAGAATAAATTATAAAAATTATGAAAAACCGTATTCTTCTATTTCTTTCAGTTTTGGTTTTAGGATTGAATTTAACTTCGTGTGGAGACGATGATGGACCATCAACATCTGGTGAAATTGTTGGAAAATGGGAATTGTATAAAATGGGTAGTTTAATTGATGGTGATGAAGAATTATATTTACATCAACATGTGACAGGTTGTACAAAAGATTATATTGAGTTTAAATCAGACGGAACTTTAGAGAGGAAAAGGTATGGGGTTGTTTGTCAAGAAGTTGAAAGTAACTCAGGAATTTATGTTAAAACTGGTAATAATATTCAAACTACTTTTGGTGGTTCAACACCAACTTCAGGGAAAATTAAAGAATTATCTGATTCAACTCTAAAAGTTTATTTTAATTATGAATTAGAAGGTATTAAATATACTTCAATAACAGTACTTAAAAAAGCCTAATTAAAATTTATCAATAAAAAAATCCCGATTAACTCGGGATTTTTTTATTGTATTTCTGCACTTAGTCCAGCATCTAAAAGTGCGGAGCAATACGGTGTGAGTTCTTCAATACTTCCGTTTTTTACAGAACATTTTCCTTTATAATGTACTAAAATGGCACATTGTTCTGCTTGCAGTGCATCGTGTTTGCAAACTCTAATAAGTGTTTCTATAACGTGATCAAAAGTATTTACATCATCATTGTACAGAATTATCTCGTTGTTAATTCCTACTTGCTCGTCGACTAAAACTTCTTCTTGAACTTTTTCTATTGTACTCATTTATAATTCTTTATTCTAATTTCTTTGATGGTGCAAAATTAATTATTTTTTACATACTTCAAGGAAACCCAATTGTTTCTTTCGAATTTTTTAACATAAGTCAAACCTTTTTCGGTACACGATGCATCAATAAACGGAATGTCTTCGGTGTAAAAACCGCTAAATAATATGGTTCCGTTCGGATTTAAACAATCAACATACGCTTGCATATCGTTCAGCAATATATTTCGGTTGATGTTGGCAATTATTAAATCGTATTTTTTATCAACTAGGAGAGAAGCATCACCTTCATAAACAGTAATTTCTTTACAATTATTACGTTCGGCATTTTCTATAGAATTTAAGTAACACCAATTATCGATATCAATAGCATCGATTGGTTTAGCACCTTTCATTTCTGCTAGAATGGCTAAAATGGCTGTTCCGCAACCCATGTCTAATGTTTTCATTCCTTCGACATTGGTTTTTAATAAATGCTGAATCATCATGTGAGTAGTTTCGTGATGACCTGTTCCAAAACTCATTTTTGGTTCGATTATGATGTCAAATTCGGCATCTGTTTTTGGATGAAATGGTGCACGTACATGGCATTTTCCGTCAACGTCTATAGCTTCAAAATTCTTTTCCCATTCTTCGTTCCAGTTTACTTGATCTATTTCTTCAATGGTGTAAGAAATGGTAAATTCTGGTGATGTTAAGACGTAAATATCTTCTAGAACATCTTCTGTCCAAAGGTCTTTTTGGATGAAAGCACTGAATCCGGTTTCGGTTTCTATGAAGCTTTCAAATGGTTTTTCGCCCAATTCAGCAATTAGTATTTCTGAACCTAGTTCTTTTGGTTCTACAGTAAAATGATATCCTAAATAAATATTTGACATGAAGTATTTTTTTGCAAAGATAGAAATGTAGTGTTGTATTTAATACAAATTTCTTTTTGAAAATTGATTTTATTCAAATGGATTACTATCTAGCCCTGATTGTAGAGAAAATCTCGTCTTTTTTGACGAGATTGAAACGGAAAGCAGGAAAATGGATTACCAGAATTACTACTGATTCGCTCCTGAAAAAAATTAAATTGTCATTGAAAACAATTCTGTTTGTGGCAGATTTCGTTTTAGTCGCAAGTCGAATGCCATGCAGATGTTTCTCACAAATGGTTTTCCTTTTTCAGTAACTTCTATCGATTGGCTTGTAATTTTCACTAAACCATCGTTTTCCATTTCATGAAGTTGGTTGATTATTTCGGGTAATTCTGTGAAAAAGTCCTTATCTTTTTTCCAAGAGGTTTCAAATTGGCACATCAAATTTAGGATGTGTTTTCTGATAATTAAATCTTCATTTGTTAAAATATGACCGCGAAAAACTGGTAATTCGTTGTTTTCTAGTCTTTTGTAATAGTCTTCAATGGTCTTTTCATTTTGAGCAAAACTGTACCAGCTATCGCTAATAGATGAAACTCCAAGACCAATCATCAACTGAGTTTTGGAAGATGTGTAGCCCATAAAATTGCGGTGCAACTCTTTGTTTTTGTATGATTTATACATGCTATCGGTTTCTAAAGCAAAATGATCCATTCCAATTTCATGATAATTATTCTGCGATAATCGATTTTTTCCAGCTTCATAAAGTTGACGTTTTTCATCATCTTTGGGTAAATCTTGGCCTTTGTAACCACGTTGTCCGTTGCCTTTTATCCAAGGAACGTGTGCGTAACTGTAAAATGCAAGGCGATCGGGTTGAAGCGATTTGGTTTTATCAATTGTATCAAGAACATCATCTAATGTTTGAAATGGCAATCCAAAAATCAAGTCGTGACCGATAGATTTGTATCCAATTTCTCTAGCCCAAAAGGTGACTTTTGCCACATTATGAAAAGGTTGAATTCTGTGAATTGCTGTTTGAACTTTAAGCGAATAATCTTGAACGCCAAAACTCACTCGACGAAATCCTAAATCATAAAGTGTTTGTAAATGGCGTCTTGTGGTATTATTTGGGTGACCTTCAAAACTGAATTCGTGTTCTTTGGCTTTGATGGATCGTGTGAAAATTCCGTTTATTAAGGTTTCTAGATTTTCTGGTGCGAAGAAAGTTGGTGTTCCGCCGCCAAGATGGATTTCTTTGATTATAGGTTTTGTTGATAATAAATCGCAATACAAATTCCATTCTTTTAAAACGGCTAAAATATACGGATTTTCTACCTCGTGATTTTTCGTAATTCGTTTGTTGCAACCACAAAAGGTACACATGCTTTCGCAAAAAGGCAAATGAATATATAAACTTATGCCTTCAGTAGCATTAGATTCGTTGAATGAT
The DNA here is from genome assembly GCF_000757385.1 of Flavobacterium aquatile LMG 4008 = ATCC 11947. Taxonomy (GTDB): domain Bacteria; phylum Bacteroidota; class Bacteroidia; order Flavobacteriales; family Flavobacteriaceae; genus Flavobacterium; species Flavobacterium aquatile. Next base: position 53,762 of record NZ_JRHH01000005.1, on the reverse strand, counting down.
TTTATAAAAGTATTTTTCCATTGGTCTAACGAAAATAAATCTTCTTCCCAGTAAGGAACGGTTGGATAACTTGTGTATCTCGGACCAGGAACATTGTATTTTTGAATTAAGGAAACTGACATAATGGATTACTTTTAAGTTCCAAAAGTAAACTTAGAAGGATTAAAAAAAAATGATATTTGTCATAAAAAAAAGCTCACCGATTAAAGTGAGCTTTTGTTTTATTTATTCAAATTTCTAATTTGTTTCAACTTATCTTTCCATGAAACTAAATCTTCTTTATGTCGTTCAATTGTTTTTCTAACTTCGGTTACAATTGAATTTTCTTTCTTAGCATTTTTAGTATTTTGGAAGAACTGAATGTTGTTTTCTAATTGGAAAATTTCGTTTTGTACTTCATCAATTTTTCTCATGATAAAGATTTTTTCGTTGTCTAATTTTCTACTGTCTTCAGAACCAGAAATATTGTCTAAACGATTTGCAAAACGCAATTGCTCGCTTTCTTTTTTGCTTGAGCTTAATTTTTCGAACAAAGCATCTAGAATTTTATTGAATTTTCCTTCAACATGTCTTCTGTTAAAAGGAACTCTTCCAATAGCTTTCCATGCTTCAATGTGTGCTTTTATGGCATCCAAATCGGTTTTGTGATCACCAACTAATTCAAATGAACGCAACGCTTCCAAATATTCTTTTTTCTTTTCAAAAGCGGCAACTTCTTCTGCATTTTCTTCTTTTTTGCTGTCTTTTAAACGCTCAAAATAATGGTTACAAGCTGCTTTAAATTCGTTCCAAAGTTTATCAGAAAATTTTCTTGGCACATGTCCAACAAGTTTCCAATCTTCTTGAATTTGCTTCATTAAAGGAGTTGTAGCGGCAAAATCTTCGCTTTCTTTCAACTCATTTGCTTTATCAACAAGCGCTTGTTTCTTACTTAAATTATCGTTTTGATCTTTTTTAATGTCTTTGTAGAACGAGTTTTTCAAAACATTAAAATCACGAACTGCATTTTTAAATTTTGCCCAAGTTGCTTCATTCACTTCACCAGGAACTTTTCCTGTTGCAAAGAATTGATTTCTCAACGCTTCCACTTTTACAATTTGGTTCAACCAAGCTTGGTGCGAATCTACTTTTTCTTGTGCTAAAACTTCTAGTTGTGCAATGATTTCGTTTTTCTTTTCAAGATTTTCGGTTTCTTTTGCTTTAAAACTTTCGTAAAAAGTTTCGCGTTTGTCGTGCATTTGTTTGGTCAACTCACTGAATTGCTTCCATAATTCTTCGCGGTGTTCTCTTGAAACCGGACCAATATCTTCTTTCCAAATGCGGTGTAAATCTTGCAATTCACGGAATGATTTGTTGATATCAGTTTCGTCAATTAATTCACCTACACGAGCTATAATTTTGTTTTTTAATTCTAAATTATGTTTGAATTCTTGATCACGCGCATCTCTATCCAAGTGCAAGAAATCGTAAAAATTCTCAATATGAAAATGATAATTATTCCAAACGTGGTTGTATTTATCTTTCGGAATCGGGCCAGCATTGTTCCAACGATCTCTAATGTCGTTAAGCTGTTTTAAAGAATTGGCAATATTTCCCGTCGAATTGTTTACTAAGTTTTTCAACTCTTCTACAATCGCCATTCTGTTTTCTAAATTCGCTTTTAAGTTATTTTGAAGCGATTTAAAATGTACATTTTTTTTATCTCTATATTGATTGTATAACGAATCAAATTTTGTTTTTAACGGAAAACTATAATGAAAATCCTCTGTAGTATCTGGATTTTCTGCATGAAATTCATCTTTCTTCTCATCCATAAAATGATGAAATTTAGATAAAAATGCTTTTTTAACTTCTTCAACATGCTCACGAACAGACATTACTTGATCAGTTGCAACTAGTGTTTCCAACTCTTCAACCAATTTTTCCATCGGTAAAGCTTCATAATCCTGCAACGGAATATCGTGTCTACCTTTAACCGTTTCGTCTTCGCTTTCTTCAGCATTAGCATTTGCAATTGCGTTCATTGCAAAATCATTTTCATCTTCCAAAACCATTGTGTCATCAGCAACTTGCTCGTCTGTTAATTCAATAACATTTTCAGCAATTACATTAGATGTATTTTCAATTGTTGGAACATCTTTCGGTGTCTCTGTAATTTGTTCGCCTACAAGTTCTTCCACTTCTAGAACCGTTTCTTGTTCAGCTTCAGCAACTAACGGTGCTTCGACTTCTGTATCAGGAACCAATTCAGTTACAGCTTCAACTTCTTGATTTTCAGTCTGAATTGCTTCTTGAGATGCATTGTTTACGTTTCCATCTGTCTCGTTTTCGTTAACTGACAGGTTATCATTCTTTTCTTCTAACATTTTAAAATGTGTAAGGTTATACAATATTTTTCCTTTTCGGAGCGCGAAAGATACTAAAGTAGCATCAAAATTCAAAGAAAATCAATGGTTTCTGTTCGTTTTATTTTAAGGAGCGAATGGCTTGGGAATTTTTTGCAATCCATTTTCCCGCTTTCCGTTGCAATAAAAAATGTCCCGAAACAATCGGGACATTTTTTATTTTCACTTTAATCGGGGCTAGTTTGTAATTGTATTGAATAGAAGTCAGAGTCAACAAAACTTTTCTATTTATTCCAGATTTTCCAAGCTTTTTCCGCCTGAAAAACTAACATTTCATAACCGTTTTTTGTAACAGCGCCTTTTTTCTTAGCTTTCTTTAAAAACTGCGTTTCTTCGGGATTGTAAATTAAATCAAAAGCAATATGTTTATCTGTAAAAAACTGATAAGGAATAGGAGGAAACTCCTTAACATTCGGACTTGTACCAAGTGGTGTGCAATTAATTATTATCTGAAAATTATCAAAAGTTGTAACGTTAATTCGATCATAATCAATGGCATTTTCCGTTGCTTCTCTCGATACGAATGTGTAGAAAATTCCAAGTTGGTCAAGTGCAAAGGCAACGGCTTTTGAAGCGCCACCAGTTCCTAATATCAAAGCACGTTTATGATGTGGCTGTAAAAGTGGTTCTAACGATTGTTTAAATCCATACCAATCGGAATTATAGCCTTTTAAGTTTCCTTTTTTAGTAAATCGTATTACGTTGACCGCTCCAATTTTAAATGCTTTATCCGACATGGTATCTAAGAACGGAATAATCGCTTCTTTATAAGGAATGGTTACATTCAAACCTTTTAAATCGGGATTGTTTTTTAAAATTTCTGGAAAATCATTAATAGATTCGATGTCAAAATTTTCGTAGGTAAAATCATCAAATAAATCGGACGAAAATTTTTCTGTAAAGTATTTTTTTGAAAAAGAGTAGGAAATATTTTTACCTATTAATCCGAATTTTTTATGATCTTCCAATTTTTGTTTTCATTTTAAAACCATTAAGAAATTAAGTTGATTAAGTTTTAATCTTAATGTTCTTAATTTCTTAATGGTTTAAATTTATAAATAGTAAATTTTATTTTTTGTGTTTTTTTATAAAAGTTTGCACTTTTTTTAATGACCATATCGTTGGAAATAATTCTTCTAACATCGTATGATTATTAAAATTCAATCGTAAACCATTACTTAAATGGAACGTTGCTTTTTCTTCTTCATTCAACATAAAATACAATCCGGCTAAACGATATTCTATTTCATATTCTTCTGGAAAACTTTCAGATGCTTGTAAAAGTGTCATTACTGCATTATCATATTCTCCTAAAAAATGTAAAATATCTACCCAAAATAACCAAGTATCTAATTGATAATCGCCAAATTCTACTGCTTTTCTATAACCAAGTTCGGCTTCTTCATAGAAATTCATTGCTTTATTTATGGTAGCATAACGTTTCCAATAAGCACGATTTTGATCATCAATTGCCAAAGCTTTGTTTACATAATACAATGCCTTTTGGAAATTTTTCTGACGCACATAAAAATCAGTAATAGCAATCCAACCTTTATCCAAAAGCGGATCTTCATGAACTGTTTTATTGAAATATTTTAATGCTTCGGCTTTGTTACCCAATTTTTCGTGACATTTCCCAATTCGCAATAATGCATACGATGTTGGATCGTCAAGGTCAATAGTTCTTTGGTAATTTTCTATAGCTTCTTCGTAACGCTTTAATCTTTCAAGAGCTTTTCCGTTTTCCATGAAAGCGCCAAGAAATTCATCGTCTATGTAGGTAGCATATTCAAAAGCGCGAACTGCGTTTTCATATTCTTTCAAACCATAATGTAATCTACCTTGCTGATGCCAAGCGATTTCACTGTACGGATTTTTATCAATGTATTTTTTAAGATACTCAATTGCTTCTGCATTTTGATCTAAAAATTCGAAACAATACACCACATTATAAAGTCCAGATTGATCTACAATATCTTCTTCAAGACATTTCATAAAGTTCTCTTTGGCTTTTTCTAAATTGTCCATAAAAAGGTATTCCATACCAATTAAGTTATAGACATCGGCGAAATCTTCGGTATATTTTAGGGCTTCTTGAAGTAGTTCAACCGCTTTTTCATGGTTGTCGCGCTTCGAATAAATATTGGCTTTCTGGATAAAAATTTCTTCGTTAGTTGGCTCAATGGCATACAACTCGTTAAGCAATTTTTCGGCTAATTCGAGTTTGTCATCATAGACCAACATTTCAACCTGAACTAGTTTAAGTCCAGTAGATTTTGGGTGTTGTTCCAGTCCAAGTTTTAAAGCTTTTTTGGCCAAACTTGCTTTACCCATATCAAGATAATGAAGAATGATTTCTTCAAATTCTTCTGAATCAAAAAAGAAAACTTTATTGGTTTTCAACATCGATTCAAATTTTGATAAGGATAAATTGTAGTCTTCTTCGTCGTGATCCAAATGCATAGCTTATTTATTTAAAATTATCCTTAATAAAAGTAGGTAACAATTGCTTTAATGTTGGAGAATTTGGTAATTGTTTTGAACAATTTAATTAACACAAATTAAGTTTCGGGTTTCAGGTTTCAAGTTTCGGGTTTTTGCTTAATTAAGTAAAATATTTATCCTTGTGAACAACCATAACAAACTAAATTATAAAATTTGTATCCTAAATATATGAATGTTATAAAGTATGCAATTATAATGATTATTTCAGAAGATTTTACTTTTTTATATAATCTAACTATTAATCTGATAAAAATTATTAATGCAATCAAATTAAAAAGAATACTAAAAAAGTCACTTCCTCCAGTATGACTATTTACCGACTTTTGCGCATAAGGTACTAGTAGATATTCTGTTGCAATAAATATTATAATTAATGAAAATATTGAAATAAAATATTTGAGTTTTACATTCACAATTTTTATGCTTTACGTTTAAAATTTAAAAAGTATCAATAAAACTCGCAACTCGTAACTTTTAACCCGCAACTATCTCATCCATCACTTCCAAAATAATCCTGCAACCTTCTCTAATTTCTTCTTCGGAAATTGTTAATGGTGGCGTTATTCGGATGGCTTTTCCCTCAAACAATAACCAAAATAATATTAATCCTTTGTCTTGACATTTTAGAATAACTTGATTTGTTATTTCTTCATCTGATGTCATTGCTGCAAGCATCAATCCTTTTCCTCTAATTTCTTGTATCAAAGGATGTACCAAAAGTGATCTAAAGAGTTTTTCTTTCTCTAATGATTGCGAAGTGTAGTCTTTTTCTATAATTTCTTGCAAAGTTGCTAAACATGCTGCCGCAATGACAGGATGACCACCAAAAGTTGTTATGTGTCCCAATTTTGGATCGTGACTCAATAAATCCATGTATTTTTCGTTGGCAATAAATCCGCCAACAGGCATTCCGCCAGCCATTCCTTTTCCGATAATTACCACATCTGGAACGACATTGTAATTTTCAAATCCGAATAATTTTCCTGTTCTACCAAAGCCAGGTTGAATTTCGTCAATAATCATTAAAGCTCCAACTTCTTCGCAACGCTTTTTTACTTTGGCTAAAAAGTCGTTTTCGGGTTGGATAAAACCTGCGCCACCTTGAATGCTTTCTATAATTATTCCGGCTGTTTTGGTAGTTATTTTTTGAATATCTTCTTCATTATTGAAGGTAATAAAATCAACATCGGGAATCAATGGTCTAAATACTTGCTTGCGTTCTTCAAATCCCATCACACTCATTGAACCCATCGTATTTCCGTGATAGGCATTGTGACACGAAATTAATTGGCTTCTTCCAGTAACACGTCGAACGAGTTTTAATGCGCCTTCACAAGCTTCTGTTCCTGAATTTACTAAATAAACTTTATTCAATTCTTTGGGTAAATTCTCAACTAATAATTTGCAATATTGTACCGCCGGACTTTGAGAATATTCACCGTAAACCATCACATGTGAATATTTGTCCAATTGGTCTTTTATGGCTTGATTTACTCTTTGATTTTGGTGTCCGAGCGAGCAAGCCGAAACTCCAGCAACAAAATCGAGATATTTTTTATTGTTAGTGTCGTAAATATAAGAACCAATGGCATACGACACTTCCATTCCTAGAGGATAAGGTGAAGTTTGTGCTTGGTATTTTAGAAAATCGTTCAATTTGGTATTCGTTTATTTGATGATAAAAATCAGTCTATTTTTTCGCAGATTTCTTACTTGTCGAAACTTTTTTAGCAGCTGGTTTTTTATCGTATTCTAGTGTTTCTTTTCTTGGTTCCATTGGAAGTTCGTCGTCTTTTAATTCTGCTTTTACATCGGCAGCTGCTTTTACATCATATTCATTTTCTTCTGGTGGAAAAATATCTTCTTTTGTTTTTATTCGTTCATCACCACGCCATACAAAACCTCGGAGTTTCCGGGTGTTTTCGGGTAATTCGGCTTCGGGATAAATTTCTCCATCAACATTATTGAAAAACGTTATGGTTTCGATTGTTTTTCCGTCAAGAATCATATTAATTTTACTACTCGTATTTTTGTTAATTCCAATCAATTCTTGTTCGTCATTTCGCAAATAATAAATGACCTCGGTATTTTTTTCAATATCCACTTCATAGAGTTTGTTGTCCTTAAATTTCCCATAGAGATTGAGTCCTTTTACCTGATTGTAGCCAGTTCCAATCGTGTCTTTGGATATTATGAAAGCGTTGTTGAGCACTTTTAAAGAATCCAATTTTTCAGTTTGATTATTTCCAATTAAATGCATGACATCGCCAGTTAGTTGGTTGTCAAAATTCCATAAAATAGGTCTTCCAATAAGTTGTGTCAATCCGCGTTTTTGATCAGAATGAAGCGAATCACATTTTCCGCTCATATCGGTTTTAAAGAAACGTACGTTGTTGTAGCCGCGAATAACTCTTTCGCCTTGTTTACCAGTTACGACTAATCTTTTTCCGTGAATAAACATAGAATCTTGTTCCATTAAAGTTCGAACAGATGCTCTTTTGGTTATGAAAAGTGAGTCTTTGTTACGGTAAACTTCTCCATAATGTCCTTTGATTATGGCTTTATTTATCGAATCTGTGATTTTTACATTTCGCGTTGCCGATGCAAATTCTTGATTTCTATCATAATACAAACTGTCTCCTTTTATTAATCGATCGTTGTATTTTATATAAGAGTTTTTTACAAAATGCGCCTTATTTTTCTTGGTATCATAAAATCCTTTTTCGGTATAAATAAAATTCTCTTTTCCAGTAATTGTTGATGGTCCAAAAAGATAGGAGTGACCCGAATTGGTGTAATAATCTAAATGATTCGATTTGATAACATACTCTGGATTGGTAATGGTAACAGCAGTAAGAAACTGATATTTTTTTTGTGTTACATAATAGCGACCTGATTTACTTTTTAAGGTGTTTTCTTTATTGACAATGGTTCCGTTAGAATTGTAGTAGGCTTCCTGTTTTACCCTATCAAAATTTATTGTATCGGTTACCAATGACATTTCTGGCGAACGCATTACCACATTTCCTGTAGCGAATGCTTGTTTTACATTTCCATTGTATTCGGCATATTTTCCGTTTAAAAATAGGGTGTCACCTTGAACCATTTGCACATCACCAAAGGCTTTGATGTAATTTTCGTTTTTATAATAGTAAGCTTTATTACAAGTTAAAACCACACCATCATGAACAGCACGAACATTTCCTGTCAATAAAAATGCACCCGGAAGTTCAATTTCATTCAAATCAGAAAAATCGGAATTCTCGATTACAATTGTACTTGGTTTTTGTGCGAAAGCATTTGAAAAACTCAGTAAAAGCAATCCAACAAAGAAGATGTATTTTTTCAAGGGTTGTATTTTTAAGCAAATTTATAAAAATAGAGCCAACTCAAATGTTTATTAAGATTTTTTTATTACATGTTATAAATGTGCATCAAATTTTTATATTTGTTGAATGGGTTACTTAAACAACTTCAAAATGAAAAGAGCTGTAGTATTTGGAATGATAACACTATCGTTATCGGCATGTTCTCAAATTAAAAATACCAATCAAATATCAAAAAATAAAAAAGTTACCGTTGTGGAAAAGAAGAAAGTGGTTTATCAAGTTTTTACGAGATTATTTGGAAATCAGAATACTACCAACAAACCTTGGGGAACAATTGAGGGAAATGGCGTTGGAAAATTCAATGATTTTACTGATAAAGCATTAACCGAAATTAAAAATTTAGGAGTTACACATATTTGGTACACAGGAGTTCCACATCATGCTTTAGTAAATGATTATACTTCTATTGGAATTTCAAATGATGATCCAGAAGTAGTGAAAGGTCGTGCTGGTTCGCCTTATGCGGTGAAAGATTATTATAATGTAAATCCAGATTTGGCTGTTAATCCTGCAAAACGATTAGAAGAATTTGAAGCATTAATTGCAAGAACTCACAAAAACGGTTTGAAATTACTTATTGACATTGTACCCAATCATATTGCTAGAAAATATGAAGGTAAAAATAATCCAAAAGGCGTTCGTGATTTTGGTGCCGATGACAATACTTCTGTTGAATATGCTCGTGATAATAATTTTTATTATATTCCGGGACAAGCTTTTCAAGTTCCAACATCTGCTAATTACAAACCTTTAAATGGAGAAAAAAATCCATTAATTGATGGCAAATTTGATGAAAATCCTGCAAAATGGACCGGAAATGGCTCGCGTTTGGCAAAGCCTGATTTTAATGATTGGTATGAAACTATAAAAGTAAATTATGGCGTTCGACCTGATGGTTCTAAAGATTTTCCTGAATTGCCTACTGGATTCGATACAAAATCTTATAAAGAACATTTTGAATTTTGGAAGGATAAAAGTGTTCCAAGTTCTTGGGTGAAATTCAGAGATATTGCTTTGTATTGGACTGCAAAAGGTATTGATGGTTTTAGATATGATATGGCAGAAATGGTTCCGTATGAATTTTGGAGTTATATGAATTCGGCAATTAAGATGAAAAATCCAAATGCTTTTTTGTTGGCAGAAGTCTATAATCCGAACGAATATAGAAATTACATCCACTTAGGAAAAATGGATTATTTGTATGATAAAGTGGCGACTTATGATTATTTGAAAGACGTAATTCAAGGAAAGAAATTGCCCGATGGACTTTCGGATATTCAAAAAAGTATGGCTGATATCGAGCATCACATGTTGCACTTTTTAGACAATCACGATGAGCAGCGATTAGCTAGTCCTGAATTTGCCGGAACGCCAGAAAAAGGAAAGCCGCTTATGGTCGTTTCTACAACGTTAAGTTCATCACCAACAATGATTTATTTTGGACAAGAAGTTGGCGAAGCTGGAAATGAAAATGGCGGATTTGGAACTCGCTCTAGAACTTCAATATTCGATTATGTTGGAGTTCCAAATCATCAACGTTGGATGAATGGCGGAAAATTTGATGGCGGACAATTATCGGAATCAGAAAAAAATCTTCGTGATTTCTACAAACGATTATTGAATTTTTCGCTTAAAAGTGATGCTTTGATGGGTGAATTTCAAGAAATACAATCGGTAAATAGAGCTGAAACAGAAGGTTATGATTCTGGAATTTATTCTTTTGTACGTTGGTCAGATAACGAAAAGTTGCTAGTTGTTGCTAATTTTTCTTGGGTAACCAAAAGTAATTTCGATTTAAAAATTCCTTCTGATGTTATTGCAAAATGGAATTTAAAAGATGGAAGCTATCCGTTGAAAGATCAATTATACGGAAGCAAAGCTACTTTAAAAGTTGAAAATGGAGTAGGAGTTGTGAAAGTTAGTATTGGAGTTAGTGAGAGTTTTGTGTTTAAAATTTAGTACTAATTATTTTATTTTAGTTGAAATAATTATGCTAGGTTTTACACCTGCAGTGTTTTTCTCTGGTTCAATTACTAGAATTTCCATTCGGGAAATATTTTTAGGATCAATCTTGTAATCGCCGTGATTTTCAATCAGTAAATCATTTATCATAACATTGACACTATCAGCTTTTTTTATAGATTCGTTTTTCTCTTTTACTTGTTCTATAAATTCTTTTAAAGTTATTTTTTGACTTTCTTGTGCGTAAATTGTATTACAAAGTAAAAGAAATAAGATTGTTGCAAAGGTCTTTTTTAGCATCGCATTTTTATTAAAAATCCCAAATTTCAGATGGAATTTGGGATTTTATATTTTGGAATTTATTTAAGTATTGTTTGCTTTCTATCTGGTCCAACAGAGACAATTTTTATTGGAACTTCAACTTCTTTTTCTATAAATTCGATGTATTCTTTTAGTTCTTTTGGTAAACTTTCATAAGTTGTTAATCCGGTTAAATCGGCTTTCCAGCCTTTAAATTCAGTGTAAACTGGCTGAACATTTTCTTCTTCTATATTATAAGGTAAATGTTGGATATTTTCTCCTTTATAGTTGTAAGAGGTACACACTTTTAATGTTTCAAATCCTGATAAAACATCGCCTTTCATCATCATTAACTGCGTTACTCCGTTTACTTGAATAGCATATTTTAATGCTACTAAATCCAACCAACCGCAACGTCTTTTTCTTCCTGTAACGCTTCCAAATTCGTTTCCAACGCTTGCCATCATATCGCCAGCAGCACCAAAATCTTCTGTAGGAAATGGTCCAGAACCAACACGAGTTGTGTAAGCTTTGAAAATTCCGAAGACTTCTTTAATTTTGTTTGGAGCAATTCCTAATCCAGTACAAGCTCCGGCAGCAGTAGTATTCGAAGAGGTTACAAATGGATAGGTTCCAAAATCAACATCCAATAATGATCCTTGTGCGCCTTCGCAAAGAATTGATTTTCCTGCTTTTTGTGCTTGGTTTAAGTATTCTTCGCTATCGATAAAATCTAATTTTTTTAAATCTTCAATAGCTTCAAAAAATTCTTTTTCTAATTCGGGTAAATTGTATTGGATGGCAACGTCGTAGAACTTGATCATTTCTTCGTGTTTGTTGGCCAAAGCGCGGTATTTTTCTTTAAAATCGGCTAGTTCAATATCACCAACACGAATTCCGTTTCTACCAGTTTTGTCCATATAAGTTGGTCCAATTCCTTTTAAAGTAGAACCAATTTTAGCTTTGCCTTTTGAAGCTTCAGAAGCTGCATCAAGCAGTCTATGAGTTGGTAAAATTAAGTGTGCTTTTCTTGAAATGATTAATTTCGATTTGATATCCAAATTGAATTTCGCTAAACCATCAACTTCAGTTTTGAAAACTACTGGATCAATTACAACGCCATTTCCAATTACGTTGATGTTGTTGTCGTGAAAAATTCCAGAAGGAATTGTTCTTAAAACGTGTTTTATTCCGTCAAATTCTAAGGTATGTCCAGCATTTGGTCCGCCTTGAAAACGAGCAATAATATCATATTTAGAAGTTAGAACGTCAACGATTTTTCCTTTTCCTTCGTCACCCCATTGTAATCCGAGTAGTAAATCTACAGTCATTGTTTTTGTATTGTGTGTTGTTTTTATTTTAAGTTTTTTAGCTTTTAATTTCCAGCTTCCGACTTTTTATTTGCATAAAAATATAAAGAGTGATTGGTAATTTCTACACCAAAAATGTCTTCAATAGTTTTTTTGATTGTTTGAATTCTTGGATCGCAAAATTCGATTACTTCACCAGTATCGGTCATGATGATATGATCGTGTTGTTTATCGAAATAGGACTTTTCGTAATGCGCTTGATTTTGTCCAAACTGATGTTTTCTAACCAAACCACAATCTAAAAGTAATTCTATGGTGTTGTACAAAGTGGCACGAGATACACGATAGTTCTTGTTCTTCATTTTGATGTACAAGTTTTCTATATCAAAATGCTCTTCGCTATTGTAAATTTCTTGCAAAATAGCATAGCGTTCAGGAGTTTTTCGATGTCCTTTGTTCTCAAGATAAGCTGTAAAAACATTCTTTACAGTTTCTTGATTTTTAGTATTATCGTTAGCAATTAGTGTCATATCTGGCAAAGATAAATTTTTTGTTTAAAAGTTTAAAAGTTTAACTGCTAAACTTCACATAAGTTATAAACGTGTTGTTAATAATAGGAAAATTCGTTATTATTTTAGTTCTTATTTTCTCTTGACACTTTATCAATTCCATCAATTTTTTTAATGTTGTCCATTAGTTTTTTAAGGATGGTATTGTTTTGAACTACAACAGTTACTTGTCCATTAAAAATTCCTGCTTCGCCACTCAAAGAGATACTCTGAATGTTTACGTGCATTTGGTTTGAAATTACTTTTGTTAACTCATTAGTTAATCCCAAAGTGTCCATTCCGGTGATTCTTAGAACTGCTCTAAATTCTTGTTGTGACGAGTCAACCCATTTGGCTTGCATAATTCTGTAAGCATAGTTAGATTGCATACTAATGGCATTTGGACAATCCTTTTTGTGTACTTTTATTCCTTCGTTTATCGTTACAAAGCCAAAAACTTCGTCACCTGGAATTGGATTACAGCACGACGATAATTTATAATCTAATCGGTCTTGATCTACTCCAAAAACCAATAAATCGTAATTGTTAGTAATTTCTTGACGGTGAATTTCTTCAGAATTTGTACTTGGAGAACGTTTGATTTTATTCTTAAAGAAATTGATTAACGTATTGCTTTTTTGAGCCGCATAATCTTTCAACTGCTGGTTTTCAATAGAACCAATTCCGACGCGGTAAAACAAATCTAAGCTCGTTTTTAATTTGAAGAAATTTACTAATTCGTTAACCACATTTTCATTTAAAGTAATTTTTAAATGTTTTAATTTACGAGTTAATAATTCTTTTCCTTCCTCGGCAATTTTCTTGGTATTCTCGTTGAGAACGTTTCTGATTTTATTTTTGGCTCTTGAAGTGGTAACATAATCGAGCCAGTTTATAGTTGGTTTTTGATTTATAGAAGTTATAATTTCTATTTGATCACCACTTTTTAATTCGTAATTCAATGGAACTAGTTTTCCGTTAACTCTTGTTCCTCTAGTTTTAATTCCAATTTCTGAGTGAATGCTAAAAGCAAAATCTAATGAAGTTGCTCCTTTTGGAAGTGATTTAATTTCACCTTTTGGAGTAAAAACAAAGATTTCTTTTGCGTACAAATTCATTTTGAAATCCTCTACAAAATCTACCGCATTAGTTTCGGAGTTTTCTAGTGCTTCTTTGAGCAAGTTCAACCAAACATCCAAACCATTTTCTTCGGTAACACCTTGTTTGTATTTGTAATGTGCTGCGTATCCTTTTTCTGCAATTTCATCCATACGTTCACTTCGAACTTGAATTTCAACCCATCGACCTTTTGGACCCATAACGGTAATATGAAGTGCTTCGTATCCGGTTGATTTTGGTGAAGAAATCCAATCGCGCAAACGACTTGGACTTGGACGATAATGATCGGTTACAATGGAATAGATTTTCCAAGCCAAGAATTTTTCGTCGTGTTGGTTGGATTTGTAAATAATTCGAAGTGCAAATTTGTCGTAAACTTCATCAAAACTTACATTTTGAGCCAGCATTTTTCGTCGAATGGAGTAAATCGATTTTGGTCGACCTTTTATCGTATAATCAACACTTTCATCGTTAAGTGATTTCTTTAAAACATCAGAAACTAATTTTATATATTCGTCTTGTTCTTCTTTTGTTTCCTTCATTTTGCTTACAATATCATTATAAACAGCTGGTTCTGTATATTTTAATCCTAAATCTTCTAATTTTGTTTTGATGTTGTACAATCCCAATCGATGGGCAAGTGGCGCATAAATGTATAACGTTTCTGATGCAATTTTTACTTGTTTGTAATCGGGCATTGAATCCATAGTTTGCATATTGTGCAATCTGTCGGCGATTTTTATCAGAATTACACGAACATCATCATTTAAAGTCAACAGCATTTTACGGAAATTTTCCGCTTGCATTGAGATGTTCATGTCTTTTTTAACTTGAGAGATTTTGGTTAAACCTTCTACAAGTTGCGCAATTTTTGGATTGAATTGTTTTTCAATATCTTCTACTGTAATTGGTGTATCTTCAACCACATCGTGAAGTAAAGCCGCGGCTATGCTCGTTGGTCCAAGTCCAATTTCTGAAGCAACAATTTTGGCAACACCGATAGGGTGAAAAATATAGGCTTCACCAGATTTACGTCGTTGGTCTTTGTGAGCATCAACTGCCACATCAAACGCTTTTCTAATAAGTTTTTTATCTTCAGGTGTAAGTGTTTGATAACTAATACGTAGTAATTCTTTGTACTCGCGAGCTAATGCTTTTTTTTCTTCTTCTAAATCGATCTCTATCATGGCCTAATCTTCAATTAGCTAAAAATAATAATAAGAATTGAATTGTGCAAATTGTATCCAACAAATTCTACATTTATTTTTAGCTTTTTCAGTAAGTTTAAAACACCATAATTAGTTAACTCTAGTAAAATCTAAATCTTGAAAATCATAGCTAAAATCGGTCATTGGAGAAATAGCATCCATTTTAAAATGAGTAATTGTTCCGTTGGTATCTACATCAAAATTGATAAGCGCATCGGCATGAAAACTTCTCACATTCCATTTTACAGCTAGGCTATTATTTTTGTAATAAAAAATTTCACCAACAAGTCTTTTGGAACGCGAAGAAGCAAAGTAAAGTTTTCCTTTTTTCTCGGATATTTTAACTTCTCCAAACCAATTATCTTTATAGGTTCCAATTAGTTTTGAAGCATTCTTTTTGATGTAATTTTGAGCTGCATTTTTTGACACAGTTTCCCAAACTTCAGCTGTTACTTTATCGGCATCGTCTTCTTGTTCTTTTCTTCCTTTAGACAAATATTCTAAATGATTAAAATAAGGTAATCCTAAATAGCTGTCTTTGATTGTGTTAGAAATTGTATTGAAAGCGGCGCCATTTTGTTGATTTGTTAAAACTATTATTCCAAGTTGAATTTCTGGAAACATAATAGTTTGCGTTACAATTCCGTCTAATCCGCCGGTATGAGAAACTTGTAAGTAACCATTGATATCGGTCAATTGCCATCCCAAGCCATAAGCTTTGAAATTACTTTTGTAAGGATAATTATTTCTGTTAGGTAAAATGGTTTGTGGCGTCCACATTTCTAAATGTTGCTTTTCGCTAAATAATCTCTGGTTTTCGCCGTACTTTCCTTTGTTTAATTGTGCAATAACCCATTTAGATAAGTCGTTTGTGCTTGCATAAATTCCGGCTGCTGCATCAAATATCGAATTTTTATATCTTGGAATAATTTCAAGTTTTCCATCTGTTGGAACATGTGGGGCAATCGTATTTGTACTGTCTTTTAGACGATTCCATGAAGCAGCGCTGTTGTTCATTTGCAATGGTTTCAAAATGCGTTCATCGACATAATCACACCAACTTTTTCCTGAAACTTTTTCTATTACTTCACCAGCAATTACATACAATAAATTGTCATAATCATATTGTGCTCTAAATCCGGAAACAGGTTTTAGGTACTGAATGTTTTTTACAATGTCTTTAGGAGTGAAATCATGACCGTCGGGCCAAATCATTAAATCTCCTGCTCCAAGACCTAATCCACTTCGATGCGTTAATAAATCACGAATGGTAAATTCATTGGTAACATAATCATTGTACATTTTAAAATCGGGAAGATATTTTACTACTTTATCATCCCAGTTTATCTTTTTTTCATCGACTAACATGGCTAGAGCTGACGCAGTAAAGGCCTTACTATTAGAAGCAATCCCAAAAAGTGTATTTCCATCAACTTTTTTCTGGGTTTTAATATTGGCAATTCCATAACCTTTGGAAACAACAATTTTTCCATCCTTTATAATGGCAACTGCAATTCCTGGGACGTTAAAAGTTTTTAATGTATTGTTAACTAATTCGTCAAGTTGTGGTTCTGTAATTTGAGCATTTATGCTAAAACTAGTTAGAAAAAGTGCTAAGAAAATTTTATAGTTCATTATTTTTAATTCTGAGATTATTTATTTGTTTAAAATCCGCGTTGTCTTTTGGCTTCAAATAATAAAATGGCAGAAGCTACTGAAACATTCATAGAATCGATTTCGCCTTGCATCGGAATAATCACGTTTTGTGTTGCGGCATCGCGCCAAGCTTGAGTTAAGCCAGTTGCTTCTGTGCCAACGACTAATGCAGTTGGAATAGTATAATCTTGTGTGTGGTAGAAGTTGGAGTTCTGTAATGTAGCACCAAATATAGCAATATTTTTTTCTTTCAGAAATTTAATGACATCTTCGGTTGAACCAGTAGCAATTTGATTGGTAAATAAACAACCTACACTTGAGCGAACAATGTTTGGGTTGTATAAATCGGTTTTTGGATTAGCTATAATTACGGCATCGATATTTGCAGCATCACACGTTCGAAGCATTGCACCAATATTTCCAGGTTTTTCAATGGATTCCATTACCAAAATCAATGGATTTTTAGGCAATTCTAAATCTTGTAATGCTAAGGATTTCGT
Organism: Flavobacterium aquatile LMG 4008 = ATCC 11947; assembly: GCF_000757385.1. GTDB lineage: Bacteria > Bacteroidota > Bacteroidia > Flavobacteriales > Flavobacteriaceae > Flavobacterium > Flavobacterium aquatile. Next base: position 36,860 of record NZ_JRHH01000005.1, on the reverse strand, counting down.
TTTTGCAACGGCAATAATTCCTTCGGTTGTATCGCGATAGGCTAGTTTTTGATAGACTTCTTTATTGATTTCTATCAAATTAATTCCCAATTTTGATAGTTTAGTAAGTTGCTCTTCTGAAATTAATTCGGGTAAAAATAATACCGTTTCCAATTCGTAATTTCCTTTTATTGCAAGTTCGATTTCACGTTTTCCCTCAATTAAGAACGTACCCGATTGTTTTCGAGATTTCGCTTTTTCTTGCAGTTGAACTAACGATTTTATAAACGGATTTTGTGAAGAGGTTATTTGTTTCAATGGAAAAAAGCTTGATTTTAGGTTGCTAAATTACAGAGTTTTTTAGAAATGACCATCTTAAAATGGTTTATCGTTATTTTTCGAGGTATAAAAATCCGGTTAATGGTTGCGGATAATCGGGATCGTTTAAGAAAAGTAAGTAGTAATAAGTTCCTTTTGGAGAAAGATCATTGTCCAATCTAAATCCTTTCGTAGAAAATCCGTCCCAATCCTCAGTTTGATTGTTTCCTTGCCAAACTAATCTTCCCCAGCGGTTGTAGACTTCCAATTCAAAATTTATAAAAATATCACTTAATCCTTTTATGAAAAATGTTTCATTATAATTATCGTTATTTGCCGAAACATAATTATAAACTGTCGGCGGACAATTTCGTACCTCTAATAAAAAGGAAGTGATTGCAAAACAATTTTCGTTTTCAACTCGAATAAAAATTTCTTTTGGCGTTGCAATTGCATTGTAATTTGTTATGTTTAAAATTTCATTAACATCATTTTCTGCATCTTCATACGATTCGTAATAACCAATAAAAGCATCTGTTGAATTGGCTAAAACTAGTTCGTCATAATTTACAAAGTCAAATGTTCCGCTTGTCAGGCCTTGATTACAGCTAATTATTGGTTCTAAATCATTAAAATTAGGAGAAATATTAAACGTTATAATTTCTTGATCGGTATTGTTGTTTTCTAATAATTCGGTTACAATTCCTGTTCCAGTTCCGTCATCATCGACTACAAATAAAAGTGTAAAACCATCAGGAATATTTTCAGGAATTTCGATAGTAACTTGACTACTCCAACTACCATCAATAGGAATTGGCAAAGTAGTTTCTGTATATTGAATGAACTCACCGTTAGCATAAATTGCGATTGGTGTTCCTGGAGGAAGTTCATTGGTACTTAAAGTATTGTAAACTGTAAAATTGACTTCTATTAATCGCGAATTACATTCTTCAATAATTTCGTCAATACTAATAGTTGCATCTGGTAATTGGCTATTTAATTTGGTTACAACCGTATTAATCATTACAAAATCTTGACCCGAAGTAAGCTGAATAAGTGCCGACGTATCACCAATGGCGATATTATTTTCTATGTTATAAATATCCAAATCCATATTGTACAACGTCGTGCTTCCTGTTATACTATTTGTTCCGTTAAATGCATTATTTGCTGGGTTTAATGGCGGATTACTAATGATATTTCCATTTATAGTAAGCGTTTCAGTTACAGCAATATTTCGATCGCCTTCCCAAGCTACAAAACCAATTTTGGCATCGGCATTGTCAATAACATTGAGGCTACTCAAATTGATGGTAAGCGCATTTGGAACATTTTGCAAACCATCATAAACATTGAGCTGATTTAGTGGCAAAGCATTGTTTTGATAAACAATTACGATTGCCCAACCTGCAAAGTTAGTTCCGTTAATGCAATAATCATTTGGATTTAAAAAACTTGAAACATCTAAATTTGATAAAGTATAATTTCCTGAACCAGTTGTTGAAACTAACGAAGTTACATCTGCAAAAGCACTAAAAAATGGCATTCCAGAACTTGCCAAAGTAAGAGCAAAAGTTCTTTCTGCGACAATTGGTGTTCCATTTAAATTCACATTGAAATCACCTGTACCAGAGCCAGCCCAATACAAATAGGCACTTTGCACAACATCGCCAGGATTCATATTATAAGTTGCCGATGAGCTAGTTAAAATTACACATGGATCATTTGCTGTATTTTCGGCAACATTCATTGTGTTTCCTATAAAAGTAAAGTCGTAACGACCATTAAATTGATTGTATAATGCTACATTTTGTCCGTAAATTGAACAAATGGAGAGCAAAAAAATACTAAAGCAATAATAATGTAGTTTTAAATTCACTTTAAAATTTAAATATTAGAAGTTTAAAAATAGTCATTTATTTTTAATTATAACTATTTTTGAAATCGGTTTTGTTAATAAATAATTCCGTAATTTTCCAAAGTTTTAAAATATAGTGTGAAAAAATACCTAGTTAGACAATACACGACAGCAGATTTTGAGGTTTGGAATGCTTTTATAAGTGTTGCCAAAAACGCTACATTTTTATTTCATAGAAATTTTATGGAATACCATAAAGATCGTTTTCAAGATTGTTCTCTATTAGTTTTTGATGAAAATAAATTAGTTGCCGTTTTGCCAGCAAATAGAGTAGAAGATACTGTTTTTTCGCACAGCGGATTGACTTATGGCGGATTGGTTTTGAGTCAAAAAGCAAAATTAAGTTCTACGATTTTAATCTTTAAAAGTATTTTAGAATTTCTCGATGGTAATGGAATTTCAAAATTAAACATTAAAGAAATACCAGGTTTTTATTGTGACTTTTTATCAAATGAAATGGACTATTGTTTGTTTATTCTGCAAGCAAAATTAATAAGAAGAGACGCACTTTCTGTAATTGATTTGTCGAAACCATTTGCTTTTTCGAAAGATAGAAAACAATGTGTAAAAAGAGGTGAGCGCAATGATTTAGTTGTTAAAGAAGAACTCAATTTTGAGTTATTTTGGAATGAAATTTTAATTCCGAATATGAGTAAAAAACATCAAACTAATCCAGTTCATTCGTTGGAAGAAATTGTTTTGTTACACAGTTATTTTCCAAATAATATTCGTCATTTTAACGTTTACCAATATGATAAAATTGTAGCAGGAACAACAGTTTTTGTGACCAATAATGTGGCTCACCCGCAATACATTTCTGGAAATAACGATAAAAATGAATTGGGAAGTTTAGATTTTTTATACCATCATTTAATTACGAATGTATTTAATGATAAAAATTTCTTTGACTTTGGAATTTCCAATGAAGAACAAGGCAGAAAGATAAACGAAGGATTACTTTTTTGGAAAGAAACTTTCGGAACAAAAACTGCTGTTCAGAGTTTTTATGAAATAGACACCAAAAATTATACATTATTAGAATCGGTTTTACAATGATAAAATTCCTCGATTTACAGAAAATAAATATAGTATATCAAGAGCAATTTCAAGAAAAGATGAAATTGGTTTTAGAGAAAGGCTGGTTTATTCTTGGCGATGAAGTAGGATTATTTGAAACCAATTTTGCCAGTTACTGCGGTACAAAATATTGCATTGGAGTAGCCAACGGATTGGATGCATTAATTCTGATTTTTAAAGGATATATTGCATTGGGAAAACTTCAAAAAGGTGATGAAGTAATTGTACCATCAAATACTTATATTGCTACGATTTTGGCAATTTTACAAGCCGATTTAATTCCGGTTTTAGTAGAACCAAATATGGAAACATACAATATCAATCCTGATTTAATTGAAGAGAAAATAACTTCAAAAACTAGAGCCATTTTACCGGTTCATTTATACGGACAACTTGCAGAAATGGATAAAATAAATGCCATTGCAAAACGATACAATTTACTAGTTGTTGAAGATGCGGCGCAATCACATGGAAGTAAGTTGGAAACTGGTAAGGCAGGAAATTTATCTAACGCAGCCGGATTTAGTTTTTATCCTGGAAAAAATTTAGGTGCTCTTGGTGATGCTGGTGCGATTACTACCAATGATGACGAATTGGCAAAAGTGCTTTATTCACTTCGAAATTACGGTTCTAATAAAAAATATTACAATGAATTCATCGGAATCAATTCAAGATTGGATGAACTTCAAGCGGCTTTTTTAAACGTAAAATTACCTTTTTTAGATGCTGAAAATGATAAGCGACGACAAATTGCAAAACGTTATTTATCTGAAATTAAGAATGGTAAAATTGTACTTCCAAAAGTTGATTCACTAAAATCTCATGTATTTCACATTTTTGTCATTCGAAGTAAAAATCGTCAACAATTGCAGGATTATTTATTAAAAAACCAAATAGAAACTGTAATTCATTATCCAATAGCGCCACATAAACAAAAAGCTTTTCAAAACTGGAATGACTTATCTTTTCCAATTTCAGAAAAAATACATGATGAGGTTTTGAGTTTGCCTATTAGTCCAATAATGACCGATGAAGAGGTTAGTTTTGTAGTTGAAATTTTAAATAGATATTAAATGAGTATTGTAGATAAATTAAAACAATTGTTTTTTGTTAAATGTAGAATTTGGAAGTACAAATTACTTTCAAATTGCACTAATGTTACAGGAAATCCCAAGCTATTTATTCCGCTACTTTTAAAAGGTGAAGGCAAAATTTCTTTTGGTGAAAATGTTCAAATAGGCGTTGTTGCAGCGCATTATACTTATTCAAGTTATAATTATATTCTTGCATCCGGAAAAGATACTGAAGTTAAATTTGGAAATAATGTTGTTATGGCAAATGGAGCAACAATCCAGGCTACAACAGGTATTTCGTTGGGTAACGATGTAATGATCGGTATTAATTGTTTTCTTGTTGATACCGATGGTCATGATCTTGATCCTTCGAAAAGAATGGATGGAGATGTTAAATCTGCAAAGATTAGAATTGAAAATAATGTTGTGATTTTTTATAATTCAGTTGTATTTAAAGGTGTAACTATTGGTGAGAATTCAATAATCGGAGCTTGCTCTGTGGTTACTAAAGATATTCCTCCTAATGTTTTTGCTGCTGGAAGTCCGGCTAAAGTGATACGAAATTTATAATGTTAAAATTACTTAATCAAAACAAATTATTAAAAGTACTGTCACTAAACTCAATTTCGGTGGCAATAAGTTTTGTATTAGGTATACTTTCAACGCGAATTATTTCTGTTTATTTGGGTTCATCTGGAATGGCTTTAATGGGAAGTTTTAGAAACTTTTCTGTCATGATAAAGTCTATTGCTACAATGGGAATAAGCAATTCCATTGTTAAATTATTTGTCGAAAATAAGAGTGATAAAAAAGAACTGTCAATTATTTACTCCACTTTTTTTTGGATATTATTACTAGTTTCATTCCTTTTAACATGTTTAGTTTTATTGTTTTCAGAAACTATTTCTGAATTTCTATTTTATACTAACTCCTATAAAATTCCAATTCAGTTTTTTGCACTCCTTTTACCTTTAATGGTAATAAATACATTTTGGTTGGCTATTTACAATGGATTAGAAAAATTTAAAAGCATTGTAATAATGCAAATTATTTCAAATGTGTTGATTTTTCTTGTAACAGCGTTATTAATTTGGAAAAAAAATATTGTAGGCGGACTTTTATCGATTGCGATTGGAGAACTTTTAATGGTTTTTATCACTTTTCTTTTTGTATTAAAAGATGCGGAATACTTTAAATTTGATTTACAAAAAGTAATTAGTAGCAAGTATTTTAATGTAATAAAAAAATTCATTTTGATGGCGTTATTGAGTGCAGTTATTGCTCCATTTACACTAATTTTAATCAGAAATACAATCGTTCAAAATTATTCTATTAATGAAGCTGGCGTTTGGGATGCCGTGAATAGATTTTCCTCTTTTTATATGCTTTTTTTTAATACAGGTTTATCACTGTATTATATGCCTAAATTAGCCTCTTTAAATACAGACGAAGAATTTAAAACCGAATTAAAGTCTTATTTTAAAACATTAGTTCCTTTGTTTATAATTATGCTAATAGTAATTTTTTTCTGTAAGGCGCTAATTATAAGGTTTGTATTTTCAGATGAGTTTTCAAGTATTAATGAATTACTAATTTGGCAATTAGCAGGCGATTTTGTCAAAGTAATAACCTTGGCTTTTGGTTTTCAAATTGTTGTAAAGACAATGATGAAAAGGTATTTTATTGGAGAAATCCTATTTAATTTATCCTATTTTTTATTATCCTATTATTTGCTAAAAACGAGCGCAGTTGAAGGAGTTTTACAAGCCTATTTCTATGCTAATTTGATTACGTTTGTTTTAATTTTGTTTATGTTTAGAAAATTGTTTTATTTGAAACAAAGCAAATTATGATAAAACTACTCTGTATAATTCCTTTTTACAACGAAGAATTTAGATTTTCGCCATCTTTTGCAAATCTTTTTCAGCGTTATTCTGATGTTGATTTCTTATTGGTGGACGATGGTAGTTCTGACAATACAAATACTATTTTAAAGTCACTTTCCAATACGCATCAAAACTGCACTGTTTTGTCATTACCTAAAAATGTTGGAAAAGCAGAAGCAATTAGAAATGGAGTTTTAAAAACAGCTATTGAAAAATATAATTTTATAGGATATTTAGATGCAGATTTAGCTACTCCAGTCAATGAATTTATAAAACTTTACGATTATATTTCTACAAGCGAAACAGTTATTTTTATAATGGGAAGCCGAATTAAATTAATTGGAAATAAAGTTGAACGGTCTCTTTTAAGACATTATTTAGGAAGAGTTTTTGCAACAATAGTTAGTCATTTTATTCTAAAAACTCCGGTTTACGATACGCAATGTGGAGCTAAAATTATTAATGCAAAGTTATGCGCAACACTGTTCGAAAAACCTTTTCAAACTAAATGGTTGTTTGATGTGGAATTACTTTTACGCTTAAAAAAGAATGGTAATAATTTGCAAAATTGTGTCGCCGAAATTCCATTATATGAATGGAAAGAAATTGGAAATTCTAAAATAAAATTTTCAGATTTTTTAAAAGTCCCTTTTCAGTTGGGTATACTTTATTTTGATAGTTGTAAATAGAATTATTTAATTGATAAAAAAATGAGTTTTACGTTCTACAAATACTTTTCAAAAAATGAATTAAGACTAATCTTGATTTGTGTTTTTATAAGGCTATTTTTATTTTCATTATACGGCTTTAAAGTTTCTGAATGTCCAGATAGTTGGGCATTTAATCATTTTTCTGAAAAAATATCAGAACATGGAAAACTGTATTTTGATAAATTATTTGATGAACAAAAGGATAACGATCATAATCTAAACACCAATACTAATAATGCCTTTATCGAAAAAGAGCAAAGTAAAAAAGGAAGTTTCATTGGTGAACGAAGTCCTGGTTATCCTTTATTTATATTTATTGCTACAGGTAAAAGTGGTGCGGTTATTCTTCAATTTTTATTAGGAATTTTAACGGCTTTAATTTGGTATAGAACTTTGTTAAAGCTCAAGTTTTCATTTGATTTTAGCTTTTTTACAGTAGTTTTATTACAATGCTTTTTATCAATTTTTATTTATGAAACCTTTATATTAGTCGAAGCATTAGTATTGTTTTTTATATCGATTATAGCTTATCATATTTCCGATGAGTATTTAACGAAAGAAAAATCTATACGTTTTGAAATTTATTTCAGTTTTATCTTAGGATATTTGGTTTTAATAAAGCCATTTTTTGTCGTTATACCTTGTATTTTATTTGCATTACGTTTTATAAATAAGCCCAGTATTAAAACAATTTTAAATCGTAAATTGATTATTTTAATTGCACCATTAGTGCTATTTTTCGGATGGTCCTTAGTTGTTCAAAAATTCACTGGATATTATACTTCAACCACTTATTTTGGTATAAATAAGATTCAAAATTGCGTTTACTTTGCAGAAAAAGGACCAAAAGAATACGATTGGATTATTGAACCTTATGTTAGACATCGAGAAATTGCTATTAAGAAGAATGAAGATCCATCAATGTCAATTTGGTTTGCGATTAATGCAGGTGAGTTCAAATATAAAAATATGGAATTTGCAGATCTCTCAAATGAATTTGGAAAATTTGCTGATGCCACAATTAAAGCAAATTTTCAAGATTATCTGAAACAAGTAATTACAAAATCATGGCTTGACTTTTGGATAACCTTTGATATTAAAGATTTTATAAAATTTGAAAATCAAAATACTGATTTCTGGATAACAAAAATTTCAACTTTTCAAAATCTTCTTTTTACAATCCTAAAATTTTTATTTTTGCCCATATCGTTGTTTTATATTTACATGCTTCTTGTAAAAAAGATGTTTAATTTTCAAACAGTTTTTTCAGTGCTTATTTGGTGTATTTCACTATTACAAGCGCTTACAACGTACGGAACTAACGGAAAATACAGTTTCCCATTTGAATATTTAATTGTTTTTATCTTACTTTTATTTGTTAGAGATTATGTTTTAAATAGTAATCTAATTTGGAACAAAGGAAATAACAGCTTTTCAAAATAGACTTATGGATACTAAATTTAAAGATTCTATCAATTTGTTTGCTTTTAAAAATAGAGAGTTTATCATTCTAATTTTATTCGCCATTTTTTACAGAGTGATTCTGAATTTATTTTTATACGATAAAATTATAATTGAAAATGATTCTGTTACTTATCAAAATTTGGCTAAAAGAATTGCAGATTTTAATTTGCTAGGATATAATGGTGAGCGAACTCCTGGTTATCCAATCTTACTTTTACTAGCTTTTAATTCCGTTAAAATTGTAGTTTTATATCAGCATATTTTAGGAATTATAGCAGCATTATTTTGGTATAAAACCATATTAAATTTTAATTTTTCAAGGACAAATAGTTTATGGATTGTGCTCTTTCTGCAAAGTTTATTCAACATTTACTTTTATGAATCTGTTATTTTGGTAGAAAGTTTATGTCTTTTTTTTCTTTCCATTGTTTTCTATTTAATTTCTAATAATTACATTGATAATCAAAGTTTTAAAATAGATGTGTTAATGAGTTTCTTATTAGGTTTTTTAACGCTTATCAAACCTTTTTTTGCTTTTATTCCATTTATTATTTATGGTTTTATAGTATTGAAAAATTTCAATTTTAAAAGAATTATTAATCCCAGAATTATTGTTTTATTCTTTTCTTTAGTGTCTTATTTTGGTTGGTCTTATGTCAATAAAATCAATACTGGGACATTTACATCGTCAACATTTTTAGGTTTTAATTTATCACAAAATTGCGTGTATTTTGCCGAAAAAGGTCCAAAAGAATACCAATGGATTTATGAACCTTATGCCGAACGTAGAGATTTAATTTTACAAAAAAACAAAAATCAAAGTGCCGCAATGGCAATTTTGGAAATTTACACAATTGGAGTTTACGATTATAAAAAATTAAGTTTTGCTGAAATGTCTAATGAACTAGCAAAATATTCTGTTGAAACTATAAAGAATAATCCAAAAGACTATTGTAAGCAAGTGATTACTAAATCTTGGTTGTATTTTTGGAGACCAAGTATTGCGATTGACATTCAAGGGTTTAAATCTAAAAATCAAGAATTAATTTTTGATAGCGCTTGGTTCGTTCAAAGAAAATTATTCAATATTTTTAAATATGGCTTCATCCTTTTAGTACCATTTTACTTATATCGATTTTTCAAAAATAAAATAATTACAAACGAATTTATTTTAGTTACAATTGTTTTTGCAACTTCAATTTTACAAGGTTTAATTACATATGGAACCAATGCTCGTTATAGTTTTCCGTTCGAATATATTATGATTTTGATTGGCATAATTTTCATTAAAAACCATCTTAAACTTCCGTTTGGCTTAAATAAGTTTCTTACTTAAAACGTTTTAAATTGATTTACCAACTATAATGTTTTCGATTCATCAATAATGCTTCGCCAGTAACTTTAAGTTCGCCAGTTTCTTTTTGGAAAATTTCGTTTTTATATAAAACTCTGTTTTTATCAGGATGAATTTCTTTCACTGTGAAGATTGAAGTATATTCAATTCCTGTAAATATAGGTTTTAAATATTTTGCATTCTGACTGATTAAAATATGTTCTTCTGGATATAAAAGGGTTCCATAAACCTTTGAAAAAATACTAATACTATAATATCCATGAACAATACAACGTCCAAAAATAGTGTCTTTAGAATAACTTTCTGATACATGAATTGGATTGCAATCTCCAGAAATTTTGGCATAAAGTTGAATTTCTTCTTCTGTGAAAGTAAAATCAAATGTGAAAACATCATCAATCTTTGGTCTTTGTATTGTATTCATTTTTAACCCCAAGTTTTTAAGTATTTTTCTGCAATAAATCTGTAATCATGTTCTTTCTCAATAAATTTTCGTGACCGAATTCCAATCTCAGTAATTTTTGTTGGATTTTCTATTAAATAAGATAAAGTTGTTACCAAATAATCAACATCTGGCAATGCATTTATGGCTACTTCATCTTGTAAATTGTAATAATTTTCAAATTCTTTTTCGGCACCAGTAAACACAACTTTTCCTTTAGCCATTGCTTCTAGCGCATTATAACCTTGATCAAAAGCATAGACCTGATCTAGAACAATATGCGAACTATCATAAAGTTTTATGTACTCTTGATAGGGTAAATTTTGAGCGATTATAATCTCAATTTTATCCTCATATTTTTTGCTAACAACTTCCAATGCTTTCTCAAAAAAAACAATTCCTTTCGTGTTATAAGTGCTACTATTAATACCGAGAAAAATTTTTATTGTACCATCAATTTTTAAATCGATAAACTTAATTTTATCAGCGTTTATTGGGTTTGGAAGCAATCCGATAATTTTTTTTTCATTCTTTATCGGATTTACGTAATCAATATCTGAAGCATAAACTCCTTTGATGTTTTTATAAACTAAATCGTGAGTTTTTTTATGATTTTTACTTAAGAAATCATAAATAAATTTATATTCGACATACAAATTTTTATTTTCAAAATACGGATTCATAATCGAATACCGTTCCTTTTTTTCGACCAAATGTTTGGCTACTAAATAGTCAACTCCGCAACATAAAAGGTAAGCATCCTTATTTTGATGAAAGATTTTTTTTAGCAGATAGCGTTCTAGCCAAGGAATAGTTTGAATTGGCGCTTCATTAATCAATTGGACAACATCGTAGTTTTTTAATTTGTTCAAATGAAAATAAAACCGAATTCCAAACTCCAATTTTAATACATCAAAGCCAATCGTTTTATAAAGTAATTTTTTAAAAAATATGCCAATTTTTGTTTCAAACCATTTTGCTCTTGTGGATAAATCAACCGGGTAATTCTTGAAGCCATCGCCATTGGCAACGATACAAACTTCGTGTCCCAACAATTCCAATCCTTCTTTTAAGGAATTGTGCAGACGACTGAACTCACCAATTAATAATATTCTCACTTTTGCTTATATTTGTTGCTAAAATAATCAAAAATTGAGCGTTACTGCAAAAAAGTCTTTTAGAATTTGTATTGTTTCTGAACAGCTTGCTGGTGGTGGTGCCGAAAGATGTTCGGCAATTTTATCACAATTCTTCGTTGCCAATAATTGTGACGTGCATCATGTTATTGTAATTGACCGCGTTGAGTATGAATTTGCTGGTGAAATTTTAAATCTTGGCAAACTAAAAAAAGGAGGTTTTAATCTTTTTGATAGAATACACAGATTAAAAATTTTGAATCGATTTTTCAAGCAAAATCAATTCGATTTTATAATTGAAACGCGAGTAATCAATAAGCAATGGCAGGAATATTTCATTACAAAATTTGTTTACAATGCGCCAGTTATAAAGATGGTTCATAGTTTTATGACCAATCTATATTTTCCTAAAACTACTTTTCTTGCAAAATCTATTTATTCAAATGCTAAAAAAATTGTGACAGTTTCTAAAGCAATTGAAACTAAAGTTATCGAAAAATACAGTTACTATCAGGTTCAAACTATCTACAATCCAATTGATTTTGAATTCATTAAGAAACAATCGCAATATCCAATTGATGTAGATTTCGATTATATTTTGGCAGTTGGAAACATGAATAATGATGTAAAACAATTCGACAAATTGATTGATTGTTATTCTAAATCGGATTTGCCAAATTCAAATTATAAATTACTGATAATAGGTGAAGGCAACTTAAAATTGGAATATGAAAAACAAGTCTTGTCATTAAATTTACAGGACAAAATCATTTTTAAAGGAAAAATTGAAAACCCATTTCCTTTTTATTTGAAAGCAATATTTACTATTTTAACTAGTAAAAATGAAGGTTTTCCTACGGTTTTACTAGAATCTTTAGCTTGTGAAACTCCGGTTATTTCATTCGATTGTAAATCGGGTCCAAATGAAATTATTAGTAATAACGAAAACGGTATTTTAGTAGAGAATCAAAATAAAGAGAAAATGATTGTTGCTATGAACGAAATGATTTCTGACAAAAAGCTATATTTACATTGTAAAAATAATGCAAAGTCAAGTGTTGAGAAATTTTCGATTGAAAATATTGGAAATCAATGGTTGCAACTTTTAAATTCGCTAAACTAATGAATATCCAAATAATTGAAATTCCTAAAATTGAAGATTACAGAGGGAATATTGCTATAATTGAAGGTAATGTCCTTCCGTTTGAAGTGAAACGCGTTTATTATTTATTTGATGTTCCAAGTTCGGCGAAACGAGGCGGACATGCTCATAAAGAACAGTTAGAGTTTTTAATTCCGCTTTCAGGAAGTTTTGATGTGATTTTAAAAGACGGAGATAAAACGCAAAAAGTTACTCTAAATAAACCTGATAAAGGTTTACTAATTAACAGAAATATTTGGCGAGAATTAGAGAATTTTTCTTCTGGTTCGGTATGTTTAGTTATCGCTTCAGACGTTTTTAGTGAAGAAGATTACATCAGAAATTATGATGATTTTGTTGCTTATTTAAAAACTAATCATAAGTAGTAAATCGGATTCCTTTTGATAAAAATAGAGCTTTAATTTGATTTGCAAATTTCAAAACTGATGAAGGCAAATTCAATAATATAAGTTGTTGATTATTTAAACTTGAAGTAGAAATTCCGTTTTTCATCTTCATGAAATTTTCATAATTTCCCTCTAATTTATAATGTTTTGCCATTATATATCTATGAAAATCAAGAAATTTTTTCAATGATTTACTGCAATTATTAATTTCAAACTTATCAAAGTTAGTAATGATTTTTCCACTTATTTTACTTTGGGTAATTTGATTTTCAGACAACATTAAATAGTGAACCAAAGGAGTTTTAGAGTAGGCGAGGATGAATTCACTATTAGCTCGAATGTTAAAATCAACATCTTCACCAAAAGTTATTGTTTCGTCATAATAACCAATAGTTTCAAATACTGATTTTTCAACACAAAAACTTGACGGACAATACAATGGTTGCGCCAAACTAATCTCGAAAAAATCAGTTATTAATGAATTGTTTTGTAGTTTTTTAGAATTATTTTCAGGCAGTAAAATCTTGTCGTCAGCATAAAATTCTTCATAATTTGTTGCAAATAAATAAGCTCTAGGAAATTCATTTATCAGTTGAAATAACTCTTGTAGATAGTCCTCTTTCCATAAATCATCGGCGTCAAGAAAAGCTAAATAATTTGCATTCGCATTTTTAATTCCGGTATTTCTAGAGGCCGAAAGTCCTTTGTTTTTTTCATGCCTAATAATTCTAACTTTACCATTCACATTGTTAGAAACAATTTCAAGACTTTTATCAGTAGAACAGTCTTCGACAAGTATAATTTCATAATCAGTAAAAGTCTGATTCAAAACACTTTTTATAGTATTAAGAATAAAGTTTTCTTTATTGTACAAAGGAATAATTACTGAAAAGTAAGGTTTCATTTTAAATTTATTTTGCAAAAATAACCCAATCGATACAAATCAAATAGAAAAACTGAAGGCGACTGAGAAACTAGATTTTGTACCAGTATTTTTTCAAATTTAGTAAATGCAAATGCGAATAGAGCAACTAATTTAAATCTTTTAATCCAATAAAAAACTTTTGTTATTTGAGAATCGTTGTGGGAGATGATTTTTTTGTCTGATAATTTCTTTAAGTTGCGTAGCGAACTATGAAATTTAGTTATAAAATCAATAGAAGTATCTAGTTTTAAATGATATAACGGATTGTCGACATGATTGATTTCAATATTTTTTTTCTTTAAATCAAGCATTAAAACCATATCTTCAAATCCGTATTCAGTGATTTCTGCATGAAAAGGATTGTCAATCATAACTTGTTTTTCTACCAAAAGATTCGAAGTTAATGCCAATTTATAAGGATTTTTTATCCGATTTTCAACAGAGACAGATTCTCGTTTTCTACCGTAAACCCATCGAAGCATCTCACTTGGCTTCGGTTTTTCATCTGCATAAATTATTCCTCCAAAAGCTATTTTTGCATTTGAACTTTCTTTGAATCGTAAATAATTTCGAATAAATAAATGGTCTTTTGGTTTGGTATCGCAATCTAATATTATTAGTAAGTTGTACTTTGCCAAGGAAACCAATTTATTAATCGTTTGGCCACGACCTAAATTTTTATCATTAACTAAAAATCTACAATTATCTAATGTGTTAATTTCTAGATTTTGATTTCTAATTTGTAAATTATCGGAAGCATCATCCAAAACAATAATTTCAAAATTGATAGTTTCTGAAGTTGCCTGTTGTTGCAATTCCTTTACTAATGGAAGCGTGAAATAATTATAAGTTGGAATTACTATTGACAACATTCTTTTATTATTATATTTGCAAAGTAAGTATTTTTTATTCAAAACAATGGAAAATTATAACCGATTTGAGTTAGCCGATTTAATTTTTACTAAAATTGAAAGTAATAAAGTTGAACTTAAAAATCAGTTTGCAGATTCTAAAGATGCAATAGGTTTTTTCTATTTGGATGATTTACTTCCTATTGAAATTGCTTCAAAAATTAATGAAGTATTTCCTCCAGTTTCGCAAATGGTTCTAAAGAAAAGTATTCGTGAAGACAAGTACATTGCTGCGCAAATGAATTTGTATAATCCATTACTTGAAGAAATTATTTATGCTTTTCAAGACAAAAGAATTGTAGATTTAGTGTCTTCAATTTGTAATATTGATCAAGCAATTCCAGACGAAAATCTATACGCTGGCGGAATTTCAATGATGGGAAAGAATCAATTTTTGAATCCGCATTTAGATAATTCTCACGATAAAGACCGCGAATATTGGCGCGTTTTAAATTTGCTTTATTATGTAACTCCAAATTGGAACGAAGAATACGGTGGCAATCTAGAATTGTGGCCAAATGGATTAAAGCAAAAACAAATAACGATTCACTCAAAATTTAATAGATTGGCAGTAATGGCAACGCATGAGAGTTCATTACATTCGGTTTCTCCAGTAGTTTATGATGGATTTCGTTGTTGTGTTTCTAACTATTATTTCTCTAAAAATCCATTATTAGAATCAGATACTTTTCACGTAACATCATTTCGCGGAAGACCGGAAAATAAGTTTTCAGATGTTATTTTACAACTCGATACTTGGGCAAGAATGACTTTGAGAAAGTTCTTCAAGAAAGGAATTAAAGAGAATCCACACGTTTATAAAAAGTAGTTATACCGATCTTTGAACCACTTCAAAAATAGAACCATCTTCACATTTCAAAGTTTTTGAAGGGAATTTCATCAGCAAAGCATAATCGTGGGTTGCCATAATTACCGTTTTACCGTTGGCATTAATGTTTTTTAGTACTTCAAGAACTTCAGCGCTGGTTTGTGGATCTAAATTTCCTGTTGGTTCATCGGCTAAAATAAATTCTGGGTCATTCAATAAAGCTCTGGCAATGGCAACACGTTGTTGTTCTCCACCAGAAAGTTGGTGAGGCATTTGATTGGCAAATCCGCGCATTCCAACTTTATCTAAAACTTCATCAATTTTATTTTGCATTTCAACTGGATCAACCCAACCAGTCGCTTTTAATACAAAAAGCATATTGTTAGTCACATTTCTATCTGGAAGTAATTGAAAATCCTGAAAAACAATTCCGATTTTTCTTCTCAAATACGGAATATCTTTCTCTTGTAATTTTGCTAAATCAAATTCAACAATGTGTCCTTCGCCTTCTGTTAATGGCAAATCACCATAAAGTGTTTTCATAAAACTACTTTTCCCTGAGCCTGTTTTTCCGATAATGTAAAGAAATTCACCATGATTTACGTCAAGATTTACTTGCGATAAAATGACTTTGTTTTCTTGATAAATCGTTACGTTTTTTAAAGATAATACAGGTTGTGACATAAGGAATTTTGTTTATTGGGTAAAAGTAATAAGATAACATAGGTTTTCAAAATATATTTTATAAAATTCCAAATTTAAATGCAACTAGCTTAATATATGAATATTATTGTGCAAATCATCCAACTTCCAACTTCGACCATCCAACTTTTAACAATTGTTAAGAAAAATGTTTATAATAAAACCAAACAATAGCTCGTTATCCATACTATAATGATAATTTTGAGAGATTAATTAAATTACACACAATGCAAAAAATAACAGCGTTTATTATACTGAATTTATTGGTTGGTTCTGCGACACTATCGGCACAGCAAACAGAGATTTACATTCATCAATTAACGGAGTTTGACAAAGCCGTTTCTTTATATAATGACAAGCAATTTCTTGCTGCACAAATTATTTTTGATAGAGTTAAACAAGATAATGTATCGCAAGATGTACAAGCCGATTGTGCTTATTACATTGCATTTTGCGCCATCAAATTAAATCAAAGTAATGCTGATCAATTGATGGAAGATTTCGTGACCGAGTATCCAACAAGTTCTAAACAAAATCAGGCTTACATTGGCGTTTCACAATATTATTTTGAACAAGGAAATTATCCACAAGCGTTAGAATATTTCGATAAAGTAGACGAAAGCGGATTGACGTATGCCGAGCAAGAAAAATTTAATTTCCAAAAAGGATATGCGTATTTCACTGCCAAAAAGAAAAAAGAAGCCACAACGTATTTCAATAAAGTTCAAAATTCACAAGAATATGGTTCGCAAGCCAAGTATTACTTAGGTTTTATGGCTTATGAAGCCGATGATTATAAAGAAGCAACCAAACAATTCGACCAAGTTTCGGGTGAAGAGAAATACAAAGAAAAGCTGTCTTATTTTCAGGCAGACATGAATTTTAAATTGGGTAATTTTCAAAAGGCAATCGAATTAGGAAAAGCTGCGATGGCAAAATCTAACGCTTTAGAAAAATCAGAATTGAATAAAATTATTGGTGAAAGTTATTTCAATTTGAAGCAATACAACGAAGCGTTACCTTACTTGAAAGAATATAAAGGCAAAAAAGGTAAATGGAGCAACACCGATTTCTATCAGTTAGGATACACCTATTACCAACAAAAAGATTACGAAAATGCTATTGTTCAGTTCAGTAAAATCATCGATGGAAAAGATTTTGTAGCGCAAAATGCTTACTATCACTTGGGTGAAAGTTACATGAAAACCGACAAAAAGCAACAAGCTTTAAATGCTTTCAAAAATGCTTCTGAAATGGATTTTGATTTAAAAATTCAAGAAGATGCTAGTTTGAATTATGCCAAATTAAGTTACGAAATAGGAAATTCCTATCAATCGGTTCCAGATGTTTTAGCTACTTTTATGGCAAAATATCCAAATTCGCCAAGTAAAAATGAAGTCGAAAATTTATTGATTAATTCGTACATAACTTCTAAAAACTATAAAGAAGCGCTAACTTTATTAGAAAAAAATAAAAGCCCAGAAAATCGTTTGGCATATCAAAAAGTAACATTCTACCGCGGATTGGAATTGTTTACCGATGGAAGTTATCAAGAAGCTCAAAAAATGTTTAAGGCTTCATTAAAAGAGCAAAAAGATGCCAAGTTCACGGCTCGAGCTACTTTTTGGAAAGCAGAAACAGAATATGTTTTAGACAATTTTAATGAAGCATTATTGAGTTTCAAACAATTTGAAGGAATGGCCGAAGCTAAAAATACGCCAGAATTTAAAAACATCAATTACAACATCGCCTATTGCTATTTCAAACAAAAGGAATACGATCAAGCTGGTAATTATTTTCAAAGTTTTATAGAAACTTCGAAAGACGACAAAACACGTTTGAATGATTCGTACTTAAGATTAGGCGACAGCCGATTCGTAACTTCCAAATATTGGCCAGCTATGGATGCTTACAACAAAGCTATCGAATTGAAAAGTGTTGATGCCGATTATGCTGCATTCCAAAAAGCAATTAGCTATGGATTTGTGAGTAAAAACGATAAAAAAATTGAAGATTTCAATAAGTTTTTAGCAACTTTTAAAACTTCACAATATCGTGATGATGCCTTGTTTGAATTAGGAAATACCTATGTTGCCGATAACAAAACCGATTTAGCATTGAAGACGTACGATCAATTACTAAGCGAATTCAAAAACGGAACGTACTCATCGAAATCAGTTTTACGTCAAGGTTTGATTTACTATAATGCAAGTAAAGACGATCAAGCAATTACTAAATTCAAAAAAGTGGCTGCCGATTATCCTAAAAGTCCAGAAGCACTTGAAGCGGTTGCAACAGCACGATTAATTTATGTTGATAATGGAAAAGTTGATGAGTATGCAACCTGGGTTAGAACATTAGATTTTGTAGAAGTTTCAGATTCTGAATTAGATAACGATACTTACGAAGCGGCCGAAAAACAATATTTGCAAAATAATACTAAGCAAGCAATCGCAACTTTAAGTAGTTATGTTGCTAAATTTCCTAGAGGAATTCATGCGTTGAAAGCTAATTTCTATTTGGCACAATCGTATTATGCTGACGGTTTAGAAGCGAATTCAATTCCGAATTACGAATATGTAATTGCGCAGTCAAAAAGTGAATTTACAGAGCAAGCATTGGCTCGTTTAAGCGAAATTCATTTGAAGAAAAATGATTTTGCAAAAGCAATTCCGGTTTTAAAACGATTAGAAACAGATGCCGATTTTCCTCAAAATATAACATTTGCACAAGCCAATTTGATGCGTTCCTATTACGATCAGAAAGATTATCCAAACGCGGTTGTTTATGCTGATAAAGTTTTGGCAAATCCAAAAACAGATAATAAAGTAAAAAGCGATGCTCAAATTATCGTTGCACGTTCGGCGATAAAAGCGAATGACGAAGGTAAAGCAAGAACAGCTTATGCAAATTTATTGAAAATTGCCAAAGGTGAATTAGCTGCCGAAGCTTTGTATTATGATGCTTATTTCAAAAATAAAGATTTAAAATACGATGATTCAAATAAATCAGTTCAAAAATTAGCCAGAGATTATTCGGGTTACAAATATTTTGGTGCGAAAGGATTGGTTGTTATGGCTAAAAATTATTATGGATTAAAAGACAGTTTTCAAGCAACATCAATTTTGGAAAGTGTAATTGATAATTTCAATGATTATCCAGATGTTGTTGAAGAAGCAAAAACAGAATTAGACATCGTTAAAACGGAAGAAGCTAAAACCAATTCGTCAATCAATAAGTAATCAGATATCAAAAATCAGATTTAGAAAATTATGAAAGTAAATAAATTTATATATGTAGGTTTTTTGATGTTAATGACTCAACTTACAATTGCACAAAAGAAAGATCAAAATATTGGTAACGAAGTTGTAAATGTGGTAAAACCCTACACGCCAACAATTTCAGATGCTTTTAAAGTGAAGGAAACACCGTCATTAGATGATGACGATAATACTAAAAAAGAGAATATTCAATACAATATTTTCTCTTTTCCGGTAGCATCAACTTTTACACCTTCTAAAGGAAAAGCAGCAAATGTTGATAAAGAAGAACAAGAAAAATTGTTCAGCAACTATGCCACATTAGCAGCTGGAAATTACGGAAATATCAACGCCGAATTATTTGTAACTCAAACACTAGAAAACAATAATTATATCGGAGCAATGTTGCGCCATCTTTCTTCGCAAGGCGGAATTAAAGAAGTGGTTTTAGACGATAAATTTTCGAATACTTCTTTAGATTTAACTTACGGAAGCAGAACGAGAGAAATGTCATGGAATGCCGATTTAGGTTATTCTCGTCAAATGTACAATTGGTATGGCTTAAATCCAGATTTATACGAAACACTTTTGCCTGCCGATAGAGATGCTTTTATCAACGCAATTGATCCAAAGCAAACCTATCAAAATATCTCTCTTGGCGGAAGATTATCCCTTAAAGAAAGCGTTTTCAAAGAAGCTTCAATAAAATTCAATCGTTTTTCAGATGCATTTTCATCTGCCGAAAACAGATTTGTTGCAAAACCTTCTTTTGCCTTTGAATTTTTAGAAGAAAATATTAAAGCAGATTTCGTATTGGATTACATCAGCGGAAGTTTTGACAAAGATTATTTAGGTCTATCTGAAATTAAATATGGTTATACAAATATTGGTTTTAAGCCAAGTTTCCAAATTTTGAAAGATGATCTATCAGTAAATGTTGGAATTGGTTTGTTCTATTCGATGGCAAATCAAGAAGGTGATAACAAGTTTTTCATCTACCCAAATATTACTGCTTCCTATAAAGTTGTTGGCGATTTAATGATTGCTTATGCTGGAGCGGAAGGAAATTTGAAACAAAATTCGTTTCAAGAATTCACACAAGAGAATTTCTTTGTTTCACCAACATTAGGTGTGGCGCCAACCGATCAAAAATTTGATATTTATGTTGGTTTGAAAGGAAAATTGGCCAATTCTATAAGCTATAATGTTCGTGGTTCTTATTTAAACGAAGACAATAGAGCTTTATTTAAAAACAATATTTACAATCAAGAAAATACTAATACAGAAGGTTATACCTATGGAAATTCGTTTAATGTAGTTTATGATGCAGTAAAAACATTAAGTTTCTTTGGAGAATTAAAAGCCGATTTTTCTAAAAATGTATCCTTCGGAATCAACGGAACTTTTAGTAGTTATTCTGAAAAAGATCAAAAAGAAGCATGGAATTTACCAGGATTAAAAATTGGTTCTAATTTAGATTTTAACATCACACCAAAATGGTCTGCTGGAGTTAATGTTTTCTTTGTTGGAGAACGAAAAGATCAGTTTATTGATAGTTCATTACTTACCAATAGTATTGTAGATTATACTTTAGATAGTTACTTCGATTTAAATGCTAACGTAGTTTATAAATACAGCGATAGATTGACCTTTTTCTTAAAAGGAAATAACATTGCCAACCAAAAATACCAACGTTGGTTAAATTATTCTGTTCAAGGAGTTCAAGGATTGGTTGGAGCAAATTATAAATTTGACTTCTAATTAGAAATTAGAAATTCGAAAATAAAAAAAGCAAAGTTCGCAAGGTTTAATGTACTAAACTTTGCGAACTTTGCAGTTAAATAAAAATACATGAATTTAAAAGAAAACATCCTTCAACAACACCAACAATTACTTCAAGATAAAATCGATGTTTTTCGCGACATGATTACAGCATTAACCGAAGATGCTCAAAACGATGCAAAAGGTTCGGCTGGTGACAAACACGAAACTGCTTTGTCAATGATGCATATCGAACAAGAAAAACTAAATCATAAACTAAAAGAAATTTTAGCTCAAAAAGCCATTATTGATAAAATTGATGCTTCCGCAAATCATACTAAGATAGCTTTAGGAAGTTTAGTTCAAGCCAACGGAATGTTACTTTTTATAAGCGCCGCTTTACCCAAAATCACAGTCGATAACAAATCTATAATCGCTGTTTCTCCGCAATCTCCGCTTGGAAATAAATTAATGGGAAATGAAGTTGGATTTTCGTTTGAGATAAATACGACAAAGTATCTAGTTCAGTCTATTGAATAAATTTTGAATTCCCTTTTTTACAATCTCAAACCCACAACTGCATTTTCAAACCAGTTTACTTTCATATATATCTTATAAATACATTTTTACTTTAAATTTATAACTAAATATTCTTTTTTAGTTTTAATATTTGAATCAATACTGCAATTTTGCTTCATCAAATAAAACGTAGTATAATTAAAAGGAAAAGAGTATGTGTGGTATATTAGCAATCATCGGAAAAGGTAAAGACGAACAATTAGTAAAACAACTTTCTAAAAGAATGTCACATCGTGGTCCAGACGAAAGTGATATTCATGTTACAGAAAACGGACATATATTAAGTCACGAACGTTTGTCAATTATCGATTTACATTCGGGTAAACAACCAATTCAAGGAACGTCTTCTGCTTGGATGATTCACAATGGCGAAATATACAACCATCAAGCTTTAAGAGATGGTGTTTTAAAAGGTCATACATTCAAAACCAAATCTGATTCTGAAGTTATTGTACATTTATACGAAGAATTCGGATATGATTTTGTTGATATGTTAGACGGCGATTTTGCTTTCGTAGTAATCGATGGTGACAACTATATTGCAGGTCGCGATCCACTAGGAGTGAAGCCATTGTATTATGGTATGGACGAAAGAGGAAGAGTTTATTTTGCTTCCGAAATGAAACCAATTGCCGACCAATGTAAAACATTTTCAACATTTCCTCCAGGACATTATTACACTCCAGAAACCGGTTTTGTAAAATATTACAAACCAGAATATGAAGACTATACAAAAGCAACAAAAGAGCTTGATTTACTAGAAATAAGAGAAGCTTTAACCGAAGCTACCCGCAAACGTTTAATGAGCGATGTGCCAATTGGAGTATTGCTTTCTGGCGGTTTAGATTCGTCTTTAACATCATCAATCGCAGCTCGTTTATTGAAAGAAAAAGGTAAAGATTTACATTCGTTTTCAATCGGATTGGATGCTGATGCACCAGATGCAAAAGCAGCGCGTAAAGTAGCCGAATTCTTAGGTACAAAACACCACGAAGTTCACTTTACTATCGAACAAGGAATTGAAATTTTAGATAAATTAATTTGGCATCTTGAAACGTACGATGTTACTTCAGTTAGAGCAAGTACACCAATGTATTTCTTGTCAAAAGCTATTACGGATTTGGGAATTAAAGTGGTGCTTTCTGGTGAAGGTGCAGACGAAATTTTTGGTGGATATTTATACTTCAGAAATGCACCAACTACCGAAGATTTCCAAAAAGAAACTATCGAAAGAGTACAAAAATTATTTACCGCCGATTTACTTCGTGCCGATAAATCAACGATGGCTCACGGATTAGAAGCACGCGTTCCGTTTTTAGACAAAGCATTTTTAGATGTTGCAATGACTATCAAAGGTGAAGAAAAACAGCCAAAAACCTACGATGGAAAAGAGAAATATATTCTAAGAAAAGCATTCGATACACCAGACAATCCATATCTTCCAGATGAGGTTTTATGGCGTCAAAAAGAACAGTTTTCTGATGGAGTTGGTTACAGTTGGATTGACACCTTAATCGAATTTTGTGCCTCACAAGTGACTGATGAGCAAATGGAAAGCGCAGCCCAATTATTTCCATACAACACACCTGCAACCAAAGAAGCATTTTATTACAGAACCATTTTCAATAAATATTATCCACAAGTAAGCGCGGCACAAACCGTTAGAAAATGGATACCAAAATGGCAAGAAAATCAAGATCCATCAGGTAGAGCAAATGCGGCACACGTGCAAGCCGATACCGAAATTGCCAAAGCAACCGTATCAATATAATAGTTATATAAAAGTTTAGTTTGTTTGTTAAATCTGAGCCAGTTTCAGGTACTTAAACGTTTACCATTTGGTAAGCGTTTTTTGTTGTCATTGCGAGGCACGAAGCAATCTCATCTTTTTATTAGAAGCGAATCGTTCGGTATTTATTTGTAATCCATTTTCCTGCTACTGAAACTCGCTTCCCGATAAAAATCGGGAGAGCTCAAACAATTTCAGTATCAGGGCTAGATAGTAGTTGTCAGTATATCAAATAGTTGCAAATAACAACGATTTCTAAACTTCAAAAATTGGCTTTAAATCCATTAAAAATTATTAAGAGGTAAATGTTAATAACTTAAACGATAAATTGCTTAAAATCGCTTTAAAATCGTCTTTACTTTTGTATATTTGCGTGTTAGACAAAAATCATACTCACGATACAATTTAATATGAGCGACGAAATTAAAAAGAATAGCTATTCAGCCGACAGTATTCAAGCATTAGAAGGAATGGAGCACGTAAGAATGCGACCATCCATGTACATCGGAGATACTGGCGTTAGAGGTTTACACCATTTAGTTTATGAAGTAGTTGATAACTCGATAGATGAGGCATTAGCAGGTCATTGCGACACAATAAGCGTATTTATTAATGAAGACAATTCGGTTACCGTAGAAGACAATGGTCGTGGTATTCCAGTTGATATGCACAAAAAAGAAGGCGTTTCTGCTCTAGAAGTAGTAATGACCAAAATTGGTGCAGGAGGAAAATTCGATAAAGATTCTTATAAAGTTTCGGGTGGACTTCACGGAGTTGGTGTTTCTTGCGTTAATGCACTTTCTGATAACCTAAAAGCAACCGTTTTTAGAGACGGAAAAGTGTACGAGCAAGAATATGAAAAAGGTAAAGCAATGTATCCGGTTAAGCAAGTTGGTGAAACAACAAAGCGAGGAACAATGGTTACTTTTCATCCTGATAAAACCATTTTTACTCAAACAATTGAGTATTCTTATGATACACTTGCAGCACGTATGCGTGAATTATCTTTCCTGAATAAAGGAATTACAATCACACTTACAGATAAAAGACATACTAAAGACAACGGCGATTTTGAAGGTGAAGTTTTTCATTCTAAAGAAGGGCTTAAAGAATTCGTTCGATTTTTAGATGCTGGTAGAGAACCAATTATTTCTCACGTAATAAGCATGGAGCACGAAAAAGGAGAAGTTCCTGTTGAGGTTGCTCTTGTTTACAATACAAGTTACTCCGAAAATATTTTCTCTTACGTAAATAATATTAACACGCACGAAGGTGGAACGCACTTGCAAGGTTTCCGTATGGGTTTAACTCGTACTTTAAAGAAATATGCAGATGCTTCTGGACTTTTAGATAAATTAAAATTTGAAATTTCGGGTGATGACTTCCGTGAAGGTTTAACAGCTATTATTTCGGTAAAAGTTTCAGAACCACAATTTGAAGGACAAACTAAAACCAAACTAGGAAATAGAGAGGTAGTTTCTCCAGTTTCGCAAGCGGTTTCAGAAATGCTTGAAAATTATTTGGAAGAAAATCCAAACGATGCTAAAATTATTGTTCAAAAAGTAATCCTTGCTGCTCAAGCACGTCACGCTGCCAAAAAAGCACGTGAAATGGTACAACGTAAAACCGTTTTAGGTGGTGGAGGTTTACCAGGAAAATTATCTGATTGTTCAGAACAAGATCCTGCAAAATGCGAAGTATATCTTGTCGAAGGAGATTCGGCTGGTGGAACGGCAAAACAAGGTCGCGATAGAAACTTTCAAGCCATCATGCCATTAAGAGGTAAGATTTTGAACGTTGAAAAAGCAATGCACCACAAAGTTTTTGAAAACGAAGAAATTAGAAATATCTTCACTGCTCTTGGTGTAACCATTGGAACGGAAGAAGATTCTAAAGCATTAAATCTAGATAAATTAAGATACCATAAAGTAATTATTATGTGTGATGCCGATGTCGATGGAAGTCACATTGCCACATTAATTCTTACCTTCTTTTTTAGATTTATGCGTGAATTAATTGAAGGCGGACACGTTTATATCGCTGCGCCACCTTTATATTTAGTAAAGAAAGGAAACAAAAAAGAATACGCTTGGACAGACGATCAACGTGATTTAGCTAACGAAAGAATGGGCGGAAGCGCTGCAATCCAACGTTACAAAGGTCTTGGAGAAATGAATGCCGAGCAATTGTGGGAAACTACAATGGATCCTGCTTACAGAACATTACGTCAAGTTAATATTGACAATTTGGCCGAAGCCGATAGAGTTTTCTCAATGTTAATGGGAGATGAGGTTCCGCCAAGAAGAGAATTTATCGAGAAAAATGCAGTGTATGCAAATATCGATGCTTAGTAAGTTTTCAAAATATATAATGATTGGGATTTGTTTGATTTTTTCAGGCAAATCCTTTTCTCAATCAGATCAATTGTTACAAGATTTAGGGTATCTCATTGACGATGCCCTATTTTTTTCTGATAAATACATTACACCAGCAACCGATGCTGCGGTTTATCAATCTTCTTCGGGTTGGGTTTATTCAGCAAAAAAGAGAAAATTGTGGGATGTAACTGTCGGAGTCAATACCAATTTCTTTTTCGTTCCAAATAGTGACAGGGAGTTTCAAATTAAAAACAGCGATTTTCAATTGCTAAGTATTGAAAGCGGAGCAACATCTGCAACAGTTCCTACTGCAATTGGAAACGGAGATCAAATTTATCTTGCTGGAGATTTAGATGGTGAACCTATACGAATTGAAACACCAAAAGGAATTAATCAGAATGTAGTGATTTATCCGCATTTGTCTGGAGCGCTTTCGCTTTGGTATGGAACCGAAGTTTTAGTGAAATATTCACCAAGAGTAAATCTAAAACGAAGTGAATATCAAGTATATGGCTTCGGAATAAAGCATAATTTGAGTCAGTACTTTAAATCATTAGAAGCAAATAAAATTAATTTGGCAGCGACCGCAACGTATTCCAATGAGGATGTAAGTTTTGATTTTTTAGACATTCAAACCGATTTTGGAAACCTCGGAATCAATAGATTAAGTGGTTTGGTTGATACGTATCAAATGCAACTAAATGCTTCAAAAGAGTACAAAAAAATTGAAGTTTTAGCAGGATTTATTGCCAATGTTAGTGATTTCAAATACAAATTAACTGGTACAAAAGGCGCAATCGAAGAAACTATTCCGTTGCAATATATTTTAAATCAAAGATTGAAAGAAATCTATAAGACTAAAGCCAATTTTATGGGCGAAATTTCGGGTAGATATCAAATTAGCAAAATTTTTATACAATCTACGATTGCTTTTGGTAAATTTGTGAATTCAAATTTATCAGTTCAATACGAATTTTAATTTTTTTTAAATATAAACACACAATAAAATGAAAGTTACAATAGTAGGAGCAGGAAACGTTGGTGCAACATGCGCAGATGCAATCGCTTACAGAAGAATTGCGAGTGAAATCGTATTATTAGATATTAGAGAAGGTTTTGCTGAAGGTAAAGCTTTAGATATCATGCAAACGCAAACCACTTTAGGATACAACACCAAAGTATCTGGAAGTACTAATGATTATTCTAAAACTGCTGGAAGTGATGTAGTGGTTATTACATCTGGAATTCCAAGAAAACCTGGAATGACTCGTGAAGAATTAATCGGAATTAACGCTGGAATTGTAAAAACGGTTGCTGAAAATTTATTACAACATTCGCCAAATGCTATTGTTGTTGTGGTCTCAAATCCAATGGATACAATGACTTATTTGACTTTAAAAGCTACTGGATTACCTAAGAACAGAATCATCGGAATGGGTGGCGCTTTAGACAGTTCACGTTTTAAATGTTATTTATCGCAAGCATTAGACAAACCTGCAAATGATATTCAAGGTATGGTAATTGGTGGTCATGGTGATACAACTATGATTCCGTTAACGCGTCTTGCTTCATATAATGGTGTTCCAGTTTCTGAATTTTTATCTTCAGAAGAATTAGAAAAAGTTGCTGCCGATACTATGGTTGGTGGAGCCACTTTAACTGGTTTATTAGGAACTTCGGCTTGGTACGCACCAGGAGCATCTGTGGCTTATTTAGTTGATAGTATTTTACACGATCAAAAGAAAATGATTCCATGTTCAGTATTTTTAGAAGGTGAATACGGACAAAATGATATATGTATTGGTGTTCCATGTATCATCGGTAAAAACGGAGTTGAAAAAATTGTTGACATTAAATTAAACGAGGACGAAAAAGCAAAATTTGCTAAAAGTGCTGATGCAGTTAGAGCAATGAATGCCGATTTGAAATCGATTTTATAAAGTTAAAATCATAAGGTAATAAAAGACTGCAAAATTTGCAGTCTTTTTTTTGATATTAATCCCTAAATAATTTGTTAATCTTTAGGTTAATTATATATTTGCACGTTTCAAAAAAAGTGTAGATTAGTATTTTTTATGATTTTTATTGAGAATCAGTAAATTACCTTATGTTTATTGACTTTTTGAAATACCAACAAACAAAAATTAATTAATTTTTAGTAATAATGCAGAATAAAGGACTTATTAAATTTTTCGCAATTCTATTTGCACTGGTAAGTATTTACCAACTTTCTTTCACCTTTGTTTCAAACAAGGTAGAAAATGATGCTAAAGCTTTTGCTGGTGGAAACCAAGATAAAGAAACAAAGTATCTAGACTCTATCAGTAAAGAGAAAGTATTTAATTTAGGTTTTACAGATTACACTTTTGAAGAGGTAAGAGGTAAGCAAATTAACAAAGGTCTTGACCTTGAAGGAGGAATTAACGTAATTCTTCAAATTTCGGTTAAAGATGTTTTAAAAGGTCTTGCTAACAATTCTAAAAATCCAGCTTTCAACAAAGCATTAGAAGATGCAAAATTAAACCAAAAAGGAAATCAAAGTTACCTTGATGCTTTCTTTGACGCATTTGATGCCAATAAAGGAACTACAAAATTAGCTTCTCCAGATATTTTCGCTAACAGAAATTTATCGGATGTTGTTAACTTTAATATGACTGATGACCAAGTTAAAAAGGTAATCAGAAAAAAAGTTGATGAATCGGTAGAAAGTGCTTTTGGCGTTTTGAGAAAACGTATTGACAAATTTGGTGTAACACAACCAAACATCGCTAAATTAGGTCAAACTGGTCGTATCTTGGTAGAATTACCAGGTGCAAAAGATGTAGATCGTATCAAGAAATTATTATCAAGTACAGCTCAATTAGAGTTTTGGGAAACATATAAAATAGATGAATTAGGTCAGTTTTTAATGTCTGCAAATGACGCTTTAAAACTAACTGAAAATGCTGCTGTTGCAACTAAAGAAGTAAATCCTGTTAAAGAAGATACTTTAGCAAAATTACTTACAAGTGCAGAAAAAACAGATTCAGCTGCAACAACTAAAGGTAACAATCCGTTATTAGACAAGTTTGTAGGACAAGGTGGTGGACCAGTTTTGGGAGTTATCGCTGCTAAAGATACTGCTGCTGTAAACGGTTATTTTAAAAGAAAAGATATTAGAGGTTTATTGCCTGCAGATAAGCGTTATGCAAAATTTGTATGGAATAAAGGAACAACTGTAGTTGACGAAAAAACTAAAAAAGCTACAGAAACTTTCGAATTATATGCATTAAAAGGGAATCGTGATGATGTTGCTCCATTAAGTGGTGGTGTTATTACAGATGCAAGCGATACATTTGATCAAATGGGTAAACCAGCCGTTTCTATGCAAATGAACGGTCAAGGTGCTAAAGTTTGGGAAGAATTAACAGGTAGAGCTTTTACAGAAAAAGGATTTATTGCAATCGCTCTTGATGATGTAGTATATTCTGCTCCTGGAGTTTCTTCTGGACCAATTGCTGGAGGAAGATCTGAAATCTCAGGTGCATTTGATGTAACAGAAACTAAAGATTTAGCTAACGTTTTAAGAGCTGGTAAATTACCTGCTGCTGCAGAAATTGTTCAATCGGAAGTAGTAGGACCATCATTAGGTCAAAAAGCTATTGATGCTGGATTAACTTCATCAATTGTAGGTTTCTTATTAGTATGTTTATGGATGGTTTTCTATTATGGTAGAGCAGGTTGGTATGCTAACGCAGCTTTATTATTAAACTTACTTTTCTTATTCGGAATTATGGCCGCTTTTGGTTTTGTACTTACATTGCCAGGTATTGCAGGTATCGTTTTAACATTAGGTACTGCGGTTGATGCCAACATCATTATATATGAAAGAGCAAAAGAAGAATTACGTGAAGGTAAAACTCTTGGCGAAGCTGTAAAAGCTGCATACGGATGGAAAGGTGCTATGCGTTCTATTATTGATGCTAACGTGACTCACGTATTAACAGGTGCTATTTTATACATTTTTGGTACAGGTCCAATTCAAGGTTTTGCTTTAACATTACTTATTGGTATTGTAACTTCATTATTTACATCAATCTTCATTGCTAGAATTTTCATTGATAGAGATATTGCAAGTAATAGATCATTGATGTTCTGTACACCAACAACTAAAAATTGGTTTACAGGTTTCCATATTGACTTTATTGGAATGAAAAAATGGACATACTTATTTTCTTCACTTGTTGTTGTAGTAAGTTTAGTTTCTATTTTCTTTGTAAATGGTCTTGATGAAGGTGTTGATTTTGTTGGAGGAAGAACATTCCAAGTAAAATTTGAAAAACCAGTTGAGCCTACAAAAGTATCAGAAGAATTATCTCAAGTTTTTGGAACTCCAGTAGAAGCTAAAATCTTTGGAGATTCAGATCAGTTGAAAATCACAACTAAATATAAAATTAAAGAAGAAGGAACTGCTGTTGATGCTGAAGTTAATAAAAAATTATACGACGGTTTAAGCAAATATTTTAACAACATTTCTTACGATAAGTTTGTGAATTTATATCAAGGTAAAGTTTACGGAGTTTTGCAAGGTTCTAAAGTAAGTGCAACAATTTCTGCCGATATTAAAACTAACTCATTCTGGGCTGTTTTAGGTGCAATGTTAGTTGTTGGTCTGTACTTAGTAATCTCGTTCCGTAAATGGCAATATTCTCTTGGAGCAATTGCTGCAATCTTACACGACGTTATCTTTGTATTAGGATTATATTCATTATTATACAAAATAATGCCATTCCATATGGAAATGGATCAGCACTTTATTGCAGCTATCTTAACAGTAATTGGATATTCAATGAATGATACGGTAATTGTATTTGATAGAATTAGAGAATTTCTTGCAGGTAACGTAAAAGGTACTTTTAAAGATGTGGTAAACGCTTCTATTAACACTACATTATCTAGAACATTGAATACATCGTTAACCATGATTTTAGTATTATTAATCATGTTTATCTTTGGTGGAGAATCTATTAGAGGATTTATTTTCGCAATGTTAATTGGTATTTTAGTTGGAACATACTCTTCATTATTCATCGCAACTCCTGTTTTAGTTGACTCAATGAACAAAAAAGAAATTGACGAAATTGAAAAACGTCACCATGCAAATGAATAACTATTAGTTATAATTTATATAAAGAAAGCCACGCAGAAATGTGTGGCTTTTTTGATTTAAATAACTTTAGAAGTAAGTCTTTAATGTTTTTTTTTATAATCTAAAAGTTATAACTTAAAGATCGAAACTCTGAATTTAAGATTCAACACATTTCGTCTGTATAGTTTAATTCTGATTGGTTTGATACCTATTGGATTAATACTAAATGTTTGTTGCTACAAATTTTACGCAAATAACTTGAACGATAATAATTTAATTAAAAAGAATTTAAGACAAAAAAAAGAGGCATTCACAGTGCCTCTTTTTTTATAATAATTATATTTAATTTAAAATAACTTATCCGGATTTACATCATTGTCGAACAAGTCTTTTGGTAGTGGTTTTTCTGCAAGAAATATAAAAACAATTCCAACAAGTATAAAAGGAATACTTAACCATTGACCGGTAGAAAATAGGCCTAAGCTTTTTTCAATTCCGCCTTGACTTTCTTTTACATTCTCTACAATAAATCGAACAGACCACAGGAGAACTAGAAAAAATCCAAAAATCAATCCATGTTTTTCTTTATAACTTGTTTTCCAATATAAAAACCAAAGGATTATAAAAACAAAAATATATCCAAAAGCTTCATACAATTGCGCAGGATGTTTTAAAGGAACTTGTTGTAATAAAGATGTGTATTTAGGATCAGTAACAATCGCACTATAGGCACTATTGATATCTTTAATTCCAGTCATATTTATTACATCTGAAGGAGTATATTTATCTCTTAAAAATTTGATTCCAAATTGAGAAGTTGTTTCATTACCTACAATTTCAGAATTAAAGAAGTTACCTAATCGAACAAAAATAGCACCACATGCAACCGGAATTACAACTCTATCTAATACCCAAAGTAATGGTCTTTTAATAACTTTTTTGCTATAAAAATACATTACAATAATAATTGAAATTGCCGCTCCATGACTAGCCAATCCTTGAAATCCTGTAAAATGAAATTCGGGTTCAAATTTAAACGGAAGCAAAATTTCCATTGGATGGTTTCTAAAATATTCCCAATCATAGAAAAATACATGTCCTAATCGTGCACCAAGCAAAGTAGCTAAAACGGTCCAAATAAAAAGTGTATCTAACTTTTCTAATGATTCACCTTCTTTAATAAAAATACGTTTCATGATGTACCAGCCAAGTCCGAAAGCTACAACAAACATCAAGCTATAAAAACGAATGGTTAATGGTCCTATTTCTATGCCTTCCGATGGATTCCAAATCATAATTTTATTATTTTAATCTTTTTTATATTTCAAATTTAATACTATTCACAGAATAAAAGAATGTATTATACTTTATTTATGAGAACATTTTTTTTCGGGTACAGGATCATAACCTGTTTTTCCCCAAGGATGACAGCTTAAAATGCGTTTTATTCCAAGAAACATTCCGTAAAACAAACCATGAACCTTCAATGATTCGATAAAATAACTAGAACAAGTGGGTTCAAATCTACATGTTTGCGGTGTAAATGGCGAAATACCTTGTTGATAAAAACGAATCAGCACTATAAAAGGAAATATGATTATCTTTTTTATCATTGTTACTAATCAAAAACTAGTTATTTAAACCTTAAACAAGCAATCTAACTACTGAATACTAAAAGAAGTTCCGTCTTTTCCGTCTTTCAATTGAATTCCAAGTGCCAATAATTTATCACGAATTTCATCAGACAACGCCCAATTTTTATTTGCTCTAGCTTCGTCACGCATTCCAATTAACATTGTTACAACGCCTTCTAATTTATCCGAATTATTACTGGATGATTTTTCGTTTTTAATTCCTAAAACATCAAATGTAAAGGTAGTTAAAGTTGATTTTAATAATTCTAAATCTTCTGCTGTTATTGTTTCACGTTTGTCATTTAAAACATTTACAAATCGGATTCCTTCAAATAAATGTGCAATTAAAATAGGAGTATTAAAATCGTCATTCATCGCTTCGTAACACAGTTTACTCCAAGATTTTACATCAAGGGTAGAAGTAGCGCTTGTTTCGATTTCACTCAATAAATCTATTCCCTCCATCAATCTATTAAATCCTTTTTCGGCAGCCAAAATAGCATCGTTAGAAAAATCTAAAACACTTCTATAATGCGCTTGCAACATAAAGAATCGCGCCACATTTGGAGCAAAAGCCTTAGTTAAAAACGGACTGTCACCAGTGAAAATTTCGTTAGGAAGTATATTATTTCCTGTACTTTTCGCCATTTTCTTACCGTTTAAAGTAAGCATATTGGCATGCATCCAATAGTTTACAGGCGAATGTCCAGTACAAGCTTCGTTCTGAGCAATTTCACACTCGTGATGCGGAAATTTCAAATCCATTCCACCACCATGAATGTCAAATGTTTCACCCAAATATTTCGTACTCATAGCGGTACATTCCAAATGCCAACCCGGAAAACCAATTCCCCAAGGTGAAGGCCAACGCATAATATGTTCGGGTTCAGCTTTTTTCCAAAGTGCAAAATCCTGACCGTTTTTCTTATCACTTTGACCGTCTAAATCACGCGTGTTGGTTAGCATGTCTTCAATATTTCTACCGCTTAACTTACCGTAATTGTGCGTTTCATTAAACTTTACAACATCAAAATACACTGATCCGTTTACTTCATAACCAAATCCTTTATCAATAATTTGCCTTACAATTTCAATTTGCTCAATAATATGTCCAGTCGCCGTTGGTTCAATACTTGGCGGTAAAAAATTATATTTATCAAGAATCGTATGAAAATCAACAGTATATCGTTGCACAATTTCCATAGGTTCTACCTGTTCCAATCGCGCTTTTTTGGCAATTTTGTCTTCACCATCATCCACATCATCTACAATATGACCAACATCGGTAATATTTCTAACATACCTAGTTTTATAACCAAGATGCAATAAATACCTATAAATAACGTCAAAACTCATAAAAGTCCTCACATTTCCCAAGTGAACATTGCTGTAAACAGTTGGTCCGCACACATACATTCCTACATTTCCTTCATGAACAGGTTTAAAAACTTCCTTCTCACCAGACAGCGAATTATATATCCTAAGCGTTTGATCTTTATATAATGACATAATTTTTTTATTTATTTAGAAGCTAATCCAGCTTTCCATTGCAATTTTGCTTGTAAAAAACTTTTTTTCTAAGGCTAAAAAAGAGCTTCCGTTGGTCGCTTTTTTTATCCAAGAAAAAATAGTTTTTTCCTGCGCAAGAATTTCCATTTCAATCTGGGCTAGTTACGTTCAGTTGTAAAATCGAAATTCAGTATTTAAAAAGAAGTATCTAGTTTTATGTAGTCAAGAAATTCACGTCTAACATTTTCTTCCTTAAATCTACCGCCAAATTCAGACGTTACCGTGCTACTTTCAATATCTCTAATTCCTCTGGAGTTTACACATAAATGCTTAGCATCAATTACACAAGCAACATCTTTAGTGTTTAAAACCTTTTGCAATTCTTCTACAATTTGCATTGTTAAACGTTCTTGCACTTGAGGTCTTTTAGCAAAGTAATCAACAATTCTATTCATTTTAGATAAGCCCACAACAGTTCCGTTAGAGATATACGCAACATGAGCTCTACCAACAATAGGAAGTAAGTGATGCTCACAAGTAGAGTATACTGTGATGTTTTTTTCTACAAGCATCTCATTATATTTATACTTGTTTTCAAAGGTAGACGAGCTAGGTTTTTTATTAGGATTTAACCCACCAAAAATTTCTTTAACAAACATTTTCGCAACTCTGTTAGGTGTGCCTTTTAAACTATCGTCTGTTAAGTCCATACCAAGAGTTTTTAAAATACTCTCAACGTCTTTCTTTATAAGTTCAATTTTTTGGTCATCATTTAAATCAAAGGCATCTTCTCGTAAAGGGTTGTTGGAGCTAGTAGCAATATGATTATTCCCGATTTCATCGGATAAGTCTTGATTATTAATCATTACAATTTTTTAAATTACTTAATAATTTTATATTTCGCAAAGATAATTATTTATTGTTTCAAAAAGACACTCTAAAATAATGAGTTTAGAAAAAAAATCTAAAAATTAAGATAAAATTATATTAATTTTATGTAAATTTCGCCCTCGAAAACAAATTTGCAATGAAGAAAACCTACTTATTATCATTATTTCTACTGTTTAGTTCAATTTTAACAAACGTTTATGCACAAAGTCCAACTTGTGCTGGTGCTAATCCGTTTTGTGCAGGAGGTTCCACTTTTACTTTTCCAAATACTACTGGTTCTGCTAGTATTGGTAGTCCAGGATGTTTAGGTTCAGCTCCTAATCCAGCTTGGTTCTATATCCAAGTTTCACAATCAGGTAATATTGATTTTTTATTAACTCAAGGAAATAATGCACCTATATATAATAATCAGGATGTCGATTTTATAG
Organism: Flavobacterium aquatile LMG 4008 = ATCC 11947; assembly: GCF_000757385.1. GTDB lineage: Bacteria > Bacteroidota > Bacteroidia > Flavobacteriales > Flavobacteriaceae > Flavobacterium > Flavobacterium aquatile. The sequence continues at coordinate 1,231 of NZ_JRHH01000005.1, read as the reverse complement.
CTTGGGGTCCATTTGCATCTCCGTCATGTGTTGGTTTATATGATTTTCCCGATGGAAATACAGCAGTTCCTAATAATATTGTAGCTTGTAGTTACTCAGGATCTCCAATTGAGGCTTTTACAATTCCAAACACTGTAGTAGGACAATATTACATGATTTTGATAACAAACTTTTCAAATCAAGCAGGTCAAATTACAATGACGCAAACAAATGATCCAAACGTACCTGGTGTTGGAGAAGCAGATTGTAGTATTCTTTGTCCGCTTTCACTTGGTCCAGATGTTGAAGTTTGTCCTGGTACAACAACAATTTTAACTGCTACAATTGATGCTGCGTCTTCTTATGTGTGGACATCAACTGCTGCAGGATTTGTTGATCCTGGAAATGTGCAAAGTATCACCGTTTCTGCTCCAGGAACATATACAGTTGTAGTTAATAAACCTGGTTGTGTTGCCAATTCAACATCAAGCGCCACAATAACTATTCCAGCTACTCCAGCTACTGGAACTCCAAATGATTTAGTACAATGTATTACCAATCCTATTTTTGATTTAACTGTAAATACTCCTGTTGTTCTAAATGGATTGTCTGGATATACTATTTCATATCACAATACACTTTTAGCTGCACAGGATGGAACTGGTGGTTTAACCATTTCGAACACTACAAATTATGTTGGTACAAATGGAGAGACAATTTACATAAGTATTGAAGATAATAATACAGCTTGTATTTTAACAACTTCATTTCAATTAATCCTTTCTCCAGCTCCAACACCACCAAATCCAGCAGATGTTACAGCATGTGATAGTTATACTTTACCAGTTTTACCAGCTAATGAAACGTATCATTCTGCATCTGGAGGTCTTCCTGCAACCGAAATTCCTGCAGGTACCGTTATAACTACTTCACAGACAATATATGTTTTTTCGCAGTCTGCAATAGCAGGTTGTACATCCGAAGGTGATTTTGTAGTAACAATAATTACTGGAACACCACCCAACCCAGCAGACGTAACAGTATGCGGTAGTTATACATTACCAGCTTTACCAACAGGAAGCACTTATCATTTTGCTTCAGGTGGAGCTGCAGGTACTTTAATTCCAGTTGGAACAGTTATTACGACTTCACAGGTAGTTTATGTATTTTCACAATCAGCTACAACACCATCGTGTAGTGCAGAAGGTGATTTTGTAATTACAGTAAATACGGCACCAGCTACACCAACTCC
>NZ_JRHH01000004.1 GCF_000757385.1 Flavobacterium aquatile LMG 4008 = ATCC 11947 | reverse complement strand
GTTCCACCAGTGTATCCGTTAACAGAAGTTCCAGCATCGTTTACAGCATTAATTACTGGATTTGTTACTGTAACGGTTACAGTCGCAGTATCACAATTAGCAGGACTTGCAATTTCACATATTTGATAAGTTAATGTATAATTTCCAGAAGGAGTTCCAGCAGCAACTACAACATTAGTACCTGATAATGTTACACCAGGATTTGTAGAAGATACAAAAGTTGTATTTACTTGAGAAGCAACGACAGGATTACCATTTAATGTATCATTTGTTAAAACATTAGTAAATGAAGTTCCACCTGTAAATCCGTTAACAGAAGCTCCAGTATCATTATTAGCTACAATAACACCACATTTGGTTAATGTAAAAGGGAAAGAGCAATTAGTTGTAAATGGTGGTACTGCATGAAAAGTTACAGTAGTTCCTGAAACTAATGGCAACGGAGTTGTAGTATTATACTGAGTTGATGTTGGCGTAATTGGAAACTCATTGTAAAAAGTAGAACCAAGTGGGAAATTTGAAGCAATTTCTGAAATAGCTACTGTAGTGCTTGAATTACAAAAAGTAAAATTTCTAACTATTGGTTGATTCAAACAATTTTGGTTAACATATGCAGTTCCATTTATGGGAACATTCAATGGTTGTGGAATTGGTTCTCCAATACAGCTTCCATTTTGAGTATATCCTTGAATGAACGGACTATTTGTTATAGGAATATTAGTAATCGCACCAACTCCCGAAGTATATCCGTTTATACTTATTTGATTACCACATGCTAAATTTTGTAGAATAGCACAGTCTGTAGTAGTCTTTAATTTAAAAGTTAAATTAGCTAGTAAAGTAGAAGCATTTGCTGGTAATGGTAAAGTACCAAAATCCCAAACAATAGAACCAGTTGCACCTAAATTTGCATCAAAATAGATGTTATTAGGAGTAGGAAGCGGTGAAAATAAAACATTACCAGTTGCAGAACCAACAACATAACTTGCATTGTAAGGTATTGGAATTACAATTTTATGATTATTAATTGCTTCAGTACCAAGATTTTTAATATTCAAGCTAAAAGAAACTATATCACCTGGTAAAGTTGTGTATGAAGGGTTTGTAATTGGTACATTATTAACAGCTGTTGCAATTAAAACACCTTCATCATCTGGAACATAGGCGTCTACAGACATTGTAATATTGAAAATTACAAATGTATCTTGAGTTGAGCCATATTTGAATTTAGTAGAAGTTTGACCATTAGTAATAACGCTATTTCCGCTATTAGGAATGTTGAACATACTAATATCTAAACCAGTATTATTTAACAAGTTAGGATTTCTTGTATTACCTCCAGTAAAAATAGAAGAGTTAAAGAAGTTACCAGTTGAATTACCTGAATGATTTAAAGGAATCCAGTTGGTATCAGTATAATCTCTTATTTGAAAGTAATCACCAGAAATATTTCTATCTCCTTCACCAGCAATCATACCCAACTTCATATTAATTGATCCAGATGGTGCAGTATTAAATCCAGAAACTGGAATTTCAAAATCGGCAGTAACACTACCAGCAACATAAGAGTGACCGTCAAATATAGTCACATCTCTCCATTTCATTTTTGAGTTTTCATAAACTACTACTAATCCCCAACCGCCATAGTAACCTGTTCCACCACCATTACCTTCGATAACAGCAATATCGGCAACAGTATATGCTCCCAATCCATTTGCTCTTACATAATCAGTAACTTCAGCATATGCAGAATACATAAAACCATCTTCTGTTGTTGGATAATAGATGTCATTTGTATTAGCTGTTACTGTTGTATATGAAGACGAAGCTGGACCTTTTAAAGAAACAACTCTTTTATTAAAAGTTTTATTTTCGGTGATAAATGTTGGAATAGTTCCACTAACGTTCACATTAGCAAAAGATGTATTTTGTGTAGTAGTTGTTCCGTTACCTGTACCAGTATCTCTTACTAAACTATTAATTCTTAATATTACAGAACCATCATTTATTTGATAAGGTGTATTGAATGTTGCAGTACCATTAGATCCACTTGTTGAATAAGAAACACCAACATTAGTAGCAGAACCACCATTTACAGAAACAGTTACTCTATTTGCTCCGGTGTTATTTGTAAAACGGAAAACGTAAGTATTTGTTCCGTTAGAAAATGTATAGATTGGACTTCTATTATTATTTGAAGGATCATCTCTTGTTACATTTAATGTGTATGATGTATTGGTTACAGATTGATTATGTCCAATTGTGTAATTGTTGTTTATTGTTGCATTTGGACCTGGAACTTGTCTTGATGCCGTAAAAATATTCGGACTATCAGCACCATTAGAGGCACGACCAGTCCAATATAAACCAGCATAAACAATGTTGGAACAGTTTGGATCTGCTCCAAACTCATTTGAAAATACTAAATTAGACGATGATGAGTTCCATGTAGACGCAACTCCATCAACGTCAACATATTTCATGTTGTTGTTGTTTGATGTTTCATCACCATAATTATCCAAAGTTAAATTGGTATTCCCAGCCATTGTAAAATCTCCTTTTACATTGTATATTTTTTTGGTAGGAGAATATACAGATGTTCTTTGTGTAAACGGAACTTTTACCTGTCCATATAAAGAAGTTACATTACAAAGTAATAACAAAAAAGAAGCTATTAATAAGCTAGATTTTGTAATAGATTTGAAATTGGTGTAATTATTTTTCATAAAAATGTACTTTAATTTTTTAACAATCATCTTTTTAATTATTCTTATTATGATTGTATTTCAACTTTATATAAAACAGATTGATTCTCACTCGCTTTAATAACAGACGTTTCTGCTGCTGATCGGCTTATTTCAAATTCAAAGACCAATAGGATGTACTTTAAATTAGGAAATTCATTAAAAACACCTAAGTCAACAGGTGAAACAATGTCACTTTTTGATTTAACTTTTATTGAAACGTATTCAATATTTCTATTGTCTAAACCAATGGTATTGATTGATTTAATTGACTTAACATCAGTAAAAATACATGCTGGGTTATCTGTTTTTTTTGTAATAACACCGTTATCTACGTAAACTGTAGGTTTTAGGTCTTTTAAATAGCTTTTTAATTTTGATATTTGTTCAGTATTTGAAGTAGAAGATAAATTGTTAATGAAATCATTTACATTCATTACTCTGTTGTTTTGTGCATATCCACCAACAGTAGCAATTAAAAGCAAAACAGTTAGTATAAAATTTCTTTTACCTAAGTTTTTCAAACTTTTTAATGATCTCATTTTATTAAGTTCAACAATTACTAAATTTTTCATAATTTTTTTATTTATATTACTGTTAGCTTACTATTGCCAACCAAATTTTCGACTAAATTATATCTATTGTTTATATTAGATTAATAAAATCTATTAATAGCACTAAAACTCGATAAAGTACATTTTTTTTGAACTTATTGCGATGAAACGTATTCGTTTAGTGAGTTTATTCTATATTTACGTAGAATTTATTCTACTTTTTTGACAATTTATTTTTAGAGCTATTTTTTTCTTATTTTAGAGTTGTTTATTATTTGATTTCCTATTTAAAATTATTCGAATGTAAATTGCATTTTTCATTCCGACAAGAAAAAAATCGATTAAATGCATAAAATAGCTGTTAAAATACATTTTTAATTAATTATTGTATTAAAATTATTACAAAAAATGAAAACCTTAATACTAATTAGACATGCAAAATCAAGTTGGGATGAACCCGTTATTGATTCAAAAAGAGATTTAGCTCAAAAAGGAATAGTAAAAGCTTTGAAGGTTGCTTTATTTACAAAAAAAATGGTAAATTCTGATGCAGTAGTTTGGTCGAGTTATGCCAAAAGAGCTCACAAAACTGCAATTCTATTTCTAGAAAATTGGGGATGGAATGTTAGCAAAATTGAAATTATTAAGGAATTGTACACTTTTGATTCTGCAGAACTTGAACAAATTGTTAAATCTTGCCAAAATGACTGTAATAATCTAATTCTTTTTGGACATAATAATGCAATTACAGATTTTGTTAATAAATTTGGGGATGTTTTTATTGATAATGTACCAACTGCAGGATTTGTATCGATTGATTTTGATACCGATTCTTGGTCAAAAATCAGTAAAGGAAAAACCATTGAAATTATTGTTCCAAGAGATATTTAATTATGAGTCACGACAAAAAATACAGATACATAGATAGAGAAAAAAGTTGGTTAACCTTCAACGCCAGAGTTTTACAAGAAGCAGCAGACGGAAATGTTCCGTTGTTAGACCGACTTCGATTTTTAGGGATTTTTTCAAATAACTTAGACGAATTCTTCCGAGTTCGATTTGCAGCAATAAGACGTTTGAGCTTATCTGGTGTAACCGGTGAGAAAATTTTAGGAGGAATTTCGGCCCAACAATTAGTAAAAGATATTACAGAAATTGTTATTAAACAACAAGCCGAGAGTTTAAAAGTTTTAAGTATCATCGAAAAACAACTCGAGAAAGAAAATATTTTTACCGTTAACGAGTCGCAACTTTGTCAAGAACATCAACTTTTTGTTCATGATTTATTCATTCAAAAAGTGAGTCCAGAACTAGTAACAATTATATTAAATGACCTTGCAGAATTTCCATTACTAAAAGATACCTCTGGATATTTAGCCATTAAATTGGTAATGAAAACCGACGAAAAACCTAAAGTTCTCGGATTAGTAAAACCTAAAAAAGAGGTTCGTTATGCCATTATTGAAATTCCAAAAACGATTAATCGAATTGTGGTACTTCCAGAAATTGATGGTAAAAAGTATTTGATGCTACTTGATGACGTTATCCGTTATAACTTAGGTAATATCTTCAATATTTTTGATTACGAAAGTATTTCTGCACACATGATAAAAATTACTCGTGATGCACAATTAGATATTGATAGTGACATGAGCAAAAGTATGTTGCAAAAAATCGCTACTTCTGTAAAAGAAAGAAGAATTGGTGAGCCAGTGCGTTTTGTCTATGATACTGAAATTGATAAAGATACTTTGAAGTTTTTCTTAAGCAGAATGAAAATCGAATCGACCGATAGTATTATTCCTGGTGGACGATACCACAACCGACGCGACTATATGGATTTTCCTAACCTTGGTAGATTTGACTTATTGTACCAACAGAAAAAGCCACTTCCGGTAGAAGGCTTGTCATTTGAAGGTAGTATTTTAAGCCGAATTGACAAGAAAGATTATTTGATTTTTGCTCCATATCAATCGTTTGCTTACTTAATCAAATTTTTGCGCGAAGCAGCTTTAGATCCAAAAGTGTCTTCTATTAAAATTACGTTGTATCGTTTAGCCAAAAATTCGCAAATCATTAGTTCGCTTATCAACGCAGCCAAAAACGGAAAGCGAGTTGTAGTACAAATCGAACTTCAAGCACGTTTCGATGAAGCCAATAATATTTCTTATGCCGAGCAAATGCAACAAGAAGGCATCGAATTAATATTTGGAATAAAAGGATTAAAAGTACACAGCAAAATTTGTGTAATCGACAGATTGGAAGATGGAAAAAACAAACGCTACGGATTTATTTCAACAGGAAATTTCAACGAATCAACTGCTAAAGTATATACCGATGTTACTTTAATGACTAGTCATCAGCAAATATTAAAAGACGTTTCGAAGATTTTCGACTTCTTTGATATCAATTATAGATTGCATCGTTACAAGCATTTAATTGTTTCACCACATTATTCTCGTTCTAAATTTTACAAGTTAATTGATAGAGAAATTCACAATGCCAACGCAGGACGACCAGCTTATATCAATTTAAAAATGAATAGTTTATCCGATTTTGAAATGATTGATAAATTATATGATGCAAGTAATGCAGGAGTAAAGATGAAATTGCAAATTCGAGGAATCTGTTCGCTTATTCCGGGTGTGAAAGGTATGAGCGAAAACATAGAAGCGATTAGTATTGTTGATAATTACCTAGAACATACTCGTGTTTTTATTTTTTGCAATGATGATAATCCAGATGTATTTATTTCTTCGGCCGATTTTATGACCCGTAATCTTGATGGTCGAGTAGAAGTAACCTGCCCAATTTATCAAGATGATATTAAAAAGCAATTAATTGATACCTTTGAAGTAGGTTGGAAAGGCAATGTAAAAGCTAGATTTCATTCGGAGAAACTCGATAATAAATATAGAGTTCGTAAAGAAAACGATGTGGTCTTTAGAGCACAACATGAAACTTACAACTATTATAAAAACCAACAAGACGATAATACAAATAGCTAATTTTTGCTCCCAAATAAGTTCAATTAATGATTTCAATAAAAAAATATGCCGCAATCGATATTGGTTCTAATGCCATGAGATTGCTTATTACCAACGTTGTCGAACAGGCCGGAAAAGAAACGCAGTTCAATAAATCGGCGCTTATTCGTGTGCCTATTCGTTTGGGTCAAGATGCTTTTACTGTTGGCGAAATATCACAAGAAAATATAGATCGAATGGTGGATGCTATGGAAGCTTTTCGATTATTAATGAAAGTTTACAAAGTAGAAAGATATAAAGCTTGCGCCACATCGGCGATGCGTGAAGCTTATAATGGTAAAGAAGTAACCGAAATTATCCGCGAAAAATCGGAGATTGATATTGATATTATTGACGGAAAAATGGAAGCTGCAATTATCGCTTCTTCCGATTTAAATAGTTTACTAACTATCGATAAAACGTATTTATATGTAGATGTTGGTGGCGGAAGTACCGAATTTTCATTATTTGACGACGGAAAAATTGTAGCATCCAAGTCGTTTAAAAACGGAACTGTTCGTTTATTAAATGATATGGTAAACGATATTGTGTGGCTGGAAATTGAGAAATGGATTAAAACTACTTGCGAACCATTCGATAATATTACGCTAATAGGTTCGGGTGGAAACATCAATAAATTGTTTAAATTATCGGGTAAACAACAAGATAAACCGTTGTCGTTTTTATATTTAAATTCGCAATACCAATATTTGAGTTCGCTAACTTATGAACAACGAATTTCTGAAATAGGATTGAATACTGACCGTGCCGACGTAATTATTCCGGCAACTCGAATTTATCTTAATGCGATGAAATGGAGTGGCGCACGACAAATTTATGTTCCAAAGATTGGATTGTCGGACGGAATTGTAAAAGCTATGTATTATAACAGAATATAACCAAAAACCAACCAAAAGATGAAGCTAAAAATTATAGTTCTTTTAATTATTACAACTCTTTTTTCCTGTAAAAAGGAGCAAGAAGTATCAACTTATTTTGCAGATGATACTAAAGGAGTAAAAAATGGTGGTGTTAAAATGATTTCGATTACTACTCCAAAAGGGAAGTTTAATGTTTGGACCAAACGCATTGGAAACAATCCGAAGATTAAGTTGTTGCTGTTGAATGGCGGACCTGGAATGTCGCACGAATATTTTGAAGCGATGGAAAGTTTCTTACCAAAAGAAGGCATAGAATTTATTTATTACGATCAATTGGGAACTGGTTTCTCTGATAATCCAAACGATACTACTATGTGGGATTTGCCTCGATATGTAGAAGAAGTGGAGCAAGTTAGAAAAGCATTAAACCTGAATAAAGATAACTTTTACTTATTGGGTCATTCTTGGGGTGGCATTTTAGGAATGCAATATGCGTTGAAATATCAAGATAATTTAAAAGGTTTAATAGTTTCTAACATGATGGCTAGTTGTCCTAAGTATGGTGAATATTCTAAGGTTTTAGCAAAGCAAATGCCTCAAGATGTACTTAAAACGGTGAAGGATTTGGAAGCTAAAAAAGACTATACCAATCCGAAGTACATGGGATTGTTGATGGAACATTTTTACAACAAACACATTCTTAGAATGCCTGTTACCGAATGGCCAGAACCTGTAAATCGTTCTATGGGAAGATTAAATTCGTCATTATATATCACGATGCAAGGTCCAAGTGAGTTGGGAATTTCTGGTAAATTGACTAATTGGGATGTTTCTAAAGAATTACCAACTATTACAGTTCCGACTTTAGTGGTTGGAGCAAAATATGACACGATGGATCCCGAATACATGAAATGGATGGCAACCCAATTTAAAAACGGTAGCTACTTATATTGTGCCAACGGAAGTCACATGTCGCTTTATGATGATCAAGAAACGTATTTTAAAGGTTTGATTGAGTTCTTGAAGAAAGGGAATTAGTTTTTAGTCCTTAGTGATTAGTGAATAGTGATTAGTGATTAGTGATTAGTGAATAGTGATTAGTGATTAGTGAATAGTGATTAGTGAATAGTGATTAGTGAATAGTGATTAGTGATTAGTTAATAGTCCTTAGTGATTGACTTCTTATTGATATAAAATAATTTATAAATAAAGAGACTTCCAGAATAATTTATTTTGGGAGTTTTTTTATTTTTAGTGTCAAAAATAGTTTTCATATCGACATGGCTCATATCTAAATTGACATGCTCTAAATCTACATTGACATGCTCTAAATCTAAATGGATATGCTCTAAATCTAAATTGAGATGCTCTAAATCTACATTGACATGCTCTAAATCTAACTTGATATGCTCTATATCTAAATTGAGATGCTCTAAATCTACATTGACATGCTCTAAATCTAACTTGATATGCTCTATATCTAAATTGATATGCTCTATATCTAAATTGACATGCTCTAAATCTACATTGACTTGCTCTAAATCTAAATTGACATGCTCTAAATCTAACTTGATATGCTCTAAATCTACATTGACATGCTCTAAATCTAAATGGACATGCTCTAAATCTAAATGGATATGCTCTATATCTAAATTGACATACTCTAAATCTAAATTGATGTGCTCTATATCTAAATTGATATGCTCTAAATCTAAATTGATGTGCTGGAAATCTAAATTGATATTGATGTTATTTAAAGTGTTGCGTTCTATTTTAAAAACTGTTATGGATTATTTTAAATGGAGTAGCAGGTTTTGTTAAATGGATGGCTTGCAACTAAAAGCAAAAAAGAATAAAACATAGTAGGTTAGTACTACGTTTTATTCTTTTTATTTTCTTTTTTATTGTTGGTGCTTTATAATCGAAGTTTTGAGAATATTATACCACTTACTTGCGCATATTGTGGACTGCTTGCTCCAAATACTGCTTTAACGTATTTCTTTACTTCGTTGGCTGTTGCAATTAATGACGCTGATGAAGTATATAATGTTTCGTTTCTTGCAATTCTTGAATTGCTGATGCTGGTGTAGGCAGTTGCAACGGCTGTATTCTTGGCAGATAAATCGGCAATTTTAGCTTGGATTGTTGCTACTTGTAAATCGGTTTCGTTGGGTGCGTAACTTGGTTCGGTTGCTAGTACCGAGTTTAGACCAGCGAGATGCTGAATGAGTTGGTCGTAGGATTGTTGGCTTGTTGAAATGGTGTTTGGTGCTGGTGTGTTTGGATCGTTTGGTGTTTGTGAGGCCGATGCTCTTTTACCTTGCATTTTGCGGTTGAATGTTTTGGCGTTGCCAATGGTTTCTGGTGTTGCATCGGTAGTTTGCAAGGCATTGAATAGGCGAGTAGAAAGCGACTTTAAACCGCTGAAGGCGGTGAAACGTTCGTTTACTTTGTTGTTGAAGTTGGTGTTTTTTAAGATTACGTCTACCAAAGTATTCTCGGCTGTTGCTTTTAATGCAATGAGTTGTGGTAATTGTAAGCTGAATTTTGATGGATTGTAGGTTGGTCCATAACCTGTAACGAATTCAATTAGGTCTTGAAAGTTAGCTACATTTTTAGCGTGCCCTGTTTCTGATGTTGATGCCATGATAATGATTTTTAAGTGTTTATATATTCAAATGTACTTAAAAATGGTATTGGCAGTTTGTTAAATTTTGTAGAAAGAGTACTACAAAAGTATGGAGGCTTTTGGGGATTGTAAGAAGAGGTAGTTTGAACGATTTTTTCTTACTTATAAAAGATTTCAAGAGAAATAGAATGTTTATTTAATTGAAAAATTTATATCTATTTTTAAGTTTCTCGATATTTTCTATATGTTTTTCAACTATAATAGAATTTTCACCATTCCTAACTGCTTGTTTAAGCAAATTAACAATTTCCCATTTATCTCCGTAATTTGCTGGTTGATTGTTTTGAATGATTTCGTTAAATCTATCTATTACTTTTGAAGACTTAATTAAAAAAGTGTGTCGAGGCAAATCAAGAGTTTTTTTTAATTTGCAATTGCCAAAAAATACTATCAATGAAAAAAAAGGTATGTTGTCAAAATGATAAAACTTTTTTAAATCTTCAACGTGCTTTTTATTTTGGAGTATTGGATTATAGAATTGATATTTTTGCTTACCATAAGCTAATATTTGTGTCCAGTTTTTCTGGTTTTCAGTCCCAAAAATCCAACCGCTATATTCTTTTATTTCGAAAACTACTATTCCAACTTTTGTAGCAACGACTAAATCTATTTGACAATAAGTTCCGTTTCCATTATGTAAATATAAATCATGAAAAATTGCGGTAGGTTTAATTCCTGATTTTAAAAGACGTAAAACCATTTTTCGTTCTGACCTTGTTCCACGATTTACATTTGTTACTGTTTTAAGTAATTTTTGATCTTGGATTTCAGTATATACGTAAAATACCGCTATTGATAAAAGTACAAAAACAAAAAATAGTAAGTATAAATTCATTATCGTAATTTTATGACTTGAGTTCAAAAACTTGCTATTAAAGTTCTACAACTTCGTGCTGTTGAGAACCACTGAAACAATTATTTTCTGTAAAAGATAAAATTTCTTGCGAAATGTAAACGTGAATTTACTACAAAATTCGCAATTGCGAGAAACGGCTGTTACCAGCAGTTACTATTGAATCTTTGTCAAAATTGCCTTTCTCCAGATTTTTCTTTTGTTTTTATATTCGTTATTGTAGCTTATAAATTGAAAGTAATAATTGCCAAACCTTTCGGGTTTCAAATGCTCCAATTCAAGCCTTTGCATTTCATTAAAAATTTCAATGTATGTTTTTCCAGTTTCAACGAAATCTATTATTTTTAAAATTGATTTTAAATCTTTTTCATTGTCGATTTTCAATTGGGAATTATAAACCTCCTGAGTTTCTGGAATTTCATAAGCATCAAGTTCCAAAATTGCATTTGGGTTTTCACTTATAAACTTTTGAATTTCTGCTTTTTGTTCTGCGTTAATTTTTGAAACAAAAAAATCACTGCACGAATCATAACTAATTGATTTTTTGAATTTAGAATTGAGAAAACGTTTGGAAACTATCGTTTTATTTGGAGCCATTTCACCAATTCTATTTACTTCGGTTGAACTCTCGTCAAAATATTCATCAACTATTTTTTCAATTCTGTGAATTCCTTTATTATATGAATTAATCCAATCTCCAACTTTGAACATGTAATCACTTTTGGTGTTAAATATATCTTTTATCCAATTCATAATCAGGGTTTTGGTAATTACTGGTAACGTTCCGGCGCTTGGCGTCAGTGGCGACTTTTTTAATAATTTGTTCTAAAGATAAGCAAAATTTCAACTTAGTAATTTCCGGCTAAGAAAAGCAAAACCAGCCATTGCGCCAAACGGCTGTTGTGTGCTGTTTTTTTTCTAAAATATTTTGTCGATTATATCTTTTAATTTTTTTAATGAATCATCTATATTTTTTATTTCTCCAAAAGCTGATTTAATTTCCAAGCCAAATTCCTCTTTCATATATGTTATCAAAGTCAAACTTTCGCTGTTCATTAGTTCAGTTGTCAATTTTACATTTTCATTTACTTTGTCTTGTTTCATAGAAAGAACAATTGAAACAACTATTACAAGAAAAAATATTCCAATAGTGAAAAAAGAGCAAGTTTCGCTTATACGAGCTAATACACTTATGGGTTTAATGAGTTCAATATCACCAAAAGTTATTGTTTTGATTGTATAATATAAAAAGTCAAAGCTTGTTGAAGTTCCTGTATAGTTAAAATTTGAATGGTCAATTTTATATAACTGAAAATTTAAAAACCAAAAGAAAATTATTGATGATAAAAAGAACATCATAGCTCCAAAAATCCACGAGATTATATAAGCTTGTTGGCCTTTATAACCATTTAGTCTTTTTGACAAAAGTTCAATAGCATAATTTGCTAAAAGCATTCTCTTGATTCTTACCTCTTTCAATAAATATTCTTCCAATTTTTCATCTTCTTTTTGAATAATATATGATTTTATTACAAGTGAATTTTCAGGGCTTTTATCATTTATTAATTTTGAAAAAACTTCATCAATATCAGCGCCAAATAATGTTGGTTTTTTAAACGATTTTATTAAAAATTTGTACAAATAGACTAAATAGAAGTAAGATAAACAGATTATAAAAAGCCATCTTGTCCAATTTTCATTGACTGTAATAAAGAATATAAAAGAAAAAAGAAGAAAGAATATATTGAAAATGAAAAGTTTAAAATTAGAAAGTTTTGAAAAAATCCAATTCAAATAAGTTCCTAATAAATAAACTTTCCCAACACTTAAAATTGTTTTTGGCAAAAACCAAAAGAACATTAAAAATGGATAAAAAATAAAAGCGACGATATAATACCATTTTATAAAGCAGAAATATATAATTAAAAGTAGAAAGTATAAAGTTGGGATACTTATATGAAGCCAATTGAGTGAACTGGAATATTCATTATTAATTAAAATGTCAAATCTAAAGATGAAAATTAGAATGCCTAAAACCCAAAAGAAACTAAAAAAAATGTGTTTGATAAAAAAGTTGGTGTCAATTTTCCCGTCTAAATTTATGTTTAAAAAACTTCCCATTTATAGTTTAATTTGTTTTAAAAGAGTTTCTCTCGGTTAACGTGATTCAAAATAGCGCACAACTTGTATATATGTCTGACAAAATCAGACTTATCTACCCAGTTTTGGATGTATAGGTCTGATAAAATCAAAATTTACATTTCTCAAATATATAAAAAAATCCTCAAAAGCATTTGCTCTTGAGGAGTATTGTGTTTTTACATCTTTTTAGTTGAAGAGTTTTTTGTTCGAACAATCTTAAAAAGATAAATGGCTATTGCATGATTTTTACTTGATGGAATACTTTACTTTATACGATATATTGATAACAATCTTTTTAAATTCACTTGATGAAATTGTTTGTTCCGCTTCTTCTTTTTTTAAATATACGTTTCCACGATAGTAATTAAAGTCATCTGAATTACGACTTTGTTCAATTATTTCTAATGGTTGATCAATTTTATTTCCAATAGCTTCTACTAAATATTGTGCCTTTTCTTTGGCTGCTTTGAGGGCATCAATTCGTGCTTCTTTGACATATTGAAGAATATTGGTATGCTGCACACTAATAACATCTGCTTCTTTTATGTTGGCTTCGAACAGGTCTTTGAAAATTTTTGAAACTTCATCGGCACTTTTCAAAAGTAAAACATACTCTTTGGATTGTTTAAAACCAATTTCATTTTTCTTATCACGAATTATTTTCGAATTAAAATCGGACAATGTTAAATTTGTCAAATCTATATTCCATTTCTGTAGTGATTGTTTCAATTTTTCTTCTTGAGCTTCAATAGAATATTTTTTATTGTCAATTGACTTTTCGCTCAATGTTATTGAAACAAAAATTTGATTGGGTTCAATTTCCTTTTTAGCAGTTCCAATTACTTCAATAAAAGGAATGGAGTTTACTGTTGGAGCAACATTTTGAGCTTCAATTTTGATAAAAGATAAAGCAACTAGGAGTAAGGTTATATTTTTCATAAGTTATTTCTTAACGGATAGTTCATGAAAATATTGCACAACTTTTATATAGTAACCAGAAACAAATTTTCGCAACTAATTAACGTTGGGAGTAATTACATTGGTAAATCAATAAAAAAATCCTCAAAAGCATTTGCTCATGAGGATTTTGTATTTTACTATTGTAAATCTTTATTTTTCTCTTGTTAGTACAATAGCATCTTTTGATAGAAAGTCTTTTGGTCTTATGTTGTCAAAATTCAAGGCAAAGTTCATGGTGTTTTTGTCGATAAATTCGGCAATGCAAAGCATTCTTTTTTCTTCGCCAGTATCTAAGTTAGTGATAATAAAATCTACTTGAATTGGATTTGTTTTAGTATTTATTACATACGTCATTTTTCCTTTTTTGCCATTTATGTCAAATTCTTTTCCGCCAAGAACTTGACCTTGCATTTCGAATGATGCATAACCTTCTTTATCAAACGTGATGTAACCTACTTCTTTATTATCGTCACCTGTCCATTTTCCAATAAAATTAGGTTTAGCATTTTTAGTTGTGGTAGACATTAATACTGTAGCCAGCACTAATAAAACTATTTTCTTCATAATTATTTTTTAATTCTGTAAATATAAAAAAAATCCTTAAAAGTAAAACTCTCAAGGATTGTTGTGTTATTTTAATATGTAAACTGCAACCTGAAATCTGAAATCTGCAACCTGAACACTGAGCACTATTTAATAGCGGTCATTGAAATTTCTACATTCACACCTTTAGGTAATCCGGCAACTTGAACAGTTTCTCTTGCTGGAGCTGTTTTTTCGTCGAAGTAGCTTCCGTAAACGGTATTGATTCTTGCAAAATCATTCATGTCCATAATGAAGATAGTCGTTTTTACTACGTTTTCAAAAGTCATGTTGGCAGCTTCAAGAACTGCTTTCATGTTTTCCATTACTTGTTTGGTTTCGGTTTCAATATCGGATACAACCAATTCCATTGTTTCTGGATTCAAAGCAATTTGCCCCGATGTGTAAAGTGTATTTCCAACTAATACAGCTTGATTATAAGGCCCGATAGGAGCAGGCGCTTTGTCTGTAAATATTATTTTTTTCATAATCTATTTTCTGTAAAGAATTATCTCAAAGTTCTATCTGGAATTGAGCGTTTATCCCATTTTACATCGCTCAAGACACTTGCTTTTATACCAATAAAAAATCCCCAATAGGTGTAATCTCCAAACGGAACCCAGTTGAAATCCATTCGCCAACTCAATAAATCACGTTCCAATCGAAGTTGCGTAAAAGTAACGCCTCGTTGCACAAAATCGTAACCTGTTGAAACACCCACTTTCCATTTGGTTGTCAAACTTGTATTGGCAGATATCATCACCGAGTTGTTTACAATTTCACTTTCACGTGCGGCATTACTATAGGTTAACGAATAAGCAAAAGTTATATCCCAAGGAAGTTCTGACTTATAAAACTCCGAAAAGGATTCCTCATCATCTTCACCAAACTGACTTTCGCGTCGGTCACTTAAATCGGCATTCGAACCAAATAAATCGTCTTCTCGACCACCATTTCGCGCACCTTGTTCGTTTTTCTTTTTGTCTTTTCCATCACCATCAGTACTTGCAATGGAATATCCAATGTTCATGTTGGCACTACTCATTCTAAAAAGACTTCCGCCGTTATTTATATTGAATACATCTATACGTCTACCATTATTGTCAATGGCATAAGGATCTAAAGTTGCTGCAAAGTTCACATTCATCTTTTGCTTAAATAATTGTGTTCCGCCACTCATTCGAACTGGTGCCCAACGTAAAGAATCGGCTGCCATATCATAACTGGTAGAAAAATTTAAGTTATTGATAAGCATGATTTTTTTAGGTTCTGTTTTAGTAGAATCTCTATCGGTTACTTTAGCTTCAAAGGTGTTACTTAAATTAAATCCTATATTGTTAGAATAATTTTTACCTGGAATTCCGAATAATCCACCTTCAAATCTAGTGTAATCTTTAATCATGGTTCCGCTTCCGTCGGCAGCATAAGTATCATAATATTTATCAAAACTTGGTGTGTAACTATGCGAAATTGCTGGTCGCATTACGTGTCTAATCGATTTGATTTTTTTATCCTCACCAAAATTGAATGTTCCGTAAATAGTGGTTCCAACACTATTAGAAAAAGAGTACGTTCTAAAAGCGTCAAATCCGTTGACGTCTATGTTTTCCACAGCATTTTCTAATGGATTGAATTGTTTTCTAATGGTTTTAAATTGCCAAGTTTCTTGATAATTAAAAGAAGTAGAAGCACTAAAATATTTGAATATCTTAAAGTTGGTAGATAATGGAATCGAATGTTGAAATCCAGCTAAAGCCGTATCAAACATTTCTGATTTAAAGAAAAGCGAATCATTAGTTTTGATACGATTTTCTCCTCTTAAGTTGTATTGTAAATTGATGTTTTTAAAGAATCCTTTTTTAACGCCATCTTTGGGAGCAAACGGAAATATTCTATCTACACTGGCTTGTAATGTTGGCAAAGTCATGTTTATTTCCTGAGTCTGTGTATTTTGTGAATGCGTTGCTGTTAAGGATAAATTTACCGCAGGAACGGTTTGAAATGAAGTAGAATAGGATATGGAAGAACTCAAAGTGTTATTCAAATTGGAACCGACATTCACCTGATTTAAAGATTGCTGATAGTAACGACTACTTCCTAAGTTGACCGAAGCAGAAAATCTAGAATTTGGATTTGATTTTCCGTCTTTAGCATGCGACCACTGAATATTGTAAATACTTGTCTTGGCATAATCGGGATAACCGCGCTCACTATTAATAAGGTTTTCAAATCGAATGTTTACGTTTCCAGAGAATTTGTACATTTTAGCATAACGCGATTCAAATCGTAAGCCATAACTTCCGTTGGTGTAGTAGTCTCCTAGAACGGCCAAATCGTAATTGTCGCTTAAAGCAAAATAATAGCCGCCGTTTTGAAGTGTGTATCCTCGTTGCGAAGTATAATTGTAATTAGGAATAATAATTCCAGAACGACTTTTATCAGTCATTGGAAAAAAGGCAAAGGGTAAAAATAATGGAGTAGGAACATCGGCAATAACCATATTGGTTCCACCAACAACTACTTTTTTACCTGGAACAAATTTTACCTTATTGGTATAAAAATAGTACTCAGGATTTTCAATATCTTTAGAAGTGGTAAATCGGGCACCTTTCATAAAATAAACCGAATCATTTTCTTTCTTAGTTATATCGGCTTTAATTCTAAAATCTTGTTGTTCGGTTCTCGAATTAAATACAATTGCTCGTTTAGTTACTGTGTTAAATCGGATCGAATCGGGTTCAATTACATTAGCACCTTGTTTAAAAACTGGAAGCTGTATGTACTTTCCAGTAGAATCTTTTAGTCTACCAGCGTAGACTTCGTTCTTTTTATAATCGTAAACTATTACACCTGCTTTTAATTCGTAGTCCAAATAAAACAATTCGGCTTCATCATTAAGCGTTAGTATTTGTTTTTTCTGATCAAATTTTGCGTAGTTTTTTGCTTTGTATTTTACTTTACCTTCAAGAGTAGATTTTTTATTTTTTAAAGAATCTATTTTAATAGTGTCAGTTTTTGTAATCGGTACTTCTTCTATTTTTCCGTCAGGAGATATCTCTTTTTCAGGTTTAGGTGTCTGATTATTAGAAGGAATGGGTTGTGACTTTTTTGGTAATTCTTGCGAATATAATTGTGTACTTCCAATTGTTAGGAAATAGGCTAATAAAACGATATAAAATAAGTTTGTACGCAAAGGTTTTAATACTATTTTTGTAAAAATATGGCTTGATTTTTGAACTGCCAAACTTACATATTATTTTTCGTCAAAAATAGACAAATAATAAAATTATAAACTAGCAGTTTTAATTAAAATTAACGTTAACAATGAAAATTAGATATAATTTCACTATATTACTACTGTTTTTAACTTTTATTTTTGGGAACACCATTTATTCTCAGAATAAAAAGTTCGTAATTATTCTTGATGCTGGTCATGGTGGAAAAGATCCTGGAAATATGTACCACGGATTTAAAGAGAAAGATATTGCACTGAAAACTACTTTAAAAGTAGGCAAGCAATTAGAAAAAGATAAAGACTTTAAAGTAATTTATACCAGAGTTTCCGATGAATTTATTGAGTTGGCCAACCGTCCGAAAATAGCAAATAAGAATGATGCTAATTTATTCGTATCCATTCATTGTAATTCGGTTAAAAACTTTGGTCCATCGGGTACAGAAACATTTGTTATGGGTTTGTCACGAACAGATATGAATCTTGAAGTGGCAAAAAGCGAAAACTCGGTAATTTATTTGGAGGATAATTATAAGGAAACCTACAAAGGTTTTAATCCTAAAAATCCTGAATCATTAATAGGCTTAACTATTATGCAAGAAGACAACCTCAATAGTAGTATCAATTTAGCTAATAAAATTCAGAATAATTTCACGCATAATTTAAAAAGAAAAACTCGTGGTGTAAAGCAACAGCCGTTATGGGTTTTAGATGCTGCTTACATGCCAAGTGTTCTCATTGAATTGGGTTTTTTATCTAACAAAGAAGAAGGAAAATTTCTAAACTCAGATGCTGGTCAAGAAAAAATGGCAAATGAAATAGCCGATGCAATCATCAATTACAAAAACGAATATTTTGGTGATGGCAGATTAACAGCTAGTAGCGAACAAGTTTATACCAAAAAAGAAGTTGAGTTTTCTAAACCATCAAATCCTAATGAAGTGGTTTTTAAAGTTCAAATTGCTGCAAGTTCTACTAAATTGGATTTAGTTTCTAAAAATTTTAAAGGTTTAAATAACATTTCTTTAACGAAAAGCAGTACATTATATAAGTATTTTTATGGTGCAACATCAAGTTATGATGAAGCTAAGAAAATGCAAGAAATAGCAGTCAGTAAAGGATATAAAAGTGCTTTTGTAGTAGCTTTTAAAAATGAAAAGAGCATTAATTTAAATGACGCATTGAAAAATAATAATTAATTTTATAAAAAATATATATTTTGAAATTGATAACAAAATTTAAGAATTCACTAGCAATGCAACTGCTTATTGTATTGACTTTTTGCAGTTCTGTAAATGCGCAAACCGACAAATTTGTGGTGACACTTGATGCTGGTCACGGCGATCACGATTTTGGTGCCACCTATCATGGTCACGTTGAAAAGAATATTGCACTTAAAGTGGTTTTAAAAGTGGGCCAAATATTAGAGAAAAATCCAAATATCAAAGTAATTTACACACGTAAAACCGATGTTTTTATCGATTTAGTAGAACGAGCTAACATTGCTAACCGTGCCGATGCGAGTATTTTTGTATCGATTCATTGTAATGCTAATAAAAATACAGTTCCCGATGGTACTGAAACCTATGTAATGGGTTTAACCAAAAATGCATCCAATCTTGAAGCGGCTAAAAAGGAGAACTCGGTAATTACATTAGAGAAAGATTACAAACAAAAATACGAAGGTTACAATCCAAATGCACCCGAATCATTGATAGGAATGACATTAATGCAAGAAGAGTTTCTTGAAAACAGTATTGCTTTAGCAGGAAAAATTCAGGATAATTTTAAAAATGATATGGGCTTAAAAAGTAGAGGAGTGAAGCAAGCGCCATTTATGGTATTGCACAAAGCCTACATGCCGAGAGTTCTTATTGAAATGGGGTTTATTTCTAATAAAGAAGAAGGCGCACGATTGGATTCAGAACAAGGACAAGACGATATTGCTCAAGGAATTGCAGAAGCTATAGTAAGTTACAAAAGAGAGTTTTTTGGTGAAGAACCTAACGAACCTAAAGTTGAAAAACCAGTTCGACGAATTGTAGAAAAACCTGTCGAAGTGGTGCAGCCTGATACTGTTATCGAAAACAAGGAAATGCCAAAAGCTGACGAAAACGGAATTATATTTAAAGTACAATTATCGGCTAGTTCTAAAAATTTAGAGTTGGTTCCAAGTAACTTTAAAGGATTACAAAATATCACTAGTTTGTTTGAAAATGGTTTGTACAAATACATGTACGGAGCAACATCTAGTCATGAAACTGCTAAAAGTTTGTTACAAGAAGCCAAAGCAAAAGGTTTTACATCGGCTTATTTAATAGCATTTAAAGATGGTAAAAGCATAAATATTCAAGACGCAATCAAATAAAAAATACTAATTTTGCCAAAAAAATAAATTATTTTGAAAATATCTAGAGAAATTAAAACTGCCATACTGGTTATATCAGCCATCTTATTATTTATTTGGGGATATAGCTTTTTAAAAGGAAGAGATTTATTTACAGATTATAAAACGTTTTATGTAGAATACGACAACGTGGAAGGATTAGCTCCTTCGGCTCCAGTAACTTTAAACGGTTTAACAATTGGAAAAGTAAATACGATTAAAATCAATAATAAAACCGGAAAATTATTGGTAGAAATGCAGTTAAAATCAGATTTTCCAATTTCAAAAACTAGTGCAGCCGAATTGTATGCTCCAAGTTTGGTAGGTGGAAAGCAAATTGCAATCATTCCCAATACAGCCGATACATCAGTTGCCGAAACAGGTGATTATCTTAAAGCATCAAATAAAATGGGTTTAACCGATTCATTGGCTATGAAAATGGAACCATTGACGGATAAAATTGATAAGTTATTGGAAAATGCTAATATTATGATAACCAACGTTAATCAAGTATTAGACGCAAAAACCAAAGAAAATTTAAGAAGTAGTTTGGCAAATTTAAACCAAGTGATGGCCGAGTTTAAAGAAGTTGCTAAATCAACCAATTCAATGCTTGCAGAGAACAAAAGTAAAATTGGTAGCACAATGACTAATGTAGAAAAAGCATCTGCAAATTTTTCAAAAGTATCTGATTCATTAGCAAAAATAAATCTTGGTCCAACAGTAAAATCGCTAGAAAAAACGATGGCTAACGTTGATAAAATGATGGCCGAATTAGAATCTGGGAAAGGAACAATGGGTAAACTTTTGAAAGACGAAACTATGTACAATAACTTTACTAAAACTTCTAAAGAGTTAGAATTATTATTACAAGATTTACGTTTAAACCCAACACGATATGTCAATGTTTCACTTTTCGGAAAGAAAAACAAACCTTACGTTGCTCCTAAAAACGATACTATCAAATAGAATAAAACTACTATTATGCAAATTTTAGCTACCATTTTCTTCGCAATTATTCTAATCATCGGATTTGGATATTTTACTATTAATGTCAAAAAATTAATTAGAAATATCAATCTTGGTAAAGATGTAAATCGCTCTGATAACCCTTCCGAAAGATGGAAAAACATGGCCATGATTGCGCTTGGTCAATCCAAAATGGTGAAAAGACCAATCGCTGGATTTTTACATATTATTGTTTATGTTGGATTTGTAATCATCAATTTAGAGTTATTAGAAATTATTATAGATGGACTTTTCAACACACACCGAGTTTTTAAATTCATGGGTGGTTTGTATGATATTCTAATTGCTTCTTTCGAAATTTTAGCCTTATTAGTTTTGGTTGCAGTTGTGATTTTTTGGATTAGAAGAAACGTAACTAAACTAAAACGATTTGCGAGTTCAGATTTAGCAGGAAAACCTAAGAATGATGCAAATTACATTTTGTATTTCGAAGTAGTTTTAATGTCTTTGTTCCTATTGATGAATGCTGCCGATTTGCATCTTCAAAATCTTCCTGAAGTTTTTGGTCATTATGAAAAAGCAGGTTCGTTTCCTGTTTCTCAATTTTTAGCACCAATTTTTGACGGAATGAGTACACAATTAGTATTCATGCTAGAACGTACTTTTTGGTGGTTACATATTATCGGAATTCTAATTTTCTTAAACTATTTATATTTTTCGAAACACTTACATATATTATTGGCTTTCCCAAATACCTATTTTGCCGATTTAAATCCAAAAGGACAGTTTGATAATTTAGAAAGTGTAACCAATGAAGTAAAATTGATGATGGATCCAAATGCCGATCCGTTTGCTGCACAACCAGTTGATGAAAATGCGGTTCCAAGTAAATTTGGGGCTTCTGATGTACAAGATTTAAATTGGGTTCAATTACTAAACGCCTACACTTGTACTGAATGTGGTCGTTGTACTTCGGCTTGTCCTGCAAATCAAACAGGTAAAAAGCTGTCACCTCGAAAAATCATGATGGATACTCGTGATAGACTTGAAGAAGTAGGAAGAAATATCGATAAAAATAAAGGAGTGTTTATTCCAGATAATGTATCGTTATTAAATGATTACATCACAACCGAAGAACTTTGGGCATGTACTTCATGTAATGCTTGCGTAGAAGAATGTCCAGTAAATATTAGTCCGTTGTCAATTATTATGGACATGCGTCGTTTCCTTGTAATGGAACAAAGTGCCGCGCCACAATCTTTGAATGCAATGATGACCAATATCGAAAACAATGGCGCGCCGTGGCAGTATAACCAAATGGATCGTTTGAATTGGAAAGACGAACAATAATAAAATTTAAATAACAATGATATTTTCTCATAAATGTGAGGCTTGAGAAATTGTCTTAATGAATGCGAACTAATTAAAATTTAAAAAGATGAAAGCGGAAGACATTGACAAAACCTTGCAACCAGTTACTGAAAATGGACAACATTTAAGTCCGATTTTACCAGAAGGAGTAAAGAATTATCTAATTGATATTGACGGAACTATCTGTGATGATATTCCAAATGAAGAACCAGAACGTATGTTAACTGCTGAAGTTTATCCAGATGCGTTAATTACATTAAATAAATGGTACGATGAAGGTCATATTATATTCTTTTTTACTTCAAGAACAGAAGCGCATAGAGAATATACCGAACGTTGGTTAAAACAACACGGTTTCAAATACCACGGAATGGTAATGGGAAAACCACGTGGAGGAAACTATCATTGGATTGACAATCACTTAGTTAAAGCAACTCGTTACAGAGGGAAATTTACCGATTTAGTAGATAAAGAAGTTACAATTCAAGTATTTGACGACGAACACCACGAATAATAGTAAATATAAGATTTTAGATATTAGATTTCAAATATATCTAATCTCTAAAATCTAAAATCCAAAATTAAAGTATGTCAGAAGTATTAGTTGTGCCAACAATGGCAGAGATGTTAGCTCAAGGCAAACAACCAGAAGTATTATTTTGGGTTGGATGCGCAGGAAGTTTTGACGATAGAGCAAAGAAAATTACCAAAGCATTTGTGCGAATTTTAAATCGTGCCAATGTAGAATTTGCTGTTCTTGGAACCGAGGAAAGTTGCACTGGCGATCCTGCAAAACGTGCCGGAAATGAATTTCTTTTTCAAATGCAAGCCATGATGAATATCGAGGTTTTAAATGCTTACGAAGCTAAGAAGATTGTAACCGCTTGTCCGCATTGTTTCAACACACTAAAAAATGAGTACCCAGAATTAGGCGGAAAATATGAAGTAATTCACCACACCGAATTCCTAAAATCATTATTAGATGACGGAAGATTAACCATTGAAGGTGGACAATTTAAAGGTAAACGAATTACTTTTCACGATCCTTGTTACCTTGGAAGAGCCAATAATATCTATGAAGCACCAAGAGAATTAATTCAGAAACTGGATGCCGAATTAGTAGAAATGAAACGTTCCAAAGCTAACGGACTTTGTTGCGGCGCTGGCGGAGCACAAATGTTTAAAGATGCTGAACCTGGAAATAAAGAAGTGAATATCGAACGAACAGAAGATGCTCTTGAAACCCAACCAGAAATCATTGCTGCAGGATGTCCTTTTTGCAACACTATGATGACCGATGGCGTTAAAAATAAAGAAAGAGAATCAGACGTAAAAGTGCTTGACATTGCCGAATTAATTGCAAATGCTCAAGATTTATAAAATAAAAAGTGTTTAAATATTAGATTTTTCAAACATCTAATATCTAATATCAAAAATCTAAAATTAAAATGTACATACCATTTGAAAGTTTACCGGAAGATTCTAGAATTTGGATTTACCAATCTAGCAGAAAGTTTTCAGATGACGAAATAGCTGAAATCGAAAAAGATTTAGTCGAATTTATTACCAATTGGAGTGCTCATGGTGCTTCATTGGAAGCCTCTTTTCAAATAAAGTACAATCGGTTTATTATCCTTGCTGTTAATCAAGAAGTGCAAGCTGCAACTGGGTGTTCTATTGATTCGTCTGTTGTTTTTATTCAGAATTTAGAACAAAAATATGAAGTCGATTTATTAGACAAAATGAATGTTGCTTTTAAACAAGGCGAATTTATTACTTACAAAACGCTTTTAGATTTTAAAAAATTAGCAAAAGACAAATCGGTATCTGAAAATACTATTGTTTTCAATAATCTTGTTAATACTATTGAAGAGTTTAACGAATCATGGGAAGTTCCTGCAAGCGAAAGTTGGCACAGTCGTTTCTTTTAAAACCTATTAATGAAAAATTTAATTAAACTATTTTCTTTCTTATTGCTAATTACTTTTTTGACAAACTGTTCGTCATCTAAAGATAAAACGAGTAAGAAATTAAAGAAACCAAATTCTGTAGTAGAAGACATTTATGTTCCACATTTAAAATCGGATAGAAAAACTTTTTTTAAAGGAAGTTTAGCCGAAGACAAATGGGTTGACAGCGTTTACAATCAAATGCCATTCAATGAAAAAGTTGGGCAATTGTTTATGGTTGCTGCTTATTCTAACAAAGATTCGGTTCACGTAAATGGTTTAGATAAATTAATTTCAGATTATAAAATTGGCGGATTAATATTCTTTCAAGGAGGACCAGTTCGTCAAGCCAAATTAACCAATCGTTTTCAATCAAAATCTAAACTTCCTTTATTCATTGGTATTGACGCCGAATGGGGTTTAAGTATGCGATTGGATTCTACATACAAATTTCCATGGAATTCAACTCTTGGAGCTATTCGAGACTTGAAATTAATTGAGAAAATGGGAGAACAGTTGGGTAAAGAAAGTAAGCGAATGGGAATTCACTTCAACTTTGCACCAGTTCTTGACATAAATACCAATCCTAAAAATCCAATTATTGGCCATCGTTCTTTCGGTGAAGACAAAGTCAATGTAACCGACAGAGCAATTGCTTTGATGACTGGAGTTCAAAATCAAGGTGTCTTTGCGACTGGAAAGCATTTTCCTGGTCATGGCGATACTGCAACCGATTCGCATTATGCTTTACCATTGGTAAATTTTTCTCGTGAACGACTAGAAAACGTAGAACTTTATCCATACAAACGAATGTTTGATGAAGGCCTTGAATCGGTTATGGTGGCGCATTTAAATGTACCCAGTTTGGAAGCTCGACCAAAAGTTCCAACGTCTTTATCCTACAATGTTGTTACCGATTTACTCAAAAAAGAAATGGCTTTTGACGGTTTGATTTTTACCGATGCTTTGAATATGAAAGCGGCAAGTAATTTTAAAAAGCCCGGCGATATCGATTTGGAAGCATTGTTAGCAGGAAACGATATATTATTATTTGCCGAAAATGTTCCTGTTGCAGTGGAAAAAATCACAGCAGCTTACAACGAAGGTTTGGTGACGGATGAACGATTAGCCTATTCTGTAAAAAAGATTTTGCACTACAAATACAAAATTGGTTTAAATAAATACAAGCCAATTGATGAAACAAATTTGATGTCAGATATCAATCCGAGTTCAAATACTGCTTTACAATACGAATTGTTTGAAAATGCCATCACACTTTTAAAGAATGACAATGCGATTCTTCCGATAAAAGAATTGGACAAAAAGATTGCTTACGTTAAATTGGGCGATGATACCAATGCTAAATTTCTTTCAACATTAAAAAAATATACCGATGTTACCGAAGTTACATCTGATAATATTGACAGTTTAAATGTTCAATTAAAGAATTTTGATATTGTAATTGTAGGTTTTCACAAATCGGATAAAGCATGGAAGAAACATGATTTTACTGAAACAGAATTACTTTGGTTGCAAGAAATCGCAAAAAATAACAAAGTGATTTTGGATATTTTTGCAAAAGCCTATTCACTTTTACCAATTACAACATTCGATGATATTGAAAGTGTTATTGTTTCGTATCAAAATGGTGACATTCCGCAAGAAGTTTCAGCCGAATTAATTTTTGGAGCTGTTGATGCTAAAGGAAAACTTCCGGTTTCTATTAATGATTTTTTTAGAGTTAACGACGGATTATCATCAGAAAAAATCAATAGAATCGGATTTACTGCACCCGAAAATGTGGGTATGAGTTCATCAAAATTAGCAACAATAGAAACTATTGCGCAAAAAGCCATTGATGAAAAAATGGCACCTGGAATGCAAATTTTAGTGGCTAGAAAAGGAAAGGTTATTTATCAAAAATCATTTGGTTATCATACATACGAAAATCTAACAAAAGTTCAAAACTCAGACATTTACGATGTTGCTTCAATCACCAAAATGGTTTCGACTTTACCAAACGTGATGCAACTTTATGATCAAGGAAAAGTAACTCTTGACACAAAACTAGGAGAGATGTTGCCTATTTTTCAAGGAAGTGATAAACAAGATATTACTTTTAAAGAATTGCTTTCACATTATGCTCGACTTCAAGCTTGGCTTCCATTTTATAAAGAAACATTGGATGCCGATAATTGTCCAGCCGATAGATTCTATAGTTTGACATACAAAGATGGTTATACTAAACAAGTAGCCGAAAATTTATTTATCAATGATAATTATAAAGATGTTATCTTAAAGAAAATTGTCGACAGCAAGTTATCTGATAAAAAAGAATACAAATACAGTGATTTTACATTTATCATTTTAAAAGAATATTTAGAAAAAATTACTGGGAAATCATTAGACATTTTAAGCGCTCATAACTTCTATAATATGTTGGGAATGAGCAATACTATGTACAATCCATTACGTAAATTTGATATGCGTATTATTCCTCCAACCGATAATGATACCTATTTTAGACATACCACAATTCAAGGTTATGTTCATGATATGGAAGCGGCGATGGAAGGTGGAATTGCTGGTCACGCCGGAATATTTTCGAATGCTATGGATGTGGCTAAGATGATGCAAATGTACCTTAACAAAGGTAATTATGGCGGAATTCAATATTTTTCAAATGCCACTTTTGATGTTTTCAATACGTGTCACTTTTGTACCGAAGGAAATCGACGTGGCTTAGGATTCGACAAACCACAATTAGGAAAAGAAGGTCCAACTTGCGGTTGCGTTTCTATGTCGAGTTTTGGTCATACAGGTTTTACAGGAACAATGGCATGGGCAGATCCAGAAACCGAAATTATTTATGTTTTCCTTTCCAACAGAACTTTCCCAGATTCTAATGCATCTAATAAATTATCGAAAGAAAATATTAGAGAAGATATTCAAAAAATAATTCAGGAAGCTATAATAAAATAGTTTAACGAATAATTTGCTTCTATTGTTTCGATTTTAATTAATTTAGCATTATAAATTAAAACAATGAAAATAGCAATAGTTTGTTATCCAACCTTTGGAGGAAGTGGCGTTGTTGCCACAGAATTAGGTTTAGAATTAGCTCATCGTGGTCACGAAATTCACTTTATAACTTACAGACAACCAGTTAGATTAGCTCTTTTAAATAGTAATGTTCATTATCACGAAGTTAATGTTCCCGAATATCCTTTATTTCATTATCAACCTTACGAATTGGCTTTATCAAGTAAATTAGTTGACATGGTAAAATTGTATAAAATCGAACTTTTACACGTTCATTATGCGATTCCACATGCTTATGCAGGTTATATGGCGAAGCAAATGTTGAAAGACGAAGGTATTACAATTCCAATGGTGACAACGCTTCACGGAACAGACATCACTTTAGTAGGAAATCATCCGTTTTATAAAACAGCAGTTAGTTTCAGTATCAATAAATCGGATATTGTAACATCGGTTTCTCAAAGTTTAAAAGACGATACCTATAAATTATTCAATATCAAAAAAGACATTCACGTAATTCCGAATTTCATCGAACTGGATAAAGTGCGAAATGAATCTTTGATATCCTGCCGACGCTCTATCATGGCAAATAAAGATGAACGAATTATCACGCACATTAGTAACTTTAGAAAGGTAAAACGAATTCCAGATATTATTAAAATTTTCTTTAAAATTCAAGAGCAAATTCCAGCCAAGTTAATGATGGTAGGCGACGGACCAGAAAAAGAAAAAGCAGAAAGATTATGTGAAGAATTGGGAATTCAAGACAAAGTTATTTTCTTTGGAAATAGTAATGAAATAGATCAAATATTATCGTATTCTGATTTATTTTTATTGCCGTCGCAAACAGAGAGTTTTGGTCTCGCAGCTCTAGAAGCTATGGCGTGGAGTGTTCCAGTAATCTCTAGTAATTCTGGTGGTTTGCCCGAAGTAAATTTTGATGGACAATCGGGTTATTTAAGTGATGTTGGTAATGTGGATGAAATGGCCGAAAATGCTTTAAAGATTTTATACAATAATGAAACACTTCAAACGTTTAAGGATAATGCTTTAGCAGTTGCAAAACAATTTGATATCAAAAATATTTTGCCATTGTATGAAGAGTTATATAAAAAAGCAATTCAAGATTCTTTATGAAAAAAATAATTTTACTCGGTTTAGTTTTAACGATTTTTTCTTGTTCACCAACTAAAGTTGTAGATGAGCCCAAATCATTGTATAAAGTTTTAGTTTCAAGTGATTATGGTGGAGCAGCGTTTCAGTTTTATGAAGTGATTTCAGAACAAAAAGAATTCAATATGTTACTTGGCGATGAAGAGATTAAGAAATTTGTAAAACCAACAGATATACAAACAGCTAATTTTGTTTTGATAAATTTAGGAGAGAAAAATTCAGGTGGTTATAAAGTTGATATTAAAAGTGTAACTGAATTATCGGATAAAATAATCGTTGATATAGAAGAAATAAAGCCCGACGGAATGGCAATGCAAGCAATAACAAATCCGTATTGTGTTTTAAAGATAAATTCTAAAAAACCAATTGAGTTTAAATAAAAAAATCCCACTTATTTAAGTGGGATTTTTTATACTATATTTTTAGATTACCATCTGTAACGGATACCTAAAGCTAAATCTGGACCAAAATTGTCTTCTCTAAAATCATCAGAATTGAAATATAATTCTGGTCTAATGTCTAAAGATAATTGAATTGGAGCTTCTTTAAAGTTGTACTCAATACCTAAATCTCCAGCAACAAATACGAATGCTCCGCTATCTTCAAATCTTTCTCCACCAATTCTTCTATCATAACTCCAGCTTCCAACACCACCACCAACACCAGCGTACCAGTTGAAACCACCATCAATGTTCCAAACCCATTGGTAAAGTCCAGTTAGTTTAAATGCATCAACATCATTACTGTTTCTCCAACCTAAGTCTAGCTCAAGTCTATTATTGTCTCCTAAACCTCTTTGGTAAGAAATCTCTCCACCAAATCCGTCATTGTCTCCTAAACGTAAACCTAATGCATTTTTCGAGATGTCTTGAGCCTGTGCGCTAAATGCTAAACCAGCTAGCATGAAAGCAGATAAAATTAGTTTTTTCATAAATTAATTTGTTTAAATATTTAATGCAAAGTACAATTATTGTACCATTTTCCGTGTTATACAATTTCTTAATTTTGTTACAGAATTACGATTTTATATAAATTATTGAGCATTAGTACTCTGTAATAAGAGATTTTTTAATTTTATTCTTCAGCTACATAAGTATCCAAAAATTCTAGCTGTGTTTGGTTTCCAGATGATGGAAACGGTAATGTTAGACCAGGAAATTCTTGCAATTGATACGTAATATTGGTATTTGTATAAACCATACCAATACCTTTTGCATAATGTTGAGTAGAAGTAACAACATCTTGTGGCGCTAAAATAGTTACGGTTACAGGAAACCCTCCGATCGATTGTGTTGTTGTAATTTTTAAATTTAAAATTACTTTGGTTTTAATCAAATTAGTATAAACATCGGCAGTTGGCGATGTAAAACTTACAGCTTGTCCATCACTAACTGTTTTTAAGGTATAAGTAAAATCTAAAGGATATCCCTCAATAGTTTGAGAAAAGGTTCCAGTTACAGCACTAAGTTGCTCATTTGATACTCCAGATTCTTTTAAAATAATAAAATTAGAAATTGAAATATTTATTGGATTACCCAAACCATAATCAAAGCTTGCAGTGCCGCTCATTTTTACAGTTCCATCATCAACACGTAAACCATTATTTTTCAAGGATGTTGAGTAAAATCCGTTGGGAAGTGCTTCCAAAGTTTTAAACTTTTTGTGCGCAATACCACTTATTAAGGTATCATTACTGCTGTATAAAGAGTCTCTGTTAGTAACACCTTCTGTTGTTACATCATAAGTCCAATAGTTCCCAACAGATAGTGGTAAATAGTCTGTAATTTGGTCTACTGGATCAGTATTTGAATCATCGTCACTACTACTGCAAGATACTGTTCCTACAAAAGCAATAAGTGCAAGAAATTTGATAAAATTTGTTTTCATTTTTTAATTTATTTTACACAAATAAAGCAAAAATAAATTAATTTTCACGAATTACCTTGTAGAATTAGTTCGTTAAACTTTCTTCCATTTCAAACAAATTTTCTTCTTCAACAAACTTTGGTTTTTCATAAGTATACAACTTCCATCTTTTATTGTGGTATTCTAATGAGGTCAAACTTTCAACCCAATCGCCCGAATTTAAATACATTGTAGAACCATGTTTATTTTCTTTGTGCAAGATTTTTGGTTCATGTATGTGTCCACAAATGACATAATCATAGTTGTTTTCAATGGCCAAATCAGTTGCAGTAGTTTCAAAATCAGAGATATGCTTTACCGCTTTTTTTACACTAGCTTTTATTTTCTTAGAAAAGGAATAAGGCTCTTTTCCAATTTTATTCAAGCACCAATTGACCAATCGATTGATAAGGATTAAATAATCATAACCAATTCCACCTAACTTTGCTATCCATTTAGAATGTTGCACCGAAGCATCAAACACATCGCCATGAAAAATCCAAGCTTTTTTATCGTCTAAATCCAATATCAATTTATCGATTACATGGAAGTTTCCGATGAACGTATCGCTAAATTTTCGCAGCATTTCATCATGATTTCCAGTAATGTAATACACCTGAGTTCCTTTGGACGCCAAATCAATGATTCGCTTTACCACTTTTAAATGTGACTTTGGAAAATACGATTTTCTAAACTGCCAAATATCAATAATATCGCCGTTTAAGACTAGCTTTTTAGGTTTTATAGCATTTAGATAATCTAATAATTCGTTGGCGTGTGATCCATAAGTGCCCAAATGCACATCGGAAATAACAACTAGATCTACTTTTCTTTTTTTCATAATTTCAAGTTTTACAAATTAAACATTGTTGTATTAAATGAAACCATAGTTAAGGTTAAGAAATAGGTTACTTATTAAAAAGTTTTCAAGAGTTAATCTAAACTTTTAAACCATTTCACTTTTGCACTTTAAACTAAAAAACTATATTTGTTCAAAACAATATAAAATGGCTGGAAATAGCTACGGAACACTTTTTAGAATTACCACATTTGGCGAATCACATGGTGAAGCTTTGGGCGGAATTATCGATGGTTGTCCTGCTGGAATTGAAATAAATTTAGAGGCAATTCAACACGAAATGCAACGCCGTAAACCAGGTCAATCCTCTATAGTTACCCAACGTAAAGAAGAAGATGAAGTGCAGTTGTTATCGGGTGTTTTTGAAGGAAAAACAACTGGAACTCCAATTGGTTTTATAATTCCAAATACCAATCAAAAATCAGACGATTATTCACATATAAAAGATTCATACCGACCAAGTCACGCCGATTATGTGTATGAAAAAAAATACGGTATTCGTGATTATCGCGGTGGCGGAAGAAGTTCTGCTCGTGAAACCGCTTCTCGTGTGGTCGCTGGAGCAATTGCAAAACAAGTCTTGAAAGATATTAAAATCAATGCCTTTGTATCTTCTGTTGGAGAAATATTCATTGACAAACCTTACCAAGATTTAGATTTTTCTTTAATTGAATCAAATGATGTTCGCTGTCCCGATTTGGCTTCGGCCGAGAAAATGGAAGCTCATATTAGAGAAATTAAAAAGCAAGGTGACACCATTGGCGGAACAATTACTTGTGTAATTCAGAATGTTCCCATTGGATTGGGCGAACCTGTTTTCGATAAACTTCATGCCGAACTAGGAAAAGCAATGTTATCAATAAATGCTGTAAAAGGCTTCGAATTTGGTAGCGGATTCTGTGGTGCTCGAATGAAAGGCTCTGACCACAATGATTTGTACAACGAAGACGGAACAACAAAATCAAATTTATCTGGAGGAATTCAAGGCGGAATTTCTAACGGAATGGATATTTATTTTAGAGTAGCATTCAAACCTGTTGCAACTTTAATCCAAAAACAAGCCGTTTTAACCAATCAAAATACCATCATAGAGCAACAAGGAAAAGGACGTCATGATCCGTGTGTTGTGCCTCGTGCAGTTCCCATTGTTGAAGCTATGGCCGCAATTGTACTAGCCGATTTTTATTTACTAAACAAAACTTATTTATAATTTAATGACTACAACCGAACAACCAAAAAAATCGTTTTTGAGCAACTTAACGGTTCAAATTTTAATTGCAATGCTTCTTGGAGCCATTCTAGGAATTTATATTCACAATAATTACGATGCCGAATTTGCTAAAAATTTCAGCGATAAAATTAAAATGTTGGCAACCGTCTTCATTCGATTAGTTCAAATGATTATTGCACCATTAGTTATTTCGACATTAGTAGTCGGAATTGCAAAGCTTGGCGATATAAAATCGGTTGGTCGAATAGGAGGAAAGGCAATGGGTTGGTTTTTTACGGCCTCATTCGTATCTTTATTAATTGGATTGTTTTGGGTAAATATTTTAGAACCAGGTGTTGGTTTAAATTTGACCGATGTAGATGTTGCATCAGCATCTGAAGTAACAGATAAAACCAAAGTTTTTTCGGCTCAAAACTTTGTCGAGCATATTATTCCTAAAAGTATATTTGAAGCATTAGCAACAAACGAAATACTTCAAATTGTAATTTTTTCTATCTTCTTCGGATTAGCTGCAGCATCAATTGGTGATCACGCTAAACCAGTCGTTAAAGTATTGGATGTAATTTCGCACATCATTTTAAAAATGGTAAACTATGTAATGAAATTTGCTCCACTAGGTGTTTTTGGTGCTATCGCAGGTGTATTTGCCATTAGAGATTTACAAGAATTATTAATTACTTATGCCAAATTTTTTGGTTCGTTTTTAGTCGGAATTTCATCACTTTGGGTAGTTTTATTATTAGTAGGTTATTTGTTTTTAAAAGGCCATATGACAACTTTGCTAAAAAGAATAGTTGGTCCATTAATAATTGCATTTGGAACAACCAGTAGTGAAGCCGTTTTTCCAAAATTAACTGAGGAATTAGAACGATTAGGTGTGAAAGACAAAATTGTTTCTTTTATGTTACCTCTAGGATATTCTTTCAACTTAGATGGAAGTATGATGTACATGACTTTTGCTAGTATATTTATTGCTCAAGCCTATGGAGTTCATTTAGATATTCCAACGCAAATGACCATGTTATTGGTGTTAATGCTAACAAGTAAGGGAATTGCTGGAGTTCCAAGAGCCAGTTTAGTAGTTGTTGCAGCTACTTGTGGCATGTTTGATATTCCCATTGAAGGTATCGCATTAATCCTTCCAATAGATCATTTTTGCGACATGTTTAGAAGTGCAACCAATGTGTTAGGAAATGCCTTAGCTACATCAGTTGTTGGAAAATGGGAGAAAGAGTAAAATGTAAAATGTAAAATTGCTAGTAAATAAATAAATATTTTGTAATATCGATAACATAAGTTTTTATATTTGTTACATTAATTATAAAAATAACAAATATGAAGAAAATTACTCAACTTTTTTTAGTGGCGGTATTCGCAACAACTTTTTCGTTTGGTCAAGCGAATATAGTTTTGAATGCACCAATTGGAACATCAACTACCCAACAACGTGCTCCAAATGGAACAAATGGACATTCATTTATGAGAGGTGCATCTCTAGTATTAACTTCTGAGCTTAATACGATTACTTCTGGAACTTCTATAAACACCTTTGGTTTCTCTGCTTCTGCAGGAGCAAATAGTGCGGTAACTGGAACTATAGTGGTTTACATGCTTAACTCTTCCGATGTAACATTTACACGCGGAACAGATTGGGCTACAATTATCGCAGGTATGACTCAAGTTTATTCTGGTGCATATACAGTTCCTGCTACTGCTACAAATATAGATTTAACATTAAGTACACCTTTTGTATATAATGGTGGAGGTATTTATGTAGCCTACGATTTTGTTAGAACAGGAACTGCTGCAACAACTGCTGCTACCTATAATGCAAATAATACAGGACTTACTAATGGTTGTGTTAGTGCCGCAAGCACAACTGCAGCTCCAACAACTCTAGCTGCTACAAGTTTTAGACCAGTTACCCGATTTGGTTATGTAAATCCAAATAGTAATGATGTTGCCGTAGAAGGTATTAATTCATTAGGTAATATAGCTACAACATTAGGTTTGACAACACCAATTTCAGCGATTGTAAGAAATAAAAGTAATACTGCTTTAACTAATATAGTTGTCACTGCAGGAATAACTGGTGCAAATACTTATAATAATACACAAACTATTGCCAGTTTGGCTGCTGGTGCATCTGTAACAGTAAATTTTGCTAACTGGACACCAACAGCTTTGGGAGCAAATGTTTTAAATGTTAGCGTTCCAGCTGATCAATTAAATTCAAATAATAGTTTAAACTTCAATACTACTGCTACTTGTTTCGTTTCTGGTCAAGGTCAAAGCGGAGTAAGTTATGCTGCTGGAGTTGGATTTAATACAGGAGGTGGAATAATTTCAACACCTATATTAAATTCTGTTTCTTCAACAATTGGGGGAGTTAATGTAGCTATTGCTTCAGAAACAGCTAATGTTGGAAATACAGTTTTTGGAGTATTATTGAGTAGTACTGGTGCAATATTGGCGCAAAGTCCTAATACCGTTTTAGTTGCTGGAGATTTAAATACCATTAAAACATTTACATTTCCTACTCCAGTAGCAATTGCTGCAAATCAACAAGTTCATGTTGGTTTTGCTCAAACTGCTAATACTTTAGTAGGTTATTTTCCGCTTGGTTCATACGTGAATCCAAATTTAACGACTGCATATAATACTAGTGCTTTAACTGGTGGTACTTTAACATTATTAACCACAAATTTGGGACAACTAGGAATTGAAGCAGTATTTTCTGGAAGTTGTGCTTTAGGAACTGAGTCTTTTTCAACTAACTCTTTTACAGTATACCCAAATCCAGCCAACAATTTTATAACAATTTCTAACGGTGAAAATGCAATTATTAACACTGTTGAAATAACGGATTTAAACGGAAGATTAGTATCTAATAATGAGGTAAATGCTAGTGAAGGTCAAATTTCTATAGCAAATTTAGCTTCGGGTGTTTACATACTAAACATCACAACTGATCAAGGTAAAGCAGTTAAGAAAATAGTGAAACAATAAATTTCCTATTCATAATAAAGAAAGACTAAGTGAAAACTTAGTCTTTTTTCTTTTTATTACTTCCCATCATAAGGAAAATAGCACTTATTAATCCGATGATTACTAAGGCAAATACGCCAATCATAATAAAAGCACCATTATCCCAAGAATACAGTGGATGAACTAGTTGTATCATAATTTAAATTGTTTAGGTTACCCAAAATTACTTCGAATAACTCAACATAAATATGATATTTGTCATACTACAAAAACTTCGATTTTAATGCTGGCGTCGGAATCATACAACTCTCTTTTTTACCATACCATTTGTACCTATTCTTGGCAACAAAATCATAAATGAAATTGAAAGACTTTCCTGTAAACGTTAAATAACTAACTAT
This sequence comes from Flavobacterium aquatile LMG 4008 = ATCC 11947, assembly GCF_000757385.1. Classification (GTDB taxonomy): domain Bacteria; phylum Bacteroidota; class Bacteroidia; order Flavobacteriales; family Flavobacteriaceae; genus Flavobacterium; species Flavobacterium aquatile. The sequence continues at coordinate 417,589 of NZ_JRHH01000004.1, read as the reverse complement.
TTTGTGCCAACTATTTAATTCTTTTGCTATGCGCATTGCGGCTTCAGCCTTGAAATAGTAAGCAATTCCAGGTTCATAAAGTATAATACTATCAGTGTTTTCAGTTTTTACGCCAATGTGTTTTAGAATTTGAGTTCCAAGTTCGGATTGAATTGCTACAAATCTAAAAATATCTTTATCATCATGTTTAATGATAAATTGTACCGATGCATCACACAAATTGCAAACGCCATCAAACAGAATAATCTTTTTGTCTTTTGGTAGATTTTCCATGATTATTTCTTTAATGCGTCAACAAATTCTAACACATCCAAACTTACCGTAGAAGTAAAAACTCCATAGTTTACTACCGCTTTAGTCTTCTCAATTTTGTCAATAGTTCCAATAGCTTTTCCATCATTCATTCGAACTCTATCGCCAACTTTGAGTATCACTTTTGGCTTCTCTGGAACTATACTTGCTTTTATCTTTTTCTCTTTTTTCTCCTTACGAATTTCCTCAACTTTTACCGTAACTTCTTCTTCAACTTGCTTTTTGATAACTTCTTTTACCGCTTTTTCTTTAACTGATAATTTGCGTCGTTTACTGTTTTCGATTTCTACAATTTTAAGAAGTTCACCAAGTAGTACTTTTTTGTTTTTATTATTAAAATACGATTCCGATAAATCATCAAGCTTTTGTCCAATATAAATCAATCGCTGGTTGGCATCGTATAATTCTTGATAACGCTCTAATTTCTCCTTAATTTTAGCATTAGTGATTTCCATTTTCTTACTTTCCTCACGCGCTTTTGATTCTTCTTCTTTCAAATTAAGCGACGTTTTCTCCATCTTCGAACGCTCTTTTTGAAGCGTAGCAATTGTTTTGTCAAATCGAACTTTGCCACCTTCAATCTTCTTTTTCGCTCGATTGATTAATCCGTATGGTATTCCGTTTTTCTGTGCTACTTCAAAGGTGAACGAACTTCCAGCTTGACCTAATATCAATTTATACATTGGTTCTAATGACTTTTCGTCGAACAACATATTGGCATTGGAGGCAAATGGTAATTCGTTAGCTAGTATTTTCAAATTGGAATAATGCGTAGTAATAATTCCGAAAGCTTCTCTGTGATAAAATTCTTCTAAGAAAGTTTCTGCCAAAGCACCACCAAGTTCAGGGTCAGAACCTGTTCCGAATTCATCAATTAAGAACAACGTTTTTGAATTGCATTTTTTCAAAAAGTAGTTCATGTTTTTCAATCGGTAACTGTAAGTACTTAAATGATTTTCAATCGATTGATTATCGCCAATATCTGTTAGAATTCTATCGAATAAAAACGTTTCGCTGCGTTCGTGAACCGGAATCAACATCCCACTTTGCAGCATTAATTGAAGTAATCCAACAGTCTTTAACGAGATTGTTTTTCCTCCAGCATTGGGTCCAGAAATTACAATAATTCTGTTTTCGTCGCTTAATTCTATAGTTTGAGGATAGGTTTTTTCACCTTTATTTTTGTTATTCAAAAACAGAATAGGATGGAAGGCATCCCTAAAAAACAACCTTTTTTCTTCAATAATAGTTGGTAATAATGCGTTGATTTTATTAGCATATTTTGCTTTGGCTGCTATAACATCAATGTCACTCAAGAACTCTTGATACTGCTTCAATAAATCTAAATACGGACGAATATCATTGGATAATTTCTTTAAAATTCGTGTGATTTCTTCGCGTTCTTCGTATTCTAAATTACTCAATTCTCGAGAATATTTCAACGTAGCTTCGGGTTCAATATAAGCAATACTGCCTGTTTTGGAACTTCCTAAAATAGAACCTTTTACCTTACGACGATACATCGCTAAAACGGCCAAAACACGTCGGTTTTCTACAAAACTTTCTTTGATGTCATCCAAATACCCCAGACCGTTATACTGACTTAAAGCAGTACCAAAACTCTGGTTTACTTTACCACGAACCACACTCATATCGCGACGAATATTGATTAAATCGGGTGAAGCATTGTCTTTAATCACGCCATATTTATCAACTACTTCATCAATTTTCTGAATGATGTATTTGGTATATTCTACTTGAACCGCACGTTCGTTTAATTTAGGATAATAATCGTTGAATTTCTTTAAGAATAGCAATAAAACATTTACAGTTTCTGATAGTGTGGCAATTTTTCTAAAGCTGGAAACTTCTAGAAAACTATCTTCAATTCCCAACATTTTTAAATCAGTAGAAATGTTTTCGAATCCGTGATTGGGAATGGCGTTATTATTGGTGTACGACGATACATATTCAGATGTTTGCAATAGCGAATTCATTAACGACTCTTTATTGCTAAACGGCGTAATTTGTAATGCTTTTTCTTTACCAATTTCGGTGTTGCAAATCGCCGAAATGGTTTCCAAAATGGTGTTAAATTCTAAATCTTGAAGGGTTTTATCTGTAATCGAAATCATTAGTTGAGTTTAGAGTTTCAAAGTTACGAAGGATGTAATCCATATTGCAATAGATTTTTATATTTTTGATAAAAAATTATGATATGTTTATAAACGACCCTTCGTGGCAAAATCATTTAGCAGCCGAATTTCAAAAACCATATTTCATTGAGCTGATGCAACAAGTGGATGAGGAATACATGAACTTCACTTGTTTTCCGCCGAAGGATTTGATTTTTAATGCTTTCGAAAAGTGTTCGTTTGATGATGTAAAAGTCGTAATTATTGGTCAAGATCCGTATCATGGTGATGGCGAAGCCAATGGATTGTGCTTTTCTGTAAACGATGGTGTGAAAATTCCACCATCACTACGCAATATATTTGCCGAAATTAACTCGGAATTTGATACTATTTTTACTCCAACTTCTGGCAATTTAGAACGATGGGCAAGTCAAGGGATTTTACTTTTAAATGCTGGATTAACAGTGAGAAAAGATGCAGCCAATAGTCACAAACATTTGCAATGGAACGTTTTTACGGATACTGTGATTAAAAAAATATCAGACGAAAAAGAACACGTAGTTTTTTTACTTTGGGGAAGTTTTGCTCACAAAAAAGGAAGCCAAATTGATGCCGAAAAACATTTGGTTTTAGAATGCGGACATCCATCTTTTGCCCATTCCCATAAAAAGTGGTTTGGAAACAATCATTTTAAATTGACAAACGAGTACTTGATTTCAAAAGATAAAAGTGGTATTTCTTGGTAACAGAAGTTCAAATGAATTACTAACTAGCCCTGATGCAAGGGAAAAACTCCCGATTTTTATCGGGATTTTGGAAAGGCAGCAGGAATAAGGATGGCAAATAAAGACCAAGCCATTCGCTCCTAATTCAAAGTCAATGCTCCCAAAATCTCTTCACTCATAAACGGTCCACCCGGATAATGCGCCGTGTAATCTAGGTTTAGCCATATTTGACCGCGTTCGTCTATGTGATAATTCACGACTTTATCTTTACTTTCATTGACGAATAATACTTGCTTAATGAGGTAATTTACGGCTTCAAAATCTTTCTTGGTACCAATAAGAATCTCGGGATAAATATGACCATCGGTGTGAATTAGACGCGGTGTACCACCAATTGATCTTACGCAAGCTGCCATTAAAATAGAATGGTCGTCGCAATCACCTGATAAATATTCGAGTGATTCGGTCGCTGTGGCAATGTAATCTTTGTTTTTGGGATCGCTAACGTAGTTCCAACGGCTGTTGATTTCCTTGAAAACGGCAAAACATTGAATGATGGTAGCATATTCTCTAAAATCGTCTTTACTTTTCCTGAAGTGTTTGGTAGTTGCCATAATAGCAAAACTTCGAACCTTGGGATTATCATATTCGATGGCGTCCAAAACCTTGGATTTATTGGGAAAAGGAAGCATTTTAGAAATAATAATATCCTGCGGATTCGGATTGTCAGACATAAAATACAACATGTATTCATAGTCTTCAAAAACGCTTTTAAAGCCGTAACCACCAAAAACGGTTCCAACAAACAATGTAACTAAATAAAGGAAGATAGAAATCAATATTATTTTTCGCATTGCTCTTAAAACGAGCTGAATAACTACGACTATCAAGATGAAAATTAGTATTCTATCAATGTGCCAAAACCAATTTACATCGATGGTGTTTTGATGTACAATAAGAAAAACTGGAATGGTAAGTAAAATATTTAAAACAAAAATAATAATCGTGTCCCAAGGCTTATTCACCTGGAATTTGGACATTATTTGGTCATAAGTTAATTTTACTTTTTGTATCATAAAGTTACAAAACCGCGAAGCTAGAGGGCTTTTACAATTTTAGCAAATGTACCTTTTTTATCAATAATTTTAAGGTCAAAGAGTTGATTTTGAATTTTGTTTAACATTTCATTAGATAATTCACTTTGCGACCATTCGGTTATAGACAACCATTCTTGGATATCTTCAATCTTTTGATGGTATTTTTCTGCTAAAATGGAGTCAATTCCTTCAATCTCTTTGAAACTTTGGGTTTTGATATTAATGATTTCAAGAATTTGAGCAATCGTGTTTAGATGTTTTTTCAATACCTCTTCACGAACAGCAATCACAAAACACGGCCATGGAGTAGGACAATCGGCTACTTTTCTAAAAATGCCTTTGTCTACCAATGGTTTGGTCATGAATTTTTCCCACATGAAATAATCGGAAGTTCCATTTGCCAAACTCTCGACTGCGCCATCAATGGTATTTACAATTTCAAATTTCAAATTGTCTGTATTCCAACCTTGGTTATTAGCATTTACATAAGCCATCAATTGCGAACCCGAACCCAAACGCGAAATAGCAACTTTACCGTTTTCTAAATCAGAAAGCGTTTGATACTTAGATTTTGCATCCACGTGAATTCCCCAAACTAGCGGACTTTCAACATATACCTGCACAATCTTACATGGATTTCCACCCACGATATCTTTCACAATTCCTTCAGATAAAATCACAGCAATATCCGTTTCGCTATCACGAAGCATCTGACACATTTTTCCAGTTCCTTCTGGCACATCAGTCCATTGCAAGTCGATTCCAACGGCCTCAAATTCGCCATTATCGATACTCAAATGCCAAGGTAAATTAAAATGTTCGGGAACACCAGCGATTTTTATATGCTTCATTTTTTTTGTATTAAGATTGGAGTATTAAGTAGTAAGATTTTGCTTCACACTTTTTACTTCATATTTTATACTTCGTACCTATTACCTCGTATTTCGTATCTCTTACTTCGTACCTTCCATTTTCCACCATTTCCAAATCACGCCGTCTTTATCGGGATAATCTTCCATGAATTTCATTCCTACTTTTTGTAGAACATGATTGGATGCGCCGTTTTGAGCATGTGTATAAGCGTTCATTTTATCAATGTTCATCTTATTAAAACCATAATCCAACCACATTACCGAAGCTTCTGTTGCATAACCTTTATTCCAGAACTTTTCATTCAATCGATAGCCATAATCAAAGAAATTGGTATTTCCGTTTTCTACGTGATCGTTTACAAATTTGATTCCTGTCCAGCCAATAAATTCGCCAGTCTCTTTTACAATTGTTGCAAATCGACCAATGTTGTTTTCGGCATATTGTCGGTTTACATACTCAATAACTTTGATAGTTTCATCTATTGTTTGTGTTGGAGTTTGCCATAAATACTTATGTACTTCCGGATTGTTATCCATCTCAAACATAGCTTCAGCATCCGATAATTCTAACGGACGAAGAATAAGACGTTCTGTTTCTAATACTAAATTCATATTTTTTTACTAATCACTAATCACTAATCACTATTCACTATTCACTATTCACTATTCACTATTCACTATTCACTATTCACTAATCACTATTTCACGACAAATTCAAATGCGAAATCACAATCCCAAACCCATCAGGATCCAAAAACTGAATCCCATTTTCATTCCAATACGGATTTTTAGAAGTCACAAATTGAACCGAATGGTGTTCTAATTTCTCTTTAAGCAATTCAAATTCCAATTTACTATTCGGATAAAAAACCAAAAGATCATCGTCATCAAAAGTATGTTTAGCAACTTCATCCGATTGCGTGAATTCCAAATGCCAATTCTCATCCTGTTTTCCAATAAAAGCACCATCATAACCGTCGTGATTTTCAAAACCACCAAGCAATTCCAATCCTAAAATTTCAATATAAAAGGATTTCAATTGCTCTAAATTGTTGGTATGTCTCGCGTATCTAAAAGTCATAATTCCCAGTCTTAATACTTAATACTTAATACTTAATACTTAATACTTAATACTCCAATCGTAATACTTAATACTCCAATCTTAATACTTACTTCGACAACTTATCCAAAGTATAAGCAATCAACTCATCAACAGCTTTGTATGGGTCTTCACTGAAAGTACCACTTGCACGATTGGCAATGATAGCATTTAATGATAAACACTCATGACCAAGTAGTTTTCCTAAACCATAAATTGCTCCAGTTTCCATTTCGAGATTGGTGATTCTGTTTTCTTCAAATTCAAAATTATCCATTTTAGAATTCAATTCCTCGTCCTGAATATTCAATCGCAACACACGACCTTGCGGACCATAAAATCCTCCTGCCGTTGCCGTAATTCCTTTATGCATTTTATCGCTTTCGATGATTTTTTCAAGCTTTTCGGAACACGAAATAACATACGGTTTTCCTTTTCGTAAATCCCAATTGGTGTGTTTTATAAAGGCGTCTTCCATTTCGCTATTAGAAACGGTATCAATCAAATAGGAGCGAAGCATGTTGTCCAATCCCAATCCGAATGTAGACATCACAAAGCTATCTACCGGAATATCATCTTGCAACGAACCCGAAGTTCCAATGCGAATGATATTCAACGAAGTCAATGTTTCTTTGGGCATTCTGGTTTCCAAATCGATATTCACCAATGCATCCAATTCGTTCATGACAATATCTATATTATCCGGACCAATACCAGTAGACATTACGGTAATTCTTTTCCCTTTGTAAAGTCCGGTTTGCGTTTTAAACTCACGTTTTTGTTGCGAAAACTCAATCAAATCGAAGTTCTTAGTAATTTTCTCTACACGATTTTGATCACCCACAAAAATAATGTCGTGCGCTATATTTTCAGGTTTCAGATTCAAGTGATACACACTTCCGTCTGGATTTAATATTAATTCTGATGATTGTATCATTTTGTCATTGCGAGGAACGAAGAAACCCGAGCACAGCGAACTGAGCGTAAGCTAATCTCCTCTTTTTAAATTATTAATTCTCAATTCGTAATTCGTAATTCTTTTCAACCTCCAACACGCTTAGTCTTAAACCCTTTCTCCTGCAATAGTTTCATAATCCTATCGCGGTAATCGCCTTGAATAATGATTTCACCGTCTTTGAAAGTACCACCAACGGCCAGTTTATTCTTTAATTCTTTGGCTAATAGTTTGAAATCTTCCTCTTCACCTTCATAACCAGAGATAATCGTGGTAGGCTTTCCTTTTCGTTTTTCAAATTTACAAATCATAGGTTCTTTTTGAACATATAATTCGTGGTCTTTTTCCTCAACAGCTTCTGGTTCGTTAGAAACTACGTGGTCTGGGAACAGGTTTTTTAATTGGTCTTGTAAATCCATATTTTTTTTTGGACGCTGATTAAAATTGTTTTTTTTTAATAGTTATTTTCAAATATATAATTTTTAATGAAGCACAGTATTTTTTGGACGTTTTTTGGACGCTGATTAAACGGATTCGATAAATCGAAACGCTGATAAAAACGGATTTTTTATTATGTATTACTATTTTTATCTGCTTTTATCCTCGTTTTACAAAGTAAATCTGTTTCATCCGCGTTCCATTCATTTAAAACGCTTCGATAAATTTGAAAGTCTAATTAAAATTGTTTTTTTTAATAGTTATTTTCAAATATATAATTTTTAATGAAGCACAGTATTTTTTGGACGTTGATTAAAATTGATTTTTTTAATAGTTATTTTCAAATATATAATTTTTAATGAACCACAGTGTTTTTTTTGGACGCGGATTAAACGGATTCGATAAATCGAAACGCTGATAAAAACGGATTTTTTATTATGTATTACTATTTTTATCTGCTTTTATCTGCGCTTTACAAAGTAAATCTGTTTCATCCGCGTTCTGTTCATTTAAACGCATTCGATAAATCGAAATGCTTTTTAAAACCTATTTTTTCTTATTTTTCTTTTATTTTCAAATATTTTTCTTCTGAATTCTGGTTTTTTACCGAAGTTTAGTAATAAGCCAACTTCGCAATCAGTTCCTCTTAAATAGTTTACAATCTGATTTTCAAATTGTTCAACTATGTAATCAGCTGCTTTTAATTCTAATATAATTTTTTCTTCAACGATTAAATCGGCAAAATAATCTCCAACTTCATCGCCTTTGTAATAAACTTTAATTCTTTTTTGAGGAACAACATTTAATCCTTTGTTTCTCAATTCAATCAGTAATGCATTCTGATAGACATTTTCTAAAAAACCATGGCCAAGTTCATTATAAACTTCATAAAATGTTTTTAAAATAATATCAGTTAAATCCTTGTGCAATAATTCCATGTGGCGTTTATTAAAATGTTAATACTCTCAAAAAAATCAGTTTTTATCCGCGCTTTACGAAGTAAATCCGCGTCATCCGCGTCCAATAATTTATTACCCTTAAGTAGTTATGTAAAAAATCAGTTTTTATCCGCGCTTTACGTAGTAAATCCGTTTTATCCGCGTCCAATAATTTATTACCCTTAAGTAGTTATGTAAAAAATCAGTTTTTATCTGCGCTTTTACGAAGTAAATCCGTTTTATCCGCGTCCAATAATTTATTACCCTTAAGTAGTTATGTAAAAAATCAGTTTTTATCCGCGCTTTACGAAGTAAATCCGCGTCATCCGCGTCCAATAATTTATTACTCTACATTGTTATATAAAAAATCAGTTTTTATCCGCGCTTTACGAAGTAAATCCGCATTATCCGCGTCCAATAATTTATTACCCTTAAGTAGTTATGTAAAAAATCAGTTTTTATCCGCGCTTTACGAAGTAAATCCGTTTCATCCGCGTCCAATAATTTATTACTCTACATTGTTATATAAAAAATTAGTTTTTATCCGCGCTTTACGAAGTAAATCCGTTTTATCCGCGTCCAAAAAAACCAAAAAAGACATCAAGCATAACCCAATGTCTTTTCTATTGAATTATAAAATCAATTACTTCTTAATCAATCCCAAATCAACCAATCGTTCATACAAGAATTCACCTGCCGAAATATCATCGTATAATTTTGGATTATTTTCATCAATACAATTCTCTAAAACGTCCAGACGCATATCGCTTACCGGATGCATGAAAAACGGAATAGAATAACGCGATGTTCCCCAAAGTTCTCTTGGCGGATTCACCACTTGATGTATCGTAGATTTTAATTTATTATTCGTGTGACGCGACAACATATCGCCCACATTAATCACCAATTCGTCTGGTTCTGCAATAGCGTCAATCCATTCGCCATCGTGGTTTTGAACTTGCAAACCGCGACCTTGCGCACCCATTAAAAGTGTAATCAAATTAATATCACCGTGAGCAGCAGCACGAATAGCATTCTCAGGTTCTGAAGTTATTGGCGGATAATGAATTGGTCTCAAGATTGAGTTTCCTTCTTTACCGTAATTATCAAAATAAAATTCGTCTAAGCCCAAGTGCAATGCCAAAGCACGCAACACATAAATACCTGTTTTTTCAAGCATTTGATAGGCTTCTTTTCCTACTTCGTTAAAACGAGGTAATTCTTTTACTTCTACGTTATCAGGATATTCTGAAGCGTATTTGGAATCTTTGTCTACATACTGACCAAAGTGCCAAAACTCTTTCAAATCGCCTTCTTTGCGACCTTTTGCATGTTCTTTTCCAAAAGAAACATAACCACGCTGACCTCCAATGCCTGGAATCTCATAGCTGTATTTTGTTTCTAAAGGAAGTGCGAAGAAATTCCTAATTTCTCCATACAATTCATCCACCAATTTGTCATCCAAAAAATGACCTTTTAGCGCCACGAAGCCAATATCTTCGAAAGCTTTTCCGATTTCATTTACAAATTTTTGTTTACGTGTCGGATCATCCGACAGGAAATCACGCAAGTCAACACTAGGAATGTTTTGCATTGTACTAAAACTTTTTTGTTAATAACTTACTTTAGGAGTAAACTCCGTTATAACTACAAATGTAAGAATTTTTTAGTTTGGAGGAGTGGAAGTTGTTAACAATTGTTGTTGGGATTATTGGATTGTTGGATTGTTGGATTTTTTGGAACGCGGATGAAACGGATGAATAGCAACGCGGATTTGGGCGGATTTTTTTATTGGTTTAGTTTGTTAGAACGAATATCAAATCTTCACTATTTGGTTTGCTCACTCTATTAATAGTAATTTTTTCAGTTTGTATATTAAATCTATAAACTTATATGCTCCATCTTTAGATTTGAATGCGAATGCAACGCCCTTAATAAAATCATAGTCATTTTCTTTTATACAACTATCTTCGCATTTAAATGACACATTACCAACAATTTTTACACCATTAAAGATTCTTTCGTCAACTTCATAGTATACTTTCACATCTTCTAATGGTATTTGATAATTGAGAATATCTAAAATATTTTCATTTCTATTAATGAAAACTTTGGTAAGTTGTGGATTAGCATTATACATTCTTAAATTGTTATTTAAGTCGGCTATTATTTGGTCAACACCACTTTGAGCATAAAAGTAACTTGAACAAAATAAAGTGAAAAATAAAAAAAAAATCTTCATATATAATTTTTTTTAAATAGCTTGCTGTTAACTTGTTGCGTCTTGGAGAAGTTGAAGATTTGTAAAATAAAAAAAAGGATTAGGATTTACGATAATTTCAGAAACGTAATAGCAATATTGATTATCACTTTTGTACGCTGTTTTTTTACATTATTATTTCATCCAATTTTTGATTCATAAATTGGTCAATTTTAGTTTCTTCATTTTTCTCTTTTAATTTTAATAGTTGCTCAATATCTTTATCTTCTAATACAATTATGTATCCTTCTCTATCATGTAAAACATCTTTACATCGTTGAATCATTTTTGCTTTATTTTCGATTGTTCTGCAAAGTAGAATTCCAAACATTCCTCTTTGTTTACTAAATCTAGTTTGCAATTGGTCAATTTCTGGATTTCCTAATTCTTTTCCATAATTTTTACACTCAACAAATATTTTTGGACAATGAATTTTGTTTAAATTATTTAGTTGATGAAAAAAACCTTTTTCGTTATTATTAAAAACTATATCAATTCTTTTTCTTCCGTCATTAATTTTCACTTCACCTTTTGGATCGTAAAGGCGATTTCCAAAAATTTCAATTAAATTATCAAAAGTAATTTTATGAAAATTTGTTGCTTCTTTTGTTCCTGTTTCAATTTTTTTTAAAATTTCAATTCTTTCATCTGCGGATAATATTCTTCTTTTAGGCTCAAGTTTTGCTTTTTCTCCTTTAAGTGCAGTTCTTCTTAGTTCCTCTTTATATTTTTCTAATATTTTTGGATTCTTTTTTGTAAAATCATATAGAAAATCTGTTCCCATTGGATATGTTTTCTTTAAATCAGCAATTGTAACTTTTATTGTTCCATTTTTTAAAACTGAAGCAAGTGAATCGCCAGCGTGTGAATGTTCTGCTCTTAAAAATTCAAGAACAAAATTTCTATAATATTTGTCTTTACTTAATTCTGGGTCTTGTCTTACACTTGTTATTGGTAAAAGAATTTTTGGTTTTCCGTTTACGATTGGCAAATAGTCAAAATAACTTTTAAAATTTAAAATTTCAAAGTCAAACGCAGATATCGCAACGCGTTTTGTAGGAATTGAATATAAATCACATTGTTCTTTTGTAAATTCAATTAACTGCTTTTTTAAAATATTTGATGTTATATCTGAAATTTTGTCTCTGTTTATTCCTGGAATTAATAAAGCACAATCTGCTATATCCTTTATGTCTCCTGAAATTGCGGCTTGACTAGTTTCGAAAGCAGATTGAATTTCCTTAGCTTGTTTTGGACCAATACCCCTGCCTGTTGAACCATTTTGAGAGTAACCAAGTGCAACTTCATTTACTTCGTGCAAAGCACTTAAAAGTTTTTTTATTGTTTGCTTATCTCCAACTTTGATACTATCAAGCAAATATTGAAAATAAGTTGCAATTTGATTTTCACATTCTTTAGACCATTTTGTTCCCATTGCTGAAATTCCAAATGGGTCTAAAAAAAGCGCAATATCTTGATGTGCATAAATATCTAAAAAATTAAGTTCATCCTGTTCTATTTTTAAGCCGAAAAATTCTGTAAACTTTTGAGGTCGAGTAATTATTTTATCCATCTATTTTATTTTTTTGTCTATTCTTTTTGGTTTTCTGTTGCTCGAAAATGGCAAAAAACGTTCTGCGGCTTCATGAAGTGGCGATGAACCAAGACCAAGTATTTACAAATATAACAAAAACTTTAAATTAAAAACTTTTTCCATTTCTGATAAATCCCATACCTGGCCATTTCTCGAAACCACTTTTAGAAGTAGTTTTTAATAACGGCTATTCTGATTCTTGTATTTCATTCTCTTGTGTTACAATTTTCCAATTTGGTTCTTGTACAGCCGTAAATACACTTGGATTCACATCTACTTTATATACTTCCGCTGTTCCTTCGTTTTTAATATGTAAAGTTGTTTCTATGAATTTTACCTGTGTAGCTCTTAACCTTTCAATTTCTTCTTTAGCAGGTTGATTAAGAATTGTATCTCCGGCATTTGCACCAGACATACGGCATGCATAAACCACAGGAATTCCTACTACTGTTAGTTCATTGCTTGTATTAACTAAAGTTACTGTACCATAATCTATGCCAATTCCTAATCCGACATCATTGATAAAAACATTGAAACAACCTTTAGAATCATGATAATGTTCGTCAAAAATTTTATGACAATCTTCGGCTGCTTTTAAAGCTCGAATGATAGCTTCTTCACCACTATAAAATTTTGGAAAGAAAGCTAAGATTCCATCACCAGTAAATTTGTCAAAAATTCCATAATTTGAAATTATTATATTTGAAAGTTTTCTACTTAATTCAGTAATAAATTTAGAAAATAATTCTGGCTTTCTAGCTTTTAGCATCAACTCAGTAGAGCGTCTTATATCAATGGATACAACAACTGCATCACAGCTTTTTGCATTTTCAAAAAGTTTTGCGAAATCTTGACATTCCAGTATTTTTGTTTGTGCTTCTTCGTTTATCCTCGGCAAAATATGATTGATTTTTTCTTTTGCTTGAAGCTCAGAAGTTAGCTGATCTAAATCCTTGATAACTCTCTGTTTATCTTCTTCTTTATCATTTAGCTGTTTTGTAGTTGTTGTTAGTTTTTTCTTCAGCTCAGTTATTTCTTCCAATAATTTCATTTGATTATCAATATTTGGACTTGCAAAAGATGACCAAGACTTTCTGGCAAAATTAACATCGCTTATTATTCTAACATTTCCAAAATCGTCAAACTCAAATTGTTCATCTGAATGTATACCTAAATTCCTCAATTGTGAAATTGTTCTTTGTGTATTCCTTAAATGTTCAGGAACAGCAAATTGAGTTTTCAATATTTGCGGAGGTGGAGGCGGTGGAACATTTGATTTTATTGGATCTGCTATTTTAGATATTGTTGAAGGTGGAGGTAGATTTGTATCTTGTTTTGAATTATTTGGTTGCGGTGGAGATGAATTAGCTGGATTATTTACTTTAGCTTTTTTTGGAAGCTTTTGTTCTTTATTATTATTTATTTCGTTGTCCATATTTTTTAAAAATTATTAAGTTTAAGTAAAAAATTTAGTTTAAGTTATATATTTTCAGTTAATTAACTAGGTTTGTTTATTTGATCTTTTGTTGCGAAGAGTAAATTACTGCTAACTTATTGATGTCAGCGATAAATTACCAAATATCTAAACAAATTAAACTAGTGATGTGATGCAAATCAATTTTGCTACAACACAAACATATAAAATTATTCCTATTAAAAACCAAGTAAAACTACCTGATTTTCAACAAAGTTATTACCAAATTTTCATAGTTCGTTTACGGTTTTCCGTAAGGTTATTAAAAAAGTTTGTTGTAAGGCAATTGCATTATTTGGCATTTTTTAAAATACTTACTCCGTACTTACGTCATACATACGTCATACATACGTCATACATACGTCGTACATACGTCGTACATACGTCGTACATACGTCACACATGAGTCGGGTATGGTTAGTTTACGGTTGTCAAAAAGGTTATTAAAAATGTTTGTTGTAAGGCAACATTAATTCGTAGTAGCAAAGGCATGGATAAAGCATAGATAAAGCGTACATAGTGTGTGTAGTGTATGTAAAAGCAGTACTTAGTTTGGGTATGATTAGTAAGAAGGTTTTTTTGTAGTGATTTTTGGGTTTTAGTTTGCCTTTGTTCTACAGTTGTTCGACAAAAGTGCCCTTTTAGCGAAGCGCAGTAGAACAACATACGAACAAGATAGTAACAAAACCCCTAAAAAAACGGTCAAACAAGTCAAGACCGGTCAAAACCAGTCAAAACCAGTCAAGACCAGTCAAAACCGTTCACGCAATTTATGGGTTTTTAGAGTAAAATAGCACTAAATACAAGGCTTTACAGCGTTTATCTTATAAATAACAAAGTTGTCGTTTTTAACCACAAAGTGCACAAAGAATGCACAAAGCACACAAAGAAAAAAATCAGCGCTAAATCCGTTTAATCCGTTTAATCTGCGTCCCAAAATTTAACCACAAAGCACATAAAAAAACCGCTTCAATCCGCGCTGCTTAGCATCCGTTTCATCCGCGTCCCAAACTAAACCGTGCCATCCGCGTCCCAACATTTAACCACAAAGCACATAAAATAATCCGCTTCAATCCGCGCTGCTTAGCATCCGTTTCATCCGCGTCCCAGAAAAAACCGTGCCATCCGCGTCCCAAACTAAACCGTGCCATCCGCGTCCCAACATTTAACCACAAAGCACATAAAAAAATCCGCTTCAATCCGCGCTGCTTAGCATCCGTTTCATCCGCGTCCCAAACTAAACCGTGCCATCCGCATCCCATTTTATACAATTCACGGAAAACAAATAAATTCATAAAGAATTCCGCAAAAATAATAGGAGAAACCATGCTCTTTTTTATATTTTTGCAAGGCTTAAAATACACGCAATGAACTTCGATAGAAAAGAATTATCCAATATCCAATTATTAGATTTATATAAAAGACTACTAAAACCAAGACTTATAGAAGAGAAAATGCTTATTCTTCTGCGTCAAGGAAAAGTATCCAAATGGTTTTCTGGAATTGGTCAAGAAGCCATTTCTGTGGGAATCACTGCCGCTTTAGACCAAGACGAATACATTTTACCAATGCATAGAAACTTGGGTGTTTTCACCGGTCGTGACATTCCGTTGCACCGTTTGTTCTCGCAATGGCAAGGTAAAAAAACCGGATTCACAAAAGGTCGCGACAGAAGTTTTCACTTTGGTACGCAAGAGTTCCACATCATCGGAATGATCTCGCATCTTGGTCCGCAATTAGGTGTTGCCGACGGAATTGCATTGGCAAACAAACTAAAACAAAACGGTAAAGTAACCGCCGTTTTTACTGGTGAAGGCGCAACGTCTGAAGGTGATTTTCACGAAGCGTTGAACATTGCTGCTGTTTGGGATTTACCTGTTTTATTCGTTATCGAAAACAACGGTTACGGATTATCAACGCCAACCAACGAGCAATACCGTTGTGAAAACCTTGCCGATAAAGGCGCAGGTTACGGAATGGAAAGCCACATCATCGACGGAAATAACATCTTAGACGTTTATACCAAAATAGCCGAATTGAAAGCTTCGTTAGCCGTAAATCCGAGACCTGTTTTATTGGAATTTAAAACCTTTAGAATGCGCGGTCACGAAGAGGCGAGTGGCACCAAATACGTTCCGCAAGAGTTGATGGATATGTGGGCAATTAAAGATCCGATTGCGAATTATAAAGATTATTTGGTAGCTGTTGGCGTACTTTCGGAAGAATTGGACACCGAATTTAAAGCCAAAATAAAAGCAGAAATAGACGAACATTGGGCAATTACACAAGCCGAACCAGATATTATTGCTGATTTAAGCGAAGAATTAAATGATGTGTACAAACCGTATCAATTTGAGGAAGTTAACCCTTCAAGCGAAGTAGAAAATATTCGTGTGGTGGATGCTATTTCTCATGCGTTGCGTCAGTCGATGGAACGTCACGATAATTTGGTAATTATGGGACAAGACATTGCCGAATATGGTGGTGCGTTCAAAATTACAGAAGGTTTTGTAGCACAGTTCGGAAAAGAACGTGTTAGAAATACACCCATTTGCGAAAGCGCCGTAGTTTCTGCCGGAATGGGATTATCGATTAACGGACACAAAGCGATTGTAGAAATGCAGTTTGCCGATTTCGTTTCTACAGGATTCAACCCAATTGTGAATTTATTGGCTAAACAACATTACCGTTGGAACGAAAAAGCCGACGTAGTAGTAAGAATGCCTTGCGGTGGTGGTACACAAGCTGGACCATTTCACTCGCAAACTAATGAAGCTTGGTTTACCAAAACACCAGGTTTGAAGGTAGTTTATCCAGCGTTTCCTTATGATGTAAAAGGACTTTTGAATACTGCGATTAACGATCCAAATCCGGTGATGTTCTTTGAGCACAAACAATTGTATCGTTCGGTTTATCAAGATGTGCCTAAAGATTATTACACCATTCCGTTTGGAAAAGCGTCGTTGATTAAAGAAGGAAATGATGTTACTGTAATTTCGTTTGGAGCTGGTGTACATTGGGCTTTAGAAACTTTGAATAAAAATCCAGAAATAAAAGCCGATTTAATCGATTTAAGAACATTAGTTCCAATGGATACCGAAGCGATTTTGGCATCGGTTAAGAAAACAGGAAGATGTATTATTTTGCAAGAAGATACTATTTTTGGTGGAGTTTCTAGTGACATCTCATCGTTTATTATGGAGAATGCGTTCCAATACCTTGACGCACCAGTAAAACGTGTTGGAAGTTTGGAAAGTCCGATTCCGTTTGTGAAATCGTTGGAAGATCAATATTTGCCTAAAGTTAGATTTGAAGAAGTATTGAAGGAGTTGTTGGCGTATTAGATTCTACTATTTAACCACAAAGCGCAAAAAAAAATTACACAAAGAAACGCAAAGAGACACAAAGCAACACAAAGGAAGAATCTTTTTAATCTTTGAATCAGTGGCTAAAAAAAATAACCTAAATCGAGAGTTCGTAAGTTCGAGTGTTTTTTGTGGAGAGCAACGGAACAAAAAATTTATCGAGAACCGTTTTATATTCGAGAAAAGTATAATTACTAATGCATCATAATGAAACCTTTAATTGAAAAATTATTATTGGAAGACGCCACCATTCATAAAGTAAAATATGATAAAGAGTGGTTTTATAATCTAGAAGATATTGCATTTTATCTGAAAGAAGATTTATCTGAAGTAGATTTCATACATTTACCAATGCAGATTTTTGACGAAGAAGAAATCGTAAAATGCAGTACATTTGAAGAAATTCAAAGAGGTAGAAAAGAGGCGAAGTAAAGTAAAAGTAAATCGAGATGGATGCAACTGCAATAGGAGAATTGAAGATTAAATACCAAGAAGTAATTGATTTAATTGCACAGAAAAAAGTGGTTGAAGCAGCGTTGAAACTTTCGGAAGTTACTGAAAAGGTGAATGATCTAATCGATTTTGCTACATCGGATAAAGAACTGCAAGAATTGAGTCCGTTTCAAATTTTGTCCAATCATTTGCAGTTGAAAATTGATTTGTTGAAATTACCTTTGAATTAAAAAGCAGTTATGAACGAAAATTATCCTTCAATTTTAGACAGAATTAAATCAACATTAATTGATTCAATTATTGTCATAGTATGTATGATGTTTTTTTCTGACTTACTTAATTCATTTGAAAATGTTCCCAATTGGGTAAGGATAACTTTATTCTTCTCTTTGCTTATGTATGAACCAGTATGTACTGCTTATGGCGCTACTTTTGGAAATCATAAAATGGGTATTAGAGTACGAAAACAATCTAATGAAAATGAACGTATTTCAATCTTTCAAGCTATAATTAGGTATTTTCTCAAAATTATACTTGGTTGGTTTTCATTTATATCAGTTTTTTTAAATCCAAAAAGCAGAACTATTCACGATATTATTAGTGGAAGTGTAATGATTAAAATCGATGAAAAACAAAGTTAATATCAAGGTTACTAATTTATAAATCAATTTCCATGAAAAAAATAATTGCTTTAAGTCTTGTAGTTTTATTTGCTTCTTGCAAGAAAGAAGAACGTGTTAAAACCGATGCTGATTTTGAAAGTTACAAGAAGAATTTTGTTGACAATTTGTGGAAACTGAATCCGGGTTGGGCTTCCAATGTAGGATTTCATAAATACGATAGCGTTTTGGTTGTTCCAAATGCCGAGTATTCTAAGAAATTAGTAGATTTTGTTCAAGCTAATTTAGATTCGTTGGAAACCTATTCGATAGATAATTTATCGGATAATAATAAAACGGATTTCTACATG
The DNA here is from genome assembly GCF_000757385.1 of Flavobacterium aquatile LMG 4008 = ATCC 11947. Taxonomy (GTDB): domain Bacteria; phylum Bacteroidota; class Bacteroidia; order Flavobacteriales; family Flavobacteriaceae; genus Flavobacterium; species Flavobacterium aquatile. The sequence goes on along the minus strand of NZ_JRHH01000004.1, from coordinate 398,902 downwards.
ATTAAGAATTATGCAGAAGGAACAGTTTTTTCAATAAACGAATTAAAATCAGATACTTGGAATCCTTCTGAATATAATGTTTGCGGTGCTTTCGCTGAAATATTAAACGGAAGTTACGACACTTTAGAAACCAGATTAAAGAATTTTGGTACTAAAATGGATAACATTCCGGCGTATTATGAAGCTGCAAAAGCGAATATTAAAAATCCAACAATTGAGCATACGCAATTAGCAATAGATCAAAATTTAGGTGGTATTTCAGTATTTGAATCCGATTTAAAAGCCTCCTTAGACAAAAGTAAATTATCGGAATCGGAGAAAACGGCTATTTTAAGTAAAGCACAAAAATCGGTTGCAGCAATTAAAAGTTATGCTGATTGGTTGCAAAAATTAGAAAACAAAACACCAAAATCATTTCGATTAGGAAAAGAATTGTATGCAAAGAAATTTGATTTCGACATTCAGTCGAGTTATTCTGCCGATGAAATTTATCAAAAAGCCATCAATCATAAGAAAGAATTGCATGAAAAAATGTTTGTTTTAGCCGATAAATTGTGGTCAAAATACATGGGTTCGGCTCCAAAACCAACTGATAAATTACAAGTTATCCGACAAGTTATTGATAAAATCTCGTTACAACATACCTCGCCAGATAAATTCCAATCGGAAATAGAAAAGCAAATTCCCGAACTAACGGCTTATGTAAAAGCGAAAAACTTGCTTTATATAGATCCATCAAAACCATTAGTTGTGCGCAAAGAACCCGATTATATGGCTGGTGTTGCTGGTGCGTCTATTTCTTCGCCTGGACCTTATGACAAAAATGCCAATACGTATTACAATGTAGGAAGTATGTCGGGTTGGGATGCCGAACGTTCTGAAAGTTATTTGAGAGAATACAACGATTATATTTTGCAGATTTTAAACATTCACGAAGCAGTTCCTGGACATTACACGCAGTTGGTTTACAGCAATCAATCGCCAAGTATTATCAAATCTATTTTAGGAAATGGCGCAATGGTCGAAGGTTGGGCGGTTTACACCGAACGAATGATGCTAGAAAGTGGTTACAAGAATTCAGACGAAATGTGGTTGATGTATTACAAATGGAATTTAAGAACGACTTGCAATACAATTTTGGATTATAGTGTTCACACCAAAGATATGTCTAAAGAGGAAGCGATTAGTTTGCTAACCAATGAAGCCTTTCAACAACAAGCCGAAGCCGATGGCAAATGGAAACGAGCTACGTTATCTCAGGTGCAATTGTGTTCCTATTTTACAGGTTATACAGAGATTTACGAATTTAGAGAAACACTTAAAAAGAAAGACGGCGATCAATTCGATTTAAAGAAATTCCATGAAACGTTCCTGAGTTACGGAAGCGCACCAGTGAAATACATTAAAGAATTGATGTTGGATAAAAAGTAGTTTGTAAAAGATTTACATTACTTCTAAAAATATTTTCTTTATCAAATCAATTTCATCGACATACAAAGTTTTCTTTCGTGTGGCAAAATATAAAGTGTTTACCAACGGCACTTTTCCTTTCCAGATGAGTTGAATCTGATGGTTGTCGATTTCTTTTCGACACAGAAAATCAGGAACAACGGCAAGACCTTTTCCGCTGCTTAAGCAACGTACAATAGAATTCAAATTAGGCACAATATAATTCGGACGAAAATCGGCGTATTTATTAAAATTCAATTGCCAAAAGCGACGTAAATGTTCCATATCGCCAGTGGTTCCGTACCATTTTTGTTGCTTTAACCAGTTTTCAGTTGCTTCAAGATTGTTGTTATTTTCTATGGTTTCAAATTCTGATTTGTCGATTTCATTTCCACCAACAAGTACAATGGTTTCTGATGAAAAAGGTTGGTATTCGATAGTATTTTTCGAAACCATTTGTGGTGTAATTATCAAATCTAAAATTCCTTTTTCAAGATTTTCAACCATCAACGGATATTCTCCAAATTGAATTATTACATTAAATGGCAAGGTTGAAATGTACTGTTCTAGAGTAATTTGAAAAGTTTCAAAACACATTCCGATGCTTATCGTTGGTGTATGTTTTTCGGTACTTCGTTGGAAGTTTTGTTCGGCTTCTTCTAATTTGCTTAAAGCTTCTATTGTAAAATTATACAAAACTTTTCCTTTCTCTGTTGGCACCATTTTTCTTCCAGTTCGATCAAATAATTTGTACCCAACATAATTTTCAAGAGAACTTAAGTGCAAACTCACGCCAGGTTGCGAAATAAACAGTACTTCGGCAGCACCAGTTAGTGTTCCGGTTTTGTAAACGGCTTTAAAAGTACGATACCATTCTAAATTTACCATAATTAACTATTATAATTCTGATACAAAGGTATGAATTAAGTTATTTTAATAATACAAATGCTGGTCGTAAATTTGTGACATCAAATTAAAGTATAAGAATATGACAAAAATATTTATAATCAATGGCGGACAAAAGTTTGGTCATTCAGGTGGAAAATTCAATGAAACAATTGCTAAAGAAACATTAGAATTTTTTAAAAACAACAGCAATTTTGAAGTAAAAACAACCGATGTAAACGATGAGTACAATCCTGCAGAAGAAGTTGAAAAATACGTTTGGGCAGATGTGGTTATTTATCACACACCAATTTGGTGGTTTCAATTGCCACACGGTTTTAAGAAATACATTGATATAGTTTTCACAGAAGGACACGACAAAGGAATTTATCACAGTGATGGAAGATCGTCCAAAAATCCAGCTATAAACTATGGAACAGGAGGAATGCTTCACGGTAGAAAATACCTTTTAACCACTTCGTGGAATGCACCAAAAGAAGCGTTTACATTGCCAGGAGAATTCTTTAATGAAACTAGTGTTGATGATGGACCGTTATTTGGTTTTCACCGAATGAATGCTTTTACAGGAATGACATCGTTGCCAAGTATGCACTTTCATGATATTGAAAAAAATGCTGATGTACCGAGAGATTTGGAGCAGTACAAAAAACACTTAACTAACTTATTTTTAAACTAATTATGACAATAAATATAACCGTACTACTTGAATCTAAGGAGGAATTTACTGAAAAACTAAAAGAATTATTTGAAGGTTTAGTGGTCAAAAGTAGAGAAGAAGCAGGTTGTATACAATATGATTTGCATCAAAATATTGAAAATCCACAAGCGTTTATTTTGCATGAAGTTTGGGAAAATAAGGACATATTTGACAGACATAATTCACAACAGTATGTAAAAGATTTTTTTGCTGCAACACCAACTTTATTAAAAGCCGAACCGAAGATTTATTTCACTACTAAATTAGCATAAATAAAAAATGCGAATCAGTATTGGTTCGCATTTTTTATATTTTTTTAGTATCTATTTAGAAGTGGTGGATAGTGAAAAAGGGAAAGAACTTTCTGTCGTTCCTCTTTTTTTATTTGGAGTATCTGACATTTTGAAATTAAAAGTTCCTCCGTTTAAAATCGTTTCATGGCTAATCCAGTTATTTAAATGTTCTTTACCATTCAAATCTACTTTTTGGATGTAGATGTTTTGCAAATTATTATTTGGCGCTGTAATCACAAATTGTTTTCCGTTTTCTAAAGTAAGCGTAACTTTCTTAAACAAAGGAGTTCCCAAAACGTATTCATTAGTAGCAGGACAAACTGGATAGAAACCTAAAGCAGAAAACACATACCAAGCAGAAGTTTGACCGTTATCTTCATCACCACAATAACCGTCTGGAGTTGGTTTGTATAATCTATTCATAACCTCTCTAACCCAATATTGCGTTTTCCAAGGTTCACCAGCATAATTATACAAATAAATCATGTGCTGAATAGGTTGATTTCCATGAGCATATTGACCCATATTGGCAATTTGCATTTCTCTAATTTCGTGAATCGTCTCACCATAATAACTATTGTCAAAAACTGGTGGCATAGTAAAAACGGAATCTAACATAGAAACAAATTTTTTGTTTCCGCCCATTAATTTTGACAAACCAGCGATGTCGTGAAAAACACTCCAAGTGTAATGCCAACTGTTTCCTTCGGTAAATTCGTCACCCCATTTAAAAGGATTAAACGGTTTGTGGAAACTTCCATCTTTATTTTTTCCACGCATTAAATTGGTTTCAGAATCGAAAAGATGTGTGTAATTCATACTTCGTTTTTCATACAAATCGATTTCTTCTTGCGGTCTGTTTAAAGCTTTTGCCAATCGGCTAATGGTGAAATCATCGTAGGCATATTCTAGAGTTCTAGCCGCATTTTCATTGATACCAACATCATAAGGAACATAACCTAGTTTGTTATAATATTCCACACCTTTTCTTCCAGTAGCTTGCGGACCTTCATTATTGGCGCCATGCACTAAGGCTTCGTATAATTTATTAATATCATAACCTCGAAGACCTTTGATATAAGCATCGGAAACTACTGAAGCAGAATTATTTCCAATCATAATATCGCTGTACGATGGGCTGCTCCATTCGGGTAACCAACCACCTTCTAGATAATCGTTCAATAATCCTTGTTGCATTTCTTTATTGATAGAAGGATACATCAAATTTAGAAATGGATATAATGCTCTAAATGTATCCCAAAAACCAGTTCCTGCAAATCGATAACCTGGCATTACTTTTCCTGAATACGGACTATAATGAATGATTTTATTCGAAGCATCAATTTCATACATTTTCATCGGAAAAAATAGCGTGCGATAAAAAGTTGAGTAAAAAGTTCTAATTTGTTCTTCCGTTCCACTTTCAACTTGAATTCGTCCAAGTGTTTTGTTCCAGGTATCTTTGGCTTTTTGTTTTACGGTTAGGAAAGTATCATCTCCAATTTCTTTCAAATTGATTTCTGCTTGCTCAAAACTTATAAAAGATGAAGCAACTCGAGCTCCAACAATTTCCTTAGAATTGTTACAATCAAAGTTGATTAAAGCAGACATGTGCGAACCTGATAATTCGAGTTCTTTCAGTTTCGTTTTGTCATTATAAAGAGCTGAAGCTTTAAAAGGTTTGTCAAATACAATAACAAAGTAATTTTTGAAATTGCTTAATTTTCCACGTGCATAACGGGTACTGTAGCCAATAATTTTGTTTTCTTCTGGGATAATTTTGATGTACGAACCTCTGTCAAAAGCATCAATAACTACAAAAGCACTATCGGTTTTCGGAAAAGTAAAGTGAAAAAAAGCTGCTCTTTCTGTTGGAGTAATTTCAGTTGTTACATCATGATCGGCCAAATAAACAGAGTAGTAGTAAGGCTTCGCAATTTCCGATTTATGACTGAACCAACTGGCTTGATCTTCTTCATCGACAGTTCCTTTTCTAACAATTGGCATCAATGAAAATTGTCCGTAATCATTCATCCAAGGTGAAGGTTGATGCGTTTGTTTGAATCCTCTTATTTTCTTAGCATCGTAGGTATATTGCCAACCATTTCCATTGTTTCCGGTTTGTGGCGTCCAAGCGTTCATTCCCCACGGCAAACCAATTGTTGGATAGGTATTTCCGTTACTTAAATCGTAACTACTGGCTGTTCCCATCAAAGGATTTATGTATTCAACTAAATCTTTTGAGTTTACAGCATGTTGCGCATTTGCAAAAAAAGAGGTCAGAAAAAAGAAGCAAAGTAGTTTTTTTATTACCATAAATTATAAGATAAAATAGATATTGTACGTAGTACTACAAAACTTTTTTGATTAACCAATAAACAACAATAAAAACAATAATAGTTCCAAAACATCCAAATTTTGTATTCTTTGCTGCAAAAAATGCACCGATTAATGCGATTAAGTTCTTCATAGATTTTCTTTTTTAATTAAAGTAAAGTGTCAATTTTTTGAGCTAGTTGATGATCTAGATCGGTTATTTTATTTTTATCGTGACTGTATAAAGTGATTTCGAGTTGAAATGCTTTATGAATTTTACAATCAGGATGATGGTTGATTTCATCGGCGTAATTGGCTACTTTTAATAGAAATTGTGCTAATTCAGTTTGTGTTTTAAACTTAAAATTGTTTACTAGTTTTCCGTCAATTACGTTCCATTCCATGATATTTAGTATTTACCGTTTAGAAGTTCTCCACCGATTGCCGATTTGGTTTCGATGCCGAGTTTCTTCATCATTTCAAAGGTAGTGCAAACTGCGGCAGATGTAACAGGAATTCCACATTCTGCCTGAATTAAATCAATTGCTTCCAATGATGGCATCTGAACACAAGCAGAAACTACTAAAACATCAACATCAGTCAAATCCAATTGCTTGTATATTTCCAATAAATTCAACGGATTTTGAGCAGCAACTTCTAAATTATCAGGAATTTCCAAAGCAATACTTTCTTTTACTTTAATGCCTTGATGTTCGATATAATCTACAACCATATCGGTTAATGGTCGCATGTAAGGTGTAATTATCGAAATTTGTTTCGCACCTAAAACCTTCAATCCGTTAATTAAAGCTCCGGCAGAAGTTACAATTGGAGTAGGAAAGTCATTAGCCACAGTTTCCTGATGCAAATTTACTTCCGATACGCAATGATAACCTCTTCCCATGCTCATAATGGCAACCAAACAAGCATAACCCATAACATCAACATGCGCGTCAGAAAGTTCTTGAGCACATTTCAAACTCATGGCATCCATGGCTTCAAGTTCTTCTTTGGTTACTTTTTTCATTCGCATTCTACTCGAATGGAAGGTAAAACGTTCTGGCAAAATGGTTTCACGTGAACGAAAAATTGCTGGTATTTCGGTTTCCATCGTTACATTACTTGATGGAACTATTTGTCCTATTCTGTATTTCATTTTTAGTATATTTTATTTCACTAAGATTCACAAAGGTTTCACGGAGTTTCACAAAATGTTGTGCGACTTTGCGCTTACTTTGTGAAACTTTGTGTAATAATTTCTATATCTCTTTTACCGTATTCACGATCGTTCCAATTCCTTCAACAGTTGCTTCAACTACATCGCCATCGTACATCCATTCTTGAGGATTTCTTCCTGCACCAACACCTGATGGAGTTCCGGTTGCAATGATATCGCCAGGTTCTAATGTGAAAACTGTACTTAAATCTTCTATCAAATCATTGATGTTGAAAAGTAGGAACTTGGTGTTTGAATTTTGTTTTTCAACGCCGTTTACTTTTAATGATAAATTCAAGTTGTGCGGATTTTCAATTTCGTCTTTGGTAACCAAAATTGGCCCCATTGGTGCAAAAGTATCTTGTCCTTTTGACACGATCCATTGTCCTTCACGACGACAATCACGCGCTGAAATATCATTTATGACTGTATAACCAAAAACGTAATCCATGGCATCTTCCTTAGTAACATATTTTCCTTTCTTGCCAATTACAACTGCCAATTCCACTTCCCAATCCAATTGTTCGGTTAGTTTGGTGTTTTTGATAATATCGGTATTTGTGGCCGTAACTGTTGTTGGTGGTTTTGAGAAAATGATAGGTTTTTGAGGTAACTTTCCTGTTGTGTCTAATGTTCGAGCACTTTCAGCAACATGTTCAGTATAGTTCAATCCAATTCCGATGATGTTTTTTCTTGGTTTTGGAATAGGAGCTAGGAACGTTACTTCGTCCATGTCATAGGCTATTTCTTCAAATAATTCGGCATCTGTATCGGCAATCATATCGTTTAGTTCTTCGACTAATTCAAATCCCAAATCGATTAAATCAAGCATGTTGTCTGGTAACGGAAAATTGGATATCTCTCCAAAATCCTCCATATCAATCACTTGATTATTATGGATGAAGCCTAATCTTGGTTCGGTGTCTTGTGTTTTGTAGGTAAGTAGTTTCATTATGTTTTATTTCTATTTGATAGTAGTTTGATAATTGCAAAAATGATTAATCCAGAAAAGAAAATGATAGTTGCATAACCAACAATCACAGTAAATTCATCCTCTTTTGAAATAAGATTTATTCCTAAAATAATAAAGACTACTGCAATAAAAATTCCAAATAATGGTATTTTTTTCATTTTGTTTTGTTTAATTGTTTTCTAAAATTTATTTTTAAATTAACTGATTTCCGTTATTTCCTTCCAATTCTCTTGATTGATACAATCCTAATTTTTCAATAACAGGTAAATCATTGAATGAAAACAAGCACGCATCTTCGGTTTCTGATAAATTGTGGTGTTCGTGCCAAGCCCAAGATGGAACGCAGAAAATATCGCGTTCTTTCCAGTCAAATCGTTTTCCGTTGATGATTGAATAACCATGACCTTTTGCACATTGATACACGAATGAACCTGTGTGTTTGTGCGCTTTTCCTTTAAAATTGGCGGGTAATAATTGCATTGATGCGCCCATAGTTTGCATCACGTGTCCGCCAGTTAACGGATTAGAATAGTGCATCAAAATTCCGTCAAACGGATTAATTTCATTCACTTTTACAGCTTCCAACAATGATGGATAAACGGTTTTCCACGAATATTTGAATAATGGTGAATAGGGTTTGTCCCAAACTTTATCTGCTGGAATAAATCCCGAAGTTCCATAGGTTATTGGTGAATAATTCACTGGAAAATCTAATGGTTGCTTTCCGTCATAAACTGCATAGTCATTTGCTTCAAGTGCATTTACTAAAGGAATATCCAATCCGTCCTGCCAGATGCAAGTTTTTCCATTTGCGTCAACGCCGTGTTCGTGCCATGTTGAGTTTGGTGTAATTACGAAATCGTTAACTTCAAATGTGATTTTGTTTCCATCAACCACTGTGTAACCGCCTTCGCCTTCCATGATGAAGCGCAATGCCGATGCTTTGTGTTTGTGCGCCGATGTGCTTTCGCCTGGACGTGTAACCTGAATTCCGGTGTACAACCAACCAACAGCTGCAGAAACGTCTTTTCGTTTGTCGTTTACCAAATAAACAACGCGTCTTCCTGCTTGTTCCGGCGTAACTAACTCAGAAGATTTCAGGACTAATTCGCGTAAATCGTCGTATTTCCAAAGCATTGGAACCGATGAACTTCTTGGTTCCCAAGGTTCTATATCGTTGGCAACTGTCCATAATGCGCCAGCTCCGAGAGTTTCTAATTCTTTATAGTAAGCTTCGAGTTCGGGTGTGTCGTGAACCCTTGCTCTGCCTATTTGATCGTCTGAATGATTTTCGTTCATATGTAATTTATTATTTTGCCATTGATTTAAAAGATAAAAAGGATTTTTATAATCTGTGAAAATCTTTTAAATCTGTGGCATTATTCTATCTCTTATTAAAATCCTCATGATTATCAATAAACGTGATTTTTCGGGTTGGAGCGATGTTTACCCGCAAATCAAAAATATCAAATCTATTGTAATGTCCGAGAATGTCGTGCATTTGTTTTGGTTGGATGCATTTCTGCAAATCGATATCGGCGTACACAATTCCTTCGTCGTCGATTAATGGTTCGCCAACAACTGCGCCATTCGGACCAATAATTCCCGAAAAAGCGGAATTTTTACGTGTTAGTAATTCATCTACATTTGGAACATCATTTCGCAAGGCATCTTTAATTTCCTGTGAAATTGTAGAACACGAAACGATTGTGAACAATTTTCCTTCGAATGAATGTGCGGCTGCTCTAATTTTGATTGCTTCTGCCATATCGTAATCTGGTGGTGCAACTGGAAGCGAAATGTAGTTGGCAATATGAATTAATTCGCCTTGAGAAAGTAAGGTGAAACGCGCTAATGTATTGGTGTTTTCTCCACAAGCTAATGTTCCTATTGGACCAATTTCTGTATCATAAACTTTTAAGGACGAACCGTCGCCAGAAGTCCAAGTTAGTTTTTCTGCCCAAGTTGGAACTAGTTTTCGGTGTTTTCCTATTAGGTTTCCGTTGTTGTCAATGATTAAATTGGTGTTGTAAATTTCACCGTAACTGTCTCCGCGTTCGTTGATTCCGATTACAATATGGCAATTGTGGTCTTTTGCCGCTTGAAATAACGGTTTCATTGATTCATCGGTAACTTTTACAGAAGATTTATACAATTCTTCATACCATTTGCTTCCTTGAACTGGCGTCATAATCCAATTCCAATACGGATAACCAGCAACAAATACTTCTGGAAAAGCAATTAGATTGGCTCCGTTGGATGTGGCTTCTTTTACGAAGGATACGGCTTTATCAATAGTTTTTTCTACGTTTAGAAAAACTGGTGATGTTTGTACAGCGGCTGCTTTGAATTTTTTGAATTCCATAGTTAATTGCAATTTTTTTTATAAGATTCTATTAAATTTAAAAAAGGTTCCGATTCTTTTTTTAAATATAAAGTATCAATAGTGTAATATTTTTCAAATTCATCTAATGTTGATTTTTTTGCTTCATCAATTAATGAATCATAATCTATTGTTGATTTATCAAATTGTGAATGTTCCCATTTACCATTTTTAATTATTGTTTTAACAAAATCACTACAATCTTGAAATATATATTGGAAAACTTTTGCTACATATTTATCATTATATTTGGGCATGGATATTCGAAATTTTTCAAGATCATAAATTTCAAATGCTATATCTTGTTTTTGATTACTTAAATAGGTTAAAGTAATAAGTTTTTTTCTTTTCTTCAAAATATAGTCTTTAGACTTTCTACTGTATTTAAAGGTATCTTCATAAAAGTTTTTCTGATATAAACTTATAATGTCTTCTTTTATAATGGGTAACCATGCTTTTTTGGTAGATGTTATTAATTTACCATCACTATCTAATTTTCTAATATTCATTAATCTGTAGGACATATAATAGTTTTTATCGTAAAAAACCGTGATCATAGATAGATTCTTTTGAGTAATAGTCTTTGGTAAATCGGAAACGTTTGCTTTAAATTCAAAACTATTATCATCTAAATTTAAAAATCTTTCAAATGATGATGCATAAAGGTCTTCATAATCACCTGAAGTATTTTCAAGAAAATACGCTATATAACCATCTACTTTATGTCCATCGGTATAAGTTAATTCACATTTATTGAAATTTTTAGCGCGTTCTAAGTCTTCTAATTGTGAAAACATCAATTGACTAGTTATTAAAATTGATGCTAAAACTATTTTTTTTAATAAAATCATATTAAATATTTTAAGATTCTATTTTTCATTTCCTCATTAAACGGTTCGGCTTTAATATCATTTTTATTTTCTTGAAAGGCCACGTTAACTAAGGTTACTTCTCCTTCAAGACAGGTTTTTCCTTCTTCGTCTTCAAATTTAAATCCGCATAGGATGGAAGCAGAGCCGAGATTTTTAACCCATAGTTTTTTGGTTAGGATTTCTCCTAATCGTGCTGCTTTTTTGAATTGTACTTTTAAATCCACGGTTGGAATTCCGTTGGTTTCGTGCATTTTTGAAAAAGGTCGGTCGAGCGCTTCATCAAACCAATCTTCGACCAGACAATTGAGCATTTCTAGAAATCTTGGATAGAATACAATTCCGGCGTAATCTACATGCTGGAAACGAATTTTTTCTTGTTTTATAAAAGGTTGGTTCATTTTTAATTACTAATTATGAATTACGAATTTGATTTTATACGATTTTGTTTTGTCACAGAACTTTACTGATTATCACAGATTTTAAATTAGTCACTTACCATTGCTGATAAGCTTAGCCCAGATTGCAACGAAATCCTTTTCTTTTTTTTCTTTAAAAAAAGAAAAGATTGGAGTGTAAAGCTGGAAATAGCTCCTAAAAAAAACTAAAAACTCTCGACACTTGCTCTTTTCCAATCTTTAAAAAGGCTGTTAGAAACGGTACTTCCATCTAATAGTGAGCCGGTTTTTATCTCTGGATAGGTTTCTTCAAATGTTTGTGTTTTGCCTAAATTGATTCGTGTACTTACCACAGAACGATCGACTTTGTCTGGATGATCGATTCCTGCTGATGCCATTAAATCCATTGCTGATTTTACGGTTTCGTGCTGGAAACGTGCCACACGAATGCTTTTTTCTTCGGGAACTAAACCTTTTGTCAGTCTTGGGTCTTGTGTTGCAACTCCGGTTGGACAAGTGTTTGCGTGACATTCTAATGCTTGAATGCAACCCAAGGCAAACATCATTCCGCGTGCTGAATTACATAAATCGGCTCCAAGGGATAAATTTCTGATGATGTCAAATCCTGTAATTACTTTTCCGCTGGCAATGATTTTTATTTGGTCTTTGATTGCAAAACCGTTTAAGGCGTCGTAAACAAATGCTACGGCATCGCGCAATGGCATTCCAACGTGATCTGAATATTCTTGTGGTGCCGCACCAGTTCCGCCTTCGCCACCATCTACAGTGATGAAATCGAGATAGGTTTTGGTAGCAACCATCGCTTTACAAATGGATAGAAATTCGGACTTGTTTCCGATGCAGATTTTCATTCCGATAGGTTTTCCGCCAGAACCTTTTCGGAGTAATTTAACAAATTCCATTAATTCTAACGGATTGTTAAATGCCGAATGCGTTGGTGGAGAAATGATATCGTGACCTTTTGAAACCAAGCGAATATTGGCAATTTCATCGGTTACTTTTTCTTTTGGTAAAATACCACCATGACCAGGTTTTGCACCTTGAGAGAATTTAATTTCAATCATTTTGACATTCTCTTGCGTAGCACGTTTTGCAAACTCATCATAATCAAATCGTCCATCGGCATTGCGACAGCTGAAATAACCAGTTCCGATATTCCAAACGACATCTCCGCCTTGTAAATGGTACGGTGAAAGTCCGCCTTCGCCAGTATTGTGATAAAATCCACCTTGTTTTGCTCCAGCGTTTAATGCAATAATTGCGTTTTTACTAAGTGAACCAAAACTCATTGCGCTAATGTTAAATAAGCTCGCTTGATACGGTTTTTCACACTGAGAAGAACCAATTCTAACGCGAGGATTTTCGTTTACATTAGAAAATGAAATGGCTTTGATACTGTGATTAATCCATTCATAACCATCTTGATACACATCGAGTTGTGTTCCGAAAGGCATCGAATCGGTTTCTTTTTTACTTCTTTGATATACCAAACTTCGTTGTAATCTTGTAAATGGTTTTCCGTCGGTATCGCTTTCTATAAAATACTGACGAACGCCAGGTCCAAGAGCTTCAAGGAGATAACGCATTCTTCCTAATAGGGGAAAATTTCTACGAATGGTTTTCTTGGATTGATACATATCGTAAAAACCCATTATTATTAGGGGAATAAATATCAATAACAGGAAACTGAATTTCCAATTGATATAGGTTAGAATTCCGATAATTGCCAAGGATGTTATGGCGAATGTTATGAATACTTTTCTCATTTATATTCTTATTTCAACTTAAATCGTTGTATTTTTCCTGTTTCCGTTTTTGGTAATTCTTCAACAAAATTTATTGCTCTTGGATATTTATATGGTGCAGCTACTTCTTTGAACCATAGTTGTATATCTTTAGCTAATTCGTTAGAAGCTTTAGTATAATCTTTTAAGACAATGTGAGCGCAGACTAACATTCCACGTTCTTCATCGGGCAAACCTACAACAGCACATTCTAGAATTTCTTCGTGGGTTAAAAGTACGGATTCTACTTCAATTGCACCAATATTATATCCAGAAGAAATAATCATATCGTCGCCACGAGCCACAAACCAAAAATAGCCGTCTTCATCTTGTCGGAAAATATCTCCAGTTAAATTCCAGCCGTTTTCTACGTATTCTTTTTGTTTTTCAATTCGGTTTAAGTATTTGCAACCTGTGATTCCGCGAACGGCCAATCTTCCTGGTTCATTTGTTGGAACTTCATTTCCGTCTGCATCAATAATTTTAGCTTCGTAACCAGTAATTGCTTTTCCGGTTGCGCCGGGTTTCATATTTTCTTCATTAGATGAAATGAAGATGTGTAACATTTCGGTTGCTCCAATTCCGTCAATAATTTTTAGTCCAGTTGCATCGTACCAATCTTGCCAAACCTTTAATGGTAATGTTTCACCAGCAGAAATACATTTGCGCAAGCTGGAAATATCGTAATCGTTGACTTTAGTTGTTATGATTCTCCAAGCTGTTGGAGCTGTAAAACAAATGGTAATTTTAAAATCTTCAATTGCTTTTAACAATAAATCTGGGCTTGGTTTTTCTATTAAAAAAGTGGATGCGCCAAAGTACATTGGAAACAAAACCAATCCGCCTAAACCAAAAGTGAATCCGAGTGGCGGACTTCCTGTAAAAACATCATTTTGAGTGGGTTGTAAAGAATATTGAGGAAATGCTTCGCAAATATTTAAAATATCTTTGTGATAATGCGATGTCATTTTTGGTAATCCAGTTGTACCAGAAGTGAATCCGATTAGGCAAATGGAATCGGCTTTGGAATGATAATTAACGAATGTTTTTGACTTGGTCTCCATTAACTTTTCCAAATCAGAATTTCTGTAGAAACTAACTTTTTTAAGAAAATCAGATTTTACTAAATTCATTTCTTCCGACAATTCGCTGTCACAAAAGGCGTGAGAAATCTCGGCGCAATCAATTATGGTGGTTAATTCTTTTGCCCGAAGCAATGGCATTGTGGCGACAACAATTCCACCAGCTTTTAGTATTGCAAACCAACAAGCAACCATCATTGGGTTATTGGCAGAACGTATCAACACGCGATTACCTGATTTTAATCCTAAATCATCAATTAAAACATGCGCAATTTGATTTGCTTTTTCATATAAATCTTGATACGTCCAAGTTTCTGTAAAAGTTTGGATACAAATGTTGTTTCCACGACCTTCCTTAATATGATTGTCTAATAATTTATCGACGCAATTCAGCATTTCTGGATGTTGAAATTGAGGTAAATCCAAAAAAGAATATTCCGGAAGAAATTCTAATTCAGGTAAACTATTGTGAGCGAAATTGTCTTCGTAATTTTTCATGACTATTTCTTATTACTCTTTGGTTTTAACGCTTTTTTCATTCCGTCAGCTTGCTTTCTTTCGGAAGTTTTTAATGGATATAAATGTGAAATTCCCATTTTGTATTGCTTTGGAATATCGTCTGCTTCAAAATTTTCATAGGCTTGAGCATTTCTAACAAAATACGGATCCAATAATAGTGGTCTTCCAAGTGCCACAATATCTGCGCGACCGTTTAAAATTATGGTATTTATCTGATCGATGTCTTGAATGTAACCTGCTGTAATTGTTGGAACTTGAACTGTATTTCGAACCAAATCTGAAAATGGTGTTTGCCACATTCTGCCCGTTTGCGGTTTCTGATAGGTAACTGTATTTCCTGTCGAAACATTAATAATATCGGTTCCGGCATTTTTAAAAGCGGCTGCAATTGTAAGTACATCATCTTCTGAAATTCCGTTTTCTGCCCAATCTGTTGCTGAGATTCTTACTGACATTGGTTTTTCTTTTGGAAAAACGTTTCGCATTTCTGTGAAAACTCGTAATGGAAATCTCAATCGGTTTTCGATACTTCCTCCAAATTCGTCTGTTCGAACATTTGTCAATGGCGATAGGAAAGAAGCTAATAAAAATCCGTGATGTGCTTGTAGTTCGATCATGTCAAATCCAGCTTTTTCTGAGTTTATTGTTGCTTGAACAAATTGAGAAGTGATTTCATCCATATCGGATAAAGTCATTTCTTCTGGTATTGCAAATTTTTCATTAAACGGAATTGCTGATGCCGAAATTAATTGCCACTTTTCATCCAAATCATTTTCTTCCCAAGGTTTTTTAGTGGCGCCTTTTCGACCTGAATGTCCTAATTGAATTCCAATTTTTGTAAATGTATTATTATGAATAAAATTAGTTATTTTTTTCCATTCAACTATTTGATTTTCATTATAAATACCTGTGCAACCTAAAGTGATACGTCCAGTTTCTGAAATAGCCGTCATTTCGGTTAAAATCAATCCCAATCCGCCAAGAGCTCTTGAAGTGTAATGTTGAAAATGCCAGTCGTTTACCACTCCGTTTTCTGCTGAATATTGTCCCATGGACGACATGGCAATTCGGTTTTGCAGTTCTAAATCTCTTAATTTGAATTTGGAGAAAGCAGCAGGAGATTCAGATTCTGAAACAAGTTCAGAATGACAATTGGTATTATATTCTTTTAAAACTTTATCAGTAAATGAATTATCACGTAATCGTAAATTCTCGTAAGTTACTTTTTTGGCACGTGTCATGCATCCGAAAGCAAATTGATAGAACGGATGTTGGTTGTGACGGTTCATGTTTTCGAACCAATCTAACGACACTAAAGCCGCATATTGAATCATCTCGACAGTATTTCTTCGGGATTTATCATACTGTTGGAAAGCAGCTTGCACATCTTTTGGATTTGCCATCACTGCATCGAATAAACCTATAGCTGAATCCATCGCTAATTTTGTTCCCGAACCGATAGAATAATGCGCTGTAGCTTTAGAATCTCCAAGTAAAACTATATTTTTATGAAACCAATTTTGATTTGTTACATGTGGAAATTGACGCCAATGTGATTTATTTGAAATCAATCCATGACCATCTAATTCTTCCTTGAAAATTTCTGAAATTTTAGCAATGGTATCGGCTTCGTTGGTTACTTCAAAATTAAACTTTTGCCAAGTTTCATCGGAACATTCGAAAATCCATGTACTCATTCCGGCTTCGTATTGATAGGAGTGTGCTACTATTAAGCCGTGTTCTGTATTTCTAAAAAAATAGGTAAAAGCATCTAATGGTTTTGTTGAACCTAACCAAACAAATCGGTTTTTCTTAAGTTCTATTTTAGTTCCGAATTCTGATGCGAATTGCGTTCTTATTTGACTTCCA
Source organism: Flavobacterium aquatile LMG 4008 = ATCC 11947 (assembly GCF_000757385.1). Taxonomy (GTDB): domain Bacteria; phylum Bacteroidota; class Bacteroidia; order Flavobacteriales; family Flavobacteriaceae; genus Flavobacterium; species Flavobacterium aquatile. The sequence continues at coordinate 382,127 of NZ_JRHH01000004.1, read as the reverse complement.
ATTCCGTCTGAAGCAATGATTATGTCGGCATCTTCAAATTGGCTTAAATCATCTACATTGTGTTCGAAATGAAGATTTACGCCTTCTTCTGTACAGCGTTGTTGTAATAATTGTAATAATGTTTTTCGAGAACAACCGCAAAATCCGTTTCCGGCAATATTTACTGTTTCTCCATCACGAGCGATGATAATGTCATCCCAATAGGCGAATTTGCTTCGGATTAATTCATAGGATTGCATGTCGCGTTTTAAGAATTCGCCTAAAGTTTCATCAGAAAAAACTACACCAAAACCAAAACTGTCATCTGATTTATTGCGTTCGTAAACATCGATTTGACAATGAGGCATTGCTTTTTTTGTTAATATCGAGAAGTAAAGTCCGCCTGGACCACCACCAATTACTGCTATTTTCATATTTTTTTGAACGCGGATGACACGGATGCTTTGCAACGCGGATTTCCACGGATTTTTAATTGTTTATATTTTGTTCAGCTAAATTATCCTCTTTTAATGGAAAATAATTCGCCTAATTTAGCATAGTTTGATCCTGCTAAACGTGCTATTGGTTTGTAGGTTTCTAAATTAATTTTGTAATTATCCAACAAAATACTGTCATCAAAATGCATCATGACTATCCGACCAATAACGATGCATGCGCCACCATTTTTGTGATTTTCTAGAAAGTAATGATGTACCATTTCGCATTCAAAAGTTACTAAACTTTCTTTAACACGCATTGGTTTTATTAGTGTGGATGGAATAGGAGTGACCTCTGCCAATTGGAATTCGTCAACATCTGCAGCAACAGTTTGTGCTGTGGTATTCATTTTTTCGGCCAATTCTTCGGTAACCATGTTTACCACAAATTGTCCATTTGCCAAAACATTATTTAGAGTATCTTTATTGGTATTGTTTCCACGAGTTGTAGAAAACATAACATGTGGTGGATCTTCACCAATAGCATTGAAATAGGAGAAAGGAGCAAGATTGTTAATTCCGTTTGCATCAACAGTAGAAATCCAGCCAATTGGTCTAGGAATTACCGAACCTGTGAGTAGTTTGTAAACGGCAGAATGCTCTAATTCGTTTGGATTGAATTGCATTTAGTTAGTTTGTTTTGTTTGTACACAAATTAACTAAAAAAAGATGAATAATAATAATACAATTTTCAAGGAAGTTTTTAAAACATAATTTAAAAATGGAAGCTTTAAATTTTGATAATCATAAATAGTTGAGATTAAATACCATTTTTAGCTATTTTTCCAAAATACATCTATTTTTTCTTTTTTAATTCTGGTTTTCACCCATAGTGTTAGTTTTTCAGCATCTGTTGTGCTTAATGGTTTAGTACTTGTATAAATTACTACTGGAATTATTTCAATTTTTTCTTTACCTGAATTAAATGGATGATTAGAAATTGATATATCGGTAAGTGACGGAAAGAGTATTTTGGCTTCTGCCAATAATGAATTGTTATCGTATTTATTGTCTTGTATTTCCTTTTTTAAGGACGAAATTAGTACGTCTTTTTCATTCAAATTTGTTTTCTCATTCTTAATTTGATTTAAAATATCTTGCTTTAAATTGGTAGTATCTTGTCTAATTTTAAGTTCGGTATTTGCTAAACCATATATTTTCATTTTCTGATTGAGCTCAACTTTCTCAAAATCAGTAAACTTTTTAGATAAAAAAGCCACTTCAATACTTTTAGGATTGGTCTTGAATCTGGTTTTTTTATAAATGACCGTAAAACCATTATCAACGAATTCGTTTTGGATAAATGTGCTTACTTTTTGATCAAATTTTCGTTCTTCAAAAAGTGTGTAGGCAAAGTAAATACTAGGTAAAACAAGAATTATTGTTAATATGCTTATAGCGTAAGTGATTTGTTTTTCTCTTGCTTTTTCAAATGTTTTTATTCTGGGATATTTTAAAAATTTGACTATTAAAAAGGTCGCAACACAAATAAAGACACAGTTGATGGTGTATAAATATAACGCACCACCAAAGAATCGAAGATTTCCAATAGCCAATCCGTAACCAGCAGTACAAAGTGGTGGCATTAATGCCGTTGCAATAGCGACACCCGGAATTGGATTTCCTTTTTCTTTTCTAGTAATGGCAATAACACCGACAAGTCCGCCAAAAAAGGCAATTAGAATATCATAAATATTAGGAGATGTACGTGCTAAAAGTTCGGATTGGGTTTCTTTAAACGGACTTAAATAAAAATATATTGTAGAAACGGCCAAACTCACGAAAGTGGCAATAAGCAGGTTTTTTAGTGATTTTTTCAAAAGCCCAAAATCATAAATACCCAATGCAAATCCAGCACCAATAATCGGACTCATTAGCGGTGAAATAAGCATTGCACCAATAATTACCGCTGTTGAATTTACATTTAATCCGACCGAGGCAACAACGATAGCACAAGCAAGAATCCATAAATTGGCACCTCTAAAAGAAATGTTAGATTTTACATTTTCTAAAACTACTTGTTTTTCGTCTTCGCCTTTGGTAAGATCTATAAAGTCTAAAATTTTGTTCATGGTAATCACAATTTGTGTTTATTCGCTAAGATACTAATTATGGCGGATTAGAGCATTCAGATAAAGCAAATTTTAAAGTAATTATGCAATTTCTACTTAATTGTTCGCGATGTCAATTTTACAATAGTATGAATTTTAAATAGATGATTTAACGCTGTTAAGATTGCAACTCTTGTATTTTTTTCATTATTAATTGATAACTAATACTTCTTCTCAATGCTAAAACTGTAAGGTTTGAAAAATTGATTTTACTTTTGAAACCTAATAAATTAAAAAAAACTCTATATTAACGTTTGTTTATTCAATATTAATTAAGCGATGGATCTTTCGTTTTAATTACTGGGATTATTGACTCAGCAGAGAACACTATAATTTGCAATACAATCAAAATTAATATAATGATAGCAAATGCATACTGTGAAGATGCTTTGATAGTAGCGTATTGTGATTCAACATTTTTCATTATTAATTTAGATTCCTCTAATTGTATCTTAGAGAGTTTGCTTAAAGTGGTAAGCGCTTTGTTAGTATAAAGGGATGGGCTGTAGTTGTTAGTGGAAAAAGTAGACTCAAATTTATTAATGTAATTTAGTAACTCTACTGCAGTAGTTTTTTCTTTTGGTGTAAGTTTTGTTTTGCTATACGCACTGTAAGTAGCATTGAAATTATCATTTAAAGTCTTTATGGCATTTGATTTTGAATTACTATTAGAATCGGATGCTAGTACTTCTCTAACTTGATAAATAGTGCTCGTCATTTTTAATATGTATTCCTCTGCAATTAGCCTATCTTCATACAAAGTAGAAATAGCATCTTTTACATTTGTAGCATGAACTCTTTCTAAATAATTATTTAAAAGTACTAGCAAACATAAAGATAACAGTATTATCGAGGCTAAAGATTTGTTTTTGATGTTATTGGTCCATTTCATTTTTAGTGCTAGTTTAATTATATTGTGTACTATTTGTGAAAAAGTAAATGCAATTTTTTATCGAAATTGACTATCTTCTAGGAACCTCATCCAACCACATTACTTTTAAATCATTTTTCAAAATATTTAAAATATAGCTGTGTTTTTTTGTTTCAAGAATTAGGAGTGGTTCATCAATATCGAAGGAAATAACCGACCAATAGTATCTAAGTTCTCTTTCATTTGCTTTTCTAATAGAATAATTATCCTTACCAATTTCTTTTCTCAATTCATCCCATACTTTTTTAGTATCCTCAACATCTTGAGTCATTTTTCCACTTAACTTATCATTATCAACTAAGAATGTTGTGTTACCACCTTCAATTTCATTGAGTTTTTTGATATTCTTGAATCTGTTCCAAAGTACTGGTCCAATTATCATTATTTTTCCCGATAAAGCGTAATTAGAATCATCTTTTAAATCACCTTCAATCAGTTGCTTGGCTTTTTCAACAAGTTCACTTTTTGCATAATTATAAACGACTCCTTTGGGAATTGTTATTTTTTCAACGGTTTGTCCAAATGATGTACTGAAAATTAAAAAGAGTAGTAGCGTTAAATTTATTTTCATAGTTTCATAATTTAAAAAACGGTTTTTAAAATTTTATACAAGCATCCTCGTTATGATAGTTTTTGCTCCTAGTATCATAATAGTATCTGCTAATATACTAATTATTAAGATGTTTTAAATTTCCAATGAGCAGAAACTTTACAAATGCACAAAACAAACATTTATATACAAAAACTGAAGTGAGTGCTATTTCTTAACAAAAGGATTTCTTTACCAACAGGATTCCACGCATAAGAATCGATTTGCGTGGTAGATTTCCAAAAAACAATAATCACTAATGAATCATTTAGACCTTACTTCTTTGTGAGCGAAGTTTCATTTGATATGATATTTCAACGATTCCCAACAATAGAATTGCTAATACCAATCCTTGCACAAAAACCATTGTTATATAAATAGCGAAATCTGGCAAATACGAATTTGCTGCTTGTGGTGTATAATCTCTATGCAAACTGGTAACTAGAATAACAAAACGTTCAAAATAGGAACCTATTTTAAGGAGTATTGAAATTAATAAAACGTAGAGAAACTTCGATGCTAGTTTTTTAAATAATAACGTAAAAGGCATTACAACAGCAGCGATTAACATCAACCAAGAAGCAAACCAATACGATCCAGTCGCTCTATTAGTAAAAGCAAATTCTTCGGGAATAAAAACCATCCCGATAATAAAGAAGGATGTTGTAATTGCTGCATAAGCAATAATAAGCCAACGAACGATATTTAAGGCTTCTTTGGTTTTAAATTTATTCTTAAATAAAAGTCTTATCAGCAGCAAAATCAGTATAAGCGGAGGAAAGCAATATATTAAATTGGCATCTATTATTTCTATTATTCTTTTGTAAACCTCCATTTAGTTTTAAACTTTAAAATTGCGTAACTCTTGTATGCGTTACTTTATTTAGATTCTTTAGACTTCTTACTACTCAAAGCATTCTGTTTTATCCATTGGATAGAAATGGCAACTGTAGTAGTATCACTAACAGTATTGTGTCCCAATTGAGGAAACAAAGTATAATCAAAAGGTTTGCCTTGTGCTTTTAATGTATTTAATTGCTCCATGCACAACTTCACTGGAATCTGTATATCCTTCTCACCAAAAAGCCAAAGCCCAGGAATGGATAACGTATTCAAAGAAACTTTTGGATCAGTGGCAACAAATTGATATTTGTCAGGGTCATTTTTTATGTGTTCGCGTGCATCAGCTTCGGTATGAGTTTCCCAAAAATTAGTTCTTCCATTAGTATAAAACTGAAATCGGAGCTGCTCTAGTGTTGTAATGGTAGGGCAACTAAATAAAACCATAAATGCTATTTGTGGATTTTTGCTTGCAGCAATCGGAATTATCCATCCTGCCTGACTGAAACCAACCAATCCAATGGGCAGTTTTTTATCTTTTAAGTAGGCTCGAAATGTAGTAACTGCAGCATTTGCATCTTGAGCTAACAAATTAAGATTAGTAGTGTCAATATTATTGGTTCCAACGGTTGGTCCAACATAAACGCCACCAGAAGCTCCAACGCCACGTTTATCATACGTCAATACAGTAATGCCTTCTTTGGCAAGACGTTTAGCAAACTCCAATTCTCTTTTTACAGGATCTGAGCCATGAACAATTACAACGGCTGCAACTGTTTTTTTAGGCGTTACAATAGAACCTGCAAGAGTAATACCTTCACTTTTAAAAGTTACCTCTTGAATGGTAAAGTCGTGCGATTGCGAAAATACCATTGCTGGTAAAGCTAGTAATGATAAACAAAGAAATACTTTAGAAAGGATAATCTTCATTGGAGTATTGTAAAATTGTGTTTGATTCTTTAGTCTGTGTTTTCTATCGCGCTACTATTTTTAATATTTTATAAAAGTAACGCGAAAAGAGTTGTTAACACTTGATTTATTCATTTTTAATAGGAGTAGAGTGAAGCATTTCTAGTTTCCATCCTTTATCTGTTAAAATTGCTGTGGCACTTTCTAGCCAATGCGCTTTATAAACGATTTTAGTATCAATTGAAAACGTCGCATAGTTATGGTAGGCAACCCATGCCGTTTTGTTTGCGACTTTAATTTCAATTATTTCAATGGTATTGATTCGTGTAGGATTAGGTTTCTCTAGTACTGCTTTATTCAAATACTTTGCAATAGAATCGTTAGTCCAAACTTCTCCGTTTTCCAAAAGCAGAAAGTCTTTGGTGTAATACTTATCAATATTTTTAGAACTCAACTTAGACCATATTTCGTCAAAAGATTCAATTACTAAATTTTTAATCAGTTTTTTGTCGGTTTCATTAGAAACTTGACCAAAGGATAGTGTTGTAAAAGACACCATTACTATTATTGATATGAGTTTTTTCATTTTAATTGTTTTGATATTATGCCTAACTATTTATCGTTTGATATTAGTCTTTTATATTAATTTCAGATTTTTCAAATATGTTATTAAAATCTCGTAATCTTTTTGTTTTTTCAAAATTATTGTGGTTTTCATATTCTGCCCAAAACATTACATCTCTTGGATCAAAAACTGCTGCATTAATGTATTTATCTAATTGCGTGAGATTTCCTTTGGACAAAAAAATTATACATCTAATAATTCTCTCCGTCTGCAAATAGCCGGTTTCTAGAATTGCGCTTTCCAACATTTTACCAGCTTCGATTGAATTTGTACCAAAATCAATTTCTATTTTATCGATTATGTCTTTCTTAAATATCATTTTCTAATTCCTCTATTTAGTAACTTTTCAAATTTAAGATTATTGCTAATTAAATAAAATTTATTATTCCAAGCGAAGAGTAAATTACTAATTACAATTATTTTTATATAATTCTATACCATTTGTTTGTCCCAAATCTACTAATTCTTTCCAAGTTTTGCACGCATTTTCTTTATCGCCACCTTCAAAATATGCAACGGCTTTGTTGTATAATGCATCTATATTTTTAGGATCAGTTTTATATGACTTAGAAAAATATTCGGCAGCTATAATATAGTTTTTATCAGAGTAAGCCTTGATTCCCTTTTGGAATAATTTATTTGACTTTTCCATATCATCAAGCGTCGTACTTCTGTTAACATAATCAAATTCAGAAATAGTATTAGTAAAATAAAGTACTCTAACTCCTTTGTATGTTAAACTTGAGTATCTTTTAATTTCAGATCTTATTATAAATGGTATTTTAATTGACTCAAATTCTTCAAAATTGGTTAAATCCCATTTATCAAACGAGTTGTTAATGACGTTAGTGATGATTCCGATTTTATTAGATTTTACACTTGAATAACTTATTTCAGAAGTTACTACTTTTTTCCCTGGAAAAATTGTCAAAGAGCCAACTACATCAATGTTTGAAATATTATTTTTAAATGCTATAAATATTTCGTCATCAAGATTTACATTCAATTTTGGTGTAAATAATTTAGTTGCAACAATATTTTTTTCGCCCTTTCTTTTTTTCAATTCAGTTGAAAACAGCATTTTTTCATCAACTAAATAGGAACGTTTTAGCTTGTCGTTTTCCAATCCAGCTATTTTTTGACAAATGACTAAAGTATCAGAAGAACTTTTTTCAATATGATATCCCGATTTAATTGAAGTTTTTATAACATCTTCTTCAAGAGAAAAGATAAGACATTGGGATTCGTCAGTTTTATAAATAGGGCTTGAATCCATGCAGAATTTTGAATTCCTTATTACTATTTTTGAAAAATTTATTTCAGATTTTGAAATTGGAAGAATCCTACTTCCATCTTTCATTTCTGATTTATATTCTATCCAAGTACCATTAATTTCAGATTCTTTTATTTGTCCAATTACGAAATTAACAAATAGTAATTTGATTATGATTGTAATTTTTAGCTTCATTTTTTAGAATTAATGTCAACGTTTTGAGGTTTGGCAAGAATGTAATTTTCACGACAAAAGTTACTATTGAAACGTTACTATTGGCAAAGCCTTGTACTATCCAGTTGAGTTTTTTTGTGTGTCTGTTTATTGTGTCTGTTGTTCACTGCCAAGCTCTTTAATTTTTGCTTCTATTTGCTTGTTGTAATTTTCTATTTGTATTCTATATTGATCTGTATTCTCCGAAATTGCTTTGTAAAGTAATTCATAAGTCTTAATTCGCAGTTCGCAATATTCCTTTAAAAGCCTATTTCTTGTTCTTATTTCAAGAGGTAAATCCAAGTCTTTGAAGCTGTCTACAAGTTTTATGTTTTCGTTCCAATAGTAAATTCCTCTGTCTTTTATGCTAGATAATATTTTGTCTTTAGAAGTGGTAGGTGATATATTGTAAACTTCTAAAGCCATAGATTCCATCGAAACAAATTCTTTCATTTTTGCATCGTATGTTCCAATGTCGTTAGGTAGTTTTTTGTAAACAGCAAAAGAGGAAACAAGAATCAGAATTGACAATAAACCAATTGTTCCAAATTTCAATTTGTTTTCATCAGGATTTTTTAGGCTTGGAATTAAAGCATAACCAATAACAAGTCCGCCAAGTAAACCGCCAATGTGGGCTGCGTTGTCAATACCTCCTTTAAGTCCATAGATTAAGTTATAACCAACAAAAACTGCAATACTTGTCAATAATGTTTTTCGAGCCGTTTTCTCAATTAAATTCGTCGTCAATAGGGCAAGGAAAACACCATACATTCCAAATATGGCACCCGAAGCACCAGCACTTATGGTTAAGTCGTGCCACCATAAACTTGCAATACTTGCTGTAATTCCTGTAAGTAAGTAGGCTGTAATAAATCTTGTTCTGCCTAAATGAGGTTCTAACAATACACCAATATAAAGTAGTGCATACATATTCATTAAAAGATGAAAAATTCCAATATGTAAAAAGCAATTGGTTAGTAATCGCCACCATTCGCCTTCTAATGTCATAGGTCTAAAATTGGCACCCCAATTCAATAAACTTTCATTGTCTGGTTGCATAATATTTACACCTTTAATTACCATTAAAATAAAAATTAAAATATTCAAGTTTAATAGAATTGGCGTAATGAAGAAACCTTGTGTAGGCTTAAAAATAGAGAAGAAATCTTTTATTTGTTCTGCTGTAGTTGCTGGAGGCAACTTTAAAATATCTTCCTCTTGTGAAACAAGTTGTTCGTTTAATTCTTGATATTTTACATCAAGTTCATCTTTTGTTAAACTTGGTTTTAATTCTAAAAAAGTGTCAATGAAATTAGCAATGTTTTTCTTGTTTTTACCCCAATCCATCATTTCATTTCCGGTCGAAGCACTTTGAATAGTTGCAACTCCGCTCTCTATTTTTATTTTAATTTCTGCGTTCCAAGAAAACATTCCGTTGTCGGTATAACCAATAAGTCCATTGTCGCTTAGGTAGCCAACTTTCCAACCTATTTTCGTTGCGGTCTCGTTTGCAAGTACAAGAAATTGTTGTGGTGTCAATTCGTTAAGAGGAAATTCCTCAATGTGTCTTGGTGTAAATCCTACTGCCATATTTTTTTATTTGTCTGTTAGTTAATGTGTCATGTTACAATTGGCTATAACGTTTTGGCGATTGGCGAGGTTGCGAGCTTAGGAACTGATTATTTTCTATCAAAGATAAAATTTCTTGCAAAATGTAAACGTGAATTTACTACAAAAGTAGCAATCTCGCCAAACCGATATCGGCAGTTTTTTTTTATTTCACTAAATTGCTTTTTAATACGATTTCTTTAATTTTTGTTTCAAAATAATACCATAAATCACTACTTTCAACCATTTGGTTTTCCAAAACAATAATGCTTAAATCATCTTTTGGCACATAAATATTTAAAGAAGCAAAACCATCTCCTAAACCTGTATGTCCAAAATAGTTAGTCTCCTTTTCTTTAACAATTCTGATATTGTAACCATAACCCATTTTTTCTTTTCCAAACACATTGTGTTGCGATTTTACACTTTCCGTTGTCATTAATTTGTAGGTTTCTGGTTTCAAAATTTTTCCGTTATGTAGGTTTTTATTCCAAATTGCCAAATCTTTTACAGTCGTTATAATTCCGTCAGCAGGAATATTTTCTGTATTGATAAACGTTGAATCAACAACTTTGTAATCTTGATTGTTTAAATTATGTCCAGAAACAAGATTTTTAATATCTTTTGAATAACAAAATGTATTTTTCATTTTTTGTTGTTCAAACAATTCTTTTGCTAATTCTACATACGTTTTTTTAGAAGTAAACTCAATAATTTTTCCAAGAAGAATATTTGATAAATTTCCATATTTGTAATCAGAACCAGCTTTAAAAAGAAGTGGCTTTTTAGTATCGATAATTCCGTGAGTATGATTTAATAATTGATGAACAGTGACAGAGTCTGCCCAAGATTGAGTTAGTTCAGGTAAATATTTTTTAATAGGTGATTGTAAATTTACATTTCCTTTTTCAACTTCTTTCAAAAGTAAAACGGATGTAAATTGTTTACTGTTAGACATTATTTCAAATTTGTCATCTAATTTTAAAGGTGTTTTTGTGTTGATATTTGTAAAACCATAAGCCTTAGAATATTTAATTTTTCCATTTTTAGAAATAAGAATAACACCATTAAAATTATAAGGATTTTGTGCTTTTAATAAACTGTCAATTTTTGCAGAATAATCATCTTTTAGTTGAGCTGATGAATTACAAGAAATAAGAAGAAATGCTAATGCAATGAAAGTTAGTTTGAAAAATGGTGTCATTAAGTGTAGTTTTCTTTATGTTAAAGGTTAGTTTGGTGAAATTAGTGCTAACTTATATATAAATCTGATAGCATCATCCTAAATAAACCCAATTTAGTTTGTATAAGTTTGATACACCAAATCTTCATTTCTCAAATATATAAAAAAATCCCTAACTGCTTTAACACAATTAGGGATTCTAAATTCAATAAAATACTTCACAGTTGATAACTATGCTAGGAATTAATTTTTTTACTGGTACCGATTGTAAATCTGTATTATTGTTTTGCTATTCATTTTGAATATTAGATTTCATTTTTTTGCTATAAACATATGAAACTAGTAACACAGCTAAAACTAATAGTGGCATTATCATATTGCCAATCTCTCTGTCAACCATAGCGTGGCTAATAAATGCAAACAGTAAATTGAAAGTGAATCCAGCATAAGCCCATTCTTTTAATGTATTTGGTGTTTTAGGATATACAATCGATATAACACCAAGTATTTTGGCTACAACCAATGAATAGGCAAAGTAATCTGGATAGCCCAAAGCTTTTGTTCCCAAGGTCATGTACTGTGGTGCTAAAATCCAAGTTAGCAACGGCATGACACCTTCCATAAGAGCAATAATAATAGTACTTACCCAATATATAATTTTATTCTTTTTCATAATAAATTATTTTTTTAGTGATGATAATAAAGCATCCAATTGATTTAATCCCATAGTAAAGCCTTCTTTAAAGCCCATTTGTATCACCATCTCTAAATCGGCTAAAGAATTATACTTTGCTGAAATATTCACTAGGGTTTTATCATTTTCTTTGGTAAAGACATTTGTCCATTCTGTTCTTGGCATTTCTGTGTTAATGATCCCATTTTCATCACAAAAAGCATCTAAACCAGTATAGCTCTTGTAAAGTTCAATTTTTACATAATCATTTTTACACCAATGAATTTCGTTTTCAGGGCTTATCATACAATAAAGCCATGTTCCGCCTTCTCTAAAATCCATTGACTTTGTTTTGTTTTGATAAGGTTTTGGTGCCCACCATTGATCTAGCAATTCAGGTTTTGTCCAAGCATCCCAAACTAAAGCTAAATCGGCATTAAACTCACGTTTTACCTTAACTGTTTGTGTTTCTTTGTCGACTATAAAGTCAAATAATAAATTACTGTTCATTTTTTTGTTCTTTAATTGTTGATAATAAATTGTCTAGTTGATTAAACTTAGTTTCCCAAATCTTGCGGAATTGTTCCAGCCATTTGTCTATTTCTTTCATTTTGTCAATTTCAAGCGAGTAGTAAATCTCTCTACCTTGATGTTCTTGTTTTATCAGTTCGCACTCTGTCAAAATCCGAAGATGTTTTGAAACCGCTTGTCTTGATGTGTCGAAGTGTTCGGCAATGGCGTTTGGCGTCCTTGCCTGTAATGCAATCAAGACGATTATCGCTCTTCTTGTTGGATCGGAAATTGCTTGAAAAATATCTCTTCTCATTATTTATTAAAATTAAATACGAAACTAATTGGTTGCAAATATATATGCAACTTTTCGGTTTCGCAAATTTATTTTCACTTTTTTCTCAAAAATATACTTTGTATTAAAAAAAATACTACTTTAGCATTTATAAATGCACAAGTAACTGAACATTAACTAACTATATACGCCATGAGTAAAAAACGCATCCAACAATTAGAACTGAAAGTTCAAGAACTTATCAACCGTTTAAATACTAGAAACGACGAAAACCTTACCGAAGTATGGCTCGATAGTGCCGACATTAAACAACTCTTTCACTTTAGCGACAGCAAACTCTACCGCTTGCGAAAAGCCAATAAAATACCGCATGAACTAATTGGTGGTACTTACCATTACCCAAAAAGCTATTTTACCAAAACACTATTGCAGAAAATTAAAAATAGAGAGAAGTTGGAGTAGGTGATAACAATACTCAACTTTATTTAAAGAATAAACCTCTTTAAAATTGGTTTTAAAGAGGTTTGTTTAATAATGTTATGAGTTATAGAAAACTGTTATAAGCTGTTTTATTTAAATAGTACTTCTTTAAGTGTTCCGTTTTCATTGGCTTCAATGTAAACTTGCATATCACTGTTTAACGGAAAATTATTATCTTTTTGCTTTGCGTAATTTAGTAGAATTTTAGCGCCTTCATATTGTACTTCTTGTACTTCTGGTAAGTCTGAAAATTTTACACCTTCCACTTTAACAAATTTAATGACTCTATTCTTTTCTATTTTTTGAATAAGATTGTAATGCATCATTGCTATAACATAAAAGAATTTTTGATTGTTTTCTTTGGTTAATTTAGTATGAAATACTCCAAAAATTGGCATTCCAAATTCGGTATCCCTATTCATCCAGAATTGAGCAATCTTTACCGCATAAAGAAATTCTTCTGATTTTGAATTCACAGGATTAGAAAAAATATAGGTAGTTGCCTCATATACCAATTCATCATAATCACTAAAACTAGGATTTTCAATTTGCTCCATAGCTTTAAACTTTGCTTTAAATTGTGAAAATCCAATTAATGGGAGAAAACAGAGGAATGTTATAAAAAATTTTTTCATCGTTGAAATTTATTTTTTTTGTTTGATTAGAATGGAGGTATTAAAAATATTATTTTTATGTGCGCACGGATTTCAATTTCGCACTCATAGGTAATTCCTAAAATAATATTTATTAATAATAAGACTATATAAGTTTGTCATTTATGAAACTTGAACAGTAATTTTTAATTTTCCATTCCGATAATTTGTTAATATATTCTTTTGTTTCTTTATCGGCAATAACATTTGACCATAAAACATCAACTTCTTTTGCTAATGGTACTGAAGTTTTTTTCCATGAATTTTGAGCAAATTTTAAAAAATATAGAGCGTCTTTGTTTTTATTTTCTTTGGTTAGTAAATTACCAATCCACATACAAGCGTATCCTATGTTTAATACTGAATTTATATAATCCTCCAACAATAGTAGTTTTAAAGAAATGTAATAGCATTCAAGTGCTTCTTCATTTCTATTTAGATATTCTAAGCATCTACCAACGTTTCCATAATATGAGCCCCCAAGGTCAGTATTTAAATCTTTATTGAGTAATAATGTCTCTAAGTTCTCATTATGCAAAAAATAATTAAGTGCTTTATTAATATTTATAATATCCTTTGAATCTCTGTGGGCTAATGCTAAGTTGTGTTTTAAACTATAGTTATCAGCAACTCCAGACTCATCTAATAAAAACACTCCTTCTTCTCCAATTTGAATTGCATTTTCAAAATCTTTTTGGTACCATAGGGTGTATGTCTTTTCACTACAGTAACTCAGGTAATAAGAACTTTTACCAGCAATTAGGGTTGAATATTTATCAAGGTTCTTTTTACAAGATTCAAACTCTCCCATTTGAGTTAACGCAGTACAATATCTGTTAAACTGAGAGTGAAAATATGGAATCTCTTGACTTACAGCTTGTTCCCAATTTATTGAATAAAATAATCTTTCAGTTACTCTAATATATTCCTCAATATATCCAGCAGATAATATTGAATAACTAACTTCCTCTAATGCAACCAATGCTGCTTTAAAATCATTTTTATTAATTTGCAATTCAATTTTCGATGTCCAATTTTGAAATTCTTGAATGCTTAGTTTTGAATTTAAATTAGGTTTTAAAATATAAATGAAACGATCATAATATTTAACAAAAAGAGTAATAAACTTTGCTCTTTCGGTTTTAGGGTATTTTGTTAGTACAAATTCTTTTACCAAAGGGTGAAGTTCAATTTCACCATCACTTAGTGTTTCAATTAAGTTTAAGTTTTTTAACGTTCTTAATGCTCTGCCAAACTGATTTGAATTTAACTCACTATCTAAAATTGTTTTTAAAATTTCCTCGGTCTCTGGTTTAACTGTTTCAGCAATACCACGAATTAAATTTTTTTGTTTATCATTAATACTTTTCCATACTTCATTAAGAATTTTTTCTGAAAGTATTGATGAAAAATCATCTTCATTAAAATTTGATTTATTTTCAATTTGATCCATAAAAACTGTTACAATATCTATTCCCCGGATAGCTTGTCCAGCAATAAGGTTCAACCATAACGGATGTCCTTTTGTAACTTTATGTGAACGACTAACTAAATTTTGTAAAACATCGTCACCAATTGGAATTTTGTATAGTTTAAATAAATCGAAAGTTTCTTCAGGAGTTATACCATTAAGTGAAATTTGATAAAAATCAACGCTGGCTTCTCTTATAAATGGTCTACAAGTAAAAATAAATTTTGATTGATGAGATTTATTTAAAATTTGATTAAAAAAATACCCAAAACTACCCGTTGGTTTAAAAGTTTCTAAATCAATATAATTGTCAATATTATCAAAAACAAAAACAATTCTTCGTTCATTCAAGAAATGAAAAAATGTATCAATTAACTCTTCATTACTTAATTTATCAAAATTAATTTTATCAGATTCAGGATTTAATCTTTTGATTATTGAAATGATTTTAGTGCTAAAACGATTTCCTTCTTCTTTAAAATCCCTCCAATCAGCAAATTCATATAAATTATTATTGAAATAATTATGAATAAATTGAGCAGCAAGCCCTGATTTTCCTTGCCCTCCAATTCCTGTGATGAAAATAACTTTAAAATTTTCGTTACTGATATTTTCAATTTCTTTAGTTCTTCCAACCCAAAATTTATTGTTTGGAGGTGAATCATAGTCTAAATTTTCAGAATATGAAATAATATTTGATTTTGATTCTAATTCAAGTTGTTCTTTAAAATTTACTTCATCTTCTATTTTGTCATGAAGACCATTTATAATTTCGTCAATTAATTTTTCTTGTTCATTATAATTTTCTATGATGATTGGGTTTATTTTCTTTGGCCAAATTTTTTCTTTCGAAGTTGTAATTATGTAGTGGTCTGGGCTAAAACCTGAATATAAATTACTTATATAATCAAGAATAAAGTTTATGTAAGGATCAGTTAAACTAAATCCTATAAATAAAATTGATTTATCGGATATTATTTTTTTTAATTCAAAAATTGAAGACTTTTCCTCTGTTGAATATAATTCTTCGTACTCAGTTGGAAAAAGAATACATTTATTTGGTTCATGAATGTCTCCGTGAATTTTGAAAATATACTCAGGATACTGAGATAAATGTGCTACTTTAAATTCATTTGAATAACAAATTTTTTCAAAATTTGGTAAAGCTTTCTCTAATAATTCATCATAATTTGTAGTTATAATATGTTTTGAGAGTTTACATAATTTATTGTGAATTGGCGTTGGGTTGCTGCCATCAAATTTTCTTATTTCTTTTTCTAATATTTCAATTGCATCTTCTCTAAAGTGAGAAATTTTTGTTAACACCTCTAAAGGGGTTAATACATCATCATTTAATGCGGCTTTAATTTTTTCGCTTTTTGGCTCTTTAGCTGAAATTCCATCTAAAATCTTTTCAACTAACGAATTCCAATTTGGTAATCCTGCTTGTAGAGATAAACCTGCACCTACAAAAATTACTACACTTTTTTGTGATATTTTATTTATTAACTGTTGAGTAATATTATCCATTAATTTTTTTTTAATTGCATTTGTAGATTTTTATATAATTACAGTAATCCAGTAATCCATTTATTTTTAACTTAAGCTTTAACAAATAACAATTTACTAAATACATGTCAACTTATTTATTTTTAAAATAATGAATTGAGACTTCATAAGACTTGTTAATATTTATTTTTTAGCCTCCCAAATATATAAAAAAATCCTACAAAAATTACAAACATTCCTTTTTTCCTGCTTCATTCCCATCTCATTCACAAGTTGTTCGCAAAAAGCTCCATTTTAAGAAAACGCAGTAGAACAAAGGCAGAACAAGATAGGAACAAAACCCCTCTATTTTTGGGGTAAACCAGTCAACACCAGTCAAGACCGGTCAAGACTAGTCAAAACCAGTCAACTTTGGCGGTAGTCATTGTAGAGTTAAAGGCTTTTAGTAGTTTTGTTTTCAGTTAGTTACACCTCGAGGAACTAGCTAAAGTATTTAACAAAATGTTTAATTAAAATTTAGAATTATGGGAACTTATAATAAGGGAATTTTGGGAGCCTTTTCGGGCAAAGTAGGACCAGTAGTTGGTGCCAGTTGGAGAGGAAAAGACGTGTTGCGCAGTTTACCAAGAAAAGGTACTCGTGTGGCAACAGAAACACAAATTATACAACGACTGAAGTTCAGTACCGTAACGGCGTTTCTTACTCCGTTAAAGCCTATCGTCAGTAAGTATTATGGCTCGGACAGTGGCGAGATAACGCGTAGAAACCAAGCCATGTCGTACCACATGAAAGAAGCGGTGAACTTTGTAGATCCTAATTTTGTTTTTGTGTACAACAAAGTGCAAATCAGCAAAGGCGATTTACTGCAATTGCAAACGCCCAATGCTGTGGCTGGTGCAGCAACAAGCATCGATTTTACTTGGGTGAACAATGCAGGTCAAGGACAAACATTGGCAACTGATAGAGTTGTAATTGCGGTGTATGAACCAACATCTAAAACTACAGTGTACACCATAAACGCTGGTGAGCGAAGCGATGGTTTGTGTAATTTTATTCTGCCAGCGTATCTTACTGGTACGAGCGTAGAAGTATGGATAACGGTAGTTGCTAGCGACGACAAGTTGTATGCTACAAGTCAGTATTTGGGAACAATTGTCTTAACGTAAGTGTTTATGCTAAACTAAAAAACAGACAAAAAGTGGTGCTTCTGTCTGTTTTTTTTATGGGTAAAAGTTAAAGAAAGTATAAGTTACCTCGCAGTATGCACACATGCAGTTAACGAAAACTACTACTGAAGTACCATGTCATTGTTAAAGATAGGATTAGATATGAAACTGTAAATTACATTTCTTACTTTGTTTACGTTTTTAAGTACCACTGTGTTTATATTTTGTTTCAAGAACATTCATAAATGTGGTAAGCTCGCTAATAAAAGTATCAAGCTCTAAAGCGCTAGAACTTATATGTGCTATTATCTCGCGCATCTCTTCATCAGTAAGATTTTCATCATTCTGTAAAAGCGTTAGTAAACCCAAACATCTTGCTAATGGAGCTCTAACTTCATGGGAAGTCATTTGAAGCATTTCGCGCAGTTTATTGGTGTATTCTTCTCTTTCTTGTTCTGCAATTTTCTTTTCAGTAATTACAGTGCGCAAGGAAAGGTAAAAAGTAGTTTTTCCTTCATTAATAAAAATGGGTATTATAACGGTGTCAACCCAGTAGATAGATCCATCTTTTGCTTTATTTTTTATTTCATCATGCCAAGACTGGCCACTTTCGAGTGTTTTCCACATTTCGGCGAAAAACGATTTTGGATGATATCCAGAGTTAACTATTCGATGATCTTGGCCAATAAGCTCTTCTCTAGTATATTTTGATACTTTACAGAATTTATCATTCACATAAAGTATTTTACCAGTTTTGGTAGTAATTGAAGAAATAATATTGATATCAATTGCCTTTTGGTAAGCTTTAAGTAACTCGTTGAGCTGCTCAGGTTTATCTTTGACTAAATCGAAAATAACTGAATTATAAATTCCCATAAAATTAAAATATAGAAACAAAAATAAATTTTAATTTTATAATTGAGCATGATATTTGTCAGGTTTTGATTATTAATTGTATGAAATTTTGACGTTGTAGATTGCTACTAATGTTTTGGAAATAAGCCAAGAAGCAACTTTAGAAGCACAAAATTATCTGCAAGCATTAGACCTTATTTTTTGCCAAACGTTTACTAGAAATGTAGTGTTCATGTCTATTTATTTTTAGCAATTATAAAGTCATGCTAATCAAATTTAAATTCAATAGGTGAAATTAGGAACTGTTATCGCACCGGACTCACAATAGTATTCAACATCGGACTGTTGGCGTCTTTCCAATTCACCGAACCTTTAAGCAACCATGAATTTCCAAAACACAACAAGGCCGTAGTTTCAAATATAAACGTAGCAAACGTGGTAAAAGTAGTCGTACCATACATATTTTCATATATAGTACTAGCGCCAATAATGACAATACTGGCTAGAATACCATAACCACAATAGCGATAGATTTTGTTTCGCAATTTCTTCTTGGCATCAAACTGCGACGGTGATTTTCCAGCATCGGACTCTTGAAATATCTTCAAACAGAAAAAGGCGAAGCACAAGAACAGCAATCCAGCGCATCCAAAATGAACCGCTTTAAACCAGCTGTGCCAAATGATAGGGTTGAGGTAATCGTTGCCAATATAGCCTTTAAACTCGGTAGGGAAGATGGCAACACCAAAGGCAAACGCACCCGAAAAATTGGATACTCGATTCTCTAAAGTGCTTTTTCCTCTGTAAGTTATTAGAAATCCGCCCAAAACACACAATACACCTACAAAAGCAATGTGCATGTAACTGTAGTAATAATGACTTATAGAAGGTTGCAACCACGCCGTACTGCCCAAGAGTTTGTTGCCAAAAAGCAAAGCAAAGGGAAGGCACAAGCCGAGAATGCCTATTAATTGGCGCAGTAGTAAATAGGATATGGTGTAATCGTTGTCGTCTTTGTGTTTAGTAGTCATAAGAATAGATTTTGAGGTTTGGTTATACAAATCTAGTAGATATATTCTAATTGTGTATCAGTATTTTAACGGTATTTGATAGGGTGAAATTCCCTTTTTTACAATTTCGTATATACTTAAAACGTTGTCTAATTGCTTATTTTGAATAATTGGAAAACGTATTTTTAGGTAAAAACTATACTATTCCTATAAAAAAGTCAATAAAATTGCACACTATGTAATTTTTATTTAAAAAAAATAGCAAAAATGTTTTTGTATAATTGCTAAAATAGTATATTTATGCAAAATTTATATATATGGAGATTGTAGCATGCCCCAAATGCCAAAGCGATAACATTGTAAAAAGCGGTGTCATCAAAGACAGACAAAGGTTTTTATGTAAAAAGTGCAACTACTACTTTACGGTAAACAAACTGGGTAAAAAGATAGACAGTTACTATGTAACCAAGGCATTGCAGTTGTACTTAGAAGGCTTGAGTTTTAGAGAAATTGAGCGTATTATTGGTGTTTCGCACGTTACGGTGAGCAACTGGGTTAAAGAGTTTAAGGTAACTAAACCCAATCATACCGATTATCATCCTACTTATAAGATATATAACCACTTAGAGCTGGTAGAATTCCTAAAAAATAAAGACCAATTGAAAGGTGCTGGTATGATTATTACCGAACTAGGTGATAAGTTTATGCTAATAAAATGGGAGCGTTTTAAAGATTAACTATAGTAGTTTACATATATATATATCATAATTTTTTTCATTGGTAAAATTTTAGAATTTGGCTGTGCAGAATAGAACACTAACCAAAATTTAAACCACATGAAAAAAATTATTCTTTTAGCTGCTGTACTAATCACTACAGTATCTTTTGGACAAGGCTCGCCAGATTACGGTGGCGGAATGAAATTCAACCTTAATCCAGAAGGAACCAAGTACATGCGCTTCATTACTTGGAACCAAATATGGATGCGTTCTTCCGAGTTGAATCCGGGAACGATGATAGGTGAAGAACGTGCTACTAAACAAGAAGACATTGGAGCTCGTCGTTTGCGTTTGTTAGCGTACGCGCAAATTTCGCCTCGTTACATGATTGTAACGCACATTGGTATCAACAACCAAACGTTTACTAACGGTGGTGCATCGGGTAGCGCAGGAACTGGAGGATATGGTGCAGGAAAAAAACCAGGTTTGTTCTTTCACGATGCTTGGAACGAATACGCATTGGTTTTACCAAAAGAAAACAAACCATTCAGCCTATCTGTAGGTGCTGGTTTACATTACTACATGGGATTGTCTAGAATGACCATGTCTTCAACATTAAACTACTTAGCAATTGATGCGCCTATCTTCAACTGGCCATTAATAGAAAATTCCGATCAGTTTGCACGTCAAATGGGAATCTTCGCTAAAGGTAAATACAACAAATTCGAATACCGTTTTAGTTTGAACAAACCATTCGTGACTAACAATACACCAGTAGATGTTACTACTCAAGATGCTGCAGTAGCTGTAGATAACAGCAACAATACCAAATGGTCTAAAACGGGTTATGTAGAATACCAAATATTTGATAAAGAGTCCAACTTTTTACCTTACAAAGTAGGTTCGTATTTAGGAACTAAAAAAATGTTCAACATTGGTGCTGGTTTCTATACGGCTCCAAGTGCTACTAAAACTTCAGTAAATGGAGTAATTGAAAAACACGCAATCAATTTATTCTCTGCCGATGCATTTTTAGACATGCCAGTAGGTAAGAAAGAAAAAAAGATGGCCGTTACAGCGTACAGCGTTTTGTATGATTACGATTTCGGACCAAATTATGTGAGAAACTTAGGAATCATGAATGTAGGTGTAAATGATGCAACATTCACAGGAACACGCGGATTGGCTGGTGCTGGAAACTTGCAACCAACTATCGGAACAGGAACTATTTGGTACACACAAGCCGGATTTTTATTGCCAAATAAAAACGAAAAACCTAAAGTGAGAGTACAACCATTTGGAGCTTACACCTATAAAAAATTCGATGCCTTCGAAAAAGCAAGCAACCAGTTTGATATCGGAACTAACTTATTCCTTGACGGACACCACGCTAAAATTACAGCTCAATATTCTACAAGGCCAGTATATACAGCGGTGGATAACATCGACAAATACTTGGGCGAATTCATAGTACAATTACAAATTTATCTATAAACTAAAACCAACTTAAAACTTTATAATATGAGTGATAAATCATCAAAAGGAATTTGGAAAGTAATCTCCGCTTCCTCAATGGGAACAATGATCGAATGGTATGACTTTTATATCTTCGGTAGTTTAGCAGTAGTGTTATCTACAAAGTTCTTTCCAACAGATAATCCAACGGCAGCGTTCTTATCTACATTAGCAACATTTGCTGCAGGTTTCGTAGTTCGTCCGTTTGGAGCACTTTTCTTCGGAAGATTAGGCGATTTAATTGGAAGAAAATACACGTTCATGGTAACGTTAATGTTGATGGGTGGAGCCACATTTGTAATAGGATGTATTCCGAGTTATGAAACGATTGGTTTTGCAGCTCCAATATTGGTTTTAGTTCTTCGTTTGTTACAAGGTTTAGCACTTGGTGGCGAATATGGTGGTGCAGCAACGTATGTAGCCGAGCATGCGCCTAAAGGAGAAAAAGGATATTGGACGTCATGGATTCAAACTACTGCAACAGTTGGTTTATTCATTTCGTTGATGGTAATCTTAGTTACTAAAGCGTCTTTATCTAAAGAAGCGTTTGATGATTGGGGTTGGAGAGTACCGTTTTGGGTATCGATCTTGATGGTGTATGTATCGTATTTGATTCGTAAAAATATGGATGAATCTCCAGTTTTTGCCAAAACAAAAGCCGAAGGAAAAACATCTACTAATCCGTTAAAAGAAAGTTTCGGAAATAAATTCAATTTAAAATTCGTTCTTCTTGCATTATTCGGAGCAACGATGGGACAAGGTGTGGTGTGGTATACCGGACAATTCTATGCGATGAACTTCTTGAAAACGGTACAAAGCATTGATTCGTCACAAGTAGATATGTTATTGGGTGTTGCCCTGATTTTAGGAACTCCGTTCTTCGTAGTATTTGGATGGTTGAGTGATAAATTGGGTAGAAAATCAATCATGATGACCGGTATGTTATTGGCTATTTTATTGTACCGTCCAATTTACCGTGCGATGTATAATTCTACCGATTTGGCTAACAAAACAGAAGTAGTAGCTCAAACTAAAGTAGTGCCTTCAATTAAAGAAATTGATGCATCTAAAATGGACTCGATTTATACAACTACGAAAGCTTACACTGATGGAACAACGGTTGAAGAAATTAAAACCATCCATTTTGAAGCAGGTAAAGTAATGGTAGACGACAAAGGAAAAGATAAAGTTGAAACTAAAATCACTAAAACTATTAATAGTAGCGACCGTTGGTTCTTGATCTTTATGGTTTTCATTCAAGTAATCTTTGTAACGATGGTGTACGGTCCGATTGCGGCATTCTTAGTAGAAATGTTCCCAGTAAAAATCAGATATACGTCGATGTCGTTGCCATATCACGTTGGAAATGGTATCTTTGGTGGATTACTACCTGCTATATCAACGTATTTTGTTACCAATGCCAAAGAAGCAGGTGATGTAGAATTTTACCTAGAAGGATTATGGTATCCAATTGGTATTGCCGCCGTTTGTTTCGTTATCGGAATGATCTACATTGACAGAAAAATTAATACACTTCACGACTAAAACATAGTATTATGAACGCAATAAAAAAATATTTAGGAATTCTGTGGATTGCACTAGCGATAGCAGTAGCCTACTTTTCAATTGGAATTTTTGGTTACAAATTGACCACAGGAAAACAAGACGATTTGGTTTTCGGAATAATTATTTTCTTCATCCTATTACCAATGATTGTTACTGGTTTAACCATATTTGGATGGTACGCCATCACCAATGAATACGAAGATTAAATGATTGGTATTGATTAGTCTCAGAAGCTCTTATTTACGTAAGAGCTTTTGGGATTTTTATTAGATAGAGTATAGAAATAGAGTATAGAAAATAGACCATACAATTAATTAAGATTTTTTAAATTATTCCAATTTCTTCAATCTGTGTTCAAATAAATAAAAAGGAACGCTGATTAGAGAAATCTGAGAAATTGTTTAAATTATTCCAATTTCTTCAATCTGTGTTCAAATAACATAAAACTTTTTCTAAATTCGTAAACTAATAAGTATTCAAAAATTTGCGCTAATTTGTGCAATTTGTGGTTAAAAAACTAGATATAAAATCTTATAAAAACTTTGTGCCTTAGCGCCTTTGTGGCAAAGACTATGAAAAAAAGACACCAACAAAAATTTGTGATTGTATCAATGGTTCTATTGATAGGGTTTAATATGCCTATTGTCTTGCTATTTGATTCCTCTAACAATTTGTTTGGATTTCCTGTCGTGTATATTTATTTCTTTTCGATATGGCTGTTTTCTATATTACTCTCCATGCTAATAGTAAAACGATACAATGAATAGTATAGCCTTATTAGCGATTCTTTCGGGCTACTTGGCCGTTCTCTTTTTTATTGCGCATTGGGCAGAAAAAAAAGGAAATAGCAAATGGACCAATAATCCTTATGTGTATTCACTTTCATTGGCGGTGTATTGCACAGCTTGGACGTATTACGGAAGCATTGGTGTTGCGGCAGATAGCGGATTGAGTTATCTTCCAATCTACCTCGGACCCATAATTATTGCACCTTCGTGGATATTAATTCTGAAGAAAATCATCCGAATTTCTAGAGTCAACAAAATATCAAGTATTGCCGATTTTATTTCGCTTCGTTACGGAAACAGTCGTTTTCTGGGTGCTATTGTAACCGTAATTTGTCTTACAGGAATCATTCCGTACATCGCATTACAACTCAAAGCAATATCCGAAACCTTTCACGTAGTTTCTAAAACCAATATTAGTTCGCTTGTCTTTAATGACACGACGACCTATGTCGCTGTGGCGTTAGCTTTATTTGCATCTTACTATGGAACTCGCTATGTAGATGCTTCCGAAAAACGTAAAGGAATTGTAACTGCTGTTGCCATGGAAAGCGTTTTAAAACTAGTTTTCTTCGTAGTTATCGGAATTTATGTAACGTTTTTTGTATTTGATGGTTTTGATGATATCTATCAAAAAGCATCGTTATTAGAAAAATTTAAAGAGAAAAATACCATTGGTGGATTGCCGCAAGCGATTAACTGGTTCTTACTATGTATCCTTTCTATGTTTGCCATTTTCTTATTGCCTCGACAATTTCAGGTTGGAGTTATCGAAAACAATCGAGAGAATCATGTCAATACAGCCGTTTGGTTGTTTCCATTATATCTTCTGATATTTAATATTTTTGTTTATCCGATAGCTTGGGGTGGCAATATTTTGTTTGATGGAAAAGAGGTAAATTCCGATGCGTATTCGTTGTTAATTCCGCAATTGTTCAATAATCAAACGCTTACGGTTTTGGTTTTCCTTGGTGGATTTTCGGCAGCTATTTCAATGATTGTAGTTTCTTCCATCGGATTATCCACTATGGTAACCAACAACATTTTGATTCCGTACAATTTAATCGGAAAATTAAAAGGTAACGAGCAAACCATCAGTAGCAAAAAGATTCTAAACACCAGAAAAATAAGTATCTTTTCGTTAATTATTACATCGTATTTTATCTATAGAGTATTCGGATTAAATTACAGTTTGGTTTCCATTGGTATGGTGGCTTTTGTAATTATTGCACAATTGGCACCAGCTTTTTTTGGCGCTTTATTCTGGAGAAGAGGTTCACGTTTGGGTGCAATTTATAGTATCATCATCGGATTTATTGTATGTGTATACACTTTGATAATTCCTTATTCGTTAGGACTTACCAGCAGTTCGAGTACTTTTATTTCAGAAGGTTACCTCGGAAATCATCTACTAAAACCGTTTCAACTATTTGGTTTGGATTATTTAGATCCAATTCCGCATGCTTTATTTTGGAGTATGCTTTTTAATTGCATCACATATTTTGCTGTTTCTGTTAGTTTTAAAGGAAATTACCGCGAACGCAATTATGCCGAAATGTTTGTTGATATCAATAAATACAGTACCAATCACGAAAATGCTTTCATCTGGAAAGGAACTGCTTACAGAAATGACATCGAAAAAGTATTAATTCGTTTCCTTGGTGAAGAGCGAACAAAACGCGCCATGAACATCTTCAACTTAAAATACAACGTCGATAAAAATTTAGAACTTGCCGATGCTAGATTAATCAAGTTTTCAGAAAATCTGCTCACAGGTCACATCGGAACAGCATCGGCGAGAATATTGATTTCTAGTGTAGTAAAAGAAGAAAAAATTACGTTACCCGAAGTGTTGAAGATTTTAGAAGAATCGAAAGAAAACATAATTATCAACAAAAAGCTTACTGAAACTTCGAATGAATTAAAAGAAATATCGGCCAAGTTGCAAGAAGCCAATCAATCGTTGATAATTAAAGACCAGCAAAAAGATGAGTTTTTAGATACGGTAACGCACGAACTTAGAACGCCAATTACAGCCATTCGAGCGGCAAGTGAAATACTACACGACGACGATGAAATTCCGGAAGAGATAAAAAAACAGTTTCTTCAAAACATCATTTCCGAATCGGATCGATTGAATCGTTTAATTGATAAGATTTTAGATTTGGAAAAATTTGAAACTGGAAAACAAACGATAAATCCAACAAAGAATAATCTAGTTCAAACTGTAGAGAAATCAATTGAACCTTTACAGCAACTCATTCGAAATAAGAATATTGCCATTCATATTGAAAGCAAAGACGTGATTAATGCCTATTATGATGAAGATAGAATTGTTCAAGTAGTAACTAATTTACTATCAAATGCAATCAAGTTTTGTCCAGAAAAAGAAGGATTAATTACCATTCAAATCATTGAAAAAGACAATTTTATTCATACTTTCGTACAAGATAACGGAAAAGGAATTAATGCAAATGATTTTGAAGCCATATTTGAAAAATTCTATCAATCGACCAATCAAAATATTAAAAAACCAGTTGGAAGCGGATTAGGATTGGCTATTTGCAAACAAATTATAGACCATCATAAAGGTAAAATATGGGCACAGCAAAGTTTAAAAGGAGCCTGTATAGCTTTTACTTTACCGAAACAAAAAGCAGATTTCAGTTAGCAGAAAGCAGATGTCAGACAAATAATTGTTAAATTGATTTTTGAAGTTGAAATTTGAACTTGATTTTTGAGATTGCATAATAAATTTAAGAAATGAAAAAGATATTAATAGTCGATGACGAACCCAATATAGTAATGGCGCTTGAGTATACATTCAAAAAGAATAATTTTGAAGTATTCATAGCTCGCGACGGACAAGAAGCGTTGGATATAGTAAAGTCAACGTTCCCAGATATGATTATCCTTGATGTAATGATGCCGATGGTAGATGGTTATGCTACAATTGAGCAAATTAGAAAAGACGATAATTTAAAACACACTAAAGTAATTTTCCTTTCGGCCAAGAATAAAGAAAGCGATATCGAAAAAGGAATGGCACTTGGCGCAGATGCTTATTTAACTAAACCATTCTCTATAAAAAAGGTAGTTGATCAAGTTATGGAATTACTGTCGTAAATAATTGTCACACTGAGCGCAGTCGAAGTGCTAAATACTAACCTAGCGATTTTTGTTAGGTTTTTTTATGTCTTTACGAAAACGTTTTAGTATATACCTATTTAGCAAGAAAATTCATTGGCGTATTATTTATATAGTTATATTTACTATACTATTTAAACAATCACAAACCTAACAATACCAATGAATTACCAAGAATTTTACAGCCAAAGTTGCCAATTACCTGAGGCATTTTGGAAGGAACAAGCAGATCAAATAGAATGGTATACAAAACCTTCAACCATTTTATCAAAAGACGACAATGACTATCCGTTATGGTACAAAGATGGTGAGTTAAACGCATGTTATCTAGCTTTAGACAAACACATACAAGACGGTTTTGGCGATCAAACCGCAATCATTTATGATTCGCCAGTAACTCAAACTGTAAAAAAATATACCTATAACGAAGTAAAAACGGAAGTAGCCAAACTGGCAGGTGGCATGATTTCTTTAGGTTTAAAAAAAGGCGATACCGCTGTAATTTATATGCCTATGATTCCGCAAGCGGCTTTCGCAATGTTGGCTTGTGCTCGAATAGGAGTAACGCATTCCGTTGTTTTTGGAGGTTTTGCGCCTCATGAATTAGCGATAAGAATTGACGATTGCAAACCAAGATTAATCATAACAGCATCTTCGGGAATAGAAATTGACCGATTAATTGCATACAAACCATTAGTGGATGAAGCTATAAATTTAGCCGAACACAAACCAAAAAAAGTTATTGTTTTCAATAGAAAATTGGGAGCGAGAATTCCGTTTAAAAAATACGATGTAGATTATGATGCTTTAGTTTATGGTTCAGAAGAAGCGGAATGTGTTTCTGTAAATGCAACACATCCATTATATGTTTTATATACATCAGGAACTACAGGGAAACCAAAAGGAATTGTAAGAGATACAGGAGGTTATGCAGTAGCACTTAAATTTTCAATGCAACACATTTACGGAGCGAAACAAGACGAAGTTTTTTGGGCTGCATCCGATGTGGGTTGGGTTGTAGGTCATAGTTTCATTGTTTACGGACCACTTATTAACCGAAATACTACAGTTATTTTTGAAGGAAAACCAATACGAACTCCAGATGCAAGTACGTTTTGGCGAGTGATTGCGGAGCATAAAGTAAGTATTATGTTTACTGCTCCAACCGCTATTCGAGCTATCAAAAAAGAAGACCCAAATGGTGAATTTATCAAACAATACGATTTGTCTAGTTTGAGAACCCAATTCTTAGCAGGCGAACGCTGTGATGTTGCGACTTTAGAATGGTATCGAGAACATATTCCAGTTCCAGCTATTGACCACTGGTGGCAAACCGAATCGGGTTGGCCAATGATTTGTAATATGATGGGCGTGGAGTATTTACCAATAAAACCAGGTTCTGCAGGAAAAGCGGTTACAGGTTATGATATTAGAATATTTGGTGAAAACGGACAAGAATTAGGTTCTAATGAAGAAGGTTATGTAGTAATTAAATTGCCATTACCACCAGGAACCATGTTGGATTTATGGAAAGACAATGACCGTTTCAAAGCTGGATATTTGAATAGATTTCCAGGTTATTATTTCTCAGGCGATGGCGGATTTAAAGACGATGAAGATTACATTTTTATAACTGGTAGAGTAGATGATGTTATCAATGTGGCTGGTCATAGACTTTCTACGGCAGAAATGGAAGAAATAGTTTCATCACATCATTCGGTAGCAGAATGCGCTGTTATTGGAATTAATGATGAACTTAAAGGTCAAGTTCCATTAGCTTTGGTAGTAAATAAATCGGGTGAAGATATCGAACATTTCCAATTGCAACATGAAGTTGTTCATTTGGTTAGAGATCAAATTGGAGCAGTAGCTTCTTTGAGAGATGTAGTTATTGTTCAAAGATTGCCAAAAACACGTTCGGGTAAAATCTTAAGAAAGTTACTAAGAAGTATTGCCGACGGAGAAAACTTCCAAGTACCATCTACTATTGATGATGAAGCAATTATTGATGAAGTAAGAGAGGAATTTATAAAAGCAAAAATAGGTTCGTTTAGATAAAACAAATTAAAAAAGCCAATAAGTATTTTATTGGTTTTTTTATATAAATTTGTAGAGTGAATACTCACTAACTTATTCAATTATGGTCGACAACACTTCAAAAAGGCAACAAGAAATAATAGAATCTGCGGGAAAACTCTTGATGGAAAAAGGTATAAAAGGATTGACTACAAAGAATTTAGCTCAAGAAATGGGTTTTTCTGAAAGTGCTTTGTATCGACATTTCAAAAATAAAGAAGACATCATCGTTTTGCTATTGGACTATTTAGGAAGCAACATAAAAGAACGATTGGATGTAATTTTTGAAAGCAGTGCAACTTCAGAAATTAAGCTAAAACAATTGTTCAGTAGTCAATTTCATTTTTTTAGTAAGAATCCACATTTTGTTGTGGCTATTTTATCAGAAGGTTTGTTTGATGAATCTGAAAAAATCAATCAATCGATTATGAAAGTTATTCAGTATAAAATGCAATTGATTGCCAAAATCATCGAGGATGGAAAAAAAAATAACGTATTTACAAATAGCCTTGAAACGGAAGAAATCTTGCATATCATAATAGGAAGTTTTAGAATGATGATGCTAAAATGGAAGTTCTCCAAATTTGAAATCGATTTGATAAATCAAGGAAATAAAATCATGGATATTACAATAAAATTATTAGCAAAATGAAAAAAATACTAGCCATACTAATCGGTTTGACGCTTTTTTCATGCGGAAAAAGTGAAGAAATTCAGCCTATAAATCAAGATATTAAAGAATTAGTTTTTGCTTCAGGACAATTGGAATGGGACGATTCTTATAATCTTACGGCTCAAACCGATGGTGTTCTACAAAATGCTAATTTTGAAGTAGGAAACACGGTTACCAAAGGAAAAACTCTCGCAACTTTGGATAATGAAATCAACAAAATAAATGCCGAAACTTCACAAGAACAATTAGTGATTTCCAATGAAAATGTAACTTCTAATGCTCCAGCGTTATTACAATTGGAACAAAATATTCAATTTGCCGAAAGCAAATATTTGCAAGACAAAAAGCAAGCCGAAAGATACGAACGCTTAAATCAGCAAAACATTGGTTCTAAAGTAGAATATGAAAACGCACAATTGGCTGTTAAAAATTCGCTATCCAATTTGAATTCCCTGAAAAAACAGTACAGAGTTATTTTGCAACAAGCAAAACAACAACAAATTGCTACCAAAGGTCAATTGAAAAGTAATCAAGTTGTCAGAAATTACAATTCGATTATCGTAACAGAAAGCGGAACAGTTATCAAAAAACTAAAAAACAATGGTGAGTATGTGAAAAAAGGTGAAATCATTGCTACCATTGCCAATCAAACAAAAGTAGAAGCCGTTTTGAACGTAGATGAAAATAGCATCGGAAAAGTAAAATTGGGACAATCCGTTTTTATAAAACTTAATACCGATAAAAATAGTGTTTTAAACGGAAAAGTTTCTGAAATACTTTCGGCATTTGACCAACAAACGCAATCGTTTATTTGCAAAGTAACTTTTGATAAACCAATAGAAAATTCTCTTTTTGGAACACAATTGGAAGCTAACATTTTGGTTGGAGAAAAGAAAAACGCCTTACTAATTCCACGAAATTATGTTGGTTTTGGAAATAAAGTAAACGTAAAAGGAAAAGAGGAAAACGTAATCATAAAACCCGGAATTATTTCAACCGAATACGTTGAAGTTCTTGAAGGTGTAACCAAAGATGATGTTCTTTTACCCATAAAACCATAAAAATGAACATCAATTCAGCAATAGCTAAAACGTATATCGTTTCTAACAAAAAACTTACTGCAGTAGCAGTTATGGGAGTTGTTTTAGGAATGTCAATTTACATTTTCATGAACAGTTTGTTAGTGGGTTTTGACAAAAGTTCGAGTGCATCTATCTTTAAATCAACTTCTCATATAAGAGTTTACAAAGACGATGAAATTAGTAAACCTTTGATTGAAGATACTAATTCTAAACCTATCATAATCAATCCGAAGATTGTTCCTGTAAACAATACGATTATCAATCCGAATTTAGTTATTGAAACCATTTTGAAACAAAAAGAAGTTATCGTTGTTACACCACAAGTCAATTCGAATGTCTTTTTTAATAACGGAAAATCACAAATATCAGGTATTTCCGTTGGTATAAAACCCGATGAAGCCAACTTGATGTTTGATATAAAATCATTCATGGTGGAAGGTGATTTTGAACTGCTAAAATCCAATCCCAATGGAATTGTTATCGGAAGTGGTATTTCTGAAAAAATGAATTTGACCATAAATGATAATTTGAATCTAACTTCTTCCAAAGGAATCAATCGTACTTTTAAAATTATTGGAATATTTAAGACAAATAATTCGATAACAGACAAAACAAGGTCGTACATAAATATAGCCACAGCTCAACAATTATTAAAAGAAGGAACGAGTTACATCACCGACATCAACGTAAACATATCCGATCCTGAAGAAGCAGAAACGGTTGCCAAAAAAATTGAAATTCTAACAGGTTACAAAGCGGAAGGTTGGAAACAAGCAAATGAAACGTTTATGGCCGCCAACAAAATGCGTAAAATCATTATCACTTTTGTATCCTTAACCATATTACTAGTAGCAGGTTTCGGAATTTACAACATCTTAAACATGACGGTTTCTCAAAAAATAAATGATATTGCTATTCTAAAAGCAATGGGATTTAAAGGAAAAGACGTTATCAGAATATTTGTAACTCAAGCCGTTTCAATTGGAATTATGGGCGTTATTGGCGGAATCATTGTGGCCATTATTTTAATAGCCATTTTGAAACGAGTTTACGTTGGTGGTGATATTGGTTATTTTCCAATAGATTATGAATTCAAAAAATTTGTGCAAGGTGTTGTGATTGGTTTAGTTATTACCTTTTTCGCAGGCTATATTCCAGCTAAGAAAGCGGCTAATGTTGATCCTGTTGAAATTTTAAGAAAATAGAAATGAACATTCTAGAAACCAAAAATATAGACAAATTCTTCCACGAGCCAACAGAATTTCAAGTGTTGAAAGAAATTTCATTTGATGTAAAAAAAGGTGAATTTCTTTCCATGATTGGGAAATCGGGTAGTGGCAAGTCAACACTTTTATATATCCTTTCCACGATGGATACCGATTATAAAGGCGAATTGTATATAGATAATAAGTTGATGACAGGTTTGTCGATTGATCAATTAGCCGAAGTTAGAAACGAAAAAATTGGGTTTGTATTCCAATTTCATTATTTACTTCCAGAGTTTTCTTGTCTGCGAAACGTGATGATTCCAGCTTTAAAATTAGGTAAATTATCTGAAAAAGAAATAGAAGCTCGTGCCTATCAAAAATTAGAAATATTAGGTTTGCAAGATCAAGCATTAAAACCAGCAAGCAAACTTTCGGGCGGACAACAACAACGTGTAGCTATTGCACGCGCCTTGATAAATGATCCTTTACTAATTATGGGTGACGAACCTACAGGAAATCTCGATAGTAAAAACACCGCTATTGTATTTGATATTTTTCAAGAACTGACTCGAAATTTTGGTCAAACCATTATTGCTGTCACGCA
Organism: Flavobacterium aquatile LMG 4008 = ATCC 11947; assembly: GCF_000757385.1. Lineage (GTDB taxonomy): Bacteria > Bacteroidota > Bacteroidia > Flavobacteriales > Flavobacteriaceae > Flavobacterium > Flavobacterium aquatile. Next base: position 349,372 of record NZ_JRHH01000004.1, on the reverse strand, counting down.
TGATGATGATTTCGCTCACAAAAGCGATCGAATTATAGAGATGAAAGATGGTAGAATTATCAGTTAAATCCCTAGCTGATTATATTATGTATAGCAATTTAGCAAGAAATATCTTTTTTGCTATTATAGAATATTTATATTTACAAAACCAAACGACTATTTAGTAGTCACTATTAACTAATTACAAAAATTATACAATGAGTTATTATACCATAGACAATTTAGAGCATTACTTTAAAATGTATAAAAAATCGGTTCGTGAACCAAGAAAATTTTGGGACCGAATTGCCGATGAACACTTTACTTGGTACCAAAAATGGGATAAAGTAATGGAATTTGATATGCAAGAAGCCAAATTTAAATGGTTTGTTGACGCTAAAGTAAACATCACTAAGAACTGTATTGACAGACATTTAGCGAAACGTGGCGAAAAAACAGCAATTATTTTTGAGCCAAACGATCCCAACGAAGATGCACAGCATATTACTTACAACGAATTGTATTCAAAAGTTGCCAAAATGGCCAATGTACTTCGTGATCAAGGCGTAAAAAAAGGAGATAGAGTATGTATTTATCTTCCGATGATTCCTGAATTGGCAGTATCTGTTTTGGCTTGCGCCCGAATTGGAGCAATACATTCTGTGGTTTTTGCAGGATTTTCATCCTCAGCAGTTTCAGCTCGTATTAATGATTCTGAATGTAAATTGGTTATTACTTCTGATGGAAGTTATCGTGGTAACAAAGCCATCGATTTAAAAGGAATTGTTGATGAAGCATTAGATAAATCGCCTTGTGTAGAAAAAGTATTGGTTGTAAAAAGAACCAATTCAGAAGTAACCATGAAAGAAGGTCGTGATATTTGGTTACAAACACTTTTAGATGAGGCAATTCCAAACAATGTAGCTGAAATTATGGATGCAGAAGATCCTTTATTCATACTTTATACTTCTGGTTCAACAGGAAAACCTAAAGGAATGGTGCATACAACGGCTGGTTATATGGTTCAAACCGCCTATTCATTTAAAAATGTTTTCAATTATCAAGAAAATGATGTGTATTGGTGTACTGCCGATATTGGTTGGATTACAGGACATTCTTATATTTTGTACGGACCATTATTAAACGGAGCAACAACCGTAATTTTTGAAGGCGTTCCATCATATCCTGATTTTTCACGTTTTTGGGAAATTATAGAAAAACATCAAGTCAATCAATTTTATACTGCGCCAACTGCGATTAGAGCTTTGGCAAAAGAAAGTTTAGATTTTGTTCAACGTTTCCCATTACAATCGTTGAAAGTTATTGGATCTGTTGGTGAACCCATCAATGAAGAGGCTTGGCATTGGTATAATGCACACGTAGGAGGAAAACGTTGCCCTTTAGTTGACACATGGTGGCAAACCGAAACTGGAAGTATTATGATATCTCCAATTCCGTTTGTAACGCCAACAAAACCAACCTATGCGTCATTACCATTACCCGGAATTCAACCGGTGTTAATGGACGAATTACGCAACGAAATCGAAGGAAATCAAGTTACAGGAAGTTTGTGTATCAAATTCCCATGGCCATCAATGGCTAGAACTATTTGGGGTGATCATCAACGTTATAAAGAGACTTATTTTACAGCTTTTCCAGGAAAGTATTTCACTGGTGACGGAGCTTTACGCGATGAAGTTGGTTATTACAGAATTACGGGTAGAGTAGATGACGTAATCATTGTTTCTGGACATAATTTAGGAACAGCACCAATTGAAGATGCAATAAATGAACATCCAGCAGTTGCAGAAAGCGCAATAGTTGGTTTCCCACATGATATCAAAGGAAATGCACTTTACGGATATGTAATTTTGAAAGAAGTTGGTGAATCTCGTAATCAAGAGAATTTGGCAAAAGAAATCAATCAGGTTATTTCCGATCAAATTGGACCAATTGCAAAATTAGATAAAATTCAGTTTGTAAGCGGATTACCAAAAACACGTTCAGGAAAAATTATGCGTAGAATACTTCGTAAAATCGCAGAAGGTGACTTCTCTAATTTTGGTGATACATCAACCTTATTAAATCCAGAAATTGTAGAAGAAATTAAAAACGGAAAGTTATAGTTTTAGTATATTTAGTTTAAAAACTGCTCTAGAAATAGGGCAGTTTTTTTTATTTAACAAATTGTTATTAGGTAATTAATAGCGCAATTCCTAAATTTGAATCTTAACTTTCAAAATCAATTCATGAAAAAACTTTTACTACTTTGTTTACTTTTTGTATTTATTGTTCCAATAAATAGTTTTTCGCAATCTAAAAAGAAAAAGAAAGAGCAAGAAGAAGCGGCTGCAAAAGAAGCAAATCCAGCTGCAGAAAAGAAAAAAGAAGGCAAAATTAAAGATTACAATAAAGTAATCACTAATGAGGCAAAAACGCAAGAAGGTCTTTTTAAAACGCACAAAGTAGACGACAAGTATTTTTATGAAATTCCAAATAACTTACTAGGTAAAGAAATGCTTTTGGTAAGCCGAATTTCTAAACTTCCATCCGGAATTGGAAATGGTTACATTAACGCAGGAAGCTCGATGAACGAACAATTAATTACTTGGGAGCGCATCCAGGATAAAATTGTAATCAAAGCAAAATCGTATGCTGCAGTTGCAAATGATAGTTTACCTATTAGCATTTCTGTCAAAGCAAATAATTACGAACCCACTTTATACGCGTTTAACATTGAAGCATTTAGTAAAGATTCAGCCAATGTTGTAATTGATGTTACCAAGTTTTTTAGTACCGATGTTAAAGCCTTAAGCGGATTGGATTCGTCATTGCGAGAAACCTACAAAGTGAAAAGTCTTGATGAGTCAAGAAGTTTTATTACTTCTATAAAATCATTTCCATTTAATATCGAAATAGTTCAAGATTTTACATACACAGCTTCAAAACCACCAGTTTTAGAGGAATCAGAAAGTATTAGTTTGCAAATGAATCAGTCGATGATTTTGCTTCCAGAAATCCCAATGAAGCCAAGATTATTCGATGAACGAGTAGGATGGTTTACCTTAAATCATTACGATTATTCAAGTGAAGCTTTAAAATCGGATAAAAAAACATTCATTAGAAAATGGCGTTTAGAACCTAAAGATTGGGAAGCTTACAATCGTGGCGAGTTGGTTGAACCAATAAAACCAATTGTTTATTATTTAGACCCAGCAACACCAGAAAAATTACGTAAGTACATAAAACAAGGCGTTGAAGAATGGCAAAAACCATTTGAAGCAGCCGGATTTAAAAACGCAATTATTTGTAAAGATCCGCCAACTAAAGAAGAAGATCCCGATTTTAATCCAGAAGATATTCGTTATTCTGTAATCCGATATGTAGCAAGTACAACTCGAAATGCAGTTGGCCCAAGTGTTTCAGATCCTAGAACTGGAGAAATTATAGAAAGTGACATTATTTGGTACCATAATCATTTGCGTTCTTATAGAAACCGTTATTTGTTAGAAACTGGAGCGGCAAATCCGAAAGCTAGAACTTTGGATACAAGTGATGAAGATATGGGTGAAATGATGCAAATGGTTATCGCGCACGAAGTTGGTCATGCATTAGGTTTGCCTCACAATATGGGTGCAAGTTGCGCTTATGATGTAGAAAATTACAGAAAACCAGCATTTACCAAACAATTCGGAATTGCCTCAAGTATTATGGATTACGCACGTTTCAACTACATTGCGCAACCTGGCGATGGAGATGTTCGTTTTGTTAGACAAATGGGACCGTATGATTTTTACGCCATAAATTGGGGTTACCGAATGATTCCAACGGCTAAAACTAGCGAAAGCGAAATACCAACTTTAAACCGATGGATTGAAGAAAAAGCCAACGATAGAAATTATAAATTTGGAAATCAAGGCAGTTCATTTGATCCAAGTTCTCAAACAGAAGACGTTGGAAATGATGCCGTTAAAGCAAGTACTTATGCATTGAGTAATTTAAAAATAGTAACTGAAAATCTTCCAAAATGGACAAGTGATAAAACCAATGATTACGAAGATTTAGCCGAACTTTATAATGAATTATTAGCTGCTTGGAGTCGCTATGTTGGCCACGTAACTAACAACATTGCTGGAGTTTATGAAACTTACAAAAAACCAAATCAAGGCGGATTTATTTATGCAGTTGTTCCAAAAGAAAAGCAACAAGAAGCGTTACGTTGGTTACATCAAAATGCCTTTTCAAGTCCAACTTGGTTGGTAAATAATTCGGTTTTAAAAAATACTGCTTATGCTGGTTATACCGATAAATTCAGAAGTATTCAAGTGCGTCACCTTAATAAGATATTGAGTTTTGAAACTTTAGGAAGACTAATTGATGGTGCCAATTTAAGTGAGTTAAACTACAAACCAATTCAGTTTTTAAGAGAATTGCGTTTGGGATTATTTAAAGAAGCTGCAACCCAGCAAAATGTATCGGTTTACAGAAGAAATTTACAACGAGCATACATTGAGCGAATGGAATTTTTAATGAATGAAAAGATAAATCCTTTAGCAAACGATGACTATTATATGACATCACAATCGGATGTTCGTGCTTTGGTTCGCGGTGAATTAAAACAATTATTAAGTACTTTTCAGTTGGCTAAAATGACTCCAACCGATATTGAAACAAGGTACCATTACGACGATTGTATCGAGCGTATTAATTTAATTTTAAAACCAATCAAATAAGTAACAAAATCCTCAAATAACTAATTTGGGGATTTTTTTTAGTTTACAAATAACCAACAATGATTTTGCATCAAAAATGGAAGTAAACAACTATTAAAATTTGGCAATTAGTTTTAATACTAATTCATTTTCACTATTTTTATAAATTAATTTTAACCTAGCTTATAATTTATGCGCAACTTTATTCTATTATTTTTCTTGGGATGTTTTGCTGTTCAATCTCAAGAATATTTTCCTAAAAACGATGGCGTCAAGCAAAATTTCAAAAATTATACCGCCATCATCAACGCAACAGTATATGTAAATTCGACTCAAAAGTTAGAAAATGCAAGTATTTTAATAAAGGAAGATAAAATAGTAGATGTTGGAAATTCAATCAAAATCCCGAATAATGCATTAATTGTTGATGCCAAAGGAAAAACCATTTATCCTTCTTTCATAGAAATATTCAGCGAATTCGGAATCACAAAAGGAACAGCAAAATCGAGTGGAACTGCACCTCAATACGACGGAAGTCGTGAAGGATATTATTGGAACGACCACATTAAACCCGATTATAACGCTTATGAAAATTTAAGCTATGATACTAAAGCAGCAACAACTTTAAGAGAAAGCGGATTTGGTACTGTTTTAAGTCATAACAACGACGGCGTAATTGCAGGAACTGGTTTGTTTTGGACATTAAATGATATTGGGGACAACTCAAAACGTATTTTAAATAATGCAATTTCGCAACATTTTAGTTTCAGAAAAAGTTCGCTTTCTAGACAATCCTATCCAAGTTCATTAATGGGAAGCATGGCTTTAATTCGCCAAGTTTTTCACGATGCCAAATGGTACGCAACAGGAAGTTCAAGTACAAGAGATTTCTCGCTAGAAGCTTTCAATAACAATAAAAAGTTAGTTCAAATTTTCAATTCGGGCGATAAATTAAATGATCTTCGTGCCGATAAAATAGCTGACGAATTCGGAGTAAATTTTATAATAAAAGGAAAAGGAAATGAATTTGAACGCATAGAAGAAATTAAAAAGACCAATGTAACTTACATCATTCCAATAAATTTTCCTGAACCTTACGATGTTTCCGATAATTATTTGGCCCAATTAGTAAATGTTGGCGATATGAAATATTGGAATCAAGCACCTTTTAATCTAAAGATTCTTGCCGAAAATAATGTGCCATTTGTTATAACATCAGCCGATTTGAAAGAACAAAAATCATTTCTTCCAAATTTGAAAAAAGCCGTGTTTTATGGTTTGCCAAAAGAAAAAGCTATTGCCGCTTTAACAGAAAATCCTGCTAAATTATTAAATCAATATGATAAAGTAGGTTCAATTTCTAAAGGTAAATTGGCGAATTTCATTATAGTTTCGGGTGATATCTTTGAAGAAAAAAGTACGATTCAAGAAAATTGGGTTCAAGGAACTAGAACCATAATCGAAAAAAGTGCTTTAACCGATATTAGAGGAATTTATGATGTTACATTTGACAATCAAATATTTGAATTAAAAATTGAAGGCGAACTAACTAAATTAGAAGCTAAAACTACAAAAGACAGTATCAATTACGGAACCAAAATTCAGTACAACGAGCCTTGGTTGAATGCGGTAATCAAAGATAAAGACACGTTGAAACCAAATTTCGTAAGACTTTCAGGAGCTTTCGATAAAAATACTTTTAAAGGAAAAGCCATTTTACAAAACGGCAATGAAACTACGTGGACCGCAATAAAAAAAGGCGAACACGAAATTAAAGTTGATAAGGATAAGAAAGAGCCAAAAGTTCCGATAATGTATCCAGTTACTTTTCCAAATATGGCTTATGGAAATAGTTCTAAACCTAAGCAAGAAACTATTTTATTCAAAAATGCAACCGTTTGGACTGGTGAGAAAGACGGAATTCTAAAAGAAACTGATGTCTTAGTTGAAAATGGGAAAATTGTAAAAATCGGCAAAAATATTTTTAGTTCAAACGCCAAGTCAATTGATGCGACTGGAAAACATTTAACCGCCGGAATCATTGATGAACATTCGCACATCGCCATTTCAAATGGAGTTAATGAAGGCGGACAAAATTCATCAGCAGAAGTTACTATTGAAGATGTTGTCAACTCTGATGATATCAATATTTATAGAAATTTATCAGGCGGAGTTACATCGGCTAATTTATTGCACGGTTCAGCAAATCCAATTGGTGGAAGAGCTGCATTTGTAAAATTAAAATGGGGATTCTCTCCAGACGAAATGTTAGTTAAAGATGCACCAAAGTATATCAAATTTGCTTTAGGCGAAAATGTAAAACAATCCAATTGGGGTGATAATGCTAGAAATCGTTTTCCGCAATCTAGAATGGGTGTGGAGCAGGTTTATGAAGATTATTTTTCAAGAGCAATTGCTTATCAAAACGAGTGGAAAGCCTTTAAATCGGGTAATGGTAAAAATAAAATTGAACCACGCTATGATATAGAAATGGAAGTTTTGAGCGAAATTTTAAACAAAAAACGATTCATAACATGTCATTCTTACGTGCAATCAGAAATCAATATGTTGATGAAATTGGCTGATCGGTATGATTTTAAAATTCAAACATTTACACACATTCTTGAAGGCTATAAAGTTGCTGATAAAATGAAAAATCATGGTGTTTCTGGTTCCACTTTTGCCGATTGGTGGGCTTACAAATTTGAAGTAAACGATGCAATTCCGTATAATGCGGCTCTGATGCACAGTCAAGGAGTTCAAGTTTCTATAAATTCTGATGATGCTGAAATGTCAAGACGACTGAATCAAGAAGCTGCCAAAACAGTAAAATACGGAGCAATAACAGAAGAGGAAGCATGGAATTTTGTGACATTAAATCCGGCAAAAATTCTACAAGTCGATTCTAAAATCGGAAGTATAAAAGTGGGTAAAGATGCCGATGTGGTACTTTGGTCAGACAATCCGCTTTCTATTTATGCAAAAGCTGAAAAAACGGTTATTGACGGAATTATTTTCTATGATTTAGAAAAAGAATCTATCGCTTTAGAAACTATTAAAAAAGAAAGAGCAAGTTTGATTAATGAGTTGTTAGAAGCCAAAAACAGCGGATTAAAAACGCAACTTCCAACTAAGAAATCAACAGGACATTACCATTGTGATACGTTGGATGACTTTTGCACCGACTCACATTATAAAATCAACTAAACTAAATTCGGATGAAATATATATTCTTTTTACTACTAACTTTTATTGGATACAGCCAACAAACGCCTGCGTCAAAACAAACAAAATCTATTTTGATAACAGGTGGTTTTGCACATTTAGGAAATGGATCTGTTATTGAAAACAGCGTTATTTCTATTGTTGATGGAAAAATAGCCTATGTTGCCGATGGAAATCTAATGAAACCAGGAAAGCATGATACTTATATAAATGCTTCTGGAAAACATATTTATCCTGGATTTATTGCACCAAATTCAACTCTTGGATTAGTTGAAATTGATGCCGTTAGAGCATCTGATGATGAACGTGAAATAGGAGAATTTAATCCACATATTCGCAGTATTATTGCTTACAATACAGAATCGGTTATCACAGAATCGGCTCGTCCAAACGGAATTTTTTTGGCACAAATTGCTCCTCGCGGCGGAAGAATTTCTGGAACTTCATCAATCGTTCAATTGGATGCATGGAATTGGGAAGACGCAATAGTTAAGGAAAATGATGGCGTTTTTCTTGACTGGCCAACAAGTTATAGTACTTCTGGAGGTAGAAATGAGCCAATTATCGAACCCAATAAAAAGTACGACGAGCAATTAAAAGCCATTCAGGATTATTTTGACAATTCAGCTGCATATTTAAATGGTGATAAATCCAAAAAAGATTTAGCTTACGAAGCCATGAATGGATTACAAAACGGAACTAAAAATTTGTATATAAACGCAACGAATGAAAAAGAAATTGAAGATATCGTATTGTTTAAAATCAAAAATAAATTGCCAAATGTTACCATTGTTGGTGGTTATTTTGCCTACAAAGTTGCTGATTTATTGAAACAAAATAATATTTCTGTTCTTTTAAGGAGAGTTCATAGTTTACCTTTGTTAGAAGATGAAGATGTGAATTTGCCTTATAAAAATGCTAAGATTTTAGTAGATAAAGGTGTTTTAGTTGCTTTAGAAAATTCAGGTGATATGGAACGTATGCAAACAAGAAACTTACCATTCTATGCCGGAACTTGCGCTGCTTGGGGAATTCCAAAAGAACAAGCGCTTCAATTAATTACTTTAAACACTGCAAAAATCCTCGGAATTGATAAAAACTATGGAAGTTTAGAAGAAGGTAAAAGTGCAACATTATTTATCTCGGAAGGTGATGCTTTGGATATGAAAACCAATGTTATCTCTGAAGCTTTTATTGATGGAAGGCAAATTAGTCTTGAAAGTCATCAAACCGAATTATATAAACGTTACAAAGCAAAATACAAAGAGGAAAAGCAAATTAAAATCCAATAATAATATAACATTTAATCGAAATTTAATAAACAAATAGTAAGCTAATGACCTACTTTTACATGGTATGGAAAACGAGAATGAAGTTATTATTATTGGTGGTGGTTTAGCAGGATTAATAGCAGCAATTCATCTTTCTAAAAGATATTTTTATGTTACCGTTATTGAAAAAAACGAATTTCCAAAGCATAAAGTTTGTGGCGAATATATTTCTAACGAGGTTTTACCTTATTTTGAATGGTTGGATATAAAAATAGCCGATTTAAAACCTACCGACATTACTAAACTTAAATTTTCAACCATAAATGGGAAGTCAATTACATCAGATTTACCAATGGGCGGATTTGGAATAAGTAGGTATGAATTGGATTTTTATCTCTACAAAAAAGCTATTGAAAATGGTTGTAAAATCATAAAGGATGAAGTACAAAATATAGTTTTCGATAACAATTTATTTGAAGTTGCTACTACGAATGGATTGAATCTCAAATCAAAAATTGTTCTAGGTGCTTTCGGAAAAAGATCTAATCTTGATTTATTGCTTAACAGAGATTTTATTCAAAAAAAATCACCTTGGTTGGCCGTAAAAGCACATTATTCGGGCGAATTTAATGCTGATTTTGTTGGATTGCATAATTTTAATGGTGGATATTGTGGCGTTTCAAAAGTGGAAAATGAGATAATAAATATTTGCTATTTAGTTCGTTATAATTCTTTTAAAAAGTATAAAAATATTACTGACTTTCAGGAAATGGTTCTTAAAAAGAATCCACATTTAAAGCAAGTTTTAGAAAACTCTAAACTGCTTTTCGAAAAACCATTAACTATAAGTCAGATTTCCTTCGAGAAAAAACTGCCAGTAGAAAATCATATTTTAATGATAGGTGATACTGCTGGATTGATTCATCCGCTTTGTGGAAACGGAATGGCAATGGCAATTCACAGTGCTAAAATAGCATCTGATTTAGTTGAAAAATACTTGAGTAATAAAATTAAATCTAGATTAGAGTTAGAAAAAAAGTATACTAAAAAGTGGAATTTTAATTTTAAAAGCCGACTAAAAATGGGAAGAGTTTTGGCAAAATTATTATTACAACCAAAACTTTCCAATGTATTGTTGCGTATACTAATTATCTTTCCGTTTGTTCTGAAATTCATAATTAAAAAAACACACGGAAAAACAATACCTGTAAACTATAAATGATTTTTATAAACACAAAAAAACGCACTGATGCTATTGAAATAATGGATGATTTTGCCCTCGAAGGCGAAGAATTGCGCGATGCCTTAGATAAAATAGCCAAAATAAATCAGCTTTTAGGCGGAAACAAACTAACTTTACAAGGAGTTGCTAAATTATTAGAAGGTAATTCAAAAGCCACCGAAATTAAAATTGTTGATATAGGTTGCGGAAATGGCGATATGTTGCGATATCTTGCTGATTATGCTAAAGATAATAATTGGAATTTTAAATTGATTGGTGTTGATGCGAATAATTTTACAATCAATCATGCAATAAATTTATCTAAACACTATAGCAATATTAGCTATTTATGTGAAGATATTTTCGATAGTGAATTTGATAATTTAAAATATGATATTGTGCTTTGCACTTTGACATTACATCATTTTAAAGAACATGAAATAGAAAAGCTAATGGCACAATTCTATAAAAATGCAAAAATCGGAATTGTAGTTAATGATTTGGAACGAAGCGCAATAGCTTACCGACTTTTTCAAGCATTATGTTTTGTATTTCAACTGAATAAAATGTCAAGAGAAGACGGATTAGTTTCAATACTTCGTGGTTTTAAAAGAAGTGAATTAATCGCAATTTCTAATAAATTAAATTTTAAAAACTATACAATCAATTGGAAATGGGCTTTTCGTTATCAATGGATTGTGAAAAAAATATGAGTGTAAAAATCAAAACAGTTGCTAAGCAATTACCAAAATATTCTAGAAATACCGAAGAAATTCTGCCGTTTTTAGATGCTTGGCTGGTAGATCAAGAACCACGATTTATTAGAAAAGTAAAAAAGATTTTTGAAGGTGCAATGGTAGACAAACGCTATTCCATAATGGATCCAGTGGAAGTTTTTACCAAAACATCTTTCGAAGAACGTAATGATATTTATGTTAGTGAAGTTATTGAATTGGGAGAAAAAGTACTAGAAAAAGCACTAACAAAAGCTAATTGGAATCCAACCGATTTGGATTACATTATTACCGTAAGTTGTACAGGAATTATGATTCCGTCATTGGATGCTTATTTGATAAACAAATTGAAATTACGTCAAGACATTGTTAGATTGCCAGTTACCGAAATGGGTTGCGCCGCAGGAATTTCTGGAATAATTTATGCCAAAAACTTCTTGAAAGCCAATCCAGGAAAGCGAGCTGCTGTTATTGCTGTCGAAAGTCCAACGGCTACTTTTCAATTAGACGATTATTCTATGGCAAATATTGTCAGTGCAGCTATTTTTGGCGATGGTGCAGCTTGTGTTTTACTTTCGTCAAATGATGAAGATGAAGGTCCAGAAATTCTTGCCGATGAAATGTATCATTTTTATGACAACATTCACATGATGGGTTTCAAATTAACTAATTCGGGATTGCAAATGGTTCTCGACATTGAAGTTCCTGAAACAATTTCGGCACATTTTCCAGATATTATTCATCCGTTTTTAGAAAAAAACAACCTTAAGATGGAAGATATAGATCATTTGATATTTCATCCGGGTGGAAAGAAAATTGTAAATACCGTTGAAGATTTATTTTCTAATTTAGGCAAAAACATCAATGATACCAAAGAAGTTTTACGATTGTATGGCAATATGTCGAGTGCAACGGTATTGTATGTTTTAGAACGAATTATGGATTCGAACCCTAAAAAAGGAGAAAAAGGTTTGATGCTTAGCTTCGGACCAGGATTTTCGGCACAGCGAATTTTATTAGAATTTTAAAAAATATATTTTGACTCAAGACGAAATTATATCGAAATTACCTTATTCAAAACCGTTTTTATTTGTAGATGAAATTACGTCTATCAGTGAAGATGGTGTTGTTGGAAATTACACATTTGATGAAAAGTTAGATTTTTATAAAGGGCATTTTATTGATAATCCGGTGACTCCAGGTGTAATTTTGACTGAGGTAATGGCACAAATTGGTGTTGTATGTTTAGGAATTTATTTATTAAATAATGAAATTAATAAAAATACTCTAATTGCTTTAACATCAAGTAATATCGAATATTTAAGACCTGTTTTCCCAAAAGAAAAAGTGGTTGTAATTTCCGAAAAAATCTACTTTCGATTTGGTAAATTAAAATGTAAAGTAAAAATGATAAATGATTCGGGGATTGAAGTTTGTAACGGAACAATTGCAGGAATGATTTATGAAAAATAGAGTTGTAATTACCGGGTTAGGAATTGTTGCTCCAAATGGAGTAGGACTTAACGCGTTTACAAATGCAATAAAAAACGGAATATCAGGAATAAAACATGACCCAGAGTTAGAACGTTTACAATTTTCATGTCAGATTGCTGGAAAACCTGAAGTTTCTAGAGAATTATCATTAGAATATTTTTCAGAACTTGAATTAAGAAATTTCAACTCAACCGGAATTCTATACGGTGTTATTGCAGCAATGGATGCATGGAAAGATGCTGAATTATCGATAGAAAACAATGAAAATCCAGATTGGGATTCGGGTACAATCTTCGGAACAGGTACTTCAGGAATTGAAAAATTTAGAGAAAGTATTTATAAAATTGATGATTTTCAAACGCGAAGATTAGGAAGTAATGCCGTTGCACAAACCATGAACAGTGGTGTAAGCGCATATATTGGAGGAAAATTAGGATTGGGAAATCAAGTTACAACCAATTCATCTGCTTGTACTACAGGAACTGAAAGTATTTTAATGGCATTTGAACGAATAAAATCGGGACGAGCAAAACGAATAATTGCAGGAAGCACAAGTGATTCCGGACCATACATTTGGGGTGGTTTTGATGCTATGAAAGTTTGCACTTACAAACATAACGAATCGCCAGAAAAAGGCTCAAGACCAATGAGTGCAACCGCTTCTGGATTTGTACCAGGAAGTGGAGCAGGAGCATTAATTTTAGAGGATTTAGAATCAGCTTTAAATCGTGGTTCCAAGATTTACGCCGAAGTTTTAGGTGGAAATGTAAATTCGGGTGGACAACGAGGTGAAGGAACTATGACTGCTCCAAATTCGGTCGCCGTCAAAAAATGTATTGAAAATGCAATGCTAAATTCGGGTATTTCTTCAAATGAAATTGATGCAATTAACGGACATTTGACAGCAACTTCGAAAGACAGTTTGGAAATTAAAAATTGGACCGAAGCATTAAACAGAAAAGGGATTGATTTTCCTTATATAAATTCTTTGAAATCCACGGTCGGCCACTGTTTGTCGGCAGCTGGAAGTATTGAAAGTGTGGCTTCGGTCTTGCAAATTTATCACGGATTTATTTTTCCAAATGTGAATTGTGAGGATTTAAATCCCGAAATTGCAGATTTAATTGATGCTTCTAAAGTTTCTACAAAACTAATTGAAAAAGAGATAAATATTGTTGCAAAAGCCAGTTTTGGTTTTGGTGACGTCAACGGATGTGTAATCTTTAAAAAATACAAATAAGCTATGAATAACGAGGAAATTTTAGAGAAATTAAAACCTATTGTAAAACCATTTGTTAAGAATGAGGAAGCCTTTGCAAATCTTACCGAAGACACTGATTTTATCACTGATTTGCAAATAAATTCGGCGAATTTAGTGGATATTGTTTTAGATACAGAGGAAGCTTTTGATATTGAAATTGATACTGCTTCAATGGAAAAAATGATTTCTATAAAAACAACTTTAGAAATTATAAAAACCAAATTAGCAGCAAAGTGATTGGAAACGACATAGTAGATTTGGCTTTAGCTAAAAAAGAAAGCAACTGGAAACGTAAAGGATATTTGGAAAAAATAGTTACTTTTTCCGAGCAATTACTCATACAAAAATCTACCAATCAAGACCTTGCAGTATGGAATTTATGGAGCAGAAAGGAAGCTGTTTATAAAATCATTCTTCAAAAAGGAGGAAAGCGAGGTTATTATCCAATAAAAATTGAATGTTTGGATTTAAATCTTGACAATGGTTTAGTACAATTTCAGAATCAAATTTTCTACACAAAAACTATTGTGACTGAGGAATCGGTTTATTCGTTAGCGGTTGAAGATTCAAGGCATTTCGAAAATATTAGAACTATAGAAAACGAGAATACGCTTTTTAAAGTAAATGGAATTCCGTTTATTTTATTGAATAATGAAGTAAAAAACGTATCCAAAACGCATCATGGAAAGTTTGAGAGGATTGTTTATTTGGATAATCGATATCAGTAAATTATTATTTTTTATCAATTAATTTTAAAATGAATTGAGTATAAATATCCTCTTTTTCCATGTATTGACTTATTGTTGGAATCACCGTATAATGAGGCTTAACGCCACTTCCAAAGGGTAATTTTGGTTGGACATTCATCTCAAATTTCAAAGTTGGAATATCTATGCTAATTTTGGAATTTGGTAAAACTAATTCTCTAACATACCCACTTGTATTTCCGTAATAACCGCCACCAGTTTCCTGTCCGACAAAAGTTGCTAAATCTTGTGAGTACATCATATTAGAAAACTCACTAGCACCAGAATAAGTAATCGGACTAATAATTACATATCTATTTCCAATAAACTTGTTTTTTGGAGATGTTTTATAGGCCATAAGTCCTAAAATAAAATTATTTCTTCTTTCAAGACTACCGTCCTTCATTTTTTTATTAGTAAAAATTCTCTCGAAAAATCCAAATGTTTTTAGTTTTATTGGCTTATCCAAACTATTAGAGAGAATAACCTTTTGAGTTTTAGCAGTAACTTTTTTATATTTTTGATAGTTTTCTCCAAAATAGGAATACAGTAAACCTTCATTTCCCTCTGTTCCGCCACCGTTTTCACTTATGTCAATTATTAAATTTTCAATATCTTTCTCTTTTATTTCTTTAAAACTTTTAGAAAGAAATTCTTTAAACGACCTGTACTTACTTTCCTTTTTAATTTCAACATTATCAAAAGTTTTAATAATTAAAGAAGCAGTTTTTGTATCAATAATTTTTAATTCTAAAGGTTCACTAATTGTATTTTCACGGATTTTACTTTTACGTTTTTTTAAATTGGTGCTAATTTGAATATTTGATAATGATTCGAATGAAATAATTTGAGGTAATTCTTTAAATTTAACTTTAAACTCATCAATTATTCCATAGTAATAGTAATAGTTTTTCGGAAAATTAAACCCACTCAAATCATTATATTTCACAGATTTTATAAATCCATCTGAAGCAAATAGATTTCCAATTTTTAAAGCAATTTCCGTTGGAGATTCTCCATTAATTTCCTCTATTTCAAAACCTTCTATCTTTAAAGAATCATTTGATCCATTTTGAATGCAATACAGTTTTTTATCTAAAAATTTGACTGTCAAAGGAAAAAAAGTGATCGTTTCATCTTTAATAGTTTTCTCTTTAATGTCTTTCGGTAAAAAAACATCGGTGTGATCTTCTCTTGAAAGTGCAACCAAAGGAGTGATTAGCTTGTGGAATTCAAGAACATTTAAATCATTAGTTATTTGATTTTTTACATTTTGAAAAGCAATATCTACACTATCTTTTGGCGTGTACCAATACATTCCAGAGTGAAATTTATCTAAGCCTTGGTGTAATAAATCTAAATCTCTATGAAGTTTTTCTTTTTCAATTTTTAGAAATTTTCCAAAGTTTTGAGAATAAGCAGTTTTTATTGATATAATTAAAAGAAAAAAAATCGTTACTATTTTCATTTATTTAGTTTTATTCTCATATTTATTACAATTTTTCAATCGCTTCATTAACAATAGATTTCATTAACAAATAACCTTCTTTGTTGGGATGAACTCCATCTTCACCAAATCGTTTTTGCAAACCATCTTCATCATCAACCATTTGTGAATAAAAATCTACATAAATAATTTTATTCTTGACGGTATAAGATTGAATCATTTTATTAAGTTCGATTACTCGATTAGATGGTGAAATTTTTGAATTCCAATTAAATCGATTTGCTGGTAAAACTGAACATAAAACAACTTTGATGTTATTTGCTTTTGCTAATTCAGTCATTGAAATTATATTTTCTAAAATTCCTTCATTAGAAATAGGACCAGTATTTTCAGCAATATCGTTTATTCCTGCTAGAATAATAACAGCTTTTGGTTTTAAACTGATTACATCTTGAGGAAAACGAAGCATCATTTGGGAAGTCGTTTGTCCGCTTATTCCTCTGTTGATTTTAGATTTGTCAAAGAAACTTGAATCATTTACTTTCCAAAATTCGGTTATAGAATCGCCCATAAAAACAATTCTATTGGAAGAAGGAGTAGTAGATAACTGCTTATTTTCTGAATCGTATTTTTTTAAATTTGCCCAATCATTTGTCATAATATCATTTTGACTGAAAATAAATAAAGGAGTAAATACAAGAATTACTATCTGAATAACAATTGCTTTTAAATTAACTTTCATTATTGTAATTTAAGTCGAGATTTCAATTTTAAAAACAATAACGCAATTGTAAAAGCATCATCTGTTGTAGAAATTCGCTCAGTTTTAGGGATTTTAAACAAATTTGCTAATTCGTCTAAAGAGAAATTTTTATCGCCAATATCATGCAATTTTTTATACATAATTTCGATGTCTAATGCTTCATTTTTTAATCGTCCACAAGCCAATTTTTCTAGAGCCTCGTTGATCATTTCTACATCAAAATGAATGCGATGTCCAACCAAAGTTGCATTTCCTAAATAATTAATAAATGCTTCTATTGCAGCAGGTTCGGCTAATTTTGGTTGCGCACTTTCTAATAAAAAATCATTTGTTATACCATTATCATGCAAATATTTGTATTGTGGAATGGCAATTTCAAAAGTGTCTCCAATTAAAATAGTATCATTGACCACAGCAATTGCTCCAAAAGAAAGAATTACATCTTTATTGGGATTCAATCCAGTAGTTTCAAGACTTAAAGAAACGTATCGATTGGATTTTTTCTCGAATTTTGAAGTATAATTTTTCCAAAATTCGGGATGTTCTTTACTAATATTTTTTAACCAGTCGAGCATAATTATGAAAATTGTGTAAGTTGAAAACGATCTTTGATTAATTCTTCCAATTCACGCATTGGTGCTAATGCATTTTTCAATTTCTCTTTATCGACTTTATTTAATTCGTCCATGTTAATGTATTGTCCAGAACTATCATTCTTTAAACCTTCGGCTGCTCTAAATTTTGATAATACCAAATAAGAATCAGCACAATTTAAATACACTTCCGAAAACTTTGGATCAACCATTGCCAACTGTTTGTATCTCAAATAAGTATTATTGATACCTTTAATATTGTTACTCATAACTAGCAATCGTGCGCCATCAATTAAAGGCATTAATGCTCTAGTTTTAATATCAAATTTACCTTTATTTTCTCCATCTTCTTCTACATTAAACTTCTTGAAAAAGTTTAGAGGTGTAGGTTTTTTCAAAGCATCATTTCCTAGATAATCAAAGAAAAGAACATTGTTTTTTGCGTTTTTAAATATGGTTTCTGTTATCGCATCCTCAATTTTTTGCTCACCAAATGCCATTTCATAATCAAAGAAAACACTACTAATTTCATTTGAATTTTCACCTGGAGTATTCATCCAACTGTTGTATTGTTTTGTCCAGTCTGTCAATGATTTACACCAAAGCATATTACTAGCCATGTGGCCTTGTGGACAAGCTGCAAAACCAACTTTTTCTAATGTAGAAGTTGTCTTTTTTGCCAATTTCAAAAAGTAATCTTTAACATCACGATATTTCTCGGCAGAAACATCTTCAAAGACTAAAATACTATCTTGATCGGTTAATAAAAGTTGTTCTTTTCTACCTTGACTTCCAATGCTTAACCAAGCAAATCTTGCTGGTGGAGAACCTAAATCTAATATAGATTGCTCAACAGCACGTTTAATAATTGCCAAAGTAATTTCTCCAGCGATACTATTTATATGAGTTAAAGGAATGTTTTTATTTATAGATGACTGAATGATATCGGTTAATTTATCTCTAACCAATTTTAATTCTTTAGAAGTTTGTGAACGCTTAATTTCTTTCAGTAAAACTCCAGGATTGTTAGCTTGTGCAACTACCAAATCGTGTTCAGAAATTATTCCCTTTACTTCTGATTTATCAGTGCCATCATGAGTTACACAAAGATGGGAAACACTATGTTTTAACATCACCAATTGTGCTTCGGCAACCGAAATATTTTCGGTAACCGTTATCACTGGTGACGCCATAATTTTATCAATTGAATTCGATAATGGAAATCGACCAGTCGCTACTTTAGAACGAAAATCTTTATCGGTTACAATTCCAATAGGATAACTTTGATCAATAATAATGGCACTATCAACCATATTTTCTGTAACCAGTTGAGCTGCATCTTTTATTGCAATTTCAGAGCTAATTTTTAATGGTGCTTTATTGTAACTCAGGGATTGAAAATACATCATATCAGATTGATTGTCAGAATAACCTACACTATCCGACATCAATCCGTTGTTTTGGCTGTCCAAGCTATTTTTGGTATTTACGGCAAAACTTTCCAGTAAAAAGTTTAAAACTTCGACATTTTGAGCAACAAAAGGTTTGAAAGTCGCAATTGGAATTGCATAAATTATACTTTCTTCTCGAGCTTTTGCAGTCATTTGATAATTATTTTTAGCAAAAAATGGACGTAAACCAAAGATATCTCCTGCATAACATTTGTTAAGCAAAGTTTCCTCAGCATCTGAAATCACGGTCAAATGGATAACACCCGAAGCAACAACATAAAAACTGTCGTGCAATACATCATTTATTTGAAATAATGATTTATGCTTTTCCAAATTGATAACTCTTATAGTGTTGGCAATTTGAATTAAATCTTCATAGGGCAAATAATTAAATGGCTCGTGTTCTTTTAAAAAGTCAGCTACACGTTGTGAAATGGCGTTACTCATAATTATTGTTGTTTTTATAAAAATATAAAAAATCGGTTAGATTGCAAAATTAGTAAAGATATAGATTTAATGAGAATAAATAGTGCCAAATTTGTACTACAAATAGTTTGTTTTTTAGTTAAATTTACAATTCAATTTTTTAAAAATGGCAAATAATAAATCGAATAACATAAGTGTTCTAATGTTCATACTTTGCTGGTTTACAGTTATATTGCAGTTAGTATTGATTATTATTAACAGACAAGCATCAATTGTTGAAACACTTATTCGGTATTTTACCTTTTTTACAATTCTATCTAATATTCTAGTTGCATTTGTTTTTACGGCGGAATCGTTGCAATCAAATCTTCTTAAGTTCTTTGCAAGATCAAATACTCAAGTTGCCATTACGGTCTATATTTTCGTTGTAGGATTTGTGTATAATACAATTTTGAGATTTATTTGGCAACCAAAAGGCTGGGATAAAGTAGCCGATGAACTTCTTCATTTAGTGATTCCGATTGTTTATATTTTGTTTTGGTATTTCAAATTTTCGAAACAAACTATCAATTATAAGAGTATTTTTGGTTGGTTATTATTTCCAATGATTTATATAATTGTAGTTATGATACGTGGATATTTTTCAAACTATTATCCTTATCCATTTTTAAACGTATCCGATTTAGGATTTGCAAAAGTCTTGTATAATGCCATTTACATGACTTTATTTTTCGTTATTGTTTCTTACGTTTTTTATCAAATTAATAATTTAAAAGTCAGAAAGATCAAATAAATAGTCCTCTTATTTTGTAACAAATTTCACGAATTTATACTAATCAAGTGCATTAAAATAGTAAATATGAAACTACTTCAAAGAATTACAATTCTGTCTTTAACAACATTAAGTATTATTAGTTGCGATAAAAAAGAAACAGCGTTTGTTGATCCATTGTTAACCAATAGAGATACTACAATAAATCCGACTGATGATTTTTTCCACTATGCAAATGGCGGATGGTTTAAAAAACACCCAATTCCATCATCTGAGCGAAGTAACGGAATTTTTAGAATGATTCAAGATACCATAAACAATCAGGTGAAATCCATTTGTGAAAAATCGGCGGAAGCCAATGCAGAAAAAGGTAGTAACAAACAGAAAATAGGTGATTTTTATGCGTCAGGAATGGATTCTTTAGCTATTAATAAACTTGGAATTTCACCACTTAAAAATGATTTTGCTAAAATTGATGCTGTAAAAGATGTACCAAGTTTATTAAAAACTATTGCTCATTTACATACTTTGGGCGCAAGCGCTGGATTTTCATTTTATGTGTATCAAGATGATAAAAATAGTGCTAAAAACATGCTTCAATTTTCTCAAGGCGGATTAGGTCTTGGTCAAAGAGATTACTATTTCAACACTGATTCTGAAACGGTTAATATTAGAAATGAATATGTAAAACATGTTCAGAAAATGTTAGAATTAATAGGTGAGAAGCCCGAAGTGGCAGCCAAAAATGCAAGTTCAATAATGAAATTGGAAACAGAGTTGGCTAAATCATCTAGAAAATTAGAGGCATTACGAGATCCAAATGCGAACTACAATAAAATGTCAGTTGCTGCTTTTAATTCGATTACGCCCAATATTGATTGGAATTTTACTTTGAAAGAATTGGGAATTGCGAAAGCAGATTCAGTAATTGTTGGCCAACCCGAATTTTACAAAGCATTCAATGGTATGATTAAATCGTATACTATTGAAGATTGGAAAACGTATCTAAAATGGAATTTGGTAAATACATACGCAGCTTATTTGAACAAAGAAATAGAAAATCAAAATTTTAAATTTTATTCGACAGTTTTAGGCGGAGTAAAAACTCAAAAACCAAGATGGAAGCGTGTGGTAGAACAAACTAATGGTTCGCTTGGAGAATTAATTGGTCAAGTTTACATTGAAGAATACCTTCCGAAAGGATCAAAAGAAAAATTACTAGAAATTGGAAATAATATCAGAGATGTTTATGCCGAACGTATTAAGAAATTAGATTGGATGAGTGAACCTACAAAGAAAAAAGCATTATACAAATTAAGTAAAATTGTAATGAAAGTA
The DNA here is from genome assembly GCF_000757385.1 of Flavobacterium aquatile LMG 4008 = ATCC 11947. Taxonomy (GTDB): domain Bacteria; phylum Bacteroidota; class Bacteroidia; order Flavobacteriales; family Flavobacteriaceae; genus Flavobacterium; species Flavobacterium aquatile. The sequence goes on along the minus strand of NZ_JRHH01000004.1, from coordinate 327,938 downwards.
GGTTATCCAGACAAATGGAAAGATTTAAGTTCTATTGCTATCGACAGAAATTCGTACTGTAAAAATGTAATGGCAGTTACTAAATGGGAGTACAGTGAAATGATTAAAAAATATGGAAAACCAGTTGATAGAACCGAATGGGGAATGTTTCCACAAACCTATAATGCCTACTACAACCCGAGCAATAACGAAATTTGCGTACCAGCATGCAATATTTTAGTTCCAGGATATGAAGGTAGAATGCCAGATGATGCTATTTTATATGGAATAATTGGTGGTTCCACTTTTGGACATGAAATAACGCACGGATTTGACGATCAAGGAAGTCAATACGATGACAAAGGAAACTTAAATAATTGGTGGACTGCAGAAGATTTGAAGAAATTCAAACAAAAAACACAACTTATAGTTAATCAATATAGTAAATACAATGTTGGAGATAAATTTGTAAATGGAGATGCAACGCAAGGAGAAAATATAGCCGATTTAGGCGGTGTAATTATGGGTTATGAAGCTTTCAAGAAAACCAAACAATATAAATCTAATGAAAAAATCAGCGGATTATCACCAGATCAACGTTATTTTTTAGCTTATGGATATGCATGGATGGTAAATGCTAACAAAGAATATTTATCACAGCAAATCATGACTGATGTACACTCGCCAGCACAATTTAGAATTAATGGACCATTGTCAAACATTCCAGAATTTCATAAAACATTCAATATAAAACCAGGAAGCAAGATGTATCAACCCGATTCACTTCGAGTTGTTATCTGGTAAAAACTTCAAAAAATTATAAAAACTACATCCTAAAAATGTAGTTTTTTTATACTTTATATTTTGCATATATTTGTACAAATAAACAACAGTAATTTAGTGAATCCGACCAATAAACTCAAGATATTCAACGATCCTATATATGGTTTTATTACCATTCCAAATAGCTTAATTTACGATTTAATTCAGCATCCTTATTTTCAACGTTTGCGACGTATTTCTCAAATGGGCATGTCGTATTTGGTTTATCCTGGTGCACATCACACGCGATTTCATCATGCCTTAGGATGTATGCATATAATGCAGAAAGCCGTTCAAACACTTCGTTTTAAAGGCGTTGAAATTTCTAATGAAGAAGAAAACGCACTTTATATAGCCATTCTTTTACACGATATTGGTCATGGACCATTTTCTCATGCCATGGAACACAGCATTGTAGAAGATGTCCATCACGAAGAAATTTCACTTTTCTTTATGAATGCTTTAAATCAAGAATTTGACCAAAAATTAAGTTTAGCAATTCAAATATTTAAAGGTGAATATCATAGAAAATTCATGTTGCAATTAATTTCTAGTCAGCTTGATATGGATCGAATGGATTATCTAAAAAGAGATAGTTTTTATAGTGGTGTTGCTGAAGGAAATATCAACAGCGACCGTTTAATTCAAATGATGAACGTACAAGATGATGTTCTTGTAATTGAAGAAAAAGGCATTTTTTCTGTAGAGAAATTTCTTGTTGCAAGACGATTAATGTACTGGCAAGCCTATTTACATAAAACATCTGTTGTTGCCGAATTAACGCTGACAAAAATTCTTAAAAGAGCTAAAGAACTAACTCAAAAAGGAGTTCAATTATCATGTAGTGAACCACTTTCTTTTTTTTTAAACAATAAAATTTCATCAGATGATTTTAATGAAGAAATATTGAAAACATTTGCATTATTAGATGATTATGATGTTATGGGTGCAATAAAAACTTGGCAATTTAATGACGACTTTGTTTTGAGTTCTTTAAGTAAAATGATAATTAATCGTGATTTACTAAAAATCGTGATGCTTGACGAGAAAGTTGAATTAGAAAAATTGAAAGATTTAAAAACTAGATTTGCTACAATGCACAATTTATCTGATAAAGATGTTTCGTACTTTGTATTTAAAGGAAAACTCAAAAATCAGGCATACAATAAAGAAACTGAGCCAATAAGTATCTTAAAAAAAGATAAAACTGTAGAAAATATTGTAGATTCGTCCGATCAATTACAAGTTAGAGCATTATCCAAAGCTGTAACGAAATACTTTATGTGTTTTCCAAAAGTACTACTTGAAGTGTAGGTTTCAATTAATTTTTATATTTTTGCATAAATGAAATTCACAGCAGAACAAATAGCGGGTATTCTTGAGGGCAAAGTAGTAGGTAATCCTAATGCTGAAGTCTATAAATTAGCAAAAATAGAAGAAGGAGTTGTCGGCTCTTTAACTTTTTTGTCTAATCCAAAATACCTTAATTACATTTATTCAACTCAAGCATCAATTACAATTGTAAATGATACTTTTGAACCAGAGCAAGCAATAACTACAACTTTAATTAAAGTTGAAGATGCTTATAAAGCGTTTTCTAAACTTCTTGAATATTACAATCAAGTTAAATTAATGAAATCGGGAATTGAGCAACCATCAGTAATTTCAGAAAATGTTACTTATGGTGATCAATTGTATTTAGGTAGTTTTTGTTATGTAGGTAAAAATGTTATCATTGGAAATAATGTAAAAATTTATCCAAATACTTTTATTGGAGATAACGTTACTATCGGTGATAATTGTGTTTTATTTGCTGGAGTTAGAATTTATTCTGAAACTGAAATTGGAGCTAATTGCACCATTCATTCAGGAAGTATTATTGGTTCAGATGGATTTGGATTTGCTCCATCAGAAGATGGTAGTTATACCAAAATACCTCAAATAGGAAATGTAATTCTTGAAGATAATGTCGATGTAGGTTCATGTACTACAATAGATAGAGCAACTTTAGGATCAACAATAATTAGAAAAGGAGTGAAGTTGGATAATCAAATTCAAATTGCTCACAACGTAGAAATTGGAGAAAATACCGTAATTGCTTCACAAACCGGAATTGCAGGTTCAACCAAAATTGGTAAAAACTGTATGATTGGCGGTCAAGTAGGAATTGTAGGTCATATTATAATAGGAGATAATGTGCGAATTCAAGCACAATCAGGCATTGGAAAAAGTCTTAAAGAAGGAGAAACTGTTCAGGGTTCGCCAGCTTTTAATTATGGAGATTTTAGTAAATCATTCGTCCATTTTAGAAATTTTCCAAAAATAGTTTCAGATTTAGATAATTTGAAGAAAAAATTAGAATAGAAAACAAACTAAATTACAATTATATTATGGTTAAGCAAAAAACCATCAAAAACGAAATTTCGCTTACAGGAGTTGGATTACATACAGGAAAAGAAGTAAAAATGACTTTTAAACCTGCACCAATAAACAACGGATTTACCTTTGTAAGAGTTGATTTAGAAGGTGCGCCAATTATTGAAGCTGATGCTAATTATGTAGTAAATACTCAAAGAGGTACGAATTTAGAAAAATTAGGTGTGAAAATTCAAACATCAGAGCACGTTTTAGCTGCTTTTGTTGGTTGCGATATCGATAATGCAATTATAGAATTAGATGCTTCTGAACCACCAATTATGGATGGTTCTTCTAAGTATTTTGTTGAAGCAATCGAAAAAGCTGGAATTGAAGAGCAAGATGCCGAACGTAAATTTTATGTTGTAAAAGAAGTAATCTCATTTACAGACGAAGCTACAGGAAGTGAAATTCTCGTAATGCCAAGTGATGATTATCAAGTTACTGCAATGGTAGATTTTGGTACTAAAGTCCTTGGAACTCAAAATGCTACTTTAAAAAACATAAGTGATTTTAAAACCGAAATTGCCAACTCAAGAACGTTTAGTTTTTTACATGAATTAGAAACTTTATTAGACAATGGTTTAATAAAAGGTGGCGATTTAAACAACGCTATCGTATATGTTGATAAAGAAATTTCGCCATCTACGATGGAAAATCTTAAAAAAGCTTTCGGTAAAGATTCAATCGCAGTTAAAGAAAATGGAATTTTAGATAATCTAACTTTGCATTATCCAAACGAAGCTGCACGTCATAAATTACTTGATGTTATTGGTGATTTAGCTCTTATAGGAATTCGCATTAAAGGTAAAGTTATCGCTAATAAACCAGGACATTTTGTAAATACTCAGTTTGCTAAAAAAATGTCTAAAATTATTAAAATCGAACAAAAGAATCATATTCCAAGTTACGATTTAAATTTACCTCCATTAATGGATATTCATCAAATTATGAATATCTTGCCACACAGACCTCCATTTTTGTTAATCGACAGAATTATAGAAATGTCTGACACACATGTGGTTGGAATGAAAAATGTTACAATGAATGAAAATTTCTTTGTTGGACATTTTCCAGATGCACCAGTAATGCCAGGAGTTTTAATTGTGGAAGCAATGGCACAATCGGGAGGAATTTTAGTATTAAGCACGGTTCCAGATCCAGAAAATTACTTGACGTATTTTATGAAAATTGACAATGTTAAGTTCAAATATAAAGTATTACCAGGTGACACATTAATTTTCAAATGTGATTTAATTACTCCAATTAGAAGAGGAATTTGTCACATGCAAGCAAACGCTTACGCTAATGGAAGATTAGTTGCCGAAGCTGAATTAATGGCACAAATAGCTAAAAAACAATAATTTAAAGTTTAGAGGTTAGCGCTTATCGTTGCAAAACAATAGCCTACTAATCACCAAACAATAAACAAACAAAACATGAATCAACCACTAGCATACGTACATCCTGGAGCAAAAATTGCAAGAAATGTTGTAATTGATCCGTTCACTACTATACATAATAATGTAGAAATTGGCGAAGGAACTTGGATAGGTTCTAATGTTACCATAATGGAAGGTGCACGAATTGGAAAAAATTGTAATATTTTTCCAGGCGCAGTTATTTCTGCGGTTCCTCAAGATTTAAAATTTGGAGGTGAAGATTCACTTGCAATAATCGGAGATAACTGTACTATAAGAGAATGTGTTACAATAAATAGAGGAACAATTGCATCGGGACAAACAAAAATTGGAAACAATTGTTTAATTATGGCAACTGCACACGTTGCGCACGATTGTCATATTGGCGATAATGTAATTATTGTAAATGGCGTACTTCTTGGTGGTCATGTAACTATTGGAAACTATGCAATCGTTGGCGGATTATCTGCAGTACATCAATTTATTAGTATTGGTGATCACGCTATGATTTCTGGTGGATCATTACTACGTAAAGACGTTCCTCCATATACAAAAGCTGCTAAAGAACCTTTATCTTATGTTGGAATTAATTCTGTTGGATTAAGAAGAAGAGGATTTACATCCGAAAAAATCAGGGAAATTCAAGATATATACAGAATTTTATATCAAAAAAATTACAATACCTCACAAGCAGTTGGTATTATTGAAGCCGAAATGGCAGCCTCACCAGAACGTGATGAAATCCTAGATTTTATCAGAAATTCTTCTCGCGGAATCATGAAAGGATATTCGGGAAGCATATAAATAAAAAATTAATAATTATAAAATAAACAAATTTTACAATGGCATCTACATCAGATATTAGAAATGGATTATGTATCAAATACAATCACGATATTTATAAAATCATTGAATTTCTTCACGTAAAACCAGGAAAAGGTCCAGCTTTCGTTAGAACTAAATTAAAAAGTTTAACTAATGGGAAAGTTTTAGATAACACTTTTTCTGCTGGTCATAAAATTGACGAAGTTCGTGTTGAAACGCATGAATATCAGTATTTGTATGCCGAAGGAGATTTGTTTAACTTCATGCACGTAGAAACTTACGAGCAAATTCAATTAAATAAAGCTATTCTTGATGCTCCAGATTTATTAAAAGAAGGAACAACTGTTAAAGTAATTATCAATGCTGAAACCGAATTACCACTTTCTGTAGATATGCCAGCTTCTGTAGTACTTGAAGTTACTTATGCAGAGCCAGGTGTAAAAGGAAATACAGCTACAAATGCTACAAAACCAGCTAAAGTAGAAACAGGCGCTTCTGTAAACGTACCTTTATTTATTAATGAAGGCGATAAAATTAAAATCGATACAGCTTCTGGTTCTTACATGGAACGAGTAAAAGAATAGTTTTCAGTGTTAACTTTGTTCATGTAATATATTGAACACTTAACACTGGATACTGAATACTAAAAATATGAAGTTTTCAAAAGTACAAGCTCTTAAAGAAATTGCAGAAATCATCGGTTGCCAGTATATTGGTGCTGATGATTTTCCTGTTTATGGTATGAATGAAATTCACGTCGTTGAACCAGGTGATATTGTTTTTGTAGATCATCCTAAGTACTATGACAAAGCCTTACAATCGGCTGCAACAATAGTTTTAATTAACAAAGAAGTAGATTGTCCAGAAGGTAAAGCGCTATTAATTTCAGATGATCCGTTTAGAGATTTCAATACACTAACCAAACATTTTAGACCTTTCCAAGCTACAGATAAAGCCATTTCGGTTTCTGCAACAATAGGCGAAGGAACATTTATTCAACCAAATTGTTTTATTGGAAATCATGTGAAAATTGGTTCCAATTGTATTATTCATTCTAATGTAACCATTTATGATGGCTGTATAATTGGCGATAATGTAATTATTCAGGCAGGTACAATTCTTGGTGCAGATGCTTTTTATTATAAAAAACGTCCTGAAGGTTATGATCAATTACTTTCTGGCGGACGTGTTGTTATCGAAAATAATGTCGGTATTGGCGCGCTTTGTACCATCGATAAAGGAGTTACCGGTGATACTACAATCGGTGAAGGAACAAAAATTGATAATCAAGTACACGTTGGCCACGATACCGTAATTGGTAGAAAATGTCTAATTGCAGCTCAGACTGGAATTGCAGGTTGCGTAATTATTGAAGACGAAGTGACACTTTGGGGACAAGTTGGAACCACAAGTGGAATAACAATTGGAGCAAAAGCCGTTATTCTTGGGCAAACTGGAGTTACTAAATCGGTTGAAGGTGGTAAATCTTATTTTGGAACGCCAATAGAAGAATCACGCGAAAAATTGAAACAATTGGCAAATATTAAACGAATTCCAGAAATTTTAAAAAATCTAAAGTAATGACACCAAAAGAATTAGTAATTGATTTTTATAAAAATGATTTGATGTTACAAAAATCAGAGGTAACAGAATTTCTGCATGATGATTTAATTATCGAATGGAACAGTAGCAAAGGTTTCGTTCAGATGAAAAAAGAAGATGTTTTAAATTTATCGGATGAATTGAGCAAAGCTTATGTTCGTTCTAAAATGAGAATTACCCATATTATTGTAGAAGATAACATAGTTTCTGTTCGCTATTCACATTTTGTAAAAACAATAGAAAATCCTCGAGAAGAAATGCTTTTAGCCCATTTTTTTGTCATTTGGGAAATTAAAGATGGTAAATTATTCAGAGGTTTTCAAATGAGTCAATTTTCATAAAAATTATATATATAAAATTTGCAAAAATTAATAAAAAAACTAATTACTAATCACTATTTACTAATTACTATTTTATACTTTTGCATCACAAACAATAAAACTACATAAAAAATATATCATGAGCGTTTTAGTAAATAAGAATTCAAAAATAATTGTTCAAGGTTTTACAGGTAGCGAAGGAACTTTCCACGCATCTCAAATGATTGAATACGGAACTAATGTTGTTGGTGGAGTTACACCAGGAAAAGGTGGATCAACTCATTTAGATCGTCCAGTTTTTAATACTGTAAAAGATGCCGTAGAACAAGCTGGTGCTGATACTACAATTATTTTTGTTCCGCCTGCTTTCGCTGCAGATGCAATAATGGAAGCTGCTGACGCTGGAATTAAAGTTATTATCTGTATCACAGAAGGAATTCCGGTTGCAGATATGATTAAAGCATATGCTTACATTAAAGATAGAGAATGTAGATTAATTGGTCCAAACTGTCCAGGTGTAATTACGCCTGAAGAGGCTAAAGTTGGAATTATGCCAGGTTTTGTTTTCAAAAAAGGTACAGTTGGAATCGTTTCTAAATCGGGAACATTAACTTACGAAGCTGCAGACCAAGTTGTAAAACAAGGCTTAGGAATAACTACTGCTATCGGAATTGGTGGTGACCCAATTATTGGAACTACTACTAAAGAAGCTGTTGAGTTATTAATGAATGATCCAGAAACTAATTGTATCGTTATGATTGGTGAAATTGGTGGTCAACTAGAGGCTGATGCTGCAAAATGGATTAAAGCCGATGGAAATAGAAAACCGGTTGTAGGTTTCATCGCTGGAGAAACTGCTCCAAAAGGAAGAACAATGGGTCACGCAGGTGCAATTGTTGGTGGTGCAGACGATACTGCTGAAGCTAAAAAACGTATCATGAGAGAATGTGGAATCCACGTTGTAGATTCTCCTGCAGAAATCGGTAAAAAAGTTAAAGAGGTTTTAGGATAATATTCTTTAGTTTTCTAATAAAAATATCAAAGCATTTCTAATAAAGAATAGGCTTTGATTTTTTTTTTAAATAAATATTTATGAAACAAATTTACCTAATAGGCTTATTATTTTCTTGTTTTTTATGTTCATCTCAAATTGTAACAATTCCAGATGCTAATTTTAAGGCAAAATTATTGGAATCTGACCAATTTATTGGAATTGCAAAAGATTTATCAGGTCAGTATTTTAAAATTGACCAGAATAATGATGGTAACATACAGGTATCAGAAGCTCTACAAGTTAGTTATCTGCATTTACCATTTTCAAATATTAGCAATTTGACAGGCATATTAAGTTTCACAAATTTGAATTATTTAAATTGTTCAGGTAATAATTTGACAAACTTAACTATTAATCAATTAATTAGTATGAACGAATTAGATTGTTCAGGTAATCAAATTTCAAGTTTAAATGTAAGTCAGTTAGTTAATCTAACAATCTTAAAGTGTTCATTCAATCAAATTACAACTTTAAATTTGAATTCTTTAACTGATTTAGAGGAAGTTTATTGTTCAGGTAATCTTTTAAATAGTTTGAGTTTAAGCAATTGTATTAATCTTCAAAGAATAGATTGTGAAAATAACTCTTTGACTACTATTAATTTAAGTGGACTCAACAATTTAATTAGATTAAATATTTACAATAATCAGTTAACCTCACTAAATTTTAACAATTTATCAAACCTAAAATATGTTAGTTGTAATAATAACCAATTATCCTCTTTAACAGCTATAAACACAAATAGTTTAATAGATTTAAATTGTAATAGTAATCTCTTAACTTCATTAGATTTAACAGGATTAAGTAATCTATATTCTTTGGAATGTAACTCGAATCTATTAGAAACCATAACTTTGGAGGGCTGTATTAGTTTATACTCTTTTTTATGTTCTAATAATAATTTAACAAGTTTAAACTTGAATAGTTGTTTTAATCTTTATTCTGTTTATATGCAAAATAACGAAATATCATCTTTATTTATTAAAAATGGTAGCTATCAACCTGTACTTCAATTTAGTGGCAATTCACTTCAGTATATTTGCTGTGACGAAAATGAATTAGCTGATTTATCTTATATAAATGATGCTTATCCAAATGTACAGATTAATACCTATTGTTCATTTGTTCCGGGTGGTACTTATTATACTATTCAAGGAAACAGTAAAATAGATTTAAATAATAATGGATGTGATAGTAATGATTTGCCTTTTTATGATTTAAAAATAAATAGATTGCAAAATTCAAATTTAGTAGGGGTTTATATTACTGATCAGGAAAATAATTATTCTATTCCAGTTCAATCAGGAAATCATACGTTAACACCGCAATTAGAAAATCCAAGTTATTTTACTGTTTCACCACCTTCAACAACAATAAGTTTTCCATCATCAACAAGTCCATATACTCAAAATTTTTGTATAACCTCTAACGGTATTAAAAATGATTTGGAAATTACAATCATTCCAATAGAAGTAGCTCGTCCCGGATTTGATACTCATTATAAAATTATTTATAAAAACAAAGGGAATCAGGTAGCAAATGGTTCATTGAATTTTAATTTTGATGAAACGCTTATGGATTTGGTTTCTTCGAATCCTGTGAATATAGGTTCTGCTACGAACAGTTTAAATTGGAATTATAATAATCTTAATCCGTTTGAAACTCGAGAAATTGATCTGGTATTCAATATCAATTCCCCAATGGAAATTCCAGCAGTGAATAGTGATGATATATTACATTATACGGCAACAATTGTTGGTTCAACTGACGAAACTCCAAATGACAATATATTTACACTAAATCAAATAGTTGTTAATTCCTATGATCCAAATGATAAAACTTGCTTGGAAGGTACTACTATTACGCCAAGTATGGTTGGTCAATATGTTCATTATGTTATCCGTTTTGAAAATACAGGAACTTTTACTGCACAAAATATTGTTGTAGCCGATGTAATTGATACTGCTAAGTTTGATATTGGTACTTTGATTTCACAACATAGTAGTCATAATTTCTACACGAGAATAAATGGTAATAAAGTAGAATTTATCTTTGAGAATATCAATTTACCTTTTGATGATGCTAACAATGATGGTTATGTTGCTTTTAAAATTAAAACGAAATCAACGTTAGTTTTAGGAAATACATTTTCGAATTCGGCGAGTATTTATTTTGATTATAATTTCCCGATTGTAACTGATCCCGCTACAACAACTGTTGCTGCTTTAGATAATCAAGACTTTGATTTTGGCAATTATCTAACGCTTTATCCAAATCCAACTAAAGATATTTTACATTTCAAAGTAATGAACAAAATTGAAGTGAAGAGTATTAAATTGTATAATATTTTGGGGCAAATACTTATGACAGTTACCAACGCTTCAACCAAAAGCAGTATTGATGTTTCTGGTTTAACGGCCGGAAGTTACTTTGTAGAAGTTTATACTGATAAAGGAATTTCTAGAAGTAAATTTATAAAACAATAAAACTGAAATCCCATAAATTAGTTTTTGGGATTTTTTTGTTAAACCATTTTTAATACTTCATTATTCCACTATATTTGTATTTAATTAAAAAACAAACTAATTTTTACTAATATGAAATTACTTGAAGGAAAAGTAGCTATTATCACTGGTGCAAGTCGTGGAATTGGTAGCGGAATTGCAAAAGTATTTGCACAACACGGAGCAAATGTAGCTTTCACATACAGTTCATCTGCAGAATCAGCTCTAGCTTTAGAAAATGAATTGACAGCTTTAGGAATTAAAGCAAAAGGATATAAATCAAACGCCGCCGACTTTAATGAAGCTCAAAAACTGGTTGACGATGTTATGGCAGACTTTGGAAACGTTGATGTTTTAATCAATAATGCCGGAATCACAAAAGATAATTTGTTGATGAGAATGAGCGAAGAAGATTTTGATAAAGTAATCGAAATCAACTTAAAATCGGTTTTCAATATGACAAAAGCGGTTCAAAAAATTATGTTGAAAAACCGAAAAGGTTCTATTGTAAACATGAGCAGTGTTGTTGGTGTAAAAGGTAACGCCGGACAAGCAAATTATGCTGCATCTAAAGCTGGTATGATTGGTTTTACAAAATCTGTTGCTTTAGAATTGGGTTCTAGAAATATCCGTTGTAACGCAATCGCTCCAGGTTTTATTGAAACCGAAATGACTGCAAAACTAAACGAAGATGTTGTCCAAGGTTGGAGAGATTCTATTCCGTTAAAACGTGGCGGAACACCGGAAGACGTTGCCAATGCTTGCCTTTTCTTTGCTTCAGATATGAGTGCTTATGTTTCTGGACAAGTATTAAATGTTTGCGGCGGAATGTTAACTTAGAAAATTGTTAGCATATCGCTAAACACATTAATATTTAAACTAAAAAATGAACAAAACGACAATCGCATTACTAATTTTATCAGTTATAATTGCTGGTGGTTTGTCGTATTTTCAATATTTCTACAGAGCTAAGAGTAAGTCTAAGATGACTAAACTCTTAGCTTTTTTACGTTTTCTATCTGTTTTTGGATTGTTACTTTTATTGATTAATCCTATTGTTAGCAGAAGTTCCTTCGAGACAATTAAAACACCGTTACCAATTATAGTTGATAATTCAAGTTCGATTGTCGATCTAAAAGCGAACGAAATTGCGCAAGATGTTTACACAAAATTAGCTTCAAATTCTAAACTGAAAGACAAATTTGATGTTCAATCGTATAGTTTTGATTCGGAATTTCAGCCATCAGAAACTTTCGATTTTAAAGGAACTCAAACCAATATTGATGAAGTTGCTAAAAATTTAAAAAGTATCAACAAAAATTTGACCTTCCCAACTGTTTTAATTTCAGATGGAAATCAAACTTCGGGTTCAGATTATGTTTTTAGTTTTGATGTAAATAATAAAGTTTACCCTTTGGTTGTTGGTGATACAACGACATATTTAGATTTAAAAATCAATCAGATTAATGTAAACAAATACGCTTTTCACAAGAATAAATTTCCTGTAGAAGTATTTCTTCAATATGCCGGAACCAAATCGGTAACTGCAAATTTTGCCATTTCTCAAGGAAACAATGTTTTAAACAAACAAAGTGTATCTTTTTCTCCATCAAATAAATCGGCAGTTATTAATGTACTGTTGCCAGCTGATAAAACTGGACTTCAAATTTTTAATGCGTCACTAACTTCATCAGAATCTGAAAAAAATACTTATAATAATTCGAAGAAATTTGCAGTAGAAATTATAGATCAGAAAACTGAAGTTGCAATCATTTCAGCAATAAATCATCCTGATATTGGCGCTTTAAAACGCGGAATAGAAACTAATGCTCAACGTAAAGTAACAATACTTAAACCAAATCAAATCAGTGATTTAAATAAGTACAATGTTTTAGTAATTTATCAACCAAACGGAACTTACAAGCAAGTATTTGATGCCAATAAAAATCTTAAAATAAACACTTGGATTATAACAGGATTGAATACCGATTTCGGATTTTTAAGTCAGCAGCAAGATCAAATTGATTTTAAAATGTCCAATCAAAAAGAAGATTATTTGACTAATTTCGATTCCGATTTTAATCTTTTTGCGATTGATAATTTAGGTTTCGAAAATTTTCCTCCTTTAGAAAATCCGTTCGGAACGATTACTCCAAATGAAAATACTTCAACTTTATTATCGTCAAGAATTAGAAATGTCGATACAGAGCAACCGTTGTTAACCTTTTTTGATAATCAAGGAAAACGAAATGCTTATTTATTTGGTGAAAACATTTGGAAATGGCGTGCTCACAGTTATGTAGATAAAAAATCATTCGAAGAATTTGATGTTTTTCTAGATAAAACTATTCAGTTTTTAGCTTCAAATGATTCTAAAAAATCGTTAATTGTAAATCACGAACGTTTTTACAATTCTGGTGATGCTCTAGAAATAACGGCTCAATATTTCAACAAAAACTACGAATTTGACGAAAAAGCACGTTTGACAATTGCTGTTACAAATACCAAATCTAAGCAAGTTAAACGCTACGATTTATTGAAAACTAACAATAGTTTCAAGGTAAATCTTGACGGATTATCTGCTGGGCAATATTCGTTTTCAGTGAAAGAATTAAATTCTAACGCAAGTTATTCAAGTAGATTTGAAATATTAGATTTTGATATTGAAAAACAATTCGTAAATCCAGATTTAAACAAATTAAAACAATTGGCTTCACAAACAAATGGTGCTGTTTTTGTTCCTAATCAAGTAGATAATTTAATTAAAACTTTACTTGAAAACGAGGATTATAAAGCAATTCAGAAAAGCATTGTTAAGAAAACTCCTTTAATTGATTGGGTTTGGTTGCTGGTTTTAATAGCAATAACATTGGCAAGCGAATGGTTTTTAAGAAAATACAACGGATTATTGTAGCATTTTATTTATCGTATTTCTTTTCATCAAGAATTTTTGCTGCAGTTTGATAATAGGAAATAGTCTCGTTTATTAAATCTACTCGCGGCTGTTTCATTATTTTTTCATCATACAAAATAGGGATTTTACCATCATTTAGATGATTATCTTTAAGCAATAATTTAAATTGTTTTGCTTTCTTCACAGGCGAAATAATTGTTAGAACATCGTCTTTTATCAGTCCTAAATCTTGATAAGTTGCAATTAAAGCACGTGGTTTATAATCTTTTGAAAATACATCTTGTCCATAAAATTTACTTTTATATTTAAAGTTTAACAGCCCAAATAGAGTAGGCATAACATCAATTTGTGACATTAAAATATTATTTCGACTTGGCAAAATAAATCCGGGTGAATAAATCATCGCTGGAATTCGATATTTTTCTACTGGAAGTTCTGTTTTTCCTGAGGATGAAGCGCAATGATCGGCTAGAATTACAAAAACAGTATTCTTAAACCAAGGTTGTTTTTCTGCCATTTTAAAGAAATTTCTTAAAGCATAATCGGTATATTTTACACCACCTTTTCTAGATTTTTTATCAGATGAAATATCGATTTTTCCATCAGGATACGTAAAAGGTCTGTGATTGCTAACCGTCATTATATGATTAAAAAAACTTTTGTTAGTTTTACTTTCTTCATTCATAACATTTATAGCTTTTTTATACATATCTTCATCGCAAACACCCCAAATGTTTGAAAAAGAAATTTCTTCAGGTTTAAAAGACTTTTTATCTACTATTTCATAACCGTTACCAGTAAAGAAATCACCCATATTATCAAAGTACGAATCGCCACCATACATGAATTTTACACTATAATTGCGTTCTTTAAACAAACTTCCTGTTGAAAATTTGTTCTTATTATCTTTGCGTTTAACCACGCTTTCTCCAGCCATTGGAGGCAAACAAAGCGTCACAGCTTCAAGTCCGCGAACAGTTCTATTTCCAACGGCATAAAGATTAGTGAATTGTAAACTTTGCGTAGCTAAAGAATCTAAAAAAGGCGTAATGTTATCTTTTCCACCATATTCTTTCATGAAACTCGCACTATAACTTTCAATTGTAATAAGTACTACATTTTTATGAATTTCTTCAGCTTTACTAGTAATAGTTCTTTGCGTCGAATTGTTTTTTATTCCTGACAGTTGATTTTCTAAAATCGAAAAAGCTTCTTTATCTGCAAGAGTTTTATAATAGGTAGTGTAGTCAAGTTCACTGTTTGTAAAAGCCAAATAAAAACTGTAAACACCATTAGCTTGAAGATTATTAGCAAATGTATTTTGTGAATTTTGTTGCTTTACTAAAATCGGATTTGCTACAAATGAAATAATAAATAGAACAATATAAATGCCAAAATTTTTAAGTTTTTCAGTAAAGTTAGGGATAGAGTAGATGTAGTTTTTTGATCTTTTTACAATTAGATAGGTGATAGTTAATGCTGTAATTCCGATAATAGAAAATAGAGGAATTATAGGATACGATTCTAGAATATTTCCAATAACCGTCGTTGTATAAATGAGATAATCTACAGCGATAAAGTTGTATCGTACGCCAAATTCATTCCAAAAAAAGAATTCGCTTACTGCATTTTGAATGATCAATAGCACAAAAATAAAGATAGTTATTGAAAATGAAATCAATCGAATTTTGGATCGCAGCTTGGGTAAAAATAACATTAATCCGAATAAAGTTGCTTTAATTCCAACGAATACTAATCCAATTTCTGGGAGAGAACCACCATATTCATGTAAAACAGATTTACCAGATAGAATGTAAAGAAATAAAACTACAAAGAAGCCAAAAATGATGTATCCATAAGGTTTTGAATACTTATTATTGGATAAAAAAATCAAGTACAACCATAGAAAAAAACTACAAATTATAAAAATCAAAAAATCGGATAGAAATCCAAATCCAAAAATTTTTACAATTTCAAAAAAGGTAAACCTGCTTTGTGTAATTGGATGAAACATCAGAACAACTCGCAATAGCAAACTGACTAATAAGTAGAAAAAAGTTAGGTTAAAAAAAGGAGAATTTTTCTTAAATAATTGCATTGTTTTTTTGAGTAAAGTTATTGCTAGATAACAGGTTTGTGTTTAAGATTCACTTAATACTAACTTAAGAATCGCTTAAATTAAAATTGGCTTAAAATAATTTTCAAATGTTTTAGTTTTCATTTTAAACTATACTTTTACATAAAATAATGTAGGGCAAAAATTAGTTTAAAATGTTTTACTTTATAAAATTAGAATTATGAAAAAAATTGGATTATTAGTTGTGCTTTTATTTTCTGCTGTAGCGTTTTCTCAAAACTGGAAATCATCATTGGAAGAAGCCAAGATTGAAGCTTCTAGAGAGAACAAAGAAATAATAGTTGTTTTTTCTGGATCAGATTGGTGTGCACCATGCATGAAATTAGAAAAAAACATATGGAAATCGGAAGCTTTTAAAAGAGAAGCGGATGAAAAATATGTTTTAATTAAAGCCGATTTTCCAAAAAAGAAAGCCAATCAACTTTCAGCAGAACTTACTGAAAACAATAAAAAATTAGCCGAGAAATATAATAAAGAAGGTAATTTTCCTCTAGTAGTTAAGCTTGATAAAAATGGCAAAGTAAAAGGAATGACTGGTTTTAAAAATGTATCAGCAGAGCAATATGTTAAGCTTTTAAATTCTTTATAAAACAATGAAAAAGTATTTGTTTATAGTTTTTCTAACAACAATTTCATCTTTTGGTCAAACGATTTACAAGAGAAAATTGGCTATGCTTGGAAGTCCGTTTGAGATTTCTGTAGTGGCAAACGATTCTATTAAAGCTAATGAATACAGTAATTTAGCAATAAACGAAGTAAAACGAATTGAGAATTTAATTTCCGATTGGATTCCGACTACTCAAATATCTGAAATTAATAAAAATGCAGGAATTCAACCTATAAAAGTAGATGAAGAAGTATTTGACTTAGTAGAAAGAGCTATTAAAATATCTAAACTAACCAACGGAGCTTTCGATATTTCTTATGCTTCAATGGATAAAATTTGGAAATTTGATGGAAGTATGAAAGAAATGCCAACGCCAGAAGCCATAAAAAAATCGGTGGAACGAATTGGATATCAAAATATTATTCTTGACAAAGAAAATAAAACTATTTTCTTGAAATTAAGCGGAATGAAATTGGGTTTAGGCGGAATTGGTCAAGGTTATATTGCCGATAAAGTGAAAGAATTACTGCAATCTAAAGGTTGTACTTCTGGATTAGTAAATGTTTCTGGTGATATCAATACTTGGGGAAAACAACCTAACGGTGAACTTTGGACCGTCGGAATTGTAAATCCAATGAATAAAAACAAAGTGTTTGCAACTTTTCCATTGGATAATAGTGCTGTTGAAACATCTGGAAGTTATGAGAAATTTGTGTCTTTCAACGGAATTCGATATTCACATATTATTGATCCACGAACAGGTTATCCAGCAACAGGAATTGTTAGTGTTTCTGTATTTGCTAAACAAACTGAAATTGCCGATGCTTTGGCGACAGGCATCTTCGTTCTCGGAGTAGAAGTAGGATTAGATTTAGTAAACCAATTAAAAGGAATTGAATGTATAATTGTTGATGATAAAGGGAAAATTCATGCATCGAAAGGCATTGATATTAAAAAATATAAAATATAACATTATGATTAAGAAAATCAGTTTTGCCATCATTTTAGTGCTGACATTACAATCGTGTACTTCTGTAAAAGAATACGAAAAAGAAAAACTAAACGATCCAGAAATGAAACTTTCTGCTAAAACTGCCGAACGATACGAAACTACTTTTCAAGTATATCGCGAAGGTTCTGCTGGTGCAAATGGAGGAAAATCGGGTGGAGGTTGCGGTTGCAATTAATTCAAGGAGTTTGAAATTTCAATATAAATACAATGCGATATAAAATAATATACTGTTTACTTTTTCTTTCTGGATTTGCTTTTTCACAAGAGAAAGACTCAACTGTAGTTTTCAAAAAAAGAGTTTTAGAAAGTACCGAAGTAGATTTCTTGGCAAGTTATTACAAGCAAGACGGATTACATTCGGCGGTTTCTGGTGGAATTGGGTCTGAAAAATTAACCGATATTGCTTCCAATATTATTGTGGCAATCCCAATGAATGATGATGATATTTTAACTGTCGATGCTGGAATTTCTGCTTATACATCAGCTTCATCAAGCAACATTAACCCATTTGATTCTAATAAACCTAATCCTTGGCAAGCATCATCTGGTGCATCGGCTCAAGATGCATTAGCTTCATTGGTAGTAAATTATAGTCACAGCAGCGATGATAGAAATTTTATATGGAATGCCGATGTTTCTGTTTCAAGTGAATACGACTATTTTTCATTAGGATTTGGTGGTGGTATTACTAAATTATTCAACAATAAAAACTCTGAAATATCATTAAAAGGAAACGCTTATTTAGATACTTGGCAACCCATTTATCCAATAGAATTTAGAGATAATTTACCAACGGTTTATGATCAAAGTGGTGCAATTTCCAATTTATACAATCCAAATTTTATTTCATGGACATCAAAAGCTAGAAATTCATTTTCTGCATCAGTAAGTTTTTCTCAAGTAATCAATAAAAAATCGCATTTTTCTGTTTTCTTTGATGTCTTGCAACAGCAAGGCCAATTGTCATCGCCTTATCACAGAATGTATTTTGCAGACAAGGATAATTTCTATGTTGGTGATCCGCAATTTATTCCAAATTATCAAAGTGAAACCAACAAAGGTGCTTATCAATTAGCCGATGCAATTGAAAAATTACCTGATACTAGATTTAAATTACCTTTTGGTTTACGTTACAATTATTACCTAAATGAAACGGTAAGTTTTAGAACGTATTACAGATTTTATACAGATAATTGGGATGTACAATCGCATACAGCAAGTATTGAAATTCCATTTAAAATATCAAGCAAATTCACTTTATTTCCAATGTATCGTTACTATACTCAAACTAAATCGAAGTATTTTGAACCATACGAAACGCATTTGTCAACAGAAAAATTCTTTACTTCCGATTTTGATTTGTCCGATTTTGATGCACATCAATACGGTGTAGGATTTACTTATACAGATATTTTTACAAGTTCTAAAATTTGGAAATTTGGCCTAAAAAATATCGATTTTAGATTCAATCATTACGATAGAAGCGATGGCTTAAATGCAAATATTGCCACTATCGGATTTAAATTTGTAATGCAATAGCAATGAAAATTTTAATCGTAGAAGATGAAGTAGGAATTTCTAATTTCTTAAAACAAGGATTAGAAGAAGAAGGTTATGAAATTAGCCTAGCTTCCAATGGATTTGAAGGTTTAGAACTGGCTACTAACAATCAATTTGATTTAATTCTATTAGATTGGATGCTTCCAAAGTTACCCGGGATTGAAGTTTGCAAAGGTATTCGCGAAAAAAATAAAACAATTCCGATACTTTTTTTAACAGCAAAAGATACTGTCCAAGAAACAATTGAAGGATTAAAAGGAGGAGCAAACGATTACATCAAAAAACCATTTAGTTTTGAGGAACTTTTGGAACGCATTAAGATTCATTTTAGAATAAGTGATGGAGATGAAATTTTGACTCTTTCAGATATTAAAGTCGATTTGACAAAACACCAAATTTTTAAAGACGAAAAAGAAGTTTTTTTAACACAACGTGAGTTTGAATTATTAGTATATTTGATACAAAATAAAGGCAAAGTCTGTACCCGAACTCAAATCATTGAAGATGTGTGGGATATCCATTTTGAATATGATACCGGAGTAATCGATGTGTTTATGAATGCGATTAGAAAAAAATTAAATCTTTCTAAAGAAGACGATTGCATTAAAACAATTCGTGGTGTTGGATACATTGCCAACTAAATTTAAAAAATCAATGACTCATACTGAAACGGCAATAAAAGTAACTTATTTTAGTATAATAAGCAACACATTATTAGCTCTAATTAAAGGAATTGCTGGTTTTTTTGGAAATTCCTATGCGCTAATTGCCGATGCAATAGAATCAACAACCGATATTTTTTCGTCGTTTTTGGTTCTTTTCGGATTAAAATATGCCAGTCGTCCAGCAGATGAAAATCATCCTTATGGTCATGGTCGTGCCGAGCCTTTAATTACTTTTCTTGTAGTTGGTTTTTTAATAACTTCAGCTACAATTATTGCTTACGAAAGTATAAGCAACATTGGAACACCACACGAATTACCAAAACCTTTTACTCTAATAATTCTTGGAGCTATTATTTTTTGGAAAGAATTTTCGTTTAGAAAAGTACTCAAGAAAAGTAAAGAAACCAACAGTTCTTCTCTTAAAGCCGATGCTTGGCATCATAGAAGTGACGCAATTACATCAGTTGCTGCATTTATTGGAATTAGTATTGCCTTAATTTTAGGAAAAGGATACGAATCTGCCGATGATTGGGCGGCTCTTTTTGCTTCTTTTTTTATTCTTTACAACAGTTATCTAATTTTCAGACCAGCTCTTGGCGAAATTATGGACGAACATTTATATGATGATTTAGTTGCTGAAATTAGAGTAGAATCATTAAAAGTAAAAGGAGTAATTGATACCGAAAAATGCTTTATTAGAAAAGCCGGAATGAAATACCACGTTGATTTACATGCTGTTGTAGATGCAACAATTTCGGTTAAAGAAGGACATGATATCGCTCACTTATTAAAAGATACTTTGCGACACGAATTACCACAACTCGGTCATGTATTAATTCATATTGAACCAAGCCACTAAAATGTTTAAATTTTCATTTAAAAATAGAATTGCATTTAATTACATTTTGAGTACCGCATTGCTCATAGCATTTGTATTTATTGTAATTTATCAAGTAATTTGTTTTAGTGTAAATGAACATATTAATGAAGAAATATACGAAGAACTTGAAAAACACTTAGATGACGTTGAAATCGATTCTAATGAAACCTATCTAATTCAAGTAGATCAGTGGAAAGCTAGAGAACACAACACCTTCAATGTTAATCCAGTTTTTGTCCAGTTTTATGATAACAATAAAAAACTTATAGATAAATCACCGAATCTAAAAAGCTCGAATTTAATTTTATCAAGTGATTCAAATAACAATAAATACATTGAATCAACATTAAACGGAATTCCGATTCGACAAATTCAAACTGCCATAATCAATAAAGACAAAATTGTTGGTTATGTTGTAGTCGCAATGTCACTTAACGATTTAGAAATTATTCTTATTCTAAAAAAGATACTACTAATTTCCTATCCATTAATTTTAATTGTTCTATTTCTAATTGCCCGATTTTTTGCAGGAAGAAGTATAAAACCAGTTACCAATATTATTAAAACATCGAGTTTAATAACTAAGGACAATTTGAATTCTAGAATAGATTTGCCTCACAATAAAGACGAATTATTTGTACTTTCTAAAACTATAAACGATTTATTAGATCGTATTGAAGATGCTGTTGAGCGCGAAAAACAATTTACATCAGATGCTTC
This sequence comes from Flavobacterium aquatile LMG 4008 = ATCC 11947, assembly GCF_000757385.1. GTDB lineage: Bacteria > Bacteroidota > Bacteroidia > Flavobacteriales > Flavobacteriaceae > Flavobacterium > Flavobacterium aquatile. Next base: position 306,501 of record NZ_JRHH01000004.1, on the reverse strand, counting down.
TCACGAATTAAGAACTCCTTTAGCAGTAATAAAAGGAACTCTTGAAGTTTTAGTGCGTAAACCTCGTGAAAAACAAGAATATGAAGAAAAAATTAGTTTTTGTATTAATGAGGTTGATCGATTAAATAATTTAGTGGATGAACTACTTTTATTGGCTCGTTTTGAAAATCAAAAGCAAAACAATAAAATTGAAAATGTATATTTAAATGCCATAATTTTAGACAGTTTATCACGATATTCTGAAAAGATTAAGGTTAATAAATTATCTATTTCATCACATCTCAATCAAGAATATTACATCCAATCTGATTATTATTTGATTTCGATTATTGTTGGAAATTTAGTTTCAAATGCGGTCAAATATGCAAATGAAAACGGAAAAGTCGAAATCAATTTAGAAAAAGTAGATAATAGAACGATTCTAACAATATCTAATACTGGTCACGTAATTCATGAAAAAGATGTAGATAAAATCTTTAACTCATTCTACCGAGCTGAGAATTCAAATAATCCTAATATAAAAGGTACTGGTTTAGGTTTATCAATTGTGAAAAGACTTTGCGATTTATTGTCAATTACTATTGAAATTTCGAGTATTGAAGATAAAGGAACTTCATTAATTTTAAGTATTCCCTAATTTGATATTAAGGCTATCTTAAGCTATTTTATTGAGCCATGTTCTACTTTTACAAAAGAAAAAAGAACGTACTATGCTCGAAAAAATAATTGCCTTTAGCTTAAAAAACAAACTAATAATTTTATTGTTTACTCTCGGAATTTTCGGATTCGGAGTGTATTCTGTCTTTCAAATTTCAATTGGAGCTGTTCCAGATGTTACTAATAATCAAGTTCAAGTAATTACAACTTCTAGAAATCTTTCTACACAAGATATTGAACAATTTATTACTTATCCAGTAGAAATTGAAATGGCAAACTTGCCTGGAGTGAAAGAAATCCGCTCTATTTCTAAATTCGGACTTTCGGTCGTAACTATTGTTTTTGATGACGATATGGGTTCATATCTTCCAAGACAATTAATAGCTGAAAAAATAAAAACAGCTTCCGAAAAGATTCCACAAGGTTTCGGAATTCCAGAAATGGGACCAATTACAACTGGTTTAGGTGAAATATATCAATATGTTTTAGATGTAAAACCCGAATATAAAAATCAATATTCTGTAACCGATTTAAGAACTATTCAGGATTGGGTTGTGAAACGACAACTATCTGGAATAAAAGGTGTTGTAGAAATAAATACTTGGGGTGGTTATTTAAAACAATACGAAGTGGCTATAAATTCATCCAAATTAAAAGCGATGAATATTTCTACAATTGATGTTTTCAATGCTTTGGAAAACAACAATAGTATTGCAGGTGGAGCTTACATTGAAAAAGTAAATCAGAGTTATTTTATTCGTGGAGAAGGAAAAGTAAAATCACTTGAAGATATTGAAAATATTGTTGTTAAAAATGACAATGGAATTCCAATTTACGTAAAAGATTTAGCACAAATAGGTTTTGGAAGTGCTAATCGTTTTGGAGCAATTACCGGAAATGGTGAAGGCGAAAAAGTATTAGGTCAAGTAATGATGCTTAAAGGAGGAAACTCAAAGCAAGTAATTGGCGATGTAAAAGCAAGAGTTGCCGAAATTGAAAAAACATTACCAAAAGGCGTTTACATCAATCCGTTTTTAGAAAGAAGTGAATTAGTTGGAAAAACTACGTTTACCGTTGCTGAAAACCTGATTTTAGGTTGTCTAATAGTAATTTTTGTAGTCGTTCTTTTGTTAGGAAATTGGCGTTCAGGATTGGTTGTTGCCTCAGTAATTCCACTTTGTTTATTATTTGCAATTTCATTTATGAACATCTTCGGAATTGACGCCAACTTAATGAGTTTAGGTGCAATAGATTTCGGAATTATTATTGATGGAGCCGTAATTATTGTAGAATTTATAGCCTTTCAAATTGCACACAAATCGAAACATTTAGTAAACTTATCTAAAGAAGATAGGCAAATTCAAATTGACGAAATCACTTATAAAAGTGCTTCCAAAATGATGAATTCTGCTGTTTTTGGTCAGTTGATTATTCTAATTGTTTTTATTCCAATTCTCTCATTATCTGGTGTTGAAGGAAAAATGTTCAAACCAATGGCAATGACTTTCAGTTTTGCACTAGCTGGAGCAATGTTGCTATGTTTTACTTATGTTCCAGTAGTTTCCTCTTTATTTTTAAAACCAAAAGAAGAAAATCCAAATTCGTTTTCATCAAAATTGATTGCTAAAATGAATTCTTGGTATTTACCTGTAATTACTTGGGCTTTAAACAATACAAAAAAAGTAATTTATGGAGCAATTTCTTTATTAGTTTTTGCAATCGTACTTTTTACAACTATGGGAGGCGAATTTATTCCAACTTTAGATGAAGGTGATTTTGTAATTCAACCCGTTTTAAAAACAGGAACGTCGTTAACTAAAACAATTGAAACTACAACTAAAATTGAAAAAATAATTCTAAAAAATTTTCCAGAAGTCACCCAAGTTGTAAGTAGAATTGGTGCTGCCGAAGTGCCAACCGATCCAATGAGTATGGAAGAATCGGATATTATTGTAAAACTAAAACCAAAAGGTGAATGGGTTTCTGCAGATTCTAAAGATGAATTGGCCGACAAAATTAAATTTGAAATTGAAAAACAAATTCCAAACATGGAAATAGAATTCACGCAACCTATAGAAATGCGTTTTAACGAATTGATTTCAGGAACTAGGAGTGATGTCGCTATTAAGATATTTGGAGAAGATTTAAATGTTTTAGCAAAACGAGCAGAACAAATAAAATATGCCATTGCCAATGTAGAAGGTGCGTCCGATATTATTATTGAAAAAACAGAAGGTTTGCCTCAAATGAGTGTGGTTTACAATCGTTCGAAAATTGCTCGTTATGGGTTAAATATTGCCGATTTGAACGAAATGATAGCTCTTGGTTTTGCTGGAAAAACTGTTGGAACTGTCTTTGAAGGTGAAAAGCGTTTTGATATGGTAATTCGTTTGGATAAAACCAACCGTCAAGATATTGATAATTTGAGAAATCTGTACGTTCCAACTCCAAATGGGGAACAAATTCCATTACAAGAATTGGCACAAATTGAGTATACAGAAGGTCCAGCGAAAATTTCAAGAGACAATACTAGAAGAAGAATTGTTGTGGGAATCAATGTAAGAAACCGCGATTTACAGAGCGTTGTGACTGATGTTCAAAAAATTATAAACGAGAAAATAAAATTACCGGAAGGTTATTATGTAACTTATGGAGGACAATTTGAAAATCTTCAAAGCGCCAAAGAGCGTTTGTTGATAGCGGTTCCAATTGCTTTATTTTTAATCTTTATTCTGTTGTATTTTGCGTTTGGTTCAGTAAAAGAAGCTTTGATGGTTTATTCGGCAATTCCACTATCAGCAGTTGGAGGAATATTATTTCTTTGGATTCGTGATTTGCCATTTAGTATTTCGGCAGGTGTTGGATTTATTGCACTTTTCGGAATCGCTGTCCTCAACGGTATTGTACTTATTGAACATTTTAAAGAACTAAAACACCAAGGAATGAAAGATATTAACGAACTAATTTTGAAAGGTACAACCGATAGATTACGTCCAGTTTTACTAACAGCAGCTGCGGCAGCTTTAGGGTTTTTACCAATGGCAATTTCGTCATCGGCAGGAGCAGAGGTACAACGTCCGTTAGCAACCGTTGTAATTGGTGGATTGTTTACAGCAACTATTTTGACTATGATTGTGCTTCCCATTTTATACAAACTTTTAGACAAAAAAGAAGGTAAAAAAGCTAAGTTTAAAATTCATTCTAATATCACAATTATTTTGTTACTATTGAGTTCATCACTTGCATTTTCTCAAAATAGTACTCCAGAATTGGATAGTTTAATTGCTAAAGCACATTTAAAAAATAAATCAATTAAAGCCGCACAATTGCAAATTGACAAATCAAAAGCAAACATTAAAACGGCATATTCATTCGATAAAACTAATGTTTATTATAGTTATGATCAGAATAATTTAGCGTTGAATAATGAACCATTAAAAGTTTTTGGAGTACAACAAAGATTTGCCTTTCCGACAGTTTATGGCGCTCAAAAGAAATTATATTCGGCTGAATACGAAAGAGAAAAGTCTAACTTCGAAATCACCAAAAATCGATTGTCAAATGAGGTTGCACAAGTTTATAATCATATTGTTTATTATCAAAATCAAGAAAAATTATTCCAATACTTAGATAGTTTGTATCAAAATTTCTCGAAAGCAAGCGACAGAAGATTTGAATTGGGCGAAACTAATTATCTTGAAAAAATAACCGCACAAAGTAAGTTTAGACAAATCAGAACTAAATTAGCGCAAATTGAAAAAGATAAAATTGCTAACTATGAATTGCTCCAAGGATTACTTCAATCTGATGAAAAAACAGTTATTAAAAATGATAAATTAATTCCAAATATCACTTTGGTTGATGGTTCAAATAAAGATGTTTATAATTCTTATTTTGAGAATATTACAAAAACATACCAATCGAATGTTAAGCTTCAAAAACAATACTATTTACCGGATATTAATTTAGAGTATTTTCAAGGAAAAAATAATGGTTTATCGCAGTCTTTGTATGGATTTCAAGTGGGTTTATCTGTTCCAATTTTATTTGGTGGAGCAAAAGCTAAGAATAATGTTGCCAAGTTAGAGCTTCAAAGTTGGGAGCAACAAAAACAAAACGAACAAACAAGAATCAATCAATTCATATCACAAAAGAAAAATGAATTAATCAAACATGAAGAAGGCATAAAGTACTATAAAGAATACGGTGAAAAATTGGCTAAAGAAATAATCAAAGTAGCCGATATGAGTTACAAACATGGAGAAATCGACTTTTTTCAATATATAACTTCTTTAGAAAATGCCACATCAATTCAAGTGGATTACCTTGAAAACGTGTTACAATACAACAAAACCCAATTCGATTTACAATATCTAAATTACTAATTTACAATGAAAAAAATACTATATATACTAGCAACGACTACTTTACTAATTTCATGTAAAGATGCCAAAACAGAAGCTCCAGCAGAGAAGAATGAGGGTTTAACAGTAATTTCTACTAATCAATTCAAGACAATGGCAATGGAAGTTGGAACTCCTATTGAGCAAGATTTTGATGTTACTATAAAAGCATCGGGTAGGATAGATGTTCCGCCGCAAAATAGAGCAAAAATCACTTCTTTTATTGGTGGTTACGTAAAATCTACAAATCTTTTGGTTGGAAATAAAGTAGTTAAAGGTCAACCGCTCTTAACGATGGAAAATACAGAATTTCTTGATATTCAGAAAGATTATCTCGAAGTTGCTGAACAAATCACTTATTTAAAATCTGAATTTGAAAGACAAAAGACATTGTACGATGAGAAAATTACTTCTCAAAAGAACTACTTAAAAGCAGAAAGTGACTATAGAAGAGCAAAAGGAATGTATCAAAGTTTGAGAGCAAAATTACTTTTGTTAAACATTAATCCGAGTAATGTTGAAAAAGGAAAATTGACTTCTGTAGTAACTATTTATTCGCCAATTTCTGGTGATATTGTAATTATGAATGCCAATGTTGGAATGTATATTGCCGCTTCAGATGTAATTTTAGAAATTGTTGATACGAATCATTTACACTTAGAATTAGCCGTTTTTGAGAAAGACATTTTGAAAATAAAAATTGGCCAAGGAATTAAGTTTACCGTTCCAGAAGCAAGTAAAGAAGTTTTTAATGCCGAAGTGCATTTGGTTGGAAAATCTATTGAAGGCAATGACAGAACCATTAACGTTCATGGACATTTAGACGATGCTATCAAACAAAAATTATTAACCGGAATGTTTGTAGAATCACAGATTATTACCAATTCTAAAAAAGGATTAGCTATTCCAAAAGACGCTTTAATTTCAGAAAATCAAAAGTATTTTGTACTTTTATTAAAGAAGGAAGATGCTAAAGGATTTTCATTTGAAAAAGTTCCAGTTGAGAAAGGAGCTTCATCAGAAAGTTTTGTTGAAATACTTCCTAATGATCAAGTTAATGCTAGTTCAAAACTTTTAACCAAAGGTGTTTTTGATATTATAAATTAAAGTTTATGATTAACTTACTTAAATAAAAAAAAGATGACTAAATCTAAAAAGGAAGAAAAAACAATAACAATTGATAATTATCTTGATAGTCATTACATACACCGAAGTAACTGGTTAAGAGCAGCAGTTTTAGGCGCAAACGACGGAATTATTTCTATTTCAAGTCTTGCAATTGGCGTTGCAGCAGCAAGTTCAACAAGAGAACCTATTGTTTTAGCTACCGTTGCCGGACTTGTTGCAGGAGCATTATCAATGGCTGCAGGTGAATATGTTTCAGTAAGTTCACAAACGGATACAGAAAAAGCTGACATTGAAAGGGAAATAAAAGAATTGGCAGAAATGCCAGATGAAGAGTTGAAAATACTAGCTCAAATTTATGAGAAAAGAGGGCTTAAACCTGAAACAGCAATGCAAGTAGCTATTGAATTTACACAGAAAGATGCATTAGGTACTCACATTAGAGATGAATTAGGAATAAACGAAATTAGTCAAGCTAATCCAATTCAGGCTGCAATTTCTTCTGGAACAGCATTTACTGTTGGTGGTGTTTTGCCATTATTGGTAATTCTTTTTGCGCCAATAAAAAACATGGAATATTGGCTGTATGGCTTTACAATAATTTTCCTTGTAATTTTAGGAAGTATTTCAGCAAAAACTGGAGGCTCAAGTGCTAAAAAAGCAATTTTAAGAATAACAATTTGGGGAACAATCGCGATGGTATTATCTGCATTAGTAGGCTATATCTTTGGAGTAAGAGTTTAATAAAAACGTAAAATAAAACTAACAATCAATAAAAATAGTAATACAAACTTTTAAATTAAAAAATTATGAACGACGCACATTTGCACATGGTAGTAAACCACTTTCCAATTATTGGAATTATTCTTGGTTTTGGAGTTTTAATCGCTGGAATTATTTTTAAAAATGATTCGGTAAAAAATACGGCGTATTGCCTATTTATTGTAGGTGCCATTTTTGCATTTGCAAGTATGTCAACTGGAGAAGGAGCAGAGGAAATGGTAGAAGATATGCCTTCTGTTGGAAAACAAATCATTCACGAACACGAAGAAATGGCCGAGAAATTAGCCCTTGTATTATATGTTCTAGGTGTAGTTTCAATTATTGGTTTATTTGCTAATATCAAAAAACATGCTCAAGCTAAATTAATTTCATTCCTTGCATTAGTAATAGCTGCTGTTGGAATATTTTTTGGAAAACAAACTGGAACAACAGGTGGAGAAGTTCGTCATACCGAAATAAGAGCCAATGCTGGAGCAACTACAAACGCAACTCAAAATGCAGGAGAAGTTGAAGATGAAGATTAATTAATTGTTTTTTCCTTGTTAAAAACCGCTTTATAACGACTAATAAAGCGGTTTTTTTATTTAGATTTGGATCAAAATTCATAATTATGAAGAACATACTTTTTATCGATCGTGATGGAACTATTGTTAAAGAAGCAAAAGCACCTGATTATGTTTTAGACACTTTTGAAGAACTAGAATTCTATCCTGAAGTATTTCGTTATTTGGGAAAAATTGCTCGTAATTTAAATTATGAATTGGTTATGGTTACCAATCAAGATGGATTAGGAACTAAAACACTTCCAACAGAAACTTTTTGGAACATTCATAATAAAATCATGAAAGCTTTTGAAAATGAAGGAATTGTTTTTACTAAAGTTTTTATAGATGATTCTTATCCCGAAGATAAAAAACCAACTCGTAAACCAGGAATTGCAATGGTTACAGAATATATCGATAATCCGAAATATGATTTAGCCAATTCGTTTATGATAGGTGATAGGCTGACCGATATAGAATTTGCTAAAAACTTAGGAGCAAAAGGAATTTTCATCAACAACGACGAAGCATTAGGTGCAACTGAAATTAACTCTAAAAGAGAAGAATTAGATCAAACTATTGCACTTCAAACTACCAGTTGGAAGGAAATTTATCGATTTCTTAAAAAACAAAATTAGATTTAAGAAGCAACTTCAAATAAAAGCACTTGACTTTTTAATCGCTCAATCAACATGTTCATCATTCGTTTATTTAGGTTTGATGAGTTTTTAATGTAGTCAATATATTCATCTACAGAAAATAATCCAATAACCATTCCTTTTAACGAATTTCTAAATTTTATATCGCGCTGAATGGTATTTTCGATGTAAGCCATTTTTTTTTCTGGTGACAAAGTAAAGAAAACACCTTTTTGTTTAATAGCGTAATTGGTAAAAACTTCAATAAATAAATCATTTTGGAATTTCAAAATCGGACGAAGCGTTTTATTTTGAAACGATTCTTCAGCAGATGATTGTTCAGTAACTGTTCCTATCGTGCCGCCACGAAGTGCTATGAGAGAACTATTTCTTGTTTCCATTTTTTATTTAAAGTTATAAAAAAACCTTTGTCGTAAAACAAAGGTTGATTTATAGTTATCAAGAATCAATTGTTAATTAATCAAGAATTTTAAAAGTAACTCTTTTTACAAGTTTTCTAGAATCGCTAGTTTTTTTATCTCCGCTCGAATCATCACTATCGCTAGCTATAAACAATCTTGCTGCCCGAATTCCTGATCTAACTAAAATGTCTTTTACAGATAAAGCGCGCTCAGTTGCTAATCTATCGTTATTAGCTGTTTGTGTAACTTCATCGGCATGACCAAAAATTACTATTGATTTTGATGGATTGTTTTTCATGTACGTTTTTATAAACTCAATACCTTCAATGGAAATTGATGTTGGTTTGGTTTTACCAGTATCAAAATAAACCGAAACGTAACCATCATTAATAAAACGATTTACTGCATCTGTTTTAGACGCATCTTTGGATGATGTGTTAAAATAACGTTCCATTTCATCTGGAACACCATTTTTATTTAAATCAACCATCTTTCCTCTTGAATCTACAGTTACACCAGCAGTTGAGTTATTTTCTTGGTCTAAATAATCAGCAACTCCATCTTTATCAGTGTCATTCATCAAAGTTTCCATAGAATCCATTCTCTTCTCTAATGCTTCAATCTCTTCCAACGCTAAGGTATTTTCTTTAACAATTGCCCAGTCGCCATGAATATCGTTAGTACCAATAGAATAGCTCAATCCGAATGAAGTAGTAAGCATTTGAGCACTTAAATTACTATTTGGAGCAGCACTCGATCCGTCCCAATTAAAGTGTTGTCTTATGTTATTTTGGTAAGAAACATCGAATTGTAATGCCATTTTTTTTGAAAATCGGTATTGCGGTGTTACTCCCAAAATAAAACCTCCATTATATTCAGAATTATTGAAATTTTGATTGGTTGTAAGTGTGTTTTCAGTTTTAGATGTCATTGCATCAACTCTAATTCCACCGTGAAGTAATAATCCTAACTTGCCTAGCGATTCAATATCAAATAAACGATTTGCATTAACAACTCCTTGAATTGAAAAACCTATCATTTGCATTTTAAAAGGCAAACTACCATTATCTTTATTATTTTTAAGTTCATCAAAATGAAATCCAGCCCTAAGACCGAACTTTGGACTAATCATATATCTTGTGGTAAGAGAAAAACTATTGGTTTGTGGTTTTCCTAAAAAATCGCCCGATGAACTTGAAAAATAACCTGGAGAATATGGTCTAATTCCTTTTGCTTGACCCAGTGTAGCCTCTACAGTCCATTGATTGTATTCAATTTTTTTTACTTCTTTTTTGTCATCAGCAACTTTCACAGGTTCTTGAGCATTTACAGAGAACGCAGAAATAAGTAACAATGAGAACAATGTAATTTTTTTCATACTTAGATTTACTTTTTTTAATAATTTTTTATGCAATTAGCTAATCTAGGTTTTATTTCGCGATAGATTTGGGATCTAAAACAGGGTTTAATTACATATTGTTCAATATAATTGGACGCAAAATATTAAAAATATTGTATTGAATACAAATAAACAGTGGCTTTTTTAATGATAATTTTAGTTTTAACAATAAAGCTTGAATTTATTAAAATAATTTAACGAAAAAAAATATAAGATTTAAACTACAAATAATTATGAATTATCCAAAACTAGTAAGAATTTCAGCCAACTAAAATCTATTTCAAACGAATTTTAGTACACAATCGATATAACATTATTCTGCGATAAATCTTTAATTTTAACTAAATAAAATAGCTAAATTTGTGCAAAAATTGAATTGTAATGGATATGAGATTTCACACCCGAAAATGGGTTAAACCCGAGGATTTAAATCCGAATAGTACTTTATTTGGTGGACGATTATTGGCTTGGATTGATGAAGAAATAGCGCTTTATGCAATAATCCAACTAGAAAGTCCGAGAATTGTTACCAAACATATGTCGGAAATAAATTTTAGAAGTTCGGCAAAACAAGGTGATATTGTAGAAATTGGAATTGATGTTATCAAATTTGGAAATACTTCTTTAACATTAATGTGCGAAGTGAGAAACATGATGACCAAAGAGACAATCATTACAATTGATACTATAACAATGGTTAGTGTTGACCTTGATGGAAAACCGCAAGCTCACGGCAAAACAAAAATTGAATATGTCGAAGATCGATTAAAAAGATAGTTATTCAAAAGTAACTACTTTATCTGTCGGCAATTCGTAAATTTCTAAGTCAAAATAAGGAATCGAAGCAATGATATGATCAAAAATATCTGACATAATGTATTCATATTGTTCAAATCTTTGGTCTTTTGAAAATGCATAAATCTCTAACGGAATTCCGTGTGCTGTTGGTTGCAATTGACGGCAAAGCAAAATCATTTCTTTATTCAAACCAGGATAATGTTCTAAATATTGTGTGATATATTTTCTAAATAACCCAAAATTAGTCATATTTCTTCCGTTTATAGAAAGCGATTTATCTACGTTATAAGTTTTATTGTATCGATTTATTTCGTCTTGGCGAACGTCTATATAATTAGAAACCAATTGAATAGATTTCATTTTTTGCAAATCTTCTTCATTTAAAAAACGAATACTTTTTGCTTTAATCAAAATATGTCTTTTTATTCTTCTTCCTTTAGAATCAAGCATTCCGCGCCAATTTCTAAAAGAATCAGAAATCAAACTATAGGTAGGAATAGTTGTTGTTGTATTATCGAAATTTCTAACTTTTACAGTTGCCAAATTTATTTCAATCACATCTCCATCGGCTCCAAATTTGTCAAATGTTATCCAATCTCCAATTCGAACCATATCGTTCATAGAAACCTGAACACTTGCCACAAATCCAAGAATTGTATCTCTAAAAATCAAGATTACAATCGCCGAAATTGCTCCAAGCGTACCTAATAAAGAACTCGTTTTAATATCAAATATTTGCGAAATTATTACTCCAACTCCACATATCCAAAGGATAATCATAATTACTTGAATATAACTATCGATTGGTTTGTCACTAAATTTGGGTTGTTCTTTTAAATAATCTCTAATGGCTTTTAAAACGCTTCGTACAATCCAAAGCGATAATAAAATGATATAAATTCCAACCATTTTACCAAAAACAGATTCCCAATAAACATAATTTTCAAGAATTACTGGAACCGATTTATAAATAAAAAGAAACGGAATTAAATGCGCGATATACTTGGCAGTTCTATTAGAAACCAATAAATCATCAAAATTGGTTTTGGTTTTTCTAGCGATTAAAATCATTAAAGTCACTAAAATTAACCTAAAAACCACATAAATTAAATAGGCTAATGCACCTAAAATTAGAATGTTAAAAACAAGGCTGATGTAGGCCGCAAAAGTATCTCCAAAATCTAATTTTCGGAGTAGAGGATACAACCAACCAAATATTTTTTCTAATATATCATGCATTTTTTACATATTTTTTTTCAATATAAAAAGTGCCAAACGGAAGTAATGAAGCTATTTGAACAATAAAAAAATCTTTAAGTGACCAATTCTGACTTTTCTTAATTAAGAAAGCTAAAATGACATAACCAATAAATAAAACTCCATGAGCCATCCCAATTGGATACAGTAATTTTTTATACAATATCATATTATTAGGCTTAACTAGTAACATATTGGCGAATAAAACCAAATAAGAAATTCCTTCTAAAATCGCCGTAAACTTAAAAATCTTTGTCATTATTTATTTTTTGCTTACAAAATTAAGCAATAGATAAATTAAAATCCTACAAACTAACTTACTTTTGTGATTAAATCTGATTTTTCTCTAAAATCAGTATTATTTTAGAACCATCATGAGTAAAAGAGATTTTAAAAAATATTTATCAGAACTAAATAAAGCACAACTTGAGGAGCAACTAATTGAATTGTATGATAAGTTCAAAGATGTTAAAGTGTACTACGATTTTGTTTTTAACCCAAATGAGCGTAACTTAGTCAAAGATGCTAAACTCAAAATTTCTAACGAATATTACCCAATTCGTGGAAAAAGACCCAAAATGCGTCGTTCTACAGCTCAAAAATTTATAAAGCATTTTATTACACTTGGAGTCGATGCTTTTATAATTGTGGACGTAATGCTTTACAATATTGAAATTGCTCAAACATTATCTTCGGAAAAATTTATTTCTTCTGAAGCTTTCTATAAAAGCATGCTCAATTCCTTTGAACAAGCCATTAGTTTTATGATTGAGAAAGGGATTTTGGAGGATTTTAAAAGTAGAGTAGTGGCTATCAAAGACGAAAGTGTCAAGCAAAATTGGATCAATAAGTATGAATTTAATGCTATTGTAGAACGATTTGATTATTAATTTTTCAACAATTAGAAAAAAAAGTGCGGTCGAACTCTTTTTTAGACGTAGTTTTGCAAAATTGTAAAAATTGCTATGTCAAAAAAAGATTTACTTGCCGAAATTGAAGATAAGAAGGAACTTTACAGTTACCAGAAAGGCGATATTGATAAAATCTTTGAACGATTAGACAATGCGCCACACAACTATCATTTGCTTTATCAACTGCCAACTGGCGGCGGAAAAACAGTAATCTTTTCAGAAATTACTAGAAGATATTTAGAACAACATAATAAAAAAGTAGTTGTTTTAACACACAGAATTGAGCTTTGTAAGCAAACTTCAAAAATGCTAAAAGCCTTTGATGTAAAAAATAAAATCATCAATAGTGCGATAAAAGAATTGCCAGATCAAGAAGAATATTCGTGTTTTGTAGCAATGGTGGAAACACTAAAAAATCGATTGAACGACGAAAAATTAGAGATAGAAGACGTTGGTTTAGTGATAATTGACGAAGCTCACTTCAACTCCTTTAGGAAGTTATTCAAATCATTCGAAAACGCTTTTATTCTTGGAGTTACAGCAACGCCATTAAGTTCGAATATTAAACTTCCAATGTATGAAAATTATAGCGAGTTAATCGTTGGAGATACTATTCAAAATCTAATTGAAAAAGGATTTTTGGCCAATGCAACAACTTACAGTTACGATGTAGGATTAACGTCGCTAAAAGTCGGAATTAATGGTGATTATACAGTAAAATCATCTGATGATTTGTACAGTAATATGGTGATGCAAGAAAAATTACTGCATGCTTATACTGAAAAATCTTTAGGTAAAAAGACATTAATTTTCAATAACGGAATCAATACTTCGTTGCATGTTTATGAGAGTTTTAGGCATGCTGGTTATAATATTAGACATTTAGATAACACAACAACAACCGAAGATAGAAAAGAAATTTTAACTTGGTTTAAGAAAACTCCTGACGCTATTTTAACATCGGTTGGAATTTTAACCACAGGATTTGATGAACCAACAGTTGAAACTATTATATTAAATAGAGCTACAAAGTCGTTAACGCTTTATTTTCAAATGATTGGTCGTGGATCAAGAAAACTGCCAAATAAAGACAATTTTACAGTTATTGATTTAGGAAACAATGCGTTACGATTCGGTCTTTGGAATAATCCGGTAGATTGGCAGCATATTTTTAAATCCCCAGAATATTATCTAGAAAGTCTGCGTGAAGATGCAGATATTGAAAGTAATTTCAAATATGTAATGCCAGATGAATTACGCAAGAAATTCTCTAAAACGATTGACGTTACAATGGATATTCAAGAAGAATTCAAATTCACGGTTAAGAATAATTTGAAAGCAAAATCAATTCTTGAAAAATCTTTAGAACAACATGCAATAATGTGCGTTGAAAATACTGAAGATTTAGTTGAAGCTAGAAAATTATCTAAAGAATTAAACGATGATATTGAGTACAGAATTCGACAATATTGCATTTGTTTAGGAAATGTTACAAAAAACTACAGAAGCTGGCTTATAGAAGATTATTCTTTAAAACTTACAATAGCCATTGGTAGAATATACCGCATCAAGATTATGTCTGAGGACTAATAATCGTAAGTTTTACCTATTTTACAATATTTATTTATTTGCACTATAATTTATATTATGTAAAATAGAATTTTTGCTTTTCTCATTGTTTTAAACTAATACTTTAACTTATCAGGTTCATATATATAAAATACTTTTATTTCAAACAACAATTTCAAACATACTCTTTTCAGTTAAATTCAAAAATCTTAATTAAACATTAAAATTTATTTTACAATAATTTTAGCATATTGAACGTTCAATAAACCTTAAATTGCACCAAATAAAAATGCTATCATGGATAAAATCAAAATACTTTGGGTTGATGACGAAATCGATTTGTTAAAGCCACACATCATGTTTTTAGAAAAGAAAAACTACGAAGTTACCACTTGTAATAATGGCCGTGATGCTGTAGATATTTTTGCAGAAAACAATTTTGATATTGTATTTCTAGACGAAAATATGCCTGGAATGAGCGGTTTAGAAACGCTACAAGAAATTAAAGAAAAGAAGTCTTCTACTCCAGTAATTATGATTACAAAAAGTGAAGAAGAATATATTATGGAAGAAGCAATTGGTTCTAAAATAGCCGATTATCTTATAAAGCCAGTAAATCCTAATCAGATTTTATTGAGTTTGAAAAAAAATTTAGATCATTCTCGTTTAATTTCAGAAAAAACAACGTTAGATTATCAAAAGGAATTCCGAAAAATTGCTTTAGAATTATCTATGGTGAATTCACACGAAGATTGGTTTGAATTATATAAAAAGCTCCTATTCTGGGAATTAGAACTTGAGAACATTGAAGATTCTAATTTAATTGATATTTTGGAATCTCAAAAAGTCGAAGCCAATTCGCAATTTGGGAAATTTATCGAACGAAATTACGAAGATTGGTTCGAACCAAAAGCCGATAAACCAATTCAATCTCATACTCTTTTCCGAGAATTAGTAGTTCCTGAATTGACTAAAAAAGATAAGCCAGTTCTATTTGTTGTAATCGATAATTTGCGTTACGATCAATGGAAAGCAATGGAAAGTACAATAAATAATTACTATAAATTAGAGAAAGAAGTTCCGTATTATGCAATTCTTCCAACGGCTACTCAGTATGCTAGAAACGCTATCTTTAGTGGTTTAACTCCTTTAGAAATGGAAAAACAATTTCCGCAATATTGGAAAAATGACGTTGATGATGGTGGGAAAAATTTATATGAAGGCGAATTTCTAACAGCGCATTTAAAACGTCTTGGTTTAAATATTAAACAAGATTATTTTAAGATCACCAATTTGGCTGGTGGAAAAAAATTAGCAGATAACTTTAAATCTTTAAAAGAAAATAACTTAGTTACAGTAGTTTACAATTTTGTTGATATGCTTTCTCATGCTAAAACCGAAATGGATGTAGTAAAAGAGCTAGCTTCAGATGATAAAGCTTATCGTTCTCTAACCTTAAGTTGGTTCAAAAATTCACCGCTTTTAGAAATCATTCAACAAGCACAAAAACTCGGATTCAAATTAATCATTACAACCGATCATGGAACGATAAATGTAAAAAATCCGTCCAAAGTAATTGGTGATAAAAACACAAGTTTGAATCTTCGTTACAAAACCGGAAGAAGTTTAACCTACGAAGATAAAGATGTTTATGCTGTAAGGGATCCAAAGAAAATCGGGCTTCCAACCATAAATATGAGTAGTTCTTATATCTTTGCAAAAAATGACAATTTCCTCGCTTACGTCAATAATTACAACCACTACGTAAGTTATTACAGAAATACCTATCAACACGGAGGCATTTCTCTAGAAGAAGTTATTGTACCATTTTTAGTATTTAATCCAAGGTAAAAACATGAGATAAGATTGAAGATGGAGCACATTACTTCCATCTTCAATCTTCCATCTTCTAACTTTAAAAAACATGGAAACAGTTTTTTCATTAGACGAAATCAACGAAGTTGCTCAAAAAATCCTATCCCAAAATCCAAAAAAAGTAATCATTTTTAACGGAAATATGGGCGTTGGAAAAACCACTTTAATAAAATCATTGGCTAAAAATTTAGGCGTAAATGATGCAACAAGCAGTCCAACCTTTTCTTTAGTTAATGAATATCAAATAGCTAATAATCAATATATTTACCACTTTGATGTTTATCGATTAAAAAATGAAACCGAAGCTTTAGACATGGGCATTGATGAATATTTATATTCTGGAAATTGGTGTTTTATCGAATGGGCCGAGAATATTCCAAATCTGATTCCAGACGAACACTCAACGATTACAATAGAACAACTTCCTGACGGCAAAAGACATTTGACTTTAAAATAGGTTTTAAAATTCGCAATTCGTAATTTCAAATTCGTAATTTTTATGTAACTTGCTCCAATATTCATTTGTAACTATGTCACTTACACCTTTTACAAAACAACAGTTACTTCCACAAGAAGAAAAATTGGAAATTGCACGTCATAAAAGCGAACTTTTCATTGGAATTCCCAAAGAAACCAGTTACCAAGAACGCAGAATATGTCTAACTCCAGATGCTGTACATTCATTAACAGCGCATGGTCACAGAATATTAATAGAATCTGGCGCAGGTGAAAGTTCTAGTTATTCCGATAAAGAATACAGCGATGCTGGCGCAGAAATCACTAGCGATACCAACAAAGTTTTGTCTTGTCCAATGCTTCTTAAAGTAGAACCATTGACTATGGCAGAAATCGAATTGGTGAATCCAAATACCATAGTTATTTCGGCTATTCAGCTTAAAACCAGAAAAAAAGAATACTTCGAAAAATTATCCAAAAAGAAGATTACCGCACTCGCGTTCGAATATATAAAAGACGAAGATGGCTCCTATCCTGCCGTGAAATCGCTAAGCGAAATCGCAGGAACAGCTTCCATCCTAGTGGCTGCCGAATTAATGATAAACAACCAGTTTGGTAAAGGATTATTATTTGGAAATATAACTGGCGTTCCACCAACCGATGTTGTAATAATTGGCGCCGGAACTGTAGGCGAATTTGCAGCAAAAACAGCTCTTGGTTTAGGTGCAAACGTAAAAATATTTGATAATTCCATCACAAAATTACGTCGTTTACAAAACAATTTAAGTCAACGCGTTTTCACATCAACCATCCAGCCCAAAGCGTTATTAAAAGCGCTTCGTCGTTGCGATGTGGCTATTGGCGCCATGCGAGGCAAAGAACGTTGTCCAATTGTAGTGACAGAAACTATGGTCGAACACATGAAAAAAGGTGCCGTAATTGTTGATGTCAGCATCGATACCGGCGGATGTTTCGAAACTTCAGAAGTGACAACTCACGAGAAACCAACTTTCATAAAAAACAACATTATTCATTATTGCGTGCCCAACATACCGTCGCGCTATTCCAAAACGGCATCGCTTTCAATAAGCAACATCATCACTCCTTACCTATTGCAAATAGCCGAAGATGGCGGAATTGAAAGCTCTATTCGTTGCAATAAAGGTCTAAAAAACGGAGTCTATCTTTATCACGGAATCCTAACAAACAAAGCAATTGGCGACTGGTTTAACTTGCCAGATAGCGATATTAATCTAATTGTTTTTTAGGAGCGAATCGTTCGGGATTTATCGAATAACGCAATTCCAGCTATCCGTTGCAATACTTGCAGAAAAAGCAAGTATTTCCGCTCCTATCTGGGCTATTAGAGAAACGTGGTTACCTATTTGTAAACTTTTTTATCAAGATACTATCAAATAAAAATTATAAAAACTACTTTTGCAAAAAGATATTTTTTAATGAAATCACCACTAAAAAAATGTTAGCGCAAGCTAACACCAATGAGTAAAAAAGTGATTACATATGTTACCGCTTAAAAATAATATTTACATATGAAATTTTACCAAAGATTAGCATACTATTTAGTCGGATTAGTAATGGGTGCATTTGTTGTTGCCTTAGTTTTATCAGGAAAAGACACACGTTGTAACTATTTTCCAAACTCTAGAGTTTTAAACGATTTACGCAATAAACCATTCAATTACAGCATCGAAGCCTCAAGAAAACTATCCGAAGATTGGATTGATACAGTCGATATCAAAAACACATTAACTTACGGCGATGTAGATTTTGACAAAAGCAACATAAGTTACCAAAACGGCAAACTGTATATCATTGAAGGACAAACCGTTCAAAAAGATACAATTACATTAAGAGTAATTAATTATCCAAATAAAGCTGTCTTAGAAGACATCATCCGAAAAAAATAAGAGAATTTAAACTATAAATAGAAATCCGTTTTGTAAAGCAAGACGGATTTTTTTTTGCTAAACTTTATAATATGTCTAATTCAATTTACTTCAATTATTAACTACTTTTGCAATAAAAAAAATGTCTAGGTTCAAAGAAAACGATTTACCAAAAGCAAAACTCAACGCAAGTTCTCTAAATAAAGCATTATTAATATTTAAATACGCCGACAATCATAAATGGAAATTTTATCTAGGTTTAGGATTTCTATTATTAACTGGCGGAACCGCACTAGCCTTCCCAAAACTAATGGGAATTTTAATCGACTGTGTAAAAAATAACGATTTATCAAAAGCCAATTCGATAGCTTTAGGATTAGTTGGAATTTTATTTCTGCAATCTTTTTTCTCCTTTTTTAGAATTTCATTATTTGTAAATTACACCGAAAATACTTTGGCTAATTTACGATTAGCGCTTTACAGTAATTTGATAAAATTGCCAATGCCATTCTTTACTCAAAAAAGCGCTGGCGAATTAAACAGTAGAATCAGTACCGACATCAACCAAATTTCAGACACTTTGGCAACCACAATTGCTGAATTTCTTAGACAATTTATTCTAATAATAGGAAGTTTTATATTGTTGGCAAGCATCAATTTGAAATTAACACTAATGATGATTTCCATTGTTCCGTTAGTTGCAGTTGCTGCAGTAATTTTTGGTAGATTCATTAGAAAATATTCTAAAAACCTGCAAGATCAAGTTGCCGATAGTCAAAGTATTGTGGTAGAATCATTACAAGCAATTACAGTTGTTAAAGCATTTGCCAACGAATGGTACGAAATTGCTCGCTACAAAAATAAAATTTCAGAAGTTGTTAAAGTAGCCATTAAAGGTGGAAATTACCGCGGTTATTTTGCATCGTTCATCATCTTTTGTCTATTCGGAACCATAGTTGCCGTAGTTTGGTATGGTGTAACTTTGAGCATCAAAGGCGAAATGACTGTTGGCGATTTAATTTCGTTCGTTTTATATTCCACATATGTCGGCGCATCATCTGGCGGAATTGCCGAATTGTACACCCAAATTCAGAAAGCTGTTGGAGCAACCGAACGTGTTTTCGAACTATTAGATGAAACTCCAGAAAAAATTAATACTTCTCAAAATCAATCGACAGAAAAAATTAAAGGAAATGTTTCGTTTCAAAATGTTTCGTTCTCTTATCCATCACGACCAGAAATTCAGGTTTTAAAAGATGTAAATTTCACTGCCAATTTTGGACAGAAAATTGCAATTGTTGGTCCGAGTGGCGCAGGAAAATCAACTATCTCTTCACTCCTATTACGTTTTTATGATATAGATGGCGGACTAATTTTAATTGATGATAAAAACATCTATGAATATGATTTAGAAAACCTTCGTGGCAACATGAGTATTGTTCCTCAAGATGTTATTTTATTTGGAGGAAGCATTCGCGAAAACATCGCCTACGGAAAACCAAACGCAACCGAAGAAGAAATTATGATTGCAGCAAAACAAGCTAATGCCTTCGATTTCGTAAACGGATTTCCAGAAAAATTCGACACTTTGGTGGGAGAACGTGGCATCAAACTTTCGGGCGGACAACGCCAACGAATTGCCATTGCGCGAGCATTATTAAAAAATCCTAGTATATTAATTCTAGACGAAGCTACATCATCCTTAGACAGTGAGAGCGAAAAATTAGTACAACAAGCTTTAGAAAATTTAATGGAAGGAAGAACAAGTATTATTATCGCACACCGACTTTCAACCATTAGAAACGCCGACGCAATTTTAGTTCTAAACGATGGGAAAATTGCCGAAAAAGGAACACATAAAGAACTACTCGAAATTGAAAATGGTATTTATAAAAATTTGAGCAATTTGCAGTTTAGTGAGTATTAGTGAATCTCTTAAAGTAATCCTAAAATAGAGCTATTCTCTCGAAGTGCCAATTGGTTTGGCTAAATTTGTAAATAAATCATTTTCAAATGCAATTTACCAAATCGTTCAAACTTCAATTAAAAGAACTAAAAACAATTACAATTACCTCCATTTTAATCGGATTTTTAGCATCATTTCTTGCTATTTCGTTGAAACGAATTACTGAACATTATGAAGCAATTTTGTTTTTCAAAGCCAATTCAAATAGTGTTTTTTATTTTTTGTTTCCCTTAATCGGATTGACAATAATTTACTTTTTAAGAAAATATTTATTCAAAAACAAAGAGAATAAAGGAATTAAAGAAATCTTTGAAAGCATTTCTTCATCTTCTAAAAAATTGCCATTATATAAAATTCCTTCTCATTTTATAAACGGATTATTAACCGTTATTTTCGGCGGCTCTACTGGAATTGAAGTTTCTACAGTAGTTGCTTCTGCAACAATTGGTTCGGTTGCACAACAAAAAAGTGGATTTCTAAATCAATATAAAACCGAATTTATTTGCGCTGGAGTTGCTGCAGGAATTACGGCACTATTTTGCAGTCCGATTGCTGGGATATTATTCGCTTTGGAAGTTATTTCAAGAAAAGTTACTAAAATATTTCTAATCACAACTATAATTTCGGTTACAGTAGCTTCGAGTTTACTTTTTTTACTTGACGAACCAGCATTGTTTCCAATTTCAGTCACTACTTGGCACTTGTACGCCATTCCCTATTTTATTCTTTTAGGAGTTTTGGCTGGAGCAAATTCTGTTTTGCTGACAAAAAGTGTTTTATTTTTTAAAAATCAATTCTCTAAAATTGAAAATGCTTTTTATAAAATTGCAATTGCGACACTTTTACTTGGCATGACAATTAGTTTTTTTCCAACTTTATATGGTGATAGTTATCACGGAATAAAAGAAATTATTGCTCATCCGAATACTAGCTTTACCATTACGTTTTTTATTTCAATAATTGGAATTTTAATTTTAAAACCACTTTTAACCTCAGTAACATTAGCTTCTGGCGGCGATGGCGGAGTTTTTGCTCCAAGCATTGTAATTGGTGGTTTTTTAGGATTATTTGTAGCGACTTTTGTAAATACGGTTTTCAATGCTAATGTGATTCCAATCAATTTTATTATTATTGGAATGGCAGCGTTATTAAGCGCAAGTATTCACGCACCATTTACAGCCTTGTTTTTAGTGTGCGGAATTACAAACGATTACACTTTGTTTTTCCCAATATTGATGGTTTGTTTAGTTTCTAAATATACGGCAAAATGGATTTATCCTTTCACTGTTTATTCCTATTCTTTAAAAGCTGTAAAATCATAATTGTATGCCAGTTCACAAACTTAAAAGAGGTTATAGAAAGACAAAGTATATCTTGTATAAAGAAACTTTAGTCGATTTTAAAGAGCATTTTTGGGCATTTGTCGGTTCTTTCATCGGAATCGGAATTATTGCTTATTTGCAATCTCAAACACTTCCAAGTGCAGATGTTGTTTATTTAATTGGTTCATTTGGAGCATCTAGTGTTTTGGTTTATGGAGTGATTCAAAGTCCGTTAGCACAACCTAGAAATCTTATTGGCGGACATTTAGTATCTGCAATTGTTGGCGTTAGCGTTCAAAAATTAGTGCCTGATGTACTTTATATTACTGCACCTTTGGCTGTTTCATTAGCAATAGTCTTAATGCAAATCACAAAAACACTTCATCCTCCAGGCGGAGCAACGGCATTAATTGCTGTAACTGGCTCCGAAACTATAAAAAATTTAGGTTATTGGTATGTAATTTCACCTGTTTTATTAGGAGCAATAATTCTACTTATCGTCGCATTGCTTTTTAACAATGTAACTTCTAAACGAAAATATCCTGTAAATAAGGAATTTGATGAAGTTAGAAGAAGAATTCCGTTTTTCCCAGCATATAAAAAATATCAAAATCCCAAGTAACAACTCGGGATTTTGATATTTTTTTTAACTATTATTTTGATTTTCGTCTAGTTCGTTCTGTTTTCAACAAATTCAATTCTCTACTTGTTTGTCCAGCAACAGAAGTATTTTCTTCGGCACGACGAATTAAGTACGGCATCACATCACGAACAGGTCCAAATGGTAAATACTTAGCAACATTATATCCGTGAGCGGCCAAGTTATAACTAATATTATCGCTCATTCCGTACAATTGCCCGAACCAAATGCGTTCGTCTTTAATTTCTATTGCATTAGCTTTTAGCATTTCCATTAATTTATACGAACTTTCTTCATTGTGCGTTCCAGCGAAAATTGCCATTTTATCAATGTGTTTCATCATATAATCAACTGCTGCATTATAATTGTCATCGGTTGCTTGTTTAGATGCACAAATCGGCGTTGGATAACCATTTTCTTCAGCACGTTTATGCTCTTTTTCCATGTAAGCGCCACGAACAATTTTCATTCCAATGTAAAAACCATCACGTTTAGCTCTATCGTGTAAACCTTTTAAATAATCCAATCTATCCCAACGATACATTTGTAACGTATTGAAAACGATAACTTTATCTTTATTATATTTACGCATCATGTCTTCTACCAAATCATCAGCAGCATCTTGCATCCAACTTTCTTCGGCATCAATTAACAACGCCACATCTTTACTGTGAGCTGTTTTACAAATAATTTCAAAACGTTCCAAAACTCTATTCCATTCGGCTTGTTCTTCTGAAGAAAGTGGTTGCTTCTCTCCTACTTTTGTATATAGATCCAAACGACCTAAACCAGTTGGTTTGAAAACCGCAAACGGAATTGCTTGACGTTCTTTAGCAAATTCAACCGTTTTTAAAGTCATTTCTAAAGCAGCATCAAACTGGTTTTCTTCTTCTTTACCTTCAACTGAATAATCCAAAACCGATGAAACGCCTTTAGTATACATTTTATCAACAACCGAAAGACAATCCATTTCATTTACACCGCCACAAAAATGGTCAAAAACTGTAGCACGAATCAATCCGTCAACAGGCAAATGTGCTTTTAAGGCAAAGTTGGTTACTGCAGTTCCTATGCGAACAAGCGGTTCATTGGAAATCATTTTGAAAAGAAAATAAGCTCTATCTAGTTCGGTATCGCTTTTTAAAGAGAAAGCAACTTCGGTATTGTTGAATATTTTGTCCATCGAAATTTTATTAATTATGCAAATATAATTAGAGTTTTAGAATTAATTTTATGATTTTAACCACAAATTCCTATAAACTTTATTTTTATCATAATCAGATGCTTGTTTTTCAATATTGAAATAACGATTTCCTCTTGGATCGTTTCCAACTCCAGCTAAGTAAGCCCAATTTCCCCAATTGCTACAAACATCATAATCAATAAGTTGCTCCTCAAAATAAGCTGCGCCGTAACGCCAATCCAATTTTAAATCATTACATAAATAACTGGCTACATTTTGTCGTCCACGATTACTCATAAAGCCAGTAAGTTTTAATTCGATCATATTTGCATCTACAAAATCAACTCTAGTTTCACCATCAATCCATTCTTGTAATTGATTTGCGTTATGTTTGTTTACAGGAATTCCTTTATCCTGAATTCCAGCTTGTTGAAAGAATTTGGCATTGTATTTTTTCATCATAAAACGGAAATAATCGCGCCATAATAATTCAAAAACCAACCAATAAGTCGATTCGTTTGCTCCAAATTGACTTTCATATTTTTTGAGTTCGTCATAAATAAATCTAGGTGAAATACAACCCAAAGCTAGCCAAGCAGAAAATTTTGAAGAATAATCGGCGCCAACCAGTCCATTTCTAGTTTCTTTATATTCTGAAATACATTTGGTTTTAAAGAAATAGTGATTTAGTCTAGAAATTGCTTCGGTTTCACCACCTTTAAATTGTAAAACAGCTCTTGAATCTATTGGTTCAAAATTCAATCCTAATTCTTCTAATGTTGGTAGTTTTAAAGGTTCAATTTCTGGCGATTTTAATTCTTTCGGTTCATCAAATGAAGTTCTTATAAAAGCATCTTTTTCTGTTTTTTTTCTGAAATTGGTAAAAACATCTGGAATGTCTTTTATTGAAAAAGGCAAGTCTTCTGCATGATACAATGTACTTGTACTAAATGTTTTAAGTTCGCATTTCAATTTAAATAATTCTTCTCTAATTTTTGTTTCAGTTTGATTTTCTTCATAAGAAACTTCTTTCTTGGAAAATACTTTCGTTGCTTTATATTGATGAACAATTTTAGGAATTTCAACTTCTGGTTTACCTTTTAAAATCATTAATCCCGAACCAATTGCTCTTAAATTTTTATCTAAATCAATTAGCGACTGTAACAAAAATTGTGCTCTAAAATTTCCAATTTTTTTAAATCCAAATTCTGTAATAACAAAATCAGCGTCATCAAAACAGTACACTGGAATGATTTCGTCGCTTTGCGAAATAGCTTTTATAAGCGTTTCATTGTCGTGCAGTCTTAAATCGGTTTTAAACCAAATAATCGAGGTTTTCATAATTCATTCATATTTTTCAAATAATATTCAGCTTGTTGCAAAAGAGCTGTTTTGTCTTCGGGTTTCATTTTTCGCCAAACGTTGTACATCATTCCTATTCGCGGATTTTTACCTAATTTATCTTCATTTCGATCATAAAAATTCCAATACAAACTATTGAACGGACAAGCTTTTTCTCCAATTTTTAAGGATTTTTTATAA
The DNA here is from genome assembly GCF_000757385.1 of Flavobacterium aquatile LMG 4008 = ATCC 11947. GTDB lineage: Bacteria > Bacteroidota > Bacteroidia > Flavobacteriales > Flavobacteriaceae > Flavobacterium > Flavobacterium aquatile. Next base: position 281,106 of record NZ_JRHH01000004.1, on the reverse strand, counting down.
AAACAACTGCCGCAATAATGGCTCATTTTATCAATGTAAGATGCCGAACTTACATACGGTTTTGTGCCAACAATTCCGCCATCGGCAAACTGACTCATTCCGCGAGTATTAGTAATTTCAACCCATTCGAAGGCATCAATGTAAATTCCGAGATACCAAGCATCGATTTCGTCTGGCTGAATTCCTGCCAAAAGCGCAAAATTTCCTGTAATCATTAACCGCTGAATATGATGAGCATAAGCATAATTTAACGATTGATTTATGGCATCTTTCATGCAATTCATTTTAGTTTTTCCTGTCCAAAACCAATCGGGTAATTTTTCTTGATTGTTGAAGAAATTCATGCTTGCAAATTCAGGCATTTTGTTCCAATAAATGCCTCTCATGTATTCACGCCAGCCGATAATTTGACGCACAAATCCTTCCAATTGATTGAATTCTATTTCGTTTGGACGTTTTTTCCATTCATCAATGCAACGTTCTACAACTTCTCTTGGTGAAATCATTTTTACATTCATTGAAAACGAAATTCTAGAGTGATATAATGACCATTCGTTTGGCGTCATCGCATCTTGATAACTTCCGAATAATTGCAAACATTTTTCTGCAAAAAAGTCTAATAATTGCAATGATTGCTCTCTATTTATGGGCCAAACAAAGTTTTTAGCATCAATAGTTCCAATAGTTTTTACATCGTTTTTTGTAATTTCTTCATAAATATTGGCAACATCATTATTGAAAACTAATGGAGCTGTTGGTTTATGATTTTTTGGTAATTTTTTTCGGTTTTCTCCATCATAGTTCCATTGTCCGGTTAATGGTTTTTCGCCTTCCATCATGACATTGTGTTTCTTTCGCATGGCACGATAAAAACTTTCCATTAGATAGATTTTCTTGCCTTCAAAGAAATCTCCGAGTTCATTTCGAGTAGTAAAAAAATGCTCGGAATCTACAACAGAACTTGGAATTGAAATGGATTCACAAAGTTTTTTCAAATCCAAATCTACTCGATATTCATCTGGAAACTGGTATTCAAAATGTGTAAAAATGTGTTTTGAGATTAGATTTTGTATGTTTTTTTCAAATGATTGTAAATTGTCATTATTATTTAAATGAATATAGATAACTTTATGATTTTTAGATAGTAAATAATTTTTAAAATTCTGCATTGCAGCAAAAATCCCAACAACTTTTTGAATATGATGATTGGCATAATCTGTTTCAGATCGAACTTCCATCATAACATAAGTTATTGAATCATCAACAGTTTTAAACCAGGAATGATTGCTATTTAATTGATCGCCGAGAATTAATCGTAAGGTTTTTGACATTTTAATTTTAACCCATTTAGGTATTAAGTTTCATTAAGCTATTCACTAATTACTATTCACTAATTACTATTCACTAATCACTTTTTTCCTCTACATTTATCACTACAATATTTTACTTCATCCCAAACTTTTTCCCATTTTTTGCGCCAAGAAAATGGTTTTTGGCAAACAACACAGATTTTATTTGGAAGGTTTTGCTTTTTTACTCCTCGCATCTTTTGGTTTATTTGGATTATTAACGTGCTTTTTTAAAATTCTTTTCCCTTCTTCTTTAACATCATCTTTCTTGCGGAAACTCCAAACAATATCACTTGCTTTTTTTCTAGTTTCTTCAATATCAACAATGGGAAACGGATAATCTTTTCCAATTTCACAATTGTAAAATTGTTGTTCAATGGCATTTAATTTCCAAGGTTCGTGAATTAAAGTCACTGGAACTTTGGCTAATTCTGGAACCCATTTTTTGATAAATATTCCCTCAGAATCATGATCTTCAGAGTTTTTTATTGGATTGTAAATTCGGATGGTATTGATTCCTGTTGTTCCTGATTGCATTTGAATTTGTGGATAATGAATTCCAGGTTCATAATCTAAAAATTGGCGTGCTAGAAAATGTAATTCGCGCCAATCTTGCCAGAGATTAAAAGTGAAAAATGAAACAACCATGGCTCGCATTCTAAAATTTATGTAACCCGTTTGAACCAAACATCGCATGCACGCATCTACAATTGGAACTCCAGTTTTGCCCTCTTGCCAAGCTTTTATATAGGTTTCATTTTTAGGTTTTATCAAAGAATCATAAGCTCGGTTTACATTTTCAAATTCCATACGACATTCGTCTTCAAATTTTTGCATAAAATGACAATGCCAATGCAATCTTGAAACAAAATTTAACATCGCTCGTTTATTTTTGGAAACTTGGTAATGCTGATTTGTATATTGATAAACCATTCGCATACTGATGTTTCCATAAGTAAGATATGGCGATAATCTGCTACAGCCTGTTCGACTCAAATTGGGTTTGGAAATGTGTTTGCTGTAATTTACATGACGCTCTTTTACAAAACTATCCAAGTAGCGCCAAGCCCAATATTCGCCGCCTTGCTGGAAGTTTTTGTTTCGGTTTGTGATGTCTTTTGGAAGTTCTTCTCCTTTTAAATTTTGATATAAATCAGCTTCTAAATTTTCAAATTGAAACAAATTCAAATCAATCATTTTGGGTTCAGCACGCATTACTTGTTCCCAACGTTTGTCCCAATCGCTTCTTGATTTCAACTTACGAATTACACCGTGCATTTGCGATTGCTTCCACAGAATTTTATTTGAATCAAAAAGAACTTGCATTGCAATATCTCTGTCAAATGTTATTTTATTACCTATTTCCTGATGAGAAAAAACGGTTTTGATATCGTATATTTTTATTAATTCTTCAAAAACTAAATCAACATCATTGTGAAAAAAGCAAATTTGTGTTTCAACCGATTTTAATCTGGCTTGCATTTCTTGAATCGATTCGTAGATAAAACGCCAATGACGCGCATCAGAATCATCATATTTCATAACTGATGGTTCGAAAAAGTAAACTAATAAAACTGGAATATTCTCCTGTAGTGCCAAATAAAGTGGTTCGTGATCTGTAAAACGTAAATCACGTTTGAACCAAACAATATTTATAGCTTTTTTAGTCAATTTTATAGTAATGAGGTAATTTCTTTATCGGGTTTTGCATAGCTTAATCGGTCTAATTGTAGGGTTTTGTGATAACTATCTAAACCAGAACAAGTGATTGTGTTGGCTTTTTCTAAATCAATAAAACCATCATCAAACAAACAATTTTCTGGAATGTAAATCTGTACAATTTCTCCAATAATCATCATTGTGTTATTTATAGAAATATCAATTTTTTGTTTAAATTCAATGCCTAATTGTACCTTGCTTTCAGCTACAAATGGTGCAAAAAAATCATTCTTGAATTCTGAATTTAAACCTGTTGCATCAAATTCTGAAACTCCTTTTTCATATCTCGCAGATGTTTGATGTGCTTTTTTAAAAATAGATTCATTAATATGATTTACAGTGTAAAATCCTGTATCTAAAATATTTCGCATCGTATCACGTTCTGGCGGACTTGGACGAAAAATCATTCCAATTAATGGCGGATTTGCTCCAATATGAAAAAACGAACTGAATATTGACAGATTGGTATTTTTATTTTTATCAGAAGTTCCAACCAATGCAACACTTTTAAATCCGCCTAAACTATTAATTAAGTGAACTCGTTTTTGCTTTTCTAGTTGCAAAATCTGATTGTAATCGATATGAATTTGTGCCATTTTACTTTGAGTTTAAGCTATATGAATCCACTTTTTATCGCTATTTAATTTAAACGTTCCAAGATGTTCTTTGTTCCATTCGTTTGGTGCAATTAAGGAAAGAGAATTGGTTCCGTCGTTGTTGGAATACAAATGATAAATTTCGCCGATAACTGGTTCGAACGAGAATTTAGAGTTGTAAACCAATTCGTTCCACTCAAATTCTTGCATCAACTTTTCATATTGCAATTTGAGTTCGCTAAACTTGTTTTCAAATTCTTTATTTACAGTACTAATTCCTCTACTTTTCCAAGAAACTACATCATCCATTTTGATAACTGGTGCACCAACACTTGTTGAATAAGACAACAAACTAGCATTGTAACCTTCGTCTTCTGAATAAACTATATTATCTGGTTTTTTACTTTCCATTATCGTTTCGAAATTTTATTATTTGAAATAGAGCGTTGCAAATTGCATTTGAATCGGTCAATTCCTTCTACTCGCTTGGCAACATGTTTGGTTTTACAATTTTCCACACGTTCACGCCACAATTTATAACTACTAAATTTGAGTTCTTTCTTCATCAAAGCTTTTACCTCGGCTTCGGCTAACCCAAATTGGAATTTTATGGCGTCAAAAGGAGTTCGATCTTCCCAAGCCATTTCTATAATTCTATCTATCTGAATTTCAGTTAGCTCTTCTTTATCTATGTTTGCAATAATTGGTTTCAAAATATTTTGTTTAATTATTTCTAATAAATATTAAACAAAAGTAATCAATTTTTATAAATTTGAATCATTTAAAAACAAAAAAATAAGTTAATTTTCATTCCTTCGAGCTTAAATAATATCCTTATTTTTGCAAAATATAAAACTAATTATGCAATCAATTGTAGCAAACGGATATTCTATTTATTTTAATGAAAATGGTTATGATCAAATCAACAAATCAATAGTAGAAAACAACTACTCTTCTATTTTTATTTTGGTTGATGAACATACAAATGAGTATTGTTTGCCAAAAATACTATCCAATTTGGCTACCGAAATTTCAATTGAAATCATAGAAATTGAATGTGGTGAAGAAGTTAAAAACATTACTACATGTCTAGAAGTTTGGTCGGTTTTATCTGATCTTGGTGCCGATAGAAAAAGTGTTTTAATTAATCTTGGTGGTGGCGTGATTACTGATATTGGCGGATTCATAGCATCAACTTTCAAACGAGGAATTGATTTTATTAATATTCCTACAACTTTATTAGGAATGGTTGATGCCTCAATTGGCGGAAAAAATGGTGTTGATTTGGGTAATTTAAAAAATCAAATTGGAGTTATTAATGTGCCTAAATTGCTACTTATTGATACACAATTTCTTGAAACTTTACCACAAAATCAAATGAAATCGGGATTGGCAGAAATGTTGAAACACGGATTGATTTATGATAAGAAATATTGGGAAATGTTTTCAGATTTAAGTCTATTAAATTCAGACGATTTGGATTTATTAATTTATCGTTCGATTGAAATTAAGAACGAAATTGTAAAACAAGATCCTACTGAAAACGGAATTAGAAAAGCATTGAATTTTGGTCATACGTTAGGTCATGCAATCGAAAGTTATTTACTAGAAACTACAACTCCATTGTTACACGGTGAAGCAATTGCAATTGGAATGATATTGGAAAGTTATATTTCTAAAGAAAAAGAATTGATTTCAAATGAAGAATTTTTAGAAATAAAAAAGGTAATTATGTCCATTTTTGAAATACATTCTTTCAGCCAAAATGATATCAAATTGATCCAGGAATTACTGATTCATGACAAGAAAAATGAGTACGGAAAAGTACAATTTGCATTATTAAAAAATATTGGAAACACTGCCATCAACCAATCGGTTGAAAGTGAATTAATTATTGATAGTTTTCACAATTATAATTCATAACATTTTTTTAATAAAATAGTTGCAATTCGCTTATTTTATTTTTTACATTTGTGGTAATGAATAAAAAGAATATTATCAACAGAAATAGGCAATTATTGCTAAAAACCAATGCTGGGTTTCAGGTGTTGTGCGTGGCATTTTTGACTTCTATAAAAATGATATTACATCTTATTTTAGACATTACAAAAACTGATACCATTAAGCTACCTATTGTATATGCCAATATTAGAGTTTGAATTGCAGATTAATTCATCATTTTATTAATCTTACAAAACATTTAAAACACTAATGAATACAAAATATTTCGACTTAATTAATCAAACGTATTACTTTCCGCAAGAAGAATTTACTTTAAATAAAGATAGCACATTACAGTTTCATAACATCGATTTGATGAAATTGGTTGAGCAATACGGAACGCCTTTAAAATTTACTTATTTGCCTCAAATTTCTAATAACATTAAAAAAGCCAAAAATTGGTTTAGAAATGCGATGGAAAAAAATGCTTATGAAGGTAAATATTACTATTGCTATTGCACAAAAAGCTCTCATTTTGAATACGTTATGAATGAAGCTTTTAAAAACAATATTCATGTAGAAACATCATCTGCATTTGATATCAATATTGTTGAAAATTTATTAGAAAACGGTAAGATTAATAAAAGCACCTATATTATTTGTAACGGATTTAAAAGAGACCAATACATTTCAAATATTGCTCGATTGATTAATAATGGTCATAAAAACACTATTCCGATAATTGATAATTACGAAGAACTTGATTTGCTTCAAGCAGAAATTAAAGGTAAATTTAAAATCGGAATTAGAATTGCCGCTGAAGAAGAACCTAAATTTGAGTTTTATACATCTCGATTAGGAATTGGTTATAAAAACATTTTAGCTTTTTACAAAAAACAAATTCAGGAAAATGATAATTTGGAGTTGAAAATGCTTCACTTTTTTATCAATACTGGAATTAATGATACAGCCTACTATTGGAACGAATTGGTAAAATGTATCAAAGTTTATATTCAACTTAAAAAAGAATGTCCTTCACTTGATGGATTAAACATTGGTGGCGGATTTCCTATAAAAAATTCATTGGCATTCGAATACGATTACCAATATATGATTGACGAAATTATCAATCAAATTAAGATTGCTTGTGATGAAGCAGAAGTTGATGTACCCAATATTTTTACCGAATTTGGTTCGTTTACAGTTGGAGAATCTGGAGGAGCAATTTATCAAGTTTTATATCAAAAACAACAAAATGATAGAGAAGCTTGGAACATGATTGACAGTTCATTTATCACCACGTTACCTGATACTTGGGCGATAAATAAACGCTTTATTTTGCTTGCAATAAATAGATGGAACGATACGTATGAACGGGTTTTACTTGGTGGAATGACTTGTGATAGTGATGATTATTACAATTCTGAACAAAACATGAACGCCATTTATTTGCCAAAATACAATAAAGAAAAGCCTTTATATATAGGATTTTTTAATACTGGAGCTTATCAAGAAACTATTGGTGGATATGGCGGTTTACATCACTGTTTGATTCCGCAACCAAAGCACATTTTGATCGATCGTGATAAAAATGGAATTCTAGCTACAGAAGTTTTCTCGGAGCAACAAACATCAGAAGACGTATTGAAAATTTTAGGATACACACAAAAATAATTCTAATTTTATTATAAAAAATTGTTTGAGGTTTTAGAAAAATAGTTTTTCTTTGAACACCAAACTACAATAACAAACACTAAACAAAGAAAATGAGCAAAGGACCAATAAGTCAGTTTATTGAGAAGAATTACCTTCATTTCAATGCCGCAGCTTTAGTAGATGCTGCCAAAGGATATGAACAACATCTTCTTGAAAATGGAAAAATGATGATAACTTTAGCTGGTGCGATGAGTACGGCTGAGTTAGGAAAATCTTTGGCAGAAATGATTCGTCAAGATAAAGTACATATTATTTCTTGTACAGGAGCCAATCTTGAAGAAGATATTATGAATTTAGTAGCTCACAATTCATACAAAAGAGTTCCAAATTACAGAGATTTATCTCCACAAGAAGAATGGGATTTGTTAGAAAACCATTACAATAGAGTTACAGATACATGTATTCCAGAAGAAGAAGCTTTTAGAAGATTACAATCACATTTATTTGACATTTGGAACAATGCTGACTCTAAAGGAGAACGTTATTTTCCGCATGAATTTATGTATCAAATGATTAACTCTGGAGTTTTAGAACAGTATTACGAAATTGATCCAAAAGATTCTTGGATGGTTGCTGCTGCAGAAAAAAACTTACCAATTGTAGTTCCAGGTTGGGAAGACAGTACAATGGGAAATATTTTTGCTTCGTATTGTATTAAAGGTGAATTCAAACCTACTACAATGAAAAGCGGAATTGAATATATGATGTGGTTGGCAGATTGGTATCCAAAAAACTCTAGTGGAAAAGGTGTTGGATTCTTCCAAATTGGTGGAGGAATTGCAGGAGATTTTCCAATTTGCGTAGTACCAATGTTATACCAAGATATGGAAATGCACGATGTTCCTTTTTGGAGTTATTTCTGTCAAATATCTGATTCAACAACTAGTTATGGTTCGTACTCAGGTGCGGTACCAAACGAGAAAATTACTTGGGGTAAATTAGATATTCACACTCCAAAGTTCATTATTGAGTCGGATGCAACAATTGTTGCTCCATTAATTTTTGCTTATTTATTAGACCAATAAAATATATTTATGAAATCGCCAATAAAAAGGTGATCCCAAATAGGACCTACTAAAATAATATTGTACACATATGAAAAGAATTATTGTTGATTATGCTAAGCTAACTGGCGATATTTTAAATTTACTAGTTGATAAATTTCCTGAAGGATATGATGATAGCGATATCATCCGATTTAGAAATGCCCAAAATGAATTAATTGAAGCTGTTGAAGTGCGCACAGAAGATACTATTTATTTAGTTAAAGTGAGTACTAAATTGGCAAGCAGAATGGAAAAATTTGATGAAGATGACGATTTAGATTCAGTAATCGAACCAATCATTCCAATTGCTGGAATTGATGAAGACGAAGATGCATCTGATGATGATGATATTGAAGAAGATTTATTAAAAGACAAAGGTGGATCTGATGATGGTGACGACGACGACGACGACAACGACGAAGAACCATCAGACAACTTTGACGACGATGACGACGAAGAATAAATAATTTAATTTCCAATATTTTAAATCCCAAATTCCAATTGAAAACTTTTCTTGGAATTTGGGATTTTTTATGGGCCAAATTTTGGAATTTGGAGTTTGTTTTTTGGAATTTCCCTAGAGATATCTTTCCTCAAAAATTCTTTGATGGTGATTTTGATGACCAATTATTACAAAACCTAACGCTCGAACTGACATTTGATTGTTATTGGCAGTTCCAATTCGAAGTAATTTTTCATCATTGAAAGATTTAAAAAGTAATAATGTTGCATGTCTAACAGCAGATAATTCGGTTAACAAATCCATGATAGTTCGTGAATTTGCATTGGCTTCATCCACATAATCGTTTTCTTCAAAACCTGGTAAATCGGTTTTATCATTTCTGGCAAATCGCAATGCACGGTAGGCAAATATTCGTTCAGCATCAATTAGGTGCAAAATGATATCTTTGATAGTCCATTTTCCTTCGGCATAACGGTAATCAAATTTATCCATTGGAATATCTTGAACAAATTTGATAAAGCGATGCAAGGAAATTTCTAATTCTTCTTGCAAACTATATTCATCAGAAACTTGTGAGATGTAATTTGCGTAGAATTGTCCGTATTCGTTTGGTTGTAATTGTGTTGGTTTCATTTTATTTAATATATATTGTCAAAATTCCAATTAGTGCAAATGAACCAAAAGATAAAATCAAATAGTTCAAACTACTTTTCAATTTTTTATAACTCCTTTTTAAATCTTCATCATCTAATTCATAGAATCCTGAGGAATTGAATAAATTAATTCCGTTAATCATTTCATCTTTGAAATAACCATAATCAATAGCTACTTTTTTAAACAATTCAGGTTTTTTGTTTTTTAATAAAATACTAAAGTTGGATAAATTAGTGAAATATAAAAATCCAAAAATTGGAAAACCAAAAATGAAAAATAGTAAAGGTGCAAAATTATTATAAAAGTTATCACCGAGTAAAATCCAACCAATTGAAATTACCAATAATATTAAATAATAATTTCTATAACTATTCATCATAATTTAAGCTGAATTTCTACTAGCATTAGTATTTCCAAATAGCGAACGTGTTACTAATTTTTCATAAACTTCTAGTAATTTATCCTCACTGTTAAACCCTTTTATTAAATTTATCATCATCAACGAATATTGTTGAATTGTTAATAATGGTAAAACGATATCTTCACGCATCTTAATAGAAGCTTTCCCATCGGGATAATTCTCCATTAACTCTGTATGTCCTGCAATTTTTAATAATAATCGTTTGGTTTCTTGAAATTCATCGAAAATAATTTGCCAAAAATCACCAAATTCGGGATCATTTTGCATGTATTGCGTTAATGGTAAAAATGATTTTGCCAACGACATCATACTATTTTCTAATAACGTTCTAAAAAACAAAGAAGTATCATATAATGTTTGCACTTTTTTCCATTGGTTCGTTGATTCAAAATGTTTTAAAGCCGTTCCAACACCAAAAAATCCGGGGACATTTTGTTTCATTTGACTCCATGAGCCTACAAACGGAATGGCGCGAAGATCGGCAAAATTCAATTCGCTACCAGAATTACGTTTGGATGGTCGACTACCAATATTGGTTTTAGAATAATAATTCAGCGTACTCATTTGCTCCAAATAAGGAACAAATTTAGGGTGATTCTTAAAACTCAAATATTTTTCATAACCTATATTGGCCAATTCATCAATAATTTTTTCATCAGATTTTGATAAATTATTTTCTTTCTTGTTGAAAATCTCATTTGAAACTCCAGCGCTCAAAAGATTTTCAAGATTATATCGACACGAATCTGTAGTCCCAAAATTAGAACTAATCGTTTGACCTTGAATGGTTAATTGTATTTCGTTGTGTTCGATTTTAGATCCTAAAGATTCATAAAATTTATTGGTTTTTCCACCACCACGAGCTGGCGGACCACCACGACCATCAAAGAAAATTACTTTAATTCCGTATTTTCTAGAAATTTCTGTAATGGTTTCTTTAGCTTTATAAATTCCCCAATTCGCCATTAAATAGCCACCATCTTTCGTTCCATCAGAAAAACCTAGCATAACTGTTTGCTTGTTTTCTCGATTTTTTAAATGATTTGCATATTCAGGATTGGTGTACAATTGCTCCATTATTTTATCGGCAACTTGCAAATCATCAATAGATTCAAATAACGGAACGAAATCGACAGTTGGATTTTTCCATCCACATAATTTGAATAATGCAAAGACTTCCATAACATTTAAGGCACTTTCATTATTAGAAATTATATATCTATTGGAACCTAATTCACCATTATTTTCTTGAATTTGCTTCATTGCATAGATAGAATCCAAAGTTTGTTTGGTCATCTCGTCATTAAAATATTCTGAGGTGATCATATTTCCAGAAACTTTAGAAAGATATTTTATTTTTTGTTCCTCTGAAAAATCAAAATACTTAAGTTCCTTAGGATTTGAAGCTCCAAAGGAAGTAAACATATATTTTATTACACCAGTAATAATTTTACTATTTTGACGAATATCTAACGAGGCAAAATGAAATCCGAAGACGTTTACCTTATTTATTAAGTCATTTATTTCATCTAAATACAACGATTGGTGTTTTTCAATGCAAATAGATTTTACTAAATTTAGTTTTTCTTTTAATTCAGGTAATGTTATATAAATCGCTCCATTTGAGTAAAATACAGAACGATAAATTTTATTTTCAATTTCGGCAATTATGTTTTCAATTCCAGAAAATGTTAGTTTTCTTTTAAGTTTTCTAATGTCTAGATAATAACATTTTAAAATAGATGTTCGAAGTCTGTCTGCAACTTTTAAAGTGATTTCTGAAGTAACAAATGGGTTTCCGTCTCTATCACCACCGGGCCAAAATCCTAAATTTATAATCGAATTTGAAATAGCTTTTTCCTTAAAAATGTTCTTCTGAATGAATTGTAGCATTTCACCAGAGGATTGATAAAACACATTTTCTAGATACCAAATCAAACTCACTGCTTCGTCAAAAGGTGTGGGCTTATCTTTCTTGATGAACGGAGTTTTTCCCAATTGCGCTAATAATTCTTTGATTTTGACTAAATCATTATCACGAACAGCATTGGTTAAATCGGTAATAATTCCGAGAACAGAACCTGGATAAAATTGGGTTGGATGCGCTGTTAAAACCGTTCGAATATTAAAATCCTCTAGAAATGAAATCAATTCTTGCTTCAATTCTTTGGTATCTGCGCGATCTTTCACATCTCTAAGAGAACCTTTTCCTTCCATATTATTTACCACAGGAAATGCAGCATCTTCAATTGCATCGAATAAAACTATTTGACGTTCAACATATTGTATAAATCGAAACATCAAACTAACTTTTTCTTCTAAGGAAACGTCGCCTAAATATTTTTCGAAAAACGAATTGACAATTTCAATTGGAGTTAAATTATTTTTAAAACCATTATCGCAAACTTCACTAAAAAGTGGTAATAAAACTCCAGTATTGTCAATGGCATCAAATGGTAAAGTGATAAATACACTATTGTAAATGTGATACTTAGACAATACATTTTGATTGAAACGTTCTATTTTAGGAAGTGTATACATAGTTAATTTTTGTTTTTAGTAATTCCAATTATAACACCAAAGTTGCCGTCGGTTTGTTTCCAATTTTCTTTTGGACAATAGGTTCTCGAAACAAAACCATCCAAATATAATGCATTTTTACAACCCTTACTTTTGAAATATTCTGCAAATTCATAGAAACTAATTTCTTTTTTAGACATTGCAAAAATAATATCGTTATTAGGTAAAACTCCTACTCCATTTCTAATATTCAAATTCGTAGAATTTTTATTAAATGCGGGATGAATTTTTCCGTCAATCACTAACATTGGTCCGGATTGTGTAGCAAAATCTACATTTTTAGTATTTATAAATTCATCTGTTTTTGATATAAATGCTTCTTTTCTTGAGGTTATATAAAATATTCCATTTGGTTTTAAATAGAAATTTCCGCCGGCTGTAGATGTATCAATTGGTGATTTAGTTATTCCATTTTGAATAAAAAGTCCTTGTGGAGATTGGTCTTTTTTATACATTCCGCCATTAGTAGCAAAAAGTAATTTTTTTTTATTCTTTGACAACCATTTATTCAGATTTTCAATACTTCCAAAGTTACTATGCTTTTCGTTTTTCCAATACAATGCAATCGTTTCCATTTTAGGATTTACAGAATAAGAAACAAAATCTTCCTTTTCAGCTGACGAAAACTGAAGAAAAAGTATTCCAACGATGCAAAAAATCAAAATAAATCGGAACTTATTTTTTGGCACTTTCATTTCAAAATTAATTTGGCATTAAGGTACAAAAAAACCTCAAGAATTAACTTGAGGTTGATAAAATATTGAAATTTAACTATTAAATATCTTTAAAAATGGTGTGCATCAAGCGTTTTTTATCGTTGATACTTTCTTCAAGCGAAATCATAGTTTCTGTTCTGTATACACCTTCAATATCGTCAATCATGAAGATTACATCTTTAGCATGCTTAGTATCTTTGGCGCGAATTTTACAGAAAATATTGAATTTACCAGTTGTAACATGAGCAACAGTTACAAATGGAATTTCGTTTATTCTTTCTAAAACAAATTTTGTTTGAGAAGTGTTATTAAGGAAAACTCCAACATAAGCAATGAATGAATATCCTAATTTTTCATAATCTAAAGTTAGTGAAGAACCCATAATGATTCCTGCATCTTCCATTTTCTTGACTCTTACGTGAACGGTTCCAGCAGAAATTAAAAGTTTTTTTGCGATATCTGTAAATGGAACTCTTGTGTTATCTATCAACATATCAAGGATTTGGTGATCTACTTCATCTAAACGAAACTTACTCATATTTAATAATTTATTATTATTGTTTTACATTACAATACAAATAAATACATTTTATTTAATAAAAAAGAATAAATTATGTTATTTTTTTAAACCATTAACAAATTTTATATCTTTTCCTAAACAAAAGTCAGCTTTTTGATTTATTTTCGGAATAGAACCATTTTCATCGGAATACTTCATTTTGTGAGCATTGTATTGAAAATGACCATATTTACCTTTTAATTCTCCAATTTCTACAATGTAGGCGTTAAATTGGACCTTAGAATCAATAAGTTCTTCTTTGTATTGAGCGGCAAAATTCGTAATTATTTCTTTATTATCATAATTTATTTTAACATTTTTATAAATAAAATCATAAAAAACGATGTTATTTTGAGGAATTTGCAAATAAACATCCATTTTATTGTCAACTACATCGTTTTCGTAAATATCTAGTAATCCTGAAATTAATGCAATAAAAATCATTTTGCGAGTGAATTCTCTGTAATAATCGTCTTGATAATGTCCGGCTTCAAATAAAATTGTTGGCACATTCAGAAAAGTAAACATATCACCAATACAATTCAAATTAAATCCATCGTCAAAACGACCTACTTGATTGGGAATATACTTCTGCAATTCATTATTCATAGCAACAATTATGTTCATTGCTTTTATTCTAACATCATTAACATCCCGGTTTTCATTAAAAGATGGTGCTAGAAAGGACACTGTTGCAACATTTCCAGTAGTTCCTGCGCCAAAAATAGTACGTTGATCATGAAGATTGTAGCAAAAATCGGATTTGAAATCTTCAAAAGTTTGACGTAATAACTGACTTTCGGGCTGCAATAAAGTAACCGAATCTCGATTCAAATCGATTTTATTGGCATTTTCACGAGTATAAAGTTCGGCTCCGTCAGGATTTACCATCGGAAGAAAGCAAAACGTAAAATGACTGAGTAGCTTCTCTCCTATTTCAGTTTCCGAATTAAGAACATTTAAAAAATCGAATAAAGCTTTGGTTGTCGTGCTTTCATTTCCATGCATTTGTGACCACATAAAAACCCTAATTTTACCCAAACCAATTGTATATTTATAAATTGGTTTACCCAAAACAGACGTTCCAATTATTTCTGTTGGAAGTTTTTCTAGAAGTGGTTCAATATCTTTTAAGGTAATGTATCTCCCAAAAAGCGAATTGGCTTTGTATTGTTTATGTAATTCGAAGTAATCCATAAAATAAATTTGATACAAATGTAATCATCTAAAATTATGATAAAAAAAAACCTTCAATTAAATTAAAATTGAAGGTTTAAAATTTATTTTAGAAAAATTTAATCTTATCTATATAAATAAACTGATGAAACTCCAGCTTCAGTTCTAAATGATTGAGGAGCTTGATTAGAAGAAGTTGATGGTTTATCAAATGTAAGTACTTGACCACTACCAAATAAACGTTCTGCTACATAAATTTTCTCTGAAGATGAATCGTAAGATACATCTACTGGATTACCCAAATGCGTATTAGATCCAGAAATTTTAATTTGATTACTTAATGCGATAGTTCCAAGATTAGCAGTATCGGCTAAAACATTTGTAAAGTCATTGATCACAATAATTGCTCCATCATTATCAAGTAATGCGTTTCCAATATCTGTTAAAACCAAACAATTGTCTTGAGAAGAGAACGTTAAACCATGTGTTCTAACTAATCCTTCAATAGTAACTCTTTTTGTTGGAGTTATAGCACCAGTTAAATTTGAAAAGAAATTATTGAAAACTACAATATCTCCTGTTAAATCGGCAACTGCATATAAAGTTGAACCTTCAACATGAATTCCCCAAACTTTAAAGTCAACAGTATATTCATTTACTAAAACCAAACCAGAAGTATTTCTTTGATACACAAGAAATTTATTTGTGTTTCCGTTTGCAACACTTTGATCTTGCGTTACAACAATCTTATCGTCAGAAATTGAAATTTCTCTTGGATTATCAAAATCACTTGCACTTGCAAATTGCATTTCTAAAGTTGTAGAACCACCATCAAGTGCCTCTTCAATTCCTTGGTATTGCTCAAGCCTGTTATTTGTTCTAGAAGCAATAATCAATCGGTTTGAAATTGGGCTAAAAAATGCTCCATCATTATCTACTCCGCCAACTGTAAAATTTGCTGGAACAGGATTAGATTGAGATAGATTTGTAAATGAAACCGTTCCCGAAGTGTTGCTAGTTGTAACAAGCATCAAATCATCATTTGAATTGGTAGTATCGTCATCGTCGCATGACACAAATAGTAAAGAAACTATTGATACCGTTAAAAATAAATTTTTCATGTTAATTTTTTTATGAATTAGTAATATGCAAATCTTGTCATTTTTGCAAGGAATTCTGTTACATCAACAATTCTAATTTTTACATGATTATCACATTATGCGAACTAAAATGAATAAAAAAACCTTCAATATTGCACTATTGAAGGTTTATTGAAAACTATAACTAACAAAAATCATTACGTATTAAATTGTAATTGAAGCAACTACAATTCTATTTACGTAAAGAAATTGGATATAGTTTTAATTAATATTAAATTGTTTTTCGGGATATTTAGCTTTTACATCTTTAAAGAATTGTAAATAATGTTTCAAGTCGTTTTCGTAATTTCCTGTAGGATAGTGTGGTGCTTCAATTCTAACTTCTTTTTTACCAAAATCAAAAGCTACAGGAATAATTGGCACATTGGCTTTTAATGCAATATAGTAAAAACCCGATTTTAATTCGGATACATATTTTCTCGTTCCTTCAGGTGCAATTGCCAATCGTAGTTCGTCGTAATTATCGAATGTTTTAGCTATGGCATCTACTTTGTTTAAGTTTCCTGTTCTGTCTAGTGGTTTTCCGCCCATCCATTTAAAATACCATCCAAATGGAAAGTTAAATAGCTCTTTTTTACCTATAAAATGCATTGGAATACCTGTAATACCGCGTGTAAATAAACCTAGATAGAAATCATGCCAACTAGTGTGAGGCAAAACCATAAATACACATTTATTTACATTTAAATTGGATGCGCCAATTATTTTCCATCCCATTAATCGAAAGAAAATAAATTTATAAAGGGATTTTTTCATTTAAAATATTTTACGTAAATTTATAACTAATCTCTTATTATTGAAAATAAATTTATGTTCGCCAAATTCTTTAGTTATTTCATTCCGATAAATGTTTACAAGAAAAACTCATCAATAAGTAAATCGTTAGAAGTTACTTGGAATAATGGTGAGTTGGTTTTAGATTCTAAAAACACGAATTACTCTTATGGAAGTTTACAGCGAATCTTAAAAAAAGGATTGAAATACATTGGTTATGAACGTATTAAAAAATTTGATTCGATTCTAATTCTTGGTGTTGCTGGCGGAAGCGTTATTAAAACTTTGGTTGATGATGTAAAATTTAAAGGCAAAATTACTGGTGTAGAAATTGATGCTGAAATTATTGAAATTGCCAAAAAATATTTCAAATTAGATGCAATTAAAAATTTAGAATTACATGTTGATGACGCATTTGAATTTGTTTTAAAAACCAAAGAAAATTACGATTTAATCATTATTGATATTTTTCAGGATACTAAAATGCCAAACTTTCTTTTTGAAGATTTCTTCATAAATAGAATAAATTTATTATTGAATCCAGAAGGTTTTATTTTATTTAACACAATGGTAATCAACGAAAAAGACCGCATTAGAAATTTAGATTACAGAAAGAAATTTAACGGAAATTATTCTATTAGAATGTATCCAAAAGTTGAAATTCACAATGAACTTTTTACAATAAAAAAACTTTCAAACTAATGTCAATTCTAAAGAAACTTCTTGTTGGAAAAGTATCAAATGCCTACAAACCCAAATTTAATCCAATCCAAAAAAGGATACTCAACATTAAATCTATTTGGAATAACGACCATCAAGATGACAACGGAATTGAGAAAATAGTTCGATTGTTATTATCATCTTCACAATTACTATTTCCTGGAATTTATATCAAATATTTGGCTTCTAAAATCGGACCCGAATACCAAGATTTAATCATGGATATTTACATTTTATTAAAAGTAGCTTTTCCATTTATCATCTTAATTAATGAATTACAATCTTCAATTTTCTTGATTTATCTGATGACTTATATATTGATTGAAACATTGCTGTACATTCCTACTCTAATATTTGCCTCCGATTTATTTACAAGACCTCGTTCCTACAAAAGATCGATGCTATTATTATTCTTTAATTATATCGAAATTGTAGTGTCATTCGGTGTGCTTTACACCATTGGAAATAATATGAATAAACCTTTTGAACATTGGTTTGACCCAGTATATTTTAGTATAATTAGTTCGAATTCAATTGGTTTTGGAGATTATTATCCAATTACAACTTATGGAAAAATGTTGGCGAGCATTCAAGCACTATTCTTTCTTTCTTTTGTAATTTTATTTTTGAATTTTTTCTCAACAAAAGTAAAAAACAAAGGGTATTTTGATAATGATGAAGTAACTTAAAAGGTACGAAGTTTGATTTACGAATTATTAAGTTTACAACATCTTTCTAGCTTTCTCCAAATCTTCTGGAGTATCAATCCCGATTCCAACGTGAGTTGTTTCTACCATTTTGATTCGTTTTCCGAATTCTAAATAGCGTAATTGTTCCAATTTTTCTGATGCTTCTAGCGATTTCATTGGAAGAGAATAGAAATCTAAAAGTGCTTGCTTGCGAAAAGCATAAATTCCGATGTGTTGAAAGTAACGAACTCCAACATTTACTTCTCTTGGATACGGAATTACAGAACGTGAAAAGTACAATGCAAAACCATTTTGATCTACAACCACTTTCACATTATTAGGATTATTGATGTCTTCTTCGTTAGCAATTTCTCTCATCAACGAAGCCAAATCTACTTTTTTATCAGCATCATTTTTGAAAACTTCAATGACTTTTTCTAAAGGTTCTTTATTGATAAAAGGTTCGTCACCTTGAACATTAACCACAATATCAACATCAAGATTTGCAACCGCTTCGGCAATTCTATCGCTTCCAGATTCGTGTTCTTTAATCGACATGATGGCTTTTCCGCCATTGGAAACTATTTCGTCATAAATCAAATCAGAATCTGTAACTACAAAAACATCGTCAAATAAATTGGTATTTTTTGCAGCTTCATACGTTCTAAGAATTACAGTTTTTCCACCTAAATCTTGCATCAATTTGGCTGGAAAACGTGTTGAAGCATAACGAGCTGGTATTACGGCGATTACTTTCATAAAAAGTTTATAAGTTTATAAGTTTAAGAGGCTATTTTCTAAACCTTCTAATTATCCAATAAATCAATCCAAAGATAAGAACTACAAGGATAATTGCAACTATTGGAAGGAAAATTGCGAGTGAACTTAGTGTTATTGCAGTTCCTGTTTCGGCGGTGGAAATTACTGGATTCCCTAAACCTGCTGTTTTTACTGAGGAAGCTAATCTTGTCGTGGTTGTTAATCCTTGAAATGCAGTTGCCGAACCACTTCCGGCGATTATTGCTAAGATTGTAGTCATTGTTGGAGAAATATCAACCATTGTTGATGCCATAACTACAAATCCGGCGATGGCTGCCAATGGTGTTGCAATAGTATCCAATAAATTATCGATAAACGGAATATAATAGCCAAATATTTCAAAAATCATAGCAACTCCAAAGCTTATCAATGCTGGTAAACCGCCAATCCATACCCAAGTTTCGTTTAGAGGAATGAGATTGAAATAAGAAGCTAAACTCAAAGCAAAAACTGGTAGAAAAACTCTAAATCCTGATGCAGAAGCCAATCCGATTCCGAGGCAAATTGATAAAATGGTTTCTAAATTCATTTAGTTTTTATTGATGATTTGAAAAGTTGTTCCTTTTAAAATTAGGTTCATTTTACACTCGCAACGAGCCGCGAAAACCTCTTGCTGCATAATACGATTGTGCGCTATTATGATAAACAAAAACCGTTTCATAACGAAAATCGGCAAAAAGTGCTCCGCCCAATTTTCTGATTTCGGCAGGAGTTTTAATCCAACTTGACGTTTTTAAATCGAATTTTCCTAATGTTTGTAAAAATCGATATTCATCTTCTGATAAAATTTCAATTCCCATAGAATTTGCCATATCGATGACATTATTCTCTGGTTTGAATTCTTTTCTAGCGTCTAAAGCTTCTTTATCATAGCACAAACTTCTTCTGCCTTTTGGAGTTTCTGTTGAACAATCATAAAAAATATATTCATCGGTTTCTTTGTCGTAATCTACAACGTTTGGTTCGCCTTCCGTTCGTTCCATTTCGTTTAGTGACCAAAGTTTGCTTGGATTGGCTTCTAACTTTTCTTGAATTTTGGACCATTCCAAACCAATATGACGGTTTGAATTTTTATCAAAACGCGTTTTTAGAATGGCTAAAAGTTCGGATTGTTGAGCTGATGAAAGTTGATTTTTTGACATTTTTTAGTTTTTGCCACAGATTAAACTGATTTTATTTGTTTGTTTTATCAGTGTAAATTATACTTTTCCGTTATAATTTGAATCAAAATCGATCATCCATTCGATACCATATTTGTCTCTGAACATTCCAAAATAAGAACCCCAAGGACTGTCTTGAATTGGCATTTCAACCGTTCCGCCTACTGAAAGTCCGTTAAATAATTTATCGGCTTCTTCTTTACTCTCGGCAGAAACTGCAATTTTAGATCGGTTTTCGTTTTCACTTACTGTTCCCAAACTTGATGGAACATCGTTTGCCATTAAAACATTTTTACCAATTGGTAAAGCAATATGCATTATTTTATCGGCATCTTTTTCATCAACAGGAAAATCTGGACTTTCTAAATCTTTGAGACGAGTAATTTTAGAAAATTCTCCTCCAAAAACAGATTTGTAAAAAGTAAATGCTTCTTCAGCATTTCCGTTGTAGTTTAAATGTACGTTTATTAGTGCCATGGTTTATTTGTTGATTATTTGTTTAAGCTAATGTATAAAAAAATCCGCAAAGTCAGGTGACATTTGCGGAGCTTTCAAAATAAGTTAGGGCAAAAAAGTTTTATTCATTAGCAAAACCTCCTCCACTCATAGCTTTCATAAATGCTTGAGGATTCCAATATTCTCTATAGTTTGTTATGAGTCCATCTTTAAAAGTTACAAATGTTGCGTAACTCATTTCATATGGATTTCCATTTCCTATTACAACTCCTGATGCGCTCCACTCTGCAATGGCAACATTTTCATCATCTGTTCCAATAATTTTTAGTGTTGGTATTGACTTCACATCAATAAAACTCGGATAGTCTTTTAAATAAGCATAAAGTGCTTCACGACCTTCAAATTTGGCTTGTGTACCTTCCGGAGCAAAAGGGAATTCAGCAACGACATCTTCGGCACAAAGTTCTGACCAAGCTTTCATATCTTTTGATAAAAATGTATCTAAACTGTTACGAAGTAATTGCGTTGCTGGTGTGTGTTTTAAATTTTCCATTTTTTTATAATTTTATTATGCAAATTTGCTTCAAGAACAAGCCAAAATGCGTTGACAAATGATAAAAAAAACCGTTGACATTTATCAACGGTTTTTATAATAGTTATGCAATTTTTATTTTAAGATTGCTTTTTAATTCTGCTCAAGGTTTCTTTCGTAATTCCTAAAAATGATGCAATGATATGTTGAGGAAAACGTTGAATGAATTGTGGATGATGTTCAGCAAATTCTTCATAACGTTTTTCTGCTGTATTGCTGATAGTTGATTTTAAACGTCTTTGATTTGCAATGGCATTTCTTTCATCCATTAATCGTAACATTTGCAATATAGCAGGAATCTTTTCAGTTAAATCTAGCATTTCTGCTCTCGAAATAATAAGAAGTTCGGTGTCTTCCCAAGCATCAATGTTATAAGCCGAAGGTTGCAGCGTAATGGAACTTTCACGATCGCCTGCCCAATAATTTTCAATATACAATTGTGCAATATGCTCGATTCCTTTATCATCAACACTGTAAAGACGCAATGCTCCGCTTACAACAAAGCCAACATTTTTACAAACTTCGCCTTCTTGCAAAAAATATTGTTTTTTTCTGATTTTCTTGTATTTGAAAAATGTTTTAACCAATTCTTCTTCTTCTGTTGTCAAATTAGAAGAAATATGTTGGTTGATGTAAGTTATTAATTTATCGTGCATTTAATTATAATCTTTGAGGAATTTGGTTTATTGTATAAATCCAAAAGTATAAAAAAATCCTAAATTTTGGGAGATGATTTCATAGGTTTTATGGGAACAATTTGATGAGCTGGTTATTTAAAATCATTTATGATAAATATTTTAATTGCTTGGATACTTCATATAACTCAATATTTCAGGTAAAACAATTGTTCTAAATGTTGTTGCGTTAAATATTAAATTACAAAATATTTTAAAGCAATCAATTCCTCCTGTTTCTAGTGAATAAACAGCCAAATTATTCAGCTTTACTTTATCCCAAGTAGGATGAATGTGCATTTCATTATTTCCGTGTTCGTCTTCATTTGAATACAAAATTAAACCATCCTCAATACTTAAAATTACATTATGCATAAACCTAGGTTCATCCTCTGAATCATATAAAGAAGTTAATTTGTCCAGATTGAAATCTAACTTTTGGCAGACTATAAATGTTGTAATTAAATCATTTCCACATTTAACATCTCCATAAGGATAACTATCAAATCTTCTTAAAATACTTTTACTACCAACTTTTTCACTAATTTTTTTTACTTCATATAGTTTTTTACATGCATTCTTTAACGAAGTAAAGTCAAGCGTTGATTTCACTTCACCAACTGCACATACGGTTTCAACAGGGAAAAATCTTTGAAGTTCATTACTTTTAATAAATGGTGTATGATTTCTATCATAAATTACAATATCACATTGAGTACTAACATCATCAAAAGAATTTATTAAAAAACCTTGATCAATTTCAATGCTTTGTGGTATAAAAAATCTTAAAAACCTTTTTACAATTGCTTCTCTATACATTCCAAATTCTCCACTATGCAATAACTTATTTTTAGAAGTCCCACTCTCAAACATTTTTTTAGAAACATTCGCAAACGAATTAATAAAAATCTCAATTTCTTCAATTAAAATTTCCTCAAATATTTTATTTGCCATTTTGATATATTTTTTATTTTTTTACTAAAATCATTAATTTAAATTTATTTGATTTTCACAAATAACTAAATTTCTAACTACTCCAAAAAACTCTCGTCCTTAAACCCAATCAAATACAATCGATCTTTGGCTCTGGTAATTGCAGTGTAAAGCCAACGAATGTAATCTCTGTCGATGCCTTCGGGTAAATAGGGTTGTTCTATGAAAACGGTGTTCCATTGTCCGCCTTGGCTTTTGTGGCACGTTATGGCGTAAGAGAATTTTACTTGTAATCCGTTGAAGTATTCGTTTTCTTTTACTTTTTGGAATTTGGCGTATTTGGTAGTTAGATGTTCGTAATCTTTCATCACTTCTTCATACAATTGGTTGGATTGCTCGTAAGTTAATGATGGTGATTCACTTTTTATGGTATCTAAAATCAAAACGGTTTCAAACGGAATTTGGTTGGGATAATCGACCATTCGTATTTTGACTTTGGCAAATTTGAATCCGTATAATTCTTTGAAACTATAAATTTCTAACACTTCGATGATGTCGCCATTGGCAATGAAACCAGCTTCGTCTTTTTCTTTCAACCAAAAATAATTGTTCTTCACGACCATCAAGAAATCGCCTGTCGATAAATCGCTTTCTTTGTCTAGGATTTTGGTTCTAATTTGCTCGTTGTATTGGTTCGCTCTTTTGTTGGAACGCACAATAAACGCTGTATCTTCAATAGAATAATTGCTATAGGCTTGGTTGATGGCATCTTGAATATCGTAACCGTCAGTAAGGCGAACAATGTCTTTGAAACCTCGCAACTTGAACTTGAATTCGGTGATGAAACTATCTTTTAAAAGTTCACGTAATTCAGTGGCGTTGTAGAGAATTCCTGAGTTTAGTTCTTGACGCATTACTTCGTCTAATTCAATCCAATCTACTTTTTTGTCGTAATTTAATTCTAAAGTATCTGTGTTTAAAGCTGGCGAAATATCTAAATTCACTGGCGGAAGCTGTGCTGTGTCACCCAATAAAATCATTTTGCAATTTTCTCCACTATAGATGTAGGAGATTAAATCGTCGAGCAAACTTCCGTTTTCGTACATTTTGCTTTCGGCGGCAACATCAGAAATCATTGATGCTTCATCGACTATGAAAATGGTATTTTTGTGTTTGTTTTGTTGCATGGTAAAAGCCACTCCGCCACCACTCGACTTCTTTGGAAAATAGATTTTCTTATGGATTGTAAATGCTGGTTTGTTGGAATAATTGGCAATAACTTTGGCAGCTCGACCTGTTGGTGCCAATAAAACGTATTTTTTATTGACTTCAATTAAGTTGTTTACAATGGTAGAAATTACGGTGGTTTTTCCAGTTCCTGCGTATCCTTTTAATACAAAAATGCAGTCGTTGTTGACATTGGTGATGAAAACTGCGATTTTTTGAAAGAATGCATCTTGCTTAATCGTGGGATTAAACGGAAAGTTTTGGGATAGAATGGAATAGAAATTTTTGGTTGCCACAGGTTTTTATTTAACCGCAAAGTACGCAAAGTTTTACGCAAAGTTCGCAAGGATTTTTACTTTTTTTATGATTTATGGAACGCGGATAAAACGAATGAAACGGATTGTCGCGGATTTTTAAAAAATGTTGTTTTGAAAATCTAATTTTGTGAAAATGGATGGCTAATTAGCCCTGATTGGAGCAGTTACCTTGTAACGCGGAAAGCAGGAATAAGGTTTGTAGAAATGCCCGAACCATTCGCTACTAATATTCATCGATATAAATTCTTAAAAAAAAAACATATCTTTAAATAAGACGAGATACTGAAACAAGTTCAGTATAAATTTGTAAGTTTGCGGTGTTAAAAATGGAATTTCAAAATGAGTATTACGGACAAAACTTATAAAAAACTATCGATTCAAGTTTCTTTGAATGGGTTGTCGTTTTGTGTATTTGATACTTTGAGTGGCAAACCTGTGGTGTTACATAACATTCATTTTGATAGTTTTCAGCGTAGTGCTAAGATTGAAGATTTGTTTGCTTCGGTTTTTAGAGAACATCCAGAATTGAGTCATAAGTATGATGAAATTGAGATTCTTCACAGTAATAATTTGTCTACTTTTGTGCCAACGGCTTTGTTTGACGAAGAGTTTTTAGGAAGTTATTTGCAATACAACACTAAGGTTTTTGAAACTGATTTTTTCACTTTTGATGCTTTAGATAAATATGAAATGAATAATGTTTACATTCCGTATGTGAATATGAATAACTTTTTTATTGACCAATATGGTTCGTTTGAATACAAGCACGCAAATAGTGTTTTGGTTTCAAAATTGTTGGATTTATCTAAGAATAATGAAGAGCGCAAGATGTTTGTTCACGTAAGTGAAAGTCATTTTGAGATTATTGTGGTTCAGAATCAGAAGTTACATTTGTTTAATTCGTTTGAATACAAAACTCCTGAAGATTTTATTTACTACATTCTCTTTACTGCCGAACAATTGCAGTTGAATCCTGAGAATTTCAAATTGGAATTGCTTGGTTCGATTGTTGAAACGGATACTTTTTATCAAATTGCCTACAAATACATTAGAAACATAAGTTTGTTTAATGTTTCTGATTTTAAAAATAACTTCACGGAAAAAGAAAACCGCGAACACTTTATACTACTTCACTCGTGAGAATCATTTCTGGAAAATACAAAGGAAGACGCATTACAGCTCCAAAAAACTTACCAGTTCGTCCAACGACTGACATGAGTAAAGAAGCGTTGTTTAATGTGCTGAACAATCATTTCAATTTTTCGGGATTGAAGGTTTTGGATTTATTTGCTGGAACTGGAAATATCAGTTACGAATTTGGTTCGCGTGGTTGTGACAACATTACGTGTATCGATGGCGATATGGGTTGCGTGAATTTCATTAAGAAAACGGCCAAAGAATTTGACTTGAATATCACTGCAATTAAAAGCGATGTGTTCAAATTTCTAGAAAAACACAAAGGAAGTTATGATATTATTTTTGCCGATCCACCTTATGGAATTGAGCAAAAAGAGTTTGAAAAACTAATCGAATTGGTCTTCGAGAACGAATTGCTAGACGAAGAAGGCATGATGATTATGGAACATTCGAAGCATACCAAATTGAATCACATGATGCATTTTTCTTTTCAGAAGAATTATGGTGGTTCGGTATTTTCGTTTTTTGAATTTGAAGTTGATGATGAAGAAGTTGATGGTGAGGAAGAATAAATCTTTCACAAAAAAATAAAAAAAGCAGACCTATAAGCCGGATTCTGTCATCAGTAAAGATGCCTTATCATTTATCTAGATCCCGAATTACTTCGGGATTCAATCTTTCTACCCTTCGACAACGGACGAGTAATCCTTAAATGTCGATATACTTGAAATTTCACCGCATAGAGTTTACCTGGTTTCACTACAGCCGAACTGTACATACTTTCTGTTGCACTTGTCCTAATCCAATTTCTTGAATTGACGGATGTTATCCGCTATGCTACTCTTTGGTGTCCGGACTTTCCTCCCCAATTTAAATCGGGACGATAAGGCGGTCTGCGGTGCAAAGGTAATCAATTAGCAACTAGAAATTGGCTCATTAAATTACAACTTTAACCAATAATTATGTAATGAATTATTAATTAAACAATTGTAAGTTTATACTAATCTTAAAAAATATTTATTATGGATCGTCACATGTACCATTACGCAACAGTTAGCAAAGCACTTGAAGAGTTGACTGAAAAAGGATTTACTGTAGATTTTAATATTCAGGAGAATAGAATTATTGATAGTCCTGATGATTTTGAAATTGTACATGTTTATCGATATGAAGGCGAAAGTGATCCTGGAGATGAAGCAACAGTTTATGGAATAAAATCTAGCACTGGCGAGAAAGGTGTTTTTGTTGCAGGATTATCGGCTTTTACTGAAAAAAGCGCCGCTATGGTTTTGCATGAATTGACTATTAAAGGTCATGGTAATTTTGAAAATAATTAGAAGTTGTACGTTAGTACTTGACTAGTCCAGATTGCAATGGAAAGCATTTTTTGGTAAAAACCTATTTTTTGTTGGTATAAAAAAGCGACCAACGGAAGCTCTTTTTATGGCTTACAAAAAAAGGTTTTTGCAAAAAATCTTGGAATGGAAAGCTGGAAATAGCTTCTAGAAAAAACTACAAACTTTTGGAAATTGTTATTTGCTTTTTGGAATTTCAAAACCTATATTTGTAATCCAATAATTTTCTATGGAACAATTTGTAGTATCTGCTCGTAAGTATCGTCCGCAAACGTTTAAAGACGTTGTTGGTCAGCAAGCTATCACGAACACTTTGTTGAATGCTATAGAAACCAACCACTTGGCTTCTGCCCTATTATTTACTGGTCCAAGAGGTGTTGGAAAAACAACTTGTGCTAGAATTTTGGCTCGAAAAATTAACCAACCTGGTTATGATGATCCAAACGAGGATTTTGCTTTTAATGTTTTCGAATTAGATGCTGCATCGAATAATTCTGTTGATGATATTCGGAATTTAATAGATCAAGTTCGAATTCCGCCGCAAACTGGACAGTATAAAGTTTACATTATTGACGAGGTTCATATGTTGTCATCGGCTGCTTTTAATGCGTTTTTGAAAACATTGGAAGAACCGCCAAAACACGCTATTTTTATTTTAGCGACTACAGAAAAACACAAAATTATTCCGACTATATTGTCTCGTTGTCAGATATTTGATTTTAAACGCATTACGGTTAAAGATGCTAAAGAACATTTGGCGGAAGTAGCTACTAGTCAAGGTGTTCAATTTGAAGACGACGCTTTGCACATTATTGCTCAAAAAGCGGATGGTGCGATGCGTGATGCTTTGTCTATTTTTGATAGAGTTGTTTCGTATTGTGGAACCAATTTGACGCGTCAAGCAGTAACCGAAAATTTAAACGTTTTAGATTATGAAACGTATATTAAAGTAACCGATTTAATTTTGGAGAATAATATTCCTCAAATTCTAGTTACTTACAACGATATTTTATCAAAAGGATTTGATGGTCATCATTTTGTTTCTGGATTGGCGAGTCATTTTAGAGATTTGTTGGTTTGCAAAAATCCTTCCACTTTAGTTTTATTAGAAGCTGGTGAACAAGCGCAACTTCTTTACGGACAACAGGCTCAAAAATGTACTCAAGAGTTTTTATTAAAAGGAATTGAAATTGCAAATGATTGCGATTTAAAATATAAAGTTTCTCAAAACCAACGCTTGTTGGTTGAACTAACGCTAATGCAACTTTGCTCTATCAACTTTGATGGAGAAAAAAAAAAGTTGACTTTATAATTCCACCGACTTATTATAGAAATAGTGGTTATTCGATTACAGAAGTTGGAAGTCAGAAGATTGAAGATGGAAGTGTGAAGACGGAAGTTGGAAGTGTGAAGATTGAAGATGGAAGTCAGAATATTGAAGATGGAAGTGTGAAGACGGAAGTTGGAAGTGTGAAGACGGAAGATACTATTTCTGATGAAAATACAAATTCGGAAATTATTGTTGAAGCCCCAAAACCTGAAACTGAATTAAAACCTGATACACGAAATCCGGAACTCTTAACTAGTAAAGTTTCTGCATTATCTCTTTCAAGTATTCGAGCAAAAAAAGAATTGCTGGAATCTCAAAAAGGTATTGTAAAAGTTGAAGAACATTTGCCAAGCGAAGTTTTTACAGAGACCGAAATGTTGGAATTTTGGTTTAAATACGCGCAACGATTAAATGATAAAGGTCACATGATTATGGAATCACTATTACGAATTAGCGATCCAAAATTAGATGGTAATAAAATCATTTATGAATTACCAAATGAAGGTTCTAAAATTGATTTTGAAAAAGAAAAACCGGAGCTTCTTGGTTATTTAAGAGGACATTTACACAATCATGAAATAAGTATTGAAGTGATTGTGAATGAAAGTGTCAAAAGTAAAGTAGCATTTACAGCTCAAGATAAATTTAATAGATTGAATGAAATTAATCCGAATCTGGAAGCAATGCGAAAACTATTTGATTTAGATATATAAAAAAAGCCGAAACTTACATTTCGGCTTTTTTTATTGGTATTACATTTTTGCTTTTAAAGCTTTAGATTTTTCTGATAATTCTAAGAAGCTATAAACGGTTTTTAAGTTGGACTTAATATCATTTGTTTGTATCTTATTTTTTTCAATATTTTGATCTAATTTTTCTGAAAGCTCCAAAGCTTTTTCATAAATAGGCATTACTTCCGTAAATAGTTTCTTCCTTTCAACTGTTAGTGCTTGGTATCTTTTTAAATCTTTATCACTTGTGCTTGATCCTAACTTGTTGATGTCTTCAACTAATTTGGTATCTGGTTTTAAAATATTATCTGCCAAGTTTAAATAAGCATCAATAAAATTTGGATCTAACTCAATTGCTTTTCTGTAATATTTTCCAGCTTCTTCAAATTGATTAGCACTATTAGAAACAACACCCAAATTAAAAACTAAACTTGCATCATTAGGATTTTTAACCAAAGCTTCATTCACTAATCTTTTGTAGGTATCAATATCTTTTAGTTTGTAATACAAATCAGCTTCCGTTACAATTAAAGAAACGTCATCTGGATTGGCTTTTCTGGCATCAGTGATTGCTGTTTTAGCTTCTTCATTTTTATCTTTTTGAAGTAAAATAACAGCAATGTTTTTATAGATTTCACCTCTTTTAGAAGGAACTTTCTCTTCTCTTGGATTTGAATGTGTTTTTAATTTTACTAAATTATCGCGTTCTGCTTTAGTATTAAAATATTCTTCTTGGCCCGATATAGTGTTTTTTGCAAAATACATTGTTTGCTCACCAGAATAGTTTAATGTTTTTAATTCTTGATAGTATTTTAAAGCATTATCATAATCATTTCCATTTACTGCATAACTTGCAGCATAATATAGTTTTTCTTGGTCTTTTTTATCTAATTGATAAATAGCATATAAAACTTCTGATGCTTCTTTGTATTTTTTTTGATCTCCAAGCGCAATAGCATAGTTTAAAAATTCTGGCTTAAATGATGTAATTGTTTCCAAAATATCATCTGTGTAAACTTTCTTTCCCGATTTTTTTTCATAATCTAGTGTTGTGTTTAGTCCTATTGCTAAATCAGAGATTGCTTTTGGACTAACTAACTTTGCCATAGCCATTTGTACTTGAATTGGAGGCATTGTTCTATCAATAGCTAAAGATTCTAAAACAGGCGTCATTGATTTATAAAATCCTGCATAAACTTTATCGGCTTCTTCTGTCGCTAATGGTTCTAATTTTGCTACTAACGCTTTATATTGAACTAAATCAGCTCCTTTTATCTCTTCTTTAGCATATATCTTTTTTAACGCTTTCAACTCGTCTTTTTGGGCGAAAGAAGCAACAGAAACTAATAATGTACTCGCTATTATTATTTGTTTAATTTTCATAAAATTTAATTTTAATTGTTTTATTGTTTATTGCAAAAGCCATGTTATCTAAATTATAATTAGGTTACATGGCTTTTATTTATTTTAATTTAACTTTTTTATTCTTCTGTTTCGTCTGATTCTTCTTCTGCATCTTCCTGATCATCAGTAACATCATCTTCATCATCTGAATCATCTTCTAAAATTGCATTTGGATCAATTTCTAATTCTTCTCCGTCCACAGCAATGGCTTCCTCTTCTTCATCTTTCATAACTTTAGTTACAGCAGCAATTGAATCGTTTCCTTTAATATTGATTAAACGAACACCTTGCGTTGCTCTACCCATAACTCTTAAAGTAGAAACATCCATTCTAATGGTCAATCCAGATTTGTTGATAATCATTAAATCATCAGCATCGGTAACTGTATTTATAGAAACTAAAGCTCCGGTTTTTTCAGTAATGTTTAGAGTTTTCACTCCTTTTCCACCACGGTTGGTGATTCTGTAAACTGCTTCACCTTCGTCTTCTAGTTTAGTTCTCTTACCATAACCATTTTCGGTAACCACTAATAGTTGAGTGTCATTGATATTATCCTCATCAACAGAAACCATGCCAATCACTTCGTCTTGCGCATCTCTTAAAGTAATACCTCTAACTCCAGATGCAGTTCTACCCATTGGTCTAGTTTTAGCTTCTTCAAAACGAACTAATTTACCAGATTTTACAGCAATTAAAATTTGGCTTTGACCATTAGTTAATTCTGCTGCCAATAATTCGTCATCTTCTTTAATTGTAATTGCGGCAACTCCGTTTACTCTTGGTTTAGAATATTTCTCTAAAGATGTTTTCTTAACCTGACCTTTTTTGGTCGCCATAACTACATAATGACTTTTAATATAATCTTGATCTTTTAAATCTTGAGTACAAATAAATGCTTTTACTTTATCGTCTGGTTCAATGTTGATAAGGTTTTGAAGTGCGCGACCTTTACTTGCTTTTGTTCCTTCTGGAATTTCGTAGACACGCATCCAATAACATTTCCCTTTTTGTGTAAAAATCAATAAATAATTATGATTTGTTGCAACAAATAAATGTTCTAAGAAATCTTGATCACGAGTTGCAGCCGATTTCTGTCCAACACCACCTCTATTTTGAGTTTTGTATTCTGTTAACGAAGTACGTTTAATGTAACCAGCGTGCGAAATTGTAATAACCACATTTTCGTCAGCAATTAAATCTTCAATACTAACATCGCCACCAGAATATTCAATTACTGAACGACGCTCATCGCCGTATTTCTCTCTAATTTCAACTAATTCCTCTTTAATTAATTCCATTCTCATTTCTTTACTTTCCAATAAAGCTCTTAAATGGTTGATTAATTTCATGATTTCTTCATATTCTGCACGAAGTTTATCTTGCTCAAGACCTGTTAATTGACGTAAACGCATTTCAACAATAGCACGCGCTTGAATTTCAGATAAATTAAATCGTTCAATTAATTTGGCTCTCGCTTCTTCACCATCTTTAGAAGAACGAATTAAAGCAATAACTTCATCAATATTATCTGAAGCAATAATTAAACCTTCAAGAATGTGAGCTCTTTCTTCTGCCTTTCTTAATTCAAATTGAGTTCTTCTTACAACAACATCGTGTCTGTGTTCGACAAAATAGTGAATTAAATCTTTCACATTCAACATTTGAGGCCTTCCTTTTACCAATGCAATATTATTTACACTGAAAGAAGATTGAAGTTGTGTGAATTTATATAAAGTATTCAAAACTACATTCGGAACTGCATCACGTTTTAATTCGTAAACAATTCGCATTCCAGTTCTATCCGATTCGTCACGGATATTTGAAATACCTTCAATTTTTTTATCATTAATTAAATCGGCAGTCTTTTTAATCATTTCTGCCTTATTCACCTGATATGGAATTTCGGTTACAATGATGGCTTCTTTACCGTTTACTTCTTCAAAACCTACTTTGGCACGAATTACAATTCTACCACGACCTGTTTTAAATGCCTCACGAACACCTTCCATTCCATAAATTATTCCACCTGTAGGAAAATCTGGAGCTTTGATCATTGTGATTAATTCGTCAATCTCAATATCATTGTTGTCAATGTAAGCTAACGTTCCATCAATAACTTCTGTTATATTATGTGGAGCCATATTTGTTGCCATACCTACTGCAATTCCTGAAGCTCCATTTATAAGTAAAGCAGGAACACGAGTTGGCATTACTGTTGGCTCATATAAAGTATCGTCAAAGTTCAGTTTAAAATCAACTGTTTCTTTGTCGATATCTGCCATAATGTCTTCTGACATTTTTTTCATTCTTGCCTCAGTGTAACGCATCGCTGCAGGACTATCGCCATCTACAGAACCAAAGTTACCTTGACCATCAACTAATAAATAACGTAAACTCCACTCTTGAGCCATACGAACCATTGCATCATAAACCGATGTATCGCCGTGTGGGTGATATTTACCTAAAACTTCTCCAACAATTCTTGCGGATTTTTTATGAGCTTTATTCGAGAAAACTCCTAAATCATACATTCCATATAATACTCTTCGGTGCACTGGTTTTAAACCATCACGCACGTCTGGCAATGCTCTTGATACAATAACTGACATCGAATAATCGATGTAAGCTGACTTCATTTCGTCTTCAATGTTAATAGGAATTAACTTTTCTCCGTCAGACATATTTATAAATTTTTAAAATAAATTAATTTAGAATTCAAACGTGCAATATACATCTTTTTGCTATTTTTAAAAGCATTTTAAAGTACTTATTTCAATGATTTATTAACAAAATATACCTCAATAATGGTTAATAAATTTACAGTAAACTACCTTTTATATATGAGTATTTTTTTGTCAATTTACTGACAGGTGTTTTAGTCGGAATGATATTTGTAATAATTCAAGTAATTCACTAAATTTACCATAATTATTATATAAAAAAAATGGATGATAATTTTTCACCGAGAGTAAAAGATGTTATTACGTACAGCAAAGAAGAAGCATTACGTTTAGGCCACGATTTTATTGGCACTGAACATTTAATGTTAGGCATTTTGCGTGATGGAAATGGTAAAGCAATATCTATTTTAAATAATCTATCTGTTGATTTAGAACATTTAAGACGAAAAGTAGAAGTATTGAGTCCACCAAATCCAAATCTAGAAACAAGTATAGAAAAGAAAAACTTACACTTAACTCGTCAAGCAGAAAGAGCTTTAAAAACAACTTTCCTTGAAGCCAAAGTGTTTCAAAGTACTTCAATAAGCACGGCACATTTATTGTTGTGTATATTGAGAAATGAAAATGATCCA
This sequence comes from Flavobacterium aquatile LMG 4008 = ATCC 11947, assembly GCF_000757385.1. GTDB lineage: Bacteria > Bacteroidota > Bacteroidia > Flavobacteriales > Flavobacteriaceae > Flavobacterium > Flavobacterium aquatile. Next base: position 247,379 of record NZ_JRHH01000004.1, on the reverse strand, counting down.
ACAACAAAGCTACTTAATAAATTAAAAATTGATTATGAAGTAGCTAAAGAACAATATTTAGATATGACACCAAAAGAAGAAGATTTTTTAGAAAATTTACCAAAAAATGAATCTTTCAATGAAGATTCAGGTCAAGATGACAGCTTAAAAGGCGATAACTTTAATACTCCAACAAATAAATCTAATAAAAAATCTAAAACACCAGTTTTAGATAATTTTGGTCGTGACTTAACAGAAATGGCCGAAGAAGGAAAATTAGATCCTGTAGTTGGACGTGAAAAAGAAATTGAAAGGGTTTCTCAAATTTTAAGCCGTAGAAAGAAAAACAACCCACTATTAATAGGTGAACCTGGAGTTGGTAAATCTGCAATTGCCGAAGGTTTGGCTCTAAGAATTATCCAAAAGAAAGTTTCAAGAATTCTATTTAATAAAAGAGTTGTTACTTTAGATTTAGCAAGTTTAGTTGCTGGAACGAAATACCGAGGACAATTTGAAGAGCGAATGAAAGCCGTAATGAACGAACTTGAAAAGAACGACGATATTATTCTTTTCATTGATGAAATTCACACTATTGTTGGTGCTGGTGGCGCAACTGGTTCGCTTGACGCATCTAATATGTTCAAACCTGCATTGGCAAGAGGCGAAATCCAATGTATTGGAGCAACAACTCTGGACGAGTACAGACAATATATCGAGAAAGATGGTGCATTAGAAAGACGTTTCCAAAAAGTAATTGTAGAACCAACTTCTGTTGATGAAACAATTACGATATTGAATAACATTAAAAATAAATACGAAGATCATCACAGCGTAACTTATTCGCAAGAAGCGATTGAAGCTTGTGTAAAACTGACTGACAGGTACATGTCAGACCGATTTTTACCAGACAAAGCTATTGATGCTTTAGACGAAGCTGGATCTAGAGTTCACATAACAAACATTGATGTTCCTAAACAAATTTTAGAATTAGAACGTCAGCTTGAAGAAGTGCGCGAACTTAAAAATTCTGTTGTAAAAAGACAGAAATATGAAGAAGCTGCCAAACTTCGTGATGACGAAAAGAAAATAGAAAAAGATCTTGCAATTGCTCAAGAACAATGGGAAGAAGATTCTAAAAATAATCGTATTCAAGTAACTGAAGATAACGTTGCTGATGTCGTTTCGATGATGACAGGAATTCCTGTAAATAGAATTGCTCAAACCGAAAGTAATAAATTAGCTAACTTACCTGAACTACTTCAAGGTAAAGTAATTGGACAAAATGACGCGGTAATGAAAATATCTCGTTCAATCCAAAGAAATCGTGCCGGATTGAAAGATCCAAATCGCCCAATTGGTTCGTTTATTTTCTTAGGACAAACCGGTGTTGGTAAAACACAATTAGCGAAAGTTTTAGCTAAAGAATTATTCGATTCTGAAGAAGCTTTGATTCGTATTGACATGAGTGAATACATGGAAAAATTTGCAATTTCTCGTCTAATTGGTGCTCCTCCAGGATATGTTGGATATGAAGAAGGCGGACAATTGACAGAAAAAGTTAGAAGAAAACCGTATTGTGTTGTGCTTCTTGATGAAATTGAAAAAGCGCATCCAGACGTTTTCAATATGATGTTGCAAGTTCTTGATGATGGTTACTTAACAGATAGTTTAGGAAGAAAAATCGATTTTAAAAATACGATCATCATCATGACATCAAATGTTGGTGCACGTCAATTAAAAGATTTCGGACAAGGAGTTGGATTTGGAACAGCTGCTAAAGTAGCTCAAGCCGATGATAATTCGAAAAGTATAATAGAAAATGCATTAAAGAAAACTTTTGCACCAGAATTCTTAAATAGAATTGATGACGTAATTGTTTTCAACGCATTGGAAAAACACGATATTGATAAAATTATCGAAATCGAATTGAAAAAATTATACGCTCGTGTTGCAGATTTAGGATATAAATTGAATCTTTCTGATAAAGCAAAAGCATTTATTGCCGAGAAAGGTTTCGACCGACAATTTGGCGCAAGACCATTAAAAAGAGCCATTCAGAAATATGTTGAAGACTCATTAGCAGAAGAAATTATAACTTCTAAAATTGGATCTGGAGACGAAATATTTATGGATATCGAAGATGGTTCAGAAGAATTGACTGTTAAAGTTCAAAAAGCAGAAGAACCAACGAGTTAATCTGATTTAAAAATTAAGATTATGGAAATTACATTTAAAAAAGTTCAAAAAAAACATCTTCCATTATTAAAAGAGTTAGCGAAATCGCTGCATCTTGAAATCGAAGAAGAGTCAAAAAGTCCTTACAATAAGGAATTTGTGGCTAAAGTTTTAAAAGGAGAACAAGACTTGAAAGATGGTAAAGGCGTAATTATCCCATTAGAAGATATATGGAAATAAGATATACTCCTGATGCTTTAAAAGACTTAGAATTTTGGAAAAAATCTGGAAAATAAAATAATTCAGAAAAGAATAGTTCTTTTAATTGAAGACATTAAGAAACATCCTTATTCTGGAATAGGAAAACCAGAAGCTTTAAAATATGAACTTTCAGGAAAATGGTCTAGAAGAATTAACAGCGAACACAGAATAGTTTATCAAGTTATTAACGAAAACATAATTGATATTTTAGAAATATTAACATTAAAAGGTCATTACTAATAATAGTTGTTCTTCAAAATAAACCACTAACAAAACAAATTAGCTTTTGCTGATAAAAATGTTTTATTAGTGGTTTTTGATTTTAAAAAAAGTAGTACTTTCGATTTGAATTTAATTCATCAAAAAATGCCACAAGAAAAAATAATTTTAGGTTCAGAAGAATGGTGTTCGTTTCCCGAACTTGGAATTCCAGCTATAAAAGCACGTGTTGATTCAGGTGCAAAAACATCAGCTTTACATGCCATAAACATTGCTCCTTTTGTAAAAGAAGGAATCAATTGGGTAAAATTTGACATCAATCCTATTCAAAATAATCTCAAAACTGTTATTCATTGCGAAGCGTTACTTATAGATAAACGCGTTGTTAAAAGCTCTAGTGGTTTTCGTGAACAACGTTATGTAATTCAATCAGACATTAAAATTGGAAACGATACTTGGAAAATTGAAATGACCTTAACCAATCGAGATTCGATGGGTTTTAGAATGCTACTTGGTCGTGAAGCCATGAGTGGAAGAATTCTAGTAGATCCAGAACAAAAATATTTACTTGGACAAACTACAGTCGAAAATCTTAAAGATTTATATGTAAATTCAATAGCTATAAAATCGGGACTTCGAATTGGTTTATTAGCCAGTAATCCTGAATTGTATAGCAATAAACGTATCATGGAAGCAGGCGAAATGCGCGGTCACGAAATGCATTTTCTGAACATCAAAGAATGTTACATGAAACTCGATGCCGACCAACCCGAAATTCATTATCGCGGTGGTAAAGTATTAGATAATTTTGATGCCGTAATTCCAAGAATTCGACCGAGTATTACATTTTATGGTTGTGCTTTAACTAGGCAATTTGAAGCCATGAAAGTGTATTGTTTAAATTCGGCGGCAGCCATAACGCAATCCCGTGATAAATTATTTTCGTTGCAATTGTTACTTAGAAATGGTGTCGATATTCCTACCACAGGATTTGCAAATTCGCCACTAGATACTGACGATTTGATAAAAATGGTTGGTGGTTCTCCTTTAATTGTAAAATTATTAGAAGGAACTCAAGGAAAAGGTGTTGTTTTGGCAGAAACTAAAAAAGCAGCCGAATCAGTAATTAACGCTTTCAAAAGCTTAAATGCCAATATATTAGTTCAAGAATTTATTAAAGAAGCAAACGGAAAAGATTTGCGATTATTTGTAGTTGATGGAAAAGTAGTTGCATCAATTCAACGTGAAGCTGCACCAGGCGAATTTAGAGCTAATATTCACATGGGCGGAACAGCATCAATAGTAAAACCAACCGTTGAAGAAAAGAAAATAGCAATTAAAGCTGCTAAAGCAATGGATTTACGTGTCGCTGGAGTTGATATTATCCGTTCATCTAAAGGTCCACTTTTATTAGAAGTAAATTCATCTCCAGGTTTAGAAGGAATTGAAGGTGCAACTAATAAAGATATTGCTGGAGAAATGATAAAAGCAATTGAAAATAATATTAAGAAAAAGTAAGAATTACTAGGAACAATATATGAAATAAAAGACAAATTAATTATGACAAAAAACAGACTCGAAGCGTTTAGTGATGGGGTTTTAGCCATTATAATTACCATTATGGTTTTGGAATTTAAAGTTCCAAATGATACTACTTTCGAATCAGTTGTCAAATTGTCACATAAGTTTTTGAGTTATATTTTGAGTTTTATTTACGTCGGAATTTACTGGAATAACCACCATCATTTATTGCAAACAGCTAAAAATGTAAACGGTAAAATCCTTTGGGCAAACTTGCATTTGCTATTTTGGTTATCACTAATTCCTTTTACAACAGCTTGGATTGGTGAACACCACTTTGCCTCTTTTCCAATGATGTTGTATGGAATAATATTGATGATGAACGGAATTGCTTTCAACATTTTACAAAGAACAATCATTCAACATCATGGCAAGGATTCGGTTTTATACAAAGCTGTTGGCAAAGATTTTAAAGGAAAAATATCAGTTGTTCTGTATTTAATTGCGGTATTTTTAACTAAGTATTATCCAATTGCATCAGGATGTATTTACATTCTTGTTGCATTAATGTGGTTAATTCCCGATAAAAGAATCGAACAAGTTTTAGAGAACGAAAAATAACAAACAAATAAATTATGAATTTAATATCTCAAATTATCGTTGGTTTTGTTGCGTTCATTCATATTTATATTTTATGGTTAGAAATGTTTGTTTGGACAAGTCGTGCGCGAAAAGTTTTTAAGACCATTCCGCCTGACATGTTTGAAAAAACCAAAGTAATGGCAGCCAATCAAGGTTTATATAACGGATTTTTAGCGTTTGGATTAATTTGGTCGCTATTTATTTCTGATGGAATTTGGAGTTGTAATGTGGCTTTTTTCTTTTTAATCTGTGTTTTCGTTGCAGGACTTTATGGTGCTTATTCTGTCTCAAAACGAATCTTTTTCGTTCAAGGAATTCCAGCGCTTTTAGGAATTTTGAGTTTGTTATTTATGAATTAATCCTCCAAATCAATCAAAAAGCTATTTAAAAAAGCTACAGATTTTTCAATATCGTAATGTAAAATTCGATCTTCTTTTACAAACGGAACTTCTTCACGGTACGATTTTATAAACATTTCAATAAAATCGCTTGATTTTAAAGGTCTTCTAAATTCGATAGCTTGTGAAGCATTCATCAATTCGATTGCTAAAATTCGCTCCAAGTTTTCCATAACTTTCAAGCATTTTGTAGCGGCATTTGCTCCCATCGAAACGTGATCTTCTTGGCCATTACTCGAAACAATGCTGTCAATACTTGCAGGTGTTGCCAGTTGCTTATTCTGACTAGCAATGCTCGCAGCCGTATATTGCGGAATCATAAAACCTGAATTCAAACCTGGATTATCAACTAAAAATGCTGGTAATCCTCGTAACCCAGAAATCAACTGATAGGTTCTTCTTTCTGAAATACTTCCTAATTCTGATAAAGCAATAGCTAGAAAATCTAAAGCCAAAGCCAATGGCTGACCATGGAAATTTCCACCAGAAATAATCATATCTTCACCAACAAAAATATTTGGATTATCGGTAACCGAATTAATTTCGGTCTTAAAAACTTTCTTCACATAATCAATCGTATCTTTCGACGCACCATGTACTTGCGGAATACATCTAAACGAATATGGATCTTGAACATGTTGTTTTTCTTGTGCTGTAATTTCACTATCTTCAAGCAATTCAGTCATTCGTTTTGCCGTTACAATTTGACCTTTATGCGGACGAACATAATGAATCAGTTCATTAAAAGGTTCGATTCTCCCATCAAATCCTTCCAATGAAATTGCCGAAATCACATCTGCCAAATACGAATATTTCATCGCTTTTAGCAAAATATAACTTCCGTACGAACTCATAAATTGAGTACCATTCAACAATGCCAAACCTTCTTTAGACTGCAAAACAATAGGCTTCCATCCCATTTTTTCCAAAACCTTTGCTGATGGTTGACGAAATCCTTCATAATTCACTTCGCCTTCTCCTAACAATGGCAATGACAAATGAGCCAACGGAGCCAAATCACCACTCGCACCTAGCGAACCTTGAGTATAAATAACTGGCAAAATATCATTATTGTAAAAATCCACCAATCGTTCAACTGTTTGTAATTGAACACCTGAATGTCCATAACTTAAAGATTGAATTTTAAGTAACAACATAATTTTCACAATCTCTTCTGGTACTTCATCTCCAGTTCCGCAAGCATGAGATTTCACCAAATTTGATTGCAATTGTGATAAATTTTCATTCGATATTTTCACATTATACAACGAACCAAAACCTGTGTTAATTCCATAAATGGCTTTTTCATTTCCAGCCATTTTAGCATCAAGATATTCTCTACATTTCTGAATATTAACTTTGGCTTCTTCCGATAATGCAATCAATTTATTTTGAGATATAATTTCTTGTAAAGTCTCTAACTGCAATACTTCTGAACTGATATAATGTGAATTTTCCATTTTTGGTTTGAAATTTGACCTCAAAATTCCGCAAACAATTGTTAAAATACAACTATTTTAACTTCTATTTTTTTATCAAATCAATAAATTTTAGCTTTTATAACTATTCAAATAATTTATTTCAAATGGGATATCGATGTAAAATTGTGATATTCATAAAAATACAAGCAATATTTTTTTCATTACTAAAAAATACTACTTTTGAAATGTATGATGTACAACAAAAAAAATAACACTTCACTTTTCACAACCACTTCTTTGGTTGCGACTTTTGTTGGCAATCCATCTACAACAACTACAACCCCATTTGGGGTATAATTTTCACATATAATCCAATTTCTATGGGCTTTCAATTGAGAGCTATCAATCTTTTTTTGAGGACTCATAACTCATATCTTCTAATTCATAATTAAACTATGATAACACTAAAATTCGGTGGCACTTCTGTAGCCAATGCTCAAAATATAAAACTCGTAATTGAAATCATCAATCAAAAAGCTAAAGAAAACAAACTGGCAGTAGTTGTTTCCGCTTTAAGTGGTGTAACCGACATGCTTATAAACGCTGCAAAAAAAGCTGCCGCAAAAGAGGAATCGTATAAAAATTCAATTGACGAAATCAAACAAAAACATTTTGATGCAATTGCCGATTTGGTTGACAATACTAATCAAAATCAATTGCTAATCAAGATTAACAGTCAAATAAATCAATTGCAAACATTACTTGACGGATGTTATTTATTGGGTGAATTATCTCCAAGAACTTCAGATGCAATTGCTAGTTTTGGAGAATTATTGTCTTCACAAATCATTGCAACAGCTATCCAACAAACTATTCCTAATAGTAATTTTAAAGACAGTCGTGAGTTAATCAAAACCAATTCTAACTTCGGAAAAGCTTCTGTTGATTTTGATTTGTCAAATAAATTAATTGCTGATTATTTTGATTCCAATAAATCGCAAGTAGTTCTTTTACCTGGCTTTATTGCATCTGACGAAAACCAAAATACAACAACGCTTGGACGTGGTGGTTCTGATTATACAGCAGCCATAATTGCCAATGGAACAAAATCAGATGCACTTGAGATTTGGACAGATGTTAATGGAATGTTTACTGCAAATCCAAAAATTGTAAAACAAGCACAACCAATTGAATCAATTTCCTACCAAGAAGCAATGGAATTGTCGCATTTTGGTGCTAAAGTATTGTATCCTCCAACAATTCAACCTATTTTGAATTCGCAGATTCCAATTTGGATTAAAAATACTTTCGAACCAGAAGCTTTTGGAACTTATATCTCTAATGAAAATAAGGATTCCAACAACCCAATAAAAGGTATTTCGCACATTGATAAAATTGCATTACTCACTTTAGAAGGTTCGGGGATGATTGGTGTTGCTGGTTCCTCTAAACGTTTGTTTTCGGTGCTTTCGCAAAATAATATCAACGTAATTTTTATCACACAAGCTTCCTCTGAGCATTCTATTTGCATCGGAATTCAAAATCAAGATGCCGACTTGGCAAAAAAAGCGATTGAATTTGAATTCCAAATTGAAATAAGTCAAAACAAAATTGATCCCTGTCAAGTTGAAAAAGACTTGTGCATTGTTGCTTTGGTAGGCGAAAGCATGAAGAATCACCAAGGGTTAAGTGGCAAAATGTTTAGCACTTTAGGAAAAAATAACGTCAATATTCGAGCTATTGCTCAAGGTGCTTCCGAAAGAAATATTTCGGTGGTAATCAATGAAAATGACGTTAAAAAAGCTTTGAATACCTTACACGAACGCTTCTTTGAAGATAATACTAAACAGTTGAATTTATTCGTTATGGGCGTTGGAAATGTAGGCGAAAAATTTATAGATCAAATCCACCAACAAAAGAAATTCTTGAAAGAGAATCTAAAAATTAATGTTCGTGTGATTGCTCTTTCTAATTCACGCAAAATGATTTTTGACGAAGACGGAATAAACTTAAAAGATTGGAAATTAATATTGGAAAACGGAGAAAATTCAAATGTTTCTCAATTTATCACTAATTCAAAAAAACTGAATTTTCGCAATAGTATTTTTGTTGATATCACCGCCAATCATGACATCGCTTCTATTTATGATCAATTTTTAAAACAAAATATTGCCGTTGTTACTTGTAATAAAATCGCTTGTTCATCGCAATATGATAACTATAAAAATCTAAAAAATCTATCTCGTAAATACAACGCTTCATTTTTATTTGAAACCAATGTTGGTGCAGGCTTACCAATTATTGATACACTAAAACATCTAATTGCTTCAGGTGATAAAGTCAATAGAATTAACGCTGTTTTATCAGGAAGTTTGAACTTTATATTCAATAATTTTGGTGATTCATACAACTTTCATGATGTTGTAAAAGAAGCTGGAGTACAAGGATTTACCGAACCTGATCCAAAAATTGATTTAAGTGGTGTTGATGTAGCTAGAAAAATTCTAATTCTAATTCGCGAAAGCGGTTACGAAATGGAAATGGAAGCAATAGAAAACAATTGCTTCTTGCCAAAAGAATGTATGGAAACCACCAATAATGAAGATTTTTTCAAGTCATTAACTAAACATTCAAGTCATTTTGAAAACCTTTTAGCTGAGGCAAAATCGAAAGATTCTCGACTAAAATTCGTAGCTTCGTTTGATAACGGAAAAGCAAGTGTTGGTTTACAATTTATTCCGAAAGAAAGTCCGTTTTACAACCTGGAAGGAAAAGATAATATTGTAGAATTTTACACCGACAGATACATTGACCAACCACTAATCATAAAAGGCGCTGGTGCTGGTGCAGCCGTTACAGCATCGGGAATTTTTGCAGATGTTATTCGAATTGGAAATGTGTAGAGACAAAACATTGCATCTTCTCAACACAAAAAAATAAAAATATGAACGAAATAAAAATATTCTGTCCAGCAACAATTGCCAATCTCAATTGCGGATTTGACGTGTTAGGTCTATGCCTAGAAGGAATTGGCGATGAAATGATTATAAGAAAATCAACAGAAAAAGGAATAAAAATAACAAAAATTACTGGCGCCGATTTACCATTAGAAACGGAAAAAAATGTTGCAGGAGTTGCTGCTTTGGCTATTATACATGATTTGGATTTAGAGCATGGTTTCGAAATAGAAATTCATAAAAAAATAAAAGCCGGAAGCGGAATCGGAAGCAGTTCTGCAAGTGCCGCTGGAGCTGTTTTTGGAATCAATGAATTACTAGGAAAACCATTTGCAAAACACGAGTTAGTTGATTTTGCGATGAAAGGTGAAGCTGTGGCAAGCGGTTGCGAACATGCCGACAATGTTGCTCCTTGCCTACTTGGCGGTTTTACTTTGGTTAGAGGTTACAATCCGCTAGACGTGATTCGAATTGAAAGTCCGAGCGAACTTTATGCAGTAGTTTTGCATCCTCATATCGAAGTAAAAACCTCCGATGCCCGAGCCGTTTTACTGCCTATGATTCCAATGAAAGATGCCATAAAGCAATGGGGAAATCTCGGCGGATTTATTGCTGGTTTATATACAAATGACTACAATTTAATTGGTTGTTCGCTAAATGATGTGATTGTTGAACCTGCTAGAAAACATTTAATTCCTAACTTTGATGAAGTCAAAAATACAGCATTGCAAAATGGTGCATTAGGTTCTGGAATTTCTGGAGCTGGACCAAGTATTTTTGCATTGTGTAAAGGTCAAGAAATTGCCGAAAAAGTAGCATTTTCCATGAGCGAAAGTTATCAAAATACCGGAATTACATTTGATATACACCTTTCAAAAATTAATCCAGAAGGAGTTACAATAATTACGAATTAAAAATTACGAATAACGAATCTAAAAAATCCGTGGAAATCGGCGTTTGCGAAGCAACCGTTTCATCTGCGTTCCAATAATATGAAATATTATAGTTTAAACAATAAAGACAACAAAGTTTCTTTTCAAGAAGCAGTTATTCAAGGACTTGCGCCTGATAAAGGTTTGTATTTTCCTGAAACAATTACTCAAATACCACAAGCATTCTTCGATGAAATAGAGCAATTGTCAAACGAAGAAATAGCTTTCGAAACGATAAAACAATTCGTAGGAAATGAAATACCAGAACCCGAGTTAAAGCAAATTCTAAAAGAAACATTATCCTTCGATTTTCCATTGGTAAAAGTGGAAGAAAATGTCTTTTCGTTAGAATTATTTCATGGTCCAACAATGGCTTTTAAAGATGTTGGCGCACGATTTATGTCGCGTTGTCTAGCCTATTTTAACAGAGATAAAGATCAAAAAAATACAGTTTTAGTTGCGACTTCTGGCGATACTGGTGGCGCAGTTGCAAGCGGATTTCTTGGTGTGAAAGGCGTTGAAGTTATCATTCTTTATCCATCAGGAAAAGTAAGCGATATTCAGGAACGACAATTGACAACTTTAGGTCAAAATATCACCGCTTTAGAAGTCGATGGCGTTTTTGACGATTGCCAAGACATGGTGAAAAAAGCATTTCTTGACGATGATTTAAAATATAAAAATCTGACTTCAGCGAATTCTATAAATATTGCACGTTGGTTACCACAAATGTTTTATTTTTTCTTCGCTTATAAAGAATTGAAAAAATATAATAAGCAATTAATCGTTTCTTGTCCAAGTGGGAATTTTGGTAATATTTGCGCTGGAATTATGGCTAAAAAATTAGGTTTGCCACTCACCCATTTTGTGGCTTCAACCAATGCAAATGATACCGTTCCAAGATTTTTAGAAAACGGAATTTATAATTCAAAACCATCAATAGCAACCATTTCAAATGCTATGGATGTTGGAAATCCTAGTAATTTTGTACGTATTCAGGAAATGTACAACAATGATTTAAAAGCCTTTGAAAAAGATTTTTCATCCTATACTTTTTCTGATGAGGAAACTAAATTTGCAATGAAAAACATTCATGTAAATACTGGATATATCGCCGAACCTCATGGCGCAGTTGGTTATTTAGGATTGAAAAAAGAGCTTCTGAATTATCCAAATGCTGTTGGTTTTTTCCTAGAAACTGCTCATCCAATAAAGTTTTTGGATGTTGTTGAACCTGTTTTGAATGTCAAATTAGAAATTCCAAAACAGATCGAAAGTGTTTTGAATAAAGAGAAAGTGAGCGTGAAAATTAAAAGTTATGAAGATTTAAGAAACTTCCTTCAAAAGAATTAAATTATGACTATTATTCTATCAAATGATTTATGTTCAGCATCAATAAATACTAAAGGAGCCGAACTGAATTCGTTTAAAAATTTGCAAACTAATAGGGAATATATTTGGAATGGAAATCCTGAGTTTTGGGGTAAACATTCACCAGTTTTATTTCCTGTTGTTGGTGCATTAAAAGACGATTGTTACTATTATGAAGGCAAAAAGTACAACCTTTCACGTCACGGCTTTGCTAGAGATTTTGAATTTGAAGTAATTGAATCAAGTTCAAATGCTGCTTCGTTTTTACTAAAACAAAATTCTGAAATTGCAGCAAAATATCCTTTTGATTTTGAACTTCAAATGGATTATAAATTAGTTGACAGACAATTAGTTTTAAGTTATACAATTCGAAATAAATCGGATGTAGAAATGCCATTTTCTATTGGTGCGCATCCAGCTTTTGCTTTGCCAAATTCTTTTACAGATTACTCATTAGAGTTTGAACATGAAGAAAAATTAATCACGCATGAACTAGAAAACAACTTATTTTCAGGAAAAACTAGGCCTATAAATTTAGACAAAACCAACTTGCCTCTAACCTATTCTTTATTCGAAAAAGATGCTTTGGTTTTAAAAACAATTCAATCTAAAAAAGTTACAATTTTAGAAAATAAAAAACCTTTATTGAAAGTGAATTTTGACGATTTTAGTAGTTTAGGAATTTGGACTGTTCAAAATGCACCATTTATTTGTATCGAGCCTTGGATTGGTTTTGCTGATGATGCCACAAGTGATGGAAATCTTTTTGAAAAAACAAACATTCAAATTTTACAGCCAAGTACAAGTTTTGGAGCTTCGTTTTCCATAGAAATTTTATAGTGGAATTTAAACAACATATTTAGGAAATTGTGTAAAAGTGAAATCATCTAAAATGATGACTTTTACACAAAACTTAATCCTATGAAATCTAAACTTTTTCTTCTATCATTTTTGACCTTAATAACTTTATTTTCTTGCAAGCAAAACGAAAGTTCGGTAAAACAAAAAAAACAAATTGTAAGAAAACAACCAAAATCGGTTTCTTATAAAATTGAAAATGCAAAAATATGGTTGGAGCAAAACGCAACCGATATTTCTAAAATTGAAATTGTAACGGCAATTAATAGAACCGATAAAAAGAACTTAGCAAAGCAAGATTCGATAGTTATTCCGAGTGATTTTAGTGGTGATGTGGTTTATTATTTGCCTTTTCCATTAGAAGTTAATTATTTAGAAGATGTTTCTAAAGTGTTGCTTTTTTCTTATCCAACACAAACTTTTGCGGCTTATGAAAACGGAATTCTTGTCTATTCTGGACCAACAAATATGGGTAGAAAAAAAGACAAAACGCCAACTGGATTATTTTTTACCAATTGGAAAGCCGAAGAAACTACAAGTACTTTTAACGACGAATGGGATTTAAAATGGAATTTTAACATCGAAAATAAATTGGGCGTTGGTTTTCACGAATATGAATTACCTGGTTATCCAGCGTCGCATTCTTGTTTGCGATTGTTAGAAAAAGATGCCAAATTCTTGTACGATTGGGCTGATCAATGGGTTTTAGCCGATAAAGAAAATGTAAAAGTAAAAGGAACGCCAGTTGTTGTTTTTGGAAGTTATGATTTTGACGGAGAAAAACCTTGGTTGCAACTTTTAAAAAACCCAAAAGCTTTAGATATTTCAATAGCTGAAGTTGAAAAACAAGTGGCTCCTTTCTTAAAATCTATTTTGGAGCAACAAAAAATTAGAGAAGATTATACTAAAACTTCTGCTGAATAATTTAATTTTCCAGAGTTACAAAAGCTTTTCCTAAATAATTAATAATATCAGACGCTATAAACGATTGATGTCCAGTTTCTGGAAGAGCAATATCGGCTGTTAATCCGTGAAGATAAACGCCTAGAGTTGCAGCATCTATGGGTTCGTAATTTTGTGCGAGTAAACTTGTGATGATTCCAGTAAGTACATCGCCACTTCCGGCGGTTGCCAATGCTGGATTTCCTGTTGTGTTTTGGTAAATTGTTTCTCTATCAATTATATATGTTGGCGCGCCTTTCATGACAATAATTACATCAAACTTCTTGGAAAATTCAATTGTTTTTGCAAATTTTTCTTCTTCAGAATTCCATTTTCCTAGTAATCTTTCTAGTTCTTTTGGATGTGGTGTTATAATGGTTTTGGGTTGTAAAAGTGATAGCCAAGTTGGATTTAATGACAAAACATTTAACGCTTCAGCATCAATAACCATTGGTGTTTTATTGTCAAATAGTAATTGTTGAATGGCGTTTTGAGTTTCGATTTCTTGTCCAATTCCGATGCCAATTCCGATTGCATTTGGTAGTATTGTATAATCAATATTAGTTATAAAATTCTCTTGAACATCGGTTAAAACCATTACTTCTGGAATACTAATTTGCAGAATATCATAACCGCACTTTGGAATAAATGCCGTAACCAATCCGCATCCCGATTTTATAGCTGCTTTACTTGACAAACAAACTGAACCCATTTTGCCATAACTTCCGCCAATAATAAGTGCATGACCTTGAATTCCTTTATGAGAATTTAGTGGAATTGGTTTATAAATTTTTAGAATTTCTTGTTTTGTAATTTTTATAGGAAGTTGCATGGAATCAAATATTGGTTAGTTAAAGTTACTGAATTTTAATGGAATTACTAAAGTTTATTTTTAATACTATTGCCCTAGCCCAGATAATAATGAAAAGCCAGGAGTTAAAAAGTTGTAGTTTTTCATGGTGTAAAAAAGCGACCAACGGAAGCTCTTTTTACACCTTAGAAAAACACATCTTTTAACGAGGACTTGTAATGAATAGCTGGAAATAGCTTCTGAAAACAATTAAAATATTGCATTTGGTCGATGATTACAGCGTTTGCAAATCTCGAAACATTGTATAAAATGTGGTTTAGCAACTTAAAAATGTAGTTTTATTACAGAGTTTTCAATATTCAATTGATTTAATTGAAATATCAAAATTAATCTCGTAAACGTAAACTTTTACGTATTTTATACTATTATTTTCACTATAATTGTTAAAATAAAAGAAATTTATGAGAGAGGAATATTTTAAATGGTACTCACCCAATTTAAACCGAGAAATTCAAATGTTGGTTTTTGGTCATGCTGGTTATCCTGTTATTCTTTTCCCAACTTCAATGGGAAGTTATCATGAAAATAGAGATCAAGGCTTAATTGAAAGCGCGCGATGGTATATTGAGCAAGGTTTGATTCAGATTTTTTGTCCCGATAGTATTGATAAAGATAGTTTTTATAATAAAAATATTTATCCTGTACATCGCATTCAAAACCACACTTGGTATGATAAAATGATTTGTCATGAAATTGTAGAACGCGTAAAAAATAATACTGGCGCTGGAAAAGTAGCCGTTGCTGGATGTAGTTTTGGTGGATATCATGCGGCAAATTTTGCTTTTAGACATCCTGGTTATGTGAGTCACATGTTTTCTATGGGTGGCGCTTTTTCTATCAAGAGTTTTATGGATGGTCATTGGGATGACGACGTTTTTTACAATTCGCCAGAAGATTATATTCCGGGAATAAATGACCATGAAATGTGGAATATGGACATTGTTTTGGGAACTTCCAACTGGGATATTTGCTACGATGCTAACTTAAAATTGAGTGGCGTTTTAGCTCGAAGAGATATTCCGCATTGGCTTGATGTTCGGCAAGATAGAGAACACGATTGGCCCGTTTGGAAAGAAATGTTTCCGCATTATTTGTCGCGAATTAAGTTTTTTTAAAAGAGAAAATAAATTGTATAATTTAATAAATATAGAATGAAGAAAATTGGAATTTTGTTTGGAATGGAAGATACTTTTCCGCAAGCATTTATAGATAGAGTCAACTCGAAAAACGAAAAGGGAATTATTGCTGAAGCGGTTTCAATTGATAAAGTGGTTCAGAATAAAGACGGCGAATATGCTGTGATTATTGATAGAATTTCGCAAGATGTTCCGTTTTATCGTGCGTATTTGAAAAATGCTGCGCTTACTGGAACGAACGTGATCAATAATCCGTTTTGGTGGAGTGCCGATGATAAATTTTTTAATAATTCGTTAGCCGATACGCTTGGTGTTCCGTTACCAAATACAGTGATTTTACCTTCTGCCGAACATCCAACTGATACTACTGGAAAATCATTTAGAAATTTGAAATATCCAATGGACTGGGATGGAATTTTTGATTATATCGGATTTCCAGCTTACATGAAACCTTACGCTGGTGGCGGATGGAAAAACGTTTACAGACTAGAAAATAAAGAAGAATTTTGGCAAAAACATCAAGAAACTGGACAATTAGTAATGATGTTGCAAGAAGAAATTGTGTTTACAGAATATTTTAGAGTGTATTGTCTTGGCGGAAAAGACGTTCACATTATGCAATACGAACCAAGAAATCCGCATCATTTAAGGTATGTAATTGATGGTCAGCCAGTTTCTAAAGAATTATTAAAAACGGTAAAAGAATATACATTGCGACTTTGCAAAGGATTAGGATATGATTTTAATACGGTAGAATTTGCTGTTCGTGACGGTATTCCCTATGCTATTGATTTTGGAAATCCTGCTCCCGATGCTGAGTTGACTTCGGTTGGTGCAGAAAATTTTGAATGGGTTGTAGAACACGCCGCAAAAATGGCAATCGCAGCAGCCAAAAAACAAAAACCAGGGAAAATGAATTTGACTTGGGGAACATTTATAAAAGAAGCTGTTAAATAGTTGGCAGTAATCAGTATTCAGTTTGCATTATTTTGCAACTGAGCACTGAACACTTAACACAGAATACTAAAAAATATATGTCGAAAAAATTACCAATATTCACACTTGGAGTTGAAGAGGAATATCAAATTATAGATCCGCAAACTCGCGATTTACGTTCGCATTTGTCTAAAATTGTAGATGGCGCCAAAATCATTTTGAACGAGCAAGTAAAAGCCGAAATGCACCAATCTGTTGTAGAAGTAGGCACTAATATTTGTCAAAGTGTTGATGATGCTAGCAAAGAGATTCGTTTTCTGCGAAGCAAAATTGTAGAACTAGCCGATAAACAAGGTTTGGTTGTTGGTGGCGCAGGAACACATCCGTTTTCTCGTTGGCAAGATCAACCTATCACAGATGATCCAAGATATCATACCATTGTAAATGAATTGCAAGATGCAGCACGTTCCAATTTAATTTTCGGAATGCATTGCCACGTTGGAATTGAAAACCGCGAACAAGGATTACAATTGATGAATCAGGCGTGTTATTTTCTACCGCATATTTTTGCGCTTTCGTCAAACTCTCCTTTTTGGGAAGGACGAAATACGGGTTACAAATCCTTCCGAACTAAAGTATTTGATAAATTTCCAAGAACTGGATTGCCAGAATATTTTGACTGTGTTTCATCGTATGACAATTATTTAGAAACGTTGGTGAAAACAAATTGTATAGATAATCCGAAGAAAATTTGGTGGGATTTACGTTTGCATCCATTTTACGATACTATTGAATTTCGTATTTGTGACATGAGTTTGACCGTTGATGAAGCCATGTGTATTGTTGCTTTAATTCAAGCGATTGTAGCTAAATTATACAAATTGAATACTTCAAATACCAGTTTCAATATGTATCGAATTGCATTAATTAAAGAAAATAAATTTCGTGCAGCACGCTACGGAATTGAAGGCAATATGATTGATTTTGGTTTGCAAAAAGAAGTTGAAACGAAAGGATTAATCTTAGAACTACTTGATTTTGTGGATGATGTGGTTGATGAATTAGGAAGTCGTGAGCAAATTAATTACGTTCATACCATTTTAAGAGAAGGAACTGGAGCCGATAAACAATTAGCCGTTTTTGAACAAACTCAAGATTTAACCAAAGTTGTAGATTTGATAACAAGCGAATTTACTAAAGGATTATAACGTTTTTGTTAATGAAATGTTTGATAACTGAATGTTAATGTAGATTTAACTCTTTTTTAAATACTTTATCTTTGCAGCATTAAATAATAAAAAATGAGTAACCAAATACGAATTGCAATTTTAGACATGTACGATGGCGAACCTAATCAAGGTATGCGCTGTATCATTGATATTATCAATCGATTGAATCAAATAGTTTCGTTTCAAGTATTTGATGTGCGTGGAAAATGTGAATTTCCTAACATTGAAAAATTTGATATTTATATTTCAACTGGCGGACCAGGAAATCCGTTAGAAGGTGATGGAAAATGGGATGCAAAATACTATAATTTCATTGACGAATTGTCTAAATGGAACGAAGAAAACAAAATTAAAAAACATGTTTTGTTCATCTGTCATTCGTTTCAAATGGCTTGCAATCACTTTGGATTGGCAAAAATCACTAAGCGAAAATCAACTTCTTTCGGTGTTATGACAATGCACAAAACCGAAGAAGGAACAAACGATCCAATCTTTGATGGTTTACAAAATCCGTTTTTTGCAATTGACAGTCGTGATTACCAAGTAGTTCAGCCTAAATTGAGTGTTTTCAAGAAAAAAGGTGCTGAAATTCTTTCTTTAGAAAAAATCAGAAACCACCGAGGCGATTATGAACGCGCTATTATGGCAGTTCGTTTTTCACAATATTTTGTAGGAACGCAATTTCACCCAGAAGCCGATGCGATGAGTTTTATCGCCAACATGAAAAATAAAGAAAAGCGCGAGAAAATTATTGCGATGAAAGGCAGAACAAAATTCAGAAATATGCTTGAAGATTTATTAGATGAAGATAAAATCTTTAAAACCAACGAAACAATTATACCTAATTTCTTGCGAATTGCAATTAATGATTTAATGCAACATAAGAAAGCTTTGTCAAATTAGTGATAAGTAATTAGTGATAAGTAATTAGTGATAAGTAATTAGTGATAAGTAATTAGTGATAAGTAATTAGTGATAAGTAATTAGTGATAAGTAATTAGTGATAAGTAATTAGTGATAAGTAATTAGTGATAAGTAATTAGTGATTAGTGATTAGTGATTAGTGATTAGTGATTAGTGATTAGTGATTAGTGATTAGTGATTAGTGATTAGTGATTAGTGAAAATTTAAAAAATGAATAATATTAAATCATACAAAGATTTACTAATTTGGCAAAAGGGAATTAAAATTGTAATTTTAGTTTATAAATTAGTAAAACTTTTTCCACAAGAGGAATTATATGCCCTAACAAGTCAATTGAAAAGAGCTGCAGTTTCAGTTCCTTCTAATATTGCTGAAGGTTATGGAAGAAATACTGACAAATCTTTTAGTCATTTTTTAGATATTTCAAGAGGATCTTTATTTGAAATTGAAACTCAACTTATAATTGCAAATGAACTAGGATTTATTTTGGATGAAGTTTTATTTAAAGAAGTATTAAGTCAAATTGAAGAAGAATCAAAAATGATAAATTCATTTTCAAAAACTCTAAAATCTTAATTCAGATGACTAATCACTAATTACTAATCACTAGTTACTAAAATAATGAACCCAAAATACAGACAACAATTCAACGATAATTTTACTACTGAAAAATACGATAATTTCATTGATGACATCACGTCTGATTTTGATTATAAAGTAACTTTCCGAATTGGTGAAACACCTTTTTTTATTCCGAGTGATTTAAAAAAACAATTGTTGGAAGCGAGTCAAGAAGTTATATCTTTTATTCAAAAGGAAGGTTTTAATGAATTAACTAATAAAGCATTAGAATTAAATAGGAAAGTTCCAAACGAAGATAGCCATACTACTTTTTTAGCTATTGATTTCGGAATTTGTGAAGAAGACGGAAAGATTATTCCGAAGTTAATTGAGGTACAAGGATTTCCTTCTTTGTACAATTTTCAATATAATTTAGCTGAAAAATTTCAAAATCATTATCCTTTTTTATCTAATTTAACTCCGTTTTTTAATGGACTTTCCAAAGAAGAATATCTTCAAATTGTAGAAGAAGCGATTTGTAATAATCATCCAAAAGAAAATGTAGTTTTATTAGAAATCGAACCCGAAAAACAAAATACCAAAATTGATTTTTATTATTGTCAACGTGATTTTGGAGTTCCAACAGTTTGCATAACCGATATCATCAAAAAAGGAAATCAATTATTTTATAATAATTCTAAAGGAAAAGAAATTTTAATAAAACGTATTTACAATCGTGTCATTTTTGATGAATTGGATTTGCGAACCGATTTAAAACTAAACTTCAATTTCTCAGATGAATTGGATGTAGAATGGGCTGGACATCCAAATTGGTTTTTTAGAATTAGTAAATTTATTTTACCGTATTTAAAAGGAAAATATTTTATAGAAACTACTTTGTTATCAGATTTAAAAGAAATTCCAACCGATTTAGAAAATTATGTTTTAAAACCATTGTTTTCATTTTCTGGAACTGGTGTGATTTTCCATGTAAAACCTGGAGATATAGAATCGGTAAAAGAAAAAGATTTATATATTTTACAGAAAAAAGTAAACTACAAACCTATAATTCAATCGCCAGACGGAAAAGTAAAAGCCGAAGTTCGCTTACTTGCCGTTTGGAAAAAAGATGCGCCATCACCTACTCTAGTTACAAACTTAGTACGATTAAGTCGTGGCGAAATGATTGGCGTAAAATTTAATAAAGACAAAGATTGGGTTGGCGGAACTGTTGGGATGTTTGAAAAATAAAAAAATGCTGTTAGTTAAAATCTAACAGCATTTTAATTTTAATGCAACTTCTTAACCGCTTCTTGCTGTGCCGAAGTCGCGTAATCCTTGATTAATCTTTCGGCATAAACATCAAGTAATTCTCTTATTCTTGCATGTTTATCACTTTTAACAATTAATCCAGCATGATAATCTAACGGAACTCTGAAACAAACTTCTCCATCATTAAATTCTGATAAATCAGGATGTTGAAATTTGGATAAGGTTAATACGATTCCAGCGAATTCCTTTTTAACTTTTGGTAATTTGTATTTTTTGTTTTTAGCTAATGCGTCTTCAATTGCTGCCCATTCTGCCCATAAATTAATATCAGAAGCAGCATGAACCATTTCGGCTAAATGTGCGCCGCCAACTCTTGAGGCAGTTTCTAGAAAATAAATTTTTCCGTCTTCATCACATTTTATGAATTCTGCATGAGAAGCACCGTGTTTCAATCCGAAACCTTTAATAACTTGCTCGTTTACTCGTTTTATCTCTTTATCATCAGCAGAATTATATTCGATATTGGCACTTCTAAAAATTCCTCCACCTTGCGAAATTTCCATTGGTGTTGCCAAATATTGTGAGGTTAAACTAAACAAAATCTTTCCTTCAAAAACCAAACTATCACAATGAAAAACAGCACCAAGACGAAACTGCTCCACCAAATATTTTGCGCGATTTGTGCCCAGTTCATGTATATTTTTCCACAACGAATCTTTATCATACACCTTAATAATCCCAGATGCAGAAGCTTCCGATCTTGGTTTTAAAACCCATGGCGGAGCTACAGTATCCGCAAAAGCATTAATCTCGTAGTCATTAAAAAGCGAACTAAATTGCGGATTAGAAATCCCCTTACTTTTCGCTTGGATGCGCATAGCTAATTTATCTCTGAAATAACGTCCAGTAGTTTGCCCCATTCCGTCAATTCGCAGATTTTCACGCAAATAGGTAGCTTTTTCAACATCAAAATCATCCAATGCAACAATAGCATCAATTTTTTTATGACGCATCAAATCGGAAACGCCAGCCAATAAATCGTTCAAATTCCAATCAACATCTTGACCAGGCATAAAGAAAATATCATCAATATATTCTGTAGCCCAAGGTTTATCGCGCAGTTTTTCAGAAGTTATTAAATAAACACGATTACCTAACTTTTTCAAATTAATTAAGAAATCATTTCCTTTAAAATAATTAGAAATACAGATGTAGTTTTTGATTTGACTTTCCATAAGCTATAGATTTTCAATAAATTTAGTTATTAAATGTACTCCAAATGCAGTTGCGTGTTTTGTTTTTGCAAATTCATCATCGCCAAAAGCCACTCCAGCAACATCAAGATGCGCCCACGATTTATGTTCGTACGTAAAATGTTCTAGAAATTTTGCTGCAGAAATTGCTCCAGCAACAGGTTTTCCCGAATAGTTTTTTACATCGGCAATTTCGCTATCAATATCTGATTTATAGGCGTCCCACAATGGTAATTGCCATAAACGCTCGCCTATTTCATCTCCAGATTGCTGTAGTTTTTTGGATAGGTTGTCATCGTTTGTGAACAATGCTCCACATTCGTAACCAAAAGTTCCAACAGAACTTCCTGTTAAAGTGGCAATATCAATTACGGTTTCGGGTTTGTAATTTTTAATCAAATACGATAATCCGTCGGCGAGAATCAATCTACCTTCGGCATCGGTATCAATAATTTCAATAGTACTTCCTTTATAACTATTAATAACGTCACTTGGTAAGAATGATTTAGCATCTACTGAATTTTCACATGCTGGTACAATTGCAGTTACCCGATAAGGTAATTTCAAATCGGCAATTAATTGCATTGCGCCAAGAACTGCTCCGCCGCCAGCCATATCACATTTCATATGAACCATTCCAGCCGTTTTAATATTCAATCCGCCAGTATCAAATGTGATTCCTTTTCCAACTAAACCAATGTGTTTTTTGGATTTTTCTGGCTTATAATCCATGATTATAAATTGTGGCTCGCGCTCACTTCCTTGCCCAACGGCTAAAAATGAATGCAATCCAATTTCTGCTGATTTTTCTCTACCAAAAACTTCTACTGAAAATCCGAATTTCTTTCCAGCCTCAATTGCCCAATCGGCAAGATATTTTGGAGTTACAGTATTTGATGGTAAATCAACTAAATTAAAAGTTTCCAATTGTGCATTCGCGATTTTTATTCCTTTCGAAACTGCTTCATCAAAATCCTTTTTTGAAAAAATCTGCATTTCGAAATTTTCATTTAAAAACGGATGAATTTCTTTTTTCTTAAAATGTCCAAGATTGTAAGTTCCTAAAACTAATCCAGATAATGCAGCTTCTACATCCTCATTTGAAAATTGCTCAGGAATAACTAGAGCCGAATTTAAACTAAAACTATCCTTTTGCTTGGAAGCAATTCTTCTAAATATAGTTTTTATGGATTTGTAATCTATATCTTTTCCTAACCCAATAAATATATGGGTACAATCGTATTTTTCTACAAGATAATGCGTGTCTTTTTTTCCATAAAAAACTTGCGAATAGACTGATAATCCGTGAAATTCAATTGGAACAATACTTTTTACATTCGTTTCAAAAACTGGAATAAGAATGGTGCCTTTGTAACCGTCGAGAGATTCTATTTTACTTGTTTTCATATTTCTTTTAATTGTCTTTTGTGCTAAAAAATAGCCATTCAATTGCCTTCGGAAATTCGTCACTCCAATACCTTTCGTTATGCTTTCCTTCCATATTGATGCTCAACCTAATCTTCATTTTATCTGATAACGAATCTTTTTTTAGTAATCGCTTTTTAAAATTCTTTACGTGATCAATCATTGTAGCACTTTCATCGCCACCAGCATACAAATAAATTCGAGTATCTTGAGGTTCATCCATATCCAAAAAAGATAATTTTATTTTAGGAACCACCCAAAGTGATGGCGAAAAAATCATCAATTTCCCAAACACTTCGGGATACATAATGCCTGAAAAAATGCTCACCAATCCGCCCATCGAACTTCCACCGATTCCTGTAAATTCTCGCTCTGGTTTGGTTCTAAAATTGTCATCAACAAATGGCTTTAATGTATCTGTTAAAAAACGGATGTACTTTTTCCCTTGACCGTTTCCTAAAACTGTATTTCCAACATTATACTCTAAAATTCGTTCTTTTTCGGCGTGTTCAACGGCAATAATTATGATCTTCCCAATATTGTATTCTGACATTACAGCCAACTTTTTATCTATTTCCCAATTGCCGTATTTTGCTTTTTCATTAAACAAATTTTGAGCATCTTGAAGATACAAAACTGGATAAGCTTCATTTGAAGTTTCATAATCATAAGGTAACAAAGCCCAAACACGTCTAGTTTTATTCAATTGCGGAATTTCAAATTCTTCTGAAATCAAATGTACTTTTGGAAGAAAATTAGGTTTAAACGGCAACCAATTTCTTCTCCATTTATCAACATGTTCTTTGTGAACACCATTTTGTTTTTTGCATGAACGATTTTCGGTACGATTTCCATACTTATCAATTTCAACTTCACTCCAATCGCCACGAGTAAATTTGTATAACAATTCCTCTGGATATTCAAAGTTAGAAGCAAACTTAAAATGATAAATTCCTTGTCCCACTTTCTCCATTTCGAAAGCTTTATCTTGTGTAATCCAATCGTTAAAATTTCCAGAAATATAAACTGGTCTTTCATCATCTTCATCCGTTGTAAGGATAATATTTAATTGTGGTTCTATTATTTCTGTTGGAATTTCTGATTGTAATATGGTATTGTCAACACTCATGGTCTCTTCTAATCTAATATGTGTAAAATGTAAATATACTTTTTTGCAGTATGTTAAAAAAATTTTTTGAAATCAAATTGTAACTTTTATTGAATAGTAATTTTAGAAACCTTTTTATTAAAATAAATCCATATATAATTGATTTTTTAGGCACTATTTTAATAAATTTTAAATAAATTAGCGACTTAAAATAATTCTATAAAAAACAATGAAAAATACAGCATTATCGCACATTCACGAAAGTTTAGGAGCTAAAATGGTTCCATTTGCAGGTTTTAACATGCCTGTTTCCTATGAAGGAGTTAACGCAGAACACGAAACTGTAAGAAACGCTGTGGGTGTTTTTGACGTTTCGCATATGGGTGAATTTCTTTTATCGGGTGAAAATGCTTTGGCTTTAATACAAAAAGTTACCTCTAACGACGCATCAACATTAGAAATTGGAAAAGCACAATATTCTTGTTTACCTAACAATGATGGTGGAATTGTTGATGATTTAATCGTTTATAAAATAAAAGAAGAGCAATATTTATTGGTTGTAAATGCTTCTAATATTGATAAAGATTGGGATTGGATTTCGTCTTTTAATGATTTAGGAGTTGAAATGAAAAATCTTTCTGAAGATTATTCATTACTTGCTATTCAAGGTCCAAAAGCAGTTGAAGCCATGCAATCGTTGACTTCTATTGATTTATCTGCTATAAAATACTATAATTTTGAAGTGGCTGATTTTGCTGGCATTGAAAATGTAATCATTTCAGCCACAGGTTATACTGGATCTGGTGGATTTGAAATTTACTGTAAAAATTCGGAAGTGGAACAAATTTGGAATAAAGTATTTGAAGCTGGCGCTGATTTTGGAATTAAACCTGTTGGATTAGCTGCACGTGATACATTACGTCTTGAAATGGGATTCTGCTTGTATGGTAATGATATCAATGATTTGACTTCACCATTAGAAGCTGGATTGGGATGGATTACAAAATTCACAAAAGAATTTACTAATTCAGAAAATTTGAAGAAACAAAAAGAAGCTGGAGTAACTAAAAAATTAGTTGGTTTTGAATTAATCGAAAGAGGAATTCCGCGTCATGACTATGAAATTGTTGATGCTGATGGAAATAATATTGGTATTGTAACTTCGGGAACGCAATCGCCAAGTTTAGGAAAAGCAATTGGAATGGGTTATGTAAAAACCGAGTTTTCTGCTGTAGATTCTGAAATTTATATTTTAATTAGAGATAAAAAAATTGCTACCAAAGTGGTTAAATTGCCATTTTATAAAAAATAATTGCAAAAACAATTACAAAAGTCAACTTCAAAAATCAATTACAAAATTCAATTTCAAAAATCAAATTGAAAAGTCAACATCGAATTTTTAGATTTTATAACTTCTTAAAATATGATGAAAAATATGGTATTGAAATTGATTTTTGAAGTTGAAATTGATTTTTGAAGTTGAAATTGATTTTTGAAGTTGAAATTGATTTTTGAAGTTGAAATTGATTTTTGAAATTGAAATCGAAATTGCTATTGAATTTGAAAAAGATACTATTCATTTTACTTCCCATTATAGGTTTTGCGCAAAGCGAAAAGAATCCTTGCGGAACTTTGGCAACTATCAATACAATTATTCAAGATAAACATTACAAACCAAAACCTGTTGATGATAGTCTCTCGGTTTATGTATTTAATGAATTTCTTAAAAATATTGATGAAGACAATCGTTTGTTTACAGAAATTGAAATTAAAAATCTAAAAAAGCATCAGTATAAAATTGATAATTACATTATTGAAAATAATTGTGATTTCCTTACTGATTTTTACAAAGCCTACAGCATTGCTATTGAACGCTATAAAAATACTATTGAATCAATTAAATCGGAACCTTTTGCTTTAAAAAGTTCTGAATATATTGAGTTTTCAAAGAATTCTTTTCCTTATTCAAAGGATGAAAAAGAACTTAAAAACCGTTATAAAAAGCGAATTTTATTCCATGTTTTAAGGGAAATTGCTGAAATAAGTACTAATAAAGATTCTATAGTTACCAATTTTTCTAAAATCTCTTTAACTGCTAAAGAAAAGGTTTTCGAAAGTTATTTATGTAAATATTCTAGTTTGCAATTGAGTGTCAAAGATTTTAATTCAAAATTCTTTTCGGTTTTCTGCTCCTATTTTGATCCACACACAATGTACCTTTCAGAAAGTGATAAATCGAGTTTCTTTTCTGCTGTAAGCGCAGACAATTTATCGTTTGGAATGTCCGTTTCTATGAATGAAAAAGATGAAATTATTGTTGATGAAGTTGTCCCAGGAAGTTCGGCTTATTTTACTGAAAAAATAGAAAGTGGTGATCAAATTATAAAAATCAAACATAAAAACGAAGAATACGAAATTGCTTGTTCTTCAATGAATAAAATAGAATCAATATTTAGCTCCAGTGAATACAAAAATGCTGATTTTACTCTCAGAAAAAAAACTGGAGAAGTTTATACTGTGAATCTTACCAAAAAAGTTCTCAAAAATTACGAAAATAACGTTTACAGTTACATTTTAGAAAAAGACAATAATCGAACAGGATATATAAGAATTCCGAGTTTTTATGGCAAGTTTGAAAACGGAAAAACCAATGTGAGTGATGATGTTGCTAAAGAAATCTACAAGCTAAAAGAAGATAAAATAGATGGCTTAATCATTGATTTAGAAAACAATGGCGGCGGTTCTATGGAAGAAGCAATAAAACTTACTGGTTCTTTTATTGACATTGGTCCGATTGCAATAATGAATGATAAAAATGGTAAGAAAGAAACCATAAAAGATCCAAATAGAGGAAGTCTATATTTAGGTCCGATGGTTGTTTTAATAAATGGTTTTTCAGCATCGGCAAGTGAGTTTTTCACCAATACCATGCAAGATTATGACCGCGCAATAGTTATTGGAAATCAATCACATGGAAAAGCGACAATGCAAACGGTTGTTCCTTTGTCTGAAGGTAAAAATCCTGACGAGTTCATTAAAATCACTATAGAAGAATTTTACAGAATATCAGGCAAAAGCAATCAAACTATTGGTATTACTCCAGATGTTGTAATACCTACATTATTTGATAAGCAAATGCCGAGAGAAAGTGAAAATGAAACTGCAATTAAAAATGATGTTATAAAAGGTGTTTTACGATATAGTGCTTTTGTTAATCCGTTCAAATTGGAAGTAGTCGAAGAAAGCAAAAAAAGAGTTAGTAGTAATGAAATTTTAAAATCGGTTAGCGAATTAAATTCAAAAATCGATACAATATATGAATACGACTTAGCTCCTATTTTATTGGAATTTAACGCTGTTTATGATGAAGTTTCTAAAATGAATTCGTTTTGGAAAGAATTAAAAGATGTGGCATCGAAAGAATATCCTATCGAAGTAAAACGAAATTCGATTGACGTTGCCTACCAACAATTTGATGATTATCTGAAAAGTAGTAATACCGAAAAGATAAAAGCTATAAAAAGTAATCTACACATTATTGAAGCCGTAAATATTATCAACGATTTAAAAAGCAAATAAAATTTATATGAAAAAAAAACTACTTCTTTTGATACTGTTTGTTAACGTATCTGCCATTGCACAAAATTTTAAAACACCTTTAGATTATTTGATGTTCATCAACAAAGAGCAAGTAATTATTTCTAAAAGTACTTGGAAATATACATCTGCTGTAGCACATTCTAAAAGTGCAAGACGCATTGATAGTAATAGAAAGCAATTAGTTAAAACGATTCAGAATGCAAAAACTAAAATTGGCTCGATAAAAGATGGTTACAAAGGTGATGTTGAATACAAAAATCAGGTAATTCAGTATTTTGACTTTTGCGAAAAAAATCTGAATGAAGAATACGACAAAATCATCAACATGCAAGAAGTTGCAGAACAATCTTATGATGCCATGGAAGCTTACCTATTGGCCAGAGATTTAGTAAATGAAAAGTTAGATAGTGAAAGTGAAAAAGCGCAAAATTCATACCGAGCATTTGCTGCAAAATACAATATTACTTTATCTGAAGAAGAATCGGATTTGTCTAAAAAAATAAAAATTTCAAACGAAGTTTTTGATTATCACACCGCTTTGTATCTAATATTTTTCAAAGTAAATTTCACAGATGCCAATCTTTCTAAAGCCATTGAAAATAAAGATTTGGCTGCCATAGAACAAAATAAGAATGCTCTAATTCAATATGCCGACGAAGGTTTATTGAAAATTAAATTAATCCAACCTTATAATAATGATTCATCGTTGACTACTACAACAAAAAAAGCATTAGAATATTATAAAAATCAAGCTGAAAAATATGTTCCAAAAACGGTTGATTTTATTATGTTCAATGACAAATTTGAAACGGCACAAAAAACACTCGAAAGTAAATCTGAAAAAGAACGTACTAAAGAGGAAGTTGATAATTACAATGGTTTGGTTAAACAAGTGAATAAAGAAATTGACACTTATAATAAATTAAGTAAGCAAAATTTTCAAGATAAATCAGCAACAATAAATAATTGGAATGTTAGTGGTGACACTTTTATTTCAAGACATGTGCCACAAGATTAAATTTGTATAAAAATTAGATTTGAAAAAATAGAATATTACACTATTTTTGCAAACTGAAATTAAAACTAACTGAAACAGAATCTGAAACAAATCCAGATTAAAAAATAAGAAATGGGAAGAGCGTTCGAATTTAGAAAAGGTAGAAAAATGAAACGTTGGTCAGCGATGGCTAAAGCGTTTACTCGTATTGGAAAAGATATTGTAATGGCTGTAAAAGAAGGCGGACCAAATCCGGAAGCCAACTCACGTTTGCGTGCCGTTATTCAAAATGCTAAGGCGGCAAATATGCCTAAAGAAAACGTTGAACGTGCAATAAAAAAAGCAACTGACAAAGATACCGCTAACTACAAAGAACAACTTTTTGAAGGTTACGCACCACACGGAATTGCACTTTTAATTGAAACAGCTACCGACAATAACAACAGAACTGTTGCTAACATTAGAAGTTATTTCAACAAATGTAATGGAACAATGGGAACACAAGGTTCGGTAGAATTTATGTTTGATCACACATGTAATTTTAGAATTCCTAACAACAATGTAGATATTGAAGAAATGGAATTGGAATTCATTGATTTTGGAGCAGAAGAAATATTTGCTGACGAAGACGGAATTTTAATCTATGCACCTTTCGGAAGTTTTGGTGCCATTCAAAAAGAATTAGAAGCTCGCGGAATTGAAATTTTATCTTCTGGATTTGAAAGAATTCCACAAATAACAAAAAAACTTTCTGCTTCTGAAATTGCTGATGTAGAAAAATTAATAGAAAAAATTGAAGAAGACGATGATGTGATGAACGTTTATCACACGATGGATGAATCGGAATAAATTTCAGAAATCAAATTTTAGATATTAAATTTAAACTTCAAGGAAACTTGGAGTTTTTTTTTATTTTATAAAATACTGATTTATAAATCATTATTAAATATATAAAAATAATTGTATGAAAAATTTGTAACTTTTTAACAAGTACTTCGTATAATAAAAGATTTTAAAATAGAACTAATTCTAAAATGACACAACGACGTGTTGTATTTCAAAAACTAAACTCAAAACCAACTAGTACTATGAGTTTGTGGTAAGTGAATTACCTGATTTACGATTTATAATCTTATACTTCTATCAAAAATCAAAAACCCTTTTTTTATTTTTAAAATTTATAACATGACAACATTTTTTACATTATGGTGGGTAATTCCTATTGTTTTATCTGTAATTCTTTACAAATTTGTTTTAAGATTTTTCTTCGGAATGGTAATCGTTCCCGAAGATAAAATTGGTTTAGTTACCAAAAAATTCGTTCTTTTTGGAGCTGATAAATCACTTCCTGATAGCAGAATCATTGCAACTAAAGGCGAAGCAGGATTTCAAGCTCAAACACTTGCTCCTGGATTATATTGGGGAATGTGGATTTGGCAATACTCTGTTGATATGACTGCGTTTACTATAATTCCCGAAGGAAAAATTGGTTTAGTATTAAGCAAGGACGGACAAGAAATTCCCACAGGTAGAATTTTAGCCCGAAAAGTAGAAAGCGACAATTTTCAAGATGCAACAGCTTTCTTAAATAATGGTGGACAAAAAGGTCGCCAATCGGCATTTATTACAACAGGTTCCTATCGTATCAATACGTTTTTATTTGAAATTGTTATGGCAGAACAAATCAAAATTTTTGAAAATATGGTTGGTATCGTTACAGCTCTAGATGGAGATCCGATTCCGCAAGGACAAATTGCTGGTAAATTTGTAGATGGACACAATAACTTTCAAGACTTTGATTATTTCTTAGAGAAAGGCGGAAATCGTGGATTGCAACCACAAGTGATGTTAGCCGGTTCCTATTATATCAATACTTGGGCTATTCAAATTGAACAAAACCCAATGACAGATGTGCCAATTGGTTACGTAGGAGTAGTTATTTCTTACATTGGTGAAGACGGAAAAGACGTCACTGGAGATACCTTTAAACACGGAAATATAGTTTCTAAAGGACAACGTGGTGTATGGATGGAACCTTTTGGACCTGGAAAATATGCTTTGAATAAATATACAACAAAACTTGAACCTGTTCCAACAACGAATTTGGTTTTAAACTGGGCAAATGCCAGAAGTGAGTCACATGATTTAGATAAAAATTTATCTACAATTACCGTTCGTTCAAAAGATGGTTTCCCATTTAATTTGGATGTGGCACAAATCATTCACGTTCCAGCCAACGAAGCACCAAAAGTAATTGCTCGTTTTGGAAGCATGACCAATTTGGTTTCTCAAGTATTAGAACCTACAATTGGTAACTATTTTAGAAACTCTGCACAAGATAGCGATGTAATTTCGTTCTTAAGTACACGTAAAGAAAGACAAGAATCTGCTAAGAATCATATTAAAGCGGTTTTGGATGAATATAATGTGAATGCAGTAGACACTTTAATTGGAGACATTGTTCCTCCAGACTCATTAATGAAAACATTAACTGATAGAAAAATAGCTGAAGAAGAGCAAAAAACCTATCAAACACAAAGAATGGCACAAGAGCAACGTCAAGGTGTTGAAAAAGAAACAGCTATTGCAGATATGCAAAAAGAAATTGTAAAAGCTTCTCAAAGTGTCGAGATTGCTCAAAGAACTGCCGATGCAACAGTAAAGAAAGCAGAAGGTGACGCAACAAGTTTGAAATTAAATGTAAATGCAGAAGCAGAAGCTACAAAAATGCGAGCTAATGCCGAAGCAGAGGCGACCAAAGCAAGAGCTGGCGCACAAGCAGAAGCAACAAAACTTAATGCAAGTGCAGAAGCTGAGAAAATTTCAAAAACAGGTTTGGCCGAAGCTGAGAAAATTATGGCAATTGGTAAATCTACTGCCGAAGCTTATCAGTTACAAGTTTCTGCAATGGGCGAAGATAACTTTGCTAAATACAAAATTACAGAGGAAATTGGCAAAGGAAATATCAAGGTAATTCCAGATGTTTTAATCTCAGGAACCAATGGCTCGGAAGGCGGAATTAGTGGCCTACTCGGAATGAAATTAATGGAAATGATGGATACTAAAAATGATCATCAGGATATTAAGAAAAAATAATTCATAATAACTAAAAAGCAAAAACTCCGATGATTTATCGGAGTTTTTTAGTTTATGCTAATTAAATATTATTTTATAAATTCAATTTTCTGAACTTCTTCAGCATTTATGCTATCAAAGAAACCTTGATCGTTCATCCATTCATCACTAAATACTTTGCTCATGTAACGTGAGCCATGATCTGGAAAAATAGCAATTACATTACTGTTTTCATCAAATTCTCCTTCGGCTGCATATTGACGAATTGCTTGAACAACTGCACCCGATGTATAACCAACAAATAATCCTTCTGTTTTGGCTATCTCTCTTGTAACGTGAGCACTTTCCTCATCAGTTACTTTCATAAATTTATCGATAACATCAAAATCGGTAGCCGATGGAATTAAGTTTTTTCCTAAACCTTCTATTCGGTAAGGATAAATTTCATCATTATCAAACTCCTTTGTTTCATGGTATTTTTTCAAAACCGAACCAAAAGCATCAACTCCTAAAATTCTAATATTTGGATTTTGTTCTTTTAAGAAACGAGCCGTTCCAGAGATTGTTCCTCCAGTTCCGCTGCAGGCTACAAGGTGAGTTATTTTTCCGTTTGTTTGTTCCCAAATTTCTGGACCAGTAGATTTGTAATGTGCATCAACATTCAATTCGTTGAAATATTGATTGATGTATACCGAACCTTTCGTTTCTTCATGTAACCTTTTGGCAACATTATAATACGAACGATCATCATCTGCAGATACGTGTGCTGGACAAACATACACTTTCGCTCCCATTGTGCGCAACATGTCTATTTTGTCTTTAGACGATTTAGAACTAACTGCTAGAATACAATCGTAACCTTTGATAATGCTAACCATTGCTAAACTAAATCCAGTATTTCCAGAAGTAGTTTCAATAATTGTATCACCAGGTTTTAAGATTCCTCTTTTTTCGGCCTCTTCAATGATATATAAAGCAATTCGATCTTTAGTTGAATGTCCTGGATTGAAGGCTTCTACCTTGGCATAAAAATTCCCTTCTAAATTCTCGGTTACTTTATTAAGCTTAATTAAAGGTGTATTTCCTATTAATTCCAGTACGTTGTTAAAGGCTTTTATTTCTTCTTTCATAAATAAAATATTTGTTGAGGCAATTAAAGGATATAAAAATGAACCTCAAAACCTTGCAAATTTAATAAATTATTTTAAACTATCTTTCAATTTTTTCCAAATCTAACAAAAAAGTGAATTCTTTAGCCACTTCTTTTAGTGCTTCAAATCGTCCAGAAGCTCCGCCATGACCTGCTTCCATGTTGGTATCTAAGTATAATTGCTTATCGTTAGTTTTGTAAACTCTTAATTTAGCGACCCATTTCGCTGGTTCCCAGTATTGTACCTGAGAATCATGTAACCCTGTTGAAATATACATATTAGGATATTCTTTTTTCTCCACATTATCATAAGGCGAATAGGATAACATATAATTGTAATATTTCTTTTTATTTGGATTTCCCCATTCATCATATTCTCCTGTCGTTAACGGAATTGTTTCGTCTAACATCGTTGTGACAACATCTACAAAAGGTACTTGAGCGATAACTCCGTTATATAATTCGGGATTCATATTAATAATTGCACCCATCAATAATCCTCCTGCAGATCCACCTTCGGCATATAAATGTTCTGGTGAAGTATATTTTTGCTCAATTACATATTTAGAACAATCAATAAAATCGGTAAATGTATTTTTCTTTTTTAATAATTTTCCATCTTCATACCAATTTCTACCTAAATCTTCTCCACCACGAACATGCGAGATGGCGTAGATAAATCCTCTATCTAACAAACTCAATCGTGTTGTAGAAAAATAAGGATCCATAGTCATTCCATAAGAACCATAGGCATACAGTAAGAATGGATTTTGTCCATTTAGTTTAATTCCTTTTCGATAAACCATTGAAATTGGCACTTTTGTTCCGTCGATTGCAGTTGCCCAAATGCGTTCTTCAATATAATTATTTTTATCGAATTTTCCTCCAAGAACTTCTTGTTCTTTCAAAACCGTTTTCTCTTTGGTTCGCATATTAAAATCGATTATAGAAGAAGGCGTTGCCATAGATTGGTATCCATAACGTAAAATCTCAGTATCAAAATCGATATTTGTAGTTGTGTATGCAGTGTAAGTTTCTAGTTCAAATGGCAAATAATACTCTTCTCCTCCATTCCATGGCATTATTCTAATTTTATTCAAACCATCAAAACGCTCAGAAACAACCAAATAATCTTTGAAAATATCAATTCCTTCCAATAAAACTTCCTCGCGATGCGAAATCAAATCAACCCAATTTTCCTTTGATGTTTTATCTTCTGGAGTTTTCATTAGTTTGAAATTGGTAGCATCATCTTTATTGGTTACAATGTAAAAACTGTCTTCATAGTGCGAAATCGAATATTCTAATTCACGAGTTCGCTTTTGAAAGACTTTAAATTTGCTATCAGGAGTTGATGATAAAAGTATTTGATATTCAGAAGTCAAAGTACTTTCCGAAGTAATAATCAAATATTTTTTTGATTTAGATTTGTAAACAGTAACATTAAATGTGTCATCTTTTTCAAAATAAACTACAACATCATCTGCTGGGTTGGAACCTAATTTATGTTTGAAAATTTTATCAGATCTAAGTGTAACTTCATCCTTTCTTGTATAAAAAATGGTTTTATTATCACTAGCCCAAGTCGCACCACCAGT
Organism: Flavobacterium aquatile LMG 4008 = ATCC 11947; assembly: GCF_000757385.1. GTDB lineage: Bacteria > Bacteroidota > Bacteroidia > Flavobacteriales > Flavobacteriaceae > Flavobacterium > Flavobacterium aquatile. Next base: position 212,568 of record NZ_JRHH01000004.1, on the reverse strand, counting down.
AGTATTTTCAATTTTCAAAGGCAAAATTTCATTGGTCTCCAAATTCTTAATCTGAATTGTATATTGACGTCTAGAAACCGTATCAACTCCAAAAGAAACCCATTTATTATCTTCACTAATACTGATTCCGTTCAAATTAAAATACGTGAAATCCTTAGCCATTTCGTTACAATCAAACATAATTTCTTCGGCAGAAGTCAAGGATTCTTTTTTACGAGAATAAATTGGATAATCTTTCCCTTTTTCGAATCGGGTGATGTAGAAATATCCATTATAGAAATAAGGATATGATTCGTCGTCTTCCTTAATTCTGGCTTTCATTTCCTCAAATAAATCCTTTTGAAATGCCTTTGTGTGTTCGGTGGATTTTTGGTAGTATTCGTTTTCTTTATTGAGATAATCAATAACTTCTGGATTTTCTCTATCATTTAACCAATAGTAATTATCAGTGCGAATATGACCATGTTTTTCTAATTGGTGCGAAATAATTTTGGCAATTGGCGGATGTAGTTCTGTACTCATATTTTCATTAAAATTCTCGACAAATTTAGAGCAAACCTATCTATATTAAATGTTAATTCTATTAAGTTATCCACTAGGAAATTAACAACTATAGTTTATTATTTGAAATTGATATTGATATTTTGCTTGTTCTTGATTACTTTTGTGAAAAAATATAATCGTATGGACTTAATGGGAATGATGGGCAAATTGAGAGATACCCAACTAAAAATTGAAGAAACTAAAAAAAGATTAGACACCGTTTTAATTGACGAGCAAAGTAGCGACGGATTGTTGAAAGTAACTTTTACAGCCAATAGCAAGTTAAAATCTATTACAATTGATGATTCTTTACTTGAAGATAAAGACCAACTTGAAGACTATTTAATTGTGGTTATCAATAAAGCAATTGAAAAAGCCGAAAGCGTAAACAAAGCCGAACTTGACGCAGTCACAAAAGTAGACATGCCAATGATTCCAGGCATGGAAGATATGTTTAAGTAAGAAATTTAAACAAAAAAATCCAAATTTCAAAAGTAAGGTATTTTTGAAATTTGGATTTTTTATTTGAAAAACTTTATGCTTAAAACTGCATTTTACTTAAAGTTTCCAATACATAACTATGCATCACTTCTCTATAATCTAAATGCGTTACAATTCGGAGTTTTCCATGTCCCATTGAACTAATATAAATGTTCTTTTGCTTTAATTTTTCAATTACCCATTTCTCTTCAAGTGAAGCTCTTACAGAAAAAATTAGAATATTAGTTTCTACAGGCTCTACTTTTTCAACCCAAGATAACGTTTTTAGTAATTCGGCTAATTCTTTTGCTCTTCTGTGATCATCGTCTAATCGTAGCATATTATTTTGCAAAGCATACATTCCGGCTGCAGCCAAATATCCCGACTGACGCATTCCACCACCAAGAATTTTTCTAATCCGCAATGCACGTTTCATATCGGCTTTGCTTCCAAGTAAAATCGAACCAATGGGTGCGCCAAGTCCTTTAGATAAACATACCGAAATGGTATCAAACAATTCACCAAACTGCTTTGGATGTTGTTTTTTAGCAACCATTGCATTCCACAATCGCGCACCATCCAAATGGTATTTCAAATTATTATCAATACAAACTTGCTTAATTTTTTTAAGTTCCAAAATATCATAACAAGCTCCACCACCTTTATTTGTTGTATTTTCAATACTTACTAACGACGTCAATGGCGCATGATAAAACTCAGGATCATTAATAGCATTTTTTACCAAATCAGCTGTAATCATTCCGCGTTTTCCATCTACTAAACAACAAGAAACACCACTATTAAACGATGCACCGCCACCTTCATAATGATAAATATGAGAATATTTATCGCAAATAACTTGCTCTCCAGGATTAGTATGCAACTTTATCGCCGTCTGATTTGCCATGGTTCCCGATGGAAAAAACAAAGCATCTTCCATTCCAAATAATTGAGCAACAGCACTTTCTAAATCATTAACCGTCGGATCTTGCTTGTAAACATCGTCACCTACTTTGGCATTAAACATATATTGTAACATTTCGTTACTGGGCTTTGTTACTGTATCGCTAATTAAATTTATTTCCATATCTCAAAACTAATCTTATTTTTGTAAAAACAATTGGTTGATTATTTAGAGTTCTCTGATTTTTAGCCCTGATAGAAGTGGAAATCCTTTTTTAAAAAATTTCTATTTTTTCTTGTTTAAAAAAAGCGACCAAAGAAGCTCTTTTTTAAACTTAGAAAAAAAGGAATTTTTAAAAAAGATTGGAACGTATAGCAGGATTGGCTTCTAAATAATTTACTGCAAAAATAGAACAATTTATGACAAATACCGAACAAATAAAAGGTATTGTAGAGCGTCTTGGTGCGTTGAGGAGGTATCTTTGACATTGATGCCAAGCTTATCGAAATAACCAACGAAGAAGAAAAGACCTTTGCACCAGACTTTTGGAACAATGCCAAAGAAGCCGAATTGCTTATCAAAAACTTACGCCAAAAGAAAAAATGGGTAGAAGATTTTGATAAAGGCAACGCATTGGCAGAAGAACTCCAAATTACCTACGAATTTTTCAAAGAAGGTGACGCTTCCGAAGAAGAACTTGATACTCAATATGAACTAACAAATACTCATATTGAAGATCTAGAATTTAGAAACATGCTTTCAGAAGAAGGTGACAGTATGAGTGCCGTTTTGCAAATAACTGCCGGCGCTGGCGGAACAGAAAGTTGCGATTGGGCGTCTATGCTTATGCGTATGTACATGATGTGGGCAGAAAAGCAAAAATATAAAATTAAAGAACTTAACTTTCAAGAAGGCGAAGTCGCTGGAATAAAAACAGTTACTTTAGAAATTGAAGGCGATTTTGCTTTCGGATATTTAAAAGGTGAAAATGGCGTACACCGATTGGTGCGTATTTCACCATTTGATAGTAATGCTAAAAGACATACTTCATTTGCATCCGTTTATGTATATCCACTGGTTGATGACACTATCGAAATTGACATCAATCCTGCTGATATTGAAATTATTACGTCTCGCTCAAGTGGCGCTGGCGGACAAAATGTAAATAAAGTAGAAACCAAAGTACAATTGTTTCACAAACCTACTGGAATTCAAATTCAATGTTCAGAAACGCGTTCGCAACAAGATAATAGACAACGCGCCATGCAAATGCTTCGATCACAATTGTATGAAATTGAATTAAAAAAACAACAAGCACAACGCGCTGATATTGAAGCTGGAAAAATGAAAATAGAATGGGGTTCGCAAATTAGAAATTATGTAATGCAACCTTACAAATTAGTAAAAGACGTTCGATCTGGTTATGAAACTAGCGATGTAGATGGCGTTATGAACGGAAATATTGACGAATTTTTAAAAGCCTATTTAATGATGATGGGACAAAAAGAAGAATAATTTAACCACCAAAAACAAAATAATTTATGAAAACAAGATTTACTTTTTTAATTGTTCTATTTTCTATTTTTAATTCATTTGCTCAAAAATATGAAAGTGGCTATTACATTGACAACACAGGAAATAAAATTGAAGGATTTATCAAAGATGTAGATTGGAAAAATAATCCAAAATCATTTGAATTTAAAAAAAATATTGAAGATAATAATTCAACTATTACTATTGAAATGTGCCAAGAGTTCTCTATTAATAATGTTTCAAAATACACAAGAAGTAAAGTTCAAATTGAAAAATCCTCTTTAGTTTTCCAAAATATAGATTATGAAAAAGAACTTGTTTTTACAGAAGAAACTTTATTTTTAAAGCATTTGATAACTGGAAAAAACACTTTATATTATTATTATGATGGTGGATTAGAAAAATTCTTTTACAGTAAAAACGATAAAACAATTAAACAATTAATATATGTGAAATTTCTAGCAAAAGATGGAATCGAAATAAAAGCTAATGAAAAATATAAACGTCAACTTTGGGAAGATGTTAGATGTGAAAGCACTAAATTCTCTGACCTAAATTCATTAAAATTTAATGGTACTGAGTTAAAAAAATATTTTACAAAAATTAATACTTGCAACGGATCTTTAGAGAATGTTGTATTTCAAACAAAAAAATCAATTTTTAGTTTAAAAGGTGTGGTAACTGCCAATAGTGACAAAATAGATTTTGATGACGAAATAGTCAAAGGAAGTTTTGATAAAAAAACTGGCATTGGTGGTGGTTTTGAGATGGAATTATTGATGCCATATAATAATTATAGCTGGGGAATTTTTATAGAGCCAACCTACTCCAAGCTTGAAAGTCAAAAATCATTTAGAAATAAATTTAATAGCCCTACTCTTTTGAATGGAAAAGTTGATATGGCAATCTTTCAAGTACCAGTTGGTATAAGACATTATTTTAAAACAAGTAAATCTTCTAATGTTTTTATTGCTGCAGGAATGAATTTAACAAATTTTTCTGGAGAAACAAAAATTGATTTTCAAAATGTAGACTATTATTTATCTAATTTTACTACAACCTTTTTTGGTTCGGTTGGATTTAATTTTAGCAAAGCCTATTTAGAATTTAGATTTAATACAAAGAACAATGCATCAGACAGTTCAGGATATGATGTTGGTTTTAATAGAACATCATTAGTATTAAAATATGAAATATTTAGAAAATAATATACAATTCATAATTTGTAATTCATAATTTAAACATATCTTTGCATCGAGGATTCCGAAAGGAAGTTACACCTCACCACAATAGCCGTCCGCTCCAGGTCGGCTTTTGTATTTTATAAAAGAAAATGTCCAAAAATAAAATACTATTTCTGGACATTTTTTTATCAAATTATACTCTGTTTATAAAACTTCATCCAAAAATTGAAGCATCGCTTTCCAAGAACGTTTTGCTGCATTTTCATTATATGCTGCGCCTTTACTGTTATCGTTTCCTGCTTTCTTTTCGGTAAACGCATGAACAGCATTGGAATAATAAACCATTTGCCAGTCGGCATTTGACTTTCTCATTTCGCTTTGAAAAGATTTTATTTCAGCTTCTGGAACAAACGGATCATCTGCACCATGCAATACCAAAACTTTACAATTTATTGAATTCAAAGTTCGGCTTTCATCTCTTCCTAATCCGCCGTGAAATGAAACTATTCCTTTAACTTTCATATTTGCTCTCGCCGCTTCAATTGCACCAGTTCCGCCAAAGCAATATCCAATTACAATAATCTTATCTGGATTGGCACCTTGTTTTACTAATTGTTCTAATGCTAATTGAATTCTCGCTTGGTATTCTAAAATATTCTTTTTAAAATGACCAGCTTTTTGACCAGCTTCACTTGAATTTGATGGTTTGTTTCCAACTCCGTAAATATCAGCAACAAAAGTATTATATCCCAATTTGGCTAATTCATCAGCTGTTTCTTTAGAATGATCATCAATTCCCATCCAAGCAGGAAGTATTAAAATTCCTGGGTTATCTTTAATTGCTTTTGATGGTTTTGCAACAAACCCACTTAACTTTTGATTGCCATCGGCATAATCAACTGATTTTAATTGCGCCATAATAGCATTTGAAAATAAAAATAATACAATAAGTAATGATGTGACTTTAAATTTCATGTTTTTATTGTAAAGTTAGACAGAACAATAAGAAACACTTGTTAAAAAAGTAATAAAAAAAAGCGTCCGAATTACCGAACGCTCTTTGTAGAATATTATTTTTTCTTTTTTGATTTTGCTTTAGCTTTAGATTTTTTCTTAGCTTGCTCTTTCTTTTTCGCTTTAGCTTTGTCTTTAGCTTTGGCTTTTTTAGCCTTTTCTTTCTTCTTAGCCTTGCGTTTTTTCTCTTTATCTTTTTCCTTTTGCTTGTCTTTTTTAGCTTTGGCTTTTTTCTTTTCTTTAGCTTTTTTGTCTTTTTCTTTTTCTTTAGACTTTGCTTTTTTTGCTTTTTCTTTGTCGGAATCTTTCATAATTTCTTCGGTTTCTGGATTTATATCACTAATTACCTCGGAAACTTCTTCTTTGATAACTTCGTCAGTTTTTGGTTCTTCAATTTTAACTACTTCAGGAGCTTTTGCTGGAGTAACTTTAGCTACACGAGTTCGTGTTCTTGGAGCAGGTTTTTTTTCTTCAGATTTTGCAACTTCTTGATTTGGAGTTTCATTTGTTACATCCGAAATAACTTCTGGTGCTTTGTCTGTGGTTGTTGGTTTTCTTCTTATCATTATTTTAAGTATATTAGTGAAGTTAATGTAAATAATTTGTAAATTTTATGTGAACAAAATTACGATATAATGTAATTGCCCAATGTTAAGTTTTCGATTTGAGTGAAAACTTAACATTGGGCAAGTGAAAAATGGTAAGAAGTTGTTAGTTTTATATTCCTATTTCAACTTGAAATCTTAAATACCAATTGTTTTTTGTAGAACCATCGAAGTAATCTAATGTATCATAATTAAGTTCTGCTTGCAATTTAAAAGCATGTTCCCAAATGTATTTTGTTACACCTAATGAATATTGTTTTGTATTTGGAGTAAGCGCATCAATATCGTGGCCTACTTTTTGAATTGAATAACGTCCAATAAATTCATAGTTCTTTTTGGTATTGTAACTTAACTGATAGTCAAATCCGTTGCCAATAAAAACATAACTAGTTTCTGTTATATCATCAGGATTCACTGTAACAGCATTATCATTTGCCGTTCTTGACATAAAACTTGCCATTGCTGACCATCCGTTGTATTTAAACATTCCGTCTAATAAAACTGACTTCATAGTACGTTGTTCAAACAAATCATTTCCTAATTGACCTTGAGTTCTTCTAGCATGATTATTTTGTTGAAAAGCTCCCGAAAACATTAATTTTGGTTTCTTTTCTCTCACAACATCACCTTCAAAATAAGTTCCGTCTTTAGTAAATGCTCCAAGTGGAAACAACTCGATTTTACCAGTTGCAGCAATTCCGTCATCTGCTTTTTCTGTACTATTTCTTCCTTCTCCAGTAGAAAGTGCGGCTTTAAAATTATACGAAAACTTATCTTTAAATTCATTCAAATGATGTGCTTGAAATCCGAAATCTCTATCAATAGTAAATTTCGCATTGTTTATAGTTCTATCGGTCAATTGCAAACCTCCTGAAGAATTTACACGCTGTCTGTTTCCTGGTAATTTTGTTTGACCAAATCCAATGTTCCAATGTTTATTAGGTCTATAAAATACTACTGCATCACGAATAATATTAATATTTTCTCCTTCTTTAATTTCTCCAACATCGCCTGGGGCGAAAGACAATTGAATGGCATACAAGAATTTTGGATTTCCAACATAACCATCAAAACGTAAGCGTAAACGACGAATTTGACCATCATAAGCACCATTTTCACCATCGTTTTCAATATAAGTTACTCTATTTTGCATTCTAAAACGAATGTTTAATTGGAACAAACTATCTGGTGAAGTTAATCCTAAACCTTTTCCATAACTATAGTAAGGTAAAGCTGATAATTTTATATCATTATCATTTTTATTCTGTTCAATTGTTACTTGAGCTTGTAATGAAATTCCAAACATCAAGGTCATTAAAAGTAGTATTCTTTTCATTTTAAAAGTTGTGTAGTTGTTGTTTTAAAGTTTAATTGTTTGTTTGTAAATCGTTTATAAATAGTTAGGTTAAAATCATTAATTCAACAAAATCATCAAATTCATTAACTATAACTTAACATTTGCAAAAATGATTTAAAAAAAACTGCCCAACGGACAGTTCCTTTTTAATTCTATATTCTTTATTATATGAATAATTTCAAAAAGTAATAAACCAAAGCTGCTAAAACTCCAGAAACTGGAATAGTTAAAACCCATGCCCATAATAATTTTACGGTTACACCCCAACGAACAGCAGAAACTCTTTTAGTAACTCCTACTCCAATTATAGATCCTGTAATAGTATGGGTTGTTGATACTGGAATTTTGAAATGTTCGGTCATAAACAACGTTAAGGCACCAGCAGATTCGGCTACAACACCTTCAAATGCAGTTACTTTTGTAATTTTAGAACCCATTGTTTTCACAATTTTCCATCCACCACTTAATGTTCCTAATGCAATTACAGAATAACAAGTTAATGGAATCCATCCCGGCATTGAACCATCAATTTTTACTCCATCTTTTTCTGACGGTAAGACAACATTTAAGTCTAACCAACCAGTTGACATATCAATATTAGGATTGGTTTTGATATAAACTGCAACCGCTGCTGCAATAATTCCCATTACTTTTTGAGAGTCGTTTCCACCATGTCCTAAACTAAATGCTGCAGAAGATAATAATTGCATTTTCTTTAAAACTTTCTCAGCTGTAGCTGTAGAAAAATTACTAAATAGCAAATTAAAAATAGCTAAACTAAAGAATATAAAAGCAACTAATAACCATTTAATATTATGAGGTTCAGTTACAACACTCCAGAAATGACTATCAAATCTTGGCTTTTTAATATCTTCATATGAAATCATTACTGCTGTTAAAAACCAAATAGCTAGAATCATCAATACTCCAGTAAGTATTTTAGGATAAATACTTTTTCTAGAAGAATACATTAACCACAATGATAGAAAATAAGAAATAATCATACCAATTAATGGTGCGAAAACGATAAATAGAATTACTATCATAACACCAGAAGGTAATAATTCTCCTTCTTTGGCATCTTTTAACCAGTTAACAATTTTAAATCCAGCGTGTTCAGGATCGGTGACATCTCTAAATCCGTGTGCAATTGCTGCTCCAGCAAAACCACCGATTAATGTATGTGATGATGAAGATGAAATTCCTTTCCACCATGTTAGTAAATTCCAAATAATTGCAGCAATAATACCTGCTAATATAACCGTTAAGTCAATACTACTTGTATGAGCGGTTTTAGCAACAGTATCGGCAACTCCAAAACCAAAAACCCAATAGGCTAAAAAGTTAAAAAAAGCAGCCCAAACTACAGCTTGAAAAGGCGTTAAAACCTTAGTAGCTACAATAGTTGCAATAGAATTGGCAGCGTCATGAAAACCATTGATATAATCAAATATCAAGGCAAGAACAATAATTACTATAAGTAAAGTAAAATCCATAAAAGTTGTTTTTTAGTAGTAACTGTTACGAATGTTTAACAGAAATCTGCTCCATTACATTAGATACACTTTTACATTTATCTGATGCTGATTCTAATGCCGAAAGAACTTCTTTATATTTGATGATGTTTTTAGCATCATTCTCATTTTCAAATATATCAGCTACCGCTTTATCAAAAACAGAATCTGCCTTGCTTTCTAATTTATTGATTTTTTTACAAGTTTCTTTGATTGACTTGTGGTTCATCTCTTTCAATTCTTTGATACCAAGACCAATTAATTGACAAGCTTCAAGATTAATTTCAGTTAATTTTCTAATCGATTTTGTAATTTTTTCAACTTGGTATAAACGCATTTTACTTGCTGCACTATGCATGTAATCAGCAACGTTATCTAATGCTTTTATTAATGAGTGAATATCTTCTCTGTCAAATGGAGTAATAAAATTTCTACTTAATTCTAAGTGTGTTTTATGTGTAATTTCTTCAATAGTAGCTTCTAATTCTTCAATTTTTTTGTAATAATCTTCACGCTCTTCTTTTGGAGCATTTACTGCATCATGAAGTGTTTCTGCTAGTACAATTAAATTTGCTGATGCTTGTTCAAAAAGAGGAAAGAATTTTTTATCTTTCGGAACCAAAAACTGGAAAATACTGTTTATTGACATTTTTTTACGATTTTAATTGGTGCAAAAGTACTTACTCAATGTTAAGAAATTGTTAAGCGTATAATAATATGAAGTTATCAATTTTTACAATTTACTAATATTAAAAAAATCAATTATTTCATATTGAAAACGTTTTCGTACATTAGCCACACAAAAAAACAGCATCATAATATGGATTTAAACTTCAATAAAAACGAAGATCATAACAAACTTTTATTATCAGATTTAAAACAAAAATTTGCAAAAGTCAAACTCGGTGGCGGTGAAAAAAGAATAGAAAAATTACATTCCGAAGGCAAAATGACCGCTCGTGAACGTATTGATTATCTGCTAGATGAAAAAGCTAAAAATATAGAAATTGGAGCTTTTGTTGGTGACGGAATGTATGCAGAACACGGTGGATGTCCTTCGGGCGGTGTTGTAGTTAAAATTGGCTATATCAAAGGTAAACAATGTATAGTCGTTGCAAATGATGCAACTGTAAAAGCTGGAGCCTGGTTCCCTATTACAGGTAAAAAGAACCTTCGTGCACAAGAAATTGCGATGGAAAATCGCCTTCCTATCATATATTTAGTCGATTCTGCTGGAGTTTACTTGCCTATGCAAGACGAAATTTTTCCAGATAAAGAACATTTCGGACGAATTTTTAGAAACAACGCCATAATGTCAAGTATGGGAATTACACAAATTGCTGCCGTAATGGGAAGTTGTGTAGCTGGTGGAGCTTATCTTCCAATTATGAGTGATGAAGCTATGATTGTTGATAAAACTGGAAGTATTTTCCTTGCTGGAAGTTATTTGGTAAAAGCAGCAATTGGAGAAAATATTGACAATGAAACACTTGGCGGTGCAACTACGCACTGCGAAATTTCGGGCGTTACTGATTACAAAGCCAAAGATGATAAAGATGCTTTAGACCGAATTAAAAGTATTGTTGGAAAAATTGGTGATTATGATAAAGCCGGGTTTAATAGAGAAAAACCTCAGAAACCAGCTCTTGACGAACAAGATATTTATGGTATAATTCCAAAATCTAGAACTGAACAATATGATATGATTGAGGTTATCAAACGATTGGTTGATAATTCTGAAATGGATATGTACAAACCCGATTATGGAAAATCAATAATTACATGTTATGCAAGGATTGATGGTTGGGCAGTTGGAATTGTAGCCAATCAACGAATTGTTTCTAAAACTAAAAAAGGTGAAATTCAGTTTGGTGGTGTAATTTATTCTGATTCTGCCGATAAAGCGACCCGATTTATTGCCAATTGTAATCAAAAGAAAATTCCGTTGGTATTTGTTCAAGATGTAACCGGTTTTATGGTTGGTTCCAAATCAGAACATGGCGGAATTATAAAAGACGGTGCCAAAATGGTAAATGCGGTTTCTAATTCGGTTGTACCAAAATTTACTGTTGTAGTTGGAAATTCATATGGTGCAGGAAATTATGCCATGTGCGGAAAAGCATACGATCCAAGATTGATTTTTGCGTGGCCAAGTGCCGAACTTGCTGTTATGGGTGGAACACAAGCTGCAAAAGTATTAGCTCAAATTGAAGCTTCTTCACTTAAAGCAAAAGGCGAAACCGTTGATGAAAAAGTAGAACAAGAATTGTTTGACAAAATAAAAGCACGTTACGATGCGCAAGTTTCTCCTTATTATGCAGCGTCAAGATTATGGACAGACGCCATTATTGATCCGTTAGAAACTAGAACTTGGATTTCTATGGGTATTGAAGCAGCAAACCATTCGCCTATTGAGAAAAAGTTTAATTTGGGAGTTATTCAGGTTTAGTCATACAATATTGTAGTTCTGAAATGGAAGAATTTCAAAGTTTTATTTTTAAAACATATAGATAGAAAAGATTTTGTCAAAAACTAATCAATTTATAATCATTGTAATTCTATCCATTCCTGGAATTGTAATTTGATACATAATATTTTATTTATTTGAATCAATATTAATTTCAGATGAATGCAAATATCATTCAGAAGATGCTTCATGGTTTATAGAATTAATGTATGATTTTCCAAGTTGGAATGGTTGTCATCCATGGCCATCAAATTTTCAGTTTGGTTTAATTTTTGCATTCGGAACATTTTTATCTTATTACACAACAAATAAATTAATTTCTAAAAATAGAAAGTAACAAATCCCAAAAACCAACTACTAATAAATAAGCTAATTCAAACAACTATGAAAAAACTACTTTATTTAAGCATAATCATTGCTGGTTTTCAATCTGTTTCTGCACAAAATTTCACGCGTAAAGATTCACTTCACGGTGGTTTACGACCAGAAAGAACTTGCTTTGATGTGCAGCGTTATGATTTGAATATCAAAATTAATCCAGAAGAAAGAACAATAGTTGGATACAACGAAATTGCTTTTAAAGTAGTAGAAAATAGCTCTAAAATTCAGTTGGATTTATTTGATAATATGACTATTGACAGCATAATTCACAATTCAAAAAAACTGGATTATAAAAGAGAATTTAATGCCGTTTTTATAGATTTCCCTAACGGATTAATAGCTAATTCATCTGAAAAAATTCGTTTTTATTATTCTGGAAAGCCTAAAGTTGCTAAAAATGCACCTTGGGATGGCGGATTTGTTTTCAAAAAAGACAAAGAAAATAGACATTGGATTGGCGTTGCCGTACAAGGTACAGGTTCAAGTTTATGGTATCCTGTGAAAGATACTCAAACCGATGAACCCGATTTAGGTTCGAAAATTTCGGTTGCAGTTCCAAATGGATTAATGAATGTTTCTAACGGACGTTTTTTAGGTTCTGAAGATTTGAAAAATGGTTACACTCGCTGGGATTGGGAAGTGAAAAACCCAATTAACAATTATGATATTACTGTAAATATTGCCGATTATGCTCACATTCATGACAATCATAATGGTTTAGATTTGGATTATTATGTTTTAAAATATAATGAAGAAAAAGCACGCAAACATTTTGAAGAAGTAAAACCAATGATGGATTGTTTTCAAGCTAAATTTGGGAAATATCCTTTTGCTGATGACGGTTATAAATTAGTTGAAACTCCTTATTTAGGTATGGAACACCAAAGTGCTGTTGCTTATGGAAATAAGTACTTAAAAGGTTACATGGGAAGTGATTTGTCTGGAACTGGAGTTGGATTACTTTTTGATTACATTACTATCCACGAAAGTGGCCACGAGTGGTTTGGAAACAGCATCACTTCTGCCGATATTGCCGATATGTGGATTCACGAAGGTTTCACTCAATATACCGAAATTGTATTTATCGAATGTCAATTTGGCTACGAAAAAGCCATGAAATATGCTCGCGGATTGAATAGAAATGTTGCTAATGATAAACCAATTATTGGTCCGTGTTGTGTAAATCAAGAAGGTTCTGGTGATATGTATCCAAAAGGTGCTTTGTTGTTAAACACCTTACGCCACGTAATTAATAACGACGAATTATGGTGGAAAATAATTTTGAAATATTCTGAAACTTATCGACATAAAATAATTGATACAGAAACAGTTGTGAACTTTTTCAATAAAGAAAGTAAAATGAACCTTACTCCTATTTTTGACCAATATTTGCGATACAAAAAAATTCCAGGATTGGAAATTAAAGTTGTAAAAAACAAACTAGAATACCAATGGAAAACCGATGTTGCCGATTTTAATATGCCGGTTGATATAAAAATTGATGGAAAAGAAATTAGATTAGAGCCAACCAATAAAGCTAAAAAATCGAAATTTAAAGTAAAAAGTATCGATGATGTTGAAGTCTTAAAAAGTGAGTTTTTTGTGAACGTTTTTAAAGTCTAGATTTAGAAAAAGACAATTACTTAATAGCCCTGATGGAAATGAAAATAATAAAGCCGCGTTGTTCGCGGCTTCATTATTGTAATGAACAGCAGGAAAATGGAAACCAAGAATTCCCGAACCCTTCGCTCCTAATTTTAACTCAAACTCTCTTTACGAATAATTTTTCCGTTGCCTGTTTCTTTGAATTTTGGTACAAATAGAATTTCTTTTGGTTTTTCGTATTTATCCAATTCGTCGAAAATTGAAGTATCTACAGTAAACGAATTTCCTTCTATAACAAGAATGATTTTTTCTCCCAATTCTTTATCTTCTTTAGATGAAATAAAATAGCGTGGCTCAATTTTTCCAGCCAATTTTTCTTCTATTTGTTCGGGCAACAACTTGATTCCGCCGCTGTTAATCACATTATCAATTCGACCAAGAAAGATAAATTGATTTTCGTTTACCAATTCTACAACATCGTTGGTTTCTATAACATCATCGCTTATTCGTGGCGCGTGAATAACCAAACAATTTTGATCGTCGTATGAAATTGTTACGTTTGGCAAAACTGTAAATGCCTTCTCTCCTACTGATTTTGCTGCAATGTGCGAAATGGTTTCGGTCATTCCGTAGGTTTCAAAAACTTGAGTTGGTAATTTTATTAATTGATTTTCTAAAGCTGAATTTATTTTTGCTCCACCAACAATAAGTTTTTTAATTCGATGCAATTCAGAAATTGAGTTTTGCGCTTGTAAGGGAACCATTGCTGCAAAATCGAAATTGCCGTCAACATTTCTTAAAGGATGTGAACTTGGAGCTACAAATTCTAAATCTAAACCAAGAATCATGGCACGAACAAGCATCATTTTTCCGGCAACATATTTTACTGGAAGACAATGCAAAGCTTTGTTTCCTGCGTGAAGTTCGAAAAAATCACCTGTTGCCAACGCCGAATTCACCATCGCTTGTTTATCGACACGAATAATTTTAGGAATTCCTGTCGAACCCGAAGTATGCATTTCTATGTATGATTTACCATCAAACCAATCTAGCAGAAAATCGCCAACTGGTTTCTCAAAATCTTCGCCCTCTTTAATAAAACTATAGGCTACACGACATAAATCTTCTCTATTTAGGTGAAAACCATTAAGTTTAAATGCATTATGAACGTTTTCGTAGGTTGGATTAATCATGATATGTATATGTTATAGAATTTGTACTAATTTTTCCTGTAAGTTTTTCTTTCCAATCGGTCCATTTGTATTTTCTACTAAAAATTAATAAGATAATTGGAAATATAATAAATATCGGTAATAAAACATCGAACCCAGCCGAGGGATCAGAAACATCTTTATACAAAGAATGCGTTTGCAAAGCCGACCAATCGGAAGAAATTAACAATGCGCTTACTAAATTGTTAGCTGCATGAAAACCAAGCGCTAACTCCATTCCATCGTCCATCAAAGTTATAATCCCTAAGAAAAGTCCAGTTCCAATATAATAGACCATAATGATGTAACCCAACTTCGAAACTTCGGGATTGGCAATGTGCATTCCACCAAAAATTACAGAAGTCATAATTAAAGGAAACCATTTATTTTTTGCCAAATTTCCAAACCCTTGCATTAAATAACCTCTAAAAATATACTCTTCTGTGCTAGTTTGAAACGGAATTAATACAACCGCAATAACAAATAAAATTGCAAATTGAGTGGGTTTAAAATTCCAAACGAAACTTTCTGGTTCGTAATAAAAGTATAAAAATGTTGTTACAATTGTAAATAAAGCCCAAATTGAAAAGGAAAATAAAATTCGATTCCAATCAACTTTTGGTCGTGATGTTGTTACTGATAAAAAAGTTTGCTTATGCAAATATTTAACAGCCAAATAAACGCCACCAATGGCAAAAACAAACGAAATCATTATTAAAAATAACGACAAATTGGGTTCCAAATATTGCAACATTTCTTCATTGGTAGATGGTATTCCTCCGCCATTTAAAGCTTTTCCTAAAATAACAAACAATAAAGGAAGTTGTCCAATAAATGCTGCCATGATTATAATTAAAGAACCAATAATATATTTCCAAAAAGGATTCTCTTTACTAATACCTTGTTCAATAAACATTCTATTATGAATTAAATTTTATTTTTTTATCAATCAAACACTACATTTGTTTCGCTAATATACCTTTTTTATTTCAGAATATAAATTTAAAAATTAAAAAAATATGATAACAATTTACCACAATCCACGCTGCGGAAAATCAAGAGATTGCTTGGCTTTTTTAGAAACATCCGATAAAAAATTTGAAATAATAAAATACCTTGAAACACCACTGTCGCTTAATGAATTGAAAGAAATTATTCGGAAATTAAATATAAATCCGATTGAATTAATTAGAAAAAACGAAACCATTTGGAAAGAAAATTTCAAAGGAAAAGAATTAACTGATTCTGAAATAATTCAATCAATGGTTGATTATCCAATTTTAATCGAACGACCAATTGTAGTTTATAACGATAAAGCCATAATTGCCAGGCCTTTAGAAAAAATAAATGAAATTATTTAGAATAATTCAAACTTGATTTTTTTAACAAACCTTTGTGATTCGTTGCTTAAACCAAAGATTAAATTTGCAGTCAAATGTAAAAAACATTTAAAAAAAATCTAATTTGATGAAAAACCTTAAATTCTTATTAACGATTGGCTTATTTTTGAGCACGTTTTTAAATTATTCGCAACAGCAACCACAAGGTGGAAAAGTTAAAGTAACTGGAAAAATTACTGAAAAAGCGACTAAATTGCCATTAGAGTATACCACTATTTCTTTGGTAAATACTACAACAAATAAAATTACTGCTGGTGGAATTACAGACGATAAAGGAAACTTTAGCTTTGATGCAACGCCTGGAAATTATAATGTGAAAGTGGAATTCATATCTTTTAAACCACTTGAAATCAAAAACAAAACTATTTCAGGAAATACAAATCTTGGTACAATTACTCTAGAAAGTGATGCCACACAACTAGAAGATGTTGTAATTAGAACCGAAAAAACTACGGTAGAAATTAAATTAGACAAGAAAGTTTACAACGTTGGTCAAGATTTAATGGTTAAAGGTGGAACTGTGAGTGATGTACTTGACAACATCCCATCGGTTTCTGTTGATATTGAAGGAAATGTGAGTTTGAGAGGAAACGAAAATGTTAGAATCTTAATTGACGGAAAACCATCGAATGCCATTAATATTACCGAAGCTTTAAAATTAATTCCTGCAGATGCAATTGATAAAGTAGAAGTAGTTACCAATCCATCAGCGCGTTATGATGCTGAAGGTGGCGGTGGACTTTTAAATATTATTCTTAAAAAAGGAAAAACTAACGGTTTAAACGGAACTATCATTGGAACAACAGGTTATCCTGATAATCATGGTTTAAGTGCCACAGTAAATTTTAAATCGGATGAGTTTAATCTTTTTACAACACAAGGTTACAATTACAGAAGCAATCCTGGAAATGCTTTTACAAATTCAGAATATCTAAATGAAGACAATTCGACTAAAAGTTTTGTAAATGAAACTAGAGATAACGACAGATTAAATAAAGGTTATAATGGAAATTTTGGTTTTGATTGGTTTTTAGATAAATCACTTACTTGGACCAACATTTTAAACTATAGAAAAAGTAGCGGTGATAATCAAGACAATGTTTTCCAAGATAATTTCGACGCAGCGAGTAATTATTTGTACACTAGAAATCGTGTAAATGATGAAATAAGTGCCAGTGAAAACGTAGAATATTCTACAAACTTTACTAAAAACTTTAAAAAAGACGGTCATAAATTAACTATTGACGGTTCATTCTCAACTAATAAAGACAATAATTCTGCATTAATTACAGATACTAGAAATGATTCAAGTATAGTTGGATTGGATCAAACATTGAACAATCAAAAACAAAATCGTAATTTATTACAAACCGATTATGTTTTGCCAATTGGAAAAAGCAGTCAATTTGAAGCAGGATATCGTGGTGATTTTTCTGAATTAGTAACTGATTATCAAGTTATTTCTAATGGAGTTGTTCAAGAAAATTTCACAAATACTTTAGAATACAAAGAAAAAGTAAACGCATTATACACACAATTCGGAACTAAATTCGGTAAATTATCGATGTTGTACGGATTGCGTTGGGAAGATTCTGAAATTGATGTAAACCAATTGCAAACCAACGATTTCAACAATAAAAAATACAATAACTTTTTTCCAAGTGCTTTCTTTACTTATGAATTTTCAGAAAAAAGTAGCGCTTCGTTAAGTTATAGCAAAAGAATTCAACGACCAAGAGGACGTTTCTTAAATCCTTTTAGTGGACTTTCAAGTAATACAAATATTTTTGTTGGTAACCCAGATTTAGATCCAGCTTTTACAGATGCATTTGATTTAGGGTACTTAAAACGTTGGAACAAATTGACTTTAAACACTTCAATCTATTTGAATAAAACTACCGATTCATTCCAATTCGTAAGACGAGGTACAGGTGAAGAAGTAAATGATGTTGAAGTAATTCAAAGCACACCGATCAACTTAGCTACAGAATATAGAACTGGATTTGAATTTACATTGAATTATTCTCCTTACAAATGGTGGAAATTAAATAGTAACTTTAACTTCTTCAGAGTAGAAACTCAAGGTGACTTCACTTACACTAATTTAGCTGGTGATGAAATTACTCAGAACTTTGATAATGTTGCTACTACTTGGTCAACGCGTTTATCATCTAAAGTGAATTTACCTTATAAAATAGATTGGCAAACGAACTTAAACTACAACGGACCGCAAAATAATGCGCAAGGTAGAAGTTTAGGAGTTTTTGCTGCCAACTTAGCATTTAGTAAAGATGTATTGAAAGACAAAGGTACAATTGCACTAAACGTGAGCGATTTATTTAATTCTAGAAAAAGAATTGTGGAAACCTATCTTGCTGGTTCTGTAAACTCATACAGCGAAATGCAATGGAGAGAAAGACAAGTTACTTTATCATTTACATACCGTTTCAACAAACCTAAAAACGATAAAGAAAAACCAAAAAGAACACAACAAGAAAATGGCGACGGAGGAGATTTCCCTGGATAGTCTAAACATAAAAAAAGCCTCGAATTATCGAGGCTTTTTTATTTTTAATCCAAAAAATTAAGCTTGACCTAATTCTTTGTTTGCTTTTCTTTCTCTCAACAATTCTCTTGTTGCACCAAATATCCAATAGAACACAAAGTGAATTAAGAAAATCATCAACCAGAAACCAATCGTTAAAATGGTTAAGAAAAGTAAGAAACCTAAATACTGTTGTAAAGTAAACATAGTTTTTCCGGAATTTATTGTATACACGTCAAAGGTAATTGATATATTTCTAATCACAAATAAATAGTTGCAAATATTTCAACAATGTTATTAAGAATTGATTTTACTAGAAAAATCCTCTTGTATTTTGTAAATTTGCAACAAACCATTATAAATGAAAGTTACCAAATTATTTAAACATTTTTTTGAAAGTGAAAAAGCTGGCGGATTTACCTTGATCATTTGCACCATCGTTTCTCTATTTCTTGCAAACTCATTTTTAAGTGAAAGCTACCTTCATTTTTGGCACACACAATTTTCTGAACATAGTTTAGAACATTGGGTAAACGATGGTTTAATGACCATATTCTTTTTGCTTATTGGTTTAGAATTGGAACGCGAATTATACAAAGGAGAGTTGTCGACCGTTAGAAATGCTTTGCTTCCACTTTCGGCTGCAATTGGAGGAATGCTTGTTCCTGCTGGTTTGTATATGTTTCTAAATTATGGTGAAGACACGCAATCGGGATTTGGTATTCCGATGGCGACCGATATTGCTTTTGCTTTAGGGATTTTATCGCTTTTAGGAAATAGAGTTCCACTTTCGCTAAAAGTATTTCTAACTGCTTTAGCCGTAATTGACGACTTAGGTGCCATTTTGATTATTGCCATTTTCTATACCAAATCACTTATTTGGACCAATCTAATAATCTCACTTTCCATCTTTGCATTACTTTGTGTTTTCAATAGAATAAAAGTTAGAAACCTAATTCCCTATTTAATTGGTGGCGTTTTTATGTGGTATTTTATGCTTAATTCTGGAGTTCATGCAACCATAACTGGAGTTTTACTAGCATTTGCGATTCCATTTGGAAATGGTAATAAAAAATCAACTTCCTATATTTTACAACACTCGCTTCACTATCCTGTCGCGTTTATAATTCTACCACTTTTTGCTCTAGCAAATACAGCAATAGTAATCAATACTGATTGGCATCAGGCATTAACGCATCATTATACTTTAGGTATTGCACTCGGATTAATTGTTGGAAAACCAGTTGGTATTTTCCTCTTTACTTATCTATCAACCAAATTTAAAATCTGCTCGTTACCCGAAGATTTAAATTGGAAATCCATTTTTGGTGTAAGTTTTATGGGTGGAATTGGCTTTACGATGTCCATTTTTATCACACTTCTCGCCTTTTCAGATGTTGAACATATTGATAATTCTAAAATTATGATTTTAGTTTCTTCTCTTGTGGCAGGATTAATCGGGTTTTTGTACTTAAAATTTGTTTTGAAAAAGGAAAACAATTAATACCATTTACGTTTTTTGAAATAAACAATCATTGCAACTAACAACAAAAGCATGCATCCAAGAATAATGAAATAACCGTATTCCCAATGAAGTTCGGGCATGTTGTCAAAGTTCATTCCGTAAACGCCAACAATAAATGTTAGTGGCATAAAGAAAACCGAAACTACAGTTAGGGTTTTCATCACTTCATTCATCTTATGACTTTGAGTCGAAAAATAGAAATTAGAAGCACTATCCAAACTAGTTAAATCATATTCTATTTGCTCTAACAACTCCAAACTCTTTTGATGTAATCGAATAAAAAAAGTATAATTGGAAGTCTCAATTGCATTAAAAACCACATCGTCTTTCATGCTTTTAATCGAATACAACGAATCGCGCAACGGAATTATAGAACGTTTTAAGAAATTAAAATTATCGCGATGCTTTTCTATTTGTTCCAAAATCGCAGGATTGGTACTCGTTTTAGATTCATCAATCAATGCTTCTACTCTATCTTCTTCATTTTCTATAGTGATGTAGAAATTTTCCATTATGGCATCAAGAAGTAAATACAATAAATAATCCGCTTTTTTCTCTCGTACAATTCCTGAATGTGTTCTGATGCGCTCACGCAAATGAGTAAAAAAATCACTTCTTTTCTCTTGAAACGATACTAAAATTCCGTTTTTCAAGATAAAACTTATTTGTTCAACACTAATGTTATCGGAATTTTCAATCGGTAAAAGCGATTTGATATTGAAAAATAAAATTTCGTGGTATTCTTCCAGTTTTGTTCGTTTGGTAGTATTCAAAATATCACCAAGCATAAAATTATCAACTTTCAAATAATTCCCAACCGATTTTATAACTTCTACATCGTTCAATCCGTGAATATTAAGCCAATTTACTTTAGTTAAATCGATGTTTTTTTCAATATCATTCACTTGAATTTGCTCACATTCGGTTAAATCATGAGTATCATATACAAATAATTGCATTTCGGTATCTACACTTTTATGACTTCCGGTGTAATCGAAAAAACTGGGTTGTACTTTGCGTCCTTTTTTATATTTGATTTTTCTCACTGCTTCGAAATTTTTTCTAAATTTATAAATAATTATTTTTTAAAAAGTATTTTTACTGAAATTTAGTTCATGACAACCCTAATCACCAACATACAAGAGTTACTTCAAATAAGAGATGCCGCAATTACTAAAGTTTCTGGTTCAGAAATGGCACTTCTACCTTCTATAAAAAATGCCTTTTTACTAATTGAAAATGACATAATTGCCGATTTTGGATTGATGGAAAATTGTCCAAAAATCAATGCCGATATCACTATCGATGCAACAGGAAAAGTAGTTTTACCAACTTGGTGCGACAGTCACACACACATCGTTTATGCTGGAAATCGAATTCAGGAATTTGTAGATCGAATCAACGGATTGACTTATGAAGAAATTGCCAATCGCGGTGGCGGTATTCTAAATTCGGCTAAAAAACTCAATGAAACATCCGAAGAAGAACTATACAACCAATCGAAACTTCGACTTGAAGAAGTAATGAGACAAGGAACTGGCGCAGTCGAAATAAAATCAGGTTATGGATTGACCGTTGATGGTGAAATCAAAATGCTTCGTGTTATTAAAAAATTATCCGAAAATTATCCTATAAAAATCAAAGCCACTTTTCTTGGTGCGCATGCTTTTCCGAGCGAATATAAAGAAAATCATTCGGGTTATATTGATTTGATTATCAATGAAATGCTACCCAAAATTGCTCAAGAAAATCTAGCCGATTACATTGATGCCTTCTGTGAAACTGGTTATTTCTCTGTAGAAGAAACCGAAAGAATTATGGAAGCTGGAAAAAAACACGGATTGATTGCGAAAATCCACGTAAACCAATTCAATGCCATCAACGGAATTGCTGCTTGCGTAAAACACAACGCACTTTCGGTAGATCATCTCGAAGTTGTAACCGATGAAGATATCGAAATTCTAAAAAATTCAGAAACCATGCCTGTTGCTTTACCATCGTGCTCTTATTTTATTAGCATTCCGTACACGCCAGCAAGACGCATGATTGAAGCAGGATTACCATTAGCATTAGCCACCGATTTCAACCCAGGAACAACACCATCAGGAAACATGAATTTTGTAGTAGCAACAGCTTGCATCAAAATGAAAATGACTCCAGAAGAAGCCATAAATGCCGCCACAATAAATGGTGCATACGCAATGGGAATTTCAGGAACACATGGAAGTATCACTAAAGGTAAAAAAGCCAATGTCATTATAAGTAAAGAAGTTACCTCGTTCTATCAATTACCGTATTGCTTCGGAAGTGATTTAATTGAATGTGTTTTAATTGATGGGAAGATTGTGGAATGAATTTATGAATTTAGGATGACTAAATTCTACAAAAGTTATAATTAATAGTAAATTTTTGTAAGAACAATATGTTGTAACAAACTAGTTTTAAACAATGCTAAAAAATGGCTAAAATGAAAAATATTTTATTGATTGGATTTGTTTGTTTATTAATGTTTTCATGTAAAACCAAAAAAGAAATAATATTTGCTGAATCAAAATTTATTACAGATTCAATTTATAGTATATATTTAAAAGAATATAGAAAACATAATGTTTATCTACCTAAAGATTTTAGTTTAAATAAAAACTATCCAATAATTTTTGCAACTGATGGAGGAACTTCCATAACAGATAAAAAAACAGAATTGGATTCACTGATAAATAAAAAGATTATTAAGCCTATTATTTTAATTGCAAGTTTCTCGAATAATAAAATTGCTGACAGTACAAGTACAACTCTAGGAAATGGAAAAAAAGTTTATTTAAATTACAGAAATTTTGAATATGTAGATAGAAAACCAATTAGAGAAGAAGATTCATTAATAGTTGATAGATTTAATAATCATAAATCGTATTTTATGAATGAATTGATTACCAAAATCGAAAAAACATATAACCAAAAAGGCAAAAAACAAAATAGATATTTCTACGGAGTTTCTAATGGAGCTGGATTTGGGATAAGTTTACTAAATAGTAATCCTGAATTAATTGGAACATATTTCTGTTTTTCCACTTTTGGTGGTGATGTTCAAACTAACGTATGGAATAAAAAAACAATATATCCAAACTTGTTTTTAAGATATGGAAGTGAAGAACCATTTTTTCTAAAAGAAGAAGCAGAACATTTAAACTCAAAATATGCTGAATCAAATTCAATCATTGATGCAAAACAATTTAAGGGTGGACATAGTAATAAATATTGGAAAAATGAATTTATTGAAATAATATGTATGGTAATGAAAATCAAATAAAGTTCAGCTTGAATTATTAGTTAACAATAATATAGGTTTAAGGTCTATTTTAAGTTGGATATATATTTAAAAATTAGTGTTTAACCCTAAATTTTAATCTTTTTTAAGCTTAAAATTGACTTGTTGAGAAACATCTATAAAATTAAACCTACAAACCCTCATCCCAACAATTAACGAATTCTTAAGTTAAAAAACTTTAACCTCTATTTTAATTTCTTAACTTTGATTAAAATAAATTTTATGAAAAAAGTAATCTTAATTGCAATAGTTGCATTTGTAATTGTTGTGGCGTGTAAATCGGGAACTGATACAAAAGCCAATGTGCTAACTATAAATCTAGAACCAAAAAGCGGAAGCACAGTGACTGGAACGGCAACATTTACGGAAAAAAATGGCGTAGTTTCATTCGAAGCAAAAATGACTGGATTGAAACCTGGCGTTCACGCGATTCACATTCATGAAAAAGCAGATTGTTCGGCTGCCGATGCAACATCAACAGGTGGACATTGGAATCCAACATTCAAAAAACACGGAAAATGGTCTGATGCTGAACATCATAAAGGCGATATCGGAAACTTTACTGCCGATGCCAATGGTAACGGAACCATCACTTTAAAAACCGACGAATGGTGTATTGGTTGTGGCGACGAAACCAAAGATATTTTAAATAAAGGTTTGATTGTACATGCTAACCCAGACGATTTTGTTACACAACCAACAGGAAATGCCGGCGGAAGAGTAGCTTGTTCTGGAATTATAAAATAATAGTACTTGGAAGAAAAAGATCATTTATACTTTAGAAATGCTCAAGAATGGCGCGATTGGCTGCATGAAAATCACACTTCTGCAACTAAAGCGTCATTACTTTTTTATAGAGTTTCTAGCGAAAACGAAAGTATGCGCTGGGAAGAAGCTGTGCAAGTTGCCATTTGTTACGGTTGGATTGATTCTACGGTAAGACGACTTGACGAAGAGCGCCGAACGCAAATGTTTACACCACGAAAAGACAAAAGTGTTTGGAGTAAACTCAACAAAACGTATATCGAAAAACTACTTCAGGAGAATTTAATCCACGAAAGTGGTTTGAAAAAAATTGAGACAGCTAAGAAAAATGGCTCGTGGGAATCACTTGACGATGTAGAAAATTTAGTACTTCCTAAAGATTTAGAAATAGCATTTGAACAAAATAAATTGGCATTTGATAATTATCAAAATTTTAGTCCATCTTATCGAAAGAGCTATCTTTATTGGTTAAATCAAGCGAAACGAGAAGAAACAAGAACCATCAGAATTACAGAAATTATAAAACTTTGTGAAGCAAACATAAAGTCTAGACCATAAAAACTTAACTTTAATTCTGTTTTTCTCAAACAAAAAAACATAGCTTTGCAACTCAAATAAAAGCTATGATTAATCCATCGGCAAATGGCTGGATAGACAAATATTTCTATGAACAAAAAAACGTGTTCATCAGCTCGCCTATTGAGGATTTATCATTGTATAAAAACATCAGAAAAACCGGTTTTATTTACGGACACATCATTGCCATAAATGAAAATCCTGAAATAGACATGAGCGGTTGGAAAACCGATGAAATATCGAAAGTGGCATTACTAAAAACACTTTTTGATATGTATTGCTTTACAACAAATCAATCAGATGCTATTGATTTTATTGCCAAAGCAGTTTCGTTTTACAAAGAAATGACGCCTAAAGGTTTCGGATTTCTGAATAAAATTATGCCTTCGACTGCAAGTTCTAAATTGGAAAATCTAATTGACGAGCGCGTGCAAACCAACAAAGACATCATTAGCAAAAACTTTTCTCATATTGTTACCAATGCACTTTTATTTGTAGATGTTTTGGCTTTTCGTCATTATTTATCGCAAGGTTCCATTCCAGAAAAGTATTTAAAACGAATTGAAGAAACCATTATGAGTTTGGTTTCGCTGGCATTACAAGTTAAAACAGAGAAATCGCAACACGATGATTTGCTTATAAAATTATTTGAAGCTTCGGTTCGATATACCAAATTTTCTAAAGTTAGCATTCAGAATTTAGAAGATTTGCCTTTGGATTATTTTAAAGACGATTTAGAAAAATTTTATTTAATCGATTTGGTTTGCATCACACTTTGGAATGACGGAAGAATTGAAAATGAAGAGCTTTATTTCTTATACAAATTATCAGAAAAATTTGGAGTTTCGGAAGTATTTGCTCATGAAACTTCGATTGATACCAACGATTTTATTTCAAAGCATAAACCGGAAATTCAATATTTTAATTATTCTAATCCTGTAAAACATTTTTACGATCAAACATCAACTGGAGTTCAGGTTTTGATTACTCGAAATAAAAAACGTTTGATAAAAGAAATCTCGCAGAGTAAAGAATTGATGCATCTTTTAGCCAAATCAACTTCCAAAGATTTGAGTCCAGAAGAAAAAAAGAAAGTAAAAAAACAGCTGCTCGACATTTGCAAAAGCATACCGTCGCTAACTATCTTTTTACTTCCTGGTGGCGGATTATTATTACCTCTTTTAGTGAAATTTATTCCGCAATTATTACCTTCTGCTTTTAATGAAAATCTAGATGATTAAATATCAAAATACAACTGATGTACTTCGTCTAAATCTTTATTGCTGCTGAAATTTACATTCAAATCGGTTACATAACCATCATTCAATCCGTAAACCCATCCATGTAAAGTTAAATTTTGCCCTTTTTGCCAAGCTGATTGCACAATTGATGTTTTGGCTAAATCTAGAACTTGTTCTCTAACATTTATTTCTACAAATTTATTGAAGCGTTCTTTTTCGTTTTCTACGGCGTCCAATTCATTTCTATGCAAACGATAAACATCTTTAATGTGACGAATCCAGTTGTCAATAATACCGATAGAATTGTTTTCCATAGCTGCTTTTACACCACCACAACCGTAGTGTCCACATACAATTACATGTTTAACTTTCAATACATTAACTGCGTAATCAAGTACACTCAACATGTTCATATCACTGTGAACTACCATATTAGCAATATTTCTATGAACGAAAACATCACCCGGTTTCCCTCCAACAATTTCATTGGCAGGAACGCGACTGTCAGAACATCCAATCCATAGTAATTGCGGATTTTGTCCTTTAGCCAAATCTTTAAAAAAATCGGGATTAAGAGCTAGTTGGCTCTCAACCCATGTTTTATTATTCTCTAATAACTTCTTATAATACTCGCCCATAATTTTTATAATAATCAAATGTAAAAAAAAACCACCAATTTGTTAATTGATGGTTAGTGATTTTTAATGTCTTAATTCTGCTACAGAGAAATTAGGATTTTTTTCGTCTTTAATATATTCAACATCGCTGTAGAAAGTTACTTCACCAGTTTCAATATTGTGCATTGCTCCTACTATTCCAATTTCACCATTTTCTACCATTTGTTCCAATATAAAACTTCTTTCGATAATGTTTTTCACATTTCGTTTTACGTTAATTTCTGAAACGTTTTCTACAAAAGTTCCGTTTTTAGAACTTCTATCTTCCAAAGTTTCCTTTTCTTGATAAACTGCAGGTTGAATTTTAGACAACAATTCAGTAAGATTGCCCATTTCTACATGATCACATGCACCTTTTACAGCACCACATTTACTATGACCAAGTACTACAACAAGCTTAGAACCAGCTACTTTACAAGCAAATTCCATACTTCCTAAAATGTCAGTGTTTACAATATTACCAGCAATTCTTACAGAGAAAACATCGCCCAATCCTTGATCAAAAATCAATTCGGCCGAAGTTCTACTATCAATACAGCTTAAAATGGTTGCAAATGGCCATTGACCGTCGCGAGTATCATTTACTTGTTCGAGTAAATCTCTGTGTGCTTTTAGGTTGTTTACAAATCGGTTATTTCCTTCTTTTAATATTTCTAAAGCTTTTCTTGGTGAGATTGAAGCCTGTAATTCTTTATTTAGAGTTTTCATTATAATTTTTTAATTAACTATTATTTTCAGTTTCTATATCTAATTTTTGTTGGTGTTCAAAGCTGACTTTCTTTTTAGACTCTTCAGAATCATCAAGTTCATAGGCTTTTTTGAATCCAACAAGTTTTACTTTGATATTTTCTTCTTTTGATCTAATCTTTTTAAATTCTTTAATCAAATCCAACACATCGTGTGCAATATAAACAGTATCAGATGCATTAATGATGACTTTAGAATTTTCTGGAATTTCGCTTAACGTAGTTTTAATTGCCGATTTATTTAAAAAAGAAACTTCTTGAGCCAAATCTATGTGGATGATATCTCCATCTAAATATTCTTCTTTTCTAAAACTGTAAGCGCGTTTCATGTTCCCTTTTAAAACAAAAATAATACTGATAATCATTCCAAGTGCCACACCTTTTAATAAATCGGTGAAAACAACCGCAATTGTCGTCGCAAAGAATGGAAAATATAAATATTGATTTCGTTGTACTTTTTGTGAAAACTTGATACTCTTAAAGTATTTGAAAATGCAGTACGCTAGAATTAAAGCTGATAAAACAGCAAATCCAATAACTACATTCATGTTGCTGTTACTAATCGAAATCAATACAACTACCAAGGAAATAACTAAGAAATTGACTTCTTTTGGCATGTAATGCGCAAAATGCTTAATATTTGGAACTGCCAATTTATAACCTACCATCAATAAAACAGCAGCTAAAGTAGCTAATGGAATTTTATTTAAGATAAACGGGATTGCTAGAACACTCACCAACAACAATGCTCCATGAATGATTGCCGACATTTTAGATTTTGCTCCAGCATTATGATTAGCAGAAGTTCTTACAACAACTGATGTCATCGGTAAACCGCCTAGTAATGAACTAACTATATTTCCAATTCCTTGTGCCTTTAATTCAACATTGGTATCGGTATATCTTTTTAAGGTATCCATTCTATCAGATGCTTCAATACACAATAGAGTTTCTATTGAGGCAACGATAGCAATTGTTATAGCGACAATCCACACTTTAGAATTGGTAATTGCAGTAAAATCGGGTGTTACAACAATATTTTTAAATTCTGCTAACGTACTTGGAACGGGTAAATTCACTAAATGCTCACTTGCAATTGCTAAAGTACTACCAGACTGAATAAAGAATTCATTCAGTAAAATACTAATAACAACCGCAACAAGAGCTGCTGGAACTAGTTTTATGTTCTTTAGAAACTCCACTTTGTTCCATAAAATCAATATTGCTAACGATATGACTGCAATGATTATCGAACCAAAATTCACATGATCTAATACCGAAAATAATTCGGAAAAGGTATTCTGACCATCGGCTTGGAAAAATGATTCATCTCCTTCAAAATCGGGATCATAACCAAAAGCATGTGGAATTTGTTTCAGGATAATGATAACACCAATACCAGCCAACATTCCTTCAATTACGTTATTTGGAAAATAATTAGAAATCGTCCCAGCTTTAATGAAACCCAAAATTAATTGAAGAATTCCTGCCAACAAAACTGCCAATAAAAAAACATTGAACGAACCTAAGTCCATAATCGCTGTTAAAACAATAGCTGTTAAACCAGCTGCTGGGCCAGAAACACTCAAGTGTGATTGGCTTAAATAGCCAACAACAATTCCACCAACAATTCCCGAAATAATACCTGCTAATGGTGGTGCTCCACTTGCTAATGCAATACCGAGACACAGTGGCAAAGCCACAAGAAAAACTACTAAACCTGAAGCAAAATCAGATTTTAAGTTTGCAAAAAGATTGATTTTTTTAGTCATAACCAAAATTAAATTAATACGTTAAATTCGTTCATTCAATAAGAATGACGAGCGAAGTATTAAATTAATTCGGGCGGAGGAGAAAATATTTCTTCCGAAATTTTATCATGTCGGGATAAATTCTCAGATATAATTTTAGAATTTTGAAGCAATTCAGAATTTAAAAAAGGATAATCAAAACTTTGTTTTAAATCGGCCTTGACTTCTTTGACTTCTTTGTGGATTTCTTCTTCAGCAAAATTATAAAACAACGAAACATCAGTATTCCTTTCAATCAACGTAACTATCGTAGGAGTTGATAGAAAAGTTACAAATAATACTAATACTAACTTTGCCAAAATTTTCATTTTACAAAAATAGCTTTTCATCGTTAAAAACAAAAAGCTATTGTAGTTTTTTTAACATAAATTTTTAAATACTTTCTTCAAGCCATGCGCTCATCATCCAAATGGTTTTTTCTTGCTCAGAAATGAAATCACTCATCATAGAATTTGTCCCTTCATCGGCGATTTCACTAGCCTGACTAAGTATTACTCTTTCAATCCTTAACAAATGTGATAAAGAATTTAATATCAGATTGATTGCTTCTTCGTCATTATGTATGTTTTTTCCAATTGGTAATTTACTGTTTTTTACATAATCTTCAAATGTATGCAATGGAGTTTGACCTAGTGTTAAAATTCTTTCGGCAATTAAATCAATTTTTAATTGACTATCGTTGTATAATTCTTCAAATTTTAGATGCAAATCAAAAAATCGTTTCCCTCTAATATTCCAATGCAATCCTCTTAAATTTTGATAATAAACCTGAAAATTTGCTAATAATACGTTCAAATCTGTGGCTAAAGCCAAAGTTTCTTTTTCTGGTAATCCTAGTTTGTTTAGTTTCATAAAAAAATATTTACATCAAAATTACAATTTAACAAGTCATTATACTATAAATTAAATTGATTGTTTTTATATTTGTATCAAATTTTACTATACAATGACAATCACACAATTACAATATGTTTTGGCTGTAGCCGAATACAAAAATTTTACTCTAGCAGCCGAAAAGTGTTTTGTAACACAACCAACACTAAGTATGCAAATTCAAAAAGTTGAAGAAGAACTAGATATTCAAATATTTGATCGTACCAAAAAGCCTATTCAACTAACTGAAATTGGTCAGAAAATTGTAAATCAAGCCAAAAATATTGTTAATGAAGCCGATAGAATTCACGATATTGTCGATCAACAAAAAGGGTTTATTGGAGGCGAATTTAGATTAGGAATTATTCCGACCATTATGCCAACTCTTTTACCGATGTTTTTGAAAAATTTTATCAAAAAATACCCGAAGGTAAAGCTAATAATTGAAGAGCTAAATACAGAAGATATCATTTTTAAATTAAAAAATGGTCATCTTGACGCAGCAATTGCTGCAACTCCATTGAATGAGGAAAAAATTAAAGAAGTGGTTCTTTATTTTGAACCTTTTGTAGCCTACATTCCAGAAAATCATCAATCGTTTAGTAAAAAAGAAATCAATATCACTGATTTAAATATTGATGAAATTTTACTACTTCAAGACGGACATTGTTTTAGAGATAACGTATTAAATCTTTGCAAAAACAACACCAATTCTGAACATAATCATTTTCAAATTGAAAGCGGAAGTTTTGAAACTTTAATAAAATTGGCAGATGAAGGATTAGGAACAACACTTCTTCCCTACTTGCATACATTGGATTTAAAAGAAGTTGATAAAATTAAACTTCGTCATTTTACAGAACCAAAACCAGCAAGAGAAGTTAGTTTAATATACCCAAAAAATGAATTGAAAATTCACTTAATTGATGCTTTGCGTGCAACAATAACTGGTGTTGTAAAAGGTGCAATTGCTTTTCAGAATGTTGAAATTATAAGTCCGAAACCCAATAATAAATAAAAAAAATGGATTCGTTAAGCGAATCCATTTTCATTTTTACTTGTAATTTCTGTCAGGCAGTTTTGCAATTCTGGTTTATTCATTGTAAAATAAGAAAGCCAGTTTTCTAATTGGTCAATTTCATAAGGCAACAAATTTCTAGTTGCTTTTTTCAATCTTTTTTTAAAAAGATGAGGGTCAAAACTTACACTTTCCAACTCGGATTTAGTGTAATCATAAATCATTCTTGGCATAGGTTTAAGATTTAGGGTTATCTTTATTTAAGAACGTTAAGTAAAGTTATGTTAATTAAAACTACCAAGCAAGATAAAAGTGATAAAAACATCGATAAAATACATATTTTTACGATATAAAGCATTTTTATTAATTATTTATATTATAAATCTTACAATTATAATGTAAGAAATAAAAAAAGAGCCGTTTAAGCTCTTTTAATTTTTATTTGTTGATAATCAGTAAACAAGGTTTTAACTCGGGCTTTTCACTTGTAAAATTGATTAACCATTCGGCTAATTGTTCAATTTCATAAGGCAAAAGTACTTTGACTGCTTTATCTAATTCTTTTGAAAATAGTTTGATATCAAAACTAACTCTCTCCAAAACCGATTTAGTGTAGTCATAAATTAATCTGGACATAAAATTACAGATAAAATTGGTTAGACTTTTAGTAGAACATTTAAGTAAGAACGTAAGATTGGGTTTTTTATTATTCCAAAATTAGCCAAATTATAATCAATTCGACTTAATTAAAAGTTAATTTTTTTTGCTCTTAACATTTCTCTCTTTCCTGGTGCTCCTGGAAGCTTTTCTACTTTAAATCCGCATTCAATCATAGCATTTTTAATTGATGAACGACAGGCATAAGTTACAATTACTCCATTGATTTTCAATGCATTATACATTTTTTGAAATATCTCTAGAGACCATAATTCGGGTTGAACTCTAAATCCGAAAGCATCAAAATAAATTAAATTAAAGGCATCTTCATCTTGTATATCTTGAAATAATTGTTGTCTTTTGGTTAACGAAAAATCATCCGAAATTGCAACTTTTTCTTCCCAAACAGCTTCATGCATATTTTTGAAAATTGTAGCTTCTTGATTGGCATTTAATTCTTTAACATAGTTCATTTCCAAAGCTTCTTCAATTGCAACTGGATAGGCTTCTACTCCAACATAATCAATATTTTGATTTGTTTTTTTGGCTTCCAAATAAGTTATAAAAGAATTTAAACCAGTTCCGAAACCTATTTCCAAAACAGAAACGGACTTTCCTTCAAATAAAGAAAGTCCGTTTTTAATAAATACGTGATAGGCTTCTTGAATGGCTCCGTGTTTAGAATGATAACTTTCATTCAATTCGGGCAAATGAATCGTTGTAGATCCATCGTTGGTGGTAATAATTTCTCGTTTCAAGATTATTCGATATACAATTTTTTAATTTTCGGAATTGGACCACTGCATTTTTGTTGATGGCATTTTATACAAGCATCAATTCCGTCGTTAAAATGCTGTTTTGCATTTGTAGGATCTTTATATATTTGCTCTTGAGCTTTAATAAAATTAGCCGCTTGTTCCTTAAAAAAAGCATCATTTTCAGATTCATCAGTCATTACTGCTTTGTGAATTTTAAGGAAATGACTCGGAAATTGACCAATAGTTTCGCCTTTTTTTATGCGTTCTTTCAAACGCTGGTTGTCGACATACATTTGCTCCATTAAAGCTGCCATTTCTGACATTTCGTACATTTCAAACTTCTTGTCTTTACCTGCAGTTTTAGTAGAATCTGCACAAGCTTCTTTATTATCTGCTTTAGTTTCTTCCTTCTTTTGACAAGAAAGTGCTGTTAAAACAAATATTAATAGTATAATTTTCTTCATTTAAATTGGAATTATTTTTTAATCAAAACTCCATTTGCCATGAACGAATACGTGGTTTTTGGTTTTGTAATTTTACTGATTTCAGCTTGAGATTTTCCAGCATCTTTTGCATAATGTTTTAATTCATAAACACTTACTACATCAACGAAAGCTTTACCGCTAACAATTGCTTCAGAATTATCTGCATTTAATGGAACAAAGAATCCGTAATCTTTAAATTTTACAAACGATTTAGTATCATCAGTTAAATCCATTTCCATCCAACAACCTTTTTTCTTGCAAACAGCTTTAATATTCGATTTGAATTTAACAGCGATAGTATCTCCTTTTTTTAGATTCTTATATTTTTTTAGCATTTGCTTCTCAGTCAATACATTTGTCGGTTGAAATTTATCACCAAACGAAGCGTAATCATTAACATTATAAGCAACTGTTGTAGCTTTCTTTACTTTTTGTTGTGCATTAGAAGTGAATCCTACGAACAATAATAACAATACAATAAAACTTATTTTTTTCATTTCTTTAATTTTACATTTATATATGCCACAAAAATAATCAGATATTAAAAACTAACACCTAAAAAAGTGTTATTTTTTTAATTTCTTTGAGAAATATCCACAATTTTTAGAATTGATTGGAAATATATTAAAAAATCAGAATTATTTGAATTTAGTTAAAATAAACATTCAAATTTTTATTATTTTAGCAAAAAAATAGAACACAACATTTTATAAATTTAAAATATATTTTAAGATATTGACAATCAATCACTTAAACTTATTTTATCAAACTAACCAAAAGCAAAATGAGTTTAAAAAGTACTCTCGAAATCGATATAGTTAAAGCTACTACTTCAAAAATTGATTCAGTAGATTTTGAAAACCTTCTATTTGGAAATATCTTCACAGATCATATGTTGGTTTGCGATTTTAAAGAAGGCGCATGGCAAAAACCAATTATAAAGCCTTACGAGCCTTTTATGATTGATCCATCGGCTAAAGTTTTTCATTATGGTCAAGCTATTTTTGAAGGAATGAAAGCTTATAAAGATGAAAATGATGATGTGTGGTTGTTTCGTCCTGATGAAAATTTTACTCGTTTTAATAAATCGGCTGTTAGAATGGCAATGCCAGAAGTTCCAGAAGATATCTTTATTGATGGTTTAAAAACTATTCTAGAAATCGAAAAAGAATGGGTTAAAAAAGGTTTAGGAAACACCTTATATATTAGACCATTTATGATTGCTATTGGATCTGGAGTTATTGCGCAACCATCGACTCAATATAGATTTATGATTATTCTTTCACCTGCCAAATCATATTATTCTGGTGAAGTTAAAGTAATTATTGCCGAACATTATAGTCGTGCAGCAAATGGCGGAATTGGTGCTGCAAAAGCGGCTGGAAATTATTCGGCACAATTTTATCCAACAAAATTAGCAAATGCTAAAGGTTTTCAACAAATTATTTGGACCGATGATGCTACTCATACAAAACTAGAAGAAGCTGGAACAATGAATGTTTTCTTCAGAATTAATGACACCTTATATACTGCACCAACTAGTGAAAGAATTCTTGATGGTGTAACGAGAAAAAGTTTGATTGATTTAGCAAAACGCGATGGATTGAACGTTGAAGTTCGTTCGGTTTTAGTAGAAGAATTAGTAAATGCTGCAAAAGACGGAAGTTTGAAAGAAATTTTTGGAGCTGGAACTGCTGCAGTTGTTAGTCCGATTGTAGCTTTCTCTTATCAAGGAACAGAATACCAACTGCCTAAAGTTGAAAATTCATTTGCACAGCAATTAAAAGAAGATTTAACCAAAATTCAATACAAATTGGCTGAAGATACATTTGGCTGGACTGTGAAAGTTTAGATTTTAGATTTTTGTACAAATTTCGGAAATATAGAATAAATAAAAAGCGATTTTCAAATGAAAATCGCTTTTTATTTTACAGGTTTAAACTGAAATCTGCCATCTGCTTACTATTTTAAAATGGCTTCGAAATTGGGTTTGAAATAATTTGGACCTTTCATTACTTTTCCGTCTTCTCTGTAAATTGGTTTTCCATCTTCGCCCAATTTGCTCATATTACTTCGTTGAATTTCATTGAAAACCTCTTCAATTTTATCTTGTAATCCGTGTTCGATAATTGTTCCGCATAGAATGTAAAGCATGTCGCCAAGTGCGTCGGCAATTTCCACAATATCATCATTTTGCGCAGCCTCTAGATATTCTTCATTCTCTTCTTTCATTAAATTATATCGTAGTAAATTTTTGCTTTCACCAAGACTTCCTTTCATTTCTTCACTGTATCCAATCTTGAATGATGTGTGAAATTCCTTTACCGCGTTGAGTTTTTTTTGCATATTTTTTTGTTATTTAGAGGATAAAAACAATCTTAACCTAATTTATAAGTTCAATTTTGTACGTCATAAAAATAGAAAGTTTTCTTTTTAAAAATTCAACATCACATCAAAAACAATTAACTATTTTTGTTGAAAAATAAATTAAATCATGTTTAGTAAAGGACAATGGATATTTGCTGCACTCTTTTTTGTAGCGTTTGTTATAGCAATTACTTATGCTTACAAAGGAGATAAAAATTTACATCAAAAATTTTATAAAGGAAGTTATTGGGTTTTAATTGGATTCATTCTTTTTATTTTGATGCTTTTTTTAATTAAAGTTTTCTTCAAACATTAATAAAATCAGTATTTATTGAACTTCAAATCAACTATCGTTCAATGACTCAATTATTTTATTATTTTTACTGCACCAACCATATAAACTGACATGAGAATTCTTAAATACATTTTACTTCTAGTTTTACTTTTTTTTATCGGATTATCGGTTTTTGTTTCTACACAGAAAGCAAATTATGATATTTCTAGAAGCAAAGTAATCAAAACCCAAAAAGCCACTGTCTACAATTATGTAAACGATTTTAAAAACTGGGAAACTTTTAGTTCGTGGATTGTTGATGATAAAGGAACTCAATTAAATTATTCGAATAGAACAATTGGTAAAAATTCATTTATCACTTGGGATGGAACTGATAGCGATGGAAAAGTTACAACATTATCTTTCAAGCAAAACGACAGTATTTCTCAAAAAATGATAAGTAATGGCGAAGAAGCTTCTATTACTTGGAAATTTAAAGATACAGTTGGTGGTACAAAAGTTACATTAATAAGTTTAGGAAAACTTGATTTCAAATCGAAAATTCTTGCTTTTTTTAATGGTGGAATAAAATCAACAGTTGAAGATGTTTATGCAAAAACGCTGGAAAATTTAGATAAGACTTTAGATTTTGAACTTAATACATTTAATATAAAAGTAAACGCCATTGTAAATCGTCCGGGTGGATTTTATTTGAAACAATCAATTACATGTAAGGAAAAAAGCGTTGCTAAGAATTTAAAAATTATGATTCCAAAGATGGAACTCTTCTTCAAAAAAAATAATATTGTTAGCACTGGAAAACCTTTTGTAATTTACAATAAATACGATAAAACGAATGATATCATAGGATTATCGGTTTGCATTCCTGTTAGAGATTCGCTCCGATTTTCCCCAGGAAGTGATATTGAATGGGCAAATATGTTACCGTTTACTGCTGTAAAAACTACACTTACAGGCGATCGTTCACATACTCAAAAAGCTTGGGCAAAAACATTTGATTTTATCAATAAACAAAAGTTAGTTAGAAATCCATCACAACAAGTTATTGAAATTTATAGAAAAGGTGTCGAGGACGAAAAGCAACCTTCGAAATGGGTAACAGAAATTTATGTTCCAGTTTTGCCAAAAGTTGTTCCTAGAAAACCAACTTATTCTAAACCAAAAGATTCAACTAGTGTTGCAAAACCAGCAACTCCTTTAGAAGAAACCGTTAATCCGTAATTTTTTATCGTCAGATTAAACCTTTTCGATTATCTTTATTCTTACTTATAAATTTTCACTTTGCAAGAAGAAAAAGATTTTATTGAAGAATTATTAAATCCGAAAACGCAAAATATTGCGTTTCAAAAACTTATGCGCGAATACCAACGTCCGTTGTACAATCATATTCGAAATATTGTTTTGAATCACGATGATACTGATGACGTTTTACAAAATACCTTTATCAAAGTTTTTCAATATTTAAACGGATTTAAAGGCGACAGTAAATTGTTTTCATGGATGTATCGCATTGCAACAAACGAAGCTATAACTTTCATCAACAACAAAGCCAAGCGAAACGGAACCACAAGCGAAGCCATGCAAACTAAAATTGTAGAAAATCTAAAAGCCGATGTATACTTTGACGGAAATGATATTCAAATAAAATTGCAAAAATCAATTGCTTTGCTTCCAGAAAAACAACAATTAGTCTTTAAAATGAAATATTTTGAAGAATTAAAATATGAAGAAATATCCGAAATTTTAGGAACATCTGTTGGTGGATTGAAAGCATCGTACCATCATGCGGTGAAGAAAATTGAAGAATATATGAATACTAATTAAACCTTTAAGAACAATTAAAGTCTTATAGATATGAATAATTTTAAATTAGATAACGAACCAAAAATAAAATCGGGATTCCAAATTCCGGATAATTATTTTGATACTTTTTCTGAAAAGGTAATGAATCAATTACCCACAGAAGAGCCAAAAATAATTTCGCTATGGGATAGAAATAAGCGTTGGGTATATTCTGTGGCAGCAATTTTAGTGCTTTCGCTAACAATTCCGTTGGCAAATCAATTTCAATCTACAACCACTGAAATAGCAACAACAGAAACCAATGAAATAGAAAATTATTTGGCGTATCATGCTTCATTATCAGATGAAGAAATCATAAAATTACTTGACAAAGAAGATATTGCTGAAATTGAAATCACTAATTCTTTAGATGAAGAAGCTTTAAAACAAGCATTATATGAGGATTCAAATACAGAATATTACATTACAAATTAAAAATACATATTATGAAAAATTATAAATTACTATCCTTACTTTTATTCTTCTTTTCGGTAGCAACATTTGGACAACCTGGAAAATTTAGAGAAAAAAGAGATCAAGTACGTTCTTTAAAAGTAGCATACATAACAAGTGAATTGCAACTAACACCAGATGAGTCAGCAAAGTTTTGGCCTGTTTACAATGAATTTGAAGACAAACAAATGGAGTTAAAAAGAGATAGAATGAAGAGTTACATCGATCGATTTGAAAGCTCCGAAAAATTGTCCGAAAAAGAAGCAACAGTATTATTAAATCAAATGGAAAGTGCCGACGATGAATTGCATCAGTTGAGAAAAAAATTCATTTCTACTTTGAAAACCATTTTACCGTCAGTTAAGATTTTGAAATTGAAAAAAGCCGAAGGTGAATTTAGTAAAAAATTGTTACAACAATATAGAGATAAGAAGATTAGGAGATAGTTTTGGGTTTCGAGTTTCGGGTTTCGGGTTAATTTCTTGAACTTAAATTTAGCTTACACATAAAAGGTAAAAAAGCGATTTTCAAATGAAAATCGCTTTTTTTATGAATATTAAATCTGAATTCTTCTATTTGAATTCTATTTTCACAATTTTATCTTTTCCTGCGGCAATTGCAGTATTTTCATCAACAAATCTTATGGTGAAAAACGTTGCATCTTTTGAGAATTGTTTCCAAGAGTTTCCGCTATCTTTCGAATAATATAATCCGTTGGCGCCAACACAAACTAGTTGTTTACCTTTACTTTTTGGCACAAATTGAACGCAAGAAGCATATCCAAAACCTTGCTTCTCGCCTACTAGGTTCCAAGTTTTTCCGCCATCTTTAGTAATGGCTTTATTCTGAAAATTCTGATTTAGTTTTTCATAATTTCCACCAGCAATAAATCCAATTTTAGAATCATAGAAATCGGCAGTAAAAATTCCAGTCATTTCTTGTCCTTGAACAATTGGAGTTTCATAAACACTCCACGATTTTCCTTTATCTGATGAAAAGAAAACTCTAGATTTTTTTCCTCCAGACACCAACCATGTGTTGTTTCCTTTTATAATAATATTGGTGTTACTTGCCGCAAAAAAAGCTTCACCTTCATCAATTGTCGGTAATTTTTCACACGGAATTTTATTCCAAGTATCGCCTCCATTTCTTGTAATTAGAACACAAAAACAACCGTCAATTGGATCACCAATAGCAATTCCTTCGTTGTCATTCCAAAATTGCATACTATCATAAAATACTTTTTCGTGCTTTTCTTCATAAACTAATTTACTCTTAACCAAATCTTTAGATAATTTAAATAACAAAGCAGGATTGGCAACATTTAAAGCAAAAATTGAATTGGAAGTTTGAGCAATACTTCTGTATTCTACTTTTAAATCTCCTTTAGATATTTCCTTTTGAGTTTTATTAGCATCAATCAAACTTACATAACCTACTCTACTTTTATCGGCTGCATACCACACTTTATCATTAGAAACAGTGATAGCTCGAATACTAATTTTATCATTAAGAATAGTATCAATTTTTACCGATGTAAAGGATTTTTCATTATCAACTTTACTTGATTTACAAGAAATAATTGAAATTGAAATTGCTATAATAAATAGATTTTTTTTCATAAAATGGTTGTTATTTGATGCTAAGATACGAATACTAATTGTTAATGATTTGTAAATGTTTATTCTTGGCACAGATATTGGTTTGAGATTATCAAATGCTATTATAAACTAAAATATATTTACATTATGAAAACTAAAATATTCCTTTCGTCCCTGCTGAGTTTTCTATTTTTGAACTCATTTGCACAAGACAGAACTACAGTGAATGCTTCAAGTTCTGAAATTAGTGACAACCTTGATTTGAGAGCTGTCGCATCTATCTTTGGAGATTCTAGAGATTTAGAAGATTTTGAACAACGATTAAATGATCCTAAAAATCAAATTTCTAATTTAGATCTTAACGGTGATAATCAAGTTGATTATTTAAGAGTTATTGAAACGGTAGAAGGAAGAACGCACTTAATTGTTTTGCAATCAGTTCTTGGTAGAGATACTTTTCAAGATGTTGCAACTGTAGAAGTTGAAAAAGACAGTAACAATAGAGTTCAAGTTCAAGTTGTTGGAGATGTTTATATGTATGGTCAAAATTATATTTATGAGCCAGTTTATGTAAGTACTCCGATAATTTACAATTACTTCTGGACACCAAGATACAGACCTTATTACTCTGCTTGGTATTGGGGTTATTATCCAAGTTATTATTATGCTTGGAATCCGTATCCAGTTTTTAGATATAGAAACAACATCGGAATTCACATCAACTTCAACCATCACTACAATTATGTAAATTATAGAAGATGTCAAGTTGCTTACAATAATTATTACAGCCGAAGAGGAAATTACTATGAAAGACAACATCCAAATCGTTCTTTTGAAAGAAGAAATGCTGGTTACACAAACCGATATGAGTTAGATAGAAATAGAAATATTAGAACGGTTGGATCAACTAGAAATGATGTTGCAAATAGTACTTCAAGAAATCCAGGCGTAAGAAATTCTACTTCAACACCTGTAAGAACTGCAACGACAAGAGGAAACGCAACAGTTAGAAATAATGAAAATACTCCTGTAAGAACAAATACTAATAGAGGAAATTCGACTGTTAGAAATAATGAAAACACTCCTGTAAGAACGTCTACAAACAGAGGAAATGCTACAGTTAGAAACAATGAAAGTACGCCAGTAAGAACAGCTACAAATAGAGGAAATGAAGCTTCACAAAGAAGCAATAATTCTAGAAACTATGCTGATGCAGCTCCAAGAGGAAATTCTTCTTCTAGAAATTCTGGAAATGTTGCTCAACGTCAAACTAGTAAATCAGAAAGTAGCGCTCCAAGAGGCGGAAATTCATCAGGAAATAGAGGTGGAAATTCTGGAAACAGAGGTGGAGATTCTTCAAGAAGATAATTCATAATTATAATAAATTAGAAAGCATCGAAAATATTCGGTGCTTTTTTTATTTCAATTATCTAAATATAATACCTTTGTAGTCTTTTTTAATATATAATTATGAGCTCACACAGCCATCAAAACATTCATAGCAAATTATCTACAGCAGGTTTATTAGTTACATTAGGAATTATTTTTGGGGATATTGGTACTTCACCATTATATGTAATGAAAGCAATTTTAGGACAATATGCTATCACGTCTGATATTGTTTTAGGAGGAATATCTTGTATTTTTTGGACACTTACTTTACAAACAACATTAAAGTACGTAATAATCACGTTAAGTGCAGATAATCATGGTGAAGGAGGAATTTTTGCCTTATTTGCTTTAGTTAAAAAAACAAAAATAAAATGGCTCATTGTTCCAGCAATTATTGGTGGAAGTACACTTTTAGCCGACGGAATTATTACACCTCCAATTTCGGTTTCTTCGGCCGTTGAAGGATTAAAAATATTTAAACCTGAATTAAATACGATTCCAATAGTTATTGTTATTTTGATAATTTTATTTATCATTCAACAATACGGAACTAAGCTTGTTGGAAAGTTTTTCGCGCCAATGATGTTAGTCTGGTTTTCAATGTTAGGAATTCTTGGAAGCATTCAAGTAGTTCAAAATTTTGCTGTATTTAAAGCATTAAATCCTTATTACGCTTATCATTTATTATCTGCTCATCCAGAAGGTTTCTTTGTTCTTGGTGCTGTATTTTTATGTACAACCGGAGCTGAAGCCTTATATTCTGACATGGGACATTGCGGTCGTAAAAACATCAGAGTAAGTTGGATTTTTGTAAAAATAATGTTACTACTGAATTACTTCGGACAAGGTGCCTATTTGATTTCTCACGAAGGACAGACGTTAGCAGAACTCGGTGGAAAAAACGGAAATCCATTCTATTTAATTATGGAAACATGGTTTCAACCAATAGGCGTGGTAATTGCAACTTTGGCTGCGGTAATTGCATCCCAAGCTTTAATTAGTGGTTCTTTTACCTTAATTAATGAAGCAATAAGATTAAATTTTTGGCCTAAAGCAAGAATTAAATACCCAACAGAAGAAAAAGGTCAACTTTATATTCCTTCCATAAACTGGTTACTTTTATTAGGTTGTATTGGTATCGTTTTGTATTTTAAAGAATCGAGCAATATGGAACATGCATATGGTTTGGCAATTGTTCTAACCATGATTATGACCACCATTTTACTTAATTTTTATTTAATTATGAAAAGGGTAAAAATGTACTATATCGTTCCGTTGATAACCTTGTATTTAGCAATTGAATTTTGTTTTCTTTATGCTAATGTAACCAAGTTTTTACACGGCGGTTTTGTAACATTAATCATTGCAATTATCTTGATATCAATAATGTCAACATGGTATTTAGCGAAGCAAATTAGTAAAACATACACCAAAATTGTAAAAATCGATTCTTATAAAAAAGTTCTTGCAGAGTTGAGTGTTGATTTATCAATTCCAAAATATGCTACACACTTAGTTTACATGACCAATTCCATGAGAAGTGATGAAATTGAAGAGAAAGTAATGTATTCTATTTTACAAAAAAGACCAAAAAGAGCTGATATATACTGGTTTGTTCACGTAAATATCTTAAGCGAACCGTATAAAAAAGAATACAAAGTTACCGAACTTGTAAAAGATGATATTTATAGAATTGATTTTTATCTTGGATTTAGAGAAGCTACAAAAATCAATTTGATGTTCAAACAAGTAATAAAAGACATGGTTCAACGCGGCGAGGTTGATATTACAAGTCGTTATGAATCATTAAATAAAAACAATATCATTGGAGACTTTAAGTTTGTACTTTCAGAAAAATTTCTTTCAAATGATAGCGATTTAACCATTTTCGAAAATACAGTTATGAATGCCTATTTCTTCCTGAAAAAATTTAGTTTATCAGAAGAAAAAGGATTTGGGCTTGACAGTAGTTCTGTTAAAGTTGAACAATTCCCATTAGTGCTTCATGCGCCAGAAAAAATTGAAATGAGAAGAATTGAATGTAGAGAATAATAATTAGTTACAGAAAATTCATAAAAGTATTCTTTAAAATCAGAAGGTTTTAAAGAATACTTTTTTCTTTCTATTAAAAAGCAATACCTTTGCACGCTGATTAAAAAACAATGAGATTACATAGAAATTTAGTTTACACTACAATAGATTCTTTGAATGCAATTTTTAACGAAGGTGAATACGCCGATAAAGTTGTCGCAAGAGCTCTAAAAAAGGACAAGCGTTGGGGAAGTTCCGACAGAAAATTTGTTGCCGAAACCATCTACGAAGTTGTTCGTTGGAAACGATTATACTCAGAAATTGCCGAAGTAAAAGAACCTTATAATCGTGAAGATTTATGGCGAATGTTTGCGGTTTGGGCCGTATTACGTGGTTATCCAATTCCAGATTGGAGACAACTTGATGGAACTCCAGAACGCAAAATAAAAGGTAAATTTGATGAATTATCCAAAGTCAGAAAAATGCGTGAATCTATCCCAGATTGGATGGATGAACTTGGCGTAAAAGAACTTGGAGAAGCACTTTGGACCAAAGAAATTGCGGCTCAAAATCAACAAGCAAAAGTAATTTTAAGGGTAAATACTTTAAAAACTACCAAAGAAAAATTACGTGCTTTGCTAATGGATTTAAATATTGAAACCGAATACATAAAAGATAACAACGACGCTTTAGTGCTTACAGAAAGAGCAAATGTCTTTTTAACTGATGCATTCAAGCAAGGTTTTTTTGAAGTTCAAGATGCTTCATCACAATTAGTAGCTCGTTTTCTAGATGTTCAACCCGGAATGAGAGTTGTTGATACTTGCGCTGGCGCAGGTGGAAAAACACTTCATATGGCATCTATAATGGAAAACAAAGGCCAATTAATTGCAATGGATTTATATGAAAGTAAATTAAAGCAATTAAAACTAAGAGCAAAACGTAATGGCGCTTTTAATATAGAATACCGTATAATTGACACTACAAAAGTGATTAAAAAATTACACGAAAAAGCCGATAGAGTTCTAATTGACGCACCATGCAGCGGATTGGGAGTTTTAAAAAGAAACCCCGATGCAAAATGGAAATTGCAACCTGAGTTTATTGATAATATCAAAAAAGTGCAAGCCGAAGTTTTAGAAAATTATTCTAAAATTGTGAAACCTGGAGGAAAATTGGTTTACGCAACTTGTTCGGTCTTACCATCTGAAAATCAGGAACAAATTAAGCGTTTCTTAACAACTGAGATAGGAAAAAGTTTTACCTTTGTCAAAGATACTAAAGTACTTGCATCAGAATCAGGTTATGATGGATTTTACATGGCTTTATTAGAAAGAAAAATATAATGAATATGAAAAAAATTACTACTCTTTTATCACTTTTTATAGTTACTATTTGTTTCGGTCAAATTCCAACTGGATATTACAATACTGCAACTGGAACTGGTTATACTTTAAAAACACAATTAAAAACAAGAATCACAACGGGTCACAATGATCAAGGATATGGTCAACTTTGGACTTTGTACACACAATCGGCCTTTAGAGATAATTATTATGAAAATAATGGATCTTTATTGGACATGTATTCAGAAAATCCTACTGGAACTGATGCTTATGAATATACTTCCACATCAAATCAATGCGGAAATTACAATTCAGAAGGTGAT
Organism: Flavobacterium aquatile LMG 4008 = ATCC 11947; assembly: GCF_000757385.1. GTDB lineage: Bacteria > Bacteroidota > Bacteroidia > Flavobacteriales > Flavobacteriaceae > Flavobacterium > Flavobacterium aquatile. Next base: position 167,718 of record NZ_JRHH01000004.1, on the reverse strand, counting down.
TGTTATAATAGAGAACACTTGGTTCCTCAGTCCTACTTTGATAATTTTCAAGTAGATCCAATGAAGAATGATCCCTTTCACGTAGTTCCGTCTGATGGAAAAGTCAATGGTGATAGAAATAATTTGCCTTTTGGAGATGTCGCTTCAGGAACTTACTTATCATCAAATGGATCAAAAAGAGGTCCAAACACAATAAATTCATTTTCCTCTTTTTCAGGAACTGTTTTTGAACCTATAGATGAATTCAAGGGTGATGTTGCTAGAGCTTACTTCTATTTTGCAACACGTTATGAAGATTTTATGGATAATTTTTATACAACAGCAAATAGCGCAACTTGCCAAGCCAAAAATATGTTTGATGGATCTACAGGTAAAGTTTTTAGTGATGGATTCATTTTATTACTAATCAAATGGCACATTGAAGATCCAGTTTCTGCTAAAGAAATAGCTCAAAACAATGCTATATATTTGTATCAAGGAAATAGAAATCCTTATATCGATCATCCTGAATATGTATGCTCAATTTGGACAACGCAATGCGCGACAGTAAATGCTTTGGCTAACGAAACATTTGCTTCATTAGATAACGTATCTGTTTATCCAAATCCGTCAAACGAAAATAAAATTAATATTCAAAGCTCTGTAGAAATAAAAGATATTCAGTTATTTTCTATCAGCGGACAATTAATTAAAGAAGTTAAAAATCCAGAATTCAGCAACAATTTCTATACATTAGATAATTTACCAAAAGGATTTTATTTCTTACGATTATCCACTGATAATCAATCGACAACTAAAAAAGTTATCATAAACTAATACATTTAAAAGCTCTGTTTCGACGGAGCTTTTTTGTTTAGTATAACATTGTTATTTCTTTAATCCCAAATGTTTTAATTGAATCATCTTCAACAATAATTTGAAGCTTTCCTTCGTCGGTCACTTTCTGAATTATTCCCATAAATTGATTGTGATTTACATCTTCAAATGCAACAGGAATTCCTATTTTAAACATTTTTTGGTGGTATTCTTTCCATAATAATTCCGATTGACCAGAAACAATTAGTGCACAATTTTTACGTATTTGAAATACAATTTTGTTTAATAAATCGTCTAAATCATATTCTTTTTTCATCACAATTGACAATGATGTTGCTTTTGGTAACAGAATAAAGTCCTTCTGATTTACATTTAGGCCAATTCCAACAATCGATTCAATTCTGTTGTCAGATTTAAAGCTATTTTCAATTAAAATTCCAGCCAATTTCTTAGTATCTGACATAATGTCGTTCGGCCATTTTACACTTAATTTCGGAATATTTAAATCTTGTAAAACCTCAATTACAGCTAAAGAAATAGCAACGTTAAGATGGAAAATATCACTAGCATCTTTCAACACATCATTAACCAAAGTACTCATTATTATATTCTTACCTTGCTCAGAATTCCAAATAGAGCCCATTTGTCCCTTACCTTTTGTCTGGCTTTCAGCAACAACCGTTGTAAAGTTTTCTACAACCTCATTGCGTGACATATCTTTCAAAAAGTCATTAGTAGAATCTATGGCATTGAGTTTGATTAACTTCATTGTACTTATTTTTGATAAAACACTATTTAAACTTATGTTAAGCATCAAAAATAATGACAAAAATTGATACCTTTGCAAATTATATAAAAATTTAAATGGCGAAAAATACAGTTAGTACTGATGTTCTATTAACAAACATCATTAAAGGAATAGAAGAAGTAAAAGGAAATGACATTGACATCTTAGACTTAAGAGCAATAGATACAGCCGTTTGTGATTATTTTGTAATCTGCAACGGAACATCAAACACACAAGTAAATGCAATTGTTAACTCGGTTCAAAAATTAGTTTCCAAAGAACTTAAAGACAAACCATGGCATGTTGAAGGTACAGACAACGCAGAATGGGTTTTAATGGATTATGTGAGCATAGTTGTTCACGTTTTTCAAAAAGAAATTCGCGATTACTACAACATCGAAGGACTTTGGGGTGATGCCAAAATTACAACTTTAGAAAACAAATACTAAAAGCACTATAAAATAATGTCAGAAAACAAAAAACCAAACGGTTTCAAATTTAGCCCATGGTGGATTACTGGAGGAATTATTCTAATGTTTATTGTTTTAAACATGATGAACGGTTCTAGTATTCAAGATCCAACAAAAATTACATCCTCTAAATTTGACGAACTTTTAAACAAAGGTCAAATAGAAAAAGTAAATGTTTTCAATAAATCAGATGGTGAAGCGTTCCTAACAGCCGCTGCTTTAAAAGACAAGGCAAACAAAAAGATTTCTAAAGATGTATTTGGAAACCCTAATAAAGGACCGCATTATACATTTGAAATTGCTGATGCTCAAAACTTTGAAAATAAACTTATTAAAGCAAAAAATGAAAATAAGCTAAAAGAATACGATTTCAAAATTCAAGGTGATTGGACCGGAATTTTAATGAATTTTCTTCCGATAATTTTAATCATCGGCGTTTGGATATTCATTATGAGAAGAATGTCTGGCGGTGGCGCTGGCGGTGGCGGAGGTCAAATCTTCAACATCGGAAAATCTAGAGCTAAATTATTCGATGAAAAATCGGAAGTTAAAACTACTTTTAAAGATGTTGCCGGATTAGAAGGTGCAAAAGAAGAAGTACAAGAAATTGTTGAATTCCTTAGAAATCCAGAAAAATATACCGTTCTTGGTGGAAAAATACCAAAAGGTGCATTATTAGTTGGACCTCCAGGAACAGGAAAAACATTATTAGCAAAAGCTGTTGCAGGTGAAGCAAAAGTTCCGTTTTTCTCACTTTCAGGATCTGATTTTGTTGAAATGTTTGTTGGTGTTGGTGCATCTCGTGTTAGAGATTTATTCAAACAAGCAAAAGAAAAATCTCCAGCCATTATCTTCATTGATGAAATTGATGCTGTTGGTCGTGCAAGAGGAAAAAACAATATGTCTGGTGGAAATGACGAACGTGAAAACACTTTAAATCAACTACTTACAGAAATGGATGGTTTTGGTACAAATACACACGTAATTGTTCTTGCTGCAACCAATAGAGCCGATGTTCTTGACAAAGCCTTAATGCGTGCAGGTCGTTTTGATAGACAAATTTATGTTGATTTACCAGACATCAGAGAAAGAAAAGAAATCTTCGAAGTGCATTTAGCTCCGTTAAAAAAAGTTGATGGTTTAGATACTGATTTTCTTGCAAAACAAACTCCAGGTTTTTCCGGTGCTGATATTGCAAACGTTTGTAATGAAGCGGCTTTAATTGCTGCACGTAATAATAAAACTGCGGTTGATAAACAAGATTTCCTTGATGCTGTTGACAGAATTGTAGGCGGATTAGAAAAGAAAAATAAAATTGTAACTCCAGCAGAAAAACGAGCGATTGCAGTTCATGAAGCTGGTCATGCAACAGTAAGTTGGATGCTAGAACACGCTGCGCCACTTATTAAAGTAACAATTGTTCCAAGAGGTCAAAGTCTTGGTGCTGCTTGGTACTTGCCTGAAGAACGCTTAATTGTGCGTCCAGATCAAATGCTTGACGAAATGTGTGCTACAATGGGCGGACGTGCTGCAGAAAAAGTAGTTTTTGACACAATTTCAACTGGTGCATTATCCGACCTAGAAAAAGTTACTAAACAAGCTCGTGCAATGGTTACCATCTATGGTTTGAATGAAAAATTAGGTAATATTACTTATTATGATTCTTCAGGTCAAAGTGAATATAATTTTAGCAAACCTTATTCAGAAGATACAGCAATTACTATCGATAAAGAAATTTCTATTTTAATTGAAGGCCAATACCAAAGAGCTATTCAAATTTTAAGAGATAACCAAGATAAGTTAATGCAACTTGCGGATATTCTAATAGAAAAAGAAGTTATTTTTAAAGACGATTTAGAAACTATTTTTGGAAAAAGACCTTTCGGAAACGACACCGAAGAAACGCTAGAAGTTTTAGCTTAAATAGTTCTTAAAATAAAATATTAAAAATCTTAATTCAAAAAATGCTTTTGAATTAAGATTTTTTTATCTTTGAAGGTTTTCAAGTGATAAAATACCAATTCTATTATACTAATATGAGTCTTTTCAGAAAATTTTTTGGTTCAAGCAATGATGCATCCGATGAAGGAAACCAAAGCGAATATAACACTCCCAAAGCTGTAAATTTACCTGTTGATGAATTATTTACGTTCAATTTTAAAAAAAATGGAGGTAAGTTTATTTATTGCGAAGATCTATCAGAAGTTAAGGAACAATTCGAAAATATACTCGAAGAAAATGATTGGTTTGAAGGTGATGCTTTATGTTATGATACCAAATTATTTAGCTTATTAGAAGAAAATAAATTAAACTTTACTAATCCAAGTCAACCCAATTTTTTCTTGGCTGGTTGCGAAAATTTAATTGCAGACGAAGGTTCTGTCTTATTTTCATCCAATCAAATTAAACAAAAGAAACCAAACGAACTTCCAGATAATATTGTAATTCTTGCCACTACAAGTCAGATTCTTGAATCTAAAAGTGATGGACTTCGTGTGATAAAGAAAAAATACGACAAAGATTACCCAACTAATATTACCACCATAAAATATTTTGAAAAGGTGCAAGATGAAGATTTCTTGACCTACGGAAGTTGTGCTAAAAATCTTTATTTGCTTCTATTAGAAGATTTGTAAACATGAATGAAACTCTAAAACGAGGTATTTCTGGAGCAGTATACATCATTTTATTACTAGCTTCCATCCTATTTTCTAAAGAAAGTTTTTTTATTTTGTTTGGGATTTTCCTAATCATTGCTGTTTATGAATTTTGCGCACTAATTCAAATTAAAAAAGTTTTTCCTATTCTTTTCGCACTTCTTTTTTATCTATCCATTACATTAATAAGTCATTATAGAAAAGAAACTATTACTACATTAAATACCAATTTTAATGGAAGTTATGAAATAAATATAAACACGAACACACTAAATTTAGTGCTTCTAGTAATCACATTAGTTACTTCAATTAAATGTATTTTGTTTTTGTTTTATGATAATGTGCAAAAAATAAGTACTTCATCAAAATACTTGTATTTAATAGGTTACATTATTTTACCTTTTATATTCATTACCAAAATTTCATTCGGAATAAATGATTATAATCCTAAAATTATTATCGGATTATTTATCTTAGTTTGGACAAATGACACTTTTGCTTATTTAGTTGGAAAATCAATTGGTAAAAATAAATTATTCGAACGTATTTCACCTAAAAAAACCATCGAAGGATTTCTTGGAGGCGTTGTTTTTGCAGTTTTTGCAGGGGTTTTAATATCAAAATATTACATTGGAGCAAGTCCAGAATTTAGTCAAAAATCAATATTAATTTGGATCACAATCGCACTTCTTGTTGGGATTATGGGAACTATTGGTGATTTAATTGAATCTAAATTCAAACGAATAGCTGAAGTAAAAGACAGCGGAAAAATAATGCCAGGTCATGGAGGCATCTTAGATCGATTAGATAGTGTTATATTTGTAGCACCATTTGTATTTTTATTTTATCAAATTTTAAATTATGTTTCATAAAGAAGGCGCAAAAATCATCCTAATTTCAACTACATTATTTGTGGTTTTATTACTTTTATCTCCACAGGTAATCACCAACTACTGGATTTTAAAAACATTTCAAGTAGTTTTATTATTGCTTTTAATCACTGTTTTACAATTCTTTAGAAATCCGAAAAGACATTTAGAAGTAAACGATCATACTATTATTGCTCCAGTTGATGGAAAAGTTGTTGTTATCGAAGAAGTATTCGAACCAGAATATTTTAAAGATAAAAGACTGCAAGTTTCTATTTTTATGTCACCAATTAACGTTCACGTAACGCGTTATGCAACAAGCGGAAAAGTAAAATACAGCAAATACCATCCTGGAAAATACCTTGTAGCTTGGCATCCAAAAGCGAGTACAGAAAACGAAAGAACTACTGTTGTAATTGAAAATAGAATTTTTGGTGAAATTATGTACCGACAAATTGCTGGTGCTTTAGCAAAACGAATTGTAAATTACGCCGAAGAAGGAACTCATGTTCGCCAAGGTGAAGATGCCGGATTTATAAAATTTGGTTCTCGTGTTGATCTATATTTTCCTCTTGGAACTACAATCAACGTTCAATTGAATCAAAAAGCTGTGGGAAATAGAACTATAATTGCAGCCAAATAAATGCAAGAAAAAGATTTAGATACTCGATTTGAAGAAGCTGTTGAACATGCCAATGCAATGTCGCAATCAGAATTGCCGCAGGATATTCAACTTCGACTTTATGCTTTGTACAAACAATCTACTATGGGTACAATTGATATAAGGGTTTCTCCAGTTTATGATTTAAGAAATGCATTTAAAATGAATGCGTGGATGCAAATTAGTCATTATTCCATAGAAGAAGCCAAAGAAGCTTACATTACAATGATTACCGATTTAGTTAAGAAAAATAAATAAATTTAAATACAATTATGAAAGTTCTTAATCAAAAAAGCGTTTTGCTAGTATTGACGCTTTCTATAATTATAATAACATCTTCTTGTAGAAAAAAGAAACTAACCGAAGTTGTAGAAGTTCCGTTACCAACTACAGAACAAAAAATGACTATTGGCGATCCAGAAGACGTAAAAGCTTCTGAAGGTGCGTTTAATGTTGTAAAACTTCCTTTTAAATACGATGCTTTTGCTCCAACCATTGACGCAATGACAATGGAAATTCACTACTCAAGACATTACTTGACGTATACCAATAATTTAAATAAAGCGCTAGCTGGAACCGATTTGGCTTCGTTACCAATTGAAGAACTTCACAAAAAGTTAGACATGAGTAATGCCGAACTAAGAAATAATCTTGGCGGATTTTACAACCATTCCTTATATTTTGAAATTTTAACTCCAAAAGGTGAAGGCAAACCAAAAGATTCGTTAGCAACAGCAATTAATAGAGATTTTGGATCTTTTGACACTTTTAAAGCTTTATTTTCTGAGGCTGCCAACAAACAATTTGGTTCAGGTTGGGCTTGGCTTGTTGTTGATAAAGCTGGGAAATTACAAGTTACAAGCACACCAAATCAAGACAATCCTTTAATGCCAAGTCAAACTATTTCTGGCAAACCTATTTTAGCTATTGATGTATGGGAACACGCTTATTATTTAGGCTATCAAAACAAAAGAATGAAATATATTGATGCTTTTTTTGATGTAGTGAACTGGAAAAAAGTAGGCGAAAAATATGATGAAGCTATAAAGAAGTAGTTCACCGCAACTCCTGACAGCAATGGAAATCCTTTACATAAAAAAACCTGTTTCGTGTTGAAACAGGTTTTTTTTATGTAAAGATTGTAATGGATGGCAGGAAAATGGATTACAAAAAATGCCAAAAGCTTAGGTTCTAAAAATACTAATCGTCCTCTTCTTCTGAAGCAACATTTTTAGAATAGTTTCTCCATTTTTCTATAACATCGTGCATATCTTGTGGCAACTCGGTGTCAAATCGCATGTATTCTTTAGTTGTAGGATGAATAAAACCCAGTGTTTTAGCGTGTAAGGCTTGACGCGGTAAGGTTTTAAAACAATTGTCTATAAACTGTTTGTATTTGGTGAACGTGGTTCCTTTTAGAATCAAATTTCCACCATAACGTTCGTCGTTGAATAACGTGTGTCCGATGTGTTTTAAATGTACGCGAATTTGGTGTGTTCTACCTGTTTCTAACTTACAAGAAATTAGTGTAACATAGCCAAAACGCTCTAAAACTTTGTAATGAGTAACGGCTGGTTTACCAATTTCTGGATCGGCAAAAACGGCCATCTGCATTCTGTCTTTTACGTGACGAGCAATGTTTCCTTCAATTCGTCCTTCGTCTTCTTTGACATTTCCCCAAACTAGTGCGATGTATTCTCTTTCGGTGGTTTTATCTTCAAATTGCTTTGCCAAATGCGTCATCGCAATTTCGGTTTTGGCGATTACCAAAAGTCCTGACGTGTCTTTGTCAATTCGATGTACCAATCCTGGACGTTCTGAGCTGTTTAAAGGCAAATTCTCAAAATGATAGGCCAAAGCATTCACCAAAGTTCCGGTGTAATTTCCGTGACCTGGATGCACTACAAAATTGGGTGGTTTGTTAATCAACAATAAAGTATCGTCTTCATAAACAATATCTAGCGGAATATTTTCGGGATCAACTCTATTTTCAAATGGCGGATGTGCCAATAAAATACGAACTACATCAAGCGGTTTCACCTTATAATTGGATTTTACAGGAACATCATTTACATAAATATCGCCGTTAGTTGCCGCATTCTGAATTTTATTTCGGGTTGCATTTGGAATCATTAACATCAAATATTTGTCAATTCTCAAAAGTGCTTGACCTTTGGCAACCTCATATCGGTAATGTTCGTAAAGTTCTTCTTCTGGTTCTAAAACCTCGTTATTATTGTTCATTTGAAATGCTATCTATTTGAATTTCAGTATTTGGAACGGTATCTAATTGACTTTCGTCAAATACTACTTTTCCGTCTCCAAGAACTAAATCTACTTTTGTATTTTTTAATACCTTCTCGCCTGCTTTGATTTTCTTACCGTTAATCCACATTTCAAGAACCATATCTTTTCCTAAATAAGGAACGTATTTTATAGAACCTTCTTGCAAACCAACAGCTTTTAATGTTGGAACCGCTTGACGGTACGTTTTCTCAATTAAATCGGGAACTGAAACCATTTTGAACGTTGACGCATTCAATTTGATATAAATCGTTCTTCCGCCTTTTACTTTGGATCCCGAAGTTGGTTCTTGCTCAACAACAGTTAATTTTGGAAAATCAGATCTATAATCAACAGTATCAATAATTTGATAATCTAAATCTAATTCATCAAGCTTCTCTTCTACTTGCTCTGGATTTAGTTTACTCAAATTGGGAACTGTAATTTCATCGCCATGATTGGTGATAAAAGTAATCCAATGAAAAAACAAATACGCAAGAACTGCCATTATTGCAAGTGCCGCCAAAAGTTGCGCTAAAAAGACACGACTTGTAATATATTTTTTGAAACTCATAAAATTAGTATTTATCGCAAAGATATAAATCCTAAAGGTAATTGGTTTGAAAAAAAATGATAATTTTGTTATTTACTAATCAAAACTAAAATTTATTCTAAATGAAAAATATTGCAATAATTATGGGAGGTTATTCTAGCGAATATAAAATCTCGTTAACTAGTGGAAATGTGGTTTTTAACAATCTAGACACTACAAAATTCACCGGATATTGCATTCATATTTTTAAAGAAAAATGGGTTTATGTTGATGAAAATAAAAACGAATTTGCCATTGATAGAAACGACTTTTCGGTTACAGTTGATGGTAAAAAGATAGTTTTTGATGCAGTTTTCAATGCAATTCACGGAACTCCTGGAGAAGATGGATTGATGCAAGCCTATTTTGAGTTACTAGAAATTCCGCAAACGTCTTGCGAATATTATCAAGCTGCATTGACTTTTAACAAACGTGATTTATTGTCGGTTTTAAAACCTTACGGAATAAAATCGGCTACTTCGTATTATCTAAATTTAGGTGATGAAATCAATCAAGACGAGATTATAAATACCGTTGGATTGCCATGTTTTGTAAAACCAAATAAATCGGGCTCCAGTTTTGGAATTTCTAAAGTAAAAACTCAAGACGAATTGTTGTATGCAATCGCCAATGCTTATAAAGAAGACGATGAGATTATTATTGAAAGTTTTCTTGATGGAACCGAGGTCTCTGTTGGTGTGATCAATTATAAAGGAGAAATCATCGTTTTACCAATTACCGAAATTGTTTCTGAAAATGATTTCTTTGATTATGAAGCCAAATATTTAGGAAAATCACAAGAAATTACTCCAGCAAGAATACCAGAAGATGTAGCAGAAAAAGTTCGAACGGTAGCTAAAAAAGCCTACACTATATTAAAAATGAAAGGATTTTCTAGAAGTGAATTTATCTTGGTAAACGGCGAACCATTTATGCTAGAAATGAATACCATTCCGGGTTTAACAACTGAAAGTTTGATTCCACAACAAGCACGTGAAGCTGGAATATCGCTTCAAGATTTATTTACAAATGCTATTGAATTAGCTTTAAATTAATTCAAATGGTTGAAATACAAACGTTTTTAAAAATCCTTGCTTCAGGAAAATTAAGGAATTCAGAATGTCCAAATTGTAAAAATAAAGAAAATTTAGAGTTTAGAATTTATGGTGGATTAGTTAGAATATTGATGATTCCAATAGCACCAACTAGAAGAATAACTAAAGTTTTTTGTACTAATTGTCAAAAAGAATTCAAATTAAAAGAAGTAAATGATATTGTTAAACAATCAGTTAAATATGAGAAAACAAAAATCTCAATTAAAACACCAATCTGGCAATTTTCAGGCATAATAATTTTACTTTCTATTTTGTCATTCGCAATTTATACTGGAATCGAAATGACTAAATTAGAAAAAAATTATATCAGAAAACCAGAACGAAATGATGTTTACAAAGTTAATATTGATGGAAAACACACAACTTTAAAAGTAAGTAATGTGACAAAAGATAGTGTTACTGTTTTATTAAATAAATATACTTTAGACAATTATAAAGGTATTGATAAAATTAATTTAAATGAAAATTATACATCCGAAAAAACATTTTCAAAAAAAGAATTATTAGAATTATTCAACGAAAATTCTATCTACGAAATACAAAGAAACCAATGAAAAAAGCACTATTCCCAGGTTCGTTTGATCCAATTACAAACGGTCATTACGATATAATTAAAAGAGGTATTTCACTGTTTGACGAAGTAATTGTCGCCATTGGTATCAATGCCGAAAAAAAATACATGTTTTCACTAGAAGACCGAAAACGCTTTATCGAAGAAGCTTTTAAAGATGAACCTAAAGTAAGAGTTGTTACTTATGAAGGACTAACAATTGAATTGTGCAAGAAAGAAAAAGCCGAATTCATTCTTCGTGGATTACGCAATCCAGCCGATTTCGAATTTGAAAAAGCCATCGCACACACCAACAGAAGATTGTCTAAAATTGAAACTGTGTTTTTATTAACTGCTGCAAAAACATCATACATTTCGTCAAGTATTGTTCGTGATGTACTTAGAAATGGTGGTGATTATACTGTTTTAGTTCCAGATTCTGTTAGAATTTAAATGTAGTACTTATTCCAAAATTTATCATTAAATCGCAGCCATGAAAAAAATAAATAGCATTGTATTTCTTTTTCTATTACTTACTTGTAACAGTTTTTGCCAAAATATCACTGGTAAAATAATAGATTCATCTACCGGTGAAATCATTTCATACGCCAATATTGTAATCAACAATAAAGAAAACGTTATTTCGAACGGCGAAGGATATTTCAATTTATCCGAAAGTGATATTGATGATACTACTTCCCTCGCCATTTCTTGCATTGGTTATGTTCTTCAAAAAATAAACGTTCAAGAGCTAAAAGCCATGCAAAATATTGTAAAGTTAACACCAAGTGTAATTGAACTAAACGAAGTTACAATTTCAAATGAAAAGTTAAGTCCGTATGAGATTATGGCGAATGTAAAAGCCAATTTTAAAACTAATTATCCCTATAGTTCAAAACCTAAAAAGGACCTCATTTTCTTTAGAGAAACAAATAATTTTAAACCAAAAATACTCGATGTAGAGATTGATAAATCAACTGGATTTTCTAAAGACGCACTTAAAGCAGCAAACGCTCAAATGTCTTCCTTTACATCTAAATTAAAAACAAATCCTCCAAAACATTTTATCGACTTCATTTGTAATAAATATTCTTACGTAACAAAAAAGGATGATAAAAACCTTTATGTATCCAAAATGGAAGTAATGAAAGCAACTAAATTAAAAGATGCAAGTAATGCAGTTGCCTTAGACGATTTAGAAAAATCAACTACAGATATTGTATTAAAACATCTTGATTCTACAAAATATTACAGAGTAAAAAGTGGTCTTTTTGGCTCTAGAGATACCATCACCTTACGAAAAGATTATAATCAGAAAAAAAGTAAAAGTCCTAAAAATCAATTAACAGCAGCAAAAAGTAAGCTAGATGTTTTTACTTACTCCAATAGTATTTCTAATACTTCTAAATATGATTTTATTCATACTCCAGAAAATTATGAATATAAATATGAAGGCGCTTCTTTTTCTGACCAACAGGAACTTATTTATCAATTGAGTTTCAAACCAAAGAAAAGTAAAGCAAAGTATAAAGGAACACTTTATATTTCTGAATCGGATTTTGCAGTAATTAGAGTAGATTACAAATTGGAAGAAGGCAAAAAACTGAACAGTCTTAATTTAAAATTTATATTAGGAGTAAAATCATCAGAAAACATTAGTAACGGTACTGTTATTTACAAAAAGAATCCTATTGATTATGGATACATTCTTCATTATGTAGCCCACGAATCTGGAAAATACTTTTATATAAACCGACCTTTGAAATTTATTGAATTAACAGATGGTGAAAAAGATGTTTTTGCCCTTGATTTAAAAGTGGAAGGAAATTCATTTGAAAAACAAGAGTATCTAAATATCAATCGTTCTGAAAGCAACGGATTGGTCATAGAAAATATAAAAGAAAAAGATTTTAATTATTTGCAAATCAAGAAATATGATCCAAAAATATGGAAAGATTACAGCGCAATTGAACCAACTGAAGAAATGAAACAATTCAAATCAATAGATTAATCTTCTTTCTTAACCACTTTCCTAGCCACTTCAATCTTAAACTTTTTACCTTTCATTTTTTCGTCGCGAATGTTTCCTAAAAGTTCTTTTACTTTTTTAGATTTTACTGCCGCGAACGAGATGAAATCTTTGACTTCAATTAATCCTAAATCACCTTTTTCTAGTTTTCCTTTTTGAGAAAAGAAACCTACGATGTCAATTTTATTTAGTTTATTTTTCTTTCCTCCGCTGATGTAGATGGTTTGAAATTGCGGCGGTTTCGGTAATGTTGTTGCATTTTCGACATTCAAAACTGCCATTCCATAATCTAAATACTCCATTTTTTTCTCACTTTCGTGAGCAACTATGTAGGCCGTTCCTGAGGCTAACATTCGAGCAGTACGACCGTTTCTATGGGTAAATTCGTCTTCTTTTAATGGCAAATGATAATGAATTACGTGCTTCATTTCGGGAATGTCCAATCCACGTGCGGCTAAATCGGTTGTGATTAAATAACTTACACTTCCATTTCTAAACTGAATTAACGCACGTTCTCGCTCGTCTTGATCCATTCCGCCGTGATAATATGTGGCATAAATTCCTTTTTCGTTGAGCGTATCACTGATTCGTTCGGCTGCATCACGATGGTTGCAAAAGATAATTGCAGCTTCCGATTTTAACGAACAAATTAAATTGAAAAGCGAATTGATTTTATCTTTTTCCTTAGAGACAACCATCTTCAATTCCAAATTAGTACTCTCTTCTTCTGTCGGAATAAAATCTAAAACTGTCGGATTTACAACTCGTGTATATTTTGGAATTTCAATATCTGAAGTTGCCGAAACCAAAACGCGTTTGTTCAATTTAGACAATCTCGAAATAATAAAACTCATTTGCTCATGGAAACCCAATTGCAATGATTTATCAAATTCATCTAAAATTAAAGTCTCAATGGTATCCAATTTAAAAGTCTCTCTATCAATATGATCGGCTATTCTACCTGAAGTTCCAATTAAAACGGCTGGCGGATTTGATAAATTCTTAATCTCGGTATCTATTGAGTGTCCACCATAACAAACATTTACTTTGAAATCGGTTCCCATTTTCTTCCAAACTTGTTCAATTTGCAAACCTAATTCACGTGATGGAACTAAAATTAAACATTGAACCGTATTGATTTCAGGTTGCAGCATTTTAAAAATTGGTAACAAAAAAGCAAGCGTTTTTCCAGAACCTGTTGGCGAAAGCAATAAAACATTGGCATCATTCAAAATAGCGTCTTGTGCCATTTCTTGCATTTCATTTAAGCTTTCAATACCTAAATTTAAAAGTAAATTGTTGGAATGTGGATTTTTATTCATTTTGCAAAGGTAGTTTTTTGGATTACGAATTACGAATTTTGAATTACGAATCTGATAATTATCTTTACATTTGAATTTTATTAAAACAAAACCATGCGATTTCTACTATTCACTTTATTGTTTTCGACTTTAATGTTTTCTCAAAAACCAGTTTCATTACAAACTCCATTCGAAAAAGGAAACGGAAACCAATCGACAACTTATGACGAGTGCATTCGCTATTATCAGGATTTGGATGCCAATTATAGTACGATTCAAATGATTGAAAAAGGAAAAACCGATAGTGGTAAACCTTTGCATATTGTTATCTTTTCTGAAAATAAAAACTTTGATGTCAATCAAAATAAAGCCATCGTTTTAGTAAATAACGGAATTCATCCAGGTGAACCTGACGGAATTGATGCTTCGATGATGCTGATGCGAGATTTAGCAACTGCCAAAATTAAAGTTCCAAAAAACACTATGGTAGTTGTAATTCCGGTGTATAATATTGATGGAATGCTGAATAGAAACACTTCGTCAAGAGCCAATCAAAATGGTCCGGAAGAATATGGTTTTAGAGGAAACGCTCGTAATTTTGACTTAAATCGTGATTTTATAAAATCGGATACTAAAAATTCTAGGAGTTTTCAAGAGTTGTATAGAAGTATAAATCCCGATGTTTTCCTAGACAATCACGTTTCTAATGGTGCTGATTATCAATATACTTTTACTTGTATTGCAACGCAGCATGAACGCCTTGGAACCACTTTGGGAAATTATTTCATTAACGAATTTTATCCCGGTATTGTACAAAGTATGAATCAAAAAAAGATTGATGTTGTGCCGTATGTAAACGTTCACAGCACTACGCCAGACAAAGGTTTCGAACAATTTACCGATACGCCAAGATACGCAACTGGTTATACAACCTTGTTCAATACTTTGGGATTTGTACCCGAAACACACATGCTAAAATCGTTCAAAGAGCGCGTGAAAGTTACTTACGAATTTATGGTAAGCGTTATTAACTACACCGATGCGAATTGGCAGAAAATAAAGGACATCAGAAGCGAAAGTTACAATGAATATAAAGCTGGAACCAACTATCCTATTGATTGGACGATTGATTCTACGAAAGTTTCTTACATTGATTTCAAAGGATTTGAAGGAAAGAACAAACCAAGTGACATTTCCGGAAAAGACCGATTATTCTATGACCGAAGCAAACCATTTACTAAAAAGATTCCGTTTTATGGAAATTATAAACCTTCTAAATTTGTTTCTGTTCCCAAGTCGTATGCAATTCCGCAATCGCAATGGCAAGTCATTGATTTGTTGAAATTAAATAAGATAGATTATACTCAATTAAAAAACGATACCATAATTGAAGTCGAATCGTATAAAATTGATAGTTATCAAACGTCAAAATCGCCTTATGAAGGACATTACGGACATTACAACACCAAAGTTTCTAAGAAAACAGAAAAGCTAAAATTCGTTGCAGGCGACTACGTGTTTTCTACAAAACAACCAGCGGCAAAATATTTGTTGGAAACCTTAGAACCAGAAGCGGTTGACTCTTATTTTAACTGGAATTTCTTTGATGCTATATTACAGCAAAAAGAGTATTTCTCAGCTTATGTTTTTGAAGATGTTGCTAAAGAATTATTGGATATTAATCCTATCTTAAAAGCCGAATTTGATGCTAAAAAACAATCCGATAAAGCATTTTCTGATAGCGGTTCGGCACAACTGGACTGGATTTACAGACATTCTGATTATTACGAAAAGTCGCATTTACAATATCCAGTTTATAGAATTGTAAAATAACTATTTCAATATCTTCTCTTCTTCAAATAACAATTTGATATTTTCATAGGAATTATTCAAAGCTTGTTTTATTTCCGATGGATTTAACCACGCTACTTTTTCGATGCCTTCATTTTCTTGCGGAATTGGAGTTCCTTCAAAATCGGTTGTCATTTCAAACCAGTGTGTGATTTTAAGTCGGTATTTTCCGTTGCGTTTAAATACGTGGTAGGTTTTTTGTAGTTTTCTTGAAATTTTAAGTCCAGTTACACCTGTTTCTTCTTCTACTTCACGTAAAGAAGTGTCTTCTATTTCTTCACCTTTTTCGGTTCCGCCTTTCGGCAAATCCCATTTTCCGTTTCTGAAAATGAATAAAACGTCGCCGTTTTTGTTGTACACCAATCCGCCGCCAGCTTTTTTAACTGGTATTTTTTCTTTCACCTTTTTGAGAATCTCCTTTTCATCGGGATAATACAAATACGCTTTAGAAATTTTATTATTGAACATTTTAATAATAAGTTGCTCAATATCAACACTTTCAAGCAAAAACAACTGAAAGTCGGTTTCCTTGGCGACTTCATTTGTCAAAAAAAGTGGTTTGTCGTTCACAAAAACTTTATACATTTGTACTATGATTTTTAATAAAGATACAGCCGAAAAGACAGCCGAATTGCTTTTACAAATAAATGCAATTAAATTGAATCCGTCAAATCCTTTTAAGTGGGCTTCGGGTTGGAATTCACCTATTTATTGTGATAACCGACTAACACTCTCATTTCCAGCGATAAGAAATTACATCCGCGATGAATTTTCTAAACAAATAGAAGAAATTTATGGCAAACCCGATGTTATTGCAGGTGTTGCGACTGGTGCAATTGGCATTGGCATACTTGTTGCAGAAGAGCTCGGACTACCATTTGTGTATGTTAGACCAGAAGCAAAGAAGCATGGAAGACAAAATAAAGTGGAAGGTTTTTTACAAAAAGGACAAAATGTTGTTGTTATAGAAGACTTAATTAGTACAGGAAATAGTAGTTTACTTGCCGTTGAAGCTTTGAAAGAAGCTGGTGCGAATGTAAAAGGAATGATTGCTATTTTTACTTATGGATTTGCTGTTGCCGAGGAGAACTTTAAAAAAGCCAACGTAAATCTAAATACATTAAGTAACTACGAACATCTTTTAGATCTTGCTGTAGAAAAGCAGTACATAACAGAAACCGAACAAAAGACGTTGCAAGAGTGGCGAAAAAGTCCTTCTACTTGGAGTGTTTAAGTATTAAGATTGAAGTATTAAGTAGTAAGACAAAAGTATTAAGATATAAAAAATGAATTTAGAAAGCCCAAAAGTTACAGTAGCAAAATCAGCGGAGTATTTATATACTGCGTTATCCGATGTGAAGAATTTTGAGAAATTGATGCCTGAGAATATTGCTAAATTTGAAGTTCTTGGTGACGACATCTTTAACTTTGGATTGAAAGGTATGCCCGAAATCAAATTGAGATTGAAAGAAGGTGTTCCGCATTCTAAAGTGAATCTTGCTGCTGCTAGTGATAAACTGCCGTTTACATTGGTTGCTTCTATTGATGCTATTTCTGATGCTTCTAGTGAAGTAAAACTGGACTTTGAGGGTGATTTCAATCCAATGATGGCGATGATGATTAAAGGTCCGATTACTAAGTTTATTGAGACTTTGGCTGAAAACATGCACAAATTGTAATAAGAAACATTCTTTAAAATAATAAACCTTCTTCAGTAATGTTGAAGGTTTTTTAATAAACAATCGCTAATACAAACACATAATTCATGGATATAGTAACATATACAAAAGACATTCCTTTGTTTAAAAAAATACTTGGCTTCTTTTTACTTGCTCTTGGTTTATACTCATTACTTTCTTTGAGTCTGTTATTTGGATCCATTTTTTTAGTAATAGGAATCAATTTATTATTGACTGAAGGTTCTGAAATTAATCTTAAAACAAATACCTACAGAAATATAAAATCACTATTTGGATTTCGTTTTGGAAAGTGGATGCCTTGTCCAGAGTTTGAATATGTTTCTGTGTTTAAAACAAAAGAAAATCAAACCATTCGTGTTATAACTGCTGAAACTACGCTTCAAAATGATATTATCTTACTTAATTTGTTTTATAAAGGAAATAAACACATCACTTTTTATAAAACTCAAAATAGAGCCGATGCCTTTAACATGGCAGAAGAATTCAAATCCATATTTAACATTGACATTTTAGACGCTACAGAAAGCGAAAAGAAATGGTTGTAAATTATTGATTATTGGACGTTGTCTCAAAAAAAAAATAAACCTTCTTCAGCAATGGAGAAGGTTTTTTATTTACTGACGATTAAAGAATGCCAATTGATTGAAGTCTAGCCCTGATTGCAATGGAAATCTCCCGATTTTTCATCGGGAATTGGAATGGAAAGCAGGAAAATGGAAACCAAGAAAGCCCAAGCCATTCGCTTCTAATAACAAGAACAAAAACCACGCTTTTTACGACTAAAAAAGAAATGCTTACCTTTGCGCCAAATTATAAGTAAAATGAGCACTTTTGAACAGTTTAATCTTCCAAAATCATTGCAAAAAGCGATTGATGAATTGGGATTGACGACACCAACTCCGATTCAGGAAAAATCTTTTTCAACCTTAATGTCAGGAAGAGATGTGATGGGAATTGCACAAACCGGTACGGGAAAAACCCTTGCCTATTTGCTTCCGTTATTGAAACAATGGAAGTTTATTGCAACCGATTCGCCAAGAATTGTAATACTAGTTCCAACGCGTGAATTGGTAGTTCAAATTGTGGATGTTGTAGAGAGTTTGACCAAATACATGTCGGTGCGAACACTAGGAATTTACGGTGGTGTGAACATCAATACGCAGAAAAAAGCCGTTTATCAAGGTATCGATATTTTAGTTGGAACGCCAGGTAGAACGATGGATTTGGCCTTGGATAACGTAATCCGATTTGACTCGGTACAGAAATTGGTTATTGATGAATTTGATGAGATATTGAACCTAGGTTTTAGATCTCAGGTGACTTCTATCTTGGCGATGTTGAAAAACAAGCGTCAGAACATTTTATTCTCGGCAACGATGACGGATGATGTTGATGATATGCTTGACGAATACTTTGATTTACCCGAAGAAGTAACGCTAGCAGCTTCAGGAACACCATTGGAGAAAATAGAACAATTGGCATACAGAACGCCTAACTTTCTAACGAAGATTAATCTGTTAAAAGGATTATTGCAAAGTGATGAGAGCATGAGTCGTATTTTGATCTTTGTGAATAACAAAAAGATAGCCGATTTAGTTGCCAACAGCATTGAGGAAGAATTTCCAGAGCAATTTGGATTGATTCACTCTAATAAATCGCAGAATTACCGTTTGAATACGATGGCATCGTTTCAGGCTGGAGAAATACGCGGAATTATTACTACCGATGTTATGGCTCGTGGATTGGATATTTCTGATATTACGCACGTTATAAACGTAGAATTTACTGAGATTCCAGAACAATACATTCATAGAATTGGTAGAACAGGTCGTGCCGATAAATCGGGTATTGCGATTAGTTTTGTTTCTCCGTACGAAGAAGAGATTCAGATTCAAGCCGAAATATTGATGGAAAAAGAGATTACTTTCTTAGAATTACCATCGGATGTTGAAGTGGCCACTCGCCTATTGGAATTTGAAAAAGACAGAAAGAAAATAAAATTCTTGTTGAAACGCGTTAAAAAAGAAGGTGGAGAAGCGTTTCATGAGAAATCTGCTAAAAATAAACAAGTCAACCTTGGTGGACCAGGAAAGGTAAAACCAAGAAAAACTAAGCCTACTAATCGTGGTGTTGAGAAGAAACGTGCTGCGAAGAGGAAGAATAAGTGATTAGTGATTAGTAAATAGTGATTAGTGAATAGTTTTTACTTTGTCTATAATCTTTACAATTGCTATTGCTTAAACGATAAATCGGAAGTATATTTGTGGTCTGATTTTTGAAATGAAATCGGAATACTAAAAATGGGGTCGACTGGTTTTGACAGCAAGTGGAATTAAATTGTAAGCACGTCGAGCGTTGTATTTTTAGCTCGTAAATCCAAATTTACAAAAACATAAACGGCGAAGGAAACTACGCTCTTGCTGCATAATCTGAATTATAGTAAGATTGGCCACGCTCCTACAAGGTAGGAAAGCAGGATTCACCTCGAAAGCTTTGGTTTGTGGCGGTCGATATAGGTGAATCGTAAATACGAACCTAAGAACAGTGGAGCTTTGGAGCTGTTACGAAAATTTAAGAAGATAAGTGTTTTGTGGCTGTTTCTGGCCAAGCAGAACAACGAAAATTTAATCAGGAAATAAGCGTGTAGAAAGCCTTTTGATTGCTTGTTTGGACCCGAGTTCGATTCTCGGCGACTCCACAAAAACCTTTGTAAGTCTTTGATTTACAAAGGTTTATTATTTTAGTTGACAATTTAGTTGATAATTGTATTCTTAATAACTTCTAAAAAAAAATATTTTACCTCCTTAAATTTATTAACTTTTTTAACTTATTTAACTAAAATTAAAACATCAAACTAATAATTTTATAAGAAATCAATTATAAATAGTTCGAGCATAATTTATTGCATATGTATTTACTAGTAGATAGATTAGGCTAAATTATTTTATACCTTTAATTTATGTAAATATACGCATTTCACATTTATAAATTGTTGTTACTAAAACACTAAAAGTTAGCAATTTAAAATTTAAAAGCTATATTTAGCTGCGAATATTTATAAGTTGGTATAAACTGTGGGACAGAATTGAACATAACTAACTTTCATGAAAATTATCACTAGGAATTGTAATATAGAGTTTTGAAAAATAGCGGAGTTTATCTTGAAACATAAATCTGATATTTCGATAGTTCCAGAATGTAAAAATCCAGAAAGATTACAATTACCCAATAATGTTCAAAAACCAACTCAAATAATCTGGTACGTAGAAAACCAAAATAAGAGCCCTGGAGTATTCTCTTACAGTGATTACAAATTAGATTTGTTAGATTTTCATAATCAGGAATTCAAAAATATATTGCCGATATCGTTGACAAATGGCAAAATTGAATTTACAATATTTACAATCTGGGCAAATAATCCGAAAGACAAAGATGGAGCATATGTCACCCAAATTTGGAAGGCGCTAAAATTTTATTAATCGATATTGTCAGAAAGCAAAACTATTTTAATTGGAGATTTTAATAGTAATACAATTTGAGACAAACCAAGAAGAGAAAGAAATCATTCAAACGTAGTAGAAATACTTGTAAAGAAAACATCGTAAGCGTATATCATAAATTTTATTATCAAATTCAAAGTAAAGAAGAACATCCAACTTTATACATGTAAAGAAATGCAAGTAAGCAATATCATATTGATTATTGTTTTGCACCTACTGATTTTATGGATGTATTTGAAAGTGTAGAAATTGGAAATTATGAAGCTTGGAGTAAACACAGCGATCATAAGCCATTATTATTCAAGTTTTCAATATATGTTTCGCTAAAACTATACTCCTATGTTAAGTCTGCATTAAATAATAATTCAGAAAAGTTTATATATTGAATAGTTGTTGATAGTTAAAAGGTAGATGTATATATTTGCTCGCAAATTAAACTTTTGGATTAAATCCAATTGGTTTATAAGATTTTAACCAAATAATTTCTAACTATCTCCATAAATGAACGCTACTAAAACCAATTTCTTTCTTTCTATTTTTGGTTTATTTTTTTTTTACTCTTGTTCTTCTAAAAAAGAAATCCTTTACTTTACTGACATTGATTACAAAAAACAAGATCAAAATGTTTACACTGTAAATAAAATTCAACCTAATGACATTTTAAGCATCATCGTTTCATCAAGTTCCTCAGAATTGTCAATGATGTACAATTTAAATCAGGATCAAAATCAAAACAGTTCACTATTTCAAGGTTATTTAGTAAGCCAAGAAGGCAAAATAACTTTGCCCATTCTGGGAAAAATTTTGGTTACAGGGATTAGCTTAGAAGAGTTGGAATCGTTATTAATGAAAAAATTAATTGACGAAAAACATCTTAAAGAACCTATAGTTACCGTTCGTTTAATGAATGCAAAATTCACCGTTTTGGGCGAAGTCAACCAACCCGGAACTTATAAATATACAGAACCACAAATAAGTATTCTTCAAGCATTAGGATATGCTGGCGATTTGACTATTAATGGAAAAAGAGAAAATGTGTTGTTGATAAGAGAAGAAAACAATATAAAATCATACATTATGATTGATTTGACGTCAAAAAACTGGTTTAGTTCACCACACTATTACATTAAACCAAATGATATTATCTATGTTAATCCAAACGGTCCAAAAGTAAAAACTGCTGGTTATGTAGGTAACTTAGGAACTTTTATTTCAGTAGTTTCTGTATCTGTATCGTTAGTACTAACAATTATTCTACTCTCCAAATAAATGCAAAGTCAACCCATTAAAATTAATTTTAAAGAAGAACTATTAAAATATTTACACCATTGGAAATGGATTTTATTTTCCACTGTTGTATCGTTAGTGGCATGTTTTTTTTATCTTCGATACGCAAGTGATGTTTATGAAACATCCAGTAAAATTCAAATTTTAGACAGCTCCAACGCAGCATTTAAAATGCCTAATGATGGTGTTTCAATTTTTGGTACAAGTAAAGTTAATCATGAAAATCAAATAGAAAATATTAAATCTTCTAGAATAATTAATACTGTTGTAGATAGTTTAAATTTAACCACAGAAATCTACAGCGTAGGTAGAGTGAAGTCTTATGAATTATGGAATAAGACTCCTTTTAAAGTAATATGGTCCATTGAAAAGGATTCTCTTAAAAACAAAAAAGTTACGTTTCAAATTGAAATTACAGATAAAGGATATAAATTAAATGATTCAAATAAAGAATATAGATTTGAACACACCAATTTTGATTTTGAAATACCATTTAAATTAAGTTTAAAAAACAACACTTCTATTAAAAAATTAAATGGACGAATTTATTCAGTATTTCTTAGAGATCAAAAAAGTATTTCCAAAAGTATTTCTAGAAAATTAGCCATTGATTATGTTGGAAACCAAAGTGACATCTTGAAAATCAGTTTAACAGGTAACAACACAGAAAAAATTAGTGATATAGTAAATAAATTAGTTACTGTTTTCAACAATGATGGAATAAAAGACCGACAATTTGTACATCAAAAAACTGTAGATTTTGTTGATAAAAGATTTGAATACCTCTACACTGAATTAGATTCAATAGAAGAATCAAAAGCGAATTATAAAAAAAATAATGAGATTGTTAATGTAGATAGTGATGGAAGTTTTTTAATGCAAAGAACTTATATATCAAAATCTGATTTAGATAAAGTAAACACACAATCAACATTATCTAAATTAATGTTGCTATCAATAAATAAATCTAAAGAACTGGAACTTCTACCTCCAAATGTTGGATTTGATGACCAAGAAATAAACAGTTTAATAGAGAAGTACAATCAACAGGTTTTTAAATGTAATAAACTAGTTCAATCAGGAGGTGGCGCCTCTAATCCGTTGGTTGCAGAAAGTATAAGTCAAGCCAACCAATTAAAAAATAATGTAAAAACCTCCATAATTGGTTATCAAAAGGTTTTAGAAATAAAAAAAGAAGAATTCGGAAAAATTAATGCTGAAGAAAAAGAAAAATATGGAAGTGTTCCAAAAAAAGAAAAAAATATAAGATCCATAGAAAGACAGCAAACAATAAAAGAAAATTTATATGTTTTATTGTTACAAAAAAGAGAGGAAGCACTTGTAAATCTTGCCATCACAAATCCTTGCATTAAAGTAGTTGAGTATGCTGTTTTTTCGGATGCTCCCATATTTCCAGATCGCAAAGCCTACGTTGGTATTGCATTTTTGATAGGACTTTTTATCCCCTTTAGCGTAATTTTTATTACTAATTTACTTAATAATAAAATTCAAAGTAAGGAAGATATAGAAGAGGAAATTAGTGATGCTATTGTGATATCTGAAATTCCGAATATAAAAGATGAGCAAAAAAAAGTTAGTCATTTAGACCGTTCAGTACTATCAGAATCGTTCAGAATATTGAGTTCAAATATTAAACATATTTCACCATCAAAAGAGGAAGGAACAGTTATTTTTGTTACATCTTCTGTTAAAGGAGAAGGTAAAACTTTTGTATCAACAAATTTGGCCTTAACACTTGCTTCCTTTGGAAAGAAAATTGTTTTGGTTGGTGCTGACTTAAGAAATCCTCAATTACACCGATCTTTAGATTTAAAAAAACTTTTAGTAAAAGGTGTTACCAATTATTTGTTTGATGCAAAATTAACATCAGACGATATTATAACAAAAAACTTGGAAGAAGATAGCAACCTTCACGTTATAATATCTGGAATAATACCTGAAAATCCTGCTGAGTTATTATCAAATGGACGATTTGAAATATTATTGGAAGAACTGAGAAGCAAATATGATTATATAATAGTTGATACTGCACCAACAGTATTGGTAACAGATACTAGTTTAATTTTAGGATTTGCAGATACCGTTCTTTATGTTGCAAGAGCAAATTTTACAGAAAAAAGATTATTGAAATTTATTATTAATTTCAAGAAGCTCAATACAATTAAAAGTATGGGAATAATATTGAACAATGTAGAACAAAATAAAAAATATGGCTATAAATATAACTACGGTTATGGCTATGGCTATGGCTATGAAGATGGCACGATTGAAGATAATTTATGGAAGAGAACTAAACATATATTATCAAAATTAAATAGGAAAAAATAAATTAAAATTTAGTGAAACCCTTTCAAGATATCTTTTTTTTCCGAGAATTTAGATATTTTTTATTATTAAGTATTTATATTATAAAATTTCAAAAATAAGATAGAAACTTAATTTTTTTTATGGGATATATAGAATTATTAATAATACAATCATAGTATATATAGCTACTATATTGGTATTTAGATATAAAAAGAGTGATTACGTTTCTTTTTTTATACTCTAAAATGAATTTAGAGTATTTTGAAATTCCTTTGCACCAAAAACTGCAAATTCTAGGTGATATTGACCATCTAATTCCAATTTAAAGTGAGCACCTAATTCAAGTCCAAATTGACCACCTAATTTCGGAGCAAAATGACCAACTCCATTTTTCATTAAAAACTACTTTTTTTCTTGTGCTAATTTGTTATTCGAATATACTAAAATTACTCTTTGTTGATTCCTCGTTTCTTTCTCATGGATTCACCTTGTAACTCAATGCTATGTGATTGATGTATATGTCAGTCTAGAATGGCATCATCTATTGTTTTTTCTCATATTATATCGTACCAACCTTGCACTGGTATTTGAGAAGTTACAATTATAGAGCCATTATTGTGTCGATGTCTGTTTTCCCACTTTCGATAGCACTTTTAATAGCATTGGGCTAACAACATGAAAAAAGTACCTTTTTTAATGTCTAGTTTATCCAAAAATTTAGGTGGTCAATTTGGACTTGAATTAGTTGTCAATTTGCACCGAAATCGATAGTCAATTTAGATTGGAAAGAGGTAGTCAATTTGACCGTTTTTTCCATTTTACTATTAACCTCCTTTTTATTTAAAACCGCATACACAGAGTTTAAACTCTTAAATTCTGGTACAATTTGCTTCATTAGGATAACTATCTCCTCATTTTTAAAGTACTTTGCAGATTGAATGAGATCAGAAACCTGTCTTTCAATCACATCGTGCTTATTGCAGACTTCAATGGCAACCATTATTTTCTCATGATGTGTGGGTAAATTTTGGGCCGAGTTATGCAATAACTCTTCATATAATTTTTCACCTGGTCGTAAACCAACTGTTTTAATCTTGATTTCTTTTTCTGGTATATAGCCTGCTAAACGAATCATTTTCTTGGCGAGGTCAATAATTTTTACAGGCTTACCCATATCAAAAACATAAATTTCGCCACCATTTCCCATAGAGCAAGCTTCAAGAACCAATTGACATGCCTCGGGAATTGTCATAAAATACCTAATAATTTCGGGATGTGTTATGGTTATTGGACCGCCTTCATCAATTTGTCTAGCAAATAAAGGAACTACCGAACCATTTGAACCAAGTACATTTCCAAATCTTGTAGTAATAAACTTAGTGTACTGGTTAGAATTACTCTCTTTAAGCATAAAATGTTTTGACTGCACATACATTTCTGCAATTCTTTTACTTGCACCCATCACACTACTTGGATTAACCGCTTTGTCTGTTGAAATCATTACAAATCGCTCCACTCTATATTTTTGTGATAAGTCTGCTATGTTTTTAGTTCCCAATACATTAGTGAAAATAGCTTGTGCAGGGTTATTTTCCATCATTGGGACATGTTTATAAGCAGCAGCATGATAAACAACATTTGGCCTATATTTTATAAAAATAGATTCTACAGTTTCAATATCTCTGATATCGCCCATATAATTAACTATTTTTACCTGTTTATTATGACTTAAAATCTCTAATGACAAATTATTTAAAGGTGTTTCTGCTTGGTCAAGAAGTATTATTTCTTCAGGATTAAAAAATAATATTTGTCTGACTATTTCACTTCCTATAGAACCTGCCGCTCCGGTTACTAATATGGTTTTACCTTTTAACTTTTTTGAAAGCGACATTGTGTCTAATACAATAGGTTTTCGCTCGAGTAAATCATGAATCTCATAACTTTTTATTCCACTTGAGATTTGTTTTTTATCATTTACATCAAGAATTACAGGAATCGTGTATGCCTTAAAACCATAATCAATACACTCATTTACAATTAATGCCTTTTCTTCTTTATTTAAAGTTTCATCGGCCATAATAATAGCCTCAACTTTCATATACCTCATTAAAACAGTAATGCTTTTTTTAATTTTTATTATCGGTAAGTCTAATATTCTTTTTGTTGAATTTTCATTATTTTTATCAATAAATCCAACTAATTCAAATCTTCCTGGCACCTCAAACTTTAGTGCGTTTGCAACTGCAATAGCATTACTGTCCGATCCATAAACAATTGCTCTTACTCTTTTTGAACAACCACTATCAAAAAAGAAAATTGCAAATAACTGTTTTACAATAATTCTATAAAAAAACAATAAACTAAAAGAAAATACCGCATTTATAAAAGCTCCAGTAGTTAAACAAAGCTTCTGATAATCAAAAAGTAGCAAACAAATGTTAATACCTATAATTGTTATAAAAGTTGAAAACTGAGAGAAAAACAATTTTACTGCATCGGTATAGGATGAATGTCTAATAATACCCGAATAGGTTCTAAACAACCAAAAAAAGAATGTGTTTATCGTAAAATAGATTATGTTAGTAAGTATTATATAATTTATAGGTACAAACTTTAACCTTAAGCCATTTAATAAAAAATAAGTAACTATTCCCGAAGAAAAAACGATACTTATATCAATCATAAATATGAGCCATTTAGGAAGATACCCCAAATTTTTAAATCTAAAAGTGAAATTCTTTTTATTTAAGGAGAAACTCATATTCTTTTATAATTAATTACTATTTTCATAGTCACTTTCCATTTAGAAAAGTGAAGTTATTTTGGAAATCTGCTCTCTATCATCATCTGATAAATTAGAACCCGAGGGCAAACAAAGACCGTTTTCAAACAGCTCTTCACAAACTGATTCGCCATAATACGGTGCGTCTTTAAAAATAGGTTGCATGTGCATTGGCTTCCACAACGGTCGACTCTCTATGTTTTCTGCTTCTAATAATAATCGTATATCTTCTCTTGATTTTCCTACTAAAGCATCAACCGTTATTGCTGACAACCAAGGATTGGAATAATAATAACTATTCGGTTCAGTGAATACCTTAATTGCTGTATTTTCTTTAAAAATTGAAACTTAAAAAGCATGCATCTCATGTCTTTTTTGACTGTGTTTGTCCAAAACTTCCATTAGACCTCTACCGATGCCATCGCAAATGTTACTCATGCGATAATTGTAACCTATCGCACTGTGCTGATAATGTTGTGCATTATCTCGTGCTTGTGTTGCCAAAAAGATGGCTTTGTTTTTTAAATCTATATTTTTTATTACATTCGCTCCGTCTCCAGATGTTGTAATTATTTTATTTCCGTTGAACGACAACACGCTTATGTCGCCAAATGTGCCACAATGCGCACCTCTATAAGTACTTCCTAACGATTCTGCGCTGTCATCAAGAATTAGAATTTCATATTCATTGGCGATGGCTCTAATTTGATCGACATTAAATGGCATTCTGTACAAATTAACTGCGATAGTTGCTTTGGGCTTTTTGCCTTTTGAAATTCTATCTTTTATAGCAGTATCAAATGCGTTGGGACACATATTCCAAGTGTCTAGTTCACTATCAACAAAAACTGCTGTTGCACCTTGATACACAATAGGATTTGCCGATGCCGAAAAAGTCATACTCTGACAAATAACTTTGTCACCAGCTTGTACACCAAGTAAAATTAATCCGAAATGAAGTGCAGCTGTTCCTAAACTTAAGGCTCCAACAAAAACTTTATTCCTAATTGTTTTTCTAAATCGTGCACAAATCCAGTAATATTTGGTCCTAGTGGTACTACACAATTCGTGACGAATGCTTCTTGAATGTAGGTTTGCTCGCTTTCGCCCATCTGTGGCGATGATAACCATATTTAAGATTTAGTCATTATTATTGTATTTTATAATTCTGCCAGGATTTCCTACCACCACAGCATAATCTGGAACATCGCTAATTATTATAGAACCTGCGCCAATCATCGCCCATTTTCCAATCTTAATATTCTGTATAACTACTGCTCCAATTCCTATTTGTGTTCCTTCACCAACTTGAACGTTTCCTGCCAATGAAGCTCTTGGAGAGATATGCACAAAATCACCTATTATACAATCATGTTCAACTATAGAATTTGTATTTATTATGCAGTGACTCCCAATTTTAGCTCCAGAATTAATTGTTGCCAAAGGCATTACAACATTACCCAAACCAAACTCGATGTTTTTAGAAACAATTGCTCTCGCATGAACTACAGAAAGAAAATTGGAATCCAATCCTTTCGCAATATTTTTTCGTGCACTATTATTTCCGATAGAAATTATAAGACTATCATTTTTACTTAGCGTAGCCTCTTTTGTACTTACAACACTTCTCCCACACAATAGATCAACATTTCGATTATCGTCTATTATTAAGTCTACTTTAAGCAGCAAACTTTCTATAATATCGATAATCACTTTGCAATGACCACTTGCTCCGTATAAAACTAATCTAGATTCCATCGAAAGGTTCAACAGTTGTTTTACTTCCTACTCGCACACCTTCTCTATTTATAATTTTTAAAAAAGTTTTAAATAAAATTTTAATATTCGATAGAAACGATATGTTCTGAACATAGTCATAGTCATAGTCAAATTTATTATCCCAAGAAATTGCATTTCTTCCATTCACTTGCGCTAAACTAGTAATGCCCGGCTTAACATCGTGTCGTGTATTTTGATGGCTGTTATATAAATGTAAATAGCTACACAACAAAGGTCTTGGCCCAACTATACTCATTTTTCCAATTATTACGTTTATAAATTGAGGTAACTCATCAAGAGACATCTCTCTAATCAATAAACCAATTTTACTTGACCGCAACTCATCTGGCAACAAATTACCCACTGTATCTTTCTTATCATTCATGGTTTTAAACTTAATAATCATAAAAATTTTACCTTTTTTACCAGGATGAAATCTACAGTATTTTGTGAAAATAAAACTTCAAGTTCAGCATCTGTTTTGGCATCAATAGCTTCAAAACTTAAGCCTAGAAGTTCAAATAAAAAAGTATATTTCTTCACCGTATTTCTAGAAAGTGATAAGTAATTGCTAATAAATAACTTACTCTTACCACTAAAGTGAAATTTAATTACTTTTCTAATTTTACTCATTTCTGTTACTTTGTTTGCTATAATCCGTTTTATTTATAAGAATGTATGGGTTAACAACGTGAAAAAAAGTGCCGTTTTTAATGTCTAGTTTATCCAAAAATTTAGGTGGTTAATTTGCACCAAAATCGATAGTCAATTTAGATTGGAAAGTGGTGGTCAATTTGACCGTTTTTTCCACCAAAAACAAAGTGTTTTTTAGGTTTAGTACTACAGTTCTTTTCCATGTTTTTGTACTCATCTAAAATAGTTTCACAAATCACTTTTCTTTCAAATCTATTAATTATCATGATTCTTGAATTTGATTGTAATTTATCAAAACATTCTTCGTCAAATTTTATATAAAGAATGGCATTTTCAATGGCACTGGTGCTTTTTTTGGGAATTAGAATTCCATTTAATCCGTGACTAATAATTTCATTACAACCATTAATATCTGAGGCAATAACAGGAAGCCCCATTGCACCAGCTTGAAGAAGAACATTAGGAAAACCTTCACGGTAACTTGGAAATACCATTACGTTGCTTATTGACAAATATGGTCTGATATCTTTTTGAAAACCAACCGTAAGTATTTGTTTATTTTTAGATATAATATCCAAAGTGACTTTTTTTAGAGGATCTAAATCGGCTTCCTCTTTTCCCACTAATAGTAGTTTGATATCTTTTATTTTAGCCGATATTTTGTCAAATGCTGCAACTAACTCATTTATACCTTTGTCAGCAACAATTCTGCCTACAAATACATAAACAAATTCATCTTCTAAAATTCCTAAAGAAGCTTTTAATTTTTCTTGATCTGATATTGTAACTTGGGTAGGGGAAAAATAATTAATATCCACTCCGTTAGAGCTGCCATTACCAATAACCTTTATTTTGCTTTTGGAAGTATAATTATTTTGTAGTATATGATTTTGAAGTCCATTAGAATTTGTGAAAACATACGTTGATAATGAATAAGTAACTTTTTCTATACACTCTAAAAATTTTCGTTTAAGTCCAGTTTCTTCCATAAGAGGCAAACCACCAACTGTGTGTAAACGAATAGGTACATTTACTATTTTTGAGGCTAACATTGCTATTATTCCAGCTTTTGGAGTATGAGAATGAATTATCAGGGGTTTTTCCTTCATCAGAAAGCTAATCAACTTTAACAACGAGATAAAATCTTTAAAAGGAGTGATTTTTCGTGTCATTTCAATGTGTTTATATCGAACTCCCTCATTTTTGGCACATTGGATAAGGTATTCTTTTTCCGATGATACAGCGATTACATCATAATGATTATTCATAAACCACAGCTGACCATCAAGTATTTTGTCTAAAGACAATGGCACAGTAGTTATTCGTACTAACTTCTTTTTTACATCTGACATGAAGTGTCTAGTTTTTGCGTTAAATCTGTTTAATTATAATGGGCGGTAACTTACTTAAAACAAGTAATTACAAACAAATTTAACATCAAAACAATTCGTTTTATAATGATAAAATCATTGTTTACAATTATTTAAAAGATGCAACTTTAACTTAAATATTAATTTATGTTATGGTAAGATTAAAGTAGGTATTTAATTTTAATATGAGCATGAAGATGGCTCAATGCAAAGCAGTTAGGCAGATTTTTTCTATGAAAGAGTGTTTTCAACTTCTTCTCTATTAATGTAGGAAAAATGCCAATAAATGAAAATGATTAATCCTGGCAAAAACATATTTCTCATACGTATCATGATACCTAAATTTCCTAAAGACTGAGAAAATGCCAATGTTCCTATAATTAAAAAATATATCAATCCACGAATAGTGAAGGGAGCTTTCTTGAAAGACTCTAATGGTTTATTTATTAAAATATTTATAACTAAAATTAAAAGAATGGAATTCTCAATGCAAGCAAGCAAGGAAGGAATACTATTTATATCAAAAAAGAAGGGACGAAATAAAAAGGTAAAAACTTTTAAAGGAAAAGGATAAGAAGCTATATCCACAGCCGAACTCGAACTTGCTGTACTTAACAATGAGGCTTTGTTTAGAGCAAAATTATTAAAACTCTCTACACTTGCTTCCTCTATTCTAGTAAATTTTAGAACCAAAGGAAAAATAAAAATTGCTAATACAATCATTGCTGCAAAGAATATGATTCTTATAAATAATGACTTATTAGTATTCATTAAGAATGAAAAACCAAAGGCGATAATCATAAATAAAGTGATGTGTGGTCTAATAAAATAAGACAAGGTTAAAGCTAAAATTATAAAAAGAAATCTTTTGTTAATATTAAGCAATCCATAAACAAACAAACCAATACAAAAAAATAAAAGAGTGTCTTTTCCAACTGCACAACTCCAAAAATGAAAATTAGGAAAGAAAAACAAAAGAGGAAAAAGATTGTAACCACGAAACTTTGGGTTATTAGGAATAGTTTCTAAAGCTAGAATATAAAAATATGTCATTCCAATGAAACCAATAAGGCTGTACATTATTGTCCCTGTAAAATAAGATAGTCCTAAAATATTTGAGGGAATGTAATTTAAAGCAAAAATGAAATAAGTCCCTTGTTCTTCTTTAAAAGCAGTAATAAAACTGCTGAAAGACATTAACTTGGGTTGCATCCAATATCCAACCGAATCACCTAGAACAAAAAAACAATAATACACCCCAAATATTAAATGAAAAATGTACAGCTTTTTAAGTGTACTATAATTATTGGATGATAATTTATTTTTAAAACTATTAATAAATAAATAGCCCAAAACAATAAATAGAGTTGTAAAAATGAAATCCATAAATGATTACCTGATTAACTTAGATTTTATGTAGTTCATACATTTTTTTTCAAATATAAAATAATAAAGGTATCCAAATAAACTTGATAAACCTAATACCAATACTATTGCAAAAACAAGACTAAAAATAGTATTTATATTAGGGTATAATCTCAGGATTGTCATTTGTAATGGATTATGAATTAAATAAATAGAATAAGAAGCATTGCCTATGTGCATCATGATAAAATTTTCATCAAATTTTTTATTATAATAAGTTATGATAATATATAGCACAAAAAATAGAATCAATGCAAATAAATAATTGTAATAAAAATCGAGTGTTTTAAGTTTAAATTCCTGTTGACATATTAAAAGTAGTATTACAATAAGAATTCCAATAGAGTACTGTGGCCACTTAAATTTTACTTTGTAAATAATAATTAAGGAAAGTAAATACCCAAGTAAAAACTCTAAGTTATAGGTAGAAAAAAATACTTTAAAAATTGGGTAACTATTTATTAATAAATAATTTAAAAAGCTATAATTAAATATCACTATTAAAATAAGCCATAACAGAGTAAAACCATTCCATACTTTTTTTGAGAAAAAAGAAAGGCTAAAAAAGAAATAAAAAAAAAGTTCAAATGATAAAGTCCATGCAACAGATAATGCTGGATTGCCTGATGGAAATAGTGTAAAAGAAGTTATTAAACTAATTTCTCTACTATTATTTGAAAGGTTTGGTAAAACAGAATACAACAAATACATTAGAATTCCTATTGGAAGATAAGGCACATAGACTCTAATAATCCTATTTTTAAAATATCTTTTAAAAGAATCTGGTTCACTGTATTTGTAAAAAGAAGAATATGAAATGATAAATCCAGATAAAATAAAAAAGAAGTCAACTCCTAATTTTCCAAATATTCCAACAGCATTTAAGAAATCACTATCTATTTTGTGATAATATTTTAAAGATCCTACGGCATGATGAATTACCACCATTAATGCAGCAATACCTCTAAAGATTTGTAAAATATCGAGATATTTGGTTTTATTTTGGTCTGACATTTAGCAAAATGGGTATTAATTTTTTTATATTATTATTTAAAGAATACTCTCGTTCTACTTTTTGTCTACCGTATACTCCAAAATGTTTTCTTAAAGTAGAATCACTAATTAAAATACTCAATTTATCAATCCACTCTTGATCATTGTTTACCAAAAAACCATTGATTCCATGCTCAATAACCTCCTTATTCATTCCAATTGAAGAAGCCACAACCGGTAAGCCAACACCCATATATTGAATTAATTTGTAGGAACACTTTCCCAATTCCCAAGGTGTATTTTCTAGAGGCATAATACCAATATCCATCTTCGAGAGTTGCTCTATTTCTGTATCTTCTGACCATTTTGGGAATATTGTTTTACCTTTAAAAGCTATATTTTCATTAGCTCCAATAATGTGAAGTTCAAAAGGATTTTTCTCTTGTAACTTGGAGAGAATATGTGCAATATTTTTTACATATTTAAACGTAGAAG
This sequence comes from Flavobacterium aquatile LMG 4008 = ATCC 11947, assembly GCF_000757385.1. Classification (GTDB taxonomy): domain Bacteria; phylum Bacteroidota; class Bacteroidia; order Flavobacteriales; family Flavobacteriaceae; genus Flavobacterium; species Flavobacterium aquatile. Next base: position 133,421 of record NZ_JRHH01000004.1, on the reverse strand, counting down.
GTGAACCTATCCAGCCAATTATGACAGTTTCATTTAAAGTGACGTTTTCTTTAATTTTATAATTTTTTATGTCTATGACCGTCGGAAAAATAACAACTGTATTGGCTCCAGATTGTCTGGCCTTTTTAGCCAAGTAGTCATTTCCTGCCAAAACACAAGAACTATATTTCATTACATTTCCAATTTTATTTTTAAAAAAAAAATGAATTAGCTTTGAATTACTCATGTCGTAATTATGAAAAATAGCATCATCATAATCGACAATATATTTAACATTTAGTAAAAATAATATTTTCTCAAACCAGCTAAAAAAATAAGGAAATAATTCTTTTTCTATAACTACTCTATCATACTTAAAAATACTTAAAAGGGCATATAATCTTCTAAAATAAAATTTTGATATCTTTAATTTTGATATCTTTTTTTTTGAATATAATTGAATTAAATAATCTTCATCGAAAAAAGGCTTAACGATTACATTCAAGCCTTTCTCTTTCAAAAGAGGAAAATATTGATAACTTCTAAGTCGACTGCTAGCACCGTTTCTACTATACTTTGTTAGATAAAGTATTTTCATGAGCAGTGGTTTAAAGCTTTTATGTAACTGGTAAAACTACTCTCAATGGAGAAATTACATTTACCAAATTCTCTTATCTCTTCACGATTCATCTCGGAAGTTTGATTGATGAAATACATTGCTTTTTCAATAATATCTGTAGTTTTATATTCCGATAAAAAGCAAAACGACTTATCTGATAAAATAGTATCAGAATCACCAATTCCAGATGAGGCGATTGTTGGAATTCCCATTAACAAATATTCTCCTAATTTTATTGGTGCTACACCTTGCATACTTGGTTTAGCATCTCTAATTGCAAATGCAACATCACCAATAGATAAATATTTAGTAATATTTTCAAAAGGACAAGACTTTAAAATAATATGCTGTTGTAAATAATGAGGAATTCTTTTCATAGCAAATTCTGTATTAGCTGTCAAAATTAAAAAAATTGCATTATGATTTATTTGTAAATATCTTTTAAAAATTTTTATCATTGTTTCCCATCCATATTGAGGTCCAAGAGAACCGCAATAAATAAATACTTTCGTGTCAGTTAATATATTAAGTTCCTTTCTGATTATATCACTATCAATAACATTAGCTTTAAAAAAGTTGACATCTCTACCATTAACTACTACAAAAAATTTATCGCGATTGCTAGCTCCAATTGTTTCTAAATGAAATTTAATGGCTTTTTTAGAACGAGTAATTACTGTGTCTGCATTTGTCAACATTAAAGTTTCTTCTTTCTTTAAAAAGTGATACAGCAAACTTTTTTTCTTTAAACCAGAAAAATCTATACGCTCTTCAATTGGTAACCCATCAGCATCAAATAAAATTTTGTACGTTGTTTTTTTCAATCGGTTTATCATAATTGATGGCATCGTACTTCTGGGCATTACTATATCTATTGCATTCTCTTTAATGTACTTTTCTAAAAAAACAACATTTATTAAAATGGTATACATAGTACCAATAATGGCATTTGGTTTTCTATATATTTTTTTAGAAGTATAAATTACATTTGATTCGGTTGCTTTTTTTTGAGTAATTGCAATTCGATCTTTTGTTCCCCAAGTAAACTGTATGATGTGAAAGCGATAACTACTTTGCTTCTGAATTTGATTAAAAATAGGCAGAAACAAGCCTTCCATGTAACTTGTTTGTGGACCATCCCATGTTATAAAAAGTATATTTTTCATTTTAGCTGTTTGCTTCTTCTTGGCTAGCTGCGCTTTTTATTGTGGTATATTTATATTTGATTTTCAAAAATCTTTTTTCAAAGTAATGATAAGAAATATGAGAAACGATAATTATCGCTCCAACCACCAGTATATAAATCACTGCTTTTTTTACTAAATCATTTTTAATTCCCATTGGATTAATGACAAAAGCCATTAAATAAATTATTAATGGATTATAAACATACAAGCCAAAAGATATTTTACCTAAATAATCAAAGAGCTTGTACTCTAGAGAAATTAATCTTTTTGGGTTATTTATTTGATTTATTATTAAGACCAATGTTCCCATTGCAATTAACTCATGATCAATTAAAGAAGTAATGTGGAATTTATTTATTGCTACTATTAACAAAAGTATCCATGCACAAATTTCTACTGTTTTTTTTGTAAACCAATACTTTAATTTTGAACTTTTATTGAAATAAAGATAAGCGCCCAAAGCTCCAATTGCTAGACATCCAAATCGTGTATAATTAAAAAAGGTTACTATACCAAGAGGAGCGTGAGTCAATCTTAAAAGTAGTTTGATAACTACATAAACAATTGGAAAAAAAATTAAAAATTGCAATAAATTTTTTACTCTTTTTATAATCCAAGGCCAAAAAGAATAAAATTGTTCTTCAACGCCAAGTGACCAATAATGTCCCACCATATAAGTCAAATTATGACTTCCCACTGTTACATTGGTAATTGCTGCAAATGAATTTCTTAGATTTGGGAGCATAAAAATATAAAAAAGTATGGGCCATTGTAATGAATCGATACCATTTATTATCAAAACAATAAGGAGATAAACAAAATAAAGTGGCCAAATTCGCAATATTCTTCTCATGTAGAATTTTCTAACATCAATTGTAGCTGTTTTTTGGAGCTCTACTAGGAGTAAATAAGTTATCAAAAAACCACTTAATGTAAAAAATATTGTTACCCCAAAGTTAGCTAAATCTAATAATTCGCTTTTAGGTAAATTATAATAATCAAATCTGTTATTTATATGACTAAAAGCTACAGAAAGCGCTGCGATTGCTCTTATACCATTTAAACCAGGAAGATAAATTTTATCGTTCATTTGGCTTAAATATCGCTGTCATTAAAATTCTTGTACTCCTTAATTTTAAAAAAATTTTCAACTATTTGAAATACAATAGAATGTAAACTAATTAAAAATGAACATAAATAACAAAAGTTTGCATTTAATGAAATTTGAGGGGTTTTCATAATGAATTATAAATTGTTTGTCATGTTTTAAACAAATTATTTCATCAAAAATAAAATATAAAACTGTGATTGGTGATTGTAATTAAAATAATAATAATTTGATAACTTTCTATTTTATCAACGAAAGATATAAATTTTGAATGTTAGTTACATAATGTTCCTCAGTATAATAGTTGAAAGCTTTTTCAAAACCCATTTCTCCAAAATTTAACCTCATTTTTTTATCTTCACACAAGACCTTTAATTTAATTGCTATTGTATCAACATCATATTTATTGACCAAGAAGCCAGTTTTTTCATCATCAACTATATATTGCATACCTCCTACTCTTGTTGCTACTATTGGGATTTTATGCAACATAGCTTCTGCTAAAACTAAACCAAAAGATTCATGTGAAGAAACCAATGAAAAAACATCCATAATGGAATAATAAGAATCAACATCACTTTGATACCCTGTAAAAATCACTTTATCTTCTAACGATAAAGATGTTACCAGCGACTCATAGTTCTTTTTTTCTCTTCCATCACCAACCAACAATAACTTAACAAAAAAATCATTATTGTTTAAAATTGCAAATGCTTTTATCAAATCAGAGAACCTTTTTGTTTCATCAGAATCCATTCTTCCAACTGACCCAATTATTATCTCATCACTCTTAATATTTAATGAGTCTTTTAACTTTTTTATTTTTTCATCATCATTATTTTTTGGTAAAGCAACACCATTATTTATGAGAATTACTTTGTTAGGATCTATTTTTATTTTATTTAATAAATAATTTGTAGCAGATGGTGAAACACCTACAACTTTATCAGCAGTTAAACACAATAACTTCATTAATAAATTACCTTTCCAGCTTCTATTTTGCGGATCTGAGGTTTCTTCTAAAATTATTATTGGAACTTGTTTATAAAATCCACCTACAGCTGCCATAGTAACTCCTTCAAATACAGCTCCATGTACAATGTGAGGTCTAAATTCGTTAATTATTTTAATTACTTTAAGATGTTGTTTATAATCAAAAATCGATTTTAAATTTCCAATTTCGAAAATTTCAACACCATATTTTTCAAACTCTTTTGGAAAATCTCCAACAGCATTAGTGCATATAATTTTTAATTCAAACTTTGATTTATCTAAGTACTTTGCCAATGATAGACGTCTTCTTTCTACACCACCAGAATTTATTGTATCAAGAATATTTAGCACTCTAATCATAATTTAGTTTTGTATAGTTGCATTAATTTATTGATGTGATTTTGCAATGAAAAATTATCGACAACCGTACTTTTTGCATTATCCTCTATACTTTTTCTGGTTTCAGAATTAATTTCAATGCATTTTTTTATTTTTTGATATAACTCATTTTCATCATTAACTTGAATTATCCAGCCATTAATGTCATTTTGAATCATTTCAGTAGCAGCTCCAACATTTGTAGTAATACACATTCTCTTTAAATACATTGCCTCAAGTAAGGAGTTTGAAAATCCTTCTGAAAAAGAATTTAAAATGTATACGTCTGAATTTAAATAATACTTTTGAGTATCTTCTTGAAAACCAACAAACTCTATTTCATTTTCGAGTTTTAGTCTATTTAACAACTCTTTTAACACTTCTACCGAATTTCCGTCACCTACAATTGTATATTTTATTTTATAGTTTTCATTTTTTAATTTATAAATAACTTTTATAATTCCCTCAATATTCTTGACTGGTTCCAATCTTGATACAGTTACAATTTTGAATTCAAGATTATTATTTGGAACTAAATCAGTTTCGTAGTTTTTGAAAATCGCAAAATTTGAAATTACTTTTAATTTATTATGATTTACATAGTAATCATGTTTCAAGTTATCAATTACACTTTGAGATTCTCCTACAACAAAATCACAAAGTTTGTAAATAAAATTAAAAATAATTATCGCAAATTTACTGTGACTAGGAATTCCAATTTCTTCAGCGATAATTACTGGTACTTTGGCTAATTTAGCAGCAATTATACCATGAAAATTTGCTTCAGAACCAGCAGAATGAAATACATCTGGCTTTTGTTTTATTAAATAAAAATATAATTTTGTAATGGTAATTATCGATGGGATTTTGAACGAATAATTGAAACAGATTACTTCTTTTTTATTTTGGATTATTTTTTTTTCTGCAGTTCCGCCTTTCCCAATTGAGCAAAATATCCATTCATTATCATCTGAAAGAGAAGATAAATTTGCCATTTTGGATTCAATTCCACCAAAATCTAAAAAAGTTGTTAATCTAATTATTTTCATTTCAAGCGCAAAAAATATCTAATTATAAATTTCAAATACAATCGGATAAAGTTGTTATTCTTGTTAGATTTTGTCAGTTTTATACCTAATGAAATTGGTAACAAATACACTAAGTGCAACCAAAAGAAATAAATTTTATTTTGTTTCAAAACTATTTTAGCTTCTTTATTGTAATGTTTGTCAAAAAAATAAGGATACAAATTAAAATAAATATAAAGTGCTACAAACCTAGTAAAGCTCTTATTGTTTTTTAATTTTAAAATGTCTTGATATAAATAATTTGCATTTCCAACAAGTGTGTTTTTTAAGTCCTGCTTAGTTTTAGTGGTTTGATTTTCATCTTCATCTGAATAATAAACCAACGAGTTTTGTATGTAAAATGCGTTTCCACCACTTGCTACTGCTCTAAACCATACGTCGCTATCTTCGCCACTTTTTAACATCGGATTGAAACCATTATTTTGCTCAAAAAAACTAGCTTTAATAATTGTTGAAGAAGATGTAAAGTAGGTGTTTTTTATAGCAATTTTAAAATAGTCATCGAATTTAAAATAATTTATTTTGTTGTATTTAGCGGTTAAAAAATCGCTTTTCCTTGAATAACTAGAGCCTATAATTTTAACGTTTTTTTCTTTATCAATTATGTATTTCACACTTTCAAGATAGTTATTATGCCAGCAATCATCGGCATCAAGAAAGGCAATGAACTGTTTTTTTGCATTTTTTATACCCATATTTCTAGCTTCAGAAACACCTTTATTTTCTTGCGTGATTAATCTTATTTTATCAGAATTTATAGTTGATAAAAAATTCAAGCCTTCATCAGTTGAACCATCATTAATAATAATAATTTCATAATCAACAAACGATTGATTCAATACAGAATCGATACATCTTTGAATATATTCTGCTTTATTATAATATGGGATTACTATTGAAAACATTTTAGTATTTTTTTTTTACTATTTCCATTCAACATTTTCTTTAATCACTTTTGCAGGAATTCCAGTTGCCAAAGTATGTGCAGGAATATTTTTTGTTACCACCGAACCAGCTGCAATAATAGCACCATCACCTATAGTTACTCCTTTTAAAATTGTAACATTGGTTCCAATCCAGACATTATTACCAATAATAATGGGTTGTGTACTTAAATGTTCTTTACCCAAAATAGCATGAGCATCAGAATCCCAAATAGAAAAATTTTCCGAAATAGCAACATTCTCACCAATGGTTATAGAGGAATAGCACCTTATTTTTGAATATCTATTGATGTAACCACTTCCTAAATTAAGCTTTGCATTATTAAAAACCATCACATCACAACCGCTGTGTATGAAAAAAGTGTTTTGAACATTAATTTCTGAATTGTGATACATTTCAATGTTTCCAATGAAAGGATCTTTTTTAGTAATGAATCTATTAATTGCAATATGACCATTATTTAAATTAATACGAGCCGATTTATGAATAGAATATCCACAATTTCCAAACAAAAAAATACGACTCATTTTAAATCTTTTACCTTTTGTTTTTAGATTTACAATTAGGTTGTCTAACTTTAACATTAGAATATTAGAAGCGTAAATTTTTCTTAGTTTTTTCATCATTATTTTTAGTTAGAAATTTAATTTCTTCTTTAAATTAATTAATAATTTTCTTTCTAAGAGTACTAATACTGAAAAATAAACAATAAATCCAATTGCTATTTTTACTACAAAACCAATAAGTAGGGATAGATTAGAAAAACTGTTAAATAAAAATAAAATAATAGCCATAATTGACGTTGCTATTATAACTCCTTTTAAAACAAAAAATACTTCTTTTAATGTTACGTTTAATTGTTTTATTGCCATTTTATAGATGGGTATAAATAATAAAGCACTTGCTATCAAGTAACTGTATGAAACTCCAATTATTCCGTAATTTACACCTATCGTAAAAGCAATTATTAGTACAATATTTGAAAAAATAGAAACTTTAAATGCTATGTTTACTTTGCCCAAAGAATTGTATATCAATCCATTTAAAGAAACTATAGATTGAATTGCGCCTAATCCACTTAAGATGGAGAGTATCGGTATCATAGCCGACCATTTATTTCCAAAAAATAGTAAAACAAATTCCATAGAGACTAATGAAAGTCCTATCATTAACGGAAAAGTGATGAGTGCTATGTATTGAATAATGTTCAAATAATATTTTTTAAGCAACTCAATGTCATCTTGTTTTTGAGAAAAAGCTGGAAACATAACTTTGGTTACAATGGTAGTTATATTTCTCAATGGTAATAGCATTAAAGAATATGCTCTTGAATATATTCCTAAATCTGTACTACCTAATACTTTTGCAATAATGAAGTTATCAAAATTTCGCGACCAATAATTAACACTCGTATCTCCTAAAAAATTCAATCCGTAATTAGACAATTCTTTTATTTTATTCCATTCAAAAAAAAATAGTGGAAACCATTTTGATGCTATCCAATATAGCAAAGTATTTAAAATTGCAGTTGTTAATGTCATTATTACTAAAGCCCAAACACCATAACCTTTATAAGCTAATATAAAAGCCACTACATAACCAATTAGCATTGCAATCCAATTAATAATGACTTTCTTTTTGAATTGCAATTCTTTAATAAGAATATTTGCTTGAACAGATGAAAATGAAGCAATAATAAACGACAAGCATATAATTCGAATCAGTATAATAAGTTCTGGTTGATTATAAAATTTACTTATTAAAGGTGCACTTATATAGAAAAGTAAATACATTAAAAAACCAATTACCAAATTAAGCCAAAATACTGATGAATAATGTGCCTGTGTAACTTCTTTCTTTTGAATTAATGCCGCACTAAAACCTAAATCTATGAAAAGAATGGCAAAATTTGAAAAAATGGTAATCATACCCACAATTCCGAACATTGAAGGTGTTAAAATTCTAGCTAGAAAAATTCCAAAAATTAAAAAAATAATTTGAGATAGCACTTGGTCAACAAATGTCCATTTCAACCCTTGTTTTACTTTACTTTTTAAATTCATTTTAACTTAAAATTTGAGACCATTTCTTAATATTTCTATCACTAATAAAATAATCTCTAATTGAGTCCTTATTTTTTGATACCATTTCTTTTTCAATAGAAAAATTTTCAATTATTAAATTGAGCTTTCCTGAAAGTTCAAAAAAATCGTATATTTCAAAATAATCTAAATTTGCTTTCCTGTATGTTTTATAAGGTAACCAAGAACCTGTTATTACAATATTAGACGCGTATAATAATTCTAACATTGTACCGCTTAATGCATCTGAAATAGGTGCATGAATAAAAATATCAGAAGCCAATCTTGATATTGCTAACTCTTCGTTCACAAAGAATTTCTCTAAAATTACATAAGAACATCCTGTGTTGTTTAAGGCATCTCTTAGCTCTTTTTTATAAGCCTCTTTTTCATTTACAGTAATGGCATAGTTAAGATTTATAATTAAATGAATTTTATCTTTATTTATTAAATTCTCTAGTGAATTTAATATTTTCAAATGATTATTAGATGGACTTCCGCTATGACCAATTAATATGTTTATTTTATCCTTTGAATAGTTGTAACTTGATTTAAATAAATCAATTGCTTCTGTATTATTATAATTCAAATCCATCAAATCGTAAATTTTTTCATAAACTGGAAATAAGACTATTTGAATTTTATCAGTTAGATTTCTGCCAAATTTTGAAAGTATTATTTCTTTTAATTCTTCAGATTGACAAGTAATAATGGTAGCTCTGTTTAATGCTTTTTTAACAAAATAGAAATTTAATATATCGTTTGTTCGTAATAAATCAGACCCCCAAAACGTACAAACAATTTTTTTACCCTTTGGTACTAAAAATAATTCTCTTAAATAACTGTACTGCATAAAATGAAAATGAAACGTATCGAATTCTTGAAAATTATTATTTCTAATAAAAAAACTTTTGGCAAGCAGTTGTTGGTAACAAAAATGCAATGATTTACCCACTTTTTTTTCTACAAAAAGTATAAAAAAGAAGGTTTTATAAAAATGGTTAGAAAACAAACAGAAGATTAAAGAATGTAAAGAAGATAGTAATGTGGTTTTGAAAATAATACTCTCATTATCATACATCCAAGTTTCATGAGATGAGTCAGAGGTAACCTCATTATAAAATGGCACACTGATACCAAAAGTGGAATCATATTTCTTTAATGATGAATATAAAAAGGAGAGGAAATTATTTTGACCCAAACCCAAAACTACTATTTTTTTGCTCATTTATCTTTTAGTTGATAACAAAACGTATGCTTAAAATGCGTTTTGAAATTATGTTAATATTTAAAATCTTAAACTAAAGATCAATAGTTATTGTTGCATATTTAATGAATTTTATGAATTATCTTCTTTGCAATATTAATAAATGGTTTTTCAATATACCTTTCAGAAATTGAAGCAAAGACAAAAGTTACCATTACTGTTAGTAAATACATAACAACAAGTATAATGTTTTTGTTTATGAATTGAGAAAATTTTAAAGAAACTAAAGCTGAAAAAAATAAAAAAATAAAATGTATAATATACATAGAATAAGAAACAGCGCCTATTCTTAACAGAAAGTTTAAATTTAGTTTGTTATTTTTATTAAAAATATTTATTAAAAAAACAAATGAAATAGCAGATAAAACAGGAATTACAGAAAAAATATTTAGCCAATTACAATTCCATAATACTAACGATATTGAGGTTAGTGCTACAAAAACTATTAAATCAAATTTCCAATCCTTTGTAAAGAGCGTATTTTTTTCAAATAAAAAAAATACAATTCCAACACAAAATACAGAAATTTGATTGACAAGGTTATAATATAAAAAATTATTATTTTTAACAAGTAATCCCATAAAATTATAGACTAATACAAAAATTAATTGTGAAATTATAAAAACCACAAGCAGTATTAAAAGTGCTTTTCCAAAACTTCCACTGGTCCATTTTTTAAAATAATAAAACAATAAGGGAAACACTACATAAAAAGCCATCTCAGTTCCTATAGACCAACCACCTGGAACAATATTGTTATTAGCTGGTGGGTAAAAACCATGAAAAAAGAAAAGATTTGATAGAACATTTATTAAGGTATACTTTTCGGGTAGACTAAATGTTCCATTTTTATTCCATAACAAAGATAAGTCAAATAAAAAGTACACTATCAAACCAATATAATATAAAGGAGCAATTCTAAAAAAACGACGAATAGCATATTTTTTAATTTGATGAGACTCCGTTATTCGATTAGATGCAGACAAACAAAGTGTATATGCAGAGGCGACAAAAAACAACTGAACTCCCATTTGACCATAAGACGTTAGTAAATGTGGAATTAAACTTAATCCTCTAACTTCTTGTCCAATATGTCCCAAAATAACCATTAGAATTGCTACACCTCGAATTGAATCGATATAATTTAATTTCATTATTTTGGACTTTACATCGTTACAAATTCAATAACAAATTACTTTTTAATAAATTTGATACTTGTTGTTCCCTTTTCACTATTTAAATTTATAAAATAAACTCCTGATTTTAATCTTGACACATCAACTGATAAGCTACTTGGATTTGAAATAATTTGTATTAACTGCCCAAGTGAATTGTATATACTTAACGAATTAACTGTGTACGAAATATTAGAATATACATTTAACGTTTCAGCTACAGGATTTGGAGAGACTATGTAGTTTTTAGAAAAATCAAAAGTTTGATTTGATAAAGCTGTAATAGTTGTCGACTCCATATTTGTCGACAATGGCGCTTTGTAATCAAAATAAACAGTGGCTGCATTAGAAAAAGTATCTCCTATTGATAAAGTAGGCAAGGTTTTAATTTTAAACATTACATAACCATCATTATTCGTAGCACCAAAATCTAAATTTATATTCTCAAAAATAAACTCAACAGTATTTGAATTAGTTAATCTTGTTTCAAAAACATGGCTTCCATCGATAGGAAATAAGGTTGAAAAATTATATTTAGTCGTGTCAATTATATCCTTAACTACTACATTTTGTGCTATTGCTGTACCATCATTTTTAAAACGAATATAATAATGAACATATTCTCCAATGTATGAAGTGGATACCGTTGCGCCTTCAATACAACCTTTTTCTAAAGTTAAAGTGGTATTAACCACTTCTTGATTGAAATTAATTACATTGTCTAAAGGAGTTTCATCAGCTATAGAAGTGATTACTGTAGCTGTGAATGGAAGCACCTGTACATAACTTACCGAGCTTGCACTTACACTAAAGTTTATATAAATGATTCTACTTTCAAGAGGACTCAGATTTGTAAAAGCCCAATTTAAGTTATTGCTGCTTTGAGATGTAATTGTTGGAATAGCTACAAGGAAATCTAATGCATTATCATTAAAGTTAAAATTTATAGTTCCCGATTGGGTAATAGTTCCTTTATTTTTATAAATAATTTTATATTTTGCTTCAAGACCTGGCATAGCATTATTTAATGGAACAATGATAATTTCAGTATCCGAATGATTTCCCATTGGTGAAACACAAAAATTTTGTACCACAGGACTAATCAATTGTGGTAAATCTACTATGAACGATGTTGGGGAAACTGAAAAAAAGTTCGTGTTTTCTAGAATTGGTGTAATAGTATACGACCCACTACTGAGTACTTTTGAGAAATTCCCAGAAGCACTTAAAATGCTACTTTCAGAAATCGTATCGTCTGAAAAAGAAAGTTGCAAGTTAGGATATGCACCATCCAAAGTATCACATCCGTTGGTATTGCTATCTAATTTAACCGTTCCTTGAATGTTATGAGTAATACCGCCTGGTACAAACGAGCAGTAACTATTTACATGACAATTGGTGTAACTATTATTATTAATCTCCTCTTGAACAAATTCAATTTCAGAATTATCGGCGCAAATATATTGAAGATTAGGATTTCCTGAAAATTGTAAATTACTTTCAAAAGCACCATTTTTAATAAACAAACTTGTCAATGAATTGGTGCCGCAAAATAAATTTTGAAAACTAGTTTGATTACTTAAGTTTAAAGTTGAGATAAAATTATTCGAACAATACAACGATTGTAATTTGGTAGTTGTATTTAAATTTAATGCTGCAATTTGATTGTTTGTACAGCTGATTACTAATAATTCTTGAAGTCCATCAACGTTTAACAAAACTATCGCATTAGCATTACAATACAAATATTTCAAGTTTGTTAAATTACTTATGTCCAAATTAGTAAGTTGATTATTACTACAATTTAAACTATTTAGATTAATTAGTCCTGATAAATCTAATGCTAAAATTATATTATTAGAACAATTTAAATCTTCTAGTTGAGTTACTCCAGTAAGATTTAAATAATTTAATTGGTTATTGGTGCAAGTAATAAAACTTAAGCTAATCAAACCATTTAAATTCATGGATGTCAATTGGTTAAAATTGCAATTTAAGTCGATTAAATTAGGTAAATTAATTAAATTCAATGCATTGATTTGATTATTGCTACAATTCAAAGTATTTAAATTTAGTAAGCTATTAATTGTTAACGCAGATAGTAAATTGGAATTACAGAATAATGTTTCTAAACTAATTAAACTACTAGTATTAATAGTTGTTATCAAATTATTACTACAATCCAAAGACTTGACGCTTATCAAATCTGAAAAATCAAAAGTTGTGAGTACATTATCATTGCAAACAAATACTTCAAGATTCAATAAATCAGTTAAATTTAGTAAACTAATCTGATTATAACTACAGTTCAAGTTTGAAAGATTTGTTATTCCACCAACATTTAATGTTGTTAGTTGATTAAATTGACAATTTAAATTTTGAAGTTCGGTTAAACTACTAACATTCAAATTTATCAATTGGTTGTTGCTGCAGTTTAAAATGGTAAGAAATGATAAACTCGAAATATTTAATGAAGTAAGTAGATTATTTTCACAATTTAAAGTAATTAAATTAGAAAAATTATTAATCTCATTTAGAGAGTTAATAGAAGAATTTTCAATTTGTAAAAACCCAACTTGCAACGCCTCAGCTATTTCTACTTCTCCATTTGAATTACTATCAATTGAAAAGTAATCACCATTTAAATTTCTTGCTATAAAATTAGTTGTACTTGACTCTAATAACTTATTTTTAAAAACTGGATCGGTAAAAGTTATTGTTTGCCCATTCATTACGGACACAAATACAACAAAAAATAAGAAAAGGCTACACTTTTTCATAATAGATTTAAAAAGCATAAAATTATGAATCGAATTCTCAATAGTATTGCTGTAGTGTTATTTTTAAGTTATTTTATGGTTTTGTAAATACTCTACTTTTTTGCCATTTACAGCTTTACAATAACAAATCTTGAAATGGTAAAAAACGAGCGATGTTATTTGTATTAAAAGATATTAGTTTGGAAACAAAAAACTAAAAACCAAAACTCGAATAACATAAAATAAAAAAGGCCGCCATAATGGCGGCCTTCAATTAACTAAAATAATCTACAAAACTAATTTTTGATTAATTTCTTAACCATTACTTCTTTATTTGAAGCATCTACTACTCTCACAATATAAATACCATTGCTTAAATTAGCGATGTTTTCGTTGATAGTATTTCTACCTTCTTCTAATTTGATAGTTTTAGTATTCATAATCATTACACCATTCATAGTGTAAATAGACATTTCAACAGCACCAGCTTTAGAAGCTTCTATATCAATATTAAATTCAGAAGTAGCAGGATTAGGATATAATGAAGTATTACTGTAAGCAACTTCAACTTCTTCAAATGTTTCAATTCTTACTTCTTCATTCTTAGCAACTGCACAAGCAGCACTAGTTAAAGTAACTGTTTTAGTAAGTGTATTTACACCACAATTGTTACTTGCAAATACAGTAATAATGTTTGATGCAGAAGCTAAAGGAACAAGAGCGAAATCTACAACTATGCTATTAGTACCTTGACCAGATACAATAACTGCACCATCAGCAACCGTCCAAGTATAATTTGTAGCAGTTGCTACTGCAGGGAAAGAAATAGTTTTAGTAGCACATCTTGTGAAAGTAGTTCCACCAGTACTTGCAAGTCCTAAAGCTGCGATTGTAGCTGGAGTAACTGTAAGCGTTTTGTTTAAAGCACTTGCACCAAATCCGTTCACTGAAGATATAACTACAGTCTTAGGAGTAATAGATGCTAAATTACTTGGATACACAATTGAGAATGATAAATCACTAGTAGCCAATACATTTGAAGTATTTAACGGATTACTTGCAGAAGTAACAACTGAACCAGTTGGGGCAGTTATTACATAAGAAGTAGCTAAAATAGTTGGTGTCATTGTGTAGTTATACGTAGTACCACAACTAATAGCTGTGATAGTTCCAGAAACTGTAATAATAGCAGCAGGTGCAGTATTTGTTATTTTTAACAATTTAGCAGTAGAAGATGTTGCAGGAGTTGCAGCAACATTAGATGTTACTGATGAACCAAAGCCATTAACCGCTTTAACTCCAAAATACATTGTAGCTGTTCCAGGAGTAACTCCAGCTAAATCTACAGTAATTACATTTGAAGAACCACCTGTCAATTGAGTTACACCAGCAGGTAATTCCCATGAATAAGAAGTAGCTAATGCAGAACTTGCAGCAGTCAATGTTAAAGGAGTAGTTGTACCAAGATATAAACCTGCGTTTGTTAAAGATGTAGCACTTACAGCAGGATTAGTTAATGTTAAAGTTACAGGAGCTGCTGGTGCAGTATTTGTAATTTTTAACAATTTAGCAGTAGATGAAGTTGCAGGAACTAATGCACTATTAAGAGTAATTGATGAACCAACAGCATTTACCGCTTTAACACCAAAATATAATGTTGTTGTTCCAGGAGCAACTCCAGCTAAATCAACAGTAATAATATTTGTATTTCCACCAGACAATTGTGTAACTCCAGATGGTAACTCCCAAGAATAAGAAGTTGCAAGTGTTGAAACAGCAGCAGTTAATGTTAAAGGAGTTGAAGTTCCTAAATATACAGCTGCATTTGTTATAGCAGTTGTGCTAACAGCCGGATTTGTTAAAACTAAAGTTGTTGGAGCTGCAGGAAGACCAGCGGTTACTTTCAATAATTTAGCAGTAGATGAAGTTGCAGGAACTAATGTACCGTTTGTTGAAGTAACTGAAGAACCTATTCCATTAACCGCTTTAACACCTAAATATAAAGAAGTTATTCCAGAAGCTACATCAGCAAAATTAATAGTGATAACATTTGAATTTCCACCAGAAATTTGATTAACGCCAGCTGGTAACTCCCAAGAATAAGAAGATGCTGTAGGAGATGGAGAAGCTGTCAAAGTTAATGGAGTTGTAGTTCCAATGTAAGTTGTTACAACAGTTACACCTAATGTTGTGCTTAAAGCATCATTAGTTAATTTTAAAGTTGTAGGAGCAGCGGGAATTGCAGCGGTTAACTTTTTCAATTTTGACGTCTTTGGAGAAGTTCCACTAACCGTGTAAGTTGTAGTTCCTTGAGTACTTGGTGGAGAAATAAGTGTTTGAGTTTCTGTGTAAGTTGTGTTAAACAAACCTGGAATATTAGCATTCGCAACAACATCTACATTTGTAGTGTTAGGTGTTACAGAATATCCAACTCCGTTGAAAGATCTAACTCCAAAATATAAAGCAGTTGTAGTGGCGTTTGTTACGCCAGCAAAATTTACTAAAATTGAATTTTTGTTACTAGAAACAACTGTTCCATATTGTACGTAAGGTGCAGAGGTAGAAGGATACAATCCACCACCTTGGTATCTTAAAGCCGCAGTAGAAACTGTTGTAGTTGTTGAAACACCATTTACATCATAAGTGTAAGCATTGTATGTAATTGTCCAAAATCTTGTTCCTAATACTGGAGTACCCGAAACAGGACTAAAAAATGGTTGCGCAGTGTAGTTTAAAGTTGTAGTTACTGGAGTAACTCCAGAAGGAATACTAACATTTACACCTGCAGGCAATTCCCACTCATAACTTCTTGCTCCAATAACTGGAGTTGCAGTTAGCGTTAATGGTGTTGTAGAACCCATATATTTAGCATAAGTAGTTATAGCTGTTAATGGTGTAGCATAACCTTCGTTATTGTTGTACATGTTAATTGCAACCGGAGCAGCAGGTAAAACTTTTGTTAAAGCTAAAGATTTAGCAAGTGTTTTACATCCGTTAGAGTTTACAGCTTGAATTTGGATTGAACCAACAGGACCAGCGCCAAATGCAACGTTATTGAAATTTACTGTAAGCGAATTTGTACCTTGTCCTGAAACAATGTTTACCCCTAAAGGCACTGTCCATAAATAAGTTAAAGTTGCATCTGTGAAAGCTGTAACTGAATATACAAATTCAGAAGTAGTACCAACATAATTACCAATTGCCGTAGCAGAAGTCGAACCAACTGGACCTACACCTGTGATAGCACTAATAACTTCTGTTGGTAAAGCATTTACAGTTACCGCTAAAAGTACTCTTGCACTTTCAACATTTGAACCATTAACTTGAGAAACATAATAGTTTTTAGTTCCTACAATAGTTGTTGCTGGTGTTGGAGCCGTAGTTGAAGCTATACCACCAGTTGCAAGAGTATACCATTTCAAAGAAACGTTTCCTGTCGTTAAAGTAGCTGTTAATGGAGAAGCAACATCGCCTTTACAATACGTAACATTACTTACTACTGGAGTATCACCATTTACCGCAGCTGTAACAAATGGAGCAATTGTACTATCAGTAAAGTCTGCACCAGTTGAAGCTAAAGTACCTGGTCTGTAATCTAAACCGGTATATGTTGAACTTGTTGCACCATAAGGAGCAACTAATAAATCTGTACTTGAATCAAGTAAAGTGTTAGCGCTACTTGTAAACCAACTGTTTAAAGATGTTGGATTAACTCCACTTGGAAACAACGCTTTATCTGCTGCACTAATTCCAGCAATAATGTTATTTTCAAATTTCAATGCTCCACTGTTTGCATTTGTAACAGCTGCTGAACCATCTACGAACAAGAAACTGTTCTTGAAGTCCATAAAAATTGAGTTGTAAACTTTCAATTGACAAGCTCTTCTTAATCTAGCCGCTCTAGCGTTTCCAGATGCTAAAGTTAAAGAGGGCGCTATAGTAGCACGAACTGCAGGACCTACAAGAGTCATGTTGGTAAATATAGCAGAAGTATTATCAAGAGGAGCAACAACTGTTGTTCCAGCAGGATTGTTGTCAACTTCAAAACCTTCTGAAGTAGAAACCGATGGATTATCAGCAATTTGTGGATCTCTAACAGCAAAACCGTACTGAACTAAACCTTTGTATCCATTGTCAGCATCAAAATCATCATCTAAATTTCTAAATGAAACTAAGTGCTTGCAATTAACTGAACCACCAAACCACTCAAAAGCATCATCATTAGTGTAAGACACTTGCACATAATCAATCGTAGTACCATTACCAACAGCACCCATTGTTAAACCGTTAATCTCATTATTTGGTGAGAAAACATATCCACCAAATTCAATTCTCACATACTTTAATGTACCTGAATTATCATTGTTAATTGGTGATGCACCTCCACCATACTCTGTGTTCACATTTGAAGTAATCCCTTCAATATTGTTAACACCACCGTTAATGTTAAAACCAGCTTTTCCTAAAAGGATAATTCCACCCCAGTCACCTGGTTGTCTTCCTTCGGCTACAGTTTTTCCTGAAGTAAAAACAATAGGAAGGGCAGCTGTACCAATAGCGTTCAATTTAGAACCTCTAGTAACAATTAAAGCTGTACCTGTGCTTGATGTAATTCCTTTAACAACAACACCAGGCTGTATAGTTAAAGTTGCGTTGTTTCTTACATAGATTAAACCATTCAATTTGTAGGTTTTACCTGTAGTCCATGTAGTGTTTGCTGTAATGTCAGCAGTAACATTTACAACAGTTGCAGCATCTGGGTACGGCTCATTTTTCGGATCAAAATTGGTCCATTGTTCCGTCCACATTTGCGTTGGCGCAGGTGCAAATGCACCACGATAACTTGTTGGCTCGATTTGAGCACTTACAAAATTGATGGCTAAGATCAAAAATGCAATTAAATAATTTTTTTTCATTTTTTAAAATGTTGTTTTAATTAGACTGCACAAACTTAGACCAGGGAAAATAAGTTAACGCAAATACTCAATTAAATAAAGATAATTTTTAAGTAAATTAATAGTTTTCTATGCAAGTTGTAATGTAAAATATTATTTCGCAATTTGTTAATTTAATGTAAAACCGTGTTAAAATTGGAAAAAAAATAAGTACAATGTTAACTTAACTTTAGTTACTTAATGCCCCTTCTAAAAAAAACTTGTACCATTTACCCGAATTTTTTATGATTCTTTTTTGAGATACATAATCAATGTAAACCAATCCAAATCTTTGTTTATAACCCTCAATCCACTCAAAATTATCAGTTAAGGACCAAACAAAATAACCTTTAATTTTGTCTGTTTTTTCCATCGCATACAAAACTTGCTGCAAATAATCTCTTATAAAAAAAATTCGATCATTATCTGCAATCACATCATTTTGACTAACCTCATCTTCAAATGAAGCACCATTTTCTGTGATCAAAATTTTCTTGACGCCTGAATATTCACTAAATTTTAAAAGCATCATATAAATGGATTGAGGATAAATTTCCCATCTCATTAAAGTTGTAGCAACTTTTCTTTTTTTCGCAGAAATTAGCTTGGCATTGACATAAGCCACGTATGAGTCATGTTCTACCACCTCTCTGGTGTAATTTTGTAAGCCAATAAAATCAAAATCTACTTTCAACAATACCTCATCACCAGGTATAAAATATTTAGAAACGTGCTTCAAAAAAGGTAATGTTTTTATTGGATAACCTAAACCAAGCGAAGGCTCAATAAATAATTTATTCAACAATGTATCAATCCTTTCGGCTGCTTTAATATTTTTTTCTTTGTAAGAAATGGGAGTTATGTGGGTGCAAGAATAAGTTGAGCCTACCTCACATTTAGGGTCGATCTCTTTAATGGCTTTGTAGGAGATTGATTGGCATAATAAAGCATGATGCATTGCTGGTAAAAAATTGACAAGCCCTTTTCTACCAGGCGCGTGAACTCCAAGGAAATAACCAGCTCCTACAAATACTGAAGGTTCGTTTAGTACTATCCAATACTTTACTTTATCTTTAAAAGCATTTACACATACTTTGGTATACTCCTCAAACCAATCTAAAATACTTCTGTTGGTCCATCCACCTTTTTTTTCTAGTTCCAATGGTAAGTCCCAATGATATAGGGTCACAAAAGGCTCTATATCATTTTCAATACAAAAACTTAAAATTTCATTGTAGTATTTGATTCCTTCTTGATTAATTTCTCCAGTCCCATTAGGAAGAATTCTTGACCAAGAAATTGAAAATCTAAAATTAGGAATACCCATTTTTTTTACTAACAAAATATCTTCTCTATAATTTTCATAAAAATTAGTTGCGATATTTGGAGAATCATTATTTGCTATGGCTTTTTCTTTTTTTGAGAATTCATCCCATATTGATGGTCCTCTACCAAATTTGTCATTAAAGCCTTCCGTTTGAAATGCAGAAGTGGAAATACCCCATAGGAAGTCGTCCCCAAAGTCACTTTTATTATAATTGAATGTTTTTCCAACTAAATTATCATGATTCTTCATTTCAATTATTATTTTTTAAAACTCTTGTCAATTGCAATTGTGTATTTTTAGTTTATTTGTAATTATTTTAGTAAATATTAATTTGTTCATTTTTATGTTTAAAAAACTTGAAACATTTACCTACGATAATAGAAATCTTGAGAATCATCAATGTCGCTAGCTAATAACTATGAATTCGGTTGCCAACTATTTTTTTGTTTTATTACTACTCAATTATAAAAAATTTCAATTCTATTAGTAAGAATTATAAACTAGTAAATTAGGTTCCACTTAATTGTGAAATTTTAAAATTTAGATAACTAGCAATAAGCTAAAGTCAACTAAACAAGAAATAGAACTCAACTATTCTAAAAAACAATTTTGAATTAAAAAACAGAAGTGAAAAATGAGTCAAGAGTTAAAAAAACTATTCCATTAAAATAGTAACCTTATGATACACTTAAAATGTTAATGGCTAGATTCTACTATCTACAATTGATTAAAAAGTATACGTGAGGGCTAACGAAAAGGAACGACCATATTTAGTCAACCAAATTATATCATCATTCTTAGCATTATAACCTTCTTCATACAAATAGTCACCAGTAAAGACATAGTTTCCAAGTGTTTCAAAAGTACCATACTTGGCTGTCTTACTATAATTGTTTTGGTAGAAAATTTGATCTTGAGCCAGCACATTTTGAATATTTAATTTCAATTCAATTTTGTTTTTCATCAAATTCTTAGCTATCTGAAAATCAAGAAATGTTCTTCCTTTCTCCCAAATAGAAGGCTCAATTTCACTTGAGGCATAAGCTATTCTATTTCCAACTTTATTTACGTTTGCTGAAAATGCCCACCCATTATCTTTATTCAAATATTGCAATCCAGAGTTAATCACATAAGGAGATTGTCCTTGTAGCGGTCTATTCTTTTCAGGATTAGCAGAAGCAATATTAGAAACGTCAACATTAGACTTTATAATGGCTGTGTTTGCAAATAAAGTAATATCATCAAAAAAAGTAGTTTCTTTTGTAGTGAAAATCGAACTTAATAAGGTTCTAAATTCCAACTCAAATCCACTAATTTCGCCGCTTCTTGCATTCTTGTAGGTGATATTTTTGTTATTCACCTTTTGTATAATCTCAATTGGATTAGTGATTTGTTTATTAAAATAAGAAACAGAAAGTATTTGACCTTTACCAGGATAAATTTCATATCGCAAATCAAAATTTTTAATTGTTGCTATTTTTAATGTATCTCCTTCTGTAAAAAATTGAGTAGTAAAGTCATAGAAACCAAATGGAGCTAACTCTCTAAATTCTGGACGATTTAAAGTTTTAGAATAACTTACACGAATGTTTTGTTTACTGTTTAAAGCATACACTAAATTAACTGATGGAAGAAAATCATTCTGTTTGTTATTTCGAGAAGAACTAACTGTTTCTGATTCTTTGTAATCTAAGGTTTGAACATAACTTTCATATCTTACACCCCAAATTAATCTAAACTTTTTAAAACGGTTGTCTAGCATAACATAACCCGCATTTAATTTTGCAGTCGCCGAATAAGAGTCGGTAGGTTTAGTAAAATCAAATAAAGTAAATCCATTTACTCCTGGTGAAATCTGACCCATATTTGCCACATTAAATATTTGAGCATTTGGTAATGTCAGTAAATTATCATCAAAAGTACCACCTTGCGTTAAGGTATTGTATTGCAATTGTCGTGCAAAGAAATCTCTTTCTCTAGATTGAAAAAAACCACCTATTTTAAGCTCATTTGTTAGATTTTTACCGATGTTAAATTTCTTTGAAAAGTCAACTTTTCCACCAGTAATGAATTCAATATTTCCAGAAAAAAACATACCTCCACCGTAATCCGGTCCACCATTATTATTTGCAATTGCAGCGTAAGCAACAGTTTCAGCCGGATCTGTACTGTTCGGATTGGCAGTGGTATATATGTTACGTCTCAAGTTTGGAATACTCCTGTCTATGTTACTGTAAAAACCAGTCCAATTCATCTTAATTTTTGGTACAGAAAAATAGTGTTCTCCATTTAATTGCCCAGAATATATTTTATTACTTGTAAACCATCTAACATCTGCATCAATAGTTCTAAAATCCGTTACATCTTTTTGTCCATTTCTGATAACCACTAAATCATTTGAATTTATACTGTAAATGTTTTTTAATGAAAGTGAGTGATTCTCGTTAAATTTAAATGAAAAATTGGCTAAACCAGCTGTCAAAACTTGCTCGCTGTAGTTGTTATCATTAAATTTTGAAATTAAAACAGATGGCATCGCTGCATCTGGTGTTTCATATTCATTTCTAATAACTTCATTAAAACTGTTGGTTTTGTTATTGGAAATTGAAAATAGTACACCTAAAACTTTTTCTTTAAAAGTAAAATGTCGTCCTATAGAATATTGAAAATTAGTATTGGGTTTAAAACTGTTATCATTAATATTCCAATCGGTCTTAAAAGATTTAGCAATAAGTGCTCTATCTTCAAACGACAAAGCATTAAACACCTCTGTACTTGGTATTTGAGAAGGAATGTCTCGTGTACCATTATCAAAACCCATCCAATCTGTTCCACTGCCTTTGTAAGTTTTTTGATTTTTCCAAGTAGTTACTGTGTTGTATCCAGTACCTATAGTAACTGTTTGAAAATCTTTGTCTGGAACAGATTTAGTATTAATTTGAACAACACCTCCAGCAAAATCTCCCGGTAAATCAGGACTAGCAGTTTTTGTGATTATTAAATTATCCAACATATTGGATGGGAAAATATCAAATGAAAACGCTTTTCTATCAGGTTCAGAACTTGGCAATGGAGCCCCATTTAAAAAAGCAGCATTATATCTATCATTCAAACCTCTAATAATTACAAAACGATTATCTTGAATACTTGCTCCGCTAATCCTTTTCAAAACATCCGAAGTACTTTTATCAGGCGTTCTTTTAATTGTTTCTGCGGATATTCCATCAGATACGTTGGCACTATTTTTTTGTGCAATAAGTAATGACTTAACCGTTTCTGATTTGGCTTTGGTTCTTGTAATTACCACTTCGTCTAAAACATTTTTTTGTGCAACAAGAGTAGTATTTAAGTTTGTTGTTTCATTTGCTACAACAATTACTTCAGCAACAACTTTAGTTTGATACCCTATAGAACTTAATTCAACTTCATAAGATCCTGCTGGTATATTTCTAAAAATGAATTTACCGTCAGCATCAGAATTTGCGCCAAACTTGATACTTTTAATATAGATATTGACACCGGGCATTGAAGAACCGTTAGCTTCATCAACAACACTACCAACAATAATTCCATTTTGTGCGGTAACAATATTGGTGATTAGAAAAACAAAAATAATATGAAAATACTTCATGGGGTTTGATTTTGTGTGATGCAAACTAAGAGTATAAATGTGAAATTAATGTTATCCTAAAATTATAAATTTAACATTTTCCTTAGAATAATATTAACAAATCATTTCTTATAAAAACATAAAAAGATAAATTTGCAGACCTAATGTTTTCAAATCGTTAACAATTCAATTTGCTATTTATAACATGTGTTAAAATGAATAGATTTGCCAAAAAAATCATAATTATGAAACGTATTTTGTTAGTTCTTTCATTCTTTATTTTGTGTATGAATTCTTTTTCACAAGAAAAAAATGATTCAATAAGTGTAAATAAAGCAAAAACAAATAGATGGTCTATTGATTTTGCTTTTGGAAGCAGTAGAGGTATCAAACCATACAATGATGGATATTTTTCTTCAGAAAATGACAAGGTTCTTGGAGAGTTAAATTTAAATTCAGTTGGTATAGGTGCTAGATTTTACATGAATAAATCCGTTACCTTTAAATCAGATTTAACTTTTGATAGGTTTACTCCTAATAATGTAAAAAGTATAAATTTTGATGTTGCTCAGTTTAGACTTTCTATCCAAACCATGTTCAACTTGAATACCGTATTTGGTATCAATCATACCTCAAGGTTTAACTTACCCATACATTTAGGCGTTAATATTGCTTCGCTTAAAACCATTAAATCATCTGAAAACCAGGTTATTGGTTCTCCTGATTACATTTTGGGAGTAATTTATGGATTCGCTCCAATGTACAATGTTAGTAAAAACGTAGCTTTATTTGTAGATTTAAGCTTAATAAATAATTTTAGACAACACCATACTTGGGATGGAAATATTTCCGATGAAAAAAATAATTTAAATGGACAAATGAGTGCCATTTCATTAGGACTTAATTTTAAATTAGGGAAAAAAATACAAAACTAGAAACCTCTTTACTTCTAAACCTTAAAACCCTAATTCTAAAAAATCTTACCACAAATTTTTGTACAAAAAAAGTAAATTTTAATAAAGTAAATTAATTTTTTGAAGAAGCCTTAAAAGTGCTTGAAAAATAAGTGCTAAATTCAAATTAACCTAAAAAAGTTTAGAAAATTATTTACAATTATTAAGCTTGTAATTTAAAAAAACACTGTATTTAAAATATTTAACCTCTGAAAATCAGGTGATTAAAAACACAATATGTCGTCTAAATTTACAATAAAATAATAATTTAGTATCACGTAATCATATTTAAATTTTAGAACAAAATTTATTTTTGTAACAAAAATTATAACAAAGCTAAATTTAAAGTAGCTTTAAAAAACCCCGTTATGAAAAACAATTTACTTTTTTTTAAAGTTACTTCATCTTCTTTTTGGAGTTTAACTTTAATGTTATTGCTTGTCTCCATAAAAGGACTTGGGCAGACAAATCCAACCGCACAAAATTTGCCTTACACTCAAAATTTTGGAACAGCAACCTTTACTTCTATGCCAGCTGGAATGGCTGCATGGAATTCTACGACTAACAGAATAACTCAAGCAGCTGCCGAAGGAGCTCAACCTGGTGGAAATGCAACGATTGCTGCGCAAACAGCACCTCTTTCAACAGGTGGAGTTCACGGGTATGCATCGAGTTCAAATGCTAGAGCATACATTCAACAATCTTCAAATGCAACTAATGGTAACAGTATGATAGCAGTGGCAATCAATACTGGTACTGCAACTTCAAT
The DNA here is from genome assembly GCF_000757385.1 of Flavobacterium aquatile LMG 4008 = ATCC 11947. Lineage (GTDB taxonomy): Bacteria > Bacteroidota > Bacteroidia > Flavobacteriales > Flavobacteriaceae > Flavobacterium > Flavobacterium aquatile. Next base: position 108,249 of record NZ_JRHH01000004.1, on the reverse strand, counting down.
TTCTGTTTCATACCAATTGGAATTAATTAATGTTGGTGTAACAACACAAGATTTTGGTCATTCATTACAATACCGTTTAGGCATAACTGGTGCTTGGACAACGATCTCAGGTTCTGCAATGACTTTTGGTGCTGTAACTAGTTATACAACATCAACAAGATCGTTTACGGTTACTGGTCTAGCAGCAAGTTCAGTGTATCAAATTAGATGGGTTACGTGGCGACCTGATGGTACAGGTGCGAGTAAAGGTATAGGAATTGATAATATATCGATTGCAGCTGCAGCTACTGTGCCTTTAGCTCCAACTATAAATTCAATTACTCCAGGTGACGGACAGTTAAGTGTTGCGTTCACTACTGGTGGAAATGGTGGCTCTGCCATTACCAATTATAAATACTCTACAAACGGAGGTATAAGCTTTACTGCCTGTTCTCCGGCTCAAACAACAAGTCCCATTATTATTACAGGGTTAACAAATGGAACATCTTACAATGTTCAAATCAGAGCAGTGAATGCAATTGGAGATGGTGCAGCTACAGCAAGTACAGCTGGTACTCCAGTCGCACCTAGTGTCAACCCTACTTTCAATGCATATCCTAGTGTTAACAAAAATTACGGTGATGCAAATGGTTTTGCGATGACAGCATCATCGGATAGTTCAGGGTCTTTTACCTACACAAGTTCAAATACAAACGTTGCTACAATAACTAATGCAGGTATAGTTACTATAAAAGCTGTCGGAACAACTACAATTAATGCCAATCAAGCTGCAGCTCTAGGTTTTAATGCAGGAAGTACTTCGACCACGTTAACGGTTAACCAAGCATTAACTGGATTAACAATTACCGCAAATGGAGTTTCCAAAACATACGGTACAACTATATCAGGTGGCTCATCTGCAGCTTTTACTGTTTCGGGATTATTATATTCAGATACTTTAGGAACAAGTCCATCAGTAACAAACACTTACGGAATTGGAGCAGCCGTAAACGATTCGGCTACCTTGAGTATGCTAAGTCCAGCTATTTATACAGATAGTGTAACCCCTTCAAACTTAACAAACGGATCTGGTGCAACATACAATGCTGCTAATTATGCAGCAACAACTTATATTTCAGGAGACATAACAGTTAATAAAGCCAACCAATTCATCACTTTTTCAGCTACAGATTCTAAAGTATATGGCACTGCTGATTATGCTCCAAATGCAACATCATCAACTTCGGGAATAAATGCAATCTCCTATTCATCAAGCAATACAAATGTTGCTGAAATTGTTTCTGGAAACATACACATTGTTGGAGTAGGAACAGTAACTATCACAGCATCACAAGCTACTGACGATAATTATAACGCAACTACAGCTGATCAAACGCTAACAGTTATACCTAAAAATCTAACTATTACAGGTATTACTGCAAATAATAAACCTTTTGATGGTAACACGATTGCCACTTTAAGTGGCACTCCATCATTAGTAGGAATTGTAGGCAGTGATGATGTAACATTAACTGGAACGCCAATGGCAACTTTTGTAAGTTCAGCAATTGATTCGGCAATTCAAGTTGATGTAACAGATTATAATTTAAACGGAACAACTGCTGTAAATTATAGCTTAACACAACCTACATTATTTGCTGATATTTTTGCTACAACAGCAACTATTTTTACAAGTGGCACCTTAACTGCAGTTAATACTACTTATGGTTCACCAAGCACAACACCAACAAACTTCAATGTAAGCGGGCAATCATTAGCCGAAAGTATTTTAGTAACGGCACCAATTGGTTTTGAAGTTTCTTTATCAAACGGATCAAGTTATGGAACTACAGTTACAGTTGGAGGAGCAGGAACTATAGTAAGCACTCCAATTTATGTTCGTTTAGCTTCTACAACTGCTGCTGGAACCTACTCAGGTGATGTTACTTTAAGTAGTAGTGGTGCTACATCGGTTACTATTGCTACAGTTAGTAGTACAGTATCGCCAAAAGAGTTAACTTTTACAGGTTTAATTGGGGTAGATAAAACATATGATACGACTACAACAGCAACAGTAACCGGAACAGCTACTCTCAACGGAATAGTAGGATTGGATGACGTTGCAGTTAACAATTCATCTGTTACTTATAATTTTGATACGGCAAATGCTGGAACTAATAAACCAATTACGGCGGTTGGATTTACTCTTGATGGTGCATCGTCCACAAATTATACACTTGCACAACCTATAGGTATTACTGCTACAATTTTAAAAGCTGCCTCGACTATTAGTGTTACTGGAGCTAATGCTTATACCTATGATGCTTTACCTCAAGGACCAAGTACCTCAACCGTTACAGGTTCAACTGAAGCCGTAACGTATTTATATACTGGAGTTAATCCTGTTGTTGCTTCTTCGGCAAGTAAGCCAACTAATGCTGGAAGTTACACTGTGGTTGCCACAGTTGCAACTGATACAAATTATGAATCAGCTACGTCAACTGAGTATGCTTTTATCATTAATAAAGCGGAACAAATTATCACTTTAGAGGCGACCGACACTCGTACAGCATCAACGACATCATATACTTTGACACAAAATGCTACTTCAGGATTAGCAATTCTTTACACAACTAGTGATTCAGAAATAATTACTATTAGCGGTAATACCGTAACTATCGTCGGACCTGGTAACGCAATTATTACTGCGAATCAGGGAGGTAATGAAAATTATAATGCTGCATTACAGAAAACACAAATATTGTCAGTTACACAACCCATTTGTATAAGTAATACAGGAAATATAAGTTGGACTTTTGCAACTGCTTCTCCTTCAACATCTCAACCAAATGTTACCGTTGGGGCTTTAAGCCAAGGAAATAATAATGGTACTACAACTTTAATTACCTCAGTATCTGCATCATCAGGTTATTCAGGATCAACTGGAACAAACAATGCTGGTGCTGCAGTACCACTTGGTGCATTGAATAATGCTACTTCAACTCATTTTGCTTTTACCATTACACCGACTGCAGGATATAACTTTACACTTAATAATATTAGTTTTGGAACAAGAAGTACTGGTTCTGGCCCACAATTATATACTGTTAGAAGCAGTGCAGATAATTATTCTACCAACTTAGTTTCAGGATCTATATCAAACAATAGTACTTGGCAACTAAAATCTCACACTGGTATTAATTTTGTTGGTCAAGGTAACGGAACACCTATCACTTTTCGTATATACGGAACTAACGGAACTGGTAATCCAGGTGCAGATACAGCCAATTGGCGAATTGATGATTTAAATTTAAACTTAACAGTTTCCAACACACCTTCTGTTGCAACTGCCGGTTCTAATCAAACAATTTGTGGGTTAACTAGTACTTCATTAGGTGGTAATACTCCACAAACAGGAACAGGAACTTGGTCACAAGTATCAGGTGTGGGTACCACTACTTTTAGTTCCGTGAATAGCGGTGCTTCAACAGCCACAGCTTCCGAAGTGGGAACTTATGTCTATCGTTGGACTATTGCTAACGGATGCTCCACAACTTTTTCAGCAGATGTTACGGTAATTTACAATGCAGTTACAACAAATACAACCACAATTTCTACATGTGATAGCTATACCTGGACGGCAGGAAACGGAACTACATATACCACCAGTGGCACTTACACTTATGTAAACGGATGTACTACCGAAATTCTTGATTTAACCATCGCACCAAGTACAGCAAACACAACAACAATTTCCGCTTGTGATGCCTATACATGGACTGCTGGAAACGGAAACACTTATACAGCAAGTGGTACTTACAGTTTTATAAATGGATGTCATACAGAAACATTGGAGTTGACCATAAACTCTAATAGCATTGTTTCACAACCTTCAAATGCTTCACTTTGTATGTCTATTGGTGCTACTGCCACTTTTACAACCGCTTCAGGTTCTTTAAATGCGTCCTTCAAATGGTACAGTCAATTAGTTAATGATGATCCACTAACTGGCACATGGACATTATTAGCAAATAATGATAATTATTCTGGAACTACATCAGCGAATTTAATTGTAACAAAAACAGAACCTACTGTTCCTGAGAATGGTACAAAATACCGCGTAGTAGTAACTTCAGATTGTGGTGTTATAACTTCAAATTATGCAATCATTTCAGATTTACCAATACCTGCAACTCCATCTACATTATTACTGACAAATGACAATGCCGTTTTACCAGCCACACCTTCTACTCCAGTAACAGCGATAGCTATATATGTTGGCACCGAAACCGAATTTAGGTTAACTGCAACTGCCGTAGATAATGTTCTATATCAATGGACTCTTCCTTTAGGAATGACCTCTACAAGTACCGACCCTTTAACAGGTTTAACTATAACCAACGGAAATACTATATTTGTTAAATTTAGTGCTTCTAGTGCTACTACTCCTTTACTTCCCTATGTTCAAACCATAAATACTTTAGGATGTTATTCCATTCCTAAAGCAACTGCTCCATTAACCAGAATACTTCCTACAGCACCGGTTATAAACATGAATAACGGAATTACAACTGCTCCCATAACATCATTTGCCCCTTACATGGGTACTAATACTGTTCTTAGATTATCACTTACATCAGCAGTTGGTGCTACTTCATATGAATGGGAATTACCAGAAGGTGTCGTAAGAATGACAGCTTTAAGTGGAGGAACTGTAACGACTAGCACAAGTAGTGTAGATCCTTTTATCTATGTTAATTTTTCTGGTGTTACAAATCTTAATACCTCCTCTTACACTCCTACCTCTGGAGTATTGACTCATGTATTGCGTATTGGTGCAAAATCTAAAAATGGTGTAGGTGTTTCTATAACCACTAACAGTTCTGTGATAAATCCAACCACAACCTCTACAGCTAAATTGATGACCTTAATTGCTGTAAAACCTTCTCCTCCAGCTGTTTTATCACTAAACAATGGAGTGACAACTACAGCCATAACAACTATTAGTGGATTAATTGGTAATCAAGGTATTTACCGATTATCCGCTTCAGCCGCTACTTTGGCTAGTGCATACGAATGGGAATTGCCTTTTGGTGTGACTAGAGTAAGTGGTTTAAATGATGAAACCGTTGAAAATTCTACAATTAGTACAGCACCTTTTATCTATGTAAAATTCACCGATAACGTTTCTGTGGCTTACCTCCAATTTGGTGTGAAAGCCATTAATGGCGTAGGAAGTTCTATAAATAACAATACAGCACTGACTCCAACAACTACTTCAACAGCAAAATTATTACGACTTGCTACCACAGTACCTGTTGCTCCAACAACGCTAACTTTAAATGATGGTATAACCTCAACAGCCATAACAGCAATTAGTAAATTAATTGGTGAACAAGGCACTTATCGACTATCAGCCGCTACGTCAACTTTGGCAAACTCCTATGAATGGGAATTACCAAATGGAGTAACGAGAGTAACAGCTCTTGACGGATTAACTATTGACAACGCTACCTCAAGTGTAAATCCATTTATTTATGTAAAATTTACAGATGCTGTTGCTCCGGGAATTCTACAATTTGGTGTAAAAGCTTTAAATGGCGTAGGAAATTCAATTACCAATAATGTTGCACTTTTACCAGCAACTACTTCTTCCGCTAGACTGCTTCGTCTTACGGTAGCAATTCCGGTCGCTCCAACTTCTTTAGTATTGTCAGAATCAGGATCAACAACAGCAATAACCGTAGCGAGTAAGTACATTGGTAAGCCTACAACGTTGAAATTAACAGCTGCACCATCTGTTTTAGCAAACACTTATTTGTGGGAATTACCACTTGGTGTTACTAGAACCGATTTAAATGGTGAACCAGTTGCTGGTTTAACCTCAACAGATTCTTTTATTTATGTGAATTTTTCAGAGTTTGTAGTTGAAAATTCTACAACAATTTCTCTATTATTTGGCGTAAAAGCGTTAAACAATGTAGGCTCATCCATTACAATAAATTTAGCCCCTAATGAAGCTTCTACCGCTAGGTTACTAAAAGTAACTGCGGGATTACCCTACACTGTTGGAACAGTTACTGGAGATGTATCTGTTTGCAACAGAAGTGAAGGCTATACCTATAGTTTTACAGCAACGGCTAGTGCCAATTATTACACCATTACCGCTCCACTTAGTGCTATTATAACTTCTCCTTCATTTCCGAGCAATTCATCAAATATTTTAACAACTACTGATTTAAGTTTTACTGTTGTTTATTTAGGAACCTCGGCCTTTTCTCCAACAGATAAAAGCTTAAGCATCAAATCTGGGAATGCCTTTGGACTTTCTGCCAATACAAGAACGCTTTTGTTGACAAAAATTTCTTGTCCAACCCCACCAGCAAGAATGGTAACAGAGAAAACAGATGCATTTGATGTCGTAGCTTATCCAAATCCATCTACAAACACTTTTCAATTCAATTTTACAACAAATAGCGATGATCAAGTGGAAATTAAAGTTTATGATATGCTTGGAAAACTTATAGAAACGCGCCAATTAAATACCCTTAAAAACACAATTCTAGAAGTAGGAAATAACTATCCTTCTGGAATTTATAATGTAGTAGTAGCACAAGGCGAAAATATCAAAACACTTCGTTTGATTAAAAAGTAATAGTATTACCTTAAATAGTTCATACATCAATTAAACCACAAACAGTAAATTGTTTGTGGTTTTTTTATTCTTAGTAAGCATTGAAAAAGTTATAAATCGATCTAAAAATAAAAGGATTTGAACTAATTGAAACCTCTTAAAAGGTTACCTCCCATTTTATTGGGGCTTTGTTCGTAGCTCGTTCGTAGCTCGTTTGTAACGCTTTTTCTAAAATAAAACTTCTATCTGTAGCTGATGAAAAATACTTAAATAAGCATATAATTGATACAAAGTATTATGCTAAATGTGATAGAAGACCAAATCATCCAAATGACAAAGATGATAGCGAAGATGAATATAGTGAAGTAAAGCAAAAAGAAATTGATTTTGCAATTACTTACCCAAAAGGTTATATTAAAAGACCAAATTATGATGTTTCAGCTTTCGTTGATATTTCATTTTATGTGGATAAATTTCGAAATGCAAAAATCACCTCTTTTAGTTTTTATTTTCACATTAAATAAAATCATAAACTTGAAAAATATTTTGAAAGTGAATTGAAAAAAATTATTAGGACAAATGAATGGAAACCTGCTCAAATCAGAAAAAAAAATTTAAATTCTGATATGACAATGAGCTATTATTTCGAATAAGAATAAAACAACCGCTAACAGGCGTTCCTATGTAAAGCACCATAAAGTTTTCAACAACTTTGAGTAAGGGTTATAAGTCTTTTTTTTTCGAGTTAATTTATCCGCTTTATGGCTTGTTAATAAAGTGGATAACTAACTATTGTCCGCCGAAGGCATTGGACTAAAAAGTTAGACTCACTTTATCAATGATGCAGCGAAATAATTTTCTCTTTTATTTCATTTTCATTTTTTTTAAAGTTCTTAAAGCTGACGCTCCTATATGTAGTTCCATCTAGGCGATCTTTCTATTGAAGTATAATAAATTTTCTATTGAAGCATAATAGATTTTTCTATTGATCTATAATAGATTTTTCTATTGATCTATAATAGATTTTTCTATTGAACTATAATAGATTTTTCTATTGAACTATAATAGATTTTTCTATCAAAGTATAATAGATTTTTCTATCAAAGTATAATAGATTTTTCTATCAAAGTATAATAGATTTTTCTATCAAAGTATAATAGATTTTTCTATCAAAGTATAATAGATTTTTCTATCAAAGTGTAATAGATTTTTCTATCAAAGTGTAATAGATTTTTCTATCAAAGTGTATGAAGTATAATAGATTTTTCTATTGAAGTATAATAGATTTTTCTATTGAAGTATAATAGATTTTTCTATTGAAGTATAATAGATTTTTCTATTGAAGTATAATAGATTTTTCTATTGAAGTATAATAGATTTTTCTATTGAAGTATAATAGATTATCTAATACGTTGTTGTATTGAAACCTATTACATTTTTGTATTGAAACCTATTACATTTTTGTATTGAAATCTATTACGTTGTTGTATTGAAACCTATTACATTTTTGTATTGAAATCTATTACGTTTTTGTATTGAAATCTAATACGTTTTTGTATTGAAATCTAATTCGCATTTATATTGAAATCTAATTCGCATTTGTATGGAAATCTTATACGCATTTGTATGGAAATCTTATACGTTCTTGCATTGAAACCAAATACGTTTTTGTATTGAACCTATTACGTTTTTGTATTGAAACCTATTACGTTTTTGTATTGAAGTTTATATTTTATAATTATTGTTTAAGATAATAGTCAGCCAAATCACCTTTGTCATCTATAAACGGATTATCTTCAGTAATTCTTGATACGATTATATTTAATTCTGGAAATTCTTTCGCTAAGCCACTCCAAATATTAAATGCATTTCCTTTATCAGGATGTAACACAATTCTATAATTTTTTAAAGGAAGTAGTTTTTTTCTATTCAACATCATAAGTCCACCAGTAGCTAACCAAATAAATTCTGGTTTTACTATTGTCATAACAAAAGCTGTCTTTTCGCTTTCTACTATATGAACCGATTTATCACTTCTTTCTATTATTTGATGTAAACCAAATAAGCAAAAATCATTGTTCCAATCTTTAATTTTATACAAGGAATGTATCCAATTTACAACACCATTGCCATCTTTATTCTTGATTCTTTTACCTTGACTGTTGTATGGCATTAATTTTATTCCTGTAATTTGTTCTTTTTCGTTTATATATGGAAAAGCAATTGATTTTGTATAAAAATCACTAGATGAAAATATTAATAGTTTTCTCTCTGCCTCAAAAATTTTTTCTCTAGTAAAATAACTTTCCAAGAAATTACTAAAATTGTTAGTATCATTTTTAAATTTAAAAACAACTTCATTAAAGAATTCAATAGAATGTCTTGAACCAGGAATATCTTCTTTATATCTAAATGAATTAAAAAAATTATGTGCTCTTTTTGCACCGTGAATTTGAATTACGATCCTACAATGTTGGCAAGTAGCAAAACCTTTATCCCAATTTACAATTAAGCATTTCTGTTTCTGGTTTTTTATAGATCTTTTACTAGAACAAATCGGACATGTGCTATATTTCTGATTTACATTGAGATTGTATATATTGTATGTTTCAATAAAAGTATCCATTTCAAATAATCCTTTTAATATTTACTCTATGCTTATTTCCATTACATTTTTCATTTCTATGCACCTCTTTACCTCCCAATTTTAGACCGTTAAGTCTTTCTCTGAAGTTTACTTTTCTACAAGGAATCCCGCCATTTATCGCTAGATAACGTAGATAATCCTCATACAACTCACTAAATATTACGCCCAACTCAACATTATCTACTACTTCGTATTGTTCCTCACAAAGAAAATCAAATACATTGTCCGATTTTTTTCTGAAATTTTCTGCTGCAATAATACTTGAATTACATTCAGATAAAAAACCATTTTTTAACAATCTGTTTAGTCCAAGTAAAATCCAATTAAAAACACCACTCAATTCATTTTTAATAATTTTTAAAGCTAAATTACCGTCCTTAAATCGATCTTCAATTACAACATTAAAATGAATGATTAGAAATCTTCTAAAATATCCATTACTTGCATCAGAGGAACTAGGCAAAGAATTTACATTAAAAATAAATTTACAATTATTCAAATAGTCAAAAGGTCTACCAGATGGATGTCTAGCAGAAACCCTCTCTCCTGAAATCAATTGTTTAAAAACACCTGAATCATCGATTGCACCATTAGTATCACTACAATAGTTTAATAATTTGCCTTGGATACTTGCTAAATAATATTCACCTCTTTGTTTGCAAGTCAATTTTGAAATTGAAAAAGAAGAGATATTAATTTTTCCATAAATTCTTTCCATTACATTGTTTAAAACCGATTTTCCATTAGAACCAGAACCATACATTAAAAGACATTTTTCAAGATTAAGTACTTCGTTTGGAGTAAATACGTATCCAAAAAATTCTTGTATAACCATTCTTTTATCTTCTTCGGGTAAGCAATGCTCTAAATAATTTAAAAAAATAGGACACGTAACAGATTCATCATATTCAAAAGAAAGAATATAGTTTAAGTTGTCATTTTTATTATGAGGGAATAATTTACCTACTCCATTAATAAACTTGTATGTTCCATTTTGAAGATTAATAGCGGTGACATTTGTCTTAACCGCATGTTGTCTAAAATTACTATGAATAAATTGTTTTATTAAGTCATTTCCAAATGTATGATGCTCATACATTAGTGATTTTAAACCCATTTTTCGGGCTACTTCACTTAAAAAACTGGAAAAACTTTCTTCAGTAATTTTTTGCCAGTATTTACCGTTATAAAAAACAATCTCTTTTTCAAATACCTTTAAGTCATAATTATTGTCAATAACTATTTTTTTAAATATTTTAATCACTAGAACGGAATACTCTCGCACTCTAATTTTAATTGAAGAAATCTGCTTATCTATAGACTGATATTTAATATAATCATCAGAATTTGCATCCTTTGGATTACCTTTTTTATCTAAAACTTTCTTAGCTAATTTTTCATGTTCAGCTCTTAATTGCAAAATTTTAGGATTTTTTTCTGCTACAAAATCAACTTCTTTTATAGATAATAATAGATCTGCCAAGTGTTTTTCCTGAATTAAAAGTTCATTTGTTTCTTCTTTCTTTGCTTCATCAGCAAGAAGATCAAACTCCGAATTAATATCATATTTACTAAATTCTTCTACAGTACACTTTAAATCTTTTTTTACTTCGTTTTGCTTTTTCATAATTAAAAAAAATTAACGTTTGTATTTTAAAGACTTAACTTCTTCGAGACCACTAATGAATTGAGATTGCTCAATGAACATTCTTCTACCAATTCTTTTTGCCTTTACTTTACCGTCACTAATCCAGTTTCTAACTGTTAATTCCGACACGCCAGACAATTTTGCTATTTCTTTCACAGAAAGCAGTTTGTTTTCCGCTTCAATAGGTTTTTCCCGAAGCTGGAGTAGTAAGTTTTCAATATTGCTTAACTTACTTTCTAAGATTTCAAAAGGATTTTGCATAATTCAATGAGATTTAAATTAGAGGCAAATTTTGCGAGATATTTTTAGAGATATTTTTCAGATATATATCTTACACTATCATAAAGTATTTTAACTATTCAATTTTGTTCAAAAAGTCTATAATTTCACTATTGTTTTCTGAGAGGCTAATAATAAAATTCTTCCAGTCATTTCCGTAAGTTTTTTTTATAATTACATAATCACTTTTATAAATTGATTTAAAACTCACATAAAATTGTTGACCTGTTTTACCTCCCATCAAGGCACCTATTTCCATAATTTGAATTTTAATAAGTTCACCATCATTATTTTTAGGCGGATCTTTCTTCTTGATTTCTAGCAATATTTTATATAGTAAAGCATACCATTTATCTTGGACTTTTGAAGCTTTTGCTGTAACTAAATCCGTTGAACCATTATCAATAAAATTTTGCGTATTATTTTTTAGCTTTAATTTTTCAAATTTTTTTCTTAACTTTTTAATAGACTTATTTAATGGTGAATTATTTATGTTTACAAAAAAATTATTACTTATAAAATACTCTGCCTCTTTTAAAAGATTAAGGCAATATCTTCGAGTGGCTTCCGCTGCATCTACATTTTTTATCTTAGTAAGTTCTAAATCAAATTGAGATAGAATTTTTAATGCTACATTAATATTATGATAATTTGATTTTATATGTTCAAGGCTATCCTCATTGTTTTCACTGTATAAATCAATTGCCAGGAAAAATTTATAAATAGATCTCACTAAACTAATTGTCATTTCATTAAAAACATAAATGTTGGATTTTAAAATAAGTAACTTATAATCTTCAAAATTTTTAATTCTTTGACTAAATAAATCAATATGGTCATAAGCAAATAAAACATTTCTTGATCCATGTGCATCATACTCATATGTAATATTCCGAAAAGCACCTTGTATTGCGGATTTATAACATAGAATAATATCTTGATTAATTTCTTCTTTCAATTGATGTCCATTTTTATTTTTTTTACGACCAGTAAATTTACCCATAATAGTTAAATTAGTTAAAAATGGTAGTTTTTTATTTGTGCTTCAACAAAAAATTATTCTTGTGTCTCAATGTTAAACACTTCGTCCATCGCAATCTTTTTTTCAGGTTCACTAATTTGATAGTATTGATTTAGGGTTCTCATATCTTTGTGACCTGTAATTGAAGCTATTAATTTTTCACTTTTATTATTAAGTTTCATCATTGTAATAAATGTTCTTCTAGCAGTATGAGTAGAAATTCTATCATAAAAAGGCATTTCAACCTTTATGTTTTCTTTTCCTTTAGTTGTAACTTTTTGAACAATTTGAGTATAACCCAGCTCTTTGAAAACTTCTTTTAGGTAATCATTTTGTTTTTGATTTGCAATCAATGGAAGTTTATATTCATATTTTGTTAGAAGATCACCAGCTATTTTCGTTAATGGTATCTCCCTAGCCTCTTTATTTTGATCTTTCTCCTCTTTAAGAATGATATGACCATTGACAATATTACTTTTAGTAATAAGTGAAAGTTCACCAAATCTCATTCCAGTAACGCATGCAAAAACAAAAACGTCTCTGACCTTTTCCAGCTTTTTACTATCAAACTCGTGTTGTAATATTATTTTTAAATCCTCAATAGTTAATGCGATCTGATTTGTTACAACCCTTTCTACTTTTTTAAAGTCAATAAATGCTTCATTATAAGTATACTTTTTTTTCTTCGCCCAAAGCAGAAAAGTTTTAAGCAAACCTAAATTTCTAGAGTAAGTATTATTAATATGCATTAGATCATCCATGCAGTAGGCTGTAAATTCTCGATGAAAATTCTCGTTTATACTAGTAAAAGTGAGTTTATACTTCTTTGCAACTTCAAACTTAATCAGGAGATTTTTGATGTTTTGATATCGTTTTATTGTGGAAGTTGCCCATTCTTTACCTTTGATTTTTTCCGAAGTAAATTCATCATAACATTTGTAAAAAGTATTTACGCCAGCTAAAGCTTTTTTAAAACCTCCATCAAAAGCTTTTTTTAAAACTTCAGTAGTGAATTCTTCTCCAATTCTTTTATACATACTTTCAGTTTCTAAAAAAAGATCTGAATAACGATTTAATTGTGACTTTATACTTTCAGAGAATTTAGATTTATTTTTACCAGAAGTAAAAACAAATCTATTTTGAAAATCCCAGTGTTTAGGATTAATCTTTTCTCCAGTGGAGTAAACAAATTTCTTCCCTTGCATTTTGAAGTAGCAAGAAAATAATATAAGTGTTTCTGATTCAGATTTCGGTTCTTTAAGATTAAAGGTGTAAGTCATACAGTTGACAATATCGTTGACAATTATGTTATATCTATCTATATTTATAGATTCATAACAAATATATGAAATACTTTATTTACAAAGGTTTAAGTGCTAATTTTAGTTATTAACATATAATAAGATATAACTATTTTAATACTCGGCGACTCCACAAATTACTTTTCAAAGTAATCGAAAAGCCCATAAATCTAAGTATTTGTGGGCTTTTTTAATTATTCTAATACTACACATACATAGCCAAGATGATTAAGGCAATCAACAATACTTTTGGTGGCTACAGTGTCGCCTTCTACTCGCAATATTTTGTCACAGTCTTCTAAATCAAAATTGACTGTATAGTTTGGAAATAGCCTGTTCATAATGTCAATAATATGAATTGAATCGGATATCATTTGAACATTAGTTTTAAAAACTTCTATCATAATCATTACTATTTTAATTCTTTAAAAAATAATTCTAAAACGGATTGTAGGATATTCCAACTTTAAAATAGCCTTGCATCTCATCTTTTTGATCATAAACGTAGTTATTGGTTCGCTCGCCTCTTTCTGTAATTCTGGTGTTTACTATGGTATTGGCTCCAACCTTAAACATTACGATGATTTTAGAAGTAATATGATATTCGTAGGTCAATCCCGATTTCAACTCTAACTGATTCAACTCATAAATTCCGTTTAATCTTGATGTATTTAAATTGAGGTAATAATTTTCTGAATTTAATTCTGTACCAAAAGAAATTCTACCATTTTCTAACAGTTCTCTTCTAAACAAAAGACGTTGTGGAAGTATAAAATCAATATCCCATTTCGAATTTTTAAATTTATGATTGTAAGTAAAAAGTGGTGTAATTGGTACTATAGACGATGGATCTAAAATTACCAAAGCTCCTACCGTTATTGTTGTATTGGCATTTTTTTTCAGTACAATATTGGCAGAAACAAATCCCTTAAGACGTTGAAAATTTTCATGGTTGGCTTCAACAGTTGCTGTGGCATTATAAATTACTGGCTTTTTAAATAATGTCGACATATAAGTGGCGCTTAATGCTCCGGCAAAATAATGAAAATCTTGTTTACCATTAGAAAAAGGTGCCTCTGGATTGGTGCTGAAGGTTGGCCCAAAATCATACGATTCATATTTATAGCGTAACGAACTGGTTAAGATAAATCGCTTGGATTGCGATCTATAGAAAGGCATATTAAAAGCAAATTTCAATCGGTTGTGCTCATAAACGCTACCTTCAGCAAGCGTTTCATCAAAAAGTTTCGAATCGAAATTTGTTGCAGCCAATTGCTCGTATTGCACATCAAAAATTCGAGTAGTAGGAAACTTATCGGTGATCGCTTTACCAAAAGTTTTCATTGTAGTTTCTTTATCTTGTGCTAATAACTGTAAAGAAGTACCAATTAATAGTGCCGAAATGATTTTTACTTTCATATATCAATATAGAATTTGAGGTTTATTACTATCTGAATTTGAAAGCAAATGTAATTTAGATTTTCACATCTCAATACGATAATTACACTAACGGCTTATCATTTATACCAATGGCGTTCACATAATTTTGTACTTCAAACAATTAAAAATTATAATATTAGACTATTTTTGTCGTTATGAAAATCCTAAAAATATATCAAAACTTCTTTCTTAGAAACCTCATCATAAACGTTGTTATATTCGGAATCATTCTTGTTTGTGTTTATGATGAAGTAAAATTGGAAGGCCACAACTTATCCTATATTTTACAAAAGATAGCTTTAGGTTATTTTCCGTGTATTATTTGGATAACTGTTTTTAATGTGTTTATAATTAAACCGTTTTTATTTGAAAAAAAGTTTAAGATTTTCTTTTTGCTTCTACTAGTTTATTGGACACTATTTTATTTTTTCATGAGTTGGTTTTTCCCTTATGTTGGCCTCGGAAAATTTAGAACATTATCAATTTTATCATTAGTTGTAAACGGAATTGTATTTTATTTCTTGCATATCATAATAACTAAGAAAGTTTCACAAACCGACAAAGAAATCATCAATTTCAAATCGGAACTTTCCTTTTTAAAACAACAACTCAATCCGCATTTTCTGCTCAATGCCATGAACAATTTGTACGGAGAATCCTTAGCCGAACCAGACAAATTGCCAGATCGAATCTTGAACATTTCGGATATGCTGCGGTATCAAATTGAAGCAACGAAAAAAGATTTGGTAGCCTTAAATGATGAAATAGATTTTGTTAAAAAGTACATCGAATACTATACGTTTAGAAACGAACGCCTTAGTATTAAAGAAAACTATGAAGGTTCATTTGATGCTATCGAAATTCCGCCTCTATTCTTTTTACCTTTAGTAGAGAATGCTGTAAAATTTTCTGCTGAAACCGAAAAACCATTTATTATTTTAGATTTAAAAATAAAGAACAGAAAATTATCTTTTTCGTTAAAGAATAACTTTCTCGAAGCTGGCTCGCGACTATCAAGCACCGGAATTGGAATTGAAAACCTCAAACGACGATTGGAAGTTTATGGACTAAAACATGAGCTACAATGTGAGAAACAAAAAGATATTTTCACCATAAAATTAAATATATGGGACTTACCTACCGTTGCCTAATCATTGACGATGAGTCACCAGCCCACAAAGCATTGGCATCACATATTGATAAAATGGATGATCTGGAAAATTGTGGAAGCGCTTACAATGGTAAAGAGGCGCTAAAAATGCTCAATGAAAACAAGTATGATATCATCTTTTTAGATGTCAATATGCCACTAATTTCTGGTGTAGAACTACTGGAAATGCAACCCAACAGACCGATTACTATTATTACAACGGCTTATTCTGATTTTGCTCTTTCTGCCTATCAAAATGATGTTATTGATTATTTAATGAAACCCATTTCATTCGAAAAATTCTCCAAAGCAATCGATAAAGCCAAGACTTACTATTCTGGAATAGGTGTAAAAAAAGAAAAAACTACGACAGTTAAATCGCTTTATTATAAGTTTAATGGTCAAATGACTGAAACCCTTCTAGATGATATTATTTTTATAGAAAGTTTAGGTAACTACATGAAACTGTACAGCACAAAAGTCAAATTACCAATTATAATTTACGGTTCGTTATCTGGTATTGCAACCCAATTAGACGCTTCAATATTTCTTCAAGTGCATCGGTCTTATATACTAAATACCAACAAAATTATGACATCAACAACCCATT
Organism: Flavobacterium aquatile LMG 4008 = ATCC 11947; assembly: GCF_000757385.1. Taxonomy (GTDB): domain Bacteria; phylum Bacteroidota; class Bacteroidia; order Flavobacteriales; family Flavobacteriaceae; genus Flavobacterium; species Flavobacterium aquatile. The sequence continues at coordinate 91,540 of NZ_JRHH01000004.1, read as the reverse complement.
CGGTGACTATGATTAATGATAAAATCATTCCAGTAGGGCGAAAATATCAAATACTACTTGATAGCTTTTTAAATAGGAATTTGAGGTGAGCGGTGAATGGTTAATGGGAACGCAGATGACTCGGATGTGACGGATTTACGCGGATTGTCTTTATTTACTTTTCTTTTCTTGGTTCTCGATATAATTTTCTGTTTTAGAACATTGGTATAACAATCATAAAAAAAGTCCATTAATATTTTCTTTATAGGTTTGTCCAATTGGTATTTTATGAACATCAATCAAGATCCTATTGCCTTCTATTTGTTTGATTTTATTTTTTGCAACTATAAAGGATTTATGAGTTCTTATAAAATCTAATTTTGGGAGTAACTTTTCAAAATCTGAAATTTTTTGTGGACTAACAATCATTTCATTCCTTAAATACACTTTGGTAAAATGTCCGTAAGCTTCTATAAATAATAAATCTTCATAATGAATTTGATGATGCCTCTTATCACCTTTTAAGAAAAAACTATTAGCATTTGGTTGCGTTTCAATGGTTGAAAAGGTAGCTGTGGTTTTCTTATTTTGAGTAGTGTCAATTGTTTTGTTAATTGCTTTAATAAAGCGCTCAAAACTAAATGGTTTCAGCAAATAATCAGAAATGTTAAGTTCATAACCTTCTAAAGCAAATTCTTTGTAGGCTGTAGTAACTATTATTTTGGGTGGATTGGAAAGTGTTTTTAAAAAATCGAAACCAGAAAGTTTAGGCATGTTAATATCCAAAAATAACAAGTCAACATCATTTTCATTTAAAAACTGCATCGCTTCAAAGGAATTATAGCAGTTTCCTTTCTTTTCCAGATGTTGCAAATTTTCGCAATAGTTTTCAATAATGCGATGTGCTATGGGCTCATCATCTATGATTAAATAGTGAATCATATTGTTTCTATTTTAAGCTTTAATTTATATATAGTATCTTTAATTTCAATCTCAATTTTGTGTTTATTAGGATATAATAATTTTAACCGCTGTCTTAAATTGTCAATTCCAATACCTACAGTTGTATTAGATTTTCGTGCTTCAAAGTTATTTTCAATGTCAAAATAAATTACATCAGTAGCAATTTTTATATTAATATGGATATAAGCATCTTCTGTTAAGCTTTCTACTCCATGTTTAAATGCATTTTCTAATGGGATAATGAATAATAAAGGAGCAATTTGACAATTCATATCTTGAGAATGATTAAAAACAATAGCAACCCTTTTTTGATAGCGTATTTTATGCAATTCAATATAGTTCTTTATATAGTCTATTTCATCCTTTAACGGTACTACATCTTCTTTTCCCATATAAATGGTATACCGCATTATATCAGATAATTTTAAAACAACATTTGGTGCATCATCAGATTTCTCTAATACTAAACCATACAAATTATTTAAAGTATTGAAAAAAAAGTGCGGATTAATCTGGCTTTTCAATAAAGATAATTCTGCTTTAGCCTTTTTTGATTCCAAGGTTTTCAACCATTTCCATTGCTGGTAAAACCAAATTAAAAGCAATACAAAAAATGGAGTGATCAAGATGATTTTAATCTCTTTTTCTTGCTGGAAATAACGGTTCAAATCATCAATATAGACTCTTATGTAGTAGAAATATCCTAGAGCTAAAACGTAAAACACAATTGTTATCAAGGCATATTTCTTAAAATACAAAGGTGCTATTATGGAGAAAAAACACAATCCGATGCCTATAAATCCGACAAAGGTTATCGGATTGTCAATTATTTTAGAGTTCACATCGTTTATAATAATCATCAAAAAAATAAAAATCAATGCGACTAACTTCAAGCTAATGGCTTTATGTTGTTTTAAGAATGAAAAATAATGAATAGGCAATGATATCAGCAACCAACTAAAAATAAAACTCAATGCATTTGCCAATAGTGATGAATTGTCAATATGAATAAAATCAAAGTATAATAAAATAACTACCAGTATCCTATGAATTAATAATCCATATATAAAGGCTTTGTACTTTTTAAGAAATGTAATCATGCTTCAAAATTAATAATAATTGTCTTCTCTTGCATTACAATATACACCAACTCACTTAAAAGTAGCGCAAACGCCATTCGTTATTACTTCAAATAGATTTGTGTACACTTATAAATCGTATAGGACTATTTTCTATGCGTTCATGACAAATACTTTACTACGTTTTAGTTTACCAATATGTTTGCTGAAAATTATAAACATTAAACTTAAAAATTATGAAAACCCATTTTAAAATTATGCTTTTAATGCTACTTGTAACCATGCAAAACCTAAAAGCACAAGAACAAGAAAGCGAGTTAAAACCAAAAGAAAAGAATGATCTTATTGCTTCAATAAAAACAAACCTTGAGGATTCCTACATTGATTTAGACCTATCAAAAAAAATGATCATTGAGTTGGATAAGAATGTAAATTCGAACAAGTATAAGAAGATCACAAGTCCTTCCGAATTTTCTAAAAAAATAACTGAAGACTTGCAACATGTTAGTAATGACTTGCATCTAAAAGTTCAATTTGAACCGAAGCGTATTGCAAGAGAAAAGCTGGCTGTTTCTGAAGAAAAGCAATTGGAAATGGAGAAAAAAACGGCTATGCAAATGGCAGAAATTAATTACGGATTTACAGAAGCAAAAATACTGGAAGGTAATATTGGCTATTTAAATTTACGCCTGTTTGCAGATGTAAAGTATGCCAAGGAAACTGCTACTGCTACTATGAATTTTTTGAGTAATAGCAATGCAATAATTATTGATTTACGTTCAAATGGCGGTGGCGTTCCAAGTATGATGCAATTAATATCAAGTTACTTCTTTGATGAAACACCTGTTTTATTAAGTGATTTCTATGAACGAAAAACAGACACAAAAACTCAATTGTATACGCTCGCTAATGTGAATGGAAAACGAAGCTCGAACAAACTAATTTACATTTTAACGAGTAAACAAACTTTTTCAGCTGCAGAAGCCTTTGCCTATACTTTAAAACATTTAGACAAAGCTATTGTAGTAGGTGAAGTTACTAAAGGAGGTGCAAATAGAACAAAACGAATTAATCTAAACGACGCATTTACAATATCGGTACCTTACATCCAATCCATTCATCCAATTACAAAAACAAACTGGGAAGGAAAAGGTGTGCAACCAACTATTGAAACAAATGAGAAAGAAGCTTTTGTATATGCATACATTGACGCTATTAATAAAACTGGCCTAAAAAATAAAGAGACTATTTTAAACAAAATTGGTTATACTTTTCTTAAAGAAAAATCTGTTGATGATGCTATCATAGTATTTCAAGAAAACGCAAAACAATTTCCAAATAATGCTAATGCTTGGGATAGTTTAGGTGAAGCCTATGCAGCAAATCAGGATAGCGAAAACGCATTAAAATCATACAAAAAAGCTTTAGAGATCGATCCAAGTCTAGAATCAGCAAAAGCAATGATTCAAAAATTAGAAGGTAAAAATTAACTATTTAGCTACTAACTTTAATGGACTAATTAGGTGATTTAAGTCCTTCCTATTCAAAAAAAACCTTTGTAAAAAATTGATTTACAAAGGTTTTTTTTGTTATAAACTTTTCGTTTTCATAGGTTCTCGATACAATTTTGCTCCATTGCATTCCACAAAATCACTCGAAGTGACGATAGTGTGAATTAGATGAAATGGTTTTCATGGGTTCTCGATACAATTTGTTTTCATGGGTTCTCGATTAGCTACGCTCAGTTCGGCAAAAGCCTCGGGTCAATTTTCTGTTTCAAAAACTGGCGTTTTTAAAACAGAAAATCACTAGAAGTGAGGTTGGTGTGAATAAGATTATATGTTTTTCATGGGTTCTCATCAACAAAAACGTCTACTTTACTCTACCGTCACTTCGAGTGTTTTCTATAAAATTGCGACTAGCTATTTTATAGAAAATGTATCGAGAACTTAGAATTACTATTCGTTTTTATAGGTTCTCGATTAGCTACGCTCAGTTCGGCAAAAGCCTCGGGTCAATTTTCTGTTTCAAAAACTGGCGTTTTTAAAACAGAAAATCACTAGAAGTGACGGTGGTTTGAGTAAGATGATTGGTTTTTTATAGTTCTCGATTAGCTACGCTCAGTTCGGCAAAGCTTTGGGTTTATTTTGGTTAATTGCAATATGCAAAACTATTCAAAAATTACTTTGTAAACTTTGTTGGATGATTTATCACATTGATAATTATTTCTCTGTCTATTGCTAAGTACTTTGCTAGTTCATCAATTGTTATTAATTGATGTTTTTCTTTTTTTAACAATAGTTTAATGTCTTTTACAATGTTTCGACATTGTCTTTCTGATTTTCCTGTTATGATTTGAATATCATTCGGCGTGATGCACACTCTTGTCATGGCGTATAATTTAAGTTAGTACTTTTTTTTAAGCTTATTTTAAAGTAAGCTTGGCTTGTATGTGAGTTATGTACGGCTTATGTATGACGTATGTATGACGTATGTATGACGTATGTATGACGTATGTATGACGTATGTATGACGTAAGTATGACGTAACTATTTTTTTATAACACTATTATTTCGTGTTTTATTGCAATTGTCCTCGAAATAATTTTTGTTACTAAAACAAATTTATATAATTTTTTATTACAAAAACAAGCAATTTCGGCAATTTTAGACATTTTTAGACATTTTCGGAATTTTTAGACCCCTGACAGTCATTAGCTTACTGAAATTTGCCTTAGCTCTTAGGAACTAATTCGCGATTATTGCTTCTAACTTTATGTTGTTTGTGCTTCAAAAATTACTGTTTCAATAAGAGAATTTTTAAATTTAAATTTTATAGTTATGGCTAAAGCAGCTGGAATGATCAAAATTGAAGGAACGGTAGAAGATTTAACGTTCTACAAACAAAACGGAAAGAATTTTGTTCGTAAAAAAGGAGGCGTTTCGGGTGAACGCATTAAGAATGACCCAAATTATGTTCGTACTCGTGAGAATAACACCGAGTTTGGACATAGTGGTTCTTCGGGTAAACTATTGCGTATGGCAATGGGTAGTTTGGTTTTTAAAGCCAAAGATGGAAGGTTGTCTAATCGTTTGTTGCAAATTATGTCGCGTGCTAAAAACATGGACACGGTTTCGGCGAGAGGTTTACGCCAAGTGGGAATTGGTATTGTTACTCCAAGCGGCAGGCAGTTGCTTAAAGGTTTTGATTTTAATGCCAATGCGCCGCTGAATGGTGTTTTGTTTGCTCCTTTTACTTTGGACACTGCTACTGGTGTTTTTGGTATTACGGATTTTATTACTGCCGAGCAATTGCAATTTCCGGAAGGTGCGACGCATGTGAGTTTACAGAGTGCGGTTTTGGCCATTGATTTTAGCACTGAGGAATCTGAATTGGCTTATAGTAACATTGTAAACTTGCCTATTAGCTTGACTCCTTCTACCCTAGCCTTAACGCCAACGAGTGTGCCGACTGGAACTGGATTGCAACTCTTTTTACTGACTATTTCGTTTTTTCAAGAGGTGAATGCCGTGCAGTATTCTTTGCGTAATGAGGAATATAATGTGCTGAATGTTGTGGAGGTTGTTTAGGTTTTAGTGGTCAGTGGTCAGTGTTCAGTGGTCGGTTGTCTTTTTATTTGGCACGCGGATTTCATGGATTTACGCAGATTCGTTTTCCTTTTTGTGGTTTGCAACTTGTGTTACTTGACTGTTTGTTTGTTTAAATCTGATACTGGAACTGTAATGTTTTATACGCCAAATGCTTTTTATGTTCGCTTATTTTTAAACTCCTGATTGCAGTTTTTGGACTGTGGTTGGGAGTTTTTTATTTTCTTGAAAATCAGGTAAAAATACGTGTATGTAGCAAATATTAATTATTTATTTTTACCCTTATTGTATTATCTGTCAAACGTTTAAAATTTAGTCCATTATTGAAAAAAGGGTGTTTTTCCCCTTGTTTACATTTAGTTTACTAGTTAGATTTGGAGACAGATGTTAAGATTTTGTTTTTTGGATAAAAACTAGAATGACTATTATAAAATTAATCAACTAACATAAAACGAAAATGTATGAGTAAAAATTTAATCCAATTAATCGCATTACTATTGTTGTTGTCATTGGGATCCTGTTCTACTTTTAGTGAAGTCCACTATTTTAAAGACAAAGTAGGCATAACAGATAACAAAAGTAAAAAGTCTGTTTCTAACTATTATAGAGTTAAAATTAAAGGCTATTCTTTCTTATCGAGTTCACGATATGTTTCTGGTTATTTTAATCAAGATGCGGTGAATTTATATTTTAATGAAATTTCGCAACCTGTAAATGGAAAGTTGTTCAACACTACTTCTGTAACCAATGAAAATGGCAATGAACTTGTATTAATTTTTTCTACTAATGCTAAAGCAATCTCTGACCAAATTGGTAATATTTCGAAAAATCAAACTATTCTTAACTCTATGGCTCAATTGACCCAGAAAGATAAAATAATTGAAGCTGAAGAAATCAAAGATGAATTAAGCACGGTTGATAGTGAAATTCAAACTTTTATCTTGAACACCGACCTCTATTTAAAAAATATTGAAACTAAATCGGGTGATGAGATAAAAAAAGTTATTGAGCAGTATACAAAAACACTATTAAACTAAACTACCATGAAAAATATACTACTACTCCTTACTTGTATTTTTCTTTTAAGCGGTTGTGCTAGTGCCTTAAAAGTTGAAGTTCAAATAGCTGATCGCGATAAGATAATTGAAAAAGATAAAACTTTTATAAAAGAAAAAAATTATGAAAGTAGCATCGAAGGTTTACAAAAATTTATTAAAGATTGGCCTTCAGAAGATGTTCTAAAGTCAGTTTTTTCATTTACTAGCAGAAAAATGGGAGCACCATTGGACGAAAATGTTAAAAACGCCTACACAAATGTGCTTTCAAATAAAATTGCAGAAATTGAAAAACTTAAAGATGATGCCATAGCAAGTTATCAAAGCAATAACTTAGAATTGACCGAAATCAATTTAAACACTGCCACATTTAAAATTGAAGATTTAAAAAATCTATTAATAAGCTATAACGTACTTATTCCATCCAATGTAGTTGAAAATGAAGACATAAAAAAAATAGCTACTACAATTACCTCAACCAAAGAAACAATAGAAAGCGGAACAGAGCGCACACGTTTCCCTATTTTGGGTGATGAATTGGCTTCTTTCATTGCACAAAAAGAACAGGATAAAATATGGAAAAGCGTATTTAATAAAACGGTTTCTGGTAACTTTTTGGGAAATTCGGACATAGCAATGATTTTGAGATCAAATCCACCGGAACGCGAAATGCGAAGTGGCGACTACAACAACAATTTCACCATAAAAGGAGTTAGAAATGATGCTGCTGATGCCTCAAATGCCTTAATTACAGGGTTAACTCAAACACTAAATTTTATAGCTAACACTCAAGGAATACCAACAAACATTACAACTCCTTCTGTTGACAATCCTGTTCCAGTAGAAAATCCGTTAATAGTAGGAATTACTGCCGATACCAGAAAATTAGCCTTAAAAAAAGAGAAGCTTAAAAACTACCGAAAAATGCTAATTGACAAAATTCTTTTAGAAAATGTTTCATCGGGTACTACTGATGCAGAAATACAAGCATCCGCTAAAAGAATTAGTGATTATTGGGAAGCTTTAAAAACAGAATTAAATAAACCTTGATATTATGGAAACAAATGAAATTTATTTATTAAAAAAGAATATGCAATTAGAAAATGAAAATTTTATTGTAAAAAAAGGTACTTATTTAAAGGTTGTTGGCTTGCATGATGTGTCTGATGATTTAATCCCAACTAAAGTAGTAGTTCAGTTTGATAAAATTAACGGACATTATTTAATAAACGAAGTAGACTTTAAAAACCAACTAGAAAACAATTCTTTATATCCAATAACGGCACCAAAATACCAAATAAATGATTGTGTAACTCATCAAAACCATGGAAATGGTACAGTAACCTTAAGCAATTATGACAAAATTTTGAAGACTTATTTGTACACAGTTAAATTTAAAACTGGTTCCTTAGTTGTTTTAGAAAATGATTTAAGAAACTGCCAATAAAATAATTTAGCCAAAATGCGGAAAACCGTAAAACAAATAGTTTTGCGGTTTTTACTTTTGTAAAAAACACGTAAAACTACGTGTAAATACTATTGTTAAAATGGATTATATTTGGTAGGTTTGAACAATACTTAATAAACACATATACACCAAATTCAACCCTTAATGGCAGCGGAACAAAAACAAAAATTAGAACAACAACTCTGGAACATTGCGAATACCCTACGTGGCAAAATGGATGCCGACGATTTTAGAGATTACATACTAGGCTTTATCTTCTATAAGTACTTGAGTACCAAAATGGATCTATATGCCAACGAAATATTGAAACCCGATGGTTTGACGTTTCAAGAAATTGAAGGTCACGCCGATGAAGCGGTGTTGATGGAAGAAATCAAACAACTAGCTTTAGATAAATTAGGGTACTTCTTAACGCCTTCTGAATTGTTTTCTGAATTGGCACGACGTGGTAATGCTGGCGGAAAAAACAACTTTATTCTTGGTGACTTGGCTAAAGTGTTAACGCATATTGAGCAAAGCACGATGGGTTCGGAAAGTGAAGAAGACTTTGGCAACTTGTTTTCTGATTTGGATTTGACTTCTCATAAATTGGGAAAATCCGAAAGCGATAAAAACGAATTGATTGTAAAAGTGCTGGTGCATTTAGACGAAATTGATTTTGATTTAGAGAATACCGATAGCGATGTACTGGGCGATGCCTACGAATATTTGATTGGGCAATTTGCGAGTGGTGCAGGCAAAAAAGCAGGTGAATTCTATACACCTCAACAAGTGAGTAGCATTTTGGCTCAACTGGTGACAGTGGGCAAAGACCAACTGAAAAGTGTGTACGACCCAACTTGTGGCTCGGGTTCGTTGTTGTTGCGTGTGGCTAAAGAAGTGAAAAACGTGAGTGCTTTTTACGGACAAGAAATGAACCCTACCACGTATAACTTGTGCCGTATGAACATGATTATGCACGACGTACACTACAAGCGATTTGATATTAAAAACGAAGATACGCTGGAACGCCCACAACATTTGGATATGCGTTTTGAAGCCATTGTTGCCAACCCACCTTTTTCGGCTAATTGGAGTGCCAGCCCTTTGTTTATGAACGACGACCGTTTCTCTGCTTATGGAAAATTGGCACCGAGTAGCAAAGCCGATTTTGCTTTTGTGCAACACATGGTGCACCAGTTGGATGATAACGGAACTATGGCGATTGTATTACCTCACGGCGTATTGTTTCGTGGCGGTGCCGAAGGACACATACGCGAATATTTGATAAAAGACAAAAACTATTTGGATGCCGTAATTGGATTGCCTGCCAATATTTTTTATGGTACTGGCATACCAACTTGTATTTTGGTATTGAAGAAAAAACGAACCACAACTGACGTGCTATTTATAGACGCCAGCCAACATTTTGAAAAGGTGAAAACCCAAAACGTATTGCGAACCGAAGACATTGATAAAATTATTAGCACTTACGAAAACCGGACTAATGAGGATAAATATTCTTGTGTGGTTACACTAGAAGGTATTGCCGATAATGATTACAACCTAAACATACCACGCTACGTAGATACCTTTGAAGCCGAAGATGCTATAGATTTAACTGCCATAACCCAAGAACTGCGCGAACTAGCCACACAAGGCAAAACTACCGATGCTACTATTGCTGCTTTTTGTGCTGAATTAGGAATTGATACCCCATTTTAAGATGAGCAAGCTAAGTAACATACCACAATTGCGGTTTAAGGAGTTTGAGGGAATTAATAAAGATATTTCATATAGAAACCATTCATTTAAAGATATTTTTCAATTTTCTACAGGTAAAAATATTAAACAAAATGAAGCTTCTACTTTTTTTGAAACCCCATGTGTTAGATATGGAGAGTTATATCATATGTATAACGAAGTTATTTGTGAAGTTATTAATAAAACAAACCTAGATAGATCTGAACTTCTTTTTAGTAAAGGTGATGAAATTTTACTTCCTTCTGCAGGTGAAGATCCTTTAGATATTGGCTCTGCTTCTGCACTAACTATTGAAAATGTCGCAATTGGAAGAACTATAAATATTTTAAGACCATTTAAGGAAGGTATTTATTCACAAATCTATGTTTCATATTACATCAATGAAAAATTAAAAAAGAAAATATCAAAATTAGCTAAGGGTTCGAGTATAAGTAATGTATATAATTCTGATTTAAAAACATTGGAAATAATACTCCCAACACTACCCGAGCAAGAAAAAATAGCCTCGTTTTTAAGTGCGATAGATGAAAAAATACAGCAACTTACTCGCAAAGCGGTATTACTAGAACGGTACAAAAAAGGCGTAATGCAACAATTGTTCTCGGGCAAATTGAGGTTTAAAGATGAGAATGGTAAGGAATATGCGGATTGGGAAGAGAAGAAATTGGGTGATGTAGCAAGAATTACTACTGGTTCTTCTAATCGTCAGGATTCAAATTTAGATGGAGAATATACTTTTTTTGATAGATCCCAAGATATTAGAACAAGTAATATATTCTTATTTGATGCAGAAGCAATAATTGTTCCTGGTGAAGGACAAGAATTTATTCCAAAATATTTTATAGGAAAATTTGATTTACATCAAAGAACCTATGCAATTATGGATTTTGGTGAAAATAATGGCAAATTTTTGTATTATTATATTGGGTATAATTCAAATCATCTTAATTCTCATGCAGTTGGTTCAACTGTAAAATCATTAAGATTACCAATGTTTGAAAAAATGCCAATTAATTTTCCATCAATTCCCGAACAGCAAAAAATCGCAGGATTTTTATCGGGTATAGATGAAAAAATAGTTGTTGTTCAAGGCGAATTAAAGAAAATGCAAGGGTTTAAAAAAGGGTTGTTGCAGCAGATGTTTGTTTAAAAAAAATATAGAAATTATGGAAGATAAAAAAATTATGGATTATGTAGTTATTGATTATAATAACACCTCTTCAAGTTTACGAAATGAAGTGCTGGAATATATTAAAAAAGGTTATGTCCCACTAGGCGGTTCTACATCGGTCTATAGAGGTAATGGTGTTAACTATTACATTCAAACAATGGTTAAATATGAATAATAAACTTTTCATCTAATTAAATGAAAATTTTAGGCTATTCAGAGCGTGGTATAATTAATTCATTGATCTTTAGTATTGGTGAGGATAAAGAGTTGATGAGTAAATTCATCAACAAAATAACAGTACACGAATCTTTTAAATTAGGAAACCCAAAAAGATATACAGTTTTGCTGGAACAATCCTTCTCGGATTTTGGTGACGCAGATATGGTAATCATTATTCATTATAAAGATAAGGAAGTCGAAAAAGCAGAAGATAAAATAGTATTATTTATTGAGGGAAAAGTAAATACATCTGGCAGTAATTGGATTATTAAGACGCAACATGACAAATATATCCAAAAGAAAGAATATAAAGGATATTCATCTAATTTATTCTATCAGCTTTATTTTAAAAAGCAACTAATAGATAATTGGCCCGATATAAAAAATGATCTAGAAAAAGATACAAAGGACCGAAAAGTTGCAATACAATCCTTTTTTAGAAAAAGAAAAATAGGAAATAACCCAATTGTTCATAAAGCATTTAATTTGATTGAGTGCAAAGAAGCTTATTACATTGGCATTGTTCCGACTAAGCAATCAGAAATTGATAACTTTGATGGCAAAATAGATTTTGATATGAGTTTTCTTTCTTGGGAAAAAGTTGAGGAATTTTGTGAAGAAAATAAAGAGCAACACGCTTGTCTAGAAAAAGTGTTAGATATATTTGATTATAATGATCAACAAATCTATAACCGAAAAACGCACTAGTATAGCTGTTATGCGTGTTTAATTTTAAATAAAAAAAAATAATGATTTCATATTTCCATAGAAGAAAAGGTAATCTTGGTACTTGTGAAGATAGCTTAACAGCGGTTGTTTTTGATACGTTGAAATACCTTCCTACAGAAATGTTTTGGTCTATTCTTAAACGTTCTTTGTATTACGACAAATTACCAGTAGCATCTGGTGATTTGTTATCTATTTCATTTTGGGATAAATGGAAAGCAAAAGATACGACCAATTCTAATTTTGTGGAACCCGATGTGTTTTTGCGCTTTAATGAATTTGATGTACTAATCGAAGCCAAAAGACATAATGAAAAGCAGCAAAGTGGCAATCAAATGAAAAATGAAATCCAAGCCTATTACAATGAATTTGCAGCTGATGATAAAGCTTTATATTTTATACAATTAGGAGGTCTGCATCACATCAACGATGAATTGGATTATTCTTTTAAGGATAAAAATGTGATCATTTGTAAAACAAACTGGACAAGATTATTAGATCAAATAGATACTGAGAATACTAAAATCAAAAATAGCGGATTAACTATTTTATCGTCGTATAATCGTATTCTTGAAGATGCAATCAATGGTTTTGGTCTTCATCAGTACTATAAAAAAAGATGGTTAAAAAATCTGAGTATCAAATCATCAATAGAACTTCAACCTTTAGAAAAACTATTTTCTTATGCAACAAAACATAAATAATACATTACAAGAAGTACGTAAAGCCTATCGTCTGTTATTTGACTATCAAACTAGGGTTTTAGACTTAATAGGGTTTATTGGAAGTTCTTTCAACTATGCGTATAATGGTGGTTATCCAAAATTCAGCAATGCTAGTCCCAATAATGGTAGAGGAAGATTAAACTCATGGGCTTGGGATTGGTTAAATATGTATTTTTATGAATTCAACTTTGTTACTAAAGATAAAATTGCCTTTGCGGTTTTTTTAGTTAATGATACTGGATATTTTCAAAAAAATAAAGAAACTAAAATTAGCAAAACGAAAGTAAGTGCCTATGATAGTGTTGAAAATTCTAAAACAAAATTGATTTTTGTGGTTGGCAAAAACACTTGGGATGGTTGGGGAGTAAATTGGGACCAAGAAAATTTTATATTAGAGAGCGAAGGTCAAAAGATTTCGGAAGATAAAGCAATGCTTTTCAAAAGTTATTTGTTAAATGACTTTTTTGATGAGGAAAGTGCCATTGAAAAATTAAAAGATTTCGAAAACTATTGCAAAAAATACGATGTGAATTTTAAATACAAAGAAAAGACTGTTTAATGGGACACCAATCAGAAGCACAATTAGAACGTAATTTAATCCAGCAATTGGTTGGATTGGGCTATGCATTGGTAACTATTGCTGATGGTTCGGCATTGGTGGCTAATTTGCAACAGCAATTGGAGGTTTTTAATGACACCACCTTTACAGCTAAAGAGTTTGATGCTATTTTGAATCATTTGGCTAAAGGGAATGTGTTTGAAAAAGCCAAAATGCTACGTGACCGTTTTCAATTAACCAAAGAAGATGGTACTTCGTTTTATGTGCGCTTTTTTAATACCGAAGATTGGAATCAAAACTTGTATCAAGTTACCAATCAAATCAGTCAAGAAGGTAGTTATAAAAACCGTTATGATGTTACGCTATTGGTGAATGGTTTGCCTTTGGTACAAATAGAATTAAAACGCTCGGGTATTGAAATTAAAGAAGCTTTTAACCAAATCAATCGCTATCAAAATCAATCGTTTTGGAGCAATCATGGATTGTTTCAATATGTGCAGTTGTTTGTGATTAGTAATGGTGTTAATACTAAATATTTAGCCAACAACAAATTGCAATCGGTAAAACAAACGTTCTTTTGGGCGGATTCAACCAATAAAATTACTACAGAATTACCAGAGTTTGCAGCATCCTTTTTAAATCCGAATCATTTGGGTAAAATGATAGCACATTATATTGTGATAAATGAAACCCATAAGGTGATGATGGTGTTGCGACCTTATCAATATTTTGCTACCGAAGCTATTATTCATCAGGTTAAAAACTCTAATGATAATGCTTATATCTGGCATACCACAGGTTCGGGGAAAACGCTTACTTCATTCAAAGCAAGTCAGATTGTAATGGATTTGCCTGAAGTTTACAAAGTGGTTTTTGTAGTAGACAGAAAAGATTTGGATTATCAAACCATGACCGAGTTCAATGCATTCAAGAAAGACAGTGTTGATGTTACGGATAATACCCAATCGTTAGTCAATCAATTGACCGATAATACCAAGTTGGTTTTAACGACAATACAGAAATTGAACAATGCAGTATCGGAACGCTTTGCAGGAAAAATAGAATCGTTGCGTCATAAAAAGATAGTCTTCATCTTTGATGAATGTCATCGTTCGCAGTTTGGAGAAACGCACGAACGCATTACCAAATTCTTTGATAAAAGCCAATTGATTGGTTTTACAGGCACACCGATATTTGCGGAGAATGCTTCTAAAAACGAATTGGGTAAACGTACTACCAAAGATTTGTTTGGTAATTGTTTGCATAAATATGTTATTACCGATGCCATTAGAGACCAAAACGTATTGCGTTTCGGGATTGAATACATTGGAAAATATAAAAACAAAAGCAACACTTTTATAGATATAGAAGTTGAAGATATTGACAAACAAGAAGTACTCAATTCGGCAAAACGAATTGAAAAAATTGTAGATTATATTATAGCTTACCACAAGCAAAAGACTTTTGAGAAAGAGTATTCAGCTTTGTTGGCTGTGAGTAGTATTGACAACGTGTTTCAATATTATGATTTCTTCCAACAAAAGAAAGAAGCTGGATTACACGATTTACGAATTGCTACTATTTTTACTTATGGCTCCAATGAAGATTCAGACGAAGCACAAGATTATTTGCCAGAAGATACTGATTTTTATATGGCTGCTGAACCAAGCAGCAAATATCAATCAAGTCATAGTCGTGATAAATTAGACAGCTATATAGTTGATTACAACAAAATGTATGGCACAAGTTTTTCGACCAAAGACAGTAAGCAATTTGAAAACTATTTCAAGAACATAAGCCAACGATTGAAAGATCGAGAAAAAGAAAGTTTCAACTACGAGAAAGACGGATTGGATTTGGTTATTGTCGTGAATATGATGCTTACGGGTTTTGATGCTAAGAAAGTGAACACTTTGTATGTGGATAAGAACTTAAAGCAACACGGATTGATTCAAGCCTATTCGAGAACAAACAGAATATTGGGAGAACAAAAATCGCAAGGTAATATTTTAGCGTTTAGAAATTTGAAAAAAGCTACTGATGATGCCATTACTTTGTTCTCAAATAAAGATGCAATCGAGGTAGCTACAATGCCCGATTATGAAAAAATAGCGGAGAAGTTTGAAGAAGCTTTAAAAGAGTTGCGAGACATCACTCCTACTTACCAAAGCGTAAACGATTTAGAAACCGAAGATGCCGAAGCGCTTTTTGTGCAAGCGTTTAGAAAATTGTTGCGAAATATGAATGTGTTGCAATCATACGCTGATTTTGATTGGGAGGATTTACAAATTGATGAGCAAGAGTTTGAAGACTACAAAAGCAAATACTTGGATTTGTACCAAAAAGTAAAACAAGACAATCAAAAACAAAAGACATCGATTCTAGACGACATAGATTTTGAATTGGAATTAATACACCGAGACCAAATCAATGTAGCGTATATCTTGAAATTGCTTTCACAACTAAAAGGTGCAAACACTTCAGATGCCAAAGCACAACGCAAAGCCATTATGGATTTGTTAGGTGGTGACATCCAATTGAGAAGTAAGCGAGAATTGATTCAGAAGTTTATTGACGAGAACTTACCAAATATAAAGGATGCCGATAGAGTTAACGATGAGTTTGAAAAATTCTGGCAAGAGCAAAAAGTACTAGCATTAGGCAAACTATGTGAAGACGAACATTTAGACAAAGCTCAATTCAAAGCCTTAATTGATGCTTATATCTACAGCGGTAGAGAACCGATAAAAGATGAAGTATTCCAATGTTTAGACAATAGACCAAGTATTCTGCAAGCAAGAGTAATTGGTGAACGAATTATTTCGAAGATGAAGGAGTTTGTAGAGGTTTTTGTAAAAGGGATGGTGGCTTAAAATTTAAAAAAAGTTTCTTGGACAAACTGTGTGGGATGGATTGTGGAATTGATTGTGTTAGTGACGAGTGAGATTCCTGCGGAATGACAAACTTTTTGGGATGTATTGTGGAATTGATTGATTGAGTGGCGAGTGAGATTCCTGCGGACTCGAGAGCTTTGCTCAAACTGGCGAAGCAATGACAAACTGATTCCTGCGGACTCGAGAGCTTTGCTCGAACTGGCGAAGCAATGACAAACTGTGTGGGATGGATTGTGGAATTGATTGTGTTTGTGACGAGTGAGATTCCTGCGGAATGACAAACTATGTGGGATAGATTTTGGAGTTGATTGTGTTAGTGACATGTGAGATTCCTACGGAATGACAAACTGTGTGGGATGGATTGTGGAGTTGATTGTGTGAGTGACGAGTGAGATTCCTGCGGAATGAAAAACTAGGTGTGAGTGACTGGTGTGATTCCTGCGGAATGACAAAATGGGTTGGAATGACATAATAAAAGTATAAGTTATAAAATATAAATTAAACGCCATGAACAATACTATGATTGAATATAACGAAGGATCTTACACCTTTTATGTTTATATAATTACTAATAAACATAGGTCGACTTACTACATTGGGATGACTAATAATTTGGGTGTAAGATTAAAACAGCATAAAGAAAATATTGAAAAAGGAATTAAGACTTTTGCTTCTAGATACAACCTTGAATTTCTGGTTTATTATGAAAAGTTTTCTTGGGTGCAACTTGCCATTGACAGGGAAAAGGAATTGAAAAGTTGGAATAGAGATAGAAAATTAGAACTTATTCGTTCTTTTAATGAGAATTTTGAGTTTTTAAATGATCGTTTTGTGAAGACTGAATAGTCTAGTTTTTGTCATTGCTTCGCCAGTTCGAGCAAAGCTCTCGAGTCCGCAGTAATCACACTAGCTAATCACGCCATCCAATCAAACCATCCATCCATTCCACTTTGCTATTGTTTAAACCTTAACATCATTTTAATGCTTGTTGGATTTATAAAACGATAAAGTATCGTAAATTAGCACTTCATTAAACCCTTAACTTTAGATAACATGGCTACACATACAAAAGCATTTGGTACCCAAGCTACCGATGCACCTTTAC
Source organism: Flavobacterium aquatile LMG 4008 = ATCC 11947 (assembly GCF_000757385.1). GTDB lineage: Bacteria > Bacteroidota > Bacteroidia > Flavobacteriales > Flavobacteriaceae > Flavobacterium > Flavobacterium aquatile. The sequence continues at coordinate 74,246 of NZ_JRHH01000004.1, read as the reverse complement.
TGGAAATGACTATTGAGCGCAGAGCGATTGGCGCAAAAGATATTGAAATTGATATTTTGTATTGTGGTGTTTGCCACTCTGATTTGCATACTGCAAGAAACGATTGGGGATTTACCTCCTATCCTGCTGTTCCTGGACACGAAATTGTGGGACGAGTTACTAGCGTTGGTAGTGAGGTAACTAACTTTAAAGTTGGTGATTTGGCTGGTGTTGGTTGTATTGTAGATTCATGTCACACTTGTGATAGCTGTAAAAAAGATTTAGAGCAATATTGCTTAACTGGTTTTACCGGAACTTACAATTCGCCTGACAAACATCTTGGTGGTATGACTTATGGTGGTTATTCTGAAAAAGTGGTTGTGGAGGAGCATTTTGTTTTGAAAGTGCCAACCAATTTAGATTTGGCTGCCGTTGCACCCTTATTGTGTGCTGGAATTACTACTTGGTCGCCATTGCGACATTGGAAGGTTACTAAAGGAAGTAAAGTGGCTGTTGTTGGTCTTGGAGGATTAGGTCATATGGCTATTAAATTGGCTAAAGGACTTGGTGCTGAGGTTACTCTGTTTTCTAGAACTCCAGATAAAGAAAAAGATGCTCTAGATCTTGGTGCAGATGCTGTAATTATTTCTACAGACGATAATCAGATGAAGTCTGTTGCTGGGAAATTTGATGTAATTATTGATACTGTTCCTTATGTTCATGATATCAATCCGTATATTGCTACTTTGGGAATAAGCGGTACTTTGGTCTTGGTGGGTTATCTTGGTGCGTTGGAACCAATGTTGCAAACGGTTCCAATGATTTTAGGTCGAAAAGCAGTTGCTGGTTCGGTAATTGGCGGTATTGCAGAAACACAAGAAATGCTAGATTTTTGCGGTAAGCATAACATTGTATCTGAAATTGAAATTATTAAAATGCAAGACATCAATGAAGCCTATGAAAGAATGCTGAAAAGTGATGTTCGCTATAGATTTGTAATAGATATGGCTTCGTTGAAAGAATAATCCAAACAAATAACAATTCTAAAATTCTAGTAGATTCAGTTTATAGGTATTGAATTTGCTAGAATTTTTATTTGAAATAAAAAAAGGTTGCAAATAATCTTCAAATGAATTGAAAAATTATGAGCAACCTTAAAACGTTCAAAATCTAGAATATAATTACAATAAACCCCTTAGTCATAATTACATCTAACGTATTGAACGTATTCTAAATTTAACATTATACAAAAAATAAAAAAAACTCAAAATCATTATAATTGCTACTATACTATTTGTAAAGTAATCTATTGAAACCTGTGTGGGCTTAATTATACCAGCTACTAGTTTATTATCTAACCCATTTGTAACTAAGTAGAAATGCTTAAACACAATACCAAATGCTAGTACTATATATATTTTTTTAATAAAACTTGTTGTGATTTTTCTATTCATGATTAAGTATTCTAATTATAGAACCATTCTTAAAATCTAGACTAATGATAAACAAATAACACTATTTTTTGTTTAACTTCATATTCCTAAGTAACAAGTGGTTTTAACAGAGAACAACTGATTAAATAAGGATATTTTAAAATTTATGCTACTTAAACATTAAACAATTTATAATAAAAATGAATGGAATTAGTGTTGTTTTATTTTATCTAAAAAATCTTTTGTTATAGGTTTTACTTGAAATGAAATAATATTGACATCGGTACTCGCACGAATAATATCATAATCATCAATTGTAGATGATATTACATATACATGACAATAATTTTTAAGCTTTTCTGGAAGTGCATTATAGGACGTTAAAAATTCGAAACCAGACATGATAGGCATGTAAATATCAACAAAAATAATTTGAGGCAAAACCGCTTCATTATCTTGGTTGTCCTTTAAATAGTCTAACGCATCTTGTGCTTTGGAATAGGTCAAGACATTATTTCCAAAATTATTTTTTGTAATCATTCGTGAAGCAATGTACAAATCGATAACATTATCATCAATTATCATTACGTTTTCAAACTTGGCAATGGTTGGCTCATTCATGATTTTAAATTATTAATGATTATTGTGAAAATAGTACCTACTCCTTTTTGGGATTTCATCGTAATTGTACCTTGTATATTCTTAATGGAGTCTTTTACGATATATAATCCTATTCCGGTTCCATCAGTATCGCTAGATACACGGTAAAACATATCAAATATTTTATCGTGGTATTCTTCATCAATACCAACACCATTGTCTTCTATTGTAATGTGTAATTCATTGTCTAAAAAGAAGGTGCTTATTTTAATAAATCGATAAACTTCTTCTTTCATATGATGCTTAATTGCGTTAGAAATTAAATTTTCTAAAATGGTATTGATTCGCAATTGATCGGAGAAAAATGGTTGTGCATCTGCAAATTCGAAAATAAAATCTAGTTCTTGTGCTTCGTGGCTGTTTTTTAGAGCATTGACAATTGACAGAATGGTTTCCTTAATTGCAATCTGTTCTATGTTTAGATTGACACGGTTATTTCTAGAATAGCTTAAAATGTTTTTAATGAATTCATCCAATCTATTCACGCTGTTACGAATCATTTGAGCGTGTTGACGTGTGTCTTGCTCTTGGGTTTCTTCTTCAATAAATGAAATTAATCCGAGAACAGAAGTAAGAGGCGATCTTAAATCGTGTGAAACACTATATACAAATCGGTCAAGTTCTAGATGGGCTTTTATCAATTCGGCATTTTGGATTTCTAATTTTTCTTCGTTACTTTTTCGTTCGGTAATATCCATCACCATGGCCATCGCGCCAATATATTTATTATCTTCATCATACAATGGATTGGCCGATATTGTGGTCCAAACTACACTACCCGATTTAGAAATGAATTTGAATATAAAATGATTATAGTATTCTTCCTTATTAAGCTTCAAGAATTCTACTGCTTTCTTTTTAACTTTATCAGTCATAAAGTAAAAGATATCTTTACCAATCATTTCTTGCGGTGTATATTCTAATATTTCGGCCATTTTAGAATTTACAAACGTTGTTTTATTGTTTTCATCAATCATCCAGATTCCTTCTTGTGCCGTTTCAACTATTTGTCGGTATTTTTTTTCGCTTTCTTCTATTTGATTCCGTGACAAAACTTGCTCGGTTACATCAATTGCAAAAAATAATATTCCGTCTATTTCACCAGCACTATCGCGATGCGCTTGGTGAATATAATTTAGATATCTATCAACCAATTTACCGTCTCCATTGTAATCAAATCTCACTAGCATTTCTTTGGCCGAAAATGTAATTCCTGTATTGTAAACGTTGTCTAAAAGCTCAAATATACCTTGCGATTCTAGTTCGGGCAAAACCTCTCTGACTGACTTTCCAATAATATTGCTTCTTCCAATCAACTTTAGACAAAGTGGATTTGCCATTTCATATACATGATTTGGGCCTTTTAAAATTCCCATCACCGAAGGAGATTGCTCATATAAATCCATGAAACGCTGTCTTTCAACAAGAACAGCTTTTTCCAAATTCTTTTTATCGGTTTCATCTCTTCCAATGCAATAGACAGTCTTACTCTTTTTATCCCATTTGGCCGACCAAAATATATGCACTACCGACCCATTTTTATGGTGAAATCGATTTTCAAATAATATTACAGAAACACCGTTTTTAATACCTAAAAACGAAACTAAGGTTTTCTCTCTATCTTCATTTAATGTAAAGTCGAGAAAGTTCTTACCAACAAGCTCTTTAGGCTGATAACCTAAAGTTTTAAATGAAGATTCATTAATGTTAACAAACTTTCCTTTTTCATTAAAAGAACAAATAATATCTACCGAAGAATCGATCGTTTTATTATAGCTTGAAACCGTTTTAACTAAAGCATTTTCTGTTTTGTTTAGTTTCTTTTCAGCTTCTTTATGTTCGGTAATATCGTTATGTTCAATTAACACTAAACCCAGATTATTTTCAATTCGCTTTACGCGCATGTAAAAACTTCTTTTTTTAGTGGCAGAATTGCAAGGATACTCTAGATAAAACTCTTCTGCTTCTCTATTAATAACCTCTTTTATTCCAATTAAAGCTTGTAATGCAAAATCGTTATTACTGCAATCTTCAATTTTGCAAACGTCAAAATAATTAGCGCCTTCTTCTGTGGCAAAAATATTGGCTCCATTATTTCTACCAAAATCCTTCCACGCTTTATTGACTTTAATGATAAGACCATCACTATTTATTACAGCAATGTTAGAATTTAATGCATCCAGAGCAGAAAAATTATATAATTCCGACTGGTTAACATAATTTGAATGTTCTTGAACTTCGCTATTTTTAAAATTACTTATCATTTTTATTGTTTCCTTTCCAATTAATGCTAGCTATTAATTGACTGATAATTATAAAAAAAAGGCTACTCTTTTAGTTTTATAAATTTATTAAAATCGTCTTGTCTTCTTTTTGCAATTGGCAATGTAACTTTGTTTAATAGCTCACAGAAATAACCATCTTTCTTAGAGATTTTTGAAATATGTCTTAAATTAATTATGTAGGAGTGATGAATTCTAAAAAAATAATTAGCATCAAGAATGGTACTGTATTCGCCAAGATTTCTAGATGACATTATCTTTCTTCCATCGGTAAGATGAAAATTGGTGTATTTTCCATCGGCTTGACAAAAAATGATGTCTTTCATCTGAATTAATTCTATTTTGTCTAAGGATGAAATGGCAACATAATTAACATTTTGAGTACTTGAGTTAATAGAATTTATTGTATTAATTTTTTGTTCTTGATAAATTCGTTCCATCTCAATCAGTTTAATTGCCTTGTAAATACTGATAATAATGCTATTAAAATTTATTGGCTTACTTATAAAATCAACAGCGTTGTACTTAAATGCTATCAAAGCATTGGAAACATCCGATGAAATAAAAATTAATTTTGGGAGATTGAATTCTAATTTGCTTAACAATTCAAAAAAATAATTATCATCAGAAGGTATATCTAAAAAAACAACGTTTGGTCGTAGACTTTTTATCTGATCTACTCCACTTTCAATAGTTGAAGAACATCCCAATAATGAAATTATCATGGTATTTTCTTCTTCAAACTTTTTTATAGTCTGAATAGTATCAATTTCTTTTGAAATGACAATCGCGTTAATAGTAACTATGGACGGTAAGTAATTATTTAAATGTGTAATGAGAATATTTTTTTTTAGTAAAAAACCAAGTATTACAAAACTAAAACTATAGTTATAATTAAGTGATACAAGCCTTGATTTTTAATGAATGGAATTAATAAGTGTCGCAAATTGCGACATAACTGATAAACTACACTCCTACTAATTATTAAACAAATAAAATTTGGGAGTTTGATTTGTCTATAAATACACTTTTTTAGAAATGTTATCCAACATAAACCAGAAGAACTTTACTTAAAAAGTTAGATTATAAAATCAAACTCAAACTCAAACTTTCCAACCAAGTATTGTGCCATGTATCGATAAAGTGTAGAATTTAACGTTTATTAGGAAGATTTTACATTGTTTAGTAGTTTAAATACTACATAAAAAGATAAAAAGCCAAGATGACATTAAAAATATGACACGAAAAAGGGAAAATACTGCAATTCAAGGCATTTACTAATAATAAATCAATAATGACGTAAAATTCTTACTGTTTTTTATTAATAATGCATTTTAGAAATTAAACTTTATAGGTATTTCCCAAGTAAAAAAAAGTTAAACCAAAACTGATTTAACTTTTCTTTTGTAGAAAACATTCTACATTCAAAAAACCAAAAATAGTGTAATCTTCGTACTTTAAATAAAATAGTTATAATGGTAGCAATAGAAACAAAAAACGATATCGTTTATTTTGATAAAAAAATTGGATATATAACACACAATCAATTAATTATCACAAAAGGATCTAAAAAAAATAAGATTTACATAAACTCTATTAAAAGAGTAAATCTTTTTAAGAGCAGAGTTCTTTTAAGTAATTTAATTTGTTTTTTGACTAGCACATCGCTCCTATTGTATGTTTACTTGTATTTGAAATCTAATAAAAATATTACTTTTTATAGTTTAATTGTTACTGGAATTGTGTTGCTAGTTTATTCTTTTATTCACAAATTCTATATTTACAAATTAGTGATTAAAGAAAATAACGATGCAGTTGTAGAGATTAAAACAACACAAATCTATAGAGATCAAATAAAAGATTTTTACAAAACTATCTTAAACAAAATACCTAAAACATAAAAGTTCTAGGGTTGCGCTACTTTACCTTCCCAATTCATGAAACCACCTTCAAGGTTATAAGTATTTTCAAAACCCATTTGCTTCATTATGCTGCATGCTTGAGCGCTTCTTCCGCCGGCTTTGCAATAAACATAATAATTTTTAGATTTATCAAGTTCTTCAAGTTTGTAGATAAAACCTTGACCTTTGTAAATATCATTTAAAATTGCACCAGGTATAATTCCGTCATTCCATTCATCGTCTGTTCTTACGTCCAAAATTACTGCGTTGTTATCGGCTTCTAATTGTGATGCCCACTCTTGTTGTGATAGATTCATAGTATTTAATTTTTTTTTCCAAAAGTAGCAATTCATTTGAAACCCATTAAAATAAATTAACAAAAAAATAACAGTATAGTTGTATATACAAATAAAAAACTATTTACATTTGTACCTACAAATATGACAACTACGAATATGAGAATTGAAGAGATAATTAAATCTAACGTTACATTGAGTGATTCTAAAAAAATCATCCTTAATGTTATGTACACTCACAACGTAATTGGAGATAAATTTAGTGAAATTTTAAAACCGCACGATTTATCATCGGAACAATATAATGTATTGCGAATTTTACGAGGTCAAAAAGGTTTTCCTGCAAACATGTGTGTAATTCAAGAACGAATGATTGCAAAAAACAGCAACACTACCCGATTGATTGATAAATTACTTTTGAAAGATTTAGTTACAAGAGAAGTTTGTCCTGATAATAGGCGAAAAATTGAAGTACAAATAACTCAAAAAGGTTTAGACTTATTGAAATATTTAGATCCGATGGTTATTGAGCATGAAAATTATTTTTCTTCTAATTTAAATCCAGATGAAGTTGTATTGTTAAACGACTTATTAGAAAAATACCGACAACTTAAATAAAAAACAACTATGAGCAATTTTATACAAGACGCCAATTGGCGTTATGCAACCAAAAAATTTGATACTTCTAAGAAAGTATCAAATGAAGATTTAGCAACACTTAAAGAAGCTATTAGATTATCATCTTCATCATACGGATTACAACCTTACAAAGTGATTTTTGTAGAAAATCCAGAATTAAGAGCAAAATTACAGCCAGTTTCTTGGGGACAAACACAAATTGTCGATGCGTCGCACTTAATTGTTTTTGCCAATGTAACAAATATTGGTGAAACTGAAATTGATGCTTATTTCAAAAATTTAACTGAAACTAGAGGTGTTTCAATGGAAGGTCTTCAAGGTTATTCCGATTTTATGAAATCTAAAATTACAACTTTACCAGAAGAAGCGCGAAACACTTGGACTTCAAAACAAACGTATTTAGCTCTTGGAAATCTTTTAAATGCTGCAGCAGAATTAAAAATTGATGTGACGCCTATGGAAGGTTTTGAGCCAGAACAATATGATGAAATATTAGGATTAAAAAAACTAGGATTACACGCGTCTTTAGTGGCAACTATTGGTTACCGTCATGAAGAAGATGCAACCCAACATTACGTTAAAGTACGTAAATCAAACGAAGAATTATTTCTAAATCTATAATAATTAAATAAACTAAATTAAAAACAATGAAAAATTTAAAAACAATTGCAATTGCAGCATTAGTAGTATTAAGCACAACATTAACTACAGCACAAAACAAAAAAATCGATGTGAAGAAAAGTAGCATTGCATGGGTTGGAAAAAAAGTTACAGGACAACATAATGGTGTTGTAAACTTTTCAAGTGGTACTTTAGTATTTAAAGGAAAAGTATTAAAAGGTGGTGAATTTGTAGTTGACATGAACTCAATTAACACTACAGATTTACAAGCTGGTAAAGGAAAAGAAAAATTAGACGGTCACTTGAAAGCTGATGATTTCTTTGGTGTTGAAAAATACCCAACTGCTAAATTAAAAATAACTAATTTATCTGGAAAAGGAAATGGTTTATACAAAGTAACTGCTGATTTAACAATTAAAGAAGTAACTGCTCCAGTAACATTTGATTTAACTGTAAAAGGCAATGCAGCAACTGCCGCTTTTAACGTTGATAGAACTAAATATGATATCAAATACAAGTCTAAAAACTTCTTCGAAAACTTAGGAGATAATGTAATTTCAGATGAATTTGAATTATCTGTAAACTTAGTGTTCTAATAAAAAATAAAATTGCTTTGAACAAAGAAACCTTAGAGAGAAATCTTTAAGGTTTTTTTTTGTTATTTTGCCTAATGAAAAACTTGGTTCTTATTGATAATTACGACAGCTTTACTTTTAATTTAGTACATTATTTTGAAGATTTAAATTGTACCGTCACCGTATTAAGAAACGACGAATTTGAGATTACTGAACTAGAAAAATACGATGCAATTATTCTTTCTCCTGGACCAGGAATTCCCTCAGAAGCAGCACTTTTAACCGAGGTTATTAAAACTTATACTTCTAGCAAAAAAATACTCGGAATTTGCCTTGGTCAGCAAGCCATTGGAGAGGTGTTTGGTGGCTCGCTTATCAATTTAGAAAAAGTACATCATGGAGTTTCGTCGAGTATTAGTGTTACCATTCAAGATGAACTTCTTTTTAAAAATCTACCACAACAAATAGAAGTTGGACGCTACCATTCTTGGGCAATAAATCCGATTGATCTTCCTGATTGTCTAGAAATCACATCTTTATCCGAAGACGGTGAGATCATGTCTATTAGACACAAAACTTATGATACAAGAGGTGTTCAATTTCATCCAGAAAGCATTTTAACTCCAACTGGAAAAACGATTTTATCTAATTGGTTGAATGAATAAATTTTCTCAATATTGATTTTGAAGCATAAAACCAACTTTTAATTGGTAATTTATTTTAACGAAATTATACTTTATGTAATATAGTTTAAAATATTGAAAATAAATATGTTAACTTACTACTATAGATAAACTCTATTGTCTTTTTTTAGTAAAGTTTTGACTATAATTATATAAATATAAGTGCTCGGCAAGTAGTGAGTTTGTCTTTTTTTAGTATCATTTTGATTTCAAAAAAAACCATAAAGAGCTTCATCATTTTAAACGATTTAGTCGGAGAAATTGCGCAAGTCTATCTTTGCTTTTAAAAAATCAAGTGATCTGTTTTAAAAACGGTGCATATCACAAGAGTTTAAATAGATTTTAAAACAAAATAAAAACTTATCAACAACTTTGTTAAATTTCAAAAATAATAATTATATTTGACTGATTACGAACAGTTTATTAACCGTAAATTAACATATCATGGGACTTTTTGGCAATAATGAGAAAAAGATTATCCAAGAACTTTGTAAGAAAAGTGAAGATATTGGAAAAGACATTTCTAATGAAATTGATGAGTTATTAGACGAATTATCATCAGAATACGATGAAAACCGCAAAGTTGTAAGCGAATTCTCTGAATTTGTTGATGAGTTAAAATTAAAATTAAGCCCAGACGACGCTTCCAAACTTCTAGAATTCTCAACTAGGTTAACTAAAGTTAAACGTTGTGCTAAGAAAGGTGTAGAAGCCATGCGCGAATTGGCACGTGATCAACGCAAGGCAACACGCGAAACCATTAGAGAATATCAAGAATATTTGTACGTGTAGTTTATCTAGTGAAAACCAATTTATTTCCTTTACTTAGGTTGCTATCAAAGGCATATCCTTCGTAGTTAAATCCTTTTAAATCATCAATAGTTTCGGCATTGGTGTCAATAATGTAACGCACCATCATGCCTCTCGCCTTTTTAGCAAAGAAACTAATCATCTTTAATTTTCCGTCTTTATAATCTTTAAATTCTGGAGTGATTACTGGAACTTTGAGTTTCTTTACATCAACTGCATCAAAATATTCATTACTTGCCAAATTCACAAACAATTCGTCTTTAGACAATTCTGAGTTTAATTCTTTGACAATAATGGGTTTCCAAAACTCATACAAGTTTTTGTTTTTACCGATTGGTATTTTAGTTCCCATTTCTAATCGGTACGGCTGAATTAAATCCAACGGTTTCAATAGACCATACAATCCCGATAGAATTCGGAGTTTTTCTTGCAATTTATTGATTTGCTCTTGCGATAAGGAGTAAGCATCCAAACCAAGATAGACATCGCCATTGAAAGCATAAATGGCTTGACGACCATTTTCAGCCGTTATTTCGGATACATTTCTCGTTTGATTTCTATTCCAATTTAAATCGGCCAATTTATCTGAAATCGACATTAAGTCCATTAACTCCTTTGGCTTTTTCTTTTTAAGGACTTTATCAATAGCTAGTGATTGTTTTTGAAAACCATATTCCGTGTAGGAAGTTATAGGTACTTGAGTTTCAAAATCTAATGACTTGGCTGGAGAAATAACAATTTTCATTTATATAATTTTAATGTTCAAAATTACAAATTAGTTTATATAATGTAATAAAAACTATATCTTAAAATCTATCTTGCGATAGAATTCATTGATTCTATATACTAAAATTACCGTTTTTTAGTTTTCTAATTTTAAACTTTTACTATGAAAAAATACATTGTTCTACTCTTAATTGTGATGGCATCTTGCAAAAGCAAAAGCCCAAATTCTGGTTCAGATACCAAAGAAGCCTATTCTCGTTATGTAAAAATGGATTTCAAGGAAGTAAATTCAGCAAAGAAAAATAGAGCGTACGATTTAGGAAAACGACTTTTAGAAACGTGCAACACATCCAAATTCAAATCTTTTTCAAAAGACGAAGCTACAGAAAGTGTAATTAAAAATGCAACTGTAGAAAAAATCTCAAAAACTTGTCAGAAGATTATCATGCGAAACGGAAAGTTCATCGACTTGCAATTATCCGAAGTGATTCATGATGTAGAAACCGATGATTATTTGTTCAAATACAAAATTCAATATGAGAAAAAATACTTTGAACGCGAACTAAATGTCACCATAAATAAAGACGGAAAAGTAGCTGCTATGAACACGAAAGAATTGGCTAAAAAACCGATGTAATTTAAAAAGAAAAACCTCCAAAATATCAAAATTTTGGAGGTTTTTTATTTGAATCTGTATCTAATTAGAAAACAAACATAGCTCTTTCGCTCATCATTTCGTTTACTTCATCGGCAACTTGTTCAATAACCGATTCGTCTGTATGATTCATTAAAACTCTGTCGATGAATTCTACAATCGTTTCCATATCTTCTTCTATCAAACCACGAGTTGTAATGGCTGGTGTTCCAACACGAATTCCAGAAGTTACAAAAGGTGATTTATCATCAAATGGAACCATATTTTTGTTAACTGTAATTTCGGCTTTAACTAATGCGTTTTCTGCTTCTTTACCTGTAATATTTTTGTTACGTAAGTCAATCAACATCATGTGATTGTCTGTTCCACCAGAAATTAAATTGTAACCTCTTTTATTGAATGCTTCTGCCATTGCTTTAGCATTTTTTTGCACTTGCATTGCATATCTAAAGAATTCATCTGTTAGACATTCACCAAAGGCAACTGCTTTTGCAGCGATAATGTGCATTAATGGCCCGCCTTGATTTCCTGGGAAAACCGCTAAATCTAATAAAGAAGACATCATTCTGATTTCACCTTTTGGAGTAGTTAACCCAAACGGATTTTCAAAATCTTTACCCATCATAATCATTCCGCCTCTTGGTCCGCGTAATGTTTTGTGAGTTGTTGTTGTAACGATATGACAATGCGGCATTGGATCGTTCATTAATCCTTTGGCAATTAATCCAGCAGGATGCGAAATATCGGCTAAAAGTAAAGCTCCAACAGAATCAGCAATTTCTCTAAAACGAGCAAAATCCATATCACGACAGTATGCAGAGGCACCAGCGATAATTAATTTTGGTTGTTCTTTAGTAGCAATTGCTTGGATTTTATCGTAATCAAACTGACCTGTTTCTGGTTCAACACCATAAAAACTTGGAGAATATAATTTTCCAGAAAAATTTACTGGAGAACCGTGAGTTAAATGTCCGCCATGCGATAAATCGAAACCTAAAATCTTATCACCAGGTTTTAAAACTGCCGAAAAAACTGCGGTATTTGCTTGAGAACCAGAGTGTGGTTGCACGTTAACATATTCGGCTCCAAATAATTGTTTGGCTCTATCAATTGCAATTTGTTCTACAATATCTACCACTTCACATCCGCCATAATAACGTTTACCTGGATAACCTTCGGCATATTTATTGGTTAAACATGATCCTGCCGCTTCCATTACTTGGTCGCTAACAAAATTTTCAGAGGCAATTAGCTCTATTCCATGTATTTGTCTATCTTGTTCGTCAAGAATCAAGTCAAAAATTTGTTCGTCGCGTTGCATTTTTTTCGATTTTAGTTTAAAACTGTTCAAAATTACGAAATATGTTTGTCAAATAAATTCTAAATGATATATTTGATTACAAATTTTTCAACAACAAATCAACATACCTCATCATGCCAAATATAGCAAATGATCCTACTAGAAAATCATGGATAAACGTTCCCGAGAATAGTGATTTTCCTATACAAAATATTCCTTTTGGAGTGTTTTTAACCAAAGAAGATGTGATTACAATTGGTACCCGAATTGGTGATTCTGCCATTGATATGGGTGCTTTACAACAATTGGGTTACTTTGAAGGAATAGATTTAACCGACGATATGTTCATGCAAGACACTCTAAACGATTTTATATCGGATGGAAAGAAAACATGGCGTTTAGTTAGAAACCGATTGGCCGAATTATTCGACATAAACAACCCAAAACTTAGAGATAATAAAGACCATTGTGAAGTAGTTATCTTCGATTTGGCCGATATTGAGATGCTTTTGCCAGTTCAAATTGGTGATTACACAGATTTTTATTCTAGTAAAGAGCACGCAACCAATGTTGGAAAAATGTTTCGTGATCCAGAAAATGCTTTGTTACCTAACTGGCTTCACATTCCTGTAGGCTATCACGGAAGAAGTTCCACGATAGTTCCATCTGGAATTCCGGTTCACAGACCAATGGGACAAACGTTGCCAAATGGCGAAAATAGTCCGGTTTTTGGTCCTTCTAGATTGGTAGATTTCGAATTGGAAACTGCTTTTATCACAACAGATGCCAATGTTATGGGAGAAAATATTCCGGTGAATGAAGCCGAAGATTATATTTTTGGTATGGTTTTACTGAACGATTGGAGTGCGCGAGATATGCAAAAATGGGAATATGTACCACTTGGACCATTCTTGGCTAAGAATTTTGCATCTTCTATTTCGCCTTGGATTGTTACTATGGATGCACTTGAACCTTTTAGAGTTAAAGGACCGAAACAAGAACCAACGCCACTTCCCTATTTACAACAAAAAGGAAAGCACGCTTACGACATCAATTTAGAGGTTTATATCGAACCAGAAAATGCTGAAGCTACTTTGGTTTCGAAATCTAATTTCAAACATATGTATTGGTCTATGAGTCAGCAATTGACGCATCATACTTCTAATGGTTGTCGTGTGAATTCTGGTGACATGATGGGTTCTGGAACTATTTCTGGACCTACCGAGGACAGTTATGGATCTATGCTTGAATTAACTTGGGGCGGAAAAAACCCAATTAAAATGAATGACGGAAGCGAACGTAAATTTATTAATGATAACGATACTGTTATTATGAAAGGCTTTTGCCAGAATAGTTCTTTAAGAATTGGTTTTGGTGAAGTTTCTAGCAAGTTGTTACCGACGTTTGTTAGAAAATAAATTCGTTTAAATTTAAAAATAATCTTTACTGATGGGTTTAGCCCAGATAGAAGTGGAAAGCTCCCGATTTTTCATCGGGACTTGCAACGAATAGCTGGATTAGCTTCAAATAATAACAAGAGGATGAGATTGCTTCGTACCTCGCAATGACTAAAATATGAAGAAAACTACTTTATTATTGGCTTTTTTACTTGTAATTTCTAGTTGTGCCAAACGTGAAACACGCAATATGCTTACAAGTGGCGACTATGATGGCGCTATAATTAATGCGATAAACGGATTGCAAGGCAACAAAAATTCCAAGGGAAAACAAGATTACGTTTATATGCTTGAGGAAGCCTACGCCAAGGCAGATGAACGCGATTTAAGAAATATTGCAACATGGTTTAAAGATGCCAATCCAAGAAATTTGGAGCAAATTTATGATACTTACATCAATTTGAACAAGCGTCAAGAAATGATTCGTCCGTTGTTGCCGTTGAAATTATTGAAAGAAGGTCGTGATGCGAAGTTTCCGTTTAGTGATTATTCGGATCAAATTGTTAGTAGCAAAAATGCGTTGGCTAAATATTTATATGATAATTCTAAAGCACTTTTGGCAACCAAAGATAAAATGAGTTTTCGTCGTGCGTATGATGATTTGGTTTATTTGAATGAATTGAGTCCGAATTTTAAAGATGTACCTCAACTTATTGAAACGGCTAAATTTAAAGGAACCGATTATGTAAATGTTTACACGAAAAACGAAACCAATATGGTGATTCCGGTGCGTTTGCAAAACGATTTACTGGATTTTAGCACGTATGGATTGAACGATAAATGGACCGTTTATCACAGCAATAAAGTGAAAGGAATTGACTATGATTACGGAATGATTGTAAACTTTCGTCAAATTAACATCTCACCTGAACAAGTAAAAGAGAAAGAGTTTCAGAAAGAAAAACAAATTAAAGATGGCGTAAAAAATCTTGTTGATGCTAACGGAAATGTGGTGAAAGACAGTTTAGGAAATCCGATAAAAGTGGATAATTTTAAAACGGTTAGAATTAGCATTTATGAATTTGCTCAATTTAAAGCATGCCAAGTTACTGCAAAAGTGGATTATATTGATTTTAAGACCAATCAGTTAATCGACACTTTTCCTATAGCAAGCGAATTTACCTTTAACCATGTTTATTCAAGATACAAAGGAGACAAACGTGCTTGTGAGCAAGACTATTACCCAAATTTTGATAGACGTGCGGTACCTTTTCCAAGCAACGAACAAATGGTTTTTGATACTGGAGAAGACTTAAAAGGAAAATTGAAAACTATTATTTCTAGAAATAAATTTAGAAAATAAATTAATGAATAAAAGTATCTTTATAATTGCTTGTTTGTTCTCCTTAAATTGTTTTTCGCAAAAAACTATTTATTTGGACGAAAATAATAATGAAATTGAAGTTTCTGAATTTCAAACTAAATGGAGAAATGCTGATCTTAAATTATTTAGATGGGATTATTTTAAAAATTCAAATGAGAAAGTAGCTCAATTACACAAAAATAAATTTAATTTTTTTAATGTAAACTACGAAAATCTTAGTAGCGAATTAAAAAAAATAACCAATAAAAAAACTTCAGCTGACACCAACTTTATAATTGAATATGTTTTTTCTAATGACTTGTGTAGCTCAGATCAAAATGCTAACGAGTGGAGTAAAGAGAGATTAAAGAAAAGAGCTGAATTTCTTAAAAGTGTAAAATCAACTATCAATTCTGTTAATAGCAAAATAGTTTATATTGTTGTCTTTGATAATAAACTTTTAGTAAATGATTATATAAAATCAATAGATTTCTTTTTTGTTGACCAGTCAGATTTCATCAAATCTAATTTTTTACAACAGCCAGCATTTTGTGGTTCTTTTATATTAATTAAACCAGACGGAAATGTTTTAGTTTCTAATGGAGAAAATAGAGCCGATTTTTTATTAGACTATTTTGAACCTGCTACTTGGAATAAAATCTTCTCGGAAAAAAAATAATAAATCATATTAAAAAAAGCGGTTTATTAGTGCAAACTTCTAGTGAGTTAACATTAATAAACCGTTTTTTTATTTTTATAAACTAAGCTTAATTTCCTCCTCCTAACGATTTGTATAGTTGGATAACAGCATTCATTTGTTTGAACTTATTATCGATGTAATTAATTTCGGTGTTTAAGGCATTGTCTTTGGCCGTTAAAACCTCAAGATAATTTACCAAACCATATTGCAATAATTCATCAGAATACTCGGCAGCTTTTGTTAAGGCATCCAATTGGTTTTTTCTAATAACTAATTTATCGGTTTCGTTTTCATAAGTTGCAAGTGCATCTGAAACTTCTTTTCCAGCAACTAAAATGGCTTTTTCATACTGTAAATAAGCTTTTTGTTGGTTGGCTTTAGCAACTTCCAAACGAGTTTTATTCTGGCGTTGTGAAAAAATAGGTTGGGCAAGACCTGTAATAATATTTGCAAATAATGATCTTGTACTAAACCATTCTTTCAACTCTATACTTTGCAAACCGCCAGTTGCATTGATGGTTAACGAAGGATAAAAATAGCTTCGGGCAATGTTGGTTTGCTCAAATGTATTTCTAAAATTTAATTCGGCTGAAAGTACATCTGGACGCTTACTTAATAGATAAACAGGTAAACCTGAGCTAACATTGGCATCAATTTTTTGAGATTCGAATGTAGAACGTTTTACTTCACGTGATGATTTTCCTAATAATTGAGAAAACGAATTTTCAATTATTTTACGATTGTAAACCAAATCTTTTAGAATAATTTCGGTGGCGTATTTTTGCGCTTCCGTTTGCTTTACGGCAACTTCGTTTACGTTCCCAGCATCTTTTAAAGCTTTAATGACCTCAACACTTTGCGTTCTATTATTTATTGTGTTGGTTACTACTACAATTTGCGCATCAATAGCAAGCAATTGATAATAAAGTGACGACACATTGGCTATCAAATCGGTTTGAACGGCTTGTCTAGCGGCATTTGTCTGTAAATACTGAGCAATTGTTCCTCGCTTGTTACTTCTAATTTTTCCCCATATATCGGCTTCCCAAGATAATTTTGCCGATAATTCATATTGATCTAATGAACTAAATAATCCACCAAATTGACTATTTTTCGACAATTCTTGATGGGTTAAAGAGGCATTTGCATTCAATGATGGAAGATATCCTGCCTTTCCTTGTTTCATTGTAGCTTCGGCTGCAGCAATATTTTGAAGCGCAATTTTTAAATCTAAATTATTCTGGATTGCTTCTTTAATATGCTGTTGCAAAATAGCATCTGTAAATAATTTATCCCATGAAACCATTGCCAACGAAACGGTATCTTTACTTTCTGTTCTAAACAAACTGTCGGTTGTTACTTTTGGTGCTTCGTATTCTTTAGCAACAAAACAAGACTGCATTAGCATCATGACTGCCACTAAAAGAAAACTTTTTATGATATGTTGTTTTTTCATTTTTCTAATTATAAATTTTCATCTTCAAATTCTGGAACGATATTCTTTGGCTTTCCGCTAATTCTTTCTTGTAATGTTTGAAACACAATAAACAAAACTGGAATTACAAATACACCGAGAACAGTTCCGATTAACATTCCTCCAATTGCTCCAGTTCCGATGGCTTTGTTTCCTGTTGCTCCAGCGCCTTGTGCTAACATTAATGGCAATAATCCTAAAATAAATGCAAATGATGTCATTAAAATAGGACGCAAACGTGCTCCGGCACCTTGAACTGCAGCATGCGAAATACTCCAGCCTTTCCTCCTAGCTTCTGCCGAAAACTCTACAATAAGAATGGCATTTTTAGCCAATAATCCGATAAGCATGATGAGTGTAATTTGCAGATAAATGTTGTCACTAACATTAAAGAAAAAGGCAAAAATATAAGAACCTGCTAATCCAACTGGTAATGAAAGTAATACTGCAAAAGGCAACATATAACTTTCATATTGCGCTGCTAACAAGAAATATACAAATATCAAACACAACATAAATATGAAAATCGTTTGTCCACCAGCGCTGATTTCTTCACGAGTAATCCCCGAATATTCGTAACCATATCCAACAGGTAATGTTTGAGCGGCAACTTCTTCGACTGCTTTAATGGCTTCACCCGAACTAAATCCGTCTTTTGGCGCACCTTGAATTTTAACCGAGGTAAACAAGTTAAAACGTTCAATTGCTTGAGGTCCGAAAACTTTTGTCAATGTGATGAACTCCGAAATTGGAGACATTCTACCAGAACTATTTCGTACCATTACTTTGTTCAACGATTCGGGATCGACTCTATATTGCGGTTCTGCTTGATAAATTACACGAAATTGTTTTCCAAATTTATTGAAGTTAGAAGCATAAACACCACCATAATAACCTTGCATTGTTCCAAGTACATCGGTAACGCTCAATCCTGATTTTTTAATTGCAGGAACATTCAAATCAATACGATATTGTGGATAATTTGGCGAAAACGAAGTCGATGCATATTTAATTTCGGGACGACTATTTAAAGCTGCCAAAAATTTATCTTTTACTGCATTCAACTCTTGAATTGAGCCACCTTTTTGATCTTGCAACTGAAATTCAAATCCGCTGGTAAATCCGAATCCAACCAACGTTGGTCGTGCAAAAAATAATACTTTCGCATCTTTTACAACACTGGAACGTTTAAATAATTCTTGCACTACAGCAGTAACATCTTGATTGCTATTTTTACGTTCCGACCACGGTTTTAATTTGGCAATTACCATTCCGTAATTACTTCCCGTTCCGCTAATTAAACTTCGACCCGAAATTCTAAGAAATCCAGCTATTTCTGGAATGTCTTTTACTTTACCTTCTATTTCTAATAAAATTTCTTCTGTTCTTTCTAATGAAGTTCCTGGCGGAAGCGAAATATCTGAAATTACAACACCTGTATCTTCATTGGGTACAAATGCTTTTGGCGTAATGTTCATCAATAGCACAAGAATACCTGCAAATACTGCAATTCCTAAAAAAGCCAACCATTTACGTTTGATAAAAAACTCCACCGATTTTTTATATTTAATCGTTGTTGCTTCAAATGCTGTATTGAAACCTGCGTAAAATCGTTTTAAAAATCCTTTCTTCTCTTCACCTTTATCATGTGATTTTAAGAAAATAGCACACAATGCTGGCGCAAGTGTAAGTGCATTTACTGCTGATAAAACAATGGCAACGGCTAATGTTAATCCGAATTGTTTATAAAAAACACCTGCCGAACCACTAATAAACGACACCGGAATAAATACAGCAGACATCACCAATGTAATCGAAATAATGGCACTACTGATTTCGTTCATGGCACTGTGCGTTGCCTTTCTCGGATCGTGTTCGCCGTTTTCCATTTTGGCATGAACAGCTTCGACGACGACAATGGCATCATCGACGACAATTCCGACAGCAAGAACTAATGCGAATAACGTTAATAAATTGATTGTAAATCCGAATAAATTCAAGAAAAAGAACGTTCCAATAATGGCTACAGGAACCGAAATTGCTGGAATTAAAGTAGAACGCCAATCTTGTAAAAATAAAAACACTACGATAAATACTAATATAAAGGCTTCAATTAAAGTATGAATAACCTTTGTAATCGATTCATCAAGGAAATCATTAGCATTTACTAAATCTTTATACTTCACTCCTTTCGGAAAATTTACAGAAGAATCTTCCAATACTTTTATAGAACCTTCAATAACTTCTTGAGCATTAGAACCAGCAGTTTGCGCAATTGCAATCGCTACAGATTGATGCCCATCGGTTAATGTGTTACTCGCATAATTTATCGCTCCAAGTTCAATTTTAGCAACATCACCTAATCGAAGTACTTGTCCGCTTTCTGTTGAACGAATTACCATTTGTTCAAACTGTTTTATTTCTTGAAAACGACCACTATATTTTAAAGTATATTGAAACGATTGCTCACCGCTTTCTCCCAATTGTCCTGGTGCCGCTTCAATGTTTTGTTCGGCTAATAAACTAGTAATATCCGATGGAACTAATCCGTAGGATGCCATTACATCAGGCTTAAGCCAAATTCGCATTGAATAGTCTTTTTGTCCAAAAATTAAGGCTTCACCAACTCCAGCAACACGCTTTATTTTTGGTAAAATATTAATATTGGCGTAGTTTTGAAGAAAAGTCATATCATAATCTGGGTTTTCACTGTAAAGCGAAAAAATTAAAATATTATCACTTTGTCTTTTAGCCGTGGTTACTCCAGCTCTTGTAACTTCTTGCGGAAGTAATGACGAGGCACGAGAAACACGGTTTTGAATATTTACGGCAGCCAAATCGGGATTGGTACCCAATTTAAAATACACAGTAATCGAAGCCGAGCCATCATTATTGGATGTCGAAGTCATGTAGGTCATGTCTTCTACTCCATTAATTTGTTCTTCTAGCGGAATTACAACAGAATTCATAACCACTTCTGAACTTGCTCCTTGATAATTTGCCGAAACTGTAACCGTTGGTGGCGCAATTTCTGGATATTGTGAAACTGGAAGCGAAATTAATCCTAAAACTCCCAAAATAACGATGATAACAGAAATCACCGTTGACAATACAGGTCTGTCAATAAATTTTTGAAACATAATCTGTTTTTATTAAATTATTTAGTTGTTGGAGTTGACTCTGTTTTCGGGTTTAGAACATCGTTCATCGGAACCAATTCTGGTTTGATTGCCGTTCCTTCTGTGATGATTCCAATTCCTTCAAGAAGTACTTTATCACCAACATTTAAACCTTTATCAACAACATAAAATTTTCCTCCAGAAACCGCTCGAACTTCAATTGGCACTGTTTTTACCTTGTTGTCTTTATCAACAATAAGTGTAATTCTCTTGTCTTGTAATTCTAATGAAGCACTTTGCGGAATTATTATTACATCATTCAGTTTTGTTGGAATTTGAATTGTGCCACTTCCACCAGAACGAAGTAATTTATTGGCGTTAGAAAATTTAGCTCTTACATTAAACGAACCAGTCTGCGAATCAGCTTGACCGCTAAAAGTTTCAATTTTTCCAGTTTGCTCATAAGCCATTCCGTTACTCAAAACTAAATTTACAGGTAACATTTTGTTTACTTTCTCTTGAAATGATTTTCCATCAGAATTCATCATAATGTCTAATTGCTGTTTTTCATTTACAGAAAAATAAGCATAAATCGAACTAATATCGGAAACACGTGTTAACGGTTCAGCGGTTTGACTACTCACATAACTTCCTACACGCATTGGTAAAGTTCCCACAATTCCGTTTACCGGACTTTTTATTGTAGCATAATTAATTCTTGCAATTATACTTTGGTATGTACTTACGGCACTTGCTAAATTAGCTTTAGCTGTTTCCAGTTGTACGTCACTTATAATTTTACGATCAACCAAAGGTTTTAATCGATTTACTTCTACTTGTGCAGCAGTAACTTTTGCTTTAGCAGCACCAGCATCTTGAGTTGCAGTTAATGTTTCTAATTTAAAAAGTGGCTGTCCTTTGCGAACTTCCTGACCTTCATCAACATATATTTTCTCGATATAGCCATCAACTTTGGCACGAATTTCAACATCGGTTACACCTTCTAAAGTCACTGGATATTCTGCAATTAGCGTAGTATTTGACTTTTGAATTTCAACAACTTTATAGGGCATTGCCGGCATTTCTTTTGTTGCGGCTTCTTCTTTTTTACAAGAAAGCAAACTTGCTGTTAGAAGTATTGAAAGGATTAAATAACTCTTTTTCATGGGGATTTTTATTTAGCAGATTGATTTTTAATTTCGATTGATTTGAATTTACTTATGGTAGTTGTAAGAAGCTGTTCAACTTGAATAAGATGCTCCTTGTAGGCACACATATTATGAAAATTGATTTCCTCTTTTTCGCAAGACATATTCTTTTTTCTAAACTGCTTTAACTTGTCTACTAATGTCTTTTCATCGTCAATTAAAGTAAGATAGTTTTGTAATCTTTGACTTAATGGAGCAGCTTTGAAATATTTTTTCCTATCACCAACTAATGTAAAATATTCAACTCTATTGGTTTTTTGTAATAAATTTAGATTGGTAGAAACCGAACTTTTACTCGCTTGCATGATTTCTACAAGTTGCTCAAAGGTCAAGCCCGACTTGCATCCGTCAATTATTAATGTAGAGAGAATTCGTCCTGCAAGCGGCGGAATATTGTAAATACGTTCGAAGTGTGCTCCAAACGATTCTATTAATTCATTCTTTTCGTTATCCATTGAAATAATTTTTTGCAAATTTAATTCTAGTTCGTAAAATACCGAACTAATCGAACTTAAATTTGTGTTAAACTTATGGAAAGAAAAAAATGAAATAAAAAAAGACGATAAAATTAATGCTTAGAATCCGAAGAAATATACTGGTTTATTGATACTTAATGTGCTTAAAGTTTGCTGAAATAAACCTGTTTTTCTGTCTCTTTTATAAACCGTAATTAAGTTGGAAGATTGTGAAGCTACGAAAATATACTTTTGATTCTTGGAAATAATAAAATTTCTAGGTGTTCTTTCTGTTAGAATTGTTTGAATTTTCTCAAGTTTATTATCGGCAATTTTCATCGCAACAATATGATTATCAACACCTCTCACCGAAACATAAAGAAATTTCTCATCGTTACTTAAACGTAGTTCTGCCGTCGAGCCAGTAGTTTTTTCTTTAGTTAATGCTATCGTTTGAATTGGAAGTAACTGATTGTTTTTATAATCAAATACTCCTACTTCATTGGTCAGTTCGAATGTTACATACAATCTAGTTCCAGCTTTATTCCAAACTAAATGTCGTGGTCCAGAACCAGCAGCAACTTTTACAGCAACCGATCTTTCGTTTTGTAAAAATGTTTTTGAATATTCATCAAATGGAATAATTTCAATCACATCACGACCTAAATCGGCAACGAACATTTTATTTTCTTTAGGATGAAAAACGATGCAATGCACATGCGGTTTTTCTTGACGATCACGATCGATACTTTGACCTTCAAATTGAATTTCATTAACACTTTCAGATAAATTTCCTTTTTTATCAATTGGAAAAACGCTCAAATTCCCACCAGAATAATTTCCAACTACAATAAAATTCTCTTTCGGACTAAAAGCAACTGTGCAAGGATGATCGCCTTTTGTGAAAAACGAGCTTAATTTGGTAAAAGTATTTGAATTAGAATCGTAGGAATACGAAGTCACTTTTCCGCCTTCTTTACTTGCTGTTTCTTCGACAGAAACTACAATCGTCTTTGCTTTATTAGTAATTACAAACGAAGGATTTTCAATGCCAGATACTACTTTTTCTAATGAAATAGTATTTGATTCTTCATTGAACTTAATAAGATTGATTCCTTGCGATTCATTATCTGTATAAGTTCCAACTAAATAATTAGTACTTTTTGAAGTCGAACAACTCATAATTACAACAGACAAAAGCGCGATGATTCCAATTCTAATTTTCATATAGCTATACGAATTTCTTTAATGAATGCGCATCAATACTATCATGTGAAACATCATAAATAGATTTTCCGTCTTGAATAACAATCAGTTGTGGCGATTGATGATAAACGTCAAATTTAGTAGCAATTTCATTCGATACATCTCGGTGATTTAGTAAATCAAGAAAATAAGGAGTGATTTTATCTTGTAAATCAAATTCGTTTTCAAATTGCTTCAACACCATTCTACTGATACTACAACGCGTACTGTGTTTGAAAATCAAAATAGGTTTGCCAGCCGATTCATTTACAATTTCGTTCAAATCATCAACATTGGTTAACATTCTCCAATCTACTTTCGACACTTTATTTTCTTCGTCTTGACTTCCAAATATATTTTTAAATAAACTCATATTACTTTGTTATTACATTCAATTGATTTTGCAAAATTACAGCATCTTTATTTAATGGAAGCTTTTTTGTAATTTGATTAATGATTTTAACCAATAAAGTCACAAAACCCGACTTTTTGTCGTAACTTTAATAGTGTTTCTGCTTACCAACAAGTCATTTTGTCCTAATTTTTCAATTGGAATACATCTTGACGACTACATTACAAACAATATACAATTTTACAACATACATTATACAACACAAAAAATGAACATAAATAAATTAACAATCAAATCGCAAGAAGCGTTGCAACAAGCACAGCAAATTGCACAAAGTTTCCAACAACAACAAGTGGAAAACGAACACCTATTTAAAGGAATTCTCGAAGTTGACGAGAACGTTACTCCGTTCCTATTAAAGAAACTCAACGTAAACATTGACTTATTCAAAAAAATTCTTGACAGCACAATTCAAAGCTTTCCAAAAGTTTCTGGAGGTGAACTTATGTTTTCTCGTGAAGCAAGTACAACTTTAAATGAAGCCGAAATCATCGCCAAGAAAATGAACGACGAATTCGTTTCGATTGAACATTTAATACTGGCTATTTTCAAATCTAAAAGCAAAATTGCCCAAATCCTAAAAGATCAAGGTGTAACCGAAAAAGGATTACAAGCAGCGATTTCTGAAATGCGTAAAGGCGAACGAGTAACGTCTGCTTCTGCCGAAGAAACATACAATGCTTTGAACAAATACGCGAAAAACTTAAACGAATTGGCTAAAAACGGCAAACTCGATCCTGTAATTGGTCGTGATGAAGAAATTCGTAGAGTGTTGCAAATTTTGACGAGAAGAACCAAAAACAATCCGATGTTGGTTGGTGAACCTGGAGTTGGTAAAACTGCCATTGCCGAAGGTTTAGCGCACCGAATTGTAGATGGCGATGTACCCGAAAATCTGAAAGACAAAATCGTTTTTTCATTGGATATGGGTGCGTTAATTGCTGGTGCAAAATACAAAGGTGAATTTGAAGAACGACTTAAATCGGTAGTAAAAGAAGTGACTTCTGCCGAAGGTGATATCGTACTTTTCATTGACGAAATTCATACGTTAGTTGGTGCTGGCGGCGGCGAAGGTGCAATGGATGCGGCTAACATTTTGAAACCTGCTTTGGCTCGTGGCGAATTGCGTGCTATCGGTGCAACAACATTAGACGAATACCAAAAATATTTCGAAAAAGACAAAGCGCTCGAACGTCGTTTCCAGAAAGTAATGGTTGATGAACCCGATACCGAAAGCGCGATTTCCATTTTGCGTGGTATCAAAGAAAAATATGAAACACACCATAAAGTACGCATCAAAGACGATGCTATTATTGCGGCCGTAGAATTATCGCAACGCTATATTACCAATCGATTTTTACCTGATAAAGCTATCGATTTAATGGACGAAGCGGCATCTAAACTACGTATGGAAATCAATTCGAAGCCCGAAGAACTCGATGTTTTGGATAGAAAAATCATGCAGCTAGAAATCGAAATCGAAGCCATCAAACGTGAAAATGACGAAACCAAACTTAAAGGTCTTGGTTTGGACTTAGCGAATCTTAAAGAAGAACGCAATGAAATTTTCACCAAATGGAAATCAGAGAAAGATGTGGTTGATAACATTCAAGCCGTGAAACTCGAAATAGAAGATTTCAAACTCGATGCCGAACGTGCCGAACGCGATGGCGATTACGGTAAGGTTGCCGAAATTCGTTACGGAAAAATCAAAGAAGCACAACAACGATTGGACGAATTGCAACAACAATTACTGGAAAACCAATCGGGTACTTCCTTGATAAAAGAAGAAGTAACTCGCGAAGACATTGCCGAAGTCGTTGCCAAATGGACTGGTGTACCAGTAACCAAAATGCTGCAAGGAGAACGCGAGAAATTATTAAAACTCGAAGACGAATTGCATCACAGAGTTGTAGGTCAGGAAGAAGCCATTCAGGCTATAAGTGATGCCGTTCGAAGAAGTCGCGCCGGATTGCAAGACATGAAAAAACCAATTGGAACCTTCCTATTTCTGGGAACAACTGGAGTTGGAAAAACCGAGTTAGCGAAAGCCTTAGCCGAGTATTTATTTGACGACGAAAACGCCATGACTCGAATTGACATGAGCGAATACCAAGAACGCCACAGCGTAAGCCGATTGGTTGGTGCGCCTCCAGGATATGTAGGTTATGACGAAGGCGGACAATTAACAGAAGCCGTGCGTAGAAAACCCTATTCTGTAATTTTGCTAGACGAGATCGAAAAAGCGCATCCCGATACGTTCAACATTTTATTACAAGTATTAGACGAAGGAAGATTAACCGACAACAAAGGACGCTTGGCCGATTTCAAAAACACCATTATTATCATGACCAGTAATATGGGAAGTGGTATCATACAAGAGAAATTTGAAAACATGAAAGGCAACATCGAAGCCACAACCGAAGCTGCCAAAGTAGAAGTTTTAGGATTATTAAAACAAACCGTTCGCCCAGAATTCATCAATAGAATAGACGAAATTGTAATGTTCACGCCGTTAACTAGTGCGAATATCAAAGAAATTGTTCGTTTGCAAATCAAAGGATTGACCAAGATGTTGGCACACCAAAACATCACTATGGACGCCACACCAGAAGCCATTGCTTATCTAGCCGAAAAAGGTTACGATCCGCAATATGGAGCGCGACCAGTGAAACGTGTTATCCAACGCGAAGTGTTGAACCAACTTTCTAAAGAAATATTGGCAGGCAAAGTAACGACGGATAGTATTATCTTATTAGACAGCTTTGATGGGCAACTCGTTTTTAGAAATCAAAGTGCGTTGGTGAGTTAAACTCGCGTCAATTGGAAAATGATAAAACCCACCGTCACTTCGAGTGATTTTGCGGAATGTAATGGAGCAAAATTTTATCGAGAACCTATGAAAAATAATTAGTGTTCCAAAGTTCTCGATTAGCTTCGCTCAGTTCGGCAAGCCTCGGGTCATTTTTTACAAAATAGCTCAGTCGCAATTTTGTAAAAAACACTCGAAATGACGAAAGTGGAAAATAGTTTATATAGCAAAAGAAAAATGCCAGTGCAATTAAGTACTGGCATTTTCAATTTAAATACAACTAAAAACTAAAAATTGTGGGTTTAAATAAGTGTCAAAGTCTAACTCAACACTGCAAACCTACAGCAAATAATTCAAATAAAACCACGTAAAAATACCTGTTTTTTATCCAATTGAAAGTTTTAGATTTGTTTCATTAGTGGAAGCGAATGACCACTACCCTTTTGCCGATAGCGCGGATTTGCAATCCGTGCCCACAAAGAGATAAAACCCAGATAGCGCGGATATGTATACACACCGATAGCGCGGATTTGCAATCCGTGCCCACAAAGAAATAAAATCACTATCAGACAAATAAAAAACTACAACTTAAGATTTGTAGTTTTTTTTATTAAATTTGATTAAACACCGATAGCTCGGATTTGCAATCCGTGCCCAAAAAGAGATAAAATCACTACCCAGATAGCGCGAATTTGCAATCCGTGTCCACACATCGATAGCGCGGATTTGCAATCCGTGCCCACAAAGAGATAAAACCCAGATAGCGCGGATATGTATACACACCGATAGCGCGGATTTGCAAACCGATAGCGCGGATTTGCAATCCGTGCCCACAAAGAGATAAAACCCAGATAGCGCGGATATGTATACACATCGATAGCGCGGATTTGCAATCCGTGCCCACAAAGAAATAAAATCACTATCAGACAAATAAAAAACTACAACTTAAGATTTGTAGTTTTTTTTATTAAATTTGATTAAAACAAAAGCCATGTCAACCAAATACAAAGCCACAATCACAGAGCAAGCTTTTTTTATCACGATAACAACGGTAGGCTGGATAGACGTTTTCTCAAGACTAAATCAAAAATACAACATCATAAATGCTTTAAATTATTGTCAGAAGAATAAAGGTTTAGAAATTTATTCTTATGTGATAATGAGCAACCATATACATTTATTATGCAAAGCGACGGACGGCTTCATACTATCAGATGTGATAAGAGATTTCAAAAAATTTACTTCCAAAAAAATAATAGAAATTATAATTAATGAACCCGAAAGCAGACGAGAATGGATGGTTGATTATTTTAAAAAAGCATGTCAACACCTAAAAAGGGAACAACAACATAAAGTTTGGCAAGATGGTTATCATGCAGAGATTGTAGAAACAAATTGGTTTATAAAACAAAAAGTAGATTACATACATAACAATCCAGTAAAAGAAAAAATTGTTACTTTACCCGAAGATTATTATTTTAGTTCTGCAAGAAACTATGCTGGTCTAGAAAATGACTTAGAAATAATTACTTTAGATTTATTTTAAGTTGATTGTGAGCACGGATTGCAAATCCGCGCTATCTTTACGTTAAGATACACTTACTATTTAAATAACTCATTTTATCTAAAAATAATTTATTTCAAGCTAGTGCAACAATCATGCTCTTGCTCAAATGGCGCGAATTAGCAATTCGTGACCAGGTGGCGCGGATTTGCAATCCGTGTCCACACACCGATAGCGCGGATTTGCAATCCGTGCCTACAACCAAACACCCCATCCCACCTACAACACAAAAAGTTGTAGGTTTTTTTATGCTTTATCAATTGAGATTATTATCTAAATACTCATTATAGCGATTTTGGTTTTAAAATGACATCAAAGTATCGCTAGATTACATCTTTGGGTCGTCAGATAACATCTTTAGGTTATCAGATAACAATATTGGGTTGTTAAATAACAATTTTGGGTTGTCAAATAGCAATTTTAGGTTTCTAAAAAGAAATTATAGATTACTAAATAACATAAAAATACAGCAAAAAGACATTTTTAGGTTGACAAATGACATTTTTTATATATTTGTACCACTTAGTAACTAATTACACGATTATGTTTGTACTTGAAATTAAAGAAATGTTTGCTCAAAAAGGAGTTGTAAAACCTTATGCTCTGTTGCTTAGAATGGGTATTCCAAGAACGCGCGCGAGAATGATGCTTAATGGAACTAACAAAAATGTCAACTTAGCAGACTTATTTAAGTTTTGCACCTATCTTAATTGCACGCCCAAAGAACTTTTAAAAGTAGTGCCCACTAAAGGTAGCATAGCACTGCAAAATACACCACTGCAAGATTGGATTAAAAAGGAAGATGTCAATTTAATTCATGAAATGATTTCTATGACACCTGAAGAAATGGATAAAATGAAAGAGTTTTATAAAGAATTAAAAAGCAAATAGTATTTACAAGAATTTGCAGAAAACAATAAATAGTCTGCTAACACAAAAAATCTATAAAATGCCCAACTTCTTAACCATTGATTACTTAAAACACGGCACATCAATACAAATTCGTGCTTATCAAGTTTTAATTGAGAATGAAGTTATGTCTCAAATAGCTTCTTATCATCCAGTGTTAGTGGGAACAATTCCTATTGATATTGCTATTGAAAATAGTGATCTTGATATTATTTGTTATTGGAAAAATAAGAAGGAATTTATAGAAAAATTACAATTGTGTTTTGGTAAACATCCATCATTTTCTATTAGAGAATTATCTCTTGATGGCAAGAAAACCGTTGTTGCTAATTTTTTACTAGAGGAATTTGAAATTGAAATCTTTGGTCAGGACAAACCAACTGAAGAACAAAATGGCTACAAACACATGATTATTGAACACGAAATTCTAACAAAAAAAGGAGCATCATTTCGGCAAGAAATCATCCAACTCAAACAAAGCGGTTACAAAACCGAACCAGCATTTGCTTTGCTACTCGGTCTAGAAGGCAATCCATATCTAGCATTGCTAAAATATACTCTTAGCAATAGTTATTAAAAATCTAACTATAGTCTTGCAGAACGAGAATAATTGCAAAAAGTTTCATGAAGAGTTGAAATTGTATAATTATAAAATTTTTATCTTTAACAAAAAAAAATGAAAAATACAGCACGACTTATATTAGACAAACCTGTAAAAGAAGATTTCGATCGTTTTTATGAAATACATAGTGATCCAGAAACAAATTTATTTAATCCAAACGGAGCAATGAGTCTAGAAACTGCCAAGATGGCTTTTAATGAGATGTTGGAGCATTGGGACAAAAATCAATTTGGAACTTGGAGCATTAAGGAAATAGAAAAACCAAATTATGTAATTGGTTTTGGTGGATTGGCAGACAGGCTTTATGGAGAGGAAATAAAATTGAATTTAGGTTATCGCTTTGATAAAGATTTTTGGGGAAAAGGATATGCAACAGAACTTGCCAACAAAACCATAGCATTTGGATTACATGAACTCAACAAACCTGAACTATTTGCAATAGTTAGGCCACAACATTATGCTTCTATTAAAGTTCTAGAAAAATCTAATATGAAGTTAATTGGCGAGCTAAATGATGTAGAAAATGCTGCAAATAGTTTGGTTTATAGTATTAAAAAATAATTGCCTCAGCAAAACTAAACCAGATAATGCAGATGTTTCCACACATCGGTAG
Source organism: Flavobacterium aquatile LMG 4008 = ATCC 11947 (assembly GCF_000757385.1). Taxonomy (GTDB): domain Bacteria; phylum Bacteroidota; class Bacteroidia; order Flavobacteriales; family Flavobacteriaceae; genus Flavobacterium; species Flavobacterium aquatile. Next base: position 43,793 of record NZ_JRHH01000004.1, on the reverse strand, counting down.
CGTAACTATCCATATATAGCAGAAATGCATTCAATTATAAATTATTCTCATCGAGTTGTATTTAGAATTTGTAAGTATAAAGTCAAAAAGAAAATTAAATTAAAAAGATAAAGTAGGAAAAAAATTATAAAATCATAGTTTTAGATTTATTTTATATGGTATATTTGGGAAATTAATAACCAAAAATAACCAACCTAAATGAAAAAATCAATTCTAGCATTAGTTCTATCTTTTGCTCTTTTCTCTTGTTCGTCGGATGATAGTTCATCAGACAATTCTTCAAACAATCCAGATTTTGCTATGACAGCAAAAATCAATGGAACTACTTTTCAAGCCAATAATCCTTTCGGTACAAATGAGTTTTCCGACACCAACATTTGGAATTATTATCCCGAAGCAGATTATGTAATGCTTCAAGGAAGACAAGGTGGTGCTTTTGGAAATCCAGAAATTAACTTATGGTTAAAAAAAAGTGATATTGCTGTGGGAACATATCCTATAACTCAAGAAACTTTTGACACACCACCATCACATTTTATTGATTTGATTGATAATGCAAATGATATATCTGAACATACAAATGAAGGTGTTGTTATAATAACGGAAGTAAATAATACTACACATATTGTTAAAGGTACTTTCCAATTCACAACGGTTGACGAACTTGATAATCCAGCAGCTCCAATTGGGTTTACAGTAACGGAAGGAACTTTTAGATACAAGTTTCAATAATAAATATACCCAATATTCTATTTAAAATTAGTAGAAACAACTTAAAGTCGGCTTTTTAGTCGGCTTTTTTTTTTGTAGAATACCTTCTATTTTCTAATTATCAATTTGTCCTCACGTAGAAAAAATTCTACATAAGGTTCTAACAATTTCTACAAACCAAAAGATTTTTTTAAAATACATTTGCTTGTGTAGAGAATTAGCGAAGTTTGTTTATCAATATGGCAAACTTACTATCTACGCAATCACTACTAATTATTTTAAAAAACTATTTGCGCTAAATTTAGTTTATAAAAATTAGGAGTAAAAACAACAAATGCAAAATCTTGATTCGAGTTGGTAAAATGATTAAAAGGTTATTTAAAAGGCATTAAATAGATGAAAACAAATTTTGAGGATGTTTAGTGGTTGTTGTTTTTAAAGCGGTTTATTACAAACCGCTTTTTTTTTTGCTTTAACACTGCATTATTTAATTTCATCCAATCCTAACAATAACAATTGCGCTGTAGCTTCATTAGTTGCCAACGGCACATTGTGAACATCACAAACGCGAATAAGCATATTGATATCTACTTCATGCGGATGATTGGACATTGGATCTTTAAAGAACAAAACCATTTTTGTTTTTCCTTCGGCAACGCGTGCTGCAATTTGGGCATCGCCACCAAGCGGACCAGAAAGCATCTTTTTTACTTTAAATCCAGCAGATTCAGCTTTAGAACCTGTTGTTCCAGTGGCAATTATCTTTATATGTTCTTTGGTTAAAATGTGCTTGTTTTTATTTAAAAACTGAACCATATCGGCTTTCTTGCCGTCGTGAGCTATTATTGCTATTTCCATAATAATTGTTTACTATAAAAATAAAAAAACCTGACTTAAAAGTCAGGTTTCATTACTTATTTATTTAAAATGTGGTACGCAATCAAACCATCAATTGGTCTGCGAAGTGCGTTACCGATTTTGATATCATATTTGGCTAAAATGGCTTCCAATTCGTCTTTAAGATAAAACGCTATCGAACCTACAAAATGTACTGGAACTTCTTTACAATTATCATATTGCATGATGTAGTTTTTAGTAAACGACTTCAATTCTTTCTTAATGATTTTCTTGCAATATTCGCTGTCTTTATGCTTAATAATGAATTTTGCAAATGTCGCTAAATACGCATTCGGATTGGCTTCTTTATATAAATTGGCTTTGATATAATCGGCATCTAAATTGTATTCTTCTTCAAATTCTTTAGCTAATTCTTTAGGCATTTTATTAAAATAATAACCTCTAATTAAATGACGACCAAAACGATTTCCCGATCCATCATCCATAGCGATATAACCTAAAGACTGTACTTTTTGATGCAATACTTTTCCGTCGAAGAAACTACAGTTAGAACCAGTTCCTAAAATACAAACAATGGCTTGTTGATCTTTAGGAGTTGTTGCATAAACAGCAGCATACGTATCTTCATGAACAGAGATAATAGCATTAGAAAAATAGTTTTGAAAAACTTCGGCTAAGAAATTTTTCATTCTATCGGTTCCGCAACCGGCACCATAAAAGAATAGATGCGTTGCCTTGTCTTTGTTGTGAGAAATATCAAACTTATCATCAAGACGAGCAATTACTTCTTCTTTGTCAAGAACTTCTGGATTTAATCCTAGAGTTTGTGTTGTGAAAAGTACTTTACCGTTATCGTCAATGGCTATCCAATCGGCTTTAGTAGATCCACTATCAACTAATAATTTCATAATTAATATTAGATATTAGATTTCAAATATTAAAAGTAATGAATATTTGAAAATTGTAGGTATATTTTGTTTGTTAGTTTTAAAGTAAAAAAAATCCCGACATTTCAATATATAATAGAAATATCGGGATTAAAGGTATATTATAATTTTGCAATATGTACCGATAAATCGATTAATTTGCTAGAATATCCATATTCGTTATCATACCAAGAAACGATTTTGAAGAACGTAGAATTCAATCCAATTCCAGCTTTAGCATCAACGATAGAAGTTCTTGTATCAGAAATAAAATCTTGAGAAACTACATCATCTTCTGTAAAACCAAGAATTCCTTTCATTTCATTTTCTGATGCTTTTTTCAAAACTGCCATAATTTCTTCATACGAAGTTTCTTTTGACAATTTTACCGTTAAATCTACTACAGAAACATCAATTGTAGGAACACGAAATGACATACCTGTTAATTTTCCGTTTAATTCTGGAATTACTTTTCCAACTGCTTTTGCAGCACCAGTTGAAGATGGAATAATGTTTACACTTGCAGCACGACCACCACGCCAATCTTTTTTAGATGGACCATCGGCAACCATTTGAGTTGAAGTTGAAGCGTGAACCGTTGTCATTAACCCTTCTACGATTCCGAAATTGTCATTGATTACTTTTGCTAATGGCGCTAGACAGTTTGTAGTACAAGAAGCGTTAGAAACTACAGTATCTGTTGCTTTTGCTTCAAGGTGATTTACACCCATAACAAACATTGGTGCATCGGCAGAAGGAGCTGAAATAATTACTTTTTTAGCTCCACCATCGATGTGGTATTTTGCCGTTTCAATTGTTGTAAAAATACCTGTACATTCTGCAACTACATCAACGTCAACATCTTTATCATCCCATTTAATTAATTTAGGGTCTCTTTCTGCTGTTACTCTAATGTATCTGTCGTTTACGTATAATTTACCGTCTTTAACTTCAACTTTTCCTGCAAAACGACCGTGAACTGAATCGTATTTTAATAAATAAGCCAAATGATCTACATCTAATAAATCGTTGATGGCTACTACTTCTACATTATCTCTATTGAATGTTTCTCTAAAAACTATTCTTCCAATTCTTCCGAATCCGTTTATTCCTAATTTTACTTTTGACATGTCTATAAATGTTTGATTCCGCTGGAATCATTTGTTACTATTAATTTTTAAATATTGAAATTGAATTACGTTGTCATAATATCAGAAACTCTTAATAACTCTCTATCAATTTCTGAATGACCTTTAATTGCTTGTTCTAATGGAGTAAGTGCTACTTTATCGTTTATAATTCCGACCATAAAGTTGGACTTTCCTTCTAGAATTGATTCTACAGCTTTCACTCCTAGTCTACTTGCAAGAACTCGGTCGTAGCAAGATGGCGAACCACCGCGTTGCATGTGACCAAGAACCGAAACACGAATATCATATTCTGGGAAATTTTCTTCGATATAATCTTTTAATTCAAATACGTTCTTCCCTATTTTATCACCTTCAGCAATTACAACAATACTTGATGATTTTCCGGATGCTTTACTTCTGCGTAATGATTCTAAAAGTCGCTCCAAACCTAAATCCTCTTCTGGAATAAGAATTTCTTCCGCTCCAGCGCCAATTCCGGCATTTAATGCAATATGACCAGCATCTCTTCCCATAACTTCAACTAAGAAAAGTCGGTTGTGTGAACTTGCAGTATCTCTAATTTTATCGATGCAATCTACCACAGTATTTAATGCAGTATCAAATCCTAAAGTGTGGCTTGTACCAAAAATATCGTTATCAATAGTACCTGGAATTCCCATCACAGGATAACCAAATTCGTTATTGAAAACTTCAGCACCAGTAAAACTACCATCACCGCCAATAACTACTAAGGCATCTATTCCTGCATCAACTAAATTTTCGTGCGCTTTTTTACGACCTTCAACAGTCATAAATTCTTTAGATCGAGCCGATTTTAATATTGTTCCGCCTTTGTTTACTATATTGTTTACAGAACGCGGACCCATTTCTTTAAAATCACCTTCAATCATACCTTGATAACCTCTGTAAATCCCGACGCATTCAATGTTATGATACGCACAGGTTCTAACAACAGATCTAATAGCTGCATTCATACCCGGAGAATCTCCTCCAGAAGTAAGCACACCTATTTTTTTTATCGTTTTTGACATATTTTTATGTTTTAAAATGTAAATTTAGCAAAGAATAAGCACATAAAATGTATGATTTTTACTGATTTGATAAAATCAATGAAATTCAAACGTTTTCGTTGATAAGTTTCTAATTTGTTAAAAAGAAATAATTAAGAATTATCCAGCAGTTTGATAATTCTAGTCTTCGTGAGGGATTGCCTCTTTGTTTGGAGTAGGATTTTGTTCGGGTTTCTTTTTACCTTCTTTATTATCATTCATTTGGATATAGTCTGGTAACGGTGAAGAATCATCCACTTCTAGATTGGCTTTCTTTTCTACTTCGATTTTCTTTTTTGTGAAAATTTTTCTAATTAATTCACTAAAAGTATCGAAATCAACTTCATAGTTCATACCAATTCCTTGTGTATATCCAACACCTTGACCAATATAATTGATGTCATTTTCACGATTAAATACTCTAAGATTTAATGTTCCATCATCATTTACTCTGTATTGCAATTCAAAGTTACCCACAACAGCCGTTTCTGAAATTCCTCCTGTTGGTACACCCACTTTTCCGTTTAGTGTAATTCTTTCGTTTATTTTGGTAGAAAGTGATACTCCAAATCGTCCATCAGATTCATATCCTGGCGTATTATCGGCTTGAACGTAATCAAAACCCAATTGCAGTTTCGCACCATCCTCGTTAAACAAATCACTGAATAAAACCCCAGCTTTTTCAAATAGGTTATTGGTTAATTGCGATTGACTTAATCCATCCTGACTTAAAAATCCACCTGTAGAAAGTAAATATAAGGCTTGCGTTTGACGTGTATCTTTATCATCAAGTTTAGTCTGAATTTCAGATTTCATTACCGACGAAAGCGTTGGGAAATTGATATTGAAATCAGGTTCTGGATTTTTAATCGTTCCTTTTACACCGATGGTAACTTCGACATCCATTTTTCTATTAAAAGAAGCATTTTCAATTAAAACTGCGGGATTCGTTTGCGTTTTGTAAATTGCCTCTAGATCTAAAATAGCTCTATAAGGATCACCATCCCAAACGATACTACTATTTTGTTTCACTTGAAATGTCTTATCGATTAAACCTCCGTATTTAAAATTATACGAACCTTTATCAACCACAAAGTCACCATACATTAAAAATTTACCCAAAGTATTGATTCTAAAAAGCAATCCACCTTCACCACTGCCTTTCATTCCATGACCTGAATCTCTATCTAATATTACTTCAATATTGGCTACAGGTGTGATTTTGAAATCGAAGTTCATTTCTAATCCTTTGTAATTCTTTTGCTGAATTACTTTCCCTGTTGTTTTATTATTTTTCTCTGCTTCGGTAACAAAATGAATGTATTCACTATTTCCAACAGATGCTGCATCATTTATTGGAATCTTAATATCAGTTCCTGCTTCAGATTCGGCAGACACATCAATGACTAAACCATCAGTTGGACCAGAAATTTCAGCACTTCCATTGATAAATGCTGTTCCGTAATAAGCGGCATCTTCATTATCTTTAGTATCTAAAGCCAATAATCGTTTAGAATCTATATTGAGATCTAATTCCCAATCACCAAACTGTTTATGCTTAATAAACCCTTGCAGATTTCCTTCCGTATCGTATTTAGAATCAATAATTTTAGTTTTCTGAATGATGAATTTATCTCTAGTTACATCTACAATAGTATTCGAAATAATATTATAATCAACATTCAAATACGGAATTGTTAATCCGGCATCATCAACAAAAAGACGTCCGTTGTAGTCTATATTATTGATGTTTCCATCGATTCTGGCGTTTCCAGAGGCAAAACCTCTTATATTTTTAATGACTTCACCTCCAAGATTACTCAAAACTCCTAAATTAAACTTTTGAAATTTTAAATCTAAATCCAAAATGGTTTCTTTGTTTACAATTGCCAAACTTCCATCGGCATTGAAGGAATCAAAATTTTCATTTTCAATAACTGAATTTATATTGAATTTAGAGAAATTGGTATCGCCTTCAATATTCAAACTCATATTTCCCAATTCGTTATCATTAACAAATAAATCGGAAATTTCTAATGATGCTGTAGGTTGATACACATCGTTCGATTGCTTGAGAAATACTTCACCATTTACATTTCCATCAAATTTAAATTTGGCGACATCGGGCGTAATTTTATTTAAATTTACATCATGAAATGTGAGTTCTAAATCTTTATTTTGAGTTCCGTTAATGAATCCATTGAGTTTAAGTGACTGATCGCCATTGGAAACAATGATATCTTCAAAGGAAAAATTCTTAAAATCTTTGTCGAAAACAATTTTGTTCTTATCATTTTCTTGTTCGTTTAAATACCACATAAAATCCTTAAACATCATCTCTGATTTGCTAAAACCAATAATGTTTTTGTTTTCACTATTTATGGTATGATACAAGTTTAAGTTATAATAATCGTTTCCTTTTGCACCACCTTTAAACTCGGTTCTAAAACTTAAAGTATCCTTGGAAGTGACATTGATTAATGAAAAATCTCTTATTTTATAATATTTAGATTTTATACTATCCATTTGAACATAAGTATTGTACAACGGATTTTTATTGTCGATTTCTACGGCTACTTTATCTAATTCGATATTAAATGCTCGGATAGAATCACTTTCAAAATTAAATTTAAAGTCATTTTTATCCGAATTTATGCTTCCATACATATTGGAATTTGGAGCAATTGTCACATCTGGACTGATAATTTCAACAATTTTATTAAAATCTTTGAAATTAAATTTCATGTATTGATTACCTTTAACCTTGTTAGGTTTGTAATTGGTATATAAACTTCCGAGTGAATTTTGAAGCATTTTTGGAACTTGATTCAAGTCGAATTTTCCAACTACTTCTCCATCAATTCCATCAGGAGATTTTAGGGTTATTTTACGCTCATTATTAGAATCAAAAGATGAATTTATCAATAATGAATCAAAGAAATATAATTCTTTTTTATTTTGATAGGATGCATTGGTAAGCGCAATTTCTCCTTTTAAATTGTTAATAGAACTACCACGAACTTTCATAACAATATCACCTCTAAAAACAGAGATTGAATCTTTAGTAAAGTTTAATTTGTTGAGGTTTATATAATCAACTTTTGCGTTGAAATCATAAACACTTTCGCGTTTACTCAAATCTACTACACCATCAAAGTCTAAAAATATATTGGGATCGTTTACGTTCACTTTCCCTTTAAAATAAGGCTTTTTAAAACTTCCGTCTGCTATAATATTTTTATAATTATATCCATTGTAATCAACAGAAGTCACTTCGCCAGAAAATTTTGTATCTAAATATTTTTCTGTAAACCCTTTCCCATCAACATCAACATTCATGGTAACTTTTCCAACATCAGTTCTACCAATAAATGTTCCTAAATCAAAATTATTCAAAACTATATTGCCCGAATACGATGCATTATCAATATTATCTAGATTTGTCATTACCAATTGTGAAGTAACATTACCCAATTTTGTATCTAAAATAAAATCAGCATCAATAGATTTAGTTGTGATTTCGGCATCACCTACAAGATTAAATTTGCCAAATTTCTTTAGTGAACTAGGCAGTTTTTTTCCTAAAACATTTGGTAACAAGGTCGTTAAGTCGTCATAACTTGAAGCAATCTTATCAAACGAACCTTTCATGTAGAACTCGCCTTTTCCAGCTTTTGCAAATAAGTTTCTGAAATTTACATCTCCTTTTATTTCTGATTTATTAGTATCGACTAATTGTAAATTCTTGGCTGTAAAATTATTTAACGTTCCATCAATTTTTCCTTTCAAAGAAAACACTTGATTTTTCCCTAATTCATCATAGAAATAACGAATGTCGTTGGATGCAATTTTAGCAGAATCTGTTTTTACATCAAAAATTACTTTGTTATTAAAATCGGCAAAATCCTTACGGTCATATTTCAATATTACTTTACCAGAAAAATTAGATTCCTTGGTATTAAAAACCAATTCTTCTAAACGGATATTTTTCTTGGTGTAAGTAAATTTAGATTTTAGATTTTCTACAAAAAGCCCGCGATGATCTCTAAACGACATTTTTTCGATATTCGTAGTTACATCTGGTCCGTGAATTTTAAAGTTGGTAATAGTCGCATTTAACTCCGTAAAATCAACATCTTTTGGGTTGGCACGATTTTCATCAATTAGAATAAATCGGCTGTTGGTAAGCGTAACTTTTTCAGAAGTCATTAAAAACTTTTTACCCGATGATTTCTTTCCGTCGTCAAATGCGGCAATAAATTTATCAAGATTCGTATCTCTTTCACCTTTGTAGGTTTTAATGTTGAGTGTTAAATCGTCGGCATTTAATTTTCCGAAAAGCAAATCGCCGTCAAGAAGTTTTTTTACATTTAAAATACTAGTATTAATTCGTTTAGCATAAATTAAAGTGTCTTTTCTAACATCTTTAACCATCACTTTTTTAAGCTGAACATCGCCAAAAATCGTTATTTCTACCTGCTCAACATTAATATCAGTTCCGTATTGTTCGTTAATATCGTCTGTTACATAATTGGCAATTTCTGTTTGAACAACAGGCAAAGAAAGCGCAATACCGAGAGTCAACAAAAGTAGAATGAGTACAAGAAGTGTACGTAAAACTATCTTTCTAAACTTTTTGAAACGTGTATTTGCTTTTTTTTCTTCCAAAATTTATTTGAGTATGAATAACAAACCTAAAATGGTTATTTTTGCACACGTTGTAAAAATAATCGTTTTATGGCGGTTTATCAAATTTAATTCAAAAATTGTGCCCAATGTCTTACAAAGATGTTTTTATTTTAGCTATAGAAAGTTCTTGCGATGATACTGCAGCGTCTGTTTTACAAAACGACAAAGTATTGTCAAATGTTGTTGCAGGACAAAAAATTCATGAAGAATACGGTGGTGTTGTTCCTGAATTGGCTTCGCGAGCGCATCAGCAAAATATTGTTCCTGTGATAGATATGGCTTTGAAAAGAGCAAATATTGCTAAAAGTCAACTTAGTGCTATTGCTTTTACTCAAGGTCCGGGATTGATGGGTTCGCTATTAGTTGGAACTTCCTTTGCGAAATCATTATCTATGGCATTGAATATTCCGTTGATAGCTGTAAATCACATGCATGCTCATATTTTGGCACATTTTATTGATGAAGAAGGATTTGATAAACCCGAATTTCCATTTTTAGCCCTAACTATTTCTGGCGGACATACTCAAATTGTTAAAGTAAACGACTTTTTCAACATGGAAATTATCGGAGAAACTACTGATGATGCCGTCGGAGAAGCCTTTGATAAATCAGCAAAAATAATGGGATTGCCCTATCCTGGTGGACCATTAATTGATAAATTTGCAAAAGAAGGAAATCCTAAAGCTTACCAATTTACAAAGCCAAAAGTTCCTGGATTGAATTTTAGTTTCTCTGGATTGAAGACTCAGATTTTATATTTTATTCAGAAAAATGTTGCTGAAAATCCGAATTTTATCGAAGAAAATAAAGCCGATATTTGTGCGTCCATTCAACATACCATTATTGAAATTTTGATGGATAAATTGAAAATGGCTGTTGCCGAAACTGGAATCAAACAAATTGCAATTGGCGGTGGCGTTTCTGCAAATTCTGGAATTAGACAAACATTGAAAGATGCAGAAAATAAGTATGGATGGAAAACATTTGTACCTAAATTTGAATACACAACCGACAACGCTGCAATGATTGGAATTGTGGGTTATCAAAAATATTTAAATCAAAAATTTAATGATGCTTCTGTTGTTTCAAAAGCACGAATAGAATTCTAAAAACCATGCAATTATTCTACAATCCGAATATAAATAATACCGAAACTTCTTTTGTATTTGACAAAGAAGAAAGCAAACACATTATTAAAGTATTGCGTAAGAAAGAAAGCGATATTTTATTTGTAACTAATGGTTTAGGCTTTTTATTTAAAACCGAAATTGCATTAGCATCTGATTCAAAATGCACCGTAAATATTCTGTCATTTGATAAGCAAGACGAACCAAAATTCAACTTACATTTAGTAGTTGCTCCAACCAAAATGAACGAACGTTATGAATGGTTTTTAGAGAAAGCTACCGAAATTGGAGTTCAAGAAATCACGCCAATTATCTGCGAACATTCAGAAAGAAAAATTATAAAAACCGATCGATTTCAAAAAATAATTGAATCGGCAATGAAGCAATCGTTGCATTATTATTTGCCCAAATTTAACGAACCTATTTTATACAAAGACTTTTTAAAAAAGGAAATTAACGGACAAAAATTCATTGCACATTGCGAAGAAACCGATAAAAAATCATTGAAAAACAAATTAAAAACCAATACCAATTATACAATTTTAATTGGACCGGAAGGCGATTTTTCTGTTAAAGAAATCCAATTGGCCTTGGACAATAATTATATTCCTGTATCTTTGGGAAACACTCGATTGCGAACAGAAACAGCAGCAGTTGTGGCTTGTCACAGTGTGGTTTATGCAAATGAATAATTTTATGAAAAAACTTTTTAGTTTACTTATTTTAATTTCTTTTAGTGGATTTTCTCAAGAAATTGCTTTGTTAAAATACAATGGTGGTGGCGATTGGTATGCAAATCCTACTTCGTTACCAAATCTTATTAAATATAGTAATCAAAATATTAATACTAGAATAAAAGCAAAACCAGCAACGGTTGAGCCAAGTAGTCCTGATTTATTTTCATATCCTTTCGTACACATGACTGGCCATGGAAATGTTGTTTTCAGTGATTCTGATATTTCAAATTTGAGAAATTATTTGCTTTCAGGTGGATTTCTTCACATTGACGATAATTATGGTATGGATGAATTTATCAGAAAAGAAATCAAAAAAATATTCCCCAATAACAATTTAGTAGAAATTCCAGCCAATCATAAAATTTTTCAAACTCCAAATATTTTCGCTGGCGGATTACCTAAAATCCACGAACATGATGGTAAACGACCTCAAGCTTTTGGAATTTTTGAAAACAACCGATTAATTTTACTTTACACTTATGAAAGCGATCTTGGCGACGGTTGGGAAGATCCCGAAGTCAATAACGATCCGAGAGAAGTTAGAGAAAAAGCTTTGAAAATGGGAGCTAATATTTTGAGTTACATTTTTAATAATTAATCGCTTTGTAGTTATAATTCTACAAAATCATCCTTTTCAACGATTATTCATGAAATTAGCAGAAATTTATTTTTTTATGCAATAATTTTGTTATAAAATTGTTACATATTAACTAAACCAAATTAATTTTTATGAAAAAAATCATTTTATCAGTATCACTTCTTGTGATGTTATTTTCATGTCAAAGTGAAGATGATACAAACGCAAACACAGATGCTTCAAGCAAAGTTGCTCACAGAGGTTGTGCTTCTCATGACGTTCTTGAAGAACAGTTGAGACAAAATCCTGAGTTGGCATTAAACATGAATGAAATTGAAGAATTTACTAATAATGCAATTGCTCAAGGCAGATTAGTGAACGGCAAAATTGAAATTCCTGTAGTTGTAAATGTTTTATACAAAACGGCTGCCGAAAACATTTCTTTGGCACAAATTCAATCACAAATTAATATTTTAAATCAAGATTTTAATGCTACAAATCCTGATTACAACTCAGTTCCAGCACTTTTCTCTGGTGTAAAAGCGAATGTTGGAATTACATTTGTATTAGATGCTGTTAACAGAAAGTCTACTACTAAAAAATCATGGGGAACCAATAATGCCATGAAAAAAACAGCTCAAGGCGGAATTGCTCCTACTTCTCCAACGACAAAATTAAATCTTTGGATTTGTACAATTGGTGGTGGAATTTTAGGTTATGCTCAATTTCCTGGTGGAGCTTCTGCTACCGATGGTGTAGTTTGTGACTCACGCTATGTTGGAAATACTGGAACTGCTACTGCTCCATTCAACAAAGGTAGAACTGCAACTCACGAAGTTGGTCACTGGATGAATTTACGTCACATTTGGGGTGATGCTACTTGTGGAAGCGATTTAGTATCCGATACTCCAACTCACAATACAGCAAATTACGGAATTCCTGCCTATCCACATTACAGCACTTGTACTGGAACTCCAGTAGAAATGACAATGAATTACATGGATTATACTGATGATGCTGGTATGTATATGTTCTCACAAGGACAAAAATCTAGAATGGCAGCAATTTTTGTTTCTGGAGGGCCACGTTTTTCTTTCGGTCAACCATAATACCAACTTATTATAGTTTTAAAACTCGTTACCTTTGTAACGAGTTTTTTTTTATCTTAGCCCAAACGAAATACATATGATTACTTCAAAAATTATAGCAAACGGAATTTTAAAAGCGATCGGATTTTTAGCATTAATCTTTATTCTACTTTACTTTTTGTACCAAATACAAAGTGTAATAATCTATCTTGTTGTTGCAATAATCTTGTCGATGATTGCTAACCCTATTGTGGAGTTTTTGAGAAGAAGATTTAAATTTTCTAATACTCTTGCAGTCGCCGCTACACTAGTTTTGTTCATTTTATTTATAGTAGGATTGTTTTCGATGTTTGTTCCATTAATTACCTCACAAGGAAATAATTTATCACTATTAGACACCAAAGCAATTGAAGAACGATTAATAAGTTTGTACAATCAATTGAGTACATATTTAGAAAGTCACAATTTAGATATTGATAAAATAACTCAAGAAGCTAATTTAACTTCGAAATTTAAATTTAATTATTTCACCGATTTTTTTAATTCGATAATTGGAACAATCAGTAGTTTCGGAATTGGATTAGTTACGGTATTTTTCATCTGTTTCTTCTTTTTAAAAGATAAAGTACAATTTATTGTGGGTGTAAAAAAAATATTACCAAACGAACATGAAGAAAAAATTCTAAATTCGATTGAAAAAATCCGTGGATTATTGACACGTTATTTCGTTGGTTTAATAATTCAATTGACTATAATTTTTATTTTATACCTAATTGTTTTATTAATTTTTGGAGTTGAAAACGCACTAGTAATAGCTTTTTTATGTGCCATTTTAAACATTATTCCATATGTTGGACCTTTAATTGCATCGGTTTTAGCAGGAGTTTTAACTATGTTGAGCAATATTGGTAGTGATTTTCAAACTGTAATTCTTCCAACAACCATATATGTCTCTTTAGGATTTATTATCGTTCAAATTATTGATAATAACTTTTCTTCGCCAATAATTTTTTCAAAAAGCGTAAATTCTCATCCGCTTGAAATATTTTTGGTAATACTAATTATCGGAACCCTTTTTGGAATCACTGGAATGATAGTTGCTGTGCCACTTTATACGATTTTGAAAGTAATTGGGAAAGAATTTGTACCCGATAATAAAATCATCAAAATCCTTACTAAAGACATTTAATTCTCGAAACAATTTAATGAATATCGCCGCACTTTTAAATCCACAAATTCAAAATTATATTCTTGAAAAAAACAATTCTGATGTTTCAAAGTTGGCTTTTCAAAATAATCCTTTTCCAGAAATTGATTTTAAGATTGTATTGAATCAAATTGAGTGTCGAACTAAATCTAAGGACAAACTTCCTACTTGGTTTACAACTAAAAACATTATTTATCCAAGTAAAATTTCTGTCGAACAAACTTCATCAGAAACTACAGCAAAATATAAATCAGAACTCATATCAGGCGAAAATTTAATTGATTTATCTGGCGGATTTGGAGTTGACGATTACTATTTTTCGAAAAAAATAAATCAAGTTATTCATTGTGAAATCAATGCTGATTTGTCTAAAATTGTTGCACACAATATGGAACAATTATCAGTTTCAAATGTTATTTGTATTGAAGGCGATAGTCGTGAAACTTTGTTAAACCTTAATAGAAAATTCGATTGGATTTACGTAGATCCATCACGCAGAAATGATTTAAAAGGAAAAGTTTTTATGCTAAAAGATTGTTTGCCCAACGTTCCCGATGAGCAAGAATTTTATTATAATTTTTCAGATAATATTTTAATAAAAACTGCTCCAATATTAGATATAACTTCAGGTATTTCTGAACTTAAAAATGTAAAAACAATTCATATTGTAGCCGTTGAAAACGAAGTTAAAGAATTGTTATGGGAAATTGAAAAGCATTACAATGATGCAATTTCTATAAAAACAATAAATTTTAATAAAGAAAAAATTGATGGTTTTGAATTCAAATTTAACTCTGAAGCTTTCTCCAAATATAGTTTACCAAAGAAATATTTGTACGAGCCCAATAGTGCCATTATGAAATCGGGTGGATTTACAGAAATTGGAAATTATTACTCATTAGATAAGCTACATCAACATTCCCATCTTTACACTTCAGATGATTTGATTGAATTTCCTGGGAGAGTTTTTGAAATAGATAAAATAATTTCCTATTCTAAATCTGATTTAAAATTATATTTAGAAAATACAAAGGCTAATATTACAACCCGAAATTTTGTTGATACAGTAGAAATAATTCGAAAGAAATGGAAAATAAAAGATGGCGGAAACAACTATTGTTTTTTCACAACTGATAAAAATGACAATAAAATAGTGTTAATTTGCACCAAAATAAATTTATAATGAAAAAGTTACTTTTGATAATTGTTATGTTTTTGAATTTCAGTGCTTTTGCTCAAAAAGAATGTGAATATGATAGTGATTTCACAGATAGTATTGGCACATACAAATCTACAAAAGAATATATAATACATGAAAGATATTTTGGAAATAATAAAGCTACACTGCTTTTATCATTAATAAATGCAGAAGGATTACTTTCTGTAAATGTTCAAATAATTAAAAAAAACAGTGAGTTTATTCCGGCTAAGTGCTTCAATAAAAATTCAAAAATATATTTACAATTAGAAAATGGAAAAGTGATAACTTTAGTTGCAATTGAGCAAGAATCTTGTGGTGAAGCAATAAGTAATCCAACCGAAAACATAAGAGTTTTAAGTGGATATTTTCTATTTATGAAAGAAGGATTTGAAGATTTAAAAAAATCACCAATGAATTTAATTAGAATAAAATTTGCAGGAGAAACAGAAGATTTTATAATAAAATCGGAACTAAAATCGGAACTTAATCAAAACAACTATTATCCTCAAAATTATTTTATTAACTACCTAAAATGTATAGAATAAACTAGTTACAATCCCATTTAAAATTAGCTAAATTGTCTTTACTACTTTCGTTTAAGTTGTAATGCCACCATTCTGAATTAAGTGGTTTAAAATTATTTTTAATCATTATTTCCTTCAGAAATACTCTGTTTTTTCTTATTTTCTTAGAAAAATCAGCATAATTATGACTTGCTTCTGGTCCGAAAAAATCAAAAGTAGTTCCCATATCCAATTCATTTCCGTTTTCATCTACTAAAGTCAAATCTACAGCTCCACCTCTATTGTGAATCGAACCTCTTTTGGGATCGGCTACATAATCAGGATTTGGAACCAACTCAAACATTTTCTTCTGAATATCTAATGGTCTATAACAATCGAAAATTTTAATTCTATAACCTTTAGATAAAAACTCATTATTGGCATTAATCAAACTTTTAATAGTTTTTAATCGCAAATAGCAATCATCACAATCGTACACTTTCTTTTTCAAAAAATTATCTTCTGTGGCATATTTCATATCAAATATAAAATTGCTACTAAAATTCTTAAGTTTTACAAAAGTAGTATCATTAATTCCTTCATAAAGAGCAATGGAATTTCCGTCAAGATAATTGTTTTTTAAAGCGGTTTTGTTGCCATTCAAAATAGATTCTGTTGATTTGCAACCAATAAGTAGAAGATTTATAAAAAATAAAAAACAGATTTTCTTAAACATTGTAATGGAATTTATTATTCATTGACAATTTACGGAATTTCTATAAAACAAAAAAACCTTCTTTAAAAAGAAGGTTTATCTTGTGATCCCAGAAGGATTCGAACCTTCGACCTACTGCTTAGAAGGCAGTTGCTCTATCCAGCTGAGCTATGGAACCAAAATAAGTTTTTTCAAAAAACTCAAAAAAAGTCGGGGTGGCAGGATTCGAACCTGCGGCCTCCTGCTCCCAAAGCAGGCGCGATAACCGGGCTACGCTACACCCCGAAAACAAAAAAAGCGGAGAGTAAGGGATTCGAACCCTTGGTACAGTTTCCCATACGCATGTTTAGCAAACATGTCCTTTCGGCCACTCAGGCAACTCTCCAAAATTCAATATATAATGATAAGAACTTTTCTCTTTAAGCGGTTGCAAATGTAACGTAACATTATAATATTTCCAACATTTTAAACTCTTTTTTTTGATAAAATTCATGCATTTTAATGAATTACTTAAAAATCAAATATATAGAAATTAATATTTTAATAATATTGAATTAATAAACGAATATCTTTTAATGTAAAATGAATTTTCCCTAAAAAATAGTAAATTTGCAGGACAAACTAACAAACGAATCCCAAAATTGGGAAAATATAAAATATTATGAGTAAAAAAATTGTAATTGTTTCTGCAGTAAGAACTCCAATTGGAAGTTTTATGGGTGCTTTATCTACAGTTCCTGCTCCACATCTTGGTGCGGCTGCAATAAAAGGTGCATTGAGTAAAATTAATTTAGACCCTAAATTAGTTGATGAAGTATACATGGGAAATGTAGTTCAGGCTGGTGTTGGTCAAGCTCCGGCAAGACAAGCGGCGATATATGCAGGATTATCTAATGATGTAATTTGTACAACGGTAAATAAAGTATGTGCTTCTGGAATGAAATCTATCATGTTTGGAGCACAGGCAATTATGGCTGGCGATGCTGAAATAGTTGTAGCGGGTGGAATGGAAAACATGAGTTTGATTCCTCATTATGTTCACCTGAGAAATGGTGTGAAATTTGGTCCAACATCAATGCAAGACGGAATGCAAAAAGACGGACTAGTTGATGCCTACGACAACAACGCTATGGGAGTTGCTGCTGACCTTTGTGCTTCTGAATACAAAATTACACGTGAACAACAAGATGCTTTCGCAATTCAATCGTATGAGCGTTCTGCAAAAGCTTGGGAAGCTGGAAATTTCGATTCAGAAATTGTTCCAGTTGCTGTTCCACAGAGAAAAGGTGATCCAATAATGGTTACTAAAGATGAAGAATTTACTAATGTAAAATTAGATAAAATCCCAACTCTTAATGCCGTTTTCACAAAAGAAGGAACAGTTACTGCTGCAAATGCTTCTACAATTAATGATGGCGCTGCTGCTGTAATCTTGATGAGTGAAGAAAAAGCAATTTCGATGGGATTAAAACCGTTGGCTTACATCAAATCTTATGCAGATGCAGCTCAAGAACCAAAATGGTTTACAACTTCACCTGCAAAAGCATTACCAAAAGCATTAGACAAAGCAGGATTATCTCTTTCTGATGTAGATTTTTTCGAATTTAATGAAGCTTTTTCTGTTGTTGGTTTAGCCAATGCTCAAATATTAGGATTAGCAAACGATAAAATAAATGTAAATGGAGGCGCAGTTTCTTTGGGACATCCACTAGGTTGCTCTGGAGCACGAATTGTGGTAACGCTAATCAATGTATTACAACAAAATAACGCCAAAATTGGTGCTGCTGCAATCTGTAATGGTGGCGGTGGCGCTTCTGCAATTGTAATAGAAAAAGCCTAATCAAAATTTTATAATCCTAATTTAATTGCATGTTTGCCATTTGTAATTTATCGGTTATTCCAATGCGGTCTGAACCAAGTGATAGAAGCGAAATCGTTTCTCAAGTACTTTTTGGTGAACACTTTGAAATTTTAGAACAAGATAAACAATGGTCTAAAATAAAAATTCATTTTGACAATTATGAAGGTTGGATTGACAGCAAACAGTATCAAATTATCTCTAAAGAAGATTATGATATTCTTTGTGATGAAGCACTGATTTTGAATTCTGATTTGGTAGAATATATTTCAGCTCCAAATAATAGTTTGATTCCGATTACTCTTGGTGCATCGCTTTCTTTTTTAAATCATTCTGAAATAAATACACAGAATTATGAATTTGAAGGACTAAAAATAAGTGGTGTAAAACCAAAATCTGATTTGATAAATACCGCTTATATGTATTTGAACGCACCTTATCTTTGGGGCGGAAAATCTGTTTTCGGAATTGATTGCTCAGGATTTACGCAAATGGTTTATAAACTTAACGGCTATAAATTATTGAGAGATGCGTCGCAACAAGCTTCACAAGGAGAAGTTTTGAGTTTTATTGAAGAAAGTGAGCCTGGTGATTTGGCATTTTTTGATAATGAAGAAGGAAAAATAATTCATGTTGGAATAATGTTAGAAAACAATTACATTATTCATGCCAGCGGAAAAGTTAGAATTGATAGATTAGACCATCTTGGAATTTACAACGCCGAACTCAATAGACATACGCATCGATTACGAGTTATTAAAAAAATTATATAAAAAAAGTCCTGAGTTTATCAGGACTTTTTTGTTGAAATGCTTGTTACTTTAAGATTTTGGAGTAACAACAGAATCAACAACGTGAATTACACCGTTAGATTGATTAACATCAGCAATAGTAACCTTTGAACTATTTCCGTTTTCATCTGTTAAGTATAAATCTTTACCTTTCATCCAAGCTGTAAGTGTTCCACCAGAAACGGTTTTCAATGTTGCTTTTCCGTTTCCTGCTTTTATTGCTTTAGCAATATCTGTCGAATTCATTTTTCCAGACACTACATGGTAGGTTAAGATTGTTTGTAACAATTTTAAGTTTTCTGGTTTTAATAAGGTTTCGACTGTACCTTTTGGTAATTTGTCAAACGCTGCGTTTGTTGGGGCAAAAACGGTGAATGGACCTTTAGATTGTAATGTTTCAACTAATCCTGCTGCTTTAACGGCAGCGACTAAAGTTGTATGATCTTTAGAATTTACTGCATTCTCAACAATATTTTTTGAAGGATACATTGGCGCACCACCAACAGTTACTGTTTTTTCTTTTTGAGCAAATGCCATTGTTGAAACTACAAGTGAAAATGCCATCATGAATGTTGAGAAAAGATTTTTAGTTTTCATAATAATTTATTTTAAATGTTATAGAAGCATTTACGCTGGTAAATTTCTTTTGGTTTTAGCTGCTTTAAAAATTAACATAAGTTTAATAATTGAAAACAGAATCAAAAATTTTGTAATTCACACTAATTCATTAAATTAGATTGTAATTAAGTAGTCATTAATTCATTCAAATACAATTAAATCATGTTACTAAACAACAAGACATTAGTTGATGAGTTGCTAATAAGTAGAAAAAAAACTCTTTCGGAAGAAGTACTTTTACAAGAAGTCTATTCGATTTTGAAGCAAAATGAAATCGAGAGAAATCAAATATTGGATACCTTAAAAAGTGAAAGTTCAACAAAATGCAATGATTTTAACTTTGATTTATTAGAAACCGATAAAATTTTCCATGAAAATCAGATTAAGAACGTTTGTATTGATTACCGATTGCGATTTTTGGACAGTGCATTATTTAAAAATGAAATCCCAGAGGAAGCAATTTCGAAAATTACAGCTTTAGAAAAACTTCACAATACTAAATTGGACGGATTTAAAATTGTCGCGCCAAGCAAAGCATTTGAATTGAAAAATTATGACGATCCATTGCTTTTTGTTCCAATAGGAAACAATTACTACTATTTAATTCACAAATGGGGAAATGACTTGAGTTGGTATCGAAAACTAATGGTTTTACCAATAAGAAATATTGCTTTATTTGTTGTTTTTTGCTTGATGATAAGCTTAATTGGAACGTACTTCACTCCTACTAATAATTTAAGCAAGTCGGTTACATTGGCACCAGTTATTATTTTTCTTTTTATGTTTAAATCAATGGTTGGAACGGTAGGTTATTACTTTTTTATGATGGGCAAAAATTTTAATGATGTCATTTGGAATAGACCTTTTAAGGAAAATTAAACTTCTTTTAAAATAGAGTTTCTTATCAAACCAAATCTCTCTACAAAACGGATAGTCCTAGCCCTGATTGCAGTGGAAATCCTTTATATTTTTTCTTTAAAAATATAAAGATTGCAACGGAAAGCAGGAAATAGCTTCAAATAAAACCAAAAAAAAGCTCCCAATTTCTTGAGAGCTTTTATTATTTTAGAAAATTAGAGAATTATTTTCCTCCTTTTTCCATTTTAGCTTTTAATTCAGCTAAGATATCATTGTTATCTCCTAAAGTTGAAGTTTGATTGTTATTGTTGTTAGAACTTGCAACAGATTCTGATGCAGCTTTCACAGCTTTTTCTTCTTCTTCTCTAAAGATTGCAGTGTGCGATGCCACTACTCTTTTGAATTCTTTATTGAATTCGATAACTTTGAATTCAGCTTCGTCGCCTTTTTTCAATTTTTTACCATCTTCTTTTTCTAAGTGACGTGTTGGAATAAACGCAACAACATCATCTCCGAAATCTACAGTAGCACCTTTGTCAACGATTTCAGCAATTGTTCCTGTGTGGATAGTTCCAACAGCAAATGCATCTTCATGTTTGTCCCAAGGATTAGCAGTAGTTTGTTTGTGACCTAAAGATAATTTACGTCCATCAACATCTAATTCTAATACTACTACATCAAGTTTGTCACCTACGTTAACAAATTCTGATGGATGTTTGATTTTCTTAGTCCAAGATAAGTCAGAGATGTAAACTAATCCATCAATTCCTTCTTCTAATTCTACGAAAATACCAAAGTTTGTAAAGTTTCTAACGATACCTGTATGTTTAGAACCTACTGGGTATTTAGAAGTGATATCAGTCCATGGATCTTGAGTCATTTGTTTGATACCTAATGACATTTTTCTTTCGTCTCTGTCAAGAGTTAATACAACTGCCTCAACAACATCACCAACTTTCACAAAGTCTTGAGCACTACGTAAATGCGTAGACCAAGACATTTCAGAAACGTGGATTAAACCTTCAACACCTTCAGCAACTTCAATGAAAGCACCGTAATCAGCAATAACTACTACTTTACCTTTCACTTTGTCACCAACTTTAAGTTCAGCACCAAGTGCATCCCATGGGTGAGCGTTTAATTGTTTTAAACCTAATTGAATTCTTGTTTTTTCGTCATCGAAATCAAGGATTACTACGTTTAATTTTTGATCTAATTCAAGAACTTCACTTGGGTGATTAATTCTAGACCAAGAAAGGTCAGTAATGTGGATTAATCCATCAACACCACCTAAGTCAATAAACACACCATAAGAAGTAATGTTTTTAACAACACCTTCTAATACTTGTCCTTTTTCTAATTGACCAATAATTTCTTTTTTCTGAACTTCGATATCTGCTTCGATAAGCGCTTTGTGCGATACAACAACGTTTTTAAATTCGTGATTAATTTTCACAACTTTAAATTCCATCATTTTGTTCACATATACATCATAGTCACGGATTGGTTTCACATCAATTTGTGAACCTGGTAAGAATGCTTCAATTCCGAAAACATCTACAATCATACCACCTTTAGTTCTACATTTAACAAAACCTGTAACGATTTCACCTGTTTCGTTTGCAGAAATAACTCTATCCCAAGATTTGATTGTTCTAGCTTTTCTGTGAGATAATACCAATTGACCTGTTTTGTCCTCACGAACGTCAATTAATACTTCTACTTTGTCACCAACTTTTAAACCTGGATTGTAGCGAAATTCATTCAATGAAATTACACCTTCCGATTTTGCGTTGATGTCAACAATAGCGTCTCTTTCTGTAATTCTAACAACTACACCTTCTACTACTTCTTCTTGATCTGTGTCAATGAAAGTTTTAGAAACTAAGTCTTCAAATTCTTGTAAGTTTTTTTCGTCAACTAAATCAATACCTTCAGAGTAATTGTGCCAGTTAAATCCGTTTAAAAAATCTTGTTGTTCTTTGTTTAATTCAGACATGCTGATAAAAAATTTGTATTTTGTTTTTCATGAGTTTCTTTAAGCGATAGAAAAACAAAAGTGTTTTACATAAATAATTGATTTCCAAACGAAACTCTACTCTGCATTTTGGACTGCAAAAGTACTACTTTTTTACGTATCTGCAAAAAATCTAAACAAAATTAAATCATAACAATTGTCATTTTAATTTAGAGCGAATGGCTTGGTAATCTTTTGGTTTCCATTTTCCTGCTTTCCGTTGCAATTCCCGATGAAAAATCGGGAGATTTCCACTGCAATCAGGGCTAGTTAGTAATTGTATTGAATAGAAAATCAAACAATTAAAACTATCAAATAAAATTTATCATATTATTATTATTTGATTCCACTAATATTCTACAATTTCTATCGAATTGTAGAAATCATTCTACAGAAAATTCATATTCAACTAGAAATACTTTTATAAATTTAGAAAATAAAAGTTTGTTCTTTAAATTTTAACAAAACAATAATGAAAACAAGTAAAACTACTTGTTTGTAAGAAAATTATTTGTTTTATTTTTGAAAAAAAAAACTTAAAAGTAGCAACTACTTTACAAGTTTAATTCCCACATCAAAACAAGAAAACCATTTATACACTTATGAAAACTATTAAATTTTTAATCGCAACGATCTCATTATTTAATTTAACCGCAAATGCGCAAATCACAAAAGGAAACTGGATGGTTGGTGGAAGTGGAAGTTTTAGTTATGCAAAAACAAAACCAAAAAATTCAAATTCTTCAGGAACTAATATAAACTATACTGACAGTGGTACTTATTCAATAACATTAGAACCAAATATTGGATATTTTATTAAAGATAAACTGGCTGTTGGTTTAAAACTAAATTTACTTAATTCATTTACAGAATTCAATTCATTAAATCTTAATGATTCTTATGTCAGTATTAGTCCGAATTTTCGCTATTATTTTTTAAATGTCGATAAAGTTTATAATGTTTTTGTAGAACCTTCTTTCAATTATTATACAAACAATTCTTTAGGTAATGCAAGCGGTTTCGGTTTAAAGACAGGTCTTGCCGTTTTTCTAAATAGTTCTGTTGCTTTAGAACCTTCTTTAAATTATGTTTACAATGAAAGTAGTGAATTTAAAAGAAATAATATTTTCTTAGGTATCGGCATTCAAGTCCATTTAGAAAAAGAATAAAAAAACAAGAACCCAGTTAAAACGAATTAATCAATCAGGGCTAGGTAGTAATGGTATTGAATTAAAAAACCCGATAATTCTTTATGATTATCGGGTTTTGAAATTTTATATTTTAATGACTTACATTCGCCACATCGTTTGGATTGTGTTTGTGTTTAAATAAAACTGCAAAAGCAATTGCAATAACTAAAGCATATCCTGCAAATGCTAGCCAAATGCTGTGCCAATCTCTTACGCCATTGTTTGTAAAATAGTTGTCAATTACAATTCCACTTATGATTCCGCCAAAGAAAGCTCCGAAACCGTTAGACATCATCATAAACAAACCTTGAGCCGAAGAACGAATTTTAGAATCAGTTGTAGTTTCTATAAACAAAGAACCGGAAATATTGAAGAAATCAAATGCCATTCCGTAAACAATACACGAAACAATAATCATCCATAATCCGTCAACAGGATTTCCGTAAGCAAATAATCCGAAACGTAAAACCCATGCCAACATTGAAATTAACATTACTTGTTTGATTCCAAATCGCTTTAAGAAAAACGGAATTGCAAGAATAAACAAAGTTTCAGAAACTTGAGAAATAGACATTATTATTGTAGAATATTTCACAACAAATGAATCGGCATATTCTGGAACTTTAGAAAATTCTGATAAATAGACATCACCATACATGTTTGTCAATTGCAAAGCGCCACCAAGAAACATTGAAAAAATAAAAAACAATGCCATTTTATAAGTTCCAAACAATTTGAATGCATCCAAACCAAGTTTTTCAATTATACTCGCATCTTTCGAAATTAATTTTTGTGGCGGACATTTTGGTAATGAAAAAGAATAAAATCCCAACGCAATAGCAGCGATTGCAGCAAGATAAAACATATTGTAAGATGCTTTATTTCCAGATAAATTGGTAATCCACATGGCTACAATAAAACCAATTGTTCCCCAAACTCTAATTGGTGGAAATACTTTTACAACATCAAAATTATTTGTTTTTAAAATATTATATGCAATTGAATTTGACAAAGAAATCGTTGGCATATAGCACAACATCGCTGCAAAAATCACATAATAAAAAGTCGAAGGATTATCAACTTGAGGAATATACATTAAAGCAATTCCACCTAAAATATGAAGAACTCCGTATAATTTTTCGGCATTAACATATTTATCAGCAATAATTCCAGTTATAGCAGGCATTATAATAGAAGAAATTCCTAATGTTGAAAATATTGCTCCAAATTCGGCTCCACTCCATTGTTTAGTTCCAAACCAGTAATTTGCAACAGTAATCAACCATGCACCCCAAACGAAGAACTGAAGAAAACTCATTAGAGTTAATCTAAATTTTATACTCATAACAACTATATTTTTATAACGTAAATAGATTGTAAATCTACTATTAATATTGAAATTACCAAATGATTTGATTTTTTTTGTCAGAATGACAAAGCTGAATTTTTAAGAATTGATTACTTCATCAACCAATTCTAAAACTGCGGCGAATTGTTCTTCTCTTGTAAGGTAAGAATTATCGATTTCTATGGCATCATCCGCAATCACTAAAGGAGAATCGTCTCTGTGAGAATCAATATAATCACGCTCTTGAACATTTTTTAAAACTTCTTCATAAGATACATTATCGCCTTTGGATTGAAGTTCGTCAAATCGTCTTTGCGCTCTAGTTTCTGCACTTGCAGTCATGAATATTTTAAGTTCGGCATCAGGAAAAACTACAGTTCCAATGTCGCGTCCATCCATAACGATTCCTTTATTTCTTCCCATTTCTTGCTGTTGTTCTACCAATTTGGCTCTAACTTGAGAAACTTCAGCTATTTTACTAACAAAATTGGACACTTCTATCGTTCGAATTTCCTTTTCTACGTTTACATTATTTAGAAACATTTCGGCAAAACCTAATTCGGCGTTAAATTCAAAATGTAATTTGATGTTTGGAAGACTATTCACAAGTGTTTCTTTATCAAAGTATTCAGCAGAAATATAGCCGTTTTGCATAGAGAATAAAGCTACAGCACGATACATTGCGCCAGTATCAACATAAATATAACCCAAATGTTTGGCTAATTGTTTGGCTAAAGTACTTTTCCCTGTTGATGAAAATCCGTCTATTGCAATTGTAATGTTTTTCAAATGTGATGTATTTTAATATTGATAACGTTTATCCGAAAAATCGATTGTTAATCCGAACAAACTTGTATTTGCCGCTAAAGTGTATCTTGAGTAGGAATAATTAAATTTGATATTACCCATTTTCAATCCAACTCCAAGCGAAATTCCAGAAAAATTTCGCTGTTCTACCACACGCAATTCTTCAGCTCTTCTAAAATTGTATCCTAATCTAATGTTGAATCCTTTGGTTGGAAATAATTCGGCTCCAACAACGACATGTCGTAAAGCATTGTTTATAAATCCAACTTTTTCTTGAGATGAACCACCATCAATACTTCCTGTTGCTCTATTCGGATTTGAAAAAGCAACATTCCATTGTTGCATGTTCTCTAAAGTTAAATGCCAACGAATAGGTACATTTTCAACTTCTTGCGAAACACCGATAAGTATTTCAAGCGGTAATTTTTCACTGTTTCCAGCGTAAGTTGTAATTTGCGTTCCAACATTTCTTACTACCAAAGCCCAATTAACATCGTTTCCTTCGTCTATAAAAAGTGCTCCAAAATCGACCGCGCCACCAATAGAATTATAACTTTCTAAAGTAGACGAAATTAATTTGGCGTTAGCTCCAAAATAAAAATTGGTAAACGGAACATTGTACGCGTACCCAAAAGAAAGCGCCGCTTCACTACCCGTAAAAGAAGTTGTAGGCTGACCATTTTCGTCGAAACCTTCAAATTTTCCGTAATTTACATAATTCACTCCGGCGTGAAATGTTTGCACGTGTCTGTCATAAGTGTAAGCATACGCCGCAGTTCCATAGGTTACTTCGCCGTAATAATTTCCGTAATTTAAAGACAAGTGATTGTCCATTTCAGCATTGATTGTTGCAGGATTAAAATGTACTTGGTTAACATCATTATCATAAATCGTAATTACCTTTCCACCAAGCGCAGCCTGACGTGGAGATGTTACCAAGTTGAGAAATTGATAAACTGATTTACCGCCAACTTGACTGTAATTTACAGCACAAAAAAGCATCATAAGAACGATAAGTAGTCTTTTTAACATACAAAAAATAGCAATTTCTCTATCTATAACGGAAATGCGAAGATATTATTTTTAAAGTTATCGTGAAAACAAAAATAAAAAGGCATGAGTTTTATTTCTCATGCCTTCAAAATATATAATATAAACAAATTAATCTATGATTTTAGCGTTTTTCACCTTTTGATTTGTGATGGCAATGTCAATAACTTCGCTCATTTCTTTCACATAATGAAACGTTAGACCTTCTAGATAATTGGCTTTTATTTCTTCAATATCACTTTTATTTTCGTGACATAAAATTATTTCTTTAATGTTGGCGCGTTTAGCAGCGAGAATTTTTTCTTTAATTCCTCCAACAGGAAGTACTTTTCCGCGTAAAGTAATTTCACCTGTCATGGCGATACCTTTTTTAATCTTCTTTTGGGTTAAAAGCGAAATCATAGAAGTTAGCATTGCAATTCCAGCACTTGGTCCGTCTTTTGGAGTTGCTCCTTCTGGTACGTGTAAGTGAATATTGTATTTGGTTAAAATATCTTGATCTAATCCAAAAAGTTCGGCATTTGCTTTAATATATTCTAAGGCAATTGTAGCCGATTCTTTCATAACTGTACCTAAATTTCCTGTTAAGGTTAATGCGCCTTTTCCTTTCGAAATCAATGATTCTATAAATAAAATATCGCCACCAACAGAAGTCCAAGCTAAGCCAGTAACCACTCCAGCAACATCATTTCCTTCGGCTTTGTCACGTTCTAATTTTGGCGAACCTAAAACTTTTACAATATCTTCATCGGTTACTTTTGTATTGTATTCCTCTTCCATTGCAACCGATTTTGCAGCGTTTCTTATAACTTGTGCAATTTTCTGTTCCAGACTTCTCACACCCGATTCACGTGTGTAACCCTCAACGATTTTTTCTAATTGTTTTTTCCCAATCGTTAAAGCTTTAGAAGTTAATCCGTGTTCTTTTAATTGCTTTGGAAATAAATGCTGACGCGCTATTTCCACTTTTTCTTCGGTTGTGTAACCTGTCATTTTAATCACTTCCATTCTGTCTTTTAACGCAGGTTGGATGGTTGACATGGTATTTGAAGTTGCAATAAACATCACTTTAGATAAATCGTAACCCATTTCTAGGAAATTATCGTAGAATGAATTATTTTGCTCTGGATCTAAAACTTCTAATAATGCTGAAGATGGATCTCCTTGATTACTAGTTGATAATTTATCAATTTCATCCAAAATAAAAACTGGATTCGATGTTTGTGCCTTTTTAATACTTTGGATAATACGTCCAGGCATTGCACCGATATAAGTTTTTCTGTGTCCACGAATTTCTGCTTCGTCACGTAATCCACCGAGTGAAATTCGAACATATTCGCGACCTAAAGCTTCGGCCACAGATTTACCAATAGAAGTTTTTCCAACTCCTGGAGGTCCAGTTAAACAAATAATTGGAGATTTCATATCATTTCGCAATTTTAAAACTGCTAAATGTTCAATCATTCTTTTTTTGACATCTTCCAATCCAAAGTGATCTCTATCTAAAACTTTTTGAGCGTTTTTTAAATTGAAATTATCTTTAGAATAAACACTCCAAGGCAAATCTAAAAACAACTCTAAATAGTTTCTTTGAATACCAAAATCTGGCGCTTGCGGATTCATACGTTGTAATTTTGAAAATTCTTTCTCAAAATGTTTACTCGTTTTATCGTCCCATTTTTTGGCTTTTGCTTTGGTACGCATTTCTTCAAATTCTTGCTCATTAGAAACGCCACCCAATTCTTCTTGAATGGTTTTCATTTGTTGATGCAAGAAATATTCGCGTTGTTGTTGGTCTAAATCGAAACGAACTTTAGATTGAATATCGTTTTTAAGTTCCAATTTTTGCAATTCCACGTTCATGTATCGCAAGGTTTCTAAAGCTCTTTCTTTAAGAACATTCATTACCAATAATGTTTGTTTTTCTTCAACAGAAAGATTCATATTTGAAGAAACAAAATTGATCAGAAACGACTGACTTTCGATATTTTTAATTGCAAAAGTAGCTTCGGTAGGAATATTAGGACTTTCTTTAATAATTTCGATTGCCAATTCTTTAATTGATTCAACAATTGTAGAAAATTCTGTATCGTGTTTTCCAGGTCTTTTTTCTGGACATTCTTTAATTTTAGCAGTAATATAGGGTGTTTCTGAAATTACTTCATCAATTTCAAATCGTTTTTTACCTTGAAGGATAACAGTTATGTTTCCATCAGGCATTTTTAAAACTCTTAGAATTCTCGCGACAGTTCCAACTTTATTGATATCGTTTTTTGTAGGATCTTCATCTTCTTCATTTATTTGAGCAACAACACCAATAATTTTATTGCCCGCATTGGCTTCGTTGATTAACTTAATAGATTTGTCTCTTCCTGCGGTAATCGGAATTACTACACCAGGAAAAAGAACGGTGTTTCTCAAAGGAAGAATTGGTAATGAATCAGGAAGTTCCTCATTGGTCATTTCTGCTTCATCTTCTGGCGTTAAGAGTGGAATTAAATCGGCTTCTGTATCGAATTCTTGCAATGACAAATTGTCAAAGGTTAGTATTTTGTGATTTGACATATTTCAGTTTGAGTCAATGTGACATTAAAATTTAAACAAATATAACTTTTTGATAAAGGCTGAGAAATTATAATCGATGTATGGCACTAAAATTACCATAAAATCAAAGGAAGTCAAACTTTATCGATATTATTATTAAAAATGCAATGACTGTGCCACAAAAAAAAATCCGCCATAAAGACGGATTAATTTTAGTATTGTTGAATTATTTATTTACTGCTTTGTATATATTAAAGTAATATCAGATGTAAGGTAAACTGGTGATCCGCCGGCATTTCCTACAATGTCTCCATCTTCTAAAGTGAAGGTTAAAGTATTTCCTGTAACTGTAAATACATCAGTATATATTTCGCCTTCATCTGTGTAAGTAAATGATATTTGGTTTCCATTAAGCGACCAAGTTCCTGTTATTTCAGGATCTTCAAAACATCCAACTTCATCAACTCCTCCACCAGTTCCAAAAATGATTTCGATACCTTTAGCATCTGTTGAAAATGTATTATTTGCATTAATAGTTAAAAATGAATCATTAAAACATGTTGTTTCGTTTAATTGATTTGTTGAATTAGTTCCATCTCCATTTAAATCAGTAGGAACCGAAGTATTAAATGCTGTAAGAAGATAAGAACCAACAATTCCAGGAGGCGGAGTTGTTGTTACGTCGTTTTGAAAAGTAATATTATTAAAAACACCTGTAGTTACTTCAACTTGAGCAGTGCTTGACGTTGTGCCGTAACCAATAAAACTAAATGTTCCTGAAACTTTATTTGTTGACAAATTGAATTCAGTTATTGTAATAGTTCCATTATAACTTCCATTTGATATATTTATTGACGAATATTGATCGTTAACACTTGCAAAATATGAAAAAGTTAACAATGTTTCTATATTATCAGTTGCTGTTCTTGTTCCCACTGTTGGGTTGAGAATTTGCATATGCATAATCTTACCACTACTTGTAGCTCCAATAATATTCAATTGAGTACCAAATGCTGTATTGGTATAATCTGCCTCAATTAATTCATTTGCATTAAAATCTACGCCATCAACTTTAGCTGTAAAAGCTCCGCCAGTTGGAACACCGCCACCACCAAAATCATCAGGATTAAGAGCAGGATCTATTGCTTCATTATCGCAAGAAGTAAAAGTAAATGCACTAAAAAGAATAATTAATGCTGATAAAAATTTTATTTGTTTCATTATGATATTTTTTCCAAATATAATTATTTTTTATTCAATGCAAAATTATTTTTAGGAACTCTTAAAAGCAGAAGCAGTCCAACGATAAAAAACACTCCTAAAAAGACAATAGCATTTCTCATAGAACCTGTTACTTGGTCAATGATTCCGTAAATTGACATTCCGATAACAATTCCTACTTTCTCGGTAACATCATAAAAACTGAAGAATGATGCAGTGTCATCGGTTTCTGGTAAAAGTTTCGAATAAGTTGATCTTGCTAATGATTGAATTCCTCCCATAACAAGACCTACAAAACCTGCAGTAGCATAAAATTGAACAGGAGTGTGAACAAAATAGGCAAAAGCGCATAAAATGGCCCAAAATGCATTTAAGAAAATTAAAGTATTAATATTGCCAAATTTGGCTGAAGCTCTTGATGTTAAAAAAGCACCAATTACAGCAACCAATTGAATTAGCAAAATACTGATAATTAAGCCCATTGTTTTATCGGTTTCTCCCCAAGTAACTTCTGTTGCACCAAAGTAGGTTGCCACAAGCATTACCGTTTGAACAGCCATTATAAAAACAAAATAACTATTCAGATATCTTTTAAGTGCTTCATTTTGCTGCAATTGTTTCCAAACATTTTTTAATTCGTGAAAACCTTTAAAAATAAAATCTTTGGTAAGTGGAACGTTGTTTCTATTTCCTTTTGGCAGATAATAATAGGTTACATGACTAAAACCTATCCACCAAATTCCAACCATTAAGAATGAAATTCGCATTGCCATTTTTGGAGACTCAATACCGAACGTATCTGGAAACATTACCATTGCTAAATTTATAATTAACAATAATGTACTTCCAATGTATCCCATTGAAAATCCTCTAGCACTAACTTTGTCTTGTTGTTCAGGAAAAGCAATATCTGGTAGATAAGAATTATAAAAAACCAAACTCGACCAGAACCCTATCAAACCAAAAAAATAAGCAGCATAACTAAAAAATAAGTTATCTAAATTAAACCAAAATAATCCAATGCAAGAAAGTCCGCCCAAGTAGCAAAAAAATCTCATAAAAGCTTTTTTGTTTCCTAAGTAATCAGAAATACCCGAAAGAAATGGTGAAAAAATAGCAACAATAAGAAAAGCAAAAGCCGTTACAAAGCTAATCATAGCGGTATCTTTGCATTTGTATCCTAAAAACATTACATAGTTTTTTCCGCTTTCTTTGAAAATCATTTCATAGAAAATCGGAAATACTGCAGATGCAATTACTAAACTGTAAACAGAATTTGCCCAATCGTAAAAAGCCCAGGCATTTAATAATTTCGGATTTCCTTTTTCTAAATTTGGCATACTTGTTTGTTTAATTTATTGAATTAAAAAAGCTGTCAATAAAAATTGACAGCTTCAAATATACTCTTTTTTTATAATTACAATGTTATTTAAAAGTTACCCCAAATTTTGCAGCTTCGGCTTTTGCTTGTGGAATTAATGCTGTTAAATTTTTGATTCTAGTTTCATTACTTGGGTGCGTACTTAAAATTTCTGGTGGTGCTTGGCCATTTGATTGAGCAGACATTCTTTCCCAAACGGAAACGGCATTTTGCGGATTATAACCAGCAATAGCCATTAAAGTTAGTCCAATCATATCAGCTTCACTTTCATGTTTTCTACTAAAAGGTAACATAACACCAACTTGCGAACCTATTCCGTAAGCTTGCATCACCATTTCTTGAGTTTGTGGGTCTTGATTTCCAACTGCAACAGCTGCGCCTACTTGTCCTAATTGTTGCACTAATCCTGCACTCATTCTTTGTTGACCATGATTAGAAAGTGCATGTGCCACTTCATGAGCCATAACTGCTGCAATTCCAGCATCATCTTTACAAACTGGTAAAATTCCGGTGTAAAAAACAATTTTTCCTCCAGGCATACACCAAGCATTAACTGCTTTATCTTCTACTAAATTATATTCCCAGCTGTAACCTGCTAAATAATCTGAATGACCATTGGCAGCCAACCATCTTTCAGCTGCAACTTTAATTTTTGTTCCAATAGTTTCAATTTTTCTTGACTCAGCAGTGTTTTTAATTACTTTATTTTGAGTCAAAAAAGTACTGTATTCTTGAAAAGCCATTGGAAATATTTGACTATTTGGTACAAGTGCCATTGTACTTTTTCCGGTAAATGGATTTGTTGAACAGGCAACTATTAATGCTAAGATTGCGATTCCTCCAAAAATATATTTGTTTTTCATTTTAATAAAATTAATTTGTTTTTGATAAAGTAAAAATACAAAATTTTAACTTTTGAATATTACATGATTAATCAAAATAATTATATTATTATAATATCGCGATTAATAAATCTCAATTAATGAATAGATGATAAAACTATCCTATTAAATGCAGTTCCGTAAAGTCTTTATCAACAGTTATACAACAATTTCCATCATAAGAAACGCTTTCAAAACTCACTTTCTCATTGTCAATTTCGATTTCTTTTATTTTGAAGGGTAATCCAATCAAACTAATTTTAATTGTTTTATATAATGTTTCAAAATCACCCTCTTTATGTTGCTGAATGATAAGCTCTTTATCTTTACCATTTAAACTAAAAGTTTTATAACTATATCTACCTTTGTTGTAATCGTAACCATCTTGAGCATCTTCATAAACGTGTGATTTTTCTTTCCCTAATTTATAAAAAACTTCTAAAGAAAGATCAACAATTTCAAGTTCACCGACATACTGTTGTATTGGATATTTCGGAATAATCGCTCCTTCTTTTACAAAAAGTGGAATCTGATCGAAATCGGTGGCAACCCATAATTCGCGTTTACCTTTAACGACTTCTTGTGTCCAGTAATTGTACCAATTTCCTTGAGGTAAATACATTCTTCTGCCCAATGCATTCGGTTCAAGAATTGGACAAACTAGAATTTGATTACCAAAAATAAATTCGTCGGTTCTGTAATGCGTTTGTTTGTCTTCTTGGTCAAAATAAACTAAAGGTTTTAACATTGGCACACCATCATTTACATATTGCCAAAACATGGTATATAAATAAGGTAATAATTGATAACGCAATTCTACAAATTTTCGAGTAATATCAATTACTTCATCGCCAAAACTCCATGGTTCTTGCTCACCATGATGGCCTGATGAATGCGTTCTACAAAATGGGTGAAAAACACCAAGTTGAATCCAACGAGCATATAATTCTGCCGAAGGTTGTTCTGCAAATCCTCCAATATCTGAACCTGTGAAACCCATTCCCGACATTGACATCCGTTGCATTTGAATATTTGCAATCCACAAATGTTCCCAAGTTGCAACGTTATCACCTGTCCAAGACGAAGTATATCTTTGAGCACCAGAATACGCTGAACGTGTTATTACAAAAGGACGTTTTGGATAAGCAAATCGTTTAATTCCTTCGTAAGTTGCTCTTGCCATTTGCGTTCCATAAACATTATGTGCCTTTCTATGACTACAATTATTTCCATCATAATTATGACGAACGTCAAGCGGAAAAGTTTTGGTAGGAACTTCCATAACTGCTGGTTCGTTCATATCATTCCATACACCTTTCACTCCTATTTCTGAAACTAATTCTTTAAATAATCCTGCCCACCATTCTCTAACTTCAGGATTTGTATAATCTGGAAAATTACAATCTCCAGGCCAAACTTTACCTTTCATGTAGGGTCCATCGGCTCTTTTGCAGAAATAATCTTTTTCTAAACCTTCTTTGTAAACCCAATAATCTTTATCAATTTTAATACCTGGATCGATGATTACTACGGTTTTAAATCCGTCTTTTGCTAATTCGGCAACCATTCGTTTTGGATCGGGAAAATATTCTTTGCTCCAAGTAAAACATCTAAAACCTTCCATATAATCAATATCAAGGTAAATAGCGTCACACGGAATTTGCAATTCTCTAAACTTTCCAGTAATTTCTTTGACTTTACTCTCTGGATAATAACTCCATTTACATTGATGATATCCTAACGTCCATAATGGAGGAAGTTCTGGTTTTCCTGTTAAATGCGTGTACGTTTTTACCACATCACTCATTTTAGGACCATAAATAAAGTAGTAGTTCATTTCGCCACCATCGGCCCAAAAACTCGTTACATTTTTTCTTTCGTGTGCAAAATCGAAATACGAACGAAAGGTATTATCGAAGAAAACTCCGTAAGAAACATCATCATGTAACCCTATATAAAAAGGAACTACTTTGTATAAGGGTTCTTGATCTTTCGAGAAAGCATATTGATCTGTAGCCCAATTTTCTAATCTTTTTCCTTTTAAATTTAGATGTGTTGCTTTATCACCCAATCCGTAAAAACTCTCGCCATCACGCGAAACTTTACTCATTTTTACGATATTTCCTCCGTATTCATAATTTTCTTCCCAATGAAAACCAATTTCATCTTCAAGAATTGTTTTTCCGTCAAGGTCATAGATTCCCACTCGCAAATCATGTTTTTGAACAATAACAGAAACTTTAGAAGTTTTAATTTTAAAATGATCTTTCTCTTCGCTAACTTCTAAATTATTATACCCATGCGATTGTGATTTATCAATGGCATACGAAAAGTCATTACTGAAATATCCTTTTGTAGTAAATCTAAAACGAATCATACTGTCACGAAGCACAGTAACTTTTAAAATTACATTATTATCGGTATTGAAGAAAATCGAATCAACTTCTTGCGTATATGAGACTATTTTGGAAGGGAATAAATCACCTTTATATTCTAATTCGGTGTTGATAATCATAATAAAAAATTTAGACAATGTGCCAAATTTACAAAGATGACACTATAAATGATTGATATAGACAAAGTACTTTTTAACGAAAACGTTTGCGATTGGTGATAAAACAAAAAAGATGTGAAATTCACATCCGTTTTGTTGTCATTAACTGATTTTAAATACACTCACACCCAAAGGCGGAAGCACAACTTCGGCTGAATAATCTCTGTAATTCCACGATTGTTTATCGATTTTAATTGCTTTAGAATTGGTTACTCCACTTCCACCGTATTCTACTTTATCAGAATTAAAAATTTCGGTAAGCTTTCCTTTTGATGGCAATCCGATTCTGTAATTTCCTCTTACAACTGGTGTGAAATTACAAACAATTATCAAATTATCTTTCTCATTATTTCCTTTTCTTACATAGGATAAAACAGCATTTTCATGATCAGAATAATTGATCCATTCAAATCCATCGACAGAAAATTGCTTTTCAAATAGCGCTGGATACGTTTTATACAACGCATTTAAATCGGTAATGCATTTCTTAATTCCGTCGTGGTAGCCAAATTGTATCAAATGCCAATCTAAACTACCTTCAAAATTCCATTCGGTGCTTTGACCAAATTCAGATCCCATAAACAATAATTTAGTTCCAGGATGCGTGAACATATAACCGTAAAGCAAACGTAAATTCGCAAATTTCTGCCATTCATCACCAGTCATTCTACCTAAGATTGATTTTTTTCCGTAAACCACTTCATCGTGAGATAATGGTAACATGAAATTTTCGGTAAAAGCGTAGGTCATTGAGAACGTTAAATCGTTCTGATGAAATCTTCTGTACACACTTTCTTTTTGGAAATATTGCAAAGTATCGTGCATCCAACCCATCATCCATTTCATTCCAAATCCTAATCCACCAATAAATGTTGGACGCGAAACCATTGGAAATGAAGTACTTTCTTCAGCAATTGTTTGCACATCTGGAAATTCCAAATAAACTGCTTCGTTAAAATCTTTAAGAAAACTTATGGTATCGAGATTTTCTCTTCCTCCAAAAATATTGGGTTCCCATTCGCCATCTTTTCGAGAATAATCTAGATATAACATTGAAGCAACTGCATCAACTCGAAGTCCATCAACGTGGTAATTTTTCAACCAGAAAATTGCATTACTAATCAAGAACGAACGTACTTCATTTCGTCCATAATTAAAAACCAAACTCTTCCAATCGGGATGATAACCTTTTCGTCTATCGGGATGTTCGTATAAATTCGAACCATCAAAAAACCCTAAACCATGAGCATCATCTGGAAAATGCGATGGCACCCAATCCAAGATAACTCCAATTCCAGCTTGATGTAATTTATCTACTAAAAGCATAAAATCTTGCGGTTTTCCAAAGCGTGATGTTGGTGCAAAGTAGCCAACCAATTGATAACCCCAAGACGGATCGTAAGGATATTCCATCACTGGCATGAATTCTACGTGGGTAAATCCGGTTTCTTTTACATACGAAACCAACTCATCAGCAAGTTCAATATAGGTTAGAAATTTTCCTTCGTTATTGCGTTTCCATGAACCAAGATGTACTTCATAAACAGAATAAGGTTTGTCTAATCCGTTTTTATCCTTTCTGGTTTCCATCCATTTGGTGTCTTTCCACTTGTAATCTAAATCCCAAATTACAGACGCTGTATGAGGCGGATGTTCGCAATATAAAGCAAAAGGATCGGCTTTTTCGGTGATAATTCCCCCATTATTGGACTGAATTTTATATTTGTACGTTGTTCCTTTATCAACACCAGGTATAAAACCTTCCCAAATTCCAGAGCTATCCCAACGCACATTGAGTTGATGTTCGCCTTGAACCCAAAAATTAAAATCGCCAACCACAGAAACCGATCGTGCCGATGGTGCCCAAACTGCAAAGTACACGCCTTTTACACCATTAACTTCAGTTAGATGTGCACCTAATTTTTCGTATAATCTAAAATGTTTTCCTGCTTTAAATAATTCGATATCGAAATCGGTAAGTAAGGAATGTGTTTGTACTTGGTTCATTTATTAAATGTTTTTATGGTTTTTTACGACATTTAAATTTGTCGATGGTTTTCTTTATTTAGAGCGGATGGCTCGGGCATTTTTTGGTTTCCCTATTCCTGCTTTCCGTTCTACTTCGTGCCACTGCAATCAGGGCTAGATTGGTTGTGTCTTTTGTGAAATTCTCGTTTTTTAAAACTACCTTACTTATTAAACTCCATTATACTTGCAATACCAGTAAGCGGAATTACTGCCCATCGAGGTCGCGAGTTGAGTTCATATCCTAGCTCATAAACTGCTTTTTCAAGAATACAATATTTCAACAAAAAATCGATTTCTTTCCTGTAGCCAATGTTTAAATTTCCTCCTTGAGCAACTTCGGTATACGTTTGAATGAAAACTCCAACGAAATATTTGAATAAAATTTCTCCAGCTTGAAAAAGTTCTTTTTGATCGTATGGATATTTATCTTTGTTATTAAACAATGTTGCATATATCGAATAATGAAACGATCTAAACATTCCAGCAACATCTTTCAATGGTGGTTGTTTTACTTTTCTGTCACGGATTGTACTTTCTGGTTCGCCTTCAAAATCTAGTAAATAAAAATCATCTCCGTTGACAAGCACTTGACCGAGATGATAATCGCCATGAATTCTGATACGCTCTGATTTCATTTTAGTCCAATCGAAATCTAAAAACAATTTACGAATTTCCTTTTTATTATCAAGAAACTGATTGGCTAGTTCTAGCGCTAATCCTTCTAGCTTATGTAAATTATTTTCTAAAATATTTAGTCGATTTTGAAATTGATAGGTCAATCTGTTTTTCAACCAAACGGTATAATCGCCGTTGTAAGTTGTTGGCGTAAAAGCTGTATCGTGAATATCAGCTCCAAGTGCGATGTGCATTTCAGCAGTTCTTGTTGCCAAAGTTCGAATTCGTAAAAAAATACTTAAACCAGCCCAATCGATAATTTCGTGCGGCACTTCATTGATTTTCAAACGTTGAAACAAATCGATATCAGGAAGTTTTGCAATGTTGATTTTTTTGGTTTTCAGATTATCAAAAATCCTATCAACTTCTTCCAACATGAATTGCCAAGCATCTCCTTGATTTGGAACCAATTCTTGCATTAATCCAAGTGTAATATTTCCTTCGGTCAACACCACGCTTATGCTACCTGTATAAGCTGGCGAATACTGAAAATCCATTCTTTCAGTTAGAAATCGACTTATTTCATAGTCCGGATTAGTACTTATATAAATTCGTCTAAATATTTTTAAAACCAAATTAGAATTATAAATTATTGAAGTGTTACTTTGCTCAACACCCATAAATTTGGAAGAAATGTATTCTTTATCTTCTAATTTTTCTCCTTTATGAAACTTTACTTTTTCGTCTTTATTTCCTGAAGATACAATTTTATCAAACAGCAATTTTCTGAAATCTTCTTGATGTAATGCGTCCACTAGAAAACCTTCTTGCCCATTCATTTTGACTGGTGCAATAATAGTATTGGTATCCAACTCGTCTTCAGACATAAACGAAATTGGCATAAAATAATGCTGATAGAATGCTTCTTTAAAATTTACTTCGAGTAAAACGCCATAATAGGTATTTTTTTTGGAAGTAATTTTAAACCAATCAACCACTTCGATGTACTTTAATGTACTTGCTTTTCCGCCATACCAACGCTTGTTGATAATATAATTTTCAAGAATATCTGATGAAAAAACTTTAACAAAATCGTGGTCTTCGAATGCATATTTCCAATCTACTTTAAAAATAAAGGGGTTTTGGAATTCATCTTCATTAATTTTATTGTCCATCATTATTTTTGAATTTTAAATAAATGAAATGGTAATGCAGGATGTAATTCGACAAAATTCCATTCTTTATCCCAGATGTAGCTGTTTCCGGTAATCAAATCGGTTACTTTTATAGGTTGACCGTTTCTTAATCCTAAAGAATTTAATGGCAATTGAACCCAAACTTGTTTTGCATAATATGGATCTATGCTGCAAATCATCAGGGTTTCATCTAGTTTTTCATCGTCAAATTTATAATAAGCTAATACTTGATCATTATCAGTACTACAAAATTGAATGTTTGTAGTTTGCTGCAGTGAAGCGTATTCATGTCGAATTTTATTAATTCTAGAAATTATCATGGTCATTTTATTTCTAACATTCCAATCCCAATGATAGATTTCGTATTTTTCAGAGTTATGATATTCCTCTTTCCCAGGCATTGCAGCATGAACTAAATATTCATAAACAGGACCGTAGATTCCAACATTGGAACTCAATGTCGCCGCAAGAAAATATTTATGAAGAAAGATACTCTCGTTTCCGCTTTGCAACGGATATGGATTTATATCTGGAGTATTTGGCCAAAAATTGGCTCTAAAAAACTCTTTCTGATCTGTTTTAGTCAATTCTTCTACATATTCTATAAGTTCTGCTTTAGAATTTCTCCAAGTAAAATAAGAATAGGATTGTGTAAACCCTTGTTTTGCAAGTTCATGCATGATTTTAGGTCGTGTAAAAGCTTCGGCTAAAAATAAAACGTCTGGATGTTTCTTTTTGATTTCTGAAATAAGCCAACCCCAAAAATAAAATGGTTTAGTATGCGGATTATCTACTCTAAAAACTTTAATATCACATTCTTCAATCCAAAATAGAGCAACGTCTAAAAGTTCTTTCCAAAGATTTTTCCAATCGGAACTTTCAAAATAAATAGGTTGAATATCTTGGTATTTTTTTGGTGGATTTTCGGCATATTGAACTGTTCCATCTGGACGCCATTTGAACCATTGCGGAAAATCTTTAACATATGGATGATCTGGCGCAGCTTGAAGTGCATAATCCATGGCGACTTCAATTCCGAGTGCTTTTGCTTTTTTAACTAACGATTTAAAATCGTCAATTGTGCCTAACTCAGGATGCGTAGATTTATGTCCGCCGTGTTGGGAACCAATTCCCCATGGCGAACCAACATCACCAGTTTCGGAGTTGGTAGCATTGTTTTTTCCTTTCCTGTTTACTTCACCAATAGGATGAATCGGTGGGAAATATAAGGTATCAAAACCCATTTCGGCAACTCTTGGAAGCAAAACTTCACAGTCTTTAAAAGTTCCGTGTTTTCCTGGTTCAGATGAGGACGAACGTGGGAAAAATTCATACCAAGTACTGAATAGAGCTTTCTTTCTATCAACATAAACTTGCAGTTCGTGTGATGCATTTGCAAGAATTCTGGTTGGATATTTTTTGAAAATTTGATGCAATTCATTTGATAAAGCAATTTGAATGGCTTCATTATATTCTGATTCGTTTTGAAATGCCTTTATGGCTTTGTTAAGATATGCTTTTTCGTCTTTGGTTACTTCTTTTAAAATTGCAGAACAATATTCGGCACCTTCAAGTAACTCCGATTTTACATGTTGATTATCATTGATTTTTCTTTCGGTTCCGTGTTGCCAATTAAGTGCATAGTCTACCCAACCTTCAATAAAATAGGTGTAAATTCCTTGCTTTTCAACTTTGAATGAAGCTATCCATTCATCATTACTTATGTGATTTAATCTAACTTCACTCCACTTTTTATCCTTTTCATGCTTAAATTTTACACAACATTCAACAACATCGTGTCCATCAGAAAAAACGTCAGCAGTTACAGTTACAATTTGTCCAACAATTCTTTTAATTTGAAATAAACCTCCATCGAGTTGTGGTTTTATATTTTCAATAATTATACGAGTCTGATTTTGCATTTTTTGTTATATTTATGATGTCCTAATTTACAAAAAAATAGTATACTTCATAAAGAGCATTAAAAATTATTGAAATGACAAAAAAAACTGCTGTTGAAGCACAAACATTGAAAATTCCCAAAGTAATACTGTTAACTGCTAAATTATTAGAAGTAATTTCACCTAAATTAGTTACGCTATTTGCTGCAAAATTATTTACAACACCAATAAAACATAAGATTCCGAAAAGAGAACATTATATGGATAGAGAAAGTAAACAACATGTTTTACACATTCCATCCATAAAAAAGGACATTCATATTTATCATTATGGAGCTGGAGTAAAAAAAATTTTATTAGTACATGGTTGGTCAGGAAGAGGAACGCAATTAGTAAAAATTGCTGATGAATTTTTAAATTTAGGATACTCAACTATCAGTTTTGATGCTCCAGCGCACGGAAAATCTAAAGGTAATTCTTCAATAATGCTTGAATTTATCGAATCGATACTAGAAATTGACAAAGAATTTGGTCCGTTTGAGTTTGCTGTAGGTCATTCCCTAGGCGGTATGTCAATTTTAAATGCTATTAAACAAAATCTAGAACTGAAAAAAGCTATAATTATTGGGAGTGGTGATGTTATTCAAGACATCATTGATGACTTTATAAAGAAATTGGAAATAAAAGCCGAAATTGGAATAAAATTAAGAGATCATTTTGAAAAAAAATATGACTCAAAAATGGATTTTTATTCTGCTTCAAATGCCGCAAAAATAGTTTCAATTCCAGTATTAATTATTCATGATGAGAATGATGAAGATGTAAATGTAAAAGCTGCTTTCCATATTAAAGAGAATTTAAAAAATTCATGTTTGATGATAACCAAAAATTTAGGTCATAGAAAAATATTAGGAAATAACGAAGTAATTACAAAAATTGTTGAATTTATAAATTAAAAAATGAATTTATTTGAAGATAATAAAGATTGGACTAAAGTTTTAAATCCAATTATTGAAAAATATAGTGATAGAAAACATCCGTTAGATTATAAAAATTTATATCAATTGATAATTATGGTGATTTTATCTGCACAAGATTCCGATGCAAATATTAATAAAATTGCACCTTCACTATTTAGTACTTATCCAAATTTAAAATCACTTACCATTTCAAATGTTGATTCATTAATTCCACACATTTCTAAGGTTAGAAATTATAGCACCAAAGCAAATTGGATAATTGAAATTGCCCAAACTCTCAAAGAAGACCAAAATATTCCCATGAATTTAGGTGATTTAATTGCATTAAAAGGAATTGGAAGAAAATCTGCAAATGTAATATTGAGAGAAATTAAAGTTCCTGCAGAAGGT
The DNA here is from genome assembly GCF_000757385.1 of Flavobacterium aquatile LMG 4008 = ATCC 11947. Taxonomy (GTDB): domain Bacteria; phylum Bacteroidota; class Bacteroidia; order Flavobacteriales; family Flavobacteriaceae; genus Flavobacterium; species Flavobacterium aquatile. Next base: position 1,026 of record NZ_JRHH01000004.1, on the reverse strand, counting down.
ATCATTGCCGATTTACATGTGATTCGAGTTGCACCAAGAATTGGATTAATTTCAGAAACAAAAGATGGAAATAAAGTTGAGAAACAATTAATGCAATTATTGCCAAAGGAAATTTGGGGAGAAATTGGAATGGCAATTTCATTTTTAGGAAGAGAAATATGTAGACCAACTAATCCAAAATGTACAATATGTCCAATTCAGAATTATTGTCAATATACTTTAAAAACTATTTAACTGAGAAAGTATGAAACAAATTCCAATGTACTCTTTGGTTATATTTCCTTATTTGGAACAACAAAATTTAGTTAAATTATTTAAAAAATCATTAAAAACTGAAATTGGATGGTTTGGGAGTTTTAATTCCGAAGCGCATATCACTATAATCAACTTAGAAAGTGAATTAGCACTTGGACTATACTTAAATCGAATAAAAGATTTTTGTAAAACTATTACTCCTCATAAAGTTATGTTTAATTCTTTTAATTCATTTGGCAATCATACTTTTTACATTTCCCCCGATGACGAATCACAATTGTATCTAAACAAAATAATTATTACTTTACACAAATTTATAGGCTTTGAAGTAAAAAATGCTAACGCCCATATTACCATAGCTAGAGGATTAGATGAAGAGAGAATGAAAAAAGCAAAGCAACAATTTAGTTCTACAATCATTAATTTTGAATTTATTTGTAATTGTATCTGTGTTAGAAGATTTAATGAACAAACAAAACAATATTCAGATATTATTGAAAAAATAAATTTCAAATAATTCACATCAAAGATGATTAACCAATCTAATATGATTTTGCTTGCCATCATCTCAATCAAATTTAAAATTCTGGTCTACTAACCTTTTACTCAATTTTGTCTAAACTTGATATAAACAAAAAACCCTATCCGATTTGGATAGGGTTTTTAAAAAGAAGGCGGCGACATACTCTCCCACAGTTATGCAGTACCATCTGCGCAATCGGGCTTAACTTCTCTGTTCGGAATGGGAAGAGGTGAGCCCCGACGCAATAA
>NZ_JRHH01000003.1 GCF_000757385.1 Flavobacterium aquatile LMG 4008 = ATCC 11947 | reverse complement strand
AAACCTTTTCCTATTCTGTGCAAATCTTTTTTTAAGTTTTTTTCAGTATTTGTTAATGAACGTCTGCCTTAATGCGGGTGCAAAAGTAAGTATCTTTTTCAATCTCGCAAGTCTTTTTTAATCCTTTTTTGAAAGTTTTTTTTAATTACCTGAAAACAAGATTGTTGTTTGCTAAAGTTTTTTTGATTATTTTTCTTAGAAGTGAAATTATAGTGAAATTGCTTCTGAAAATCTTATGTCTTCTCAAATGGATCACTCAAATAGCCCCGATTGTAGTGGAAATAAAAGCAGTTTTTTCTTTAAAAACTGCTTTTATTGCAGCGAAAGCGGGAAAATGGATAACCGAAAATGCCCGAACCAATCGCTCATTAAAAAAATACTAGCTATTATACCTATATATATTGTGTGTATTTATTTCTTTTTGTTGACTTCTTCTGCTTTTTGTATCCAATACTCGGTTAGCTCATCGTAATTGTATGGAGTTGCAGGTTTTTGTTCTACCAGTCTATTGTTTTCGAAGGCTCGTTTTAGAATTGTTTCGATTAGATAATCCTCATTTACTTTGTTGGGTTCGTATTTGGCTTTAATATTTATGTCAAAAAGCTTTGCGGTGTTGTTTGACCAGAATGCTTTCCAACCGCTTTTATAATCTTTTATAAGGTCGAAGGTTGTGATGCCTGTTTGACGATGGATTAGCTTGACTAAAATTTGTCCTTGTTTTCTGGATAATTTTTTGAGTTGTGCTTTAAATTCGTTCTCCATATAATCTTCAACGATTTTGAAATAGCGCTTTTTATCTTTATTGGATTTTAGTTTATCCATGTTTGCGTTGAGCGCAGTTAATCTTTCGGAAGCAACTTTTGCGTATGGGTATACTCTGTAAACTCTATTTTGAAGTAGTAGGAATTGTTTTTTAGCTTCGGGATCTAATTTTTCTTTGTAGATACGAACGTCTTCAAGATATATTGTGTCGTGTAACATTGAAAGCGTATCGCCTTCTACAATTACATATTCTTCACTTTTACTTAAAAGTGTATCCGTTTTTACTTGAGCGGAAAATAGAGATGGGATTGCTAAAAGAATTATTAAGATATATTGTTTAAACATGGTTATTAAATTTATTGTAAAAATATATAATATCCTTAACAAGTGTAATGCCAAATTTATAATTTAGCAAAAAATAATTTATGGCAACAAAATCTATACTTACAAAATCATCATTATCGTTTTTAGAAACTTATTTAAATAACCCATCACCAACAGGATATGAATCTGGTGGACAAAAGATATGGATGGATTATTTAAAACCTTATGTTGATACTTTTATCACGGACACTTATGGAACGGCAGTTGGAGTAATTAATCCAGATGCTAAATTTAGAGTTGTAATTGAAGGACATTCGGATGAAATTTCTTGGTATGTAAACTACATTACAGATAATGGACTTATATATGTTATAAGAAATGGTGGATCTGACCATCAAATTGCGCCTTCGAAGCGTGTTAATATTCATACTAAAAACGGAATTGTAAAAGGTGTTTTTGGTTGGCCAGCTATTCATACGAGAAATCGCGGTAAAGAGGAAGCTGCCACAATTCACAATATTTTTATTGATTGTGGATGTTCTACAAAGGAAGAAGTTGAAAATTTGGGTGTTCATGTGGGATGTGTGATTACGTATCCTGATGAATTTATGGTTTTGAACGAGAATAAATTTGTTTGTAGAGCGATTGACAACAGAATGGGCGGATTTATGATTGCGGAAGTTGCTCGTTTATTGAAGGAAAATAAGAAGAAGCTTCCTTTTGGATTGTACATCGTAAATTCTGTTCAAGAAGAAATCGGACTTCGTGGAGCGGAAATGATTACTCAAACGATAAAACCAAATGTAGCCATCGTAACCGATGTTTGTCACGATACTACTACACCTATGATTGACAAAAAGATTGAAGGCGATTTACAAATGGGTAAAGGTCCAGTTATTGCTTATGCGCCAGCTACACAAAACATTTTACGAGAATTGATTGTTTCTACTGCAGAAGAAAAGAAAATTCCGTTTCAACGACATGCAACATCACGTGTTACTGGAACAGACACTGATGCTTTTGCTTATAGTAACGGCGGTGTTGCATCGGCATTGATTTCTCTTTCTTTGCGCTATATGCACACAACTGTTGAAATGGTGCATAGAGAAGATGTAGAAAATGTAATTAAATTAATTTATGAAAGTTTGTTGAAAATTGAAGACAACCACGACTTCTCATACTTTAAATAATATACCTTTATATCTTTATCTTTCAAAAAAAATATAAACACATGAAAAAACTAATTTTAATAACGTTACTAGCGTGCTTTTCTATTTCAAATGCTCAAAAGTCTAAGCGAAATAAAACTATAAAGGGAAATGAGAAAGAAGTTACTGTAAGCAGAACAACTCCAGAATATGATAAAATTGAAGTTGGAGGTTCATTTGATGTCAAGCTAATTTCAGGTAAAGAAGGCAACATAACTATTAAAGGAGATGAGAATTTAGTTGAACTATTAAAAACCGAAGTTGTAAACGGAACTTTAAAAGTTAGGTTTGAAAGAGGGAAAATGATTAAGTACAACTACAAATCAACATTAGAAATTACAATTCCATTCGAACAAATAAATGGATTATCGTTCTCTGGTTCTGGAAATTTCTTTGGGAAAGACGTTATTAAAACCGAAAATCTCGAAGTAGAAATTGCTGGTTCTGGTAATGTAAAATTTGAATCAAATACTACAAACACCAAAATAGCAAGAAGTGGCTCAGGAAATCTAAATGTGAAAGGTAAAACTCAAAATTTAGAAATTGAATCAACCGGTTCTGGAAATGCGAATGCATCAGAATTACTTGCAGAGAATGTTGTAGCCTCTCAAACTGGTTCGGGAAACATCAAAGTTAATTGTTCAAAGAAATTAGTTGCTCGATCTACAGGTTCTGGAAGTATTATTTATAAAGGAAATCCTGAAAAAGTTGATAAAAGTTCCTCTGGATCTGGAAGTATTTCTGGAAATTAACTGATTTATTATAAATTAAAAGCCCTAAAACTAAGTTGTTTTAGGGCTTTTTTCATTTAATTTTTTACTTATGATTTCAAAGAATCTTTCTTGAAATTATCATTTCTAAATTCTTGAACTTTCACTTCATTTGAAGTTTTATTGATTAAATCAAAATCTAAAGGATAAAATTCATCCGATAAATCGCTTTCAATTATTTGATTATCTTGTTTAATAACCTCTTCTACCGTTCTACCATAATATAATGGTTGATAAACTTCCTCTTTACTTTCGGTGATTCTTTTATCGTCGGCAATTACTTCTTCAATTGGTTTTTTATAATTTGAAGCGATAATCGAAACTGCTTCATCAATTTTTGATTGTGATTCTAAAGTAACTTCTGGCTTGTTTAAAACCCCTGTTTTAGTTTCCAATGAAGAACCTAAATTCATTTCTAAGTTTGAATCTGCTTTTGCAAATTCTACTTCTTGACCTTGTTGCTCTTTTGCAACTACATTAGCATGAGATGTAATTGTAAACATTACTGCTAAAACTCCGAAAATAATGATTGATTTGTTCATGATTGATTTTTTTTAAATGATTGATTGATGTTTATTTTTTTATTATTTTACTATAACTATTAATATTCTATGCAAATATATATCTTTTAAAAGGTACATTGCATTACAAAGTACTAAAATTTAACTTTTAATTAACAAATTTGTTTTGATGAACATTAAATAATTTCTTGATTATATTAATAAGACTTTTCAAGATAACTATTGTTACATCAGTTAGTTGACTATAACAAAAAATTAACATTGCATAAAAAAACCACGCAATAACGTGGTTTGAGAAGTAAATTGTTATTTGGTTAAATCGAATTTAAATACTGCAAAACATTCTTTTCAATTCGCTCATTGATATTAGAAATATCAGCTTTTGCAAATTTTTCACCTAGAATGTTTTCATATAATTCGATGTAACGATCAGAGACAGTTTCTATATATTGGTCGCTCATATCTGGAATTTGCTGTCCGTCTTTTCCCTGAAAACCATTTTCAATTAACCAACGACGAACAAATTCTTTTGATAATTGTTTTTGCTCTTCTCCTCTATCTTGTCGTTCTTGATATCCATCGGCATAGAAATAACGAGATGAATCTGGAGTATGAATTTCGTCTATCAAAACAATTTTTCCGTCTTTAGTTTTTCCAAATTCATATTTTGTGTCTACTAAAATTAATCCGCGAGAAGCTGCAATTTCTGTTCCTCTTTGGTATAAAGCACGAGTGTAATTTTCCAAAATTAGGTAATCTTCTTCAGATACAATTCCTTTTTCTAAAATTGCTTCACGAGAAATATCTTCATCATGCGAACCATTATCTGCTTTTGTAGTTGGTGTAATTATTGGTGTTGGAAATTTATCGTTTTCCTTTAAACCTTCTGGCATTGTTACACCACAAAGTATTCTTTTTCCTAACGAATATTCACGAGCAGCATGACCAGAAACATAACCACGAATTACCATTTCTACTTTAAAAGGTTCGCATAAATGTCCAACAGCCACATTTGGATCTGGCGTTGCAATTAACCAATTGGGAACAATATCCTGAGTTAGCTCCATGAATTTTGTTGCAATTTGATTTAAAATCTGACCTTTATACGGAATTCCTTTAGGCAAAACCACATCAAAAGCCGAAAGTCTATCGGTAGCAACCATAACCAAAAGTTCATCATTTATATTGTAAACTTCTCTTACTTTACCTCTATAAACTGATTTTTGACCTGGAAAATTGAAATTTGTTGTAGTAATTGTGTTCATTATAATTGTGTTGTTGTATTTGGCAAAAATAGTTTCTTTTCAACACAAATACAATTATTTATTTACTTAAAACGTAGCGTCTAATTACTCGGCTAAATATTCGATAACCGAGAATTTTTCGCAAATACTTCATCAAATGTGCGTCGAAACCTATAGAATATCTTCTGAATTTCTTGGATGGATTTTCCGAAATTTTAAGTAATTTATCTAGAATTGCTTGAGTTAACTCATGATTTTCAGTCGTTTTTCTGTTCATAATTCCGTCAATACTGTTCATCATTGTATTGTATGATTCAATAGTTGAATTTTCACATTTAGAAATATTCTTCTGAAAATTGGTTGGTGCATTTCCGAATTGAACTGTACAAACACTAATATTAAAATCTAGTAATTCGTATGCCATACATTCAGAAAAACTTTCGAGTGCTTTTTTCGTCGAATGATAAAAACTTCCTAATGGCAAATTTACCAATCCAGCAATGGAAGAAATATTGATAAACTGACCTTTGTTTTGCTCTCGAAAATGTGGAATAAAAGCACGACAAACTTTGACAACGCCAAGATAATTTACCTTAACAATTCCGTCAATTTTATCATCTTCAGATAATTCTACAAAACTTCTGTAACCTACGCCAGCATTGTTAATGATGACGTCAATTGATTGAAAATCAGATAAAATTTGTGCTTTGGCTTTCTGAATACTTTCTTGAGATGCTACATTGAGTTCGTAACATTTAATATTAGAAATATTTTCAAAAACCGTTGCTTCTTTAATGCAAATCATCGTAGCAATTACATTCCAACCGCTATTTGAAAAATGAATTGCTATTTCTTTTCCTAAACCGCCAGAAGCTCCAGTTATGAGTATAGTTTTGATTTTGTTTGGATTTTAAGATTCCAAATCTATACTATTTTGTAGTGAAATACAAAAAACTGAATCAAATTTTATACCTGACAGATTTTGAAAACCTGTCAGGTGCAAAAAATATTAATCATTATTCTCAATCTGCTTATAAGCATCAATCACTTTTTTAACTAATCTATGACGCACGATATCTTTATCGTCTAGATAAATTATTCCAATGCCATCGATGTCTTTTAAAACCAAGATGGCTTCTTTCAATCCAGAAATGGTTCTTCTTGGTAAATCGACTTGTCCTGGATCACCAGTAATAATGAATTTGGCGTTCTTACCCATACGAGTCAAAAACATTTTCATCTGCGAATGGGTCGTGTTTTGAGCTTCATCAAGGATTACAAAAGCGTTATCCAAAGTTCTTCCACGCATAAATGCCAGAGGAGCAATTTGGATAATTCCTTTTAAAATGTAATCTTCCAGCGTTTGCGGAGGCAACATATCGCGCAACGCATCATACAAAGGTTGCATGTATGGATCTAATTTTTCTTTCATGTCGCCAGGAAGAAATCCTAAATTTTCTCCAGCTTCTACAGCAGGACGCGTTAAAACGATTCGTTTTACTTGCTTTTCTTTCAATGCTTTCACAGCAAGTGCAACTCCTGTATACGTTTTTCCAGTTCCAGCCGGACCAACAGCAAAAACCATATCATTTTTATGAACTGCTTCAACCAACTTCTGCTGGTTGGGCGTCATTGCTTTAATTAATTTTCCGCCAATACCATGCACTAAAATTTTGTCATGGTCGGGCATGCGCTGTTCTTCTTGTGAATTACTTTGAATCACTCTTTCAATAACATTATTGTCAATATTGTTGTATCGAGTAAAGTGAAGCATTAATCTGTTAAATCTGTTTTCAAATTCGTCTAACTCGTCTTTTTCGCCAAATGCCTTAAGTGTTGTGCCGCGCGCCACAATTTTTAACTTCGGATAGTACTTTTTAATTGTTTCAAGATGAGTGTCTTGTGCACCCCAAAATTCTTTTGGAGCGATGTCGTGTAATTCAATGATACGTTCGTTCAAATGGAAGGAGTTTTTTAATTAATTTTTTACTAAATATTAGTAGCTTTGCAATCATTTCAAATTTAAGAAATACACCAATACGTTTTCAATTTAGTTATAAACAATTTTATGTCAATAATTACCCTTACTACCGATTACGGATTAAAAGACCACTTTGTTGGTGCTTTGAAAGGGAAAATTTTATCGCAACATATTGACGCCAAAATTGTGGATATTTCGCACCATGTAGATCAATTCAATATTAGTGAAGCCAATTACATAATTAGTTCTGCTTACAATAGTTTTCCGAAAGGAACAGTTCATATTATTGGTATTGATATCGAATTAACAAATGACAATCAGCACATTGTAATGCAATGGAACGACCATTATTTTATTGCCGCCGATAACGGAATTTTGAGTATGTTGATTCAAAAAATCAAACCTCAAAAAATTGTAGCCATCAATATTCATGATAGATTATTGCCTGAAGCTACAGATATGGATGTATTTGTAACAGTCGCCGTTCATATTGCTAAAGGCGGATTGTTGAATGTTATTGGAAAAGAAATTAAATCCATTAAAGAAGTAACTGAATTGCAACCTGTTATTGCATCCGATTTAAATTCGATTAAAGGTTATGTAGTTTATATCGATCATTTTGGAAATGCCGTAACCAATATCTCTAAAAAGATGTTTATTGATGTGGCAAAAGGAAGACCTTATGAGGTGAATTTCAAAAATAAAAAAGTAAAAAGTATCTTCGCAAAATATTCTGATATCGAGACGACTGATAAGCAACCGTTATCAATCATTAGTGGAAAAGCTTTAGCCATTTTTAATGAAGCTGGATTTTTAGAAATCGGAATTTATAAAAGTAATCCTAAAATTGGTTCGGCATCTAGTTTACTTGGATTAACCTACCGAGATTTTGTGATGATTAATTTTAATAGTTAAATTATGTTTGTAAGAATAGTAAAAATGTCGTTTCATGAAGAAAATATCCAAGCGTTTTTGGATAATTTTGAATTAATGAAATCTCACATACGAAACGCTCCAGGAAATCGTTTTCTTGAATTGTATCAAGATAAAAACAATAAATGCATTTTCTTTACCTATAGTTATTGGGAAACCGAAGCCGATTTAGAAAATTACAGACAGTCTGCTTTATTTGACGAAGTTTGGACATTTACCAAGAAATTATTCAACGATAAACCAGAAGCTTGGAGTGTGGATAAGTTGGTTTCTTTGGAGTAAGAAAATAGAGAAAAGAAAATAGAGAAAAGAAAATAGAATATAGATAAAACTTTGTGACTTAGCGCCTTCGTGGCAAATTTAATATGAAATCAATACTACTACGAGAAATTAAATCCTTTTTTGGTTCGCCAATAGGTTATTTAGTAATCGCCATTTTCTTATTGCTCAACGGATTATTCCTGTGGGTTTTTGAAGGCGATTTTAATATTTTAAACAGCGGATTTGCCGATCTAACTCCGTTTTTTACTATCGCACCGTGGATATTAATTTTCCTAATTCCGGCGGTAACCATGAGAAGTTTTTCGGATGAGAAAAAACAAGGAACTATCGAACTATTGATGACCAAACCAATTTCGATTTGGGAAATCGTTAGCGGAAAGTTCTTTGGTGCTTTTCTACTAATTGTAATTGCAATTATCCCAACATTCATCTACGTTTACGTGATTTATGGTTTAGGAATGCCTGAAGGAAATATCGATATGGGAAGCACAATGGGTTCCTATTTTGGACTTCTATTTTTAATTGCAAGTTATACCGCAATTGGAATTTTCACTTCTACGTTATCCGAAAATCAAATCGTAGCATTTATACTTTCGGTTTTTCTGTGTTTTATATTCTATTACGGATTTCAAGGTTTAACTACTTTAATAAAAAGTTCCGAAAATTTAATTGAACTATTTGGTATGGATTATCACTTTAAAAGTATAAGTCGAGGCGTTATTGACACGCGTGATGTATTGTATTTTGTGAGCATTACCATTTTATTTCTATCAATGACAGTTTATAAATTAAAATCGCTAAAATCGTAATGGAAAATAAGAAGTCAAACTTAAAAGTACTACTTACAACTATTGCCCTTTTAGTTGTATTGAATTTTGCAGGGAATTTTTTCTTTAAGCGTTTCGATTTAACTTCAGATAAACGTTATACACTTTCTCAAACTTCTTTAAACATTATAAAAGAAGTAAAAGAACCGTTGTATGTTGATGTGTTTTTAGAGGGAAATTTTCCAGGTGAATTCAAAAAATTACAAACCGAAACCCAACAATTATTAGAAGAATTTAAAGCCTACAATTCAAATATCATCTTTCAATTTGTAAATCCGCTTGAAGATGAAACCGATCGTGAAGCAATAATGCAATCGTTTTATGACCGTGGATTAACACCATTAAACGTAACACTAGAAGACAAAGGAAAGCAAACACAAGAAGTAGTTTTTCCATGGGCTGTAGTTACTTACGGCGATAAAAGCACCAAAGTGCCGTTGCTAAAAAACATGATGGGTGCGTCAACTGCAGAGAAAGTGGTAAGTTCTGTACAACATCTTGAATATGCTTTTGCAAACGGATTTAATACGGTTTCAAAAAAGAAAGAGAAAAAAGTTGCCGTTATCAAAGGAAAAGGCGAATTGCACGATATTCTAATTGCCGATTTTGTAAAGTCGGTTCGTGAGAATTATTACATCGGAACATTTACCTTAGACTCGGTTGCTAAAAATCCTACTGAGAGTTTGAAGTTTCTTAAAAAATACGATTTAGCTGTAATTGCCAAACCTAGCGAAGCTTTTACCGATGAAGAGAAAGAAGTTTTAGACCAATTCATCATCAATGGTGGAAAAACACTTTGGTTGGTCGATCAAGTGAATATGGAAATGGACAGTTTGTACAATCAAGATGGAACCAATTTGGCTTTTCCACGCGATTTGAATTTGTCCGATATGTTTTTCAAATATGGCGTTCGAATAAAACCCGATTTGATTAAAGATTTACAAGCCGCACCAATTTCGTTAGCCACTGGTCAACAAGGAAGTACAACTCAATATACACAATATCCGTGGATGTATTCGCCAGTCATTTATTCCGATTCTAAACATCCTATTGTAAGTAATTTGGATGCACTAAAATTTGAATTCACAAACCCAATCGAACTACTTAAAAATGATATTAAAAAAACGGTCTTATTATCATCATCCAAATATTCTAAACCTGTTGGAACGCCAGTTGAAGTGAGTTTGAACATGGTTGCCGATAAACCAGACATGAACGAATTTAAAGGAAGTCTAGGTTTTCCTGTAGCGGTTTTATTAGAAGGAAAATTCCATTCGATGTATGAAAATCGTGTGCTTCCATTTAAAGAAAGTTCTTTCAAACCAATCGGAAAAGACAATAAAATGATTGTAATTTCGGACGGAGATATTATCAAAAATCAATTGGATAAAAATTACCAACCACTAGAATTAGGTTTTGATAAATGGACTAACAATATGTATGCAAATAAAGAGTTTATGCTGAATTGCGTGAATTATTTACTTGACGATAACGGACTTATTAACATTAGAAGTAAAGAAGTTGACTTGCCAATTTTAGATAAAGAAAAGGTTTACGATGAATATACTTTTTCGCAAATCATAACTGTCGGAGTTCCAATACTAATTTTATTGGTCTTCGGATTAGTGTTCACATTTATCAGAAAAAGAAAATACAGTAAGTAATGTTAATAAAAATCTTTTTGAAATCTATTTCTTTAAGATATATTTGTAAAAAATAAAGAAAATGAAGTTTATAGTTTCTAGCTCGTATTTATTAAAACAACTACAAGTTTTAGGTAGCGTTATCAACAGTAGCAATACCTTACCAATTTTAGATAACTTTTTATTTGAATTAGATAAAAAAGCATTAACCGTTTCTTCTTCTGATTTAGAGACGACTATGTCGGCTACTTTAGAGATTGAGTCAACGGATCAAGGAAGTGTTGCTGTTCCTGCGAAATTGTTATTGGATATTTTAAAAACATTTCCAGAACAACCATTAACATTTACTGTTGAAGAAAATAGCACTATCGAAATTAGTTCTAACTCGGGTAAATATGCTATTGCTTATGCGCCAGGAGAAGAATTTCCAAAATCGGTAGCTTTAGACGATCCATCTTCTACTTTAGTTCCAGCAGAAGTTTTAGCAACTGCAATTAGCAAAACTATTTTCGCTGCAGGAAACGACGATTTACGTCCAGTAATGAGTGGTGTTTTCTTTCAGTTTTCTCCAGAAGGTTTAATATTTGTTGCAACTGATGCTCATAAATTAGTAAAATATGCACGTACCGATGTAAAAGCATCGCAAGTAGCCGATTTTATTATGCCAAAGAAACCATTAAATATTTTAAAAAGTATTTTAGGAGCTTCTGATGCTGAAGTAAAAATTGATTACAACGATGCAAATGCAACTTTTTCATTCGAAAATTACATTTTGACTTGTAGATTAATTGACGGAAAATATCCAAATTATGAAGCAGTTATTCCAAAAGAAAATCCAAATAAATTGTTGATTGATAGAACACAATTTTTTAGTTCTGTACGTCGTGTTGCGATTTTCTCAAATAAAACTACACACCAAATTCGTTTGAAAATTGCTGGTGCCGAATTAAATATTTCTGCCGAAGATATTGATTATTCAAACAAAGCTGAAGAAAGATTGACTTGTGATTATCAAGGTGATGACATGCAAATTGGTTTCAATTCTCGTTTTTTACTTGAAATGTTGAGCAATTTACAATCAGATGAAATTCAACTTGAAATGTCAATGCCAAATCGTGCTGGAATCTTAACTCCAGTTGATGGACTTGACGAAGGCGAAACCGTTACAATGCTTGTTATGCCAGTAATGCTTAACAACTAAAAATACAATTAACTAACCCAAACCGACGAAAACCGTTCCGATTTATATCAGAACGGTTTTTTAATTTAAAACAATTTATTCGTGTAACGCCAAAATTGGAATTTCAGAATTATACGACATTTTTTCTGTAAAACCAGTTGTAAAAAGTGACTCGAAGAAACCTCTTTTGTAGGTTAACATTGCTAAAACATCAATTCCTTGATTGGTTATAAAATCGGATATAGTTTCTTTTATATTTTCATCGGGAAGAATAAAAAAAGTTACAGGTTCGCTTTTGAATACTTCTTTCCAATTATTAAAAGTTGCTTCATCATTATCAGAAGTAGCAGTTTTTACATATAGACATTTAACAGTTGCATTAGCAGCTTTGGCAATTTTGATAACTTGTGTCAATGCTTCTTTGTCTTTTTCTCTAAAACGAGTTGTAAATCCGATTGTTGAAATTTTAGAATATTTAGCATCTTTAGGAATACTTAAAACGGGTACACTTAAACTTGCAATAGCTTCACCAGTTGTAGTTCCAATAAAGGTTTCCTTCCATCCAATTGCGCCAGAAGTTCCCATTACAACGAAATCTATTGGTTCTTTTTTGATAATTTCTTTAATGTTAAAAATCAAATCGCCATCCATAAGCCTATGACTCATTTTAATATCAGCAAAATTATTCTCTTCTGCCAATTGACGCAATTTTGGAACTTCATCTTTAAATTTATCCAAATTGGCCAATTCCAAACTATCAAAAATCGATTGATAATTCATAGGGGCAAACTGATTTTCTACAATTGGTAATTCGTATGTATGTAACAAAATTAGTTCGCCATGAACCAATCTTGCCAATCCAAGAGCATGAACAAATGCGTTACTGGCAATATCAGAGAAATCTGTTGGAAATAAAATCTTTTTCATAAATGACTATTTTGGTTAATATCATAAAGGTACTTCAATAAAGCCAGATAAAACATGACAACGCTCATATTTGCAATTATTTAACATCGATTGTTAAGATAAATATCAAACTAAATCTTCCTTCTTGAAAAGAATTTTAAAATGGTATCTTTGCACTTTCAAATAAAAAATTATGATTTACAACGAAACTATTGTTGCTTTGGCAACTCCATCTGGAGCTGGCGCTGTTGCTATTATTAGAATGTCTGGAAAAGACGCGATTACAATTGCTGCAGAAGTTTTTCAATCGGTTTCGGGTAAAGATTTGAGTAACCAAAAAACACACACGATTCATCTTGGAACAATTGTAGATGGCCCAAAAATTTACGATCAAGTTTTGGTTTCGATATTTAAAAATCCAAATTCGTACACCGGCGAAAATGTTATTGAAATATCTTGCCATGGTTCAACTTTTATTCAGCAGCAAATTATTCAGTTATTGCTTAGAAAAGGTTGTCGAATGGCTCAAGCTGGTGAATTTACACTTCGTGCTTTTTTAAATGGAAAGTTAGATTTATCTCAGGCAGAAGCTGTAGCCGATTTAATTTCGTCTGACAATGAAGCGTCACATCAAATTGCGATGCAACAAATGCGCGGTGGTTTTAGCAATGAAATTTCTAAATTAAGAGAAGAACTATTAAATTTTGCTTCCTTAATCGAATTAGAATTAGACTTTGCCGAAGAAGATGTAGAATTTGCCGATAGAACGCAGTTTCATGATTTATTAAATAGAATCGAATTTGTTTTAAAACGATTAATTGATTCATTTGCTGTTGGAAATGTCATAAAAAACGGAATTCCAGTAGCCATTGTTGGTGAACCCAATGTTGGAAAATCGACTTTATTGAATGCTTTATTAAATGAAGAACGCGCCATAGTTTCTGAAATTGCTGGAACAACACGTGATACCATTGAAGATGAATTAGTAATTGGCGGAATTGGTTTCAGATTTATCGATACTGCAGGAATTCGCGAAACCATTGATGTTGTAGAAAGTATTGGAATCAAAAAGACTTTTGAAAAAATAGAACAAGCACAAGTGGTTCTTTTTTTAGTCGATAGTTCTCAGTTGTCAGATAACAGTTTAGAATCACTAAAATCAGAAATTCAACAAATTAAAAACAAATATCCATCTAAAGCTTTATTGGTTATTTTTAATAAAATGGATTTAATGACTGCTGAATTAGTAGAAAATATTAATTCAGAAATTTCGAATGCCTTATTACTATCTGCAAAAAACAAAACTGGAATTGACGATTTAAAGAATCAATTATTATCTTTTGTGAATACTGGTGCATTACGTAATAATGAAACGATAATCACTAATACAAGGCATTACGATTCGTTATTGAAAGCTTTGGAAGAAATTCAGAAAGTGAAATTTGGATTAAACAGCGGTATCCCTTCCGACCTTATGGCGATTGACATTCGTCAGGCATTATTTTATTTTGGTGAAATTACTGGCGAAGTTACTAACGATGAATTACTTGGGAATATCTTTGCTAATTTCTGTATAGGAAAATAGTTAATTTAACCATTTTATTAAATATAATTTATTTTTTTTAAGAATTCAATATTGTGAATTTATAGAAGATTCAATAATTTATCATAAAAAAAACTTAACTTTATCTTTTTAAAGTTTAAAAAAAGAACTACACTTTTATGGTTAACAAAAAAAAGCAATTTTCTAAATGGCTTTACTCCTATCCCAAAACTTTTGGGTTTATCTTTTTTGTAATAATGTTATCCTTAATTGTCTTCATTGTTTCACTAAGTTACAAAGTGATTAAAGAAAGTGAAAAACGTGAAATGTCTAATATATTAAATGTTGTTGAGCAAAATTTTCAACAAATTTTGAAGACTAG
This sequence comes from Flavobacterium aquatile LMG 4008 = ATCC 11947, assembly GCF_000757385.1. GTDB lineage: Bacteria > Bacteroidota > Bacteroidia > Flavobacteriales > Flavobacteriaceae > Flavobacterium > Flavobacterium aquatile. The sequence continues at coordinate 841,882 of NZ_JRHH01000003.1, read as the reverse complement.
TTACACAGCGACATTAACATTGGCAATGACCATAAATGATGATGGTAATCCAGAAAATTTTAATGAAATTGCCTCACAACTAATTGATAATAAATCAGGAATTGATGCTGTACAATTAGTACCAAACGGAATAATTTCTAATGTTTTTCCATTAGAAGAAAACAAAGCAGCACTAAATTATAACATTTTAAAAAGTCATTACAATATTCGAAAAGAAGCCGAAAAATCTATAGAACGTAGAACAATGTATTTTGCTGGTCCAATCAAACTAATTCAAGGAGGAATTGGTGTTGTAGGAAGATTGCCTGTGTATAAAAATAATAAATTTTGGGGATTTTCGGCAGTAGTTATTAAGCTAGAAACTTTAATGAAAAGTTCTGGTGTGGAATCTATAGACAAAAGTAAATACTATTTTCAGTTTTCAAAGAAAAATCCTGCTACTAACAAAGAAGAGTTTTTTTTGCCATCAAAAACTAATTTTTCAGACTACTATTACCAAACAGTAACAATTTCTGAAGGAGATTGGAAATTGTATCTAATTTCGACAAAGAAAAACACCATAATTGGTCAAATTTTAATGTCATTTATACTTGGTTTTTTATTATCAATTGTATCTGGATTTACTGTATATTATTTATTGAAACGACCTGCAGAACTTCAAAAATTATTAAAAAAGAAATCCAACAGATTAGTATTGAGCGAAAAACAATACAGAGCACTTTTCGAACAAGCTCCAGTTGGAATTGCAAAAATTGATAGCATGTCGGGGAAATACTTGGATATTAATACTCATTATTGTTCCATTTTAGGCTATTCTGCAGAAGAAATGAAGCAAATTAATTTTGAATCAACAATTCATGTTGACGATTTAGATGTTTTCAATTCTAAGATGACGCAATTATTGAATGATGAAATTATGGAATTTTCATTAGAAAACAGATTTTATCACAAATCGGGTAAAATAATTATAGTAAATCTATTGGTTGCAGCGCTTTGGAAAAATAATAGTAAATCAAAAACTCACATGACTATTATTGAAGATATTACAGATAAAAAAAGAGCCGAAGAAAATTTAAAAGAATCCTTCAATATTGTAACTGAACAAAACAAAAGACTACTAAATTTTTCTTACATAGTTTCTCATAATCTTAGATCGCACACTAGCAACATTCAAACAATTGCAGACTTTTTAGATCAAGCAGAAAGTAAAGAAGAACGAGATGAGATGATTGATTTATTGAAAAAAGTTTCGCATTCGTTGAACGAAACCATGTATAATTTAAATGAAGTTGTTAATATTAGAACCAATGTTAACTTAACGATTGAGTCTTTAAATTTACATACATACATTGAAAAAACCATAAACTTACTTAGCGATAAAGTCTATGAAAAAAACCTGAAAATATGTAATACTGTTTCCAAAGATGTTATGGTAAATTATAATATTTCCTATTTAGAAAGTATTCTTTATAATTTTATTTCAAATGCCATTCGTTATAGCCATACTCAAAAAAAATCGGAAATAAATATTAGCTTTGACACTGAAAAAAGAGTTTTAAAGATTGCTGATAACGGAATTGGAATTGATTTAAAGAAAAATGGCGACAAACTTTTTGGACTTTACAAAACGTTCAACAACAGTCCAGAGAGTAAAGGCGTTGGTTTATTTATTTCTAAAAATCAAATTGACGCCATGGGCGGAACTGTTACCGTTGAAAGTGAATTAAATGTAGGTACAACTTTTTCAATATTTTTTAAATGAAAAAAACAATTTGTATAATTGATGACGATCCGATTTATCAATTTTTGATGAATAAAATACTGCATTTAACAAAAATTGACATTGATATAATTTCGTATTCAAATGGAAAAGAGGCAATTGACAGTATAAAATCTTCTTTGTTAGATAATAAAAAGATGCCTAACATCATTCTTCTAGATATAGAAATGCCATATATGGATGGGTGGGATTTTATGAATAATATTGAATTATTGATGGATGAAAACTCACTTTCAAACATTAAAATTTATATAGTTAGCTCATCAATATCACATGACGATGTAGAAAAAGCTAAATCAAATAAAAATGTATTAGGATATTATTCGAAACCAATAAAATCAGAAGATATTACAGAAATTATAATGAGAAACTAATTTAATCAATCACGATTTTTTTAATTAGAGATTTGTTATCTGATGTAATTTTGGCAAAATAAATACCTGATGATAGATCGATATTAAATTGATGTTCACCAATAAATTCTGCTTCTAAAACTTTAGTACCAACTACATTAAATAATTCCAATTTACTCAAAGTTTCAACTCCAGAAACTATGAAATAATTCTTAGCAGGATTAGGATAAAGAACTACATTTCGATTGCTAAAATTATCTGTAGACAAACTAGCTGACCAAGGTTGACCAACATTTGCACCAAAAATATAATCGGCTAAATTTGGATAATCAATAAACGGATTTCGATTCACTTGCCAAGTGTAAATATAATTGTTTCTATTCATTTCAAAATCATCCTTCGGATCTAATGTATTCCAAGCCAATAATGTTGCTAAATCACCTAGTTGACCAACTGTTGTGTCAGGAATATCGCCATTTACAACGCTCAATCCATTATATCGAACTGCCATGTAGAAAACGGCTCTCGCAACGTCGCCTTTCCAAGAATTTTGACTTCCACTCGGACCATTATAACCAGTTAAACCATAATCTTTATTGTTTCTTATTGTATTTTCTGGTCCATCTTCAGCTCTTAAATGATGCGCATCGGCATGACCAGCAACAATATCATTTGCATTTGTAGGCAACCAAATATTTATACCATCAGCAGTATCTGAAGTTCCATCGGCAAAACCACCGCGAGATTGAGGATAAATATGCTCTCTATTCCATTTTCCAAGACTATTACTTGAAGTTTGAAAATCAAATTTAGGTCTAGGAGTTTCAACATACATCAACCAAACCTGATTACTATTCAACGGATTTTGATCGGCAGTTTTTAAAATATCAGTAACATCACCATAACTATGAGCTCTAACAACAGCTGGATTGGCAATAATATTTTGAACAGCTTGCTTTAAAGCTACACCAGAAAGTCCTTCTAAAGAAGCATAATAACCAGTTGGCGCTGTACTCATTACATTTCCATAAGTAGGATTTAATGGTGTTCCAAATGGTAGTGTAAAGAAATCATTATCAATAATTCGAACTTCAATTTCATCATTCAAACGATTGTATTGTGATGGAAGAACTCCAAACTTAACTTTAGCCAATTCATCCCCTTCATCTAAAGTATCATCAACTAAATTTAATGTTGTTGAAAAAGTATTAGAACCCGTTGTTATAAAAACCGCTGTATTTCCAATAAAATCAGAAGTATTAAACGAACCATTATCCAATGTAAAATTGAAACTCAAATCGGAAATTACATTTGTTTGAGTAGTAAAGGTTACAGTAAATGAACCAACTTCTGTAGTTGTATTTGTAGAAACCGCAATTGTAATTCCATTATAAATAAAACCGGTTCCATCATTATTTGCACTTGGAGTTGGTGGTTTGCTTTCATAAGTTCCGTCATTTTTTCTTTGTATAGAATTTACCGTACTTCCACCTGTTCCTGCACTTTCGTTTAATTGAGTGGTTACTCCAAGAATAGTCATTAAACTTGATGCATCTGGATCTGCTGTTCCATAAACAATTGCATTTACTAAATTAGTAGAAGTAGCCAATGTGTTATTAGGAAAATCTGAAGAACTTCCTAAATATAAAGCTACACCATCGGGACCATTTTGAAAAATACTTTCTGGTAAAAATTTGTCTGGTACAGGAGAAACTAAATTGTTTCCTGTAACAAATATTCCGTTTATATCTGTGGTATACCCGTCTAAATCAATAACATAATAACTTAAATTTGCTTGAGAACCAGTTCCATTATATAAAACTAAAACATATCCATCAAGAGGTAAAAATGCAGTTGTAGATTTTAACTCTATAAACTCTTTATCATCAGTACTTGGTGTGTCACTATCGAGTTCATTAATAACAATTTGAGCTTGAAATGAAAATGTAGTAAATAAAAGAAAATAAAAAAGTATTTTTTTAAACATAACTGTAGAATTAGTTCTACAAAATTACTAATTATAATTTTAAACTAATTTAAAACAACATCAATTAACAGTTATATTTATTGTAAACATATCATAAATGTAATTTGATATTGTTAAAATTTAAATACTTTTGCGTCAAATTTAAATTAAATATCAAATATGAAAAAATTAGTATTAATTGCATTTTTATCAACATTATTATTTTCTTGTAGTAAAGCGAAAGATGGTGAATTTATTTTAGAAGGTAAAGCGAAAGGAATTGCTAATGGAAAAGAAGTTACTTTATTAAGACAAGATGATTCTCTGGGAATGGTTCCTGTAGATACTGTTAAAGTAGAAAATGAAAAATTTGTATTCAAAGGAAAAGTTACTGAACCGCAAATGCATGTTATTCAAATAAAAAATGAGAAGCCTATAAGTCTATATGCTATTGTAGAAAGTGGTGAAATTGAAGTTGTAATTGACAAAGATTCTATTCAAAAATCTAAAGTTAGTGGTACATACAATAATGATGAAATGCAGTCTTTTACTGACAAGAGAACAGAATTTCAGAAAGCTATAAAAGATTATGAGAAAAAAAATCAATCAAAATTAGATAATGCTCAAAAAAGTAATGATGAAAAAACAATAAATCAATTGAAAGCTGATTATAAAGTTTTACAGAATAATATGAAAAATTATGTAATTAAGTATGTTGAAGAACATCCAAAATCATATATTTCTGTGTTAATAATTTACGGAATGTTTAATGAAATTGAACCCGATTTACCTAAAATTGAAAAATATTATAATGCTCTAGACACAACATTAAAAAATCATTCAGAAGGTAAAAAAATTCTAAAGGTTATTAAAAAACTTAAAAGTGTAGATGTAGGAACAAAAGCGCCTGATTTTTCTGCAAAATCTCCAGAAGGAAAAGTTATTTCATTAAAAGAATCATTAGGAAAAGTAACAATTATTGATTTTTGGGCCTCATGGTGTAAACCTTGTCGAATGGAAAATCCTAATGTAGTAGCTTTATACAATGAATTACATTCTAAAGGTTTAAATATTGTTGGTGTATCGCTAGACAAAGATTTAGATAATTGGAAACAAGCAATAGCTAAAGATGGAATTACTTGGACGCAGGTTTCAAACTTAAAAGAGTGGAGCGAGCCAATTGCGCTTATGTATAATGTAAATTCAATTCCAAAGACATTTATATTAAATAAATACGGAGTTGTAGTTGCAAAAGACCTTACTGGAAAAGAATTGAAAGATAAAGTGACCGAATTATTAGCAGAAAACTAGTATTTGTATGCATTAATAAAAAATCTCCTGGTTGGAGATTTTTTTATTTAGTTCATTCCCAAAAGATTAAAATTTATTACAAAATAATGTTTGAAATTAGTTTGCAAACATGAAAAGTGTTTTTATATTTGCAACCTCGTTAAGCGAATGGGGAGATACTCAAGCGGCCAACGAGGGCAGACTGTAAATCTGCTGTGAAAACTTCGCAGGTTCGAATCCTGCTCTCCCCACATTATTTAAAATAAAAAGTCCAGACAAAATCTGGACTTTTTTTATGTTTTGTTTTACTATTCTAACACAAAACTTACGGATACATTTGTGATTACTTCAATTTCACCAACGGCAAGTGTTTCTCTTGGTGCGCCACCCATATCTGCTGCCATTTCTAACATAGCTCCTTTAAACATTGGCTGTGGAGGATAATAGTTAGAGGAATTATCAGTTATTAAAAGTGCTTTACCAACTTTTTGACCTAATACAGAAACAAAATCTTCGGCTTTCTTTTTAGCATCTTTTATGGCTAATTTTCTTGCTTCTGATTTGTACTTCTCGATTTCAGTTGATTTAAACTCTACGTTACTAATATTATTAATTCCGTTATCAACCAATCCCATCATTAACTCATCATACTTAGAAATATCCTTCAATGTAATAGTTATAGATTGTGATGCTTGAAAATTATACTTCTTTTTATCATAATCATAGTTTCTGTTTAAGCTAACATTTGTAGTTTGAAAATCTGATGATGGAATTCCAAACTTTTTGATGAATTTTAAAACGTTTTCAATTTTTTCATCGTTCATTTTTTTTACTTCTTGAGCATCTTTACCAACGTTTTCAACTCCAAAATTAACTACAACCTGATCAGGCTTTACTTTAATTTTTCCTTCACCTGAAACGGATACTTGTGGAATTTGCTTTTGTTCTTGTGCGTGTGACATACTTACGAATAACGTTAATACTACTAGGGCTAATTTTTTCATAATGTTTATTTTTTTTATATTTATTTCAAAAGTTGTGCCATTATAATTTTCCAAACTTGGCTAATACAAATAAAATAATAATTGGAATAGCTAATAAAATCACCATCAACAAATTATCTGCAAATAATGACGGTAATTTTATTAAAGTAATTACATATCCGCCAATTGCTCCACCAAAATGTGCCGTATGTCCAATATTATCATTCTTAGCTTTCATTCCGTAGATTGAATATAATAGATAACCTATTCCGAATAAATAAGCAGGAATTGGTATTGGAATAAAGAAAAGATACAAACTCATATCTGGATTAAGCAATATTGCCGAATATAAAACTCCAGTAACTGCTCCAGAAGCTCCAATTGCTCTATAACTATAATCATCTTTATGAAAAAGCATAGTTAGCAAGCTTCCAAATAATAAACTTCCAAAATAAATTAATACAAAAGATAAATTACCCAAATTGCCATATACAACTGGTGCGAAAAAATAAAGAGTCAACATATTAAATGCCAAATGAGGAATGTCGGCATGAAGAAATGCAGAAGAAACCATACGTACTTGTTCACCAGAGCGAATACTTCCTACATGAAACTCATATTTTCTAAAAAAATACAAATCGTCAAAACCTTTAAAGCTAATAATTACATTAATTACAATAATCGCAATCAAAAAAACATTCATGTCCATAGTCAATAATTTTAGTAAAAATAAGAATTGTACAATAGGTTTTATCAAACAAAAACAATAAATTGCATTAAAACGTATATTTGCAAAAAAAAAGTCGAATGCAACTATTGCTATTTATAATATTATACCCACTACTTTGGCTTATATCTATACTACCTTTCAGATTATTATATATTTTTTCTGATGGTATTTATTTTTTAGTTTACCAAATTATCGGATATAGAAAAAAAGTAGTTAGACAAAATATTGCATTAGCATTACCTCATTTATCAGAAGAAGAACGAACTCAAATTGAAAAAAAATTCTATTCTCACATGTGTGATATGTTTTTAGAAATGATAAAAACAATGAATATTACACAGAAAGAAATTGACGAACGTTTTAAATTCACAAATCTTGCGACTTATCAAAATTTAGAAAAACAAGGGAAAAGTATTGCGTTAATGTGCGCACATTATGCCAGCTACGAGTGGGTTTTATCGATGAATAAGCACATAAGTTTTAAAGGATATGGTATTTATAAACAAATTGCTAATAAGTACTTTGACAAATTAGTAAGAAATATCCGTTCGAGATTTAAAGCGTATTTAATCACTACAAAGCAATCAAAATCTACTATAGAAAAAAATAAAAAAGATGGTATTCTAGGAGTTTATGGTTTTGCTAGCGACCAAACACCGCGTTGGTCTAAATTATTATATTGGCATCATTTTATGGGAATTGAAACCCCAATTCATACTGGTGCTGAAAAATTAGCTAAAAAATACAATATGAATGTTATTTTCTTAAGGACAAAGAAAATAAAACGTGGCTATTATGAAGCAAGTTTTGAAGTGATGACCGAAGATATTCATACAATTCCTAATTATAAATTATCGGAGGATTTTATGGCTAGAGTAGAACAACAAATTCATGAACAACCCGAATATTATTTGTGGACGCACAAAAGATGGAAACACAAAAAGAAAGATTAAACTCTTCCTTTAAGTGAACTAAATACCCATGCATTTGCTAAAAATCCTACTCCTGTTGCGGCAAAACCCCAACCTGCAGTATCGTCATATCTAAAAGCGCCAAGTGCAATTAATGTTAATCCCATTATTATCATTATAAAAGTTGCCCATCCGAAAACGGTATTTTTATTCATTGCCATAACTTAATTTTTAAATTTGTTTGAGAATTACAAATATCAGAATATAATTTTTAATTAAAAATCTTAACTAACATTTCTTTTAGTAAATCGTGAGTAGGAAGATTATTTGCGCCAACACCTTTACTTTTCACATCAATATCACGTAGAGATGAAACTATTGCACTAACCTTTTTCATTGGATAATTTTTTAGTGCTACTTCATAATCTTTCATGAAAAACGGACTAACACCAAGAATTGGAGCTGCAGTTTTAGGATTTTTATCTTTCAATCCGTGGTATTTTAAAACTTTTATAAAATAACTAAAAACCAAACTAGTAGTCACTACCATAGGATTATCCTTAGGATTATCGGCAAAATACTGAGCAATTTGATAAGCTTTCAATTGATTTCTAGAACCCAAAGCATTTTGCAATTCGAATACATTAAAATCCTTACTAAAACCAATATTTTCTTCAATGTCTTTTGGAGTAATCGTATGCGATTTTGGGAGGATTATTTGAAGTTTATTAAGTTCGTTGCTAATTCGGCTCAAATCATTTCCAAGAAATTCAACCAACATAGCATTAGCTTTTGGTTCGATGGAATATCCTTTTCCCAAAAGTATTCTATTAATCCATGTTCCAACTTGATTTTCATACATTTTTTTACTTTCAAAAACTACTCCGTGTTTGCCCAAAAGTTTAGTCACTTTTTTACGTTTATCGAGTGTTTTATATTTATAAGCAAAAACCAAAACTGTAGTAGTTTGTGGATTTTCGACATAACTTTCTAATTTATCAATAGTTCTAGAAAGTTCCTGTGCTTCTCTAACCACAACCACTTGTCTGTCTGCCATCATTGGAAAACGTTTCGCATTTCCTACTACATCTTCAATTGTTACATCACGTCCGTAAAGTATTGTTTGATTGAAATCGCGTTCGTGTTCTTGCAACACATTCTGCTCAATATATTCGGTCAATTTATCAATATAATAAGGTTCATCGCCCATAAAAAAATAAATGGGTTTGATGTTTCCGGCTTTTATATCGTTAATTATTTTTACTACTTCGTCCATTATTTTAGTATTCAGTGTTCAGTAACAGTTGGCAGTTAGTCTAAAATAACTATTTTTGTGTTATGCAAAAACTCAATTTTCCAACATTTACGTTTCGGTTCAAAAATAGTGAAAATAAAGTAGCTATCTTCGATGAAATTAGGAAAAAATTTATAATTCTTACACCCGAGGAATGGGTTCGTCAGCATGTAACGCAGTATCTTTTACAAGAAAGAAAATACCCAAAATCGTACATTAATGTTGAAAAATTAATTAAGATTAATGATCTAACTAAACGTTATGATTTGGTTGTTTTTCAACCAGATGGAACACTTTTTCTATTAGTAGAATGTAAAGCACCAGAAGTAAAAATAACCCAACAAACTTTCGATCAAATTGCAAGATATAATCTTACATTAAAAGCAAAATACTTGATGGTTACTAACGGACTAAATCATTACTTTTGCGAAATGGATTTTGAAAATGAGAAGTACGTTTTCCTTGAACAATTGCCCGATTTTAGCCTATAAATAAATGACAAACAAAAAAATAGCTGTAGTAATTTTGAATTGGAATGGTGCCAAATTGTTAGAGCAATTTTTACCGTCAATAGTTTCATTTTCAGATGAAGCTACAATTTACGTAGCCGATAATGCTTCTACTGATTCCTCAATTGAAGTTGTAAAATCGAAATTTCCTTCGGTTAAAATTATAGAAAACGATGCCAATTATGGCTTTGCAAATGGCTATAATGTAGCATTAAAAAACGTTGAAGAAGAGTATTATTGCTTGCTAAATTCTGATGTTGAAGTTACTGCAAATTGGCTTTCTCCTATCCTATCGATATTTGAAAATGAAAAAGAAATTGCCATAATTCAACCTAAGATTTTAGATTTCAAAAATAAAGAACTATTTGAATATGCTGGTGCTGCTGGCGGATTTATTGATAAATATGGTTATCCTTTTTGTCGTGGTAGAATTTTTGATACAATCGAAAAAGATTTGAATCAATATGATGATGAACGCGAAATATTTTGGGCAACTGGCGCTTGCTTTTTTGTTAGAAAAGAAGTTTACAGAAAATTAAACGGATTTGACGGAGACTTTTTTGCTCATCAAGAAGAGATTGATTTATGTTGGCGTGCTTTTAATTTAGGATACAAAGCTAAATATACTTATAAATCTGTTGTTTATCATGTTGGAGGAGCGACTTTAAACGAAGGAAATCCAAGGAAAACATTTTTAAATTTTAGAAACTCTTTGTTAATGTTGTTGAAGAATTTACCAAAAAATCAATTGTTCTCTATAATTTTTATTCGATTAATATTGGACGGAATTGCCGGAATTCAATTTATTGTTAAAGGAAAATTCAAACATTGTTTTGCAATTGTAAAGGCACATTATTCTTTTTTCGGACTGATTTCTAGAAACTTAAAGAAACGAAACACCATCCAAAGGCAAAATTATTATTATACAAAAAGTATTGTTTACCGCTATTTTGTTAAGAATGGCAAAGTATTTGAGTAAAAGTTAACAATACTTTAGGGTAATACATCGTTATTACATTCATTTAATCGTAATTTTGTAAAATCAAAAATAAATAATATGAGAAAAGTAATTTTAATGTTTTCGTTGGCTGCATTGACTTTAACATCGTGTGGTACAAAAAAGAAAATTGCCGAGTTGGAGCAAAAAAATAAAGAATGTCAAGATTTACTTAATTCGACAACTGTAAAACTAAATTTATGTTTATCAGAAAAGGATGCTTTAAGTCAGCAAAATGATTATTTGAAAAAGAATAATTCAGACTTGATTAGTGCGTCTAAAGACATGACCATTCTATCAACAAAAGGTGCTCAAAATATTGAAAAAGCCTTAGAAACCATCAAAGAAAAAGACTTGAAAATTTCTAGAATGCAAGATGCATTAACTAAGAAAGATAGTGTAACCTTAGCATTGGTAACTAGTTTAAAAAGTTCGGTTGGAATTTCTGATCCTGACATTGAAATTAACGTAGAAAAAGGAGTTGTGTTTATATCGATTGCCGACAAATTACTTTTCAAAAGCGGAAGTTATGTGGTAAGTGACAGAGCAAAAGAAGTTTTGGCTAAAGTGGCTAAAGTTATAAACGACAAACCAACCTTTGAGTGCATGGTTGAAGGACATACCGATAACGTTCCGTTCACTGGAAACGCTGTATTACTTGACAACTGGGATTTAAGTGTGAAACGTTCTACTGCAATTATTAGAGTTTTAACTAAAGATTTGGGTGTGAAACCATCGCAATTAATTGCAGCTGGACGTGGTGAATTTATTCCGTTAGTTGATAACAAAACTGCTGAAAACAGAGCTACAAACAGAAGAACTAGAATTGTTGTTTTACCAAAAATTGACGAATTCTACGAAATGATTGAAAAAGAAATGAAGAAGCAATAAGCAGTTTTCAGATTGCAGATTTAAAAATAAAAGAAACGCCTAGAGAAATCGAGGCGTTTCTTTTTTTAAAATATTTTCCTGAATCTTTATTATTTTCTATTTTATAAAATATCTAAACTTCCTTTCCCTTCTCTAACAACTTCTGGTTCATGGCCCGATAAATCGATAATTGTAGAACCAACATTATCGCCATAACCACCATCAATTACCATATCGACTAGATTTTGCCATTTTTCAAAAATTAATTCGGGATCTGTAGAATATTCTAAAACTTCGTCATCGTCATGAATGGAAGTTGATACAATTGGATTGCCCAACATTCGAACAATTTCAATTGCAATATTATTATCTGGAACACGAATTCCGACGGTTTTTTTCTTTCTAAATTCTTTCGGCAAATCATTATTACCAGGTAAGATAAAAGTATATGGTCCGGGTAAAGCACGTTTTAGCAATTTAAAAGTCGACGTGTCAATTTGCTTCACATAATCAGAAATATTACTTAAATCACTACAAATGAAGGAAAAATTGGCTTTTTCTAGCTTAATTCCTTTAATTTTTGCAATTCGTTCAAGAGCTTTTGTATTGGTAATATCACAACCCAATCCGTAAACGGTATCCGTTGGATAAATCACCAAACCTCCATTGCGCAACACTTCAACTACTTTTTTAATGGCAGCTTCGTTAGGTTTGTCTTCGTATATTTTTATAAATTGACTCATTTTTTTTGTTTAAAGTTTAAAATTATTTAAAAGTTTAACGTTGTTTTATAACGGAATTAAACCATTACAAACAACATTAAACAATTTAAACTATCCGATTACATCTAGTTTCGCAAATCGTAATAACAATTTCTTAATTCCGCCAACTTCAAATTTGATTTCGGCTTTTTTATCAGCCCCAACTCCTTCCAGGTTTATTACTTCACCTTTCCCAAAGCGTTCGTGCATTACAATATTTCCTGCTGTGAGTTTGTTATCGAATAGATTTGGACCTGCTTCATTGCTAGTATTGTTTCCAACAGGTTTCAATTTACGAATAGTTGACGAAGAAACTGGTTCATCACCATATCTTTTTGGTGGCGTTCCTCCAACTGGTTTTGCCAGTCGTAGTTTAGATTTATCAATATCTCCAAAAATATCAATATCCATCATCGGTTTGTATCGATAACCACCATTATCACTCGGATTTATGTACTCCAAATAATCAGAAGTAATTTCCTCTATAAATCGTGATGGTTCGCTATCGGTAAGTTTTCCCCAACGGTATCTTGATTGAGCATAAGTTAAATACGCTTGATGCTCAGCACGAGTTAAGGCAACATAAAATAATCGGCGTTCTTCCTCCAAATCGCTTCTTGTATTCAAACTCATAGCACTCGGAAACAAATCTTCTTCCAATCCAACTACGAAAACATAAGGAAATTCCAATCCTTTTGCCAAGTGAATCGTCATCAATGCCACACGATCATCATCGCCTGTGTCTTTGTCTAAATCGGTTGCCAATGCTACATCTTCCATAAATTCAGATAATGCGCCACGAGCTCCATCAATTTCACGCTGACCTTCAATGAAATCCTTGATCCCGCCCATTAGAACTTCAATATTTTCTATTCGAGCGATGCCTTCTGGAGTTCCGTCTTTCTTTAATTCTTGAACTAAACCAGTTTTTTTCGTTACATGATCGGTCAAATAAAAAGCATCCTGATTTTCATTAATAACCTGAAAACTTTTAATCATTGTCACAAAATCTTGCAACTTGGCTTTGGTTCCAGAATTTAATTTTAAATCAATTTTATCGATGTGTTCCATCACTTCAAATATGGAACGTTTATAATGATTGGCAGCAACAGTAAGCTTTTCAACAGTTGTATCGCCAATTCCTCGCGCTGGATAATTGATAACACGAATCAAAGCCTCTTCGTCTTTCGGATTGATAACCAATCGCAAATAACAAAGAACATCTTTTATTTCCTTGCGTTGATAAAAAGACAATCCTCCATAAATTCTATAAGGAATATCGCGCTTTCTTAACGCATCTTCCATTGCGCGCGATTGTGCGTTGGTGCGATACAAAATGGCAAACTGACCGTTCATCATTTGGTTTCGCATTTTTTGTTCGAATATTTCGCTGGCTACAAATCGGCCTTCTTCTCCATCGGTTAAACTGCGATGCACTTTTATTTTGGCGCCATAATCATTGGCTGTCCAAACAACTTTATCTAATTTGGTTTTGTTTTTATCAATAATCGAATTGGCGGCTTCCACAATATTTTTTGTAGAACGGTAGTTTTGTTCCAATCGATAGGTTTTTACATTATCATAATCTTTTTGGAAATTTAAGATGTTATTGATGTTGGCACCACGAAAAGCATAAATACTTTGAGCATCATCACCAACAACACAAATATTCTGAAATCTATCCGACAAAGCTCTTACAATTAAGTATTGAGAATGGTTGGTATCTTGGTACTCATCCACCATAATGTATCGAAATCGGTCCTGATATTTGGCTAAAACATCTGGAAAACGATTTAATAATTCATTGGTTTTCAATAGTAAATCATCGAAATCCATTGCTCCAGCTTTGAAACATCGATCTACATAATTGGCGTAAATTTCTCCTAATCGAGGCTTTTTAGACATGGCATCTTGTTCCTGTAGCTCCGGATTATTCATGTAGGCTTTTACCGTAATTAGGGAATTTTTATAGGATGAAATTCGGCTTAAAACTTGTTTAGGTTTGTAAACGTCCTTATCCAATTGCATTTCTTTTATGATGGCAGAAATTAATCGAACCGAATCTTGAGTATCGTAAATAGTAAAATTGGAAGGAAATCCTAATTTATCGGCTTCACTTCTCAAAATTCGAGCAAATACAGAGTGAAAAGTTCCCATCCAAAGGTTTTTGGCTTCGTTGCTTCCAACAATGTCTGCGATACGTTTTTTCATTTCACGTGCCGCTTTATTGGTAAATGTAAGTGCCAAAATATTGAACGAATCAACTCCCAAGCTCATTAAATAAGCAATTCGCATAGTTAATACACGTGTTTTTCCCGATCCGGCGCCAGCGATAATAATCATTGGTCCATCTTTTTGTAAAACAGGTTCTTGTTGCGCTTCGTTAAGTTGACTGATGTATTGTTGCATAGAAAAAAATAAAGTTCAAATTTACGTTTACTACATTTGAATTGCAATATATTTTTATGGTTTATTCTATTATATTTGTCAACAAATTAAAGAAACCAAAAAATAGTACAAAAAATGAATACTGATAAAATAATTGAATTGGCTTTTTACACGTTACCAGCATTAATTACTGGTGCTGTGGCTTATTATTCGTTTCAAACATTTACCGAAAGTGAAGAAAAAAGAAGACGTTTTAATTTGCTAAAAGAAAATCAGAAGCAAGCGTTACCATTAAAACTTCAAGCTTATGAACGATTGGCATTACTTCTTGAACGAATTAATCCAGCAAAATTATTAATAAGAGTGGCGCCTTTAAGTGATGATAAAGTACAGTATCAACATTTATTAATTCAGCATATTGAGCAAGAATATGAGCACAATTTAACACAACAAATATATGTCTCAGACGAATGTTGGTTAATGATTTCATCGGCTAAAAACACTATCATTCAAAACATTAGAAAAACTACAATGAGTGTTGAAATTGCTAACTCTGATAAACTTAGAGAAGCCATTTTAAGTAATTTATTTGAAGGTGAATCGGCAACAAATATAGCCTTGAGTTATTTGAAAACCGAAGTCAAAGAATTTTTATAAAAAAAGCCTTCCGAATTGGAAGGCTTTTTGTTTAATCTAATTTATATAATTTAAACTTTAAATTCTTGTATAAACACTTGTATACGTCATATTTCCTGTTGCAAATGTAATTTCATAAGTTACTTGAAAACTATTTTCATCAATTACTTCTCCATCGTGACCGTCAAACGACAATCCTCTCACAATATTAGTATAAGATCCTTGTGCAAGACTTTGTGATGCTACTTGAATAGTGCCACAAACATCAGAAAGGAAAAATCCTTGATTAGTAGCAATTGAATTTAGAGGCCAATGTCCAGTAGTTGTGGTTTTGTAATAATTTGCAGAAACATATTCAATACTTTCGTTATAAAATGTCTTAACAACACCGTCTTCTCTTGTCACAACAACATTATAAACTCCTTCAATTGAGGAAAGGCATTTAACAAAATTTATTATTAATTTCTTATTTTGACTTGAAATTACAAAACCTTCTTTATCTACAGAAGTCATTGTTAATACTAAAGATGTATTTTGAAGGTCATTAAAATTTCCGGTATTAATATTTAATGGTAGTGAACCATAAGTTTGTCCTGCAGGAATAACCACTTGATTTGAATCATTTACCCAATCATACTCCAACCCAGCCGTTGCTGTACTTAAAACGTCATCTACCGTAAACGTTATTGTTACATCCTCATTAAACGTAGAACCATTACCATTACCATTGCTTAGTAAATCAAAGGGAAATTGTTTTAAAACTACACCTTCATCTTCAACATGAGTAACATTTTGAATTGGTTTTAAAAAACCAACAATTTTAGAGTTGCCAAAACTTCCATTAGTATCAACATCTGTTGAACAAGATAAACCAATTGTAACTAGAGCTATTAATGCAATAATTTTTTTCATATTTGTAAATACACTTTATACTGCAAAGATGCAAAAATGTTGATTTGGTTGCGTGAAAAGCAAGCTTTTTTTAATTAATTTATCTAAATATTTAACACAACCTAATTATTTTACAAGTAAACGTTTTAGTTGAAAATGTTCGTCTTCGGGTAAACTTGAAAGCAAATTTTCGAACAAGATAAAATACGATTCTTTTTTGATCAATTCTCTAATTTTATCTCGAGCATATTTGGTAAACTGCCATTTATGATGTGTTGTAGCGTTTACTAAGTTTTTAAGAACTTCATCATTCTCTGGATAAAGTGAAAGAAAACTCTCTAACGCGTTTTGGCGAACCGAACTTTCATAACTTGGTGAAGTGTAATTTTTTAATTCACTTAAAGCTTTTAAAGCATTAATCGACGCCATTTGATCATCTTGTTCGTGAACATCAGCATAATTTATACAAGCCGTTAAATAAAGTATTCTTAATTCTTTATCATTTCTGCCTTGCCAATTTTTAGCAATTTCTAAATACTTACTTTGCTCCTCAGGAAAATTTTTCCATAAAGTCACAAACGCAGCTTGCTTTGTGTCATACGATTTATCATGTAATAATGTTTCGTAATCTGATTTAAATGAAAAAGGAACTTTAGATAGTGTTTCAGCAACTGCTTTACGAATAGCAACATCATTAGATTTCATCGCAATTTTAAACAACTCAGAAACTTTATCAAAAGATTCACTTCTAATTTGATAAATAACTTCAATTTTTAAAGGAAAATATCCATCTGATTCTAAAACTGTTTTTAACAAATTGTATTTGTTTTCTAAAGATGTTTTTCGTTCACTTTGCAGTTTTAATAAATCACGTAGGTATCCATTTTTTGTCAAAAGAAAATTGATATCATTTGCAGGATATTTGTAATCTTCCAACCAAACTTTCTTGAATTGTTCTGTATCAAAATCAGATACTTTTTTAATTTCGGCTAAAAAATCATCAGTTTCAGCATTTTTATATTGGTATTTCTTCAAATAATTTTTAACTGCTTTTTTAAACTTCTTCGCTCCAATTGATTCTTTTACAAAATGTAAAGCCCAAGCACCTTTTTGATAAAAGCTCAGTGAACTAGCTTTTTCATTCATCACTGGAATTGAATCGGTTTTAGCTGCAATTTTTAATCTATTGGCGTAACTATATAACTGATTATAAAAGTAATCGTCACCAAAAACTTTTCGTTCTGCTAGCAAAGCATAATAAGTTGCAAAACCTTCTTGAAGCCAATGATGTTTTCCTGATTTCGCTGTAACCAAATCGCCAAACCATTGATGTGCCAACTCATGAGCATTGACATTCAAATAATTTCTATCATTAAATCCGCTTTCATCAACAACATAATCTTGTGCGAAAATCGTTGCAGATGTGTTTTCCATTCCGGCATAAAGAAAATCTTCTACTGGAACTTGACGATACACTTTCCACGGATACTTGACTCCTATTTCTTTTTCAAGGAAATCAAAAATCTCTGTCGAATTTTTGTAAGTATATTGGTATTTATTTTCATCAACAGGTTTATAATAATTTTCTAAAGGAATTCCAGAATTAGATCGTTCTGTTTTATGAAGAAAATCACCAATCGCTATCATAACCAAATAGGAAGACATTGGTTTTTGCATTTCAAAATGAACCGTTTTATAATTAGAATTTGCTTCGTTTTTAACCAAAGTTCCGTTAGAAATTATTTCAAATGCTTCGTTGTAAGTTACTTTCATATTAAAAATCACCTTCTCATTTACATCGTCAAAACTTGGCAACCAATGACTTGTGTATTTTCCTTGACCTTGTGTCCAAACTTGTTGTCCTTGTCCAATTCCAGTAAAATACATTGTTTGTTTTGGTTGTGCTGAATAACTAAAAGTAACTTTATTTTTTCCTATTTTAAATCCTTCAAATAGTAACAAATCCTTTTTAGTAGATTTAAAATTGACAACTTTTCCATTAATTACTAAATCTGAAAATTCACTATTTACAGCATCAATTCTAATGGTGTCAACAGGCTCAATTACAACAAATTCATAAGTGACTTTTCCAGAAACATGCTTTTCATTTGAATTGATTTTGATATCGACAAAAGCTTTTTTGAAATCAACTTTACTTGTTTGTTGACCAAATGATAGCATTGAAAAGAAAAGCAGAATTAAATATTTCATAGCATTTTAATTGAATTACAAATATAAACAGACTTTTACATTGCTTCGACATTTTATCAAAAGGTTTAAAAAGACGTGGTAAATTGATGATTTTTATCAATTAATTAATAACTTTTATTAATTTTTTAATACATTTTATTTATTAATCAATACTATTTATATATTAATTAATAAAACATATAAATAAATATATAGACATTATATAAAAATTAATAAAAATCATCAATTTTTATATAAAAAACATTAATTAAATCTCATTATCATTCTAAATTCAAGTTAGCTATTTATACATTAAAACGTTTTCAGTTTATACAATAAAAATCTATCTTCGCTTTATTGAAATAATATTCCAATTGCTATTTAAATGAATCCATTACAAACTCCTATAGAATATCTAAAAGGTATTGGTCCTTCTCGTGGCGAATTGCTTCGAAAAGAACTCAATATTCATCGCTATGGAGATTTAATGAATTTATTTCCAAATAGATACATTGACCGAACTCGTTACTACAAAATCAATGAATTACAAGGAACAACTGCCGAAGTTCAAATTATTGGCAAAATAATTCATATGAAAACAGTTGAATTTGGTAAAAATCAAAAGCGATTAGTAGCAACTTTTACCGACGAAACTGGGCAAATGGATTTAACATGGTTTCAAGGTGTAAAATGGATTCGTGAAAGTTTAAAACTCAATGAAGTTTATGTGATTTTTGGAAAAACATCCAATTATGGTAGCCAATATTCAATGGCACATCCAGAAATGGAATTGTTGGCTGAGCATAAAGCAAGTTTAAGAAGTGCCATGCAACCAGTTTATCCAAGTACCGAAAAACTAACGCAACGCGGCATTACCAATAGAGTTGTAAACAAAGCCATGCAACAACTTTTTATTGAAACCAAAGCCCAATTTATAGAGACTTTACCATCCAATATTTTAGATAATTTGAAATTAATTTCTAAAAATGAAGCGATGTTCAACATACATTTTCCGAAAAGTCAGGAACTTTTGGCGAAAGCCCAATTTCGATTAAAATTTGAAGAATTGTTTTTTATTCAATTGCAATTAATTACCAAAAACTTAATTCGAAAACACAAAATTAAAGGACATCCATTTGATAAAGTTGGAACTAATTTCACCGATTTCTATAACAATCATTTACCTTTTGAATTGACTAATGCTCAAAAAAGAGTGATTAAAGAGATTAGAAACGACATGGGAAGTAATGCCCAAATGAATCGTTTGCTTCAAGGCGATGTTGGATCAGGAAAAACGATTGTGGCATTGATGTGTATGCTTTTAGCAAAAGACAATGGTTTTCAAAGTTGTTTAATGGCTCCAACAGAAATTCTTGCCAATCAGCATTTTATCGGTTTAACCGAATTGGCTAAAGATTTAAATATCAACATAAAAATATTAACAGGTTCAAGTAAAACTGCCGAGAGAAAAATCATTCACGAACAATTAGAAAACGGAACATTAGATATAATAATTGGAACTCATGCTTTACTTGAAGATAAAGTAAAATTTCATAATTTAGGATTGGCAGTTATAGATGAGCAACATCGTTTTGGTGTAGAACAACGTTCTAAATTATGGAAGAAAAACGAAATCCCGCCACACATTTTAGTGATGACCGCTACTCCTATTCCGAGAACTTTAGCAATGAGTTTGTATGGTGATTTAGACATTTCTGTTATTGACGAATTGCCTCCAGGAAGAAAACCAATTCAAACGGTACATCGATTTGATTCCAACCGATTAAAAGTATGGAAGTTTTTGAAAGATGAAATTGCTAAAGGAAGACAAGTTTATATTGTATATCCGTTGATTAATGAAAGTTCAACACAGGATTATAAAGACTTGATGGATGGATATGAAAGTATTTCTAGAGATTTTCCTTTGCCGAATTATTCTATCTCAATTGTTCACGGACAAATGAAACCAGCCGAAAAAGAAGCCGAAATGCAACGATTTGTTGCTGGAAAAACAAATATTATGGTTGCAACAACGGTTATTGAAGTTGGTGTTAACGTACCAAATGCAAGTGTAATGGTTATTGAAAGTGCCGAACGATTTGGATTATCTCAGCTGCATCAATTGCGAGGTCGAGTTGGTCGTGGTGCCGATCAAAGTTATTGTATTTTAATGACTGGATTCAAATTGAGCAACGACAGTAAAACTAGATTAGAAACCATGTGCAAAACCAACGACGGATTTGAAATAGCCGAAGTCGATTTGAAACTTCGCGGTCCAGGAGATATTTTAGGAACACAACAAAGTGGTATTCTAAATTTACAAATAGCCGATTTAGTTAAAGACCGAGATATTCTAATGGTTGCTCGAGAATACGCCATAAAATTATTAAAAGAGGACGCTTCTATGGAAAAACCAGAATATCAAAAATTGCGTGAAATCTTTATAGAAATGAGCGCTAAAAAGAATATTTGGAATTATATCAGTTAACAATTGTTACTAAATGTTAATGTTGTATCTACAAATGTTAAATAAAAATTAACTTCCAAAATTTTCCCAATCCTAAAATCTACTTTTGTTTATTAAACAATTTTTGAATACTAAAGTCATTCATAATTTATCTGCTATGAAAATAAAATACCTTGTTTACGCACTTTTAATAATTGGTCTTGGTGCATTTATCGCCTATAGAATTACAGAAAATAAAAGCGAAACCGAAGATCCAAAAGGAAAAGGTGGAAAAGGAAAAGAAATGACTGTTGGCGGCATTGTAGCCAAAACAGAAACATTTGATAATAATCTGTCACTATCAGGTTCTATTGAAGCCAACGAGCAAGTAGAAATTCGAAGCGAAGTATCTGGAATTGTTGAAAGTATCAATTTTAAAGAAGGTAGTTTTGTATCTAAAGGGCAATTACTTTTTAAAGTTAATGATGCCGAACTTCGTGCACAATTACGCCAAGCGCAAACCAAACAAGGATTAGCATCTGAAAATGAACGACGTGCAGGTTTATTACTTAAAAAAGAAGCAATAAGCCAAGAAGAATATGATATTTCTAGAGCAGATTTAAGAACGGCACAATCACAAAGTCAGTTAATTCAGGCTCAAATTGCTAAAACATCAGTTCGAGCTCCTTTTTCTGGTAAAATCGGATTACGTTCGATTTCGCCTGGAACTTACATTACTCCTACTATTCTGGTTGCCAATTTAGTAAATGTTTCCAAATTAAAAATTACATTTTCGATTCCAGAAAAATATGCAACTCAAGTAAAGCCTAATAGTAATTTAAGTTTTACCGTTACAGGTTCAACCGAAAAATACTCTGCCAAAGTATATGCAATTGAACCAAGTGTAGATGCAAATACTAGAACGTTACAAGTAAGAGCAATCGCTGAAAATAGCGATGGAAAACTTCTTGCAGGAACTTATGCCAATGTAGAACTACCATTAGAAATTATAAAAGACGCCATTGTAATTCCAACTGAAGCAATCGTTCCTGTTCAAAATGGTAAAAAAGTCTTTGTTTCTGAAAACGGAAAAGCCAAAGAAGTGATGGTAGAAACTGCAACAAGAACCGATTCTTCTATTCTAGTGTTATCAGGTTTAAAAGCAGGAGACACTATAATTACAAGTGGTGTTATGAGTTTGAAAGCCGATACACCAGTTAAAGTAAGAATCAAAAAGTAATGATTTTATGATTTTCAGTACTAAATCTGAAATCTAAAATCTGAAAATAAAAATATATGAGTTTATCAACGTTAAGTATCAAAAGACCCGTATTTACAATTGTTATCAATTTAGCAATTGTACTTTTTGGAGCTATTGGTTATTCTTTTTTAGGTGTTCGCGAATTTCCTTCGATTGATCCTGCACAAATATCCATTAGAACCAATTATGCTGGAGCAAATTCAGATATCATTGAATCACAAATAACCGAACCGTTAGAAAAAGCAATCAATTCTATCGATGGAATTCGAAATGTAACTTCTTCCAGTATTCAAGGAAGTAGTAATATTACAGTCGAATTTAATTTGGATAAAAACCTTGAAGAAGCTGCCAATGATGTTCGTGATAAAGTATCACAAGCCGTTAGAAGTTTACCGCAAGATATCGATGCGCCGCCGGTAGTTTCTAAAGCCGATGCTGATGGTCAAGCGATAATTTCGATGACCGTTCAAAGCGATACTAGAACGCCATTAGAGTTAAGTGATTATGCAGAAAACGTTATTGGTCAACGACTAGAAACTATTGCTGGTGTAAGTGGAATTCAAATTTGGGGACAAAAACGCTACGCCATGCGTTTATGGATTGATCCAGTAAAATTGGCTTCTTACGGTTGCACAGTTGCCGAAGTTCGTGATGCCTTAAACCAACAAAATGTTGAATTACCATCGGGAAAATTAACTGGAAGTAGTACTGAACTAACGGTAAAAACTGTTGGGAATTTGTCTAAACCAGAAGAATTCAATAATATAATAATTCGTTCAGAAGGTGAGAAAATCGTTCGTTTTAGCGATGTAGGTTATGCCGAATTAGGTGCAGAAAATATCGAAACCAAAATGAGTCAATCGGGATTACCACTTGTAGGAGTTGCAATAGTACCACTTCCTGGAGCAAATTATCTTGATATTTCTAAAGAATTTTATGCCGAATTTGAAAAACTTAAAAAAGATTTACCTAAAGATATTAAATTAAACGTAGTAATTGATTCGACTGTTTTCGTTAAAAAATCGGTTGTTGAAGTAGCAGAAACATTAGGGATATCCATTTTATTGGTAATCTTAATTATCTATTTATTTTTTAGGGATTGGGCAATTGCCTTTCGTCCTTTGATTGATATTCCTGTTTCATTGATTGCGACCTTTTTCATAATGTGGTTGTTTGGATTTTCAATAAACGTACTGACACTATTAGCAATTGTCCTTGCAACCGGATTAGTTGTTGATGACGGAATTGTAGTAACCGAGAACATTTATAAAAAAGTTGAAGAAGGAATGTCGCCTATTGAAGCTGCAATTAAAGGTTCAAATGAAATCTTTTTTGCTGTAATTTCAATATCAATTACTCTTGCCGCCGTGTTTTTACCTGTAATCTTTTTAGAAGGATTTGTGGGTCGACTCTTTCGAGAATTTGGCGTTGTAATTGGTGCCGCTGTTTTAATTTCGGCCTTTGTATCATTGACATTAACTCCGATGTTGAATGCGTATTTAATGAAAGGTGGCGAACAAAAAAAATCAAAATTCTATATTAAAACCGAACCTTATTTTGAAAAATTAAATTCAAGTTATGCGAGTTATTTGAATCGATTTATGAAAAGAAAATGGTTGAGTTTTCCAATCATCGCGATTTGTTTCGGATTGATTTATTTGTTTTTCAGTATTCTTCAAAAAGAAACTGCGCCTTATGATGATCGAAGCGCTTTAACAATGAGTATAACAGCTCCGGAAGGTTCGTCTTATGAATACACTGATAAATTCATGCAGGAAATTTCTAGATTGGTCGATGATTCCATTCCAGAAAAGAAAGTGAGTTTGATTATCACTTCACCAGGTTTTGGTGCTTCTACTGTAAATAGTGGTCGTGTTCGAATTGCATTATCAGAACCAAATGAAAGAGAACGTTCCCAAAAGGAAATTGCCGAAAAATTAACCAAATGGACTAAGCAATATCCAGATGCAAAAACATCGGTTGTTGAACAACCAACAATTGCGGTGAATCGACGTGGTGGTTTACCGATTCAATATATCATCCAAGCTCCAAACTTTGAAAAACTTCAAGAGAAGATTCCGCTTTTTATGGATGAAGCTAACAAAAATGAAACATTTTCTACCGTTGATGTAAATTTGAAATTTAATAAACCCGAAATCAACGTAACTATTAATCGTGAGAAAGCCGAAAGTTTAGGAATATCTGTTATTGATATTGCTCAAACATTGCAACTTTCCTTAAGTGGTCAGCGTTTTGGTTATTTCATGAGAAGCGGAAAACAATACCAAGTAATAGGACAATTTGACCAAAAAGACCGTTCTAAACCTTTGGATTTAACTTCAATGTTTGTCAAAAATAGTTCGGGGCAATTAATTCAAATGGATAATGTGGTTACGATTGAAGAAAAAAGTAATCCTCCACAATTGTATCACAATAATAGGTATATGTCGGCAACAATTTCTGCTGGATTAGCACCAGGAAAAAGTATCAACGACGGAATTGATGCGATGAACGAAATAAAAGCCAAAGTTCTGGACGATACCTTTACAACCGATTTAGGTGGAGAATCGCGAGATTTTGTCGAAAGTAGTTCAAATACCTCTTTCGCTTTTGGACTGGCTTTATTATTAATTTTCTTAATTTTAGCAGCACAATTTGAAAGTTTTATCGATCCTTTTATTATTATTTTGACTGTTCCAATGGCTGTTGCTGGAGCTTTATTTTCGCTTTGGTTGTTTGATCAAACTTGGAATATTTTTAGCCAAATTGGAACCGTAATGCTAATTGGATTAGTAACCAAAAATGGAATTTTAATTGTCGAGTTTGCCAATCAATTACGAGAACAAGGAAAACCAAAATTAGAAGCAATTCTAGAAGCATCAGAAGCACGACTTCGTCCAATTTTAATGACCAGTTTAGCTATTGCACTTGGAGCATTACCAATCGCTATGTCACTTGGTGCTGCTTCAACAAGTAGAATTGGTATGGGAGTTGTTATCGTGGGAGGAACAATTTTCTCGTTAATTCTCACACTTTTTGTAATTCCGGCATTGTATTTAATGTGGTCTAAAGCCAGAAAACATTACCCAGAATTTGATCATATTGATGAATATGAAAAATCCGTTAAATAACATGAAAATAAATAAAATTCAATTACTGATTATAATTTGTTTTAGCTTTTTTAAAACCAACGCACAAGAAGTTTTAACACTTGAAGATGCTGTGAAAATTGCGTTAGAAAACAATTATGAAATTAAAATATCAAAGAACGATTTACGAATTGATCAATCGAATGTTGCCTACGGAAATGCAGGTATGATGCCCAAATTAACTGCAAATGTTGTTGACAATAATAGTGTACAAAATACTTCACAAACTAGACAAGACGGAACAGTAACAGAACTTGATAATGCCAAAAACAATAGTCTAACCTACGGAGTTGGATTGGATTGGACTATTTTTGATGGTTTCAAAATGTTTGCCAAATTGGACC
Source organism: Flavobacterium aquatile LMG 4008 = ATCC 11947 (assembly GCF_000757385.1). Lineage (GTDB taxonomy): Bacteria > Bacteroidota > Bacteroidia > Flavobacteriales > Flavobacteriaceae > Flavobacterium > Flavobacterium aquatile. Next base: position 816,133 of record NZ_JRHH01000003.1, on the reverse strand, counting down.
AATTAAAAACATTACAAAAGTTAGGTGAAGCCGAATTAAAGTTAACAATCATCACAAAAATAAGCGATGTAAATGCTACTTATTATGATTTGGTTCAACAACAACAACAACTTGCCGCTTTAGATTCTTCAATAGTAATTTCAAACCAGCGAGTAGAATTAGCACAAAACAGATATACTATCGGGAAGGCATCCAAATTGGAAGTCTTGAATGCGCAAGTAGATTTAAATACCGATACAACAACGTTATTGCGACAAAAAGAATTGTATGCCAACACCAAAACGTTATTAAATCAGATTTTAGCTCGTGATGTTAAAACAGAATTTAAAGTTATTGAACAAATTACTGTCGACACAAATTTATTATTACCTGAATTACAATCGCTTGCAGAAAAACAAAACCCGATTTTAGAAGCTCAAATACTGAATAAAAGAGTAGCCGAATTGCAATTGAAACAAGTCAAAGGAGATCGATATCCAATTTTACGATTAAACTCTGCCTACAATTTCTCAGAAAGTGAATCGAGTTTAGGCTTCGTTACCCAATCGTCTGCAAAAGGATTCAATTATGGTTTTACAGCAACTTTAAATTTATTTGATGGATTTGCACAAAACAGAAACGAAAAAATTGCTAAGATTCAAATAGAGAACTCAACAATTGCAATTGAGCAACAAACTCAAGCGTTGGCCACAACATTAACAACGTCTTATCAAACGTATTTAACCAACTTAGAACTTTCTAAATTGGAAGAAAAAAATGAAGCAATAGCCAAACAAAATTTAGATATTACCTTAGAAAAATTTCGAATTGGAACCATTGCAACATTAGAGTTTAGAACCGCTCAGCTCAATTATATCAACGCAAAAGTGAGAAATAGCAATACCCAATTTCAAGCAAAATTATCAGAAATTGCATTGAAAGAATTGGCTGGAAATCTAACTTTTTAAATTCTATTTGAACTGAAATAATAGTTATATTTGCGAAAAATAAGCTACAAAAATGGTTTCATACAACACCAAAGATTGGTTCACCTTTATCTTCAAATTTCATAAAGCAGATACTTTTAGAACATTGTTTCCTCTAATGATTGCAATTGGGATTTACTCTGGAATTGTTGGCTATTTAGAAGTTGAAATTTGGCAACTATCCGAGAAAAGTTATGTGAAAAACATCACAATAATGCACGGAATGTTGGGTTTCGTAATTTCATTGCTGCTGGCTTATAGAATAAACTCTGCCTACGATCGTTGGTGGGAAGGTCGAAAACTTTGGGGTTCTTTAGTAAATAATAGTCGAAATCTTGCCATAAAATTATCGGTAATACTTACGGATGAAAACGACCGAAAATTTTTTAGAAAATTAATTCCGAGTTATGCTTCCATTTTAAACAAACATTTAAAAGGAGAAGAAATTTCTAAAGAATTATTTGATGATATAAATTTGGAGCCACATCATAATCACAAACCCAATCAAGTGGCAAAAATTATGTTTCACAAGGTAAATGATTTATACAATTCTAAAAAAATTACTGGTGATCAATTGATAATTCTTAATGCCGAAGTACAATCATTTACGGATATTTGCGGAGCTTGTGAACGAATTAAAAACACACCTATTCCTTATTCCTACAGCGCATTTATAAAAAAATTCATCTTTTTTTATGTGATGACTTTACCTTTTGGTTATGCTTTTAGTTTAGGATACTATGTTGCTCCAGTAGTAGTTTTCATCTTTTATGTTTTGGCGAGTTTAGAACTTATATCCGAAGAAATTGAAGATCCTTTTGGAAGTGATGAAAACGATTTACCTACAAAGAAAATTGCCGAAAACATTAAGAAACATGTTGAAGAATTGTTATAGTAAATTATAATTTTTCAATAAATTTTGAGGAAATTTTATTCAAAACTAATTTTTTTTCTTAAATTAGTTTTTTATAATTTTCCTCATGAACAATCAAAGAACATTACTCACAAAACCCGAATTATCAACAGAAAAATCGCTAAAGACTTTAGTTGAAAACAGAACGGTTTACTCTTTGAATAATTGCGAACTCAATCTTTTTGAAACTTATCAAGAGTCGCAATTGGTTCCTTTAAAGTTCAATGATTTGGTAGTAACAAGTATGTTGCGAGGAAAAAAAGTAATGCATCTTTTTGACGAGCCAGGATTTGATTATTTACCAGGCGAAACGGTTGTAATACCATCGAATGTTGAAATGAAAATCGATTTTCCAGAAGCTTCCAAAAATAATCCTACACAATGTTTGGCGTTAGCCATTGAACAATCTAAAATAAAAGATACTTTAAGTTTTTTAAACGAACGTTATCCAAAAGAAGGTGTTGACAATTATTGGCAATTAAATTATCAGAATTATTTTTTTTACAACAATGTCGATTTAGCAGCAACAATCAATAAATTGATAAAAGAGTGCATGAGTACATCAATTACAAAAGATGCTCTGGCCGACTTGACTTTACAAGAATTGTTGATACGAATTATTCAAACGCAAACTGCAAAATCTATTGATGACGGATTATTTAGCAATCCAAATAATCCTATCTCTGAAGTGATTGAGTTTATCCGATTGAACTTAAAAGAAAATATTAATTTGAAAAGTTTAAGTGATAAAGCATGCATGAGTACGACATCATTTTACCGCTTTTTCAAACGAGAATTAGGCATGAGTCCGATTGAATTTGTCCTGAATGAAAAGATAAAATATGCCAAAAAATTGCTCAAAAATCCATCCATTCAAATTAACGAAGTGTGTTATTTATCTGGATTCGAAGATGCCAATTATTTCATTAGATTGTTTAAAAAGCATGAAGGAATTACTCCTAAACAATATCAATTGTTGTACGTGAATTAGTTATTCAATATATTTTACTGGTTCTAAATCTTTCTCTTCGTCTTCGGTAAAAATTCTATATTCAATTTGAAACGTTTTCTTCAAAGGAGTTTCTAATGAAAATCCACCAACTCCAAATGCATCAATTACTTTCAAAGTAAAATGCGCATGCTTCCAATATTCGAATAAATCTTTATCAACCCAAAACTCAGTATTTTCAAGAGTTCCGATGCAAACATCGCCCATTCGTTGGTAAAAACCACCTTTTTCAAAACATTGTGGCTGAGTTCCTTCACAACATCCGCCAGCTTGATAAAACATCAAATCGCCGTGTTTTTCCTGTAGAATATGTATTAAATCTATTGCTTCTTTAGTAGCATCAAGTCGTTTTGTCATTTGATAATTATTTAAATTCAAATTTAAAATAAAAAAACCTACAAGATCTAAAAAGACCTTGCAGGTTTGTTCAACAAATCAATAAACTAAAAGAATCCTAATTTCTTTTTATCGTAAGAAATCAACATGTTTTTAGTTTGACGGTAATGACCAAGCATCATTTTATGATTTTCTCTACCAATTCCCGATTGCTTGTAACCTCCAAATGGAGCTCCTGCAGGATACGAATGATATTGATTTACCCAAACTCTACCAGCTTGAACAGCTCTTGGAACTTGATAAATTTCGTGTGCATCGCGTGTCCAAACTCCTGCGCCAAGACCATACATAGTATCATTTGCTATAGCAATCGCCTCTTCTGTAGTTTTAAAAGTGGTTACTGCCAAAACTGGTCCGAAGATTTCTTCTTGAAAAATTCGCATCTTGTTGTGACCTTTAAAAATCGTTGGTTTGATGTAATAGCCACCAACATGATCGCCATCAAAAACATTTTCATCACCACCAGTTAAGACCTCTGCTCCTTCTTCTTTTCCTAATTTAATGTACGACATTATTTTCTCCTTCTGAACCAATGACGCTTGAGCGCCAATCATAGTTGCCATATCTAAAGGATTTCCTGCAACAATTGCTTCAGTTCTTTCGATAACTCTTGCTATAAATTTATCGTAAATATCTTCATGAACCAATAATCTTGATGGACACGTACAAATTTCGCCTTGATTTAAAGCGAATAAAACCGCACCTTCAATAGCTTTATCGAAGAAATCATCGTCGTGATCTGCAACCGATTTCATGAATATATTCGGAGACTTTCCTCCTAGTTCCAATGTAACCGGAATAATATTTTCTGTTGCATATTGCATCACTAATCTACCAGTTGTAGTTGAACCAGTAAATGCCGCTTTAGCTACTTTTTTATTAGTAACTAACGCACGACCTAGTTCAGAACCAAATCCGTTAACGATATTTACAACTCCTGGAGGTAATAAATCACCTATTAATTCCATCATAACCATGATAGAAATTGGAGTACTTTCTGCTGGTTTTAAAACAACAGTATTTCCTGCTGCCAATGCTGGAGCTAATTTCCAAACCGCCATTAATATTGGAAAATTCCATGGAATAATTTGAGCAATTACACCTAATGGTTCGCTTAAAGCTATAGAAACTGTATTGGCATCAAGTTCCGCAATCGAACTTTCCTCAGCACGAATTACGCCAGCAAAATATCTAAAATGATCAATTGCTAATGGCATGTCAGCATAAGTAGTTTCGCGAATTGGTTTTCCGTTATCTACAGCTTCAACTGCAGCTAAATACGCCAGATTATCTTCAAGAACTTGCGCGATTTTATTTAGTAAAATACTACGTTCAGTAACTGAAGTTTTTCCCCAAGTTTCAAATGCTTTGTGAGCGCTATCTACAGCCATTTCTAAATCTTCTTTAGATGAATGTGCTGCTTGAGTAAACACTTTTCCATCTATCGGAGAAACCACATCGAAATAGTTTCCGTTAATTGGAGCAACGAATTTTCCTCCTATATAATTATCATACTTTGCCTTAAAATCAGGTCTTTGTGCTATATTGCTCATATAATTTAAATTTTAGTTTTATCAAAAGTAGCTTCAATAATCAAATCTAAATAGCACAAAAAGTTCATTTGATAGCACAAAACCGCTAAGTCTATAATTTTAACATGCGTTAATTGCAAATTATAAAAAAATATAACGTTTATTTTATTAAATTAATAATTCAAAAGAAAGCTTTAATTGAACAAAATATAATTTGATGTAAATGCAACAATGCGTATCTTTGCCACCTCAAAAAATAAACGATTACCATGAAGATTTCTTACAACTGGATTAAACAATTTTTGAAAATAGATTCAACTACCGAAGATGTTGCTTCTATGCTAACCGATTTAGGATTGGAAGTAGAAATAGTTGAAAAATACCAATCTGTAAAAGGTGGATTGGAAGGTGTAGTTGTAGGTCATGTTTTGACTTGCGAAAAACATCCCGATGCCGATCGTTTAAATATTACAACTGTAGATTTAGGTAATGGAACTCCAGTTCAAATTGTATGTGGCGCAAGTAACGTTGCTGCTGGACAAAAAGTACCTGTTGCTACAATTGGTACAAAATTATTTGATAAAGACGGAATCGAATTTGAAATTAAAAAAGGAAAAATTCGCGGACAAGAAAGTCACGGAATGATTTGTGCAGAAGACGAATTGGGTCTTGGTACTTCTCATGATGGAATTATGATATTGGATTCAGAATTACAACCTGGAACTCCAGCTGCAAAAGTTTTTAATATTGAAAATGATGAAGTTTTTGAAATTGGATTGACTCCAAATCGCGCCGACGCTATGTCACACATGGGTGTTGCGCGAGATTTAAGAGCAGGTTTAATTCAGAAAAATACAAATTCTTCTTTAGAATTGATTACTCCTTCTGTTTCAACCTTTAAAGTTGATAAAAGAACCCTTAAAATAGATATTGATGTTAAAGATGCAACTTTAGCACCAAGGTATTGTGGAGTTACTATTTCTGGAGTATCAATAAAACCATCTCCAAGTTGGTTGCAAAACCGATTAAAATCTATCGGATTAACTCCAAAAAACAATGTAATTGATGTAACTAATTATGTTTTACACGAATTAGGTCAGCCGTTACATGCCTTTGATGCTGCAAAAATCAACGGAAAAGTAACTGTAAAAACGGTTGCTTCTGGAACAAAGTTTACAACGCTAGATGATGTTGAACGAACATTGCATGAAGAAGATTTATTGATTTGTGATGATAAAGGTCCGATGTGTTTGGCTGGAGTTTTCGGTGGAAAAAATTCGGGAGTTTCAGAAAATACAACAAGTATATTTTTGGAAAGCGCTTATTTTAATCCGGTTGCGATTCGTAAAACGGCTAAACGTCACGGTTTAAGTACCGATGCATCATTCCGTTTTGAAAGAGGAATTGATCCTACAATTACCGAATATGCATTGAAACGCGCTGCACTTTTAATTCAAGAAGTTGCTGGTGGCGAAATCACTTCTGATATCATTGACATTTATCCGAAAAAAATTGAAGACTTTGCTGTTTTCTTAAATTTTGAAAAAGCTAATAAATTAATTGGTCAAGAGTTACCAAAAGAAACTATTAAAAAAATCGTTGCTTCGTTAGACATCAAAGTAAATAGTTCATCAGATGCTGGTTTGGGATTAATAATTCCTGCTTACAGAGTTGATGTTCAGCGTGAAGTTGATGTAATTGAAGAAATTTTGCGTGTTTACGGATACAACAATATCAACTTTACTAAGAAGTTTCATGCGACGGTTGCCAAAGCGCCAAGAACAGAAGATTATAAAGTTCAAAATATTGTAGCATCACAATTGAATTCGTTTGGATTTCATGAAATGATGGCCAACTCTTTAACAACTCCAGATTATATTAAACTATCGGAATTATTGAAAGAGGAATATAATGTAGTGATGTTAAATCCGTTAAGTAATGATTTATCGGCAATGCGCCAATCGATGTTATTTTCTGGATTAGAAGCGGTTTCCTATAATATCAACAGAAAAAATAGCGATTTAAAATTATTTGAATTTGGAAAAAGCTACCGCAAATTATTGTCTGGATTTAATGAAAAGAAACATTTAACGTTATTTTCAACTGGAAATAGAGCTTTAGAAAGTTGGACAAATGCACAAAAACCAACTGATTTCTTCTTATTTAAAGGATATGTAAATTCAATTTTATCACGATTAGGATTTGATAAAACTCAAAATGCGCCAGTAGAAAATGATGTTTTCGCAGAAGGAATTGGATTCACTTATGGAAATGATGTTTTGGTAGAAATGGGAACGGTTAAAAAATCGATACTTAAACATTTTGACATTAAACAAGAAGTATTTTATGCCGACTTCAATTGGGATTTGGTTTTAAAATTATTATCGAATAAAATAAAATACACTGCAATTCCGAAATATCCTGAAGTTCGAAGAGATTTTGCTTTATTGGTAGATTCTTCTGTAGCATTTGAATCGGTTTATAAAGTGGCTCGTCAAACAGAGAAGTCACTTTTAAAAGAAATCAATTTATTTGACGTTTATGAAGGTAAAAATCTACCCGAAGGAAAAAAATCGTATGCAGTAAGTTTCATTATTCAAGATGCAACCAAAACACTTACCGATACTCAAATTGACAAAATAATGAGTAAGTTACAAAATAACTTTGAATCCGAACTTGGAGCGCAACTTCGATAAAAAATTAAATAGAATATTAAAAATCCCAAGACCAACATCTTGGGATTTTTTTATCTTTACATTTAATTAAAATAAACTCTTTCTAAAACGTATCTAAATATGCCTAAAATAATAATTGATCCTACATCAAGAATACTTTATGCATCGTTTTATATAGAAGGATTGTATCAAGTTTTCGGAAAGAAAAACGTAACATTTTCTACAAAGTATTTTTCAGATTTAAAACGAAAGAAGGAAGAATTTGCATTTGAACATTATTTTGCATTCGTTGTTATCAATTCTAATAAAATGACAAAGTATATTGTTGATTTTTGCGATCCAAATGATATAAATTCAACCGCATATGATTGGTGTGATTATTATGCAAAAATAAATCTGGAGCTAAATCAAAATGTGAATTTTCAAGAAAAAATAATTTCAATTCCACCGAGTTTTGGAATTAAAATATGGAATCATCCAGAAACTATTTATAATTGCATTAGTAATTTAATCAAATGCAAAGCAGGCTTAATCATTCCTATTAAACGATTTTTAAGAGATTATCTTGAACAACTTAAACGACCAAAATTGGCGGAATATCGTGCTACCAAATATCCAAAAAATAGTACTGAAAAAACTCCTTACATCTATATGATTGCTAGTTTATGGCAAGATTCAGATTCTATGTCTAGAACCAATCTTTTGCGAAAAAAATTTATAGAAGCTTGTAAATCAAATGACTGCGAATTTGAAGGAGGCTTTTTTACATCAAAAGATACTTTAATACCTCAAGGATTTAAAAATATATTATTCTATAAATCTTATTCTGCCAAAGAATATGTAGCCAAAACTATTTTATCTAAAATTGTATTTAACACGCCATCGGTTCATAAATGCCATGGCTGGAAACTAGGCGAATTTTTGGCTTTAGGAAAACCAATTATTTCCACCCCAATCTCTAATAAACTACCCGAAGAATTGATTCATGCAAAACACATTCACATAGCAACAACAGACGATGAATTAAATGCTGGTGTAGAATTATTGCTTACTAATGATAACTATTGCAACTATTTATCTGAAAACGTAAGACAATATTATGATAATTATGCAAGTCCAATTGCAGTTATTAAATATATTATAAATTATAAATTTGAAATAAAATAATTAAAAAAAGCCTAATGAAAACTCACTAGGCTTTTACTTTTTATATTAATATTCACGCATTTTTTCGAATGTTGAATTCAATACTTTTTTAAGCTTTTCAACTGCATGATAGAATGCTTTTTCAGGAGATTCTGCGTGATCAGTAACTACAATTGGTTGTTTTTTCTGTAATCGAACTTCTAACATACAACGCTTGTCATTCTTTCCAAATTTTTCTCCATTTTCATCTCCAAAATGTACTTCTACTCTTGTGATTTTATCATCAAATCGGTCTAATTCTCTTTTTAATTCTGCTGTATAATAGTTTATTGCTCTTTCGTTTCCGTCTACGTTTTTGTCTGTGTTAATTAGAATTTGCATGGTTTATTTGTTTTTATATTAGTTTTATAAAGTTACTAATAAGCAAACAAAAATCCGATTGATTAATATAAGATTATGAAAAATATGTGAAAATTTTAAGATTTAATACTATTAGGTTTTACCCTAACCATCAGAAAATAATTAGATTACAAAATTATCGCTTTAAAGCAAAATGTCCATGATGAGTTCGTCCATCTTGTCTACTAACCAAAAACCAATAATCGTCGGAAATTGCTTGTTGCCCATTATAAAATCCATCCCAACCTTGATCATCAGAACCAAAAGAGGTAATTACTTTACCATATCTGTCAAATATTACGACCGTTAAATTTTCTTCAAATTGAGAATTTCTAATTCTCCACGTTTCGTTAACACCATCACCATTTGGTGTAAAAAATCTGATGTAATAAAGAATCCAGATAACTTGTTGTGTTTTTCCACAACCAAATTTATCTTTTGCATAAACTGTATAGAATCCTGGAACAAGATTAGAAAACACATTTGAATCTTGATAAATAACATCATCCAATGAATATTCAAAAGCACCTGTATTGGTTGTGAGAACCGTAATTGAATTATCATTTTCCGTCCAATCAACAGTAACAAGCTGCTCGATTTCAGGTTGCTCAGATATTGTTACAGTAATATCTTTAGTATTAGAACAAAAATTTAAACCATAACTATTGGTAGCTGTAACCGTAAGATTAGTAACTCCAAGTTGAGAAACTGTTATGGTTGGCGTAGTGGCACCTGTCGACCATAAATAAGTAGTTGTAGGAAGATTTCCTGCCGATGCATCTAAAGTAACCGGACTTGAACTGCATCCAAGTGTATTTGATGGTGTTGTAATTACTGGATTCTGTCCGACAATTACATCAAATGATTTTATATCATAACAATCGGGTACAGCATTAAAAATCATTCTGACATAAATCGTTTGTGGATTCGTAGTTGGATTAAAATTAGTTAAATTGGTAATTTCATTTACATCATTTTGAGCATCATTTACAGAAACATGATAACTAATAGAATACTCAGCTGGCGGTAATGACCCTAAAATAATTGGCGTTTGAACACCTAGATTAAATGTTTCATTACCCGTAATTAAGTTAGTACATTGCAATAAATCATCTGGTTGACTGGCATTAATGAAAGATGACAAAGCCGCAACATCATAGATTTTTGTAACAATGTTTCCGCATACATCTTCCACTTGAAAAGTATAAACACCAGTTGGAAGATTGTAAAAAATATTGGAAGTTCCATTATCTAAAAAAAATGGTGTACCGTTTTGAGTAATAATCGAATAATTTAGTGGCGCTTCACCTGTTGCAGAAAGAACTACATCTAAAGTTCCTGATGAAGAGCAAAATAGTCTATTAGTACTGAGAATTTCCAATGCTTGATCGAAATCTAAACCTGGATTGATAACTTCAAAACAATTCTTATCAATAGAAGAATTGGCACCACTTAAAACAGATGCTCCGTTATTAAACGATAGAAAATGTCTAAAAATTCTAAAAGTGCCGTTAAAGGATAAGTTAAAATTGGATGTGAAATTTATTAATTGATACGAGTTATTTCCATCAGGAATTGTGCCTTCTGTGTAAACCACGTTAGTTCCAGGATGACCCCAAGTATTTGTTGCTGGATCGATGAGCTTTTGCAACCAGAAACTTTGAGCCATAACACCATTACTTGCAAAAGAAAGTGGCACATTGAAAGAACCACAATTAATTTGTAGTGATGAAGTATTATCTGAAATTGAATAACCCTGTGCATCAACTGTATAAGAAGTTGTAAAACCACATACATCTACAATATCAAAAATATAAGTTCCTTGTGGTAAATTATCTAAATATAATCTACCATTAGCAAGAATATTTCCAGTAATATTATTTGGCAAAGTTGCTGTATAAGCAGATGGAGCTGATGAAATTATAACAGAAGTAAAACCACCATTATTACTTGATAATTCTAAAGAAGTAAAACCTAAGGCACATCCTGGTCTAAAATTAACTGAATTACCTTGATCGACATAGGCAGAAACTGTGACTGAAACTGGAGGTAAAACAGTACCGCATTCATCAATTAAGTCAACTATATAATCACCAAACGGCACAGGATTCATAACTAAATCTCCTTGCGAGTTAATAAACGTAGAAACTGTATGCGGCAACGAATTGGGATATCCAGCTGGAGCCGAAGTTATCACGGCTGTAACAATATCAAAATTGGTAATTGAAATAGTAAAATTTCCAGTATTGGATAAACAACCATTACTTGCAGCAAACACGTTGGGTTCAGGTTGAATAAAATCTATAGTAAAAACTCTGGTTCCAGTTCTTCCGCAACTGTCAACAATTTCTACCGTATAACTACCTAAAGGTGTAATATTAGTATCTGAACCAAACTCAACCATACTTGTAGAAAATGGTCCGGGATAACCACTATTGTATAAAGCAGGATCAAATCCAGCAGGAACAGAAGTGAAATTTAAATTAAATGGTGGTGTGAAATTACTAATATTCAACGAAAAATAATTCTGATTACATTCTAAAATATTAATATTGCTTGATATTTGTATTGAATTATCTAACGGAAAATTTTCAGTATAAGTTGCACCGCAAGCATCTGTAATTGAAATTGAATAATCATAAGTCTCATTAATATAATCAGGAATTGTTAAGACTAAATTTTGTGAAGTTGCATTTCCAGTATTTAATGTAGAAGTTGTAATTATTGGTGAACCTCCGTTTGGAGGATTAACTGTATACGTAATATCCAAGGGATAACCAATTACAGTTCCAGATGCAGGAGTTAAAGTATTGGTTACAACAATAAAATTACATGAAGGTGGCGCAGTATTAGTAATTACCGGTTGATTTATGGTTAATCCGGCTGGATTTAAAGTGACTGTAAAAGTTTGAACTACTCCTGTTCCACAATCATCAAAAACTCTAACGCGGTATATTCCAGCTATTAAACCTGTAAATACATTACTTGTTTGAGATGGAAAAAGCATTGGTCCATCAATTATTTCATAGGAAGTGCCAACTCCAGAAATTATATCTACTGAAATAGTACTTGTTGATGAACACGCCTGATTTAATGCTGTTACACTATAAACTAGAGGAACAATTGTATTATTAATTACTACCTGTTGTTGTTGAGTAGTAGTAACTCCATTAACTGTTTCTCGAGCAATAATATTGTAAGTTCCAGCTGAAAGTCCATTAATTATAGAACTACTTACAGTTGCATATGGAGTTGTGGTCTCGGGTAATTTATAAACAACAAAAAGTATTGAACCACTAGGATTAGGGTTGGAAGTTGTAAAAGTTATGGTTCCGTTTCCAGCGCAAGATTCATCTGTTGCGTTGGCGGTAAATGTGAAGCCCATCATCGAAATAGGCAAAACTAATATCCATAAGAAAATGAAATCTAATTTTCTTTTCATATCACTATTATAGCATTTTATTTGGCAGAATTTTGGGAACTCTCATCAAATTTAATAAAATAATAGAACCAAATAGCATTTATTATCTAAAATAATGTAAGATATCTAATTTTGTGCAATGATTTTATATGTTTTTTAGAAAAAAAATCCACAACATTGCTGTTGTGGATTGGTAACTACATCGTAAGTAAATTTCTTCATGAATCAATACCCCAGAATGAAAAATTAATTTACGAATTGCTTTGTAAAAAAAAGAAGAAAATAAATACGATGTAGTTAAGTCTTTAAACTTTATAAAACATTAATTTATATCTACAAATTTCGGCTAATTATAAGTAAACATTGTTACACAATCTAAATTAAGATTTATATTTTTCATCATGTATAAATTAAAAAATCTAATTAATCAATTAAAATTTGACATAAAAAAAGTGCTTGATTACTCAAACACTCTTTTAAAATTGAAATTACAATTTATAAATTTAAGCTGCTTTTTTAGAACAACATCCCGCTTTTTTCTCACCTTCAGAACAAGATTTTTTATCTGTTGTTGAAGTTGTTTTTTCTGTCTTAGCTTTCTTTTTAGCTTTTGGTTCTTGCTCTTGCGCATTTACATTCATTGCAAATAAAAATGCTGCTACAGCTAAAATTGATGTTACTTTTTTCATTTTATATCTTAGTTTTAATTAATAATTATTTCCTTTAATAAATCAAATATAGAAAAATAATTTATCTAACTTCTTAAATTTAACTTAATTGTGATATTCTTCTAATTTTATTTTAAAGTTGATGGACAAACATAATTTGTTGTCTTAATCTCTGTTTTCTTAATCGCCGAAAATCCGCCTAAAACATCCACTACATTATGATAACCACGAGATTTTAAAATAGAAGCCGCAATCATAGAGCGATATCCTCCAGCACAATGCACATAAAATGTATCTTCTTTTGGAAATTCAGACAAATGGTCGTTGATAAAATCTAATGGTGTTGATGGCACATCTAAAATGTGTTCGGCAGCATATTCTCCAGGTTTTCTAACATCAAAAACTGATGCTTTTTCATTATTACTTTCAAACTGTTTCATAATTTCATCCAATTTTTCGGCAGAAACCGAAGTTACTGTATCAAATTCTAATCCAGCATTTTTCCACGATTCAAATCCGCCTTTTAGATATCCAACTGTATTGTCGTAACCTACTCTAGCCAATCGCATTATCGTTTCTTGTTCTTTACCAACTGGAGTTACAAGTAAAATTGGTTGTTTAATATCTAAAATTAAAGCGCCAACCCAAGGAGCAAATTGACCATCAATTCCAATAAAAATAGATTTCGGAATGTGACCTTTTGCAAAATCATCTTGATGACGAACATCAAGAATTAATGCTTCTGTTTCATTAGCAACAAGTTCAAAAGTTTTTGCATCAAATGGTTTTGCTTCGCTGATAATATCTTCAACATTAGCATAACCTTCTTTGTTAAGCTTCACATTCATAGGGAAATATGCTGGTGGTGGCAATAAACCATCGGTCACTTCTGCAATAAATTCATCTCGAGTCATATTGGCACGAAGCGCATAATTGGTCGCTTTTTGTTCACCAATACTTCCAACGGTTTCCTTACTTAAATTTTTTCCGCAAGCACTTCCTGCACCGTGAGCTGGATAAACGATTACATCATCGGCAAGAGGCATTATTTTGGTTCGTAAACTGTCAAATAAAACTCCAGCTAATTGTTCTTGCGTCATGTGTGCAGCTTTTTGAGCCAAATCTGGTCGACCGACATCACCAAGAAATAATGTATCTCCACTAAAAAGTGCATAATCTTTTCCGTCTTTATCTTTCAATAAATAACACGAACTTTCCATGGTATGTCCAGGTGTGTGAAGACAAGTAATAGTAATTTCACCCAATTTAAAAACCTCGCCATCAGTAGCAACATGAGCTTTAAAACTCGGATTGGCTTCTGGTCCGTAAACGATTGGCGCTCCTGTTTTTTCAGCTAAAGTCACGTGACCGCTTACAAAATCGGCATGAAAATGAGTTTCGAAAATGTATTTAATCTGAGCATTATTTGCAGAAGCAATATCAATATACGGTTGTACTTCTCGCAATGGATCAATAATAGCAACTTCGCCATTACTTTCAATATAGTAAGCACCTTGTGCTAAACATCCAGTATATATTTGTTGTATTTTCATCTGTTTGTAATTTTATGTAAAAATAATCGATTTGAAATTAATGTAGCGTATCAAATGTTACATTTATAAAAAGATTAAGAAAAGATAAGTTCTTTTACAAGGATATAAATTCCCATAGCGAGAACAAACCATCCAAAACCAGTTTTCAATTTGTCTCCATCGATTTTCTTTGATAAATAATTTCCAATGAAAACACCAATTATAGAACATCCTGTAAAAATTAAAACCACTTTCCAATCAATAATTTGATCTGGTCGAATATCACCAACAAAACCAATTAAAGATTGAATTGCGACTATAAAAAGTGACGTTCCAACAGCCATTTTCATTGGTGTTTTTGCAAGAAACAGCAATGCCGGAATTATTAAAAATCCGCCACCAGCACCAACAAATCCTGCTACTAATCCTATAAATAATCCTTGCACAATGATTCTGAAGTAATTCAGTTTTGCATCATCATTAATAATCTTCTCTTTAATTGGTTTGATCATTCTTATCGAAGCCGAAATCATCACAACTGCAAAAACAACCATAATTAAAACGGACTTGTGCAAAGTGAAAGTTGGCGTAGTGAAAATAACATCTGGAATAGCAGGAACAATAAATTTTCGGGTTAAAAAAACGGCCGATATCGTTGGCACTCCAAACAATAAAACCTTTTTAAAATCGACTAATTTCTGAACTGCCTTTTGAAAACCACCAACTAAAGCCGTAGTTCCAACAACAAATAATGAATAAGCTGTTGCCAAAATGGGTTCTATTCCCATAATGTAAACTAAAACTGGAACCGATAAAATAGAACCACCACTTCCTATCAAACCCAATGTTATTCCAACTAAAACGGCTAAAAAATAGCCAATTATATAATTAATTTCCATTTATTTTTTTGTTGACACAAAGGTCGATAAATTCAAATTTACAATGTGCAACTTAGGTTACTTAATGTTTAATAATTCAATTGAAGCACGATGCAAACGAATTCTACCTTCGTTTTCTAACGCTTTTAATAATCTAGAAACTACTACTCGAGAAGTGTGCAAATCGAAAGCAATTTCTTGATGTGTACTCTTAATATCTTTGGTTTTATTAACAATTGATTTCTCTGATAAATAATTCAGTAATCGTTCATCCATATTCATAAACGCTAGATTATCAATTGCTGTGAGCATTTCTTTTAAACGATTGTTATAACTATTAAAAACATAGTTTCGCCAACTTTTATATTTGCCAAGCCATTCTTCCATTTTACTAACAGGAATCATAACTAATTGGCCGTTCGTCTCGGCAACTGCTCTAATTTCGCTTTTAGTATCGCCCAAGCAACATGCCATTGTCATGGCACAAGTATCGCCTTTTTCTATAAAATACAAGAGCAACTCGCCTTCATCAAAATCTTCTCTTAATATTTTTATAGCACCATGAATTAACAGAGGCATTTTTTTTATGTAATCGCCAAAATCAATTAAAACGTCACCTTCATTAAAATTCTTAAGAGTGGCAACTTGTGAAATTTCTTCAATTAGTTTTTCTTCAAATAGATAACCATAGGTTTCCTTTAATGTATCAATCATTGGTTATTTTTTTAAATTGCTTTCGTAGCGTTCAATCCACTGATCGACAGTAACTTTTGTTAATAATTCACCTATTAAATCATAGGGAATATCCGCGGTTTTTTTAAATCGGATGCAACTTTTTCCCATATCAAGTTTTGATTTAGAGTATTTAGGATACTCAGCAACAAACCAATCGTGTAATTCTTTATCGGCATAAATCATCATGTGATAAATGTTTATAGAATTTTTTTGAGATGCTATTGCAAAAAATGGCAACGGATCTTTAGGATTACAATGATAACCATTTGGATAAATTTCATGAGGAACACAATATCCTAACATGCCATAAGACATGACTTCTTTAAATCCGGCAGGAATATTATCTGTTACAACTTTTCGCAATTGTTCCATTGCATTTCTTCTATCTTCTGGCAATTCAGAAAAATATTGATCGGGTGTTGCAGCTGTAGATTGCATAAAAATGAATTTTATATTAAAATAAATGTAACTAATTTAAAATTTAATAACTAATGTTACTAAGCAAAAGTAATAATAAAATATTTTTAATAGATTTACATCGGTTTATTATTCCAGATAATTTATGTCGCACAAAAGTCCGTTACGAAAAGATAAAACTTGCCTCAACTGCAATTATGTAGTTGATAATCGTTTTTGCCCAAATTGTGGTCAAGAAAATACCGATACTAGAAAAACATTCCATCATTTATTCATTCACTTTTTTGAAGATTTAACGCATTATGAAAATGCTTTTTGGAAAACCATAAAAAATCTTTTATTAAAACCAGCTTCATTAACTAAAGAATATCTGTCAGGAAAACGCTTATCTTATTTGGCGCCAGTTAGATTATATATTTTCATCAGTTTTGTGACGTTTTTTTTGATGGCGGTACTTCCTGATTATGAAGAAGATAATGATATCGTAAAATTTGATAATGGCGCAAAAAAAGAAACAAAAAAATCTTACTATGATCATAAGGAAACAGAAGATTATCTAGAAAAAAATGATTCATTAGTAAACGATTCAATTCTAAAAGCAAAAATAAAAGAAGAAGTCCAAGAAATTGAAAATCTAAGAAAAAAAGGAGTTTTATCAGATAAAAATGCTGATTCTTTAATTAAATATATTACTGAAGCAAAAAAAGATGCTATTTTTAAAAATAATGACCGTTTCTTTGGTTCGCAATACAAGTCGGTTTCAGAAATGGATTCCATTAGAAAAGTAAATCCAGACGAAATTAATGATGTTGAATATTGGTTTGCAAAAAAAACAATTCCTATAAATAATAAATATTCTAGTGAAGAATTAAAGGAGAAGTTTTTAGAATCAATTATGCATAATTTTCCAAAAGCATTATTCATTTACATGCCATTATTTGCATTTGTTTTGTGGTTGTTTCACAATAAAAAAAGATGGTATTATTTTGATCACGGTATTTTCACGTTACACTATTTTTCATTCTTACTTTTAATCTCTTTGTTGATTGGAATTAGTGATTGCTTATTGCATTTTCTTGGAGATAACATGGTAAAATCAACGCTTTCATTTTTAATAAATGCTGTTGCTTATATTTGGATGTTCTATTATTTTTTTCCGGCACATCATCGTTTTTATGGCGAAACAAGAGCAATTTCATTTTTAAAAAGTACCATAATATTATTTATCAATATTTTTTTAATAGCATTACTTTCAGTTTTATTAGTTATTTACGCATTTATTAATATACATTAATTATGAAATCGCCACTAACAAAAAGTTTGCGTAAGCAAATACCAATGGTTAAAAAGGCGATAACATATGTTACGTCTAAAAATAAAATTTAAACATATGAAAAAAAGCATCTCAATTGGATTATTATCCATGTTAATTATGTCGTGTTCCAATTCCAAAACCGCAACGTCCACCAAAAAACCTCTTGACGTTCCAAGTTATATAAATAGTATTACCGCTGCCGAATTAAAAACCCATTTAACCATCGTTGCTTCCGATGAAATGCAAGGTAGGAATACAGGTAGTGAAGGTCAGAAATTAGCTGGAAATTATTTGATTAATCAATATAAAAAAGATGGAATTCCGTTTCCAAAAGGTGCAGATAGTTACTACCAAAAAGTACCTTCAGAATACATGAAAAAAGGATTTAGTCCAAAACTTGGTGACTCAGAAAATATTTGGGCATTTATTGAAGGTAGCGAACTTCCAGAAGAAATTGTGGTAGTTTCAGCTCATTATGATCACGTTGGTATGAAAAATGGTGAAATTTATAATGGTGCCGATGATGATGGTTCTGGAACTGTAGGATTGCTAGAAATCGCTCAAGCATTTCATAAAGCAAAAAGCGAAGGAAACGGACCTAAACGTTCAGTTTTAATTTTACATGTAACAGGTGAAGAACACGGTTTGCACGGTTCACGATTTTATTCAGAAAATCCATTGTTTCCATTAAAAAATACGGTTGCCGATATCAATATTGACATGATTGGACGTCGTGATGATTTCCACAAAGATTCTAATAATTATGTATATGTAATTGGTTCAGATTATCTTTCTACCGATTTATACAACATTTGTGAAGATGTAAATAAAAAATATATTGGTCTAGCTTTAGATTACAAATACAATGATAGAGCCGATAAAAATCGTTTTTACTATCGTTCAGATCATTACAATTTCGCGAAAAACGGAATTCCATCAGTATTTTATTTCAACGGAACCCATGAAGATTATCACAAGCCAACAGATGAAGTTGACAAAATTGAATTTGATGCTTTGGAAAAAAGAACAAGATTGGCTTTTGCAACAGCTTGGGAAATTGCAAACAGAGAAAAGCGCTTAGTAGTTGACAAAGACGGAAAATAATTTGAAATTAAATCCAAAAAAAAACGCTGTAATTAATTTTACAGCGTTTTCTATTTTTAATAAAGCCGTTCTTTGTATTCTTTTAATAATCTTTCTGAAAAGAATAAAGACGTATACGAATCATTGGCCTCAGGATTGCTCTTTTCAAATTCTGCTAAAGCAGCAAAATACTTCTTTAACTGCTCCTCTGTCAAAAGTTTTCTGTAATCTTCTTCTTGCCTAATTAATATTTTAATGAATAAAGCACTATCGTCTTCATTACTGGTTTCATTCATTTTATTGTAAATAGGAACAATCTCTTTATACTGACTTATAAATAAATCCCTAAATATCGGATTTTGTTCTTCGGTATAGTTTACAATTCCAAAAGTAATTTGTCCTTTGGTTTGCCAATACATCTTCTCTCCTTCTTCACCTTTTTGCACAAAATTTTGTATAACTGCAACTTTCAATTTGATTGATTTTTCAAATTGTCCAAAAGAAAGTAAAGGTATAATTAACATTAAGAATATTTTTTTCATAGGAATATTTTATAAAAACAAATTTAGAATATTTTTAAAAGTAACAATGCGTTTTGTTAATAATTAGTGAATGTGAAAACAATTTACCATATTTGGCATCGTAAACCTAACTCCCACGATGAAAACACTTACTGTTTTAGAGATAAATGAAGTTTTAAAAGGCATTGTTATTGGCAAAACTAATCATAAAATAACTGCACCAGAACAACTAGAAATAGCAAGCGAAACCGAAATTGCCTTCATAGGAAACAAAAAATATGAAAAATTTTGGAAAGACTCTAAAGCTTGCGTCGCTATTGTAAACGAAGACATTTCTATTGAACCAGGCGAAAATAAAGCATTTATAAAAGTTAAAAATGCCGATTTAGCAATGTGCCAAGTTCTTGAAATGTTTGCTCCAGACGCACCTAAATTTAGTCATGAAGTCCATCCAACGGCTGTTATTGATGCTTCCGCAACTATTGGAGCCGGTACTAAAATTGGAGCTGGAAGTTATGTTGGACCAAATGTAACTATCGCCGAAAATGTCACAATTTATCCAAATGTAACCATTTTGGATGAAGTAACTATTGGAAAAAATACAATAATTTGGTCTGGAACGGTAATAAGAGAACGTTGTCATGTTGGTGCGTATTGCATTTTACATCCTAATTGTACCATTGGTGCTGATGGTTTCGGATTTTCTCCATGCCCACAAAGAGGTTTAGCTAAAATTCCGCAAATTGGTAATGTTGTTATTGGAAATAATGTAGAAATTGGAGCTAACTCTTGTGTTGATAGAGGGAAATTTAGCTCTACAATAATTGGTGATGGTTGTAAAATTGATAATTTGGTACAAATAGGTCACAATTCTAAATTGGGTAAATTTTGTATTATGGCTGGAAATAGTGGTCTTGCTGGTTCAGTTACTTTAGGAAACGGCGTGATTATTGGCGGAAGCGCATCAATAAAAGATCATATAACAATTGGTGACGGAGCAATTGTTGGCGCTGGATCTGGAGTTGCAGCCGATATTCCTGCTGGAAAAGTAATGCTAGGTTATCCTGCTGTTGAAGCTAGATCGGCATTGAAACAATGGGCAATTTTAAAGAGAATGGCTGCAAAATAAATTATAGAAAAGTATATAAACGAAAAAAGTCTTGAAAATTTCAAGACTTTTTTTTTGGGTGAATGACCGGGTTCGAACCGGCGACCCTCGGTACCACAAACCGATGCTCTAACCAGCTGAGCTACAATCACCATTTGTAATTCGAGTGCAAATATATACTTTTTCTTGGCTTGTGCAAAGAAAAAAATCAAAAATTTATCTCAAATTTATTTCAAATCGCTTAAGCTATTGACTGTCAAATATCTTTCTACAGTAAAACCTTCAGCATAATCTACTCCTACAATACGACCTAAATCTTGTGCGCGGTATTTTACGCTATCCAGGAAGTTTTTCGAACTTATTGGCGACTCCGGTTCGTTGGTATTTGGATTATAAAATTGCGAACTGTAAGCCAAAATTGATTCCATTTTGACATCCATAAATTCTGAAATATCAACAACAAAATCGGGTTCCAGGTTTTTCCATTGGATGTAATGATACACCACTTTTGGTCGCCAAGCAGCTTGAATTTTACCATCAAGACTAGTTTCAATCATTCGTAAACCAGATAAAAAACAAGCATCCGAAACCAATTTACTTCCTTTTCCGTGATCGATATGTCTATCGACAATGGCGTTGCAAAGCACAATTTCTGGTTGATACTTGCGCAACATTTGAATGATTTTCATCTGATGTGCTTCATCATTTACAAAAAAACCATCGCGCATATCAAGATTTTCTCTTACAGAAACACCAAGTATTTTCGAAGCTTTCGCCGATTCTGAATTTCGTATTTCAACAGAACCACGTGTTCCCAATTCACCTCGAGTTAAGTCAATAATTCCAACTTTCTTACCAAGTGAAATTTCCTTGGCTATCGTTCCGCTACAACCCAATTCTACATCATCTGGATGCGCACCAAATGCCAATATATCTAATTTCATATTATATTTTTTAAATCGTACTTCGTATTTCTAACTTCGTACTTTACAACACACTTTTAATTGTCAATGATTTATTTACGGTTTCAATAAATTCTTTTTCTGGATTGCTTTCTTTTGTTATTCCGCAACCAATGTACAAATTTGCAACGGATTCTTCAATTTTCATGCAGCGTAAATTAACAAATAAATCAGATCGCTTTTGTTTGAAAGTAGCAAAATCTTTATTCCACTCGCCCAAAAATCCGGCATAAAATTCTCTTTGATAACCTTCATTTTCTATTATAAATTTTTTCGCCTTCTCTTTTGGAAAACCACAAACTGCTGGTGTTGGATGCAATACATTTATAATTTTAGAAATAGCATTTTCGTCATTTACAATCGCCTGAATATCGGTTTTTATATGCAGTAAATTTCCTGCTTGATGCGAATAAGGTTCAGAAAAAGTTACATTATCTGAATATAATTTCAAATTTTCAACAATGTAATCAGTTACAATTTGTTGTTCGTCAACTTCTTTATCTGACCACTTTATAGCATCATTTGAAACTAATTGTGTTCCGGCTAAAGAAACTGTTTTCAACAAATTCTCATCAACATTTAAAAATTGTTCTGGAGTTGCTCCAATCCAAAAACCAATTTTAGGATGATAAAAACAATATTTAAATGCTTTAGAATAATTAGAAATCAATTTATTGAAAACCAATTCGATATCAAAATCCATAACTTCAATCAATTCTTTTCTCGAAAGAACTACTTTTTCAAAGTCGCCTCTTTGTATCGCTTCTACTCCACTTTCGACTAAAGATTCAAATGCTATTTTCGCATCTGAATCAGTCTCTAAAATCATAGTTTTCGGAAAAATGTAATCTGAAGCTGAAACCGTTTCAAAATAAATATCCGATAATCGTTCTGGAATTATATATCGTTTTTCATTATCAAAAGATACAAAAGCAAATCCAACATCGGAATCATCCAAAGAAATCAAATCATCGTTCTTCTGAAAAAGCGCAATGATTTTATCTGAATTAGGTTTGCAATAACACACAAATGGTAGCTTATTCGCTTGCTGTTCTTTTATTTTAGAAAATAAGAAACTCATCGTCCTTTACTTGGTAAAATCATGTTGGTTAATTTACAAAGTGAAATCAACTTTTCGTTTTCATCTACAATTCTAATTTCCCACAAATGAATACTCGCGCCTTTGTGAATGATGGTTGCCGTTGCAGTAACGATGCCTTCACGTTTACTTTTTAAATGATTTGCAGAAATTTCAATTCCGCGAACTTCTTGCCTTTCTGGATTGACAAACATGATTGATGCAGCACTTCCAACGCTTTCTGCCAACGCAACCGATGCGCCACCATGAAGCAATCCCATCGGTTGATGTACTCTCGAATTTACTGGCATCGTGGCTTTTAAAAAAGTTTCTCCAGCATCAATATACTCAATTTCAAGGGTTTCCATCAAAGTGTTTTTAGACCACTCGTTGCAGAGTTTTAACATTTTTTCTTTATCGAAAGACATAGTATTTTTTTTTGCAAAATTAGTTATTTTTAGGAGAAATGTCAGATAGTTTAACAAATACAAACTAAATCGATACTTATTGCGTTTGTAATTTTAATCAAACCTTTTTTGAAATTTCAAATAAATACATACATTTACCAAAATTAGTTTTATACATGAGAAATTCTCTATTCTTATTCCTTTTCGGACTTATAATCTCGCTTAGTTCTTGTCGAAATGACTTTGAATTCCAACCAAGTAAAGGCGGATTGACTTTTTCTAAAGATACTGTTTACTTAGATACCGTTTTTACAAATATTGGCTCAAGTACCTATCGATTAAAGGTTTACAATAAAAGTGATAACGATATTTCTATACCAAAAATTCAATTAGCAAAAGGTACAAGTTCGAAATACAGAATGATGATCGACGGATTAACTGGTGAAGATAGTGACGCAAGCGGAATTGGCGAAGGTAAAATCTTTAATGATGTAGAACTTCTTGCCAAAGACAGTATGTTTATTTTTATTGAAGTTACGGCCGATGTTGCAAGTGCCAATCCAACCGATTTTTTATATACCGATAAAATAGAATTTCACAATATAAGCGGCGCACCTCAAACGGTGGAATTGGTGACTTTAATTCAGGATGCCTATTTTATCTATCCTCAACGAAGTGAAGTTGATGGCGAATTTTTGTATGAAACAATAAACTTAGGTTTCGATGATAATGCCGAAAATGTAATCGCAATTGGTAGTAATTTAGATGAAAACGATCCAATAAATGGAAATGAATATGAATGGAACAATTCTAAACCTTATGTAATTTATGGCTACGCTTTTGTACCTGATGGAAAAACTTTAACCGTAGAACAAGGAGCTAGAGTTCATTTTCATGCAAATTCCGGATTGATTATTAGTAAAAATGCTACTCTAAAAATTGAAGGAAATTTATCTACAACAGACGCATTAGAAAACGAAGTCATTTTTGAAGGCGACCGATTAGAACCAGATTTCTCAAATGTCCCTGGACAATGGGGTGCCATTATCAATCATTCGACTTCAACGCAAAACAGCATTAATCACTTGACTATAAAAAATGCTACTGTTGGCATTTTATCACAAAATTTAGCATTGTTTACAGACACAAGTATACCTTATCTAAATATTAAAAACTCTCAAATTTATGATTGTTCAAATGTTGGAATCTTGGCAAGAAAATCAACTATTGAAGGAAGTAATCTTGTAATAAACAATGCCGGTCAAGCTACGTTAGCATGCACCTATGGAGGAACGTACAATTTTACACATTGCACTTTCAACAATACCTGGCCAAGTTCGCAACAAGCGGCGGTTTTACTAAATGACTATGTAGAAACTGAAACAGAAATTTATGCAAACAGTCCAGTAAATGATTTTAGCTTTACAAATTGTATCATTTATGGTTCCAATCAAAATGAATTATTAATTGATAGAAAAGGAACAAACGCGTTTAATTATGAATTCGCAAATTGTTTAATAAAATCAAATAATACAAATAATAATACGTTCTATCCGCCAACAAACACCACAAATTATTCAAACTGTTCTATAGCAAACAATTCAACTGTTTTCAACCCAAAATTTGAAGATGAATCTTTAAACCAATTATGGTTATCCGAAGATTTGAATTTGCCACATGATGCAACAGCAACAGCATTATTCCCAACTGATATTACAGGAATTGACAGAACAACTTCAACAGATTTGGGTGCTTATCAGTTTATTCCTTAAAAAAACTATTCTTTTAAAAATTGACTATTTGATTCACCTAAATTTGAAACTATTTTTACGAAATACATTCCTGTCTTCAATGTTGAAACATTTATAGATTCTTTTGGATTAGTTGTAACTAAAACTAATTGACCTAAAGAATTATAAATATTAATTGAAGAAATATCAATATTATTTTTTATTTTAAAATTTAAAATACTATCTGTTGGATTTGGATATAATACTACAAAGTCATTAAAATTAAAATCCGTTATTGTTAAATTTTGAATTGTTGTTGAAGTCATATTAGTTTCAATTGGAAAATTATAATCAAAATAAATATTAGCTTTATTTGTTAAAATATCTCCAATATACAAACCTGATATGGTTTTAATTTTGAATACAATATATCCATCATTATTAGCATCATCAAAAGGCAGCTGAATATTTTCGAAAACGAATTCTACGCTTCCATTAGAGGCAATTCGAGTGACGAATGAATGACTTGAACTTACGGGTATCAAAGTACTTAAATCAAATTTGGTTAAATCAATCATGTCTTTCACTACAATATTTTCAGCAGGAAAGGTTCCGGTATTCTCAAAACGAATAATATAATGAATATATTGACCAATCATTTCTGTTCCAACTGTATTTCCTTCAATACAGGTTTTATCATTAGGATCGAATGAACCAACAACAATTTGTTTCAAGCTGGAATTATTATCTTGCAAAAATTCATCACCTAAAAATGGATATATGTCTGCAGCAAAATTTAATTGATCATCAATAGTAACAGCTGTTATTTCCATGGGTGAATTAATATTAATTGTAATTAAAATTTCTCTTGATTCAAATGGAGATAAATTTGTATAATTATAAGTCAATTGGTTTGTAGATTGCAATGAGTAATTTGGTATTGAAGAAAGTATATCCATTTTGTCATCTTCAAAATTAAATACAACTGAACCTGACAAAGTAGAATTTCCTTTATTTTTATAGATTATCTTATACGTTGCATCAAATCCCGGTCTAGCTGGAATTAATGGAATAATTACTACTTCCAAATCATTATGAACTCCATTTGGTGTAATGCAAAAATTTTGATTATTTGGACTAATTGTTTCAGGAAATGTAAGCTGTAAACTTGATGGAGATATATTAAAATAAGTAGGGTTTTCAAGAATTGGAGTAATAGTATGTGTACCTTGACCTACAAAAATTGAATAATCACCAGAAGTATTAGCAATTATATTTCCTGAAGAAAATCCATCAGTGATATTAAAATTTAAATTTGGAAATATTGCATCATTACTATCACAACCATTTAAGTTTGAATCAAACTTTTGACTTCCTTGGATAGTGTAATAATTTCCACCTGGAGTAAAAGAACAATAACTACCTACTAAACAATTAGTCATATTTGAATATTGATAACTAGTAAGAACTAAAATTTGTAAATTTGTAACTTTATCTTCATCAACACACAGATATTCTAAAGTTGGATTACCATAAAAATTACAACCTGTTGAATTTCCATTTTTTATATTGAGGAACTCGAGTTGGTTTTCTTGGCAATCAAGAAATTGCAAATTTGGTAGCATACTACAATCAAGAGATTGCAATTGGTTAGATGAACATGAAAGATTAACTAATTGTTGAAATGGAGAGAGATCCAATTGTTCGAGAACGTTACCATAACAGAATAGACCACTCAAATTTATCATATTTTCTATGTTTAAATTGAAAAGTTGATTAACCGAACAATTAAGGTTCTCTAGTCCATTTAAATTTCCAAATTCAAGTGATATCAATTGATTAAAACTACAATCAAGAATAATAAGGCTTGTTAAACTCGATAAATTTAATGTCTGAAATAGATTATTACTACAATTCAAATAAAACAAATTTGGTAAATCAATTAAGGTTAATGAAGAAAGTTGGCAACCATTGCATTCCAATTTCTTTAATGTCTGCATTCCTGTGACATTGATACTTGTTAAATTAACATTGAAACTTACATTTAGTTCTTCAAGTGCTGTTAGATTAGTAAAGTCAAAAGAAGTTAATTGATTGATACCACAATAAAAAAATTTTAGATTAGATAAACCATTAGTATTAATTGAAGTTAAAATATTATTACTACAATGCACCTCAATTAAATTAGTCAGTGAGCTCAAATCAAGTGTAGTGAGATTATTCGTATTACAATTAATTTTTTTAATTGAACTTAAACCATTTAGATTTAGAGAAGTTAAGCTACATTGATATGCATTCAACTCTTCTAACTCACTTAGTCCACTAATATTTAATGAGGTTAGCGCTAGATTATCATTGCAATTTAGAATTTTAAGTTCTAACAAATTACTGACATTAATTGTTGAAATTCCATTATACGAACAATTCAAAGAAGTTAGATTTGTGAAATACTCTATACCTACAATACTTTGAATATATCCACCATTATACACATCTATTTTTCTAATTAAAAGAGCTTCACTTACTTGTATTTCCCCATCATTATTAATATCAATCACAACACTAATACCAGCAGCATTTTCTGCAACATGATTCCAACTATTTGCTGATAATAGTTTAGATTTAAATGCTTCATCGGGAAAATTAATCACCTGAGCGTTCAAACCCAATCCCACAAGCATTACAATAAATAAGTAAATTTGTTTCATCTAATAAAAATTTGAAATTCAAAAGTATAAAAATTTTCTTTGCAAGAATTTTTATATTCTTTAAATTGTCAAAAACTCGTTAAAAACTATTTGCATCTTATTTGGCATAACGTACAATTTGCCTTAAATTTGCACCACAACTAAAATTGAACCTTAATCAGATGAGAATCTGAAACAAGTTCAGATTAAACAACAACACAATGATTCATTTTTTCGGAAACGAAAGTACAACTGTTTTTGCCGTTCAAGCGCAAAACGAACTTTCTACAGAAACTATCTCAAAACTAAATTGGTTATTCGCTAACGCACACAAAATAGATAAATCCGTTCTTGCGGATTTTTTTGTTGGACCTCGTGCCGCAATGGTAACACCTTGGAGCACTAATGCTGTAGAAATTACTCAAAATATGGGTATCGAAGGCATCATCAGAATTGAAGAATTTGAAAAAGTTTCAGAAGATTTCTCTGATTTTGATCCAATGCTTTTTCAAAAGTATTCCAATTTAAATCAGGATATTTTCACCATCAACATTCAACCTGAAGCAGTTCTTGAAATTGAAGACATCGCTGCTTACAACAAGCAAGAAGGTTTAGCTTTAAGTCAGGACGAAGTGGATTACCTAGATAATTTAGCAAAAAAATTAAACCGAAAACTAACTGATTCAGAAGTTTTTGGATTCTCTCAAGTCAATTCAGAACACTGCCGTCATAAAATTTTCAACGGAACTTTCGTAATTGATGGCGAAGAAAAACCGTCTTCATTATTCAAATTAATTAAGAAAACTTCTGCCGAACATCCTAACGATATTGTATCGGCATACAAAGATAACGTTGCGTTTGTAAAAGGACCAACTGTAGAACAATTTGCACCAAAAAGCGCCGACAAACCCGATTTTTATTCTAAAAAACAATTTGATTCGGTTATTTCATTAAAAGCAGAAACACACAATTTCCCAACAACAGTAGAACCTTTCAACGGTGCAGCAACTGGCTCTGGTGGTGAAATTAGAGATAGATTGGCTGGCGGACAAGGTTCGCTACCATTAGCTGGAACTGCTGTTTACATGACAGCTTACTCGCGTTTGCAAGAAAATAAATTAGGATTTGAAGAACGCAAATGGTTGTATCAAACTCCAATGGATATTTTAATTAAAGCCTCAAATGGTGCTTCCGATTTTGGAAATAAATTTGGGCAACCTTTAATTACTGGTTCGGTTTTGACATTCGAACATAACGAAGAAAACAGAAAGTTAGGTTACGACAAAGTAATCATGCAAGCTGGTGGAATTGGTTACGGAAAATTATCTCAAGCACAAAAACACGAACCAAAAGTTGGTGATAAAATTGTAATTCTTGGTGGTGAAAATTATAGAATTGGTATGGGTGGCGCAGCAGTTTCCTCTGCAGATACTGGAGCTTTTGGTTCTGGAATCGAATTAAACGCAATCCAACGTTCGAATCCTGAAATGCAAAAACGTGCTGCCAACGCTATTCGTGGCATGGTAGAAAGTGATGAAAATCCGATAGTTTCTATTCACGATCATGGCGCTGGTGGACATTTAAATTGTTTGTCAGAACTAGTGGAAGCAACTGGTGGATTGATTGATTTAGACAAATTGCCTGTTGGAGATCCAACGCTTTCGGCTAAAGAAATAATCGGTAACGAATCGCAAGAACGTATGGGATTGGTTATTGGTCAGAAAGACATTGACACCTTACAACGCATTGCCGATAGAGAACGTTCACCGATGTATCAAGTGGGTGACGTAACTGGTGATCACCGATTTACATTTGAAAGTAAAACTACTGGCGAAAAACCAATGGATTTTGCTCTAGAAGATATGTTTGGAAGTTCGCCAAAAACAATAATGGCCGACAAAACCATCACAAGAAATTACGCCGATTTAGAATATTCTCAAGAAAATATTCCGGCCTATTTAGAAAATGTTCTTCAACTTGAAGCCGTTGCTTGTAAAGACTGGTTAACCAATAAAGTCGATCGTTGCGTTGGCGGAAAAGTAGCTAAACAACAATGTGTTGGACCATTACAATTACCATTAAATAATGTTGGTGTAATGGCTTTAGACTACAACGGAAAAGAAGGAATTGCAACTTCTATTGGTCATGCGCCAATTTCGGCGTTGATTGATCCAAAAGCCGGAAGTAGGAATGCTATTGCCGAAGCGTTATCGAATATTGTTTTTGCTCCTTTAAAAGATAATTTAAAAAGTGTTTCTCTTTCTGCCAACTGGATGTGGGCGTGTAAAAACGAAGGTGAAGACGCACGATTATACGAAGCTGTTGAAGCGTGTTCTACATTTGCAATCGAATTGGGAATCAATATTCCAACAGGAAAAGATTCGCTTTCGATGAAACAAAAATATGCCGATGGCGAAGTTATTGCTCCAGGAACGGTAATTATTTCGGCTGCAGGAAATTGTGATGCGATTTCTAAAGTGGTTGAACCTGTTTTTAGATTCCATGGCGATGGAATGACAAGCGGTTCAATATATTACATCAATTTATCGCAAGATGATTTTAAATTAGGCGGAAGTTCATTTGCTCAAACCTTAAACAAAATTGGATCGGAAACGCCAACGATTAAAGATGCTGATTTCTTCAAACGTGCTTTCAATGCGATCCAAAATTTAATTAAAGACGATCAAATCGTTGCAGGACATGATATTGGAAGTGGTGGATTAATCACAACTTTATTAGAAATGTGTTTTGCCGATGTGAATTTAGGAGCTAAAATTTCGTTTGATTCCTTCACGGAAAAAGATTTAGTGAAGATTTTATTTTCAGAAAATATTGCGGTGGTGCTTCAAGCCAAAGACGATGCCACATTTGAAAAAGCATTACAATCTGATAACGTAAGTTTCTCTAAAATTGGAACTGTTGAAAATTCTGGACAATTATCAATTCACAATTTACAATTCACAATTCACAATTACAGAGACACTTGGTTCAAAACCTCGTTCCTACTCGACCAAAAACAAACAAAAAATAACAAAGCCAAAGAGCGATTTGATAATTACAAAAATCAAGCGTTACACTATACTTTTCCAAGTCATTTTACTGGAAAACTTCCTTCGTTACCTAGTAATGCACGTCCAAAAGCAGCTATTATTCGTGAAAAAGGAAGTAATTCGGAACGAGAAATGGCGAATGCGATGTACTTAGCGGGATTTGATGTAAAAGACGTTCACATGACCGATTTGATTTCAGGAAGAGAAACTCTTGAAGACATTCAGTTTATTGGAGCTGTTGGTGGATTTTCAAATTCGGATGTTTTAGGTTCGGCTAAAGGTTGGGCAGGAGCATTCAAATACAACGAAAAAGCGAATACGGCTTTAAAGAATTTCTTTAAGCGTGAAGACACTTTATCTGTCGGAATTTGTAATGGATGCCAATTGTTTATGGAATTAGAATTGGTAAATCCAGAGCATGAAATTCACGGAAAAATGCAACACAACGATTCACACAAACACGAAAGTATTTTTACATCGGTGAAAGTGCAAGAAAATCATTCGGTGATGTTATCTACATTGGCCGGAACGACATTGGGAGTTTGGGTTTCGCATGGTGAAGGAAAATTCAAATTGCCTTATGACGAAAGTCAGTATAATATTGTAGCAAAATATGGTTACGAAGGTTATCCTGCCAATCCAAACGGTTCAGATTTTAACACGGCAATGATGTGCGACACAACAGGAAGACATTTGGTGATGATGCCACACATTGAGCGTTCTACTTTTCCTTGGAATTGGGCACATTACCCAAAAGACAGCAACGATGAAGTTTCGCCATGGATTGAAGCATTTGTAAATGCGAGGTTGTGGATTGAGAAACAATAAATCGTTTTTACTATATATAAAATCCCTGATTGTGTTATAGCAGTTAGGGATTTTTTATATATTAGCAAATGTTTACAAACATTTATAATTATTTTTAAACGTTTGTTTGTAGCGAGTATACACAAGTTGATAGTAATACAAAAAAAAGATACATGAAGACAATTGTTAAACATGATACAATAACTAAGAGTAAAGACAAATTGAAAAACTCTTTGTCTGAAAGACATATAACAATAGAAACAATTACTTCAAAAGACCAAAATGATTGCCTATTTAATCTTTGTGATTGTAAACTTTTATCAGATATATTATGGCCTTTGACTGTATTAATAGTTTTTTTTGTAATTAGAAAACAACTCAAAAATTTTATAGATAACATAGGTGATAGAATTAAGAAAGGTGACAAAATCAAATTAGGCAGAGACGGTATCGAAATAAGTCAAGAATTAGATAGTAAAGAAGTAAATAAAAAAGCAGAAAAAGCATTCGAGGAATTTGTCGGTAATGAAGAGAATCAAACTAATGTTAAAAAAACAATTCCTAAAGAAGAATATATTCCTAAATATATTGCGATTGAAAGAAAGATATTTGAGGTTTTATTAAAAAATCTATATCCTGATTACCGAATTCTTTCTAATAGAAGATTACAAGGTTACGAATATGATTTAATAATTGAAACTAAAGAACACAGAAAACATGACTTTATAATTGAAGTCAAATATTTTCCTAATAGCTTTAACAAAAACAGTTTGAAAGATATTGGAATTAAACTTGATTTAATGGCTCAAGTTTATAAAAATACGATTGAACGCAAAGTAAAGCCTATATTATTTATCATTTTAAAAACTGAAACAAAAATGGAAAGTGAATCTAATGAAGCTTTCACTTATGTTAATAAGCCCTTTAAAGATAAAAATCATATCAAAGTTGTTGTAATAAATGAGAATGATATTGAAACTTTAAATCGAGCTAATATTATCGATATTCTGGATTACTAATATGAACTAATGCCAACACTCGTTTGGCAAGATTGCGAATTTTGTAGTAAATTCATGTTTAAATTTCGCAAGAAATTTTATGTTTGATAGAAAAAAATCAGTTCCGAAGTTCGCAACCTCGCCAAGCGCTGGAACGTTACCAGCAATTATTGAAACCTCCGTAAATATGACAAGACTTAATAGAATCGAAACTTATTTAAATGATTTTTTGGAAAATAATATTTTCGAATTGGATTTATTTTATCGTACAACTCAAGAGCAACGACAATGGGGAATTTATAAATTAGAAAATGGTGCAGAAATATTAGATTTCTTAAATAGTGTAAATTCAAATATTGAAGAGCATTTAAAATATCCTAGTTTAGTACCGAATAGATTTACTACTCCAGATGAGCTGCTCACTTTCTTAAAAAATTTCAAGGAATACATTGAGAAAAATAGTTATCTCTTAAATGAAAATGAAATTAATGAAAAAACTAGTTATATAATTAGAGATTTTATTGAATTCAAAAACAAAATAATAAAAGCTATCGATTATACATTTGAAATTTATGATTTAGAAGATGAAAATATTCTTTTATATCAGCAATTAAGGTATCATCTAATAAAAGAAAATGTTCATTTATTTGTTGAAGATTTAAAATCTATATTTTCTTCAGTTTCTTATGCAATAGCAAAAGAATCGGAAGGATATTATCATGCAAACGTTTATTTAATATTAAAGCTATTAGGCTTTGAAATAATAC
Source organism: Flavobacterium aquatile LMG 4008 = ATCC 11947 (assembly GCF_000757385.1). Lineage (GTDB taxonomy): Bacteria > Bacteroidota > Bacteroidia > Flavobacteriales > Flavobacteriaceae > Flavobacterium > Flavobacterium aquatile. The sequence goes on along the minus strand of NZ_JRHH01000003.1, from coordinate 782,934 downwards.
CGGAAGACACCACAAATATTGGAAGGATTGACTGCGTAATAAGATTTTCTAACAAAATATACATTCTTGAGTTTAAATTTTCATTAGACTCTGACGATAGTCAGGAAGCACTTGACCAGATAATTGAAAAGGAATATGCATCCAAATATAAGCTCGAAAAAAAACCAATATTTGCTTTAGGAATAAGTTTTAATCAAAATATTAGAAATATCAAAAACTATAAATTTCAAAAATTATAAACCCAGATAGCGCATTCTATGATAAAAAACAAGTATAATTATTAAAATTAGGATGCAAATTTATAAGTATTTATAAATGGAGTTTGTCTATTAACAACAGAGAAAACTCGGCTTATGATTTTGCATCTTATATTGTTTAAAACCAACATGCCATTTTTTCCTTCTTCTTTTTTATTATTATAATATTCCTTGAGTTGTGGGTCATATTTTATTGCTGACAACGCACACATTTGTAACAATGATTTCATTTTTTTATCTGCCATATGATTTACTTTTGTTCTACCTCTGACGCTGGAAACCAGATAGCGCGGATTTGCAATCCGTGCCCACAAAGAAATTAAAGATTAACTTCAAGAGATTTAGAATTTGGATGTTATGTTAAATTGTAAAAAAATATAAATAAATGATTAAACTATGGAGAAAACTTTAAATAAATGGTATTTCAGTTTAATATTAATACCTTTCCTAATAAACATACTTACAACCCGATAGCGCGGATTTGCAATCCGTGCCCACAAAGAAATTAACTTTACAAGTTCTTGGACATTAACAAGAACCGAAAAAATCAAAAGTAAATTTAAACTTCACACTACCCTATTTAAAATTCACACTACACAATTTAGATTTCTACAACCTAATCTTTAATTTATTGAATACTACTTTGGTATTTTTACATAATATATTTAATTTTTAACATACTACTTTTAATTTTTTAAATCCGAAATTGGATTTATAGAAACTACTATTGGATTTATTTAATACTACTATTAGATTTTTGAATCCTAAATTAGATTTCTTAAAACCGCAATTTAATTTTTAACTACATATATTTGTTTTTTAGAAAACTATTTTAGAATTTTACAATACTATCTTTAATTTTTAACAACTTAATTATGTTAACACTAAACTTAACCCCTATTTTTAAAGCAAGAGGAATAGAAAAACCATACACCTTTTTAGTAAAAGCAGGTCTTACACCACATTCTACAAACCACATTTTAGGCAATAAAACAAGAGTATATCGATTAGACCACATAGAACTATTATGCGACGCCTTGAACTGCGAGCCTAATGACCTACTCTCATGGACTCCCGAAAAAGGCAAACAATATCCAGACAATTATCCGTTGAAAAACTTGCAACAAAACGAAAACAACGAGAACATTCTAGAAACCTTAACAAAGCTAACGTACAAGGAACTCCAACAAAAAACAAAAGATTTTAACACCAACGACAAATAAAAATCCCAAAAGCACTTTCTAACCAAAGTGCTTTTTTTATCTACCAATTTAAATCAAAATCTTATATTTACATTTATAAAAGATTATTCAATTCCCCATGAAAAAACTCTCATTGCTCTTACTACTTCTATCCTATTGTACAACATTTGCACAACAAAACCTTGTAAAATATGTAAAACCCATCATCGGTACCGAAAAAATGGGACATACTTATCCTGGTGCGACAGTTCCGTTTGGAGCGGTGCAATTGAGTCCCGAGACCGATACTATTTCGTATGAATTAAACGGAAAATACAATGGTGATGTGTACAAATATTGCGCTGGTTATCGCTATGAAGACAAAACAATTGTAGGTTTTAGTCATACACATTTTAGTGGAACAGGACATTCTGATTTGGGCGACTTTCTAATTATGCCCACGCAAGGCAAACTGCAACTGAATCCCGGAACAGCAACCAATCCTAAAAGTGGTTATCGTTCTTCGTTTTCACATGCTAATGAAACATCCGAAGCTGGATATTACAAAGTAAAACTCGACGACGATAATATTCTAGCCGAAATGACTGCCACAACACGTGTTGGAATGCATCAATATACGTTTCCAAAATCAGACGAAAGTCATATTATTTTGGATTTAATGGCAGGAATTTACAACTATAAAGAGAAAAACACTTGGACGTACGTTCGTGTAGTAAACGACACTTTGATTACTGGTTATCGTCAAACGAATGGTTGGGCACGAACTAAAACCGTTTATTTTGCGATGTCTTTTTCGAAACCATTTATCAGCTACGGACAAAAGAATTACGATGAGAAACAACCGTATCGTGGCTTTTGGAGAAAATTTGACGAAACTAAAAACTTTCCAGAAATAGCAGGAAAAAACATTAGAATGCATTTTGATTTCAAAACGAATGAAGCCGAGAAGATTCAAATTAAATTTGCTTTATCTTCTGTAAGTCAGGCAAATGCTTTAGAAAACATGCAATCGGAAATTAAAGATTGGGATTTTGAAAAAGTAAAAACCAACGCACAAAAACAATGGAATGCTGAGTTAAATAAAATCGCCATCACAGCTTCTGAAGATACCAAAGTCAATTTTTACACGGCAATGTATCACACGTTTATAAACCCGACGGTTTATACTGATGTTGATGGACAATACAAAGGTTTGGATCAAGACGTTCATACAGCCAAAGATTTTACCAATTACAGTACGTTTTCGTTATGGGATACGTACCGAGCGTTGCATCCTTTTTTCAACATCATTCAGCCTTCTCGCAACAATGATATGGTAAAATCGATGATGGCGCATTACAATCAAAGTGCGTTGAAGATGTTGCCTATTTGGTCGCATTATGCCAATGACAATTGGTGTATGAGCGGTTACCACACCGTTTCGGTGCTTGCTGATGCGATTATAAAAGGTGTTTACAACGGAAATGCAAATGAAGCTTTAGATGCTTGCGTTACAACAGCCAAACATCGAAATTATGAAGGCATTGGTTATTACATGGATTTGGGATTTATTCCTGCTGAGAAAAGTGGCACTTCGGTTTCAAATACTTTAGAATATGCCTATGACGATTGGTGTATTGCTCAAATTGCTAAGAAGTTAAACCGACAAGATGTTTATGACGAATTTATAAAACGATCTGCCAATTGGAAAAATAATTTTAACGCAGCAACAGGTTTTATGCAACCAAAATTAGCTGACGGAACGTTCAAAAGCAACTTTGATGTTTTATCCACACACGGTCAAGGATTTATAGAAGGTAATAGTTGGAATTACAGCTTTTTTGTACCACACAATCCAACCGAATTGATTGAGAAAATGGGTGGAAAAGACCAATTTTCAGCACGATTGGATACGTTGTTTTCGATGCATTTACCCGATTCGTTTTTTGCAGAAACCGAAGACATTACTCGTGAAGGAATAATTGGCGGATACGTTCACGGAAACGAACCAGCACATCATGTCGCCTATTTTTATAATTGGACCAATCAACCTTGGAAAACACAATCTCAAGTTAGAAAAATCATGAAAATGCAATACAAACCAACACCTGACGGTTTGGGTGGAAATGACGATTGCGGACAAATGAGTGCGTGGTATATTTTCTCTGCCTTAGGATTTTATCCAGTGGCACCAGGTAGTGATGAATATGCTATTGGTTCGCCATCAGTTAACAATGCAGTTTTAACTTTAGAAAACGGAATTACTTTCACGGTTGATGTAATCAATCAAAACGATAAAAATGTGTATGTTCAAAAAGTAGTTTTAAACGGAAAAGTGTTACCCGATTTATTTATCAAACATAGTGACATCACTGCTGGTTCTAAATTAACATTTTATATGGGTTCGAGGCCAAAAAAGTAATGTGAAACTTTCATTAATGAATTCACATTAGAATTAAGTTTATAAATAATAAAAAGCGCTTCAAAAATTGAAACGCTTTTTAAAAACTTATTGTCCCATTCTATTTAGAATCTAATTTTTTATCAATAATTCGCTCCATATAATCTTGAAGAAACGCTTTGCAACGCAATTCCAAAATATCCATTTCTTTATTTCTATTATTTATAAGATTGTTTTTCAAATCTTTGTCATCTTTATCATAGAAGCCAATGGCTTTCTTTTCGTTAAAAGTACAAATATAATTACCACTCATAAACATATACTCTTTAGAATTGTGTTTTATTGCAAATGGCTTAACATCATTGGGATTTATCAAACTTCTACCCCAACTTCTAAATGGCTTATCGTATCCAATCATATCTAATAACGTTGGATAAATATCAATTTGTTGCGCCCATTCGTTATTTTCCCCAACATACTTTTTGTTTGGAGTAAAAAACAAAATTGGAACAGTATGTTTATTGGCTTCCTTTCTATATTCGTCATAAGCAATTGTATTTCCATGATCGGCTACAAGAACAAAAATAGTGTTGTCATACCATTTCTCTTTTTTGGCAGCGTTAAAAAACTTCTTTAAAGCCATGTCGGTATAACCAATCGTTTGATGAATATTTACCGTTCCTTTATCAAATTTACCTTGATATTTTTCGGGAACAGTATAAGGTTCGTGTGAAGAAACCGAAAATAATGTTGCCATAAATGGCGTCTTTTTCTGTGATAAGGTTTTATTGAAATACTGAAAGAAAGGCTCATCCCAAATTCCCCAAACACCATCAAAATCGGCATCATTATTATATTCGTTTTTACCATAATAATGATCATAGCCAAGAATATTAGAAAAACCCAAGAATCCCATTGATCCATTTGGTGCACCATGAAAAAACGAAGTGTCATAACCTTCACCATTCAAAACCGAAACCAATGATTCTATTTTTTGTTTTGAAAATGCCGATGACGTAAATGCGTCTTTAAACGATGGAATTCCGGCAATAATAGATGACATTCCGTGTATAGATTTCCATCCATTTGCATAAGCATTAGTATAAATCATACTGTGTTGCGCAAGTGAATCTACAAATGGTGAATAACTTTTATAATCAGGAATTTTTGTGTTCTTATTAAACGCACCTATGTACTCGCGACCGTAACTTTCTAATATTAAAATTACGATATTGGGTTTAGTCTTAGGGTTATTTTTATATTGCTTTATCGGAACTAATAACGTGTCAACTACTTTTTTATCGACTAAATTGACTTTTTTAAAGGTATTTGCTGTCCAAGTTCTAATGATTGCAAAAGGTGTATTTAAAACCAAATCGGCTTGCGAATTATGGGTAACATAACGACTTGCATCGAGCAAATTTATTGGTCGCGTACTCTTTTTAAAATCGCCACGAATTCCGCCTACACAAAGCGTTGCTATTATTAAAAAACTGGCTGTTGCTCCCAAGAAATAATTAATACTTGGTTTTACACTTACCTCAGCAATTTTTACTCTTTTGTAAAGGTAAATCCAAACAAACGCACACAAAAAAAACAATAAAAAAACATGCCAATAACCTACAATAAAATTCAATAATAGCGTAGTTTTATCTTCGTTTTGAAAGGTGTCCAATGATGCTCTAGTACTTCTATTAAACGAATATCGGTAATAAATAAAGTCAACAAAATTAAAGGAATACATTAATAAATTCGTTGTAAAATAAAGGTAGAATAGAATCTTTTGAAATACTTTTTTGGTATTGACAACTAAAGGTAAAACCGATAAAACAATGAATAAAATATTGGTGTAAAGTATGGTTGTAGTATCAAATGCAATTCCGTGGTAAGAAAGGCGCGCAAAATCGAAAAAAGAATTAATTTTAATTAAATTTACATTATAAAGATAGAACAAAATTCGAGCAATAAAGTAAAAAATATAAACCAATAAAATCCTATATGCCAGAGCTTTATACTCATTAAATCTTGAAAATCTTTTCATTTATAAAAGGCTAATTATATTGGCAAAGTTACATATTTCACAATAATGATTCATATTTTTTAAATTAATATTGTGAATCATTATATTATTAATTAATTTGCATAAAAATTTCATCAATGGCTTCAATAACACGTCTATTTGATTTTCCTTATCATCAACTAGAAAAATATAATATTCCCGATGCTTTAGTCACAAAACACAATGGTGTTTGGGTAAAAACTTCCACTCAAGAATACGTAGATAAGGCCAATACTATTTCGCGAGCTTTACTGCGTTTAGGCATTCAAAAAAATGATAAAATTGCTATAATTTCGTCAAATAATAGAACCGAATGGCACATAATGGATATTGGAACTTTACAAACTGGTGCTCAAACTGTGCCAATTTATCCAACAATTTCTGAAACCGATTATGAGTACATTCTCAACCATTCTGAAGCTATGTATTGTTTTGTTTCTGATGATGAAGTGCTGAAGAAATTAAATGCAATTAAAAACAATGTTCCTAAATTAAAGGAAGTTTATTCCTTTAATGAAATTGATGGTTGTAAAAACTGGAAAGAATTATTAGAATTAGGAAGCGACACAAGCAACCAAGATGTTGTTGAAGATCGTAAAAACAATGTAAAGCCACTAGAATTAGCCACAATAATTTACACTTCTGGAACTACAGGAAAACCCAAAGGTGTAATGCTTTCTCATAACAATATTGTTTCTAATGTATTGGATTCTGCCAATAGAATTCCGTTTGATGCTGGAAAAAGTAGAGCGTTAAGTTTCTTACCAATTTGCCATATTTATGAGCGAATGGTAACTTACATTTACCAATATTATGGTGTTTCTATTTATTTTGGAGAATCGATTGAGAAAATTTCAGACAATGTAAAAGAAGTCCAACCTAATGTAATGACCGGAGTTCCAAGACTTATTGAAAAAGTGTACGAGAAAATCATAGCCAAAGGATCAGAACTTACTGGAATTAAAAAGAAGTTATTCTTTTGGGCTGTTGAACTCGGACTAAAATATGAACCCGATAATGCCAATGGTTGGTGGTACGGAGTGCAATTAAAATTAGCGAGAAAACTGATTTTTAGCAAATGGAAAGCCGGTTTAGGAGGAAAATTAGATTTGATTGTAAACGGAAGTGCTGCATTGCAACCACGATTAGCACGAATATTTGCAGCAGCAGAAATACCAGTTATGGAAGGTTACGGATTATCTGAAACATCACCTGTGATCTCTGTAAATGATCAACGAAATAAAGGATTTAAAATTGGAACTGCTGGAAGAATTATTGATAATGTAGAAGTTAAAATTGCTTCAGATGGCGAAATTCTTTGCAAAGGACCAAACGTAATGATGGGCTACTACAAAGATGAACAATTAACCAACGAAGTTATCGTTGGTGGTTATTTTCATACAGGCGATATTGGCGAAGTTGATAAAGATGGATTTCTAAAAATTACCGACAGAAAAAAGGAAATGTTCAAAACTTCTGGAGGAAAATACATTGCACCACAATTGCTAGAAAATACTATGAAGCAATCGCGTTTTATTGAACAAATTATGGTTATTGGCGACGGACAAAAAATGCCTGCAGCTTTCATTCAACCGAGTTTTGACTTTATAAAAGAATGGGCAAAAATTCATAACATTAACATTGGAACTACCAACGAAGAAATAATTACAAATCAACAAGTAATTGATCGAATTCAGCAAGAAGTTGATACACTAAATGAAAAATTTGGTAATTGGGAGAAAATTAAGAAGTTTGAATTGACTCCTGACTTATGGACGATTCCAGCTGGACATTTAACGCCAACTATGAAGTTAAAACGAAAAGTAGTAATGGAAAAATACATTAATCTTTTTCATAAAATTTACGATACTGTTTAAAATAAAAGCACCTTTAAAACGGTGCTTTTTTTTATGCAACTATAACATTATCAACAATTAAAGCTTTAAATAGTTAACAATTTATTCGACCAAATATTCAACAATTCTTAATATTTAGTACTTTTATTTCATTAACCAATAAAAACTAATTAATTATGAATGTAAAAAACTTTATTGTTGCAGGAATTGTTGGTGGTATCGCCGATTTTCTCTTAGGATTTTTGTTTTATGGTTTTCTATTTAAAGAGAATTTTGCAACTGGTGGAAAAGAAAATATGACACTTATTTTCTTAGGATGCATGACGTTTGGATTTTTTGTTTCGTATATTTTCAATCAATGGGCTGGAATTTCTACCGCCGTTTCCGGATTAAAAGGCGGCGCCATTATTGGATTTTTTATCGGACTTCACGGAAATTTCTTTATGAATGCTATGAACGCCACGCCCGATTATAAATTAATTGGATTGGATATGATAATTATGATTGTAATGTCTGGTATTGTTGGTGCGATTGTCGGACTTGTAATTGATAAAATGAAATAATACTAACTACCTTTTTTACCTGAAAACCACGAGTAATTGCTTGTGGTTTTTTTTATATTCTGAAATCATTTACAGCAAACACAATAATTTTATTAACTTGCAATTACTCTTTATCAAACATAAAATAAATACAATGAGAAATATACACCTTTTTATATTATTAAGTTTCATTTTTAATAGCTGTACCAACCAAGCCCAATCACAAGATCCAATTCCCATACATGATACCTTTACTATTGATTCTAATTTATTGAATGAAAAACGAATCATTAATGTTTGGACACCAGAAAATTATTCTAAAACCAATGATTCATTACCTGTAATGTACATGCCCGATGGCGGAACTGCAGAAGATTTTCCACATATTGCCAACACAATGTCAGAATTAATTAAAACAAATAAAATTCCACCATTCATTCTTGTTGGAATTGAAAATACTGTACGTAGAAGAGATTTATCTGGAAGTACAGAAGTTGAAGAAGACAAAAAAATTGCTCCTGTAATTGGTGGTGCATCAAAATTTAGAGCTTTTATAAATGACGAATTATTTACTGAGATCAATAAACATTACCGAACAAAAAACACTAAAGGAATTATTGGTGAATCACTTGCAGGACTCTTTATTATGGAAACGTTCTTAACGCAACCTGAAATGTTTGATTATTACATCGCCATGGATCCATCGCTTTGGTGGAACAATCACTACTTAGTGAGAACTGCAAAAGAACATTTGGCAAAATTCCCTCAAAGCAATAAACGACTTTGGTTTGCTGGCTCCAATGCTTCAGATATTTCAAAACACACTAAAAACCTAGTAAAAATTTTAACAACAGAAAACAACAAGAATATTATCTTTAATTATTCTAACGAACCAAAAGAAGAACACCACACTATTTATAGAGCGACCAAAGAAAAAGCATTAATCTGGACTTTGAATGATTAAAAAACTATATCTAAGCGTAATTAAATCAATATGAAAGCAACATTAACCACTATCCTACTCTTTCTTTTTACCTTAAGTTTCTCTCAAAACTACAAAACGCTTGTAGGCGAAGCAGATGCACTTTACAAGAATAAAGAATATAAAAAGTCAGTAGAGAAATATACAGCAGCTTTTTCTATCGAACAAAAAAGTGCCGAGGATTTGTACAATGCAGCGTGTTCGGCAGCACTTCTAGGAAATAAAAAAGTAGCATTTCAATGGTTACAACTTGCCTTAGATAGAGGTTGGTCTAATGTTAATCATCTTACAACTGATACCGATTTGAAATCCCTTCACAATGATAAAAAATGGCAAATATTGGTAAACGATATGCAAAAAATAGTTGACGCAAGAGAAGCAAATTACGACAAGGCTTTGCAAGCCAGATTATTAGCGCTATTTGAAGAAGATCAAACTATTAGAAAAGAATTTATAAAGGCTCAAAAAGAATACGGTAACCAAAGCAAAATAGTTGATAGTTTGGGTAAAGTTATGATGCACAAAGACAGCATTAATTTAGGTAAAGTCACCGATATTTTAGATAAATACGGTTGGGTTGGAGCAGATAAAGTTGGTGGGCAAGCCAATCAAACGCTGTTTTTAGTCATTCAACATGCTGATTTACAAACGCAACAAAAATACCTTCCGATGATGCGAGAAGCTGTAAAAAATAACAATGCTAGCAGTAGTGCACTTGCTTTGCTAGAAGATAGAGTTGCCCTTGGAGAAGGAAAAAAACAAATTTATGGTAGCCAAATAGGTTATGATAACAATACCAATACCGAGTATGTTTTACCACTTGAAGATCCTGATAATGTCGACACCAGAAGAGCTTCTGTTGGTCTTGGCCCGTTGGCTGACTATGTAAAACGTTGGAATATTATTTGGAATGCAGAAGAATACAAAAAACAACTTCCAGAAATTGAAGCAAAAAGTAAAAAATAATTATTATTTCTGAATAACAACCAAAAACAAACATTATGAAAAATTCATTTGCTTGGGTAGAAATTTATGTGTCCGATATGGCGCGTGCCCAAAAATTTTATGAATCTGTATTTAACATTACCATGACTCCAATGCAAACACCAGGTGCATTTGGAGATTTAGAAATGGTTAGTTTTCCTTGGGTAGAAGGCGGCCACAACATTAGTGGCGCTTTGTGCAAAATGACCGATATGTCTCCAGGAAGTGGCGGAACGCTTGTTTATTTTGGTTGTGATGATTGTTCGGTAGAACTTTCACGTGTTGCCAATGCTGGCGGAACTGTGTTACAAGAAAAGATGTCTTTGGGCGAACACGGATTTTGTGGTATCGCTTTAGATAGCGAAGGAAATTCGATTGGATTTCATTCTATGGCATAAATTCAAAAACTAGGAAACAACAAAACCACGAGCATAAACTCGTGGTTCTTTTATAAATACATAATTAAAATCAAAATATCCTATCTTTACCAACTATTTGAATTTTACAAGATGACCACTATTTCTATCAACGAGTTTTACAAAGATATTTTTAAAGATAAATGTACGTTAACCGAATTGCTCTTCAACGAACAAAACAATAACGACATTGGTCACTTTAATATTTTCAATATTGCCGAAATGAATAGTGCTTGTAAAGGTAAATTGGTGATGCCTTACAATCGTAGGACGTATTACAAAATCAGTTTGATTAACGGACACAATTTGGTCGATTATGCCGATCAACAAATTGAGATCAAAGAAAAAGGAATTCTCTTTGCTTCACCACGAATTCCGTACCGATATTCGCCACAAAATGAAAATCAATCGGGTTATTTTTGTGTTTTCACTGCCGATTTTATGCATAAATCCAAAACTGCATTAAACCTTGACACCTTACCTATCTTTAGTAGCAAGAGTGATTTTGTTTTTCAAATAACAGATGAACAGTACAACGAAATCGAACACATCTTCATGAAAATGAATAATGAAATCCAATCGGATTATGCTTTCAAATATGACTTGTTGCGGAATTATGTTACTGAACTTATTCATACTGGACAAAAACTCAAACCTATTGAAGGCACCAAAGAAAACCATAATGCAACTTCTCGTATCTCATCACTTTTTATAGAATTGCTCGAACGTCAGTTTCCTATTGAATCTATTAATCAAGAATTGCAACTTCGTACTGCTAAAGAATATGCCGAAAATCTACGCATACATGTCAATCATTTGAATAAAGTTTTGAAGGAAGTTACAGGAAAAACCACTACCGAAATCATCGCAAGTCGTATTACACAAGAAGCCAAAATTCTTTTGAAACAAACCGATTGGAATATTTCGGAAATTGCCAATTGCCTCGGATTTGATGAAGTGGCGCATTTCTCTAATTTCTTTAAAAAGCAAACTGCTATTTCACCGTTGCATTTTAGAGAAAGCTAATTGTTTGATTTTTGCAAATATCACTTTGATTCTCGCAACAATCATTTCACAGAATTCTCCCAATTTTGTACTGTAATTAAATCATAAATAAAATGACAAACACAGTAAACAAAATTGTCTTAGTTACAGGCGGAAGTCGCGGACTAGGAAAAGATATGGCGTTGCAATTAGCAAAAAAAGGTTTTGATGTAATTCTTACCTACCAAACCAAAAGCGAAGCAGCTCAAGAAGTAGTAAACGAGATTAACACTAGTGGTAAAAAAGCGTTCGCATTGCAACTCGATGTTGCTGATGCTAGTTCGTTTAACCAATTTGGAAATACCTTGGCTACGACTTTAAAAAACGAATTTCATACAGACAAACTTTCAGCTTTAGTCAATAATGCTGGAGTTGGAGTTCATGCTTCGTTTGCCGAAACCACGATGGAGCAATTCGATAGTATGGTGAACATTCACTTAAAAGGTGCTTTCTTTTTAACCCAAAAGTTATTACCGTTGTTACAAGATGGCGCAAGCATTGTAAATATTTCTTCTGGATTGACACGTTTTAGTTTTAACGGATATGCTGCGTATGCCATTATGAAAGCGGCAATCGAATCGTTAAGTCGTTACCAAGCGTTAGAATTGGGTGCGAGAAAAATTAGAGTAAATACCGTTGCTCCAGGTGCAATTGAAACCGATTTTGGTGGTGGCGCCGTTAGAGATAACCAAGATTTGAATAACATGATTGCATCTAACACCGCTTTGGGAAGAGTAGGATTACCAGACGATATTGGCTCGGTAGTAGCGTTCTTATGTAGCGACGACTCTAAATGGGTTAACGCCCAACGTCTTGAAGTTTCTGGAGGATTTAATATTTAAACCAACTTTACCTTTTACAAAAAACCACAAGTGTTGCGCTTGTGGTTTTTTTTTGCGAAAATCTTGCTTTTATACCTCTGAAAAACAGGTGGTTTTATGTGGTTTTTGTAATAAAATATTTAGTATTTTAGCGGAGTAGTATATTGCAATATTATATCGTAAACTACAATTTTTTCACAAAATAAAAATAAACTACATCAACTATGGTGTAGTTTTTTATATACATTTAATTCAATAATTTTAATATATTTGTTAGGATTGTGATTGTAACAACTGGTAATCCCTTTTAAACCTCAAAACTTTGTACAAATAAATGACAAACACCAACTGTCTCAATTGCGGAAAAGCACTCACCGATGCATTTTGTTCTGGCTGCGGACAAAAAGCAGACACGCATCGAATTACCTTTAAAAATTTTATTTTTCATGATGTGCTTCACGGGACATTCCATCTTGACAAAGGTATTCTCTTTACAGCCAAACAAGCACTAACTCGCCCAGGAAAAGCAGCTCTTGATTACATCGTCGGAAAAAGAAAACCATTCTACAATGTATTCTATTTAATTCTTATAACCATTGGTTTAATGTTATTTACACGTCACATTGGGAACTCACTCAATACTTCAGATGATTCCATTGTACAAACTAAAGAATATGTAAATGAAGCCAGTAAAAGAATTGATGAAGTATTTGCTCAAAAAAACAAAATTATAATTTTCCTTTTCGTTCCATTCGCTGCCATAAATAGCTTTATTTTATTCAAAAGAAAAAAATTAAATCTCAGTGAACATGCTATAATTGCTGGGATGATACTATTGAGTATTCTATTAATATCAACTTTTTCAAACATCCTTTTTTGGTTCAAGCCAATTCATCATATTGGTCTTGCTGTGAGTCTGTTGATAATTGCTATCATCTTATTCTATATTTGTTTTGGATATTTTAATGCTTTTAGCGCTGATTATTCTAAATTTGAAATTACATCTAGAATCTTCTTGTTCTTTGTATTAATTGGATTAGAACTTTTGTTTTTGACTTGGATTTTAGTTGGATTTGCTACTAATTGGAAATTTGGTGAAATTAAAATTGCTCCTTTTGGGTAATTTAAATACTTTATTAAATCAAAATTATAGATTATCGTATTATTACCAATATTTTATTATAGCATGACAAGAACTAAATAATTAGAAAAAAAACAATTAAAAATATAGTTGTACCTTTGCAAAGTGAAAAAAATAGTGCAAATAACGTTAGTTTCTTTATTCTCTTTAGTGTTTTACTTTTTATTAAGTAGCAACAGTAAAGCAACTGCAACTACATTTATTTATTCTAACGAACAAAATGCACCCGAGAAAGTTTCGTCTGTAGATGCCTCGGATTTTTACTTTTCTACACGAACCACGAATACTTTTGCAATTGCTAAGAACAACGTAAGTTCGTCTTTCAAGACCTTTTCTAACGCTGTTTTTGCTGCTCATAGTAAAGCCATTGAGAGCATCTTTCAAGTTGCCTATTGGCAATTCACACTTCATTCAAAAAACAGTTTATTTAGGTTAGAACAATCTAAAATACTTTTTCCATTTCATTATCATTGGTAATTTGATGTAACACTTTTACTGCGGTACTTCACCGTTTTTGCAATTGGAAACAACTTTTCAATTGTGAAGCAATCGTTTATATCATTCACTAATAAAAATAAAAAAATGGATTCAGAAACCACAATTATAGGCATCATCTTATTACTAATTTGCATTGTGCCTTTTTTAGTAATAACTAAAAAGAAAGCAACAAAACGAAAGAATAAATTAAAAATTCTAACTCATAGTGTCCAAAAAATGAACGGCGCTATTTATAAAAACGAGTTTTGGAACCACTACGGAATTGGTCTCGACAAAACCAACAAAATGCTTTATTTCTCTACTCAATCCGAAGAGGAAAACTCGTATGAAGTAATTAATTTGAAGAGCATTATCACGTGTTCAGTTATTAAAAAGCAAGATAATTCTAATTCAATTACAGGACTTGGCTTGCAATTGGACTTTACTGATAAAAGTAAACCCACAGTCTATTTGTCATTCTATGAAAGAGATAAAAACATAGTTTTGGTCAACGAATTAGATTTAATTCAGCGCTGGTCGACAACAATTAATGAGCAGTTGTCCTAAAATTTAAAAAACGTCCTACTTTGTGTGGGACGTTTTTTTATAAAACTATTTTTCTAAACGTTCTCGATACAATTTTATAAAACAAAAATTAGCATTTTTATTTTAGAAAATCACTCGAACTGACGTTTAGTGTCTTGAAAAACAATCTCCTAACCCACACTACCGTCACTTCGAGTGATTTTGTGCAATGCAATGGAGCAAAATTGTATCGAGAACCCATGAAAACCAAAACTCCTAACCCACACTACCGTCACTTCGAGTGGTTTTAGGAAAACTGCGACCAGCTGTTTTGCTAAAATTATATCGAGAACCCATGAAAACCAAAACTCCTAACCCACACTACCGTCACTTCGAGTGGTTTTAGGAAAACTGCGACCAGCTGTTTTGCTAAAATTATATCGAGAACCCATGAAAAACTAATTATACAACTCCTCTCGAATCCCAACCAAAATCCCAACTGCCTTTTCAACATCGGGACTTTCTGGCAAAATACTTGTATGGTAAAATTTCTCTATAGAAGCAATCAAATCATCAGCCATTTCAAGCAAATCATCATACTCCATCGCACCAGCTTTTATAGACAGTAACTCTTCCCTATTGGAAACTCTTACGTTCAAAGTGCCTTTAGACAAAATTTGCTCTGCCGTTTGCAACAACCTTATGGTGTGCATCATGTTTTTACTATCGTAGTTCTTGCCGTGTTCTTGGTTGGTGTTGTAGCGTTCTTCATTGCGCTTTTCCATCCATTCCAAGTATTCTTTATATTCCTTGCAGTATTTAGAATACCCATCTTGATTGCAAGACAAATACCCGACTTCCTTCTCGCCTTTCGGAATGGACGATAACGAAACCTCATTCGATAATTCGTTTTTTACAATACCACGATACCCTAAAGTTGCCGATTCGTCATAAAACAGCGCATACATTCCTTTAGAATTTGGCATATTGATTAAACCACAACGCTCTTGAACCAAACCTAGAGCATCCAACCACGAGGAAAGTGAAACCGAATCATAACCTTGCAACACATAACAAAAATCTAACAGACTTTTCTTTTCTTGCTCCATCGGATTGACGATTTTTTTCTTCAAACCACGCGCTTTTTTAATTTGCGTCATGGCATAACCGGCAAAACTATCTTTACACAATTTAGACAAGAAATCGTCCAACTTCAAACGCTCCATCAACGGATGTTGGTACAAAATACAATCGTCTGGCGATGCCAAAATC
The DNA here is from genome assembly GCF_000757385.1 of Flavobacterium aquatile LMG 4008 = ATCC 11947. Classification (GTDB taxonomy): domain Bacteria; phylum Bacteroidota; class Bacteroidia; order Flavobacteriales; family Flavobacteriaceae; genus Flavobacterium; species Flavobacterium aquatile. The sequence continues at coordinate 766,976 of NZ_JRHH01000003.1, read as the reverse complement.
TCTAAAATATTGGGATTATTCTTTAATAACAATTCTACAAAACGACCTAGTTCATAATACACCTCATCATTAGTTTCATTACTAATTTGAGGAATATAATGCAAACCATAAAACTGCTCTTTAGGCAAATAATAAACGCCTTTAATATCAGTATCCGATGTTGGTGTGTTTAACCCAAACGACTTACTGCCCGAAATGACTTCGAAGAGGATTAGGTTTTGGGATTTTAGGTGTTGGATGGTCATTATATCATTTAAATATTATCATTATTACTCTTCATCTTTAAGCAAAAAACCTTTTCTTTTTAAATACTTATTATAAATATTTTTAATATTTAATTCTTTTTGTTTTGATAACCAATTTATTGGATTTTCTACTTCTTCCTCTGGAATTAATTTATATATTTTAATTGCAATTGACCTAGAAATACCTTTGGATATCAATAATAAAACTAAAGTATTACTTGTTCCTAATTCTAACATTGTTGGCAAAGAAATACTATTTTTATGCTTTTCTAACTCTTCTTCATTAAGCATATGTTTTAATATATCAGATAATAGTTTCGTATATTTTACCAAAACATAGCTTATAATTGATGAATAAACTTTTATTACTTCATTAATAGTTTTATTAATATCTTCTTTGTTTTCTTTATCAATAATTCCTCGTACATCAGAATTGAAATTTATCTCTCTATTTATTAAATCTTTAAAGCTTTTATTATCTAACCAAAGAATTGCATATAATACCATTTGTGATAATGATCTTGATACTCTATGCTTAAAAAATGTTTCTTTATTGAAATCAAATATTTCGTCAAGTTTAAATAATATATTTCTAAGTTGCCCATAAAAATTACTGTCAACGTGTGACTTTTTTGATAAAATCTCTTTTGTCCATCTTGCATTAAAGTTATCATTTTTGTGAAAAACCCAATTTTCAATACCTTCGTTTTTTATTCTTAAATAAAGTTCATTTTGAAGTTCAGGATCTATACTTGGATTTAATTTTAATAATTCTTTTGGTAATTCGATACCTGTTAGCCTTGAGGAAATATTTTTCGTAATTGTTTGAATATCTTCATTTTTAACTTCCTTGTTTTTTAAATAATCTATAAGGACCTGATCTCCTTCAAGGAATTTTAATTTTAAGAATATAACAGCAAACTCAATTTTTTTTCTGCTCTTATCAATTGGTTGATTTAATGCATTTACTATATCATCAATAGGAAATTGTAATATTTTATTTATAGCAGGAAGAATTTCTTTATCTGGCTCACTTTGAAAAAAATCTTCAGCCCACTCCTCATCAGCTTTCTCTAAACAGATAATAGTTCCTGTTAGTGCATCTCTAATCCTTCCTGCACGGCCAACGATATTTCCAAACTCAAATTTACTAAGATTTTCAGTATCCTTTTTAGGATAAGGAATAAAAACTTTCTCTGCTGGTAAATTTACTCCTTCTACTAATGTTGAAGTACAAATAATATTGTCTAGAAAGCCGTTCGCAAAAAGAAATTCTAATTCTCCTCTAATTATTTCAGGTAATTTACCGTGATGGAATGCGGATTTAATCTTTAATGTATCTATTAAATAATAACTTGGATGTATCTCTTCTTTTATTAAATCAATTAACTCATTTATTTCATTACTTAATTCATAATTTTTATCATTTGCATTTTTTGCTTCAGTTAAATAATTTGAAAAATCTTCAACATAATTAGTTTTAGGTAAATAAATAATATTTTTACTTTTATCTCCAAATCGTAATAATATTTTAACCGTTGTTCTAAGTTTATTTTTTAGAATATCCTTTCCATAATCAAAATCAATTGGAACTTCAATCGTATTTATTAAATTTTCACGAAAAAAAATTTTAGCTAATACTGAATTGCTATTTTCACTTGGTTTTAGACTAATTTTTAATTGAAATACAGGAGAGAACATTGTTTTAAGATTTTCACTAACTTCTTTAAACATTAGCTTTAATAATGCATCTGGATTATTTAAAAATGGACCTGCAATTACTTTTCTCGATTTTACCCAATTAGTTTCTATTTCATTAACTAAATACTCCATTAAAAACCCTCTGTTTCCATCATCTTCAACATTTTGCACTTCATCAATAAAGATTAAATCAGGTGAGAATTCATTCTCATAAGAATACTGCATTAATTTTAAAGTTCTTTCTGGTGTTAAAATAAATATCTCTTTATTTGTAAATTGTCCTTTCTCCTCATTTTCGTTTTCAATAAAAGCTGTATTTATGCTAACATCATTACCTAATATTTTCTTAAAATCTTCAGATACTTGAGAAATTAAAGCTCTAGTTGGCACAATATATACTACATAAAACGAATCCTTATTTAAAAAAGTTTGTCTAATATAGTTTTGAATGATGAATGATTTTCCTGCTGAAGTAGGTGCTGATATTGCAGTGTTGTGACTTGTTTTTGTTAAAACATTCCACAAATGTTTTTGATAATCGGAACCTAAAATTTTACCGTTTCCACTTTCTATTTCGTTTAATGCAATTTTTGAACCTAATTCAAAATCCATTATTGTCCCGAAACTTCTATTAAACAAAAGATTTCCTGTAATTGAATTAAATGTCATCAATTCCTTAAAAAATCTCGAGGCAATTAAATTTCCTGACCTAGATAAAATTATGTAAGCAGTTTTTCTGTATTCTTGAGAATCATATTCAAGAAAAAGAACAATTCCAAATACAGAACTTAAATATTTATCTTCTTCTTCTATACTTGTAGAAATAATACTTGCTAACCATATTGATTTGTCAAGCATATCTTTTTCAATTTTAACTTTAACTTTTTCAATCTGTAACTCAGAATAAAATCTATTAGTTATCAATGCATTCAAAACTTGATTGAAAACAGGATGATTTTTGGCAGATTCAATAGTTTGGTTACTCATTCTTCTTTTCTTTCATATTTCCTTCCATTATGAAAAACCTTGTAACAATTTTCTCTGAAAGAACTTACATCTACAACGGGCATCATAAAAAATTCTAATGTAATATTAGTAATTTCAGGCAAAGATTCATTAATATATTTTGATCTTCTAACTTTAATTGACCTTAAAAATTCGAGAACTTGACTTTCAATTTCTGGTTTAGTTGTAGCCAATATGTTTTTAATTTTAGCTTCTTTATACATTAAAAAAGCAGGATAGCAAATATTGTATTGTTGAAATTCAATTTGCTTTGTCCTAAGACTCTGATAAATTAAATCTAAATCATTTTCATCAAGATTTTTTAGATCTTGACTTAAATGCTTTTTTGCAACTTCCAACTCTCTATCTATTGATTCGGGATTATTTATATATCTTTTGAGAGACTCTAATGCATCTCCAACACATACATGGAAATTATTTCTCATTTTTGATTCACCCAATAACAAAGTAGCTTGACCATTTATATTTCCAATAAAAAGTCCATCAGAACCTTTTACTTGGTCATTATTATTATATGTTTGAGAAATTTTATGGACTATCATCGGTGTTTGTAAAACAGCTTCAATAAATAAATATAAAATTAATTCCCCATATCTTCCATCTGTTAGAGGGTCAATATCTCCAAAATAACTTAATGCTTTATCTGTAGGTTCATATCCATCCTCAATAAGCTCTTTAATATCTTTTTCATCAAAGACATAATTTACAGCTGCTTCATAGAGATGATTTATAAAAGTTAAATCATCAGAACCTTTATCACTATATTTTAAACTATAAAATTTTATTTTTACTTCATTTGAAACTGCTACTTCCTCATTTAAACTAAATAAATTAAAAAAAATATCTCTATTAACTTTAAGTAGCTTTGCCCAATCAATCTCGTTAATTTTTCTAGTCATTCAGTTTAACTTTTTATTTTATAAATCCCATAAAAACACCATCCAACTCAACACTCATCTTCTTCCCACTGCCCAAACCAACAGCATTCTCCTGATTAAACTTCACAGTTTCCATCAAGAAATCGGTAATCAAAACCTCTTTTGGGTGCAAGTATTTTTCGTCTTGGTTGGCTTTTATAGTCATTAATTCTTTTACTTTTTCTTGTATGTTTTGTGGCGCAATAGGCAACAATTCCATAAAATCTACTGGTGGAAAACTGTTGTTTTCAATGATCCATTTTCCAGCTAATGCGGTGCGCAAGGCGTAGAAATAACTTTTGAGCTTTACTTCTTCGGCTTGGCATACGTCCATGAAATTCTTGGTCGTTCCCAAATAATGGTGCAAACACGCAACTGGCGAAAAACAATCTTGTGCCAAACGTCGCATTTGGGTTACAAAAGCCTCATTTTCAAAATACACCACAGGCGAAAACAACCACTCCAGCAAAGGTGCATTGCTTTTGGCTAGCAATCTTACGGTTTTCCGTAAATCCCAACCCGAACCGTCCAAATCGTCTTCGGTCATGAACTCAATAACATCGGTTTGCTCCCAAAGTGAAAGGTAATAATTCATATCGTGTTTGTAGATAAAACGTACATCATAGTCACTGTCTGGAGAAGCAAATCCCCAAGCACGACTACCCGATTCTACCGCATAAAGGATTTCAACTCCTTTTTCACGTTCTATTTGTTGTAACTTTTCTAGTATTTTATCTTTCATCTATATAATTTCAAATTTAACAAATAAATTCTTTAACCACTACACGTAAAACTACGTGATTTTAATGCCTCTAAGAGTACCACTAGCACTCCAATTTTCTAGCTGCAAAAACTACTCAATCTAGAATTACAACAACAGTAGTGGTATCATCATCTGTGGGAACATAACCATCATCGCTTTGCACATAATAGCGCACCACCAAAATAGTAAACAAAACACCTGCACAAGTTTCAAGATTAGGTACAACTAAGGCAACACTATTAGGCAAAGTAGCCTTATTAAAAAACTGCTTTTCGCTCTCTAGAAAACTACTGGCTTTTGTATCAAAATCAAACGCTAACGCAACCATACTAAAACAGACACTATTGGCATCATCTGGAAAGGTAAGCTTGGAAGTGCTCGTTTCCACGATGCCATTTTGCAAAACAAAGTCTAAAGCAATCGCACCATCGGGATTAAAATGATACCCATTCAATTGTTGGCGTCCTTTTTCAGTAGCTATTGCACGAGCCAAAGTGCGTTCACCGCGAGCCGCTAAATCATCAAAAACCAATACTTGACGCATTTTTTTAGTTAGAGAATTCACTACAGCAAGATTGTTTTTCTTGGGTAAAACGGTTTGCAAAGCCAATCGAAGTTGCTTACAAGTAGCCGAAACCCTGCCAAACTCAGACGCATTCTGCCTACTCAATTCGTATTTAGGCGATGCCTTCATTGCAGCCGAGGTAAATCCGCTAACCGCTCGCATAATAACTTGATCATTTAACTTATAAAGCACAAAATCATCAATCCGCTTCGGAAATTTTCCTTCTACTGTTACTCTTGCCATAGTAATTGTGTTGTATAATTGCTTTTTGTCTCCTCCAAATTCAGTCTTGCATCGGTCTTACTCCATAGTTACGTCACATTTACTTCATAGTATCGTCGTAGTTGTGGTACCCTAAAAGTATACAAAAATGCTATCGATTTGCAAAAAATAAAACATTTTGCGAACAAAGAACAAACAAACCCCGAACAAAACCGTTGTTTAAGTAGACTAAAATTGGCTTATTTCCGTAAAACTATATCGAGAAGCTTATGTTTTCAAAACGTTCTCGATAAAATTTTACAAACCAAAAATTAGCATTTTCGGTTCATAAAATCACTCGAACTGACGTTTAGTGTATTGAAAACCAATCTCCTAATTCACACTACCGTCACTTCGAGTGATTTTCTGTTTTAAAAACGACAGTTTTTGAAACAGAAAATTGTATCGAGAACCTATGAAAAACTATTTACTAAAATTTTTCTTAGCCAAATTAGTCAAAGCATCATAATTACCATTTATTAAAGCTTCTTTTTTTAGTCTAGACCATTTCTTAATTTGCTTTTCCTTCTCAAAAGCTAAATTAATATCGGTAAATTCAGCATAGAAAACCAATTCCAAAGGTCTTTTTGTAGCAGTATAGCAATCAGGATAAAATGCAGTATCATGTTGAAACATCCTTTGTTGAAGATTACTTGTAACTCCTGTATAATAAGAGTCATCGGCGCATTTTAAGATATATACGTAAGATTGTTGCATAACCAAAAATAAGGAATTATTTCTTTAACGAGGTTCTCGATACAATTTTATAAACCAATCTCCTAATTCACACTACCGTCACTTCGAGTGATTTTCTGTTTTAAAAATGACAGTTTTTGAAACAGAAAATTGTATCGAGAACCTATGAAAAAGCAAACCTCTATTTCACCCTATCGTCACTTTTATTGATTCATATCCCAAAAAAACCTTTAGCATTTTCAGTACTATGTCTTGCGATAACGTCTAAACCAACACCTTTAAACTGCGCAATAGTTCCGGCTACATAAGGTAAAAAAGCAGGTTCGTTGCGTCGTTCATGGTATTTTGTCAATTGATTTTTTGGTACGTTTTTAGGCAGCATAAAAGGAGCATCAGTTTCAATCAGTATTCGATTTAGCGGAACATATTGAAGTACTTCTTTTAAATGCTCAAATCGGTTGCTATCACTTATCGCGCCAGTAAATCCCAAATAAAAACCATTATCTAAATAGGTTTTGGCTTCTGCCATACTACCTGTAAAACAATGCACTACGGCTTTGGGTAATTGGGGCAAATACTCATTTGTTACAGCTATAAAACGGTTAAAAGCCGCTCTTTCATGAAGAAAAAGCGGTTTTTGCACTTCAATTGCCAATTCGAGTTGGGCTTTATAACAGCGTTCTTGAACGTCTCGTGGAGAGAAATCTCGGTCAAAATCGAGTCCGCACTCACCTACCGAAACTACTTCTTTCAATTGCAAAAGTGCTTTCAGTTGAGCTATACTTTGTCCGTCAAAACTCTTAGCATCGTGCGGATGAATTCCTGCTGTGGCATATAAAACGCCTGGATAGTGCGCGGCAATCTTAGCCGATTCTTGACTGTTTTTTACGCTCGTGCCTGTGAGTATCATTTGTACTACATCGGCATCGATTCCATTTTGTATAATGTCATCAGCATCATTATCGAACTGCCTATTCGTTAGGTTGATTCCTATATCTATATATTTATTCATATTTTTTTTAATTAATTTTAAAATCCAATCGTTTTCCCAATTTAAACTATGCGACTTACTTTGTTGCGCAGGAGGATTTGAACCTGCATCTTTTGGATTTTATTGTTTGTAATCTTGTTTGTAATTCTTACTAGCTCCAACAAGTAGTAGTAAAACTAAAAATCACCATAGTACACTTGAAAACAAGGTAATTTTAAGTCGTTTCGCCAGGTATCAACCACCTGATTTCTATCGTCTAAAACAAATTCTACGAAATACTTGTCTTTGATGAACGCATGGTAAATCTCCGTTTTAATGATGGCATCTTTTCTGCTATCGCTGGTTTTTCGCATGATTAAATCGTCAAATTCAATACCATGGTTTTCTAAAAATTTCAAGGTTGGCGCTTTAAATTTCTCTTCTCTTCCTGAAACCAAAAGCACTTGGTAGCCCAACTTTTTATAGTTTTTTAAAACATTAGCAACCGGTTCGTTCAACAAATCTTCGTTGCATTTACTGGCGTCAAATGGGTTTCTTCCGTTCATCAATGCTAATGTTCCGTCTAAATCACAGATGATGGCTTTAGGTAATTCCGTATTTTGTTGTACATATTCAATGTTTTTAGTTACTTTTTTAACAGCTTTAAAATCGAACTCCTGCTTTACCTTTTGTAATTGGTTGTACATGTTTTCAATGACTTTTTTAGGAACTTTTCGAGTTCGATTTTCGTTTCGAGTGTAAAGTTCGTTAAGAGGCAAATCGAACAATTTAAATTCGATAGTAGCCATTTCATTGAACGCCGTAATGGGTTGCTTAATGTACTCCAACTTAGTGTGACAATTGTCTAAAATTACATTCCAACCATTACTTAACAAGGCTTTTATTTGGGCGTTAATGATTTTGGTTATCATACTTTCGGTTGCTGCATCCATAACATCTTGAAATTGTGCAAAACGAATTTCATCTCTGCTAATTCGCATGGTTTTTGGTGTTGTTTTAACCATCCATTCGGCATAAGTGCTTTTTCCAGAAGCTGGACAACCTATCAATAACGTTAGTGTTGGTGTTTTTTTCATTTCCTATTTTTTTTACAGTCTTGGATCTAATGTTTTTTCTATTTCTTCATTATTGATTCGTTTCAAAAGTAACAATCGCATCAAATAATTCTCCTCGTTCAAATCTTTGTAAGGAATTTCAAGCATCTGCTGATTGATTTCCCAACCATTTATAGATTGCTCCATTTTCTTTTTAACGTTTCGTTTATCGATGTAATGCTCAAAATTGGAATCAAAATTAACTCCGTAAATCATGGTCAAATAATTGTTGTTTCTAATTTTGAAACAAGGTGGCAAACCTTTGATATAGCTTTCAGCAGGTTTAATCATGATGCCTTCTTCATTATCAGCAGTCAATGTTTGAAAGAAATCATAAATTTGATTGATGTTTTCTTGTTTATTATCTGCAGTAAAATCCAACTTTAAAAAGGCATCATCATTAACCATTTCATAAGTTAAATTACTATTCGGAAGCACTTCTTTACCTGAATTCAAAACAATTTTTAAAATGGTAAATGGTTTAAAATGCACCGGTTCTTCTTTTCCAAAAATATCAATTTGCTTTTTAAAAACGTCCAACGATTGCTTTTGCTGATTCACATCCGGTAATCCCAACTTTTGCAATGCTTCATACTGACGGATAATATGCGATTTATGTTTGTTTCTAAACTCTTTATTGGTTAAATTTTTCTTATCGGAAACGTACTCTTGAAAACTTTCTGAACCTTGAACTGTTTTGATTTTTTCTAACAAATTACTAGATTTCAAATATTCATTTTGAGTCTCCAAAGCATCATAATATCCTATAAATTCTTTGTCAATCAAGCTAGTACCAAGCACTTTCCATGGTAACAATTCGGATGCAATTATCATGGTGTCAAAATCGGGATAAAGCGCAATCATTTTTTCATGCAATCCCTTGATGCTTTCCAAAGCCAATTCCAAATCGATGTGTTCAATCTTGTAACCATTTCTGGAAACAAAATAGCTTTCGTGCAAATGTCTTTTCAAATAAATAGAGCAATACGAACCCATGTATTTTTTTTGAACAACCAATCGAGTAACGCCTTTATCTAAATAATAGTCGACAGCTTCTGATATACTTTCTATCTCATTATTTTGAACATTTTTTGGTGCTGGCGAAATGGTTGGAGCAAAATCATTAATCTGACTTTTACAAAACCAGTCAATTCTATTTCTAATTTTAGTATCTAACATCTTCTTACTTATTATAAATTATTACTGCACTTGTTGGATAAACTCCATTTACACAATCACCAATTCCAAAAAAATCTTTATTGTTGGGAAAGATTTCATTAATTAAGGTTACAAACTCCGAATTAGACAATTCAAAATCATGGTCATCATGTCTAAACTCATTTATCATTTCATAATTGGTATTAAAATCCTTGTCTGGCGTAGTGATGTACAACTTAGAAAAATTAGTGTTATCTCTTAACCAAATCATTAATTCTTTGGCTTCTACTAACGGATTGTGTTCTATAACTTCACTTAAAATAATTTGTCCTTCAAAACCAATGATCTCCTGTTTGTTGGCAACCCAGTTTAAATTATCTGCTTTAAATTGTTCCGCTATTTTTAAAACTTCCGAACTAAAATCAACTTCATCATAAGCAAAATACTCATTTGAGAAACCTTTCTTCATAACACTTTTATAATACTGCAATTCGCCACAACCAAAATCTAAAACAGGTTCATCAGAATGGATTCTTTCACAGATAAATTGTTTTCGAGACTGATGCGTATCAGTAAAAACAAACTGAATAGTGTTATTAAAATAGGCCTCCAATTGAGGTTTGAATTTTTCAAATTGAACAGGAGAACGCATAACTCTTTTGATAAAAAGATAAAAAGCGAAGTACGGAACACCCGAAATATTACAAAACATGGTGATGTATTTCTGAATAAAAGAATCATCAATGTAAGTGTAAATGGCATATCTATTAGTAAAATGAGAAAACATCGCTACAATAGAAACTTTTTGAATCGCCTCACGAATGGTGCTTCCCTCAGTTTTCAAACTATAATTATTGCCAATTTTAGGAGTTAATGTAATGCCATCAATATATTTTGACAACAAATAGCTATCATTCTTAAACCAACCCGAATCAATAAAAAAAGTAGGAATCTCAACTGTTGCTGGATGTGTATCAATTTCATCATAAGTTTTTCCTAACCATGAAATTTCTGTAGAAGCCAAAATCTCTTTTTCTTTATACAAATGATTGAAAAATTCGGTTCCCATATTCAAGGCCAATAAAGGACTGCAATGACTTTGAAAATCAATCTGACTTCCATCTTCTGGCATGAAACTGTGTTTTGAATCAAAGAAAACGCAGTGATATTCATTAGAAGAAACTGCATTGCCAATTACAACGCCATCTTTTAATTCTTTCAAATACAATCCGTTATCCGTATTCGGATTTTTATACAATACATCTAAAAAGTATTGATTGTCTGATTTCAAAATTAGTATCATGTCTTATTTTTTATTTTTCAAATATTCAAAAACTAGTGCGCAATTATTTTGCGTAGTAAAAAATAAACTTTAAATTTGATTTTAAATTCAAAAAAACATCTCTAATCTTAGCGAAACTTTGTGAGAACTTGGTGGAACTTTGTCTTACAATTTCAAAAATGGCTCAAAATAAAAATGCGTTAATCCGATACAAAACCATAGATAAGTGTTTGCAAAATCGCTACCGAACTTGGACATTGGAAGAATTAATAGAAGCCGTAAGCGAAGCCTTGTATGAATATGAAGGAAAGGAAAATCCGGTGAGCAAGCGCACGATTCAATTGGACATTCAATTAATGCGAAGTGAAAAATTAGGTTACAATGCGCCAATTGTAGTTTATGATAAAAAGTATTATAAATATGAAGATGAAGAATTTACTATTACCGATATTCCATTAACTGAAACTGATATAAATGTATTAACAGAAACAGTTTCCATGTTAAAACAATTCAAAGATTTCTCTTTATTTAATGATGTTTCCGATATTTTACAGCGATTGGAAGACAAAATTTACGCCGAGAAATCACATACACAACCTGTAATTCATTTAGATAAAAATGAAAACTTAAAAGGATTGCATTTCTTGGACGAATTATATCAAGCCATTATCAAAAAGGTTGTTTTAAAAATTACTTACAAATCGTTTACTTCTCGAGATGAAAATACGTTTTTGTTTTATCCTTTTATTTTGAAAGAATTCAATAATCGTTGGTTTTTGGTTGGTAAAAAACGTCCTAAAGCACCTATTAGCAATTTGGCGTTAGACCGAATTATTGCAATAGATTATGATTTTCAAACGCCTTATATTGAAGCAGATTTTGATGCCGAGAAATTCTATAAAAATGTTGTAGGAGTAACCGTAAATACAGGATTAAATACCCGAAAAATCGAACTGTGGATAGATGCCATCAACGCGCCCTATGTTGTGACGAAACCGCTTCACAACTCACAAAGACTAATAAAAACCAATGATGATGGAAGCATAATAATTCATTTACTTTTAATAGAAAACTACGAACTAGAGCGATTACTACTAGGTTTCGGAAACGGATTAGAAGTAATAAAACCCGAACGTTTGCGTAATAGAATAAAAAAGATTTTAGAAATGAGTATTGAAAAATATAGTTAATTTTGTGAATCAAATTTGTATTTTCATAAATAAATTTTCATCACCTAACCATGGAAAATCATAGAATATTTACTACATCATTCGCAAGTGTTTATCCGCATTACATCAATAAAGTGGAGAGAAAAGGACGCACCAAAGCCGAATTACATGAAATTATTTTTTGGTTAACAGGCTACAACGAAGATACGTTTCAACTACTTCTTGACGACAAAACCGACTTTAATACCTTTTTTAAAAAAGCACCACAACTCAATCCAAATGTATCTAAAATTACTGGTGTAATCTGTGGCTACCGCGTAGAAGAAATTGAAAATCCATTAATGCAAAAGATTCGCTACCTGGATAAATTAGTTGATGAATTGGCCAAAGGTAAATCGATGGATAAAATTTTAAGAAGCTAATTATATTATTTCAAGATTAGGTTTTTAAACTATCGATTTACATATACTACAAGAACCATTATTCTTTATTAGTGGTTCAAAATCACAATCTGATGCATCATTTCAACGATATTTCATCAATAAATAACGAAATGATAATCTCATAATTATCGTTTTTTTCGTTAAATAATAGGAATTTTACAGTTTTTCAAACAAACCTGAATCCAAATAAAATCAATACTTTTTGCAGATTTTACAAATTTGAAGCAAAAAAAACTTCAAAATAGTATGCGTGCATAATAAATTTTTAGTATCTTTGAAATTCCGAACTAAAACGTTATAGCAAAGCGTCGTTATAAATATGAAAGAAAAAACAATAGACTATATATTGAGAGCCACTTGGCAAGCCGTTTCGAGAATGTACAACGAAGAAGCTTCCAAATTTGATGGTTCGATGGCAATTGGTTTTGCATTACTCAGTATTGATAAAGAAGAAGGAACACCTTCAACGGCTATTAGTTCACGAATGGGAATGGAAGCAACTTCCCTAACACGAACACTAAAAACATTAGAAGAAAAAGGATTAATAATACGAAAGAAAAATCCGGATGATGGTCGCGGCGTATTAATTTACCTGACAGATTTTGGGAGACAAATGCGAGCACAATCTAAAGAAACAGTGTTACAATTTAATGAAACCATTCGCAAAAACATATCAGAAGAAAAAATGAAAAACTTCATTGAAGTAGCAGATATTATTAACGATTTGATTGCGGAGAAGAAGATATTTTAGAAAATAGAGGAAAGAAACAAGAAGAAAGAAAGCTGTTTGCATAGAAGAGTCTTGGCTCTTGCATCTTGGCTCTTGCTTCAAAAAACAATAAACAACACATGAAAAGATTAATCAAGAAAGTGGCAGTAGTTGGATCCGGAATCATGGGTTCAGGAATTGCGTGTCATTTTGCAAACATCGGATTGGAAGTATTGCTTTTGGATATTGTTCCAAATGCTTTAACAGAAATCGAAGAAAAGAAAGGACTAACATTAGAAAGTAAGGTCGTTCGTAACCGATTAGTGAACGAACATTTAGCGAATGCTTTAAAAAGTAGCCCATCGCCTATTTACAATCAGAAATTTGCTAGCCGAATCACAACCGGAAATACAACTGATGATATGGCTAAAATTGCCAACTACGATTGGATTATCGAAGTGGTTGTAGAACGTTTAGATATCAAGAAATTGGTTTTTGAACAAATCGAAAAATACAGAAAACCTGGAACTTTAGTAACCTCAAATACTTCTGGAATTCCTATAAAGTTTATGAGTGAAGGACGAAGCGAAGATTTTCAGAAACACTTCTGCGGAACGCATTTTTTTAATCCAGCACGTTATTTAAAATTATTCGAAATCATTCCAGGTCCACAAACTTCTCCTGAGGTATTGGATTTCTTGACTAATTATGGATCACAATTCTTAGGGAAAACATCAGTTGTAGCCAAAGATACTCCAGCATTTATCGGAAATAGAATCGGTATTTTCGGAATTCAGAGCTTGTTTCACTTGGTTACCGAAATGGGTTTAACCATTGAAGAAGTAGATAAATTAACTGGTCCAGTTATTGGTCGACCAAAATCGGCTACTTTCAGAACAGTTGACGTTGTTGGATTGGACACACTAGTTCATGTTGCCAACGGAATTTACGAAAACTGCCCGAATGACGAAGCACACGAATTATTCAAACTTCCAACATTCATCAACAAAATGATGGAAAACAAATGGTTGGGAAGTAAAACAGGACAAGGTTTTTACAAAAAAGAAGGAAAAGAAATCCTAACATTAGATTTAGATACTTTAGAATATAGAGCGGCAAAAAAAGCAAATTTTGCAACATTAGAATTGACTAAAACCATTGATAAACCAATCAATAGATTCAAAGTTTTAGTAAAAGGAAAAGACAAAGCAGGCGAATTCTACAGAAAATCGTTCTCCTCAATGTTTGCCTATGTTTCGAATAGAATTCCAGAAATATCAGACGAATTATACAAAATTGACGATGCTATGAAAGCTGGTTTCGGATGGGAAAATGGTCCATTCGAGATTTGGGATGCCATCGGTGTTGAAAAAGGAATTGAGTTAATGAAAGCTGAAGGTTACGAGCCAGCAGCTTGGGTTACCGAAATGTTAGCCTCTGGAACAACAAGTTTTTATGCTGTAAAAGAAGGTGCAACGTATTTCTATAATATTCCAAATAAATCGCAGGCAAAAGTCCCTGGACAAGATAGTTTCATCATCTTAAATAACATCCGTGAAACTAAAAAAGTTTGGAGTAATTCGGGTGCCATAATTCAGGATTTAGGTGACGGAATATTGAACTTAGAATTCCAATCGAAAATGAATACCATTGGTGGCGATGTATTAGCAGCCATCAACAAAGCAATCGATTTATCAGAAAAAGAATACCAAGGATTGGTTATCGGAAATCAAGCAGCCAATTTCTCTGTTGGAGCAAACATTGGAATGATTTTCATGATGGCAGTCGAGCAAGAATACGACGAATTGAACATGGCAATCAAAATGTTTCAAGACACGATGATGCGCGTTCGTTACTCTGGAATTCCAGTAGTAGTTGCGCCACACGGAATGACTTTTGGTGGCGGATGCGAAATGAGTCTGCACGCCGATAAAGTAGTTGCCACAGCAGAAACGTATATGGGATTGGTAGAATTTGGAGTTGGTGTAATTCCTGGTGGCGGTGGTTCAAAAGAATTGACTTTACGTGCCTCAGATTTATTCCACAAAAATGACGTTGAATTGAATGTTTTACAAGAATATTTCATGACCATCGCCATGGCAAAAGTATCAACATCAGCTTATGAAGCTTTTGATACCGGACTTTTACAAAAAGGAAAAGATATTGTTGTTGTCAATAAAGACAGACAAATTGCAGAAGCCAAAAAACACGCTTTGTTAATGGCAGAAGCTGGTTACACGCAACCTATCCAGAGAAAAGACGTAAAAGTTTTAGGGAAACAAGCATTAGGAATGTTTTTAGTCGGAACAAACCAAATGGTTGCCGGAAAATACATTTCAGAACACGATTTGAAAATTGCAAACAAACTGGCTTATGTAATGGCTGGAGGAGATTTATCAGAACCAACTTTAGTGAGCGAACAATATTTATTGGATATTGAAAGAGAAGCATTCTTGAGTTTGTGTACCGAAAGAAAAACATTGGAGCGTATCCAATTTATGTTAACTAAAGGGAAACCATTGAGAAATTAGAAATTAGAAACAAGAAGAAAGAAGAAAGACATAAACAATCTTTCAGCGAAGCGATCTTAACTCTTGCTTCTTTCCTCTCAAAAATAAAAAAAATGAAAACAGCATATATTGTAAAAGCATACAGAACAGCCGTTGGAAAAGCTCCAAAAGGAGTATTCCGTTTTAAAAGACCAGACGAATTGGCTGCAGAAACCATACAGTTCATGATGAATGAATTGCCTGATTTCGACAAAAAAAGAATTGATGACGTAATGGTTGGAAACGCGATGCCGGAAGCCGAACAAGGTCTGAACGTTGGTCGATTAATTTCCTTAATGGGATTAAAAGTAACCGATGTTCCTGGAGTTACGGTAAACAGATATTGCGCTTCTGGATTGGAAACTATCGGAATGGCAACTGCGAAAATCCAAAGCGGAATGGCAGATTGTATCATCGCCGGTGGTGCCGAAAGTATGTCGTTCATCCCAATGGGCGGATACAAACCTACACCAGATTACGCCGTAGCAAAAGAAGGAAACGAAGATTATTATTGGGGAATGGGTTTAACGGCAGAAGCTGTTGCCAAACAATTCAATATCTCTCGTGAAGATCAAGATGAGTTTGCTTTTAATTCGCATCAAAAAGCTTTGAAAGCACAAGCTGAAGGTAAATTTGACAAACAAATTGTTCCAATTACTGTGGAGCAAACATTCATCAATGAAAATGGTAAAAAGGAAACAAAATCATATGTAGTAAACAAAGATGAAGGTCCAAGAGGCGACACCAATATTGTTGCATTGAATAAATTACGTCCGGTTTTCGCCGCTGATGGAAGCGTAACTGCTGGAAATTCATCGCAAATGAGTGATGGTGCAGCGTTCGTTTTAATCATGAGTGAAGAATTGGTAAAAGAATTAAACATCACTCCTATTGCTCGATTAGTAAATTTTGCTTCAGCTGGAGTTGAACCAAGAATTATGGGAATTGGACCAGTAAAAGCAATTCCAAAAGCATTAAAACAAGCTGGTTTATCGTTAAATGATATTGGATTAATTGAGTTAAACGAAGCTTTCGCATCACAAGCATTAGCAGTAACTCGTGAACTAAATTTAAACCCAGAAATCATTAACGTTAATGGTGGCGCAATTGCACTTGGTCATCCATTAGGTTGTACAGGCGCAAAATTATCGGTACAATTATTTGACGAAATGAAACGCCGTGGCGATAAATACGGAATTGTAAGTATGTGTGTTGGAACCGGACAAGGAAGTGCAGGAGTTTTTGAATTATTATAGAGAATAGAAGCAAGAAACAAGAGGCAAGACATATGAAACATAACTTTAAAAATCTTAAAATTTGGATGTTATCAATGGAAATCACTTCAGATATTCATAAAATAGGTCTAGAATTTCCAAAGAATGAAGTTTATGGTTTAGTAAGTCAAATGAATAGAGCTGCTGTTTCAATGCCATCAAATATAGCAGAAGGTTCTAACAGAGGTAACAATCATTTTAAACATTACCTAAATATTAGTTTAGGTTCTTCCTTTGAATTACAAACACAATTATTAATAGCAAATCAAAATAAATATATAACCAACGAAAAAACGATAGAAATAGAAAACAAGATTATTGAATTCCAAAAAATGACAACTGGTTTTATCAGTAAATTGGAAGTTTAATCTTTTTTCTTGCATCTTTCTTCTTTTCTCTAAAAAAATAAATTATGGAAGATATTACAAGAGGTGGACAGTTTTTGGTAAAAGAAACCAAATGTGAAAATGTCTTTACTCCAGAGGATTTCTCTGAAGAACAGTTGATGATGCGTGATTCTGTGAAAGAATTCGTCGACAAAGAAATTTGGCCAAACAAAAACCGTTTTGAGGCAAAAGATTATGCTTTTACTGAAGCAACCATGCGTAAAGCAGGAGAAATGGGCTTTCTAAGCGTTGCCGTTCCAGAAAACTATGGCGGATTGGGAATGGGATTTGTGGATACTTGTCTCGTTTGCGATTATATTTCGGGAGCAACTGGCTCGTTTTCAACAGCTTTTGGTGCGCATACTGGAATTGGAACTATGCCAATTACGTTATATGGAACCGAAGAACAAAAATTAAAATACGTACCTAAATTAGCTTCAGGCGAATGGTTTGGAGCGTATTGCTTAACAGAACCAGGCGCAGGTTCTGATGCCAATTCTGGAAAAACTAAAGCAGTTTTATCGGAAGATGGAACGCATTACAAAATCACAGGACAAAAAATGTGGATATCCAATGCAGGTTTCTGTTCAGTATTTATCGTTTTTGCACGAATTGGTGATGACAAAAATATCACTGGTTTCATCGTAGAAAATGATGCTTTCAATGGTATTTCGATGAACGAAGAAGAACATAAATTAGGAATTCGTGCTTCTTCTACGCGTCAAGTTTTCTTTAATGAAACTAAAGTTCCAGTAGAAAATATGTTATCTGAAAGAGGAAACGGATTTAAAATTGCAATGAATTCATTAAATGTTGGTCGTATTAAATTGGCAGCAGCTTGTTTGGATGCGCAACGTAGAGTTACATCAAATGCAGTGAATTATGCTAATGAAAGAATTCAGTTTAATACTGCAATTTCGCAATTTGGAGCCATCCGATATAAATTAGCCGAAATGGCAACTTCTGCTTATGCTGGAGAAAGTGCTACATACAGAGCTGCAAAAGATATTGAAAACCGCATTAAACTTCGTGAAGCTGAAGGAAATTCGCATCAGGAAGCCGAATTAAAAGGTGTTGAAGAATTTGCTATAGAATGTTCTATTCTGAAAGTAGCTGTTTCTGAAGATGTTCAAAACTGTGCTGATGAAGGAATTCAGATTTATGGCGGAATGGGATTTTCAGAAGATACTCCAATGGAATCGGCTTGGAGAGATGCTAGAATTGCTCGTATTTACGAAGGTACGAATGAAATCAACAGAATGTTATCTGTAGGAATGTTGATCAAAAAAGCGATGAAGGGTCACGTTGACTTACTTGGACCAGCATCGAAAGTACAAGAAGAGTTGATGGGAATTCCCTCATTTGAAACTCCAGATTATACTGAATTATTTGCAGAAGAAAAAGAATTGGTTGGCAAATTGAAAAAAGCATTTTTAATGGTTGCTGGTGGAGCAGTTCAAAAATACGGACCCGATTTAGACGGACACCAACAATTATTAATGGCTGCAGCCGATATGTTAATTGAAATTTACATGGCAGAAAGTACCATTTTGCGTACTGAAAAACTAGCCAAAAAAGAAGGCGAAGACAAAGTAAAAGAGCAAATTGCGATGGCAAAATTATATCTATACAAAGCAGTTGACGTTGTGACTCAAAAAGGTAAAGAGAGTATTATTTCGTTTGCCGAAGGCGATGAACAACGCATGATGCTTATGGGTTTACGTCGTTTTACAAAATACACCAACATGCCTAATATTGTAGGATTGAGAGAAACAATTACCAACAAATTAGTGGCTGAAAATAGTTATTGTTTTTAATTTAGTTAAGTGAATTGTGTTTGTGAACCATCCGTTTTTTCGGATGGTTTTTTTTATACTTTTGCATTTTACAGAAACCATGAACATCAAACTTTTAGCTATTGGCAAAACCGACAATAAAAATCTACAATCTTTAATTGACGAATACAGCAAGCGCTTGTCGTTTTACATAAAATTTGATTTAGAAGTAATTCCCGACATCAAAAATGTGAAAAATCTATCTGAAAATCAACAGAAAGAAAAAGAAGGCGAACTCATTTTAGCCAAACTCTCACCCACAGATCAATTGATTTTATTGGATGAAAATGGTGCGACTTTTTCAAGTATTGGTTTCTCAGATTATTTACAGAAAAAAATGAATGCCGGAATTAAAACTTTAGTTTTTGTAATTGGCGGACCTTATGGTTTTAGTGATGGAGTGTATAAAAAAGCTCAAGGCAAAATCTCGCTTTCGGCTATGACTTTCTCCCATCAAATGGTTCGATTATTTGTAATTGAACAAATTTACCGTGGATTTACTATTCTTAAAAACGAACCTTATCACCATCAGTAAAGGTATGAGGGAAGAAGTACGAAGTACGAGAAGTTAGAAATTGAAAGTTTAATAAATGTTTTCTTCAGTATGAGTTCGTTTAATATCTAACGATTTTATGAAAACAAGATTCTTAATATAATTTTCGTAACTATCATTTTTATCAAAACAAAAATTGCATTTGTATAAATCTTCAACTGAAAGATTTTCGATATAATTTTCAAATTTTTCTTTTTCAAATGACACATTGTCCACAAAAATTTGATTTTTAGAAAAATAAATAGTCCTGCCCGATTTTGGTTTTTCTAATTTGTAATTCATTTTAGTAAAAGGTACAAATGCTAGTTGCTTTTTCTTGATGTTAGAATACGAATAATAATTCTGTGAAGTACTGTCTTTGTGAGCACTTGCTTCTTTTTTTGCTACAGCTTTTATCACTTCCGGAAGTACTAATTTTAATGGCAAACGCTTGTCAATATTGAAAATGAAATTGGTCGAACTTATGGCATTTTTTCTATTCAAATCAGCTATTGTATCTTTACCTTTTGCTTCGAAAAAAATATAAATTGGAGATAAATTTTCCACTTTATCTACAATAGTTGTATCCACTTCGGGTAATAAAACCTCTTTTTCGTTGCAAGAAAAAAGTGTGAAAGCTATAATTATAATTAGTATTTTTTTCATTTTAAATCTGATTTAATTTATTGAATAATTTCACGCCTTCAACAGCTTCTTTTACATCGTGAACTCGAAGAATATTGGCGCCTTTTTGAAGTGAAATTGCATTTAAAAATGTGGTTCCGTTCAAACTATTTTCTGCTGTGGTTTCTAATGTTTTATAAATCATAGATTTTCTGGAAACTCCAACAAGTAACGGCAATTCTAGTATTTGAAACAATTCTAATTTTTGCATTACTTCAAAATTCTGTTCCAACGTTTTAGCAAATCCAAATCCAGGATCAATAATTATATCATTAATTCCTAGACGTCTCGCCTTGCCTACTCTTTCTGAAAAATAGAAAAGCATTTCTTTGCAAATATTGTCATATTGTGTTAAGGTTTGCATCGTTTGCGGAGTTCCTTTCATGTGCATCATAATGTACGGAACTTGTAGTTTGGCAACGGTTTCCAACATATTTTCGTCAAGATTTCCAGCCGAAATATCATTGATTATTGCTGCACCATTTTCAATAGCTTTTTTGGCAATTTTACTTCTAAAAGTATCTACAGAAATTATAGTTTCGGGAAACGATTTTAAAACCAATTCTAAAACAGGAAGTAATCGATTTAACTCCTCTTCTTCCGATACAAATTCAGCATTGGGTTTGCTTGAATATGCTCCAATATCAACGAAAGTTGTACCATCTGAAAGCATTTTTTCAACTTGAGAAAGGAATTGCGATTCACTTTTATATTTTCCGCCATCGTAAAAAGAATCTGGCGTACAATTTAAAATTCCCATTACTTTGGGAGTTGTTAAATCGATGAGTTTTCCGTTACAATTGATTGTCATTCTCGCTTAGATTTCAGAATTTAGATTTTAGATTTTAGATTTCAGAGAAAAAATCTGTACTTTTGAAAAAATTCATACAAATATACCATTTAATGAAGAATACTTCACAAGAATATGATAAAGTAATTGGCGTTTGCCGTGATTTATTTATCAAAAAAATGACCGATTATGGAAGTGCTTGGCGCATTTTACGATTGCCATCGCTTACTGACCAAATTTTTATAAAAGCACAACGTATTAGAAGTTTACAAGAAAACGAAGTGCGCAAAGTGGATGAAGATGAAACCGGAGAATTCATCGGAATTATTAATTATTGCATTATGGCTTTGATTCAGTTGGATTTGGGTGTAGTTGAACAACCTGATTTAGGTGTTGAAAAAGCAACCCAACTTTATGACGAAAAAGTAACTTTGACCAAAACTTTAATGGAAGCCAAAAACCATGATTATGGTGAAGCTTGGCGCGAAATGAGAGTAAGTTCATTAACCGATTTGATTTTGCAGAAGTTACTTCGTGTAAAACAAATTGAAGATAATAAAGGAAAAACATTGGTATCTGAAGGTATTGATGCTAACTATCAAGACATGATTAATTATTCGATTTTTGCTTTGATTTTAATGAAGAAGTTTTAGTTTTCAAGCTAATAGTAAGATTGCTTCGTTCCTCGCAATGACACAATAACAATTCATTAACATCACTATTAAAATATCTACTTTAACTTTGTACAAAATTTAAAATATGAAAAACATAATTACCCAGTTTTCTAGAATTTTCGTCGGAATATTGTTCATTATTTCGGGCTTAATTAAACTTAATGATCCAGTTGGCTTTTCGTATAAATTGGCAGAATATTTTAGTGAAACCGTTTTTAATATTCCGTTTTTAGTTCCTTATACATTAGCTTTAGCTCTGTTTTTAGTGATTTTGGAAGTTGTTTTGGGTGTAATGCTTTTAATTGGATACAAAACAAAATTCACCATTTGGAGTTTATTAATTCTAATAGTATTTTTTACCTTTTTAACATTCTATTCAGCTTATTTTGATGTAGTTAAAGATTGTGGTTGTTTTGGCGATGCATTGAAACTAACACCTTGGGAATCGTTTACAAAAGACGTTGTTTTATTGGTTTTCATTCTGATTTTATTCTTCAATATGAAATTGGTGAAGCCATTATTTAGTGATAAAGTTCAGAATATATTGGCTATTTTAAGTATTGTTTTATCAGCTTTCATGGGATATTGGGTTTTAAATCATTTACCATTAAAAGATTTTAGACCTTATAAAGTGGGAAATAACATTCAAAAAGGAATGGAAGTTCCTGCAAATGCTGAAAAAAGTGTTGTAGAAATGATTTTCGTTTACAAAGTAAAAGGAGTTGATACTCAGTTTACTGAAAAAGATTTAATGGACGGAAAAATTCCATCGGATGCCGTTTTTGTGGAACGTAAAGACAAAGTAATTAAAGAAGGTTATGTACCACCAATTCACGATTTTGCTTTAGAATTAGATGGAACTGATTATAAAGACGCGTTATTACAAGAACCAAAATTGATTATATTTACAGCATACGATTTGGATAAAGCGGATGATGCTGGTTTGCAAAAATTAGAGAAAATTAATCTTGAAGCTAAAGCAAAAGGATATAAAGTGGTTGGATTAACAGCTTCAAAAGACAAAACTGCTGCGGTTAAGAAAAAATATGGTCAAACTTTTGATTACTATTTCTGTGATGCAATAGCAATTAAAACAATTGAAAGAGCCAACCCGAGTATTATTGTTCTTGAAAAAGGAACTATCAAACAAAAATTACATCACAATGATAGTGATCAACTAAAATTATAATTTAAAAATGAAAACTATGAAAAACATACTCCTAATTTTAAGTATCGTTATGACAACAATATCGTGTACTAATGCGCAAGAAACGCAGTTTTCTGAGGAAGCATTAAACGGAATCGTACTAAATTCAGAAAGTAAAGAAACTGCTTTTAGAGATATTCTGGAAAAACATAAAGGAAAAACAATATTAATTGAAGTTTGGGCTTCATGGTGTAGCGATTGCGTAAAAGCGATGCCTAAATTAAAAGAAATTCAGAAAGAGAATCCTGAAGTTGTATATGTATTTATTTCTATGGATAAATCTTTTGAAAAGTGGAATGAAGGAATTAAAAAACATGAAATTGTAGGAGAACACTATTGGGTGAACGATGAAAAAGGAATGAAAGGTAGTTTTGGACAATCAATTGATTTAGATTGGATTCCAAGATATATTATTGTTCGTGGTGAAATGGAAGTTACCTTATACAGAGCAATAGAAAAAGATTTTGACAAAATTAATCAAGCCTTAAAATAATAAAAATGAGAACTAAAATTGTTGCAGGAAATTGGAAAATGAACAAAAACAGTGAGGAAACTGAAGATTTATTGAATGAATTAATCGATAAATTACCAGAAGACAAAGAGGTGCAAATTATTGTAGCTCCAACTTTTGTTAATTTGGCTTCAGCTGTAGATCATTTAGAGTTTACCAACATTACAGTTGCTGCACAGAATATGCATCAAAATGAAAATGGTGCTTACACAGGAGAAATTTCGGCAGATATGTTGAAAAGTGTTGGTGTAAACACAGTCATTTTAGGACATTCAGAAAGACGTTCAATTTTTCACGAAACCGATGCTTTAATTGCTACAAAAGTTGATACTGCGCTACGTCACGATATGACAGTGATTTTTTGCTTTGGAGAAGAATTAAAAGATAGAAAAGACGAACAACATTTTAATGTAGTTGAAAATCAATTGCGCGATGGATTATTTCATTTAGAAAAAGAGGCTTGGCAAGATATTATTTTGGCTTACGAACCAGTTTGGGCAATCGGAACTGGCGAAACTGCTAGCCCAGAGCAAGCTCAAGAGATGCACGCTTTTATTAGAGAAACAGTTCGTCACACTTATGGAAGCGAAATTGCAGAAAACGTTTCTATCCTTTACGGTGGAAGTGTAAAACCAGATAATGCTCAAGAAATCTTCGGAAAACCCGATGTTGATGGCGGATTAATTGGTGGTGCAGCATTAAAAGCTGATGATTTTGTTGCTATAGTGAACGCTATTTAAAAAACATTTTTTTGTGAAATTTAAATCCTCAATTGTGTAATACAGTTGAGGATTTTTTTAATAAAACATGAAATTATTTAATTAAATACGTATAAATGGTATCTTTAACATGAAGTAATTTTGCTTTAAGTTCGTGACCATACTCTTCTATAACTACTTCAATACCAGAATTGATATTGTAAATTCTATTTTGTAATTCATGGTATTCGTCAAATAATTTTCTGAAGTGTTTGTCTTCTACTTTTAAAAGATGAATTTTATCTTTAAATTCTGGGAATTCGTGTAATAAATCGTGTTTTTCCATAATTATTTAAATTTATAAATTTTAATGACAATTGGCATTGGCTTGAACAAATAAATTCATGTTGCTTGGTGAAACGTAAGAAATATCCAAACCTAAGCCACGAAGAATAAATAATGTTCCGATGATAACGGATACAATTGGTATTACTTTTTGCAATTTATTTCTGATTGGAAATGATAAAAAGTTAGTAACATAAACTACTGCGCTCATCATTGGTATTGTTCCTAAACCGTATAAAACCATGTAACTGACTGATAAGGTAACATTCTGCATAGCAATTGCTCCAAATAATGCAGCGTAAACTAATCCACAAGGTAATAATCCGTTTAGAAAACCAATTGTGAATAAAGCATCCGCTGATTTTCGTTTGAATTGACTTCCTAAAGCGGTTTTTACTTTAGAAATTAATTGATAAATAGGTCGTGAAAAATTATATTTTGCGAATATTTTTTCTGGAATAAGAACAACTAAAATCATCAAAACTCCAACTGTAATTGAAATGGTTTGTTGTAATCCTGCTAGGTAAAATCCACGTCCTAATATTCCGAAGACCAATCCTAAACTTCCGTACGCGGTTAATCTTCCTAAATGATAGGTTAAAATTTGAAGTGCTTTTTTAGACGGATTTTTGTGATCAACAGGAAGCATAATCGCAATTGGACCACACATCCCGATACAATGAAAACTACTTATTAATCCGAAAAATAAAGCCGTGTAAAGCATTCTAATTGGTATAAATCGTTTCTTTACTTAAATACTCTTTACCTTCATAAGACCAGTCTACAGAAATGTCCCAACGACCGCCAACCAAATTACTTTTAGGTATGAGCAAATGTGGGTTAGACAGAGAAATAGGAATTTCAAAGTCTAACTTTTTGTTTGACGGTCTGTAGAAGGACACTTTTCCTTTAATTTTTGTGATATCAAATTCTTTTGGAAATGCGATTGTAACACCATTTTCGGCCGATTGTATTGCTACAATTTCGGTCATATCGTGAGCGTTTTGTTCTTTTTCCATTTGTTTTTCGAAAGTCAATTCTTTCTGATAGTATTTTTCGACTACTAATTCGTTATCATATTTACTATCGGATTGCACTTTGAAAACAAAGTATAAGATGAAACTCATAAAAAGTCCAAATGCAATTACAATGCTTGTTCCCCAATTTATTTTCATGATTTTATTATTTTTCTAATTGAAATTTCGCGGTCCATTGAAATTGGTTTTCGCTGTTTCAATTAATCTATTGTTGTTATAAACTTCAATTTGTAATTCAATATCTTCCTTGTTCAAATCCTTTTCTAAAATTTTAACAAACATTGTTCCTTGCGTAAATCCTTGTCTTGGAATAGCTATAAAAGGTTTACCTACAAGTTTAATTTCACCTTTAGAATTGACTAATTTGAAAGTTACCTTATTAAAATCGCCTTCTGTTTTATTGATGATTTTGTAATTGTAAACATTAGAAATGGTGTCGCCTTCGTGTTGAAATAATTGTCCTGGCATGTGCAAAATAGTAGCTTCCACATCGTTTCTAAGGAATAACATTCCGATGAAAAACCCAGTTAAAATAGCTAAAACAGCTATGTAACCTTTCATTCTTGTTGTGAGTTGGAACTTCTCTTTCTTTACAATTTCGTCTTCACTTGCATATCGAATTAATCCTTTTGGTAAGCCCACTTTTTCCATTATAGTATCACATTCATCGATACAAGCGGTGCAATTGATACATTCTAATTGCGTTCCGTTTCTAATGTCGATTCCGGTTGGGCAAACGTTGACGCAGATTTTGCAATCGATGCAATCTCCTACTCCAAGTGCTTGTCTGTCTTCACCTTTATGAAATTTGGCTCGACCATTTTCGGCTTCACCACGAACATGATCGTAGGCAACATTTATTGATTTATTGTCAAGTAATACACCTTGCATTCTACCGTACGGACAAGCAATGATGCACACTTGTTCTCTAAACGACGCATAAATAAAGAAGAAAACGCCTGTAAAAATTAATAAGGCAATAAGTGTACTGGTATTTTCTTTTGGACCTTCTTTTATGAAATCAAGTACCTCATCGCTTCCTATTAAGTAAGCTAAAAATACATTCGCTATGATAAACGAAATGATGAAAAATACAATCCATTTGGTAACTCGTTTTCTAATTTTTTCTTTATCCCAAGATTGTTTTGCTAATCGCATTTGAGCACCACGATCGCCATCAATCCAGAATTCAATTCTACGAAAAACCATTTCCATAAAAATCGTTTGAGGACAAAACCATCCACAGAAAATACGTCCGAAAGCTACGGTGAAAAGCGCCAAACCAACTACGCCAATAATCATCGAAATTACAACAAGGTGAAAATCTTGAGGCCAAAATGGAAAGCTGAAAATATTGAATTTTCGTTCTAAAACATTAAATAAAAGAAATTGATTTCCGTTGATTTTAATGAATGGCGCACTCAACAAAAAAGCCAGCAAAGCATAGCTTAGTAATTTTCTTTTGTTATAAAAACGTCCTACTGGAATTTTAGGATAAATAAAGGCTCTTTTTCCTTTTTTATCAATAGTTGCAATACTATCTCTAAAACTTTCTTCTGGTGTATTTGAGCTCATTGTGATTATTATTTTACGAAAAACATTCGTTTAATTTTGAAAGGTTTTGAATTATAAAAATCCAAAACCTTTACTATTAATTATTTAGTTGGTGCCACTTTAGTTGAATCTACCACTGGAGTTGCATCTGTTTTCGGAGCAGCTTCTTCTACCCATTTTTGTCCTTCAGCTGGTTTTCCACCTGCAGGTTTTGATCCTTGAAGGCTTAAAACATAACTTGCAATTTGTTGGATTTCGGTTGGTTTAAAAATTCCTTTCCAAGAAACCATACTTTGGTTGTTTTTACTTCCTTCAGAAATAATTTTGAAAACATTTTTAATTCCGCCACCGTTAATCCAAAATTCATCGGTTAGATTCGGACCAACAATTCCACCACCATCGGCTTTATGACAAGCTGCACATGCATTGGTAAATACTTCTTTTCCTTTGGCCAAACTAGCCTCATCAGTTAAAAGCGTTACCTTATCAATATTCATATCATCAGGTTTTGCAGTGGCATTTTTTTGTATTTCTAGATTGGCCAACTCTACTTCGTGTTTGAATTCGTCAGCTTGTGTATCGCCATCTAAAACGTGGAATCGAATTAAATAAATAAATGCGAATGCAATTGTTCCGTAGAAAAGATACACCCACCATGGTGGTAATACATTATCCAATTCTTTGATTCCATCATAATCATGGTTAAGCATTACATCACTTTCTTGTTCTATTTCTTTAGAACGAGTAAGTTTTTGCATTAATCCTTTTAGAAACTTACTTTGTGTAATTGGAATAGTTTGCGCTTCTTCAAGCTGTTTTCTTTGTTCATCTGTTAAAAGATGATAGGTTACTTTATCGACTGCATTTACTACAATTTCGATAGCAATCAATAAAAACAGAAAAACGGCTAAGAACAATGAGACCATTGGATATTTTACAAAAGCGGGTCTATCACCTGAGTCAATAAAATATTCTAAACCTATAAGAACAGTTGCAAATAGCAACGGAACTCTAACAT
The DNA here is from genome assembly GCF_000757385.1 of Flavobacterium aquatile LMG 4008 = ATCC 11947. Classification (GTDB taxonomy): domain Bacteria; phylum Bacteroidota; class Bacteroidia; order Flavobacteriales; family Flavobacteriaceae; genus Flavobacterium; species Flavobacterium aquatile. Next base: position 738,862 of record NZ_JRHH01000003.1, on the reverse strand, counting down.
AAACTGGGAGTAATTTTTTCATTATTTTACTTTTTAAATAGTATAATTCTTAGTCTTTTAATGGCAATTCGCTGATTTCTTTTATTTTTTCTTTACTGTACGTCATTGCCCATAAAGTGAACAAAACGAATGCACTAAAGAAAATACCTAACGAAATGATGGGATAAATTTCTACACCAGAAATGGTTTCTAAATTTTGTTTTACAAACTTTAACATGGCTATTGTTTTTTATCTTTAACTTGAATATCTGTACCTAATCGTTGTAAATAAGCAATCACTGCTATAATTTCTCTGTCTTTTAAAGGAACAGCTGTTTCTTTTTCAAATGACTTTTTGATTTCGGCATTGGCAAGTAAGTTTTTCTCAATTTTACTAGCTTGTGCATCTATGCTTTTCAGTGCATTAGTAATATCAGCATCAGAATAAGGAACACCTAGAGTAACCATCGCTTTCATCTTACCTTGAATAATTGAATTATCTAATTTGTCTTTAATTAACCATTGGTATCTTGGCATTAATGAACCTGGAGAAATACTTTGCGGATCGTATAAGTGATTGAACTGCCACACATCGTCACGACCACCATTGTAAGGTTTTCCTTTAACACCTTCACGAGCTAAATCCGGACCAGTACGTTTAGAACCCCACAAAAATGGATGATCATATACAAATTCTCCTGCTTTAGAATATTCTCCATAACGTTCAACTTCAGATCGGAATGGACGAATCATTTGAGAGTGACAACTTACGCAACCTTCACGGATATATAAATCGCGACCTTGTAATTCTAATGGTGTGTAAGGTTTTACCGCTGCAATAGTTGGAATATTAGATTTCACTAAGAGCGTTGGAACAATTTGAATTAATCCACCAATTAAGATAGCTAATGTTGTAAGCAACATAAATTGAACTGGTTTTCTTTCTAACCAAGCGTGTAATTTTTCGCCTTTCAATCTGTTTTTAGAAATTACTTCTAATTGTGGAGCTTCTGCTAATTCATCTTCTACAGCAGCACCTTTTTTAACAGTCATGATGATGTTATAACACATAACAAAAACACCAAGCAAGAATAAAGTTCCACCAATAGCTCTCATCCAATACATTGGCATTAATTGAGTAACTGTTTCTAAGAAGTTTCCATATTGTAATCTTGAACCTTCTGCGTCAAATTGTTTCCACATAGATGCTTGAGTAAATCCAGCAACATACATTGGAAGCGCATATAATATAATTCCTAACGTTCCTATCCAGAAGTGGAAGTTGGCTAATTTTTCTGAAAATAATTTAGATTTTGTCATTCTTGGAATCAACCAATAGATCATACCGAATGATAAAAATCCGTTCCAAGCCAATGCACCAACGTGAACGTGAGCAATAATCCAATCGGTGTAATGTGCAATAGCATTTACATTTTTAAGAGATAACATTGGACCTTCAAAAGTTGCCATTCCGTAACCTGTGATTGCGACTACGAAGAATTTTAATACTGAATCTGTACGCACTTTATCCCAAACACCTCTTAGCGTTAATAAACCGTTTATCATTCCACCCCAAGATGGAGCAATTAACATAATTGAGAATACAACACCTAAGTTTTGTGCCCAATCTGGCAAAGCTGAATACAATAAATGGTGTGGTCCAGCCCAGATATAAATAAATATTAAAGACCAAAAGTGAATGATTGATAATCTATAAGAATACACAGGACGATTGGCTGCTTTTGGAACAAAGTAATACATCATTCCTAAAAATGGTGTGGTCAAGAAAAATGCCACAGCATTGTGTCCGTACCACCATTGTACTAAGGCATCTTGAACTCCTGCGTAAACAGAATACGATTTTAAGAAAGAAACTGGAAGTTCAAAACTATTAAAGATATGAAGAACTGCAACGGTAACAAATGTTGCAATGTAAAACCAAATTGCTACATAAATATGACGTTCTCTTCTTTTAATAATAGTTCCAATCATGTTGATACCAAATACTACCCAAATTAAGGCAATAGCAATATCGATTGGCCATTCCAATTCGGCATATTCTTTAGAAGTTGTGTAACCCAATGGTAAACTCACTGCGGCTGCCACAATAATTAATTGCCAACCCCAAAAGTGTAATTTACTTAATACATCGCTAAACATTCTTGCTTTAAGCAAACGTTGCATAGAATAATATACTCCAGCAAACATGGCGTTACCAACGAAAGCAAAGATTACTGCATTGGTATGTAATGGTCTAAGACGACCAAAACTTAAAAACGAAACACCACTTGTAATGTTTGGGAATAAGAACATTATTGCGAGGATGAGTCCGACTAACATTCCAACTACACCAAAAATGATACTGGCGTAAATGAAATTCCTCACGATTTTGTTGTCATAATGAAATTGCTGCATTTCCATAATTATAATTGTTTTTCTTCAGTTAATTCTATTTGATTTTTGTTTGTTTCTTTTCGTAGTTCATCGTCAAAAAGCATTCTGACTGATGGTGTATAATCGTCATCGTATTGTCCACTTCTTACTGCTTTTATAAAAGCGTATAAGAAAAAGACGGCAACAACTATACTGATTGTGATTAACATGTAAATGACACTCATACCTTAAATTTGTGTTAACAAAATTACTTTGACGTCTTTGTAAAAAATATGATAATTATCATACGACACCATAAATTTTGAATTGTTATTATTTCTTAAAATTTCGAGCAAATAAATTACTCATTATCGTTACAAAACTCACTATGGTTACTGTGCTTAAAGGCATTATAATAGCCGCCACAATAGGTAATAAATTTCCTGTAACAGCAAAACTCAATCCTACCACATTGTATAATAAAGACAGACCAAAACTCATGTAAATGGTCTTCATTGCGTTTTTAGAAAAGTTCATAAAAAAGGCGATTCTATCAAACATGGACGCGTCAAGAATTCCGTCGCAAGCTGGTGAAAAGACATTTACATTTTCTGATATAGAGATTCCAATGTTACTTTTAGCTAAAGCGCCAGCATCGTTTAATCCGTCACCAACCATCATCACATTGTGTCCTTCTTTTTGAAGATTTTCAATGAAATCTAACTTTTGTTCGGGTTTTTGATTGAATACAAGAATGGTTTTTTCAGGAAGCATTTTCTCAAGAATTCTTCGTTCACCATCATTATCTCCTGATAAAATAATTAGTTTATACTTTTTAGATAGCTTTTCGAAAAGTTGTTCTAATCCTGCTCTGTATTGATTGTTAAAGACATAACTTCCTTTATAGATTCCGTTTATTTCAACATGAACTTTGGTTTTTTTATGCGTGTTTTCGCTCATGTGTTGCAAAAATTGAGACGAACCAAGCTTGATTGTATTTTCATCAAATGTGGCATAAATTCCTTTACCAATTATTTCTTCAAAATACGATGGTTCACGGATTTCTTTTCTAGGAATAAATTCATACAATCTTCGGCTTAATGGATGATTAGAGCCACGAAGCGCGCTGTTTAGTAATTTCAAATCAAAATCATTTAACATCTCACCTTCGTAAGTAATCGAGGTTTTTTTATTGGTTGTGATTGTTCCAGTTTTATCAAAAACTATGGTATCTACTTTTGCCAATTGTTCGATAACCGTTGCATTTTTTAAATAGAGTTTTCTTCTTCCCATTATGCGCAAAACATTACCTAATGTAAATGGAGCTGTCAATGCCAAAGCACAAGGACAAGCAACGATAAGAATTGCTGTAAACACATTAAACGCTGTATCGGTATCAATAAAAATCCAATAAAGGAACGACACTACCGACAATCCAAGTAATGCTGGAGTGAAATACCTACTTATTCTATCGGTTATAGTTTTGTGTTTGATATCAACTTTTTTCTGAAAAACATCATTGCTCCACAATTGCGTCAAATAACTTTGTGATACAGAAAAAAGCACTTCCATTTCGATGACCTTACCTACTTGTTTTCCACCAGCAAAAATTTTATCGCCTGATTTTTTTTCAATTGCAACGGCCTCACCTGTAACAAAACTATAATCGATTGCAGCAGTATCTGAAATAAGAATCCCATCAACCGGAATTAATTCTTGGTTTCTGATCAGTAATCTATCACCTTTTTTAATATCATAAATTTGAACTGGAATCTCCGTTTTATCATTCAGAATTTTAGTAATTGCAATCGGGAAATACGATTTGTAATCTCGTTCAAATGAAAGGAAGTTGTACGTTTTTTGTTGGAATAATTTTCCGAGTAACATAAAGAATATCAATCCTGCCATGCTATCGAAGAAACCTTGTCCGTAATCAAAAATAATATCGACGGTACTTCTTATAAACATGATAACAATTCCTAGCGCAATTGGAATGTCTATGTTGAGCATTTTAGATTTAATGCTTTTGTACGCCGAGACATAATATCCGCTTGCAGAATAAAAAAAAGTTGGAAGCGAAATGGCAAATATCAACCATCTAAAAAATCCACGATATTGATTGATCCAAAATTCTTGAACTTCAAAATATTCTGGAAAGGAAAGCAACATAATGTTTCCGAAGCAGAAAAAAGCCACACCTATTTTGTAAATCAAACTTCTATCCACCACTTTTTTAACCTCATCATAGTTATCCAAGCTGATATAAGGTTCGTAGCCGATTGCGCATAATCGCTCTACAATTTGTTTAAGATTGGTAGCTTCAGGATTGTAGTTTATTCTAACTTTTTTCTCTGGAAAATTTACTTGCGAAGTATTTATTCCTGGTTGAAGTTTCTGTAAATTCTCCAAAATCCAAATACACGAACTACAGTGTATATGCGGAATGTAGAGTGAAACAATATGTGTTGAATTTTCCTCGAATTCAAGCAGTTTTGTAACAATTTTTTCATCATCTAAAAAATCATATTTTCCTTTAATATCCAATGGAGTTGCACCCGGAGATGCTTGAAAATCATAATAACACGACATGTCATTGTTACTAAAAATCTCGTACACAGTTTTACAACCGTTACAACAGAATTTTTTTTCGTCAAAGAGAACTTCGTCTTTTTTTATAATTTCATTACCACAATGGAAACAATTTGTTGTGTCCATAAATTTGCTCATTTTACCTGCAACAAAGTTTAGACAATAGTTAAACTTATAATATGATATTTGTCATACTTTTAATATCTTTGAAAACCAATAATTAACTTGAGCATTATGAGCAAATGTGAACAATGCATCGTTAGACAGTTTAGTTCTTTGAAAGCTTTAACCAAAGAAGAACTCCTAAAAATGGCCGACTGTAAGACATCATACACAATAAAGAAAGGCGAACCTATTTTTCAAGAAGGCGAAATCACCAAAGGTGTTTTTTGTATAAAAGAAGGCGTTTGTAAACTTTCTAAATTAAGTGCCAATGGTAAAGACCAGATAGTTAAATTGGTTAAACCAGGCGAACTGTTAGGACAACGTTCTATGATTATTGACGAACCGGCCAATTTAAGTGCGATTGCCCTTGAAGATATGGAAGTATGTTTTATTCCTCGAACCGATGTTATGGGTTTCTTTAACAACAACAATCAGTTTTCTATGAATATGATGAAAACTATTTGTGGAGATTTAAAAGATGCAGATGATCATATGGTTGATATGGCTCAAAAAACGGTTAAAGTTAGACTTGCAGAAACCTTATTGTATCTTGAAAATACTTTTGGCAAAAACGATGACGGATCACTTCACCTTCAATTATCGAGAGAAGAGTTGGCTGGAATTATTGGCACTGCTACCGAGAGCTGCATTCGATTATTATCTGAATTTAACAAAACCGGATTGATAAAAATTACTGGAAAGAAAATTTTCATCGAAGATCGCGTTAAGCTAAAACGAATGATTGATTAAATCCTTATAATTTTCTTATTACAAAAAACTGTTTTTCTAAGCAGTTTTTTTTTATTTTTATATTTGATTAAAATAAATTTCAAATAAAATACGTGGTATGCATTCAGGAAGACACTACTCCATCAAAGAATTTTTAATATGGACTCGACGAGATATTTATGTTCTTTTTGTTCTTGCAACAATTCCAACGGTTATCTATCAAGTGTTTGATATAAAATGCATTGCAATTCCATGGGTTGCTATAGCATTAATTGGTACTGCTGCAGCTTTCATTGTAGGTTTTAAAAACACTCAAACCTATAATAGATTGTGGGAAGCGCGACAAATTTATGGTGCGATTGTTAACTCAAGTCGTGCTTGGGGAATTATGGTACGTGATTTTGTAGAAGAGGACAAAAAAATACATCAAGAATTGTTCTATCGTCATTGTGCTTGGTTAACTGCATTACGATATCAACTTCGTGAGCCTCGAGCTTGGGAAAATATGACAAAGAGTTATAATCTTGAATATAAAAAATTCTTTACCGTATCTGAAGAGAAAATTCCTTTGGAAGAAGTATTGCAAAACTACCTTACATCATCGGAGCAAACTTATATCCTATCTAAAAAAAATAGAGCTACACAACTTATCGCTTTACAATCTAATCATCTTAAAGAGTTGTATAATTCGGGTAAAATTGAGAATTTTCAATATGTTGCTTTAGAAAAAGTATTAACTGATTTGTATGATCATCAAGGAAAATGTGAGCGTATTAAAAACTTCCCATATCCAAGGCAATTTGCTAGTTTGAATTTATTTTTTATTTGGCTTTTTGTTTTTATGTTACCCTTTGGAATCTTAAATGAATTTCAAAAACTAGGTGACGATTTTGTATGGCTTACAATTCCTTTTAGTGTAATTGTTTCTTGGTTATTTACCTCGATGGAAAAAGTGGGTGAAAGTACCGAAAATCCTTTTGAAGGAAGTGCAAATGATGTTCCTATTACTGCAATGAGCAGAACGATTGAAATTGATTTAAGAGATATGCTTGATGAAGAAAACTTGCCTGCGCCAATTGCTGCAGAAAATAAAATATTAATGTAAAAATTATAACTATGGATGTAGCTAACGTATTTAAAAATAACGAAAAGTGGATTGCCGAAAAATTAGCTGTTGATTCTAATTATTTTGAGAATTTATCCAAAGGTCAAAGTCCCGAAATTTTGTACATAGGATGTTCTGACAGCAGAGTTACTGCCGAAGATATTATGGGCGTTCAACCAGGCGAAGTTTTTGTGCATCGCAATATTGCCAATATGGTAATTAGTATCGATTTAAATGTGATGTCAGTTCTAAATTATGCTGTGCGTCATCTTAAAGTAAATCATGTTGTAGTATGCGGACATTATTTTTGCGGTGGTGTAAAAGCGGCAATGCAACCACAAGATATGGGAATTTTAAATCCGTGGCTAAGAAACATTAGAGACGTATATAGACTGCATAAAGAAGAGCTCAATGCAATAGCTGATGAAAATGCTAGATACAACCGATTGGTAGAATTAAATGTTCAAGAACAATGTGTAAATTTGATAAAAACTGCTGCAATACAAGAAGCTTATAAAGATAGAAAACTTCAAGTACACGGATGGGTTTTTGATATTCATAGTGGTAAACTAATTGATTTAAAAATTGATTTTCCTACTATTTTAAAAGACATAATGGAGATTTATACTTTGAAATAAAGAATAGAATAGGTGCGAATTTCGTACCTTTTTTATTTACTAAAACTGTATTCACGTTCTACTTTGGCAATTCTCACGGTGTATCGTTCGTACCACTTTTGAATTCCTTTATGCTGTGCCTCTAAATGATCTAAATTTTGTTTCCAATTTTTTATTGCTTCTAATGATTCCCAGTAAGAAACTGTAATTCCAATTTCGTTCCTAGCCGATTCTACACCGAGAAATCCTGGTTGCTGTTGTGCTAGATCAACCATTTTAATTGCCATATCCGAATAGTTTTGGTCAATGTCAGTCCTAGTCGATGTGAAAATTACGGCATAATAAGGTAACTCCATTTTATTCTTTTTTATGTAAAAACAAATAATACACCGGAATTCCGAGTGCTACAATAAATAATCCTATACTTGTGTTTTTGGTTTCAAAATATAGTAAATTGAAACAAATTAATACCGTTACAACAATATACAACATTGGAACAAATGGATATCCAAATGCTTTGTAAGGTCTGATTGCATTAGGTTCTCTTTTTCGTAAAATGAAAATTCCGTAAATTGTTAGTATGTAAAATAATAAGGATGCAAATGTGGCATAAGTTAGCAAATCACCAAATTTTCCTGATACTGCGAGAACACACGCCCAAATGCATTGCAACCAAAGTGCTTTGGCAGGAACACCATTTTTATTTAAGATTGTGGCTTGTTTAAAGAATAAATTATCATTTGCCATAGCATAAAATAATCGCCCACCAGATAATATTAATCCACTGTTGCAACCAAATGTTGAAATCATTATTAATCCTGCCATTACAAAAACGGCTATATTTCCCAGAATCATATTTGCAGCAGCAGCACCAACTCTATCTTGACTGGCAAACATAATTCCGTTTTCTACAACAGTCGCTGTGTTAGGAGTTCCTTGCATTGGCAATAAAGCCAAATAAGCAATATTGGCAAAAATATAAATGATAGTAACAAGCAAAGTTCCAAGAAACAAACTTCTAGGGATATTTTTCTTCGGATCTTTGATTTCTGCGGCGATGAAGGTCACATTGTTCCAGGCATCACTCGAGAAAAGTGAGTTGATAATTGTTGCGCCCATTGCTCCAAGTAAAGCAAATCCTGCGAGTTTGGTAATTGTTACGCTTCCGTCTGCATTTAAAACAGTTTTAGAAGCATCCCACATATTTTCAAAGTTATTTGATAAAACATCCGTTTTTAAACCAACATATAATCCGAAAATGATTAAAGCAAAAAGTGCGATGAGTTTAGCCAAAGTAAAAATCAGCTGAATTGTTTTACCCGTTTTTATACCTTTTGTATTAATGTAAGTCAAAAATACAATACTAATTACGGCAACAATTTGCTTATTTGTCAAAGCAAAACTTCCTCCAAAACTACTAATTTCATTTTCTAAAACTGGAAAAAAAATAGCCGTATAATTAGCAAAAGTTACTGCAATAGCTGCAATTACGCCAGTTTGAATTACAGTAAAAACGGTCCATCCGTAGAGAAAAGAAACCAATTTTCCGTAAGCACGTTGAATGTAAACAAATTGTCCGCCAGCGTTGGGCATCATTCCTGCTAATTCGCCATAACTTAATGCGGCACTCATGGTTAAAAGTCCTGTTACTAACCAAATAATTATAAGCCATGCTGCAGAACCAACATCTCTAGCCATGGCAGAAGTAACTATAAAAATTCCAGAACCAATCATGGAACCAGCGACTAAACTTGTGGCATCAATTAATCCTAAAGAGCGTTTTAATTCGGTTTTTTGTTCCATTTTAGATTGGGATTTCAACAAATATAACTTTAGTATTTGGTAGTGAAAAATAAATTAAAAACGAGAAGTACAAAAGTTGCGATTGACTTATAACTTTTTGGCTTCATTCCAAAAGACATCCATTTCTGCCAAAGTCATATCCATTAATGGTTTTCCTAATTCGCCAGCTTTACTTTCTAAATATTGAAAACGCTTGATGAATTTTTTATTGGTTCGTTCTAATGCATCTTCTGGGTTTATGTTTAAAAATCGGGCATAATTTATCATTGAAAATAGTACATCTCCAAATTCAGATTCCATTTTATCTTGATTTCCTGCAGCAATTTCAACTTGAAGTTCTTGCAATTCTTCTTGCACTTTATCCCAAACTTGGTGCGGTTCTTCCCAATCAAATCCTACACCTTTTACTTTGTCTTGAATTCTACTTGCTTTTACTAAGGCTGGCAAACCTTTGGGAACGCCTTCTAAAACCGATTTTTTTCCTTCCTTGAGTTTTAGTTTTTCCCAATTTTGTTTTACTTCTTCTTCGTCGGCTACAACAACATCACCGTAAATATGTGGATGGCGGTGAATCAATTTATCACAAATTTCATTGCATACATCGGCCATATCAAAATCGTTTGTTTCACTTCCTATTTTGGCATAAAAAACAATGTGTAATAACAAATCACCCAATTCTTTTTTTATTTCTTGTAAGTCGTTATTTAAAATGGCATCACCCAATTCATAAGTTTCTTCAATTGTAAGGTGTCGTAAACTTTCTAGCGTTTGCTTTTTATCCCACGGACATTTTTCACGTAAATCGTCCATGATATCTAGTAATCTGCTAAAAGCTTCAAGTTGTTGTTGACGTGAGTTCATTTTATATTAAATTTTAGACATTAGATTTTAAATATTAAATATTCAAGTCTTAATACTTAATACTCCAATCTTAATACTCCTTGCAAAAATAAAAAATCCTACTACTCAAAATGAGCAATAGGACTTCTATTTATAAAAAAGTAATTAACTATTTTTTCGTTTTTGCTTTTGGTGCTTCTGTTTTAGCAGCTTTCGGCTCTTTTTTAGCCTTTACTTCTTCTACAACTTGCTCTTTTACTTCTTCTGCATTTGCAACTTTTGGTTCTTCTTTAGAAACCATTCCTTTTGCTTGAAGAATATTATACCAATTCATCACCTTTTTGATATCAGATGGATATACTCTATCTTCATCATAATCTGGAACAATAGCAGCAAAATATTCAATTAATTTTGCATTATCTTCTTTGTGAGAAATAGCTTGACCTTCATTTTCTTTAACCGCGATAGCTCTCATAATTTCTACAAGTGGCTTTTCTTCGCTATGCGTATACATAGAAATTTCTGACAACAAACTTACATTACTTCTCATTCCAACGGTGATTCTTTTTCCGTCAGTTAATGATTCTGCTACATATCCAGAACGTGTTTGAATTTTTAATTCATACAATCCAGGTTTTCCAGAGATTGCTAATATTTTTTCTATATTCATTTTCTAAAATTATTTAAAGCGGTGGCAAATATATCATAAAAGTTCAATTTCAAAAGCAATATCAATAATAAAATTTGTGAAATCTACTATCTGAAATCTGCTATCTAAATTTATCTTCCTTTTTTATTACAAAATCTCATTTTATAATCTGGTCTTGCTTTACCATCCATGATATTTTGTAATTTCTTTTTTATTAACGTACGTTTTAGTGTAGATATTTTATCGGTAAACAAAATTCCTTCAATATGATCGTATTCATGTTGTATTACTCTGGCAATCAGTCCATCGTAAACCTCTGTTTTTTTGTTAAAATTTTCGTCCAAAAACTCTATTGTAATTCTTTCGTTTCTGTAAACGTCTTCACGAACATCTGGAATACTTAAACAACCTTCATTAAAACTCCATTCTTCGCCATCTTCTTTAAGCATTTTGGCGTTTATAAAAGTTTGATTAAATCCTTTTAATTGTTCTTGTTCTTCTTTGGTTAAATCTTCGCTGTCGCTAAATGGTTCGGTGTCGATTACAAACAATCTAATTGCCAAACCTATTTGTGGTGCAGCCAATCCAACGCCATAAGCATTGTACATGGTATCGTACATATTTGCTATAAGATCTTTTAAATTAGGATATTCTGGTGAAATTTCTTCACACACTTTCCTTAAAACTGGATCTCCGTAGCCAACTATTGGTAGTATCATTTTACTGTAATATTTCAGATATTATTTTGTAAATATCAGATTTTTGGCAAAAGTAATCAAAAAAATAAATTTGATGATGCTATTTCGCGGTTTTACTTTTAAATCATCTTTCTGGTAAGATAATCTTGTAGCATAATTGTGGCCGCAATTTCATCGACTAATGCTTTATTTTGACGTTGCTTCTTTTTCAATCCGCTATCAATCATTGTTTGGAAAGCCATTTTAGAAGTAAATCTTTCATCAGATCGTTCCAATGGCATGTCTGGAAAAGCAGTTTTAAATTTGCTAACAAATTTTTCAATGATCGCCGTACTTTCAGAAGGCAATCCGTTCATTTGTTTAGGTTCACCAATTAAAACTTTAACTACTTTTTCTTTTAAAAAATACTCTTTTAAAAACGCAATAGTAGTTTCAGAAGGAATTGTTGTTAAGCCCGAAGCAATTATTTGCAACTCATCTGTAACTGCAATTCCTGTTCTTTTTATTCCGTAATCAATTGATAAAATTCTAGGCATTTTCTAATTTTTATACAAATATAATACATTGAATTATTTGAAATCTATTTTTCAAATTTTAATAAAATAAAAAAAGGTATTCTTAAACGGAATACCTTTTCTAACTTATATTGTAAAAATAAAAATCAAATTATTTAATTGACTCAAATTTTGCTAACATTGATTTACCTTTATGTAAATGCAATACGTTTTCTTCAATCATATAATTATCCGTTTTTTCGATAGTTGCAATGAAATTACTTTCAAAACTCATATTTGGACAAGCCATTTTCGTTCCTGCAATTTTTGAAAAAGCCAATTTGTTAGCAGCTTTCATTACAAAAGTTCCAGCAAAATTATTACAACCTGCATAAGCAGCAAATTTACCCGATTTAGAATCTAAATTGATAAAATAGTCCTTGTTGGTTGCGCTTTTTACTGCTTTTCCATTAAGCTCAACTAATTTCCATTTTGTTTCTGCTAAAGCATATCTACCGTCAGAAGGATCTGTAGTAGAAGTTGTAGTAGAAGTTGACATTTTGTTTAATAAATCTACATCGGATGAATCTACAACTGTGCTATCAACTTCATTTTCAGTAACAATATCTGTCGAATCTTGAGTAACAATTGTGTCATTCATAACATCAGTTTCAGATGTTTCATTATTTTTACAACTAACGATAGTTAAAAATGCAATTCCTAAAATAAAATAAAATTTTTTCATGTTTTTGGGTAGTAGCAGTTAGTGCTTACTGAGAACAAAATTACTTGGATGCAACTTAAATGCGTTATACAACTTTTTATTTTTGTTATATAATTTTTTAGTAAACTATAACCACGATGAACTTTGTATTCGAGAAAAAGATTTTATCTTTGCTTTTCAAATTTTACAACCATGACAGAAATACAATCTATTATAGAGAAAGCTTGGGAAAACCGAGAATTACTTAAAGACGAAACTACTTTAAAAACAATTAGAGAAGTTATTGCACTTCTGGATGCTGGAACTTTGCGTGTTGCAGAACCTACAAATTCTGGATGGCAAGTAAACGAATGGGTTAAAAAAGCAGTTGTGATGTATTTTCCAATTCAAAAGATGGAAACATTAGAATCGGGAATTTTTGAATACCACGATAAAATGTTGTTAAAAACAGGTTATGCTGAAAAAGGAATTCGCGTAGTTCCACCAGCGGTTGCACGTTATGGAGCTTATATTTCTAAAGGTGTAATTTTAATGCCAAGTTATGTAAATATTGGCGCTTATGTAGACGAAGGGACAATGGTTGATACTTGGGCAACTGTTGGAAGTTGTGCTCAAATTGGTAAAGACGTGCATCTTTCTGGTGGCGTTGGAATTGGTGGCGTTCTAGAACCATTGCAAGCTGCTCCAGTTATCATTGAAGATGGCGCTTTTATTGGATCAAGATGTATTGTTGTAGAAGGTGTTCGTGTAGAAAAAGAAGCCGTTCTTGGAGCAAATGTATGCTTAACTGCTTCTACCAAAATAATCGATGTTATTGGTGATGAACCTATTGAATATAAAGGATTTGTTCCAGCGCGTTCTGTAGTAATTCCTGGAAGTTATACTAAGAAATTTGCTGCTGGCGATTTTCAAGTTCCATGTGCTTTAATCATTGGAAAACGTAAACCTTCAACCGATTTAAAAACTTCATTAAACGATGCGTTGAGAGAATACGACGTAGCAGTTTAATAAATTCTATCATGGAAAAAAAGTTTAATATTGATGTCGTAATTTTATGGGTTGATGGCGAAGACGAAGCTCATAAAATTAAGGTTGCAAAATACTTAAATAATGTCGATTTATTAAATTCGAAAGGATTTAAAACTCGCTTCAATCAAAAGAATGAAATTAAGTATTGCGTAGATTCAATTTTAAAATTTGCTCCATATGTAAACAGTATTTATATTGTAACTGATAATCAGATTCCGCCTTTTTTAAAGGAGTCGAATTCTGACATTTACAACAAAGTTAAGATTATTGACCATAAAGTAATATTCAACGGATTTGACGAATATTTACCCGTATTTAATTCAAATGCGATTGAAACTATGGTTAGTAAGATTCCTAATTTATCAGAAAATTATATATGTTTTAATGACGATATGATTTTAATTAAGCCAACTAAACCAACTGATTTTTTTGATATAAATGGTATTCCAATAATAAGAGGTAAATATATGCCTTTCGAATCGGATAAATTTTTTAAAAAATTGGCCATAATTTTAGGTTTAAAAAAAATAAAAACAAAAGGATATTTAGGTTACAAACGCAAGCAAGATTTCTTTTTCAAATTAATGGGGAAATCTAATAAAATATGCGTTAATCATACACCTTTTTCTTTCAGGAAATCAACAATGGAAATTTTTTTCAAAATGAATCCTGATATCTTTTTAAATAACATAAAATTTAGATTTAGAAATGAAAATAATGCATTAACTCAATCTATATCTGCTTTTGAAGAAGTTAATAATAACGCAGCAATTTTAAAAAATGATTATCAACTGATTCAACTCGACTCACCTAAAAAAAATATTTTTTGGATTAAATTAAAACTTTATTTAGGTGAAAATAATCCAAAAAAAATATTTTTAAATATACAAAGTCTTGACTTATATTCAGTTTCAAAAGTAAATTATTTAAAAAACTGGTTAGATAAATTGTATCTTTGATAAAATAACTTATATAAAATTTAATTGATAATGAAATCTAGGCAAGTACCTTATTCTATATATTCTGAAGTAAAGTTAAGATTACTAAACACAAAAAAAATTAAAAATTTTGATGGTAATGAAATACCAGTTATCATTTCATTAACATCAATCCCTTTTAGACTTAATCGATTACATTTAGTAATAAAAAGTTTGCTTCTTCAATCCAGCAAACCAAAAAAAATTATTTTATGGTTAGATAATTCATTGCAAAACAAAATTCCAAATAATCTAAAAAAATTATATGGAGATATTTTTTCAATTGAATTTACATCTTTAAATAGTTCACATGTAAAATTAGTACCAACATTAGAGAAATATCCCAATGAAATCATTGTTACTTGTGATGATGATTTAGTATATGATAAAGACTGGTTAAAAGGTTTGTATGAAGAACATTTACAACATCCTAAAGATATTGTTGCCTATACTATACGACAAATTCAATTTGATGAAGACAACAACTTGTTACCTTATAATCAATGGAAATTAAGAGATTTATCTAAACCAAACACTTTTTTAGCTCTAGGTTATAATGGAATTTTGTATCCTCCAAACTCTTTACCTAAAGAAACTTTAAACTCTGAACTGTATATGAAATTAGCTCCAAAGGCCGATGATTTATGGTTTAAAGCAATGGCAATGTTGAATAATACTTCCATTAGAAAAGTGAAAGTTACACCAAAAGAAAATATTCCAATAATGGCAACTCAAAAAGTTTCGCTAAAAAAACAAAATATTGGAAAACTTAAAAACAATCAACAATGGGAAGCTTTAGTAGAACATTTTAATTTAAAATTATAGACAAAATTTTGTTATTTATTTATTCCAAAATCAGTCCATTTTTTATTTTGTTCTTTTGTTTCTTGTCTAATTTTTTTATTCTTGTTTATGGATTCTCTAGTAGCATAACCTCTTGGATGGTCTAAATGCAAACAAAGAGTACTGTATCGTATTTGAATTGGCTTTATACCAAAATTTACAAGTCTTTCTCCTAATTCACGATCTTGACCACCATATTGCATTCGTTCATCAAATCCATTTATTGCTAATAAATCTGATTTCCATCCAGATGCATTATGTCCATTCCATGATGGTTTTGTTGGAGTTATTGTATTTAAGAAACTAGATATCCATTTAGTTTTATTAAATTTTATGTTTTTAAAATTTGAAGTTAATCCTTTGGATTTTAACCAGTTTAAGTTAAAACATTTTTGAGTTTTTATATCTTCATTAGAAATTAATTTAGAAATATCCATAGGTAATTTAAAATAACCACCCGATAAAAAGTGTCCTTTTTTTCTAAACTTTTTATGCAATTCAACAAAATCATTTCTAGGAATACAATCACCATCTGTAAAAACTAAATAATCTGTGGTTGAAGCAACAATTGCTTTATTTAAAATTTGTGATTTTTGAAATCCATTATCAGCGTGCCATACATGGATAATAGGAATATCAATTTCAATTTTTAATCTATCAATTAATGCTTTTGTTGTATCTCGAGAACCATCGTCTGCAATTATAATCTCGAAATTCTTAAATGTTTGTACACTAAATCCAATGATTACTTTTTCTAACCATTCTTCTGAATTGTAGGTGCTAAAAATAACTGACATTTCCATAATCTCTATGAATTATTTATTATAAAATCAAACAATAATTAATGTTTATCTATACCGCATTCTATTCGGGTAATCTTATTAACTTTATTAAATTTTCTTATTTCTCGATTGAATTTTATTTTTTCTAAATCGGCATAACTTCTATCGTGGTCTAAGTGAATGCAAATTGCAGAATAACGAATTTGTTTAGATTTTAATCCTAAATTATAAAGTCGTTCACCAAGTTCTCTATCTTCTCCTCCATAAGACAAAAGTTCATTAAACCCATTAATAATTTCAATATCAGACTTATAACATGAAGAATTATGACCATTCCATGATCTTTTGGTTGGTGTAATCCAATTCATAAACTTTGTGAAATAACTATTTTGAAGTAATTTAGAAATCTTAAAGTTCAATTTTAAACCCTTCTTTAGCAACCACGAAACAGAAAAACACTTTCCTTCAATAATATCTTCATCATTAATTGATTTTGAAGTCACCATTGGCAACTTAAAATATCCACCAGATAAAAAATACCCTTTTTGTTTGTATTGATTGTGTTGCGAAACAAAATCTTTTCTTGGAATACAATCGCCATCGGTAAAAATTAAATATTCTGATGACGAAACAATAATGGCTTCATTTAAAATTCTACATTTTCTAAAACCAATATCTTCTTGCCAAACATACTTTATTGGATGCTTAAATTTTGATTGAAAAGAATCAACAACTTTTTTGGTTATTTCTTTCGATCCATCGTCGGCAACTATAATCTCGAAATCATCAAAGGATTGAACTGAGTATGCTAGTAACACTTTGTGCAACCATTCTTCAGAATTATAAGTTGAGATAATTATAGATAATTTCATTGTTACAATACTACAAAAATAAAATTGTAAGTTAAGGTTGCATATTAATTTTATTTTTTATGCTTCCATCTTTTATGAGTCCACAAGTAAAATTCGGGTGCCTCTTTAATTAAATCTTCAACTTTTTTAAGAAATAGCTCTGTAATTTGAAAATCTGGAATATCAGAAACATTTTCTGCGAGAACTTCAATATCAGCTTGATAATATCCTCGTTTTACTTTTTTTACTTTCAAAAAAACCATATTCATGTCAAATCTTTTTGATAGTAATTCTGCTCCCACATAAACTGGAGTTTCGATGCCCATAAAAGTACTCCAATACGTTTTTGGTCGTACTTGTGGTGATTGATCGCTAGCAAAACCGTAAACGCTTAAAATACCATTTTTACTATTCTCTTCAATTACAGATTTGGTCTCTTTTGTGGTAATCAAATAGGCTTTAAATCTAGAACGAATTTTACGTACAAGCCTATCAAAATATTTATTATTTACTCTTTTATAAATTCCATAACCTTTAAAAGTGATGTACTTATTCATTGACAAAACCCATTCATAACTTGCATAATGTGAGCATACTAAAGCAATACTTTTGCCTTTTTTCTCCAAATCTAAATAAACATCCAGATTAGAAAACGTAAATCTTTTTTCAATTTCTTTTTGAGAAATAGTCATCGTCTTTATCATTTCTAAAAACATGTCACACATGTGTGCGAAAAACTTTTTTTCAATTAAAAGGCGCTCATTTTCAGACAAATGAGGCAAAGCCATTGCAATATTTTCTCTAACTATTTTTTTTCGATAACCAAAAACAAAATAGACTAGAAAAAAAACAAAATCAGAAAAAATATATAATAATCTAAATGGTAGAATTGAGATTAAAAATAAAATTGGATATAAAATCAAAAATAAAACAAACTGCATTTCTTTTTTTTTGCAAATATAATCAAAAGAAAATTCTCAAAGTTTACATTATCTTTGCAAAAAAGTTTTTCCATGGATATTAATACAGAAGTTCACAACGCTTACGAAGTCATCAAGAATGGCGGAATTATACTTTATCCAACTGATACCGTTTGGGGAATTGGTTGCGATGCTTCAAATGCAGAAGCTGTAGCCAAAATTTATGCATTAAAAAAACGCGACGATTCTAAAAGTATGATTGTACTTATGAATAGCGAGAAAATGATGTATAATGTTTTTAAAGAAATTCCTGATTTGGCATGGGAAATTTGGGATTTATCCAACCCAGCTGATACTGATTTAGAAAAACAAAAAGCGACTACGTTAATATTAGATAACCCAAGAAATGTAGCTCCAAATGTTATTGCAGAAGATAAAACTCTTGGTGTTAGACTAGTAAAAGAACCATTTTGTTTCAAATTAATGGAACGCATGAAACGACCATTAGTTTCTACATCGGCAAATATTTCGGGTATGTTCGCCCCAAAAACTTTTAAAGAAATTAGTCCAGAAATTATAAATGGTGTTGACTATGTAGTAAATTTGCATCGCGATAAAGTTTGCAAAAATCCATCAACGATTATAAAACTTTCTTTGGATAATCAGGTTAAAATTATACGAAAATAATGCTTCGTTTGTCATTTCGACGAAGGAGAAATCGCATAAAATCAATAAGATTATGTGATTTCTCCTTCGTCGAAATGACAAAAAAGAGAAAACTATGAACTACACAAAAGCACTAAACAATCCAATTTTTAAAATAATTGCACAAGCAAGTCAAGAACTTAACGTTGATAGTTATGTTATTGGCGGTTTTGTTCGTGATTTTTTGCTTCAAAGAGATTTTAAAAAAGACATTGATGTTGTTGCTGTCGGATCTGGAATTGAGCTAGCTTTGAAAGTTTCTGATTTAATTCCGAACAAACCAAAAGTTCAAGTTTTTAAGACTTACGGAACCGCGATGTTGCGATACAAAGAGATTGATATAGAGTTTGTTGGTGCACGAAAAGAAAGTTATAATCAAGACAGCAGAAATCCTATTGTAGAAAACGGAACATTGGAAGACGACCAAAACCGTCGCGATTTTACCATAAACGCATTGGCTTTTTCTTTGAATGAAAAAAATTATGGCGAATTAGTTGATCCTTTTAATGGGTTAAGTGATTTAGAAAATAAAATAATCAAAACGCCGCTAAATCCTGACATAACTTATTCGGATGATCCTTTGAGAATGTTACGAGGCATTCGATTTGCAACTCAATTGAAATTTGAAATTGAAGCTGAATCGTTGGAAGCAATTTCGAGAAATAAAGATAGAATCAAAATTATTTCTGGTGAACGTATTGTGGATGAATTAAACAAAATTCTCTCGACCGATAAGCCGTCGATTGGATTTTTACTTTTGTACAAAACCGGATTATTAGACATTATTTTACCCGAATTAACTGCATTGAATAAAGTTGAAGAAATTGAAGGTCATACACATAAAAACAATTTCTATCACACTTTAGAAGTTGTCGATAATATTTGTCCGAATACAGACGATGTTTGGTTGCGATGGTCAGCTTTATTACATGACATTGGAAAAGCTCCGACAAAAAAATTCAACAAAAAACAAGGTTGGACGTTTCACGGACACGAATTTCTTGGCGGAAAAATGGCTAAGAAAATCTTCGAACGATTGCACATGCCGTTGAACAATAAATTAAAATTTGTTCAAAAAATGGTCACTATGAGTTCACGTCCAATTGTTTTGGCAGAAGATATTGTAACTGATTCAGCTGTAAGACGTTTAGTATTTGATGCTGGTGAAGATGTAGATCATTTAATGACGCTTTGTGAAGCCGATATTACGACCAAAAATCCGAAGAAATTTAAGAAATACCACGATAATTTTGATATTGTTCGCAAGAAAATTATTGAAGTTGAGGAACGCGATCACGTACGTCAGTTTCAACCACCAATTTCGGGTGAAGAGATTATGGAGCTATTCAATTTGAAACCTTCAAGAGAAATTGGAATGCTAAAAGAAGCTGTAAAAGAAGCTATTTTAGATGGGAAAATTCCAAATGAATATCAAGCTGCCTACGATTTTGTGATGAAAAGAGCTGAAAAATTAGGCTTGAAAAAAGTGGAAAATAATAAGTAAAGATTAACTTTTGTTAAATCAGTTAATCAAAGTATTAAAAATAATTTTGCATAAAATTTACTTCTCCAATGAAGAATAACAAATCAGTCATTTACTGGCTACTTTCAGGTTGCATTTTACTATTTATCATGGTTACTGTTGGTGGAATTACACGTTTGACCAATTCAGGACTTTCAATGACCGATTGGCATTTGGTAACCGATACTTTTCCGCCATTAACCGAAGAAAAATGGCAAGCCGCATTTGATGAATACAAGAAATTTCCTGAATATCAAAAGATAAACATTCATAATGATTTCCAACTTTCCGATTATAAATTTATTTACTTCTGGGAATGGTTTCACCGATTTATTGGAAGAATTATCGGTTTGGTATTCATTATTCCGTTCGTTTATTTTTTAATCAAAAAGAAATTAAATTCTGAAACGATAAAAAAATGTATCATTCTTCTAGGAATGGGTGCATTTCAAGGTTTTTTGGGATGGTTTATGGTGAAAAGTGGTTTAATTGACAATCCAGATGTGAGTCATTTTAGATTGGCATTGCACTTGACTTTTGCTTTTATAACATTTGCTTACACACTTTGGGTTGCTTTGGATTTAATTTATCCAGATAAAAATGAAGTAAATAAAACTCTTAGAAAGTATGCTCGAATTGCCATTGTTTTTCTAGTTATTCAAATTATTTATGGTGGGTTTGTTGCTGGATTAAACGCTGGATTAATTCACAACCATTGGCCATTGATGAGTGAAGGCCAATTCCTTCACGACAGCGTAATTCTTGAGAAAGATTCATGGTTATTACGATTAACCGAAGGTAAAAGTGGCGTTCAATTTGTGCACCGAACAATGGCTTATGTTGTTGTTGGATTGATTCTATTTTTATATTTTCAAAGTAAGAAATTTGCAGTTTCAACGCAACAAAAAAACGGACTTAACGCATTGGTTTTCATTGTTTTTTTACAATTTTTATTAGGCGTTTTAACCTTATTGTTTGGCGTTCCAATGTGGTTAGGATTAACACATCAGATTATGGCTTTCATTTTGTTAGCGACTATGACGTACACCTTACATCGCTTATCAAAATAAATTTTAGACTATATTGTCGCAGTTCTATTTAGTAACTTTAAATGTCAAAACTTACAGCTCAAGATAAATTTCTTGACTTATCCGATTACGGAAGACCTTTTGGGAAATTCCTTGCTAATCAACTTAAAAATACACGCTTTACTCCTATTCATGTTACCATTTTGTTTGGTATTTCGGGTTTGATTGCGATTTATTGTATTTTAAATCAGCACTATTTTTGGGCTGGATTTTTCATCATTTTAAAATCTGGAATTGATGCAGCCGATGGCGAATTGGCTCGACTAAAAAATACTCCTTCTTATGTAGGAAGATATTTGGATAGTGTGTTCGATATCATTCTGAATTTTCTATTTCTGATGACCATTTGTTATGTTTCTAAAACTACAATTTGGTTTAGTTTACTGGCTTTTATAGGAATACAGTTGCAAGGAACGTTGTACAATTATTACTATGTGATTTTAAGAAATAAATCGGTTGGTGGCGATGCTACTAGCAAAATATTTGAATACAAATCACCAAAAGCTTTGCCTGGAGAAACTCAAAAATCAGTCAATATTTTATTTAAAATTTACACAATTGTATATGGCGTTTTTGATAAAATAATTCATGCATTAGATCAAGATGCTTACAAAGTAAAAACGTTTCCCAATTGGTTTATGACCTTGCTTTCGTTGTACGGATTAGGATTTCAATTGTTAATAATTGCCATAATGTTGCCTTTGGGATGGATTGAATATATTGTTCCATTTTTTATAGCGTACACCTTATTGATTTTTGGTTTGATTGGAATTAGGAAAACTTTTATTCACTAATTCACAAAAAAAAGAGTGAACTATTATAATTCACTCTTTTTTTATTTTAGAAATTTCTATTTTTTAACTTTTATAGAACAACCTATTGCTTTTGTCATAGAAGGATTTGCTTCTTGATTTTTTTCTAAAGCTGCGATGGCATTTTCTAAATAACGCTCTTTAACAGCAGCTGCATCATCAACATTATCGTCAATAGCGCCAATGTATTTTACGGTTAAACTTTTATCTAATAAAAATACATGTGGCGTTTTTGTGGCTCCATATTGAGGATAAATTTTCTGACCTTCGTCAAATAAATAAGGAAATGTAAAACCTTTTTCTTTAGCTCTAACTTTCATTAAATCAAAACTATCTTCCGGTTGTGCTGCAGGATCATTTGGGTTTATTGCTATCAATTCGTAACCAAGAGATTTGTATTTTTTGGCCAATGCCACAATTCTGTCTTCATATTTTACAGCAAACGGACAATGATTGCACGTAAAAACTACAATAAAACCTTTAGCATCTTTATAATCTGCCATGCTGTACATTTTTCCGTCAACCGACTTCAATTTAAAATCAGTTGCTTTATCTCCAACTTTGTAACCCGCAGGTAAGCTTGAGAAACTCATTACTACTAAAGCAAGTAATGCTACAATTCCGAACTTTTTCATACTTTTTAATTTATTGATTAATAGATTTATTTACGTGATTATTTAACTCTTCAAAACTGCTGAAATCACTTTCAACAAAAACTCTTTTATCACCATTAATTATCAAAGTTGCAGGAATAGAACCCGACCAATCTTCATCTACTTTAGAAATCCAATTGTTATAATCTTTTGCTGCCAGAAATGTAGTAATAAAGGTGTATTTCTTTTTCTTTAAAAAAGTTTTCAATTTGGTTTCGAAATCTTTCTCAAAATCTAAACTTACTGTGATTACTTTTACCGCTTTATTTTGGTTGTGCAATTGCTCAAAATAAGGCAACTCTTTTATACAAGGTGCACACCAAGTTGCCCAAAAGTTTACAACTAATGGTTGTGATTTGTTTTCTTCAAGATACTTTTCAAGTTCATCATACTTTTTAAAAGTCGTAACTTCTTGAGCATTTGATGAAAATCCAAACAAGAGCAACAGTGTAAAACAAAAATATCTCATTATCTTTTTTTCAAAATTAATGAGATATTCGTTTGTACACTTGTTAATTAACAAATCTTTATTATCCTAACCAGGTTTTAAAATCGCCCACTTTTTCTCGGGCAACAATCACTTCATCGTCTTTATAGGTTGGCAAAATTACTTTCAATCGTGAGTTGCTGTGCATTTGAATTTCTTTAATTCCTTTTAACGGAATGATGAACTTTCTAGAAATGCGGTAGAAATCTTTTGGATCCAATTCATTTTCTAATTGTTCTAAAGTGTTGTCCAACAAATAATCTCTTCCTTCAAATGTATGAAGATACGTTCCTTTGTTTTCGCTGTAAAAACATTCGACTTCATCAATAGTTATCATTTTAAGTTGTTGCCCCATTTTAATAGTGAATCGTTTTTTGTATTCTCTATCGATTGGGTTTATCAACATCTTTTTTATCATTTCAAAATCCAATGATAAATTCGGAACAGAAACATTTCTTGCTTTAAATTTATTGACAGCAGTTTCCAAATCTTCTTCATCAATTGGTTTTAATAGATAATCAATACTATTTAATTTAAAAGCTCGCAACGCATATTCATCATAGGCAGTTGTAAAAATTACAGCACTTTTTATATCGATATGTTCAAAAATTTCAAACGATAATCCATCCGAAAGTTGAATGTCAAGAAATATCAAGTCGGGATGTTGATTGTTGTTAAACCAATTAATTGATTCTTCTACAGAATGCAACATTTGATTTACTTGCAATCCAAGTTTTTCAACCTTGCGTTGCAATAATCTCGCTGCTGGCTTTTCGTCTTCTATGATTATTATGTTCATTAATTAAAATGGTTTAAAAGTTTAGAAAAAGTTTAAAGTTTAAAAGGAAAAACATAAATCTAATCACTGCCATTTATTATTCTTTTCCTTCTCCATAAGTTCTTTAATTTTTCGTTCTTCCCAATTTTTACCAAGAAATATATCTGGTCCAAAAACAGAAAGAAAATGAGATAAAAGTCCGATTCCCCAAAAGAATGCCGTGAAAAAATTTTCGAATTGAAAATAACTTTCTCCTTTATCAAGACCTTGAAAATTAATAATCACAATCATAATGTTGATCACGATATATACAATTAAATGGGAATAAAAACCTTTAACTTTTTTTACCCTTTTAAGAGCGTTTTCATATTGAATTTGTTCGTTTGGTGTCATAATTATTGGTATTTATTTGACTTACTTTTTTCTTCGTCCATATACTGTTGCAACTTTTTTTCTTCCCAATTTTTACTCATAAACGGAAACCAATTAAAAACTTTTACAGCGTGAAAAAACAAACCCAATCCCCAACCTAACATCGAGTAAACAAACCATAAATGTTCTGGAGTGTATTTTAAATTTATAAAAACTAAAACACACATAATAACAATATAAGCCATAAAGTGAACATAAAACCCTTTGATTTCTTCCACCTGTTTTTTGGCTTTTTGATATTTCTCAAAATCTGAATTCGAGTCCATAATTAGTTCCATTTGTTGTTTGTATTATTTTGTTTATTCAGTATTTCTTGAATTTTCTTTTCTTCCCAAGTTTTACCAAATCCGAAGGTTTCAAAAGCATGGAAAGTTAATCCCATTCCCCAACCCAACATTGGAAACCAAAACCATTGGAATTTATGTGGTGAGTTTAGATTGATGATAATTAATATCGGAATTACAATGCAATACGATGTAAGATTTCCATAAAACCCTTTTAGTTTTTCTACTCGTTCTTTTGCTCTCAAGTAAGAAGTAGTTTCGTTGTAAGTATTTGTTGTATTCATGATGCTTATCTGTTTTGTTAAAATAGGTAAATAAACTGCAAACGCTTCTTTGTTATCGTCAATCAAGACTTTTCGTTCCGACAGAATTGCATATCGGCTTACAATATTTTGAAGTCCGACTCCTTTTCTGTCTTGCAAAACTTCTTTCTTTTGCAGATTATTTTCAACTACTAAAAAATTATCTTTTATGTAAATTTTAATATGAAGTGGTTTATTTTCACTAACCACATTGTGTTTAATTGTATTTTCTAACAATAATTGTAATGACAATGGAACGACTTTGGCATCGGAATTATCAAAATTTTCGGGTAACTCAAAAGTTATGCTGTTTTCGAATCGCATTTTTAGCAAATTCATATACGTTTTTGCGAACGCTAATTCTTCGGTAACAGTAACTAATTCTTTGTCTTTTTGTTCTAAAACGTATCTGTAAATCTTTGATAATGAAGTTGTAAAACGTTGTGCATTCTCAGGATTTTCTTCTATTAACGAGCTCAAAACATTCAAACTATTAAAAAGAAAATGCGGATCGATTTGGTTTTTTAAGCTTTCAAATTTAGCGTTGGCAGTTCCAGCGATTATCTTTTGTTCCTTAAGTTTTGTCTCTTGATAATATTTGTAGAGATAAATTATATGAACCGCTGAAATAATTACAAAAGTAAAAACCGATGCAATGATATAATTGGATGGTGATTCATTCTCAATAAAATTGGAAAAAGTCTTGCCTTCAACTACTACATCTTCAAAAACTCGCAACAAAAAAATTACAGTTAGAGATAATACAAATGATAGAGCAAACCCAATAAAAATTCTTCTTTTAGAAAATCGTTCTTCCTTAAAAACAGAATCTAGAAAAATAAACAAAGACGTATTCGCTAAATGGAGTGAAACCGTATAAAGTATTGTATAAAGAAATGTGAATTTTAGATTTTCATCAAATTTTAAACTTCCTCCATTTAATACATTTATCAAAGTAAGCACACAAAAAATGCCTAATCCAATTAAAAAAGCTCTCGGAAATTCTCTTATATATCTATTTTTCATCATTCTAGTATAGCAATTTTATCAAAAGTAATTCTTTGAAATTAAATTATTTACCGCAGTTTTTCAATGTTTCTTGCGCTCTATCTAAACCCCAAGATGGATGAAACTGTGATTCTGGCTTAAATTTAGCAAATAATTCGATAGATTTTGCAACTTGCTCACACATTGGTTTGGTATCTGTTCCCCAATACTGTGCTCCACCAATTTCAAATTCGGCTTTTCCAAAAACAGCTCTTGGATTTTCTGGAGCTAATTTAATTGCTTTATCATACAATTCGATTGTTGGAGCAGAAAGTTTCATACCGTTTGTCATTGGATCTTGAACGATTAACGCTGTGTTAATCATGGCTTGCATAATTAAAATTTCTGGATTATTTGGCGAAATTAATTCGGCTGCATCCAAAGCCGTTTGTGCTTTGTTAATTAATGCAGTTGCATTTTTAGCATTTGCTGGATTAAAAGCTTCGGTTGTATTTACTAAAGCTACGTAATAATTCGGCAGCCAATTTGTTTTTTCTACCGATGCAATTCTTTCAAATAAAGCCGATGCCTCTGTTGCGTTGCCTGAACCCCAAGTTCCTAACGCTTTTCCCATTCCTTGTTCAAATTGTTGTGCATTTGCCGATAAAACGGTTGCTACAAATACTACTAATGTTGTGATAACTTTTGTCATGATTTCTATTTTTTTAAATTGATATTGAAATTGAATTTGTTGTTATTTCTGATGTAAAAGTATTGTGTTTGTATTGGTTGTGAAATTTATACTTACCGAAATGTTGATTTCTTAGGATGAATTGTAAACAAATGATTTTTTTTGTAAATTTGATAAAAATACAGTTATGAGTTCAGCAGAATTAAAATTAAAATTATTTAGAGAAATTGATACTCTTGAGAAGTCCAAATTGGAACAAGTTTATGGATTATTCGTTAATTTTATAAATAAAGAAAATGACACTGAAGAATGGAATTCATTATCAAAATCGCAACAAAATGGGCTAATTGATGCTATTGAAGAAATGAATTCTTCTGAAGGAATTGACCATAAAACCATCATGGATAAATACAAAAAGAAATATGCGTAAACCAATAAAATGGTCTTCGCATGCAGATGAAGATTTTGCCAAATTACTTGAATATTTGGAAAATCGTTGGAACAATACTGTTTGTTTAAAATTCATATCTAAACTAGATTTTTGCATTGATTTAATTCATAAAAACCCAAATCAGTTTCCGTTTTTAAACGTTGAATTTCAAATAAGAAAGTGTGTCGTGACAAAGCAAAACACACTTTACTACAGAGAAATGAAACAAGAATTGAAATTTTAAGATTGTACGACACGCGTCAAAATCCTGATACATTAAAATTCTAATCTACAAATTATTCAGCTGATTGTCCTTTTTATTTTCACTGATGGTCCAAAAGAATCCCACGAAGAAAAATCGATCTGCTGTTGGAATTATTGCTTTTCTTTGAAAAACTCCATTAGAATCTGGTGAATTTGCATAATCATAACCAAACACGTTTTCTGTTCCTAAAATATTACTAATCGAAATAAATAATATCTTTTGTTGACTTAACAAATAAGCCCAACTCATACTCACGTTATTGTAATTTTTGGTTTTTCCGTTCATGAAATCCATTTCATTCGGATCATCATAAGGACGACCAGAATTAAAACTGTAAGACAATCCAACACTTGATTTCCAGTCATCTATCCAATATTTGGTCACTATAGAAAAGTTATTTTTGGCTACAAAACTTGGAGTAACTTCGGCTTCATAATTTTTATAATCACGTTTGGTATCGATGTACGAATACGAAATCCAATATTCTAAATTCTTAACCGATTGGTTATCTCTCCAAAAAACATCCAATCCTTTAGCAAAACCAAATCCGTTGTTGTTATAATTCGAATCGTATTGTGCAACTTGCGTATCATATTTTACCAAATCTTTGTAATCCTTAAAATATACTTCCGTTCTAAAAGTGCGTTTGCCTTTGTTATATTGGTAATTCAAAATATAATGTGATGCTCTTTCGTTAGTAAAATCAGAATTAAATTTCAAATAATCTTGTCGTGGCGCTTGCTCAAATTCTCCATAAGCAAATGAAAACTGACTTGATTTACTCACTTTATATGCAATTGAAGTTCGAGGAGAAATTGAAGTCTCATCCAATAAATCATTATTTACAGCTCGCACTCCAACTTTCATTGCCAATTTTTTAGAAAAGAAAATATCGGCTTCTGTAAATGCTGCAGCAATATTCGAATTGTACCCTGTTTTATCAGTTATAAAAGTATATTTTTCATCAAATTTTGTAATGAAATAATCGGCTCCAAATGACAACTTTACTCTATCAGATAGTGATTTTCTGAGTTTTAATTTCAAATGCGAAGCATGTTCTGTATTATCGATTCTTTGATTATCCAAACCAATTTTGTTGTTTCCTAAACCATAACTTAAACCAGTTGTTAACTGCCAATTCGAACCAAAATTTCCTTTGTATGAAGCATTTACATACAAATTGTTATTCTTCAAATCAACTCTAGTTTTAGCAACTGAATTAATACTTTCTTGATTTAAATCAAATCTTGATGCGTCAAAAGCTGCGTATAATTTAAACAATCCTCGTTCCAATTCATAACGATAAACTACTTCACCAGAAAGTGATTGAAACGCTTTATTCCAATCCACATTTTGCGGAATTGCCACTTGATATGGTGCCAAATCAATATAAGCCGTGTTGAAAGTTAGCGAACTTTTTTTCCATTTTTGAGTATTTGCCAAACCTAAACCTACCGTCATAAAAGAAATATCTGTTTTGTTTTCGGTTGCCATATCAGTTGTGTTTAAAAGCAAAACACTTGATAACGCTTCGCCATATTCCGCAGAATAACCACCAGTTGAAAACGAAATTCCACTAAAAAGAAATGGTGAAAATCGTCCACGAGTTGGTAAATTTTGAGTTGTTGAGCCAAAAGGTTGTGCTACACGAATTCCGTCAACGTAAGTTTGTGTTTCATCACTTTCTCCACCACGAACAAACAATCTTCCGCTTTCGCCAACGGTTTGTGTTCCAGGTAAAGTTTGCAAAGCTGAAACAATATCGCCATTAGAACCAGCAGTTGTAACAATATCAAGTGGTTTTAAAACGGTATTTTTAGATTTATCTCCTGCTTCAAAAGTTCCTGCGTTGATGACTACAACATCCAAGGAATTCATACTTTCTTTAAGTTTGAACGTTTTGTTTTGGTAATTTTCAATATCAATTGAAGTTTTCAGAGTTTCATTGGAAAGAAAAGAAATTACTAAAATTTTAGTTCCTTTTTCTGAAGTTGTAAAAGTGAACTCACCATTTTCATTAGAACTTGCTCCATCATAAGTTCCGTCGATAAAAATATTTGCTCCAGCAATAGGATTATTTTTTTCATCAACTACTTTTCCAGAAATTTTATTTTGAGAAAATCCTAGAGTTGAAATTAGTGCGATTAATAATGTAAGTATTGTTTTCATTGTTGATTGGTTTTTGATGAAGCAAAGTTGCAGTAACTAATCTTAAAAATAAATTTGTATTTACTGAATTGTAGAATTACATGGATGAATTGTAAACTACGTGAAAATTCGTTTGCAAAAATTGTAATTTTGTAACTTTACTAAATCATGATACAACTAAACAAAATCCACCATATTGCCATAATTTGTTCCAATTATGAGATTTCGAAAAAATTTTATACTGAGATTTTAGGTTTCAAAATCGTTTCTGAAGTATTTCGAAAAGAGCGCGATTCCTATAAATTAGACTTGTCATTAAATGATACTTATTGCATCGAATTGTTTTCATTTCCAAATCCGCCACAAAGAGTTTCACAACCCGAAGCTTGTGGTTTACGGCATTTAGCATTTGAAGTAAATGACATCGAGCAGACTAGAAATTATTTGATTTCAAAAAATATAAATTGTGAATCAATTCGAATTGATGAGTTTACTGAGAAAAACTTTTTCTTTATCGCTGATCCTGATGATTTACCAATTGAATTTTATGAAAAGTAATTTGAAATAATCAAACTTTCAAGTTCTTATTTTCGTAGATGATATTATGAAAAATATCATTTTTACTTTAGTATTTGTATTTGCAATTTCAAATATTCTGTTGGCTCAAAAAATAGAAAACACTGCTTCGTTCAGAGACATTAAAAGTGATTCCTACTTTAGGTTTAATTATGATAATGACTATTTTGGTTCTACCGATGAAAACTACACACAAGGTTATAATTTTGAATTAGTTGCTCCTTTTTTAGAAAAAAATCCAGTTAATAAATTATTCTTAAAACCTAAAAATTCGGAATTTAAATACGGTTTATCCATTGAACATATTGGTTTTACGCCTTTCCGTATCGGAAGTCCCGAAATTCAACTGGACGACCGACCATTTGCGGCAGCGATAATGCTAAAAAGTTTCTCGATTGCAACCGATACCATTCATAAATCGCGATTGGTTTCTACTTTAAGTATTGGGTTAATTGGTCCTGGAGCTTTTGGGAAAGAAATGCAAGTTGGAATTCACAAAGCCACTGGAAACACTATTCCGTTGGGTTGGCAAAATCAAATTAAGAATGATGTTGTGCTGAATTACGAATTGATTTATGAAAAGCAACTTGTTCGATACAACGATTTATTTGCTTTAAATGCAAACTCAAAAATGCAATTCGGAACCTTATTTACCAATGCATCGGTTGGATTTAATACCAGTTTCGGAATTATAAATTCGGCTTTTACCTCGGTTAAAAGTAAAAATAAATTTCAAGTGTATTTGTTTTTACAACCATCAGTAAACGTAATTGGATATGACGCCACACTTCAAGGCGGATTATTTAATGATAAAAGTCCGTACACCATTTCTTCTAATGCTATTGAACGATTTACGGCTCAAAGTAATTATGGTTTAATTCTGCAAACCAAAGCATTGTATTTTGAATATTTCATCACGCATCTAACACGTGAATTTAAAACTGGATCATCAGCAAAATATGGTGGAATAAAAATTGGTTTCAAATTTTAAATACCAGATAAAATCTTATTAACAAATCGAAAATCTGAAATCTAAAATCTAAAATTTAATTTTACCTTTGACGCTTTATTAAAATTTAGATTATGGTTTATAAATTTAGAGTAATTCTAGATGCTGAAGAAGATATTTTTAGAGATATTGCTATCCTTCAAGACGACACTTTAGAAGATTTGCACAACGCTATCGTTAATGCTTTTGGCTTTGACGGATTGGAAGTTGCCTCGTTTTATACTTGTGATGATACTTGGAATCAAGAAGATGAAATTCCGATGTTTGATGCTGGAGATATTCCTGGTGAGAATAAAATTATGAGCGATTATCAATTGGCAGATATTTTAGATACTGACAATACCAAAATCATTTATGTATATGATTTCATAAATATGTGGACATTTTTGGTCGAATTAGCTGCTGTTGAAGAAACGATAGAAACTGGAGTTATTTATCCAAGTTTATTATTTTCTCACGGAGAAATGCCTGCTGAAGCCATGGAAAAACATTTTCAAGCCGATTTTGAAGAAGAAGAAAGCTACAACGAATTTGAAGACGATTTAGACGAAGATGATCTTGATGCTTTTGGAAGCGACGATAGCTTTGAAGACTATGGATTTGAGGAAAATTGGAATTAATTTTCAGAAGATAGAAAAAAGAGAAAAGAAAAAAGACTTCATAAAATTATATAAATACAATGATCAACCTGTTCAACGCCCACATTGAGAATTTATCCATCCATAGAGTTGGAAACAAAAGCCGTAACGAAGCCATTTTTCTATCTGAAAGTCCTTATGGATTAAATGACGAAATTGTTCCATTGTTAAAGGAATATTTCTTTAAATCGTTTCGTGAGAAAGAAGAAAATTACTTTCAATTTGCACACGAAGTAGATTTAGAATACAATGAAATGTTCAATTTTGCGACAGAGGTTTTTACAAATCCGAGTTCAATTCATGATGTTTCTAAAAAAATTACCAATCATTTATTTGAACAATCCAATCATCCGCACATTAAAAACGGAGAAGTTTATGTTACTTATTTAACCAATGTATCAATTGACAATAATGTTGTTGACGCTATTGGTATTTTTAAAAGTGAATTGCGCACCGATTTCTTACAATTTGAAGAGAAAAACAGTAGTTTAGAAATGATTCTTCAAGAAGGAATTAATTTGAACAAACTGGATAAAGGTTGTCTTATTTTTAACTACAAAAAAGAAGAAGGTTACAAAATTTTAACCGTTGATAGCAACAGATATGATGCAAGATATTGGTTAGAACATTTCCTTTCGGTAGATGCTTTTCAGGATGAGAACTTTATGACTAAGAAGTATTTAAAATTCTGTCAAGAGTTTGCTAAAGAAGTTGTTTTCCCTGCCGAAGATAAAAAGCAAGAAGTTATGTTTATGAATCGTGCTGTAAATCATTTCGCAAAAAACGACGAATTCGAAGAAACGGCTTTCTTAAATGATGTTATGGATAATCCCGATTTGATTCCGGAATTTAAAAGCTACAAAGCCGATAGAGGAGAAAAGTACAGTATTGAAGATGTAACTTCTTTTCCTATTGCAAATGCGGCTGTAACTGACGTTAGAAAATCAATTAAAAATGTCATCAATCTTGATACACATATTCAAATAAAACTTGATTTTATCAACCCAGAAAGTGCTGAGAAATTTGTAGAAAAAGGATGGGATGAGGAAAAACAAATGTATTACTACTTAGTTTATTTCAATAAAGAAAATAAGTCATAGTTCTGTAAATCAGAATAATGAAATCCTCAATTGAGTAAAATCGATTGAGGATTTTTTATTTTATGAAAGTACTATTTTAAAAATGTTAAAATTATACTAATATACTTACATAATAAAAAAATAAATGTAGTTAAACTGATTTATTTGTTGTTTCGTCTACATTTATTTAAGTTTAGAACCCCAACCAAATAATCTACCTCACTATGAATGTAAAAGAGTCAAAAGAAAAACTACAATTGCGAAGTTTGTTTTGTAATTTTTTTGGTCACAAATTATTAGTTAAGAGAAATGTGACCTCTCATTTTAGAGAGTATGAATGTTCTGTATGTAAATTAGAATTAACCAATGATGATAAAGGACGAAAGACTTCATTAACACCTCATTTAAGAGAAGTAAACGAAACCTTATTCAACTTTTACAACAAGAAACATCCAGTAGTTTAAGAAAGAGTTTTAAGTTAATAATTAAATAGTTTGAGTTGTCTAAATCCCTAATTGTAAAAACAGTTAGGGATTTTTTTTGATCTAAAACTGATTATATTTAGTGAAAAAGTTTCAATTAAAAGTAAAAATGTTATAGAATTACCACTTTAACACAAGAACTAGCTTAGAAATGGGTTATCATTAAATGAAATTTAATACCTTGCTACAAAAGAAAAATTTATACATGGCAAGAAGAATTTTACTATTACTATTACTTTTATTTAGTTGCTGTTATAATGTATCAGCACAAGAAAAAATTGTAAAAAAAGATTCAGCAAAAGTGTACAAAAACATTGAGAAATATTCTAAGAAAAGAAAATTCACAAAATTTTTACACAAATTACTTTTTCGAACTACCAAAAAATCAAGCCCATCCAAGAACTCCATTCAAAATAAATACATTCTCAAAAGAGCATTTGACAAAAATGAAGGAAAAATTATCAGAAAAATTAATGTTATAACATTAGATCCATTTGGGTATTCAGTAACAAACAAGCAAGATATTCCGCGAAATAGTTTTGAAAAATTTGGAAACGGTTTTCATCTAAAATCTAAAGAATGGTCAATTAAAAATTTACTACTCATAAAAAAAAATGAACCCCTAGATTCGTTATTAGCAAAAGAATCGGAACGTTTAGTAAGACGTCAAAGAAGGATTAGAAGCGTATTAATTGAACCTATTCCAATTGCGAATAGTAAAGATTCTGTAGATATTTCGGTTAGAGTTTTAGATTCGTGGTCATTAATTCCAACAGGCTCAATTTCTAGTTCACGAATGAATTTAGAAGTTACAGAACGTAATTTTTTTGGACTCGGACACGAATTGGAACATAATTATTCAAAAAGATTTAATACAAATACAACAGGAAATAGCACACGATATACAGTAAATAACATTGTCAATACATTTGCAAATGCAACACTATTTTATGAAAACGATCCCTTTCACAATACTAGAAAAAGTGTAAAATTAGAAAGAATATTTTATTCACCTTTGGCACATTGGGCAGGCGGTATTTTATTAGAAAACAGGTTTTATAGAGACTCACTTCCAGATCTTACAGGTGATTTTGAAAATCAACGTTTTAAGCTTGAAACACAAGATTTTTGGGTTGGCCAAGCTTTTAAAATATTTCCTGGAAAAGCAGAAAATTTTAGAACTACCAACTTTGTAACAACCATTAGATATCAAAATATAAAATATCTTGAAACACCAAGTATAGAATACAATCCATCATTATTTTTTACATCAGAAAGAAATTATCTTGCAAGTTTTGGGATTACGACAAGAAAATTTGCGGAAGAAAAATATTTATTTAATTATGATATTATTGAAGATGTTCCGTATGGACAAGTTTATTCTATAACTGGAGGTTTTAAGGATAAAAATAAAACCAAAAAAGGATATTTTGGCGCTCGATTTGCTCATGGACATTACTTTAATTTTGGATATGTTGGAACTAATATTGAATGGGGAAGTCTTTTTAATAATGGTCGAACCGAGGAAACTACTTTTAGAGTAGACATTAATTATTTTACGAACATTATAAATTGGGGAAATTGGAAAATTAGACAATTTATAAAACCCTCATTTGTAATGGGAATTAACAGAGATTCTAATATCAAAGATCGAATCAATATAAATGAATCCAGTGGAATAAGTGGTTTTGATAGTGTATTGCTATTTGGTACAAAAAAATTAATTGCTTCCTTTCAAACGCAAACCTATTCTCCAGGAAATTGGCACGGATTTCACTTCAATCCGTATTTTAATTTTTCAATGGGAATGATAGGCAACGAAAATAATTTTCTTTTCGACAAAAAATTATACACTAGTCTTGGTATTGGAATTTTAATAAATAACGATTATTTAGTTTTTAATAGCTTTCAATTATCGTTTGCTTATTATCCTTCAATTCCAAATGAAGGAAGTAATATATTTAAAACCAATTCCTTTAAAAACAACGATTTAACAATTCCAGATTACCAAATTGGAGCACCAACTATTGTTCCATATAATTAGAAATTTATTTTAATTTTAAGAAACTGGTAACAAAAATTATTCTTCATCGTCTTACCTTATATAAAATCAAAAAACCTTGGAAACAATTCTATCAATCAAAAATTTAAACAAACGTTATGGCAAACTTCAAGCTGTAAAAAATGTTTCACTAGAAATTCATAAAGGAAATGTATACGGTATTCTTGGTCCAAATGGCTCGGGAAAATCTACAACTCTTGGAATTGTGCTTAACGTAGTTAACAAAACATCTGGCGAATACAGCTGGTTTGGTGGAACTATGGAAACGCACGATGCCTTAAAAAAAGTAGGTGCTATTATCGAACGTCCAAATTTTTACCCGTACATGACGGCACAAGAAAATCTAGAATTGGTATGTAAAATTAAAGGAATTGACTATTCTAAAGTACACGAAAAACTTGAAGTTGTTGGATTAATAGAACGAAAAGATAGCAAATTTAGAACTTTTTCACTTGGTATGAAACAACGTTTGGCTATAGCTTCGGCTTTGTTAAATGATCCAGAAATATTGATATTAGACGAACCTACAAACGGTTTAGATCCACAAGGAATTCATCAAATTAGGGATATTATTCGATTAATTGCATCACAAGGAACGACCATTTTACTCGCTTCGCATTTACTAGATGAAGTTGAAAAAGTATGTTCGCATGTTTTAGTTTTACGTAAAGGTGAAATTTTATACACTGGAACTGTTGCTGGAATGTCATCTTCAAACGGAGTTGTAGAAGTACAATCTGATGATATAAATTTGTTAATGAAAACATTAGAGAAATATCCAAATATTGATTCGATTCAAATAGAAGAAGGAAAAGTAATTGTACAATCATCCATCACAATCGAGCCAAGTGAATTGAACAAATTCTTAGTTCAAAACGAAATTTACGTAACCCATTTAGTAAAACGAAATCATTCACTTGAAGAACAGTTTTTACAATTGACAGCTACTAAATAATTTCCAACACAATCAAAACTAAAACCAATGAAACGATTATTATCTATAGAATTACAAAAAATCTGGAAAAATAGAGCGAGTAAAGTTTTAACTATTACCTATTTTGTATTATTAAGTTTACTATCACTAATTGCATCCATAAAATTTGATATTGGGATTTTTAAATTTCATTTAGCAGAAATGGGAATTTTTAACTTTCCTTACATTTGGCATTTCAACACATTTATTGCGGCATTTTTAAAAATATTTTTAGCAGTAATCATAGTTTCAATGATGGCCAACGAATATAGCTACGGAACTTTAAAGCAAAATCTAATAGATGGAATGAGCAAAAAAGAATTAATTTTATCTAAATTCTTAACAATCATTCTTTTTGCTGGGATTTCAACCGTTTTTGTTTTTGTGATGTCATTACTTTTAGGGTATAGTTTTTCTTCTTATACAGAAATTGGAATTGTTTTTTCAGATTTAGAATATCTTCTTGCTTATTTTGTAAAACTAGTTGGTTTTTTCTCTTTTTGTTTATTTCTTGGAGTTCTAATAAAACGATCTGCCTTTGCATTAGGTGCTCTAATTTTATGGTTTATGGTTGAAATGATATCTTATGCATTTGCCATAAATAATTTGAAAAATACTGAACTTGTAAATAAAATTTATGATTTTTTCCCATTAATGTCAATGTGGAATTTAATTAAAGAACCTTTTACTCGAATGAGTTCTGTAAAAAATCTTCAACAAGCTATTGGAGAAAACTCAATCAAAAATTACGACGTTCATTGGTACTCAATAGTCATTGTATTAATGTGGATTTCAATATTTATTTTCTTGTCACATTATATCATCAAAAAACGAGATTTGTAGTATCTTTGTCGATGCTATGAAGTTTTTATTCTACAAATTAACAGTAATCAGCATCTTTGTATTTTGCAACACATCAATTGCTCAAAACATTGTAGTTGATGACACTTATTCTGCTCAACAATTAGTAGAAAATGTATTGGTAAACAGTCCATGTGCTACTGTTTCTAATTTTTCTGTTAGCGGTGACACCTTCAGCAATGGAGCGCAGAGTTATGGCTTTTTCAGTTACTCAGGAAGTGATTTTCCTTTCACCAATGGTATCGTTTTAAGCACATCAAGAGCTTCTCGAACTGAAGGTCCAAACGATAATTTAATTGACGAAGGTTCTGCCTCTTGGCAGGGTGATTTCGATCTTGAGCAAGCATTAGAAATCAATGGAACATTCAATGCAACCGCGCTTGAGTTTGATTTTACACCACTTACAAGTAAAATAAGTTTTGATTACATTTTTGCTTCCGAAGAATACCAAGGAACTGCGCCATGTCAATATTCAGACGGTTTTGCTTTTTTATTAAAAGTAGCTGGAAGTACTGATGACTATCAAAATTTAGCCTTAATTCCAGGCAGTACAACTCCAGTAAAAGTAACAACGGTTCATCCAGAAATTCAAGGTTCAAATGGATGTCAAGCAGAAAATGAAACTTTTTTTGGAAGCTATAATAATTCTATTCATCCCATAAATTTTAATGGTCAAACAATAGTTATGACTGCCGAAGCCAATGTAACTCCGGGTATAACTTATCATATAAAATTGGTAATTGCAGATGAAGAAAATATAAGATACGATTCGGCAATATTTCTTGGCGGAGGAAGTTTTGATGTTGGTGTAGATTTGGGTACAAACCGATTGATTGCAACTCAAAATCCATTATGTCCTGGAGAGAATGTAGTTTTAGATGCTACACAATCGGGTTCAAATACCTATCAATGGTTTAAAGACGGATTGGCAATTACTGGAGAAACCAATCCGATTTATACAGTAATTGATGACGGGTTTTATGAAGTTGAAGTTTCAATCAATAGTTCAACTTGTGTTGCAAAAGGTGAAATAACGATTGAATATTCTACTGCACCAATTCTTGTAAATCAAACAATTAGTCAGTGTGACATCAATTCTGATGGGATTACAAACTACAATTTGTCGGTATTAAATTCATTAATTACAAATGGCGATCCTCAATTGGGTAACGTTACTTATTACGAAAATTTATCTGATGCACAACTTGGAGTAAATTCGATAACAAACCCAACGAATTATCAAAATTTATCTACTAATCAATTAATTGCAACGGCTTCAAATAATTTTGGATGCATTGGTTTTGCTTCAATTGATTTGCAAATTTCTATTAATTCAGTTCCAGCAATTGCTCCAATTTCAACTTGCGATTTAGATGCAACTCAAGACGGATTGACTTCAATTGATTTAAATTCGACTGTTACTCCAACTATTCTAAGCGGTTTTCCAAGTTCTTATACTGTTTCGTATTATGCAAATGAAAACGATGCTATTTTAAATAATAACCCATTAAATAACAGTTTCACAAATACAACTCCAAATCAGCAAACCATTTATGGTAAAGTTGTAGATGGAATCAATTGCATCGGAATTGCTCCAATTCAAATAAATATAAACACTTTTAACCCATCCAATTTTGATGATGAAACCGTTTATTTATGCAACGGAAATTCAATAATTTTATCTGTTGCTGGCGGATTTTCAAGTTATGATTGGTCAAATGGTGAAACTGATAATTCAATAATTGCAACAACATCTGGAACTTATTCAGTCACAGTTTCTGATGTAAATGGTTGTGAAAAAACTAAAAACTTCAACGTCATTCTATCAAGTAGTGCAACAATTACAGATGTTGTCGTAAATGACTTTGCCGCAAACAATAATTCTATTGAAGTAATCGTAACTGGTTCTGGAATTTACGAATATTCTCTTAATGGGATAAATTATCAAACTAGTCCGTTTTTTTCTGGGCTTTCGCCAAATGCTTATACAGTTTTCGTAAAAGATACAAATCAATGCGGAATAGTTACCAAAGTAGTTTATGTACTTGACTATCCTAGGTTTTTTACACCAAATGGTGATGGTATAAATGATGTTTGGAGAATTAAAAGAATTCAATTTCTTGACAACGCATTGATTAACATTTTTGATCGATTTGGCAAACTGATTATTTCTTTAAACCAAGATTCAATTGGTTGGAATGGAAAATATAACGAAACAGACTTACCTTCAACAGATTACTGGTTTGTAATCACACTAAACAACGGAAAAACTATTAGAGGAAATTTTTCATTAAAAAGATAAAATTGTATTTTTTTTACTATTTTTATAAAATGAAAAAGAATATTCTATTTATAGCATTAATCACCTTACTATCAGTTAATTGCTACAGTCAATTTAGTAAAACACATTACATTCCGCCAGTAAGTGGTTCAGAAAATGTGCCCGCTGAAGAACAATACCTATACATTTCTACACCAAGCATTACACCAGTTGACTTCACCATTAAACAAATAGGTGGATCAACAATAAGTGGTGTAGTTTCAAGAGATATCCCATACGTTTACAATATTGGTTTTGGAACTTTTACCCAAATGCATGTAAACGAATCACTAATAAACAGTGTTTTAAACAATAAAGGTTTTATTGTAGAAGCTGAAGATTTGGTATATGTAACAGCAAGAATAATATGCGGAAACGGAAATCATGCCGGACAAATAACATCTAAAGGTCTTGCTGCCTTAGGAACAAGATTTAGAGCTGGCGGATTTTTAAACATGCTTATACCCGGATATAGTGGAAATAATTTAACCTTTATTTCTGTACTTGCTACTGAGAATAATACAACAGTAAATTTTAGCGATATACCTGCTAACGCAATTTTGATAAATAATTTTTCAGGTACAATGCCTCCACCAAGTATAGTCTTAAACGCTGGTGAAAGTTATGTTGTGGCAGTAAAAGGACCAACCGCAGCTAATAGAGATGCATTAATTGGAGCTCTAGTAACTTCTGATAAACCAATTGCGGTAAATTGTGGCTCATTTGGAGGAACAAATGGAGAAATGGCTAACCAAGATGCTGGTTTTGATCAAATTGTCTCTGCAGAACGAACTGGTTCTGAATATATTTTTATTAAAAGTACAGGACTAAATAATGTTGAGAGAGTACTTTTAATTGCAGACGAAGATAATACAGAGATCTTTTTAAATGGCGGTACATTTGCTAGTTACAATCTTAATGCAGGAGAATATATTGGTTTAAACGGAGCTGACTACAATGCAAATGGTAACTTATATGTAACTTCTTCTAAAAACATTTTTGCCTATCAAAGTGTTGGTGATGATATTAGAGAAGATCAAGCCAATCAAGTAATGTTCTTTGTACCACCATTAAGTTGTCAAACTCCAAAAGTAATTGATAACATTCCTTTTATTGAAAAAATTGGCACAAGAAATTTTACGGGTAGAGTAACAATCACTACAGAAATTGGTGCAACTTTAAATTTTATTATTGACGGAATTAATTACACATTAGCAGGTCTACCAGCAGGAATTACAACAATTGGACCAACTAATGTAGTTGGAAACACCAACTATCAGTGTTATACAATAGCTGGTTTAACAGGAAATGTTTCGGTTTTTTCTACTGGACAATTGTACTTAACTGCTTATGGAAGTGATGGTGCAGCAACTTTTGGTGGCTATTATTCTGGTTTTACTTTTAAACCCGAAGTTACGTTTCAACCAGTAGATATTACGCAATCCAATTGTATTCCTAATGTTCAATTACAAGTTAATTCGCTTAGCGGATTTGACACTTTTCAATGGTTTTTTAATGATGCCGAAATTACTGGAGCAACCTTATCAACCTACTCGCCTACTCAACCAGGAAATTATAAAGTAAAAGCAACATTAACTGCTTGTGGTATTAATCTTTTTTCAGATGATATTCCTGTAAGTACTTGTCCTACTGATTTAGATAATGATTCTGTTAACGACAATGTCGATTTAGATAATGATAACGATGGCATCACAAATTGCAACGAATCGTTAGGAAATCAAATCATTAACTTATCCAATAGTAGTTCGGGTACCATTAACGTGTCAACTTACACCAATTCATTCATTGGAACAACTACAACGTCAACAACCGCAAGTGCAACACCTTTTATTGGTGCCGCAGACGGAAGTTTTATTTCTGAAGTTCCTGCTGGAAAAGGAAATTTTGTGAAATATACAATGACATTTGCGCAACCTATGAGTATTGGTTTAGAATATATAACAACTGCCGCTGCCTCTGATTTATTGAATACTAATGCCCAATACGTTGTAAATTCACCATCTAACAAAACAGTTACCGTTTTAAACCCTTCAAATCAGCTTTTAATTGATACCAATTATGATGGTATTTATGAAAGTGGTGTAACCGAATTTTCATCTTTCGAAATTCGTTTTATTTCTAATAGCATATTCCCACTTGCAGCTGGATCGGGAACTTTTAAATTTCTAACTAATCAATCAACTTCAATAAGTTTCACCCATAAAAATTTATTAGATTCTGCTAGCAATAAAGTTAGTATGAAATTATATGCCGTTTGTGTTGCTAAAGACAGCGATAATGATGGCATTCCAGATCAAATGGATTTGGATAGTGATAACGATAGTATCTTGGATTTTTATGAAAGTCAAGGTGCTAATTTTACAGCATTAAGCAATGGCGATTTTAATAATGATGGTATAGATAATATTTTCGTAAATGGAATTTCTCCAGCTGATACAGACGGTGATGGAGTTCCAGATTATCTAGATTTAGATAGTGATAACGATGGTATATTTGACATAATAGAATCTGGAAGTCCAGGAAATAGTACAAACACTAATGGTATAACTGTTGGACCAAATTTCGGTCTAAATGGTTTAGACAACGCATTAGAAACAGCAATTGATAGCGGAATAATAAATTATACTGTTGCCGATACAGATAATGATGGAATTTTTAATTACCTAGAATTAGATAGCGATAATGATGGATGTAATGATGTTACGGAAGCCGGTTTCACAGATGTCAACAATGATGGAATTGTTGGTGACGATGTGCCTACAAATGTAAATACAACCGGAGTAAGTATCGGAACTGTAGTAAATGCAAGTGGATATGGAGTTCCAAACGGAAATTATACCATTGCAGCTCCAATAACCATAAACACACAACCTCAAGATAGTA
The DNA here is from genome assembly GCF_000757385.1 of Flavobacterium aquatile LMG 4008 = ATCC 11947. Taxonomy (GTDB): domain Bacteria; phylum Bacteroidota; class Bacteroidia; order Flavobacteriales; family Flavobacteriaceae; genus Flavobacterium; species Flavobacterium aquatile. The sequence goes on along the minus strand of NZ_JRHH01000003.1, from coordinate 696,207 downwards.
CGGTTTGTGAACTTCAAAATGCAACTTTTACTATTGATACCAACCCAATAGATGCCTATCAATGGCAACTATCTACTGATGGCGGAACAACTTTTACTGATTTAGTAAACGATGCTACCTATTCTGGAGTTAACACTGTAACTTTATTAATTACTGGAGTTACACCATCAATGAATAATTATGAATACCGTGTAATTTTAAACAAAAATGGAAATTCTTGCGGACTAACTTCTACCTCTGGAACACTTACTACAAATGCAATTCCGGTTGTAACAACACCAGTAACTTTGGTGCAATGCGATGATGATACCGATGGCATTTCTACATTTAATTTAACCGAAAAAAATACTTTCATTTCTGCTAATTATCTTACTGAAACATTCACCTATTTTACTACATCTGCTGGGGCAAATACAAATGATACCACTCTTTTAATTGCCGATCCATTGGCTTATACATCTTCAAACGCTACTGTTTGGGTACGAGTTCAAAATGGTAACGGATGTTTTAGCGTAGTTCAGTTGGATTTAGTAGTTTCAATAACACAATTGCCTCCTACTTTTTCAAGAAGTTTATTTGTTTGTGATGATTATATCGATGCTGTAAATGACGATCGCGACGGAATAGCTTCTTTTAATTTTAGTAGCGTAACCACAGCTATTCAAGCAGAATTACCAGCATCTACAGCTTATACTATAAAATATTACAGAAATGAAGCCGATGCTTTAGCAGAATTTGATACCAGCGGAACTTCATTAGCTATTACAGATAGTACAAATTATAGAAATATTGGATATCCAAATACACAACAAATTTGGGTTCGTGTAGATAGTAATTTGGACAATGCTTGTTACGGACTTGGACCTTATTTAACATTAACCGTAGAAGCTTTACCGACGGCTTTTCCTGTAAATGCTACAAATACAATAAGAGCTTGTGATGATGACAACGACGGAGTTTTCGGATTTGATACATCAACGTTGGATGCCACTATTTTAAATGGTCAAACTAATGCCAATGTGAGGTATTTTGATGCTTCAGGAAATCCATTAAATCCATTACCAAATCCGTTTATAGTAACTTCTTCAACTACAATTACAGTTAGAGTTATCAACAATACTACATCAGTTACAACTGGACCTTGTTTTGATGAAGAAACAATTCAATTTATTGTTGACGATTTACCTCAAGTTTTTCCAGTTGACGCTAGTTTAACAACTACTTGTGATGATGAACCTAACCCAATCAATCAAGATGGGATGTATGCCTTTGACACTTCATCATTTGAATCATTACTTTTAAATGGTCAAACTGGAATGATTGTGAAGTATTTTGACGAAGCTGGAAATCCATTACCAAGTCCGTTACCAAATCCGTTTGTAACTGCAACACAAAATGTGACCGTAGTAATTGAAAATACTATAAATACAACTTGTTCTGCAAGTACTGTAATTCCGTTTGTTGTTAATCCGGTTCCAAATATCGAATTAATAGGCCGTGAACTTGTATGCACCAATTTACCAGCATTTACAGTTACTTTTAATGCAGGTATTTTAGACGGAACACCACCAAGTGATTACGATTTTCAATGGTATTTAAACGGTACTCCATTACTTAATCAAACCAATTATTCTATTACAGTAAATACAGCAGGATTTTATAGTGTTGAAGTAACCAATTCTAATGGTTGTTCAAGAACCAAGGTCATTGAAGTAGTTGCATCCGATATAGCATCGATACAAAACATTGAAATTGTTGATTTAGTAGATAGCAATACAATTGAAGTTATTGTTACTGGATCGGGCGATTATGTTTACAGTTTGGACGACGAATACAGTTATCAAGAATCTAATTTCTTTAGTAATGTTCCAATGGGATTACACATTGTTTTCATTAAAGACGTCAACGGATGTGGTGTAGTTCAAAAATTGGTATCTGTTCTTGGAATTCCAAAATATTTTACTCCAAACGGAGACGGAATTCACGATACTTGGAATGTAAAAGGTGCTAACTCACAATTTTACCCTAATTCTATCATTTACATATTTGATAGATACGGAAAATTAATCAAGCAAATAAAACCTTTTGGACCAGGTTGGGACGGAATGTACAATGGAAATCTAGCACCATCAGATGATTATTGGTTTGATATAAAATTTGACGACGGTCGAAGTGCCAAAGGACATTTTTCTTTAAAGCGATAATTATTAAACTACAATTAAACAAAAAACCATCTGCGAAAACAGATGGTTTTTTTGTTAAAGAAAACACTATTATTCTACCCAAACTTTCACTTTTACCGTCGCCATACTTGGGTTGTTTACCACTAAAAACGTACCAGCATTAGCTAAATTTTCGGCAAGACGTACACGAGTTTCGCCATTACTTAATAAAACAGGTGCTGTACCTTCTACATTTGTTTCAGACGACAGCGAGAAAAACACATCTTCATCACCTAGATTTTGAATACTATATAGTGTATTTGCTACATAATAATCGGCAGTGTGAACCGTTGTTGTTACACCAGCTGCTACATCAACCTCTGCAGTTGGCGCCACAACTACACCACGAACATCTAGAGCGCGAGCAAGCATATAAAGTTGATACATAGAAGGATTAGAAAACTCTAAAATTCTCATAAATACATCCAGCTTCGTGTCGAACAACGTTCTTATTTGATCTATAATTTGCGGAATTCGTTCGTTATCAACCTTACGCTGGTCTATAGCAAGTGTTGGGTCAGACACACCATCGGTATAAGCAGTTATTGCTACTCCAAAAGCAGTTACATCGGCAGCAGTAACTAAATAAGTTGCTAAAGCAGCCGTTATAGGAGTTGCCAAATTTTTAAGAATATTGGCGTTGGTGATCAACTCATCATCGGTTGCTCTTATCCAAAAACTTGTGGCAAAATCGGCTCTTTTTTGCAACACAAGGTCGCCAGTATTCGCAGCATAAGCGGCAATAGCATTACTAAATTTTAAACACAATTGTTCTAGGGCAGCTCTCCTATTGGCTTTGGTAATAGTATAACCTGTTAAGTCGCTTCGGCTAGAGGTGTCGGCAGCAATCAAGTTATTAATAAGCGTGTTTAATTGTGTAATTTGAGCCGTTACACCTGGTATTGGCGTTATTACAGTTGGGTTTTTGGCAGCAAAGTTTTTTACTTTGAGCGTCATACTAAAAAATACTTCTTGATTTGTGTTCATATCAAAAATGGTTTAAGGTTACTACTTTACAGCTCTATAAACAGACTGTAGTTAAACAATATTAAAAAAAATAGTAACCGCATTGTCAGTTCGTAGAACTCATTCTACAAAAAAACCAAAATTAGTATTTAGAAACCTTATCTATTACTACTTTACTCACGGTGATTACTACTTTACTCACTGCGATTACTACTTTACCCACTTCAATTACTACTCTACTCACTTTTATTACTACTATAGCATTATATAGTACTACTATAACCTTATATAATACTACTAAAACCTTATATCTTACTACTTTTGTAGTATAGAATACTGTTTTTAATAAAAAAGGTGTATATTTGATAAAAAAAAACATGTTACGTAATAAAAAACGAGGTTCTATTAATGTACCACAATGCAGTATAGTTTTAAACCTAGAGCCAATACTAGCAGCCCGAAACATAAAAACACCTTACGCCTATTTAGTACAGCAAGGCATCAATGGCAACTCTGTTCAAAAGATGCTCAACGGCACATCGGTGCAGCTAAACTATGACCAACTCACAAAACTGTGTGTAAGTCTAAACTGCACACCCAACGACCTTTTTGCAACGCGCGATTTACAATTGCCAACAGAACATGCATTACAATCGTTAAAGGTGCTTTCTAAAGAAAATGTACTTTCCATAACCGATTGGCTAGCAGGAAAAACTCTGGAAGAAATTGAGGAGCTAATGAAAGGAAAATGATTAAAACCGACTGCAATGAATAATTTTAAAAAAATACTACTAGCATTAGCTTTAATAAGCCTTTTTTCTTGTAAAGCACAGGTCGTTGCACCAGATAGCAATGATGAAGTAATTATACCAATGAGTAACACTCAGGCAGAGATACCGGATAATGCTTATTTAAAAGATACTACAAATGAACTAAATAAATACATTGGCACTTGGAAGTATCAATCTGGAAATGAGTCGTTAACAATCATTCTTGATAAGTTTCTACATTATGATTTTGATGCTTATTTCAAAGACATTTTAATTGGTGAATATAAATATGTAGATGCCACAGGAGCAACAATAATAAATTCCTTGCCAGATATGACCGATTCAGCAGTTGACCCATTAGAACACAATATTTCTTCCGCTGTTTTTATTCATAAAGGGCAATATCCTAAATGCTCAGAGTGTGGTGTAACTGAGTTTAGAATTAAATCTTTTTTTGAAGACCCTGAAAGACCTATGGTGCCAATGGCAATAGTTTTTAGATACATAAGCCCAACTCAGATAAAAGCGAAAATTGTTCAAGCTGGAAATTCACTAACTTTAGAAGGCGAACCAAGTGAAATAAGAATTCCCTTTTTTACAACAGAAGGTTTTATAGAATATACATTAAATAAAATTTAAAGTGATTAGCCAGTTTAGTAGCTGGTTTTTTTTACCTTTTCTAAGCCACAAAAAGGCTACACGGCTTATCCTGATGGTGTTTATATTCTAAAAAAACAACCTTAAATACACAAAACTCTTTTGTAAATTGCAAAAGAGTTTTTAAAAAATTTAGATGAAAAATATACTATTTATACTGCTTGCTTTTGTAACAATACAATGTAAAGCTCAAAATCCTATTATAGATCTACAAGAATGGGACGGTACAATAACATCAGGAATGTATCTTAAAGATACTAGCAATCTTTTCAATCAATTTGAAGGCACATGGGTGTATACCAATGGCAACATTAAATTCAAAATTATACTTGTGAAAAAGAGTCTGTTTTTTAACAGCGGATATTATGAAGATATAATGATTGGTGAATATCAATACATTGATAGTAATGGACTTATCCTCTATGATAGTCTAGACCAAATAAACATTGTTTATCCTAATCAATATGAGCATAGAATATATGGAAATGATATTCCACAAACACCATCACCGTTTGATGTGGCTCCTCCAGGAGAAATTAGAATACGTTTATCTATGAGAGAAACACCAAGAGTAAGATCTACAATAGACATTCGTAAAACCACAACGGTCTTTGGTCAAGAAGCAATAGAACTATTCAAAAATAGCCGTAGCGCAACTACACTTCCTGGTCAACAAAAAGGCTACACGGCTTATCCTGATGGTGTTTATATACTAAAAAAACAACCTTAAATACACAAAAACCCTTTTGTAAATTGCAAAAGGGTTTTAAAAACATAATGCAATAAGTTATTAATAAAACAAAAAACCATCTGCTTTCACAGATGGTTTTTTAATATCTAAAATATTTAAAATTATACTTTAAATCTTTTTCTATCAGTTTCAGTAAGAAAGATTTTTCTTAAACGAATAGATTTTGGTGTACATTCTACATACTCATCTTTTTGGATATATTCTAAAGCTTCTTCTAATGAGAAAATAATTGGTGGAATAATTCTAGCTTTTTCATCATTTCCAGATGAACGAACGTTAGATTGTTTTTTCTCTTTAGTTACGTTTACACACATATCATCACCACGAGAGTTTTCTCCAATTACTTGACCTTCGTAGATTTCAGCATTTGGTTCAACGAAAAACTTACCACGATCTTGCAATTTATCAATTGAGTAAGGAATAGCTTTTCCTTTTTCCATAGAAATCAATGAACCTTTATTACGTCCAGCAATTTCTCCTTTGTACGGTTCGTATCCTATAAAACGATGTGCCATAATAGCCTCACCAGCAGTAGCAGTTAGTAATTGATTACGCAATCCAATAATTCCACGTGATGGAATATTAAATTTCACAATCATACGTTCACCTTTAGTTTCCATAGATAACATTTCACCTTTTCGTTGAGTAACAAATTCAACTGCTCTTCCTGAAAGTGTTTCTGGTAAATCAATTGTCAATTCCTCAATTGGCTCACATTTTTTACCATCAATTTCTTTAATGATAACTTGTGGTTGACCAATTTGTAACTCATAACCTTCTCTTCTCATTGTTTCAATAAGAACAGACAAGTGAAGTACACCACGACCAAATACCATAAACTTATCAGCAGAATCAGTTTCACCCAATTTCATTGCTAAGTTTTTCTCTAATTCTTTTGTTAAACGATCTCTAATATGACGAGAAGTTACAAATTTACCTTCTTTACCAAAGAAAGGAGAGTCGTTAATTGTAAACAACATACTCATAGTTGGTTCGTCGATAGCAATAGTTTGTAAAGCTTCTGGATTTTCGAAATCGGCGATAGTATCTCCAATTTCAAAACCTTCAACTCCAATAATTGCACAAATATCTCCAGCAATTACTTCTTGAACTTTCTTACGACCTAGTCCTTCAAAAGTGTGTAATTCTTTAATACGTGATTTAGTTACAGTACCGTCTCTTTTAACTAATGAGATTGGCATACCTTCTTTCAAGACACCTCTTTCAAGACGACCGATAGCAATACGACCTGTAAATGCTGAGAAATCTAAAGATGTGATTAACATTTGTGGAGTTCCTTCAGAAACTTTAGGAGCTGGTACATTTTCAATAACCATATCTAATAATGCTTCCACGTTATCCGTTACATTTTCCCAATGATCAGACATCCAATTGTTTTTTGCCGAACCGTAAACTGTTGGGAAATCAAGTTGCCATTCTTCAGCACCTAATTCAAACATAAGGTCGAAAACTTTTTCATGAACTTCTTCAGGAGTACAGTTTTCTTTATCTACTTTATTGATAACAACGCAAGGTTTTAACCCTAAATCTAATGCTTTTTGTAGTACGAAACGAGTTTGAGGCATCGGACCTTCAAATGCATCTACAAGAAGACAAACACCATCAGCCATGTTCAATACACGTTCTACTTCACCACCAAAATCGGCGTGACCTGGAGTATCAATGATGTTGATTTTAGTTCCTTTATAAGTAACTGAAACGTTTTTAGAAGTAATAGTAATACCTCTTTCACGCTCTAAGTCGTTATTATCTAGAATTAAATCACCTGTATTTTCGTTGTCACGAAATAATTGACAGTGATACATAATTTTATCAACCAGTGTAGTTTTACCGTGATCGACGTGAGCAATAATTGCAATGTTTCTAATAGATTCCATCTGTGATTTTTAATGGGTGCAAAGGTACACTTTATTTTGATTAAAAAAACCTCAATTTTAATAGTTTACATTTTAATAACTTATTTGGGACAATTTTATGAAAATGTCGAATTTTTTCTACAAATTATATTGTTTTACTATTTAATTTTTTATTTTTGATTAATGAAAAATAAATCGAATAAAATAATTCTTACTTATTTTCTAGTTACCTCTTTTTTGGTTTTTGCTAGCCAATTAATTACCCTTACCTATTTTGATAATAATTTCAATTGGAAATCTACTTCACTAATTGCAGTTGTTTACATCATAATAACATCTCTTTTATTAAAATATTTCACAAAAAAGTATTGTAAAAAAAACCAACAAGAATTAAACGATTTATTAATCAAAAACGAGGAATTATTTAAATCAAATGAACGATACGATATTGTTGCTAAAGCCACAAGCGACACTATCTGGGACTGGGATATAGAGAGTAAAAAATTCATATTTAACAAAGGTATACAAGGTATCTTTGGATACGATCAAAAAGACGTAGGCGAAACAATAGATTGGTGGTTTGAAAAAATACACCACGAAGACAGTATAAAAATGTCGGTTAATATCCATAAATATGTTGAGCAAAAAATAGAAAAATGGCAAGATTACTATAGATTTCAATGTGCCAACGGAACTTACAAATACATTTATGACAGAGGATTTCTAGTAATGGATGAAAATAAAAAAGTTACCCGAATAATTGGTGCAATGCAAGACATCACCAAGCTAAAAAAAGAAGAAGAACGATTAAAACTTTTAGAAACTGTTATTACGCAAACCAAAGATTCTGTAATTATTACTGAAGCCAATGAAACTTCAACAGGAATTCCAAAAATATTATATGTAAACCCAGCATTCACTACATTAACAGGCTACAATCCCGAAGATGTAATTGGTAAAACTGCAAACGTTTTCATGAATAAAACTGCACTTAAATATAATTTTAAAAGAATTAGCCAAGCATTAAAAAAGAAAGAAGAAATTAGCTTCGAAACCATTAACCTTAATAAAAATAAAGAAGAATATTGGACCAATATTTCAATGATTCCAATAACAAATAAAGATAACGAACATTCACATTGGATATCAATACAAAGAGATATTTCTAAAGAAAAAGAACGAGAAAAAGAACGAGAACAACTCATCAGTGAACTTACTCAAAACAACAAAGATTTAAAGCAATTTTCCTACATTACATCACACAATCTACGAGCACCACTCTCCAACTTAACCGGTTTACTCAACCTAATAGAAGACATTCCAGTTGAAAATGAAGAACTTAAAGAAATTTTAAATGGTTTTTCAAAATCAACAAATCAATTGAATGAAACCATTAATGATTTAGTAAAAGTAATAATAATTAAAGACAGTCCGTCAATTGATAAAGAACAAGTGGTAATTGGAGATGTGTTCGAAAATATTTTTAATCAATTGAGTTTTTTAATTAGCGCAAAAAAACCCATTATAAAAATGGATTTTGAAAAAGCAGAAACTATCTTTGCAAACAAATCTTATTTCGAAAGTATTTTATTGAATTTAATGACTAATTCATTAAAATATAAAGATGATGTTCGAAAGTTAAAAATTGAAATTTCATCCAAATCGAGAGAAAAAAATACCATTATTACATTTAAAGACAACGGAATAGGAATTGATTTAGAAAGAAATAAAGATAAAATATTTGGATTATACCAAAGGTTTCATGATTATGCAGATAGTAAAGGTTTAGGGTTGTACTTAGTAAAATCTCAAGTAGAATCCATGGGCGGAACTATAAGCGTTGAAAGCGAAGTAAACAAAGGCACAAGCTTCATAATTACATTTAAAAACGAACTATAATGTTTACTAAAATTTTATGCGTAGACGACGATGCAATAACACTTATGTTGTGCAAAAAAGTTATTGCAAAAGCAGAATTCTCCTCAGAGATTGACACCAGCAATAATGGAGAAGAAGCGTTAAAGTATTTTGAAAATTTAAAAAAAGAAAAAGAGGCAAACAATGAAATTTTAGAACCTCAACTTATTTTTTTAGACCTAAACATGCCTATAATGAATGGTTGGGAATTTTTAGACATCTTTTCTAAAAGTGACTATTATACTATTTTTCCCGAAGTTAAAGTAATTGTTCTTTCCTCAACAATTGATCCTAGAGATATTGAAAAAGCTAAACAATATCCTATGGTTTTAAATTTTCTATCAAAACCAATTACAATAGAAATGCTAAAATCAATCAATATTAAATAAAAAAAAGCTTCCAAAATTGGAAGCTTTTTTTTATTTAAAAAGTCGAGAAAACTAATTATAGTTTTGCTACGTGCTTAGTTAATTTTGATTTTAAATTAGAAGCTTTGTTATCATGAATGATGTTTTTCTTCGCTAATCTATCAATCATAGAAATTACACTTGATAATTTTGCAGAAGCTTCAGATTTAACAGTAGCCATTCTTAATGCCTTGATAGCATTACGAGTAGTTTTGTGTTGGTATCTGTTTAACACTCTTTTCTTTTCGTTACTTCTAATTCTCTTTAAAGCTGACTTATGATTTGCCATTTTTTCTTTTTTTTAATTGTTATAAACTCCTAGTTAAAAAAGAAAAACCTCCCACAACTTTAAAAGTCACTTTGGTTTTAACTAATAAAACAATAATCGAGACACCAATTATTACTTTATAAAACTTATTTACAACTAATTGTAGCCCGTAGGGGAATCGAACCCCTCTTACATGGATGAAAACCATGCGTCCTAACCGATAGACGAACGGGCCAATGCCATTTAATCTTTTGTAATTTTCAATAAACATTGAACTTGTAGCCCGTAGGGGAATCGAACCCCTCTTACATGGATGAAAACCATGCGTCCTAACCGATAGACGAACGGGCCATTACATATTTTTGTAATGCGAGTGCAAAAATACAACTATTTTTAATTCACACAATAGCTGAATCGACTTTTTTTATATTTTTTTTAGTACGCTTTTGCAAATAACACTCTACCAGCAGATTCCAATCCAGAAAAAACACATTTTCCTGCTTCTTCTTTTCTATCTAACGGAATACAACGAATGGTTGCTTTAGTTAAGTCTTTGATTTTCTCTTCAGTTTCTGGAGTTCCATCCCAATGTGCTGAGATAAATCCGCCTTTATTTTCTAAAACATCTTTAAACTCTTCGAAAGAATTGACTTCTGTAATATGTTCTTTTCTATAATATAATGCTTTTTGAAATAAATCAGTTTGAATAGTTTCCAATAAATCATTTATGTAAGAAACTATACCATCTTTTGAAACAACTTCTTTAGAAAGTGTATCTCTTCTAGCGACTTCAAATGTTCCATTCTCTAAGTCTTTCGGACCAACAGCAATTCTAACTGGAACACCTTTCAATTCCCATTCAGCAAATTTAAACCCTGGTTTTTGAGTTGTTCTATTGTCAAATTTTACTGAAATTCTTAACTTTTTAAATTGAGAAACTAATTCGTTTACAACCAATGATATTTTTTCAAATTCTTCCTCAGTCTTAAAAATCGGAACAATCACAACTTGAATTGGAGCTAAATTTGGAGGTAACACCAATCCGTTATCATCAGAATGTGTCATCACTAACGCACCCATTAATCTTGTAGAAACACCCCAAGATGTTCCCCAAACGTGTTCTTGCTTTCCTTCTTGATTAGCAAATTTAACATCAAATGCTTTAGCAAAATTTTGTCCTAAGAAATGAGACGTTCCTGCTTGCAAAGCTTTTCCGTCTTGCATCAAAGCTTCAATACAGTAAGTTTCTTCTGCTCCAGCAAAACGTTCTGTTTCTGTTTTTAATCCTTTAACAACCGGAATTGCCATAAAATCCTGAACAAAATCAGAATAAACATTCATCATTTTTTCAGATTCTTCAATAGCTTCAGCTTTAGTAGCATGAGCAGTATGACCTTCTTGCCATAAAAACTCAGCCGTTCTTAGAAATAAACGCGTTCTCATTTCCCAACGAACAACGTTTGCCCATTGATTAATCAATAACGGTAAATCTCTATAAGATTGAACCCAACCTTTGTATGTTGACCATATAATTGCCTCACTGGTAGGACGAACAATTAGCTCTTCTTCCAGCTTAGCATTTGGATCAACCATTAACTTTCCTGGTTTGTCAGGATCATTTTTTAATCTATAGTGAGTTACAATAGCACATTCCTTAGCAAATCCTTCAGCATTTTTTTCTTCAGCTTCAAACATACTCTTGGGAACAAACAGTGGAAAATAGGCATTACTATGACCTGTTTCTTTGAACATTCTGTCTAATTCTGCTTGCATTTTTTCCCAAATTGCGTAGCCATATGGTTTGATAACCATACAACCTCTAACGCCCGAGTTTTCTGCTAAATCTGCTTTTACTACGAGCTCATTATACCATTTGGAATAGTCTTCTGCTCTTGTTGTTAAGTTCTTACTCATAATGAATAGTTTGGCATAAAAATTGTTTAACTTATTTTAACTAAATAGTTCGGCAAAACTAACTATTTTTGTATTGTCCAACAATAAAAATGCTATAGATATGAAAACAAATTATTTTATTAAAGAAAAAAGCTCCATTTATACCCTATTTGGACTTTTGGCGTTGGTTGTAACTTCTTGTGGATCATACCAAAATAAATCGTATTATGATAATGATGGGATTTATGGTGGCGATGAGAAAAGAGTTGCATCAGAAACTAATTCCAACAACGCCTATTATAAAGAATATTTCAGCTCTTTAAACAAAGAAAACGAAGAAATATTCACAAATGTAGATGAATACAATTCTTATCCAAATGATACTGTTAACAGAGCAACCGCAAGAGTAGAAAATACTAGCTATTCTAGTTGGGGTTCAAATCCATCTAGTAATATAACCGTAAATATTTATGACAATGGCTGGGGTTATGGAGGTTGGAACAATTGGTACGGTAATAATTGGGGATGGAACAGTTGGTATGGTCCAAGCTTTGGATTTGGTTGGAACAATTGGTACGGTCCAGGTTGGGGTTACTATGGCGGTTGGTATGGAAATAATTGGGGTTGGGGCTACAATTCTTGGTATGGAAATAACTGGGGTTGGAACAACAATTGGTATGGTAATAATTACGCCTACTCTTATGGAAGAAGAGATTCTAGAGTTTATAATAATTACAGTACCGGAAGAACTTCAAGTAACCGTATAGATAGAAGTATAAATTCTTCTTCAAGAAGAAATTCGAATACAACTTACACAACTAGAAACACTACTGTAAGAAATTCTGGTGTTAGAAATAATACTACCAGAAATGAGTCGTACAATACAACAAGGCCAACTAGTAATAATACAACAAGAGATTATAATACTAGCACACCAAGAAATTCTACACCAAGAACTGTATCGCCTAATAGCACTCCACGTTCATATTCTCCAAGCAATAGCGGCGGCGGAAGATCAAGTGGTGGCGGAAGCTATGGCGGCGGTGGCGGTGGTCGTTCATCTGGTGGTGGTGGAAGAAGATAATTGTAATACAAAAAATAAAAATGAAAAAGATATTTTTAAGTTTTGCAATTGGACTGGTAGCCTTTAATACTCAAGCACAGAATATAAACGATGCGCTACTTTATTCGCAAGACAACATGAATGGAACCGCTCGTTTTAGGGCGATGGGTGGTGCTTTTGGAGCTTTAGGTGGCGATTTCTCTGCATTAAATGTAAATCCGGCTGGTTCGGTTGTGTTTGCTAACAATCAAGTTGGATTTACAATTTCTAATTATAATATAAAAAACAATTCAAATTATTTTGGATTAAATACAACAGAAAAAGACAACGCATTTGATATTAACCAATTAGGTGGTGTTTACGTTTTTGAAAACGAAGATAAAAGTAGCGGATGGTCTAAATTTGCAGTAGCATTAAATTATGATAATGTAAACAATTATGACAATTCTATATTTAGTGCTGGTACAAATCCAACAAACTCGATTTCAAATTACTTTTTGAGTTATGCCAATGGAATTCCGTTGAGTACAGTTAATGGCACTGATTATTATTATGGTGATTTATTTTACGATGAGCAACAAGCGTATTTGGGATACAAATCTAAAATTATTGTAGGCGCGAACAGTAACCCAGACAGCACAACTTATACTTCTAATGTTGCGCCAGGCGGAAATTACTATCAAGAAAATTCTATCTCTACAACTGGATATAACGGAAAGCTTTCATTCAACGGATCGGCTCAATACAAAGACCGATTATTAGTTGGTGTAAATTTAAACGCGCATTTTAGCGATTATAGAAAAAGAACTAGCTTTTTTGAAAGTAATAATAACAATACTTCTGCAGTAGATTTTGTAGAAAGAGTACGTTTTAATAATGATTTGTACACTTACGGAAATGGTTTTTCTTTTCAAATTGGAACCATATATAAAGCTACCAAAGAATTTCGACTAGGTTTGGCGTATCAATCTCCAACTTGGATGCGCTATACAGATGAACTTACTCAAAATATTGCAGCAGTAAGCAGTAATGTTGATGGCGAATTGCCTGCAGATGTTGTAGATCCACAATTGACTATGGTTTACGAGCCTTACCGATTGAGAACTCCTGGAAAATGGACTGGAAGTATTGCTTACGTTTTTGGTAAAACTGGCTTAATAAGTTTTGATTATGCAATAAAAGATTACAGTAATACATCATTTACTCCAGATAGAGATTTTGAAGATCAAAACAATTTAATTTCTAATGTTTTAGATATTTCAAATGAGTTTAGAGTCGGTGCCGAGTACAAAATTAAGCAATTTAGTTTGCGTGGTGGATACAGATTTGAAGAAAGCCCGTATAAAAATGGCGAAACTATTGGCGATTTAACTGGATATTCTGCTGGTATTGGTTACAACTTTGGTGAAATAAAAGTAGATTTGGCTTACTCTTATGCTGAACGTGATTACAAACAACAGTTTTTTAGTCAAGGTTTGGTAGATGCAGCTACAATAAATTCTAAAAACAGTAATATAAGTTTAACGATGTTATTTGAATTGTAACAAAACTTAAACGTCAATTATAAAACCATTCGTCTTTCGAATGGTTTTTTTGTGTACTTCGCTTGCAATCTAGCCCTGACAGAAGCGACATCTCCCGATTTTTCATCGGGAATACAGCGGATGGCAGGAATAGGGTTTGCCAAAAACTCCCAAAAGTTTCGCTCCTTAAAATAAAAGATGTAATTTTGCACTCCAATAAAAAAAGGTATGAGAACCAAATCGTTAAAGAAGAATAAAATCAATGTTATTACCCTAGGATGTTCTAAAAACACTTACGATAGCGAAGTGTTAATGGGACAATTAAGAGCCAGTGGAAAAGATGTTGTGCATGAAGAAGAAGGAAATATTGTTGTAATTAACACCTGCGGATTTATTGATAATGCTAAGGCAGAATCTGTAAATACAATTCTAGAATATGCCGATAAAAAATCTCGTGGAATTGTGGATAAAGTGTTCGTTACCGGATGTTTATCTGAACGATACAGACCCGATTTGGAGAAGGAAATTCCAGATGTTGATCAGTACTTTGGAACTACTGAATTACCTCAGTTATTGAAAGCTCTAGGTGCCGATTACAAGCACGAATTGCTTGGAGAGCGAATTACTACAACTCCAAAAAATTATGCCTATTTAAAAATTGCCGAAGGTTGTGATAGACCTTGTAGTTTTTGTGCAATTCCATTAATGCGAGGTAAACACGTGTCGCAATCTATTGAAAAATTGGTTCGTGAAACAGAAGGTTTGGCTAAAAACGGAGTGAAAGAATTAATTCTTATTGCTCAAGATTTGACTTATTACGGATTGGATTTATACAAAAAACGTAATCTTGCTGAGTTGCTAGAAAACTTAGCAAAAGTGGAAGGAATTGAATGGATAAGATTGCACTACGCCTTCCCTACTGGTTTTCCAATGGATGTTTTGGAATTGATGAAACGCGAGCCAAAAATTTGTAATTATATTGATATTCCGTTGCAACATATTTCAGATAACATTCTAAAATCGATGAAACGCGGAACTACGAAAGAAAAAACAACTAAATTATTGAAAGAATTTCGTGCTGCTGTTCCTGGAATGACGATTAGAACTACTTTAATTGTTGGTTACCCTGGAGAAACTCAAGAAGATTTTGAAATAATGAGAGATTGGGTTCAGGAAATGAAATTTGAGCGTTTGGGATGTTTTACGTATTCTCATGAAGAAAATACATCGGCATTTGCTTTAGTTGATGATGTACCTGAAGAAGTTAAAAAAGCGCGTGCTCAAGAAATAATGGATTTACAATCACAGATTTCATGGGATTTGAATCAAGAGAAAATTGGTCAGACTTTTAAATGTATTATTGATAGAAAAGAAGGTCAGTATTTTGTGGGTAGAACCGAATTTGACAGTCCAGATGTTGACAATGAGGTATTAATTGATGCTGCTAAATTCTATGTAAAAACAGGCGATTTTGTGATGGTAAAAATTACAGATGCTACTGAATATGATTTGTACGCAGAACCGGTTTAATTATCATTTTTTTTACTTAACTTTATTTTTTAATAAATTAGATATGAAAATAGTACAATCTATTTTAGTTGTTAGTGTAACGTTAATGACTATTTCATCTGCAAATGCCCAATATGGTAACAATGGATACTACGGAAATGGTATTGGTAATGGAAATGGAGCTGGAGGACCAATAGGCGCAACAGCTGGTAATCAATACAAATATGAAAAAAGTAAAGAAACATTAGATAAAGAGCGAGCAGAAAACACTAATAAATCTGTAGAAACGTTAAAAAACGAACTTAATTTAGACGAGCTTCAATTGGTTATTGTTAGAAAAGAAGTTGAAGAAAGTAACAAAAAAATATACGCACTTGCTAAAGAAAAAGATAAATCACAAGATGAACTTGCTGCAGAAATTAACGCTATAACCGAAAAAATGGATACAACAATAAATACTTTTTTAAATAATGAACAAAAAGTAAAATATAAAGTAATCATTGAAAGCCGAAAAGAACGAATAAATAAAATAAAAAATAAAAAATAAAAATTTAGTTTTACATAAAAAAACTCCTAAACATTACGTTTAGGAGTTTTTCGTTCTTAACCAACCTTTATTAATTAATTATGCTTTAGCTTGAACAGTTCCTTTAAAAGTTAACACTTTTGGAGTTGCATCTGCGTTTGTTGTTACTGTAACTGTTTTTGTAAATGAACCTGCTGCTGCTGCATTGTAAGTAGCTTTTACATAACCCGATTTCCCCGGAGCAATTGGCTCTTTAGTGTAATCGGCAGCGGTACAACCACATGCGGGCTTTACATTAGTAATAATAACCGATTTATCGCTTGTATTTTTAAATTCAAATTCAATAGTTTTTGGAGTTCCTTGTGGAATAGTTCCAACATCAACTGTTTCCGATTTCCATGTAATTCCAGCAACTGGCGTTACTTTTTCTGTTGAAATTTTATCTGTTGGTAAAACAGAAAATGACATTAATCCTAATGCTAATGCCAACATTGAAATTTTAATAGCTTTCATAATTTTTATATTTTATAATTGTTTTATATTTACTCTAAAATGCTTTTATTCGATTGAACAATTCAAAAGTAGTGCAATCATTCAAACACTGCTGTTAACTGGTTTCAAATGTTTGTTAATGACTTGTTAAGTGGCGTATTAATTGATTTTTTTTAGTAATATTACCTATTCAAATAATGTATATTTAAAGAGGAGATTGCTTCGTGCCTCGCAAAATCATGAAAACTAAAAATCTAAATATAATTATTGTTCTTGGACTCGTAGCCACAATAGGAATATTGATTGCGCAATTACTTTGGACCAAAGAAGCTTTTAATCTTGAGGAAAAGAAATTTTCTCAAAAGGTTCATATTGCATTACTTGAGGTTGTGAAAAAATTGTATGAAGGGACAACTGGAGAACTTCCAGTTGATAATCCAGTGCAAAAGGTTTCTAACGATTACTACATTGTTAATGTAGAAAATGATTTTCAACCCGATATTTTAGAATTTTATTTAAAAACTGAATTTGCAAAATTCAACATCAACACCGATTTTGAGTACGCCATGTACAATTGTCAAAGTGATGAAATGGTGTATGGAAAATACGTTGATTTTATAGACAACAAATCTTCAAAAACCAATATCAATTTCCCAAAGCATAAAAATTTAGTCTATTATTTTGCGATTCGTTTTCCAAATGAAACATCGTATTTATTAAGTTCCCTCCGCTTTTGGTTTGTTCTTTCATTAGCGTTAATCATCATTTTATTGGTTTATGTTTATTCCATTTACACCATAATCCAACAGAAAAAATATTCCGAGTTACAACGTGATTTCATCAATAATATGACTCATGAATTTAAAACTCCATTATCGTCTATTCTATTGGCTTCCAATTTTTTAAATAAACAGGAAGTGATTAGAAAAGACGAAAAACTAGAAAAATACACCGACATTATTATCAATCAGAGTAAGAAGTTAAACAGTCATATCGAACAAATTTTGAATATGGCAAAATCAGATAATTCTCCGATGAAAATGGAGAAAACAGAGGTTTCAATTCTTCCGATTTTGAATGATGTAATCGAAAACATGCAACTCAAACATCCAAATTTATCTGTAAAAATTGATTCTGATAAAGAGTACATTATTCAAGCCGATGCATTTCATTTCACCAATATCGTTTATAATTTATTGGACAATTCTGTAAAATACTGCGATGAAAATCCGATAATAATTATTAGAATTGCGGAAGAAAAAGGTAAGATTCAAATGGATTTTACAGACAACGGAATTGGTGTTTCAAATAAAAATTTAAACTTTATCTTTGATAAGTTTTACAGAATTCCGAGTACCAAAAGTAATGAAGTAAATGGCTTCGGACTGGGATTATATTATGTAAAAAAGATTTGTACACAACATAACTGGAAGATTTTTGCAACCAATAATTTGACTAAAGGAATTACAATTTCGATTTCCATTCCAAAGTAATACGACTATGACAAAATATAAAATTCTTTACGCAGAAGACGACGAAACCTTAGCGTTTTTAACCAAAGACAATCTTGAAAATCAGTATGATGTAACGCATTGTACTGATGGCGAAATGTGTTTAGAAGCGTTTAAAAAAGATTCGTTTGACATCTGTATATTTGATATTATGATGCCTAAAATGGACGGATTTGATCTTGCCGAAAAAGTTCGAAAAATCAATTCTGATGTACCAATAATTTTTCTTTCTGCCAAAACATTAAAAGAAGATCGAATTAGAGGTTTACGACTTGGAGCGGATGATTATTTGGTAAAACCTTTTAGTATTGAAGAATTATTACTTAAAATTGAAATCTTTTTAAAGCGTTCTCAAAAAAGTTCTATATCCGAAAATTTGATTTATAATGTTGGAAAATATAAATTTGACAGCAAGAATTATTTAGTTTTTACAGATACAGAAAAAATTAGTTTAACCCAGCGCGAAGCCGAACTGTTGAAACTCTTCTTAGACAACAAAAACGTAGTAATGAAACGTGAAGAAATCTTAAAATCACTTTGGGGAAATGACGATTATTTTATGGGAAGAAGTCTAGATGTTTTTATATCAAGATTGAGAAAAATTCTCTCAACAGAAACTGGAATTGCTATTGAAAACTTACACGGAATTGGTTTCAAATTCTCAATAAACGAATAAATTACTCCGCAATAACACGATTTACTTGCACAAAAGTTCGGGCATAATAACGTTCTTTAGTGGATGAATAGATAACACCAGAACTTGTAGACGAATGAATAAACTTAATTTCGTCATCAAGAACTTCGGTAACCATACCTACGTGGCTCACTCTGCTTCCACCGAAAGTGGCAAAGAAAATTAAATCGCCTTTTTGCGCTTGCGATTTGTCAATTTTTGTTCCGTAGCGCGCCATTTCATGAGACGAACGTGGCAAGGTTATATCTAAGCTTTTAAAGGTAGAAAACATCAAACCCGAACAATCAAAACCTGCGCTTGTTGTGCCACCACTTCTATAACGCGTTCCTAAATGTTCTGATGCTTTTTCAATTAAAAACTGGGCTTTCGCCAAATTTCCAACTGGGATCACTTTATTTTCAATTTCTGCCGAAGCCGTTTCAACAGCTTGTTTATCAGCTACTTCTATAATAGAAGTAGAACTTGAACCTTTTTTAATTAGCAACAAATAATCTACTGGAAGTCCGTTTTCAACACCAGGATTTAGTTTTACAAGTTCGTCTACGGTAACGCCAAATTGCTTAGAAATTCTGTATAGCGTTTCTTTCGGTAACACTTTATGCACTACATCAACATTAGAAACTTCAGCAACTTCATTGGTGTTGGTTGGGGTGTTATTTTCTGCAACTACTGGCGTTGGATTTGGGTTTACAAACTTCAGCTTTGCTCCTACTTTTAAATTTCCGGTTTTCAATTCTGGGTTTAAATCACAAATACTTTCCATGCTCACATTGTACTTTTTAGAAAGACTATAAAGTGTTTCTTTGGCTTCTACTTTGTGAATAATATACGGTTCGGAAGAAGTTGATTTCTCGGTTTTAGCCATAACAACTGCTTCATTTTTAGCAACTTTAGGTTTCTTTTCTTCGGGTTTGTATTTTTTATTCGGAATTTTTACTTCTTGTTTCAAACCCAAAACGGCACCTTTTAATTTCGGATTTAAATCAAAAATTTCGGCTTGGGTAACATCATACTTTTTGGCAATTAAATAAATCGATTCACCCGATTTTACCTTATGCTTAATAATTTTTTGAGCAGATGAAATGGCAGAAACAAAAAAAGCTATAAGTATAAAAAGTGTATTAAATTTCATGGATAGTATAAATTCTAATGTGCAAAACACACATTTTTTTGGAATCGCAATTTACAAATAAATGCTTGTTTCGAGGGAAATTTTAACTAAAATTTAAAAAAGCAACGCATTTATCCCTAAAAAATAAATCATTTTCAATAATTAATACAAGTCAAATAGTGACAGATTTTTTTAGTATTTTTAATAAAATTGAAAGCAATGAATAGGAGAAAAATTATGGAAATTTATTTACAATAATTGTACTTCAACCTGATAGAGGGTAATTACGTTCTATACTAACAAACAAAGTGAAAAGAGTATTGCAAAGAATATTTACTACACCCAAAACTCTAAAATAAACCCTCAAAAAACTGCGATAACCAACCTCGTTAAATTCTGAACTATCGGAATTAAACGAGGTTTCCTTTTAATTTACAATATAAGAGTAGCGCAAATAAGGTGCTTGCCCACTAAAATTAGAAATACAATTGCATATTACTTAGTGAAAGAAGCATCCTAATTGTACATTTTGGATGTTTTAGTTTTCAAATAACAAGTTTGGGTTGTCAGATAACAAGTTTGGATTGTCAGATAGCAATAATGGGTTGTCAGATAGCAAGTATGGGTTGTCATGTATCAAGTATGGGTTGTCAAATAACAATTATAGGTTGCTAAATAACAATTTTGTACCGCTAAATGACAATTATAGGTTGTTAAATAACAATTTTGGGTTGCCAAACGACAATTTTTGTATATTTGACTATTGTATCATTAAATTAAGCCATTATGTTTGTACTACAAGTGAAAGAAATGTTCCTTCAAAAAGGCGTTTTGAGACCTTATTTTCAGTTACTAAAGATGGGAATCCCAAGAACGCGTGCCCAAAAAATACTAAATGGCACCCAAAAGACAATTGATCTTGCCGACCTCTATAAGTTTTGCACCTATTTGAACTGCACACCCAAAGAATTACTAGCCATAGAACTGCCCAAAGACAGCACGAGCCTAGACAACACACCGCTAAAAGAATGGGTAAAACAAACCGACATGAACTTGATAAAAGAGCTAATAGAAATGACACCCAACGAACTCCAACGCATGAAAGAATTTGTAAAGGAACTGCGCAAGGAAGAAAATATTTAATATATTTGGAAAATAAATAAAATAGCCAATTTATGGCACAAAGCCACCTAGTAAAGGGTAGATATGTGTGATTTATGGCTTATATATACAAGTTGTATGCCATTTTAGAAGTTTTGTGCAAATGAATAATATTTCCTGGAGACATCATTATCTACCTATTTTCTACCTTAAAGGTTTTACCAAGAATTCTAAACTTTTAAAAATCTTCAATGTTCAAGAAAAACGCTTCTTGAAAAATGGAAAAGAATTCTCACCAGAATCTTTCTTTTTTGAGAAAGATGCTAATACAGTAATATTTGGGGATAAAAAAAATGATTACATAGAGTCTAGTTATGCGGAGTTTGACAATGAGATGTCGACATTAATTGAAAGAATTAACCAGTCAGATTACACAACCAACTATAGTGTTACGGATGACGACATGCCAAGAATGAATCACTTTGTAAGCCTAATGTATTGGAGATTACCACATCGTACAAATGAACTCGAAAAAATTCTAAAAAATAGTGATTTAGAAAGTTTAGGGTTAAAAGTTATAGATAAAAGTGGAGAGCGACAAATAGCAACAGAAGAAAAAATCAAAAACAATCCAGAATTTGTTAAAGGTTTTAAATTCTATAATTCTTTAATGGATTCAGTTCGTGGAGTTAATTGTAGAACGCCATATTCAATATTGGAAAGTCATGAAAATTTACCGTTTCTATGTTCAGACAGTCCAATAATCTTTGAAAGTGAAAATCCGAAAGTCTATGAAGATGACTATTTATTTCCATTATCAGGCAATAGATTATTTATTAAAGCAAACCGCAGAAGTGAATTTCCATCATATTTAAGAATGCTGGTGGACGCTGTAGTATATAAACAAGCTCAAAAATATGTAAGTTGTACTGACGAATCATATATAGGAATGTTAGATACTTTATTTGAGAGACAAAATATGGAAGAATTAAAAGCAGAAATATTTAAAAGAATAAGATAAAAACGTCATATAACATTGGTTTGCATCAATGGCTTGGCTTGGGACTTATCGGGAAACTAATCGGTCAAAATTTTTTCTTTTTTAAAGCGTTTTTTCTTTCAAAGTTTTCGGTATATTTGTTAGCGTCAGTGTTCAAAAAAGTCACTGAATGCAAGCCAAGGGACGTTATAGGATATTTTTAAAAACCGCATGAAAAAGACAATAAGCATATTTTTAGTACTTCTGTTTTTTATGTTTACTGCTTGTGGACAAAAACAAATAAAGACGCCAAATAAAGCGATGGAAAAATTTGAAAAATTTAAAGCAAAAGAAAAGTTTGTAGAAGATATGAAAATCTTATATCCTGGAATTGGTGACGAAAAATTGAAACCAATTTTAACTGAGAAAATTAATTTGGCAGCCGAAGACTTTGAAAAAATTGCGCAAAATGGAAACGCTACTGACGAAGATTATCAGAATGCCATAGGGAAAGGTTTGGATAGATTTAAAAGTATTTATTTAGAAATCGACACAGAAGATAGAGAAAGAGTTTGCGCTTATTTTGAAGAGCTTATGGATATTGTCGGGCTTGAAAGTTCGGATGGGCAACTGAATAATTTTATGTACGGATTAGACCCAACAAACTAAAAAACGTCCTATAACAGCGGTTTCGCGCTATTGCTAGTTTTTCTTGAATTAAACTTCTTTCTTCACGAAAATATTTTATCTTAGCAGAAAGTACTCAGTTCGCTGGCATCGCAACAGTCGCGAAGCCGCGGCACGTTAGCCGTCAGTTTAAAAAAACGAAATAGGAATGTTAAAAATTAACCAAAAAACAAAAGAAATTATAAGTTTTATATTTTTATTTTCTTTTTCTTTTCTTTATTTTTTTCTTGCAAAAATTGGTTTTGAAAAACAAAATATCAATCTTAATAATGTTGACAAAATAACAAGTCAGGTTGAGAATAGAGGAATAGATTACAGACACGGTAGTAAAGGAAAAAGATCTAAAGTGTTTTATATAAAGCTGAAAAACTTGAATGAAAAAATTGGAGTTTATAGAATGTCAAAAGAATACGATGACTTGATTTCTAAAATAAATACAAATGACAAATTAACGGTTTACTATAAAGAAAACAATAATGACTCTGAAAATGTAAACATAGATTTGATACAAATTGAAAGAAATGGAATTGTGTTACTTGACAAAAAGGAGTATGAGAAAAAAGAAAGTGTCTTAATTTATATTGGATTGATTGCAGGATTTCTTTCTATTGGTTACTCACTTTATTACCTTAGAAGAAAAACAAGCTTGTTCAAAAAAGAAAAAATGAAACTAACAAAAAAAAACGTCGGCTAACAGCCGTTACATGAGATTTGGGCATTAGGTTGAATTTAAAGATGGTTTTGTACTTGGAAAATTTGTGTTTAACCGAAAAATCTCGCTTCTTAAATCCCAAACCTCGTGTAGCGCCAGAACGTTAAAAAAAGCTGTTTATGGCTACTCGCCATTATTGGTCAATTAATCAAAATCAACATAAAAAACCGTTTTGCAGTACAAAACGGTTTTTTAAACTTATATCAACTACAACGGTATATTTCCGTGTTTCCTTTTAGGAACATCAACCACTTTATTTTCTAACATACTGAAAGCTTTCATCAATTTTCTTCTCGTATCGTGTGGTAAAATTACCTCATCAATAAATCCGCGTTGCGCTGCTGTGTAAGGATTTGCAAATAACTCAGCATATTCTGCCTCTTTTTCAAGCAATTTCTCTGCTGGATTTTGTGCTTCACTTATCTCTTTTTTGAAGATAATTTCAGAGGCACCTTTTGCTCCCATAACTGCAATTTCGGCACTTGGCCAAGCAAAATTCATGTCGGCACCAATGTGTTTCGAATTCATTACATCATACGCGCCACCATAAGCTTTTCTGGTAATTACAGTAACTCTCGGTACTGTTGCTTCGCTAAATGCGTATAATAATTTGGCTCCATGCATGATAATTCCGTTCCATTCTTGATCGGTTCCAGGTAAGAAACCAGGAACATCTTCTAAAACCAACAACGGAATATTAAAACAGTCACAGAAACGTACAAATCGAGCACCTTTTATCGAACTCTTAACATCCAAGCAACCAGCCAAATATTTCGGATTATTGGCCACAATTCCGATGCTTCTTCCACCTAATCGTGCAAAACCAACCACAATATTTTCGGCATAATCCTTATGAATTTCGAAAAATGAATCTTCATCAATAATATTCGAAATCACATCATGCATATCATACGGTTTGTTCGCATTTTCTGGAATAATAGTGTCCAGTTTCTCACGAATTTCATCGTTTGGCGTGTAAGGTAATTTAGGCGTCGTTTCTCTGTTATTTTGTGGCATATAACTTAACAACTTCTTGATATCTTCTAGACATTCAATTCCGTTTGGAGAAGTAATATGCGCCACACCAGATTTGGTAGAATGCGTACTTGCACCACCCAATTCTTCTGAAGTAACTTCTTCATTAGTAACCGTTTTCACCACATTTGGTCCAGTAACAAACATATAACTACTTCCTTCCACCATCATTGTAAAATCGGTCATTGCAGGTGAATAAACCGCACCACCAGCACATGGTCCCATAATGGCAGATATTTGCGGAATCACTCCACTAGATTGCACGTTTCTATAAAAAATATCGGCATAACCGCCAAGCGATCGCACACCTTCTTGAATACGTGCGCCACCAGAATCGTTTAGTCCAATCATAGGTGCGCCACTTTTTAGTGCCATATCCATAACTTTACAGATCTTCTCAGCATGTGTTTCAGATAATGAACCACCAAAAACAGTGAAATCTTGTGCAAAAACATACACAATTCTTCCATTAATTGTTCCGTAACCTGTTACAACTCCGTCACCATAATACACTTCTTTCTCCATTCCGAAATCGGTGGTTCGGTGTGTTACTAACATTCCGATTTCTTCAAATGAACCTTCGTCTAAAAGATATTCAACTCGTTCGCGAGCCGTCAATTTTTTATTAGAATGTTGCTTGGCAATACGTTTTTCGCCTCCGCCTAATTTGGCAAGAGCAATTTTATCGTTTAATATTTTAATTTTATCTTCCATTTTACTTTTTGTTTCAAGTTTAAGGTTTCAAGTTTCAAGCTAAACTTTTGTTTTATTACTTAATTCTTAAATCTTAATACTTTAATTTGGTAACCTTAGGATTTGTTTATCAGAAATATATTGTTTCAATGCTATCATAGCAGCAATTTCTGCTTCAACATCTAAATTGGCTTTCATTTTTTCTGGATTGTAATATGATTTTACAAAACCAGTATCGAAATCACCTGAACGAAATGCCTCGTGTTCCATAACAAATTTTCCGAAAGGCAATGTTGTTGCAACACCTTCAACATGATAATTATCGATTGCTTTAATCATTAGTTCGATAGATTCCTCACGAGTTTTTCCGTAAGTTACCAATTTAGAAAGCATTGGATCGTAATAAATTGGCACATCCATTCCTTCTTCAATTCCATTATCAACACGAATTCCTTCGCCTTCAGGTAATTTATAAGTGCTTAAAAATCCGACATTTGGAAGGAAATCATTCATAGAATCTTCGGCATAAACACGAAGTTCCATGGCGTGACCTTTTATTTGCAAATCTTCTTGTTTAATATCTAAAACTTCTCCTTGAGCGACTTTTATTTGCAACTCTACTAAATCCAAACCAGAAATCATTTCCGTTACCGGATGTTCTACTTGCAAACGCGTATTCATTTCAAGAAAGTAGAAATTAAGATCTCCATCCATTAAAAATTCTACCGTTCCAGCGCCAAGATAATCACATGCACGAGCTACTTTTACAGCTGCTTCACCCATTTCTTTACGTTTTTCTGGAGTTAAAATTGATGATGGTGCTTCTTCAACTACTTTTTGATGGCGGCGTTGAATGCTGCATTCTCTTTCAAAAATATACAACACATTGTCATAACTATCGGCCATAATTTGGATTTCGATATGACGTGGTTTGGTTACATATTTTTCTATAAAAACCGATCCGTCGCCAAAAGCATTTGTAGCTTCAGAAATTGCTCTGTCCATTTGAGAAACAAAATCTTCTTCTTTTTCAACCACACGCATTCCTTTTCCGCCACCGCCAGCAGATGCTTTTATCAGTATTGGAAAACCAATTTTGGTTGCAATTTTCTTAGCTTCTTCAATATCGGTAATGGCTTCCTCAGTTCCAGGAACCATCGGAATATTATAATGTTTTACAGCTTCTTTTGCTGCCAATTTGCTTCCCATCATTTCAATAGCTTTCGATTTTGGCCCGATGAAAATGATGTTGTTTTTTTCACAAGCTTCGGCAAAAGCTGAATTTTCACTTAAAAATCCGTAACCTGGATGCACGGCATCAACACCTAATTCTTTACAAACTTCAATGATTTTATCGCCTCGTAAATACGACTGACTTGATGCGGCTTCACCAATGCAAACAGCTTCGTCAGCATATTTCACGTGAAGCGCATTTCTGTCGGCAGTTGAAAAAACAGCTACCGTTTTGATACCCATTTTTTTGGCAGTTTTCATTACCCTGATGGCAATTTCACCACGATTGGCAACTAATATTTTGGTTATTTTTTTCATGATTATTCGAATTCGATTAACAATTGTCCTTTATCGACAGCATTTCCTTTTTCAACAGCAATTGACTTTATAATTCCATCTCTTGGTGATAGAAAACTGTTTTCCATTTTCATGGCTTCTAGAATCAATAATGGATCATTTTCTTTAACTGTTTGTCCAACTTCTACACTAATTTCTAGAATCAAACCTGGCATTGGTGCTTTTATAGCATTCACAACTTTGGTTTTACCAATTTCAATTCCCATACTTTTTATGAGAATATCTAAAGCATCTGAAATAGCAACTTCATAAGTGTTGTTGTTCACTTTTATAGTGTATTTTTTAGCTATGAAATCGGTTGCTATGATTTCGGCTTTGTATGGTTTACTATCTTTTAGTACATGGAATTTAGTTTTATCCATGCTAACAGCGTCAAGGTTTTTAAGGTCACTTTCTGATAAATCAAACGAAGCAGTGTTGTTTACCGAAAGTTGATACGAATTACTCATACGACTTAATTTAAATTTGACCGTAAAAATAAACAAAGAAAACGTTTTCGTGAACTAAATTTTGGATTAAAATTGGTAATTTAATATAGCTATTTTGAAATTGTAATCATAAATGCATAAATAATAAGTCAAACCATTAGAATAATAGGTGAGATAAAATTTACTAAAAACTTACTATATATTTGTAGAGATAAGTTAAATGAAATGTTTTGAAAAATACGCTCCACAAGATTATACTTCTTTTCACAATTGCTTTCAGTAGTATTAGCTATTCGCAAAATACTGCTGTTGATAGTTTGAAAAGAGTTTTGAAAGTTGTAAAAATTGATACTGCTAAAGTAAATCTTTACAACAACTTAGCCGATAAATTTAAAGAAACCAATCCCGATTCGACTGCTTTTTATGCTCAAAAGGCAACTGTTCTTTCTAAGAAAATTGGATATGGATTTGGGTTAGCCAATTCGTACATCAACAAAGGAAATTCGAATATTATTCTAGGGAATTATAAAAATGCGCTTACTGATTTTCGTCAGGCGCAAATTTCATATCAATCTTTATTAGAAGATGATTCTAATAATAAGCAACTTAAAAATGGTTTGGCGCGCGCTTATGCAAGTTCTGGTGTAGTTTTTTCGGAAGAAAATAATTATTACATGGCTTTAGAGAATTATCAAAAAGCGTTGAAGTTATATCAAGAAATCGATCAGAAGAATAGTATTTCGAAAGCTTATAATAATATTGGAATTGTATATAAATCGCAAGGAAACAACACCAAAGCACTTGAATATTTAAAGAAAGCGCTAAAAATTCAGGAAGAAATTGGAGAACAAACCGTTGCTGTGACTTTAACCAACATTGGTGTTATTTACTTTGAAAACGGAAACAATAAAGAAGCTTTAAATTACTACAAAAAAGCTCAGGAATACTTTATTAAAATAGATAATAAACGTGGTTTTGCTTTATTAAATAACTATTTAGGAGATTTTTACAATAAGCAGAAAGATTCGGAAAAAGCAATTTCTTATTATACAAAATCGTTGAATTTGTATGAAGAAATGCAGAATAAATTTGGGGCTTCATTGGCTTTATATAATTTAGGACAACTTTATTTTGATCAAAAAAAATATGGTGAAGCTATGCCATTTGCATCAAAATCATTGTCTTATGCAAAGGAAATTGGCGTTCTGGATCAAACCTTTCATTCGGAGAAATTGATGAGTGAATTGTATGCTGTTCAGAACAATCCAACGCAGTCGTTATTTCATTACAAAAATTATATTGTGGCACGCGACAGCATTACCAATCAGGAAAACAACGAAAAGTTTCTTCGTGCCGAAATGGATTTTGAATACCAAAAAAAGGAAGCGCTTTTAATAGAAAAAAATAAGCGTCAAAGTCAGTTTGCTTTATTTTCAGTAATCGGAACGTTGCTTTTAATCAGTTTGGTATTTGTAATTTTTAATAGAAGACAAATAAAAAGACGTTTAACATTGCAAAAAGAAGTTGCCGAATATGAACAGAAAGCTTTGCATTTACAGATGAATCCACACTTCGTATTCAATTGTTTAGGATCGATTTCAAGTTTTATTGTTCAGAATGGAACCGATTCGGCATTGAAATATTTATCTAAATTTTCTAAGTTGATGCGATTGACATTGGAATATTCAAAAGGTGCTTTAATTCCGATTGATAAAGAAGTAGAAAGTTTGCAAAATTATTTAGAATTAGAGCAATTGCGTTTTCATAACAAGTTTGAATTTTCGATAAAATCATCTGAAAAAGTCGAATTTAACATGGGATTACCGCCGTTATTGATTCAGCCATTTGTAGAAAATGCTATCTTGCACGGCATGGTTCCAAAAGAAGGAAATGGGAAGATTGAAGTGAGTTTTGATGTACAAAACAATCAACTAGTCTGCACGATAAAAGACGACGGAATTGGGATTTCAAAATCGAAAGAAATGAAACATAATTCGGTTACAGCACACCAATCGATGGCACTGGAAATTACTAAAAAACGATTGGAAATTATGGAAGCCACGATTTCAAAATCGGCACAAATAGAAATTACAGATAATAACGGAACAATAGTAACATTACGATTACCAATACAATATATACAATAGTTGGCAGTGTTCAGTGATCAGTTAGCAGACTAATCACTTTTCACTAATCACTAATCACTAAAAATATGATTACAGCAGTATTAATAGACGATGACAAGCATTTGCGTGAAGGTTTAAAAGCACTTTTGCAACGCTATACAAAT
This sequence comes from Flavobacterium aquatile LMG 4008 = ATCC 11947, assembly GCF_000757385.1. Taxonomy (GTDB): domain Bacteria; phylum Bacteroidota; class Bacteroidia; order Flavobacteriales; family Flavobacteriaceae; genus Flavobacterium; species Flavobacterium aquatile. The sequence continues at coordinate 666,535 of NZ_JRHH01000003.1, read as the reverse complement.
GAAATAAACATCATTGGTGAAGCCGAAAGTGTAAAAACTGGCGTAGCAACTTTGGAGCAATTGCAACCACAAGTTATCTTTTTAGACATTCATTTGTCGGATGGAACTGGGTTTGATATTTTGGAGCAATTGGCAAAAACTAAAGGCAAAACATCGGCACATATTATTTTTATCACGGCGCACGAGCAATATGCTTTGAAAGCATTCAAATTTAGCGCATTGGATTTTATATTAAAACCAGTCGATCCAGAAGAATTGCAAAATACGATTGCCAAAATAAAAGAAGCCGTTGGAAAAAGTAACTCGTTTGAGCACATCGATTTATTGTTAGAAAACATCCGAAAAAAGGTAGATAATTTTAAGCGAATTGCATTATCAACCAGTGATGGTATTCATTTGTTTGAAGTTTCGGATATTATTCGATGCGAAGCCAAAGGAAATTATACCGAGTTTTTTATTAAAAATCATAAACCGCTTTTAATTTCTAGAACGCTTAAAGAATATGAAGAAATGCTCACAGAACACGGATTTGAACGCATTCATCAATCGCATTTAATTAATTTATCTTATTTGAAATCGTACATAAAAAGCGATGGCGGTTATGTAATTATGGCTGACAACAGTAACATTCCGTTGGCGCAAAGCAAGAAAGAGAAATTACAAGAATTGATAAAAGCACTTTAGATTTAAGATTATTAAAAACAAAACTATGACCAAACACATTATAAAATCACAAACTATGAAAACGCTATTAATTATTCTATTATTTGCAACGAGCTTATGCTATGCGCAACCAGCAATTACCAATCCAACTCCGTTATCGGTTTGTGATAATGATAGCGATGGTTTATCTGTTTTTAATTTAACCTCAAAGAATGCTGAGATTTTAGGTTCTTTATTAGCTTCAAATCATACTATTTCGTATCATGAAACATTTACTGATGCGACGATTGGGGTTAATTCGTTAGGAAGTAATTACAGTAATATCAATCCATTTAATCAGGTTGTTTATGTTAGAGTTATAGAAAATTCTGATCCTGCCAATCCTTCTACAGCAGTATTAGAATTGGTTGTAAATCCTTTGCCAATTATTTCACCTACACCAGTCAATTTGACCGTTTGCGACGCTTATATTCTTCCGGCTTTACCATCAAATCAGAATTATTTTACTGGTCCAAATGGTACTGGAACAATATTATTTGCTGGAGATGCAATTACATCAACGCAAACGATTTATATTTTAGCACAATCTGGTACAAATCCATTATGTACAGCTGAAGAAAGTTTTGTTGTAACAATTATCGCAACACCTGTTACACCAAATCCATCAAATGTAATAGCATGTCAAGCCTATACACTTCCTGCTTTACCTTTTGGACAAAGTTATCATTCAGTGTCAGGTGGAAATCCAGCAACAGAAATCCCTGCAGGAACATTAATTACATCAACACAAACCATTTATATTTTAGCTCAATCTGGTACAACTCCTAACTGCACAAGTGAAGGAAGTTTTTTAGTTACTATTGGAGCATTACCAACATTTAACACACCATCAGATTTAATTCAAAATGATCCTGATGGAACATCAGTATTTGATTTACAATCTCAAATTCCTTTAATAACAACAGACCCAAATTATGTTATATCTTTTTATGAAACTTTTACTAGTGCTCAAGCTGGTGCTAATCCTATTTCCAATGGTAATGTTTATATGAATATTTCAAATCCTCAAACTATTTGGGCTACAATTAATGATCCAGTAACTGGTTGTTTTTCAATTACAAATTTTGATTTAATCGTTAACGATAATCCATTTCCAATTACTAATCCAACTCCTTTACAAATTTGTGATGATAATAATGATGGATTTGCAGTATTTGATTTATCTACAAAAAACTCTGAAATATTAGGAGCTTTATCAGCAAGTGGTCACACCGTTCAATATTATCCCACTCTAATAGATTCCAATAATGGTACAAATGAAATAACGGGTGTTACAGGATATTTCAATATGGTTCCCTTCAATCAAACAGTTTATGTAAGAGTTACTGAAGTAGCAACAAGTGAATTCTCTACTACAACTTTGCAATTAATAGTAAATCCTTTACCTACTTTTGTTTCACCTTCAAATTACACAGTAAATGATTCGCCTTATGATGGATTTGCTTTGTTTGATTTGACTACTAAAATACCAGAAATATCACAAGGAAGTAATGTAATTATTGAATTTTACAGTTCTTTACTCGATGCCCAAAATGGAACAAATCCAATAGCTAATCCTTCAAATTATATTAATTCTTCAAATCCTCAAACTATTGGAGTAAGAGTTATTGATCCTGCAACTGGTTGCTCTTCCATTACAAGTTTTGATTTAATTGTTAATAATAGTAATCCAATTCCAATAAACAATCCAACATCATTAGAAGTTTGTGATGACAATAATGATGGTTTTGGAGTATTTAATCTTGATTCTAAAAACTCAGAAATATTGGGTTCACTATCATCAAGTTTATATACAGTTTCTTACCATGAAAATATTTTTGACGCTGAAATGGATGGTACGGGAATTTTAAGTCCGTATATAAACACATCCCCTTTTATACAAACTGTCGCTGTTAGAGTTGAAGAAAATGCAAATTCAAGTGTTTTTTCTACTACATTTTTGACTATAAGGGTAAGACCAATTCCTTTAATAACAACACCAATTCCGAACTTAACAGTTTATGAAAATCCTACTGATGGAGTTGCTACTTTTAATTTGACTTTACAAAGTGATTACATTACTAATGGAAATCCTAGTACAAATGTTGCCTATTACACTTCAGAAGCAGATGCTTATGCTCAAATAAACCAGTTACCAACTCCAACTGCATTTACAGGAACAAACAATCAAGTAATTTGGGTAAATGCTCAAAATATTTATGGATGTTTTGATGTAGCAAGTTTTGTTTTAAATGTAACGGATTCTGCCAATATTATAATTTTTCCAGATTCCAATTTTAAAGCTAAATTACTCACTTCAAGTCCGACCAATCAAGTAGCTTATTCTGGAAGTGGTTATGTAAAAATTGATGCTAATAATGATAACGAAATTCAGTTTACAGAAGCTGCTGTAATTGATTCATTGAATGTTGAAAATGCCAATATTATTGATGTCACAGGAATTGCAGGATTTTCAAATTTAAAGAAATTTAATTGTTCCAATAATCAAATTGTCACCTTAAATCTTACTAGTATCAATACTTTACTTGATTTATTTTGTTCTAATAACTCACTAACTACATTATCAGTTAATGGATTATCTAATTTACAAAATCTATATTGTTCTTTAAATGATTTAAATACTTTAGATGTTTCTACAAATATTAATTTAAGAAATTTAGATGTGAAGAATAACACAATCGTTGCTTTAAATACTACTAATTTAACTTTATTAGAATATTTAGATTGCAGCAGTAATCAATTAACCAACTTAAATGTAAGTACAAATGTAAATTTGAAAAACTTCTTTTGTTCTTTTAACGCATTAACTAGTTTAAATGTTTCAACTTTGCCTTTATTAGAGATGCTCTATTTAAATCATAATCAAATAACTAACTTACAATTTGGTGCAAATACATTATTGTTTGAGCTATACTGTTTTAATAATAATTTGACGAGTTTAAACACATCAAATTTAATAGGGCTTTCCTATTTGGATTGCAGTAATAATCAAATTTCATCTCTTGATATATCTCAAAATAGTAATTTATCACAGTTACGTTGCTTGAATAATTTATTGACAACTTTAGATTGTAGCATGAATTCTAGTTTAAATATACTTTCTCTTTTAAATAATCCAAACTTACAAACCTTATTTATAAAAAATGGTGTGAACGAATTGAACGCTGATAGCTTGTTAGGTTGCCCAAATCTTACTTACATATGTGCCGATGACAATCAAATTCCAACAATCGCTGCAAGTTATCCACTAATTACAATAAACAGTTTTTGTACATTTAATCCAGGTGGCAATTTTAATACCATTACTGGAACCGCAATCATTGATTCAAATAATAATGGTTGTAATTCATCCGATTCGACAATGCCTTATTTAGGTTTGAATATAAGTTTAAACGGAGTTTCTACAAATACCTCTGTTTATACAAACGGATTAGGAATTTATAATTTATTCACCACTTTTCCAGGAATTTATCAGTTAGCACCCAATTTAGAAAATCCAACTTATTTCAACATTTCACCAATTGATATTGATAGCAATACAATAAACGATTTAACTATTCTTCAAAATATTTGTATTACTCCAAATGGTTCACATCCTGACGTTGAAGTGGTTTTGGCACCAATTGATGCAGCTCGACCAGGATTTAACGCGAGTTATGAATTGGTTTACAAAAATAAAGGAAACCAAACTTTGTCAGGAACTTTAACTTTAAATTATAACGATTCCGTTTTAGATTATGTTTCGGCTACAACAGCTCCAACATCGCAAACAACTGGAATAATTAATTGGAATTACAGCAACCTACAACCTTTTGAAAATAGAAGCATCGGATTGGTTTTAAATGTAAATTCTCCAGTGGAAACTCCAGCTGTAAACATTGGTGATATTTTGACTTTTACAACTACAATTACTCCAATTGTTGGTGATGAAATTCCTGCCGATAATACTTTTGTTTTCAATCAAACGGTTGTTGGTTCTTATGATCCAAATGATATTACTTGTTTGCAAGGTGATACCGTTTCGCCTTCAGAAATTGGAAATTATCTTCATTATGTAATTAATTTTGAAAATACAGGAACGTATTATGCAGAAAATGTAGTGGTTCAAGATATTATTGACACCACACAATATGACATTTCATCATTACAAATTTTGAACGCATCGCACAATATGGATGCAAGAATTAATGGAAATAAAGTAGAATTTGTTTTTCAAAATATAAATCTTGCAGCTGTTGCTGGAAATCCACCTGTTGGCGGACACGGAAATGTGTTGTTCAAGATTAGATCAAAAAGCAATCTGGTAACTGGAGATCAAGTGATTAAAAAAGCAAGTATTTTCTTTGATTACAACGCACCAATTATTACAAATGATGCCGAAACTACTTATACCTCTTTAAATAATGGTGGTTTTAATCCAGATGTTAGTTTGAGTGTTTATCCAAATCCGACGAGTTCAATTTTAAATATTTCTTCAGATAATATTATTGAATCGATAGAATTATATGATATTCAAGGTAGAATATTAGAGAAATCATTCCAAAATTCGAATGCAGTAATTTTGGATATTTCTAATAGACAAAGTGGTGTTTACTTCCTTAAAATAACATCTGATAAAGGAAGTAAAGTAGAAAAAGTAGTTAAAAAATAGTAAGTTAATATAGTTTAAGTTAAGTGAGAAGCGCGAATCAGAAATGGTTCGCGCTTTTTTAATTCATTATAAAACTAGAAGTCCGAAGTCTCTTAAAGTAGCAATTGGTTTAGAATACCAAAACAATTCGAAGTCTTCAAATTGTGTTTCAAAATCGGATTTTAATTGTGAAAAAGTGATTTTATTTTCGTTATAAACAGAAACTTTTTCTAATGCTGAAACCAACCATTTTCCTTTTTCTTCTTCTAATGAAATGTCGAAAGATTCGGTTTTATCATGAAACGACAATTTCATCATCTTCCAAGAGTTTCCTTTTTTAGATTTTGTAAAGCTTTCAATAGTTGGTTTTCCTCCTATCCAAACCACTTTTGCAGAAGATTTTATATTGAAATCGGGTTCTTTCTCTAAACAAGAAATAATATAATCAGACGGAATTTTAGTATTGGGAATCTTGAAATCAAACCAATCTTGCAAGTCATAATCAAAGCAAATTCCGTGCATGTAATTGAACAACGATTTCTTTAATCCGAAGCTGAACTTATCGTGATTGATTCCAGTTTTGTCTTTAAAATTAATATCATTATTTGCAAAAGTAATTTCGTTTTGCTCTGGAATAACACCAAATTCTTCAGGAAACATTCCAACTGGAGAATGCGCTGTCATAGCAAATTGATGCCAAAAACCACTTTGTAACACGCTAAGTTCAAATAATTGGCGCACCATTTCTAAACTATCAATCGTTTCTTGAATGGTTTGTGTAGGATAACCATACATTAAATAAGCATGAACCATAATTCCAGATTCGGTGAAATTTCTAGTTACTTGAGCAACTTGTTCTACCGTTACACCTTTTTTAATTAGTTCCAAAAGTCGGTCAGATGCTACTTCCAGTCCACCAGAAACGGCAATGCAACCAGAAGCTTTAAGAAGAACACACAAATCGGAAGTAAAACTTTTCTCAAAACGGATGTTCGTCCACCACGAAACCACTAATTTTCTTTTAATGATTTCCAACGCAACTTCGCGCATCAATGCTGGAGGCGCGGCTTCGTCAACAAAATGGAATCCGTTTTCGCCAGTTTGCGTAATTAATTCCTCCATTCTATCTACTAAAGTTTTAGCAGCAATGGGTTCGTATAATTTTATATAATCTAATGAAATATCACAGAACGTACATTTTCCCCAATAACAACCGTGCGCCATGGTGAGTTTATTCCATCGTCCATCGCTCCATAAACTGTGCATTGGATTGGCAATTTCTATCACCGAAATATAGTTTTGAAGTTGCAAATCAGAATAATCTGGAGTTCCAACTTCGCTTTGTTTATAATCGGGTTTTGTAGTATTGTTTACGTAAGTTACTTCGTTGTTTTGTAACAGAAAAGTTCGTTTAAAAAGAGATTCTGAAACAAGTTCAGAATGACAAATTGATTGGTGAACTAACTCAATTGGCAATTCGCCATCATCCAAAGTTATAAAATCGAAAAATTCAAAAACGCGTTTATCTTTTAAATCCCGAAGTTCGGTATTTGGGAAACCGCCACCCATTGCGATTTTTACATCAGGAAAATTATTTTTTATAAATTGTGCACTTCTAAAAGCGCTATACAAATTACCCGGAAATGGAACCGAAAAACAGACTAATTTGGGTTGGACTTCTTCTACTCTTTCTTTTAAAATTTTGAGTGTAATTTTATCAATATAAGTGGGTTCGTTTTGCAAATTAGCATACAATTCATCAAATGAGTTAGCACTTCTGCCCAAACGCTCGGCATAACGACTAAAACCGAAATTCTCATCAACACATTCTACAATAAAATCGGATAAATCTTCAAGATATAATGTGGCTAAATGTTTGGCTTTATCTTGCATTCCCATGGTTCCAAAAGCCCATTCCATATCGTCTAATTGTGAAAAACGAGACGCTTCGGGAAGAAAATTTACACTGCAAATTTGTCTTGCTAAACTTGGATTTTTACCTTGTAGAAAACCAATTACAGCATCAATTGTTTTTATGTAATCGTTTTTTAAGGAATAAATTCGTTGTGAGTTGGAAGATGGAAGCTCGAAGTTGGAAGAAAAAATATCGGTCAAGCCTTCTTTCGAAAACAATTCTAAAATCACTTCTATCCCCAAATCCATTTGAAAAGCGGAGATGTTTTTAGTGTTCAAAAAACCTTTAATATAAGCCGTTGCTGGATAAGGAGTATTCAGTTGGGTAAATGGTGGCGTTATTAAGAGGATATCTTTCAATTGAAAATAATTAGTTTTGCAAAAGTAAGCTAAATTTAAAATTAACATAAGTTATTTTTCGATTGAGATTTATATATTTGTTAAAAAAATAATGAAAAAACTTACTATTCTTTTTCTTTTTTGCTGTTTAAATTTTTTCGAATCATTTTCTCAAGATTTTCAATGGGCTAAACAAATTGGTCAGGGTCAAACTGATAGAATTAAAGCAATGGATATTGATGATGAAGGAAATAGTTACTTATTAGGAGAAAGCTCTTCATATTACTTTGATATAAATCCTGGATTAGCTGAAGAGATAATAGAAAACAATACAGTGGGAACATCTGGAAATATATGCTACTTAATAAAATTAGATCCAGATGGAAACTATCTTTGGGGAAAAGTATTTAACATGATCAGAAATACCGCAGATTATGTTATTGATGTAAAAATTGGCTCTGACAATAATATTTATTCTTTAATGTCATTGACTAATTATTCTGGAAACACAACTATTTCAAATGCCAATATTGTAATTACAAAATTTGATCCATTAGGAAATGAATTGTTGGTAAAGAGCATTAAAGATTTGAATAGTATTAATGAATCTTCAATTCACGCTTCTTCATTTGATTTAGATTCTTCAAATAATGTTTTTTTAACTGGGTATTTCATTGATGATATTGTTTTAAACAATTCAAATTCATCTCTAAATTTATTCGCAAATGGATGGGGAAATCACATAATAAAAATGAATTCTAATTTTGATATTATTTGGTCCAAATCATATGATTATCAGCATACTGAATTTGAATCATTGAAGATAAGTCCAGACAATAATATAAATGTTCTATATCATATTTTCAACCAATCAACCTCTGATTATACAGAAAATCTAATGAAAATTGACAACATTAGTAGTAATCTAATTTGGGAGAAAAGTTTTCAAAATTTAATTCCGATTGCATTTCATATATCACAAAACGGTAATTACATTATATCGTTTATTAGAGGAAATAGTAGTGCACCGCCTTCAGATATAGATCCTTCAACAAATTCAGTTTTAACAGTTGCAAACAATACTTTATTATGGTTAAATTCTAATGGAGATTTTCTTGACTACAAAGAGTATTTTAATAACCTCAACTTTAATTTAATTGAATCAGATGATAATAACAACTGTTATTTTGCGTCTGGTTTTTCTGGACTTGTTGATGTAGATCCATCACCAAACACATTTTTATTAAATGGATATCAATCTCAATTTGGAGAAAGTTTAGTGGTCAAATTTGATCCAAATAGGATTTTTGAATATGCTTTTAAATTAGGACAGCCCAATGTACAACCAACACCATATGACTATATATACAATTTGAAATTTTCTGGAATTAAAATAAAAAACAACAATGAATATTATTGCGGTTATTTTGCAGGTTATGCAGATTTAGATCCATCATTAAATGTTGTTGGATTTGATGCAGTCCACAGTGGAGTACTAACTGATGATGGTTTTGTTTTAAAACTTGGTCCATGTAATACTTCAACACCTAACGCAAGTAATAACCAATCTTTTTGCTCTTCCCAAAATCCAACTATTGCAAATTTATCACCTAACTCAAGCTCAATTAAATGGTATAACTCATTAACTTCAATAATACAATTACCTAGTTCTACAGGACTTGTTAATGGTCAAACTTACTATGCTGCTAATCAAAATGGAAGTTGTCCTGAAAGTTCAAGATTGGCAGTTACTGTTACTATTAATCAAACTCCAAATCCGCCAATCATTAGTAATCAAGTATTCTGTGAAAGTGACAATGCCACAATTTCAACACTAATAGCTAGCGGATCAAATATAAAATGGTATTCATCACTTACCGATACAATTGAGCTTCCTTCTAATCATCTGTTAACCAGTGCAAATTACTATGCAACCCAAACCATTAATAATTGTGAAAGTAATAGAATCGCTATAAATGTTACGGTAAATTCAAATTCACTTCCAACAGTGACATCACCACAAATATTCTGTATTCAACAAAATGCAACTATAAATGATGTTTTAATTTCTGGTACAAATGTCAACTGGTATGACTCGTCAACGTCCGGAAATTTACTTCCAAATACAACAATTTTGATTGATGGAACAATTTATTATGCATCACAAACAATCAACGGCTGTGAAAGTTTGAGAGTTCCTGTGACAATTTCAATTCAGAATACTCCTATTCCAACAGGAAATGCTAGTCAAGAATTTTGTGCTACTTCTAATCCAACATTAAGTGACATCAGTGTTTCTGGAACCGCAATAAATTGGTATGCAAACAATGCAAGTACGACTATTTTACCGAATTCAACAGCACTAGTTGACGGAACAACCTATTTTGCAACACAAACAATTAACGGATGTGAAAGTGTAGGTAGATTAATAATAAATGCATCTTTGATAAATACTTTAAATGCAAATAATTACTCGCAATCGTTTTGTGATGATTTAAATGATGGTTCAGAAAATGTAGTACTTTCCAACTATAATTCCAATCTTATAGCTTCAACTACAGGTATGAATTTTACTTATTATTCGTCCTATTATGATGCAGAAAATGAAATTATAACCAATCAATTAAACACAAATTATACTTTATCTATTGGTTCAACGGTAGTTTATGTAAGATTAGATTCTGCAAATGGTTGTCACCAAATAGTTGAATTAAATTTATCATTGTTTCAAAAGCCAGTTATTTCAATAGATGATGTTATGCCAATCTGCAAAACAAGCAATATCATTGTAAACGCAGGAACGGGTTTTAATAGTTATTCTTGGTCAACTGGAGCGAGTTCTCAATCAATTGTAATTTCAACTGCTGGAACTTATTCTGTTACTGTGACTAAAAATTATGGTTCTATAATTTGTTCATCAACTAAGACATTTGCAGTCGTAGAATCTGAAATTGCAAATATCACCTCAATTGACACTCAAGATTGGACCGATTCCGAAAATATTATTATCGTTTCAACAGCTATAAATGACAACTATTTATATTCTTTAGATGGAATTAATTATCAATCTAGTAATACTTTTAGTGGATTAACAAGCGGATTTTACACCGTTTACGTAAAAGATGAATGCGGAATTATAGATGAAGATGTTGTACTTTTAAACTATCCAAAATTTTTCACTCCAAATGATGATGGAACAAATGATTATTGGAGAATTAAATTTTCACAATATGAACCTAATCTAACAGTCACTATTTTTGATAGATACGGAAAAATTATGAAAGTATTAAATCCGAATTCTATTGGTTGGGACGGAACTTACAATAGTACCAAAATGATTTCTGATGATTATTGGTTTGTCGTAAAAAGAGAAGATGGTAGAGAGCATCGTGCGCACTTTACATTAAAAAGATAAACCTTAATTGAAAGTTAAAGACAATTCTATTAATTCAATTTTGAGTATTTTTACAAAAAAAAACATAAAATGCCAAACGACTGTATAAGCTATCAAAACTCGGGATATTTTTCTAAATTAATTGTAGATTATTTAGATGAAAAGCCCAATTTAAAGCAACTATACAATCACTTTCCGAAAATTGAGAACTTCAAATTACAAATTGACGAGAAAAAAGCCAATTTTCCAGTTGAAAACCGTCACGTATTAGTTTCTGAACTAGAAAAACAATATGCCGGTTTTGAAATTTCTGAAGTAAGTTCGAGCAATATTCAACTTCTAAAACAAGCTAATACTTATACAATAACTACTGGTCATCAGCTGAATTTATTTACAGGACCACTTTATTTTATTTACAAAATTGCTTCTACAATAAATCTATGTAAGCAATTAAAAACAGAATTCCCAAAGCATGATTTTGTACCAATCTATTGGATGGCGACAGAAGATCATGATTTTGAAGAAATCAATTATTTTAATTTTAAAAGCAAAAAAGTAAAATGGAACAGAGAAAGTTTTGGTCCAGTAGGACGACTTTCTACAGATGGTTTACAAGAAGTTTTTGAACTATTTTCATCGGAATTAGGAATTGGTTCAAATGCTGATGATTTGCGAAATTTGTTTACAAAAAGTTATTTAGAACATTCTAATTTAGCCGATGCAACTCGATTTTTAGCCAACGAATTGTTTAAAAATGAAGGATTAGTGATTATAGATGGTGATTCTACAGATTTGAAAAAATTGTTTATTCCTTATGTAAAAAAAGAACTTTTACAGCAAAATTCCTTTAAGAACGTAATGGAAACCAACGAACATCTTAAAGACTATTTTGTTCAAGTGAATCCGCGTGAAATCAACTTATTTTATATTGAAGATAATTTGCGTGAACGAATTATTTTTGAAGATAATAAGTTCAAAATAAACAATACTGATATCACTTTTACCAGAGATGAAATTCTTGCAGAACTAGAAAATTCTCCAGAAAAATTTAGTCCAAATGTAATTTTGAGACCTTTATACGAAGAAGTAATTTTGCCTAATTTATGCTACATTGGTGGCGGTGGCGAAATTGCGTATTGGTTGGAATTGAAATCTAATTTTGAAGCGAATAACGTAACTTTTCCGATGCTTTTGATTCGGAATTCTGTGCTTTTGTCAACACAAAAACAAGCTGATAAAGCAGATAATTTAGAATTATTTTGGTCTGATTTATTTTCGAATCAGCAAGAGTTATTTGATAAAAAAACTAAAGAATTTTCAGAATTCACAATTGACTTTACTACACAAAAAGAACATTTGAAAAAACAATTTGAGTCACTTTTTGCAATTGCTGTAAAAACCGACAAATCGTTTACTGGAGCTGTAAAAGCACAAGAAATAAAACAAATAAAAGGATTAGAAAACCTTGAAAAACGACTTTTAAAAGCCGAAAAAAGAGTGCATACCGATAAATTAGAACGTATTTTATTACTTCAAAATGAGTTGTTTCCCAATCAAAGTTTGCAGGAACGAAAAGCCAATTTTAGTGAGTTTTATCTTGAAGTTGGAAGTAGTTTTTTAGAAAAAGTTTTAGCTGAATTACAACCGTTGGAACAAGAATTTAAGATTATAGTCTTGTAGATTGTTGATTAGAAAGTTTACAAAAGTTAAAATGGAATTTTTTTTAGCCCTGATTGCAGTGGAAATCTCCCGATTTTTCATCGGGAATTGCAACGGAAAGCAGGAAAACGGAAACCAAGAACGCCCAAGCCATTCGCTCCAAATGAATACACTTTTAAACTATTAAACTTTTTTAAACTCTTAAACTTTTAATTCAAACAAAAAAGCTTACTTTTGCACCCGAATTAAAACAAATAAATTAAAATGGCTACAAATAGAACATTTACAATGATTAAGCCTGATGCTGTTGAAAACGGACACATCGGTGGAATTTTAAACATGATTACTGAAGGTGGTTTCAAGATTGTTTCTTTGAAATTAACGCAATTAACTGTTGCTGATGCTCAAGCATTTTATGCTGTTCACGCTGCAAGACCTTTCTATGGTGAGTTAGTTGAATTTATGTCTCGTGGACCAATTGTTGCTGCAATTCTTGAAAAAGAAAATGCAATTGAAGATTTTAGAAACTTAATTGGTGCTACAAATCCTGCTGATGCTGCTGAAGGCACAATTCGTAAAAAATATGCAACTTCTATTGGCGAAAATGCAGTTCACGGTTCAGATTCTGATGAAAATGCTGCTATCGAAAGTGCTTTTCACTTTGCTGGAAGAGAGCAATTCTAGTATTGAGTGTTCAGTCGCAGTTGGCAGTTATGCTGATTGTGCATAAAAATATAAAATCTCGTTTCTTAATTGAAACGAGATTTTTTTTATCTTAAAATTAAATCTTTTACGACTTCTTTTCGCAATTCTTCGTTTAGCATATCTATTATTTTTTGCTTTCCGTAACTTAATTCTTCACGCAAAACTGCCGAAGTTAACTTTACATACAATGTAGTTCCTTTTAAAATAACTTCTTGTGTATAGCTGTTTACGCCATTTCCCATCAAGTTTTTCCAGGCTTGCTCTACATCAATTTTATCCATGCCAGCTTCTAGCCTATTTACTTGAATAAACTGTTGTAAAACTTCTGATATGGAACTCTCGTTGCTTGTTCTTTTTGCCATTATTTTAATGAAAATCCTTGGTATTTTTTATAATAATATTCTTGTTCTTCCTTATTTTTAAGTACTAAAGTAGAATCTTTAATTTCTATTATTTCTTCTTGCCATTTGCCATAGCTTGTCGAATAATTAATGAAATAGCTTCCATCTTTAGATGAAATCGAAACTTCTTCAACTACATCATTGGTACGATACGTTCCATCAAGTTGCGGCATTACTTTTTTTCTAAAACCTTTATTGTTAGAAACTTGAAAGTAATCAACAGTTTCATTGATTTTATAATCTTTCTTTTCACCATCTTTTAATAGTACTTTTTCAATTTCCCAATAACCATTAATCTTACTGATATCTTGATTGGTAATTGTTTGCTTACAGCTTACAAAAAAGAGTGATAAAACTAAAAAATAAAGTGCTTTTTTCATGATTTAAATAAAGTTTAAAATTACAATTTATTAAAGAATAAAAAAGTATTTTTGATTAAACCTTTTAAACTTTTTTAAGTCTAAAATGTAAAACCAACCTACTATGAAAAATTATTTTACATTATTAATCTTATCATTTTTTGCCTTAGGATGCAGTTCTAATGATGATTCGGATGATTCCAATGCCACTTTAGCTACACTTACTACATCTGTAGTTACTTCAATTGAAACCACAACAGCTATTAGTGGTGGAATTATTTCATCGGATGGATTATCTAATGTTTCAAGCAGAGGAATTTGCTGGAGTACTACAGCAAATCCAACTATAGCAGATTCAAAAACGTCTGATGGAACTGGAACTGGAACTTTTACTTCCAATTTAACAGGTTTACTTCCAAATACTACGTATTATGTTCGAGCTTATGCGACAAATTCTGTTGGAACTGCTTATGGTAATCAAGTAAGTTTTTCAACATTTGAAACCATGTATTTCCCACCAAATGATGGAAGTACAACCTGGGAAACCAAATCAATTGCAAGTTTGGGATGGAATCAATCACAGGTTCAACCTTTATTGGATTACTTAGAATTGAAAAACACCAAATCATTTATCATTTTAGTAAATGGTAGAATCGTTATGGAGAATTATTTTAATGGACATTCAGCTACAACTCCTTGGTATTGGGCAAGTGCTGGAAAAACCTTAACATCAACTGTAACCGGGATTGCACAAGACGAAGGTTTAGTCAATATAAATAATAAAGTTTCTGATTATTTAGGAACTGGTTGGACAAGCGCGCCATTGGCAAAAGAAAATTTAATTACCTGTAAAAATTTATTGTCTATGAATTCAGGTTTGGATGATAGTTTGGGTGATGATGTTTCGCCAGCCAATTTGCAATATGTTGCCGATGCCGGAAATCGTTGGGCTTATCATAATGTTTATGTGAAATTACAAGATGTTATTGCTCAAGCTAGTGGACAAACTTGGCCTAATTACTTCAATACCAAATTGCGAGATCGAATTGGCATGACTGGCGGCGCTTGGGTAAATTCTGGTGATGGACTAAGCGTTTATTGGAGCACGGCTAGAAATATGGCACGTTTTGGATTGATGTCATTAAACAGAGGAAAATGGAATGGTACAACGATTGTAAGTGAGAGTTTTTTCAATCAAGCAAGTACAACTTCTCAAAATATTAACGAAGCTTATGGTTATTTGTGGTGGCTGAATGGAAAATCAACCTATCATTTACCTACAACACAATTTGAATTTAACGGAACATTAATTCCGAATGCACCAAATGACATGTTCGCTGCTTTAGGTAAAAATGATCAAAAAATTTACGTAATTCCTAGTAAGAAAATGGTTATTATTAGAATGGGAGACGTTGCAAACCCAGCTAATCCAACTTTTGCTTTATCGGGATTTGATAACGAACTTTGGGGAAAAATAAATGCGCTATACCAATAGCGCATTTATTTTTTATTTGAAAATTTTATCTCCGAACCTTTTCAATGCGTAGATAAACAATATAAAAGTAATGAGTTGCAAACCCATTGCTATATTTTTAAATTTAATTTCTATTAATTTAGCTAAAATCCCAATTCCGACACTTACCAGAATTAAAATAAGTGGTGAGGTTGTTTTAAAAAAGGATAGAAATTTGTTCATAAACTATTTTTTAAAGAAACTGTCAACAAACTCATATTTATTAAATACTTGCAAATCTTCAATTTTTTCACCAACACCAATGTATTTCACTGGAATTTGAAATTGATCTGAAATTCCTATTACAACACCACCTTTTGCGGTTCCGTCAAGTTTTGTCACTGCAAGACAAGTAACTTCTGTAGCAGCAGTAAATTGTGTTGCTTGTTCGAACGCATTCTGTCCTGTTGAACCATCAAGAACTAAAAGCACATCATTTGGTGTATCTTCAACTACTTTCTGCATTACTTTTTTCACTTTAGAAAGTTCGTTCATTAATCCGACTTTATTATGCAAACGTCCTGCTGTATCAATAATTACAACATCTGCATTTTGAGCAACTGCACTTTGCAAAGTATCAAATGCAACTGATGCAGGATCACTTCCCATTTGTTGCTTCACTATTGGAACTCCAACTCTATCTGCCCAGATTTGTAACTGGTCTATTGCAGCTGCACGAAAAGTATCGGCGGCACCAAGAACAACGCTGTAACCTGCTTTTTTAAATTGATAGGCTAATTTACCGATTGTAGTAGTTTTTCCAACTCCATTTACACCAACAACCATGATTACGTACGGTTTTTTGTCAGCTGGAATTTTAAATTCGGTTTCTTCACCTGATTTTGTCTCCGACAATAAGGATGCGATTTCTTCTCTTAGAATTTGATTAAGCTCGTCCGTTCCCAAATACTTATCATTTGAAACACGTTCTTCTATTCTTTTGATGATTTTCAATGTTGTGTTTACACCAACATCAGAAGACACTAAAACTTCTTCAAGATTATCTAAAACTTCATCATCTACTTTAGATTTTCCTGCAACAGCTTTAGTAAGTTTTGAAAAAAATGAAGTCTTGGTTTGTTCAAGACCTTTGTCTAATGTTTCTTTCTTTTCGGATGAAAATATTTTTTTAAAAAAATTCATTTTCTACTTTAGGTTTAAAAATTTATGATTGTAGAAAGTGCTACATCATAAAAAATAAAATTAGAGACAAATATAAAAATAAAAAAGCTACTTCCAATTGAAAGTAGCCTTGATATATATTTAAATACGGAATTATTTCTTTTTTAAGAAAGTATCCACTTCTTCTGGAGTCATAATGCTTTCTACGAATGTATAAGCACCTGTTTTAGGAGACTTTATCATTTTGATAGCTTTAGTCAATCTCTTAGAAGATGTTTGTAACGTTGCAACGGTTTTCTTTGCCATGATTAAAATGTGTATTTGAAATTTTCTACAAATGTAAAAATCTCTAATTATTTAATTTCTTTATGAACAGTCATTCTCTTTAAGATTGGATTAAATTTTTTAATCTCTAATCTATCTGGAGTATTTTTCTTGTTTTTGTTTGTAATGTAACGAGAAGTTCCTGGAAGACCAGTTCCTTTGTGCTCAGTACATTCTAAAATCACTTGTATTCTATTACCTTTCTTTGCCATCTTGCTTTATTTTTATAGGATAGGAATTATTTAATAAATCCGTTAGCTTTTGCAGTTTTCAACACAGCAGCTAATCCATTTTTATTGATTGTTTTAATTGTAGAAGCAGCTACTCTTAAAGTAACCCATCTGTCTTCTTCAGCAAGATAGAAACGTTTTTTAACTAAGTTAACAGAAAATTTTCTCTTAGTTTTGTTCATTGCGTGAGAAACATTATTTCCTACCATCGCTCTTTTACCTGTAAGGTCACAAACTCTTGACATTATGCTTATCTTTTATCGTTATTCAAATCGAGGGTGCAAAGAAACAAAAAAGAAACCTTATTCACAAAAAAATATTAGAGATTTTTTAAAATTTCTTTTTGTAAGATTTCAAATGCTTTATTTACAGCTCTATCTATCACTTTTTCACGTGGTTGACCAAAGTTAAATTCTTCTACAAAAACATCATTTGGTGTTGCTAATGCAATAAAAACAGTTCCAATTGTAGCATCTGCATCTCCTTTTGATGGTCCAGCGTTTCCAGTTGTTGCAATTGCGTAATCAGATTTCATTAGTTTTTGGACACCAATTGCCATTTCTTTAGCAACTTGACTGCTTACTACAGAAAATTCATCAATTGTTTCTTGCAAAACTCCTAAAACAGAAACCTTAGTATCTGTAGCATAAGAAACTACGCTTCCTCTAAAATAATTAGAAGAACCAGCAACCGAGGTAAAAACTTCCGCAATTTTTCCTCCTGTGCAACTTTCTGCAGTTGCGATTGTTTTTTGTTTTTGAGTTAATAATCGTCCTAAAACAACTTCTATTGTTTCATCTTCATCAAATCCGACGATGATATCACCGATTATTTTGGCTAAAGAAGTTACTTTTTCGTTGATTGTTTTCTCTAGAATTTCTCTTTCAGTGCCACGAGCAGTTAATCGTAATCTTACTCTTCCTGGAGCTGGTAAATAGGCTAGTTTTAAAAATTCTGGAAGGTTGTTTTCCCAATCTTCAATTCGTTCTGCGACAAGACTTTCGCCTTGCCCGTAAGTCATTATGGTTTTGTGTAAAATGTAAGGTCGCTTGTACTCTTTTACTATTTTAGGAATGATTTCGTTTTCTACTATATATTTCATTTCATACGGAACTCCTGGAAGCGAAATAAATACTGTATTTTCTTTTTTCATCCACATTCCTGGCGCGGTTCCAACTTGATTAAAAAGGATTTCACATCTTGAAGGAACAAGCGCTTGATCTTTGTTCATTTGTGATGCTGGACGCTTCATTACTGATTCTATTAATTCGATAACATGTGTTTCAACTTCTTTATTTATGACTAATGTATCGTTGAAATATTCACAGAAAGTGTGCTTGGTAATATCGTCTTTTGTTGGTCCTAATCCGCCTGTTATTATTACAAAATCGACTTTATTTTGTAGTGATTCAAAAGTATCTAAAATGTGCTGTTTGTCGTCACTGATTGATAATAATTCGTGAGTTTGGACTCCGATTTTATCTAATGCTTTTGCGATATATCCTGAGTTGGTATCGATGATTTGACCTATTAAAATTTCGTCTCCAATGGTTACTATGGTTGCTTTCAATTAATTTTAGATATTAAATTTAAGATATTAGATTTTTTGCGAGTACAAAGATAGCAAAGAATAATATAGAAAGTCTTTTAGCCCCGATTGTAGTGAAAATCCTTGCCTTTTTTAGGCAAGATTGTAACGAAAAGCGGGAATTGCCATTACTGACAATTCCCGAGCCTTTCGCTTCTAATTTTTATAATTCGAAATCTTTTTTGATTTCTTTTATTGCTTTTTCAACTTGGTTTTCGATGCTTTCGAAAGTGGCTTCAATTTCTTTCTTTTTACCTTCGGCTCTTGTCCATGCTTCTACTTGAAGAATTTCTTCGTGAGCCATTGTCATTCCCAGTAAATCGAGCGTAGGTTTGATTTTGTGAGCATACGCATAAGCCAATTTATGATCTTTATTTTTGATGCCAGAGTGAATTTGTTTTAGGTCAAGTGGCACTTCTGTTACGAAAAGCGTAATGATTTGCATAACAAATTCAGGATCATTATCTGAAAGTGCGTAAACCTTTGATAAGTTGTAGTTTAGGGCCATTATTTTACTTGTATTTTAAATAATCTTTTATCTTCTATAAATCCTTCGAGAATGTCATTTGGTTTTACTGCGGCAACGCCTTCTGGCGTTCCTGTAAAAATGATATCTCCTATTTTTATTGTAAAATATTGTGAAACGTGCGAAATTAGTTCGTCAATTTTCCACAACATGTGACTTGAACTTCCTTTTTGAACAGTTTTTCCATTGCTAACTAATTCAAAATTAATACTTTCTAATGAATTAAAAGAATTTTTTGGTAAAAAATCACCAATTACTGCTGAGCCGTCAAATGCTTTGGCTTTTTCCCAAGGCAAACCTTTTTCTTTGAGTTTTGCTTGTAAATCGCGCGCTGTAAAATCGATTCCGAGACCTATTTCCTCGTAATAATTGTGAGCGAATTTGGGTTCGATATACTTCCCAACTTTGTTAATCTTGACTAAAATTTCTACTTCGTGATGAATATCGTTTGAAAATTCTGGAATTACAAACGGATGTTGTTTCAATAAAATAGCTGAATCGGGTTTTAAAAATAGAACAGGTTCGCTTGGACGCTCGTTTTGGAGTTCCTCGATGTGTTTTACGTAATTTCGACCGATGCAGATGATTTTCATGTCTTATATTGTTGGAAGATGGAAGATGGAAGATGGAAGATGGAAGATGGAAGATGGAAGACGGAAGAAAAACTCCCAGCTTCAGGCTTCTAACTTCTAGCTTTTTGTATTGAGTTTTCTTAATTTAATTGCGGTTAAAACCTTTTTGGTGTACAACGGAAAATCGGCGCCTTGAATCCAACCGTAATAACCTGGTTCTTTTTCGAGCACTTCTTCTACTAATTGTCCTTTATTTTTTCCGAAAGTAAAAATTTCTTTTCCTTCTTTATTCAAGGCAATAAAACCTGCAAAATCAACAGATTTTTTTCGTGTTGTAAATTCAGATAACCATTTCATGTCGTTGTCTAAATCGTCGTATCTATCTAATTGTGCTTTTAAAATTTCGTATGTTGCCATGGTGTCGGCTTCGGCAGAATGCGCATTTTCAAGACTTTCATTACAATAAAATTTATAGGCTGCACTTAAAGTACGTTCTTCTTTTTTATGAAAAATAGTTTGAACATCTACAGAAACTCTGTTTTTCATATCAAAATCAACTTCTGCTCTAAGTAATTCTTCGGCTAAAAGCGGAATATCAAATCTATCGGAATTGAATCCTGCCAAATCAGAATCCTTAATCATGTTATGAATTTGAGACGCTAATTCTTTGAACGTTGGCTCGTTAGCCACTTTTTCATCGGTAATTCCGTGAACAGCAGTTGTTGCTGCAGGAATTGGAATTGTTGGATTTACTAACCACGTTTTGCTTTCCTTGTTTCCGTTTGGATATACTTTGAAGATTGATATCTCTACAATTCTATCTTTAGCAACGTCAATACCTGTAGTTTCAAGGTCGAAAAAGCAAATTGGTCTAGTGAGTTTTAATTCCATTATAAATTTTTATTGCAACAAATATAAAATTTTGTAGTTACCGTTTATCGATTATTTTATAATTTATTATGCTTTTAAATAAAAAACCCTTTCACAATTTGGAAAGGGTTGATTTATAGAGATTATGAAAATTATTTTTTAATTAATTTAATTATTTCAGACTTTCCTTGACTTGATATTTTTAAAAAATAATTTCCATTAGATAAAATATCTTTTAATGAAACTTCACTACTATTTAATTTAAAATTTGAAATTAACTTCCCATTACTATCATAAATCTCTACAGAAGTGTTAGCAAAATCTAAATTTTTAGAAGTTATATTTATTGAGTCGGTAAATGGATTAGGATAAACTGTAAATAAATTTTCATTGTAGACTTCATTCGATAAACTTTCAACTGTATACCTAGATAATGCTGTGTCATAATTTGAACCAACTGTCGTTATTCCTGCACAAACAATTTTACCATCATTACCAATAGCAACTGCCGCTCCTAAATCATTGAAACCATTAAAATCAGTTGATAAATAACCAACACTATTAAAATTAGTATCTACACTTCCATCAACATTAAATTTTATCAATAAAAAATCTGCAGTTGAACTCGCAGTATATCCAGCACACAACATCTTACCATCACTTAAAACTTTTAGACCACTAATCGCATCATAAAGAGAAGTACCATTCTTATTAGCATTAACTAAGCCATTGATTCCAAATGAACTATCTAAACTTCCATTTGGTAAATATTTAGCTATTGCCATTTTTGTTCCAACACCTGTATTGCTAGAATAACCCAAAGCAATTATTTTTCCTTCAAATTCATCCACAGATCTAATATAGTCTTTAAAGCCAAAATCAGTTAAAACATGACCATTAGTTCCAAAAGTTGAATCAAGTAAACCATTGTTAGTAACTTTAATAACTCCAAAATTTAGATAATCCTCCAAAGTTTCTAATGCAGAAGTAAATATCCCTAAAATGATACTATTATCTGATAAAACTTTTATACATGCTGTTGATTCAGACTTATTTGGATCAAATAGTCCTAAAAGAGCTTTACCATTTGTACCAAAAGAAGTGTCTAGTGTTCCATTATTTAAATATCTTAAAATTGAAGGAACTGTTTTTGTACCAACATAAGTCGAACCAGCTACAATAATTTTACCATCACTTTGTACATCAATTGCATTAGAAAAATCTCCAGTAGCAAATAAATCTGTAACAACTAAACCATTAATTCCAAATGAAGTATCTATAGTTCCATCAGAGTTATATCTCATAGTTGCAAAATCAAAAAAACTGGAATTTACACTTGGAGATTTAGAACCTGTAATTAATATTTTGCCATCATTCTGAAGTTTAATAATACATGAACCACCAGTTTCAGAAACTAATTGAGTTAAAACATAACCATTTACACCAAAACTATTATCTAAAGTTCCATCAATATTAAACCTTGAGATAAAAACATTGCCACTAAGTGAATAATCCTGCAAACCAGATACTATAATTTTACCATCATTTTGAATTAATAGAGAATTTAACCCATCATTTTGAGGCGCAAAAGAATTTATGACTTTTCCATTTACTCCAAAAGAAGTATCTAAAGTAATGGTTTGAGAAAAACTATTTTTTGTAACTATTACTAAACAGAACAGAAAAAGTAATTTGATTTTCATAATATTAAATTTTCACAAAGCAAAAAAAAAAAAAACACCTAGCAAAATAAATTGTAGGTATTTTTTTAACTAAATTGTCTTTTCTTTTAGTATTCTCTATTTACATCAAATGCTTCTAGGTATTCGGCTACTCGTTTTACAAAACTTCCACCCAATGCGCCATCTACAACGCGATGATCGTAAGAATGCGACAAGAACATTTTCTGACGAATTCCGATGAAATCTCCTTCTGGAGTTTCTATTACTGCTGGTACTTTTCTAATGGCACCAAGAGCTAGAATTCCGACTTGTGGTTGGTTGATAATTGGAGTTCCAAATACCGAACCGAAAGTTCCTACGTTTGTAACAGTATAAGTTCCGCCTTGAGTATCGTCTGGTTTTAATTTTCCTGCTTTGGCTCTATTACCTAAATCGTTTACGGCTTTTGCCATTCCGACAAGGTTTAGTTGGTCAGCATTTTTAATAACTGGAACGATTAAATTTCCGTTTGGTAATGCTGCAGCCATTCCTAAATTGATATTTTTCTTTTTGATGATGTAATCGCCATCAACCGAAATATTCATTCCAGGGAAATCTTTTAAAGCTTTTGCGACAGCTTCCATCATGATTGGAGTAAACGTTAATTTTTCGCCTTCACGTTTTTCGAAAGCATCTTTAACTTTATTTCTCCATTTTACGATATTGGTAACATCAACTTCTATAAACGATTGTACGTGAGCTGAAGTTTGTACCGAAGCCACCATATAACCTGAAATTAACTTACGCATTCTATCCATTTCAATAATTTCGTCACCTCCATTTACAGAAACTGGAACCGCTGAAGTTGAAGTTGACGGAACGTTTTGAACAACTGGTTTAGCTACTGGAGCAACAGTTTGAGCAACAACTGGTTGACTTGTTCTATTTTTTACAAAATCTAATATATCTTCTTTCGTTACGCGTCCTTCTTTTCCTGAACCAGAAATACTTTCTAATTCGGCAACAGAAACACCTTCTTCTTTAGCAATGTTTTTTACTAATGGAGAAAAGAATTTATCTGAACCTGAAAAATCGGCTGGAGCAACATTTTCTTTAGCTACATCAACAGTTTTTACAACTTCTGCAACAATTGACGAAGGTACTTCTACGCTTTTTGGTGTATCAATACTTCCACCTTCAGTTTCAATGATTGCAATGGTTTGTCCTACCTGAACAACATCATTCACTTGGAATAATATTTCAACTAACGTACCCGAAACTTCACTTGGAACTTCGCTATCAACCTTGTCGGTAGCGATTTCTAGAACAGCTTCATCGGCAGCGATACTTTCGCCAACGTTTTTTAACCAATTGGTAATTGTTGCTTCTGCAACGCTTTCACCCATTTTAGGTAATTTCAATTCAAACTTTGCCATATCTTTAAACTAAAGTTGTGTTTTTTTATAATGATTGCAAAATTAGTAATTTTATCTACATTTTGCGAAGAATATACTAATTTTTTATAACGATAATTTCTCCTCTATCGATTGAATTATTACTTCCGATGATGAAATTTGAGTTCGGAATATAATTCTTAAATGTTAAATTTTTACTTTTATTACAATTCATGAAGTTTATAATATCCTTATAACTAAACGATTTTGTATCAAAAATGATTTCGATATTCAAATTTGAATTGTTTTTAAACCTAGAAAAATCATTTAAAATTGTTTCTTTTTTATTCAAATTCAAATCTAATAAATCCTTTGAAAAGATTATATATTCATCAATCGTTCTTTTTATTTCTTTGGATTGATTTTTCTTTATTAGCGAAAATACAAATGCTCCAATTTTCATAAAAACATCGAAAACAAACGACTTTTTAAAGTGCTTAGAATAAAAGAAATTCATCGCTTCTTGAAAACGTTTCATATACTTTTCGTCACGAATGGTACTTTCTCCTTTATAATGAATTACCGTTGTTTCATGAAAATAATAATTCGATTTTCCTTTTTGCAAAACTATATAGCTCAAATCAATATCGTCGGAATACATGAAGCAATTTTCATCGAAACCTCCAATATCATTATACAATTCTCGTTTCATAACCATAAAAGCTCCAACGAGAATCTCTACTTTTCCAGATTCATTTTCGGTTAAATGTTGGGCGTAATATTTTCCGAATAGATTTGAAATTTTATACAATCCAAAGATTTTTGTAAACGCAACCCAAGGAGTTGGAATGCCGCGTTTACTTTCTGGCAAAAACTTTCCAGTTCCGTCAATTAATTTGCAGCCAATAATCCCAGTATTTGGATGCCAGTTTTTAGTATCTAATATTTTAATAAAAGTATCTTCTGCTACAACAGTATCTGGATTTAAAATGCAAATGTATTCGCCTTTGGCTTGTGCAACTCCAATGTTATTTCCTTTTGGAAAACCTAGATTTTCTTTATTTTCGATGAGTTTTACATTTGGAAACAATTCTTTCATCATTGCACAACTATCGTCTGACGAGTTATTGTCAATTACAATAATTTCACCATCAATATGTTCAAGTGCTTTTTGAACACTTAAAACGCATTGCTCTAAAAAATAGCGCACATTATAATTTAGGATGATAACAGATAGTTGCATTTGACAAATATAATCTACTTTTGCAAAAAAAATACACTTGTGAATTACCTTTCTGTAGAAAATATTAAGAAGTCATTTGGCGAAAGAACATTATTTGAAAACATTTCGTTTGGAATTAATAAAGACCAAAAAATTGCTTTTATTGCCAAAAATGGGTCGGGAAAAACCCAAATAATGAAAATTATTAACGGCGACGATACCCCTGATACTGGGCAAGTTGTTATGAGAAAAGATATTAAAATGTCTTTTTTATCTCAGGTTCCACAATTACAAGATGAGTTGACGGTTGAAGAAAGTATTTTTGCGTCTGATAATGAAATTCTACATGTAATCGAGCGTTACGAAAAAGCACTTGAAAATCCAGAAGATGCAGAAGCTTATGAAAAAGCGTTTGACGATATGGATCGTTTTAATGCTTGGGATTTTGAAACGCAATTTAAACAAATTTTGTTCAAATTGAAGTTGGAAGATTTCAAATTGAAAGTGAAAAACATGTCTGGTGGACAGAAAAAACGTCTTTCATTGGCGATTATTTTGATAAATAAACCCGATTTATTGATTTTGGATGAGCCAACGAATCACCTTGATTTGGAGATGATTGAATGGTTGGAAAGTTATTTTGCTAAAGAAAATGTTACATTATTTATGGTTACGCACGACCGTTTCTTTTTGGAACGCGTTTGCAACGAAATTATAGAATTGGATAATGGAAAATTATATAGTTACAAAGGAAATTATTCTTATTATTTAGAGAAAAAAGAAGAACGATTAGCTTCGGAAAATGCTTCTATTGATAAAGCGCAAAACCTTTTTGTGAAAGAATTGGCTTGGATGCGAAGACAACCAAAAGCGCGAACTACTAAATCGAAATCGCGTCAAGATGATTTTTATGTGATTAAAGAAAAGGCAGAAAGTCGCCGAAAAGAGAACAAAATCGAACTTGAAATTAACATGGAACGTCTTGGAAGCAAGATCATTGAGTTGCATAAAATTTCGAAAAAGTTTGGTGATAAAAAGATTTTGGAGAATTTTAGTTTCGATTTTCAGCGTGGTGCGCGAATTGGAATTATTGGTAAAAACGGAACAGGAAAATCGACATTTTTGAACTTGTTGACACAAACCATTCCGACCGATTCTGGTAAAGTTATTACTGGAGATACAATAAAAATTGGTTATTACACGCAAAGCGGAATTAACCCAAAACCTGGACAACGTGTTATTGATATTATTAAGGAATATGGCGAATATATTCCTTTGATGAAAGGGAAATTGATTTCGGCAAGTCAGTTATTGGAGCGCTTTTTATTTGACAGCAAAAAACAATATGATTTTGTTGAAAAATTGAGTGGTGGCGAATTGAAACGATTGTATTTATGTACGGTTTTGATTCAGAATCCGAATTTCTTGATTTTGGATGAGCCAACGAATGATCTTGATATTGTAACGTTGAATGTATTGGAAAGTTTCTTGTTGGATTTTCCGGGTTGTTTGCTTGTGGTTTCGCACGATAGGTATTTTATGGATAAAATTGTTGATGATTTATTCGTTTTTAGAGGCGACGGAATTGTAGAAAACTTCCCAGGAAATTATTCTGATTTTAGAGCGTATGAAGACTCGGCTGAACCAGCGAATAAAGACGATAACAAAGAAAAGAACAATTGGAAACAAGCCAAAACTATTTCGGCAGGATTGAATTTTAACGAACAAAAAGAGTTCAATAAAATCGAAAAAGAAATCAAAGATTTAGAACACCAAAAGAAACAAATTGAACAATTATTTTCTGACGGAAAAGTTGCTGACAATGAAATTGAAGCGAAAGCTTTGGAACTTCAAAAAGTAATTAATTTAAAGGAAGAAAAAGAAGAACGTTGGTTTGAACTTTCTTCCAAAATGGAATAAATTATTTCACTAAGATTCGCAAAGTAATCGCAAAGTCTCACAAAGAAAATGAGATTGATTCAAACAGATTATAATAACTTTGTGTATCTCTGTGACATCTTAGTGTAACTTTGTGTAATAGAAAGATTTGCTACAACATATAAAATCATATCTAAACTTCCTCTGGAACTCCAAGAATCAACATGGAGTGCATTCGCCATTTGTGTTTGATTTGGTTACGAAATGTTTTTATGATAAAAAGAATTATCGTGAATATTCTATTTTAAAAAACTACAGAAATTCACTTTTAGAAAATAAAAACACCATTGAAGTAACCGATTTTGGTGCTGGTTCGCGAGTTTTTAAAAGCAACACTCGAGCCACCAATCAAATTGCTAAAAACGCCGGAATTTCTTCTAAAAGAGCAGAGTTATTATTTAGAATTGTAAATTATTTTCAGCCAGAAAACATTCTAGAAATTGGAACTTCATTAGGTTTAGCAACTTCAGCAATGTCCTTAGGTAATAAAAATGCTAAGATTATTACTTTAGAAGGTTGCCCAAATACAATGGCAATTGCAAAAAATCAATGTCAATTGCAAAATCTAAATAATATTGAATTTGTAAACACAAAATTTGAAAATTATCTAAGAAACTGCCAACTGAACACTGAACATTGCCAACTGATTTATTTTGACGGTAATCATTCTAAAAAAGCTACTTTGGAGTATTTTGAGCTATTACTTCCTATAATTACTAACGATTCTGTTTGGATTTTCGATGATATTCATTGGAGCCAAGACATGGAAGAAGCTTGGGAAATTATTAAAAATCATACAAAAGTTACCGTTACTATTGACACGTTTCAATGGGGAATTGTTTTCTTTAGAATTGAACAAAAGAGAGAACATTTTGTGATTAGGGCATAAAAAAAAGACAACCATCCCTGATTGTCTTTTCCTGAATTAATAATCATACTTAATATTATTCTTTTGCTTCAGCAGTTTCTCTACTTTTTGCACCCATTCTGTTCATTTTAAACATTGGTCCAAATTTAAATTTGATAGAAGCAATTTTACCGTTGTCTTCAGAACTTAATCCTTCTTTTTCAACAGTATTTTTTCTACTATCCAATGCTTCATACATTAATTTTACTTCATCATAATCTTCTCTTGTAAATGATTCTTTATTATCTTTATAAGACTGAAAGAAAGCATCATAAACACTCAAGATATTGTCTTTGTTTACCCAAGAAAAATTCATGTCCTCACCTACTTTACCAGCACCAAAAAATCTGTCACGTAACATTTGATTCGGATTACTAGCAACTGCAGTAGTTTCAGCAGCTTTAGTTTCAATAGTTACTTTAAAACCATCATAAGATGAACGCGCAGCATCAATTTTTTGTTGTGATGTATTTCTCGTTTCTTCATCCAAATTTGTCAACGCAGCATTAGCTTCCGTGCTTTTTCTGTCGAAATCTGCAGCAATTTGATCCCAATTGGTTTCCATATCTGCAGCAGCAACCGTTTTCAATGAATCTACATAACTTTCTAATTCGCTAATTCTTTTATCAGCCAACTCTTTTTCATCATTTTTACAAGAAACCAACCCTAAAAGAACCATCGAAAACAATCCGAATTTTAATATACCTTTTTTCATAATTAATAAGTTTTAATATTTAATGTAAAATTAGTCCTAACATCAATCAGCGGCGTTACACATTTATTTTTTAATCTTACACAATTCTCGTTTTTTGTTGTTAAAGTTTGTAACTTTATCCAGTTATTAACTACTAATGCTATAAATTAGTCAAAAGAAGATATGTCACAATCACTCATCAACATCACCAATATAAAGCGTGATTTCGTGCTAGGTAGCGAAATAATATACGTACTTAAAGGAATCGATTTACAAATAAACAAAGGCGAATATGTAGCATTAATGGGTCCATCGGGTTCAGGAAAATCTACCTTAATGAACCTTTTAGGATGTTTAGACACCCCAACTTCTGGAAGCTATATCCTTAACGGAAAAGACGTGAGTCAAATGCACGACGACGATTTGGCAGAAATCCGAAACAAAGAAATCGGATTCGTCTTCCAAACCTTCAACCTATTACCAAGAACAACTGCATTAGACAACGTCGCATTACCAATGATTTACGCTGGATATTCAAAATCCGAGAGAAATGCACGTGCAACCGAAGTACTAACACAAGTAAATCTATCCGATAGAATGGACCACCAACCCAACCAACTTTCGGGTGGACAACGTCAAAGAGTTGCTGTTGCAAGAGCTTTGGTCAATAAACCATCCATCATTCTTGCCGATGAGCCAACAGGAAATCTAGACAGTAAAACTTCCGTAGAAATAATGAAACTTTTTGGAGACATTCATGCCTCGGGAAACACCGTAATCCTGGTAACTCACGAGGAAGACATCGCCAAATATGCTCACAGAATCATACGTTTACGTGACGGATTAATAGAAAGCGACACCCAAAATACCGATCATTTATAGATTAATGAGGAGCGAATCGCTTGGGCTTTATCAGTAATCCTTATTCCTGCCATACAAAGTAGTCTCGTTAAAAAACGAGAGCTACTTTCTCCTGTCAGGGCTAGTTAACAATCCATTTTAATTTTTGTTACCTTTGAAAAAAGAAATTTTAGAAATTTAGATTCCAAAATCTACTATCTAATATCAAAAATCTAATATCAGCAATGAAAGTATATACAAAAACAGGTGACACAGGAACAACCGCACTATTTGGTGGCACAAGAGTTCCCAAACACCACATCCGAATTGAAAGTTATGGAACCGTTGACGAATTAAATTCCCACATCGGTTTGATTCGTGACCAAGAAATGAATCAACTTTACAAAAACGTATTAATAGAAGTTCAAGATAGACTTTTTACCGTTGGCGCAATTCTAGCAACTCCACCAGAAAAAGAAACACTTAAAAACGGTCAAAAAAGACTACAAAATCTTGGCATTCAAGAATCTGATATAGAATACCTAGAAAATCAAATCGATGCCATGGAAGAATCGCTTCCGCAAATGACACATTTCGTACTTCCAGGCGGACACACAACTGTGTCATATTGTCATATTGCACGGTGCGTTTGCCGTCGCGCCGAACGATTAGCCGTACATTTAAATGACATCGAACCAACAGACGAACTCGTAATTAAGTACCTAAACCGACTTTCTGACTACCTTTTTGTATTGGCACGGAAGTTGTCATTCGATTTAAACGCCGATGAAGTTCAATGGATACCGAGAAAGTAGTGTCTTAAAACTTCAAAAGTAAAATTCCAAATTCCAACATTTAAATCCTACAATGTATCTAAAAATAGAGCATTTTTGGAGTTTGGAATTTAAAATTTGGAATTTAAAAAAAAGACGTTCTTAAACTTTATTGAAAAATAAATCAAAAAAAACTTGACTTTTTCAGTAATAAATTTATTTTTGCACAAATTAAAACCCAAAGAAGATGTATTGGACATTAGAATTAGCATCGTATTTAAGTGATGCACCGTGGCCTGCTACCAAAGATGAGTTGATCGATTACGCAATTAGAGCTGGTGCTCCACTTGAAGTAGTAGAAAATCTTCAGTCTATTGAAGACGAAGGTGAAATTTATGAATCTATGGAAGAAATTTGGCCAGATTATCCAACCGACGAAGATTATCTTTGGAACGAGGACGAATATTAAAAATAAACTAAAACAACAGAAGAAAAGTCTCCATTGGGGCTTTTTTTTTGTTTAAATTCGCAATCCCGAACTTTCGGAACACTAAAAATATAAAATAAAACCATTATGAGTTTCATAAATAGCATACTTAAAGCATTTGTAGGTGATAAATCTCAAAAAGACGTAAAGGCAATCCAACCTTTAGTAGTCAAAATAAAATCATTTGAAAGTGCATTAATGGCATTGTCAAATGACGAATTAAGAGCGAAAACCGTTACTTTCAAAGAAAAAATTAAGCAAGCAAGAGCCGAAAAAGATGCTAAAATTGCCGAACTTAAACTAAAAGCAGAAAACACAATTGACATTGATGACAGAGAAGACATCTACAATGCAATGGACGCTTTAGAAAAAGAAGCTTACGAAATCTCTGAAAAAGTTTTGATGGAAATTCTTCCAGAAGCTTTTGCTGTTGTGAAAGAAACTGCAAGACGTTTCAAAGAAAATTCTATAATTACAGTTACCTCAACTGAAAAAGATAGAGAATTATCAGCTACAAAACCTTACATTACTTTAGTTGGCGATCAAACCAATTGGTCTAATACGTGGAATGCTGCTGGAAAAGAAATCACTTGGGACATGATTCACTACGACGTTCAGTTAATTGGTGGAATCGTACTTCACGAAGGAAAAATATCTGAAATGCAAACAGGTGAAGGAAAAACTCTTGTAGCAACTCTTCCACTTTATTTAAATGCATTGACTGGAAATGGTGTGCATTTAGTAACCGTGAATGACTACTTAGCAAAACGAGATAGTACATGGAAAGCACCTTTATTCGAATTCCACGGAATCACAGTAGATTGTATCGATAACCATTCTCCAAACTCGGTTGCAAGAAGAAAAGCTTATGAAGCCGACATTACTTATGGAACAAATAACGAATTTGGATTTGATTACTTAAGAGATAACATGGCGCATTCGCCAGAAGATTTAGTTCAAAGAAAACACAATTATGCTATTGTCGACGAGGTCGATTCGGTATTAATTGATGATGCTAGAACACCATTAATTATTTCTGGTCCGGTTCCAGATGGTGATCGTCATGAATTTAATGAATTGAAACCAAAAATCGAAAATCTTTTCAATTTACAACGTCAGTTAGCTAACGGATTTTTAACCGAAGCTAAAAAACTTATTAAAGAAGGAAATACTAAAGACGGAGGTTTTCAATTATTAAGAGCATTCCGTGCATATCCAAGAAACAAAGCGTTAATTAAGTTTTTAAGTGAAGAAGGAATAAAAGCCCTTTTACAAAAAACTGAAAATGAATACATGCAAGACAACAATCGCAAAATGCCAATGGTTGACGAAGCTTTGTATTTTGTAATCGAAGAAAAAAACAATCAAGTAGAATTATCAGATAACGGAATTAAATTCTTGTCTCAAGATACCGACGATACGTTTTTCGTTCTTCCAGATATTGGAACAGAGATTGCAAACATCGAAAAACAAAACCTTGAAAAAGATCAAGAAGCAGAAGCTAAAGAGAAATTATTTCAAGATTTTGCAGTAAAGTCAGAGCGAATTCATACACTTACGCAGCTATTAAAAGCCTACACGATATTTGAAAAAGATACAGAATATGTAATCATGGACAATAAAGTGATGATTGTAGACGAATCAACAGGTCGTATCATGGATGGTCGTCGTTATTCTGATGGATTACACCAAGCTATTGAAGCAAAAGAAAATGTTACTATTGAAGCTGCAACTCAAACATTTGCTACTATTACATTGCAAAATTATTTCCGTATGTACAGTAAATTGGCAGGTATGACCGGAACTGCAGTAACAGAAGCTGGTGAGTTATGGCAAATATATAAATTAGACGTTGTTGAAATTCCGACTAATAGAGGAATGGCTCGTCAAGATAAAGAAGATTTAATTTACCGTTCGGTTCGTGAAAAATTCAATGCAGTAATTGAAGATGTAACGCAACTTTCAGCAGCTGGAAGACCAGTTTTAATTGGAACAACTTCGGTTGAAATTTCAGAATTATTGAGTCGAATGTTAAAAATGCGCGGTGTTAATCACAACGTGTTGAACGCTAAAATGCACAAAAGTGAAGCAGAAATTGTTGCCGAAGCAGGAAAACCTGGTGTTGTAACGATTGCAACTAATATGGCTGGTCGTGGAACCGATATCAAACTAACTCCAGAAGTAAAAGCGGCTGGCGGATTAGCAATTATTGGTACAGAACGTCACGATTCGCGTCGTGTTGACCGTCAGTTACGTGGTCGTGCTGGTCGTCAAGGTGATCCAGGAAGTTCGCAATTTTATGTTTCTTTAGAAGATAACTTAATGCGTTTATTTGGTTCAGATAGAGTTGCCAAAGTTATGGACAGAATGGGATTGAAAGAAGGTGAAGTTATTCAACACTCTATGATGACTAAATCTATTGAAAGAGCTCAGAAAAAAGTAGAAGAAAACAACTTTGGAACACGTAAACGTTTGTTAGAATATGATGATGTTATGAATGCTCAACGTGAAGTAGTTTACAAACGTCGTCGTCACGCTTTGCATGGTGAACGTCTAAAATTAGATATTGCCAACATGATGTATGACACTTGCGAAGTTATCGTTAGTGATAACAAAGCATCTGGAGATTTTAAAAATTTCGAATTTGAATTAATCCGTTATTTCTCTATCACTTCTCCAATATCCGAAGGTGATTTTTCTAAATTATCTGAAACCGAAATTACAGGTAAAGTATACAAAGCAGCAATGCAGTATTACACTGAAAAAACCGAAAGAAGCGCGCGTGAAGCCTTCCCTATTATTGCAAATGTTTATGAGCAAGAAGGAAATAAATTTGAACGAATTATAGTTCCATTTACAGACGGAATTAAATCGTTGAACGTGGTTACCGATTTGAAAAAAGCTTACGAATCTAATGGTGCACAATTGGTTGCCGATTTCGAAAAAAACATCACTTTAGCAATTGTTGATGAAGCTTGGAAAAAACACTTACGTAAAATGGACGAGTTGAAACAATCAGTTCAATTAGCCGTTCACGAACAAAAGGATCCGTTACTAATCTACAAATTGGAAGCATTCAAATTATTTAGAACAATGCTTGATGGTGTTAACAAAGAAGTGATTTCATTTTTATTTAAAGGTGATTTACCGCAACAACAAAACAACATTCAAGACGCTAGAAATGAGGTACGCCAAAAAGAAAATTATACCGAATCTAGAAGTGAAATTGCCAACAGCGAAGAACTGGCACAACAAAATAGAGAAGCTGGACAAACACAGCAACGTCAGGTAACAGAAACTATCGTTCGCGACCAACCAAAAATTAACAGAAATGATAATGTAACTATTAAACAAGTTGCAACTGGAAAAACCGAAACTATGAAATTCAAAAAAGCCGAAAGTTTACTAGCTAATGGCGAATGGGTTTTGGTTAACGAATAAAAATTAAACAACGATTTGCAGTTTTTAGATTGCAGTTCAAAAATAATATCCTCAATTGTGAAAGCAGTTGGGGATTTTTATTTACAACTTACTTTTTATTATATGACTTTATTTCATACATTTACTAAACTAAAATTTAACTAACTCAAAAAAAAGATATCATGGCAAAAAGTCAAGACGCAAAAAAAACGGAAAAAAAAGAACCTCTTAAAACTGCAAAAGAAAAAAAAGAGGAAAAACGAATTAAAAAAAACACTCCTAAGAGAGATTAATTAAAATGAGCGCTTATTCTATTATAAGCGTTTTTTTTATACATAAAACTTATAAAATTGACTTAGTTTATAAATAAGTACCTTTTTTCAAAAACACAATTATTGCTTATATCACAAATTTCGACCTATTTCTGTCGATTTTTTTAAATTTTAATAACTAAAACCTCGAATATATTAAACTTTCTTAAGCAAAAACATCGATTAAACAACAGAATAAATAGATAAAAAGCATTATTTTTCATTTATTCTACAAAAATAGATTAAATTAAATTTTTATCAGTATTCCTAATTTAGTACTTATTTATTGCACATAATTCTATCTTAATCAAAAATACCCACCAATGCTATTTTTTAATTCTTAATTACCAGAAATATTACCAATCAAACATGGCAATTATGTATAATATTAAAGTTAGGATGTAAGCTAACTATTAGCATAACCTCTATCTTTGCAGTAAATTTTTACTAAAAAAGAGAGAAAGAGTTTAATTAAATTAAAGAATTATGAAGAAGTGTTTACTATTATTATCCTTTTTAATGATTTCTATTGCAAACGTTAATGCACAAGAAACAGAAGAAAAAGAATCAGGTTTTGACAAATGGTCAATTGAATTAAATGGCGGTGTTAATAAACCAACGAGAACTATGAGCTCTGGTTATTATACAAAAACGTTTAATCTTTTCC
This sequence comes from Flavobacterium aquatile LMG 4008 = ATCC 11947, assembly GCF_000757385.1. Lineage (GTDB taxonomy): Bacteria > Bacteroidota > Bacteroidia > Flavobacteriales > Flavobacteriaceae > Flavobacterium > Flavobacterium aquatile. The sequence continues at coordinate 631,352 of NZ_JRHH01000003.1, read as the reverse complement.
ACGCAGATTTAGGAGTTAGATATATGTTTAACCCAAAATTTGGAGTAAAATTAGATTTTGGATATGATAAATTTGAAGACGGAAACTCAAGTGCTCCATTTGAAAGTACATATTTAAGAACAAGTTTGCAGGGAGTTGTAAATATTGGTAGAGTTTTAAATTTTGAAACTTGGACGAATACATTTGGTTTATTAGCACACGGTGGATTTGGTGCTTCTCAATTGACATCTAAAAACGGTTTTGAAGGTGAAGATTACATGGGTAACGGAATTCTTGGATTAACTGGTCAAATAAAATTAAGCAATAATGTTGTTTTAACTGGTGATATTACTGGAATTGCTAACGGTAAGCAACAACACAACTTTGACGGAATGAGTCAGGTTAATACTAGTGCTATTGATGGAATTGTAATGAACGCTTCTGTTGGTTTGACTTTTTACTTAGGTAAAAACGAAAAACATGCAGACTGGTATTTTGAAAATAAAACAGAAGAAATTGAAGCACTTGAAAAAAGAATTGCTTTTATCGAAACTGGTCTTGTTGATACCGACAAAGATGGTGTTGCAGATTTATACGATTTAGAGCAAAATACTACAACTGGAGTTGCTGTTAATTCTAAAGGACAAGCTGTTGATGTTAACAAAAATGGTGTTCCAGACGAATTAGAAAGCTATTTAGATAAAACTTATGGACAAAATGGTAATGTTGCGTCAAATGGTACTATAGAAGAATTAATCAACGGTGGATATGTAAATGTTTACTTTGACTTTAATTCTGATACACCAACAAGTTCTTCAGTTTCTGGAGTTGATTTCTTAGTGAAATACCTAAAAGCAAATCCTTCTACAAATGCTCAAATCATTGGATATGCTGACGAAGTTGGTGACGCAAGTTACAACCAAGCTTTATCTCAAAGAAGAGCTGATGCAGTTAAAAATATCGCTGTTAACTCAGGAATTAGCGCTTCAAGATTAACTGTTGTTGCTAACGGTGAAGATGCTTCTGTGAACAAAGATTCTAAAGCTGCACGTCAAATTGTAAGAAGAGTTACTTTCTCTGTAAAATAATTTTACGTTTTAATATAATAGAAAACCGCTGTAGCAATTACAGCGGTTTTTTTTGTACTATTTTATATCTTAGAACTTGTAACCTGCGCCAATAAAGATTCCGCTGATGCTCACATCACCCATTCCTAATGAGTATTTTGCATTTACTTCGATGTCTTCTGTAACATCATAAGAAGCTCCAAAATCAATGTTTACTTTAAATTCGTCTTCTTCTGCGTCAAGGAAGTAATTCAAACTTGGTCCAGCCAAAATTCCGAATTCTTTTGAAACCGAATATTTAGCTAAAATTGGTACACTCAAAAAGTTGAAATCTTTAATTGCAACATACAAAACTTCGGGCTGTACAGAAAATTGTTCCGAAATTCCGATGTTAGCAAAACCTCCAACAAAAAAGCCAGTTTCTGATGAGGTAGCTGTTGTTCCTAAAAATTTTACTTTGGCTGTAGCAAAATCAACTCCGGCTTTCACTCCGAATTTAGTTTCTTGCGCATTACAAAAAAAGGTTCCGGCAAGTAAGAATGTTGTAAAAAGTAATTTTTTCATCATGTTTAAATTTTGTGGGTTAATGATGATGTAAAACTATTTTACTTTTAACAACGGTGAAATACGTATAAAATCGTATTTTTCTACAATTCGTCTGGAAAAATCTTACCAGGATTTAAAATATTATTCGGATCAAAAACACGTTTGATACTTTCCATCAATTCTAAATGTGTTTTTGTAAAAGCGATATCCATATAGTTTTTTTGTACGAAACCTATTCCGTGTTCTCCAGATAATGTCCCTTTTAAACCAACAGTCAGTTCAAATATTTCGCGAATTCCAAGTGGAACTTGTGTTAGCCAATTATCATCTGACATATCCGATTTTATAATATTTACATGCAAATTTCCATCGCCGGCATGACCATAACAAACCGATTTGAATCCGTATTTATTTCCTATGGATTTTATTCCTTCTAATAGTTTTGGCAATTCATATCGTGGCACAACTGTATCTTCTTCTTTATAAATAGAATTCGATTTTACAGCTTCGGCTACCGAACGACGCATTTTCCATAGTGCATTTTTCTCGTCTTCGGTATCAGCAAATAATACTTCGTCAATTTCGAACTGCTCCAAAACTGTCATTATTTTTTCGGCTTCAGAAAACAAAATATCTGGATAATTTCCGTCTACTTCTATCAATAAATGCGCTTGAACTTCGTCTTTAACTTTTACACTGATGTCGTCGTGGTACTTCAAAGTCCAATCGATGGCGTCGCGTTCCATAAATTCTAAAGCACTTGGTACAATTCCATCTCTAAAAATTGCCGAAACTGCTTCGCAAGCTTGACTTGCCTTGTAAAACGGAACCAACATCAATACGCTATGAGAATTCTGCGGCAATAATTTTAAAACGATTTTTGTTATAATTCCGAGTGTGCCTTCGCTTCCAACCATTAACTGCGTTAAATTATAACCAGTTGAATTTTTCAGAGTATTCGCACCAGTCCAAATGATTTCTCCGTTGGGTAAAACGACCTCTAAATTAAGTACATAATCTTTGGTAACACCATATTTTACAGCTCTTGCACCACCAGAATTTTCGGCTACGTTTCCTCCTATCCAACAACTTCCTTGACTGCTTGGATCAACAGGATAGAATAATCCTTTTTCTGCAACAGCTTCACGCAAAACCTGAGTAATTACTGCTGGTTCTGTCGTGATTTGCAAATTATTTTCATCAATTTCTATAATTTTATTGAGACGTTCCATCGACAAACCGATGCCTTTGTAAATTGATAATGCTCCTCCGCTTAAACCTGTCCTTGCTCCTATTGGCGTGGTTGGAATTTTATAATCGTTGGCTAGTTTTAGAATTTCAGAAATTTCGAATGCATTGGCTGGTTTTACAACAACACTTGGCGGAAAAACATAATCTTCGGTTTCGTCGTGACCATAATGATTTCTGGTTTCATCGTCGGTGAAAACGAATTGTTCTCCAACTATTCTTATTAGTTTTTGTAGTGCTTCTGGATTGAATTGCATTTTGTATAAATTGAGAAGTAAAAATAGAAAAAAATGTGATTAGTAAAAAGTAATAATCGATTAGAAACTATATTTAAATAAATTTTTTATTGAAAAGATGATTTTACAAAAGACAAATGCTGTCTAGCCCTGATACAAGAATTGTTTGAGCTCTCCCGATTTTTATCGGGAAGCGAGTTCTTGTAGCAGGAAAATGGAAAACAAAAAATGCGCAAGCGATTCGCTCCTAAACTTTAGTACTACATTTTTAAAATATAATACCAAAAAGCGAGAGAAATAAAGGAAAGCGGAATTCCAATGCCAATCATCATGCTACTTAATTTTGGTTTCAAACCGTAATTTGTGGCTAATATTGAAGCCGTTATCATCGGCGCCATTGCCGATTCCATTATGGAGACATCGATATCTAAACCTTTTGCTCCAAAAATTATTCGATATAATATGAAGAAAAATAAGGGCATGACTAATAGTTTGAAGAATAAACCCAAAGCCAAAAAAGACCAATGTTTACTTCTTGCATCAATTTTTAATTGTAATCCAACGGCAACTAAGGCAACTGGAGTAACTGTGTTTCCTATTTTTAAAAAGGAACTTTGCAATGAACTTGGAAAATCCATTGACAAAATAGTACACAAAATGGCGATAGAAAAAGCTATAAATGGAGGAAACTTAAGAATCTTCATTAGAATTTCTGAAGTGTTTAAGTTGCCTCTTGAGAAACTGGCTGCGACCAAAATTCCCAATGTTGTAACTACTACAAATGAACCTGGTTGATCTACAATAATTGCTGTTTTTAAACCTTCTGGACCATAAATAGCTTCAATAATTGGAAATCCTACAAAGGAAGTATTGCTTAATCCACCAGTTAAAATGAGGCAACCAATTAGTTTTTTTGACCATTTTAAATAAGTTCCTAAAGTGTAGAAGAATAGAAATGATAAGCCAAATCCGAGCCATGCAATTCCCAATGGATACAAAAGCGACATTGAAATTGTAATTTTAGGAATGTAATAAAATGCCAATGCTGGAAGTGAAACATAAATTACATATTGATTTAGACTTTGATAGGCATTTTTAGGGAATTGAGGCACCTTTTGAAGTGCCAAACCCAAAAATAAACATAAGAATAAAAGAATAATGTTTTCCATTTTATGCATTAAAGAGTGCAAAGGTAGTTAAAGACGGAGTTGACGTGTGTACTATTTAACTACAATTTTTGTATTTTTACACAAAGTAAAATCTTCATTTGAAAACACCAGATAAAAAGTCGGCACTTTCAGAAATTGACGGTATCAATCAACCTGATACGTTGAGCATTCATGCCGTGCAACAAATTCAAAAGTTACGGAAAAAACAACCGTCGGCTAAAGAGTTGATTGATGGAATTTTAAAACATGACAAAGTGGCTTTGAGTCGCGCTATAACTTTGGTAGAAAGCACCAATCCAGAACATTTATCGAAAGCCAATGAAGTTATAAATGGTGTTTTACCTAATGCAAATAAATCGGTTAGAATAGGAATCACTGGCGTTCCAGGTGTTGGAAAAAGTACGTTTATTGAAGCTTTTGGAAAGCATTTAACTTCGTTAGGGAAAAAAGTAGCCGTTCTCGCGGTCGATCCAAGTAGTACCATTTCGCATGGAAGTATTCTTGGTGATAAAACCCGCATGGAAGAATTGGTGAAAGATGAAAATGCGTTTATTAGACCATCGGCATCTGGAGAAACACTTGGTGGCGTTGCAAGAAAAACACGTGAATCAATTATTCTATGTGAAGCTTGTGGATTTGACACCATAATTATTGAAACTGTTGGCGTTGGACAAAGCGAAACCGCAGTTCACAGCATGGTGGATTTCTTTTTATTACTAAAAATTTCTGGTGCAGGAGATGAATTGCAAGGTATAAAACGTGGTATTATGGAAATGGCCGATGCAATTGTAATAAACAAAGCTGATGGTGATAATATCAATAAAGCAAAACTAGCCAAAACCGAATTCAATAGAGCTCTACACCTATTTCCAGCTAAAAAATCGGGCTGGATTCCAACGGCTTCAACCTGCAGTTCTTATACAAAAGAAGGAATTAATGAGGTTTGGAATACCATTTCTGATTATTTAGAATTGGCAAAATCAAACCATTATTTTCAGGAAAAAAGAAAAGATCAAAATCAATTTTGGATGATGGAAACGATTAACGAGCAATTGAAATCGAATTTCTATAATCATCCAGAAATTATCGAATTGATTGAGCAAAACAAAAAAGCAGTGCAAAATGATGAAATGTCACCATTTGCAGCTGCTGTAAGTTTGTTGGAAAAGTATTTTAAATAGAAAATTACTCTTCGTAACCTTCCATTTCTTTATCGTAAAATTCTCCAGCAAGTGTAATTAAATGTTCCATTTCGCTTTCTAATTCGGTTTCGTCTTCTCCTTCTAAATCTTCAAGAAACTCAACTTCATCGTCTTTTAAATTGATAATAAAACGAGGGAAATCAAGGTGAATGATGAAAATATCATCAGGGAAATCGGAATTGTCTGCTAAAACAAATTTTGGTAATTGCATATTTTTAGTGAATAGTGATTAGTAATTAGTGAAAAGCCTTAATTCTCATTAAGTTTTTTTGTCAAATAATGAAAGCGAAGATACAAAAATATTGCTGCCGCTGATAATCCTGCTAAAAGTCCGATCCAAACGCCTACTGCTTTCAACTCGGTATACTCGCCAAGATAATACGAAATTGGAAAACCAATAACCCAATAAGCGACAAAAGTAATATACATCGGAATTTTCACGTCTTGTAATCCACGTAAAGCACCAAGAACAACTACTTGAATTCCATCTGATATTTGGAAAACTGCTGCCACCAAAAGTAATTTTGCTGCAATAATAACGACTTCTTGATTGTCAACCATCTGAATTTCATTACTCATATCTAAGAATAATGGAGGTAATATTTGATGAAAAGCAACAAATAAAACGGCGAAAATAATTTCGATAATAATCGCCAATAAAAAGATAGAACGTGCCACAATTACAAGGTTTTTATAATCGTTTAGCCCTTTTTGATTGCTTACCCTAATCATCGAAACAACGCTCAATCCCATGGCGAACATAAACGTCATTGAAGCCAAACTCAGTGCAATTTGATTAGCAGCTTGACTTGTTTTTCCGATGTTACCACACAACCAAATTGCCGCTGTAAAAAGTACTACTTCAAACAACATTTGCATCGCCGATGGCAAACCGATATTTACAATTTTCTTGATGACTTCTTTTTTAATTTCATCAAAACTAAATCCTTTAAAGTATTGCTTCAATCGTTCTTGTCTTGATAAAATAATGTGCATAAAAGCCACCATCATAATTCTAGAAATCACCGTTCCTAATGCAGCGCCAATAATTCCCATTTTAGGAAAAATCCAAATTCCGTATATCAAAAAATAATTGATTATTACGTGAATAACATTGGCCATGACAATAGCATACATCGAGTATTTTGTCATCGAAAGTCCGTCGGCAAATTGCTTATAACCTTGATAAATTATTAAAGGAACAAGAGAAAAGGCAACCCAATCAAGATAAGGTTTTGCCAATTCAATTACGTCTTTGGGTTGGTGCAACAACTCCATTATTGGCTTAGCTAAAACAATAACACCGAATAATGTAAATCCTAAAATCGTACAAAGAAACAATCCGTGATGAAAAAACGAACGAATTTTTCCGTTGTCATTTTCGGCATCGGCTTCACCTACCATTGGTGTAATTGCTGTAGAAAATCCGATACCAATAGACATCGCAATAAATATCATACTATTTCCTAAAGAAACTGCAGCAAGCTCAGTAGAGCCGAGCTTTCCAACCATAATATTATCGACAATTCCAATTAAAGTATGACCAACCATACCCAAAATTACTGGGTAAGCCAAGTGTAAATTGTATCTAAATTCTTTTGTATATTGAGAAAAGTTCACGGTGCATTTTTTGAATTGGCAAAGATAATAGATAAGTTCACACGAATTTCAAGATTTTTATGAATTCTTTATAGTGAAATTTGGTTCTATTTTCCCTTCAACTGTTCTCTATAAACCTCAATATTTGCCTTCACTTTCGGGTCTAATTCTGGTTCGGTAATATCAGTCAATTTTTGCATTTCTTCCCAAATAATTTTCGCTACAATATAACGCGCAACACCTTTATCATCAGCAGGAACAATATACCAAGGCGCGTGTTCTTTAGCCGTTTTATTTATTGCTTCTTCGTAATATTTCATGTAATCATCCCAGCGTTCACGCTCTTTCAAGTCGCCTGTAGAAAACTTCCAATTGTCCTCAGGATTTTCCAAACGCTTCAATAATCGTTCGCGTTGCTCTTCTTTACTCATGTGAAAATAAAACTTCAAAATTTTAGTTCCGTTTTGAGAAATGTGCTTTTCAAAATTGTTAATTTGCTCAAATCGATCTTCCCAAAACTGTGGCGTAATATCTTCTACTTTTTCAATTCCGGGTAAATTTTCAAACAAAATATATTCTGGATGAACTCGTGTTACCAATACATTTTCATAATGCGTTCTATTGAAAACAGCAAATTTTCCTTTTTCTGGCAAAGCCAAATAATGACGCCACAAATAATCGTGTTCCAACTCGCTAGAATTGGGCGTTTTAAAACTATGAACCACAACACCACGAGCATTAAATTCCTTAAAAACTTCGCGAATCAAACTGTCCTTTCCGCTAGTGTCCATGCCTTGTAAACAAATTAAAAACGCATATTTATTGTGAGCATACATCGCATCTTGTCGCTTGCTCAACTTCACTTGTACTTTGTCCAACGCTTCTTCTTCCTGATCACTATCGGTGTCAATATCCAATTTTGTTGGCAACTTCGATAAATTTATCTTCCCAACAACTTTAAAATCTTCTATGTTAATTGATTTCATAATTTATGTTTTATCATTGTAAAAATACTATTTTTGAGGAGCTATTTCCAGCTATACGCTCTATCTTTTCCTTTTTAAAGAAAAAAGAAAAAGGATGCCGCTGCTATCTGGGCTAAACTTATCTGCTAACTTATGGAAAAATTTCAACTTTCGCTACTATTTAAAATCATTGGGCTTGGCTCAGCATCGGGATTAATTTATCAAGACAATTCAATATTGGCTATTGGCGATAATAGTTCGTACTTATATGAATACCGCATTGATTCTCAAAAATTAGAAAAACACGCGTTAATAGAAAACCCACAAGAAAATACCCCTAAAAAAGTGAAACTCGATTTTGAAGCCATCACAAAATTCGAAAATAATGTTTACATTTTTGGTTCGGGTTCAACTGAAAATCGTAATAAAATGGTACAATTCGATACCACAACCAAAAAAGTAACTGCAACTACTGATCTTTCCGATTTGTATTTGGTAATGCAATCTTTTGGTAAAATAACTCCAGATGATTTTAATATTGAAGGTGCAATTTATAACGGTCAGTCGTGGTATTTATTCAATCGTGGCAACGGAAAAACCAATAAAAATGTAGTTTTTACAATTGATGGAGAGAATTTAACTAATGATTTCAGAGTTTTAGCAAACGAATACAAACTTCCAAAAATAAAAGGCGGTCGAACCAGTTTTACCGACGCTATTCTTATTGAAAACAAAATTTATTTCCTCGCCACAGCCGAAAATACTGAATCAACTTATGACGACGGTGAAGTTCTAGGCAGCATCATAGGACGAATTGACACAACAACAATGAAAATAGAGTTCACTAAAAAAATAACGGATACTCATAAATTTGAAGGAATTACTTTTTCAAAAAAATCGGGTAATGAAATGGAGTTTTTTTTATGCGAAGACAATGACACCGAAGTTTTAGAGTCAAATATATTTAAGCTAGCAATTACTATAAAATAAAATTTCGTAAAAATCTTATTACAAAATAATTTAATTCTTAAAAAGTTATACTAAAAAATAGCTGAACTTCAATAAAACTAGATATTTCTGTTTTATATAATAAATTTATTGTTAATTAATTATAATTATGTAAATTTGAGTGAATCAAAACAACTTAATTATGAAACAAAAACTACTTTTTCTTTTAGTATTTACTTTTTGCAACACCAGTTTTTCACAAAACAACTACCTCGATTTTGATGGTGTTAATGACAATGTTACTGTTTCTGGCTCCGAAAACATTCTTCCTAATGCTACAGCAATTTCAATGTCGTGTAAAATTTTTCCGAAAAGTACAACTTCTGGATATCCATTATTTGACGGATTTGCAGGTTATAGAAACGAAACTAACTTTGACTTCTACCTAATTCAACTAACTAGTAATCAATTAGAAGCCCGATTTAGAAACTCAAGCGGAACCGCTTTTTCAATTACTTACAACGGATTAGTTTTAAATCAATGGAGTCATTTTTTCTTAGTTTACAATGGCTCAACTTTAAAACTTTATAATGGCACAACAGAAGTTGGGTCAGTTGCTGCATCAGGTTCTGTTCCTGCATCAAATGCATCAACTTTCAAAATTGGATTAGTTCAATTTCAAACTTTCAATTGGTATCACAATGGATACATTGATGAAGTAAGTCTATGGAATAAAGGCCTATCTCCTTCCGAAATTAGTACAATTATCACAAATAGTGGTGAAATTGCAAATCCATCAGGAGAAACTAATTTAAAATTATACTACAAATTCAATCAAGGAATTCCTTACGGAAGCAATCCAGGATTAACCTCATTAATTGACGAAAAAGCCACCGCCAACGGAACATTAACCAACTTTGCTTTAACAGGAAATTCTTCCAATTGGGGAAGTGCTACATTAATCACAACAGCATTTGATGAGAATAAAAGTGTAGTTTATCCAAACCCAACTTCAAGTATTTTAAATTTTTCAGGAATATCCGAAATTCAAAATATAAAAATAGTAGATCTGTATGGAAGAGTAATTTTAGATAAAAATCTAGATCCAACACAAGAACCAACTATTAACGTTAATCAATTACAATCAGGCACTTACCTTGCCATCATAAATAATGATTTGAAAGTCAAATTTCTAAAAAAATAAAATATCTTTACACTTAATAATTAAAAGCTTATCGTTATGGTAAGCTTTTTTTTTACATTTATTTTCTGCTCTTCCCAACCTTTTTATAAAAAATGTACTCTATACAATAAAGACCTTTAATTGTGATAAACGAAACCATATTAATTAACTGCCGAAAAATGCAACGCGAAGCGCAACGACACGTTTATGAATACATGTCGCCTAAGTTGTATCGCACCTGCAAACGGTATTTAAAAAAGGAAGAAGAAATTGAGGAAGTATTGGCCGATGCGTTCTATACTATTTTTACAAAAATGGAACAACTCAAAGAACTCGGAGCTTTTGAAGCTTGGGCACGAAAAATAACTGTAAATCAATGTCTTCATCAATTGAAAAGAAAAATAAATTTTAATATATACATTGAAGAAGCGAGTATTCAATTGCAGCCAGAAACGTTGCCAGAAACCAATCTTGAAGAAGAAGATTTACTCAATTTACTCAATTTTATTCCTGATGGATGCAAAACAATTTTTAACTTATTTGTAATTGAAGGTTATGGTCATAAAGAAATTGCAGAAATGTTGAAAATATCGGAAGGAACGTCAAAATCACAATTGAATGTGGCTAAAACCAAATTAAAAGAATTAGTCAACAATCATTATTATCAAAAATCGAATTAATCATGGACAATAAAGATACATTGTTTAACAAAATAAAATCGGCTGCCGAAAATGCAGAAAACCAAGATTTTCCGGGAATGGAAAAAGTTTGGTCACGTATTGATGCAAAGCTCGACACCAAAGTAGAAAAGAAGCACAACAACAATTGGAAAAAATTAATGATTGCCGCTTCAATCCTATTATTTTTTTCTATTGGATATCAATTTATAAAATCGGATGAAGTTATTTTGGTTCCACAAAATGAAGTTGTAACCAAAGATTCTATTAAACCAATTATTGAAAATACATTAGAAAACCAAAATGCACTTGTTCAAAGCGAGGAACTTAATCCGAATATTAAAGAAAACGCAGATGAAATTCTTGAAGAACAAATAAAAAAAACAAATACTGTTGCAGTAGCAGAATCTGTTGAAGAAACAAAAAGATCTGACAATGGTTATTTAGAATTAAGTAATGATTTAATACCAGAATCTACTCCAAGTAAACATTATTTAAATTCGGCTTCGTCTAATAATTCTGGAACTTGGATGGGAAGTCCAAAATTTGAATCTCGCGGTGTTGAATATAAAGAAGCCCAAAAAGCTGATGAGATGGAAATTTCTAATAAAAATGCAGTTGCAAAGAAGGAACAAAAAGCTAAAAAAGTTGAACCGTTAGTAATAGTCGATGATAAAATTACCGATAAAAAAGTTTCTGATTTAGTTGATGAAGACGTTGATATTTTAGTAGAATTAAAAGAACCTTTATACATCATCAACGGAATTGAGTACACTGAATTAGAAATGTTTGGACCAAATCCTACAAGTCCATATTCACCTTTAAACAAACAAGAAATAGAATCATTCACTGTTTTACAACCCGAAAAAGCCACTTCAATTTATGGTGAAAAAGGTAAAAAAGGCGTTGTAATTGTAACCACAAAAAACGGAAAGCCTGCTCCGAAGAAACAATAATTAACTCAACTATTGTTAATTAAAAAACCCGATGTATCATTATTGATACATCAGGTTTTATCGTATTATACATTTGAAAAAAGTAATCTGAAAATACTATTTAAAATACTAGCTTGGAATATTAAAAGCCAAACTTATAGAAGTACCTTTATTAATTTCACTCTCAATACTTAACTTACAATTTATTTTTTCTATTAATTGCAATACCAATTGTAAACCCATTCCGATACCTTTCTCGTTATTTGTACCGCGATTGGTAATGTAATTATGATTCCAGATATTACCAATCATTTCTTCTGACATACCTATTCCTGTATCGGATATAACCAAAATATTTTTTTCTGTTTCAATAGAAATTGTTCCGTTTACTGGTGTGAATTTAATTGCATTTGAAATAATATTTCTAATGATAATGGTTACAATTTCTCGATCAGACACAATCCTTTCTGACGATTCTAATGAAAGTTGAACGGTAATATTTTTAGCTTTATAAGCATTTTTATAAATTTCTAAAATATTGAAAAGTAATGGTTCAAAATGAATTTCAGTTTCATTTTGTGCTATAACATTAAAATTTAATTTTGCCCAATTGAGGGTTGTGTCTATCATTTCCAAAACCTGATTGGACCGTTCATTAATTAATAAAATAAAACTCAAAAAATCAGTTTGAGAAATTTCACTATTAGATGCCATTTCCGAAATTGAAGTTAAATTAGAAATTGGTCCGCGCAAATCGTGTCCTAATACCGACAACATTCGTTCGTTATTTTCGTTTATACGTTTCAATTTTTCTTGAAGAACAATTTCTTTATCAACATCTACAAATGCAACAACATGTACTTTATTTATTACAGAAGCTTTAATTTCATACCAACGTTTAACTCCATTTTTGCACGTAACAAGCGATTGCTTTTTAACAAAAATGGTTCCTTCCTGTTGCGATAGCTTTTCATTCATTTCCCAAGATGCTATGACATTTTTCCTATACTCGTCATCTGGATAGGCATGTTCGTACCATTTGTCAATTGTAGGAATTTCATCATAAGAATATCCAATCTCTTCCAAAAATTTTTCATTGAGGTAGGTATTCCAATGCACATTATCTATAACTTCGGCAATAATAAAAGGATAAGGTAAGAAATCTGCTACCTTTTGGAGTTCAAATCTGGAAATTTGTAATTCGTTACTATCATTCATGATAATGAAATCTTGTTTTAGGATTACAAAATACTCATTATTTTTGGATTCTAATAAAATTATTTTTCTATTTCTCGAAGCGATTCCATTTTCTTATGAGCAAGGAAACCTTTTATGTCTTCAAAATGCTCTTTCACGCGTTTATTTCCAAATTCGAATACTTTTGTAGCCAATCCGTCAAGGAAATCTCTATCGTGCGAAACCAAAATTAAAGTTCCGTCAAAATCACGTAAAGCATCTTTAATAATGTCTTTGGTTTTCATATCCAAGTGATTTGATGGCTCATCGAGAATCAATAAATTGACTGGTTCTAACAATAATTTTATCATTGCCAAACGCGTTTTTTCACCACCAGAAAGCACTTTCACTTTTTTAGTAATATCATCACCGTGAAACATAAATGCTCCTAAAATATTTTTTATTTGCGTTCGAACATCACCAACGGCAATATCATCGATAGTTTCAAAAATAGTTGCATTTTCGTCTAATAAGGAGGCTTGATTTTGAGCAAAATATCCAATTTGAGCATTGTGACCAACTTCTACTGAACCGCTATTGATTTCGATTTCTTTCATAATGGCTTTTATCATGGTCGATTTTCCTTCCCCATTTTTACCAACAAATGCCACTTTATCACCACGTTCAATTACAATATTGGCATCTTTAAAAATCAATTTATCACCATACGATTTTTCTAAATCTTTTACAATTACTGGATATTGTCCTGAACGAATTGCTGGTGGAAATTTCAATTTCAAAGCTGATGTATCTACTTCGTCAACTTGAACCAAAACAAGTTTTTCAAGCATTTTTACACGAGATTGCACGGCATCAGTTTTAGAAAAAGTACCTTTAAATCGATCAATGAAAGCCTGATTATCGGCAATCATTCTTTGTTGCTCATCGTAAGCTTTTTGTTGATGAATTCTTCGATCTTTTCTTAGTTCTAAGTAATGAGTATATTTGGCTTTATAGTCATAAATTCTTCCCATTGTAACTTCAATAGTACGATTGGTTATGTTATCAACAAACGCTCTATCGTGTGAAATTACAACTACCGCTTTCGCCGAATTGATTAAAAAATCCTCCAACCATTGAATACTTTCAATATCCATGTGATTGGTTGGCTCATCTAGAAGAATTAAATCGGGCTTGCGTAAAAGAATTTTGGCCAATTCAATACGCATTCTCCAACCTCCAGAAAATTCTGAAGTTTGACGTGTAAAATCATCTCTATCAAATCCTAATCCGACTAATATTTTTTCAACTTCGGCTTCATAATTGATTTCTTCAATGGCATAAAATTTCTCGCTCAAGTCAGAAACTCGTTCGATTAATTTCATGTACTCGTCACTTTCATAATCCGTTCTGATGGTTAATTGCTCATTAATTTCATCAATCTCAGCTTTCATTTGGAAGATTTCTCCAAATGCTTTCGACGCTTCTTCCATTACAGTTGAACCATCTTGAGTTAATAAATGCTGCGGTAAATAGGCAACAACTGCGTCTTTTGGAGTAGAAACATTTCCTGTTGATGGTTTACTTTCGCCTGCAATTATCTTTAAAAGTGTTGATTTTCCAGCACCATTTTTACCCATCAAGGCAATTTTGTCGTTTTCATTGATAGCAAAAGAAACTTCACTAAATAAAGTGGTTCCGCCAAAATTTACGGAAATATCGTTAACTGTAATCATTTTTCTTTAAGTTGGAAGTTGGAAGATCGAAGTTAGATGCTTCTATCTAAATATTTTTTTGAAGGTGCAAAGATAGATTAATTAGTCAATTTTAATATGACAATTACATAGGAAACTTTGAAAAAATACTATCTATTTGATGGAATTCTATTAGTTACTTTTAACTTTGTAATTTTAAATTCAAAATTTGAAACCGATGCCATTGATTGACTACAGTTTTTTAAATAAAATTTTGCCCAAAGCAAAGATTAAAAAGTCGTTTAAAAAAGCTAAAAGTTCGTACTTAATTCGAGTTCGATTGGCTACGGCATTATTTTTCTTTGGCATGGGATTTTGTTTTGCAACTTGGGCAAGTAGAATTCCCGATTTAAAGCTGACTTTGAATTTAAGCGAATCTGATTTGGGAACCATTTTATTTGCTTTGCCAATTGGTCAATTGCTTGCTATGCCATTGTCTGGAAAGGTTGTATCCAAATATGGAAGCCGAAAAATTGCAATTTTAGGTTTACTTTCTTATGCCTTTTTCTTAACCGTACTTGGATTACCAACACAAAGTTGGCAGTTAGGTTTAGGATTATTTCTCTTCGGATTTTTTGGTAATTTTTGCAATATAGCGGTCAATACACTAGGAGTTTATACACAACAATTATTCGAAAAACCGATTATGGGTTCGTTTCACGGTTCGTGGAGTTTAGCTGGATTTTCTGGTGCATTATTGGCTTTGATTATGTTGTATTTTAATTTAAGTCCGTTTCAGCATTTTGTTACTGTTTTAGGAATTATTACATTATTAGTTTTATTAAATTACAAATATTTGGTGAAAACCACACTTAAAAAAGTGGAGGAAAAAGAAAAAGTTTCCTTTTTTAAAGTTCGAGATAAGTCACTTATTTGGCTTGGTGTAATAAGTTTTTGTTGTATGGCAAGCGAAGGAATAATGTTCGATTGGAGTGGCGTTTATTTCAAAGAAATTGTAAAAGCTCCAGGTTCTTTAGTAGTTTTAGGATATACGTCATTTATGGTTACAATGGCAATAGGACGTTTTTTAAGCGACATTCTAGTTGGAAAATTCGGACCGAGAAAAGTATTAATTGTAAGCGGATTTGTAATTTCGACAGGATTGTATATGGCAGTTTTGTTTCCGAATTTAATTGCTTGTACTTTAGCATTTATGATGGTCGGATTTGGAGTTTCGAATGTAATACCGATTGTTTTTAATGCTGCAGGAAATAGTAAAACAGTACCAACGAGTATTGCATTGACAATTGTTTCAAGTATCAGTTTTATGGGATTTTTAATTGGTCCGCCAGTAATTGGTTACATTGCTGAAATGACAAGTTTACAATATTCGTTTGCTTTTATAGGTGTTTTTGGAGTTTTTATTTCACTGCTGACTTTGAGATTAAAGATGTTCAAAGAACTATAAACTCAATCTAAACTCCTCAATTACAGGATTAGCCTTCCCGAAATCAGTTTCTTGGATGAATAATTCTGCTGCTTTTGCACTTTGAATACTTGGTAAAACATTAGCTTGATTGTTATTTCTAATAACCGTATTAATGCCAATTGCTTCGATTTTTTCTTGTAATGAAATTGCTAGAATTTCTTCTCCTGAAAATATTTTTATTAAACCCATTTTTATGATGTATTGTTGTATAATGTACTATTGTAATTTACTGTGTGCGATTCCTGCGGAATGACAAACTGTGTGGAAAAAATTAAATTTGAAATCTAAAACCTGAAATCTATTCCTCATCTTCTATTTCGAAAAAAGTTGGCTCAATCATGATTTTGTCTGCCAAAACTTCTACTCTTTCTGTAATTTCTGAGCAAAAGAAAATACGTTGTGTTTTTTCTACACTTGCAGAAAGTCTCAAAATTACCGCATCTAATCGGTTTCTAAAAAGAATATCGGCGTCATCAACTACAAACATTTTTATCGTATTCATATTAAATCCAGCCGAAGAAAATAAGGCATTGATTCTGTTTGGAGTTCCAATTAAAATGTCTAATCCTAACGAAATAATGTTTTTATCATAATCAATATCTCCTTTGTCGTGCGAACCAAAAATACTTAAATCGGTGTAATTTCCATATTTTAAAAAGAGTTCTTCCATTTCTAGAACTTTCTCTTTGTTTTCAACAATGATTAAGGCACGAGTACTTTCATCATGAGTTTTTTCTAATCGCTGAATGACATTTAAAACAATAGTTGTAGTTTTTCCTGATCCTGTTGGCGACTGAATTACAGCATCTTTTCCGCTTTTTATGGTAGAAAATGTTTCTTGTTGCATTTCATTGGCTTCAAGTAAATTGTTTTCAATTAAGGCTTGCTGTAGGTTTGGGTTTATTTTTTTTAATTGCATTTTTTTCTAGTAAATAGTAATTAGTGAATAGTAATTAGCGTTGACTTTCCACTAATTACTATTTACTCATCACCTAATTATTTGCTTGCGAACAATTTCACATCTGTTTCGGAAATTTCGTTTCCTCCTAATATTATAAGGCGTTCTACTACATTTCTTAATTCACGGATGTTTCCTGTCCAATCGTATTCTTGTAATAATTTTGTTGCTTCTTTAGAAAATGATTTTTGTGCATTTCCTTGTTCTTCGGCTATTTTTGTAGCAAAATGTTCAATTAGCAAAGGTATGTCATCTCGTCTATCATTCAATGCTGGAACTTTAATTAAAATTACAGCTAATCTATGGTACAAATCTTCACGAAAACGACCTTCGGCAATTTCGTTTTTCAAATCTTTGTTGGTTGCTGCAACGACACGAACGTTCACTTTAATATCTTTATCTGCTCCAACTCGTTGAATCAAACTTTCTTGTAAAGCACGTAACACTTTGGCTTGTGCAGCCAAACTCATATCGCCAATTTCATCCAGAAAAATAGTTCCGCCATCGGCAGCTTCAAATTTTCCTGCTCTGTCTTTTACTGCTGATGTAAAGGCACCTTTTACGTGACCAAACAATTCGCTTTCTATTAATTCTGACGGAATTGCAGCACAATTTACTTCAATTAACGGATAATCGGCACGTTCGCTTTTTTCGTGTAATTGATGTGCAACTAACTCTTTTCCAGTTCCGTTTGGCCCTGTGATTAAAACTCTTGCGTCGGTTGGTGCTACTTTTTCAATCATCTGTTTGATGTGATCGATTGGCTCTGATGTTCCAATCATTTCGTAGTTTTTGCTGACTTTTTTCTTTAGAATTTTGTTCTCAACAACCAACTGTTTTTTGTCTAAAGCATTGCGAACTGTATTCAAAAGACGATTCAAATCGGGTGGTTTTGAGATGTAATCGAATGCACCAAGACGCATGGTATTTATTGCTGTTTCCATATCGCCGTGACCAGAAATCATTACGATTGGAATTTCGGGTTTGATTTTTTTTACGGCTTCTAATAATTCTTCACCGTCCATTTTGGGCATTTTAATGTCGCAAAGAACCAAATCGTAATCGGAATTTTTTATTTTTTCAAGTCCTTGAACGCCATCTTCGGCTTCTTCTACTTGATAGGTATCGTTTTCTTCAGAAAGAATTTTGGTTAAAACTCTTCTGATAGATGCTTCGTCTTCTATGATTAGTATTTTGGACATAGTTTTTTTATTTAACCGCAAAGTTCGCAAAGTTTTTCACAAAGTTCACAAAAATTCAAAATTGTTATTCAATTAGCCCTGATTGGAGCAAATATCCTTTTTCTTTTTTCTTTAAAAAGGAAAAGATATTGCGGAAAGCAGGAACATGGACTGCTGATAAAGCCCAAACGATTCGCTCCTTAATATTTAAGCCATTTGTATAATTCTTTCCAGGTTGGTTTTTTGCCGTACATTAATATTCCGACGCGGTAAATTTTGGCTGCAAACCAGACAACGCCTAGGAATGTTGAGAACAAAATGGTGACTGAAACTGCGATTTGCCACCATGGTACGCCAAATGGAATTCGCATCATCATGACGATTGGTGATGTGAGCGGAATCATTGAAAAGACGGTTGCAACTGTTCCGTGCGGATCGTTTATTACCGTAAAAAAACCAATGTAAACTCCTAATATTAAAGGCATTATAATTGGAAGCAAGAATTGTTGCGAATCGGTTTCGTTATCTACTGCTGCGCCAATTGATGCGTAAAATGAGCTGTAAAGAAAGTAACCTCCAATGAAATATACTAAGAACGAAATTAGGATTGTAGCGATTGGTAAATCTTTAAGTTCTTTGATTATTATTTGGATATTTCCGGATAAATCACTTTGTGCAGATTGAGTTAATTGGTCTTGCATTCCGGCAGTTGCGCCCATTTGAACATTGAAAACCGCCGATAGAATGAACATGGCAGATAGTCCTAAAATGGCCCAAATTATGAATTGTAGAATTCCTGCTAATGATGTTCCGATGATTTTTCCCATCATTAATTGGAATGGTTTTACCGATGAAATGATGACTTCGATAATACGAGATGTTTTCTCTTCGATAACGCTTCGCATTACCATGTTTCCGTAGAGAATGATAAACATCATGATGAGATATCCAAAAGCGCCACCAACAATTGTTTTGATAAGATTTAATCCTTCGAGCGTTGTTTCTCCGTTTGGTTTTTTAATATTTATGGCTACTTTGGCTTTAGCACTATTAATTTTTAAGGTATCTAAACCTTGTGCGTCGAAGTTTTCTTTAGTTAGTTTTTTTGCAATTATATCTTGTACATCGTCGATAAAATTGATAGTTGGGCTGTCGTTAGAAACGTACTGAATGTTCTTTTGCAGCGACTTATTATCTACTGATTTTGGGATTATTAGAAGTCCTTCGTAGCTTTCGCTTATAATGCTGTCTTTTAAAATTTTTAAATCTACGTTGGATAAATCTAAGTATTTGTATTCTTCATCGCTTTTAAAATCGTTTACAAATCTACCGGTTTCGTCGTGGATAGCTATGGTTTTCAAATCGGCTTTCATTTGACTTAAATAGCCAACAAAAACTCCGATTCCGACGAATAACAACGGACTAAGAAATGTCATTACTATGAACGATTTATTGCGAACTTTGGCAATGAATTCTCTTTTTATTATTAGAATTAACTTACTCATTATTCGGTTACAGTTTTAATGAAAATATCGTTTACACTTGGGATTTTCTCAACAAAATGAGTTACTTGTCCGCGTTGAAGTAAAGTATTTAATAATTCGTTTGGTGTTGCAGTTCCAAGGTTGATTTCTAATTTTAATTCGTCGTTAAGTGATTTGAAATCAGTTTGAGATAGTGTGAATTTCTGTGATAAATCGTACATCAAACCTTCGATATTGTTGCTTAGAATTCCGACTTCGTAGCTATTAGTTCTGAATTGTTTTTTGACATCAGTTAATTTACCTTCAATCAATTTATTGGATTTATGAATTAACGCAATGTAATCACACATTTCTTCAACGCTTTCCATACGATGAGTGGAAAAAATTACCGAAGTTCCTTGTTTGTTTAATTCGATGATTTCATCTTTAATCAGATTGGCATTTACTGGATCAAATCCTGAGAAAGGTTCGTCTAGAATTAAAAGTTTTGGTTTGTGTAAAACAGTTACTACAAATTGTACTTTTTGGGCCATTCCTTTGGAAAGTTCTTGCATCTTTTTATTCCACCAACCCTGAATTTCTAGTCTATCAAACCAATAATCGAGTTGCGTTTTGGCATCTTGCTTAGACAATCCTTTTAGTTGCGCCAAATACAAACATTGTTCGCCAACTTTCATAGTTTTGTACAATCCACGTTCTTCTGGCATATAGCCAATTAAGGCGACATGTTCTGGTCTTAAAGGTTCTCCATCAAGAATCACTTGACCGCTATCGGGCATTGTGATTTGGTTGATGATTCTAATTAAGGACGTTTTACCTGCGCCATTTGGACCTAGAAGTCCGTAAATGCTGCCTTTAGGAACTGAAAGAGAAACTTCGTTTAGCGCAGTGTAATCACCATATTGTTTAACGACGTTTTTAACTTCTAGGATATTGCTCATTTAAGAAAATTAATTTGTGTAAAAGTACTGAATTAGTAGTGATTTGAAAGTGTTTGTTACAAAAAAACCCACCCTTATTTTGACACAAGGATGGGAAAAATTGCTATGAAAAAGAAATTACTTGTTTCCAAGTAATATCCAAATGTATAAATAATTTTATAATTACGAAAACATATCTTTAACTTTTTCAAAAAAAGATTTATCGGTCTTTTCTGGATGCGGAATAAAGTTGTCGTCGGTTAATGATTTTTCAAAGAATTGACGTTGTTCTTTGGTTAAAGTTTTTGGTGTCCAGACGTTTACGTGAACCAATAAATCACCGCTTCCGTAGCTATTTAAGCTCGGAATTCCCTTACCTTTTAGTCGTAAAATTTTACCCGATTGAATTCCTTCTTCGAGTTTGATTCTTACTTTTCCGTTTACTGCTTCGATGTCTTTAGAAACACCTAAAGCTGCTTCTGGAAAGCTTACATATAAATCGTAGTGAAGATTTTCACCTTCACGTTTTAAAAATTCGTGTTCTAATTCTTCTATGGCAACGATTAAATCACCTGCAATTCCGTTTCCTGGTGCATCATTACCTTTTCCTGAAACTTTAAGCTGCATTCCGTCTACTACTCCAGCTGGAATTTTGATAGAAACGGTTTCGTCTTCTACCACCATTCCTTGTGCGTCGGCATTGATTGGTTTGCTTTCAATTGTTTGACCAGAACCGCCACATGTTGGACATGTAGTTGCCGTTTGCATTCTACCTAAAATTGTATTGGTAACTCTTAAAACTTGACCTTGACCATTACAAGCCGAACAAGTTTTATATTTTACACCGCTAGCTTGAACTTTGCGTTTTACTTTAACTTTTTTCTCAACACCATTAGCAACTTCTTCTAAAGTAAGTTTTACTTTAATACGAAGATTACTACCTTTTACACGGCGTTGACCACCAGAATTACCACCGAAACCACCAAAACCTCCGCCAAAAATATCACCAAATTGGCTGAAAATATCATCCATATTCATGTGACCACCACCGCCAAAACCACCTGCGCCATCAAAAGCTTGGTGACCATATTGATCGTATTTAGCTTTCTTTTGTGGATCGCTAAGAATTTCGTAGGCTTCGGCTGCTTGCTTGAAGTTTTCTTCGGCTTGCGCGTCACCTGGATTTTTATCTGGGTGAAATTCGATTGCTTTTTTTCTGTAGGCTTTTTTAATTTCGGCTTCGGAAGCTGATTTTGTGATGCCTAATATTTCGTAATAATCTTTTTTCATTTTTGAAAAATAAATATGTTATGATTAAACGCGATGAATCGCATTTCTACAGATAATTATTGACCGATTACAACTTTTGGGAAACGAATAATTTTGTCACCAAGTTTGTATCCTCTTTCTAGAACATCAACTATTTTTCCTTTTAAATTGTCTGATGGAGCTGGAATTTGAGTGATTGCTTCGGCAAAATCTGCATTGAAAGCATCGCCTGTGCGCACTTCTACTTCTTCTAATCCTTTCGAAACTAAGGTTGATTTTAGTTTTTCGTGAATTAGTTCTACACCTTTTAAAAGCAATTCGTCTTCTGATTTAGAAATTTCAACCATTGCTCTGTCAAAATCGTCTAAAACTGGCAACATGGCTTGAAGCACTTCTTGATTGGCAGTTTTAAATAAGTCAATTCTTTCTTTTGTGGTACGTCTTTTGTAGTTTTCAAATTCGGCAAAAAGACGTAAAAATTTATCTTTTTCGTTAGCTAAATCTTCTTCTAGTTTTTGTTCTACAGTTAATTCGTCTGCAGATTCTATGCCTGGATTAGTTTTATTTTCTTGATTTTCAACATCTTGACTTGCGATTTCATTTTCATTCTCAAGAATTTCTTTATCAGTATTTTCAGTACTCATAGTGCTTTTATTTTTAAATATATTTTTGATATTCATTTGATTGTTTTAATCTGCTATTTTTGAATGCAAAAGTACTGCCAAATGTAATTAAATGTCAAATTGTCACGTGTGTTTTACCACGAAGGCACGAAGAAGGCACGAAGGTCACAAAGTTTACATTTGATGATAACTAGAGACGTCTATTGAAAATCGGGATTTAGTAACCTAAAGATTGAATTTAGCCCTGATTGCAATGGAAATCTCCCGATTTTTCATCGGGAATTGCAATGGAAAGCAGGAAAATGGATTATTAAAATGCCTACTGTGATGCTCCTGATTTTTTAAAAATAATTTTAATTCAATAATTATCATGAAAAAAAGAGAATGTTTTAAAACTTAAATTAATTTAATAAAAATTTAATATAATTTTAAGACTATTACGATTTCGAAAACACTATTTTTGGAATATAAAAGGTTTACGATTGGCTGAAAGGCAAAAGATATTATTAATTCAAATTGAAAAAAGTTCTAGCTAAAAACTAGAACTTTTTTTATTTTATGCAGTCTTGAAGTGCTTGTTGAGCAGTTTCGTAACGGAATTTAAATCCTTCAGCTAATGCTCTTTTTGGAAGAATATTTTTGTTGTTGAATAGTAAAATATGCATTTCGCCAAGCATCAATTTCATTACAAACTGAGGCACATTGGGTAGAAATAATGGACGCTTAAGTTGTTTAGCAATTTCTTTTGTAAGGTCTTGGTTGGTAATTGAAACTGGTGCTACGGCATTGATTATTCCTTCAGTTTGGTTTTGAATTACAAAATAATATAAGTTGGCAATATCGTGTAAATGAATCCAGGATTGCATTTGTTTTCCTGAGCCAAAACCTGACCCGACGAACATTTTTATTGGTTTGATCATTTCAAGAAGCGCGCCTCCTTTGTCAGAAAAAACCACACCTGTTCTAAGTTTGGTAACTTTTAGATTTAGTAAATTAAATTGATCGGCGCTTTCCTCCCATTTTTGAACTACATGACCTAGGAAAGTATCGTCTTTTTCTGGTGATGATTCGTCGTAGGTTTTGGAATAACTGTCGGGATAAATTGCGGTTCCCGATGCCGAAATATAATGTTGTACTTGATGTGGTGCCTTTTTTAGTAAATTGAACAATAAATTCGCCGATAAAACACGGCTTTCTATAAGTTCTTGTTTATAGGAATTGGTCCAACGTTTCGAGATTGATGCGCCAGCAAGATGCACGATTGTGTCTACTCCATCAAGGCAATTTTCGTCGATTTTTCCTTCTTGTGGATTCCAAAAAAATCCGTGATAGTTGGTTTTATTTTGAATCTTTTGAGGCGAAGTTGTAAGATAGTGAACGGTATGATTGTTTTGCAAAAGCAAATTTGTCAATTCGTTTCCTATTAAACCTGTTGCGCCTGTTATTAAAATTTTCATTTCTTTTTTTATTCAAAATTACGATTTATGAATCTAAAAATGAAGTTAATTGGTATTGGTTTAACTTTTGTTGAATTATTTCAGCATTGATTTTATTGACTATTCTTATGAGATTTTACACGCATTACAAGAATTATAATTGATATTTCTTTGCGCCTCGCAATAAAAAAAAAATCCCAACTTTCGCTGGGATTTTCGGTACAACTAAAACTATAAATAAATTCTAAAGGCTGGAAACGCTTCCGCCTGAAGTTTCTTCTTTGACAATCGTCTTTGGTGTGTTTGTATATTCAATTGAACTTCCGCTTGATGCTTTTGCATTCAATGAAACTCGCGGATTAACATTAGTTGAGCTTCCGCTTGTTGATTGAGAAACCACTTCGTTAGCTAGAAGATTACCAGCTTCGATTTCGCTTCCGCTTGATGATGCTGATGTGAATTTTAATGCCTTTCCAGACAAAGTAATATTACTTCCACTAGTTGATTCGCTTGAAATGGTATCGAATTCTGCAGTAACATCTATTTCGCTTCCACTACTTGATTTTACGTACATTTTTGATCCTTTTAATGCCGATGCACTTGATAAATTGGAACCACTTGTAGTTTCTAAACCTTCAATTGTAGGCATTGTCACTCTTACCACTTCTTTCTCTGCGCTGTAAATATTTTCGTCAGATGAAATTACTAAAGTTCCGTTTTCTACTTTTGTTGTGATGTGTTTTAGCAAATTTTCATCAGCTTCAACTTCTACTTTTACCACATCGCCTTGTTCCACAATCACTTCTAAACCTCTACTCACAGAAATTTTAGTAAATGGTTCTGATATTTTTCGTTGCTCAGTTTGAACATTTCCGTTTCCTTTTATTCCTTCAAATACTTGTTTGCATGAAGAAAAAAGTAAAGCTACAACTGCTACAATTATAACTTTTGTACATAAAATTATAAACTTTATCATGACTAATTGGATTTAATTATTATTCCGTCTTTGCCTATCGTTAAACTTTCGCTACCTTCTTTTCCTTTTGTGGTTTGTATCACTTCTTTACCATTTACTTTTACAGAAACGGTTTTGATAGTATCGTTGTCATTTGTAATTTTAACACCATCATTATTAATTACTACATCTGCATTGATTTCGTTTTCATCTTCAGGACAATTCAAACATTTCAATTCAGTATTATTTACTTTATATTTATATCCTTCTGGACCATAATAGTAATCGAAATCGGCGTTATTTCCGCTTAAATAGTGTTCTACATTTTCGTTTGGATAGTATACAATTCCGTTTGGTAAATATAAGTAAACTTCTACTCTTTGATCGCGTAATTTGTTTTTTGAATCGGTTAAGAAATAGTTATCTAAAATCAATTCGTTCCCTACGATTTTATAATTGTATTTGATTTTTTGAGCTCTTTCATTCGCTTCTGCAAATGATTTTCCTTGCGCTTTTTTCTCAATTTGAATGTATGGTGTAGTTTTATCGGTTCTTTTTAAATGCAACGTTACATTATTAGAATAAATTACTGTGTTTCCTGCAGAATCTTGTACAATTCTGATATCATCTCTGTCGTAAATATTTTTAGAGAAGAAATCATTGTAAGCAAATTTCACACTTAAAGTATCTGTTGCTGGAACATTCACCACTTCTTTTTGAACTGTTTTTCCTGAGTAAGCCAATTGATTAAATTCGCTAATTCCTAAAGAGATTAAAATACCAACAGCAATTATCCAAATGGCTAACAAACTGTATTTTGCAATATTTCCAATTGATTTTAAATTAGTTACCAATAATTTCAACCCTAAAATTAGAAGGAAAAATAACGGAATTCCCATTGCTAAAAAGAACAAAATCCCTTGAGCCCAAAGCGGTGTTTCAAGTCCGAGTGGCGTTTGAATAAATTCAACTAACTTGTTTTCTGGCATCGATGCAGAGAACATCGCAACAATTGATGCAATAGAAACCCCAAGTAATGATAAGGATGAAAAAATCACTATAAATGCGCCTAGAACTTTTGCAAAAGCACCAAAAACAGAAGAAAAAGCAGAACTAATCTTTGTACCAGCACTTTCAGCTCCAGACTTTATTTGGTTTCCCATTTTATCATAGTCTGCATTTTTTATTTTATCAGAAACGTTTTCAAATTCTTCTCTAACTTTTTTTTCAATGTTAGAAATCGTAACTGGTTCGCCTGTCATTTCTAATTTTTCAGAAGTTGTAATGGCCTTTGGAGTAGCTATCCAAAGAATTAAATAAGCCAATAAACCCCAACCAACAGTTATACAAGCAAATAATATAAAAATTACTTTAATCCAAACAGAATCAATTCCTGTGTAATGACCTAAACCTGTGCATACACCTGCAATTAAACCTCTATCTTTGTCACGATATAGTTTTTTGTTTTTTCTTGGAACATAAAACGGTTCGTTTTTAGGAGTTTCAGCATCATCGTCGATTCGATAATCTTCTGGTTGTCCCATTACAGTGACCACTTGATCAACATCAACATTATTGATAACATGTTTGTCGCTTTTTTGTCTTTCTGTAAAAAGTTCGGCAACACGCATTTCAATGTCTTTCATGATTTCATCTTTACCCGATGAATTTGAAAGTGAACGTTTTATAGCATCAAAATATCTTGATAACTTTTGGTATGCATCTTCATCTATATGAAAAAATAAACCACCTATATTAATATTTACTGTTTTGTTCATGATTGTTATTTTTGATTGGTTATGATGTTCACGGCGTCAGAAAGTTCTGTCCAAGTTCCGTTTAATTCGTTTAAAAATGTTTTTCCTAATTCGGTCAACTCATAATATTTTCTTGGTGGACCTGAAGTTGATTCTTCCCAACGATAGTTGAGCAAACCGTCATTTTTTAATCTTGTCAATAGCGGATAAACTGTTCCCTCTACTACAAGCAATTTTGCGTTTTTTAAAGTGTCTAATATTTCAGATGTGTATGCTTCTTTCTCTTTTAATACCGATAAGATGCAGAACTCTAAAACACCTTTTCGCATTTGGGCTTTTGTGTTTTCAATGTTCATAATTCGATTTTGATTTTTTAATTAAACTGTTCATTTTTTGATTTAATCTGAATTTAGTTCAGATTCTGATGATTGATTTTGATGATAGAAACTTTTATTTAAAAAAAGGTATTGTGAGTGGATATTTATAATTTTCACCATTGGATGCTTTAACTGCGGCGTTTATAATTAATATGAATTCAAATATTTTTAGGAAAATTAGAAATACAAATGATACAATTGCAATTCCAATTAGTGCTGTAATTTTTTGATTTTGAAATCCATCAAAGTCAATATCAAAATTACTGAAAGACATATTTGTTCCTAATAAATCTACAAACCCATAAATCAATAATGGTAATGATATTGCAACCAAGATTAAACTGTAAGTAAAAATACTCAACTGAAAATTCAAAATTTGTTTTCCGTTAAAATCTACAAATTCAGAATCATTTTTCTTTGCACTCCATATAATTATTGGTGCAATAAAATTCCCTAATGGAAAAATGTATTGAGCAAAGGAACTCAAATGTGTCACTGATGCAATTGTTCTTTCGTTAGCTGATGTCATTTTTATTTGTTTTTTGATTGATGATTAAAACTCAAAACTAACAATACTATAGATAGACCATTAATTTCTTATACAAAGATACAATCAAAAAAAGGTATTATGCATTACAAAGTACTTAAATTTAACATTTATTTAACAAACAGTATTTTATCGTTATGCATAGTATTTTATGTATATTTACAACAAAATCAATACTTCATGGAATTTTCACCAGCTAAATTGAATACTTTTTTGTTCTTTAAGTTACCTTCTGCATTTTGGTGCGGCGTACGAGTTAAAGAAATATCTGACAAGAAATGCGTAGCAACTGTTAAACACCGATGGTTTAATCAAAACCCGTTTAATTCTATGTACTTCGCGGTACAAGCAATGGCTGCCGAACTTACAACTGGAGCTTTAGTGATGTATCAAATAAAGAAAAGTGGTAAGAACATTTCAATGCTAGTTGCAAATAACAAAGCAAACTTTACAAAAAAAGCTAAAGGTCGCATAACATTTACGTGTAACGATGGTCATCTAATAGAGGAAGCAGTCCAAAAAACTATTGGAACTGGCGATGGAGTAACACTATGGTTAAAATCAATAGGAATTGATGAAAAAGGTGATCAAGTGTCTGAAATGGATTTTGAATGGAGTGTTCGCATCAAATAATAAATTATTTTATAATTCTTTTAACTTTGATTTTTATATTTTTGACCTTAATAAATATTTAAAATGAAAAAATCGATATTCCTATTTACACTGCTTTTTATAACATCGCTTGCTTTTGCCCAAAAGAAAGAAAAAGTAAAAGGATCTAAAATAGTAACCACAGAAATAAAAAAAATTGAGGATTTCACTTCACTTGAAGTTCTTGATAACGTTGAAGTTATTCTAACTAAAGGCACTGAATGTGGATTAGAAATTGAAGCCGATGATAATCTGCACGAAGCAATCGACATTGTTTTAAACGGCTCCACTTTACGTATATCGACTTTAAAAAATGCATTCGGATTCAAGAAATTGAGCATTAGAATTACCTATAAAGATGATTTTACTGCGGTTACTACAAGAAACGAAGCAACTGTTACCGCATTATCTGAAATAGAATTAGACGCAATAACATTTAAAACCTACGATTCATCAAAACTGTTTGTTAATTCAAAATCTACCGAATTTACTTTAATAATGGATGATAAATCGCGAGCTGAATTAAATTCTAAAGCCGAAAAAACTATAGTAACATTAAGTAAAAGTGCAAAATTGAAAGCTCTAGTAACATCAAACGATTTAACCTTTGATATGTATCAAAAATCGGAAAGCGAAATTGAAGGCGAAGTAGAACATTTAAAACTACGTTTGGATAACAATGCCAAATTTATTGGAAAAAAACTAACTTCACGAAATACAGAAGCACTGACAGAATCCTATACAAACGCAAGTTTGAATGTTACTGAAAATTTAATTTTAGAAGCTTCAGGAAAATCAGAAGTTGAAGTTTATGGCGACCAAAAAATTGAATTAAAACGATTTGTAGACAATGCAGCTTTAATGAAAAAACCAACAAAATAAAATTTTGTAAAAAATAATTTCATTACTCTTTGAAAAGTTGATTATTGTTATATATTTGCACTCGGAAATATAACAATTTTCGGGGTGTAGCGTAGCCCGGTTATCGCGCCTGCTTTGGGAGCAGGAGGCCGCAGGTTCGAATCCTGCCACCCCGACAAAAAGCTGAACTTTAAAAAGTTCAGCTTTTTTTTTTATTTTCAATAATTAAAATTTATACTAAAATAGTTTTTTGTCAAGTACTTTACATTAAAATATTTTAATAAAAACTTACCTTTGCAATTCTAAAAAACAAACATACTATGTCAGATACAATAGAAAAAGTAAAATGCCTTATAATAGGTTCTGGTCCAGCTGGATATACAGCAGCAATTTATGCAGCTAGAGCTAATATGAATCCTGTTCTTTACCAAGGAACACAACCTGGTGGACAACTAACAACCACTAATGAAGTAGAAAACTGGCCTGGAAATCCGGAAGGAATTACTGGTCCGCAAATGATGGTTGGAATTGAAGAACAAGCCAAACGTTTTGGAACCGATGTTCGTGATGGTTGGGCGACAAAAGTAGATTTCTCTGGTGATATTCATAAAGTATGGATTAATGACACTAAAGAAATTCACTGCGAAACCGTGATTATTTCAACTGGAGCAACAGCTAAATATTTAGGTTTACCATCAGAGCAACATTATTTAAATATGGGTGGCGGCGTTTCTGCTTGTGCGGTTTGCGACGGATTTTTCTATAGAAACCAGGAAGTTGTGATTGTTGGTGCAGGAGATTCTGCTTGTGAAGAAGCACATTATTTATCTAAATTGTGTAAAAAAGTTACAATGTTAGTGAGAAGTGAGAAGTTTAGAGCTTCTAAAATCATGGAACAACGTGTTAGAAATACTGAAAACATCACAATTCTAATGAACCACGATACGGTTGAAGTTCTGGGTGACAGTCAAGTTGTAACCAGTGTAAAAGCTTTAAACAAAACTACCAACGAAGAACTTGAAATTCCTGCAACTGGATTTTTCGTAGCCATTGGTCATAAACCAAATACTGATATTTTTAAAGACTATCTAACGTTAGACGAAACTGGTTATATTGTAAATATTCCTGGAACAGCTAAGACTAATGTAGCTGGAGTATTTGTTGGTGGTGATGCTGCTGACCACGTTTACAGACAAGCAATTACTGCTGCTGGAACTGGTTGTATGGCTGCGTTGGATGCTGAAAGGTATTTGGCTGCTAAAGAGTAATTTGACACTAAGACTGTAAGTCACAAAGTTATTTTAAATAAATTATAAAAGCTGTTCCTTTATTGGAATGGCTTTTTTTTTAATAATATCTTTTGAAAACTGAATTTAGTGTTTAAAGATTACTAACTAGCCCTGATAGTAATGAAAATAAAAAATGTCCCGATTGTTTCGGGACATTTTTTATTGTAATGGATAGCAGGAAAATGGATGGCAAAAAATGCCCAAGCCATTCGCTTCTAATCATTCATAGAAATAAGAAACTCTTCGTTATTTCGAGTCTTTTTAATTTTATCGTTAATGGTATCCATGGCTTCTACTGGATTCATATCGGCCAGGAATTTACGTAGAATCCACATGCGTTTTAGCGTGTTTTCATCTAATAATAAATCGTCACGACGCGTACTTGAAGACGTTAAATCGATAGCTGGGAAAATTCTACGGTTAGCAATTTTTCTATCTAATTGTAGCTCCATGTTACCTGTTCCTTTAAATTCTTCGAAGATAACTTCGTCCATTTTAGAACCAGTTTCTGTCAATGCAGTTGCGATAATACTCAACGAACCACCGTTTTCTACGTTACGAGCAGCACCGAAAAAACGTTTTGGTTTTTGCAATGCATTGGCATCAACTCCACCAGAAAGTACTTTACCTGATGCTGGTTGAACGGTATTGTAAGCTCTCGCCAAACGCGTAATTGAATCTAAAAGAATTACTACATCGTGACCACATTCTACCAATCGTTTCGATTTTTCAAGAACGATATTGGCAATTTTCACGTGTTCCATTGGTTCTCTATCGAATGTTGATGCGATAACTTCACCACGAACGCTACGTTGCATATCGGTAACTTCTTCTGGACGCTCGTCAATCAATAAAACGATTAAATAAACTTCTGGATGATTGGCAGCAATGGCATTGGCAATGTCTTTAAGCAACATTGTTTTACCTGTTTTTGGTTGTGCGACAATCATTCCACGTTGTCCTTTTCCTATTGGTGAAAACAAGTCGATAATTCGTGTTGAAGTACTGGCTTGTTTACCAGCAATATTAAATTTTTCTTGAGGAAATATTGGTGTTAAGTGTTCGAATGAAACTCTGTCTCGAACTACTTGCGGATCGTGTCCATTGATTTTTAAAACTCTAACTAAAGGAAAGAACTTCTCGCCTTCTTTCGGCGGACGAACAACACCTTTTACAGTATCACCAGTTTTTAATCCGAATAAACGAATTTGTGATGTTGACAAATAAATATCATCTGGCGATGCTAAATAATTGTAATCTGATGAACGTAAAAATCCGTAACCATCAGGCATCATTTCTAGAACGCCTTCACTTTCTATAATTCCGTCAAATTCATAATCGGCATCTCTAAAATTATTAGATTTTTGATTTTTATGTTTTTGATTTGGGTTTTGATTTGGGTTTTGATTTGGATTTCCGTTTCCATTACCGTTTTGGTTCGGATTTTGGTTTGGGTTTTGATTTGGATTCTGATTCTGATTTTTATGCTTTTGATTCGGGTTTTGATTTGGGTTTTTAGGCTTAACCGAATTTTCTTCTGTAGTTTCAGAAGCTGTTTCTGTTGTTGCAACTTCCTCTTGTGGAGCTTCTTGTGAAGGTTGTTCCTCTGAAGCTACTTTTACGGGTTTTATAAATTTTGGCTTCTTTTGAAACTTTTCAGCTTTTACAGAAACCTCTTTTACTTCTGGAACTTCTTCTGCAACGCTTGTTGGCTGAGCTACATTTGCAACTTCCTCAGAAAATAAATCCGTAGAATTCTTTTCTATTTTAGGCGAAGCATCAGGAGCAATTCGAGCTCTTTTCGCTTTTTCTTCTTTCGGTGCAACTACTTTTTCCTGAGATTTTTCAGTAGCAGTAGCCGCTTGATGTTGCAAAATTTGCTCAATTAAAGCATCTTTTTTTACACCGTTAAATTTTATGGTTTTGGCCAATTTGGCAATTTCTTGAAGTTCAGTTAACTTCATTCCTTTTAATGCAGAACTATCAAACATAAATGTTTTTATATATTTTTTGTGGTAATTGATTGACAATACAAAATGTGAGGTAAATTTTCTAGTGAAACATCCGTGTTTTTGAAGTACTTACGGATTTGTTATGCAATAATACGAATAAATTTCATTCAAGCAATAGTTTTTTAAAAAAAGAAAATATATTTTTGCGGTATAAATACATAATAATGTTACAACGAATTCAAACAATTTACTTAGCAGTAGCTTTTATTATCTCGGGAGTGCTTCCGTTCGTGTTTCCATTGTGGGAAATTGGCGGTAAAGACTATTACTTCATGGGAAATATTGTTTACTCATCTTTGTTTGGTTTAAGTACAACATTAGCCTTAATTAGTATAATATCGTTTAAGAAAAGACAACAACAATTTGTTTTCAACAGATTGAATATGATATTAAATTTAATTTTATTAGGATTATTTGTTTATCGTTCACTAAATTTATCTGGAGAAACTCCTGTAGTTTCTGAGAAAGGTATTGGGATGTTTCTACCCATCATTTCTATCGTAATGTTAGTTTTGGCCAACAAAGCTATCAAGAAGGATGAAGATCTCGTAAAATCTGTTGACCGATTGAGATAAACCTATAAACTTAGTTTATTAGTGCGAAGAAAGTCCCGAACGAAAGTTTGGGATTTTTTTGTTAGAAGCCAATCCAGCTTTCCATTACAAGTTTTTCTAAAATAATCTGTTTTTCTAAAATTTTTAAAAGAGCTTCCTTTGGTCGCTTTTTAAAAATAAGAAAAACTAAATTATTTTTAGAAAAAGCTTTCCATTGCAATCAGGGCTAGAACTTCAGATTTTAAACAACCCATTTATAAATTTAACAAATAAAATCTGAAAAATATTTATTAGATTTGAAATTAATTTAATACTAAAATATGAAATACTTATATATAATAATAGCCTTTTCCCTTTCATTATCATGTTTCGCGCAAGATTTTAACTTCAAATCAGAATACAATCCTTCTGATAAAAAAATGATATCCAATTATTTAAGTTTCGAAGGAATAAACTTTTCTCAAAATTCAATAACAAGTAAAGATCTTGTTAATAAAAATTACATTATAAATTTAAAAGAGTACAAAAATGGTGCATTGGTTAATACAACCTGCTTAGATAAAAGTAATAACGAATATTATGCTATTATTGATTCAAGTACATTCCAATTTAATATTTTAGGAAAAAGAACCAAAAGCAATTACGAATTATGCTTGTACTTTAACAGATACAGCACAAAAAAACATACCTTTAAGTTGCAATCTAAATATGCTGAAGATTATATTTTAAAAGAAATTCCAGTAAAAGAAAACGATTTACAATTTAACAAACCATTCATTTTCTTATTGTTAACAACTCCTGAATATCACAAAGATGGCTCTGCATCGTGGTGCGATGTAGCTGCAAATGAAACTCCAGAGAAAATCTATGAAAAGAACAAAATTCCGCATTTTTTTGTTTTCGAAATGACAATTTTATAAATCTGAACACTGAACACTAAAGACTGAGCACTGACAACTAATAACTGATAACTAAACACTACTTCTTCCCTATTTCAACAATCTCTAAACTCTGAATTTTATCACCATCAATTTCAAATCGCAGCATCGTTCGCACTTGGTGAAATCCATAAATGCCGCATGCACCAGGATTCATGTGAAGTAAATTCAAACTTTTATCAAATTGCACCTTTAATATATGGGAATGTCCACAAATGAATAATTTTGGCGGATTCATTTTCAATTCCTCCCGAACCGCTTGATTATATTTACCGGGATAACCGCCAATATGAGTAATCCAAACATCAACTCCTTCACACATAAATCGGTTATTTAAAGGAAATTCCATTCGGGCTTTGTCATCGTCGATGTTACCGTAAACGGCTCGAAGTGGTTTTAGCTTTTTTAACGTATCGGTTACAACCAAATCACCAATATCGCCAGCATGCCAAACTTCATCTGCCAAGTTTACATATTTCAATATAGTATCATCAATATGACTGTGAGTATCGGATAGTAAAAGGATTTTTTTCATATTGTCATTGCGAGGAACGAAGCAATCTCATTCATTTTATCGCTTATTGGCAAAGTTAATTATTTAGGAAAACTTTAGACATTTTATCAATTAAAATCTTTGTAAATTTGCCAAGGCAGTTTCTAATTGAACACTGCCAACTGAACACTGAACACTAAATTTTGAGATATTTTCTAGAATTTGCTTACAAAGGTACCAACTATCACGGATGGCAATATCAGCCAAACGCAACTTCTGTACAAGAAACTTTGACCAAAGCAATTTCCACAATATTGAAAACCGAAATTGAACTAGTTGGCGCAGGCCGAACTGATTCTGGTGTTCATGCCAAGCAAA
Source organism: Flavobacterium aquatile LMG 4008 = ATCC 11947 (assembly GCF_000757385.1). GTDB lineage: Bacteria > Bacteroidota > Bacteroidia > Flavobacteriales > Flavobacteriaceae > Flavobacterium > Flavobacterium aquatile. Next base: position 596,556 of record NZ_JRHH01000003.1, on the reverse strand, counting down.
TGTTTGCACATTTTGATTATGATTTAGAAATTGATGTTGCTTATTTAAGTCATAAACTCAATTCGTTTTTACCCAAAGACATTGCCGTTTTAGATTTTCATAAAGTTCATGATCAAGCTCATGCCCGATTTGACGCCACTAAACGAACGTATGAATACTACATTCACACCAAAAAAGACGTGTTTGAAAGCGACAATTCTTGGTATAATCAGCACGAGTTGAATATTGCTAAAATGAATGAAGCTTGTAAAATACTTTTCAATTACATTGATTTTGAGTGTTTTTCAAAAGTGCATACCGATGTAAACACATTTAATTGCACGATTTTTGAAGCCAATTGGACTCGAGTTAATGATAGATTGGTTTTTACAATTTCGGCAGATCGTTTTTTGCGAAATATGGTTCGAGCAATTGTTGGTACAATGATAAATATTGGATTAGAAAAAATATCTTTGCACGACTTTATTCAAATCATTGAAAGTAAAGATCGAAATAAAGCAGGATTTTCAGTTCCGGCACACGGATTATATTTAACGAAAGTGGAATATCCTTATATAACAGATAGCAGTTCTCAGATTGCAGATTGACAGACAAATGAAAGCAAAAGCGTTCGACATACGTTTATTTAAACGAATATTAAAATACACAAAACCCTATAAAACAGTTTTTTATGGCGTGATTGCGGCTGCGATTTTGTTAGCCGTTTTCGCATCACTTCGTCCTTTTTTATTGAAACAAACAATTGACCACTATATAAAACCTCACGATCAAAACGGTTTATTGTTTTACATTACTTTGATGGGAATTGTATTATTATTAGAAGGAATCTTTCAGTTTTTCTTTGTTTTTTGGGCCAATCTTTTAGGTCAAAACATCATTAAAGACATTCGAACGAAACTTTTCAAACACATGTTAAGTTTCAGAATGAAATATTTCGACAACGCACCAGTTGGTCAATTAGTTACGCGTTCGGTTTCGGATATAGAACAAATTGCAAGAATTTTTAGTCAAGGTTTATTCATGATTATCAGTGATTTGCTAAAAATGTTAGCCTGTTTAATCATCATGTTTTACATGAACTGGAAACTTACGTGGATTGTAATTGCAGCAATGCCAATATTAGTTTACATCACAAGAATTTTCCAACGCAAAATGCAAGTCGCTTTTGAAGAAGTTCGAAATCAAGTGGCAAATTTAAACACATTTGTGCAAGAACGAGTTACCGGAATGAAGATTGTCCAACTTTTTAATCGCGAAGAAATTGAGCATGAAAAATTTAAAGAAATCAATCAGAAACACAATGTTGCCTGGATAAAAACCATTTTGTACAACTCAATTTTCTTCCCTATCGCCGATATCATTTCGTCGTTAACATTAGGATTTGTAGTACTTTATGGAGGTTTTCACATATTAGATGGAGACAAATTCACCACTTTCGGAGATTTATTCTCCTACACGATGTTCATCGGAATGTTGTTCAATCCGTTGCGTCAAATTGCAGATAAATTCAACGAAATGCAAATGGGAATGATTGCTGCCAACCGAGTTTTTGACATCTTAGACACACAAGAAGATGTACAACAAACTGGTACAATTAAAGCCAAACATTTTGCAGGAAACATCAGTTTTAAAGATGTACGATTCAGTTATATTAAAGATGAAGAGGTTTTAAAAGGCATTTCATTAGAAGTAAAATCGGGTGAAACTATTGCCATTGTTGGTTCGACTGGCGCAGGAAAATCAACAATTATTAATTTGTTAAATCGTTTTTACGAAATTGATTCAGGAACAATAGCAATTGATAATCAAAATATTAACGACTTTACTTTATCAAGTTTAAGAACTCAAATTGCAGTTGTTCTACAAGACGTTTTTCTTTTTGCCGATACCATTTACAACAATATCACTTTAAATAATGATGCCATTTCACGCGAACAAGTAATTGCAGCTGCCAAGAAAATTGGGGTGCACGATTTTATTATGAATTTGCCCAAAGGTTATGATTATAATGTGAAAGAACGCGGCGTAATGTTATCGTCTGGACAACGCCAATTGATTGCTTTTTTGCGCGCTTATGTTAGTAATCCGAGTATTCTTATTTTGGATGAAGCCACTTCGTCTATCGACACTTATTCGGAAGAATTGATTCAAAGAGCTACAGAAACTATTACTAAAGATAGAACATCTATTGTTATTGCACATCGATTGGCAACTATTGTCAATGCTGACAAAATCATCGTTATGCACAAAGGTCAAATTGTAGAATCTGGAACGCATCACGAATTAGTTAACAAAGCTGATGGTTACTACAAAAACCTATACGATTCGCAATTTTCGGAAGCAATTTAAAAACTAATACGTTTTTATTTATATTTGATGAAAATTAAATATAACTATGGCTTTTACAATCGCTATTTCCGACGAAAGAACTCCTTTAAAGAATAATACTTGGTTAAAAATTTTCATCGGATTTTTTCTGATCAATTGGATTAATTCCTATGTTGGAAATACCGACACAGCCAATTGGATTTTAGAAAACACCTTAGTATTTCTATTTCTAGGTTTTATGATTTTTACTTATAAAAAATTTATTTTCAGCGATTTAAGTTATTTGTTGGTATGCATTTATTTATGTCTTCACGTTTATGGTTCCAAATATACCTATGCCGAAAATCCATTTGGATATTGGTTAAAAGATGCGCTTGATTTATCTCGAAATCATTACGATAGAATTGTCCATTTCAGTTTCGGATTTTTATTGGCGTATCCAATGCGAGAAATGTTTCTAAAATGGTTAAAATTTCCATCGTGGGTTGCTTGGACGTTGCCAATCGAAATTACACTATCAATTAGCGGATTTTACGAATTAATAGAATGGGCAGTTGCCGATGTATTTTTTAAAGCGCAAGGCGATGCTTATCTCGGAACTCAAGGCGATATTTGGGATGCTCAAAAAGATATTTTCTTGGCATTTTTAGGCGCAATTTTGGCAACAACTATTGTTTCTATTGTAAAAAAAATGATTTCAAAATAGATTCGATTTATGAATTATAAAAAAGTAAAAGCCAAAGTAACCTCCTTTCATAATCAAGGAAAAACTAAAGAAGCAGCCAATTGGATTTTGCAACATTTCAACATGCAAGATCATTATTTAAAAGGTTTTGAATTTAGAGAAAAAGCCGTACCAACAATGATAGTTCTTACAACCGAAGGCGATTTTGGCAAGCAACAAATCATCCGAATTCCAGAAAATGCATTTCAATTTCCACTACCGTTGATGATTTGCTTAATTGCTCACGAAATGGTTCATGTACGTCAAAAAACAAGACAACCATTTGTTATGGACAAAAACGAACGCGAATGGCAAGCTTATTATGAGATGTTGTTTAGAAAAATATTCCCAAACATTCCGGAAGTTTCCAATTTTCAAAAAAAATCATACGCCAAGAAAGCTTTTGATTATTACAATCGAATGGGTGAAGATTCAGAATTGCAAATAAAATATGCCGAACAAAAAAAAGAAGTGGAAGATTTAATTGCATCATTAGGTTAAGAACTTTTAACCTTATAAACTTCTAAACTTTTAAACTTTTTTACTAAATTTGCAATCAAAATTAATTAAGAAATCATACGAAAAATGACACGAGCTTTTGCGATTGCATTTTTCACAAATTAAAAATAAACTCTAGAAAAATGAAATACGATATTATTGTTTTAGGAAGTGGTCCAGGCGGTTATGTTACGGCAATCCGTGCTTCTCAATTGGGCTTTAAAGTAGCAGTTATTGAAAAAGAAAGCCTTGGTGGAATTTGCCTAAATTGGGGTTGTATTCCAACAAAAGCACTTTTAAAATCGGCTCAAGTATTTGATTACCTAAAGCATGCTTCAGATTATGGTTTAACCATCAAAGAATTTGACAAAGATTTTTCTGCTGTTGTAAAACGTTCACGTGATGTTGCAGACGGAATGAGCAAAGGAGTTCAATTCTTAATGAAAAAAAATAAAATCGACGTTATTGATGGCTTTGGTAAAATAAAACCAGGTAAAAAAGTAGATGTAACCGCTGCTGATGGAAAAGTTACAGAATATTCTGCAGACCACATTATTATTGCAACTGGTGCACGTTCAAGAGAATTACCAAATCTTCCTCAAGATGGTATAAAAGTTATTGGATACAGACAAGCAATGACGTTGCCAACTCAACCAAAGAAAATGATTGTTGTTGGTTCTGGTGCGATTGGAGTAGAATTTGCACATTTTTACAATTCAATGGGAACTGATGTTACTATTGTTGAATTCATGCCAAATATTGTTCCGGTTGAAGACGAAGATATTTCAAAACAAATGGAACGTTCTATGAAAAAAGCTGGTGTGAATATCATGACAAATGCTTCTGTAGAACGTATCGATACTTCAGGAAATGGAGTAAAAGCTTACGTTAAAACGGCAAAAGGTGAAGAAGTTCTTGAAGCTGATATTTTACTTTCTGCAGTTGGAATTAAAACAAATATTGAAAATATTGGTCTTGAAGAAGTTGGAATTGCAACTGATAAAGATAAAATTTTAGTAAACGCATACAACCAAACTAATGTTCCAGGATATTACGCAATTGGTGATGTAACTCCAGGTCAAGCATTAGCTCACGTTGCATCTGCTGAAGGAATTAATTGTGTTGAAAAAATAGCTGGTTTACACGTTGACCCAATCGATTACGGAAACGTTCCTGGTTGTACTTATGCAACTCCAGAAATTGCTTCTGTTGGTTTAACCGAAAAACAAGCTAAAGAAAAAGGATACGAATTGAAAATTGGTAAATTCCCATTCTCAGCTTCAGGGAAAGCAAAAGCTGCTGGAACTGCCGATGGTTTTGTTAAAGTAATTTTCGATGCAAAATATGGTGAATGGTTAGGTTGTCATATGATTGGTGCTGGTGTAACCGATATGATTGCAGAAGCAGTTGTAGCAAGAAAACTAGAAACTACTGGACACGAAATCTTAAAATCAATTCACCCACACCCAACAATGAGTGAAGCTGTTATGGAAGCCGTAGCCGCTGCTTATGATGAAGTTATTCACTTGTAAGTTCTATATTAGAAATACAAAGTACGAAGTTTTAATAAAATTCCGTTTGGTGAAAACTAAACGGATTTTTTTTATATTTGAAAATCAAAACATTACTAATGAGAAAAATATTCTTTTTATCTGTAATATCTGTAATACTATATAGTTGCAAAAATTCTGAAAATAACACCTCAGACAATCGTTATCTGCCAAAACCTTATGTAGAATTAAAACATCCCGATTGGACAAAGAATGCTACAATCTATGAGGTTAATGTCCGTCAATATACGAATGAAGGAACATTTAAAGCTTTTGAAAGTCATCTACCACGATTAAAAAAACTTGGCGTTGATATTATTTGGTTGATGCCAATTCATCCTATTGGTGTTAAAAATAGAAAAGGAACTTTAGGCAGTGAATATTCTGTAAAAGATTATTACGATATCAATCCTGAATATGGAAATAAAGAAGATTTCAAACGTTTAGTTGATAAAATTCACAGTTTAGGAATGTATGTTGTTATTGATTGGGTTGCTAATCATTCGGCTTGGGATAACGAACTTACTAAAACGCATCCTGATTGGTATACTAAAAATAAAGATGGTAATTTTCAACCAACACCTTGGTATGATTGGGATGATGTGGTAGATTTTGATTATGAAAATCCTGAAATGAGAAAATACATGACCGATGCCATGAAATTTTGGGTTAAAGATTTCAATATTGATGGCTACCGTTGTGATGTTGCCGGATTTATACCTGTTGATTTTTGGGATAATGTTCGTGCGGAATTAGATGCAATCAAACCTGTATTTATGTTAGCCGAATGGGAATCAAGAGACATGCACAAAAAAGCATTTGACATGACGTATTCTTGGACATTATTTGACAAAATGAAAGATGCAACGACCAACAATAAAGGCATTGGAGGTTTGGTAGAATACATGGCGCACGACCAAGGAGCATTCCCAAAAGGCGGCTATCGAATGACATTTACCGATAATCATGATATGAATTCTTGGAATGGAACACCATTTAAAAACTTCGGTAAAGGACTCGAAGCTGCAATAGTTTTTACAAATGTTGTCAACGGAATGCCTTTGATTTACAGCGGACAAGAAGCAGGTTTAAATAAATCATTGAAGTTTTTTGACAAAGATTCTATCGAATGGAAAGAACATCCTCACAGACAATTATTCACCACTTTAAATGAACTAAAACACAAAAATCAAGCACTTTGGAATGGAGAACATGGCGGACCAATGGTTAGAATTTACAATGATAAAATGGATAAAATAGTTTCTTTTTCAAGAGAAAAAAATCAAGATAAAATCATTCCAATAATCAATTTTAGTGATGAAAAAGTTACCGTTGTTTTAAATTCCAAATATGAACAAGGAACGTATAAAGATTTATTTTCAGGACAAACTTATACTTTTAAAGGCGATGATTCTGTGACTTTAAATCCTTGGGGTTATTTAGTTTTGATGAAATAATCATTTATAATATGAAGTTATAAATACAAACTACAATATAGTAATTAAATAAATCAATCCGTTTTGTGAAAACAAAGCGGATTTTTTATCTCGATCAAGGAAATATGTAAAATAACCTAAGAAATGTGTAACAAATTAAATTTTGCGAAATTTATATTTGCACCGCTTAAAAATGAATACCTTTACAATACAATAGGAACTACTTCTGTATGAAATGAAATACAACTATTAATTTGTTTACTGCAATTGTTAATTCAAAATTAATTTCATGAAAATACACATCAAATATATGGTTTCGCTTCGTTGTAAAATTGCAGTCAAAGAAGAACTTGATAAACTCAAACTTAAATATACTTCAGTAGAATTAGGCGAAGTAAACCTTAAAAAAGATATTTCTGGTGAAGACAGAGAACTATTAAGAAAAGGACTTGTAAAAAAAGGACTCGAATTAATAGACGACAAAAAATCGTTGTTGATTGAAAAAACAAAAACTACCATTATTGAATTGATTCACTATTCAGAAAAAAATCCAACCACAAACTATTCTGATTATATCGCCGAAAAATTAGATTACAATTACAATCATCTTGCTTCACTATTTTCGGAAGTCACCGGAACTACGATCGCAAACTACATCATTCTCAACAAAATTGAGAGAGTAAAAGAATTGCTTTTGTATGATGAATTAAGCCTTACCGAAATTAGTTTACTAATGGAATACAGCAGTGTAGCACATTTATCACACCAATTTAAAAAAATCACAGGATTTACACCAACCTATTTTAAGAAGATTAAAAAACATAAAAAACGAATTATGTTGGAAGACTTATAGTAAGTAGTGTCCATACATTTAACAACTATTCAATGTTAAAAAAAATGTGTTTTTTAGTATATTTGCTAAAATTAAAAAAACACATGATGCTCTTACATAAAACTAAGTATTTTTCTTTTATAATAGTAAGCCTACTATTCTCATTTTCAAGTTCTTTAGCTCAAGAACGCAATTTACAAAACATCACAAAACTAACAAATGGTGGCGACAACGCCGAAGCCTATTTTAGTCCGAATAGTAAAAATTTGACGCTACAAGTTTCCAATACTGCTTTTGGAATTCCTTGTGATCAAATTTTTATGCTCGATTTGCAAGAGAAAGAAATCAGTTCTAAAAACTTAAAATTGGTTTCTACTGGTAAAGGAAGAACTACTTGCTCCTACTTTATGCCAGACGGAAAACATATTATTTACGCTTCTACTCATGAAGGAAATGTTGCTTGTCCGGCGCCACCAAAACCTCGTGACGGAAAATACCTTTGGGCAATTTATCCCGATTTTGACATTTATATCGCCGATTTACAAGGAAATATCACTAAAAAACTAACCAATTCTCCAGGTTATGATGCAGAAGCTGTAGTTTCTCCCGATGGAAAAAAAATTGCTTTTACAAGTATTCGTTCGGGTGATTTAGAACTTTATACAATGGATATTGATGGTTCAAATGTGAAACAAATCACTTCCGGATTGGGTTATGATGGAGGAAGTTTCTTTTCGCACGACAGTAAAAAATTAGTATTTCGTTCTTCTCGTCCAAAAACGGATGAAGAAGTTAAAGAATACAAAGAATTATTAGCCGATAACGTAGTGGCTCCAACCAATATGGAAATCTACACGTGCGACGTTGACGGCAGTAATTTAAAGCAAGTTACTAATTTGGGGAAAGCCAATTGGGCGCCATACTTCCATCCTTCTGATAAAAAAATAATATTTTCATCCAATCATCATTCTACAAGAGGTTACGATTTTCAATTGTATATGATTGATTTAAACGGAGAAAATTTGAGACAAATCACTTTTGAAAGCGAATTTAATGCGTTTCCAATGTTTTCTCCTGACGGAAAAAAATTAGTGTTTTCTAGCAATCGCCAGCAAGAAAAAGCCAGAGAAACCAACGTATTTATTGCGGATTGGGTTGAAACAGACGATGCAGAATATGCTAATGAAAAAAATCTGAAAAAGCACATCACCTATTTATCTTCTGATGCATTAAAAGGACGATTAACAGGTTCCAAAGAAGAAAAAGTGGCTGCCGATTATTTATCGAAACAACTAAAAAGCTACGGATTACAACCTTACAACAAAAATAGTTACCTTCAAGAATTTACCTATAAAGTAAAAACTGATCCAAACGATTCTTTGAAAGTTAAGGAAAATACTGGTCGAAATGTGATTGCATTTTTAGACAACAAAGCGTCGAAAACTATCATAATTGGTGCACATTACGACCATTTAGGATTGAACGAACACAACCATTCTACCAAACCAAATTCTAAAGGTGAAATTCATAATGGTGCCGACGATAATGCCTCTGGTGTTGCAGGAGTTTTAGAATTGGCGCGCATTTTATCGCAAAACAAAACAGTAGAAAAAGCCAATTATATTTTTGCTTTATTTTCGGGTGAAGAAGATGGATTAATTGGTTCTAAAAAAATGGCCGAAAACATCAAAACTTTATATCCAAATGCATCGGCAATGATTAATATGGACATGATTGGCCGATTGGAAACTACCAAAAAAGAATTGACCGTTGGTGGCGTTGGAACATCTCCAGAATTCAGTAAAATAGTTGAAAAGAACAAACCTGCAGGATTTAATATCACTCTAGACGAAAGTGGCGTTGGTCCATCCGATCATACTTCGTTTTATTTAAAGGACATTCCTGTTTTATTTTTCTTTACAGGAACACATAGCGATTACCACAAACCAAGTGATGACGAAGAAAAAATCAATTATTATGGTGTAAATGCCATTGTAAATTATGTGGCTCGAATTGCAAATGAAATCAGTAATCAAGAGCAATTACCATTTACAAAAACGAAAGCCAATGCGGCAAAAACGCGACCTAAATACAAAGTTACTTTAGGAATTATGCCCGATTATACAGATCATGGCGATGGCTTACACGTTGATGGCGTAACCGAAGGAAGACCTGCCGATGTAGCCGGAATTAAAGAAGGTGATATTATCACAAAAATTGGAACTTGCGAAATCAAAGAAGTGTATGCCTACATGGAATGTTTAGGGAAACTGAATGTTGGTGACGTTCTTCCAGTAACTTTCAAAAGAAATGGCGAAACTAAAACTGTTTCAGTGAAGTTTTAATAAGCTTTTAATCATAAAATTAAATCCGTTACGATTCATTTGGTAACGGATTTTTTATTTTAACAACCAACCTCAAGCTTATATCCTTTGCCGCGAACTACAACAATAGTACTATTCGGATCGAGCTCCAGTTTTTTTCTAAGTTTAGAGATGAACATATCCAGACTTCTTCCCACAATAACGCCATCGTCTTCCCAAATCTCTTTTTGCAAACGACTTCGCTCTATAATCTCGTTTGGAGATTGAGCAAAAATGAGTAACAATCGCGTTTCAGTTCCGGTTAACTCTATAGTTTTATCATTTATTGTTAGTTGTCGTTTCTGTGAATCAAATAACACCGATCCAAAAGCGATTGTTTTACTATTCTCCTCTTTAGGCAAGGCTTTTCGTGGCTTAACCGATTTCAAGAGAACAAAACCAACAACTGCTAAAAATGACAACCCACCCAAAAAATAGTTGGTATTTGCTGTAGTAATACCATTAGGTTTAAATTTAATAGTAATAATGTAACACGCTGTAGGTTGCTTTCTTCCTTTACAAGATACAATTTCGTCTTTTTTATTTTTGGAAATAGCATATCCGTAGGTAATACTTGATTTGCCGCAGTTTAAAACAGTAACAACATAATCTTGAGAAAAAGCATTGTTGGCCAACAAACGCTGCGTGATATTTACTAATGTATCGGTTTGAAAAGTAAGTTCCTTCTCAAAACTGATTTGATATTCATTATCAGAAATCTTTTTTACAGGAAGCACTCTTGATGTACTGTCGCCCGATTGTAAAAGTAGTTCATGTCCAATTCTACGCAATAAAATTTCTCTTCTAGAACTATCAAAATCGTCACTTTCTTCCGTACTGAAAGCTAGACAGATTGTAGCGACAAATAAAAGTAGTACCAACCCAAACAGATATTTGCCACTTCCAGAAAGGAGATTTCGACTAAAAGTCATAGTGTAACGTATTTATTTACAAAGTTTACATTTTTTTTTACAATCCAAATCACTTCATCCGAAAAATATCAAACTAATTTCGCAATATCAATTTTAAAAAATGAACGACATGAGAAAAACAATCCATTTTCTGATTTTACCGCTGGTTGTGGTAATCGGATTTGTATTTACTAATTGTGAAAGTAAAAACGAAACTAAACCTTCACCAAAATCATTATCCATCGCCGAAAGCAAAGCCAACTTAGAGCAAAGAAAAAAATGGGAAGCTTCACCCGATGGTGTAAAGTACAAAGAATGGGAAACTTCTCCAGAAGGCAAAAAAGTACATGCCAGTCATGAGAAGATTAAGAAGCATATAAAAAACTTCAGCTATATGGAAGCCGTGATTATCTCTACTACTTTTCAGCGAGACATTACAAAATCAAGTCCAAAATGGCTTATCGTTACTATTGAAGGAGAAACCTACATGATGCAATTTAGCGTTAAGGATTTTGAACCCTTAAAAAATCTGAAAGTGAACGACAAACTAATTATAAAAAGCCGCAGCGCAGGATTTTCAAACAATCATCCCTATTTGATTCTTTCGGGCGACTTTATTGTGCACAATAATAAGTTGCTTTTTAAACGTGACTTTAGCAAAAATGACGGTTGTTAACCAATTGCTTGCTACTTGTATTCGTACAATATAGTAGGAAGAATTCAATTATATCTTTCAAACAAAATCCGTTACGATTCACTTTGTAGCGGATTTTTTACATAATTAAGAAAGCTTGATAGTTGCGATAATCGTAATAAATTTAGACGTTTAAGAAGATCATCTTAAACAGATACAAATTTTAACTTTACTTCTAAATCACAAAAAATCATAAATTATTCTTTAAATATTACCAATTTTTGGTAACTTTACTAAAAATTATAAAATTATGGGACGCAATACATCAGTTTCATTAGGAACCTATTTTGAAGATTTTGTCGATAGTAGAGTTTCAGAAGGTAGATTTAAAAATGCAAGTGAAGTCATTAGGGCTGGATTAAGATTATTGGAAGAAGAAGAAAGTAAAATTATTGCTCTTAAAAATGCTATAAACGAAGGAATCGAAAGTGGTACAGCAAAAGATTTTGATCCTAAAAAACATCTTGAATCTTTAAAAGCCAATAAAAGAAATGGCTAAATACATCATAACCAACAAAGCTGTTGATGATTTAACCAAGATTTGGGATTATACATATGAAGTTTGGTCAGAAAATCAAGCTGATAAATATTATAATGAACTTATTGAAGATTGTAAAACACTAGCTGAGAATCAAGACTACGGAAAAAACTATGAAGAGATTAGCTTAGAAATTTTTGGTTATAAATCTGGTCAACATATTATATTTTACAGAAAGCTAAGCGAAAAAGAAATTGAAATTACGAGATTTTTACATTCACGTATGGATTTGAAAAATAAAATTCAAGAGTAATACACACACTAACAGACGTTTCACGCAATTGCGAATTTTAGAGTTAAAAATAAACTTTGACAAATTAAACCGAAACCAATAATGAAAAATATCTTTACAAAACGTCCGATAATTACTTTCTTGGTACTAACATTTGCATTAAGTTCCCTATTTTATTTCTTGATTATTCACACAGGAAAACTAGGAAGTGGGTTTGGTTTGTATGTCACCGGATTGATGTGGTGTCCCGGAATTTCTGCAGTACTCACTTCTCTTATTTTAGGTAGAAAAATATCTGAAATGGGTTGGCAATGGGGAAAAGCTAAATATCAATTAAGAAGTTATTTAATTCCCTTATTATATGCTTTCATTACCTATATCCTAATTTGGTCTTTTGGTTGGGGCGGATTTTACAACGAAGATTTCGTGACTGAAGTTGCAACATCCTTTGGATGGACAAAATTACCTTCTGGACTTATCATCGTTCTTTATTTTATTTTTATGGGATTATTTGGTATAGTAGGTAGCGCGGCTAATGCCGTAGGTGAGGAAATTGGCTGGCGTGGCTTTTTAGCACCAGAACTTTTTAAAACATTTAATTATACACAAACAGCACTACTATCGGGAGGAATATGGGCAGTTTGGCATTTCCCAATCCTTATTTTTGCAGATTATAATAGTGGAACACCATACTGGTATGGTTTAACCTGCTTTTCAGTAATGATAATAAGTATCAGTTTTGTATTTACTTGGTTTCGTTTGAAATCAAATAGTTTATGGACCGGAGTTATACTTCATGCAAGCCATAATTTATTTATACAATCGATTTTTACGCCGCTTACTAAGTATACAGGAAATACAAAATACTATATTGATGAATTTGGAATAGTACTACCAATAATATGTTTGTGCTTTGCATTTTATTTTTGGAGAAAACGTTCTCAACTTATAATTAACTAAACGAAATTGATTACGGAGATTGAGTAGAAAACCTATTTCAATAATACTTAATTATCCAATAACGTACAAAAAAAATGGGTAAAGCAAACTGATATGAACTTGATAAAAGAGTTAATAGAAATGACACCCAAACAACTCCAACGCATGAAAGAATTTGTAAAGGAATTACATAAGGTGGAGAATATTTAATTTATTTGAAAAAGAATTGGCTGTAGCGATAAGCATCCCAATATTATTGTGTGTATACGAGCTATAAAGTAGTGGCTTTATACTTGTTGTACCTCATATTAAAACAGAAAATAATGAAACTGATTACACTAATAATTTTATCGATCTTATCAACTTCTTGTAACTCACAAGAAAAGAAAGTGAACACTACTAAGAAAAGTGATTCTGTTAAAGTAGAAATGGAAGCTCAAATTGGAGAATATGTTACCAATATTTTCGAAGACTCCAAAGGAAATTTATGGTTTGGAACAAATGGAAATGGAATAGCAAGATATGATGGTGAAAAATTAAAATATTTCACAACCAAAGATGGGTTACCATCAGATAGGGTAACTGCAATAAAAGAGGGTTCAAATGGTATCTTTTGGTTAAATACAGGCGAGGGTTTAACCAAATATGATGGTACCAATTTCACGAATTTTTTAGTGGGAGACGACTTTAACAGCAATATGATTGCAAATTTACTTATTGATAGTAAGAACGTTTTTTGGGTTGGCACTTGGAATGGCGTCTATAAATTTGATGGAAAATCGTTTCGACATTTTTCAATTCCTTTCCCAAAAGTAGATACCAAAATAAATGAAGATACCAAAAATTGGATAATGGGTATAAGTGAAGATGCCAAGGGTAATATCTGGTTTCTAAGAGACGGTTATGGCGTTTGTAAATATGATGGAAATTCGTTTACTCATTTTCTGAAAAAAGATGGGCTGCATTCTAATAACGTGACCCAAATTGAATTTGACAAAGATGGAAATGTTTGGATTGGAACAAGAGTTGCTGAAAGAGATGATCCTGATCCTAAAAAGAGATTTGGAAAAGGTGGAGTCAATAAAATGATAGGTAATAAGATTATTTCATTTCCAGAAATAGCAGGATTTAACGATGGAGATGTGTACCAAATTTATAGTGACAAATCTGATACTATTTGGATAGCCACTGTAAAAAATGGAGTATATAAATATGATGGAAAAGCATTTAAAAACTACAAAGTTCCAATTTCAATTATGGCAATGATGGAAGACCGAAAAGGAAATTTATGGTTAGGCGGAGCAGGTGGATTATACAGAATTAATCAGAGTGGCGAAGTCATAAACGTAACGACAAAAGGACCTTGGAAATAATAAATACGAACGCACAACAGCCGTTTCAAGCAATTGCGAATTTTGTAGTAAATTCACGTTTACATTTCGCAAGAATTTTTATCTTTAACAGAAAATAATCGGTTCCGAAGCTCGCAACCTCGCCAAGCGCCGGAACGTTATAAGTAATTATGAAAAACATTCTTCTCATATTCATGTTTCTTTTAGCTGCACTTTGCAGTTCTTGTTATTGCTATAAGATTTATCCAAAAGAATATAGAAAGCTTGAAAATAAGAATCCGAAACGTAGCGCTTATATTGTTGACAAATCTTTAAAAAAAGAGCTGAAAATATTATCCAAATCTGAACTGTTTGTAATTGTTGAGGATAGTACAAAAGCTGATTTAAAAATAAAATTATATCCGCTTGAAAAAAGTTTTGCTTGCGGACAACCATTAATGGTTTCAATGCTTACAATTGGACAATTGCCAGTAATATTGCCGGATAGATATTCTTATCACTTTGACGAAATTGAAAATGGTAAAATCACCGAACGAAAAATGGAATTGAGAATAGCTCAAAGAATTTGGTTTTGGGATATGTTTTCTTTTAGTAAAAGATTTGAAAAGAAAGCTGGAAAAGCAGTTTTGGGAGAATATCAATTAAGTAGATAACTGCTTATAACACACGCTAAGCGAGGTTGCCGGGTTTGGATCCAGAAAGAAGTTTTCAAACTTACGAAAAAGTTTTATATTCACCGAAACAACGCAGCTCGCTTTCATTGGCAACGTCGCCAAGCGCCAAAAGTTAGAGGTTATCATAAAAAATATTCTGTATAAATGAAGGATAATAAGGTTGAAAAATTTTTAGCTAAAATTGAAATTATAGGAATAAATCCATTCGTTTATATTCCGGATGAAACCTTAAAAACTATTTTCATTCAAGCAAATAAAGAGAAAGGCAAAATTCCTGTAAGAATTAAAATTGATGGAAATGAATTTCAACAAACCTTAATAAAATACAGCGGTCATTGGAGACTTTATCTTAATACTCCAATGCGAAAATCAGCTAACAAAGAAGTTGGTCAAACAGCCAGCTTTGAAATTAGTTTTGATCCAGAAAAAAGGCTCACTCCTATTCATCCAAAATTTATCGATGCTTTAGAAAAAAACAAAGAAGCAAAAAGCATATTTGATAATCTAAGACCTTCACTTCAATTAGAGATTATAAAATACTTATCGCATTTAAAAACAGAAGAAAGTATTGAAAAGAATATAGTTAGAGCAATAAACTTTTTACTTGGAAAGGAACGATTTATTGGCAGGGATAAACCATGAATGAGTAGGAAATAAATAGAATTTCTAAAATTGATTAACTCATTAAAGATTTGAAAAATTAGCAAAACTCAATCAAATACAAAAAAGCAGTAAATGAAAACCGACTTATTGTTAAAAAAAATGCCTTGAAATTCTCAAGGCATTTTTACATTACAACAACTTTTACTTATTCTACAATCCACACTTTAAACGAACCAAGAACTAGCGCATGGGCGTTGTAAACATAGAGTTTGTCGGCGGCTGGGTTGGTGTTTAAGTTGGTTGTTTTTCGCACAGCATACTGTCCTGCTTCCAAGCTTACTATGGCACCTTCTAAGGTGTCGGCTGTAGCGCTCAAGGCAAAAGTTAGAGGAACTATACCTGTGTTTTCAATCTCAAACGTTCTACCGGCAAGATACGGCAACGACACAATAAGCGTTGTAGTGGTGGCCATGACAGTGTTTTCATAATCGGGTGCAATGTTACCTCGCGTTTCGTCTATACCTCTTGCACCTTCATACCCAACATATAAACTGTTGTTGGTAGCAAGAAACACCTTCATCACCTTGTCTAGTTTCTCTGTCAGAAATGTGTCGGTGTCGGTAAACAACGTTTCAATATCACTCAAAGAACGGCTTCGCTCATTGATTTGCACACGCGGATTCTGAATGTTCTCTAAATAGGTTGTGGCAGCAGTTGTGGCTTCGGTCAAATCGTCTGCAGTTACACCAAAAGGCACTAGCGCTGAGAATAACGGAGTAGCTTCGGTAAGTACCAGTTTGGCATAGGTGTAAAAATCATTGTCGCGCATACCATCTAATGCCGATGGTGTTTCATCGCACTTTTCAATCAAATTAAAATTGTCGGTCATGGCGGCATGCGCTACAACAGCCGTACTTAATTTAAGGACTTTCGCCTTCAAGTCGTTGCGTTTTACCTGCTTGTCTACGGTATAACCAGTGATGTCGGCATTGGCAGATGCAGCCAGGGTAAGAATGGCGTTTACTTTAGTATCAAATTGGGTTTTTAGCGTTGCCACAGCTGCGATACCATCGGTTTCTGTAGTGTGAAGACCTAAATAACCTTGCACTTTTTGATACATACTCAGTTTGTTTTCTAACGTGTTATTCATAATTATACAGTTTAAAATTTATTAAACTTAGCACACTTTTTTCTGTAAAATAAATTTTTTAAGCACAAATTTTCACGCTTTACTCTTCATCGAGTTTGGATGCTTTTAGTAGAGTTTTAGGGCTGTCTGGCGATGTGAACAGGCATTCTAAAAGTACTTTTTGGCTGTTTTAGTCTTCAAATAACAAGTTTGGATTGTCAGATAACAAGTTTGGATTGTCAGATAGCAATAATGGGTTGTCAGATAGCAAATATGAGTTGTCAGATAGCAAGTTTGGGTTGTCATATAGCAATTATAGGTTGCTAAATAACAATTTTGTACCGCTAAATGACAATTTTAGATTGTTAAATAACAATTTTGAGTTGCCAAACGACAATTTTTGTATATTTGACTATTGTATCATTAAATTAAGCAATTATGTTTGTACTACAAGTGAAAGAAATGTTCCTTCAAAAAGGTATTTTGAGACCTTATTTTCAGTTATTAAAGATGGGAATCCCGAGAACGCGTGCGCAGAAAATACTAAACGGCACCCAAAAGACAATTGACCTTGCCGACCTCTATAAGTTTTGCACGTATTTGAACTGCACACCCAAAGAATTATTAGCCATAGAACTACCCAAAGACAGCACTAGCCTAGACAACACGCCACTAAAAGAATGGGTAAAACAAACCGAAATGAACCTGATAAAAGAGTTAATAGAAATGACACCCAACGAACTCCAACGCATGAAAGAATTTGTAAAGGAACTGCGAAAGGAAGATAATATTTAATATATTTGGAAAAGAATAAAATAGCCAATTTATGGCACAAAGCCACCGAATAAAGGGTAGATATGTGTGATTTATGGCTTATATATACAAGTTATAGCCAATGTTTTCAAATCTCTGCTAAAAATTAAGTTATGGGAATTATAATCTTTCCAATTTTGCTTTTCGCTTTTTTAATTTCCGTAACGACAATTATTTTGTCAATAATTAAAATTGTCAAAAAGCAAATTCATCTTAAAGATTTCACTTTGGGTTTCACTCTTAGTTTTGGATTATATTTTTTAATTGTTTTGGGATATGTTTTAGTCGGAAAAGCTTGGGCACTTAGTACAGGTTTTGTTATTCCGTCGATTATGGTGTTTTTTCCTTTTGGTTTGTTTGTGTTGAGTTTTCTTTACGAAAATCAAAAACTTCGTGATATTCGAAACGTAATATTAATTAGTGTAAGTTTGACTGGGATTTTAGGAATGTTGTTTTATCAATTTGTTTTTGATTTTTTTGATATTTTTGGAATTGAAAAAATCTACTAAAGTCAAGTAACACTGGCTATAACAGCGGTTTTGAGCAACTGCTGGTTTTGTTGTAAAATTTCGTTCTTTTTTCATAACTTCGTTTGGTCCGGCCGAGAGGACTCAGTTCCAATTTTCGCAGCTGTCGCAAAGCCACAGGACGTTAACTGCAAGCTTCTAAAAAACAACGAAATAAACAAAAAATGTCGATTAGCAAATACTCAGTGGATTTTTTAGAAAATGCCCACAAAAGGTCATCCTGTCATAAACAAGAAATTTGCAAAAGTAATTTATGCGGTTGCTTTTATTGCTTAAAAACTTTTTTGCCGACAGAAATTGAAGAATGGATTGAGGAAAATGATAATCGTGGTGAAACAGCAGTTTGTCCAAAATGTGGAATTGACTCAGTTCTAAGCGATGAGTTTCCAATAGAAGATAAAATATTTATGGAACAAATGTGTTTACATTGGTTTAACTGAATAATAAAAATGGCAGATAATCTGTTAACTGATGGTTTCTAAAAAATTATTGAAAAATATGAATATTGAAGAATTAGCAAACAAAGAAATTCAACTATATGATAAAGTTTGTTCATTAAATGGAACAATTGAAGAAAAACAAAATCAGATTATTGCACTTGGAATTTCCAATGAATATAACTTAATTTTCCAAAAATATGCAGAATTGTGCGTTGAAAATATTGAAGCGTTGAAAAGAGGATTATTCATTAGTTGGTTTTCATTTTCTGAACCTACATTTTTAACTGGAATAAACGAACTTGATAAAAATGCAGAAGAAAATATAGTAAAAGAAATAAACGTAAGAATTAAAAACAATTCTCTTGATTCTGAATTGAATTGGATGATTGATTATTATAAAGATTGGGATTATATTTTCAAAGAATATTATAACTATGAACATTTTAAAACCAAAATAATGAACAAAGAAGAAACAAAACTTCCGAAAATTGAAAAGCAAAAAATGGAAAATCGAGGTCAAATGGGAATATATTGGAGTTCATTAAATCAATAAAGCCAGCAGTTAACAGCGGTTTGCAGAAATTGCGAGAATTTTGCAAAATTGACAAATTTCTTTCGTAAGAAATTCTATCTTAGTAGAAAAAAAACGGTTTCGAAGTCCGCAACTTCTGCAAGCCGCCAAACGTTAGTGGCAATATTACACGAAAATTCTGCAAAACCACAAATCTATGAATTGGAATATCTTTGGAGATAAAAACTTAAATGAAAAAGTTAAAAAGCAATTAAAAAAATTAAACTGGGAAGTTGACTTTAATGTAGTTTTAAGATTGCTTAAGCCTACTATTTCAATAAAAACAAAAATTGCGAAAGAGAAAATAAAAATTGGCAAATCAAAATTTGGTGGATTACCAGATTTGCCTAAAGAAACTGAATGGCCAAACTTAAATGGTTTTCCTTTTGCATTCATTGGTCAAATCAATTTAGAAGAAATAAAGTTTGATATTGAAAATAAATTACCAAAAAAAGGAATTTTATATTTCTTCTTCTCAACAAATCAAACTGATTATCAATTTGAGCCTTTTAATAAAATCCATAAAGTTTTATATTTCAATGAAAACTTTGATAATTTAAAAACTCAAGATTACCCGATAAATTATAATGATTTAGCCAAATTCAAAGAATGTATAATTAAATTTAGCGAACATTACTCATTACCATCTTATCAAAACTATCAAATTGTTGAAAATGGCTTTAGTGATGAAGATGAAAATCTACTATTTGAAGCAAACGAATTAATATGTGAAATAACTGGTGCTAATCAAGACGTTGGACATCAAATATTGGGTAATGCAAATGCAGTTCAAGGTGACGTAAGTTATTGGTGGGCAAACCAAAACTATAATCTTGAAAATGAAATTGACGAAAAAAAGAAAACTGAAATTCAGAAAAACGAAAAGGAAATTATTCTCTTACTTCAAATTGATGTGTTAGATGAAAACCCAGAATTTAGTAAGTTTGGAGCAAGTGGCGGAATATATTTTGGAATAAAAAAGCAAGATTTAGAAAATGGAAACTTTGAAAACACAAAGTTTGTAATTCAGAATTCCTAATAAATACTGCCACTAACAGGCGTTTGGCAAGATTGCTAATTTTGTAGTAAATTCACGTTTATTTTTCGCAAGAAATTTTATCTTTAACAGAAAATAATTAGTTCCGTAGCTCGCAACCTCGCCAAGCGCCGGAACGTTAGTAGTAACTTTAAAAAAGATCGTAGATATGAAGAACCGAATTTTATTTGACAACTACTATTTATTTCTTTTAATTTTTGTCATTTCATCAGTTTTCAAATATTTAATAACTGGAAGAAATAATATTGTTCAAATCCTAATAATTCTTGCTATAATGTGGCTCTATGAAATACTTTCAGAGAAAAAAAAGTATTTATCAAGTTTGAACATAGAAAACGAAATAATAGAATTGAAATACTTTGATCAATTCTTGAAAGAAAAAAAAATTATATTTGAAATACAAAATTTGACGAGTTTAAACTATGTGAAAAATACTTGGTTTTTAAATAAATTCGATTGTCTACAAATTGTTAAAAAAGATAATTCGAAAACTTTAAATTTTAAAATTTTTGAAAAAGAACTGCAAGAAAATGTCCAAAAAATTATTCAAAAAAATAAAAGCTACTGCTAACAGCCGTAGCAGTTGCACAACCACCATTTTTTAAAAATAAAAATTGTAAATTATAAAAAACAACCTCTTTTAAAGCAATTTAATGGAGGTTTATTTTTTTTTAAACTTCAAAGATTTGTGTCATATAAACCACAAAAAAGGCAGCCTTCACGACTGCCTTTTCCTAATTTAAAACTATATAAAAAGAGAATTATACTAAATCAAATCGGTCTAAATTCATTACTTTATTCCAAGCGGCAACAAAGTGGTTTATGAATTTCTCTTGCGCATCGCTGCAAGCATATACTTCGGCAACAGCGCGAAGCTCTGAGTTGGAACCAAAAATTAAATCTACTCTAGTTCCGGTCCATTTTACTTGTCCGGTTTTGCGATCGCGACCTTCAAAAACATCTTGAGAACTTGAACTTGCTTTCCAAGTCGTTCCAAAATCTAATAAATTCACAAAGAAATCATTCGTCAACGTCTCAGGACGATTCGTAAATACGCCGTGAGTAGATTGATCAAAATTTACATTTAAAACGCGCATTCCGCCTAAAAGAGCTGTTAATTCTGGTGCTGTTAACGTCAGTAATTGTGCTTTGTCAATCAGCATTTCTTCTGCCGAAACCGTATATTGTGTTTTCATGTAATTTCTAAAACCATCAGCTTCTGGTTCTAAAACAGCAAATGATTCGATATCCGTTTGCTCTTGAGAAGCATCCGTTCTTCCTGGTGTAAAAGGAACTGAAACAGAATAGCCAGCATTTTGGGCCGCTTTTTCAACTCCTGCACATCCAGCCAAAACAATTAAATCGGCAATAGAAACCTGTTTTTCACCAGTAAAATTTCTATTAAAATCGTCTTTAATTCCTTCTAAAACACTCAATACATGAGCCAATTGCGTTGGATTGTTCACATCCCAATTTCTTTGTGGAAGCAAACGAACTCTCGCACCATTAGCACCACCACGTTTGTCTGAACCTCTAAAAGTAGAAGCCGAAGCCCAAGCGGTTCCAACCAATTGTGAAACACTCAATCCTGAAGCTAAAATTTGTGATTTTAAATGAGCGACATCATTACCATCAACCAATTGATGACTAACTGCCGGAACTGGATCTTGCCAAATTAATTCCTCTTGCGGCACTTCTGGACCTAAATAACGAGCAATTGGTCCCATATCACGGTGCGTTAATTTGAACCAAGCACGAGCAAAGGCATCGGCCAATTGATCTGGATTTTCATGAAAGCGTCTAGAAATTGGTTCGTATATTGGATCTACTCGTAAGGCGATATCAGTAGTTAACATAGTTGGAGCGTGACGTAACGAAGGATCGTGTGCATCTGGAACCGTTCCTGCTCCTGCTCCATCTTTTGGTTTCCACTGGTGTGCGCCAGCCGGACTTTTAGTCAATTCCCATTCGAAACCAAATAAATTTTCAAAATAATTATTGCTCCATTGTGCTGGAGTTGTTGTCCACGCACCTTCTAATCCGCTAGTGATGGTGTGAACACCATTTCCACTTCCGAAACTGTTTTTCCAACCCATACTTTGCTCTTCAATTCCTGCCGCAGCTGGTTCTGGACCAACATACTGACTTGGATCGGCAGCACCGTGTGTTTTACCAAAAGTATGTCCGCCTGCAATAAGTGCAACCGTTTCTTCATCATTCATTGCCATACGAGCAAACGTTTCACGAATATCACGAGCAGAAGCTAAAGGATCTGGAGTTCCGTTTGGTCCTTCTGGATTTACATAAATCAATCCCATTTGAACCGCAGCCAAAGGATTTTCTAATTCTCTGTTGGCAGTATAACGTTGGTCGTCTAGCCATTTGCCTTCAGAACCCCAATAAATATCTTGTTGTGGTTCCCAAACGTCTTCACGTCCACCAGCAAATCCGAAGGTTTTGAAACCCATAGATTCCAAAGCGCAATTTCCTGCTAAAACCATTAAATCTGCCCAAGAAATTTTCTTACCGTATTTTTGTTTGATTGGCCAAAGTAATAAACGTGCTTTATCTAAGTTGGCGTTATCTGGCCAGCTGTTAAGTGGAGCAAATCGTTGTGTTCCTGCACCTGCGCCACCACGACCATCGGCAATTCTGTAAGTTCCAGCACTGTGCCAAGCCATTCTTATAAAAAACGGACCATAATGCCCATAATCTGCCGGCCACCAATCTTGTGAAGTGGTCATCAAATCGAAAATATCTCTTTTTAGAGCATTTAAATCTAGACTTTTGAATTCTTCAGCATAGTTAAAGGATTCATCCATAGGATTGGACAAATTAGAATGCTGACGTAAAATATTTACTTTTAACTGATTTGGCCACCAGTCATTATTTTGCGTTCCGTTACCAGCACTTTGTTTTGCTGCTGTACCTGAAAATGGACACTTTGCGCCACTATTTACGTTGTAACTAGTTTCGCTTCCAGAACCGTTTTGATTGTTGTTTTCCATGGGTATCGTTGATTAGTATAAACTTTTTACGAATTTACCAAATTAATACTATCGAAAAGAAAATCTTAATAGAAAAAAACTATTGCTAGCTTTATAAATATTTATTCAAATTAAAAATAATGAAGAATTACAATTTAAATACCTTTTAAACCATCAATCAAAGCGTCAATTTCTTCTTTAGTATTGTAATGACTGAACGAAATTCGCAGACTTGGTTTTTTCAAATCTTCCTCTGGAACAATTTCGGCTAAAACGTGTGAAGGCTTTACACTGCCGCTTTGGCAAGCACTTCCTCTAGAAACTGCAATGCCTTTCATATCTAAATTGAATAAAATCATAGCGGTTTTTTCTTCTGAAAAAGGTAATAAAACATTTAAGATATTGTAAAAAGTATCTTCTCCGTTGATTTTAATATCTGGAAAATTCAATTGTAATTGTTGCTGACAGTACATTTTTAAATCAGAAATATAAAAACGCTCCGATTCTAAATCTTGGTAACATAACTCTAAAGCTTTTGCCATTCCTGCAATTTGATGCACCGCTTCTGTTCCGGCACGCAATCCTTTCTCTTGTTCGCCTCCGTAAAAAAGTGGTTGCAAAAGAATTCCTTTTTTTACATAAGCAAATCCGGCGCCTTTTGGTCCGTGAAACTTGTGAGCGCTTGCAACGATAAAATCTACTGGAAGTTCGTGTAAATTAAATTCGGTTTTCCCGATGGATTGTACTGTATCACAATGAAATAAGGCATTGTGCTGATGGCAAATTCTACCTACTTTTTCGATATCTAAAACAGTTCCAATTTCGTTATTGACATGCATCAAAGTGACAATAGTTTTACTTCCTTTGCCCAATAACTGAACCAAATGTGAAATATCGATTGCACCATTTGGAAGAATTTTCACAAAATCAACTTCAATTCCGAATTGTTTCTGCAAATATTTTACTGTGTATAATGTTGCGTGATGCTCAATCTTACTAGTAATAATTCGTTCAATTTTTAAATCTCTTACGGCACTTTTCAAAATCCAATTGGTTGCTTCAGTGGCATTTGAAGTAAAAATCAGTTCTTGTGCAGCACATCCTAAAACTTTAGAAATTGATTTTCTAGAAGTTTCTAAAATGGTCTTTGCGCTTCTTCCAAAGCTATGTGTTGATGAAGGATTTCCGTAGTTTTCCTGTAGAACCAACATCATTTCCTCTATAACTTCTGGTCGTAAAGGTGTAGTAGCTGCGTTATCTAGGTATATTTTTTTCATTTTGCAAATATAAAACTCTTCGTTAATTAAATGATAAATAGAATGATTAATGCGTAAAATTTCTATTTTTGCTTCAAATTCTATTGAAATGAAAAAAATTATTGGATTATTTGCTTTTATGTTTCTTTTAATCGGTTGTGACGATGGCGATTTGACTATTGAAACTATCGATTTTGAAGATGTTACAGCTGACAATTGCACTGAAAATAATATTGTTTACAAAATTAAAGAAAATGAAATACTATTAATAGAAATTCCACCAGAATCGTATTTAAATCAAGTAACACCTCTTAATGATCCGAGACAAATAGTAATATCAACAACTAACAAAGTAATTTACAGATCCTATAATGGTACAGTAACTGAAGATAATGTTTGTGCCACGATTCAACCTATAACTCCAACAGTTACTGAACAATGGGTAGCAACATCGGGAACAATACAAATTACAACTACAGCTGTTGTTGTACCAAATACTTCATTAACTTCTGGAAATGCGACTAGAATTACTGGTTATAATCATAATATAGTTTTTAAAAATGTAACCTTTGATAAGCCTACTGGCGAACAATTTTTTGAAACCTATATATTTGGAAGTTATGTAACGCCAGTAACTCCATTACCTTTTGGATTTGATGATGAAGTTGAAAAATGTAGCTCAGGTAATACGGTTTACAATATTAGCGGAAGTGAATCATTAGTATTAAATCTTGATAACACGTTTTTTCCTGCAGCATCTGGAACGCAAACCGCTTTAATTAGCGCAACAAATAAGGTAACTTATACTTTATTTAACGCTGGAGGATTAACGTCGGATAATTTTTGTACAACTCCAGCTCCAATTACGCCAGCGGCAAGTCAGATATGGATTGCAGAAGATGGTGTAACGGCAACTAGTGGAATTATTGAAGTTGTAACGACTACTCTAGGTACACAATTTCTACATACAATACATCTTAAAAAAGTAACTTTCACCAGAAATGGAAGTGAATTTTACCTTGGAGATGATTATATTTATGGAAGTTTTATTCAATAAACTTTCAATTTAAGACATAAAAAAACCTGTTTTACTACTTTGTAAAACAGGTTTTTTTGTACTTCAAATTTGCTTTAGCGCGATGTATTTTGTTTAAAATATACTTCGGTTGCGCCCAAACCATACTTTTGATAATTGCCATCTTGAAAAGAAATCGAGTCGTATCTATTTAATAAAAAATTGAGTTCGGCTTTCAAAACACCTTCGCCAACACCATGTATAAAAACGATTTTAGGAATGCGATTTCTGATCGCAAATTCGATGTGTCTTTTGGCCGTATCCATCTGTAAAGTCAGAATGTCATAATTGGTTAAACCCGATTTATTTTTGACTAATTTTTCGATGTGCAAATCAAATTCTGGAACACCACGTTCTACCTTTTCCAGCTTTTTTTGGAGTTCAATTTGCTTTCTCGTAAGCTGATTATCGATATTTTTTTTATCTAAACTATCACTTTTGTTAAAATAATCTAAATTACTGGTATTGTTTATCTTAATCAACTCGTTGACAAAATAGGTCATCAAAAATTTATCAGTTGTTTCGATAGTAATTTGGTCTTTTTCAACCTTTACTACTACTCCATCAATTGCGTCATCAAGCACCGAAACTTGATCGCCAATATTAAATGTTTTCGTCATCTTCTTCGTCGTTTTTACTTGGTAATTTTGAACTTAATTTCATCATTCCAAACATGAAAATCACTACTGCAATTGCCATTACAATTACACTATACTTCTCACCTTTTGGAACATAAAAAGCGACCAAAAAAGCGACAATCATAATTAGAATAAAAATCTTTTTCATGCTATAAAATTTAGATTTCAAATGTAGAAAACTTAAATCAGTTATCGTTCTTTTAAAAATTATTTGTAGCATTGTATAATAAATCAAAAATTAGAAATGGAAGATTATATGTTGCCTTGCATGAACAAAAAACTTTTTGGAGTTGAATGTATGGGTTGTGGAACGCAACGTGCCATTAATTTATTATTTCAAGGTGACTTTGTAGGTGCCTTTAAAATGTTTCCTCCAATCTATACCCTGATTATTTTTTTTATAATTCTATTTTTACATTTCGTTGATAAAACTAGAAACTATAATAAAGCCATTATTTATTTTGCGATAATTAACGGTGTGATAATGTTAATCAATTATATTTATAAAATTTTAAACTAATAACTAATCAATACTTAATCTATGGAAAATCAAAAATTACCTAACGAACAAGCCGTAATGATTTTGGGCTTAACTTCTTTTATTGGCTGTTGTTGCACGAGTGGACTTCTCGGAGTTATACTTTCTGGAATTGGAATTTACTTAGCAGGAAAATCAGAGAAACTTTTAGCTGAAAATCCGGAACAATACAGTCCTGGTTCATTAAACACTTGGAAAATTGTAAACTTTGTAAGTTTAGGATTGAGTGTATGTGTATTAATTTATGCTATTTATATGAAAGCAACTGGAAAAGATATTGAGCAGCAAGAACAATTAATGGAAATGATTAGACAAATGCAAAATAAGTAAATCGAATAAAACAAAAAATCCGTTTAGAAGTTCTAAACGGATTTTTTATTTGATAAACATTGTATTTACATTCCTCCTGATGCAGCCATTGATGCAAAGTAAATTACCATTCCAATAATAATTAAGATATATAATGAAATTAAAACAATCATCATAATACCTAAAAATTTGTGGTGCGATTTCAAGAATACCAAAGCATCAGAAACTCGATCAGAACTTCGCATAGACAAAGCTTCTTTCATCCCAGAAGCATATTTGAATAAATAATAAACAGGTACAAAATAAATGGCTGCCAAAATGAAATAGATTACTGATATAAATCCTTTCATTGCCAGAAATGGATTTGCACCACCATAAGGATTTCCTTGTCCTGCGTAAGGATCATCAGGAATCATTGACATTGCAAAACTCATGAAGATGGCAGCAATAATCATCAATGCAATTCCGATAAAACCCATAATCGCAAGAAACATCGACCATTTGGCACTTACTCGTAACGCATCTTCTGCTTGAGCATTTAATTCTAAATTTGTTTGGTTTTCCATAAAAAAATTGTTTGGTTTTGGTTGGTTAAAATTTACTTTTCAAATTGTTTTAATGTATTGATAATTATAGAGATACAATCTAGTAATTGTTCTTCATTCATCACTAATGGCGGAGCGAAACGAATGATATTACCGTGGGTTGGTTTTGCTAATAATCCGTTGTCTCGTAAAGCCATACAAATATTCCAAGCCGTGTCACTTTCTTCAGTATCATTGATGACAATTGCATTTAAAAGACCTTTTCCGCGGACTAAAGTTGTAATATTTGAAGTTTTTACAAACTCTCCTATTTTTTCTCTGAAAATTTTACCCAATCGACGTGCATTTTGAGATAGATTTTCATCATTAACAACGTCCAAAGCTGCGATAGCAACCGCACCAGCAATAGGATTTCCACCAAAAGTAGAACCGTGTTGACCTGGCTTGATAACATTCATAATGTGATCATTCGCCAAAACTGCCGAAACTGGATAAGCTCCTCCAGACAAGGCTTTCCCCAGAATTAAAATATCTGGAGCTACGTAAGTCGATTGTTTTTCGCAGGCATTTTCACAAGTACAATTTCCGCAAACTGCCAATATCGAACCTGTTCTTGCAATTCCGGTTTGAACCTCATCGGCAATAAACAAAACATTGTTTGCTTCACATAGTGCTTTAGCTTTCGCCAAATAATCTTCTGCTGGTGTATAAACTCCTGCTTCTCCTTGAATTGGTTCCACAAGAAAACCTGCAATGTTTTTAGACGATTTAAGCACGTTTTCCAACGCTTCGATGTCGTCGTAAGGAATTTTTATAAATCCTGCTGTATACGGCCCGAAATTCTTTCTAGCATTTTCATCATTAGAGAACGAAATGATAGTTGTAGTTCTTCCGTGGAAATTTCCGTCGCAAACAATTATTTGAGCTTCATTTTCGTGAATTCCTTTTTTCTCGTATGCCCATTTTCTACAAAGTTTCAAAGCAGTTTCAACCGCTTCTGCACCAGTATTCATTGGAAGTACTTTATCAAATCCGAAATATTTTGTGATGTATTCTTCGTAAACTCCTAATTTATCGTTGTAAAAAGCACGAGAAGTTAACGTTAATGTTTGTGCTTGTTGCACCATTGCACCAATAATTTTTGGATGACAATGTCCTTGATTTACTGCTGAGTAAGCCGAAAGGAAATCGTAATACTTTTTACCTTCAACATCCCAAACATAAACGCCTTCACCTCTACTCAAAACTACTGGTAGCGGATGATAATTGTGTGCTCCGTATTTATTTTCTAACGAAATAATTTCTTCAGAGCTGATTTTTTCTAAAACTGACATAATTTTTCTTTTTTGACCCAAACTCACAAATGGGCTATTTTAAAATATCAATTCCTTCTTGTGGAGAGAAATCATCCATGAAGCAAAAGTAGTAAAAAAGATTGTTAGATTTTTAGATTACTAGATTGTTAGAAACTACTTTTGAATCTTTTCCAAAATATCATTCATCATTTCTATTTGTACTTTCTGAATTTCGATTAGCTCTTGTTGTTGGTGCATGATTAAGTGATCTAATTTTTCGTCGAGCATTCTAATTTCGAGTTCCGATTTTAGATTTATCATGTAATCTTTTTTAGCTCTTTCGCGGTCTTTTTCTTCTTGACGGTTTTGGCTCATCATGATAACCGGAGCTTGAAGCGCAGCCAAACAGGACAAAATCAAATTCAATAAAATAAACGGATACGGATCAAAACCTTTGTTTAAAAGAAGGTAAACATTGGATGCAATCCAAATCATGATGAAGATAAAAAACGAAATTATGAACGTCCAACTTCCACCAAAATCGGCTACTTTGTCGGCTACAACTTGACCGAAAGTTCTGTTATCGACTTCATCTTCTACTTTAGATACAAAGGATTTATCATCAGACAGTGATTTTAATACATTTTTATGCAAATCAGAAAGTTCACCTACTTCCGATTGTAAAAACTTAGAAATATATTTTTCTCGGTAAATATTCAGTTCTTTATCGGCTATGCATTTGCTTTTATCAAATTTGGGATAATCTTCTTTAATCAAATTCAGAATTGGCATTCTTATCGCTTCACCCCAAACGCGTTCCTTCTCTGGAAATTCCAATCCCGAAATTTCACTTACAAATGTTGCTTTATCTTTCATAAACTATTTTTAATTTCTTGCTAATTTACGTTATTTTGAATACAAAAAAACCTCACTTCAATAAAGAAATGAGGTTTCTATTAACTTTTTAAATCAATTAAACTAAAGTAGCTGTTGAAGTAATTTCGGTATTTAATAATTTTGAAATCGGACAGTTTTTTTCGGCTTTTGTTACTAAAGCTTGAAAATCTTCTTCAGAAATTCCAGGGATTTTTGATTCAACTGTCAAGTGCGAACCCACAATTGAACCATTAAGAAAATTGATTTCACATTTGGTTTGGATGTTTTCTACTGTAAATCCGCCTTCTGTTAAAAATGCTGATAATTGCATTGTGAAGCAACCTGAGTGCGCTGCAGCAATCAATTCTTCTGGATTAGTTCCTACTCCTTCTTCAAAACGTGAATTGAATGAATATTGTGTGTTATTTAATGTTGTACTTTGCGTAGTAAGAGAACCTTTTCCTTCTTTTACTGAACCTTGCCATTGGGCTGTTGCATTTCTTTTCATGATGTGGTGTTTTTAAATTTTTATCAAAGTTAAAAAATCATGCCGACTTCAATGTTATATAATTATTGTTATTTTTAATAAAAGAATAGGTTTTATCTTTTAGGATGTTTTTTTCAAACAACTTTCAAACTCTTAAACATTTATAATTCCTCCTCATACATTTCCAACAACTTCGTAACCGTATTCCAATTTCTAATGGTAGCAGTAACGTTTAGTTTTTTCTCGATGTATTTTTGGTCTAAACGTGTTTTCCCGGCGCCGATGTCATATTTTATGAAGATTCTGTTGCCGTCGATTACGGCTTCGTCGGGTTTGAATTGGCTTATTTTTAATTCGTTTATGGCGGAACTTGATAATTCTTTTGAAATAAAAGCGACGTACAACTTTTTAGCATCAACGTCTTTTTGCTTTAGAAACGGATTGTTTTTAAAACACAACTCCAAATCATTCTTACCAATTACAATCACAGGAACTTCGTGTCCAAATGTTTTAAAGATTTCTTGTTTGATTTTGAAACCAACGCCAAAACTGCTTTCTTCCTCAGTTTCTACAAACACATTGCCGCTTTGGATGTAAGTAATCACATTAGTAAACTCAATGGCTTCTAACGCAGCTTTAAGCGCTTCCATCTTTATCATGTTGTGTCCTGAGACGTTTATTCCTCGAAGTAATGCTAGGTGTTTCATCTGTTTAACTCCTTTTTCATCAACTCTAAATTCTTGATGTATTGAGATTCATTATTTGAATGCTGGCTGGTAATTGAAAACCATTCTTCAAATTTTTTCTTGTTTTTTTCTGTAAAATATCCGTAGGCAATATTATATGACGATTCTGCAACATTGGTTTTGTTTTTTACATTTTTTAATCCATTCTTGAAAGTTTCTTCGGCGTTATCCAATTGTTTTTCAAAAACTAATGCGAATATAAGTTCTTTATATAGTAGCCAATTATTTCTTTCAAATTTTGAAATTCCAATATGCAACAAAGTTATGGTTTTTTTATATTGCTTAGTTGCGTTATAGGCATAGCCTAATTCAAACAACAATCCGTTAGCTTTAGGATTAATTTTTTCAGCTTTCTCTAAAATAGGAATTGCAACTTCAGATGCTCCTACATGGTTTAGATGATACCCTTTTTTAATTAAATCATCAGCATCATTTTCATCATATCGAATGGTATTAAATATTTCATTCAATTTATCTATATTCAACTCCTTATATTTTGCTTCAGGAATAGTTGAGAACCTTAGATTTACATTACTAACAACATTTATAATATTCGTAGAATTTTGTTCTTCGGTTGGTATAAAAATATTTGACTCATCAATTTTGAAATCATTCATTGTGTTAAAAACATATCCCTTGTATGGATCAAAATAAATTACACCCAACATGTAGGTTGGATCTTTATCATTCATTTTAAGTGCTACCCATTGGTTCTCACATTCAAAGAATTTTTTATCAAATTTCAAACTGTTTTCTTGGGCATAAAAATGTAAACTAAAGAAAAATAGTACTACTGCAATTATCTTTTTCATATTCTGATTATTTCCCCAAATATACAAATTTCCCAAAGCCACCATTGCAAAAATTAACAAGAATTGCCGTGTAAATTATATTTTTTTCTTAAAGATTCTAATAAAACAAACCAATACATTATTTTTGCCTCATGGGAAAAAAGAAGACAGACAAAGTTATATTTGAAAATGTTACCGTGCTTGATGCTGGTGCGAAAGGTGTTTCGGTTGCTAAAGCGCCAGAAGGACAAGTAATTTTTATACCAAACGTTGTGCCTGGAGATGTGGTTGATGTGCAAACTTTAAAGAAACGCAAGTCGTATTTTGAAGGTAAAGCCATTAAATTTCATTCGTTTTCTGAAAATAGAATTGAACCTGTATGCCAACATTTTGGCGCGTGTGGCGGTTGCAAATGGCAGAACATGAAGTATGAGCAACAGTTGTTCTATAAAAATCAGGAAGTGTATAATAACCTAAAACGCATTGGTAAAATTGAATTGCCAGCGTTTGAACCAATTTTAGGATCAGAAAAACAATTGTTTTACAGAAATAAAATGGAATTCGGGTTTTCAGACACACGTTGGTTGAACGAAAACGAAATTAAAAGCGAAGACCAATCGTTGAGTAAAAATCCAGCTCTTGGATTTCATATTCCTAGAATGTGGGACAAGATTCTGGATATTGAAAAATGTCATTTGCAAGAAGATCCATCGAACGACATTCGTAATTCGATTAAAGAATTTGCTGTTGCCAATAATATGACATTCTTCAATGCAAGAAATCATGAAGGTTTGTTGCGAACGTTAATGATAAGAACCGCTTCGACTGGCGAGATTATGGTTTTGATTCAGTTTTTTGAAAACGACAAAGCCAATCGTGAGTTGTTGATGAATTTTATTCATGAAAAATTTCCGCAAATTACGTCGTTGCAATATGTAATTAATAGCAAGGCAAACGACACGTTATATGATCAAGATATCAAATTATATAAAGGTAGAGATTATATTTTGGAAGAAATGGAAGGTTTGAAATTTTCTATCAACGCCAAATCATTCTACCAAACCAATTCAGACCAAGCCTACGAATTATACAAAATCACAAGAGACTTCGCAGGATTAACTGGAAACGAAGTGGTTTATGATTTATATACCGGAACCGGAACTATTGCGCAATTTGTTTCTAAAAAAGCTAAAAAAGTAATTGGTGTAGAAGCCGTTCCAGAAGCGATTGTCGATGCTAAAGAAAATGCGAAACGCAATGAAATTACCAATTGTGAGTTTTATGTTGGAGATATGAAAAATGTTTTCAACGACGATTTTATTGCAAAACACGGTAAACCAGACGTAATCATCACCGATCCACCAAGAGATGGAATGCACAAAGACGTTGTTGAAATGTTATTAAAAACTGGCGCTCCAAAAATTGTGTATGTAAGTTGTAACTCGGCTACACAAGCAAGAGATTTAGCTTTGATGGACGAAATGTATAAAGTTACTCGTGTGCGACCTGTAGATATGTTTCCGCAGACGCATCATGTGGAAAATGTTGTACTTTTGGAGAAGAAATAGTTAGGAGATGGAAAATGGAAGATGGAAGTTTATTTAGATTGAAATTAAAAATTATGAAAAAAATATTTTTATTGTTGTTTATCGGATTTGCGTTTTCTGGTTGTGAGAAAGATGACATTTGTGATCCAAACACACCAACTACTCCTCGATTGATTATAGAGTTTTATGATGATGCAAATCCTACAGTATTAAAAAATGTGGTGAATTTAAAAGCAAATGCTGAAGGTGAAACCGATACTTTAAACGTTTTTAATGGTGTTAGTAAAATTGCATTACCACTAAAAACAGGAACAACTGATTTAGTTACGAAATATAGTTTTGTATTAAACTCTGGAGGAACAACAGAAAACAAAGACTTTTTTGAAATAAATTACACAGGAAAAAATGTTTATGTTTCGAGAGCTTGCGGATATAAAAACGTTTTTACACTGAGAGATACCAATCCTATAATTGATTCAGACAATACAATTCCTGATGGGAAATGGATTAAAGGAATAAACAT
This sequence comes from Flavobacterium aquatile LMG 4008 = ATCC 11947, assembly GCF_000757385.1. Classification (GTDB taxonomy): domain Bacteria; phylum Bacteroidota; class Bacteroidia; order Flavobacteriales; family Flavobacteriaceae; genus Flavobacterium; species Flavobacterium aquatile. The sequence goes on along the minus strand of NZ_JRHH01000003.1, from coordinate 562,732 downwards.
TGAAACTAACGCTATTGAAAACGAAAATGAAACACATGTTAAGATCTATTTTTAGTTTAGTAGTCGTTCTGATTTCATTTTCAGGAATCGCACAAGAAGTTTCTAAACAGGAAGTGCCTAAAAAAGATTCTATTCCGCCCAAAACAGAGCGTTATGGCATTCGCTTTGGTGTCGATTTATTTAAATTAACGCGTTCTTTTTACGAAAAAGACTATCGCGGATTGGAATTAGTTGGAGATTATCGATTAACCCGTAAACATTACATCGCCGTAGAATTGGGTAACGAAAACAAAACCGTTGACGACACACAACTTAATTTTACAACCGAAGGAACTTATATAAAAGCAGGTTTCGATTACAATGCCTATGAAAATTGGCTCGGAATGGAGAACATGATTTATGTAGGTTTACGATATGGTGTGAGTTCTTTTAAACAAACATTGAACGATTATCAGGTTTACAACCCAAATCCGCATTTTGGAGAAGAACCAATTACCGTTTCTGGAGAAAAATTTAGTGGATTATCGGCACAATGGGGTGAAGTTGTAGCTGGAGTAAAAGCTGAAGTTTTTAATAATATTTTTGTCGGTTTTAGTTTTAGAATCAACCGATTATTCACCAATAAAAAACCAGATAATTTCGATAATCTTTATATTCCAGGTTTCAACAGAACTTATGATGGTGATTTTGGTGTTGGCTTCAACTACACAGTTTCTTACTTTTTACCACTTTACAAAGCAACTGTAAAAGCTAAAGAGAAAAAAGAAGATAAGAATAAGAAAAAGAAAAGCAGCAAGAAGAATAAGTAATTACGAATTAAAAATTACGAATTACGATGAAAGAAAATATTATTCAAGTTAAAAGTTTTGCTTTCGCAGTGCGCATTGTAAAAGTATATCAATATCTGTGTGACGAAAAAAAAGAATACGTCTTAAGCAAGCAATTACTTCGTTCTGGAACATCAATTGGTGCTAACATTGAAGAAGCTATTGGCGGTCAATCTGAAAAAGATTTCTTTGCAAAACTAACTATAGCTTACAAAGAAGCTAGAGAGACTCATTATTGGATTCGATTGTTGACAGAGACAAACTACTTAACCAATGAAGAAAACAAAAGTCTCTTGAATGATACTGAAGAATTGTTAAAAATTATTGGTTCAATTCAAAAAACATTACGAGCAAACCATTCGTAATTCGTAATTTTAAATTCGTAATTACTTTATCTCTTTAATCCCTTTAAGAAAAATCCATTTCATAAATAATTTTTCTCCATCTCTTGTATTGATGGCTTGAAATCTTGGTGCTAAAATGGTTCCAACAACAAATGCCGTTAACGGAATCCAATATCCTGTTAAATTTGTATAAGTTGCTACTAAAAAACGTACTGCAATAAATAAAACTGCAAAACAAATTAATTGATAAATGAATGCTTTTGTCTTCTTACTCATTTTTTTGAAATTGTATAATGTAAAATTGTATGATGTAGAAATCTGAAATCTGCCATCTGAAAACTATTCTTCTTCCTCTTCTCTGTTCTGAAATTTCGTTCTTTTACTTCCTTCGTACATTTCGTATTTCACTAATCGCGCTTCTAAACTTCCGTTAAAAAGTTTGATTTTTCTTGAAGGTTTTAATCCGACGAATTTTAATGCATCAAGATTGGCTGTAATAAACCAAGCATGAGTTCCAGGATAATTTTGCTTCATCGTGTCGCCCATTTCTCTATAAAAACGCTCCAAATCAATATCCAAACGTTCACCGTATGGCGGATTGAAAACCATTTGCAAAGGTCCAGATGTTTCTTTTTTAGTATCAAAGAAATTTTGTTGAGATACTGTTACATAATCGTCTAGATTGGCATTTTTAATATTTGCTTTAGCTTTTTCTACAGCACTTGGCGCTTTATCGTAACCTTTGATAGTGTAATGAAATTCGCGAGTTCGTTTCATTAAAGCATCAATAATATTATCGAATAAATCGTTATCCCAATCATTCCATTTTTCGAAAGCAAATTCTTTTCTGTTGATGTTTGCCGGAATATTACAAGCAATCATCGCAGCTTCGGCCAAAATAGTTCCCGAGCCACACATTGGATCTAGAAAATCGGTTTTTCCTTCCCAACCTGCAAGCAATAGCATTCCTGCTGCTAGAACTTCATTTATAGGTGCAATATTGGTAGCCGTTTTATAACCACGTTGGTGTAACGATGCGCCAGATGTATCTAACGCAATAGAAAGTTGGTCTTTATCGATATGAATATTGATTCGTAAATCGGGAAAATCTTTATCAACACTTGGACGAACGCCAGTTTTTTCACGAAATTGATCGACAATAGCGTCTTTTGCTTTTTGAGATACAAATTGTGAATGTTTGAAAAAATCGGAATGAATTGTGGTGTCAATTACAAACGTTTGGTTGGCATTTAGGTATTTGCTCCAATCAATACCTTGAATTCCTTTGTATAATAACGCATCGGTTTTTGCTCTAAAATAATAAATTGGTTTTAAGATTTTTAAAGCAGTTCGCAACGACAAATTGGCTTTGTACATAAATCCTTTATCGCCTTTGAAACTTACCATTCTGGTTCCAATTTCAACATCTTGTGCGCCCAAAACACGTAATTCTTGAGCTAATATTTCTTCAAAACCAAAGAAGGTTTTGGCAATCATTTTAAAATTTTCCATCTATATAAATTCCAATAATCAAATAATAAATCCCAAATAAATCTTAATTCTAAAATATCAAACTTCAAACTTGGAATAACTTCTGCAAAAATACACTAAATTTGCACGCTAAGAATTCATTTGAAAAGATAAATGTCAGAAAATACAAATTTGAAAACCATAAACTGGTTCGCCTCTTGGTTTGATACACCATACTACCACATTCTTTATAAAGATAGAAATTACCGTGAAGCACAGATTTTCATGGACAATTTAACGCATTATTTAAACTTACCCGAAAAGGCAAAAGTCCTTGATTTGGCTTGCGGAAAAGGTCGTCATTCTATTTATTTAAACCAGTTAGGATTTGATGTTATTGGTGCCGATTTATCTGAAAACAGTATTGCTGAAGCGAGTAAAAATGTTAATGATACGTTGCATTTTCAAGTTCATGACATGCGCGAACCATTTGAAGATAAATTTGATGCTATTTTCAATTTGTTTACTAGTTTTGGTTATTTTGAAAATGACGAAGACAATTTGAAAACATTAGTTGCCATAAAAGATAGTTTGACAGAATATGGATTTGCTGTAATTGATTTTATGAATGTAAATCAGGTGATTGCGAATTTAGTTCCGGCTGAAATTAAAACCGTTGATGGAATTGATTTTCATATAAAACGTTACGTTGCTGACAATCATATTTATAAAGAAATCGACTTTGAAGATCAAGGCGAAAAGTTTCATTTTACCGAAAAAGTAAAAGCATTGACTTTGGAAGATTTTACTCAAATGATGGAAACTGCAGGAATCTTTTTATTGGATATTTTCGGTGATTATAAACTGAAGAAATTTCATAAAAAAGACAGCGAACGTTTGATTATGATTTTTAAGTAATTACATCTGTCATTCTGAACTTGTTTCAGAATCTTAATAAATTATCTTGAGATTCTGAAACAAGTTCAGAATGACAAAAAATAATTTTATAATGAATTATTCAATTTACATTTTACCTTTATTTGCAGTAATTATAGGTTTTATAGTTGCCTTATTTCTTCGTCCGAAGAGTAAGAAGAATTTAAAATTACTATTAGCTTTTAGTGGTGCTTTTTTACTTTCGCTAACAGTGATGCATTTGCTTCCTGAAGTTTATGAAGCAAGCATTCACGATCACGAAGGACATAATCATGGTAATGGAATGATTGGTCTTTTTATAATGATTGGAATTGTGTTCCAAATTATTCTCGAATACTTCTCCAAAGGTGCCGAACACGGTCATGTTCATGGTCACGATACGATGAATCACATTCCGTGGTTGTTGTTTTTTAGTTTGTGTTTGCATGCGCTTCTTGAAGGAATGCCGATTAGTAATCACAATCATTTGGCGTATGGCATTGCAATTCACCACTTTCCGATTGCGATTATCTTAACTACTTTCTTTAGTAATGCACAATTGAATAAAAAAGCTATTTTATTTTTCATGTTGGTTTTTGCATTCATGACTCCGTTAGGTACTTTTGCAGCCGAAAATCTTTCTTTTTTATCAAATTATTACACTGAAATTTCGGGAATTGTAATTGGTATTTTATTTCACATTTCATCCACTATCATTTTTGAAAGTAGCGAAGGTCATAAGTTCAATTTGGCCAAATTAATCGTTATAGTTTTAGGTATTGTTTTGGCTTATTTTATGTAAATCCGAAGTTTTATTTTTACATTTGACAAACTAAATCTAAAATAAAATATCATGGGAATATTTTCTGCCTTACTTGGAAATGCTGGTGCTGTCAACTCAGAAACTTTACTTAAAGACTACGGAAAACTATTAATTGATGGTGAGCAAATTGAATTGGGTTTCAAATTAATAAGAGATACTTTTATTTTCACAAACAAAAGATTGATTTTAATTGAAAAGCAAGGAATTACTGGAAGCAAAGTAGAATATAAATCGATTTTATACAAAAGTATTACCCGATTTAGTGTAGAAACTGCAGGAACATTTGACCTTGAAGCCGAATTGAAAATTTGGGTTTCTAGCGAAGCAAATCCGAGTATTGTAAAACAATTCAATAAAGGTGTTAATGTTTATGATGTACAAAGTGTTTTGGCTCATCATGTTTTAAAATAAAACTCATGAACTTCACAAAAACCACCGAACAATCCTCAAAATACGAACATTTAGAAAAAATGTCGGTTGCCGAATTGTTGTCTAATATTAATAACGAAGACAAAACAGTTCCGTTAGCGGTTGAAAAAGCGTTGCCGCAAATAGAATTGCTAGTTGCCAAAGTTGTTGAAAAAATGAAACTTGGTGGACGACTTTTCTACATTGGCGCTGGAACTTCGGGTAGATTGGGAATTGTTGATGCCTCAGAATGTCCTCCAACATTTGGTGTTCCATTTGATTTAGTTAACGGAATTATTGCTGGTGGTGACAACGCCATTAGAAAAGCGGTTGAAAATGCCGAAGACAATACCACTCAAGCTTGGATTGATTTACAAGAACAAAATATTAAGGAAAATGACGTTGTGATTGGTATTGCCGCATCAGGTACAACACCTTATGTAATTGCTGGTTTAGAAAAATGTCACGAAAATAATATTACAACTGGTTGTATAACTTGCAATGAAGGAAGTCCGTTAGCAATAACAGCCCAATTTCCAGTTGTGGTTGTGGTTGGACCCGAATTTGTAACTGGCAGTTCTAGAATGAAAGCAGGAACGGCTCAGAAATTAGTTTTAAATATGATTTCAACAGCAACGATGATTCAGCTTGGGAAAGTAAAAGGCAACAAAATGGTCGATATGCAATTGAGTAATGACAAATTAGTTGATCGAGGCGTAAAAATGATTATGAGCGAAATTCCTGTTGATTATGAGAAAGCAAGTCAATTGTTGAAGGAATTTGGAAGCGTTCGAAAAGCCGTTGAAAATTTCAAGTAAAATACTTACTTTTATAAAAAATTAAAAAATACCATCATGAAAAAAATACTTTTCTTACTTGTAATCTTATGTTCAACTTATTCTTTTTCGCAAGAAATTGAAATTCGAGGTGGACGTTATTTTGTGAATGATTCGCAAATTTCTAGCCGAGATGTGAGAGAAAAATTGGCTGCAAATCCGCAAGCTTTGGCTACTTTCAAAAAAGGAAAAAGTAAAGAATCTACCGGAACTTTATTACTTGGACTTGGCGTTGCTTTTACAGTTGGTGATTTAGTAAAAGGATTGGTTAGCGATGAAAAATATCCTGGTGCTGGAACATACATTGGCGCTGGATTAATTGGAGTTTCTATTCCGGTTTTGATTGGAAAGAATAAAAAAATGCGTCAAGGAATTCAAATGTATAACGAAGGTTTGAAAACTACAGGTTATAATGACCTTAAATTAAATATAGTTGTGAACCAAAATGGTGGCGGAATTCAGCTTAAATTCTAACAATGGCAACCAACAAAGAACTTTTATCTAAAGGCGTAAAATATTTATTTGGCGCATTACCACTTATGTTTATCGGACCAAGTGTGATGTACAACGCCTTTATGAATAAGAAAAATGATTTTCATTATGTGGTTTTATCTGTTGGATGTTTGCTTTGCATAACAGCTGTTGTTCTTGCATTTATAGGATTAAATACCATCGTAAAAGCAGTTTTTAATGATGAAAAATGATACTTATTTAGAAAGTGTAAAAAAGCAAATGCTTTATTACAAGACGATTGCCGAAAAAGCCATGGAACAATTAGAAGAGAATCAATTGTTTTATTCTGCAAATGAAGATACTAACTCAATAAGTACGATTATAAATCACATGTCGGGAAATATGCTTTCTAGATGGACTGATTTTTTAACAACAGATGGTGAAAAAGAATGGCGCAATCGCGATGCCGAATTTGTTGAATCCACAACAACTCGCGAAGCACTTTTAAAAACTTGGAACACTGGTTGGAATTGCTTTTTTAATACTATAAATGATTTAAAACCAGAAGATTTAGATAAAATAATTTACATTAGAAACGAAGGACAAACTGCATTAGACGCCATAAACAGGCAATTAGCACATTATCCATATCATATTGGTCAAATTGTATTTTATGCCAAGATGTTAAAAATTAATGAATGGAATAGTTTGTCCATTCCTAAAAATAAATCTACAAGTTATAATGCTGATAAATTTTCGAAAGAAAAAACGTTGAAGCATTTTACTGACGATGAATTAAAGAAACTACAATAAAAAAAATCCTAATGAAATTCAAAATACAATTTACTTTATACAATATACTTATTCTAACAGTTTTAACGTCTTGCTACCAACAAGAACGCAAATGCACTGATTTTAAAACCGGAAAATTTGAATTTACTCAAGAAATTGATGGCAAGAAACAAACGTCAACATTTGAAAGAAACGATAGTTTGCAAATAGAAACCTATAATGGCAAAACCGATACAGCATCTGTAAGATGGTTGAGTGACTGCGAATTTATCTTACAAAAAACACATCCCAAAAATATGCAAGAGAAAAAAGCAATTACCATGAAAATTTTGAGTACTAAAGATAAAACCTATACCTTTGAATATTCTTTCGTGGGCGATGCCAAAACTCAAAAAGGAACAGTAACAAAAATTAATTAACTTATAAAGATTTTAAAAACCAATTAAAGAAATGGAAGTATTTTTAAACCCAGATGCGTGGATTGCACTTTTAACTCTAACCTTTTTGGAGATTATTCTTGGTATTGACAACATCATTTTTATATCAATTGTTACTGGAAAATTACCTGCCGAAAAAAGAAAAAGAGCCACAAGAATTGGTTTATTTCTAGCCATGTTTATGCGAATTGGATTGCTGTTTGGAATAACACTTTTAATTGCAATGAAAGCACCGTGGTTTAGTTTTGACTTAGGTTGGTTTTCTGCCGAAATTACTGGTCAGGCTATGATTTTACTTCTTGGAGGTTTATTTTTAATTTACAAAAGCACCAAAGAAATTCATGAAAAAGTAGACCACAAAGGTGAAGAAGAAAAAGACATGAAAACCTCTGCTGGCAAGTCGTTCAGCAATGTTATTGTTCAAATTTTACTTATAGATTTAATTTTCTCAATAGACAGTATTTTAACTGCTGTTGGAATGACAAACGGAATCGAAGGCGCATTAACTATCATGATTACTGCCGTTGTAATTTCGGTTGGTGTAATGATGTTATTTGCAGTTCCTGTTGGAAATTTTGTCAATGCAAATCCTTCTATTCAAATTCTAGGATTAGCATTTTTAATCCTAATCGGATTTATGTTAATCACAGAAAGCATGCACCTATCTAATGCAGAATTAGTTGGACAACATGTTGGCGCCGTGCCAAAAGGCTATTTATATTTTGCCATTTCCTTCTCGCTTGCAGTAGAATTCATCAATATGAAAATGAGAAAAACTAAAAAATAAATAGTAGAAACGAATCGCTCGGGAATTCTTGGTTTCCGTATTCCTGCTATCCATTACAATAAAAAAACCTTTCTGAACACCAGAAAGGTTTTTTATTTTCATTCCTATCAGGGTTAAGTAGTATTTGTATTGAATGAATTTCAAAATTTTTAAGACGTTTTAAAGCAATTAACTCATCATAATTTTACAAAATAGTTACATCTTAAACTTATCTTAAACTGAAATTTACCTTTTTTTGATGCATTGAAAATTTTCACTTAAAACGATTACGATTTCCTTGCAATAATTTTGGCTTCAAATAAAAAACTTAAAACAAATTATTATGAACCAGAATTATTTACAAAAAGTTATTGCAGTAGCATTACTATCTATTGCAACAATAAGCTGTCAAGATGATGAAGACGGAAAAAGTGTAAACCAAGACATCGATTTCTCTTACTCATCTTCTGTTCCACCATTGGCAGTAGCAAAAGAAGGATTTGAAGATTTAGAAATCACTTCGTTATTAAGCAGTCCAGACGTTTTACCACAATCGCCAAGTTTTGTATTTGGTGCACAACCAGATGGTGCTGGTTTCATGAAAGATCCTGCTGGTGATGGTTATGTAATGATTACCAATCACGAAATTTTAAAATCGGTTTCAAGAGTTTATTTTGATAAAGCACTAAAGCCTATTAAAGGTGAATACATAGTTGACGCAGTTGGTGGTTTAACACGTTTATGTTCTGCAACTTTAGCAACACCACAATTAAATGGTTTTGGCCCAATGTTTTTAACAGCAGGAGAAAGTGGTGAAGAAAGTATGGTTCATGGTATTGATCCATTTGGTCCTACAACAGATAAATCTAGAACAGATAGAGTTTTGCCAGCACTAGGAAAAGCAAGTATGGAAAACGCAGTTCCACTTCCTAAAGTAGCCTATCCTGGAAAAACTGTAATTTTAATTGGTGAAGATCAATCGTACGCAACTTCACATTCAAGTGCAGGACAAGTAATTATGTACATGAGCACAACTGTAGGTGATTTATCTAACGGAAAATTATACGCTTTAAAAAGAAATGATGGCAACCAGGTAGAAACTTCTATAAACATTGGTTCTTCATTTGACGTTTCTTTTGTTGAAATTCCAAATGCTAAAAACTTAACTGGTGCTGCTATTAACACGGCTGTAAATTCGCTTGGAGCAATTCGTTTTTCTAGAGTTGAAGACGTAGATTATAGAAAAGGTTCAGCGAAAAACAATAGAGAAATCTATTTTACAGCTACAGGTCAAGCAAGTGCTAACATGCCTGTTGAAGGTTTTACAATGTGGGGAAGAGTTTATAAATTGGTTTTAGACAACAACAATCCGTTAGTTGGAAAATTAGAATTAGTTATCAATGGTGATGCAACTCCTGGAACTGGAATAATCAATCCAGATAACATTTGTGTGACAGAAAACTATGTTTACACACAAGAAGACGGAGATTCTTATTATACTGCTGCTCAACACGATTCTTACATTTGGCAATACAAAATTTCAACAAAAACTAATGTACCTTGGTTAACAATGAACCACAAACGTACTGATGCTACATGGAACAGTACTTACAATCAATCTGGTGAAATGCGTTTCGGAAGTTGGGAATATGGTGCTATGGAAGATATCTCAGATGTAATTGGAGTTCCAGGAACATTCTATGTAAACATTCACCCACATACTTGGCAAAAAGATGCTTTTTTAAATGCGGATGGAAGCGGATTGAACACCAACAAAGAAGGTGGTCAAACGATAATCATAAGAAATGTTCAAAGATAATTTGACACTCAATACTTTAAAAGCAACCTGTAATGGGTTGCTTTTTCACTTTATATTAAATTCTTAAAATGAAATTATTATTACCAAAAATTGCACTGCTACTTGTAACATTCTTACTATTTGGATGCCAAAAAGAATACACCCCAATCACAATTCAAGCCGAATTACTTTCAAATGTAGAAGAAGTTAGGAACCAAGTAACTCAATTAAGCAAAGTTGTTTCTTCAAATAAAAGCGAAACCGAAATTCACAACGCGTTTTCTAAAACCCGAATAGCCTACAAAAAAATAGAATGGGCTGTAGAATATTTTACACCCGATCCAGCCCGATTTATAAATGGACCTGCGCTAGACGAACTAGAAGTAGAAGAAAACAAATTTTTGTCACCCAACGGATTTCAAGTTATTGAAGAATTACTTTTTCCTAAATATGAAACCCAAAATAAAACCGAATTACTTAGAGAAATTGCCGTACTTAAAGGAAATTTAGCACAAGTACGCGAACATCTAAAAGCAATAACCATAACACCGGATTATGTTTTGGACGCAACAAAAATGGAAGTATACCGAATTTTAACTCTAGGAATTACAGGTTTCGACTCGCCTATTGCTTTACAATCAATTCCAGAAACGCAAGCTAGTTTGTTGTCTTTGAAAAGTTTGGTATATAAATTAAATACAAAGAAATCAAAAACCGAAAGTCAAATTACATCATTAATTGACAAAGCAGTTCTCTTTTGCAAATCCAATTCCGATTTTAATACTTTTGATAGAGCAACGTTTATCAAAACTTATCTAAATCCAATTAGCGAAAAATTAGTACAATTTCAAAAAGAAAATAGCATTCCAAATGTTATTAAGAACAACGCCATCAACCCAAATGCAACTTCACTTTTTGCAAAAAACACGTTCAACGTAAATGCTTTTATTCCGTCTGATGAATATAAATATACAGCAGAAAAAGCCAAATTAGGTGAAATGTTATTCTACGACAACGCATTATCCAAAGACCAAAACAGAAGTTGTGCATCTTGTCACAATCCAGAAAAGGCCTTCACCGATGGATTAAAAACAAATCAATCACTTACTGGAACAAGCCTTCCAAGAAACACGCCAACAGTTACTTATGCTTCGTTGCAAAACGCACAATTTTGGGACATGCGCCAAACCGATTTAGAAAAACAAAGCAAAGATGTTATTCAGAATAAAGAGGAAATGCACGGTGACTTAAAAAACAGTTTGCCTAAAATAAGTCAAAATCCAAAATATAGATCTCTAATTAACAAAGCCTTTCCTCAAAAAACCGAAGTACAAGAATGGCAACTTCAAAATGCGATTGCAAGTTACATCCGTTCGTTAAACAAATTCAACTCTAAATTTGACACCCATTTTCAAGGTACTTCCACTACACTTTCAAGCGAAGAGCAACTTGGTTTTAATCTCTTTGCAGGAAAAGCAAAATGCGCAACATGTCATTTCATTCCGCTTTTTAATGGAACCGTTCCTCCTATTTACAAAAAAACCGAGCAAGAAGTTATAGGTACGCCACAAGTAAAAAACGGTAAAATTATCAGTCCCGATTTGGGTAGATTTACGCAATACAAAATGGCGCAACTTAAGAACGCTTTTAAAACACCTACGCTAAGAAATATTGCTCAAACCGCACCATACATGCATAACGGAGTTTTTACAACACTCGAAGAAGTAGTAGATTTCTACAATAAAGGTGGCGGAATTGGTACAGGAATTAACGTAGAAAATCAAACTTTACCATCAGATGCTCTGAATTTAACTTCAACCGAACAAAAAGCACTTGTTGCCTTCATGAAAACGCTATCCGATAACAAGAATTAGAAACGAATGGCTTGTGCATTTTCAATAATCCCTATTCCTGCTATCTATTACAATAAAAAATGCCTTGAAACAATCAAGGCATTTTTTATTTTCATTTCTATCAGGGTTAGATAGTATTTGTATTGAATAGATGTTAAAATATTTAAGAATATTGACTGGAATTAGCTACTCCAAACTCAACGTTATCTGTCCATCTTCATCCAATTCTGTTTGAATATCGTCGGAAACATTGTCTTCACCAGAAACTTCCATTTCTTCAGCAACTGGTTCTTCTGGTTCTTCGTATGGTAATGATTCTAGTAAATTTACTTGTTTCAATTTATCTGCTGTCAATTGGTTACCCAAAGCTTTTATTCCTTTTACAGCAATAAACTGTTCTAAATCTATCGTTTGATTTTCTTTTTGAACGCCTTTTACTTTCGCAAAAATTAACTCAGCAACTGGCCGCCAATCGGTTGAAACAATTTCTAATTGTGATTTTTCATGTTCGGTGATAAAAATTTCTTCTTTATTTTCGTTTTCAACTAAGAATCGTTTTACAAAATAGCGTTCTTTCTCGCCATCATAATAAATAGTAGAAATTGGTTTTTTCGGATGCCACTTTTCAAGAACAATCATGTCTTCGTCAAAATGCGTTGTCAACTCTGGAATAATGGTTTTCAATTTTCCACTTTGATTGATAATCAACAAACGATCATTTGGACGAAATTCACCCAACAACTCACCTCTTCCATCAACATTCAATCTTTGAACTGTATCGTCAAACCAAACTTTTCTCGGACGCAAAGTAGAAATTCCTTTCTCTTTCAATTCAATTTTCTTAATTGGATATTTGGTAACCGTATTTCCACGAGAAGCACGACCTTTTATAGCAATATCGGTGAAATCGACATCCCATTTTAGTTTTTTTACACTTCCAACTTGACGTAATAAAATTGTTACAACCTCAGCTTCACCATTAGGATTTGCTGAGAAATATAAAGTTTGCGATCCCGGTTTTTCCTGTGTTAAATCGTAAAATTTATCACGAGTCACGCCCGATACATTGAAACGTTTAATGAATGTAGAACCGTTTTTACCATCACGATAAATCATATTGTAAATGGTTCGCTTATCATTTTTATCAAAAACCGCAATGTGGATAATATCTTTTCCAACGAATTTCTTATCATCGACTTTGGCAATCATCATTTTTCCATCGCGCAAGAAAACGATAACATCATCAATATCCGAACAATCGGCAACGTATTCGTCTTTTTTCAAACCTGTTCCAAAGAAACCTTCTTCTTTGTTTACATATAATTTTGTGTTTCTTAAAACCACTTTGGTAGCTTCAATATTTTCAAAACTTCTTAACTCTGTTTGACGCTCGCGACCTTTTCCGTATTTCTCTTTTAATCTGGTAAAATAATCAATAGCAAAATCAATCAGATTATCTAAATGATGTTGCACTTCTTTCATTTCGTCTTCCAATTTGGAAATAAAATCATCCGCTTTATCCGAGTCAAAACGCGTAATACGAATCATTGGAATTTGGGTTAATTTTTGCAAATCTTCGTCTTCAATGTCACGTACAAATGACTTTGCAAATGGTTCAAATCGTTTGTACATGTATTCATAAAGCGATTCTCTATCAGAATACAATTTGAAATCTATATACATTTCTTCACGAATGAAAATCTTTTCTAAAGTAGAGAAATGCCATTTATTTTTAAGTTCTTCTAATTGAATTTCGAGTTCTTTTTTCAATAAATCAACCGTTCTTTCGGTCGAAATTTTCAACATAGCAGAAACTCCAATAAACAACGGTTTGTTATCTTCAATTACACAACCCAAAGGCGCAATCGAGCTTTCGCAAGCTGTAAACGCGTACAAAGCATCAATCGTTTTATCCGGAGAAACTCCTGGAAATAAATGAATTAGAATCTCAACTTCGGCAGCGGTATTGTCTTCAATTTTCTTGATTTTGATTTTACCTTTCTCATTCGCTTTCAAAATACTGTCAATCAATGTCGATGTATTGGTCGAAAACGGAATTTGAGTAATTACCAGAGTTTGCTTGTCTAATTGCGAAATTTTGGCACGAACACGAACACGTCCGCCACGAAGTCCATCGTTATAATTAGAAATATCTGCAATTCCGGCAGTTTGAAAATCTGGGTATAATGTAAACGGTTTTCCTTTTAAAATTTTTATCGAAGCATCAATCAATTCGTTGAAATTGTGGGGCAACACTTTAGTCGATAAACCAACCGCAATTCCTTCAGCACCTTGAGCTAAAAGCAATGGGAATTTTACCGGAAGATTGTTGGGTTCGGCGCGACGACCATCATAGGACATTCCCCAATCGGTGATTTTTGGAGAATACAAAACTTCTAAAGCAAATTTTGACAAACGTGCCTCAATATATCTCGAAGCCGCAGCACTATCGCCGGTTAGAATATTTCCCCAGTTTCCTTGACAATCTATGAGCAACTCTTTTTGACCAATTTGCACCATAGCGTCACCAATACTAGCATCTCCGTGAGGATGATACTGCATTGTGTGACCAACAACATTGGCTACTTTATTATAACGACCATCATCCAACTCTTTCAGCGAGTGCATAATACGACGTTGAACTGGTTTAAACCCATCTTCAATTGCAGGAACAGCACGTTCTAGAATTACATAGGAAGCGTAATCCAAAAACCAATCTTTGTACATTCCTGTAACTTTGGTAATGGTATCTTCTGGATTTTCGTCGTTGTCGTAAAAGTGATTTTTGCCTGTAGAAACTATGTCCTCAAAGCCTTCGTCAGCAATTTCGTCGTTGGTTGATTCTAACTCGTCGTTAGTTTCTTCTTCGTTAATGTTATCTTCTTCTTCGTCTTTCATTTATGCCTTTTTTGTAGCACAAAGTTTCACTAAGTTTTTACACAAAGTATCACAATGTTTATATAATCAATCTTTTAATTCCGTCTTTCAATGATCTTTTATAAAAATTCAATAGCAAGCCTAATTTACAATCTGAAAGTCTCATATAAGTTAAACATTGAGCTGTGTGTTCAATTGCAAAATCTTCAACTACTTTTAATTCAATTATGACTTTTTTATTTACAATTATGTCAACTCTGTAACCGCAATCAAACTTTATCTCATCATAAATTACTGGAAATGCCTTTTCTTGCTCAACATCTAATCCACAATTTCCAAGTTCAAAAGCCAAACATTCTCTATAAACTTTTTCTAATAAACCTGAACCAAGTTTGGTGTGAACTTTAAAAGCACATTCTAAAATAATTCTACTTATTTCATTTTCTTCAACCATATTTTTTGTAGCACTATGTAACTCAAAGTTTTCACCAAGTTTCACTATGTTTTTTTATTTTTTTTTGGAGCAATTGTTTTCAAAGTTTAAAGTAAGTTTCAAAACGTTTTTTTGTGTGACTTTGTGCTAAACCTTGTGCAACTTTGTGCTCCACCAACTTACTTCTCAACCAATTCCTTATCCAATTCCACTTTCAAATTATTGATGATGAAAATCTGTCTATCTGGTGTATTTTTACCCATGTAAAATTCCAACAACGTTTCTATTGATGTGGCTTTGTCTAACATTACTGGATCTAAACGGATACTTTCTCCAATAAAATGCTTGAATTCATCTGGTGAAATCTCTCCTAATCCTTTAAATCGAGTTATTTCTGGTTTTGGTTTTAATTTCTCTATTGCATCGCGACGTTCTTCATCTGAGTAGCAATAAATAGTTTCTTTTTTATTTCGAACACGGAATAACGGCGTTTGCAAAATATATAAATGCCCTTCTTTGATCATTTCTGGAAAAAATTGAAGGAAAAAAGTAATCAGTAACAATCGAATGTGCATTCCATCGACATCGGCATCGGTGGCAATTACGATGTTGTTGTAACGTAAATCTTCAATACTTTCTTCAATATCCAATGCCGCTTGAAGCAAATTGAACTCTTCGTTTTCGTAGACAATTTTCTTCGACATTCCGTAAGAATTCAATGGCTTACCTCGCAAACTAAAAACGGCTTGCGTATTCACATCACGACTTTTGGTAATCGAACCCGAAGCCGAATCTCCTTCCGTAATAAAAAGCGTGCTTTCTAAACTTCTCGGATTTTTAGCATCGGTTAAATGCACACGACAATCACGCAATTTTTTATTGTGCAAACTTGATTTCTTCGCTCGGTCTTTAGCTAATTTTCTAATTCCGGAAAGTTCTTTACGTTCGCGTTCGGCTTGTAAAATCTTACGCAAAAGTAAATCGGCTGTTTCTGGATTTTTATGTAGAAAATTATCGAGTTTGGTTGTTATAAAATCATGAATAAACGTTCGAACTGTCGGACCATTCGGACCAACATCGTTAGAACCTAATTTGGTTTTAGTTTGACTTTCGAAAACAGGTTCTTCCACTTTTATCGAAACCGCTGAAACTATTGATTTTCTAATATCTGAAGCTTCGAAACCTTTGTTGTAATATTCACGAATGGTTTTTACAATAGCTTCACGAAACGCGTTTAAGTGCGTTCCACCTTGTGTTGTATTTTGTCCGTTTACAAACGAATGGTATTCTTCTGAATATTGTGATTTACTGTGCGTTAATGCAATTTCAATATCTTCACCTTCAAGATGAATGATTGGATATTGCATGTCTTCTTCAGTAATTGTTTCTTCCAATAAATCTTTTAATCCAAATTCTGAAAGGTATTTTTCACCGTTAAAATATATTGTTAATCCGCGATTTAGATAACAATAATTTTTGAGCATTTTGATGATGTACTCATTTCGGTATTTATAGTTTTTGAAAATAACTTCATCTGCAATAAAGGCAACTTTTGTTCCTTTTCGCTTGGTTGATTCAATTACATCTTCTTCAATGGTTAGATTTCCTTCAGAGAATTCGGCAGCTTTTTGTTGGTTATCACGAACCGATTCCACACGGAAATAATTGGATAAAGCATTCACAGCTTTGGTACCAACTCCATTTAAACCAACCGATTTTTTAAACGCTTTCGAGTCATATTTTCCTCCGGTATTCATTTTGGAAACTACGTCAACTACTTTTCCTAAAGGAATTCCACGACCATAATCTCGCACAGTTACGAGTTTATCTTTGATGGTAACTTCGATAACTTTTCCTGCGCCCATAACGAATTCGTCGATGCAGTTGTCGATTACTTCTTTTAGTAAAATATAAATTCCGTCATCTGGAGACGAACCATCACCGAGTTTCCCGATGTACATTCCGGGACGCATTCTGATGTGTTCTTTCCAATCGAGTGAGCGTATATTGTCTTCGTCGTATTTAGTTTCGTCTGCCATTTTTAAAAAATCGAATTTCAGCTAATATAGTGCATTTTGAGTAGATTTTTTAATGGTTTTCATCAAAGTTATTAAGAATGTTTTTGACAATTATTTTAATGTAAATACATTTTAATGTAAAAAAAAACTGCTAAAATTTAGCAGTTTTTCTTGTGAGATAATTCCTTTTACAATTTAAAAGAATAATTACATATTAGATTGAAAGAGTTTGACTTAATAGAACCGTCGCCAACAACAGGTAATGCACTTATATTTGCTAAACCCAAATTTTCTCTTATTTCAATGTTTATTTCACTATTATTTTTCAATTTAAATGTTTTTCCAACACCAAAAACAAAACCAAAATCAAAGGATTTCATGTTATCTGTAAAATCCGAATTTATATCGTCATAATTATTAGTAAGCTCTGATTTTAGCAAATAGCTCAAAAATGGTCCACCATTAATGTAAAAGCTTTTACTATTATCAAATTTATATTTCAAAATAATCGGTATTGATATAAATTGATTCTTAAATTTAATTTTTACTTTTTCATAAAAAGCTGGATCATCAGGACTTTGAAATTCTATATATGGCTCATCATTTAATGATTTTCTATCGTAATTTACATTAGCAACTAATGATAATCGCTCTTTTAATTGATATTCAAATGAAACTCCCACCAAAAAATCAAATCCAGCATCAAAATTTTCAACCATTGGATTACCACGGAAACTTGAATAGGTCAATCCACTATTAAGTCCAAACTTCAAATTATCTTGAGCAAAACAACTACTAGTAATGAAGATTTCAAATAATAAAATAAAAACTATTTTTTTCATAAAATTTATTTTAAACGTTAAATCTAAAATGCATCACATCACCATCTTTAACAATGTATTCTTTACCTTCTACTCTTAGTTTACCTGCTTCTTTTGCTTTAGCTTCTGAACCTAAAGAAGAATAATCATCGAAAGCAATAACTTCGGCACGGATAAATCCTTTTTCAAAATCGGTGTGGATTACTCCTGCTGCTTTTGGTGCTGTATCACCAACGTTAATTGTCCAAGCACGAACTTCTTTAACTCCTGCTGTGAAATATGTTTGAAGTTTTAATAATTTGTAAGCCGCACGAATTAAAACTGCCGAACCTGGTTCAGTCAATCCCATATCTTCAAGAAAAACTTGACGTTCTTCGTAGCTTTCTAATTCGGTGATATCGGCTTCTGCTCCAACTGAAAGGATAATAACTTCAGCATCTTCATCTTTTACTAATTCACGAACTTGGTCAACGTATTTGTTTCCGTTTACTGCTGAATTTTCGTCAACATTACAAACATACAATACTGGTTTGTTTGTAATTAATTGAAAATCTTCCAATAATTCGATTTCGTCTTGATTTTGCGGTTCCACAGTCCTTGCAGATTTTGCTTGCAATAATGTTTCACGAATTCTATCTAAAAGTGCTTTTTCTACTTGAGCTTCTTTGTTACCAGTTTTAGCTGCACGATTTACTTTTTCTAAACGCTTTTCAACCGTTTCTAAATCTTTTAATTGCAATTCAATATCAATCGTTTCTTTATCGCGAATTGGGTTTACATTTCCGTCAACGTGAACAATGTTATCGTTATCAAAACAACGCAAAACATGAATAATTGCGTTACATTCTCTAATGTTTGCCAAAAATTGATTTCCTAAACCTTCACCTTTACTTGCTCCTTTTACCAATCCTGCAATATCAACAATATCAACAGTTGCCATTTGAACAGCTTGTGGTTTTACCAATTCTTCAAGACGATTAATTCTTGGATCGGGTACGTTAACCACACCAATATTGGGCTCAATTGTACAAAACGGAAAGTTAGCACTTTGCGCTTTAGCATTTGATAAACAATTAAATAAAGTCGATTTTCCTACGTTTGGTAATCCTACAATTCCTGCTTTCATATCTTTTTGATATTTTTTTATTTGTTGATATGTAACGCAAAAGCGTTTCATCGGTACGTTTTATTTTAAAAAGTGTGCAAATATAAGTTATAATTTAAAATTATCGATAAGACTTTAGTACAGAACAATGTAAATAGTATAAATTATAATAAAAATTGTGTAACAGAAATTATTTAAGTCGTTGCTAAATTTGTAATGTATTAATTAATAAACATTTATATTATGAAAACTATACTTTTAACTTTCGCTACAGTTTTTGCATTTTCTGCTAACACTTTTGCACAAGCACCAAAAAATGTAAAATCGGAAACTAAAACTACTATAACAACTATTAAAGATTCTCAAGGAGAAAGAAAATTAGTTAAAACAGAAGACACGAAAGAAGTGCAAAAAATTGAATTAGGTGAAGAAAAACCTAATACAATTAATATAAATCAAGTTCCAAGTCCAGTTGATGTAGTAAAAACTACAGAAATCAGCATTGATGGAAAAGTTCAAGAAGTAAATGTTGACCACTCAGCCTATTATATGTTAGATGGACAAAAATATCAAATGCAATCTGACAAATCGGGTTATACTTTGACTTCTCCTGATAGCAAATCGAAAGGGATTTTACGTAAAACGTCTAACAATAACTACATTTATGTAAATGATAATAAAGTTGCTGTAGGATTTTATGATACTGATGGAAATTTCATTTTAGAAACTTACGATTCTAAATCGGATACTATGAAAAGAGAGAAATTTGAAATTGTGAAATAAAAAACATAATCTCTATATATCTTAAAGTTCCAATTTGTTTATACAGTTGGAACTTTTTTTATTCTTCACCTCTATCAGCTACACTTAGAATTATTTCATCTTCTTCTGGAGTTGCTGCTAAACCTGAAATTTCCCAATAATTATTTAGAATTACATTCTTTTTATTAAACAATGTTTTGTCTTTAAACACTTCACTTTCTTTATAGGAAAAGTTTTGCGTGCTGAAATTAGTAGTTACAAAACTGTTTTTTACTTGAATGTCAGTCGAATTATTTCTTTGAATTCGTTCGAAACCAATTTCTTCTCTTGAACTCAACAAATAATAATTAGAAGCATCCGATCGATAAATTGTTTTAAAAAATGATTTATAAATATTTTTCACATTATTACCTTTTCGTTCTTTTAATTTGACAATCGTCGCTGGTGTTACTTCTGAAGTTACTTCAATTATAATTTTCTTTTTTCTGTCGTAAGTAATTGTAAAATCATCTAATAATCCGGTGGCAGTGTCAAGTGGCGTTACAAACATGATGTAATAATCGGCGTTTTCTGATGTAGCTTTTATTAAAAAATCAAACTCCTTTTTGGCTCTTGGTTGTAATAATGGTAATAGGTATTTAAAATTGTAATAGTTCTCAATGATATCATTCAAATTGTAGCCCAAAAGTTCGTTACTGATATTTACGTTAACTAAGCCATACGATCGATTTTGCTCGACTAAAATTGCTGACGAAATCTTTTTGGGTTTCCCAAATAACTGAAAATTCATAAGTCCGTCATTATAATTAGAACAAACTCCGTTGAGCTTAAAAAACTCTCTGGAATAGACTTTTAATCGTGCTGGAACAGATAATTTATTGGTAGAATTTTCTATTAAATTGGCTAGTATTTTTTGTGGATGTTGTTTAGTTAATATAAGTTCATCAAGATTAGTAACATTATTTTTTAAGTAAATAACGTTCTCTTTTTCTTTCAAATTGGATGACCTTATGGTAACACTTTGATAGGAAGTATGCGTAATTTGAATTCCCGAAATTCCTTTTAAAACAAAGGAAACTTTACCTTCAGAATTACTTAAATTTACTTGTTTAGTTCTTAAAACCAAAACCGTTGCATCTTCAATAACAGCTTTGGTATCGGCGTCTTTTAAAACTAATACAATCTCAGCGTTTTGAGAATAAGAAATAGAAGATAAAATCAAAAAAAGAAACGCAAAGATTTTTTTCATATTCGCTAAATATTTAACGAAAATAAATAATATTTTGATTAAATTTAGGAAAAAATACGAAATTAATTCAAACGTTACTTTTTATTAATAAGGAAAATACTTTAAGTGAAGTAAATTCTTAGATTCTGTAAAGGTTTAGATACCAAATCTCTACAGAAATTATTCGTTATGTAAAAACGATTGTCTGTTTAAAAGTGTTTCATCGCTTTCAACGTGATTTTCATCAGGCACACAACAATCTACAGGGCAAACTGCAGCACATTGAGGTTCTTCATGAAAACCTTTACATTCAGTACATTTTCCTGGAACAATATAATAAATATCATCAGAAATCGGAGTTTGTGCTGCGTCAGAATCAACTTCGGTTCCATCAGGAAGAATTACTTTTCCTTTTAATTTCGTTCCGTCTTTATATCTCCAATCGTCTGCTCCTTCGTAAATTGCAGTGTTCGGGCATTCTGGCTCACAAGCACCACAATTGATACATTCGTCTGTTATAATGATTGCCATTTTTTACTTTTTGATATTAATTTTTAGATATTAGATTTAAAAAAACTTCTATCCTAAATGAATTGTTTAATTTTGTGCAAAATTACAATCAAAACCATTCATAAACAAGCAACATATGTTACAATTCGAGAAAAAAAAATGTTTTGTTGAATTAGGAAAATTTTTAAGCCAATTTGCCTTAGACAACTCAACACAAAAAGAGTCTGTTTTAAACAACAATTTGTTTTATAATGACTTCCTTTCTTTAATTGAATTATCGCAGTCTCACAACGGATGGTTCACTCCAGAGCAAGTTTATTTTTCGGTTCAATCGTGGGCAGATGCTTTAAAGGAAGAGAATATTGACCAGTGGCTTTCAAATTATGATTTATCAAATGTTACTCCAAAAACTGTAGGATTAATTCTAGCAGGAAATATTCCATTAGTTGGTTTTCATGATTTTTTATCGGTTTTAATTTCCGGACATAAAGTTTTGGTAAAGACATCTTCGAATGATCAACATTTAATAAAATTTTTAGCCAAATATCTTATTTCAGTTGATTCCAATTTAGAAGAATTCATCACTTTTACCGATGGGAAATTAGAAAATTTTGATGCTGTAATTGCCACTGGTAGTAATAATACTGCACGATATTTCGAATATTATTTCAAAGACAAACCAAGTATCATTAGAAAAAATAGAAATTCAGTTGCCGTTTTAGATGGAACCGAATCTCATGAGGATTTAGAAAATCTTGGCGAAGATATTTTTAGGTATTTTGGATTAGGATGCAGAAATGTCTCGAAAATTTTTGTTCCGAAAGAGTATGATTTTCAAACTTTTTTCAAAGCGATTTTCAAGTATGGCGATGTCATTCATTATGAAAAATACGCCAATAATTATGATTACAACAAAGCCGTTTTCTTAATGAGTAATTTCAAATTGTTAGATAACGAATTCTTAACAATCAAGGAAGATTCGAGCTACGCATCGCCTATTTCATCTGTTTTTTACGAATTTTATGAAAACCTTGAAGAAATCAAATCAAAATTAGAAAATGATTCCGAACAAATTCAGTGTATTGTTTCTAAAGGCCTTGTAAACAATAGCATTCCATTCGGAAAAACTCAAAAACCAGAACTTTGGGATTATGCGGACAATGTAGATACTATCGCCTTTTTACAGCAAATCTGACTGAAATATTCTTAAAAATTGTTATAAACTATTACGTTTTCGTTAATAACATCGCTAAATTATTGCTATATTGTAACCGCTTTTTCGTGAGCTATTTCCGAAATTTGCATCTTTAAATTTGCATTAATTTTACAATGAAAAAACACAACTACAGCGCCGGACCTTGCATTTTACCACAAGAAGTATTCGAAAAATCGGTTCAAGCCATTTTAAATTTTAATAATTCTGATTTATCAATTCTAGAAATTTCACACAGAAGCAAAGATTTTGTTGCTGTTATGGACGAAGCTAGAACATTGGTTTTAGAACTTTTAGGATTGGAAGGAAAAGGGTATCAAGCCTTATTTCTTCATGGTGGAGCAAGTTTAGAATTTTTAATGGTACCCTATAATTTAATGAAATCTGATGGAAAAGCAGCCTATTTAGATACTGGAACATGGGCAAATAACGCCATCAAAGAAGCAAAACATTTTGGTGAAACAGTAATAGTTGGTTCATCAAAAGAGCAAAATTACAATCATATTCCGAAGGATTATTCAGTTCCATCTGATGCATCGTATTTTCATTGCACAAGCAACAACACTATTTTTGGAACACAAATGAAATCGTTTCCAGAACTAAACGTGCCAATTGTTTGTGATATGAGTTCGGATATTTTTTCTAGAACTTTAGATTTCTCAAAATTTGATTTAATCTACGCTGGTGCGCAAAAAAATATGGGTCCAGCCGGAGCAACATTGGTAGTTGTAAAAGAAGAAATCCTTGGGAAATCGGGAAGATATATTCCGAGTATGTTAGATTATCAAAAGCATATTGCTGCCGAAAGTATGTATAATACGCCACCAGTTTTTCCAGTTTATGCATCGCTTTTAACGTTACAATGGTTAAAAAATCTTGGCGGAATTGCAGCAATTGAAAAAATCAATGAAGCTAAAGCCGAATTATTATACGCTGAAATCGATAGAAATCCATTATTTAAAGGAACTGCAGCCGTTGAAGATAGAAGTATCATGAATGCAACGTTCTTGTTAAACGATGAATCACATGCTCCAATATTTGATAAAATGTGGAAAGACGCCGGAATTTCTGGCTTGCCAGGACATCGTTCTGTTGGCGGATATCGCGCTTCAATGTACAACGCACTTCCGTTAGAAAGCGTTCAAGTTTTAGTTGACGTGATGAAAAAATTGGAAGTTGCAGTAAACGAATCTGTAATTACAGCATAAAAAATAATTAATAAATTAGAGGATGAGATTGCTTCGTTCCTCGCAATGACAAAAAAATGAAAGTATTAGCCAACGACGGAATTTCAAAAAGTGGAATTAAAGCTTTAGAAAAAGGTGGTTTTGAAGTAATTACAACCAAAGTTGCTCAAGAGCAAGTTGCCAATTTTATAAATACAAATGATGTTGCGGTGCTTTTAGTGCGAAGTGCAACCAAAGTTCGTCAAGATATTATTGATGCTTGTCCAGGCTTAAAAGTTATTGGTCGTGGCGGCGTTGGAATGGACAATATTGATGTAGAATATGCTCGTGCCAATGGCAAACACGTTATAAACACGCCAGCTTCATCGAGCGAAAGTGTAGCCGAATTAGTATTTGCACACCTATTTACAGGAGTTCGTTTTTTACATGATTCCAATAGAAATATGCCACTTGAAGGCGATTCTAATTTTGAAGGATTGAAAAAAGCTTACGCAAATGGCATAGAACTTCGTGGAAAAACATTAGGAATTATTGGTTTTGGACGAATTGGTCAAGCTGTTGCAAAAATGGCACTCGGACTTGGAATGAAAGTAATTGCAGCAGATAAATTTGTTAGCAATGCCGAAATCAGAGTTGATTTTTACACAGGACAATTCATCAATGTAGATATTATAACAGAGCCTTTAGAGGATTTATTCAAGCATTCTGATTTTATAACTTTACACGTTCCGGCGCAAGAAGGTTATGTAATTGGAAAAGATGAATTTGCGCTTTTAAAAGACAATGTTGGAATTGTAAACTGTGCACGTGGTGGTGTTATTGATGAAGTTGCTTTGATAGAAGCTTTAGATAACGACAAAGTTTTATTTGCAGGATTGGATGTTTTTGAAAAAGAACCAACTCCTGAGATTCAAATTTTGATGCATCCGAGAATTTCACTAACACCACATATTGGTGCTGCAACTCTTGAAGCACAAGATAGAATTGGAACAGAACTAGCAGAACAAATCATCGGAATTTTAAAAAAATAGACCCTGTTTTTTGTAGAAATATTAAATCCAAATCTGAAGTAATTTAGATTTGGATTTTTTTGTAGAATTTAAACTACAAACTGAAAAACGTATTTTATTGTTTTATATCTTTGTGTATAACTAAAAATCAAAACCCTATGTTTGAACAACTTACACAATTAGTAAATCAATTTGGAAACGATGCTGTGGTAAACAATCCAGCAGTTCCAAACGAAAATAATCAAGCTGTTTTAGAAGAGGCAAACTCTTCTATTGTTGACAGTTTAAAAGGAATGGTCGCCAATGGAAACATTTCAGACTTAGCAGAACTTTTTCAAGGAAACAATGCGGCTGATGGATCAAATCCTGCTGTAAAACAAATTACTGATAAATTATCTGGAAGTTTAGGAGAAAAATTTGGATTAAGTTCAGATGCTGCGTCTGGTGTTGCTGGAAGTTTGATTCCTAATATTTTAGGTTCACTAATAGGAAAAGCTAAAGATCCTAACGATTCAAGTTTCAATGTTAATGATATTATTGGCGCAATAACTGGTGGTGATAATCAAGCAAATGGCGGAATTATGGATGCCATTTCTAAATACGGAGGTCAATTTGGACTAGACCAAAACGCTGATGGTAAAGTAGATATGAGCGACGCAGTTTCGGCAGTTTCAGGAAAATCTGGTGGATTAGGCGGATTACTTGGAAAACTGTTTGGCGGAAAATAATTTTCGAAAAATAAATTAATCTAAAACATTCTAATTCGTTAGGGTGTTTTTTTTTTGTTAAATCCAATTTAAAATTAAATCTACTATTCTGATTTTTTAGTAACTTTATAAAAAATCTTATGAAGAATCTAATCTACATAGTTTTAATTTTAATATTCATGATTAGCTGTTCTTCGGCACCAAAATCAATTGCAAATACTTCAGAAAAAACAACAAAATTATCTGATACTATAAGAATTGCAAATGAAGAATTAGAATATGAAGTTATAATTATTGACATCGGATTTAGTACATGGCTTAATAGTATGGCAAAACCAAGAGGATATTATGATGAAAATTTTTTAGAGAATAGAAACCGAATTTATGCAACCGAATGGAATTCAAGAGTATTACAACCACAACGATACAATAGTAATTTATATGAAATGCAAATAAATTATAATCCACAAATAAAATATGGATATGAAGTAAATTATTTGATATATAATTATTTTATTTATTTTCAAATAGCTAACAAACAACGACTTGCTGGATTTGTTCCAAGACCATAATTTGAGTAATTTTGCAGTACATTAATTTCAAATGAGTAATTTTAAACAACGCTGGAACATCACATCTAATTGGCAAGTAGTTGTTATATTAGTTGTTTTTGCAGTAACTGGTTCTACTTCTGCTTTACTTTCTAAACCCATTTTAGAATTTATTGGAATTACAAAAGATACTGTTTCAGGTTGGATATATTATCCGCTTTACTTTATTCTAATTTTTCCAGTTTACCAAATTTTACTAGTTTCCTTCGGATTTATTTTTGGGCAATTCAAGTTCTTTTGGGCATTCGAAAAGAAAATGCTAAGAAGTATGAAACTCGGATTTATAGCAGACTATTTTGAGAAATAAAAAAAGGAACCGTTAAGTTCCTTTAAATTTTAATTATTGTTTTGATTTTTAATTACATAAGTGTAAATCCAAGTAAGTGTAAATGTTGGAATAAAATCACTAAAAGGTAAAATTTCCTCTAAAAATCCTAAAACTCCACTGACTTTACCAATCGAACCTTTGTACAAATACGAAAGCATAAATCCAGCAATTGGCGCCCAAATAACATCACCTACTTCGCCAAAAATTGGAATTAAATAAGTTAACATACCAATTAAATCAAATGCAATACCTATAAAAAGGTTACGCTGTTTGTTAGTTGCATTTGTTAAAACATCCGATTGTAGTATCATTTTAAAAATTTATTATTTACAAATGATTATACAAATCTAATGCCAAATTATTTTTCTTGTTTCATTAAATTAAAGAAATCGTTTCTATTTTCTTTCTCATTAAAAACGCCACCATATTGAATTGTAGAAGTATAACTCGACTCATCTTTAATTCCTCGACTTGAAACACACAAATGCGTTGCTTCCATAACCACAATTACATTATCGGTCTCTAACACAGTTTTTAATTCATTGAAAATTTGCATAATCAATCGTTCTTGCACTTGTGGACGACGCGAATAATAATCTACAATTCTATTTAACTTAGATAAACCAATTACTTTTCCGCTAGACACATAACCAATATGGGCTTTTCCAACGATTGGTAAAAAATGATGTTCGCAAGTAGAATTAAAACTGATATTGGCTTCAACCAACATTTTGTCGTAATTATAACTGTTTTCAAAAACAGACATTTTAGGTTTATTAGCAGGATTTAATCCCGAAAAAATTTCTTGAATAAACATTTTAGCAACTCGGTGCGGCGTTCCGCTGAGACTGTCGTCCGTCATATCCAATCCCATTTCTTCCATAATAATATGAAAGTGTTTTTCTATCGTTTGCATTTTTTCTGCATCCGTTTTTTCAAAAGCATCAGCTCTTAAAGGTGTTTCTGCCGATGTCATTTGATGATTATCGCCAATCAATTCTTGTAATTCTTTTTCAGTTAGTGTGTTCATGGCTAATTTTATGAGATTAATATTGTTTAACAAAAATACGAAATAATTAAACAAATAGTTTGCTTTAACTTTAATTTATAATTTATTGAACGATAAAAAATTTCTATAACGACATTATTTAGCAAAATACTTTGTTACTTTGTGAAAAATTGAAGCATGATTAGAGCAACAAATATTCATAAGTTTTACGATAGTTTACAGGTCTTAAAAGGTGTTGATTTACATATAAAAAAAGGAGAAATCGTCTCTATTGTTGGTGCATCTGGAGCAGGAAAAACAACGCTTTTGCAAATACTTGGAACGTTAGACAAACCATCAAATGAAAATGGAACAACTTTAACCATCAACGGACAAGAAGTTCTTAAAATGAATGATAAATTAATTTCAAAATTTAGAAACGAACATCTTGGATTTATTTTTCAGTTTCACCAATTATTACCAGAATTTACTGCTCTAGAAAATGTTTGCATTCCAGCGTTTATATCAGGAAAAGAAAAAAAAGAAACCGAAATCGAAGCAAAACGATTAATAGAATATTTAGGATTATCTCACAGAATTGATCATAAACCCAACGAACTTTCGGGTGGAGAACAACAGCGAGTTGCAGTTGCAAGAGCTTTAATAAATAAGCCAGCGGTTATTTTTGCAGATGAGCCATCAGGAAATTTAGATACTACATCGGCAGAAAATTTGCATAAATTATTTTTCCAACTTCGAGAAGAATTCGGACAAACCTTTGTGATTGTTACACACAACGAAGAATTAGCCAATATGGCCGACCGAAAACTAGTGATGGTTGATGGATTAATTTCTAAATAATAAACGATGCTGTTAGTGTTTATATCATGGATTTATATTTTATTTATTACAATTAACCTTGGTCTTTGTACAAATAAAATTGTTGGTGTAAAAAATCATAACTTTGTTATAACCACTTTTCTTGGATTACTTTCCGCAACATTATTTGCAAGTATTTGGGCAATTTTCGGAAGAATAAATATCGAATTTCACAGCGTTCTTCTAATTTTGAATTTGACTATTTTTTTCAAATTTAAATCCGATATCAAATCGATATACTATTCGTTTTTTCATGAATTTAAAAATCTAAATGCAACATTAAAGTTCTTCTTTTTTGCAATCACAACTTTAATCATTGCACAGTGTTCGTCTATTCCGTATGTAATTGATAATGAGTCTTATTACATCCAAACCATAAAATGGCTAAACGAATACGGATTTGTAAAAGGTTTAGGAAATTTGCACATATTTTATGCACAAACTAGCGGTTGGCATATTGCTCAAAGTGCTTTTAACTTCTCATTTCTATATAAAAACTTCAACGATTTAAGCGGATTTTGTTTACTTCTAGGAAATATTTTTGCTGTTTTTAAACTCAATGAATATTTTTCGAATACAAATAAAAACTATTTAATTATAGGATTGCTTCCTTTAGCAAATGTCTTTTTCTTTCAGTTTATCAGCGCACCATCACCAGATATTCCTATTTACGTTTTAACGTTTATCATCTTTTTTTACTTTATCGAAAATTTCAAAAACACAACAATTGAAAAATTTAATTTAATTACACTTTTAGTATTATTTGCTCTATTTATCAAAGTAACATCTGTTGCATTGTTGATTCTTCCTATAATTTTATTAATCAATAATTTCAAATTATTTGCTCCTAAATTACTTCCAATTACCATCTTCGGATTGCTATTCTTATCTCTATTTATAGCTAAAAATAGTTTGTTAACCGGATATCCATTATTTCCATTCACAAGATTAGAATTGGATTACAATCACATCATTCCGAGAAATGTAATTAGCTATTTCTTTTCAGAACAAATGCGTTATAATTACTTCATTTCAGAAAGCGAATTGAACCAATTACCTTTTTCACAAATTGCAATTAAATGGCTTTTATCGTCCAAAATTAATGCAATTTTTAATGGTCTAACTATACTAATTGTGGCCGCCAGCCCAATCTTTATTTCTAAATATTTTAATAAAAAATCGGTTTGGATAGTCTATTTCGTTATTCTTTTTCAATTACTAATTCTACTATTTACATCGCCTCAATATCGCTTTTTCATTCACTTAACACTGTTTTTTAGTTTCTTCATTTTTGCTTGCTGGTTTGCCAATAAAAAACTCATTTTTGCTTCCTATTATTTATCTATCGCTTTAATTGTTTTAGTATTATTTTTCCCAATAAGTTATAAATCATTAACTCAAAACAAATTAATAAGCAAAAACAGTAGATTTTCTATTACAAATGTTCTTTATCCGCATAACAATTCAAAGTGGACTACTTCATTTGAAATTATTAAAAAAGGTAATCTAAAATTCAATTCACCAACGAACAACTACTTTTTTTGGGGTTCTGGAAATGGTGATTTACCAAGTGTAAATAAAGCACAAATTGAGTATTTCGAGAAGTATTTTCAAGTACTACCACAACAAACGACTACTGATTTAAAAGACGGATTTTACTCCAAAAAACTTTCGTCAAATGACTAAATCAGTACTCAAAGAATTCCTTGATGAGAAAGTGGAATTATACAATAATCCGAATTTCATTGAAAGTGATCCTATCCAAATTCCACATCAATTTTCACTAAAAGAAGACATTGAAATATCTGGGTTTCTTGCGGCTACAATCGCTTGGGGAAACCGCAAAATGATTATCAATAATTCCAAAAAAATGATGGATTTAATGGGAAATTCGCCTTACGATTTTGTCATGTCACATTCAGAAAACGATTTAGAAAAATTAGAAAATTTCGTTCACAGAACTTTCAATGGTGGCGATTTTTCTACATTTATAAAAGGATTACAGCACATTTACACAAACCACAACGGATTGGAAACTGTATTTTCAAAAAATATCGAAACTAATTCGATGCAAAAAAGCATTTCAGAATTCAAAAAAACATTTTTTGAAATCAGTCACCAATCGCGAACACAAAAGCACATTTCTGATCCTTTAAATAATTCAGCAGCCAAAAGAATCAATATGTTTCTTCGTTGGATGGTTCGAAACGACAATAAAGGAGTCGACTTTGGCATCTGGAAAACCATTCCAACATCCGCTTTATCCTGTCCATTAGATGTTCATTCTGGCAATGTAGCCCGAAAATTGGAACTTCTTTCAAGAAAGCAAAACGATGGAAAAGCTTTATCAGAACTCGATAAAAATCTTCGCGAGCTTGACCAAAACGATCCAGTAAAATACGATTTTGCCCTTTTCGGATTAGGTGTTTTCGAAAAATTCTGACATTGATAATTCGTAATTTTTAATTCGTAATTCGTATTTTTTTATCTATTTTTGTCCAAATCTAAACAGAACAAATAATCATGCTTATCATCGGAATTGCAGGCGGAACAGGATCAGGAAAAACAACAGTTGTTCATCAGATTATGAACGAATTACCCGAAACTGAAGTCGGAATAATATCACAAGATTCCTACTACAAACAAAATGTAGGAATGAGTTATGAAGAACGCAGCAACATCAATTTTGATCATCCACGCGCCATCGATTTCGAACTTTTAGTACAACATCTAAAAGAACTAAAAGCCGAAAAAACCATCGAGCAACCAGTTTATTCGTTCGTAACACACAACAGAACCGACGATACAATTATCACACATCCAAGAAAAGTGATGATTGTAGAAGGCATTCTAATCCTAGCAAATCCAGACCTTCGCGACATGTTTGATATCAAAGTTTTCGTTCACGCCGACTCAGACGAACGCTTAATTCGTCGTTTAAAACGTGACATTGCAGAACGTGGTAGAGATATGGAAGAAGTGCTAAACCGTTACCAAACTACACTAAAACCAATGCACCAACAGTTCATCGAACCTACAAAAGCATTCGCCGACATCATCATTCCCAACGATAAATACAACACGGTTGCCATCGACGTAGTTCGCGCCGTAATCAACCAACGTTTGACATAAATTACTATCTTTAGAAAATGAAAAAATGGTTCCAAAACCTTATTAGCAACTATCCATTTCTTAAATTTTTAGGAAGTCGATACACCTTGGTTTTACTATTTTTCATCGTTTGGATGTTATTTTTAGACAACTATTCCTATTTTGATCACCGCATTCTAGACCAACAAATCAACGAATTGGAAGAAAATAAAAGATACTATCAAGACGAAATTGCCAAAGACGAACAAAGTATAAAAAACCTCAATAATCCAGGTCAAACTGAACGATATGCTCGCGAAAAATATTACATGAAAAAAGACAGCGAAGACATATATATTATTGACATTGAAGAAGATAGAGAAAAAGATAGTTTGTTCGAAGCGAAACAGTAGGCATTGCTACCAACCCTATTCCTGCTTTCCGCGTTACACGGTAACTGCTTCAATCAGGGCTAAACAGTAATCTTTAAACTAGATATTACGGTTCTAAAGAAATTCATCTAAAAAAACAAATCATCATTTATCGATGAAAGAATTTGACCAAGTTAAAGTATATACCAATTTTGCAAAAAATCAAATTTAAATCGCTGCAAAAAGATAATTTTTGTCTAAATTTGAAGTATCAAAAAGCAATCTACTTGTGAGCACAAACAACCCACTTTTTTCCGATTTTGAAGCCGTAAGTTCCAAACATTGGAAACAACAAATTCAGTACGAATTAAAAGGCGCCGACTATAACGAAACTCTCGTTTGGGAAAGTCCAGAAGGCATCAAAGTAAAACCATTTTATCACAGCGATGAAGTGGATGAATCAACTACTAATTTTTCTATAAATACTCCTAAAGAAGCGTTCTCAATTCTGCAAAATATCTTCGTTCACGACGTTAAAAAATCCAATGAACGTGCATTAGACAGCTTAAATCGTGGCGCAGAAAGCATTCGATTTACTATTGAAAATGATACCATTTCTATAGAAAATTTAATGCAAAATCTTCCATTGGAAAAAGTGACTTATTCTTTTTATTTGCCATTTCTCTCAATCGATTTCGCTAAGAAATTAAACGAGTTTGCTACAAAAAACAATGCTAATTTCATCATTCAATTAGATCCAATTGGGCAACTTTGCAAAGACGGAAATTGGTTTGAAAACGCAGAAAAAGATTTTGAAAAACTAAATCAGATTTCCAAATTTTCTCAAAGTTCATTTCTAAACATAAATTCAGAAATTTACCAAAATGCTGGAGCCAATATTGTGCAACAATTAGCTTACACAATAGCACATGCAAATGAATATTTCAACAGAATTCCAGCTGTAAATCAACCTATAACCATAGAAATTTCAGTTGGAACCAATTACTTTTTTGAAATTGCAAAACTTCGTGCGTTGCGTTTATTATTCACAACTTTAGCATCAGAATACAATCATAATCTGGATTGTCATATCGTTGCAACTCCAACCAAACGCAACAAAACATTATACGATTACAACGTAAACATGCTTCGCACCACAACCGAATGCATGTCTGCAATTCTCGGTGGCGCAAACGCAATTGCGAATTTACCTTACGATGCATTATATCACAAAGACAATGAATTTGGCGATAGAATTTCTCGAAATCAGTTGCTAATTTTAAAACATGAAAGTTATTTTGACAAAGTAAATAATCCTGCCGATGGCGCTTATTATATTGAAAGTCTGACGAAACAATTAGCAGAAAAAGCCTTACTTCTTTTTAAAGATATTGAAGCAAACGGTGGATTTATAAAACAATTATCAGAAGGAAACATTCAGAAAAAAATCAGCGAAAGCGCTCAAAAAGAACAAGATTTATTCGACAGCGGAAAAGAAATTTTATTAGGAACCAATAAATATCCTAACAAAAATGACAAAATGAAACACGATTTAGAATTGTATCCTTTTGTAAAACAAAATCCGAGAAAAACATTAATTGTTCCAATTATTGAAAAACGTTTGGCTGAGAAATTAGAACAAGAACGTTTATCTCAAGAAGCATAACCATGAGAAAAGACATCCAACATATCACTTTGACAAATTCCAAAAGTCAAAATACAAATACCAATAGTGAGGAACAAACTTTCCACACCGCAGAAAACATCGATTTAAAAAAAATCTACTCCAAAGAAGACATTCAAGGATTGGAACATTTAGATTTTGGTGCTGGTTTTGCGCCCAATCTTCGCGGACCTTATGCAACAATGTACGTTCGTCGTCCATGGACAGTGCGACAATATGCCGGATTTTCAACTGCCGAAGAAAGTAACGCTTTCTATAGAAGAAATCTTGCTGCTGGACAAAAAGGGCTTTCGGTAGCATTCGATTTAGCCACACACAGAGGTTACGATTCCGACCATGAACGCGTTTTTGGAGACGTTGGAAAAGCTGGTGTTGCCATAGATTCTGTTGAAGATATGAAAATATTATTCGATCAAATTCCATTAGATGAAATGTCGGTTTCTATGACTATGAATGGTGCTGTTTTACCAATTATGGCATTTTATATTGTTGCTGCCGAAGAACAAGGTGTTGCGCCCGAATTACTTTCGGGAACCATTCAAAACGATATTTTGAAGGAATTCATGGTCAGAAATACCTATATCTATCCGCCAACGCCTTCGATGAAAATCATTGCTGATATTTTTGAATATACGAGCAAAAAAATGCCGAAATTCAATTCGATTTCTATTTCGGGTTACCACATGCAAGAAGCTGGAGCAACCGCCGATATTGAGTTGGCGTACACTTTAGCCGACGGTTTAGAATACATCCGCACTGGTTTAGCAACAGGAATGAAAATCGATGAGTTCGCTCCTCGTCTTTCCTTTTTCTGGGCAATTGGAATGAACCATTTTATGGAAATTGCCAAAATGCGTGCTGGAAGAATGTTGTGGGCAAAATTGCTAAAACAATTCAGTCCGAAAGACGAAAAATCATTGGCTTTGAGAACACATTGTCAAACATCGGGTTGGAGTTTAACTGAACAAGATCCTTTTAATAATGTGGCTCGAACTGCAATTGAAGCAGCAGCTGCAGCATTTGGAGGAACACAATCGTTACACACTAACGCCTTGGACGAAGCGATTGCATTACCAACCGATTTCTCTGCAAGAATTGCAAGAAATACACAAATCTTTTTACAAGAAGAAACCAAAATTTGCAAAACCGTTGATCCTTGGGCTGGAAGTTATTATCTAGAAAGTTTGACCAACGAAATTGCACAAAACGCTTGGAAACTTATAGAAGAAGTAGAAGAATTAGGCGGAATGACCAAAGCCATCGAAGCTGGAATTCCGAAATTGCGTATTGAAGAAGCTGCCGCTCGAAAACAAGCCAGAATTGACAGCAGTCAAGATATTATTGTTGGTGTTAACAAATACCGTTTAGAAAAAGAAGATCCATTACAAATTTTGGATGTCGATAACGATATGGTGCGCAAGCAACAAATTGAGCGTTTGACGCAAATAAAAAGCACTCGCGATAAGAACAAAGTTGCAGAATGTTTAGCAAAATTAACTGATTGTGCTAAAAACTCTAATGGAAATTTATTAGATTTGGCAGTAGAAGCTGCAAAAAATAGAGCCACATTAGGTGAAATCAGTGATGCTTTGGAAGCAGTTTTCGGAAGATATAAAGCACAAATTAGAAGTTTTAGCGGCGTGTACAGTAAAGAAATTAAAAACGACGAGAGTTTTGAAAAAGCAAAACAACTAGCCGATGCCTTCGCCAAAAAAGAAGGTCGTCGTCCTAGAATTATGATTGCTAAAATGGGACAAGACGGACACGATCGTGGTGCCAAAGTAGTTGCCACAGGTTATGCCGACGTAGGTTTTGACGTAGACATTGGACCGTTATTTCAAACGCCACAAGAAGCTGCGAAACAAGCCGTAGAAAATGATGTTCACATTCTTGGAGTTTCTTCTCTTGCAGCTGGACACAAAACTTTAGTGCCACAAGTTATTGAAGAACTTAAAAAATACGGACGTGAAGATATCATGGTAATTGTTGGTGGTGTAATTCCTGCTCAAGATTATCAGTTCCTTTTTGATGCTGGCGCGGTTGCTGTTTTTGGTCCTGGAACTAAAATTAGTGAAGCTGCTATTAGTATTTTGGAGGTTTTGTTGGAGGATTAATCACATAAAAAATAGCAAGTTTTAAAAATCTGTAACATTAAAATGCAGTTTAGTTTACTGAAAAGTATTTTTTAACGAGTTTTTTTTAGTTTCAAAAGTTAAAATGGTTATCCAAATAGCCCTGATTGTAGTGGAAAGCTCCCGATTTTTTTCGGGACTTGCAACGAAAAGCAGGAAAATGGATGGCAGATAAAGCCCGAGCCATTCGCTCAATAAAAAAAACAGCCTTGAAATTTCTCTCAAAGCTGCTTCTTCATTTAACCTAACTAATTAACTAATCTATTGTTATTTCTGCCAAATTTTGGTTTTCTCGAACGGTTCCTAACTGAATCGTTTGCAATGTGCGTTCGGTTTTACCATTTTTAGTAGTGTAAATTTCTACCATAACTGTGGTTGGACCGTTTTCTGTTAATGCACTTTCGCCAAAGAAATTTGTTTTTATAATATATTTTCCTTTAACCGCATTACGCAATAAATATTGTTCTGGTCCGTAACCTTGCGTAAAATCTTTAGAAAAACGCGCTCCAATTTGGGTGTCGCGATGACCATAATAACATTCTTCATTGGTTGGTTCTACAACATGCAAATCGATATCGGTGTCCATTTGATTCCAATTTAGAATTATTCGAACATCAACTGGCATTTTATTCAAATATTTTTTGTCTAATTTATCGGTATTAATTGATTTATGTTCAGCAATCATTCTATTAATATCCATCAAAATAATATCTTCTACACCCGAATATTGTCCGCTCATCTCACCAAAATAATTTACTTCTAGTGCTTTAATCATTTCATCAAAAGCTGCTTGATATTGTTTATTATCTTCTAATGTCAAACCCAAATCTCGATGCGCTTGTGGTTCTTGTGCTCTCCAAATTGCCACTTGATTTGCCGTATGTAAAGCATCATCATAAGCTTCCCATTGACGTAATAAATAGGTTAATGATTTGTATAATTGATGATTCTCAAGTCCTAAATCGGCAATATTACTTAAAATTAACAACGCCTTTTCTTTATCTCCAGCAGCATAAAAATGATTGGCAACATCAAAATAAAAACTCGGATTATTGATTTGATCTTCGCGTAATTGCAGATAAGCACCGTACTTTTTATCCATAGAAACACCATCCAAAACTTTTAAATATACGCGATCTGGACTCCAAGAATTTACTTTTACTTTATCATTGTAGGAATAATTGAATTCTAATTCTTCATCGCCAGAAACTTTAAGTCCAGCAACTTTTCCTGTTAAAGATTGAACGATATTTTTATTTGCTGATTGCGTTAGTTCTTGTGATCTAACAACTTGCATCGATGAAGTTACGGATCCTTTCTTCCTTTGAATACCTAATCCCATAACAACTACTTCTTCCAATACCACTTTATCTTCATTACGTTCACTTTTAGCCATACCGTTAGCCGTAACAACAATTTCATCCAATTGCTGACTAGATTCTTTTAATCGAATGGTATAATTAGAATTTCTGCCAATGCGAATCTCTTTTCTTTCAAATCCAATATAATCAATTAACAATGTTTCGCCTTGAGCAGCATTTATAGCAAATTTTCCATCAAAATCTGTAGCAACTCCACGATTGGTTCCTTTAATAACAACCGTTGCACCAGGTAATGGTCCCAAATTATCAGAAACTACGCCTCTAATATTTCCAACTTTTGCAACATTTGTAACAGGAAGTGGTTTTGGCATACTGTATTTAACATCATTTTTCCACCAAGCCGTAAGTTGCTCGTAATATCGTGCTACATTCTCCCAATTGCTGTATTTTTTGGCTTTTGCCGATTCTATTTGTTGTTTCATAATTCGATCAAATTCTTCTCGTAATTCAGCAGGTGGAATAATTTCGTACTGAATATAATCGTGTAAATTTTCGAGAACAATTAAGGAAGTATTTTGAGTTACAATTCCATATTTCTTTCC
Organism: Flavobacterium aquatile LMG 4008 = ATCC 11947; assembly: GCF_000757385.1. Classification (GTDB taxonomy): domain Bacteria; phylum Bacteroidota; class Bacteroidia; order Flavobacteriales; family Flavobacteriaceae; genus Flavobacterium; species Flavobacterium aquatile. The sequence goes on along the minus strand of NZ_JRHH01000003.1, from coordinate 525,132 downwards.
CATTAATTCAATTTCATCAGCATATTTTTTATACTGAATTTCTAGAAAAGCAATCTTCTTTTGAGCCCAAAGTTTTTCAATATTCACTTCTTCAGAAGCTTGTTTTGCAGCATCAATCGTGATGGTCTTTTCTAAAATTGGAGTTTCATCGTAACCAAATTGTAACGTAACTTCGTTGGTTTCTTTTAATGAAATTCCAGCCAAACTAAAGCTTCCAGAAACTGGTGTTCCAATCATTGGATACATTTCGGTCACCAAATAATTTTCTTTAATTCCTAGAAACTTCAAATTTTGATATTGCAATTTATTCAAAGCATCAGAACCATTTAATTGGTTTAAATTGATGAAATTTCCGCCTGATTTAATTGCGTTAAAATTCAGAAAAGCATAATCAGATGACGCCATCGAAGTTATGGTGTAAACTGGTCTTTTAGTCAACGAAAGTACATTTGAACTTAAAGAAGATAATCCGTCGGTGAAAAATAAATATTCATCGTGAGAAGGCAATTTGATTTTAGAAAAACGAGTTCCTCCATCATATTTTACACTCTCCAAAATAGATTTTAAAGTGCTCCAATCTCCGTTTTTAATTGAATAAGAATTCTTTTTTTCGAAATTATAACCAGCAAAATATAAAGTCACTTCAACTGAACTTAATGCTTTAAAATAATCTTCCAACAATTGTAATTCTTTCTTCAAATCACGTTTTCTACAACTTAAAGAAACATCCCAAATTAATGCAATTGAATTCGGATTTTTCTTTTTTATATTTTTGCTTTCGATAATAGTATTTGCATAAAAATAATGCTGATTATTAACCGATTGTACCACAACATTAGGAATATCAGCACGAATAGGAATTGTAATAACTAATTTATCTTTAGGCTTATACTGATTTCGCTTGATGGACGCTACATAATTCTGATTCATATTTTCTAAAGCAATCGTACCTTCTTGATTGATAACTGTTGGTAAAGAAGTTGCACCAATAATTGCAATATTCATTTCAAAAACATCTAGACTATAGGGATAAGTTGTAAGCATTTGATAGGATAAATGCGTAGCATCAAAATTGGATAGTTCTTGCTCATAACCAATAATTACAATACGTTCTTTTTTGGGCATTAGCGGATAAATACGTGTTCGAAAGTTGTTTCCTTCGACTTTTTCAAGTAAACCTGGATCAACACGACGGTGCTCGATGGCTTCAAAAACTTGTTTACCTTTATTTTTATTAACAGGAACTGCTTCGCGCATTTTACCATTAATATCAATTGCATAACGCGAAACCGAAACACCTTCTGGAAGCGGAAACATCAATTCGGCTTCCATTTGACGGTTGGTTCCATTATAAAAATGCATTTCGGTAGTTGTATAAGCAATATTGCCAACCACTTTCACTGAAACTTTTAGCTGACTCAATCGGACGAGCGAAGAATCTTTGCCCTTAACATTCAACTGTGGACTTTGGGCTTGAACAAAACTGCCAAAGAATAAAAACGAAATAAGAATTATATTTTTCATGAATTTTAATTTTAATTTATGTCAATAAACCGGTATAATATTAAAGAGCGTAATTTTTATAAAAAGGTTGGGAAGAATCACAAAAAATTATTTACTATGCACGCATAACAATTATTTTTATTATATTTGAAAAACAAATAAAATTACTATGGATTTTTCAGCAAAGATGCTTCGCGATGATGCGTTAAAAGGCAAAACAATTGTGGTTACTGGCGGCGGAAGCGGTCTTGGAAAAGCAATGACAAAATATTTTCTAGAATTGGGTGCAAATGTTGCTATTTCATCAAGAGATATAGAAAAATTGAAAACTACAGCGTCCGAATTAGAGAAAGAAACTGGCAGTAAATGTTTGCCAATTCAATGTGATGTACGTCATTATGAACAAGTTGAAGCAATGCTTGCAGAAGTTTTAAAAACTTTTGGAAAGGTCGATGTTTTACTTAACAATGCTGCTGGAAATTTTATTTCTCCAACCGAAAGATTATCTGCAAATGCATTTGATACTATAATTGACATCGTTTTAAAAGGTTCGAAAAATTGCACATTAGCCTTTGGAAAACATTGGATTGAAACCAAACAAACCAATTGCAATGTTTTAAATATTGTTACAACTTATGCCTGGACAGGTTCTGGATATGTTGTACCGAGTGCGACTGCTAAAGCTGGAGTTCTTGCAATGACAAGAAGTCTAGCAGTTGAATGGGCAAAATACGGAATTAGAATGAACGCCATCGCACCTGGACCATTTCCTACAAAAGGTGCTTGGGATAGATTGTTACCAGGCGATTTGGCAGAGAAATTTGATATGTCAAAAAAAGTTCCATTACGAAGAGTTGGTGATCATCAAGAATTGGCCAATCTAGCTGCTTACCTAGTATCTGATTTTTCAGCCTACATTAATGGTGAAGTCGTTACTATTGACGGCGGCGAATGGCTTCAAGGTGCAGGTCAATTCAATATTTTAGAGAAAATTCCGCAAGAAATGTGGGATATGCTCGAAGCAATGATAAAAAATAAAGGAAGTAAATAGTATTAAGATTGCAGATTGCATCTTGAAGATTTTTATAATTTAAAAGTCAGTTAGAAATTTTCTTTCTGACTTTTTTATTAGAAATGTACTTTTCCCTGACTATTAAGTACAGAACAACGAAAACTGAATACTGAATACTAAATTTTACAACATTGTTAACAAATAACACTTTCATAAACGATAATAAATCGTATTTTTACCACTCAAAACTTGAATAGAATAATGGGCAAAATCATTGCAATCGCCAACCAGAAAGGTGGTGTAGGAAAAACAACTACTTCGGTAAATTTAGCCGCATCACTCGGTGTTTTAGAGAAAAAAGTGTTACTAATTGATGCCGATCCGCAAGCAAATGCTAGTTCGGGTTTGGGCATTGATGTTGACAGTGTGGAAATTGGAACATACCAAATTCTAGAACACAGCAATATTCCGGAAGATGCTATTGTAACTTCATCGTCGCCAAACGTAGATATTATACCAGCTCATATTGATCTTGTCGCTATCGAAATAGAATTGGTTGACAAAGAAAATCGTGAGTATATGCTAAAACAAGCCTTGGAAAGCATTAAAGATAAATATGATTATATCCTAATCGATTGTGCGCCATCACTTGGATTATTAACACTAAATGCTTTAACCGCAGCTGATTCTGTGGTAATTCCTATTCAGTGTGAATATTTTGCATTAGAAGGTTTGGGTAAGCTATTGAATACCATTAAAAGTGTTCAAAAAATTCACAATCCAAATTTAGATATAGAAGGATTGCTTTTAACGATGTACGATTCGCGTTTACGCCTTTCTAATCAAGTAGTTGAAGAAGTTCAGAAACATTTTAACGATATGGTTTTTAAAACGATTATTCAACGAAATGTAAAACTAAGCGAAGCACCAAGTTTTGGCGAAAGCATCATTGCATTTGACGCAACTAGCAAAGGTGCCACCAATTATCTTAGCTTAGCAGAAGAAATTATTAAAAAAAACAGTAACTAGTTTATGACAAAGGCAATAAAAAAACAAGCTTTAGGAAGAGGATTGTCTGCATTGTTGAAAGATCCAGATAACGACATAAAATCGGTAGATGATAAAAATGCTGACAAAGTTGTTGGTAATATATTAGAAGTTGATATCGATGCCATCGAAATCAATCCGTTTCAACCTCGAACTAATTTCAATGAAGAATCGCTAAAAGAATTAGCATCATCAATTAAAGAACTTGGTGTTATTCAACCTATTACCGTTAGAAAATTAGACTTTAACAAATACCAATTAATTTCTGGAGAGCGTCGTTTGCGAGCTTCAAAATTAGTAGGATTAACAACCGTTCCAGCATATATTAGAATTGCTAATGATAATGAATCCTTAGTAATGGCATTGGTTGAGAACATCCAGCGTCACGATTTAGATCCGATAGAAATTGCATTATCGTACCAACGTTTAATTGATGAAATTCAGTTAACGCAAGAGCAAATGAGTGAACGCGTTGGAAAAAAACGTTCCACAATTACCAATTATTTAAGATTATTAAAGTTAGATCCGATTATTCAAACAGGAATTCGCGATGGTTTTATCTCAATGGGTCACGGTCGTGCTATGATTACTATTGAAGATCAAGACGTTCAATCGGAAATATATCAAACAATTGTAAGTCAGAATTTATCTGTTCGTGACACGGAAGCATTGGTTAAAAAACATCAAGACGGGTTAAAACCTGCACCTGCAAAAGCTAAAAAAACAAGTTCTTTTTCGGTTGCTGATGATCAAAAGAAAGCATTTACCAATTTCTTCGGAGCAAAAGTAGATGTAAAAGTCGCTGGAAATGGTAAAGGTAAAATTGCCATTCCGTTCCATTCTGAAGAAGATTTTAATCGAATTTTAAAATTAATTAACGGTTAGTGGTTAAGTCAATTTACATAGTCTTAGTTGTTTTCCTTTTAGGAAACACGACTTTATTGGCTCAAAATGATTTAAAAGTCACCGAAGTTTTAATAGCAAAAGATACTATAAAAAAATCAAAAATAAATCCGTTAGCACCTTCCAAAGCAGCTTTTTATTCGGCTATTTTACCTGGTTTAGGACAAGCTTACAATAAAAAATACTGGAAAATTCCAATAGTTTATGCAGCAATGGGAACTGGAATTTATTCTTACTCATGGAACAACAAAAAATATCATGAATACCGCGATGCGTATAAGAAAAGGCTATTAGGTCAGCCAGATAATCTAGAATATTTAGATAACAATCGTTTAATTGCAGGACAACGTTTTTATCAAAAAAATCGAGATTTATCATTATTAGTTACGGCTGGTCTTTATATATTAAATATTGTTGACGCCAATATTGATGCGCATCTTATGCAATTTAATGTCAATGATGATTTAAGCGTTAGACCCGATTTTCAGCAGAATGACCTTAACTACAAATACAATCTTGGAATAACATTCGTTTACAACTTTTAGTTTTTTTTAACGCTAACGTTTGTAACAAAATAGCACTATTCGCAACCAATACTTTATATGAAAATAGCACTTCTTGGATACGGAAAAATGGGTAAAGTAATCGAAAGAATTGCTTTAGAAAGAGGTCATGAAATTGTTTTAAGAAAATCGAGTTCAAGTACATTTGATGGATTAGAAAATGCCGATGTTGCAATAGATTTTAGTGTTCCTGATTCGGCTACCACAAATATTTCTGAATGCATTAATAGAGGAATTCCAGTAGTTTCTGGAACAACAGGTTGGCTTGAAGATTATCATAAAATGGTAGCTTTGTGTAACGAAAAAAATGCTGCATTCATTTATGGTTCTAATTTTAGTTTAGGTGTAAATTTGTTTTTTGAACTGAATGATTATTTGGCAAAAATGATGTCAAAATTCAATCAGTATTTGGTTTCGATGGAAGAAATTCATCACACACAAAAATTAGACAAACCAAGCGGAACAGCAATTTCATTGGCAAACGGAATAATTAATCATACAAAATACAATAATTGGTCTATTGAAAATCCCGCGGAGGATGAAGTTTTCATTGATGTAAAAAGAATAGATCCAGTTCCTGGAACTCACTCTATTTTTTATACCTCAGAAGTAGACACAATAGAAATAAAACACACAGCGCACAGTAGAGACGGTTTTGGTTTTGGATCCATTATTGCCGCTGAATGGTTGATTGGAAAAAAAGGCGTTTTTACTATGAAGGATGTTTTGGAATTGAAATAATAAATAGAGTTAAAGTTATAAATCTTTTAAACCTTAAACTTTTAAACCTTAAACAAATAAAACTATGTCAATTTATCAATGGTTTATCTTTTTTCTTGGAGTTCAATTAATTCATTATTTGGGAACTTGGAGATTATATGAAAAAGCTGGAAGAAAAGCTTGGGAAGCAGCAATTCCAGTATATAACTCAATTATATTAATGAAAATAATAAACCGACCTACTTGGTGGACATTATTATTATTCATGCCGGTTATCAACTTGATAATGTTTCCAATTGTTTGGGTTGAAACGCTAAGAAGTTTTGGAAGAAGATCTACCTTAGATACTATTTTAGGTGTAGTAACTTTAGGATTTTACATCTATTATATTAATTATACTCAAAATGTTCAACATATTGCAGACCGAAGCTTGAAACCTTCCAATGCAACTGCCGACACGGTTGGATCACTTTTATTTGCAGTAATTGTAGCCACATTTGTGCATACTTATTTCATCCAGCCTTTTGTAATTCCATCATCATCTTTAGAAAAATCATTATTGATTGGTGATTTTCTTTTTGTTAGTAAACAAAATTACGGAGCAAGAATACCAATGACAACCGTAGCAGCACCAATGGTTCATGACACATTACCACTTATAAAAACCAAGTCGTATTTAAGTTGGCCACAATTGCCATACTTTAGATTTCCCGGTTTTGAAAAAATTAAAAATAATGATATTGTAGTTTTTAACTGGCCTAGAGATACCTTATTCCACATGTATCTTCCAGCAGATAAAAGATACGATAAACCGATTGACAAAAAAACTAATTATGTAAAACGTTGCGTTGGAATTCCTGGTGATAGCCTAGAAATTAAAGACGGAATTGTTTTCATAAATGGTAAAGAATTGATTTTACCAGAAAGAGCAAAACCTCAGTATTCCTATAAAATAACAATGGATCCAAAATCTACAACAGATTTTGATAGAGTTTTCAAGGATTTAAACATTACTGATGGTTATGGGTTTGAAACAGCAGAAAAAGATTCATTAACCATTCGCGCAGTTACATTTGAAAACGCTGAAAAATTAAAAACTGTTTCAGGAATTACTTCTGTAAAAAGAAATATTAGAAAAGGTCGTGAAAATGGAATTTTTCCAAGTAAGCATCACGATGGTGCTGATGAAAATAAAGTTGCATGGAGTGGTGATAATTATGGACCCATATACATTCCAGAAGCTGGTAAAACAGTTGCTTTAACTAAAGAATCTCTTCCTTTTTACAAACTAATTATTAATGAATACGAAGGAAATAAATTAAAAGTTGTTGGTAATGACATTTATATAAATGACAAGATTGCAACAACTTATACTTTCAAACAAAACTACTATTGGATGATGGGAGACAACCGTCATAATTCATTAGATGCTCGTTATTTTGGTTATACTCCAGAAGATCATATCGTTGGAAAACCAATTTTTATTTGGATGAGTATCGATTCTAATGGCGAGGGAATTATGAATAAAATTCGATGGGAACGTTTATTCACCACAGTAAGTGGCGAAGGTCAACCTCAATCGTATTTTAAATGGTTTTTAGGATTACTTGCTTTGTATTTTGTGGGCGATTACTTCTGGAAAAAACGCAAAGCTGATAAAAAATAGTTTAAATGTTTGTAGTTTATGGTTGGTTGTTACAACTATAAACTACAATCCATAGACATCAAATAATGAACAATATCTTACTTCAACCTACTTATTTCCCATCAATAAGTCATTTTGTTGCGATGGCAAATGCCGATACGATTACGTTTGAAATGGACGATAATTTCCAGAAACAAACCAATCGCAATCGAATGTACATATACAGCCCAAACGGATTACAATTATTAAATATCCCAGTAAAACATAGTAAAGACGCACATCAAAAAACACGTGATATCAAAATCGAAACTGCATTTGATTGGCAAAAACAACATTTCAAATCGCTTGATGCCGCTTATAGAAGTTCGCCATTTTTTGAATATTTTGAAGATGACATTCGCCCAATATTCGAAAAACAGCACACGTTTCTACTCGACTTAAACTTTGAAGCAATGGCTATTATTTCAAAATGTTTGGGACTGAAATTAGAATATAAAGAAACTGCAGAATTTTTTAAAGAAGCAACCAATTTTGAAGATTTTCGTCATTTGGCAAACGGAAAAAAAGACACTTCGGAATTTGAAAGTTACACACAAGTATTTGGAGAAAAATTTGGATTCATAAATAACTTGAGTATTTTAGATTTACTTTTTAATGAAGGAAGACATGCTTTGGAGTATTTAAAAGATCAAAAATTATAGATTATTTTTCAATCATCAATCGCGTCACTATTGGATAATGATCGGAATTTTTAAATAGAGGAAAGTTCTGAAAACTCTTTACTTTCATTGATTTATCGGCAAAAATATAATCAATTCTAGCAGGATAATATTTAAAATTGTAGGTTTCCCCAAATCCTTTTCCGGCTTCTTCAAAACAATCGTTCAAATTACCTTTTATGCTTCTATAAACGTATGAAAAAGCGCTATTATTCATATCTCCGCAGATAATCATTGGATAGTTACATTCCTTTTTATGCTTCATTAAAATCTCCGCTTGCAACTGTTGTTTGGTAAAAGCTTCACCAATTCGTTTAAAAACCATTTGCGATTTTTGCTGATCAATAGTTTCAACATGTTCTTGCATTTCGCTTACATCGGGTGAAATTTTTATAGATTGTAAGTGCATGTTGTAAACTCGAATAGTATCACTTCCTTTTCTAATATCGGCATATACAATTAAATTATCCGATTCTGGAAACTCAATATTTCCTTGATCAATTATTGGAAACTTAGAAAAAATCGCTTGACCCGTTTTAATTTTATTGCCTTGCATAAAAATAAACTTATGCTTGTATACACGTAAATCCACATTAGCAGTTTCAGAATATTCTTGAATACAAAGTATATCTGGATTTTGCTCATCAATAAATGCCTTCATTTCGTCTTTCACTGATTCGCGTTCAATCCACTGAAAAAGGTTGAACAATCTAACGTTATAACTCATTACAACAAAGTCTTTTTCTTCAAATGCTTGGTCGTTAGTCGAAAATTTGTAGAATTTGTTTACAAAGGTAATTCCAAGCACGAGTACAATTCCGGATAAAATCATCTGACGTTTTAATTGTAACATCCAAAAGATAAAAAATAATCCGTTTACTATTAGAAACAATGGTAAAACCAAAGTTAAAACCGATAAAAATGGAAAAAACTTTGGAGCTAAAAAAGGTAAAACATAAGCAATGAAAGTCAATACAGTTAATACTATATTGAAAAAATACATCACTTTGTTAAACACTGAAAGTTTCTTCATAATACATTGCCACGAAGGACCGCTATCTAAAATCTGCTATCTAAAATCTGAAAACTTACTTCCCTGCTTTGAACAGAAATTCTTTTTCTTGAGCAGTCAAACTATCATAACCCGACTGACTAATTTTATCAAGAATTTCGTCAATTTGCTGCTGCGTTTTATCTTTTACTACAATTTTACTTTGTGCATTAACGGTGGTTTTTTTTGGGTTAACATGAACTTTTTTGAATGGATTAGATTTACTTGGTTGAAACAAATTAACAAAAAAATTGATGATGTTAGTTACAATGTTACTTAAATCGGTTCCGCTTTGCAAAACCTTTATGTAAATTACACCAAAAATTGCTCCAGCAATATGAGAAATATGTCCGCCAGTATTTTCAATTAGAATTTGCATAATATCTAAAATCAAAATTACAGCAGTAAGATGCCATAACTTAACATTACCGATTAATAACAATCTAATTTGCATCAATGGTTGATAAGCTGTTGTTGCTACTAAAATAGACAAAACTGCAGCCGAAGCACCAACAATTGGAGCGCTAATTCCCATTAATAAATAGGCTATTGCAAATGCTAAACCTGCAAAAATAGCACTTAAAATATACAATCCGAGAAACTGTTTTTGGGTGAAAAAAGTTAGAAACAATCGGCCAGAAAAATTAAGCATCACCATATTAAAAAACAGATGCCAAAATCCAGAATGAAGGAAAGCATAAGTTAAAAAGGTCCAAGGGAAAATTAAAAAGTCGTTAGGATTTGATGAAAGTGACAACCAATATGGGTATTCAAATCGGAATGCTGAAAACTTAAAAAAAAGCACCAAAGACAATAGGAACAAACCAACATTCCAATAAATTATTTTATTAGTAATGTCGCCAATTTTATACTGCAATTTTATATCGTCAAATATTTTACTCATCTTAGTTCCAGCGATTATGTTTAAATTGATTTTTTCTCCAGAACCACATCATTATAAATCCTGTTAATGCTCCGCCAATATGTGCGAAATGGGCAATTCCTGTGCTTCCAGCTCCAAAAATTGAGCTACCTTTAAAACCTAAAAACAAATCTATCGCTAGAATTCCAGGTACAAAATATTTCGCTTTTATCGGAATTGGAATAAATAGTAAAGATAGTTCAGCATTTGGAACCATAAATGCAAATGCAACTAAAAGTCCATAAATTGCACCAGAAGCACCAACAGCAGGAGTTCGTGAAATAATATTAGCTTGTTCAATTACATTATATTGTTCTTGTGTACAATTTACTCTTTCTAAAATAGCTTGAAAATTACTAGCCACCATTTTTCCATTATCATCAAAAACATTTCTCAAATCTGAATTTAATAATGTTGTTATTTCCGACTTAGAAAAGTTAAGCTCCGATACAGAATTCATCAACGAATGAATTTGAAAATAATTTACAGCCGTATGCAATAAAGCTGCGCCTAAACCACATGAAATATAGAAAAACAAGAATTTTTTTCCGCCCCAAAAATGTTCTAAAGCACTTCCAAAAGAGAATAATGCAAACATATTAAAGAAAATATGCGAAATTCCTCCATGCATAAACATATGAGTTAGTGGTTGCCAAAATTTAAACATTGGATTTTCAAAATAGTAAAGTGCAAAATAATTATCTGCAACAGGAACTAATTGACTTCCGATAAAAAAGATAATATTAATAATCAAAAGTTGTTTTACAACAGGTGTGATGTTATTCATCATAATGCAAATTTTTTGTCAATATCTTCCACACGCATCGTGATGAAAGTTGGTTTTTGAAAAGGTGAAACGTTGGGTTCTTTGCAAGCAAAAAGATTATTTACTAAATTTTCTTGTTCTTTCTCGGTCAAATAAGTTCCGGTTTTAACCGATAAACTCTTGGCCATAGATTTTGCAATGGTATCGTTTTGACTAAAACTACTGTCTGGTATTCCGTCTTGTAAATCGGTTATTAATTGCTCCAAAACCATAGAAACTTGACTCTCAGAAGTATTGACAGGAATTCCCGAAAAATGAATGGAATCTTTATCAAAAACTTCAAAAATAAATCCGGTGTTTTCTAATGACGGTTGCAATTCGGCTATTAATTTCATCTCATTATTAGAAAAATGCAATTGCAAAGGAAACAATAACTGCTGACTAGAAGCCTGATGCACAGTCATATTAGATAAAAATTGCTCGTACAAAACACGTTGGTGTGCTCGTCCTTGATCAATAATTACCATTCCCGATTTAATTGGACTTACAATATATTTTTTGTGAATTTGATACGTTCTTTTAATTGTTTGTTCCTCTTCTTTTTCATCAAATAAGGATGCGGTAACTTCATCATTTTCAAAAGAAAAACTTTCTACTTCACTTGAATCTTGTTTTAGTCCAACATATAAACTTTCCCAATTGGCAGAAGCAAATTCGTTATTTTTAAAATTAGATCCTCCTGAAAATTGCTTTGCTGGTTTTTGTGTAGCAAATTCATTATCATTAGAATTTGAAAACGGATTGTAAGTACTATCAACTTGAATAGTTGGATATTCGGCAGTTTTATTCTGATACTGATATGGTGTGTCCAAATTTGGATCTCTATCAAAATCTAAAACTGGCGACACATTAAACTGTCCTAAACTATGTTTTATTGACGAACGTAAAATGGCGTAAAGTGCATGTTCGTCATCAAATTTTATTTCGGTTTTTGTAGGATGAATATTGATATCAATAGTGTTTGGTGGCACATTTAAGTAAATAAAATAAGTTGGTTGCGCACCATTTGGCAACAAACCTTCATACGCCGACATCACAGCATGATGCAAATAACCGCTTTTTATAAATCGGTCGTTTACAAAAAAGAATTGTTCTCCTCTATTTTTCTTTGCAAATTCTGGTTTTCCTACAAATCCTTCTATCGTTACAATTTCGGTTTCTTCTTGAATTGGAACTAATTTCTCATTGGTTTTACCCGAAAAGATATTTACAATTCGCTGACGAAAATTGGAATTCGGTAAATTAAACATTTCACTTCCGTTGTGGTACATTGTGAAATATATTGATGGATGAGCTAATGCAACACGTTGAAATTCATCAACAATATGTCGAAATTCAACCGTTTCCGATTTCAAAAAATTACGTCGCGCCGGAATATTAAAAAATAAATTCTTTACAGCAAACGAAGTTCCTTTTGGTAAAACCGAAGGTTCTTGTGAAACAAACTTACTTCCTTCAATTATAATATGTGTTCCTAATTCGTCTTGCTCTTGCTTGGTTTTCATTTCAACATGAGCAATTGCGGCAATTGAAGCCAAAGCTTCACCACGAAAACCTTTAGTATGAAGCGAAAATAAATCTTCTGCTTGACGGATTTTTGATGTTGCATGTCTTTCAAAACACAAACGAGAATCAGTAACGCTCATTCCCTGACCATTATCAATTACTTGAACTAACGATTTTCCTGCGTCTTTTATAATCAATTTAATGTCAGTTGCTTTTGCATCTACAGCATTCTCCAAAAGCTCTTTCACCACCGATGCCGGCCTTTGTACAACTTCTCCAGCTGCAATTTGGTTGGCTACGTGATCAGGAAGTAATTGAATGATGCTTGACATTATTTGTTTAAAGTTATCGGTTTTTCAAAGTTAGCAAAATTAAGGAAAAACAATCGGTTATTATAGTTAACAACTTACTAAAAAAGAAAAAACCTACTCTTTAAAAAAGTAGGTTTCTAATTTATATTTATAAAACTAGTTTATGATTATTTATTTTCAGAAATTCTTCTTAATTCTGCCATTTTTATTGCTGCAATTGCGGCTTCAGTTCCTTTATTTCCGTGAATTCCACCACTTCTGTCGATTGATTGTTGTTCGTTATTATCAGTTAACAAACAAAAAATAACTGGAACATCGGTTTGAACATTCAAATCTTTAATTCCTTGTGTTACACCTTCGCAAACAAATTCGAAATGCATCGTTTCTCCTTTAATTACGCAACCAATGGTGATAACAACATCTACTTCTTGAGTCACAATCATTCGTTGCGCTCCGTAAACTAATTCGAAACTTCCTGGAACATTCCAACGAACAATATTTTCTTTAGTAGCGCCACAATCTAAAAGTGCAGCAATGGCACCATTATATAAACCTTCGGTTACATGATCGTTCCATTCAGAAACAACAATCCCAAATCGAAAGTCTTTTGCATTGGGTAACTTAGTTTTATCGTATTGAGATAGGTTTTTATTTGCTGTAGCCATTTTTTCTATTTTAATTTAAATAAATTGTAAAAAAAAAACGAATCAAAAATTGATAACAATTCTTAATTCGCAATTTTTAATTCGTAATTGGAATTATTGAGCCATTCCAATTAAAGCATCAATACCTTGAGCTTCTGGAGCCATTTCGTATTTATCTTTAATTTCAGTGAAATATTTTAATGCGTCTGCTTTGTTTCCTAATGTTAACGAAGTTTGACCTGCTTTTAATAAATATCTTGGAGATGTTAATTCGTTTGGATTCATTTGAGAAGCTTTTACGTAAAAATCTAACGCTTTTTTAGCATCATTTTTTTGTGAGTAAGCATCACCAATCGCACCAACAGCAAATGCACTTAAAAAAGTATCTTTAGAAGAAAATTTCTCTAAATATTTAATTGCATCATCGTATTTTTTCAAGTTTAATGAAGCAATACCTGCATAATAGTTAGCTAAGTTTCCTGCATCAGTTCCAGAATATTGGTCTGCAATATCTACAGCACCTTGTTTTCCATCTGCTCCTTTAAGAACTAAAGTAAACAATGAATCTTGAGTTTTTGGCTCAGCTGCATCAACTGCTTTTTGGAAATTTTGTTGTGTAACAAAAATATCATTTGATGCATCAACTTGGTTAGGTTCTGCAACAAATCTTTGGTATAACAAATATCCTAAAGTTAAAACAGCAATTAAACCCAATCCACCTAAAATATATTTTTGGTTTTTTGCAACAAAATCCTCTGTTCTTGAAGCTGTTTCGTCTAAAGCGTCAAATGCTTTTGCAGTTGTGCTGTCTTGAGCATCTACATTTACATCTTCAATAAAATTATTATCTAATTTTTCTTCTTTTTCTTTTGGTGCTTTGTAACCTCTCTTATTATAAGTTGCCATTTAAATTTAATTTAGTGTGCGCAAAAATAAAATTTTTATTCTAATTTGAAAGTCATTTTGTCGATAATTTTCAATAATTTGCACCCACTTAAAATAAAATACTCACAAAGTCTCTGAATACAGTGTTTTCAAGCCATTACAAATGTTTTTAAAAAAAATTTCTTTATTCAATTATAAAAATTTTTCGGAAGCAACGTTCGAATTTGATTCAAAAATCAATTGCTTTGTTGGAAAAAACGGCATCGGCAAGACAAATGTGCTCGATGCAATCTATCATTTGTCTTACGGAAAAAGCTATTTTAATCCGCTAGCGATTCAAAATATCAAACATAATGAAGAGTTTTTTGTGATTGATGGCGAGTTTGAAAAAGCAAATCGAAGTGAACAAATTATAAGTAGTTTCAAAAAAGGTCAAAAGAAAATTCTGAAACGAAACGGAAAACAATACGATAAATTTTCAGATCATATTGGATTTATTCCGTTAGTGATTATTTCTCCTGCTGATAATGATTTGATTATTGAAGGAAGCGAAACGCGCAGAAAATTTATTGATACCGTAATTTCGCAATTGGATTCAACCTATTTGCAGGAGTTGATTCAATATCAAAAAATCATAAGTCAACGTAATGCGCTTTTAAAATATTTTGCTTTAAATCATGTTTTTGAAACCGACACTTTATCCATCTACAACGAGCAGTTGAATGGATTTGGCCAGAATATATTTGAAAAACGCAAAAAATTTATAGCAGAATTTCTTCCGATATTTAACAAACACCATCAAGCCATTACTGATTCTGCAGAAAAGGTACAATTGGTTTACGAAAGCCATTTATTTGACGGAGAAATGTTGACTTTATTAGATCAAAATTTGGCCAAAGACAGAGCTTTGCAATATACTTCTGTGGGAATTCACAAAGACGATTTGTCGTTTCAAATAGATGATTATCCAATCAAGAAATTTGGTTCACAAGGACAACAAAAATCATTTTTAATAGCGTTGAAATTAGCTCAGTTTGAATTTGTCAAAAAACAATCGGGTGAGAAACCTATTCTGCTTTTTGATGATATCTTCGATAAATTAGATGAAACTCGAGTTGGCAAAATTGTGGCTATGGTCAACCAGGACGAATTTGGTCAATTATTTATTTCCGATACGCATCCGGAACGTACCGAAACTATTGTAAAAACTACGCATCAGAGTTATAAAATATTTAGTTTGTAATATTTGTTACATTGTTCTAAATTTACTCAATTAATTTTGCATCAAAAACACATTATGAAAAAAATTCTTTCTTTACTAATTGTATCCTTTTTATTCGTTAGTTGTCAAGGTCAAACTTCAAAAACCATTGAAACTATTGACAGTAAAACCTATTCTGACAAATTATCTACCACTAAAAACCCGCAATTATTGGACGTTAGAACTCCAGAAGAATACGCTGTTGAACATCTAGAAAATGCTTCAAATGTAAATTGGAACGGCGATGAATTTGTTGCAAAAGCTGAAAAATTAGACAAATCGAAACCAGTTTTTGTGTACTGCAAAGTGGGTGGACGAAGTGGTCAAGCAGCCAATAAATTAGCCGAATTGGGTTTCAAAGAAATCTATAATTTGGAAGGCGGAATTATGAAATGGCAAGGTAAAAAAACTGCCAATTCTAATGCAAAACCAACCGGAATGAATACATCAGAATTTGAAAAACTAATCAATGCAGATAAAAAAGTAATCATTAATTTTTCGGCAAAATGGTGTGCACCTTGCAAAAAAATGGCTCCGTATTTAACTAAAATGCAAGACGAATTAAAAGGCAAAATTTCTTTAATTAGATTAGATGCAGATGAGAATAAAACTTTGCTAGAAACCATGAAATTGAATGAATTACCTGTTATATTAATCTATGAAAACGGTAAAGAAACTTGGAGAAGTTTGGGGTATTTATCTGAGGAAGATTTGAGAAAACAACTGTAAATTAACGATTTTTGATTATAGAAACTTAAAAAAATGATTACAAAAGAAGCACTTCAGTTTTTAGCAGATTTAATCGCAAACAACAACACCGAGTGGATGCATGCTAATAAAAAACGTTACGAAAGTTATAAGAAAGATTATCATTCCTACATCGCTTCTATATTGGCAGAAATGAAACTTTTGGATCCAACATTAGAACCTTTAGAAGTTAAAAATTGTACGTTTCGCATCAATCGCGACATTCGTTTTAGCAAAGACAAATCACCCTATAAAACCAATATGGGCGTTTGGTTTACACAAAATAAAAATAAAAAAAATAGTCCGGGATATTATATTCATTACGAAAAAGGAATGTCATTTATTGCTGGCGGAGTTTGGTGTCCAGAGCCAAATGAATTGAAATTAATTCGTAAAGAAATAGAGTTTTTTCACGATGATTTAGAAGAAATAGTTTCTGATAAAACCTTCAAAAAAGAATTTAAAGAATTGACTCGCGACGAAAATAATACACTCAAAAAAGCGCCAAAAGATTTCGACGCAAATCATCCTGCGATTGAATTTTTAAAACTAAAAAGTTACACAGCATCACAAAAAATTGACGATAAATTATTCACTGAACCCGATTTTAGCAAAAAAATTGCTCAGAAATTAATCGCATTAAAACCGATGAATGACTTTTTGAGACGAGCTTTAGAAACAGAAGAATAAAATCAATTAAAAATTAAAAATTACGAATTACGAATTTTTAATTTCAGTTTTTAGAATCGTAATTCGTAATTTCAAATTCGTAATTTTTCATGCAAATTCAAACAAATTTCTCCCTAAAAAAATTCAATACATTTGGAATTGAAGCCAAAGCCAAACAATTCGTGGCGGTTCATTCTAATGATGAATTACAATCGATTTTAGAAAATCATGCTTCGGATAAAAAATTTATTCTTGGCGGCGGTAGTAATATGTTGTTGACTCAAGATATAGATGCATTAGTCATTCATATTGATTTAAAAGGGAAACGAATCATAAAAGAAGACGATGATTTTGTTTGGGTTGAAAGTCAAGCTGGAGAAAATTGGCACGAATTTGTTCTTTGGACTATCGACCAAAACTTTGGCGGATTAGAAAATATGTCATTGATTCCGGGAAATGTGGGTACAACTCCAGTTCAAAATATTGGAGCTTACGGAACCGAAATTAAAGACACTTTTGTTTCGTGCGAAGCGATGAACATTCTATCACAAGAAATGAAAACTTTCACAAAAGAAGAATGTAATTTTGGTTATCGTGAAAGCATTTTCAAACAAAAAGCAAAAGATAAATATGTGATCACATCTGTAGTTTTCAAACTCACAAAACGCAATCATAAAATCAATACTTCGTATGGCGACATTACAAAAGAATTGGAAAACCAAAACGTCACAACTCCAACATTAAAGGACGTTTCCAATGCTGTAATTGCCATTCGTCAAAGTAAATTACCAGATCCAAAAGAGCTGGGAAATAGCGGCAGTTTCTTTAAAAATCCGATTATTTCTAAGGAATTATTTGAAAAAGTACAGCAGAAATTTCCAGAAGTAAAATTCTTTGAAGTTTCACCAACCGAAGTAAAAGTTCCTGCTGGATGGCTAATTGAACATTCTGGATTAAAAGGATATCGAAAAGACGATGCTGGCGTTCACAAAAACCAAGCGTTAGTATTAGTAAATTATGGAAATGCTACTGGACAAGATATTTTAAACTTATCAAAATACGTTCAAAAAACGGTTTACGATAAATACGGAATTGCAATTGAAGCGGAAGTCAATGTCATATAATATCAAATTTTAGATTTTAGATATTAAATTTAAAAATGTAATGTTTAAAATCTAAAATCTAAAATTGAATTTCATACTTTTGCAATCGTTTTTAAATAAGACAAAAAAGCCATTATGTTACTAATTTTACTTTGTTTATTCATTGCTGTTGTAGTTATTCAATTCCTATATTATGTAGTGTTTTTTGGCAAATTTTCTTTTGCTAAACCGCAAACTTCTACACCAAAAAGAATTCCAATTTCGGTAATTGTGTGCGCTAAAAACGAAGAAGAAAACGTAAAAACCTTCCTTCCATTATTATTAGAACAAAATTATCCAGATTTTGAAATTGTGCTTATTGATGATGCTTCAAGTGATGAAACATTAGAAATTTTTGAAGTATTTGAAAAACAACATTCCAACATCAAATTAGTAAAAGTAGAAAACAACGAAGCTTTTTGGGGCAACAAAAAATTCGCTTTAACATTAGGTATCAAAGCTGCCAAAAACGAATACTTACTTTTTACCGATGCCGATTGCTACCCAAAATCTAACGATTGGATTAAGGAAATGAGTGCCCAATTTACTATGAAAAAAAGCATCGTTTTGGGTTATGGTGCTTATGAAAAGATTTCAAATTCGTTCCTAAATAAAATCATCCGTTTCGAAACATTATTAACGGCAACTCAATATTTTTCTTGGACAAAATTAGGAAAACCTTATATGGGCGTTGGTCGAAATATGGCATACAAACGCGAAGAATTTTTCAAAGTTCGTGGTTTTATGGATCACATGAAAATCCGTTCGGGCGACGACGATTTGTTCATCAATCAAGCTGCAAATTCTGAGAATACAACCGTTTGTTACACACCAGAAAGTTTCACATATTCAAAACCAAAAACCAATTTCAAAGATTGGTTTACCCAAAAAAGACGTCATGTTGCCACAGCAAAACACTATAAAGCGTCTGATAGAACACAATTGGCGCTTTTTTATGCCACACAATTATTGTTCATCCTTTTACCAATAATCCTTCTAGCGTTTCAATTTCAATGGATTATTGTACTAAGTTTGATAGCTTTCCGTTATCTATTTGCATGGATATCACTTGGGTTTGCTGCTGGAAAATTAAAAGAAAAAGACGTAATGTACTGGTTTCCAATTATCGAAATCATAATTATTTTCACACAACTTAACGTTTTTATCACCAATACATTCTCAAAACCAGTTCAGTGGAAATAAATCCGTACATAGAAAAAGCCAAGAAAGGCGACCAAGTTGCCTTCACTTACCTACTCGACCATTACTGGAACGAGGTCTATGGATTTATGCTAAAACGTACCGAAAATGAAACCGATGCAGAAGATATCACAATAGAGACTTTCTCTAAAGCATTCGACAAATTAACCACTTACAATCCTGAATTTCAGTTTAATACATGGTTAATTGCCATCGCCAAAAACGTGCATATTGATTTACTTCGCAAAAAAAAATCGACTCTTTTTGTAGAAATCACCGACGAAGAAGACCAACAAGCCTACAACATTGCCGACACATCGCCTTCTGCAGAAGATGAATTGATTACCGAACAAAATTTATCGCAACTTTTGCAATTCATCAAAGAACTAAAGCCTCATTATCAAGAAGTTATACAACTTCGCTACTTTCAAGAAATGAGCTATCAAGAAATTGCCGAACAACTTGAAGAACCTTTGAGCAACGTCAAAATCAAACTCCTTCGTGCCAAAAAACTATTGGCAGAAATCATTCAAACTAAACGTTAGATTATTTATTTTAAGAAACGAATGGCTTGGTTCATTTTGGTTTCCATTTTCCTGCTATTCGCACCGCACGGCGGTTTGCTTCTATCAGGGTTAGCTAGTATTTGCATTGAATAGAGCTGCAAATTCATAAAAACTCATCTCTAACTTCAATTTACAAACAATACATTACAATAAATTACATTTTCTTACAAAAATCACACAATATTGGAATAATCTTTGCGTTATTAAAATAAAGACTTTAAAAAAATCTGTTTTCTAAAAAACTAGCTTATGTAACACCGATACTTAACAATTAAAACAAATAGATTATGTCAAACTTAAGTATCTTTGAAAAAAAGTGGATTGACCTTGTATTCGAGGGCAAAAACAAAGCTTACGGCGCTTACCAATTACGTCAAGAGAGCACAAAAACCACATTACTTGCCTTTATATCTGGCATTGCATTCATCACGGTAGTATTTGGAGTAGGATTATTTTTAAGTTCATTTGGAGCAAAACCTGTGGTTACCCCTAAAGAACCTACAGATGTAATTATCAAAGTAGATAATTATACAGAACCAAAAAGAGATGAACCTAAAACAGTTGAACCACCAGCAAGTAGCGCTCCAGATGTTGAAATTCCAACAAATAAAAACTATGTTGCAGCACCAACAGATCAATCGGAACCAGATGTTCCAACAAATGCAGATCTTCCAACAAACAATACTCCAACTGGAATTCCAGGTGGAACTGGCACAAATCCAGAACCAAGCAACGGCGGAGGAACAACTTTTGTCCCAGAAGTAAAACTTCCGGAAGGTCCAACAGTAACCGCTGCATTAGACGAACAACCAGAATTTCCAGGTGGAATTGATAGATTTAGAAAACAAGTGGGCGAAAAATTTGTAACTCCAGAACTTGATGAAGAACGAGTTGTAAGCGTAATAGTTTCATTTGTTATTGAAAAAGATGGAACAATGACCGACATAAAAGTATTGAAAAATCCGGGATATAATTTAGACAAAGAAGCCATTAGAGTTCTAAAATCGATTAACACAAAATGGAAACCTGGTAAAATAAAAGGCCAATTAATGAGAACCCAATATACTTTACCTATAAAAGTTCTTATGAATTAAAGATAATTCTTGATTAACTTATGCCATAAGTTGATAAATGTGACCTGTTTAGTTCTAAAAACTAAGCAGGTTTTTTTATTGCCTACAATTCAATTTTAAGAAAAATTTGTAATTCGTATTTTAAAAATCCTAATCCAACTTTATGTATCTTTGCAGTTCAAAAAAAGGCATGTATGGAAACGGCTACCGAAAATAATTTACCTGTAGGAAAACCAAAATGGTTGAAAGTAAAATTGCCAATTGGTCAAAAATATACTGAACTTCGCGGTCTTGTAGACAAATATAAATTGAATACCATTTGTACCTCAGGAAGTTGCCCAAATATGGGTGAATGTTGGGGTGAAGGAACGGCAACTTTTATGATTCTTGGAAACATTTGTACGAGATCATGTGGATTTTGTGGTGTAAAAACCGGTCGTCCAGAAAACGTAGATTGGGACGAACCAGAAAAAGTGGCGCGTTCTATAAAAATTATGAACATCAAGCATGCCGTTATTACAAGTGTTGACCGTGATGACTTAAAAGATATGGGTTCAATCATTTGGTTAGAAACCGTTGAAGCCATTAGAAGAATGAATCCAGAAACTACATTAGAAACACTAATTCCAGATTTTCAAGGAAACACAAGAAACATCGACCGAATTATTGAAGCCAATCCAGAAGTTGTTTCCCATAACATGGAAACTGTTCGTAGATTGACTCGTGAGGTTAGAATTCAGGCCAAATATGATAAAAGCTTAGAAGTTTTAAGATATTTGAAAGAAAAAGGAATTCGCAGAACTAAGTCGGGAATCATGCTAGGTTTGGGCGAAACCGAAGCAGAAGTTATTGAAACCATGCAAGATATCCGCAATCAAAATGTTGATATTATTACTATTGGTCAATATTTACAACCAAGTAAAAAACATTTGCCAGTAAAAGAATTCATCACTCCAGAACAATTTGAAAAATATGAAAAAATTGGTAAAGAAATGGGATTTCGTCATGTAGAAAGTGGCGCATTAGTTCGTTCTTCTTATCATGCTGCAAAGCATATTCTTTAAATAATTACAAAATTTGAAAACAAAAATAGCCATAAATGGATTTGGTCGAATTGGAAGAAATCTCTTTAGATTACTACTTAATCATCCAACAATAGAAGTTATTGCAATTAATGACATTGCCGATAATCAAACGATGGCGCACTTAATTAAGTACGATAGCATTCACGGTGTACTTCCCAATTTAGTATCATTTGATGAAAATCATATAATTATTGACGGAAAATCTTACATTTTTTATCACGAAAAAGAAATTTCAAATTTAAATTGGAATGGAATTGACATTGTTGTAGAATGCACCGGAAAATATAAATCATTTGAAGAAATAAACAAGCATATTCTTAATGGAGCCACAAAAGTAATTCTATCAGCGCCATCAGAAGTTCCTGAGATAAAGACGGTTGTTCTTGGAGTAAATGAACACATACTTGATGGGTCTGAAACTATTATTTCTAATGCAAGTTGTACCACAAATAATGCGGCACCAATGATGAAAGTCATTAACGATTTGTGTGGAATTCAACAAGCTTACATCACCACAGTTCACTCTTACACAACAGACCAAAGTCTTCACGACCAACCACATAAGGATTTACGTCGTGCTCGTGGCGCAAGTCAATCAATTGTACCAACTACAACTGGAGCGGCAAAAGCTTTAACCAAAATTTTTCCAGAAATGGATGGTAAAATTGGAGGTTGTGGAATTCGGGTTCCTGTTCCAGATGGCTCTTTAACTGATATTACCTTTAATGTATCACGTGAAGTTACTATTGAAGAAATTAATTTGGCGTTCTTAAAAGCTTCTCAAACAAATTTAAAAGGAATTCTTGATTATACAAATGATCCTATTGTATCTGTAGATGTAATTGGCAATAGAAATTCATGCTTATTTGATGCGCAACTTACCTCTGTAATCGATAAAATGGTAAAAGTTGTAGGTTGGTATGACAACGAAATAGGTTACTCGTCTAGAATTATTGATTTAATCAACTTAATATCAAAATAATTATCTAATTTAGACAATCAAAATCTGTCATTTACCCCAAATATGAGACATCATTTGTTGTTTCTTTTACTTATTCCAACACTTTTATTTTCTCAAAGAATTCCAATTGAGAAAGTAGATAGTGTAAGTCATTATATCGAATTAGTAAAATTTAACAAGAATATAAATAACTACAGAAATTGTCTCGATTACTCTCAAAAAGCATTGGACTATGCTAAAAAAACTAACAATCAAAAATCTATTGCAAATAGTTATTCTAATCTTGGAATTGTCTATTTAGAATTAAAAAAATATAATGATGCTATTGACGTATTAATTAAAAGCATTGCTATATATTCAACTTTACCACAATCTTCTGAACAAGCATTTGCCTATTACTCGCTTGGTGTGTGTTACATTCAGAAGAATAATATAAAAATGGCGGAAAAGAATTTTAATGTTGCATCAACTATTTACAAAAACATTAAAGTTTCTAATGCTGAAGAAATGCTCAATCTTCAGAAAGGGATTGTTCTAAAGGAAAAAGGTAGAATTGATTTAGCTATGCCACTATTTGAATCGGTGATCTCTAACTCTACTTCTGAAGAATCGGAAAAAACAAAATCAGAAGCACTTTACCAAATTGGTAGAATTGAACAAGATAAGAAAAGGTTTAACCTTGCAATTAATTATTTTAATCGTGCTTTAAAAATAGAAAGTATCGATATTGAGCAAAAGTCAAATATCATTTTAGCCTTGAGCGAATCTTATGAAAAATCTATGAATTTAGTAAAATCACATGATTTATTAAAGCAACATTTGAAACTAAGGGATAGTATCAATTCACAAAATAATAAGAAAATAGGTTTAGAAGATTTTGCTTCATTTAAAGAATCTGAAAAGTTAAAATTAATTGAACAAATTGATAAAGAGAACAAAACGCAAGAAAAAGCAAATATTTTCGCTAAACTTATAAGTATTTTAGCAATTGCATTGATCTCAATTTTATCACTTTTGAGTTTATCTTTATACAAGAATAATATTCTAAGAACACAATCAAACACCTTATTAAAAGAAAAAAATAGAGAGCTTGAAATTGCTAAAGAAAACGCAGAAAAAGCTTCAAAAGCAAGAGCAGAATTCTTATCCACAGTAAGCCATGAACTGCGAACACCTCTTAATGCAATAAATGGAATTACACATTTATTGATAGAAGAAAAGCCTAAGGCTAGTCAAATAAACTATTTGAATTCATTGAAATTTTCGGGAAATTACCTGCTGACCTTTATTAATGATATTTTAGAAATTAATCGAATAGAATCTGAAAATGTACCTGTAGAAAGTATCAATTGTGATTTAAAAGTACAGCTTTTAAATATTCAAAATTCTTTTAAAGAAATTGCTCAAGAAAATAACAACAACTTTATTTTGGATATCGACGAAACTATTCCTAATAATCTTATATGCGATCCAACAAAGTTGTCTCAAATTTTTATAAATTTAGTTAACAATTCACTTAAATTTACTAAAAATGGTTATGTAAACTTATCCGCAAAATTGGTTGCAAGTGAGGGTAAAAAAGTTCAAATACACTTTAAAGTATCCGATAACGGAATTGGAATTCCAGATGATAAACAATTAGAAATTTTTGATAGTTTTTCTCAGGGCTCAATAGAAATTAATAGAAAATATGGAGGAACCGGTTTAGGTCTGTCTATTGTAAAACGACTTATAGAATTACTTGGAGGAGTAATAGAACTTAATAGTAAAGTAGGCTTAGGAACTACATTCTCATTCACTTTACCTTTTGAAGTAGGTGAAAAAAGCGCGCTCTTTAAACCAGAAAAAATATTCGATAAAACACTTGTTGTAAATAAAAAGATTCTGTTAGTTGAAGACAATAAAATCAATCAAATGATAACTAAAAAGATGCTTGAGAACAAAGGGATGTCTTGTCATATAGTTGATAATGGTGAGCAATCTGTAGAATTAATGAAAGAAGAACATGAATTTGATTTAATCTTAATGGATGTTCATCTACCAGGAATTAATGGTACAATTGCCACACAAAAAATCAGAGAGTTCAATCAAAAAACACCAATAATAGCATTAACTGCAATCTCACTTAATGAAAATAGAGAAATGTTACTTTCTTATGGAATGACTGATGTAATTACCAAACCATTTGAGCCTGATAATTTCTATTCTATAATTGCCGATAACTTAAAATCTTTATAGAATTTAGTAGTTTAGTATTAATTCTTTAATTAAAATTCGAACGTCTGGTTCTGCTTTTTGTGCGGCTTTTAAAACTTCAGAGTGATTTACGTCTTCAATGTTTTCTTCATCACCCATATCAGTAATTACTGATAGTCCAAAAGTTTCAAGATCCATATGTCTTGCCACAATAACTTCAGGAACAGTAGACATTCCAACACAATCGGCACCAATATTTTTAACCATTTTGTATTCAGCCAATGTTTCAAATGTTGGTCCTTGCAATCCTAAATAAATTCCGTCGTGTACTTCTATATTTAACGAGCCTGCAATTTCTCTTACTTTGGTAATCATATTTTTACTGTAGGGTTCACTCATATTTACAAATCTTGGTCCAAAACGTTCGTCGTTTTTTCCTCTCAGCGGATGTTCTGGCATCATATTGATATGATCTTTAATCAATACTATAGATCCAACTTTATAATTTGTATTAACACCACCAGAAGCATTAGAAACAATTAGTTTTGAAACACCGAGATATTTCATAACTCGAACTGGAAAAGTAACTTCTTTCATAGTATAACCTTCATAATAATGAAAACGACCTTGCATAGCAACAACTTTTTTAGAACCAATTGTACCAAAAACTAAAGCACCTTTATGACCTTGCACAGTAGAAACAGGAAAATTTGGAATTTCTGAATAGGGCAAACTATATTCAATATCAATATCATCTGTAAAATTGCCTAATCCTGAACCTAAAATTACACCATACTCAGGATAATAATTTGTTTTATCTTTTATAAAACTAACGGTTTCTTGAACTTCTTCCCACATAATTGTGACTATATTAATTATTATATTTCTATTCAAATTTAGCTATAAATAATCATCTACAATAAAATAAACGAAATAAAAAAAACCGTCTGAATTAACAGACGGTTTTAGTATTTATTAATTACTTAAAAATTATTCTTTGACAACTTTTATAGTTTTAACTTGGCTGTCTGAAGTAACTTTTACTAAATAAGTTCCAGTTGGAAGATTAGACATATCAACTTGAGCTTGATTAGCATCCATTGTTACTGTTTTAACTTCTTGTCCTAAAATATTTATAACTTGAACTTTATTGATACTTTGTGAGTATGATAAATTCAATACATCATTAACAGGATTTGGATAGAATGTAAAGCTTGATGAATCAAATGCTTCATTTCCTAATGACGCATCATAAGCAGAAACTGCAAATGTATCACCAGTTCCACCACCATATCTCCAAACATTAACATATAATGTTGCACCAGGTGTTTGACCTGTTAACGAAATTAATGACATAGCACCATTAAGAGAATCATCATCATCACATTCTACTAAAGTTAATGAAGCACAAGAGCCACTGTATACAGCTAAACCTGAATCTGTTAAAACACTAGTTCCGTTCACATTTGTCTCTAAAGTAACACTTCCTGAAGCAGGCACTACAACAGAATACCAAACATCACCACCTTGAAATGAAGCACAACCAGGTGCTGGCGGAGTTGAATCTGTAGCCCCAAACGTTGTGCCAACAACTGCATTGTTAGCAAATACACCACCAACTGTTAAAGCTACAGCTGTAGAACAATCATCATTTGCAGGAGGACATACATATGTAAATGTACCTAAAGGAAGATTACATGTAGCATCTGATCCATGAAGTAAGGTTAATACAACTGATGAACCACTTGCGAAAGGTCCAACATTTATAATTCCAGTTGCGGTAATTGGCCAAGTTGTAGTTCCATCAGAAACTGCTGGCGTACCACTTCCTAAAGAAGTAACATCGATAGCAATTGAATACTGAGAAGTAGCACAATTTGGTGTTATAGTAGATGTAGCTACAGCTGCAGGAGTACAGCTTGGAACTACAATATTAACTGAAAAATCTAATGTAACACCCCAAGAACCAGAATAACAAGGATTAGGCGTAAATTGACCTCCGTCTGCAGTACCAATTCTCATTTTATAAACACCTATTGGAGCCGTTGCAGGCATTACAAACGAAGCATCTAAAGTTGTAGGATTAATATTTGTTGATGTAATTCCAGTTTGAACTAATTCACCTGCATCTTCAAAATCATAATCATTATTGAAATCTATCCAAATGTTCGTATCGTAAGTAAATCCTGTTTCAAATGTAATTTGAACATTGTTATTAAGTCCTTGATTCATTGTTACAGTTGTTGCTGAATGATCAAAGTATGAAATAGGAGTAGTTGGGAAATTTGTCGTTCCAATTTGAACGTTTGATATTCCATCTCCATCAAAAGATGTTGGAACAGAAGTACAATAACAACCTGTTGCTGAAGTTGTAAATGATTGCTCTACACATCCTACAGCATCTCCAATAGCATTAAATGGCACAACTTTGTAATAATACGTAGCATTTATTGCACCTGTGTAAGAATAATTTAATGCTGTTAAAGCTTGAGCATTTAAAATATCTGTTCCTCCTGGAGTAGTTCCAATACTTAGTTTATAACCATCTGAACCTGATGTTGCATCCCATGAAATTACTGTTGGAAAATTTCCACAACCAGCGCTAATTGTTGCAATAACATTACTTGCACATGCAGGAGCTGTTGCTGGAACTGTTTGAACAATAAAATCATCAACGAAGAAATCATAATCTGGTCCGTCTGAGACGCTACCAGCAGTTCCATAAAATGCGAATTTTACAGAATTTGTATTCACTGTAGGAACATTAAATATCGCTGTTGAACCTGCATTTGGTGGCGTATTTGTAGCACTGTACGTTTCTAAGGTAGTCCAAGTTGTACCACCATCAGTAGACATCATGAAATAAACAAAATCATCTGCTCCCATAACTCCAGGCGCATTTATTGGATTTGTTGAGAAAAACTGAGTAGTACCAACATTATATTTCACTTGATAACCTCCTGCTGATAAATCAAATACAGGTGAAACCAACCAACCTTTAGGGAAATTACTATATAAATTAATTACAGCTGCGTTATTTCCAGAACCATTTAAATAATTTCTACTAAACCAACTTCCTGTGTTTTCATTACCAGTTGGTCCTGTTGTAACATCTCCATCATTAAATTTACTCCAACAACTTGGGACAAATGTTGAAAAATTCTCTAAATAATATGGTACAAAAGAAGCACAAGGAGTAGTAAAAGCTGAAGTTAATGTCCAAACACTTTTTGAAGTAGATGAACATACAGATCTTACCCAAATATAGTAATCACTTACAGGTGTTAATGTAGTTAAACTTAAAGTCGTAACTCCAGCAGCAACTGTACCTGTAGCAACAGTAGCATCCGTTGGGGCAGTATTAGATGTAGATAAAAAGTATTCATATCCATCAGCAGGAGCAGGAGTTGGAGCAACCCATTCAACTGACGCTGATGTACCAAGTACATTACTTACTGAAACATTTGTTGGCTCAGTACAAGTTGGAATTAATTCCCATCTAACATCGTCTATGTAAATACCTGCAGTTTCTCCTGGAGCTGTTACATTTCTAAATACTAACCTTTGAACTCCAGATGGCAAAGCTCCTGGCACTAAAACAAACTGAGCCGCTGAACCAACTTGATTTGATGGCATTAAAAACTCATCCAAATATTGATAAGTTGCTACATCATTAGGATCTGTTAAATATCCAACTTGAATAACTCTATCTGCAACTGTACAAAAAGCTGTAAATCTTAATCTATGGGTATTAGCTTGTAAATTTGAAACCAATGGCATGCTGGCAAAAGTTTCAATTGAATCATCACTATCAGAAAACATATAAAGATAATTCGGTGCACTCATAGGAATATTACTGCCCGTTTGTAAATATACATTTGAAGTACTTCCTCCTTTACTCCAGCAAATTGGCAGCGGACCACCAAATGAGGCAGTAGTTGTATCAAAACTTTCATAAAATTCAGTAACTGGCAAACAAACTGTTGCAAAAGAAAAAGGACCAGCCCATAAACTATCTTCTGTAGCGCAATTTGCTCTTACATAAAATTGATGAACAGTACCAGATGCTAAACCTGTAAGTGAATAGTTGGCAGCAGTTACATCTGTTACAATTGTACCAGAACCTAATGTAAATCCTGTTACTCCATATTGAATATCCCAAGCAGTTTCTGTTCCTACTGGAACCCAAGTTACATTTGCACCTGTTGTTGTTAAAGTATTTGCTCCCAAAGTAATTGGAGCAGGACAATCTGCTAAAAATTGAACTGTAGTATTATGACAAATACTTCCTCCAGCACAAGTTGCATCATTTGAAACGTGAAGCCTTACTGTTGTTGCTGTAATTGCATTAACAACTAATGGCGACATTCCATGAGTTATTGAAACATTACTTTCATTTGTAATTGAAACATACCTCGGCGAACCATCAGAATTTAAAGCAGCTGTAAAAATATAATTTTCTCCAACAACAAGACCATTAATAGTATTGTATTCAGTAGAATAAGTACAAGTTCCAATCTGTTGAACAGTTCCAGAATTATCGGAAGTCACTGTTAAATAGGCTGTCGAATTGATACACTGTCCGTAGGACAAACTCGATAAAAGTATGGAAAAGAGCAACAAGATGCTTTTACCAAAAAAATGTTTAGTAGTTTTTTTCATATTATAAATTTAGTTATTTGTTGCTGTAAATCTAATCAATGAATTTCTATTATACAAATCATTAACATAATTTATGTTAATTAATAACTAAACAATCCTATTTTTTGTGTTAAAATCTAATGAAATATTCAATAACCAAACTATTAAAAGTTTGCTCATCTGTCAAAATAGTACTATTTATGGGTAAATAATAAAGATTATTCAAATTTTGAGTTTTTAATCTTACATAGTCTTTTTCTGTTGTAATAATAATTTTTCCATTAGATTTCTCCCTAATAGTGTTTATATCATTTTCAGAAAAATCATGATGATCAGAAAAAATCATAACGGTATCATTTTCTCTTCTAATAAAATTAAAAAATGGCTCGGGTTTTGCAATTCCCGCAATTATCAATTTGTCTTTATCAATAATTTCGCTTATTTCTAATGTTTCCTTTTCACCATAAACATTGTTGTCATAATCTATAAAACTGAAAAATATTGGAACCTCAAATTTAATTTTAGCTTTAATTCTTTCTTGTTCACTAATAGAAAGATCCTTCGGACATTTAGTAATTACAATTATATCGGCTCGTTTTGCTCCACTTCTACTTTCTCGAAGATTTCCTGTTGGTAGCATAAAATCATCATAGAATATATCGTCGTAGGCAGACAACATAATATATAATCCAGCTTTTACTTTTCTGTGCTGAAAAGCATCATCAAGCAAAATGACATCTGGTTTGTCATCAAGTTTAATTAGATTTTCAATTCCGTTTTTTCTATCTGCATCAACTGCCACCTTTATACTGGGAAATTTTTGATGCATTTGAAACGGTTCATCTCCAAGATTTTCGGCTGTTGAATTTATATCGGCTAGAACATAACCTTTAGACTTTCGTTTATATCCTCGACTTAATGTCGCAATTTTATAATTTGGCAAAAGCAAACGAATTAAATATTCAATTTGTGGCGTTTTACCCGTTCCGCCTACGCTAAGATTTCCAACCGCAATAATTGGAATGTCAAATGAATAGGACTTCAAAATTCCTTTATCATAAAGAAAATTTCTAATGCTTGTAATCCATCCGTATAAAATCGCAAAAGGAAAAAGTAAATACCTTAAAATAATCATAGTACGAAAGTAACATTTTTTTATCTTTGAAATGAAATAATTTTTTAAATGAAAATAAAACAAATTCTCACAATCCTAGAAGAAATGGCTCCTTTGGCGTATGCTGAAGATTTTGACAACGTAGGATTATTAGTTGGAAATCAAGATAATGAAGCAACAGGCGTTTTAGTTTGTCATGATGCTCTAGAAAATGTAATCGATGAAGCAATTGCCAAAAATTGTAATTTAGTAGTGTGCTTCCATCCTATTTTATTTTCAGGATTAAAGAAAATAACAGGAAAAAACTATGTAGAACGAGCTGTAATTAAAGCAATTAAAAATGATATTGCAATTTATGCTGTTCACACTGCATTAGATAATCATAAGGATGGTGTTAACAAAATTTTCTGTGATGCATTAGGATTAAAAAATACCAAAGTATTAGTACCGAAGCAGAATTTTATCCAAAAACTTATTACCTACACCGTACCAGAAAACGCAGATAAAGTTAGAAATGCATTGTTTGAAGTTGGAGCTGGAACCATCGGAAATTATGACAATTGTAGTTTTAATTCTGTTGGGTTTTCAACTTATCAAGGAAATGAAAATAGTAATCCAGTCATTGGAACAAAAGGTGAGTTAACGCAAACGAATGAAATCAAAATCGAAGTCACCTTTGAAAAATATTTACAGTCTAAAATTTTAAAAGCATTGTTCTCTAATCATGTTTATGAAGAAGTTGCTTACGAGATTTATGAATTACAAAATCAACATCAAAATATTGGTTTAGGAATGATTGGCTCGCTAGAAACTCCAATGTCTGAAACTGAATTCCTTACCTTTGTTAAAGACAAAATGCAATGCGGAGGTATTCGACATAGTGCTTTTTTAAACAAGAAAATCAGCAAAGTCGCGGTTTTAGGAGGTTCCGGAAGCTATGCTATCAGAAATGCTATTCAAGCTGGAGCCGATGTGTTTTTAACTGCCGATTTGAAATATCATAACTTTTATGAATCTGAAAATCAAATACTTATATCCGATATTGGTCACTTTGAAAGCGAAAGATATACAAAAAATTATATTGTTGATTTTCTTAAAGAAAAAATTACTAATTTTGCAATCGTTTTATCAGAAGAAAATACAAATCCAGTTAAGTACTTATAAAATATGGCTACTACAAAAGAATTGAGCGTTGAAGAAAAATTAAGAGCGCTTTTCGATTTACAAATTATCGATACCAGAATTGACGAAATTAGAAACGTAAGAGGTGAATTGCCTTTAGAAGTTGAAGATCTTGAAGATGAAGTAGCTGGTTTGACTACTCGTTTAGAAAAATTACAAAGCGATTTAGTGACTATTGAAGATAGCATTAAATCTAAAAAAGCAGCTATCGAAAACCATCAAGCAGCTATAAAAAAATATACAGAACAACAAAAAGACGTTCGTAACAACAGAGAATTCAACTCTTTAACTAAAGAAGTAGAGTTTCAAGAACTTGAAATTCAACTTGCTGAAAAGCAAATTAAAGAAATGAAAGCTTCTATTGAGCACAAAAAAGAAGTTGTAGCTAACTCTAAAGAAAGATTAGAACAAAAATCAACTCACTTAAAACATAAAAAAGCTGAATTGAGCGATATCATGTCAGAAACTCAAAAAGAAGAAACATTCTTGACTGAGAAATCTGCAGAATATGAAGCACAAATCGAAGATCGATTAATTGCGGCTTACAAAAGAATTCGCACAAGTGTAAGAAACGGTTTAGCAGTTGTTTCTATTGAACGTGGCGCTTCTGCTGGTTCATTCTTTACAATTCCACCACAAATTCAAGTTGAAATTGCTTCAAGAAAGAAAATCATTACCGATGAGCACTCTGGAAGAATTTTAGTTGATGCAGCTTTGGCAGATGAAGAAAGAGAAAAAATGGAAAAAATATTCGCAAAAATGTAATATCAAAAATCCCGAAATTATCGGGATTTTTTTATGCCTTTTTTAAAAACAATCAATCAAAAATTACTTAATTTTCCATCAAATTAAAATAAAATTGAAAAAAGTAGTTACTACAATCACAGCTAAGACAATTGGTTTATACATCAACATCTTAAGTTATGTCGCTCCCAACAAATCATTTGCGTTAGCATACAAATTATTTAGCGAACCAAGAAAAGGTAGAATTAAAACCGATAAAATTCCGAAAACGCTTCAAAAAGCAAATCACGAAACTCATACTTTTAACGAACATCAATTTCAAACCTACACATGGCAAGGAAATGATGATGTAATTTTATTAGTTCACGGTTGGGAAAGCAATGCTTCACGCTGGAAAAAACTTCTTAGTCATCTTAACAAAACTGGTAAAACCATAATCGCAATCGACGGTCCAGCTCACGGATTAAGCAGCGGAAAAGAATTTAACGTACCTACTTACGCTCAATTTATCGATAAAATTGTGCAGCAATATAACCCAATAGTTGCCATCGGTCATTCACTTGGCGGAAATGCAATTGCTTATTTTCAAGCACATTACAAACACAATTTCGAGAAAATAATTCTACTTGGCGCACCATCCGATTTTAGCGTTATTCTAAAAAATTACATTAAAATGTTAAGTTTAAATCAACGTGTAAACAAGGCATTGATTGATTATACAAAAAAACGTTTTAACCTAACAATTGATGAATTTTCAGCTTCAAAATATCTGAAAGAAACGACAATTCCGGGACTAATTGCTCATGATGTTGAAGATACCGTAGTATTATTTGAAGAAGGAAAAAAAATAGCCAAGTCCTGGAAAACTGCCCAATTTATTGAAACAAAAGGATTGGGTCACAGCATGCACGACAATTATCTTTACCAAACCATTGTACAATTTATAGAAGCGTAATCGCTCGGGCTTTATCTACAAACCTTATTCCTGCTTTCATTCCAAAATCCCGATAAAAATCGGGAGTTTTTCCTTTCAATCAGGGCTATTTAGCCATTCATTTTTCCTTTTGGTTTCATTTAAAAAAACAACTATAGTTTTTAAATACAAATTAGTACTTTTGCATCATGGAAGACAATCTCACTCGTATCAATAAATTTTTATCAGAAACTGGTTTTTGCTCACGTCGCGAAGCCGACAAACTTATTGAGCAAGGACGTGTTACTATAAACGGTAACGTTCCAGAAATGGGGACAAAAATTAGCCCAAATGACGAAGTACGCGTTGACGGAAAACTAGTGAGAGAAAACACCCAAAAACGTGTGTATCTTGCCTTCAATAAACCAGTTGGAATAGAATGCACCACAAATCTTGATGTACGTGACAACATTGTAGATTACATCAATTATCCAGAACGTATTTTTCCAATTGGACGATTAGATAAAGCCAGTGAAGGATTAATTTTTATGACCAATGACGGCGATATTGTAAACAAAATTCTACGAGCAAGAAACAATCACGAAAAAGAATACATAGTAACCGTAAACCGACCAATAACCGATCGATTTATAGAAAGAATGGCTAATGGAATTCCAATTTTAGATACCGTTACAAGAAAATGTAAGGTAGAACAAATTAGCAAAAATGTCTTCAGAATTATCTTAACGCAAGGTCTAAACAGACAAATTCGTAGGATGTGTGAATTTCTTGACTATGAAGTTACTGCCTTGAAAAGAACAAGAATTATCAACATCACACTCGATGTTCCTGTTGGTAGATATAGAGAATTAACTAACGACGAAATCACGCAATTAAACCAATTAATTGAACCTTCCAGTAAAACCGAAGAAGCGAGTTTGCCAAAACCAATTAAGTCAGACAATTCTAAATTTTATAGCAATTCTAAACCAAGAATTTCACGAAATAACAACAATCAAAACTAAATTACAAATCCACTTTTTCAAAAAGATTGAGTTTGTCAATTTGCAAAAGCGTTTTATTTTCATCGGTGCTTTTGGTAAACATCGGTAAAAATTTAGCACCATAAATCACTTCATCAAAAGTATACGAAGTACGTTTTACAACCGTTGAACTGTACATATCATCAAAGACTTTTACGTAGACAATTATCTCACCAATAGTATTTTTAAAATCCGCTTCACTTAGTTGATATAAAGGACTTTTCTCTGTTATTGGATGCACCAAAGTCCAACTCAAAGTTAAAGCATTTACCTTATCAAATTCCAAATCCAATTGATAGAATTTGTTTACCAATTTTCCGCCTTCTTCCACATGAATTCCCAATGTCATTCGAGCTTCGGCATCACTCAAATTGGTGTTTTTGTATGGAGATAATCGTAACATCAAAGCCGTTCCACCTTGAAATGGAGCAATCACTGCATTTTCAGAAAACAACAAATGCGCGTTGGGTTTACTAAATCTACCATAAAATAAACCTGTTGCAATGGCAAAACTCAGTAACCCAAACAAGGCTTCAACCGATGCCACAAAACTAGTAAGAAAGCCACTCGGACTAATATGTCCATAACCAACAGTAGTGTATGTTTGAATACTAAAAAAGAAAGTTTGACCAAATCTATCAACTGCATTATCTGCTACAATTCCGTTTAGATGTTCCGAACCAATTAGATAATAAATTGAGGCAAAAACAAGGTTTACAAGAAAATAAAATGACAAAATAATAATGAAAAATTTCCATCTCGGAATAGTCAACATGGTATGATACCAACTGATACTTTCAATAAAACTAACTCCAGTTTTTCGTACATTAGCATTACCCGATTTAGTTACAAAACGACCACCATAACTTGATGAATTCGTTCCGAAACCGGTATCTTTTATTGCTTTCGCCTTTGAATTTATATTTTTTAGAAACGCCATTAAATCGTAGTGTTTAGAGTTTCAAAAATACCATTTTTTTTAAATAAGTTGCCTTTTATTTAAAGATTTACAGAATTGTAATTGTGTAAATTTAACTACATTTGGTTTCAGAAAGAAAAACAAAAGAGAATGGATACCAAAAAAGATTTAAAATTAGCTGTTTTAATAGATGCAGATAACGTGCCATATGCCAATGTCAAGGAAATGTTTGAAGAAATTGCAAAATACGGTACGCCAACTTTTAAACGTATTTACGCCGATTGGACTAAACCAACCGTTTCTGGATGGAAAAATGTTTTATTAGAAAATGCCATCACACCTATTCAACAATACAGTTATTCTACAGGAAAAAATGCGAGTGATAGCGCACTAATCATTGATGCAATGGATATTTTATATACCGGAAAAGTAGATGGATTTTGCATAGTTTCGAGCGATTCTGATTTTACTAGATTAGCTACTCGACTTCGCGAAGCTGGAATGAAAGTGATCGGAATTGGTGAAAAGAAAACGCTAACACCATTTATAACGGCTTGTGATAAATTCATATACATTGAAATTTTGAAGAAACATGATGTAGAGCAACCGTCAGATGTTAATTCGAAACCAAACAAAAATAATAAAGTTCAAAATAGCAATCCGATAAGTAAAATTGATCCAAAAATAATCAAATTATTTTCTGATAGTATTGAAGATTTGGAAGACGAAAACGGTTGGGCATTCTTGGGCGATTTAGGAAACTTAATGCTAAAAAAGAAACCCGATTTCGATTCCAGAAACTACGGATTTTCTAAAATGTTATCGTTTATAGAAAGTATGAACCGATTTGAAATTGACAAACGTGACAGCGGAAAAAACAATATTAAGCACATTTACGTGAGAAGAAAATAAAGTCAAAAATTGATATTAAGTAATAATCAAACTGAAGTTATTATGAAAAACTATTTAATTTTATTCTTTGCGCTTTTTACATTTCTAAGTCATTCTCAAAGTAAAGAAGATACTTCTATTTTTGAAAAAATTTCGAAAGAAATGAAAGACTTTAAGATAGATACAACATCAGTTCCGCAAGATAAACTCTCTAGAAAAATTGAATATTTGAGAAAGATTCGTGGTGGATTTAACATCAACGAAGCCATAGAATACAAAATCGCTGAAGAACGCAGCAAGGAAAATGCACCAAAGGAAGAATTAGATAAAATGGAAGCCTTTTTCAAATCTGGAAACGGAAAAAAATGGTTAGATAATGCCACCATTTGGATTTACAGAAATGAATTCAGCTTGAGAGAAATCAACCAACTTATAAAATTTTACAAGTCTTCTGCTGGACAAAAAATGGCTGATAAACTTCCGATTTTAATGATAAAATCAGTAAAAGCTTCAGAAGAAATTACTGAAATATACAAACAACAATTAAAAAAATAATAAATAGAAGAAATAAAAAATGTATTGATTGCTATCGTTTTATAGAAATCAATACATTTTTATTTAAAATAGTTATTACAACTTATTGATGTAACTACTGTACAAATCTTTAAATTGATAACCTACTTCTACTCTATCTTTACTAAGTTTATCAAATTCTACTAAACCCCAAAGTATAAATTCTTTCAAGAAATACTTATCTTCGAAAGGATATTCGGGTTGGTATTTTTGAATTAAATCTTCCAATGGTTTGATGGCATCCAACTGATTTTTGTATTCTTCATCAGAAGCATCATCAAGCAATTCAAATCCAGTTTCTGCAAAAAACCATTCTAATATTTTAGCATAAGGACTTGCATCAGCATCGCGTTCCAACTTTTCAATTTTAGGAAAAAATGCTGGAAAAAAGGTTTTAATGGCATCGCTTATTAAATATTGCGCAACGACAGCAGCACCTTCTTGTTCGCCTTCATAAACCAATTCCACTTTACCAGTAATGGCTGGAATAATTCCCATAAAATCAGACAATCTAACTGAAGTTTTGTCATTTCCAGAAAGTAAAGCTCTTCTTTCGGCTGTACTCAATAAATTCTCATAAGCAGTAATACTCATTCTAGCACTCACTCCACTTTTAGCATCAATATATTCACTTTCACGAGCTTCAAAACTAATTTGTTCCAATAAATCTTTCGCTAATGATGGAACGTGAACAGAATCTGATTGTTTACTATCTAACTTTGCTTCTTGATGTGTAATCGTTCTTGCGATAGCAACCGTTTCTGGGTAATGTGTCAAAATTTGCGAACCAATTCTATCTTTTAATGGCGTTACAATACTTCCGCGATTGGTATAATCTTCAGGATTGGCAGTGAAAACAAATTGCATATCTAAAGCCATTCGAACCTTAAAACCACGAATCTGAATATCACCTTCTTGCAAAATATTAAATAAAGCTACTTGAATTCTAGCTTGTAAATCGGGTAATTCATTGATGACAAAGATGCAACGATTCGCTCTCGGAATCATTCCAAAGTGAATTACTCGATCGTCGGCATACGAAAGTTTTAAATTGGCCGCTTTTATCGGATCGACATCGCCAATTAAATCAGCAACTGTTACATCTGGCGTAGCTAACTTTTCTGAAAAACGCTCGTTTCTGTGAATCCATTTTATTGGAGTGGCATCGCCTTTTTCGGCAATTAAATCTTTTGCAAATCTCGAAATTGGATTTAAAGGATCATCATTAATTTCTGAACCATCCACAATGGGCATGTATTCGTCTAATAATTCAATCATTTTTCTTGCCAAACGCGTTTTCGCTTGACCACGCAATCCTAGTAAATTGATATTATGGCGTGATAAAATGGCACGTTCTAATTCGGGAATTACCGTATTTTCAAATCCGTGAACACCTTCAAAAACAGGTTTTCCCGATTTTATTTTGATTCTTAAATTATCCCGTAATTCGTCCTTAATACTTCTAGAAACGTATCCTGATTGTTTTAATTCGCCTAATGTTTTTATATCTTTCATAGTAGCTCTATATTCTTTTTCTTGCTTCTTTATTCTATTCTCTTATTTAATCTTCTTCTTTCTATTCGTTTCATAATCTTCAAAAATCATTTCACCCAAACCTTTCAATCCGGTGTAAAACGCTTTTCCTTGATTGGCTTCGGTAAATCGATTTACGAATTTCTGCAAATAAGGATCATTCGCAATCATAAATGTCGTTATTGGAATATGTAATTTTCTTGCTTGTGCCGCTTGATTGTAACATTGTTCAACGATGTATTCGTCAAGACCATTTGAATTCATATAATAAGTTCCATCTTTTTCACGAACACAACTTGGTTTTCCATCGGTAATCATGAAAATTTGCTTGTTGGTATTTCGTTTTCTACGCAAAATATCCATTGCCAATTGTAATCCAGCAACTGTATTAGTATGATATGGTCCAACATTTAAATACGGTAAATCTTTAATTGAAATGGACCATGCATCATTCCCGAAAACCAAAATATCAATGGTATCTTTTGGATAACGAGTTGTGATTAATTCAGCCAAAGCCATGGCTACTTTCTTAGCAGGAGTAATTCGATCTTCGCCGTACAAAATCATACTGTGACTGATATCAATCATCAAAACGGTACTCATTTGTGCTTTGAATTGTGCATCTTCAACCACCAAATCATTCTCGGTTAGCTGAAATTCGCCAACGCCATTATTGATTTGAGCATTCTTCAAACTTTCCGTCAACGAGATATTTTCTAAACCATCACCAAAATGATATTCTCGAAATTCACCAGTTTTTTCATCACCGTTTCCAGAATATTTTGTTTTATGATTTCCTGTTCCCGATTTTTTAAGATTTCCAAAAATTTGATCTAATGCCGCTTGACGTATGGCACGTTCGGTTTTGGCAGTGATTCCAGTTCCCGAAGTTCCGTCGGGTTTTATTTCTTCACGGATGTATCCTTTTTTCTTTAAATCTTCAATGAAATCATCGATAGTGTAATTGGCGTCGGTTAGTTTGTATTCAACATCCAATTGTCTTAGCCAATCTATTGCCTCGTCAAAATCGCCTGAAGTATGGGTGATTAACTCCTTGAAAATCTCAAAAAGTTTATCAAATGGCGAAAGATTGGGCGCTTCGTAGTTCTTGAATAAAAATCCTTTTTTAACGTTCTTTTCCATAGCATATAAAATTACTATTTAAACTTTAAAACCGAACAAAACGAATACTAATTTTGAGTTAAAGTAACTCCGCTATTTTAGATATTTGTCACCAATCACTTTTCGAATAGAAACAAATCCAATTTTATCAAGGTCAATTTCACTGCGTTTTATCCAAACCAATTCCTCAATTTCGTCTTTGGCATTAACCGAAATTGCATCTTCTTCAAGGTTGCATTCGTAGAAAATATCCATCGTTCTGTAGGGCACATTTTTGTACAAATAATTATTTGGTGCCGTTGTGATGTACTTCAAATTATCTGCTAAAATAGCTAAACCTAATTCTTCTTTAATTTCTCGACAAGTAGCTTCTTCGGCAGTTTCATTTGGGTCTATAAATCCGCCTGGCAAATCTAATTTTCCTTTATCAGGATCGACATTTCTTACTGTGAAAAGAATTTTATCTTCAAATGTAAAAATTACCGCGACAGCCGCAGCAATGTTATGATACAACACAAAATCGCAGTCGTAGCAATGCAATTTGAAATTATTTACATACGACACATTTTGCGAACTACAATTGGGACAAAATTTAAAAAAAGAGGTGTTATCAGATTCCATTTTGACATGATTTATTTTGTAAAAATAGTTATAAATAGTAGAAATTAGCCTGAAATTATAGTCAAATCATCCGATATATTTTAGTAGTTTTACCATCTTAAAATAAAATTATGCACGTAGATTATATTCTTGATCAAGAGTTTAAAGACCAAACATTTGATGATTCCAATACCAAATTTAAAGAATTTGAAAATTGTGTTTTTTACAATTGCGACTTTAGAACGTGTACTTTTCAAACGGTAACTTTCATTGATTGCAACTTTTTTGATTGTAATTTTCAAGACACAAAAATTAATTATGTTTCATTACGTGGCGTGTTTTTTACAAAGTGTAATTTCACCAATGTAAATTTTGCCATGACCGATCAAGTTATTTATGAATTTCATTTTAAAGATTGCTTGCTGGACTATGCGAAATTCTATGCTTTAAAACTCAAAAAAATGCAGTTTATCAATTGTAGTATGATTTCGGTAGATTTCATGGCAAGTGATTTAACCGAAGTTTTATTTGATAATTGCAATCTACGAAAAGCAGTATTTATTGACACTATTGCCAACAAAACCGATTTTTACACCAGTTATGATTACTCCATTGATCCAGATAAAAACAAACTTAAGAAAGCTATATTTTCGCAAGATGGATTAAAAGGTCTTTTGGAAAAATATGATATTGTGGTGAAGCACTAAGTAAAAAGTTGTAATCACTATTTTTTAACAATTTTCACTCAATTTGATAATATACTTTGCCAAAATAGAACTTACTTAATTCGTATTTTAGTGAAAATTAAATCTTATGGAAATAAATTGGTATATAGTTGGAAGTGTTATTATAATTGCTCTTGCCTTAGTCGCTTTTTTAATAAAACGAAATTTAAAAGACGAAAAAAATTATGAAAAATATTTAAAAAAGAACGATAAATCGATTCCGTTAAAAGACGAAATAGATTCGGAAGAATTGTAATAAAAAAATCCCGAGTATTACACTCGGGATTTTCTATATAAAATAATTTCTATCTAATTAAGAAAGCGCTTTTTGAACTTGATCTGCAGCTTCTTGAAATTGTACAGCAGATAAAATTGGCATACCAGAATTATCAATTAATTCTTTAGCAATCTCAGCATTTGTACCTTGTAATCTCACAATGATTGGCACTTTTATAGCATCACCCATATTTTTGTAAGCATCAACAACACCTTGAGCAACACGGTCGCAACGAACGATTCCACCAAAAATGTTAATCAAAATAGCTTTTACGTTTGGATCTTTCAAGATAATTCTAAAAGCCAACTCCACACGTTTTGCATCTGCAGTTCCACCAACGTCTAAGAAGTTAGCTGGTTCGAAACCTGCATATTTAATCAAATCCATCGTTGCCATTGCAAGTCCAGCACCATTAACCATACATCCAACAGTTCCATCAAGATCCACATAATTTAAACCTGCAGCTTTCGCTTCCACTTCAATTGGATTTTCTTCACGAACGTCTCTGTATTCTGCTAATGCAGCGTGACGGTATAAAGCATTATCATCAAGATTTACTTTAGCATCAACAGCAATAATTTTATTATCAGAAGTTTTTAAAACTGGATTAATTTCGAACATCGAAGCATCTGATCCAACATAAGCTTTGTATAATGCATCAATAAACTGAACCATTTCTTTGAAAGCATTTCCAGAAAGACCTAAATTAAAAGCAATTCTTCTAGCTTGAAAACCTTGTAAACCAACATTTGGATCAATTTCTTCGTTGAAAATTAAATGTGGTGTGTGCTCAGCAACTTCTTCAATATCCATTCCACCTTCAGTAGAATAAACAATCATGTTTTTTGCAGTCGCTCTATTCAATAAAACCGACATATAAAACTCACTTGTTTCACTTTCACCAGGATAATAAACATCCTCAGCAACTAAAACTTTGTGTACTTTTTTACCTTCAGCACTAGTTTGCGGAGTAATTAATTGCATTCCAATAATTTGCTCAGCCAATTCCTCAACTTGTTGCAAATTCTTAGCAAGCTTAACGCCACCACCTTTTCCTCTTCCACCTGCGTGAACTTGAGCTTTAATAACGTGCCATCCAGTTCCTGTTTCAGCAGTCAATTGTTTTGCAGCAGCAACCGCTTCTTGCGGATTGTTTGCCACATAACCACGTTGAATTTTTACACCATAACTGGCTAATATTTCTTTTCCTTGATATTCGTGTATGTCCATAATAAAAGTTTGTCGATTTTAAAGTGTCACAAAAGTAATTAATTTCAACGAAACCAAAAAGAAATGTATATCAATTTAGTAACTTTATTTATTAAAAGTTTTAAGCATGGGTTTTAAAAATTAGGAGCGAATCGCTTGGGCATTTTTTGCAATCCATTTTCCTGCTGTTGCAAGTCGCTTCACGATAAAAATCGGGAGAGCTCCAACAATTGCAACATCAGGGCTAAAAAATTATCGATAGTACATAAAAGTCAAAAAATAATTGACAAATTCGTAGAAATGTTAAACGCTTTGCAAAACCTTTTTACATCTACTATATTTGCAAATCATTCAATAATAAAAGTTTAAAAAATAATTAAACTTTAATCACTAAAAATTTTAAAAATGCAACCTAAAGAATTACTAGCTCTTGCCGAGGAATTTGGCAATCCGCTGTACGTTTATGACGCAGCAACTATCGAGAATCAGTACAATCGTTTGACTTCGGCTTTTTCCAAGGTGGAAAAGTTACGCGTAAATTATGCAATGAAGGCTTTATCAAACATTTCGATCTTGAAGTTGTTGAAGAACTTGGGTTCAGGATTAGATACTGTTTCTATTCAAGAAGTACAACTTGGTTTACACGCTGGTTTTTCTCCAGAAAAAATCATTTTCACACCAAATGGAGTTTCATTTGAAGAAATTGAAGAAGTAGCAAAATTAGGTGTTCAAATCAATATTGACAATCTTTCTATCTTAGAACATTTTGGAGCGAAACATCCAACAGTTCCAGTTTGTATCCGTATAAATCCACACGTTATGGCTGGTGGAAATGCTAATATTTCTGTTGGTCATATTGATAGTAAATTCGGGATTTCTGTACATCAATTGCCTCATATTTTGCGTATTGTAGAAAATACAAAAATGCATATAAATGGAATTCACATGCACACTGGTTCTGATATTTTAGATATTGAAGTGTTTTTGTATGCTGCTGAAATTTTATTTGACGCTGCTAAAAACTTTAAAGATTTAGACTTTTTAGACTTTGGATCAGGATTTAAAGTTCCTTACAAAAAAGACGATATCGAAACCAACATTGAAGAATTAGGAAAAAAATTATCAAAAAGATTTTTAGCTTTCGAAAAAGAATACGGACGCGAATTGACATTAGCTTTCGAACCAGGAAAGTTTTTGGTAAGTCAAGCTGGATATTTCTTAGCCAAAGTGAATGTTGTAAAACAAACCACTTCAACCGTTTTCGCCGGAATCGATTC
Source organism: Flavobacterium aquatile LMG 4008 = ATCC 11947 (assembly GCF_000757385.1). Taxonomy (GTDB): domain Bacteria; phylum Bacteroidota; class Bacteroidia; order Flavobacteriales; family Flavobacteriaceae; genus Flavobacterium; species Flavobacterium aquatile. The sequence goes on along the minus strand of NZ_JRHH01000003.1, from coordinate 481,212 downwards.
GGGTTTCAACCATTTAATTCGTCCTATGCTTTATGGTTCACAACATACTATTGAAAACATTTCTAATCCAAAAGGGAAAGAGCGTTTTTACACCGTTGTAGGTTACATCTGTGAAACCGATACGTTTGCCAACAACAGAAGAATTTCTGAAATAAAAGAAGGCGATATTTTGAGTTTTAAAAATGCTGGAGCGTATTGTTTCTCAATGGCTTCCAACTACAATTCACGTTTTAAACCAGCAGAAGTATTGTGGAAAGATGGAAAAGGCCACTTAATAAGTAAAAGAGAAACCTTTGAAGATTTAATTAAAAATCAGATATTGGTTGAAGTATAAATTGATGACAATTATAAATAAAAAATCCACTAACATAATTAGTGGATTTTTTTTGTTTCTTATTTTTCAAAAACCTCAGTTAAAACTTTACTGTCGGTTGAATTTGGCATTGTTATTTGTAGCAATTGAGCAACTGTTGGCGCAATTTGAGTAATTACTTTTTTATCGTGTGACGTACCTTTTTTAATATGCCAACCATAGAAAATAACCGGCACGTGCGTATCATAACTGTAAGGCGAGCCGTGTGTTGTTCCAGTTGCTGAATATTCCATGTAACCAGGTTTGTAAGCAAAAAGTAAATCACCATTTTGAGTTGGATCATAACCTTTTGCGATAAAATCCAAAATCACATCACTTCCAGACGAAGCTAAAATTTCTTGCTCGGTGTAAACGCGTTTTACATATTCTTTTGTGTAAAGAAAATCTTTGAAAGCTTTATTTACTTTCTCCAACTCCAACCCTTTTGATTTTAAAATATCTTTATTGTAATGGATATTATAACTAGAATAATTCAATATCAAATCTTCGCCGAAAGTAGCTTTAGAAAACTCCTTCAAATCACTTTCAAGGTTTTTATAATTGATATTATTTACTTGATATTTATTATCTTTTAAATAGGTAACATTTTCAGCTCCTGCGTGATCGGCTGTTAAAAACACTAAGTATTTATCTTTACCTATAGTTTTATCTAAATAATTTAAAATGTCCGCAATGTTTTGATCTAGACGCAAGTACGTATCTTGAATTTCTATTGATCTTGGTCCAAAAGTATGCCCGATATAATCTGTAGATGAAAAACTTAATGCTAAAAAATCGGTGATTTCATCTTTACCAAGTTGCTCTTTTTCGATGGCTTTCTTTGCGAAATCTGCTAAAAGATCATTTCCATAAGGACTAACTCTAATTACGCCAGCATCATTATTATCAATCATTTCCTTCATATTGTAAGGAAAAAAAGGCGTCTTTTTGTACAACTTTCCTTCATAAGGATTGTCATCAGCTAGACTTTCATTGTAGGTTTCTTTTGGTTTTAGTAAATCCCAACCTTTATTGGTGTAACCCAAATAATTTTTCTCGTTATTAAAGTCAGTTACCCAAGTTGGTAATTTTTCTCCATAAAATGAACTCGAAATAAACTCACCAGTTTTGCAATACCAAAATGCCCAATCAGCAAAATGTCCGGCAGGTAAAATCGCACCTCTATCTTTTATACTAATTCCGATTACCTTTCCTTTAAAGTTCGTAGATAATTTTAATTCATCGGTAATTGTAGTGCTTTGTAAATTTTTAGGTGACATTTTTCCTTCACTTTCTGTGCCAGGAACCAATGTTGTAACCGAAGCATCATCGGTACAATATACGTCTTTTTTTAAAGTTCTGTGGAACCATTCATTGCTTACAATTCCGTGCAATGTTGGCGTCGTTCCAGTATAAACCGAAGCATGACCAGGCGCAGTATAGGTTGGCATATAGTTATAATGTGCATTATGAAACGTGAAACCACTATTCATCAATCGCTTAAAACCATTCTCCGTAAAATCACTTTGAAAACGGTATAAGTATTCCATTTTCATTTGATCTACAACAATTCCGACAACTAATTTTGGACGTTCTTGGGCTTGAAGGTTTGAGAAAATTACAAACGCAGTAACTAAAAGTATCTTTTTCATTTAAAAGTATTTCGACAAAAGTAAGGATAAGATTTCAAAGCAATGTGATGCAAATCTTAAGAATTTTATAAAGTGAGTGCTTCTTTTTTAGCCAAATTAAATTCGGAAATTATTTCGAAAATTATTGTTTCAACTGGTTTTATATCGTGAATTAATCCAGCAATTTGACCAATTTCTAGTTCGCCTTCGATTAAATCACCTTCAAACATGCCGCGTTTTGCTCTTCGTTTTCCTAATAAATTTTCTAAATCTTCTTTAGACGGACATTTAGAATACAATTCTTGAACGTCATTATAAAATTTATTTTTTATTAATCGCACAGGAGCCAGTTCTTTCAAAGTAACTTGTGTGTCACCTTCGCCAGTTTCAATTATTGTTTTTTTGAAATCATCGTGTGCCGAACTTTCGGTTGATGCTGCAAATCGGCTTCCCATTTGAACACCATCGGCACCGAGAATCATCGCTGCAAGCATGCCACGACCAGTTGCAATTCCGCCAGCTGCAATTAATGGAATCGTGATATTTTCTCGCACCATCGGAATCAAAGTTAATGTTGTAGTTTCTTCTCTTCCATTGTGTCCGCCAGCTTCAAATCCTTCGGCAACGACTGCGTCAACTCCAGCTTCTTGAGCTTTTAAAGCAAATTTAGAACTGCTCACAACATGAACAACTGTAATTCCGTTGGCTTTTAAATGCGAGGTCCAAGTTTTAGGATTTCCTGCTGATGTGAATACGATTTTAACGCCTTCTTCAATAATTATTTGAATAATTTCCTCAATATTGGGATACAACATTGGAACGTTTACACCAAAAGGTTTATCGGTTGCTTTCTTACATTTTTGGATGTGTTCTCTCAAAACTTCTGGATACATTGAACCAGCTCCGATTAGTCCTAATCCGCCAGAATTACTAACGGCACTTGCTAATTTATATCCTGAATTCCAAATCATTCCGCCTTGAATAATTGGATATTGTATGTTGAAAAGTTGAGTAATTTTGTTCATGTTTTCCGAAAGAAATCCGTGTTTTAATTTTTAATTATTTTACCAGTCTGAGTAGTATTTGCGGAAGCGATTTTATAGAAATAGACTCCCGAATTTAAATTTTCTAACGAAAGAGTTGGATTTGACTGATTGATATTTTGCTCTAAAACAATTTGACCTAATGAATTATAAATCATAATTTTAGAATTTAAAAATCCGTCAGGAATTGAAAATGAGATAGTTCCTTTAGTTGGATTTGGATACACCACGAAATTACTGCTAGTTGCTTCATTTACATCTAATGCGGCATTTGCAATAGCCAATTGAAAATCGGGAATTCCATAACCATATTGAAAAGTTGGAAGATTAAACCTATCGGATGATTGCTTAACTAAATTTACAACTTGCTGGTTTGTTAAGGAAGGAACGGCTTGCCAAAAACTAGCAATCATACCTGCCATAATTGGTCCGGAAAATGATGTTCCGCTAGCAGCTGTAATACTTCCAGCGGTGGTTGCAACATACGCATTTTGTCCCTGAGCCATAACATCTGGTTTAACTCTTCCGTCAAACGATGGTCCGATCGAACTAAAAGCAGCATAATTTTCATTTGCTTGAACAGCTCCAATTGCTAAAACATTGGTAGCTTCTGCTGGAACTCCAATATATGGATTGGCAGTTGCACCAGAATTTCCAGCACTTGCCACAACAATAATTCCTTTAGAGAAAGCGATATTTGCACCTCTTGATGCAAAGGCAGAATTCCCTGTTAAATCACTGTAAGTATAACTATAACTTGGGTTATCATAGCCAAAATAACCTAGTGAAGAAGTAATAATATCTACCCCTAATCGATCGGCTTCTTCGGCAGCTTCAACCCAATAACTTTCTTCTACTGGATTTTCTGAAGCAATATCTTCTGTAACAAATAAATAATATTGTGCATCTGGCGCCGTTCCAACTAATTGACCTTCGGTATAACCGCCCATGCAAGATAAAACCATAGTTCCGTGATTGTGAAGCGAATATATATTTGTAGATTGACTTACGTAATTGTAACCACCTAAAATTAAGTTATTGGTAAACAATCTTTCGAATGGTTGTGTAGAATTTACATTTATAAATCCAGAATCCAATACCGCAATTATTTTACCTGTTCCGGTATAATTGGCTTGATGCAAAAGATGACCGTTAAGCATTTGAATTTGATTGGCAGAAGTTCCGTATGCGAATGTAATTTCAACATCCATTTGTTTGTTTATTACTTGTTCTTTATTACTTACGTTTGGATTTTTAATTTTTCCAGAAGTATTTAAAGATGGATTGGCAAATTCTATATGATCAACAAAAGTTAAACTTGACAAAGCGTTAATATCTGTAACACTTCCACTGATGTGAAGGCAATTTAACCATTTAGATTTTGCTTTTACTGTAATTCCAGTTGCCGCTGTTATTTGGTTAATGTAAGGTTGATGAATTGGTACATCATTAGTTGTTACTGGGATTCCTTGTGCAGTTCTTCTATCTAATGCTCTTTGTGTTAACATCGTAAGTGGATCTGCAAGAAAAGCAGCAGCATTCGGTTTATCTGTAAAATAAACCCAAGCATCTTCTTGTGAAAAAGAAGAAATTGATACAAGAAAAATGAGTAGAAATAATATTTTCTTCATAGCAAATAAAATTTGGTTGTATCAAAATTACGAAAAAAAATAGCACCAAGTTTGATTTTACGAAATTACACCCGAACCAATTAATTCGTCGTTTAAATACCAAGCAGCAAATTGACCTTCGGTTATAGCAGATTGAGGTGACTCAAAAGAAACATACAATCCCGATTGGAATTTATGTAACGTTGCTTTTTGAAGTTCTTGACGGTAACGAATTCGAACCAAAACTTCCATAGATTCTCCATCATTAAGTGTTAAATCTTGACGAATCCAATGAATTTCTGATGGTTGAATACGCAATGCTTTTTTAAATAATCCAGGATGATTTGCACCTTGTCCTGTATAAATGGAGTTGGTTTTTACATCGGTTGCAATTATAAAAAGAGCTTCTTTTGTACCGCCAACATTTAGTCCTTTTCGTTGTCCGATGGTAAAATAGTGTGCACCTTGATGCTTTCCAACTACTTTCCCAGACGATTGTGGATTGTATTCTATAGAAGTTGATTCGAATTGTAATTGCTCTTCGAGTGAACTGAACACTGGTTTCTCTTGATTGTAAATCTCGCTATTAGCAGGAATTTCATATATCAAACCTTCTTTTGGTTGTAATTGTTGTTGTAAAAATTCGGGTAAACGTACTTTACCAATAAAGCAAAGACCTTGTGAATCTTTCTTTTCGGCAGTTACTAATTCCATTTTGGTAGCGATTTCGCGAACTTGTGGTTTTGTTAATTCGCCAATTGGGAACAATGATTTAGCTAATTGCTCTTGCGATAACTGACATAAAAAATAAGATTGATCTTTATTATCATCTTTCCCTGCAAGTAATTGATAAACTGGCTTTCCATCTACATCAATTTCTCCTTTTCTGCAATAATGACCTGTGGCTACAAAATCGGCACCAAGGGATAATGCAATTTTCATGAAAACATCAAATTTTATCTCACGATTACATAAAACATCAGGGTTTGGAGTTCTTCCGTTTTCGTATTCTTTGAACATATAATCGACAATTTTGTCTTTATATTGTTCGCTTAAATCAACCGTTTGAAAAGGAATACCTAATTTTTCGGCAACTAAAAGTGCGTCGTTGCTGTCTTCAAGCCACGGACATTCATTAGAAATTGTAACTGAATCATCGTGCCAATTCTTCATAAAAAGTCCGATTACCTCATAACCTTGTTCTTTTAAAAGATAAGCAGCAACACTCGAATCTACACCACCAGAAAGTCCAACGACAACTCGTTTCATTATTTATTCCTCTTTAATTTGAATTTGCAAATTTACGTCAAATAATAAAAAAAAGTATATGCTTTAATCACTAAAACATATACTTCGGTAAGATTTATCTATTTACTAATATTTAGGTTCGGGTTTAGGATCTTTCTTTTCAAATTTACGTTGCTTAGGCTTACTCATATTTTCTGTTGTAAGTTTGCCATTGTTATTGAATTCCCAAATACCTTCTTTTTTATCTTTCTTGTAATTTCCTTTAGAAACCACTTCATTCTTTGCATTTCTAAAAATGGAAAGTCCTTCTAGAAGTCCGTTTTTATAATTACATTCTTCAATAACAACACCATTTTCAGCGTACTTTTTATAAACGCCGTCCTTTAAACCATTTTTGTACGTTGCTTCTTCGGCAATAAGTTTACTTTTGAAATATACTTTTCTAACTCCGTTTAATTTCCCTTTAACATACAATTCGGTTGTCATTATATCTGGAGAATCAAAATGATAGTATTTCCATTCGCCTTCATACAATTTGTTAACCAGCTTACCTTCGCTTACCTTATATTTTCTTTGATTGTAAAAAATGGTGTAGCACGAATTATCGGCAAGATTAAATTCACGAGTTGCAATTACTGTTCCTGATTTTGTATCATCGAAAAATTTGAATAATCCAGTTTCTTTGCCGTGCTCGAATGTACCTTCATACCTCGGACGATTAGAATCTGGATAAGATCCTTTCCATAAACCATGTTTTAAACCTTTATCGTCTAACTTGTTAACGTCTTGAGCAAAAATACAATTGAAAGATAAAAGAAATAATAATAGGTATTTCATAATTGAGATTAATTTAATGGTATTTATAACTAAAATAGAATGATTTTATTGTTGCAAAAATGGTTCCAAATTTAGAGAATGCCAAATTTATAAGATTTTTTTTATGTTTTAGAAGTTAAACTTTTATTAAAAAGCAACTATTTTGTTTAACACTATTACGATGTAGTTAAACAACAAAATAAATATTTATGGAATGTATACAGAACAATTCGAGTTATAAAAGTTAAACAAAATAGTTAAATTTTATAAAAATCGTATTATAGTGTTTAACGTATATGTAATTACATTAAACAAAACTCGTTATCTTTGAATAAACAAAAAAAACATACTATTATGAAAATGAACAAATTAAAATTTCTTGGTCTATTTGCATTCATTGCAATTTTATCAACATCTTGTAGTGATGATGATGACAACAACTCTACGCAACCACAAACAATAGCTGACATTGCTATAGCTGGTGAAGATTTTTCAATCTTGGAAACTGCATTAACTAGAACTGATTTAGTGTCTACACTAGACGGAACAAGTCAATTTACTGTTTTTGCTCCAACGAATGAGGCATTCAATACTTTTTTTGCATCTCTTGGTGCTAATGTAAATGTAAATAATGTTGACGTAAATGTTTTAAAAGCAATTTTATTAAATCATGTTGTAAGTGGTGAAATTTTGAGCTCTGCAATTCCAGCTTCAACCTACGTTTCAACACTTTCTCCTTTTAGTTCGGCTGCTAATTCACCTACAATTAGCATGTATGTTCAAAAAGCAGGGAATGTTGTAACCTTAAATGGTGGAATTAACAACAAAGGCGCTGTTGTAACAACTGCTGATGTTGATGCAAGTAATGGTGTAATTCATGTTGTGAACAGAGTTATTCAAATTCCAAATATTGTTGATCACGCTAAAGCAAACGCAAATTTCAGTACTTTAACAAGTTTATTAGTTGCCCAAAATCTAGTATCTACTTTAGAACAAACTAACACTCAAGCTGGTACACTTGCTCCTTTTACGGTATTTGCTCCAGTCAATACAGCATTTGATGATGCAACATTAGCATTGTATACTGGTTTAAGTAGTGATTTGAAAACTGAGGTTTTAACATATCATGTTGTAAGCGGAGTAAATGTTCGTTCAAATGCAATTCCAACAGGAAATATCCCAACTGTCCAAGGTGAAGGATTTACAATAACTGGTACATCAATAGATGACGCTGGTTCTACAGTAAATAAAAATATTATCCTAACTGATGTTCAATGCTCAAATGGTATTGTACATGCAATCGATAAAGTTTTACTACCTGCATTTAACTAACATTAATATTGCTATGGAAATTAAAAGCGTAACTTTTTTAAGTTGCGCTTTTTTTTATGAACCCAATTCTATTGCTCGTTTATTGGCAGCATTTACAGCTTCGATGATATTTTCTTCGACCGATTTTAAATTGAAAACATTCAAAGCTTGTTCAGTAGTTCCGCCTTTGGATGCTACTTTTTTAATCCAATCTTCGTTGGATAATGAGTAACTATTTTGAATTGCAACCGAACCCATAAAAGTTTGATTAACTAACAATTCTGCTTCCGATTCATTGAAACCTAAATCTACTGCAGCTTTTATCATGGCATTCATGAAGAAAAACACATACGCTGGACCGCTTCCAGACACAGCTGTTGCTACGTTTAAAAGATTCTCATCTTCTATATAAATTGATTTTCCTGTGGTATTTATTAGATTTTGAATAATGAACAATTCTTTCCTATCAACTTCAGATGATGCTGTAAATACGGTCATTCCCATTCCGATTTGAGTTGGAATATTTGGCATGGATCGCACCACTTTTTTACAACCTAATTCGTTTTGGATTTTAGCAATTTTTACACCTGCCATTACAGAAAGTACCATTTGATTTTCTTTCAGAAATGGTTTTATCGATTGCGCTAAATTTTCAAAATCTTGGGGTTTTACAGCTAAAATTAGAATATCGTAATTACCAATGTCTTGTGCTGGCTTTTCGTAACAATTTGATTGAAGTATTCCATTTTCAAGAACAACTTTAGAAACATCACGAACTAGTAAATAAATATCTTCTGGTTTTATAAATCTTGAGCTTATAAAACTATTTGCATAGGTTTTCCCCATGTTTCCGTAACCTAAAATCAATACTTTCATATGCAAATAAAATAAAAAAGTTCTGAATTTGAAATTTAAACTTCAAAAACAGAACTTTTATATTGAACACTAAAATCTTATTTTTTATTCAATTTCTTTTGCTCTTCGGCTTGTTCCATCATTTCTCTCATCTTCTTTTGGAATTTACCTTCTGCTTTTGGTTTTGTTTTATTTTCTTGAATTTTTGCGTGAATTTTGTCGCTATCAATGAAATATTTTTTAATAACTAACATAATTCCGATAGTAATTAAGTTAGAAATAAAGTTATACAAACTCAATCCTGAACCGTAACTATTGAAGAAAATTAACATCATAATCGGAGAAAGGTAAATCATAATTTTCATGATTTTAGCCATATCGGGCATACCTTCTTGCTGTGGTTGCGCCATCGCTTGATCTCCAGAAGTCATTTTCATGTAAAAGAAAATTGCAATTGCAGCCAAAATTGGGAACAAACTCACGTGATCTCCATATAATGGAATGTTAAAAGGTAATTTGAAAATTTGATCAAATGATGATAAATCTTCTGCCCAAAGGAATCCTTTTTGTCTCAACTCAATTGCTGATGGGAAAAACTGAAACGATGCATACATAAATGGCAACTGAATTAATGCAGGAATACAACCAGCCATTGGATTTACTCCGGCTTTGTTGTATAATTTCATTGTTTCTTGTTGCTTCTTCATTGGATCTTTTGCGAATTTCTCTCCAAGTTCTGTAATTTCTGGACGCAGTACTTTCATCTTAGCTTGAGAAAGGAATGATTTGAAAGTAATTGGCGACATCGCTATTTTTATTAAAATAGTGAAAACGATAATTGCAATTCCTAATCCCATAAACGAACTCAAGAATCCGAAAAGAGGAATGAAAATTAATTTATTTATCCAACCGAAGATTCCCCAACCTAATGGAACGATGTCTTCGATATTTTTCTCGTAAGTATTTAAAATTTTATAATCTGTTGGTCCTAAATACCAATTCATTTTATAATCTAACTCACCATTTTTGAAGGCTAATGGCAATGTTGATTTGAATTGTTTTGTAAAAACAGTATCTATTTTATCATTATGAACTAAATCAGTTGAGCTAATTTTTACATTTTCAATTGGCGTTTGAGACAATAGAATCGAACTAAAAAAGTGTTGTTTGTAAGCTACAAATGTTGCTTTTTCTAACGTTTCATCTTCCTGTTTTCCTGTTCCTGCATAATCTACTTTGTCGTCGTTTTCGAAATAAATTTCGGCGTAACGGTTTTCATAAGCTATACTTTTCTCATTACGATAGGTTTTTAAATCCCATTGTAAATCGGCAGTTTTCGATGAATTTAGTACTTTGCTTAAACCTTGCGAACGCACGTCAAAATCTAACATATAATCTTTGGCTTTCAGAACATATTTATATTCTAAAAACTCGTTGGCACCAGCTTTTAACTTCATAGAAAGAATTTGATCTTCTCCATTTTTAGTTAAAGTTGGTTCAAAAAATAAATCTTTTGTATTTAAAACTCGGTTGTCTTTGGTTTGAAGTACAAGGTTAAAATTAGCATTGTTATTTTTAATTAACTCTACTAATTGTCCTGAATTTTTTTCGAATTTTTTGTAGTTTTTTAAAATCGCTTCAGAAATATATCCACCTTTATTGGCAATGGTAAGTTTCAGCAAATCGTTTTCTATTGTTGTAAAATCTTCTTTTGCAGATGGCAAAGTTGCTGAATAAGCAAAACTTCCCAATGCGCCAGCTAATTTTTGAAGTTTTACAGTATCACTAACAGTTGAATCAACAACAGTAGAAAGTACCTCTTTAGTTGCTACTTCTTTTTTCTTATTGGCTTTGTCTATTTTTTCTTGCTTCGCTTTAGCCTCTAATTTTTTTTGTTCTGATTGTTGATTGTTGTAAAAAATCCACATTATAATAATGAAGATTAATGCGAAACCGATAATCGAATTTTTGTCAAACTTTTTTTCTTCCATAATATAGTTCCCAAAATTGATGGGATAATTTTCAGTTCTTGTATCAGTCGTGATTGTGACTGTTTTGTTTCAATTTTAAAAATAAAGTTTTAATGAAACTCTATTTTAGTAACCTTTTGTTGGCAAGCTAGCCCTGATTGGAGCAGTTACCGTGTAACGCGGAAAGCAGGAATATGGTTTACCAAAATTACTACTGATTCGCTCCTTCTACTTTTTATTTTTCACCATTGCGGCCACAAAGCTAACGAAAATTGGCTGTGGATTGGCAACGGTACTTTTGTATTCTGGATGGTACTGAACACCAATGAAAAATGGGTGGTTTTTAATCTCTACAATTTCTACCAAACCAGTGTCTGGATTGATTCCGGAGCTGATTAAACCTGCATTTTCTAACTGTGTTGCATACTTATTATTGTACTCATAACGGTGACGATGACGTTCTTCGATTTGAGTTTTTCCGTAAATTTTGTGCGCTAATGTACCTTCTTTAAGATCGCATTTCCATGCACCAAGACGCATTGTTCCGCCTTTATCGGTGATGGTTTTTTGGTCTTCCATTAAATCGATAACCGGATTGGCCGTGCTGGCATTCATTTCGGTCGAATTGGCATCTTTTAAGCCTAGAACGTTTCTAGAGTATTCGATAACTGCCATTTGCATTCCGAGACAAATTCCGAAAAACGGTAAATTATTTTCACGTGCGTAACGAACTGCTTCGATTTTTCCTTCGATTCCTCTTTCTCCAAAACCTGGTGCGACTAGAATTCCGTCTACGCCCGAAAGTTTTTCTGCAACGTTATCACTATCAATGTATTCTGAATGGATGCTGATTACATTTACCTTGGTTTCATTATTTGCTCCTGCGTGAATAAAAGCCTCAAGAATTGATTTGTATGAATCTTGAAGTTCAACATATTTTCCGATTAATCCGATGTTTACCGAATGTTTTGGGTTTTTTAATCTATGTAAAAAGGTGTTCCAATTTTTTAAATCGGGTGCTGCTTTTTTAGGAAGGTCTAATTTTTTTAAGGCTACAACATCTAAACCTTCTTCAAGCATTAGATTTGGAACTTCGTAAATGGTTGAAGCATCGATAGATTGAATAACGGCTTCGCGTTTTACATTACAGAAAAGCGCTAATTTCTGACGTAATTCGTCTGATAATTCATGTTCTGTACGGCATACTAAAATATCGGCTTTGATACCGCTTTCCATTAGAGTTTTTACCGAGTGTTGTGTAGGTTTTGTTTTTAATTCTCCGGCTGCAGCCAAAAATGGAACTAAAGTTAAGTGAATTACGATACCGTTATTTTCACCTAATTCCCAAACCAATTGACGTACCGATTCGATGTAAGGAAGTGATTCGATATCACCAACTGTTCCACCAATTTCTGTGATTACTATATCAAAATTGCCAGAATTTCCTAGCAATTGCATTCGTTCTTTAATCTCGTTTGTGATGTGCGGAACAACTTGAACCGTTTTTCCTAAAAATTCACCACGACGTTCTTTTTCGATTACGGAAAGATACACTCTACCAGTTGTAACGTTGTTGGCTTGCGAAGTTGGAACGTTTAAGAATCGTTCGTAGTGACCTAAATCTAAATCAGTTTCTGCTCCATCATCGGTAACGTAACATTCGCCGTGTTCGTAAGGATTTAAAGTTCCTGGATCGACATTGATGTACGGATCAAATTTTTGGATTGTAGTTCTATAACCGCGTGCTTGTAATAATTTTGCTAAAGATGCTGCGATGATTCCTTTACCTAATGAAGAAGTCACACCGCCAGTAACAAAAATGTATTTCGTTTGATTCATTGTTTTTTTTTTAGGACAACTTTGAGTTATCCGTAATTGTTGTGTTGTTTGTTGTTGTTGTAAAAAACGATGCAAAAGTACGATTTAATTAATCAATGTGAAAATATTTCAATATGTAAATACTGAAATATAACAACATGATAATTTGGTTCCAAATTTAGAATTTAGAGGAATTTGAAATTTAACTAAAGAGGTTTGGGGTATTGCTTTTTAATATTACGAATGAGTTCTTCTAGGCCGTTTAATTTAAGCTCATAAACCAGTTTTAATTGTTCACCCAGTTGCCCATTTGGAAGTCGGTTATTGTGAATCCATACGAGATAATATTCGGGTAAATCAATCAAGTATTTACCTTCGTATTTTCCGAAAGGCATTTTGGTGTGGGCTAGTTTTATGAGGAGTTTTTGTTGGTCGTCCATTTATTTAAGAAAATAGATTAAAGAGAATAGAATATAGACTTTTTAGAACATCTATATTCTATGTTCTATTTTCTTTATTTGGATATTACTTCCAATTAAAAACAATTTCTTTCTTAATATCTGGATGTAAACTATAGAAAACTGGACAGGTCATTGCTGTTCTTTCTAGAATGGTTTTTGTTTTCTCATCAGCAAATAAATTCATATTGAAAGCAACATGAATTTCGGTAATTCTTCTTGGTTCGGTTCCCATAATTTTGGTAACTTCAGCGGTTGAACCAGAGAAATCTACTTCTAAATCGCGCGCTTTGATTCCCATGACGGTTAACATACACGTCGCTAAACCATTGGCAACTGTATCGGTAGGAGAAAATGCTTCACCTTTACCATTGTTATCAATTGGCGCATCAGAAATAATTTCAGTTCCCGATTGTAAATGGATGGATGACGTTCGCAAATCGCCTAAATAAGTTACTTTTGAAGTTGGCATTATTGTGCTTGTTTTATAGTTAAATCGGTGTCGTAATACAAAATGTAAATTCCGTTATTGGTAAATCCACCTGATAGTTTTTTGTCATAATCAAATTTACTTTCTACTTGTTCTGAAGCTAAATCTAATGTTTCCACAAATGGTTTTTCTTGTGCCAAACGAAGCATGGTATCGAAGGTTACGTCAAATCCGCGAACGGCATATTGATTTGGAACTACTTTATTTTTCTTTCTGTAAGCTCTTTCAAAACGCAGTGCTTCTTCCGAATCGTTGTCCTTTATAACCGATGGATAGGTCATTTTTAATTTTGTTAATCGCGATAATGCAATTTCTTCAAAATCAAGCGTTTCATTTTCTTCTAAAATTACAAGTTGCACTTGATACTCTTTCATAGCATTCTGCAAAGTATTGGTAATTGTAAAAATAGTACCTGTTTTTTCAGATGCCATAATTACGAAATTCATTCTGTCTTTTACAAAATGTTTCTTGATACTATCGGCAATAATTCCAGATTTATCGGTAAGTCCAACTATTTTTGTGTCGCTTTGAAAATTCTGAATGTATTCTTTTATCGAATTCTTTTTGGGGTCAATAACTGCTATTATATTTCCGTTTTTGGCTCGCATATAATCAAACATGGCATTTTTTACCGCATCAGAATTGGGCATAGATTGATATAAATTTGAAAACGATTTTCCATCATCTTTCGACAATGGTGAAATCACAGGAATATTCTTAGATTCTAAAATACTGGCTACTTTTTCGGCATTGACTTGATAAAATGGACCAATTACGGCATCGGTATTATTGAAATTTCCATTAGATATAACATTGACAGCCGAAGTATTATACATCGATTCTTGTGAATCAATGATACGAACATCCATATTAATTCCTAAAACTTTAGCCGAATCGATTGCCATCATTGCACCCGAATAAAAATCTAAAGTCATGTTTAAAAACTTATCTTTTTTAAGTCGTTCTGAAATAGAAGTTACAGTGTCATTTTGAATTTTAGAAGCATTAAAAGGTAAAAACAAAACCAATTCTTTTCTTTTGTTGTTCGAAATAGATTTTGATAAATCTTTCAAATTATTTTTAACCTCTTTAGAAAATGAAGCATTTGCAGGAACTTTCAAAGTCATTCCTTCTTTTACACCTTCTTTCAATTCGGGATTCAAACTGGTCAAAGCGCTTTCTGACAAACCAAATTGGCGTGTCAAACTGTACATGGTTTCGCCTTGTTTTACTTGATAATCAAGAACATTTACTTTAGAAATTGCTGAAACTTGTGGTTTAGCTTCAAAATCTTTAACGAAATCTTTTTCAAACGAATTACCCTTTTTAACTTTCAACTGAAAACCAATAGGAAGATTTTCTACGATTTCCGGATTTAATTTCTCCAATTCGTCGACAGTCATTCCGTATTTCGTGGCAATTCCGTATTTAGTTTCTTTGGGTTGTACTTCGTGAACTGCGGTTCCGTTTGAAGATAAAACTGGTTTTATTGCAATCGCATTTTTTTGTAGCGCCAAAATCTGACCTGGTTGCAAACCATCTGTTTTTAGGAAAGGATTATTTGCTTCCAATTCAGCTTGAGTTATATTGTACAATTTAGTTATGCTGTACAACGTTTCCTTCGGCTTTACTTCATGCGTTTTGGCAACTTGCGTTTTTGTAGTAGCTTTCTGTGATGGTTTTGTATCCGATTTTACTTCAGTTTTTCCAACACTTTTCGGAATCAACAAAACTGAGTTGACTTTAATTCCGCTTTGTGAATCGGGATTTAACTTATAAATATCATAAGGAGTCACTTTATACTTTTGAGCAATTGCCTGAATTGTCTCTCCAGCAACAACAGTATGTTTTACCACATTTTGCCCGAAAATCGAACACGAAAAAACCAATACTAAAATGCAAATTATCCTTTTCAACATGTTTTTTTATTTTAAATTTTAAATTGTGAATTTTAAATGATTTCAGAATAATTTAGAATTCACAATTTAAAATTCATAATTATTTATTCCCACTCAATAGTTGCTGGTGGTTTAGAGCTAATATCATATACAACTCTATTCACACCTTTCACTTTATTGATAATTTCGTTTGAGATTTTCATCAAAAACTCATACGGTAAATGTACCCAATCAGCGGTCATTCCATCGGTAGATTCTACTGCGCGAAGTGCTACTACTTTTTCGTAAGTTCGCTCATCGCCCATTACTCCTACACTATTTACAGGAAGCAAAATCGCTCCTGCTTGCCAAACTTTATCGTATAATCCGTGTTCTTTCAATCCGTTGATGAAAACTGCATCTACTTCTTGCAAAATACGAACTTTTTCTGGCGTAATATCGCCTAATATTCTAATTGATAATCCCGGACCAGGAAACGGATGTCTTCCTAATAACTCAGGATCAATTCCCAAAGTTGCTCCAACTCTTCTCACTTCATCTTTGAACAACATTCGAAGTGGTTCAACAATTTTCAACTTCATAAAATCGGGTAATCCGCCAACATTATGATGTGATTTTATAGTCGCACTCGGACCTTTAACCGAAATTGATTCGATAACATCAGGATAAATTGTTCCTTGTGCCAACCACGTAACGTCTTCTATTTTGTGTGCTTCATCATCAAAAACTTCGATAAAAGCATTACCAATAATTTTACGTTTCGTTTCTGGATCATCAACTCCAGCTAATGCATCCAAAAAACGTGCCGAAGCATCAACACCTTTCACATTTAATCCCATTCCTTTGTATTGTTCCAGAACGTTTTCAAATTCGTTTTTACGTAACAATCCGTTATTCACGAAGATACAATATAGGTTTGTTCCAATTGCTTTGTGTAATAAAACTGCTGCAACGGTAGAATCTACACCGCCCGAAAGTCCTAAAACTACTTTATCACTACCAACTTTTTCCTGTAAATCCTTAACGCAATCGTCAACAAAAGCATTCGGAGTAAAATTTTGAGGAACTTCGGCAATTTTTACCAAGAAATTCTCAAGCATTTGTTTTCCGTCAGTAGAATGATAAACTTCTGGGTGAAACTGAATGGCATAAGTAGTTTCGCCTTCAATTTTGTAAGCCGCATTTTCTACGTCGTTAGTGCTTGCCAGTTTTACACCGTTGGTTGGTAAATGTTTAATGGTGTCACTGTGGCTCATCCAAACCTGTGAATTGAGATTTACATTTTCAAAGAAAACTTCGTCTTCCTTAATATAAGACAAATTCGCTCTTCCGTATTCTCTAATGTTAGAAGCTGCAACTTCGCCACCAGAAAAATGAGCCAAATATTGCGCACCATAACACACGGCAAGCAAAGGCATTTTGCCGCGAATGTGCGATAAATCGATTTGCAAAGCATCTTCAGCGCGAACCGAGTAAGGACTTCCACCAAGGATAACCGCTTTGTAAGACGATAAATCAGTTGGATAATTGTTGTAAGGAAAAATTTCGCAGAATATATTTAATTCGCGAACGCGGCGTGCAATAAGTTGTGTGTATTGCGATCCGAAATCTAAAATAAGTACGTTGTGTTGCATGCGCAAAAGTACTATTTATGATGGAAAATAAAAAATGGAATTTAGAAAATAGTAGATTTTTTTTGGAGCGAACGGTTTGGGCATTTTTTGGATTCGCCTTTCCTGCTTTTCGCTCTACTTCGTGCCACTGCAATCAGGGCTAATTAGGTTTTGTCTTTTATAAAGTTTAGGATTTTAAAGAACTAAAATCTAATCTAATAATAATTTAAACTTTATTTTTTTTTCTATTCTCAAAATTCCCCAAATAAGTATTAAGCAAAATCACTTCTTCCTCCGTTATCATTCCTTCTTGATGGTAAGGAACAATTATATCAGTAACAAAATCGTATTCAATTGCATTAATGATTCTTTTACGTTTGAGTATTTTTTGTAATCTATTTTTCCTTGTAAAGGGTAAATTGGCATCCTTGATTTGTTTCCAAAAGTACTCAACATCAGGACCAGAACATTCTTGAAAATATGTAAAAACAGCTTCAATATTATATTTATGACTTTTTAAATTCTTAAATTTTATTTCATGATTTAAAATTTTATTTTTTAGACCTTTATAAAAATCAATAAAATCATCACCTAATCTTTCCTGTGGATATTTATGTAGTGAATTTACTGCAATATCTATAGCTTTAAATAAGTTCTCAACTGCAATTAAATATTTGTCTTCTTTCATATTTTTATCATATGCTATTACCATTTAATTAACCGCTTAAATAAACTTTTTACTTGCCATTTTTATTTTCACATTTTAACTTTACAAAACTACGTATCTGTAATTGACAACAAAACAAATCTAATAAAATATCTTTCAAAAAATTAAATTCCTATTTTTTATAACTAATTATTCTTGTTTCATTACATTTGAATTCAAATTAAAATCATGCTCAAAACAATTCTCTACATAGCAATCGGTGGCGCCATTGGTAGTGTTTTACGTTATTTAACTTCGGTTTTGGTAAATAAATATTGGTCCAATCATTTTCCGTTGGCAACTTTTATTACTAATATTTTGGGTTGCTTTTTAATTGGATTACTTCTTGGTATTTTAGAAAAAAATAATCTGGCAAACAGCAATTTGAAGTGGTTTTTAATCACTGGTTTTTGTGGAGGATTTACTACTTTCTCAACTTTTGGTTACGAAAATTATTCGCTTTTTCAGAACAATAATTCGTTAGTAGCTTTTGCTTACATTGGATTGAGTATTCTAGTTGGATTATTTGCTGTTTGGTTTGGTCTTTTTGTTTCTAAATAAAACATAAAAATGTGTGTTAATCTGTGCACTATTTGTGTTAATTTTTAGTATTTTCGCAACCTATGAACGAAAAAGACATTCAAGCCATAACCGAATTATTGGCTACACCTAAGAAAATTGCTATTATTCCGCATCGCAGTCCAGACGGAGATGCAATGGGTTCGACTTTAGGATTATACCATTTTTTAGTAAAGTTAAATCATCAGCCAGTTGTAATTGCGCCCAACGATTTTCCTGAATTTCTAGCGTGGTTACCAGCTTCGGAAACAGTTTTAGTTTATGAAAATGACAGAGCAAATTGCACTAAAATTCTCAACGATGCTGAACTAGTTTTCACTTTAGATTTCAATGCTTTGCACAGAACTGGCGAAATGGAGCAAGTTTTAAACAAACTGACAGTTCCAATGATTATGATTGATCACCATCAATTACCCGATTCGTATGCAACTTTCACATATTCTGATACCTCTTTTGGTTCTACGTGTGAAATGATTTACAATTTCATCGTACTTCTAAATCAAAAATCACTTATCGATAAAACAATAGCAACATGTCTTTACACTGGAATTCTAACGGATTCTGGTGGATTTAGATTCCCAAAAACAACAGGAACAACGCATAGAATTGTGGCAGAATTTATAGAATTGGGAGTTGAAAATACCGAAATTCCAAATTTACTTTTCGATAATAATTCGTACGAGAGATTGCAATTACTAGGAAGAGCTTTGCAAAACATGAAAGTGTTTTTTGATAAGAAAACATCTTACATTTCGTTATCTCAAAAAGAATTAGACGAATTCAACTACGTAAAAGGCGACACCGAAGGAATTGTAAATTATGGCTTAACGATAAAAGGCATTGTTTTTACAGCAATTTTTATCGAACACAGAGATGAAAATATCGTTAAAATATCGTTTCGTTCACAAGGAGATTTCGATGTAAATCAATTTGCTAGAGAACATTTTAATGGCGGCGGACACATTAATGCAGCTGGAGGAAAATCGAATGATTCTCTTGCAAATACTATCAAAAAATTTGAACAAATTGTATCAAAAATTACAATTTAATATATGAAATCGCCATAAACACGAGTTTGCTTGCAAACACCAATGAAATTAGCGATACATATGCTCCAAAAATCAAATAATATTTACATATGAAAAATATAAAAATTAGCTTTCTTATTTTATCCCTTCTTGCACTCGTAAGTTGTAAGCAACAACAAGCTAGAATGCCAGTTTCTCGTTCGTCTGGTGAGTTCATGAATGAATCGGTTGAGCGCAATAAAAAACTGGTAAAGAATGAAGAAGCACAGATTGATTCTATTATAAAAAGTAATCCAAAAATTCAATATTTGGCTTCGCAAAAAGGATATTGGTATCATTATGAAGTTAAAAACGAGACCGATACATTGCGCCCGAAAAAAGGAGATGTTGCTTTCTTTGATTATGAAATAAAAGATTTAAAAGGAAATGTAATTTATACCAAAGAAGAACTAAAACCACAAAATTATCTTGTTGATAAACAAAATATTATGATGGGTTTGCGTCATGGAATAAAATTGATGCATAAAACTGAAAAAGTTACTTTTTTATTTCCTTCACACATGGCTTTTGGATATCATGGTGATGATGACAAAATAGGAACCAACGAACCAATTATTTGCACGGTAACATTAAATGATTTTAAACCAGAAAACAAAAACTAAAAGTAGAATAAACAAAAAATGAAGAAATTATTATGCCTATTGATTGTTGCAACTGCAACTCTTTTCACTTCTTGTAAAGATGATCACGCCAATCTAAAAGATGGATTATACGCCGAAATGGAAACTTCTAAAGGAACCATTTTATTAGAATTAGATTATAAAAAAGCACCAGTAACAGTCGCTAATTTTGTTACACTTGCAGAAGGAACAAATCCGTTTGTATCTGAAAATTTAAAAAACAAACCACTATTTGATGGTTTAAAATTCCATAGAGTTATTGCCGATTTTATGATTCAAGGTGGTGATCCTTTAGGAAATGGTTCTGGAGATTGTGGTTATAAATTTAAAGATGAAATCACCGATTTAAAATTTGATAAAGGCGGATTATTGGCTATGGCAAATTCTGGTCCAGGAACAAACAGCAGTCAGTTTTTTATTACTCATAAAGAAACTCCGTGGTTAGACGGTTTACACACTATTTTTGGACGTGTTGTAGAAAACGGAATGGAAGTTGTAAATGCAATTGTTCAGGACGACGCTATCAATTCGGTTAAAATTATTGTTAAAGGTGAAGATGCAAAGAAATTTGATGCTGTGAAAGTTTTCAGTGATTATTTCAAAGTAGAATCTAAAAATCAGAAGCAACAAGCCGAAGCTGAAGCAGCAAATCAGAAAAAGTATAAGGAAGAATATGCTAAAGTGATTAGTGAAAAATTAGCTTTTTTTGCAGAGAATAAAGCTTCTGGAACAAAATTACCTTCTGGTTTAATCTACAAAATAATTACTAAAGGCGACGGAAAAAAGTTAAGCAAAGGAACTCAAGTAGTACTTAATTACGCTGGTTATTTAGAAGATGGAACATTATTTGATAGTAACCTTATTGAAATTTCAAAAGTTTTTGGAAAATACAATGCTCAAAGAGAAGCTCAAGGTGGTTATAATCCAATGCCTTTTACAATAGGTTCGAAAGGTGCTATGATTCCTGGTTTTGAAGAAGGATTATCAAAAATGAGCGTTGGTGACAAAGCTGTTTTATTTATCCCATCTAATTTAGGATATGGAGTAAATGGTGCAGGAAATGTGATTCCGCCAAATGCCAATATAATTTTTGAAGTGGAAATGCTAAAAGGAACTACGCCTCAATCAATGGAAGATAATAGAATTAAATAATAAATCAAATAACAATGAAAATGAAATTTAAAATTATTTGTTTGTTTTTCTTAGGATTAACAATGGTAAATGCTCAAACAAAGAAAAAAGTAGTTACAAAAGCTCCTGTTAAAACTACAACCAATGCTACTAAACCAGTTGCAAAAGCTACAGTTTCTGAAGTAAAACCTCAGGTAGTATTGCCAGTTGCAAATCCGAATGAAGGTGTATTTGCCGAAATTGAAACTAACAAAGGTAAGATTGTTGTGCAATTAGAATACAAAAAAGCGCCAGTTACAGTTGCCAATTTTGTTTCTTTAGCAGAAGGAAATAATTCTCAAGTTGCTGAAAAATTCAAAGGAAAAAAATTCTATGACGGAATTAAATTTCACAGAGTTATTAAAGATTTTATGATTCAAGGTGGTGATCCAGACGGAAATGGTTCTGGTGGACCAGGTTACGCTTTTAAAGATGAATTTACCGATTTAAAACACCACAGTGGTGGAATTTTGTCTATGGCAAATGCTGGACCTAGAACTAATGGTTCTCAATTTTTCATTACTCATAAAGCTACACCACACCTTGACGGAAAACATACCGTTTTTGGAATTGTTGTAACAGGAATGGATATTGTAAATGCAATTGAGCAAAATGATGTAATTAACACCATCAAAATCACTAAAAAAGGAACTGAAGCATCAAAATTTGATGCTGCTAAAACTTTTGCAGATTATTTCGCCAACAAAGCGGAAGACGATAAAAAACAAGCAGCAATTGATGCAGAAAACAAAAAGAAGCAATTAGAACAAGCCGAAGCAAATAGAAAAAAGCAACTTGTTATTGATGAGCAAAAAAGAAAGGACTATGCTGCTAAATTTGGAACAGTTATGGCTGAAAAAGCTAGTGCTTTAAATGCAGTTAAAACTAAAGCAATTAAAACTGATTCTGGTTTACAGTATGTTATAACACAAAAAGGAACTGGAGTTAAACCAGCAGATGGAACAAATGTTTACATTCATTATGCAGGTTATCTAGAAGACGGAGCATTATTTGACAGTAGCTACGAAGAAGTAAATAAAACTTTCGGAAAATTCGATCAAAACAGAGCCAATCAAGGTGGTTACAGACCAATGGGTGCTCAAGCTGGAAAATACCAATTCATTCCAGGTTTTATTGAAGGACTAAATTTAATGTCGTTTGGAGATAAAGCAACTTTATTTATTCCATCAAATCTTGGTTATGGAGAACGTGGTGCTGGTGGCGTTATTCCTCCAAATGCAAACATTATTTTCGAAGTGGAATTATTGGAAGCAATGCCAAAATAATTTAATAGTAAGATATAAAAAAAGGCGTAAAATTATTTTTTACGCCTTTTTTTTATTTTTTAAATTTCCATTCCAATTCATCATTATCGTTAATGATTGCTCCTATTTCAACTCTAATCACAATTCCGAATTCTGATTGCAATGTCAACCAATTACTTTCGTTAAAATGGTTTTCTGTTGAATCGAAATCTTCTACTTCCCAAGATTTAAATGGTAATTCGGCTTTTAATTCGATACAATTTCTACCGATAATTTTTTTATCAAATAAAAGCAATTCAGGATTAGAAGAAATAATATATCCTAATTTAAAATTTTCATCTTCGTAAAAAGTCAGCCTAAATTTTTCATTATTGTAAAGATAAATTACGTTTTCATCATCGTCTTTAAATTCCTTATCTGGCTTACCATAAATAGCTTCTACATCTTTTTGTTGCATTCCAAAAAGTAGTTTATCTATTCCGTTTTTTGGGTTTAGTATCATTTTAATTTATTTTTTCAAATGTAAGTTTTATTTTAAAATAATTCTTTAACTGCTTTTAAAAACTGTACTATTGCTGTAGGATTTTTTTTAAATTATTTTGATAACAATTTAGTAACGCAACCATTTATAAAATAAAGCATCCAATAAAGAAAAACACTATGAATAAAATTATGATTTTTTTACTATTAGCAGTTAGCACATTATCCTCAAGTTGCATCTCTTTCACCGAACCTGAACCCAAAAGTAGTTTTAAGCCAGTTTACTTAAAACGTTCTACTTTTGAAAATTCAATTCAACTTGAACCTGCAAAACCTTCTGTAAATTCTGGTAAAATTTACATAATTGATCAATTAATGTATCTTAATGATGTAAATAAAGGATTTCAAGTCTTCAATTATTCCAATCCAACAAATCCTATTGCAATTGGTTACATCAAAATACCTGGAGCAACTGATGTAGCTATAAGAAATAATATTTTATACATTAATCAAGCAACAGATTTAGTGAGTATAAATTATAGTGTTTTAACCAATTCAATAACTGTTACTAATAGAATTAAAAACGCATTCCCACCTAAAATCTCTCCTGATGGTTTTACTGCTAAGGCAAAAGAAAACCAAGTAGTAATTGATTGGACAAACTCAAATTAATCATGAAAAAAATTATATACTTTTTACTTATAACATTTGTAATTTCTGCTTGTTCGAATGACCAAGACAACGCTTCAACTAAAGATGGTCAAGGTGGTTCATTAGCAATTTTTGCACTCAAAGGAAACTATCTTTATGGTGTGGACAATTCCAAATTAAATGTTTTTTCCTTGCTAAATCCTTCAACACCAGTGAGCGTAAACGAAGTTGAAATTGGTTTTAATATTGAAACATTATTCTCTTTTGAAAACTACTTATTTGTTGGATCAAGAAACGGTATGTTCATTTATTCGATTGAAAATCCCGAAAATCCAGTTCTTTTATCACAAGCTCAACATTTTACATCTTGCGATCCTGTGGTTGCTAATGCAACGAATTCATTTGTTACACTTCATTCAGGAACGTTTTGTGGCAACAACTTAAATGTGCTTCAAGTTTATGATACATCAGACATCAATAATCCACTATTAATTCATTCTAGAAATTTAACCTATCCAAAAGGACTAAGTCTTTACAATGATTATTTATTTGTTTGTGATGATGTGATTAAAATATTTGACATTCAAAATCCAATCGAACCAATTTTGGTGAATACAATCGACAAAAATTGTTTTGATATTATTATCAACGGAAACACGTTCTATGCAATTGGAGAAAACGGACTTTACCGATACGAACTAAATCCGGACGACATCAACGATATTCAATTTAAAAGCGAAGTTATTTTTTAACTTCGCTATAGTATCTTTCTTCAATTCGTTTAATATCTTTAATGGTATTTTTCGCCCATTGTAATCGCTTTTCTAAAATTTCCTCTTCAGATAATTGCCATTTGATATCCGATTTATGCAATCGGCTCATAATATTCTGAATGATAATCGCTGCCGAAACCGAAATATTCAAACTTTCAGTAAATCCAGCCATCGGAATTTTTAAAAATCCATCTGCATTTTGAAGTACTTCCTCTGATAATCCATCGCGTTCTGTTCCAAAAAATAAAGCACATGGTTTCGAAATATCAAAATCGTCTAAATCACAATCATTTTCATGCGGAGTTGTTGCAATTATTTGATAACCTTTACTTTTCATGCTCGAAATACAACCAGAAATACTATTAAATCGATTTACATCAACCCATTTTTGTGCACCCATCGCAATTTCTTTATCGATAGATTTGGTATAACGTTCTTCAATTACATTGAGTTGCTGAATTCCAAAAACCTCGCAACTGCGCATCACCGCACTTGTATTGTGTAACTGAAAAATATCTTCCATGGCAATAGTAAAATGATTTGTCCTTTTCGACAAAACCTGTTGAAATCGTTCCTTTCTTTTATCGGTAAGTATATTTTCTAAAAACGCTAAGTAATCTAAATCGACCATTGGAAAAATAATTTTGGCAAAAATAACAAAAAAGACTAGCTTTAAATCGAAATTAAATACAATGAAAAAATTAGTTGTTTTAACTGGTGCCGGAATTTCAGCAGAAAGCGGTATCAAAACTTTTCGAGACAGTGACGGACTTTGGGAAGGTCATAACGTTATGGATGTTGCAACACCTGAGGGTTGGCGCAAAAATCAAGAATTAGTTTTGGATTTTTACAACCAAAGAAGAAAACAACTGCATGAAGTTCAACCCAATTTAGGACATAAAATTTTAGCCGAATTAGAAAATGATTTCGACGTTCACATCATCACTCAAAACGTAGATAATTTGCACGAACGAGCAGGAAGTTCAAAGGTTTTACATCTTCATGGTGAATTATTTAAAGTTCGTAGCATAATAGATAAAAACAATATTCTCGATTGGAAAATCGATTTAAAAACTGGCGATTTAGATGCCAATGGGTTTCAGCTTCGTCCACATATTGTATGGTTTGGCGAAGATGTTCCAGCACTTGAAGAAGCTTTAGTAATAACGCAACAAGCTGATTATTTTGCTGTTATTGGAACTTCATTACAAGTATATCCAGCAGCTGGTTTGGTAGAATTTACACTACCAAATGTTCCTATTTATTATATCGATCCAAATCCGGCAACGATTAAAAATTTATCAAATCCAGTTGAAATAATTCCGATGAATGCTACAGAAGGTGTTCAATTTTTAAGAGAGATATTAATGAAAAGAGTATAGAATATATAGTATAGAAAATAGATTTTGTGGATAGTCTATTTTCTTTGTTCTATATTCTGTATTCTAAAATCGTTTAACTATTTTTGCAACTTCAAAATAACTAGTTTCTGAAACAAGTTCAGAATAAACACACAACAAAAATGCAACTAACAGAATTAAACGCTATTTCTCCAATTGACGGAAGATATAGAAGCAAAACCGTTTCTTTATCACAATTCTTTTCAGAAGAAGCACTTATAAAATATAGAGTTTTAGTAGAAGTTGAATATTTTATTGCGCTGTGCGAAGCCGATTTACCACAACTTTCTGGCGTGAATAAAGCAACCTTTGATGATTTACGTAAAATCTATGCCAACTTTTCTACGGAAGATGCACTTTGGATAAAAGAAACCGAAAAAACGACTAATCACGACGTAAAAGCCGTTGAATATTTCATTAAAACCAAATTTGATGCATTAGGATTAGACAAATATAAAGAGTTCATTCACTTCGGATTGACTTCTCAAGACATCAACAATACTGCCATTCCGCTTTCTACAAAAGACGCATTTGAAAAGGCCTATTTACCTGGATTAATTGCTGTAATTTCTAAATTAAAAGAGTTAAGCGTTGAATGGAAAGACATTCCTTTATTGGCTAGAACGCACGGTCAGCCTGCTTCTCCTACTCGATTGGGCAAAGAAATTTTGGTTTTTGTAGAACGTTTAGAAGAACAAATGCGTTTGTTGTTTAACATTCCGTTTGCAGCAAAATTTGGTGGCGCAACAGGAAATTTCAATGCACATCACGTTGCATATCCTAACACCGATTGGAAAAAATTCGGAACTGATTTTGTAGAATCAATTTTAGGATTACACCATTCATTTCCAACAACTCAAATAGAACATTACGATCATTTTGCAGCTTTTTTCGATGCTTTAAAACGAATTAATACCATCCTAATCGACTTAGACAGAGATATTTGGACGTATGTTTCAATGGAATATTTCAAACAAAAAATCAAAGCTGGAGAAATTGGATCGTCGGCAATGCCACACAAAGTAAATCCAATTGATTTTGAAAATTCTGAAGGTAATTTAGGAATTGCCAATGCTATTTTCGAACATCTATCTGCAAAATTACCTATTTCAAGATTACAGCGCGATTTAACTGATAGTACGGTTTTAAGAAATATTGGAGTTCCAATTGGTCACACCTTAATCGCATTTGAAGCGACATTAAAAGGATTGAACAAATTACTTTTAAACGAAGCTAAATTTGCCGAAGATTTAGAAAAAAATTGGGCAGTTGTAGCCGAAGCAATTCAAACAATTTTACGTCGAGAAGCTTATCCAAATCCGTATGAAGCTTTGAAAGATTTAACTCGAACTAACACAGTTATCAATAAAGAAGCGATTCATAATTTTATTCAAACGTTAAAAGTTTCTAATGAAATTAAAGCCGAATTGATGCAAATTACTCCGAGTAATTATTTGGGAATATAATTGTAATTTTTGTTATAAATTCTTTAAATCTGCTTTTGTCATTTTGATAAAAGCAGATTTTTTGTTATTTTAGTAAAAATTCAATTTTATGCCACACTTTTTAGCTGCAACTAATGTTCATTTGCCCGATTTAATCAGCGATTTAGGTTTGATCCTAATTACTGCGGCAATTGCAGTTTTACTTTTTAGAATGTTGAAACAACCTTTAGTCTTAGGCTATTTGGTTGCAGGATTTCTTGCTGGAAATCAATTTGATTTTTTTCCAACGGTAAAAGACATTCACAGTGTAGAAGTTTGGGCAGAAATTGGTGTAATCTTTCTCCTATTCAGCTTGGGATTAGAATTCAGTTTTAAAAAACTCATGAAAGTTGGCGGAACTGCATCAATCACAGCATTTACACAGATAATTACAATGGTAGTCATTGGTTATTTTGTAGGTCAATTGATGGACTGGAACAAAATGAACAGTATTTTTTTAGGTGTAATTTTATCCATTTCTTCGACAACAATTATCTTAAAAACCTTTGATGAACTCGGCGTAAAATCACAAAAATTCGCAGGTAATGTAATTGGTTCTTTAATTGTACAAGATATTATTGCCATTTTAATGATGGTTTTACTTTCAACAATTGCAGTAAGTCAGCAATTTTCAGGAATGGAGTTGGTGTTTTCTGTTTTAAAATTAATATTCTTTCTAACGATTTGGTTTGTAGTCGGAATCTTCTTTATTCCAACCCTTCTAAAAAAAGCCAAACATTTATTAACCGATGAAATGATACTTATTATATCATTAGCTCTTTGTTTGCTAATGGTTATTTTTGCTGCAAATGTTGGATTTTCACCAGCTCTTGGAGCATTTATAATGGGTTCGATTATAGCCGAAACCACTCAAGCTGAACACATTGAACATTTAGTAAAACCAGTAAAAGATTTATTTGGAGCTGTTTTCTTTGTATCGGTCGGAATGCTGATTAATCTAGACACTTTAGTTGAGTATGCAATTCCTGTGGCCATTTTAACTTTAGTAGTTATTTTTGGGCAATCAATAAGTTCTACAATTGGCGCATTATTATCGGGACAACCACTCAAACAATCCATCCAAACCGGAATGAGTTTATCGCAAATTGGAGAATTCTCTTTTATTATTGCAACGTTAGGAACGACGCTTAAAGTTACAAGTGATTTTCTATATCCAATTGTAGTGGCTGTTTCAGCAGTAACTACATTTACTACACCTTTTATGGTGAAATTTGCCGTTCCATTTTCGGGTTTTATTGAAAAGAAATTACCGAAAAAATGGGTTAAACGAATACAACTTTACAGCGCTAATACGGAAGAAATTAAATCGAAAAGTAATTGGCAAATTGTCTTGAAAAGTTATTTAATTCAAGTAGTTATCCATTCTATAATTATTGTTGCCATTATTTTACTTTCGTCAAATTTTATTTTGCCTTTGGTAAAAGGTTCTAAATTCGGGCATATAATTGCAGCTTTAATCACTTTAGTTATTCTATCTCCTTTTTTATGGGCACTTTCACTTAGACGAGTAGCCGTGAATGAAGTATCCATTTTAATGGAAGAAAAGAAACACCAAGGGCCAATAATTATGCTAGTTCTTTTAAGAATTGCTTTAACTCTATTTTATATCGGATTTATTTTAAACACATTTTTTTCGTCTGGAGTTGCTGCGTTTGCTTTTTTAATTGCAATTGGAACCTATATTTTATTCCCGAAAAAACTTCATGCCATTTACTATAAAATTGAAGGTCATTTTATTAGCAACTTCAATGATAGAGAAATCAAGAAAGAAAATAAAAGACAAAATACGTTGTCGCCTTGGGATGGGCACATGGCTGAATTTGAAATTGCAAGAGAATCTAATTTGGCAGGAAAAACATTAGAAGAATTATCGATAAGAGAACAATTCGGAATTAATATTGCTTCTATACGAAGAGGTGATGTATTAATAAATATTCCAATTAGAACCGAACGATTATTTCCGGGTGATGAAATCAGTGTAATTGGAACTGATGATCAAGTGAAAGAATTCAAAATTTATTTAGATAAAAACGAAATTGATGTTCCGGAAGAAGTGGAACAATCTGACATTATTTTGCAAAAACTAGAACTTAAAAACCGAGTTTGCATCGGAAAAAGCATTCGAGAATCAGAAATCAGAGAAAAAACACACGGCATTATCGTTGGCATTGAGCGAAACGGAAAACGTATTTTAAATCCAGAATCGCATTTAATTTTAGAAGACAGCGACATTTTATGGATTGCTGGTGAAAGAAAAAAAATTGCAGAATTTTTAAAAGTGTAAATTGAATAAATAAAAAAGGCATAAGTTTATTTCTTATGCCTTTTGTTTTTTTTTATTTTATTACTAAAAAATTATCTAGAATAATTCGGAGCTTCCTTAGTAATTGTAACATTATGAGGATGACTTTCGCCAATTCCGCTTGCTGTAATTCTCACAAATCTTCCAGTTTCTTGTAATGTTGGAATATCTTTTGCACCACAATAACCCATTCCTGCACGAAGTCCACCAACAAATTGTTGCATGCTTTCGTTTAATTCACCTTTGTATGGAACACGACCTACAATTCCTTCTGGAACTAATTTTTTAATATCGTCTTCTACATCTTGGAAATATCTGTCTTTAGAACCTTCTTGCATGGCTTCAACAGAACCCATTCCGCGATATGATTTGAATTTTCTTCCTTCAAAAATAATTGTTTCTCCTGGTGATTCTTTTGTTCCTGCAAGTAATGAACCAAGCATCACACAATCAGCTCCAGCAGCAATCGCTTTTGGAATATCTCCTGTATAACGAATTCCTCCATCAGCAATTACTGGAACTCCAGTTCCACGTAACGCAGCAGCAACTTCTAAAACTGCTGAAAATTGTGGAAAACCAACTCCAGCAACAACTCTTGTAGTACAAATAGAACCTGGACCAATTCCGACTTTTACTCCATCGGCACCATTTTCTACTAAATACAAAGCCGCTTCGGCAGTAGCAATATTTCCTACAATTACATCAAGGTTTGGAAATTTAGCTTTTACGATTTTTAAAACATCAACAACTCCTTTTGTATGTCCGTGAGCCGTATCAATTATTACTGCATCAACTCCTGCATTTACTAAAGCAGTGGCTCTTTCTAAAGCATCGGCAGTAACTCCAAGAGCAGCAGCTACACGTAAACGTCCAAATTTGTCTTTATTTGCTACAGGTTTCTGAGCTAATTTGGTAATATCTCTAAACGTAATTAATCCAACTAATTTATAATTGGAATCAACTACTGGTAATTTTTCGATTTTATTTTGTTGTAAAATTCCTTCAGCTTCTTGCAAAGTAGTTCCTTCGGCTGCAGTTACTAGATTTTCAGAAGTCATTACTTCCAGAATAGAACGTGAATTGATTTTCTCAAAACGCAAATCTCTATTGGTTACAATTCCTTTTAAAGTTCCGTTTTCATCCACTATTGGAATTCCGCCAATTCCGTGTTCTTTCATCAACATTTTAGCATCGCCAACTGTCGAATTTAAAGGTAAAGTTACGGGATCGATAATCATTCCAGCTTCGGCACGTTTTACTTTTCTAACTTTTGCAGCTTGTTGCTCAATTGTCATGTTTTTGTGTAAAACACCAATTCCGCCTTCTTGTGCCATTGCAATTGCCATAGAACTTTCGGTAACGGTATCCATTGCTGCGGAAACGATAGGAACATTCAGTGAAATATTTTTAGATATTTTCGATTGTATATTAACTTCGCGGGGTAAAACTTCAGAATAGTTTGGGATTAGCAGTACATCGTCATAGGTTAAACCTTCACCAACGATTTTGGAAGTGTGTGCTTTCATTGCAATTTATAGTTGTAGTTAAATTGCGTGCAAATATAGTGAAAAAGTGAATAGTAAATACCTAATACTGATTAGTTTTATAAATATTCTTTTTAATCTAAAAAAATATTTTAAAATATAGCTTTAAAAAGCTATAAACTATATTTATACATTAAAAAAGCTATAAAATATATTTATACCAAAAAAAAGCTATATATTTGTTTTATTTAAAAAGGTTTATATGAATAATAAAATAGTTTTATCTGGCGATATCATTGCTTCAACAAGCTTAACCGCTGAAGAAAAATCAGTTCTAGAGTTGGAATTAAAAGCATTAATTTCACTTTTAGAAAAGGACTTTTCCATTTATGGAAGAATAATAAAAGGTGATTATTTAGAAATGGTTGTAGAAAACCCTCAAGAAGCTCTAACCATTGCAATCGTCATAAAATGTTATATAAAATCAATTTTTATAGATTCAAAAATTGAAACTTCAAGAAGTAAATACTTTAAAAATTATGGCATTCGCTTGGCTCTTGGTTACGGCGAATTAAGCAGGTACGATAAAGTAAGTGAGGTCATTGATGGTGAAGCAATTTATTATTCGGGTAGAAAAATTAGTGAAGAGCGACCAACATATAACAAAGAAAGAATAGTAATAAAAAATACACTTTTCTTTAATTCTAATGACGAAAAATTAAACGATAACATAAATTGTATTTTGGGTTTGCTTGATGTTTTATTAAACAATGCTACTGCAAAACAATGTGAAATTTTATATCTTCGTTTACTGGGAAATAGCGAAAAAGAAATAGCCAATAAACTAAACATAAAACAACCAACAGTAAATAAGCAATTAAGCAGCATAGGTTGGAATGCTATTGAACGAGCAACTTCCTATTTTAAATCAACATTTTTAGCATTGCGTAAAATATGGTAAAACTACTTATACTTCAAGTGATTGCTCATGTAATGAGTGATTATTTCTTTCAAACGGATGCCAGTTCAAAAGAAAAAAACGAGAATGGTTTTAAAAGCAAATTCTTATTGAAACATGCATTAATTACTTTTATTTGTGCATGGATTTTATCTTTTGACATCAACTTTTTCTTTTGTGGATTGGCAATTTCAATTCTTCATTATATAATTGACGGTTTGAAAAAAAGTTTGAATACGAGTAGATTTGCATTTTTTATTGATCAAATTTTACATCTGTTAGTCATTTTATTCTTTGTTTGGATTTTTAATCGCTATTTCGAATCGAATACAATTTGGGATGTTCCTCTTTCTATAAAATGGTTAGTTATTATTTTAGGCTATTTAATTTGTATAAAACCAACAAATATTTTTATCAGAGAAACACTTGTTGTTGGCAATATTGAAAGCATTTCTGACACTTCTGCAGAACTTAAAAATGCTGGAAAACTAATTGGTATTTTGGAACGGATTTTAGTCTTAACTTTCGTAATCATCGGGAAATTGGAAGTTGTTGGCTTTTTAATCGCAGCAAAATCAATTTTAAGATACAAAGATACCGACACCATTAAAACCGAATATGTCTTAATTGGAACCATGCTCAGTTTTGGAATTGCGATGATGATTGGATTACTAATTAATAAATTTTAATTATAAATAGCTTCAAAAAAAGTCGTATCTTTAGTTTGAACTAAACTTTTAGTGATGACGAAAGAACAAAATAAAATTGCAGGACTTTCAAATGAAGAAGTAATTTCCTCTAGAAATAAAAACGGTTCCAACTCGTTAGAACACCAAGAAAAAAATCATTTTTTGATGTCACTGCTAGAAATGATTAAAGAACCAATGTTTCTATTATTGGTTGCTGCTGCAAGTATTTACTATATTTCTGGCGATTATGGTGATGGAATTTTCATGACGGTTGCCATCTTTTTAGTTGCAGCGATTTCGCTTTTTCAGGAAGCACGAAGTAGAAATGCTATTGAGTCGCTCAAAAAATTATCCCAACCTAAAAGCAAAGTCATAAGAAACGGTGAATTAGTAGAAATTCCGAGTGAAGAAATTGTACTTGGCGATTTTATTCAAGTGGAAGAAGGCACGTTTGTTCCTGCCGATGCTACCATAATTCAATCGAATGATTTTTCGGTAAACGAAGCTATTTTAACTGGCGAATCATTATCGGTTTTTAAGAATGAAGAATCCAAAATTAAGCAAGTTTTTCAAGGAACAATTGTTGCCACAGGATTAGCAATTTGCGAAGTTACAGCCATTGGAAACCAAACTCAAATTGGTAAAATTGGTAAAAGTATTGAAACCATTGCTGAAGAAAAAACGCCGTTACAAATTCAGATTACAAATTTTGTTACCAAAATGTCTATTGTTGGATTGGTAATTTTCGCAATCGTGTGGGCAATAAATTATTTTCAATCTTATAGTATTTTAGATAGTTTATTGAAAGCGTTAACAATTGCCATGAGTGTTATTCCAGAAGAAATTCCGGTTGCTTTTGCTTCGTTTATGGCGCTTGGCGCATGGCGATTGATGAAAATGGGAATCATAACCAAACAAACAAAAACCGTTGAAACTTTAGGAAGTGCTACCGTAATTTGCACTGATAAAACTGGAACAATTACCGAAAACAAAATGAGTTTGGCACAATTGTACCTTTTCAAATCAGATGCTATTATTGACACCAAAGAAAAACTCAATCCAGAAGCCGAAGAAGTTTTAAATTATGCTATGTGGTCAAGCGAACCAATTCCGTTTGACGCTATGGAGATTGCAATTCATGAAGCTTACGCCAAATTAGAATCCGTTGACGAAAGACTCAATTTTAAATTGGTACACGAATATCCATTGGATGGGAAACCGCCAATGATGACGCATGTTTTTGAAGATTCAAAAGGTAAAAAAATCATTGCTACCAAAGGCGCACCAGAAGCAATAATAGCAGTCAGTCATTTATCTGAAAGCGAAAAGAACCAAGTATTAGTTGCTATTGAAAAAATGGCTAACGAAGGTTATCGGGTTTTGGGCGTTGGTGTTACCGAATTTTCTGGAACTAATTATCCAAAGACTCAGCAGGAATTTAAATTTGCTTTCAAAGGTTTGGTTGCTTTTTACGATCCTCCAAAAGCTAATATTCAAGAAGTTTTTGAAATGTTTTACAAAGCCGGAATTCAGGTGAAAATTGTAACTGGTGATAATGCACAAACTACCACAACTATTGCAAAGCAAATAGGTTTTAAAGATGCCGATAAAGTGTTGAATGGTGATGAATTAATGGCAATGGACGAAGCAACATTAAAAGTAAAAGTGATGGAAACTGCAATTTTTACAAGAATGTTTCCCGAAGCAAAGCTGAGAATTATTCAAGCTTTAAAAGACAATAATCAAATTGTGGCGATGACTGGCGATGGTGTAAATGATGGACCAGCTTTAAAATCGGCACATATTGGAATTGCGATGGGTAAAAAAGGAACCGAAATTGCCAAACAAGCTGCTAATTTAATTTTGATTGACGACGATTTTGCAAAAATGACCGATGCTATTGCGATGGGTAGAAAAATCTATGTGAATTTGAAAAAGGCCATTCAATACATTATTTCGATTCACATTCCTATAATTTTGGTGGTATTTATTCCGTTGGCTTTGGGCTGGATGTATCCAAATATTTTTACGCCAGTTCACATCATATTTTTGGAAATAATTATGGGTCCGACTTGCTCGATTATTTATGAAAACGAACCTATGGAAAGCAATTTGATGCTAGAAAAACCAAGACCTTTGACGAATACTTTTTTCAATTTTAAAGAGATTACCATTAGTATTATTCAAGGATTGGTAATTACTTTGGGATTGTTGTTTATGTATCAATATTGCATTCAAAAAGGATTTTCAGAAACGTATACGCGAACTTCTATTTTTCTAACCTTAATTGCTTCAAATATTTTTCTGACGTTGGAAAATCGTTCGTTTTACTATTCGATTTTTACTACTATTCGGTATAAAAACAATTTGGTTTTATTGATTATTGGGATTACAATTGCAGTTACTTCGCTCCTACTTTTTGTGCCAGTTTTCTCCAAATTCTTTTTGTTTGAAATGGTTGATTACACTCAGATAGGATTAAGTATTTTAATTGCTTTTGTTTCTGTGATGTGGATTGAAATTTATAAGATCTTTAAAAGACGTTGATTTATTGTTAGTCACAAATTTTTAAAGACTGAACACTGCATACTAAACAATGAACACTACTAAATAGCCCAGATAGTAATGGAAAGCATTTTATTGAAGAATTCTATTTTTTGTAGTGCTAAAAAAGCGACCAACGGAAGCTCTTTTTAGTGCTTACAAAAAAAGAATTGTTGATAAAATCTTGGAATGGATAGCTGGAAATAGCTTTTAATGAAACTCACCAAATAACCTAGAAGCCACATTATAAGCGCTTTCAAAACTCATTGGACTTGTGTTGGTGTTGGCTTTTTGTTGGGTGAAATAAGACAACATTTTTTCGGTTGGCATGTTGCCTGTTAAATCGTCTTTTGCCATTGGACAACCGCCAAAACCTTGAATGGCACCATCATAACGTCGGCAACCAGCTTTGTAAGCAGCATCGATTTTTTCATGCCATTTGTCTGGCGTTGTGTGAAGATGAGCTCCAAATTCGACGTTTGGATATTTCGGAATTAAATTCGAAAATAAATAGTCAATTACTTCTGGAGTTGAACTTCCAACAGTATCTGAAAGTGATAGAATTTTCACACCCATATTGGCCAACTTTTCGGTCCATTCGCCTACAATTTCTACGTTCCACGGATCGCCATAAGGATTTCCGAAACCCATTGAAATATAGGTTACGACTTCTTTATTGGATTTATCAGCAATGTTTAAAATTTCTTGTAAAGTGACCAAACTTTCAGCAATAGTTTTGTGGGTATTTCGCATTTGGAAATTTTCTGAAATAGAAAATGGAAAACCCAAATATTGAATTTCTTTATGAACTGAAGCCAATTCTGCGCCTTGAGTATTGGCGATAATTGCTAGTAATTTACTGTTTGTTTGCGACAAATCGAGTTGTGCTAAAACCTCTGCAGTATCGACCATTTGCGGAATCGCTTTAGGCGAAACAAAACTCCCGAAATCAATGGTATCAAAACCTACGCGAAGCAATGATTGAATATAATCTACTTTTCGGTCGGTTGGAATAAACGGCCTAATGCCTTGCATGGCATCGCGTGGACATTCTATGATTTTGATTTTTTCCATTGTAAGCCAAAGATACTAAAGAAATCGTTTTCGTAAAACTTATTTTACAATTTTAGCTTTTAATATTTCCTTATTAATGTCTTTAACCAATTGTGGTCCTTCGTAAATAAAACCTGTATAAAGCTGAATCAAACTGGCTCCAGCTTCTAGTTTTTCGATGGCATCTTGAGCAGAATGGATTCCGCCAACACCAATAATTGGGAACGATTTATTACTTTTTTCAGATAAAAATCGGATTACTTCTGTAGAACGATTGGCTAATGGTTTACCAGATAATCCGCCCATTTCTGACTTGTTTTCTGATTGTAAATCTTCTCTTGAAAGTGTTGTATTGGTTGCAATTACACCTGCAATTTTGGTTTCGTTTACAATATCTATAATATCTAAAAGTTGCGAATCGGTTAAATCGGGTGCAATTTTTAGAAGAATTGGTTTTTGCTTAGGCTTTGCTAGATTTTTATTTTGAAGCGTTTGCAACAGTTCTGTCAACGGCTTTTTATCTTGAAGTTCTCGAAGATTTGGTGTGTTTGGAGAACTTACATTAACAACAAAATAATCGACATAATCGAAAAGTGCTTCGAAGCAAATTTCGTAATCTTGCGTAGCATTTTCATTTGGCGTAAGCTTATTTTTCCCAATATTTCCGCCTATTAAAACGTTTTTATTTTTCTTCAAACGTTCCACAGCAGCTTGAACGCCTTCGTTATTGAAACCCATTCTGTTGATGATTGCCGAATCTTCTTTTAAACGAAACAATCGCTTTTTGGGATTTCCTTCTTGACCAACTGGTGTTAGCGTTCCGATTTCAATAAACCCAAAACCGAAGTTGGAAAGTTCTTTATATAAGACTGCATTTTTGTCGAAACCTGCTGCTAAACCTACAGGATTTGGGAATTTTAATCCGAAAACTTCTGTTTCTAATCGTTTGTCGTTTACCAAATATAACGCTTTGAAAAGTGACGAAAATCCAGGTATTTTAGATAAAAAACGAATTAAAGAAAAGGTAAAATAATGCACTTTTTCTGGATCATACCAAAAAAGTATCGGACGAATTAGTAATTTGTACATTGTAGCTTAGTTGTGTTGTGCAAAAATAGAAAATAGTAATTAGTTAAGTCTATAATTTGTGAAATTTCGCGAAATAAAATTGTTAGTTTTGTAAGAGACAATAGTTTGAATCTATACTAATTTACCTCAAATATGAAAAATCAAAACGATTACCTTAATATAAATAAAGCCACTTGGAACAATAAAACAGATGTTCACATTGCATCTGATTTTTATGATAATGAAGGATTTCTTAACGGAAAATCGACTTTGCAATCTATTGAATTGGAATTATTAGGAGACATTTCTGGAAAGAAAATTTTGCATTTGCAATGTCATTTTGGTCAAGATACGATGACTTTTTCTAGAATGGGTGCGAAAGCAACAGGAATTGATTTATCGGATAGAGCAATTGAAAAAGCGAAAGAATTTGCACAACAATTAAACCTGGATACTAGTTTTATTTGTTGTGATCTTTATGATTTAACGAATCATCTTGACGAAAAATTTGATATTGTTTTTACAAGTTATGGAACAATTGGTTGGTTGCCCGATTTGGATAAATGGGCGAATGTAGTATCGCATTTTTTAAAACCTGATGGGAAATTTGTTTTTGCCGAATTTCATCCTGTAGTTTGGATGTTTGACGATTATTTTAAGGAAGTTCATTATAATTATTTCAATGTTGACACTATTATTGAAGATGAATCGGGAACTTACGCCGATAGATATGCGGATATTAAAGCGCAGACTGTTACTTGGAATCATCCAACTTCTGAAGTTTTAAATGCGTTGATAAATAGCGGATTAGAACTAAAATCGTTTAACGAATACGATTATTCTCCTTACAACTGTTTTAAAGAAACTGAAGAATTTGAACCTAACAAATTCAGAATTAAACATTTAGAAAATAAAATTCCGATGGTTTTTTCTATTGTTGCTACTAAAAAATAAACGCCTATTTATCGCTAAATCCTAGCCCAGACAGCAATGAAAAGCCCGGAGTTACAAAGTTGTAGTTTTTCTTGGTGTAAAAAAGCGACCAACGGAAGCTCTTTTTACACCTTAGAAAAACACAGCTTTTAACGAGGACTTGTAATGAATAGCTGGAAATAGCTTCAAAAAGCGAACTGACGAAGCAAATAGCTTCTAATAAACCTTAGAAACTTTGTAACTTTGCATTTTAGAATTGAAAAAATATGCGAATAGATATTATTACGATATTACCTGAGTTATTGCGAAGTCCGTTTGAGGCATCGATTATGAAACGTGCTATTGATAAAGGATTGGTGGAAGTTCATTTTCACAATTTGAGAGATTATACGACCAACAAGCAAAAATCGGTTGACGATTATCCGTTTGGTGGTGGCGCTGGAATGGTGATGACAGTTCAACCCATTGACGATTGTATTTCGCATTTAAAGAGTGAACGTGAGTATGATGAAGTAATTTATATGACGCCTGATGGTGAAACTTTGAATCAGAAAATGGCAAATTCAATGTCGATGTATGAAAACATCATCATTCTTTGCGGTCATTATAAAGGTGTTGACCAGCGTGTTCGTGATCATTTTATTACAAAGGAAATTTCTATTGGCGATTACGTACTTTCTGGCGGTGAGCTTGGTGCTTTGGTTTTATCCGATGCTTTGATACGATTGATTCCAGGAGTTTTGAGCGATGAGACTTCGGCGTTGACAGATAGTTTTCAGGACAATTTACTTTCGGGACCAATTTATACTCGTCCGGCAGATTATAAAGGTTGGAAAGTTCCTGAAGTTTTGACCAGCGGACATTTTGCCAAAATTGATAAATGGCGTGAAGATATGGCATATGAGCATACTAAAAATCGTCGTCCAGATTTATTAGAAGAATAAATAAGCATGGAAAAACCTATTGTTACTGCTTTGTTGGCTTACGGAATGTCGGGAAAAGTTTTTCATGCGCCGTTTTTTGAAACACATGAAGGGTTTTAATCTATATGCTGTTTTAGAACGCAATGAGAAGAAAGCACATTTGGATTATCCAACTATAAAAAGTTACTCGAATATTTCGGAATTATTATCTGATGAAACAATTGAATTAATTGTTGTAAACACTCCAAATAATACGCATTTTGACTATGCAAAAAAGGTTTTAGACGCTGGAAAGCATGTACTTATAGAAAAACCAGCTACTACAACTCCAGAAGAATTTACTGAATTATTAGAATTAGCTAAACAATTAAACCGCAAAGTTTTTGTATATCATAATCGTCGTTGGAGCAGCGATATTATGGCGACCAAAGAAATTATTAATTCTGGAAAACTTGGTGAAATAATAGAAGTTCATTTGCGATTTGATAGATATCGTGCCGCAATTGGAGCAAAAGATTTTAAAGAAAAACCGTTGCCAAGTAGTGGTATTTGGTATGATTTGGGTTCGCATTTAATAGACCAAGCGATTTCTATATTTGGAAAACCTTTGAAACATTACAGTTATAAAAACAGTTATCGTGAAAACTCACAAGTAGATGATTTTGCTTTTATGCATATTGAATTTGAAAATAAAATTAATGTTTTCATTACCACGAGTATGCTTGTTGCTGATGCCCAACCCGGAATTATAGTTCACGGAACAAAAGGTAGTTTTGTAAAAGAATTTTGTGACGAACAAGAAAATCAATTAATAGAAGGATTACTTCCTATAGCTGAAAATTTTGGAATTGAAAAGCCTAATAAAGAAGGAAAACTTACTTATTACAACCATAAAAATGAATTGATAACCAAAATTATTCCGTCGATGAAAGGGAATTTTAATGGTTTGTTCGAAGAATTGTATCAAGATATTAGAAATGACCAACCATTTTCAGTTGATAATCAACAAATTATAGAGCAATTAAAACTTTTGATTTGATATAAAAAAACTGTCATTATTAATTGTAAATTATTAAATATTAATTACATTTGCACCCACATTTGACTAACCTCTGGCGAAAACCGTGAATGTTGCTCAAGTTTTAAACCATAATAGCATTAAAAATGGCAAATTTAGTAGATTTCGTTAATAACGAATTATCAACAAAAAAAGATTTCCCTGCGTTTGGAGCTGGTGATACAATCACAGTTTACTACGAAATTAAAGAGGGTGAAAAAACAAGAACTCAGTTTTTTAAAGGAGTTGTTATTCAAAGAAAAGGTTCAGGATTAACTGAAACTTTCACAATTCGTAAAATGTCTGGAGCAGTTGGTGTAGAGCGTATCTTCCCAGTAAACATGCCAGCTTTACAAAAAGTTGAAGTAAACCAAAGAGGTAAAGTTAGAAGAGCTCGTATCTACTACTTTAGAGAACTTACTGGTAAGAAAGCAAAAATCAAAGAAAGAAGATACAAAAACTAATTCTTTTTTTAAAGTTAATACTAAAAATCCTTTTGATAAAACAAAAGGATTTTTTTTATGCAAAAAAGTTAGCTTCAAATTATCAAATTCATAATTTAAATTCGTTTAAATCACAAATCAATAATTCAATCGATTTCGTAGCAAATCATTATCTATATTATCTCATTTTCATATCTTTGCTATCCGCGAAATTATTTTTTATAAACTTAAACTACAACAAGCGAGAACATCGTTTGATATAAAATTAACAAACAACAAAAATGTCAAAGTCTAAAATTATCTACACTATTACTGATGAGGCGCCAATGTTAGCCACATTTTCATTACTACCAATTATTAAATCATTTGCAGCAATCGCCAATATTGACGTTGAAAACAGAGATATCTCACTTGCAGGAAGAATTATCGCAAACTTCCCAGAATATCTAAAAGAAGAACAAAAACTTGGTGATGCCTTGTCGGAGCTTGGTGCATTAGCTAATACACCAGAGGCAAACATTATTAAATTACCAAACATTTCGGCATCAGTTCCACAATTGAAAGAAGCTATTGCCGAATTACAAGCTAAAGGTTATGCACTTCCAGATTTTCCAGAAGACGCACAAACTGAAGAGGAAAAAGTGGTGAAATCTAAATATGCTAAAGTTTTAGGTTCTGCTGTAAACCCAGTTTTACGTGAAGGAAACTCTGATAGAAGAGCTCCAAAAGCGGTTAAAAATTATGCAAGAAAACATCCGCATTCAATGGGTGCATGGTCATCAGATTCTAAAACTCATGTATCGAGTATGGAAAGTGGCGATTTTTACGGAAGCGAAACATCGGTAACTGTAAAAGAAGCTACCGATGTTAAAATAGAATTTGTTGACAATAACGGAACAACAACAATTTTAAAAGCAAGTACACCTTTAAAAGCAGGAGAAATCATTGATAGTTCGGCTTTAAGTCTTTCAAAATTTAAAGAATTTATTGCAAAAGAAATTGCTGATGCTAAAGCAAAAGGCGTTTTATTTTCAATTCATATGAAAGCAACGATGATGAAAGTTTCTGATCCAATTATTTTTGGTGCAGCGGTTGATGTTTTCTACAAAGATGTTTTTAAAAAATATGCTACCCTATTTTCTGAATTAGGAATAGATACTAAAAATGGTTTGGGTGATGTTTATGCAAAAATTGCAGGAAGACCAGAACAAGCCGAAGTTGAAGCTGCTATCAATGCAGTTTATGAAACTAGTCCAGCGATTGCAATGGTAAATTCTGAAAAAGGAATTACCAATTTGCACGTTCCATCTGATGTAATTATTGATGCATCAATTCCGGCGATGATAAGAACTTCTGGTCAAATGTGGAATAAGGAAGGAAAAGGTCAAGACACTAAAATTATTGTTCCAGACAGATGCTATGAAGGACTTTACACTGCAACAATTGATTTCTGTAAAAAACATGGTGCATTTAATCCGGTAACTATGGGAAGTGTTCCAAATGTTGGATTGATGGCTCAAAAAGCTGAAGAATATGGTTCTCATGATAAAACGTTCCAATTAAATGCCGATGGAATTGTAAAAGTTACCGACGCAAACGGAACCGTTTTAATGGAACAAAAAGTAGAAGCTGGAGATATTTTTAGAATGTGTCAAACGAAAGATGCTCCGATTCAAGATTGGGTAAAACTTGCTGTAAATAGAGCAAGATTATCAAATACGCCAGCGGTATTTTGGTTGGATGAAAATCGTGCACACGACAGACAATTGATTGAAAAAGTGACTACTTATTTAAAAGATTTTGATACAGCAGGTTTAGATATCAGAATTTTAAATCCGGTTGCAGCAACTAACTTTACTTTAGAAAGAATTATTGCAGGTTTAGATACCATATCGGTAACTGGAAACGTACTTCGTGATTATTTAACCGATTTATTTCCGATATTAGAAGTGGGAACATCGGCTAAAATGTTATCAATCGTTCCTTTAATGAATGGTGGCGGATTGTTTGAAACTGGTGCTGGTGGATCGGCTCCAAAACACATCGAGCAATTTATTGAAGAAGGTTATCTACGTTGGGATTCGTTAGGAGAATTTTTAGCACTTGGAGTTTCATTGGAACATTTAGGTCAAGTTTTTGATAATAAAAAAGCATTAGTTTTATCGGAAACATTGGATGCCGCTACCGAAAAATTCTTAGACACAGATAAATCTCCTTCAAGAAAAATTGGAAGTATTGACAACAGAGGTTCACATTTTTACCTAACTTTATATTGGGCACAAGCTTTGGCTGCACAAACAACAGATTTAGAATTGAAAGCTACATTCGAACCAATTGCAAAACAATTGACTGAAAATGAAGATAAAATCAATTCAGAGTTGATTGGTGCGCAAGGAAAACCTCAAGAAATTGGTGGTTACTACAAACCAAATCAAGAGTTAATGTTTAAAGCTATGCGACCAAGTACAACATTCAATTCAATTTTAGATCAATTAAATTAATTTAAGATTTACAGATAAAAAAAGCCTTATCATTAATTTGATAAGGCTTTTTAAATAGTTCTATTTTAAAGAGTTTATTCCTCTTTTTCTTCAACAGTATCCTGATCTTTATCTTTGTCCGATTCCGATAAACCTTTGGCTTTTATAATTCGGACAACAGCTTTATAACCTTGATTTAATCCCCAATTTTGGTTGGTTACAATTTTATCATTTCCATCATAAAATACAAATTGCCCTGTATTTGGAAAAAATTCACCTGTATTTAAAGCTTGCAAATGAATGATATTTAATCCGTCTTTCAAATTCAAAGTATACCTTTGGAAACCCGATTTTAAGTCAATACTCTTAACTACAATTTCACCATTTACCCAAATTCGGACATTATCTCCATCAATAGCGCCATAATCACGACAGGCAGTTGTAATTTGAGAAGTATAAACCACAAACTCACCAAGAAACATATCGCTATTCATAATCTCTTGGGTGATTCCTTCCCTTTTCATTTGATTTTGAAGCTGTTGCGTGTAAAACTCAGATGATTGTTTTATTGTTGGATCATCTGTTTCCATTATACTTCGCTCCTCTTTCTTAGGTAATAAAGTGAAATTTTTTGAAAGTTTTTCTTCTTTTTCTATAGTAGATTCATACTTTATTTCGGCTGGAGTAGTTTTAGTATCTAATTTTTTTAAAGGCGCTTCTTTTTGTTTTACAGGTGCAAATTTGATTCCCTTTTTGGAATTTTCAAACTGAGAAAATCCTTTCAAAGAAAATAATAATACCGTTAAAAAAAATAGTGGTTTCATAATCATTTT
Source organism: Flavobacterium aquatile LMG 4008 = ATCC 11947 (assembly GCF_000757385.1). GTDB lineage: Bacteria > Bacteroidota > Bacteroidia > Flavobacteriales > Flavobacteriaceae > Flavobacterium > Flavobacterium aquatile. Next base: position 437,095 of record NZ_JRHH01000003.1, on the reverse strand, counting down.
AAAATCAAAGCGTAAAAGTATCTAAAAACATCATAAATTCTAATTATAGTTAACCATACATTAACATTTGTTGTGTAACTAATTAAAAATATAATAGTCAAATTTGTAAAACTAAATCAAAGAGTATGCCTTTAAACAAACTTATTGTCGCTTTTCTTCTTTTTTTCGCTACAACTGTACTTTTCGCTCAAGAAAAATTCACCATTAGTGGAACAGTTTCTGATACAAAAAATAACGAAACACTTATTGGAGTAAACGTAATTGTCAAAGGAACATCAGTATTTGCAATAACCAATGAATACGGATTTTATTCGATAACATTGCCAAAAGGCGACTACGAACTAAGCGTTAGTTATGTGAGTTATGAAACTATTGATGAAAAAATCTCATTGACTCAAAATATAAAGAAAAACTTTGGATTATCGGAATCGGGTGAAGTTTTGGAAGAAGTAATTATTACCGAAAAAAATACTACCAACACCAAGAAAGCCGAAATGAGTGTCAATAAATTATCGATTGCTACCATAAAACAAATGCCAGTAGTTCTTGGTGAAGTTGATATTATAAAGTCAATTTTATTTCTTCCAGGCGTTACCAATGCTGGTGAAGGTCAATCGGGATTTAATGTTCGCGGTGGTGGAGCAGATCAAAATTTAATACTTTTAGACGAAGCAACGATTTATAATTCATCCCATCTTTTCGGATTTTTCTCTGTTTTTAATCCTGATGCTATAAAAGATTTAAAATTGTACAAAGGCGGAATTCCATCTCGATTTGGCGGACGTGCATCCTCGGTTTTAGATATTTATCAAAAAGACGGAAACAGTAAAAGTTTTCACATGAATGGTGGCATCGGATTAATCTCAAGCCGACTTTTAGCGGAAGGTCCAATTGTAAAAGATAAAGGTTCGTTCATTGTCGCCGGAAGAGGTTCTTATGCACATTTATTTTTGAAATTATCCAACAATGAAAATTCTGCTTATTTCTATGATTTGAATACAAAACTGAATTATAAAATCAACAAAAACAACAGTTTATATCTTTCTGGATATTTTGGTAGAGATGTTTTTAGTTTAAATGAAAGCTTTGTAAATACCTACGGAAACTCCACTTTAAACCTTCGATGGAATCACTTATTTTCTGATAAATTATTTTCAAATTTGTCAATGATTTATAGTGATTATTACTACGGATTAAACCTGGATTTTGTTGGATTCAATTGGGATTCTGGCATTAGAAACTATAATTTAAAATATGATTTCAAATATTATTTATCGGATAAAATCAAATTGAATTATGGTGCCAATGCCAATTATTACGAATTCAATCCGGGTACAATTGAACCTTCAAGAAGTGATTCTGGGATAAATTTTCGTCAACTAGAAAGAAAATATGCCATCGAACCAGCTTTTTATGTTGGTTTAGATCAAAAAGTAACTGATAAAATCAATATCGAATATGGTTTACGTTATAGCTTATTTTACAGATTAGGGAAATTTACACAAAATATTTATGCGAATAATCAACCTGTTACCTACAATACCGAATTTGAAATTTACGAAAAAGCTGACCCAATTGGAACTCAATATTTTGGTTCAAATAAAACTATAGCCGATTATAATAATTTTGAACCACGTTTTGCGATTGCTTATGAAATTAGCGACAATAAATCGGTAAAAGCAAGTTATAATAGAATGGTTCAATATTTACAATTGGTTTCTAATACTGCTTCGCCTACTCCATTAGACGTTTGGACACCAAGTGATAATTTCATAAAACCGCAAATTGCAGATCAAGTAGCTGTTGGTTATTTTGCAAATTTAAAAGACGACGCTTATTCGTTAGAAATCGAAAGCTTTTATAAAACCATTAAAAACCGAATGGATTATATTGATGGTGCCGATTTAATTGCCAATGAAGCCATCGAACAAGTGGTTTTAAATGGAAAAATGAGATCTTATGGTTTGGAAATTTTATTCAGAAAAAATACAGGTAAATTAAGCGGATGGATTGCTTATACTTTGTCACGATCGGAGCAAAAAACACCGGGTAGAACTCCAGAAGAATCCGGAATTAATAATGGTGATTGGTATCGATCTGCTTATGATAAAATGCATAATTTGGCAGTGACCAGTTCTTACAAACTGAATAAAAAATGGAATTTTGGTGCCAATTTCACTTTGCAAACAGGTCAACCAGTAACTTATCCTAATGGACAATATGAGTACCAAGGAATCACTGTTCCAAGTTATGGTTTACGTAATGAAAACAATTTGCCATTATACCATCACTTAGATATTTCTGCCACTTTAACACCAAAACAAAGCGAAACTAAAAAATGGAAAGGCGAATGGGTTTTTAGTATTTACAATTTATATGGTCGGAAAAATGCCGCTTCAATAAGTTTTAGACAAAATCAAGATTCAGGTGATAATGAAGCGCTTCGATTATCAATTTTCGGATTAGTTCCATCGGTTTCTTATAACTTTAAATTTTAATAATATGAAAAATATAATTCAATATTTAGCTTTAATCCTTTTTACAATTTCATTTTCAAGTTGTGAAGATGTTATTGATGTCGATTTAGATACAGCTGCTCCAAGATTAGTAATTGATGCTTCTATTAAATGGCAGAAAGGAACATCGGGCAATGAGCAAAAAATAAAACTTACAACAACTACCGATTATTTTAGTAATGTAATTCCACCTGTTTCTGGCGCAATTGTCTTTATTACAGATAGTTCAAATACTGTTTTTGATTTTATTGAAACGCCTTCAACTGGCGAATATATTTGTTCCAATTTTAACCCTGTTATAAATGAAACTTATGTATTAACCGTTCAAGTTGGTGGAAATACATACACTTCCACTCAAAAATTAATGGCAACTCCAGTAATTGAAAGTATCGAACAAACGGTTGTTGATGGATTTGAAGGAGAAGAAACTCAAGTAAAATTCTTTTTTCAAGATAACGGATTGGTAGATAATTTTTACCTTATAGGATTTAAAAATAGTATTAATACTTTTCCTGAATATGGGGTTGTAGAAGATGAATTTTTTCAAGGAAATGAAATGTTCGGGCTATATAGAAGTGCAGATTTTGAATCTGATGATGAATTATTTATGAGCTTACAAGGAGTTGATGAACGCTATTTTAACTACATGAATAAACTTATAACAATTGCTGGAAGTAGCGGCGGTAGCCCTTTTGCAACTCCGCCAGCAACTTTACGTGGAAATATTGTAAATCAAACAGATCAAGAAAACCATCCTCTAGGTTATTTTCATTTATCTGAAATTGACGGCATAAATTACACAATTGAATAAATAACAAACTTTTTATAACTATATTTGTTATTATTTTTTTATGAAACAAATAGTAGTAATTTTAATTTTCATCAGTAATTTAAGTTTTTCACAAAGTCCAGCTGGTGTTTGGTATTTTGGAAATGAGGCTGGAATAAACTTTAACTTAGGAACTAATCCAGTTGTACTACTTGATAGCAAAATGAAAACCTTTGAAGGTTGTGCAACACTATGCAATGATTTTGGAACGTTATTATTTTATACTGATGGTATAACTGTTTGGAATAGAAACCATGATGAAATGCCAAATGGTACTGGTTTATTTGGAGATTCATCTAGTACACAATCTGCAATTATTGTTCCTTTCCCTAATAGCACAACACTTTATTATATTTTTACTGTAGATGAACTTGCTAAACCTAATGGACTAAACTACAGTATTGTAGACATGAGTCTTGATAATGAATATGGTGATGTAATAACTAAAAATGTACCAATATTAACACCTACTTTAGAAAAGATTAATGTTGTTAAACATTCAAATGAAAATGATTATTGGCTCATATCACATAAATTTGGTAACAATCAATTTTATGCCTACAAAATAACTTCTACTGGATTAAATTCTCCAATAATATCTAGCGTTGGTGAAATTGTAAATGGAAGTAATCAAAACACTCTAGGTTATTTAAAATCATCGCCTGATGGAAAATTTATAGCATGTGCAAATTCAAAAGCAAACAATAGTAATCTTCAGCTTTTTAATTTTAATACAACAACAGGTGCTATCAGTTTGATAAGCACTACAAGTTTTGAAAACGACAATGTTGGAATTGGAATTTATGGAGTAGAATTTTCTAATGATAGTAATTTACTTTACGTAACAAATATTGATAATGAAAATACGAAATCACAATTATTTCAATTAAATATTGAAAGTCAAAATGAAACTATAATTAACAATTCACTACTGTTATTAGATGAATTCTATAGTGACAACGTTTTTAATGGAACTTTTGGAGCTCTTCAATTAGCGCCAAACAAAAAAATATATCTTGCTCGAAATAATGTCAATTATTTGGGTGTTATTAATAATCCAGACATATCTGGTTCTGGTTGCGCGTTTAATGCAAATGGTTTCTCACTTGGTTCCAAAAGTTGCTATTATGGCTTACCTGCATTTATAACTTCGTTATTTGATATTTCATACAGATATTCAAACATTTGTGAAGGAAGTACAACCCAATTCGAAATTCCAGAAATCAACAATATCGTTTCTGTTAACTGGAATTTCGGAGATCCTTTATCTGCTTCAAACACATCTTCACTTGAAAATCCTTCTCATTCATTTACATCTGCTGGTACGTATGCTGTGACTCTTACATTACAAACCACTTCATCAACTAAGACCTTCACTAGAAATGTTACAATAGTTGAAACACCAATTGCGAATCAACCTCAAGATTTAGTCTCTTGTGGAAATGATTCGTTTTCAAACTTTACACTTTCAAACAATACCTTAGAAATATTAGGAAGTCAATCGTCATTAAATTATGAAGTATCCTATTTTTCATCATATGATAATGCATTCAATAATGAAAATCAACTTCTCGATAGTTATACAAACATTTCAAATCCTCAAATAATTTATGCACGAATTCAACCTGTTAGCAGTGACCAATGTTTTGATATCACAAATTTTAATCTAGTTGTTAATAATAACCCAAACTTAAAGTCTGATGAATCCGCATTTTATTGTTTAAATAATTATCCCGATAGCATCACTTTGTCAGCTGGAAACCTAAATCCTTCAAATTCATTAAGTTATATTTGGTCAACAGGTGAAATTTCTGAATCAATAGAAGTAAATGCTGCTGGAATATATACAGTTACTGCAACAAATGTTAATGGATGTTCTTCAATTAGAACAATAACAATTACCAATTCTGAAACCGCAACAATAAACTATACAATTGAAGGAAATGTAGGTAATTATAGTCTAATCGTTGACACAACAGGTCTTGGAAATTACATTTATGCTTTAGACAATCAATTTGGAACATACCAATCAAGCAATGTTTTTCAAAATATTACTCCTGGACAACATATAATTTATGTTAAAGATACCAACGATTGTGGAATTGCATACACAACATTTTCAGTTATTGGATATCCTAATTTTTTTACGCCGAATGGAGATGGAACAAATGATAACTGGAATATAACTGGAAGTTTTCAAACTTTAAAAGATCTTAAAATTTTTGATCGCTTTGGTAAGCTATTGTACTATCACAAACCCTATTCTTCAGGTTGGGATGGAACTTATAATGGACTGCAAATGCCTGCTACTGATTATTGGTTCTCTGCAAAATTAATTGATGGTAGAGAATTTAAAGGTCATTTCAGTTTAAAAAGATAATAATGTCATCACATCACATTGTTCGCGACGATCAAGAACCTGCATTAATTATTGCAAATGGAGCTTCGTGTAGTTTTGATTTACTCGGACAACTTCTAGAATGGTCTCCAATCGTAGTTGTTTTAGACAATGCAATAGAACGCGTTTTGCAATTAGACATTAAAATTGATGTTTTACTAGGCGATTTTGATGGCGATTTTAATCCCGAAATTTATAAAGAAAAGCAGTTTCCGCTTGAAATTGTTCATACACCAAATCAAGACAAAACCGATTTAGAAAAAGCTTTTGATTATCTTATTGAAAAAGGTCATAAAGCGGTAAACGTGGTTTGGGCAACAGGAAAACGCGCCGATCACACCATTACAAATATTACAAATATTGTAAGTTATCGCAACAAACTCAAAATTGTACTACTTGACGACCATTCTACGATTTTTTTATTGCCCAATAAATTTGAAAAATGGTACACTAAAAACACTCCTATTTCATTAATTCCTATTGGAAAAGTTTCTGGAATTACTACTCAAAATCTATTTTATTCATTAAATAATGAAGAGCTTACAATAGGTTACAGAACTGGAAGTAGCAACCATGTAACAGAAGACGGAATTGTAAAAATCGAACATTCGCAAGGCGATTTAATTCTGATGGAATGTTTTGATTAAAACCTTTGCAGTCTTCATTGATTTTCATATATTTGATATAGAAATGACAAAATGAAGAACAAAATAAATTCCGAAAAAACTACATTACATCCAAGAAATCCTCACCGATTTAGATATAATTTTGAAAAATTAATTCCAAATTTTCCTGAGTTAGAACAATTTGTTTTTACTAATGAACACAATTCAGAAACAATTGATTTTGCAAATCCTGATGCCGTAAAAGCATTAAATAAAGCTATTTTAATATCAGATTATGACATTCAAAATTGGGATATTCCAACCAACTATTTATGTCCACCAATTCCTGGAAGAGCAGATTATATTCACTACATAGCCGATTTACTGGCCAAATCCAACAACGAAACTATTCCAGAAGGAGAAAATGTTGTAGGTTTAGACATCGGAATTGGTGCCAATTGTATATATCCCATAATTGGAAATGAAAGTTATCAATGGAGTTTCGTTGGAACCGATATTGATGAAAAAGCGATTCAGAATTGTAAAAAAATAATTTCAGAAAACCCAAAATTGATTGATGCTATCAGTTTACAGTTACAAGTTGAACCAAGATTTATTTTTAAAAATATCATTTTACCCGAAGATAAATTTGCTTTTACAATTTGTAATTCTCCATTTCATGCATCGCAAGACGAAGCTACAAAACAATCTTTAAGAAAAGTAAATAATCTAGAAGACAAAAAATCCATTAAACCATTATTAAATTTTAGCGGACACAATGCCGAACTTTGGTGCAGCGGTGGCGAAATCGGTTTTATTACTCAAATGATTTATGAAAGTGTAAAATATCCTTTACAGGTTTTTTGGTTCACTACTTTAGTTTCTAAAAAGGACAATCTAAAAAGTATTTATAAAACCTTAAATAAAGTTGGAGCCGTTGAAATAAAAACTATCGAAATGGCTCAAGGTCAAAAAACAAGCCGTTTTGTAGCTTGGACTTTTCTCAGCGAAAAGCAACAGAAAGAATGGAAGTTTAACATTGATTAGAAGACAATCTTTGTAACTTTGCTTTTCTGAAATTTTTGCTATAAAATGAAATTCCAAGTCGTATCCGATTACAAACCAACAGGCGATCAGCCGCAAGCTATTGAAAAACTTTCAAACGGAATTCTCAATGGAGAAAAATACCAAACTTTATTAGGAGTTACTGGTTCGGGAAAGACATTTACCGTTGCCAATGTAATTCAGAATGTAGAAAAACCGACGCTAGTTTTGGCACACAACAAAACTTTAGCAGCGCAATTATACTCCGAATTTAAGCAGTTTTTCCCAAACAATTCGGTGCAATATTTTGTTTCTTACTACGATTATTATCAACCCGAAGCCTTTATTCCTGTTACTGGAACTTATATTGAAAAAGATTTATCTATTAACGAAGAACTTGAAAAACTTCGTTTAAGCACAACCTCTGCTCTACTTTCTGGTCGTCGAGACATCATTGTAATTTCATCTGTTTCCTGCCTTTACGGAATTGGAAATCCTGTTGAATTTCAAAAGAATGTTGTTACGGTGGAGAAAAATCAAGTGATTTCTAGAACTAAATTATTACATCGATTGGTTCAAAGTTTATATTCAAGAACCGAAGCCGAATTTACTCCGGGAACTTTTAGAATTAAAGGTGATACGGTTGATATTTTTCCAAGTTATGGCGATGAACCTTTTAGAATTCATTTTTTTGGAGATGAAATCGAAGATATTGAAGCTTTCGATGCAAGAAGTTCGAAAGTTCTAGAAAAATATGAAAAACTTACCGTTTATCCTGCCAATATGTTTGTGACTTCACCCGATGTTTTGCAAGCAGCGATTTGGGATATTCAGCAAGATTTGGTAAAACAAGTCGATTATTTTAAAGAAATAGGAAAACATTTAGAAGCAAAAAGATTGGAAGAACGAACAAATTTCGATTTAGAAATGATTCGTGAACTCGGTTACTGCTCAGGAATTGAGAATTATTCGCGTTATTTAGATAGACGATTGCCAGGAACGCGACCTTTCTGTTTGTTAGATTATTTTCCAGAAGATTTCTTGATGGTTGTTGATGAAAGTCACGTCACGATTTCGCAAGTTCATGCCATGTATGGTGGCGATAGAAGTAGAAAAGAGAATTTGGTTGAATATGGTTTTCGTCTTCCAGCAGCGATGGACAATCGTCCGTTGAAATTTGAAGAATTTGAAGGCATGCAGAATCAAGTTATTTATGTTTCTGCAACTCCAGCCGATTATGAATTGGAAAAATCAGAAGGAATTTATGTCGAGCAAGTTATTCGACCAACGGGATTATTAGATCCAATTATAGAAGTGCGTCCGAGTTTAAATCAAATTGATGATTTAATCGAAGAAATTCAGGTACGATGCGAATTAGACGAACGTGTTCTAGTAACCACTTTAACAAAAAGAATGGCCGAAGAATTGACAAAATATTTGACGAAAGTCTCCATTCGTTGCCGTTACATTCACTCTGATGTTGATACTTTGGAGCGAGTAGAAATCATGCAAGATTTAAGAAAAGGATTGTTTGATGTTTTGATTGGTGTAAATTTACTTCGTGAAGGTTTGGATTTACCCGAAGTTTCTTTGGTTGCCATTTTGGATGCCGATAAAGAAGGATTTTTGAGAAGCCATCGATCGCTTACGCAAACAGTTGGTCGTGCCGCAAGAAATGTAAACGGAAAAGCTATTTTATATGCCGATAAAATTACTGCTTCGATGCAAAAAACGATTGACGAAACTAATTATCGAAGAGAAAAACAATCTGCTTACAACGCTAAACATGGATTGGAACCAAAAGCATTAAATAAAAGTTTAGGAAGCGCGTTAGGAAACAACTCGGTTTCTACAAAATATTATGAAAATCAAGTTTTAAAAGCCGCCGAACCAGAAAGTTTGTACTTAACCAAACCAGAAATTGAAAAGAAAATTCGTGAAGCTAAAAAAGCAATGGAAAAAGCAGCCAAAGAATTAGATTTTATGCAAGCTGCAAAATATCGTGATGAAATTAAATCGTTACAAGAAAAAATATAAAAAAAAACGCAACTTTTTGGGTTGCGCTTTTCATTCAATTCAACAAATTAATTAACCAATTTCAATTAGGCGTTTTGGTTTTGGTAATGCTTCTTCTCTTTTTGGAAGTGCAATGTGTAAAACTCCATTTTCATAATTAGCATTAATGTTCTCAGTATTTACAGTGTCTGGCAAAGTGAATGCTCTTCTAAAGGAAGAATAACTAAATTCTCTTCTAGTATATTTTCCTTCAGTTTCTTCTTTTTCAGATTTATTTTCAGAAGAAATAGTTAGTACATTGTGATCAATTTCGATATTGAAATCCTCCTTATTTTTTCCTGGCGCAGCTAATTCAATAGCAAAACTTGTGTCGGTTTCCTTGATGTTTACTGCTGGAACATTTGCATTAAAATTTTGCATTCCGCCTAGCCAATCTGGCTTTAATAATTCATCGATAATTGATGGAAATGGTACTGTGTTTCTTTTAATTAAGTTCATAATTATATATTTTAAATTAAACATTTTTTAGTTATGTTTTCCTAAAAAACAAATTACATACCAGTGTAAAATTTAAGTCAAATTGACATTTTTATTAACAGAAAAAAAAGTGAAAAATGAAAAAATGACTGATTTAACAACTCGTTAACTGACTAATTTTCAGTCGTAAGCTGGAAGATTTATTATATTTCGCAACAAATTATGTATCATGAAAATGTTACAATTGTTTTACTTTTGGAAGTAATAATTGACTATTATTGTATAATTTTACTTACTAAATCTCTTGTTATGAAAAAATTAGTTTTCCTTTTTCTAATTTACTCGTCATTTTCATTTGCTCAACAAGATTCAATTGTCCCTTTTTATATAACTTCTAATGACGTTGGCGAAGATATCACAGAACACTTTTCTTATTTATTTACAAGTGATAAAAGTTATACACCAAATAAGATCTTAAAAATTCAAAACCAATTACAAAAAAAATACTGTGGTTGTGAAAAAAAAGATGTGGATAATCTCCCAAAAGATATCTGGTTGATTGGAAAAATTAAAAATGAAACAAAAGATACTCTTGATTTTGTATTCTACACTTCCAATTCGCAAGAAGTAACTTCCTATATAATTTCTAAAAACGATACCCTAAAAAAAACGATTGGTTACGTTCAAGATACCGATAGTCTTTTTTCAAAGGAAATGGTTAATGCATTAAACTTTAAAATAATGCCATTGGAAGAAAAAACGATTATTCTTCATCAAGAAGTACATTTAAAATTTGAATTAATCTTTAAATTCAATCTAATTACAAAAGACATTTATAACATTGTGACCTTAAAAAACTATCGCTATTATCAAGAAAATAGATTTTTATTGGGAATTCTTTCTGGCAGTCTTTTACTTCTTTTTTTCTATAATTTATTAATGTTTTATAGATCTAAAGCACGAAGTTACTTAAATTATTCTCTTTATATTTTATGCACATTTATATTTATCCTTCTAGTTATTGATAGAAATAGAAATACTTTTATTGCAAAAATAATGCTGCATTACGATTTAGTAAAAGAAGTTTCATATATGTTATCCATACTTTTTTATGGCTTCTTTGTGAAATCAGTTTTAAAATCAGTTAGTGTAAATTTAAATAGAGTAATGAAATTATACTTTTCATTAATAATTATCTATTTACTTTTCCTAACCACAACATTTTACACAAATCCATATACATTTGACGAATCAACGCTAATTATTATTACTTTTTTCAAATTTTTATCATTAAGTTTTATACTATTAATGGTATTTCAATTATATAAAAAGAGAAAAACTAAATTTATAAAATACATTTTTATAGGTAGTTCTTTTCTAATTGGCTCTTACATTTTACAGGAAATTCTTGACTATCTAGATGAAATTTATTTTAGTAGAGATTTTTCAAAATTATTTGTAAGAACTAATGTATCTATATTAATTGGAACCTTAATTGAAATCTCACTTTTCAGTTATGCACTTTACATTAAGTCGTCTGAACTTGTTAAAGAAAAAATTATATTAGAAAATTTAAGTTCTATAAAATCGCGTTTTTTCGCTAATATTTCACACGAATTTAGAACGCCGTTAACACTGATAAAAAGTCCAGTTCAAAGCTTACAAGACGAAATTACCGATGAAGATCAGAAAAATAAATTACAATTAATAGATGCCAATTCAACAAGAATGCTCGAATTAGTAGATCAGTTATTACAACTTTCTAAAATTGATAGTGGCAATTTGAAGCTAATTTTAAAGGATGGAAATATTGGTACGTTTTTAAATTCAATTATGGAGCCTTTTGAATTTGAAGCCAAAGATAAAGGATTGCATTTTATTTCAACTATTCAAAAAAACACTATAAATCATTTATTTGACAAAGATGTCATCGAAAAAATTGTGACAAATTTAGTTTCGAATGCCTTTAAATATTCGAGTAAAAATGAGACAATCGGATTTAATTCCTCTACAGAAGAATCAAATTTAATATTAGTAATTTCCAACACAGGAAGCGATTTAAAAAAGGAAGATTTACCTAAATTATTCGAACGATTTTATCAAAAAAACGATAATAATCAAGGCGTTGGAATTGGTTTAGCTTTAGTAAAAGAATTGGTAGATTTATACAAAGGAACTATTGAAACAACTTTAGTAAACAATAAATTATCGTTTATTGTTAAACTACGTTTATCAATTTCAAATGAAAATGCAGTTGTTATTAGTTCAAAATCAACTAACATAACCAATAAAAATGCTATTAATAAAGAAATAGAAATGCCGGTTTTATTGCTTGTCGATGATAATTCAGATATAAGAACTATTCTAAAAGATATATTTAAAAATAACTATCAAATTCTTGAAGCAAAAAATGGCGAGGAAGCACTAAAATTAGCTCAAAAAGAAATTCCAGATTGTATTATTTCTGATATTATGATGCCAAAAATGAATGGATTTGAATTTACTAAACAAATAAAAACTAATGAATTAACCTCATTTATACCAGTAGTTTTACTTACAGCAAAAACATCTCAAGAATCACATCTAGAAGGATTGAAGAATTATGCAGATGCTTTTTTAACCAAACCATTTAATAATGAAATTGTAAAATCGACAGTAAATCAATTAATTGCCGAACGCAAAAAGCTACACACTCGCTACAGCCAAGAGTTAGTTTTGCGTCCTATTGATATCGTCATTAACTCTCAAGAAGAGAAATTTATTAAAAAACTTCAAGTCATTTTAGACAAAAAAATTTCCAATTCTGAGTTTTCTTCAGAAGATTTTGCAGCAGAAGTTGGTATGAGTAGAATGCAATTGCATCGAAAACTAAAATCACTTCTTGGTGTTACATCGACCGAATTTTTAAGAAATGAACGATTAAAAATTGCTGCCGAACTACTTAAAAAAGGCAACGGAAATATATCTGAAATTGCCTACTCTGTTGGCTTTAATGATGTGTCTTATTTCTCTAAATGTTTTAAAGAAATGTATCATTGTACTCCAACAGAATATGCAGAAAATAAATAATTTACGCATTAAAACCATTGATTTCACTGGCTTATAACCTCTTGTTACATAAGTCATAACTGTTGTTACATTACTCATAATGATTAGAATTTGTTTGTTAGACATTTGACTTGTTTAACAATCAAAAACAAATCCCATTATGAAACGATTACTTCTATCTATTGCAATAACATTCGTGTCATTTGCATTGCAGTCTCAAAACATTATTATCAATTCAAATTTTGATGATATTAGTAAAACTGTTCCCAACCCAAAAGGATATTGTCATACTCCAAAATCAGATCATTGGTCAGATGCAACTCCAGCAAATAATTGGAGCGCATGGATAAATAATCCAACAGAAAATTCTTGTATGATTATGGAAGTGGTGAATTTGAATAATAAATGTAATGTTCCTAAACCTCCATTAAAAAGTTTAGTAAGCGGAAACGCAATGCACATCACAAGTACAATTGGTCATTCGGGATTTGCTCAAAATCCACTTCCTAAAAACAAAGGCGTTAAAGCCAGTTGTTGGGTTTATGTTATTCGTGGAAACGTAAACTTTGGAGTAATTAATTCTGGAAATAATGCCTTACAAAATGTAGTAACCTCGCAAACTACATGCAAATGGGAATATTTATCATTTGAATATAAAAACCCAATAGATAATGTCACTATTTATTCGAAATGGGCAAGTGATGTCACAAAAGATGGAGCAGAATTTTACATAGACAACATCGTAATCGAAAAACTTTAATACTTAATAATTCTAAAACCTTGATATCATGAAAAAAATTATTTTAGCTATATGTTTATTTTTTGCAAACATCATTTTAGCTCAAGCACCAAAATTGACAACGCCAAAAACTTCAACAATAGCAAAAAATTCAAAACTTACGTCAACTTTTACAAAAAAAGAGATTACGACGTCACGAGCCTCTGGAACTAGTAATGAATATCTGGTTACAGCATCAGATATAAAAATTTCTTCAGCTCCAGCTTTGAGTGATTTCCGTCTTTGGTATAACAATGGCGATCACAAAGTAAGAACAATTGGTATTTTACACGATCAAGGATCAATGAACGCAAAATATAGTGATCAGAATGGTGATGATCCATTTCGTGTTGAGGCGAAATGGTTAAATATTCCTGATGCAACTGGTGGTACAATTACTGCTGCTGGGTCAGGAACATTTAACATTCAGCTTCCGGCAAAACCAGCCAATACTACTCTTGTTATTTCTGGATTTTCATTTGAAAGACTTGCAGGAACAGATAATAATATAAGAACAATGTCTATTAAAATGGATCAAGATAACGCATTGGCTCAAGTAAGTTTTATTGACGACCAACGAGAAGATTATCGTTCTGTTGTAGATCCAGTAGCTACAGGTATATTAGCAATTGCACCATTCGGAACAATAATAGAAACGGGACTAACTATTGATGGAATTTTAAAAGGCATGTCAAATGATAAAAGCACTGCAAGACCATATGTAGCAACAATTCAATATGCTTATATACCAAATTCTAGGATAATCGCAAATGGTTCTGTAAGCGGAACAAGTCGCTCTAAAAGTGCAATGCAAGGTCAAATTCCAAATTGGTATCAACTTGCATACAGAGGTTTCACATTACGATTTAACAATTCTGACCATCATTTGTTAGGAATGGGTATTCATCTAAATGGAATTAATACATTTCCTGGACAACGAGGTACACATGATGCACCAATAACATGGCAAGATAATAATATGGATGATCGAATTCAATGGTTGGTTGACTACTCATCAATAAAATAATTATTATGAAAATTTTAAAAATATTTTTTCTTTTTATAGGATTTCAAAGTTTGATGCACTCACAAATCATTCCAGGAAGATACATTATCAAACTTGATTTAAATCAAAAAGCAATGCAGCTAAATGGTTTTGAAGGATTTGTGTTAAAAGAAACATGCGCACCCAACACCTATTGCGAGTACCAATATTGGGATGTAAAAAAGGTTAGAAATTCAGATAATTTATATTACATCCAATCGGTACAACGAAAAAAATGTATTACTTATAAATTAACACCAAACGGAAAAGGTGTTTTAGAATTTTTATATCTAGAAAATCAAAAACCATTAGCATCAATTCAAACACAATCATTTATTATTAAAGAATATACATCTGGGAAATATTTTATCCAACCTAGTGTTTCAAATAAGGATTACGATGCAAAACTTACAGTATCTGAAGAAGAATTGACTAGACCAGAATCGTATCTTAAAATTAGTGGTGATCAAACCAATACACAACATCGTTCACTTTTTACTTTCTCACCAGTTGCTACAACGTCATCAGTTCAAGTCACCCAAGTCGCACAACCTGTTAAAAGTCCATCGGTTTTTGTCACTCCAAAATCAGATAATAAATTGGACATCGATTTTAAAACCGGTAACGATAATTTAGACCCAAAAGATTTTATGGAAGGAGTAAAAATTACTTTAAAAATAAAAAACAAAACCGATTTAGTAAAGGAAAATGCCAATGAAGGACGCGAATGGCCAAACAATTCCATCCGAAGAGTTACGCTTAATCTTCCAGCAGATGTCAATTGCCAAGACATTCAAGAAGTCATAGTCAGTAGAATTCCAAAAGGTGGTTCTGCAAATAATATAACTGCAATTGTAGGTGACAACTGGAATTTAAATAAAGTAACAATAACTTCTAGAATTAAAGTCGATGGAATAATGAAATCTGCCACAATGAATTATATGAGTCCCAGCGGTTCAAACGAGAATTTATACCGATTTGTTTATGAAAACAGAGACAGTAACAACACCACCGGAACATCATTATCCTTAAAAATAAACGGACTTTGCCCAGCACAAAATAACGTTGCAAGTACATCAAATTCTAATAAAAATGCCTCTCTAAATTGTGTTTTTGGAACTGGTGGTGATAATCTTGAAGGCGGTAGCGGAAATAATGTCAATATCAAATTAACTTTCAAAAATTCTAGTAAAACTGTAAGTTTAAACAATATAAACGATACTGCAAAGTGGAACAATTTTACAGAAAATTCAGTTACTAAAGCGATTCCAAACTCAACAGAAATTGATATAAATGATATAAAAGAGGTAGAAATTAGACACACTGGCGGTGGCGGAATGTTTGCAGATAATTGGCACGTAGATAAAATAAAAATCACAATTACAAAAAACGGTCAGTCAAAAATTTTAGTTGATCGAGTTGGCGCGCCAATTCACATGTTTACTGGCGATTCCAGAAGCAAAAAATTTATAGTTGAATAAATAAAAGTAGATATGAAAAAAATAATAATCGTAGTTGTTTTAAGTCTTAATGTGATGGTTTGCTTTGGTCAAAAAAAAGCTTCAGATAATCCAGCATCGTCTTCAAAGTGCAAATATCCAAAGGATGAAATGAAAGGAAAAACACAAAAGGAGCAATTAAAAATAATGAGAGCTTACTTGGATTGCAAAAAATTGGAAACAGAAAATCAAAAAAGAGACAAAAATAGCGACATAAATAGTCAACAAGCTAAGCGAGAACGAATTAGAAAAGAAAGAGAACGAAATAACAATACAGGTAGAACTCCAAAATAATCTAAAAAAAACAAAATGATTAAAAATTTATTTGTAATTGCAATTATTACTTTGTTTTTAATTACGCAAAAAGCTCTCGCTCAAGGCAAATTGGCCGCAGATTTCAAAACCATTATTGGAAAAACTTATACATCAGAAAATCAAATTGAAGCACTAAAAAATTATAAATACGAACAAGGAATTGTTATTGGAAATCCAAATGAGGGTCCGTTTTTATCATCAATTGAAGTCTTTCGAAAAGGAAAAACTGCTGTTGTTTTACTGAGCAAAAAAATTAAAACAAACCCAGACCAATATCGAATAATAGATGTTCTAAAAGTAATTTCTATTCCTAAAAATTACGAAATAAGAACTTATGATTGTTCTAGGAAAAATGGAAAATCAAACGAAAATATCGTTGCAATTGTGTTTTCTGGATCAAAGAGGATAGTCAAGTTTGTTAAGAATGCTTACGTTCTCAAAGACATTCGCTTTGAAAAAATTGAAACCAAAGGAATTCGTTGCATCAACGAAGGAATCGAATAATCTATAAAATTAAAAATCATGAAAAAATTAATTACAATGATTTTGGCTCTGGTTTGCTGCGTTAATTTTGCACAAACAAAACCAATAAAAATCGACACACTTCTTGGTTCGAAAGGAATTTTTAGTAAGTTCAAACCGAAAGAAATTTCTACGAAACAAAAACTTTTTTTCAATGTAAAATTAACTTACACTATGAAAGACAAAAGTGGAAAAACCATTGAAACCTCAACTTATTTCAATACAAAGCATGGTTATTTTGGAGTTCTAAATTCTAAAAAAGGAAGCGAAACATTCAATCCAAATGATAAAAACTTCAACTTCATGGTATACAGTCATTCACTAAAAAATTATATTTATTCTACAGATAGAAAAGGTAAAAAAACAGTGATGTCTATTCCAATAAATCCGAAAAACGATTTTAAAATGGATAATGTTACACTTAAGAAAGACAGCAATCCATCTAAAAAATTCACGAATCAAAATATTGTTGGATATCCTTACAACAACTCCAAAACATCAGAAAAAGACAAAGTAATTGTGTATCTCAACGACAACAGCATTTCGGGCAAAAACCAATTCAAAAATCAATTGAGTTTTGCAGGTTTAGGATTTTATCAAATAGATGGAAAAACTGTTTTAAGTACAAGTATCGAAAACAACGGAAATATCATTACGCTTACTAAAATTGAAGGTGTAGCCATAAACTTCAACGCATCTGAATTTAAAAAAGAAGAAATGGAAGGAATGGATCAAGCAGTAGAAGAAATGATGAAAAATCTAAAGAAACAATAACTATGAAAGCAAATAGCATCAAAATATCAAACCTAAAAAGCACACTATTTTTACTCATTTTACTAGTAACACAACTTTCATTTTCACAAAAAAACACACAAACTGCAACTATAAATAAAGGTATTAAAGTGCTTCCAAATACCAATTCTACTTGCGATTGCAATTCTATCGATTTCAAAATTAGAATTATAAAACTCAATTCTATCAAACCCAAACGAACATATAAACTACAACTTATTGATTTTGAAAATAAAAAAAATTGCCCAATTAAATTTTTCAGTCTCAACTGGATAGGACATCGATTGGTACCGATGACCTCAATGAGAAAACAAAATTTTGAAAAAGCTGATGATGGTTCGGTATATCTATATGAATTTGAATTTGATACCAATTCTACAGCAATAGAACCAGAGGATGAAACTGAAACAAAAGCTACAATTCTAGTTAAAATTGGAGATAAAACTTGTTTTTTGAAAGATAAAACAGCAATTTATTATAAAAAGATGTAACTACTTCTAATGCCACCAAAGAAAATTAAATATGAGTCTAAAATTGAGCAATTACCATCCAATAAAATTTATTTAAATATAAATCAAATGGAAAAAGGCGATTATGAACTCAATATTATTAACCAAAATAAATTAATTAAAAAAACTACATTTAAAAAAAAATAGATATCGAGATATTTATACCAGATGAAGGTTTGCTGTAAAAAGCAAACCTTTCTTTATATTAATTAAGTTGTTCTTGAAAAACTTCGAGTAAATAGTCAGGATGAACCATTCGTGTTGGCGATTGTTCCATAGCTTTTAAAACGCGTTTCATTGCAAACGGATTTAATCCCATGTTGATTCCAATTTCATAAATTTTATTCAACTCCCGTTCATGAAGTATGCCGTCACAATGCATCAATAAAGCCAATCTGTAAAATTGTTGAATTCGTTCAAAATCACTTTTGATAATTTCACTACGGTTTTCTTCATGAAAAAGCTGGTTCAATTCGTCTTTATTTATGCCTAATTCCACTGCAATTATAGACAAAAACAGATATTCTCTTTCGTGCAATTCACCATCAACAATTGCAAAAGCAATCATGTCTGATAATAAACTAATTTTTTGTTCCTTTGTGTTCATCAAAATGGAGTATTTTCAGCTAAAATATTAAATTTTGTTAAAATTTAAAAATTAAATCTCGTGAAATTTATTTTAGCGCTTTTATCAATTTTGTTTTTTTGGAGTTCCAATGCGCAGCAAAGTACTGCTAGCAAGCAAGTTTCAACATTTACAATTGATGCACCTCAATTAAAAACAACTAAAAAAATCTGGGTTTACCTTCCTAAAAATTACTCCAGTTCTGATAAAAAATTTCCTGTAATTTACATGCACGATGCTCAAAATTTATTTGATGCAAAAACTTCTTACGTAGGCGAATGGAATATTGATGAAACTCTTGATAGTATTTCGGCTCAAGTAATTGTCATCGGAATTGAACATGGAGGCGAAAAACGAATGGAAGAATTGACGCCTTTTAAACATGAAAAATATGGTGGTGGAAATGCCGATAATTATTTAGATTTTATAGTTTCAACATTAAAGCCGTATGTTGATAAAAAGTATAGAACCAAAACAAACGCCTTTAATACGGCTCTTTTTGGGAGTTCTCTTGGCGGATTAGTTTCGTTTTATGGTGCCTTAAAATATCCAAAAGTATTTGGTAAAGTGGGTTGCTTCTCACCTGCTTTTTGGTTCAACAGAAAAGAAATTTTTGAATTGATGGAAAAAACGGAAACATTCAAAACAAAAGTATATTTATTGTGTGGCGACAAGGAAGGCGATGATGATATGGTGCGGGATTTAAATAATATGGAGTCACAAGTAAATTCAAAACGTTGTTATTGCAAAAATTTAAATAAAAAAATCATTGTTGAAGGCGGACAACACAATGAAAAATTATGGCGAGAAGGTTTCAAAAAGGCGTATCTTTGGCTTTTCTAAAGCTGGAAGAATAAAACAAAATATTTAATACAGAAAAAATGACAAATAACGATATTTTCAAGAAACTACGTGTAGCATTAATGCTTCGTGACGACCAAATAGAACAAATTTTAATGTTGGTAGATTTTAGAATGTCTAAAGGTGAAATTGGGAATTTCTTTCGCAATGCCGATCATCCTAAATATGTAGAATGTGGCGATCAAGTACTGCGTAATTTCCTAAATGGATTGGTAATTCACTTGCGTGGAACAAAAGAAAATCCGAAAATACCTATGGATGTAATTGCCGTTCACAAGCAAGAAGCACGCCCAAAAGAATTTACAAAATCAGAAAAAGCTACGGCTCCACCGAAAGAATTTAAAGCAGGTGATTTCAAGAAAAGTACTGCTGCTAAACCAAAATTTAAAGATAAAAAGCCAACTAAAAAAATTGAAATTGTAGAAAAAGTAAACTACAAAAATGGTAAAAATCCTAAAGGATAATTAAAACTATGCTCAAATATCTAGTTACATTTTTTTTGATTGCATCCTCTATTGCTTTTTCACAAGATTTAGATTGTACTGATTTTAGAACTGGCGAATTTAGATATACAGATCCTAATTTATCTGGAATTATTGTTATTCGAACTGAAAAATTACAGATTGAACGCTATGAAGAAACCGGAGAAGAAGTCCATCTTTACATCGATTGGATTTCTGAATGTGAGTACACACTAACTTACAAAAAAATAATAAATCCAAGTACTAAAAGATTAAAGAAAAACATGACTGGAAAAGAAATGCCAGTAAAAATCTTGAAAATTGAAGGAAATGTAATGACTTATTTTACTAAGTTTGAAGGAATGGAATTAACAGGAGATTTACAAAAAATTCTTGATAATTAAAAAATCCCGAGTTAATTTACTAACTCGGGATTTTTATTTTTATTTCAAACTTGCAATACTTTGCTCGATTGTTGCAATCTTAGCAAGCGCATCGGCTTCTTTTTTGCGTTCGTTTTCAATGATTTCTGGTTTGGCATTGGCAACAAACTTCTCATTTGATAATTTTACTTGTACCGATTTTAGGAAACCAATTGTATAAGTCAACTCTTCTGATAGTTTAGCAATTTCTGCTTCAACATCAATATTTCCAGTAATTGGAATAAAATATTCATTCGATTTTACTCTGTAAGATAACGCTCCGTCTACTTTATCTGAAACATATTCTAATGAAGTAATGTTTCCTAATTTCATAATTACAGAATCGAAGTAAGTTGCTGTTTTTTCGTTATTAACCACTTTCAAATCGATGGCATCTTTCATCGGAATGTTTTTATCTTTTCTGATGGTTCTAATTCCCGAAATTACTTCAATTGTAAAATCGAAATCGCTGATTAACTTTTCGTTATACGATTTTGCAACTGGCCATTCTCCAACAATTAAAGCTTGCTCTGGAGTTCGTTCTGCAATATATTGCCAAATTTCTTCCGTTAAAAACGGCATAAATGGATGTAATAATTTCAAATTATTTTCAAGCATTTCAATCGCTTTATCAAACGTAGCTTTATCAATTGGTTGTTGATAAGCCGGTTTTATCATTTCTAAAAACCACGAACAAAAATCGTCCCAAACCAATTTGTAAATTGCCATTAACGCATCTGAAATTCTATATTTATCAAAGTTTTCTTCGATTTCAATTAAGGTTCTTTGCAACTTAGTTTCATACCATTCGATAGCCACTTTAGACGATTCTGGTTGCGGAATTGCATCTGAAACTTCCCAACCTTTTATCAATTTAAAGGCATTCCAGATTTTGTTAGAAAATGCTTTTCCTTGGTTGCACAATTCTTCGTCGAACATGATGTCGTTTCCTGCAGAAGCGCTTAAAAGTAATCCAACACGAACACCATCGGCACCAAATTTCTCTATTAATTCTAATGGTTCAGGAGAATTTCCAAGTGATTTAGACATCTTACGACGTTGTTTATCACGAACTAAACCTGTTAAATATACATTTGTAAATGGTTTTTCACCAGCATATTCATAACCTGCAATAATCATACGAGCCACCCAAAAGAATAAAATATCTGGACCAGTAACCAAATCGTTAGTTGGATAATAGTATTTGTAATCTTCATTTTCAGGATCAAGAATTCCACCAAAAACGGCTATTGGCCATAACCATGAAGAAAACCAAGTATCAAGCGCATCAGCATCTTGTATTAAATCGGAAGCTTGAAGTTGGAAGTTGGAAGTTTTTTCTTGAGCAAGTTTTAAAGCTTCTTCAATGTTTTTTGCAACTACAAAATCTTCTTTTCCATCGCCATAGAAATAAGCCGGAATTTGTTGTCCCCACCAAAGTTGACGCGAAATGTTCCAATCTCTAATGTTTTCTAACCAATGTTTGTAAGTATTATTGAAACGACTTGGGTATAATTTTACTTCTTCGGTTTCAAGAACAGCTTTTATTGCTGGCTTTACCAATTCTTCCATACTCAAAAACCATTGATCAGACAAACGAGGTTCGATAACGGCTTTGGTTCTTTCTGAAGTTCCTACTTTATTAAGGTGTGTTTCTGTTTTAGCTAACGAACCATTATTTTCTAATTCGATTGCGATTTCTTCACGAGCTACAAAACGGTCTTTTCCTTGATAATGCAATCCGAAAGAATTTAAAGTGGCATCTTCATTGAAAATATCGATGATTTCTAGGTTGTGTTTTTCTCCTAATGTTTTGTCGTTCATGTCGTGAGCTGGTGTAACTTTTAAACAACCAGTTCCGAATTCTACATCTACATATTCGTCTTCAATAATAGGAATAACTCTTCCAGATATTGGAATGATGGCTTTTTTACCTTTTAAATGTGTGAAACGTTCATCAGTAGGATTGATACAAATTGCAGTATCCCCAAAAATAGTTTCTGGACGTGTTGTTGCAACGGTTAAGAAATCTTCTGAACCTTCGATTTTATAGTTGATGAAATAAAGTTTTCCTTGACGTTCTTCAAATA
Organism: Flavobacterium aquatile LMG 4008 = ATCC 11947; assembly: GCF_000757385.1. Lineage (GTDB taxonomy): Bacteria > Bacteroidota > Bacteroidia > Flavobacteriales > Flavobacteriaceae > Flavobacterium > Flavobacterium aquatile. The sequence goes on along the minus strand of NZ_JRHH01000003.1, from coordinate 414,243 downwards.
TAACTTCTTCGTCAGACAAAGTCGTTTTCGCTTCTGGATCCCAATTTACCATTCGGTAACCACGATAAATCAATCCTTTGTTGTATAAATCTACAAATGAGTGAATTACCGACGCCGACATATCTTCGTCCATTGTGAATTTTGTACGACTCCAATCGCAAGAACATCCTAATTGCTTAAGTTGTTCTAGAATTGTTCCTCCGTATTTATTGGTCCAATCCCAAGCGTGTTTTAGAAATTCTTCTCTTGTTAAATCGTTTTTGTTGATTCCTTCGCTTTTTAGTTTGGCTACAACTTTGGCTTCGGTTGCAATTGAAGCATGATCGGTTCCTGGAACCCAACATGCGTTGAAACCTTTAAGACGAGCACGACGAATTAATACGTCTTGAATAGTGTTATTCAACATATGTCCCATATGTAAAACTCCAGTGACGTTTGGTGGTGGAATTACTATGGTATACGGCGTTCTATGGTCGGGTTTGGATGTAAAATAATCGTTTTTCATCCAGTAGTCGTACCATTTTTGTTCTACTTCTTTAGCGTTGAATTGTGCAGGAATCATTTATATCGTTTAAAAATGTTTATCGTTTATTTTAGTTCAAAGTTGTTTCAAACTAGATTACAAGTAATCAATACCACTACTATTTAGCCCTGATTGGAGCAAATATCCTTTTTCTTTTTTCTTTAAAAAGGAAAAGATATTGCGGAAAGCAGGAAAATGGATTGCTGATAATGCCCAAGCCATTCGCTTCTTATTAATCGTGGTATGCTTTTTGTAATTACTACTGCAAAAGTAACTATTATGTGCTTTTATAAAAAATTAAGAATTAAATTTTTGTGTATTAATTTAAAGTAAGTATTTTTACCCATAACAAATTTAGAAAAAATGAAAAAAATTATACTTTTTGTTTCTGTTTTAGTGAGTGCTGTGAGTTTTGCTCAAGCCAAAATTGAATTTAAAGCAAAGGACAATACTATTGATTATGGTACTGTTACGAAGGAGCAAGATAACGGAGTTCGTGTTTTTGAATTTACAAACACTGGAAATCAGCCGTTGATTATTACAAATGTTCAATCTACATGTGGTTGTACTGTTCCGACAAAACCTACACAACCGATTATGCCTGGAAAATCTGACAAGATTGAGGTGAAATATAATATGAATCCTGGTCCGATTAGAAAAACGATTACTGTAGAAAGTAATGCTGCAAATGTTGAAGGCGGAAGAGTTTCATTGAAAATTAAAGGAGAAGTTATTGTAAAACAAGAAGTGAATCCTTTAGAGAAGAAGAAAACAAGTCCGATGCAATAATATTGAAACGCTCCAAATAGGAGCGTTTTTTTATAAAATTTTCTTTAGTTGGAATTTAAAACGGAGGTGTTTTCCTTTTCTGTCAACAATTAATTCGATGGTTTTTCCATCACCTGATTTTAAAAGTTCATTGAGCTTTTGTAATGAATAATTATAACCTGGACGATTATTAACCTTTACAATGATGTCGTCTTTTTGGATTCCGGATAAGTCTGCTGGTGAATTTTTTCTGACGTTGGTAACGATGTAAACAGGTTTTAATTCGAATCTGTACTGAAGATTACTAGCAATTTTATCTCCATTACTATCTGTCAAATTGTTTGCTATTGCGGGTTTATCTTCATAAGCTTCTTTAACCCATTGCAAACCTTCGTGTTGTAAGTCGATTCCAGACATGTTGAAATTAAATTCATCGTTAAAAAAATCGTTCTTTCTTAAATACATAGAGCTATTTTGATAGTCAAAATATAAGGTAAATCGTTTCATTATTTCGGAGCCAACTGAACCTAAACGGTTTTCTATTGCATCAATTTGTGTAGTTTCAGCTGCATTTGGGAAGGCAATAAGTGGCGAGTTGAAAGTGATTTCATTAATAGAAAATTTGGGAATTCTACCTCGACACCCAAAAACATCACCACTAAAACCTCTACCGAGGTAATCGTCTACATTAATTTCTGGAACTTTTATTTGAGTATTTTTTTCTTTGAAAAGCCAAACAGCGTCACTATTTCCGGTATCGATAAGCAATTTAGCTTTAAGGTCTTCTGTACTTTTTTCAAATTGAATTGATGCTGTAAAATAAGGTTTTCCATCATTTAGAGTTAATGGTACTTTATCGAATGATTTTGTGATTTTTTTTAGTTGTTTTTTTTGATTCTTGAAGATTGTGATTTTTTGAGATTCAAAATCAATTTTTACCAAATTATTTTTAAAAAAATGATAGCCAATGATTCCGTTTACTGGTACGCCAACATTGGATGAAATATTAATATCTTGATCTAAAACCAAATATAGTGTGTGATTTTTATCAATGAAACTTTTAGCTTTTACTTCATTTAAAGTAGACTTATAGCCATCAAAAGCTTCTTTTTTTCCGAAACCTTTAATCTTAACTTTTTCTACTTGAGCAAAACTTATTTCATCTGTTTCATCCAAACTAAATAAAATAGATTCCTCTACGCCTGTATCCAAGAGGAAGTTTAGCGGAATACCATTTACTTCTATAGATATTATGATTAAATTATTGATGAATTTAAAAGGTATAGTGACTTTGTTTTTGTTGTCTTCGAATTCGAATCTAGATTGAGAATAGACATCTTGAACTACTACTAAAATAAAAACATAAAGTAATTTTAATCTCATGTAATTAGAATTTGATTAAAAATAAGAAAAAAAATAAGTGAAAATGTATTTTTAACAAATAATACGATAAAAAAATTGCAAATTTGCACAACTAAATTTTCAATCATGCCAAAAGTTTCAAATAAAGGAAAGCAAATGCCGGAATCACCAATTAGAAAATTGGTTCCGTATGCAGATATTGCTAAGAAAAAAGGTCATAAAGTATATCATTTAAATATTGGTCAACCCGATATTAAAACGCCAGAAGTTGCTATAAACGCAGTTAAAAATATTGACATCAAAGTATTGGAATACAGTCATTCGGCTGGTTTTGAAAGCTATAGAACAAAACTATCACAATATTATAAAAATCATGGTTTACCAATAGATGTAGCCGATATTATCATTACAACTGGAGGTTCTGAAGCATTACTTTTTGCTATGGGAAGTACAATGGATGTTGATGATGAAATTATTATTCCAGAGCCATTTTATGCTAATTACAACGGATTTTCAACTGCTTCTGGCGTAAAAGTTGTTCCAGTAATTTCTACCATTGAAACTGGATTTGCTTTGCCTCCAATTTCAGATTTTGAAAAATTAATTACTTCAAAAACTAAGGCAATTTTAATTTGTAATCCTGGAAATCCAACTGGATATTTATATTCTCAAGAGGAGATTCAGCAATTGGCAAATCTTGTAAAAAAACATGATTTATTCTTGATTGCCGATGAAGTTTATCGTGAGTTTATTTATGATGAAACTGAAAAACACTACTCGGTAATGAACGTTCCTGGAATTGAGGAAAATGCCATTATGATTGATTCTGTTTCTAAAAGATACAGTATGTGTGGTGCTCGAATTGGTTGTATTGTTTCTAAAAATAAAGAAGTAATGGCAACGGCAATGAAATTTGCACAAGCGCGATTAAGTCCGCCAACATTTGCTCAAATTGCTAGTGAAGCAGCTTTGGAAACTCCACAAAGTTATTTTGACGAAGTTATTGAAGAATATAAAGACCGACGCGATACTTTAATTGCTGAATTACAAAAAATTGAAGGTGTAAAAGTCGCTACTCCAAAAGGTGCTTTTTACTGTATTGCCCAATTGCCAATCGACAACGCAGATGCTTTTGCACAATGGTTGTTAGAATCATATGATTTTAATGGCGAAACGGTAATGGTTGCTCCTGCGGCAGGATTTTATTCAACTCCAAATGTAGGTTTGAACGAAGTTAGAATTGCTTATGTATTGAAAAAAGAGGATTTAGTTCGTTCTGTAGAAATTCTAAAAGAAGCAATTAAAGTTTATAATTCAAAATAAGATATAAACTTATAATTTATATAAAAAAATGCTTCCAGAAACGGAAGCATTTTTATTTGAATACTATAAGGTTTAAAATTAGTTAGTCTATCAAGATTTTTTTAGAAACCGATTGATTATCAAAATTCAATACGCATAAATACAATCCTTTAGAAAGTGAGCTAACATTTACTTGCTCGATATATTTTGCATTATCGTACTTTTTATTTAAAACAACTTTACCATTAATATCAATTATTGAAAGTTGGTAATCTTGACTTGGAATATTTCCTTTACTAATATTTAGAATTTCTTTGGTTGGATTTGGATAAAAACTGACTTGAAAATTGGTATTGAAACTTTCCATTTCTAAAGTCGAAGTACTTGCTACTGCAAAATGCATCGTGGCTCCAACAGCTGCTTTGGCTACATTAAAATTATAAACTGGATCCATATTTACTAATAAATCGGTTGCAGTATGTCGGTGGGACGTTTCATTCGTTTCAAAAAAACCAGTTATCACTTCATTATTATCTTCAAATGGCATATAATCTGAAGCATACGCATACGATAATGTAGTATTTAAAGAAGTATATAATCCGACACAATTAATCAATTGATTTGTCATTGTATTTGATGCTGCATTATTAGAAGTTGGACTACCAGTATCTCGTTCACAAGTTATATTGTTATTCAACATTCCGGCAACGCCACCAACTTCATCTAGATTAAAAACCAATTTAATATCCATTTTTGGTGTTGTAGAATTCACGACTGAACCTACATAATGTTGACTTCCAACAAGTCCATCTTCTTCACCACTAAAATTTATAAATTTTATAGAATATTCGGTAGGAATATTTTGTAATAATCTGGCAACTTCAAGAATTGAAACAACACCGCTTCCGTTATCATTGGTTCCTGTTCCAACAACAGAATCATAGTGACCGCAAACAATTACGTAGGTGTTTGGATATAAAGTTCCGACTTTAGTTAGAATTAAATTTTTACAAGTAAACGCTCCATTTGTAAAAGAATCTTCTTGCATTTGACTCGCTGTATATCCGTAACTCAAGTATTTATTTTTTAACCAATTTAGTGTATTTTGTAATGGTGCAGTTCCTCTTCGTTTGATACCTAAAGCTTCAAATTCGGTAAGATTTGTAGTGATATTAGTTTGTGATGTTTGATTCACCACTGTTTGATAGGCCGGAATAAATGTTTGTGATTTAACCGTAAAGAAACTTATAAGTGTAAAAGCAAATAAAAGTGTGCTTCTGGAATTAGAATTCATAACAAAATTTTGATTTTGGTTTATTTGTGGCAACAAAAATATAAAAAAATAACTACTTAATAATAAAACACAGTAAACTTTAAATTATTCAAAATTTATAGTAATCAAATGTAATTCAACTACTTAATAATCGTTAACAAATCGTTGACAAATCATTATACTGGCTTTGGCACACATCTTGGAATGTATCAAATATCAGAAAATATCTGGTCGAAGAAACTGAAAATCGAAAGAGTAAGTACAAAACATTAATTCTAATTATCATGAAAAAAATTACATTATTAGTAGCTAGCATTTTACTAGTTGGAAGTGTAGCGAACGCATCAGAATTAAAACGTACTGATGAAGGAACAATAACAAGAGCGAGCTTTAACGATGAGCCATTATCTTTTGTAGAACGCGGTATTGAGTTCTTTGTTTTTCCAAATGGAGATTTCGACTTTAACACACGTCCTGATGATTCTCAAGGAGATTATTTCTTTAAAAGCGCTGGAAGAAGAAGTACCGAAGTAGCAAGAAACAATAGACCTGTAAACTACGGAACTTTAATAGAACACGATAGTTTTGGTAGAGTTAGAAGAGTTGGAAATACCTTCATCAACTATGATAGTCAAGATAGAGTAAGCAGAATTGGAACGGTTTACATGAGATACAACAGAGCTGCGCTTACGCAAATTGGTGGTATGCGAATAGTTTACAACAGAAGAGGTGATATTGTTGACACCATTGGAAGTATAAAAGGTAGAAGAAACGCTGGGTTTACCAACGACTATTATGGTCCAACTACAAACAACACTGCTTATGCTTACAACAACAGCAACGACGATTACTACTACTATAAAGCTGATGGTACAAAAGCTAAAATAGAAGACAAAAAATAAAGATTGATTGGTTGATTAGGTTTTTTTTTAATCCTGCAAATTCTGAAAAGAAAATGCAGGATTTTTATTTTTAGAAAACTCTCAACAAATTAAATCCGAAGAAAACGTCGCCTTTGGTCCAATCACCAGTGGTATTTCCTAAGAAACCCGATTCGTGGATTCCTTGCGAACTACTAAAATGCATTTGAAAAACGTGTCCGCCAGTTTCTAAATCCACTCCAATTGATAACGGATTTTTAAATCTTGATGTTGCGGAACGATTTAAATGAGCTGCATAATCAACATTCAATGACCAACGATTAGTAAGTTTATAACGTCCGCCCATTCCTATTGCAAATTGGCTGTTTTCTTGATTGTCATCTTCTACGAAATTCTCGTGAAAATATGTCGGAGCCAATTCTAAAGAGAACTTATTACTGAATTTTCTTGAAACTAACAATTGAGAAACATAGATTAATCTATCTTCAAATTCCATGTTTGGATAATTGCTTTCCTTTAAAGTATTGTTGATTCCAAAGCTTGAAAATCCGACAATTGCAACTGGAAATCCATCTTTTATTTGTGGTTGAAGCATTACTTTGGCAGCAAAATCATAAACTATTTCGCTTCTTGCTCCGCTAATTGTAAGCCAATCGTTTACACCGTAAACAAACTTTAATTGCGTTGCAGCATTGTCCAATCCGAAGAAACCTTCAAAACCATCTTTAACCGAACCAAATCTGTGGGAAACAATAAAATACAAATCGCCTTTGGCAGCCAATTTTGTAGATTCAATATTGACGATTTTCAAACCTTTAAAAGCCGATTCTACTCTTTCATTGGTAGCAACCGAATCGATTTCTTTTAATAAATCATCTTGTGCAAAAAGCGTAAAAGGAAACAATAACAAAACTAAAATCTTTCTCATATTTTTATAATTATTTGTACATAAAAAACCGTGCTATCTTACATTTTGAAAAAGACAACACGGTTTAATAAATTTTAGGAAAACTGTAAAACTTTAAACCTAGTTTACAATAATTTTCTTCCAAGATTTTTCTGTGTCGTTAACTAATTCAATTAGATAAACTCCTGTAGATAAACCTTTGATATTGATTGCTGCATTATCAGCATTATTTTCTACCTCAACTGTTTTTACAAAAGCACCTGTTTGACTATATACGTTAACTTTAGTGATAATGGTTTCCGATTTAATATTAAAATCTCCATTAGACGGATTAGGATATATTTGAGCGTTGTTTAAAGAGAATTTGTCAACTCCAAGAGTTGTTGCAGTATTTAACAAAACACCTCTGTTTGCTCCGCCGTGATATACAGTCACTGCAAAAGTTGGCGTATCTGCCCTTGCCCATGCCAAATCAATATTAGCATCGGCATAATTAAAAGTATAATCGTTTGCATCACCTGTATTGAAAGGACGAGTAAAAACTACTGTTCTTTGCCCAGAAGCAGGAGAATTATTCGTATTTGATACCAAAGTCCAATTATTAATTGCATCAACAGAAGGTGCCGATCCAATACCAATATGTCTTGCATCTACCAGAGTAGTATTGTTCCAATAAACAACATCTGTTCCTGCTTGCATACCGCCCGTAAAAGAACCAAATTGCAATGCAAACCATCTGTCATTTGGTCCAGATAAAGTCAACGTGACAGTTGATGTAGTATTGTTTAAAGTAAGTGTCGCTGCCATATTCGTCGATAAGGCAATATTCCCAGTAGATTTTGTTTGGGCAAAAGCACCCAAACTAAGTAATGTTAATAATAAAGTAGTTTTCAATTTCATAGCGTTTTATTTTAATTGGTTAATTATATTTTCGTTTTTAGAAAAAACAGCAAACTCAAATGCCGTTCTTCCTTGTTTATCTAATAGCGTTTTGTCGGCTTTGTATTGTAATAGTAATTTGACAATCGCTTCGTTTTTAAATTGCGAGGCATACATTAATGCCGTTATTCCTTCAAAATTGGTTAAGTTAGGATTTGCACCTTTACTTAATAATAATTCTGCTAATTTTACATCACCTTTTACCGTAGCTGCCATTAATGCTGTTCCTTCTTCTGAAACGTAATCTAAATTAGCTTTGTTATTTATAAAAAATTCAGCTAACTCATATTTTCCTTTATAACAAGCTAAAATTAATGGTGAAAATCCGTATTCGTTTACTTTGTTAATTGCTTCGTTATTATTTTTCAAAAACAGTTCGGCTTCTGCGACAGTTCCTGATCTTGCAATTGTAAAAATGTCTTTATCTTGAGCAAAGCTTAAAAAAGAATTCAATAAGAAAATTACTAAAAGTTTTTTCATCATTATTCAATTACGCAACCATCCATTTTATATTCTTCAAGCAAATCATCGTAACCAATAAATCTTCCTTTCACTGTTACTTTATCTCCTTTTTTTACATTTACCTTACCTTTTATTGTTGCCGATAAATTAGAATCGACAATAATTTCGTTGGTTGCTAAATCTAAACTAGTTACTTCTCCGTAAATAGCTATAGCTTTGTCTAGGTATTTAGTGTTTGCAATAATATCGTTCTTTTCAAAATCTGCTTTTAATTCAGCTAAAGTAATTTTAAAAGAAGCCTCTTCACTGCTCACATCACGATGGTCTTTGTATACATATTTATAACCAGCAAAACCAAAAAGAGCAACAACAACTAAAACAATTAATAACTTTTTTTTCATTTTCATAATAATTAACCAAAACTAATAATTTTTTTTTAATTTTAACAAATGATTTAAATCATATTTAAATAAAAATCGATGAAAACCAGAATCTTACCTTTTTTAGCATTACTTGTACTATCTTTTACAAGCTGTACCGACAGCAGTACCGATGATTTAATTGACTCACAACCAATTGATGAAATTACTTACACATCTGCTGTAAAAAACATTATTGACAACAATTGTATTCAATGTCATGGAACTACACCAACGAATGGTGCTCCAATGTCTCTCACAACATACGAAAATGTTAGAGATGCGGTTTTAAACAGAGGACTAATTGATCGAATTTCCAGAAATGAAGGAGCAAGCGGTGCTATGCCATTGGGCGGACCAAGATTACCGCAAGCTTCAATTAATTTAATAAGTCAGTGGAACAGCGAAGGTTTGGCTGAATAATTGCAATACACTTTTAAAATTTAAATAAAATATCATGAAAAATATACTAATTGCAGTTTTCTTACTTACTAGTTCGATTATAGTTGCACAAGATAAGATAGTTACTAAAAACGGTTCGATAGCATTTGAAGCTTCAGTTCCGGCATTTGAAGAAATAAAAGCTAAAAATGATGGTGTAACAATTATCATTAATACAAAAACTGGCGAAATTGCTTCGCTTGCTTTGGTAAAAGGATTCAAATTTAAAGTAGCTTTAATGGAAGAACACTTTAATGAAAACTACATTGAAAGTGATAAATATCCAAAATCGACTTTTAAAGGAAAGATTGAAAATTTCGATTATTCCAAATTGACTTCAGATGCTAAAAGTTATACTGTAAAAGGAAAGTTAGAACTTCACGGAAAATCTAAAGATATTACTATAACAGCTTCTATCAAGAAAACGTCTAATGGTGTTTCTATAGTATCCAATTTCACTGTAAATACAGATGATTTTGATATTACAATTCCGAGTGTGGTGAGCAAAAAAGTTTCTAAAAAGGTAAATGTAAAATTAGAAGGAACTTTAAAATAATTATTTAAAAAAATTAAATTCCATCACATAATCGTCCATTATATAATCATTTCCTATGTCGATTTTGATTTCCTTCGTGATTTCGAAACCATATTTTAGGTAGAATTCTTTGGCTTTATTGAATCGATTTACATTTAAAATGAGTCCTAAATTTTTATTGTCAATTGCAATTTGTTTGATATAATTTATCAACTGTTTTCCAATTCCTTTACCTTGAATTTCTGGTAAAACATATAACTTTTGAATCTTAGTTTTATTCGAATTTTCGAAATTTAATTCATATGAAGCAAATCCGATGAATTGATTATCATCTTCCACCAAAAGGAAAACGTGATTTTTATCGACTTGTTTTTCAAGCGACTCGATATTATAAATTAAATCCAACATATAATCCAACTGCTCTTTGGAAAGAATTTCTCCATAAGCAACAGGCCAAATTGTATAAGCCAACTCCTTAATAATAGAGAGTTGGCTTTTTTGTGCAATTGAAATTGTCATTTTATTTTTTTAATCTTTTTTGTTCTCTTGCTAAAAGTGTGTTTTTAAGCAACATGGCGATTGTCATTGGTCCAACTCCACCTGGAACTGGCGTGATGAAAGAAGCTTTTTTAGAAACCATTTCAAAATCTACATCACCTGTAATTCGGTATCCTTTTTCTGAAGTTTCATCAACAACACGTGTAATACCAACGTCGATAATTACAGCATCGTCTTTTATCATTTCGGCTTTTAAATAATTAGGAACCCCAAGAGCAGTAATTATAATATCGGCTTGAGAAGTGATTTGGTTGATGTTTTTAGTATGGCTGTGCGTTAAAGTAACAGTTGAATTTCCTGGAAAACCTTTTCTTCCCATTAAAATACTCATTGGACGACCAACAATATGACTTCTACCAATTACAACGGTGTGTTTTCCTTCGGTTGTAACATTGTAACGTTCTAATAATTCTAGAATTCCAAAAGGTGTCGCTGGAATAAAAGTACTCATATCCAAAGCCATTTTTCCGAAATTTTCTGGGTGAAATCCGTCAACATCTTTGCTTGGATCGATTGACATAATGATGTTTTGAGTATCAATTTGTTTTGGTAAAGGCAATTGCACTATAAAACCATCAATATCATCATTTTGATTGAGTTCCTTAATTTTTTTAAGCAATTCCGTTTCAGATGTTGTGCTTGGCATTTTCACTAAAGTTGATTCAAAACCAACACGTTCACATGCTTTTACTTTACTTCCTACATAGGTTAAACTTGCACCATCGTTTCCAACAATAATTGCTGCAAGATGTGGCACTTTTTCACCGTTGTCTTTCATCTTTTGGACTTCGGCTGCTATTTCATTTTTAATATCTTCCGATACTTTTTTTCCGTCTAGAATTTGCATTTTGTGTAGTTATTTATGTTGTGTGATATTTAAAATTGTAAATCCAATAAAATGAATTCAATAAAAAAGTCGCAATAAATTGATAATATGATAATTTATTTAATAAAAAAAGACGCGGTACATCGCGTCTAATTTTTTATTTCATGCCTTTCATGTTGCCCATCATGCGCATCATGTTTTTTCCACCTGGACCTTGCATCATTTTCATCATTTTACTCATTTGATCGAACTGCTTTAAAAGCTGATTTACTTGCTCTATTTTGGTTCCAGAACCTTTTGCAATTCTAGTTTTTCTTTTCATATCTAAAATTGCTGGCTTTGTTCTTTCAACTGGCGTCATTGAATGGATGATCGCCTCAATATGTTTAAAAGCATCGTCTTCAATTTCTACATCTTTCATTACTTTTCCTGCGCCAGGAATCATTCCAACTAAATCTTTCATGCTACCCATTTTTTTAATTTGTTGGATTTGCACTAAGAAATCATCAAAACCGAATTCGTTTTTAGCAATTTTCTTCTGTAATTTTCTTGCTTCTTCTTCATCGTATTGCTCTTGAGCTCTTTCTACAAGCGACACAACGTCACCCATACCAAGAATTCTATCGGCCATACGCGACGGATAAAACACATCAATAGCATCCATTTTTTCACCGGTTCCGATGAATTTTATTGGTTTGTTTACTACCGATTTGATAGAAATTGCAGCTCCACCACGAGTATCACCATCTAATTTTGTTAGGATAACTCCATCAAAATTTAATCTATCGTTGAATGCTTTTGCAGTATTTACAGCATCTTGACCTGTCATAGAATCTACAACAAATAAGGTTTCGTGTGGTTGAATTGCTTTGTGAACATTGGCAATTTCGTTCATCATTTCTTCATCAACTGCTAAACGACCAGCAGTATCGACAATTACTACGTTAAACCCATTGGCTTTAGCATAAGCAATTGCATTTTGAGAAATTGAAACTGGGTTTTTGTTTTCTGGTTCAGAATAAACCTCAACTCCTATTTGATCTCCAACAACATGCAGCTGATTGATTGCCGCAGGACGATAAATATCACAAGCTACCAAAAGTGGTTTTTTATTCTTTTTAGTTTTTAAATAATTAGCCAATTTACCAGAAAACGTAGTTTTACCCGAACCTTGTAAACCCGACATTAATATTACAGTTGGCGTTCCAGAAAGGTTGATTCCTGCAGCATCGCCACCCATTAATTCTACTAGTTCGTCCTTAACAATTTTTACAAGTAATTGACCTGGCTCAAGTGTAGTTAAAACGTTTTGTCCAATTGCTTTTTCTTTTACAGTTGTAGTAAAATCTTTGGCAATTTTAAAGTTAACATCGGCATCAAGTAAGGCACGACGAACTTCTTTAAGAGTTTCGGCAACGTTTACTTCGGTTATTTTTCCGTGTCCTTTTAGGATATGAAATGCTTTATCTAATTTATCGCTTAAATTATTGAACATAGTTTTCTGTTTTATTAAGTTGCAAATATAAGGTAAAGGTTTTGAGCATCAAAAAATGATTTATGCAAATTTTTAAAACTATTTGGTAGGGTAATTTCAATATGAAATGTTTTAGTCTCATAAACATAAAAAAAATACTATTATGAAAAACAGAAAAACATTACTTGGTCTTGTTGCCGTGATTTTGGCCAGTACAACTTCTTGCAGTACCGATGACAATCGGTCATCTGATAATTTAAAAATTCAAGCAAAAGCTACTTATTCTGGAACTTCAGCTAAAACAACAAACGCTGTTAGTATTACAGAATTCAAAATCAATTTGAAAAACATTGAATTTGAATTGGATGACGATTTTTATGATGATGACGATGAAAACTACGGCGATGGTTTTTATGGCGATGACGATGAATTTAAACTTAGTGGTCCATTTGAATTGGATTTATTGAATGGAGTTACTACAATTACAACTCTTGATATTCCAAACGGAGTTTATGAAGAAGTAGAATTTAACATGCAAAAAAGTGTCAATGCAGCCAGTCCTTTATTTAACAAATCGGTTCAAATAAAAGGTACAATTAATGATATCCCTTTTGTTTTTTGGCATGACATTAGTGAAGAATTCGAAATTGACTACGATGATGCTAATCAAAATCTAACTATTACAAACAATAGTGCTACAATAGTTTTTGATTTTAATTTGGATGTAATTTTAGCTTCTGTCGATTTAACTTCGGCGACTGATGGAAATAATGATGGTCTTATTGAAATTAGCCCAATTGATACCGATGGAAACAACGGATTAGCTAACTTAATTAAAGATAAAATTAAAGATGCAACCGATTTGTATGATGATAATGATGATGACGGAAATGACGACGATGACGATAGCGATGATGACGACAGAATTAAATCAGTAAAATAAATAACGTTTTAAATTTAAAAAGGTCCAAATGAAATACCATTTGGACCTTTTTTTGTGATAATTTGTAATTAATTAACTCGCTATTAATTCAAAATTGAATATTCAATTGTTGGATTTCCTCTCACACCTGCATCGTTTGTCATTGCAAGAAATCTAATTTTATAATAGTTCCCTACTACATCTTTAATTACATAAAAACGATCAGTTCTAACACTTGGCAAAGTTCCTGGTCCACCACCATTTCTCCAGTTTGAACCAATAATTCTTTGATCTGTTTCTGAAACGATGAAGTTATTTTCAACAACATTATTCAACGTGAAATTTTCATAACTTCCACCATCTGCAACTAAAACTTGATATACTTTTGTTCCACCTTTCATATTTGAAACGATAAAATCAGAATATCCATAAGTTACTTCAGTTCCAAAATTTACATAGTTGGTGAAAGTTGTAAAATTCAAATCCCATTTGTCTTTTTTAGGTTCAACCTCAATAGTAGTTCCTGATGTTAAACTAAAAAATATAAAGTTGAAGTCATCGTTTTTAGAAATCGTTTCCTCTTGAAAAGTTGTTGATGCTAAATCGGCATATTGAATTTTATAACCATTTCCATTTCGTAAAATTCTAACTTTTTTCCATCCGCGAGCTTCTCCATCAACACTAACAGAACCAACAGTTGGTGTTGTTGTTGAAACGGCAAAACCAAGATTTACTAAATATACTTTATTATCGGCATCATTGACAGAAACTTCGGCAATTGCAGTTCCGAATCCAGCTCCAGAACCAGCCAAAACTCCTGTAGGATTATCGCAATAACCATTGCTTGAAGGATTAGTTCCTGCGCCAACAGCAACAGCATCATCTGATACTTGAGTTAAAGTAATATCTGATGTTTCAAGTTTTTTAACTGCCATCTTCAAAGAACCATTGATTACAACTCTAAAATCGGTATCGGTAGAAAATCCAAAATCCCAAGATGCTCTATTAACAGCTGAAGATGCTTCTGAACTTAAATCTAAATAAACTTGGTTTGGCTGATTTGGCCCACCAACAGTTGGTTGAATAATTGCACCAACAGAAGGAACTTCAATTGTTGGTCCATCATCATCGCTTGAACAAGAAGCAAGTGTTACTAATGCAATAGCTAAAGTTAAAAATTGTTTTTTCATGATATTTATATATTAAAAATTAAGATTATACGTTAGTTTTAAAAAATAAGAACGACCATAAGCAAGCATTACATTAGACGATGTTCCGTGTGCTGCGCCATCATTTGCTCTGGTTTGATTGATGTTGGTTATATCCAAAATATTTCTTGCTCCGATGGTTGCTTCAAGTTGTTTTTTGAAAAATGATTTTCTGGTGGAAACATCAAGCCAATTGCTATCATCAATTGTTGAAATAATATATTCTGAACTTCCTTCCACAAATTGTTGTGTTTTTCCGTTATATTTATAGTAAGCAGAAAATGTAGTTTGCCATTTTGGAAGTAAATAAGAAATATTGGTGTTTATATTAAATGAATACAGAAATTTTTCGTTTGAAGCAAAAATTTGATTTTCTATTTTTTGAGAAATTCCAACCAATGCTGCGCCAAAATTTAAGTTCCAATTTCCTTTTTTGAATTGATTCATTGTAGAAAAATTCCACATTTGATATTTACTAATGTTGATATATTGAAATTCTCTAATTAATGTACTTGGATTAATTCTGATTAATGCCATATCAATTTTATCATCTATATCAAGAAAACTTCCTGCAAAACTTGTTGAAATTTGCAATCCTGAATCAAATGATTTTGCTTTTTTTATGCTAATTTCATACGATGTGCTTGTTTCTGGAATTAAGTTTTCGTTTCCAATATAGAAATGACTATCATTAACAAAAAAATAATATAACTCTTCAAAAGTTGGTGTTCTAAATGAGTTTCCATATGAACCACGAAGTTCAAAATCATTTTTAAATAAATAGCGTAAACCTAACGACGATGCATATTGATCTTTAAATTTTGATTGAGCCGAAAATCGCATTCCTGGTCGAATAGAAAATCGTTCGGCTGGATTGATTTCTGATGAAACAAAAAAGTCGTAATTCTCTAACGTTTCATGAACTGGTAATGAAAACCCTCTATTGTTTACAATTTCATATCCTAACTGCAATGCAACGGTTTTATCAGAGAAAAAATTACTAATTGTTCCTGTTGAATAAAATGTTTCCATTGATTGGTCTTTAACTTTAATACTATTTGCTTCATTTTGTGTTAACAAATAATATCTAAAATCTTCTATAATTCGTTCTTGCTTTTGATGAGAAACCGAAACATTATAGTTCAATTTATTTAAGATTTTACCAGTAGAATTCAAATTATGAAAATACCTGTTGTTTAAAAATCTTCTATCATCTGCATATCTGTAAGAACCCAACTCTGTATTAAAACCAGACTGAACTGTGCTGTTATAGAAATCGATATTCTCGTCTAAATATTCAAATTTGTAGAAAATTCGAAACTGATTTTTACTGTAAGCAAGTAAAGCAGTACCGTTAAGTTGCTCTTTTGGAAGCCAACGATAACCACGCAACCCATCATTTTCAATATAATCTTTTCCTTGTTTTCCGTCTAAAAAACCTTGAAAATCATTTCGATTTGCGCTAACACTTGCAAACCATTTTTTGTTTATAGAATTAGAAACCTTTAACGATTGAATATGACGACCTTTATCAAAAAGTTCAAACTCTTTTCCTACTGTTTCCTCTTGTGCAGTTGCAGAAATATTCCATTTATCTTTTGATGATTTTTTGGTGATTATATTCAAAATTCCACTTACTGCATTGGCTCCATGAGTTACACCCATCGATCCTTCAACAATTTCTATTTGTTCTACATCATTTAGATTTATTTGAGACAGATCGGTATTATTTCCTAAACCAGCTTCGCTCACTAAAGGAACATTATCAATCATTATTTTAAAATATCTTGCATCAAGTCCGAATAATGAAACTGTAGAACGTCCATCATTGCCACTTGGTCTAACCGTAATATTTAAGTATTGATTTAATACATCTGATAAATTATTAGCCGCTAAATTTTGGATATCCTTAGCAGTAATTACACGCACATTAAAAACTGATTTCTTTATAGATTGAGGTTCAAATTGCCCAGTAATTACAACTTCGTCCAACTCATTTACCTTTATAGAATCTGTAACTTTTTTTTGTGCAGTTACAGAATAAAATACAGATAAACCGATCAATATATAAAATGATTTTCTCATTGTTTAGAATTGTTCTTAATAATTTTTTTTTGCAAATATATATGTTATTTTTATTTATTCTAAATAAATTTAATATTTTTGTCGAAATTATTATTTAACTAAATTATATCATTATGAGAATCAAATCCATTCTATTATTAACTACATTTTTGTTGGCTAGCCTATCTGGAAAAAGTCAAGATTTAAAAAAACAACAAGACATTAAAGCCATTAAATCGATGTGTGGCTGTTATGAAGTAAAATTCAATTTTGCTGAAACTTTCGAGTATTCTAAAGACTCAATTGGCTACAAACCATCTAAAACCAAACACGATTCCGGATTAGAATGGGTAGAATTAGTTGAAGACAAATCGAATAAAATTGTGCTTCAACATTTACTAATTGTTGGAAAAACTGACGATGCAATTGTAAAACACTGGCGTCAAGATTGGTTGTATGAAAACACTGAATTCTACGATTTCTTTAAAGAAAGAACTTGGAAATTTGAAAAATTATCAGCTAAAAACGTAAAAGGTCAATGGACACAAAAAGTATATCAAGTTGATGATAGTCCGAGATATGAAGGAACCGCAAGTTGGGTAATGGTTGATGGAAGTACGTATTGGAAAAACACTACCGACGCACCTTTACCAAGAAGAGAGCATACCATTCGTAACGATTATAATGTTCTTAAAAGAAGAAACATTCATGAAATTACCAACTTTGGCTGGATTCACGAGCAAGATAACGACAAGATTGTTAGAGATGACAAAGGAAACGATGTGTTATTAGCACAAGAAAAAGGAATTGATGTTTACACGAAAGTAGATGATAGCAAATGTCAAGTTGCTAAAAATTATTGGAAAAAAAATAATGAGCTTTGGTTAAAAGTTAGAAACAAATGGGAATTGGTTTACCAAAAAGACAACGATTTATCATTACAAAAATTAGTGGATGGAAAACCACTTTATTCTTATTTATTCGATTTAAAACCAGATGCGTTACAAGCAGAAGTTGATGCAATTATTGACCGTTTTATAGTAAAATAAAACCATTATAATTATGTGCCATTTTAAAATCATAAACAGAACGAGCAATGGATTTTTGCTTTTTTGTCCGAAAAGGAATCTTTACAACGTATCATTCAACAATTTGACATTCAATTTTGATCCTTCAGAAATGTTTAGTTTTATTAGTTTTTTGGATAAAATTGACACAAACTATTGGGAAAAAGAATATGAGAATTCTATTTATGAAAAGAAAATTCCAATTCCGACTTTGCAATCCAACTTCATTATTTTATTGAATAGAAATGAATTGAATGAATTGCGAATTTTATTAGATTTTAAAACACTAAAACAACTTTTAAAATCAGGAGAAATTAATTATAAAATCATTTATAATTAACTACAAAATTAAATTATTTTGTTTATTTGTTTAGGTTGAATGAATTCGTCTTGTTTAAAAACTTGACGGATTTATTTTATAAAAAAACCATTCAAAATTTGAATGGTTTTTAGCATGCATATGTAGGTTAATTTAATTCTTTTCAAAAGTTAGATAATCTGTTCCACCGTTTCCTCCGCTTACATCAATTAATTCTATTTTAGTTGAAGTTCTTGAAACAATATCCCAATCATCTGATAAATCTTGAAAATTAGCTGGTGATGAAAATAAAATATTAAAATCTAAATCACTACTTGGACTATCATCATCGCTACTATCATCATTTGTAACCGACCATGAACCTGTGTAAGTATTTGTTCCATTGGTTGCCGTTAATACATTAGACGAACCAAAAGTGAAATTGTATCCTGCAAAATCACTAGTTTCATCAGAATCAGTATCGAAATAATAGGTTACTCGCCATGTTCCAGAAGTTACAGTATTAACCACTGGAGTTGGATCTGAAGAAGAGTTATTGTTATCATCATCACTACTACAAGTCGATGCCATATTCATAAAAAATACGACCGATAAAAAAGGAATAATAGCGATTTTTTTTCCTTTTTCTAATAAATAATTGGTACTTTTTTTTAGTTTTTTTGTGTTCATAATATTAATTTATTTATTGTTGGTTTTTAGTTTTTTGTAAAATATAAATAATCGGTTTCACCATCTCCTCCACTTATATGTTTGAGTTTTATTACTGTTGAAGAATATTCTGTAATTTCCCAATCTTCTTCTAATTCATCTAAATTGGAATCATCAAAATTTAAGCTTAATATATCATCACCACTGTCAATATAATTACTCCAACTTCCATTGGTTGTTGTTGAAGCTTTAACAATAGTAATCGTTCCGGTTGCAGAAAAGGTAAAATTATAACCGACATAATCGCTTGTTTCATTATCATCGCCTTCGAAAAAATAAGAAACATACCAAGTTCCATTTGTAATAACATCAGAGAAATCAGCACTTCCGCCACCACCAGAATTATCATCGCAATCATCGATAGATTCTTCGATAATGTCTTCTAACTGACTGTTGCTAGTAATGACAATATTATTTCCGTTGGAATCAACAATAGAAATTGGATAATTGATTGCAATAAATTCGTTATCATCTAAATTCTCAATAAAATTATAAAACTGAACATCATTAGTTATTGTCAATGTACTAGCTAATTGATTATTACTATCATAAATATTTAAAACAACAGGGTAATTTAAAGTAATACAATCAATTTCGTCAAAATCGTCATCGTTGTCCTCACAGTCGTCCAAAACATCATCTAAAGCATCAGAATTATTTATAACTTGAGTAGAAAAATTTTGATACTGAATAGTTATTGGATAAATAAAATTCACAATATCATCATCATCAGAAAAAGCGTCGATGGCATCTTGAACCGTTTGATAATCAGCTTCGGTTTGAACAACTACATTATCACCATTAACAATAACTGTTACTGGCAATTGAACACTAAAACAACTAGAATTATCTAAAACATTATCCTGCGAAGTAGCATTTTGAGAAACTCTCGATAATAAATTTACTAATGGTGAAGTTTTATTTAGATTTTGTGTTGGATCTTGTATCACTTCGTTTTCTTCTTTTTGGCAAGAGAAAAATAAAATGGATAAAAAACCTAGAAAAATAAATTGACTCGCTTTCATAATATGCACGTATTTAATTAAAAACAATTGACTTAAATAAAACCCTACCGAAAAATAAAAAAAATAATTATATTTACGCTACTTTATACATCATTAAATTCCATAGAAATAAAATGAGTGATACGTGCCAAGAAAATGTTTTTTCAGAATTCTTTAAAAACCATGTAAAACAGTTACGAAATTTTCTGCTTTATAAATTTGGCAACCAAGATCAGGCAGAAGATGCAACACAAGAAGCTTTCATTAAACTATGGCAAAATTGTGCTGATGTTCCTCTAGAAAAAGCCAAATCTTATATTTACACTATTGCAAATAATACATCTCTAAATGTAATTGCCCATCAAAAAGTGGTTGTAAATTATCAAAAGAATAATTCTCTAAATGACAGATCCAATGAAAATCCAGAATTTTTATTAGAGGAAGAACAATTTAAATCTAAATTATTAAATGCCATTGATCGATTGAATGAAACGCAGCGTGTCGCTTTTTTAATGCACCGAATAGACGGAAAAAAATATGCTCAAATTGCCGAGGAACTAAATATTAGTGTAAAAGCTGTAGAAAAACGTATTCATTTAGCTCTAGTTGAATTACGAAAAGAATTTGAAAACTTTAAGTAGGGTAATTATATTTTGATTTGTTATAAACTTAGCAACAAACAAATTAGTTCCTAACTTAATTAGCTCAATCATGAAAAAAACTTTACTTATTATTGTTTTATCGCTATTTACAAGTCAGATAATTTCTGCTCAATATACTTTTGATTGGATGCAAGACGCATCAGAATATAATAAATCGGCTGTAATGATGGCTATTGATAATTCTAATAATGCATTTGTGACAGGTCATTGGCTTCATAGCAACATTTATACCCGAAAGTATTCTCCTTCAGGGACTTTTTTATGGGAAGTTTCAGATGCGTCAGGAATTGCTAGCAATTATCAAAAACCTATTTGGAGCAATTGTGATTCAAATGGAAACGTATACGTTGTTGGAAAAAGATATACATTTAGTACTACATCGTCTGGGATTCAAGAATATGCAAATGCAATTGTAGTTTTAAAATATAATCCTTCAGGAGTTTTACTGTGGAAAAATACTATTCCAGTTACAGCATCAACTGTTGGAATTTCTCCAAGTTTCACCTTAAGAAGTGAAGTTGATGCTGATGGAAATTTATATATTGGAACATCTCAATTAACACCATATGGTTTAACTTTGATAAAACTAAATCCAAGTGGTACAATAGTATTTCAAACAAGTAATGCTACAAATAGTGCTTATGGTTTTGGATCAATGCGATTAAAAAATGACAAAATATACATGACCGGATCAGGAGATACTGTTCATGGAACTCCATTAGTAGTTTGGGATACTTTGGGAAATCTAGTTTTTTCCGCAGGATTCATTCATGTTAACAATATCAATCCTGGCTTTTTTAGTGGTTTTGGTGAAGATTTAGAAGTTGACGATTCGGGAAATATTTATATTTTAGGAAGAACCAATCATTCAATGTCAGTTCCAACAAATAATATTGATATTTTAGTTCAAAAAGTAAGTTCAACTGGAACATTACTTTGGCAACAAAATTACGATTTTGGAGGAAACGATTTTCCTCAACGATTTTCACTCGGAGGAAATAAAGTCAGCATTATTTCGGCTTCATATGGTTTTGAACCCAATTGGAGAACATTACAAATTGATACCGATGGAAATTTATTATGGAATACAGTATACGACGCCGTTAGTAGTGTTGATGAAATTCCCTATTTTATAACAACTAATACACTTGGAGAACCAATAGTGATTGGTAAAGGCGGACCAACAGCCAGTACTTCTATGTCAACAGTTCAAATGGTAGTTTTAAAATATAGTAACAATGGAGTCCAACAATGGATAAGTACACCAAATATCTATGGTGGAAGCGGAATATATTGCAAAATTGCTAACGACGAAAGTCTTTTTGCAATAAGTGAGCATAATATGACTGTATACCACTACAATCCTGTAGTATTATCAAATCAAGAGGACATTTTTAAGAATACAAAAGTTTATCCAAATCCATTTTCAGATAAAGTAAATATCCAACTCTACGAAAATGAAAATAATTCAAATCTATCAATTTATGATGTCTCTGGAAAATTAATATTAGAAAAGAAACTTAATAAAATTAATAATGAACTTGATTTATCAAACGTAAATAGCGGAATGTACATTTGTAGGTTGGTTTCAAACAATAATCAAAAAACAATAAAGCTTATAAAAAAATAAGCTGAATTTGTAAATTAAATAACAATTCGATACCTTCGAATAAGGAAGAAAAAAAATGGAAGAAAATTATAAATTAGCAAAATGGCTTGATGGAGAAATGACTGATGCAGAATTGAAAGAATTTCAAGCTGATCCTGACTTCCCATTATATGAAAAAATAAAATTATATTCATCACAATTAGAAACACCTAAATTTGATGAAAATAAAATATTGAACACGGTATTAGAAACCAAAAAACAAACTCCAAAAGTTGTTACTTTAAAACCAAATTGGTTCATGAGAATTGCTGCTGTTTTAGTAATAGGATTTGGATTATTTTTTGCTTTTAATACTTTCACTCCTACAACAGAATTGGCAGAAAATGGAAAACAAACCACCTTCTTATTACCAGATAATTCTGAAGTAATATTAAACTCTGGTTCGCAAATTGATTTTAAAAAATGGAACTGGGATAGTAATCGAAAGTTGAAATTAAATGGCGAAGCCTACTTTAAAGTTGCCAAAGGAAAAAAGTTTGAAGTCAACACCAACCTTGGAAAGGTAAGTGTCCTTGGCACACAATTTAATGTTAAAGCAAGAAAAGATCGATTTGACGTAGTTTGTTTCGAAGGTAAAGTAAAAGTAAACTTCAACACTCAAGAAGTAATTTTAACTCCAGGTCAAATGGTTTCATTTGAAGGCAATGAAAAAATTGTAAGCAAGACTATTTCCGATGCGAAACCAGTATGGCTTTCTAAAGAATTATCATTCGAAAAAGAAAAATTAACGGCAGTTTTAGAAGAAATTCAACGACAATATAATGTTACAATTGATGCTAAAAACATCAAATCAGATCAATTGTTTACGGGTAAAATTCCGACGAACAATATTGATATAGCATTAAAAACAATCACCTCAATCTATCACTTAAAGTATTCAAAATCTACTAATTCAAACTATGTTATTGAAGAAATAAAGTGAAAATAAAAAAGTATTTTGCGTCTTTGTTGATGTGCTTTGTTTGTGTTTTGAGTGCAAATGCTCAAGATAGAAGCGATAGCATTTTATTGATAAAAATTCTTGAAAAAATAGAGCAACAACATGGTGTGAATTTTAATTATATAGATGAAGAAATTGCTATTTTCAAAATTATTCCTCCAAAAAACGCTCTAACTTTAAACGAAAAACTCGATTATATTTCAGATAAAACGCGCTTAAAATTTCAATTTACATCTAAAAGTTATATAGCTGTTGTTAACAATAAAGACCTTGACAAACCCTTATGCGGCTTTATTGTAGACGTTTTTTCTAATCAACCAATTGCATATGCAAACATAAAAGTAATTGGAACAAACTATTCAACATCGAGTAATG
Organism: Flavobacterium aquatile LMG 4008 = ATCC 11947; assembly: GCF_000757385.1. Lineage (GTDB taxonomy): Bacteria > Bacteroidota > Bacteroidia > Flavobacteriales > Flavobacteriaceae > Flavobacterium > Flavobacterium aquatile. The sequence continues at coordinate 390,635 of NZ_JRHH01000003.1, read as the reverse complement.
AAAATGGATATTTTGAATTAAACATAAAATCAATAAATCCAATAGAGTTTTCTCACGTAAATTACGAAAAACTCACAATACAATCTATTGAATTATACACAAATAAGTGTCCGACTTTAACATTAAAACCTGTTTTAAATGAATTATCTGAAGTTGTAACTCAAACCTATTTAACTAAGGGAATTACAAAAAAACTAGACGGAACTTTTGAAATAAAACCTAAAAAATTCGGACTTCTTCCTGGCTTAACTGAGCCAGATGTATTTGAAACTTTAAAACAAATTCCCGGAATTGCAAGTACAGACGAAACCATCTCGAACCTCAACGTTCGTGGCGGAACACATGATCAAAATTTGTTTTTATGGAACGGAATTCGACTTTTTCAAACAGGACATTTCTTCGGATTGATATCTGCTTTAAATCCGAATTTGGCGCATACCATTAAAATTACTAAAAACGGAAGCTCTCCTTTTTATGGTGAAAGCGTTTCAAGCGTTGTCGATATTTCTACTCACAAAAATACATCTGAGGAAACCAACGGTTCTATTGGAATAAATATGATTAGTGCCGATGTTAACGCCAAATTTAAAATTTCACAAAATTCAAATCTCGAATTAAGTGCGCGCCGTTCACATACCGATTTTATCAATTCGCCAACTTACAAAAACTATTACAATAGAATTTTTCAAAATACAGCCGTAACCAATCTTACCAACGATGAAGTAATTAATTACATGAACAATGAAGATTTTTATTTTTACGATTTCTCATTACAATTTGACCAAAAAATTAATTCGAAAATGGATCTCAACATCGATTTAATTTCAATTAATAATCTTTTAGAGTTTAATGAATCCAAGCAAGAAAACGCTATTTTAATTGCTAAAAATAGTTCTTTAGAACAACATACTCTTGGAGGAAATGTTACTTTAAAAGTGAATTGGAATAAGAAAAACCAATCAGAAATAAATGTTTATACTTCGTATTACACTATTGAATCTGAAAATGAATCGATACAAAGTAATCAAATTTTGAATCAAGAAAATACTATTTTAGATACTGGAATTAAAATTAAAAATAGTCATCAAATCGCTACAAATTGGAAATTCAACAACGGTTATCAATTCAACGAAATCGGAATTAGAAATTTTGACCGAATCAACAGCCCCATTTTTTCAAGAAGAATTAAAGATGTTTTACACAGTCATTCGTTAATTGGAGAACTACAGTATTCCTCTCAAAATAAAAAACTTAGAACTGCTGTTGGTTTACGTCAAACCTACATTACGCAACTCGAAGAATATTTATTTGAACCAAGATTACAATTTAATTATTCATTTTCTAAATCGTTTTTTGCAGAAATTTTAGCCGAGAGAAAAAGCCAAGTAACTTCACAAATTGTCGATTTGCAGCAAGATTTTCTTGGTGTAGAAAAACGTCGTTGGATTTTAGCAAATAACGAAACAATTCCTGTAGTAAAAAGCAATCAGGTTTCGGTTGGATTTACTTTTAAAAAGAACAATTGGCTACTAACTTTAGACAATTTTTACAAATCGGTAAACGGAATTACCAGCATGAGTCAAGGATTTCAAAACCAATTGGAATTTTCAAGAATTAACGGAAAATATACCGTTCTAGGTTCAGAATTTTTAATTCAAAAGCAGTTTTACAATTTCACAGCGTGGCTAAGTTACACTTACACGAATAACAATTACAATTTCGAAAGTTTTTCAACTAATGCTTTTCCGAATAATTATGAAATCAATCACAATGTAGGAATGGCAGTCATTTATGATTATCAAAAACTAAAAATAGCTCTTGGTTCAAGATGGTTTACCGGAAAACCCAACACGCTTCCCTCAAGTTCATTACCAATATTTAACACGCCAGACAATCCCCAAATTGGCTATCAAGAACCAAATTCTACTAATCTTGAAGACTATTTTCAAATGAATTTCTCCAGTAGTTATAAAATTTCAATCAGTGAAAAATCGAATTTACTTTTCGGATTCTCTGTCCAAAATTTATTGGATTCTAAAATTATAATCAATCAAAATTACCGCGTAAATACCAATACGAATTCTATTGAACAAGTAAATACTTTTGCCTTAGAAAGAACTTTTAATGCTTTTTTAAGGTACAATTTTTAAATGAAATGTGTCGTTAAACGATCTTAATACAATCTTAAGCAATACTTAGTAGGGTTAAAATTAATGGAAATGTTTTTAAGTAGTAGCAACTAAATACGTTAAAATTTAGTCGCACAATAAAACCTATTTCTAAAATTTAATCTTTCTAATTATGAAAAAAACTTTGTTAAAAGCTATCAATTGTACAGCACTTTTTTTAGTTACATTTAGTGCTTATGCACAAACTCCGGGAACTTTAACCTTTACTTACAATCAACCGCAACCTACAAGTCCTGCACCAAATGCAGGAATTAAAAACGTTTTAGCCGTTTGGATTGAGAATGGCACTGGAACTTTTATAAAAACCAAATACAGGTTTGTATCGAATTCAACTAAAGACCATTTACCAACGTGGGCAGTAAAATCTGGTGGTGCGTTAACAAATGCGACTACAGCAACTTGCAATACTACCGATGCTATTTCTGGAGCGACTTGCACGGCAACAGCAACTACAGCAGGAACGATTCCTGCAGGTTCAATTAGACCAACCGCATTTGGAACTAAAACAATAACTTGGGATGGAAAAAATGTAGTTGGAACAATTAATGGAACAACAGTCGCAGACGGAACTTATAAAGTCTGGGTTGAAAGCTCTTGGGTAGATTCTGGGTCTAATAATCATAACGAATTAATTGGTTTTACTTTTACAAAAGGTCCAGCAAGTGTGCATTTAACACCAACTGGCGACACTTATATAAATGGTGTGGTTATAGATTGGGTTCCATCCGCGCTTTCTGTTGCAGATGTTCAATTCCAAGAACCATCTGTTGTAATTTATCCTGTTCCATCTTCTGGAATTTTTAATTTAAGTCTGAAAAATGATTTAAAAAACATAAAAGTCTTTAATCTTCTAGGACAAATTGTTTATTCTGAAAACAATATTACGCCTTCTTATCAAACAATAAAAATACTCGACCTTACTAATTTAAGTAATGGAAATTATGTTATTAGTTTAGAAAACGATTATGGAATTTCTAACTATGAAGTGATTATTGATAAATAATTTATCACTTGATATCTTCAAGATAACAACTGCAAATCATACTATTTTCAAATAACTTAACAATTCCTATTTAACAACTATGAGTAAATTTAAAAAACTATCAATCGGCCTTTTTATACTATTTTTTATAGGTATTCTCGGCTACAATTATGTCATGCATGGCGGAGCAAGAGATGTATCTTCTGAAGAGACCGTTTTTACAACAACAGCAAAAAATATAACTAACGAATTTATCAATACCACTGAAATATCTAATAAAAAGTATTTAGAAAAAGCGGTCGCAATTTCAGGTAAAATTACAAACATCTCTGAATTAGAAGTCATTCTTGATAACACCGTAATCTGCAATTTAAAAGAAAGTAATGCAACAATAAAACAAAACAAAGAAGTAACTATCAAAGGTAGAATTGTTGGATTTGATGATTTAATGGGAGAAGTAAAACTTGACCAATGCCAAATAATTAATAAATAAAACACATGAAAAACTTTTTAACTATTGCTTTAGTATTTCTATTTACTGGAACTGCAATCGCACAAGATGATTTACTAAATGAACTAGATTCATTAAAAACCAAAGAAAAGACAATTACTCCGTACGCTTTTAAAGCATTACAAATTTGCAACATGCAATCAACAAAGTTGCCTGTAAAAGGAGAATGGTATATCCTAATTTCACATCGATTTGGTGATGTAACCAACGGATTTGAAAACTTCTTTGGACTAGACGAAGCCATTACAAAAATTGGTGCAATTTATGGCGCAACTAACTGGTTGTCAATTGGTGCATCGAGACATAGAAATAATAAAACCTATGAATTGGCTGCAAAATATAAATTGGTAAACCAAATTGACCAAGGATTTCCTTTTACAATTGTTGGTTATAACACAATGGACATCAACAGTGAATTGAAAAAAGAGGTTAATCCAGGATTAAAATTTTCTAACCGATTAGCGTATACTTCTCAACTAATTATATCTAGAAAATTTTCTGAATCATTTTCATTTGAAGTTGCTCCTATCTATGTTCACAAAAACTTATATGATGACTTCACGGAGCAAAAAGATTTATTTTTAATTGGTGCTGGAGGAAGATATAAACTATCAAAAAGAATAAGTTTAAATATGGAATATGCAGCGCGATTAAATACTTCTAAAGATTTCGATTCTCCTTATAATAATCCTCTTTCTGTAGGATTTGATATTGAAACTGGTGGCCATGTTTTTCAAATGATTTTCTCTAATAGTCAACCTATGAATGACGTTGCCGTATTTTCAAATACTAAAGGAGATTGGAGTTTAACAAAAGGTGGTGGCATCTATTTTGGATTTAACATGTACCGAGTTTTTTAATACTAAAATAATTTAAAAATGAAAAAAATAACAATATTACTGGCGATTATACTATTATGCGTATTTGCAGCAACTTCTTGTGAATCAAATACCTACTCCGAGATTTCCACTGTAACCAATCCTACTTATACAAAAAACATTAAGCCGCTTTTTGATTCTCAGTGTGTTACTTGTCATAAAAACGATGATCAATTTCCAAATTTAACAACTTATGACGAAGTGAAACTAAGCGTTGACACTAATCCAGCCGAAGGTGGTGTTTTGTGCTATATTGATAATCCGTCGCAATGTTTTAGTGACAACATTATGCCGCCAACTGGTAGAATGCCACAAACCACAATTGATATGATTAAACTATGGAAAACGCAAGGATATGTTAACTAAATTAAAACACAAAATGAAAAAAATAGCAATTATTACACTATGCTTTTTAGCAGGAACTACTGTTTTCTCGCAAAAATTATTGACGCGAAATGGAGCAGTAAAATTTGAAGCAACAATGCCATCCGCTCTTGAGGAAATAGCAGGTTCTAATGCAACAGCTTCTTGCATTTTCAATGAAACAACAGGAGATTTTGTAACATTAGTTCTTGTAAAAGGATTCAAATTTAAATCGCCTTTAATGGAAGAACATTTCAATGAAAACTACTTAGAATCTTCTAAATTTCCAAAATCAACCTTTAAAGGAAAAGTTCTGAATTTCGATAAATCTAAGCTTACAACTTCTAAAACCGCTTATGAACTTGAAGGAGATTTAACCATTCACGGTATCACAAAAAAAATAAAAACCAAAATTTATTTGAGTAAAGATGCCAACAAAGTGAATGCACAATCAGATTTTTCAGTTAAACTTTCCGATTACAATATAGAAATTCCTAGTTTGGTAAAAGACAAAATTTCTAAAGAAGTTAAATTATCTACCCAATTTATATTAGGAGAAAGTTAGTTAGTTTTATTTTAGTTTTTGTTTTTGTTTAAAAAAACCCGATGAGTAATTTTACTGATCGGGTTTGGTATTTACATTCGTTCAGGAACTTCAATTCCTAATAGTCCAAATGCTAGTTTTATAGTATCGGCTACTTTTTTAGACAATTGAACTCTGAATACTTTTTTATCTTGATTTTCTTCACCAAGAATAGATACATTTTGATAAAACGAATTGAATTCTTTCACCAAATCATAAGTGTAATTGGCAACTAAAGCCGGACTATGATTGTGAGCAGCATTCTGAATTATTTCTGGAAACAACTCAATTTGTTTGATTAATTCTTTTTCTTTCGGATGCAATTCGATAGTTACTTTTTGAGTGGTATCAAAGGTAGCTTTACGCAAAATAGACTGAATTCGCGCATAAGTATATTGAATAAATGGTCCAGTATTTCCAGCAAAATCAACCGATTCTTCTGGATTGAACATCATCGATTTCTTTGGATCTACTTTCAACATAAAATATTTTAAAGCTCCTAGTCCGATGGTTTTGTATAAATTGGCTTTTTCTTCATCAGAATACCCGTCTAATTTTCCTAATTCTTCCGAAATTGATTTTGCCGTTGTAGTCATTTCTTCCATTAAATCGTCGGCATCAACCACAGTTCCTTCACGAGATTTCATTTTTCCTGATGGCAATTCTACCATTCCATAAGACAAATGATACAAGTTTTCTGCCCATTCAAAACCTAATTTTTTCAGAATTAAAAACAAAACTTTAAAATGGTAATCTTGCTCGTTTCCAACGGTATAAACCATTCCGCCAACATCTGGGAAATCTTTCACACGTTGAATAGCGGTTCCAATATCTTGCGTCATATAAACCGCAGTTCCATCAGATCGAAGCACGATTTTCCTATCCAATCCGTCTGGCGTTAAATCAATCCAAACCGAACCATCAGCATCTTTTTCGAAAATACCTTTTTCTAGTCCAAATTGAACAACTTCTTTCCCAAGCAAATACGTATTTGATTCGTAGTAATAACTATCAAAATCAACGCCTAAACTTTTATACGTTTGAGCAAAACCATCGTAAACCCATTGGTTCATAGTTTTCCAAAGTTCTATAACTTCTGGTTTTCCAGCTTCCCAATCTAGTAGCATTTGTTGTGCTTCTTGAATAATTGGCGCTTGTTTTTTAGCTTCTTCTTCTGATTTTCCTTCGGCCATTAAAGCCGCAATTTCGGTTTTGTAAACTTTATCAAATTCTACATAAAAATTTCCAACCAATTTATCGCCTTTCAAACCTGAGTTTTCTGGAGTTTGTCCGTTTCCAAATTTCTGCCAAGCCAACATCGATTTACAAATGTGAATTCCTCTATCGTTGATGATTTGCGTTTTATATACTTTTTTTCCTGATGCTTTGATAATTTCAGCAACAGAATAGCCTAATAAATTGTTTCGAACGTGACCAAGATGCAAGGGTTTATTGGTGTTTGGAGACGAATATTCTACCATAACCGCTTTATCATTTGCGGAAGCAGTACCAAATCCGAACTTGTCATTGGATTGAATTTCGTTAAAGAAATTGACATAATAAGCATCCGAAATTACGATGTTTAAAAATCCTGCAACCACATTGAATTTCTCCACTTGTGCAACATTTTCAACCAAATAATTCCCGATTTTAGTTCCGATTTCAACCGGATTTCCTTTGATAATTTTCAATAATGGAAAAATCACCATTGTAATATCACCTTCAAAATCTTTCCTAGTAGCTTGAAATTCAATTTTTTCGATAGCGATATCGAATGTTTTTTGAACAGCTTCTTTAATACTCGGATTTAGAATTTCTTGTAGTGACATTTTGTTATTTTTTTAAGGTTGCAAAGATAGGATTTTATTGGAAAAATGAACGAATTTTCGATACAGATTGCACGAATTTCAACTTAATGTGATAGATTTAATTGATGTTATTCTAAAAATAAAAAAACTCGAAAATTACTTTCCGAGTTTTGAATTTATAAATTAATTTGAATTATTACCATTTAATGATAGCACTTGCCCACGTAAATCCGCTACCAAAAGCAGCCAAAACAAGTGTGTCGCCTTCTTTAATTTTTCCTTGTTCCCAAGCTTCTGTTAAAGCAATTGGAATGGAAGCTGCAGTTGTATTACCGTATTTTTGAATGTTGTTAAAAACTTGATCATCAGACAGTTTGAACTTATGCTGAATGAATTGCGAGATTCTCAAATTGGCTTGATGTGGTACCAACATGTCAATATCTGATACTTGCAAATTGTTGGCAGTTAATCCTTCCATAATAACTTCACTAAAACGCACCACGGCATTTTTAAAAACAAATTGTCCGTTCATGTAAGGAAAATAACTGTCATCACTTGGATCATTATCTGCAATAATATCGGTAACCCAACGATCGCCCATTCCTGGTGCTTTTACAATCAATTCCTCAGCATGCAATCCTTCTGAATGTAAATGAGTTGACAAAATTCCTTTCGATAAATCTTCTTCTCTACTCAAGACAGCCGCACCTGCTCCATCACCAAAAATTACAGAAACGCCTCTACCTCTATCGGTCATGTCAAGACCTGTGGAATGTACTTCTGAACCAATAATCAAAATATTTTTATACATTCCGGTTTTAATATACTGATCGGCAACCGACAAAGCATAAATAAATCCAGAACATTGATTTCTAACATCCAATGCGCCAACGGTTTTTAAACCTAAATCACGTTGTACCAAAACTCCTGGACCAGGAAAATAATAATCTGGACTTAATGTAGCGAAAACAATAAAGTCGATGTCTTCTTTAGCAACACCAGATCTTTTTATAGCTATTTCGGCGGCTTTTACACCCATGGATGTTGTGGTATCTTCACCACGAATAATATGACGTCTTTCTTTAATTCCGGTTCGTTCTTGAATCCACTCGTCATTGGTATCCATAAGTTTGGATAAATCATCATTAGTAACCACATTTTCAGGAACATAAAATCCTAATCCCGATATTTTTGAATGATACATATATTATATTTTTAGCAAAATTGACAGCACAAATTTAGTTATCTTTTAAAAAATACGATTAAATATTGGCTTAAATTTTAGATTTGTTAATTGACAATGCAGTGTAAAAATAAAAAAACCATCCTAAAAAAGATGGTTTTTATAAGCTATTTATAAATATTATGCCGATTGATCTTCTACAGTTGCATCTGGTGCATTTTTCTTTACCGATTCGATTCCGTTTTCTCTTGAAGCTGCACTTTCGTACATTTCACTGTTTCCGATGGCTTGACCGTTTCCAGCTTTTAGATTAAAATAAACTTGACCACTTTTAGCTTCAAGACGATCATAACGAGCATCATCTTGTGAATTTTTTCTAACCGATTCTATTCCGTTTTCGCAAGCAGCTTTTGTTGAATAACCTTCACTTGCAAGAATAGTTTGACCGTTTCCAGCTTTTAAATTGAATTGAAATTCTCCATTTTTACGAGTTGTAATTACAAATTTTCCCATAGTGTATTTGTTTGATTATTAATTGGATAATAAAATTAAGAAAACAATTTATAAGTAGCAAATTAATCGAATTAATTCTACAAGATTTGTAAATCTATTGAGGATTATTTTGTTAGATTTGTTGATGATGTTTTATTAGGAACGGATTGTAAATCTGGGCTAACGTGTAAATAAAAAAGAATTAATTATGAGCTATAACTTTTTACTAATTGGAATTATTTCGTTAATTATTGCTATCTTTCTATTAAGAAAATATAAATTTTATAAATATAAAACTAGTGATATGTTATTCGCGACAAAGCTTCAAGTTTTTTTAGGAGCGTTAGTATTAGCGATGTTTGGCATCATGATTATCCTTTATGAAATCTTAAAATTATAATCTGAGCCAACGTATAGCTAGCTCAATCTTCATTTTGGTGCACACAAAAAGAATAATACAAAAAGTGTAAACTATTCAAAAACCCCAAAACATCTCTTACTTTCCAAATTTTATTTTAAACTTTAAAACAGAATATCTTTTAAAAAAAATAGTTTTTTACTACGTAAAAGCCTAGCCCTGATTGCAACGAAAAGCCCGGAAGTACAACAACTTATTTTTCTTGCTGTAAAAAAGCGACCAACGGAAGCTCTTTTTACAGCTTAGAAAAATTGTTGTTGTACTGAGGACTTGTAGTGGAAAGCAGGAAATAGCTACTTGAAAAAGTGTTCCGTTATTTTATTACTTTAACCGATTGTCTTCCTGTATTGGTGTGTAAGTTTAGAATGTAAACTCCTTTTGGATAAGGAAAATCAAAGGTGTATTTTCTTATTCCAGCTGTGGTAATTTCTTCTGGTTTCCATTGCTTGATTAATTTTCCGTCGATGGAATATAAGCCTAGAAGTAAATGATCGGTTCCAAGAAAATCAATTTCTAAATTCAATTTATCTTTGATTGGATTTGGAGCAACTCTAACTTTTAAAGGAATTCTATCTACTTCTTGAAAATCGCCATTGGACAAGGCATTTGACATTTTATAAATGGTTGTACCCGAAGCATAAGCAATATCTCCGATGAAGAAAATTCTATTTAAATTGCTTCCAACAGACGTATTGGTCCAAGTGGTTCCAGCATCGAAAGTTTCGTAAAATCCCGAATTGTGTCCGCCCATCCAACCATGATTTTCAGTAACAAAACCAATGGCTTGAACATCGACATCTGGAAAATTCTTGCTTATCCACGTAACTCCAGCATCGGTAGATTTTATCATTTTTCCCGAATTGGGTGCAATCGATTCTATTGAACCAAAAAACACATTGGGATTACTAGCCAAAATTTGAAGTTTCCAAACATATTCACCCGGAATTGTTCCGTTGTAAATTGTCGTCCAAGTTGATCCGCCATTCGTGGTTTTTAAAATTACAGCTCCAGAATTATTATTCCCAGATACGTAACCGATGTTTTCGTCTACGAATAAAACTTCGACCAACGCATTGGCATAAGCACTCATATCGATGTATTGCCAAGTTGCGCCGCTATCGGTAGATTTTATAACATACGCTGGAGAAAAATAGGCGCCACAACCATAAACGGTAGAAGTTCCTACGCAATCTAAACCACATATTGCTTGCGGATTGGGTGTAATGTTGTTGACCAAAGTCCAGTTGGTTCCTCCATCAACAGTTTTGTAAAATTTATTATTTAGCGTTCCTAAAAAACCAATGTTACTGTTTAGAAATTCAATATTTCTAAAATAATGACTGCTTCCTAAAGTTGTATTATTGGCTTGAAGCGTCCAATTAGCACCTCCATCTGTAGTTTTATAAACTGCTGCAAATCCGCCATTGGCAGCCCAACCCAAGTTTTCATCGAGAAAAAAAACATCGTCAAATCGCTGTCCGCCACCATTAGCAGGAATTGAAGTTAATGGATTCCATGTGTATTGCGCTACTAGAATATTGGTAAACAACACAATCAAGAAAGTAATTTTTTTCATTTCAATTTTTTTATAAAATTAGAAAAAATTGGATTACTATGAACGATTACAACTTCTTTTTTGATTTTAATTTTTAACTAAAACTTCGTTCAATTTGTAACACAATTATAGTAATTTAGACCAATATTTTTTACTAAAACCAAACGTCCATGAAAATAAGAATTTTATCATTGTTTTTAATTGGGTTAGGATTTTCAAGTTTTGCACAAGAGAATCTTACTTATAAAAAGCCTTCGTCCGAAATTATGGCACTTGCCGATTATGAAAGAGCACCGTCTGTAAGTATGGATTCTAAAAAAGAATACATGCTATTGAGTTACAGAAACACTTACAAAACGCTAGACGATTTGAATCAAGAAGAAATGCGTTTGGGTGGATTACGTATTAATCCTGTGACTAATATTTCGAGTACGGTTACGTATGTTAACAATTTGAAACTTAGAAAAATTAGCGATAAAAATGAAACTCAAGTTAGTGGATTACCATCAAATGCTAAGATTTCGAATGTAGCTTGGTCGCAAAACGAAAAGAAAATTGCTTTTACCAACACGACTAATTCTGGAGTAGAACTTTGGATTATTGATGTAGCTTCTGCTGCTGCAAAAAAAATAACTTCTGATAATCTAAATGCCAATTTAGGAAGTCCATTTAGCTGGATGAAAGACAACGAAACTTTATTAGTAAAAGTATTGCCTAAAAACCGACCAGCTTTAATTGATGAGAAAAAAGATTTGCCAAAAGGACCAACAGTTTCTGTAAGTGATGGTTCAAAATCGCAAAATAGAACGTATCAAGATTTGCTGAAAAATAAATCGGATGAAGCAAATTTTGATGCATTAGTAACTTCTGAATTGTATAAAATCACTACTTCTGGAACAGCGAGTTTATTTAAATCGGCCGATATTTATGCCGGAGAAAGTTTTTCGCCAGATGGAAATTATTTGATGCTAACAACCATCCAGAAACCTTATTCTTACATTGTTCCTTTGAGCCGTTTTCCTCAGAAATCTGTAGTTTATGATTTGACTGGAAAAGAGGTGAAACAAGTAAACGAAGTTCCGCTAACCGAAATTATGCCAAAAGGTTTTTCATCGGTTAGAAAAGGAAAAAGAAGCATGAGTTGGCGAGCAGACAAACCAGCAACTTTGGTTTACGTTGAAGCACTTGATGAAGGTGACCAAGCTAAAAAAGTAGATTACAGAGATGAAGTTTTTCAGTGGAATGCACCTTTTAATTCGGCTCCAACTTCAATGATGAAGACACAACAACGTTTTGGTGGTATAACTTGGGGAAATGATTCGTTTGCAATTGCTTATGACAGTTGGTACGATACAAGAAATACGAAAACTTATTTGCTAAATCCATCCAATCCAAATGAAGTTCCAAAAGTAATTTCGGATAGAAATTCGCAAGATATTTATTCTGATCCAGGAAATTTTGAAACCAAGAAAAATGAATTTGGAAGATACGTTATTGCAACAGAAAACGGAAATGCTTATTTAATTGGTGATGGACATACCAAAGAAGGTCAGTTTCCTTTTATTGATGAAATGAATTTGAAAACATTAAAAACGAAACGACTTTACACCTCAAAAATTAAAGACAAAAAAGAAGATTTGATGTCGATTGAAGATTTTAAAAAAGGTGATGTTTTGGTTATGATTCAATCTAAAAATGATTATCCGAATTACTATTTCAGAAATATTAAATCGGGTAAATTGACGCCTATTACTGCTTTTCAAAATCCGTTTGAAAGTATCAAAAATGTGTACAAAGAAGTGATTAAGTACAAAAGAAAAGACGGTGTAGATTTATCGGGAACTTTATATTTGCCTGCAAATTATGACCGAACTAAAAAAGAGAAATTACCGTTGTTAATTTGGGCTTATCCTGCAGAATTTAAAGACAAAAACTCGGCTGGACAAAACGACAAAAATCCGAATGAATTTACATTTCCGAATTATGGGTCGTTTGTATATTGGGTTACTAAAGGTTATGCCGTTCTTGACGATGCATCGTTTCCTATCATCGGTGAAGGAACAACAGAACCAAATGATACTTTTATTACGCAATTGGTTGATGATGCCGAAGCTGCAATAAATGCTGTCGATAATTTAGGATACATCAATCGTAAAAAAGTAGCTGTTGGCGGACATTCGTATGGTGCTTTTATGACCGCAAATTTACTTACACACTCTAATTTATTTGCTTGCGGAATTGCAAGAAGTGGTGCATACAACAGAACTTTAACGCCTTTCGGATTTCAAAGCGAGCAACGTAATTATTGGGATGTTCCAGCCATTTACAACGGAATGTCGCCTTTTATGAATGCCGATAAAATGAAGACACCTTTACTTTTAGTTCACGGTGAAGCCGATAATAATCCGGGAACTTTTACTTTGCAAACAGAGCGTTACTTTCAAGCATTGAAAAATTTGGGCGCACCGACAAGAATGGTGATTTTACCAAAAGAATCACATGGTTATGCTGCTAAAGAAAACATTTTGCACTTGCTTTGGGAACAAGATCAGTTCTTAGAAAAATATTTGAAAAACTAAAAAGAGAGAATAGAAAATAGAGAATAGACCTTTAATCATTTTTAAAGGTCTATTTTATTTTTAGATGAACCTGCGTTGCTTTTTTAATTTCAGAATTATTTTCGAAAAATAGAATTTCATTATTCAATTTTGCTTCAATCAAATAATGACTTCCTCTGAAATAGGAATTTAGAACTTCGACTTTTATATCCGATTTATCGACAATTTCGAATTGATGCGGATAAATATATTTTTGTTTTCCATCAATTTTCAACTCATTTACATCACCAAAAAGTGAGGCAATATATTTGGATTTTGGATTTTGGTATAATGTTTTTGGAGTTCCGTATTCTGTGATTTCACCATTTTTCATTACCAAAACCTCATCTGCAAATGATAAAACATCGGTGCTGTCGTGAGTGGCAACCAGACAAGTAATTTGCTTTTCTTTTAAGTAAGCAAACAACTTTCTTCGCAAACTATTTTTTCTGAAATTATCGATGTGACTAAAAGGTTCGTCGAATAATAAAACTTCTGGCTCCAGCGCTAAAACTCTAGCAATGGCGACTCTTTGCATTTGTCCGCCACTTAAATATTTGGCCTTTACATCAAAGAAATCTTCCATTTCTACAATTTCTAAAAGCTCCTTTACCCTATTCCATTTTTTATCAGAATCGATATTGGATAAATATTTTCCAACATTTTCTGCAACAGTTATGTAAGGCATTAAATCAAAATCTTGTGCGAGGTATTTCATAAAATCCATTCCTGGAATAAGATTATATTTCGGACCTAAAACTTCGGTATCTTCCCAAAAAATGGCTCCTTCATCTAAGTCATACAAACCGTAAACTAATTTTAAAAGCGTACTTTTTCCGCAACCACTTTCGCCAATTATAGCAAGTGATTTTCCTTTTTCTAGCGAAAATGAAGCATTTAGAATGGTTTTTTCTTTTAAATACGAAAAGGAGATGGATTTTACTTGGAGCATTTTCTTGATGATTCTATACTGCAAAAGTAGTAATTTAAAAAAAAGAAAGAGCGATTCTAAAGTAGAGAACCGCTCTTTCAACCTAACCAATAAACAAACTAATCATTAATTAATGTACTTCTCATAAGCTTTGGTATCTACTCTAACCTTTAAATCATGAAGTAAATTATACAAACCAAAAAAGGTTCTATTTATGTATAAAAAATGTTTGGAACCTCTGTTCCCATTCATTTTTCTTAATTGCGTGTCTTTTGCAAATTCTTCACCCATTGTGGCAATTTGTCCAAAGAAATCATCATCTGAAAAATCAAAATAATCGCCATGAAATGGTTTGGTAAACAAACTCAATAAATCATGAAATAACTTTGTAAAATATACGATTTCTTCTTTTGAATCGTCTAATCTTAAAATCTCTAATTCGTACAATTTCTCATTGAACAACTTCGAATTATCAATTACTTCTGGTTTTGCCAATTCAAAATACGGAACATAAAATTCTAACGGAACGTGTTTTATACAACCAAAATCTATTGCAACTAACATATCATTTTTGTCAATCAAGAAATTTCCAGGATGCGGATCGGCATGAACTTGTTTTAAATGATGCATTTGATACATATAAAAATCCCAAAGTGCCTGACCGATTTTATCTCCTTTTTCTCTATCTTCATTCTGTGCTGCAAATTCTGATAAATGTTCTCCATCTATCCATTCCATTGTCAATATTTTCTCAGAAGATAATTCTGGATAGTATTTTGGAAAACGTAAATTCGTAATATGCTTACACCATTCTGAAACTTCTAAACTTTGTTTTAATTCTAAGTTATAATCGGTTTCTTCTAATAATTTATCTTCAACTTCTTTAAAATATTTATCAGAATCTTTTCCTTTAATGTTAAACATTCTGATGGCAAACGGTTTTACTAAAGCCAAATCCGAACTTATACTATCAGCTACACCTGGATATTGGATTTTCACAGCAAGATTTTTCCCATCTTTGGTCGCTTTATGTACCTGACCGATACTCGCAGCGTTCATAGCATCTGGCGTAAATGAATCGTATAAGTTCTCTGGATATTGACCTAAATATTTTTTAAATGTTTTTCTAACTAATGGCGCAGACAATGGCGGAACCGAAAACTGCGACAACGAAAACTTGTCTACATATTGCTGCGGCATAATGCTTTTGTCCATACTCAACATTTGAGCAACTTTCAACGCACTTCCTTTTAAATTCTTTAATCCGTCATAAATATCTTCGGCATTACTTTCGTTTAATTTATCACGATTTAAAGACGGATTTACAATTTTCTCACCATAATAAGCAACATAATTTCCTCCAACTTTAAATCCGGTTTTTACTAATTGACTGGCGCGCTCTATTTTTCCTGTTGGAATTTTATCTAATGTTTTCATGTACTAATTCATTTTTTCTTTCCAAAGGAATTTACCTAAATCGAATAAACTTTCTAATGGTTTTGTATCTAATAAATCGACTACTGTATTCACCGATTTTTCAATTAAAACATCCGTTTTTTCAAAACCTTTTGAAGTATCATCCATCCAAAATTTCAATAAAAATAAGAACTGAATCCATGCACCTTCAGAAAATACAGGTTTAGTGATTTTGGTAACTTTATCACTAACTATAGTTTCGTTGTTATTAATGATATTTACGATAAAATCTTTAAAATGGTTTCTAAAAAGTTTTAAATTTTTCAAATTCTTTAAACCTTCCTTATTATCCTTCAAGTTAAATAAGATAAAACTTCTATTTAGTGTAAGTAATTCAAACAAAGTGAAATACAACGTTAGCAATTTATTTTTATCGGTGTATGTTTCAAATGCTTCTTCCTTAGATATAGTTTCTACAGCATTTTCGAAAAATTTCACCCAAATTTCTTGTTTTAAAGAATCAATTGATCCGAAGAAAGTATAAAAATCTTTTTCCTCAATTTTATGCTCCTTACAAAACGAAAAAACATTTTTTGGTTCTTCATTTTTTTCCAACACATAATCCATGTACTTAGAAATGATTTGATTATCATCAATCAGTTTCTTCTTTGCAGTTGTTTTCTTTGTAGTTTCCATTTTATTGAATTTGATGTAAAGTTAGTTATTGTTTAACTAATAGAGAAATAAAGTAAACAAAAATATTTGTTAAATGTCGTTCAAAATATTTGAAAACAAAAAAGCGCTCCTAATTTCTAGGAACGCTTTCATTTATGTAAACTATTTTCTTTAGTTTCCTGCTTCTTTTTTAGCTTCTTCCACCATTTTAGCATTTGCAGTAATTGCAAATTCTACACGACGGTTTTGGCTTCTTCCTTCTGGAGTATCGTTAGTTGCAATTGGATCTGCAATACCTAAACCAGTTGTATTAATACGTGAAGTATTTAATCCTTTACCAGCTAAATAGGCTTTTACAGAAGCTGCTCTTTGCTCAGATAAAGTCAAGTTATATTCAGGTTTTCCAGTAATATCTGTATAACCATAAATTACAATATCAGTATCTGCATAACTTTGAAATACAGGAACCAATTTATCTAAATTTGCTTTAGCAGCAGTTGTCAACGTAGATTTATTAGTATCAAAACGTACTGCGTTTTCACCCAGTACTAAACGAATACCTTCACCAACACGCTCTACTTGTGCACCAGGCAAAGCAGTTTGAATTTCTCTCGCTTGTTTATCCATTTTGTTACCAATTACTCCACCAGCAACACCACCAATAACGCCACCAAGAACGGCACCCATTGCTCCGTTACCACCTTTTCCAAGGTTATTTCCTAGAACTGCTCCCAGAACTCCACCGGCAACAGCACCAATTCCAGCACCACGTTGTGTGTTGTTTGTATTTTTTACAGCCTCACAACTTGTAAAAACTGTACCGAAAGCAAAAACACTTACTAAAAAATATATCGTACCTTTTTTCATATCTATTTATTATTTAAATTATTAATTTCTTTGAAATTGATAAACTATATCTATCGATTTTCCACCTACATCGCCTAAATCAACCAATTGAAATGAAGATTCTGTTACATTTTGAACTCTCAAAATATAACCTTCTTTTAATTTTTTCGATTTGCTATCGTTAAGAATTTTCATTACAAATTTACCGTCTTTATTAATGTACCAAGTAATATCTGATACAAAACTAGTGCAACTTGCATTGTCCAATGCGAAATTTCCTTTGTTATTGTTAGAAACAAATTTCCATTTACTTCCCACAAAACATTTAGAATCGGCTACATCAAATGATGAAACCTTGATATAATCTGAACCCGGATAACTCACAGAAGATAATACGTAATTACCTTTAATTGCTCGCTCTGTTTTGTTGTCAACTACAGTACTTGTTACAGGTGTTTTAGATTTACAACCCATAATAAATATTGAAAACAACATTAAAAAAATACTTTTTTTCATATAAATTAAGTTTTAGAATTTTATACTACAAATATAGTTGCAAATTTACGGAAACTTTTTATACAATTATATTCAAAAATTGTAGAATTACTACTACGTCATTTTGTCAGAAAAGAAGTTTTGGTATTGAATTTGACTACTACTTGAAAATTGTTTAACTTAAAAGTTCAAAATATGTCAACAGGAAAAATTAATGTTTCAGTAGAAAACATTTTCCCTTTAATTAAGAAATTTCTTTACAATGACCACGAGATTTTTCTTCGTGAGTTGGTTTCAAATGCAACAGATGCAACTTTAAAATTAAAACATTTAACAAGTATTGGTGAAGCCAAAGTAGAATATGGCAACCCAATAATTGAAGTAAAAATCGATAAAGAAGGAAAAAAACTTCACATTATTGATCAAGGTTTAGGAATGACATCTGACGAAGTTGAAAAATACATCAATCAAGTTGCATTTTCTGGAGCTGAAGAATTTTTAGAAAAATATAAAGATTCTGCCAAAGATTCAGGAATTATCGGTCATTTCGGATTAGGATTCTACTCGGCGTTTATGGTTGCAGAAAAAGTTGAAATCATAACAAAATCATTCAAAGACGAACCAGCAGCACATTGGACATGCGACGGAAGCCCAGAATTTACTTTAGAACCTTCTGACAAAACTTCACGTGGTACCGAAATTATTCTTCACATTGCTGAAGATTCATTAGAATTTTTAGAAGAATTTAAAATTAGAGAATTACTTACAAAATATAACAAATTCATGCCTATTCCAATTAAATTTGGAACTAGAAAAGAAGCACTCCCATTGGCAGAAGATGCTGCAGAAGATGCTAAACCAGAAGAAGTTGAAGTAGATAACATCATCAACAATCCAACTCCAGCATGGACTAAACAACCAACGGATTTATCTGATGAAGATTACAAATCATTTTATCGCGAATTGTATCCAATGCAATTTGAAGATCCGTTGTTCAATATTCATTTAAATGTAGATTATCCGTTTAATTTAACTGGTATTTTGTATTTTCCGAAAATGAGTGCCGATTTACAGTTGCAAAAAGACAAAATTCAAATGTATCAGAATCAAGTTTTTGTAACTGATAATGTAGAAGGAATTGTTCCCGAATTTTTAGGAATGTTAAAAGGTGTAATTGATTCACCAGATATTCCATTGAATGTTTCGCGTTCTGGATTGCAAGCCGATAGTAATGTAAAGAAAATTTCTAACTACATCACTAGAAAAGTTGCCGACAAACTTAAAGGTTTGTTTAATGAAAACCGCGAAGATTTTGAGAAAAAATGGAACGACATCAAAATTGTTCTTGAATACGGAATGTTATCGGAACCTAAATTCTACGAAAAATCAGGCGATTTTGTTTTGTATCCAACAGTTGATGACAAATACTATACGTTATCAGAATTGAAAGAAGCTTTAACGACAAATCAAACCGATAAAAACGGAAAACTAGTAATACTTTATGCTTCTAACAAAGATGCACAACACAGTTATATCGCTGCTGCAAAAGATAAAGGATACGAAGTATTACTATTGGATTCACCAATTATATCGCATTTAATTCAGAAATTAGAATCAGATAATGAAAACCTAACTTTCGTTCGTGTCGATGGTGATTCTATCGAAAAATTAATTCAGAAAGAAGAAACTCAAATTTCTAAATTATCGGAAGATGAGCAAGGAAATCTAAAAACAGTTTTAGAAGAAATTGTTCCAAAAACCAATTATTCTGTGCAATTAGAACCAATGGATAGCAATGCTGCGCCATTCTTAATTACGCAACCAGAATTCATGCGAAGAATGAAAGAAATGAGTCAATCTGGCGGTGGCGGAATGTTCGGAATGGGTAATTTCCCAGAAATGTACAATTTAGTGGTAAACACTAATTCAGAATTAGCTACAACAATCTTAAATACATCTGACAAATCAGTTCAAAAAAGTTTGGTAAAACAAGCGTTAGATTTAGCCAAAATTTCGCAAGGACTTTTAAAAGGAGAAGAACTAACCGCTTTCGTAAAAAGAAGTTTTGAGTTAATAAAATAGTCGGAAGACGAAAGTTTGAAGATGGAAGATTTAAACCTGTGAGTGAAAACTTGCAGGTTTTTTTATTACATTTGATATCCAATATTTAATACTAGTTTATATGAAAAATCGTATTCTAATAACCTTATTACTGCTCACTAATATTTTCAATTTAATGGCACAAGAAGATTCCTATTTATGGCTTGAAGAAGTTGATGGAAAAAAAGCACTAGATTTTGTAGAACAAAAAAATAATGCAACGCTCGATGTTTTAACAAAACAAAAAGAATATCAAGAGATTTACGATAAAAATCTAACCATTTTAAATGATACTGATAAAATTGCTTATCCAGGAATTTACGGAGATTTAATATATAACTTTTGGCAAGACAAGAACCACGTGAGAGGAATTTGGAGAAGAACTACTAAAGCTAGTTATAACACAAAAAATCCAGTGTGGGAAACACTTTTAGACATTGATGCATTAAGCAAAGAAGAACGAACCAAATGGGTATTTAAGGGTGCACAAGGTTTGTATCCCAAATACAATAAGTTTTTAGTTTATCTTTCTAAAGGTGGCGGCGATGCTGTTGTTGTAAAAGAATATGATGCCACAACTAAAAAATTCATGCCAAATGGATTTACTTTGCCAGAATCTAAAACTAATATAAGTTATCTTGATGAAAATACAGTTATTGTTGGCACTAATTATGGTGATAAAAGCATGACTACTTCGGGATATCCTAGAGTTGTAAAACTTTGGAAAAGAGCAACACCTTTATCAAATGCAGTAACTATTTATGAAGGCGATCCCACCGATGTTTCTGACTCAGGTTACTTGATGCGTGATGGTGATAAAAGTTATCTTATGATTGGAAAAGGTGAGACCTTTTATTCATCTAAAACATTTGTTTACCTCAACGATAAACTTATAAAATTAGACCTTCCGGAAGACGCAAACATCAATACCATTTTAAATAATCAATTGATAGTAAAGTTAAAATCAGATTGGACTGTAAATGGCAAAACCTACAAGCAAGGTTCGGCAATTAGTGCCAATTTCACAGCACTTCTTGAAGGAAAAAAAGAGCTTCAACTAGTTTACGAACCAGACACTTACAGTAGCATTGACGAAATTTCAAGTACTAAAAATTTATTGTTGTTGAATATTTTAAACAATGTAAAAAACGAACTTTATTCGTGTGCTTTCGCAAATGGACAATGGACAAAAACAAAAATTGATGCTCCAGATTTCGGAACTATCGGAATCACAGCAACCGATGAATTTAGTGATGATTACTATTTCAATTATCAAAATTTTCTAACTCCGACATCTTTATTTAGCGCCAATGCAAAAAATAATACTGTTCAAAAAGTAAAGTCACTTTCAAATTATTTCGATGGTAGCAAATACAAAGTAGATCAATATAAGATGAAGTCGAAAGATGGTGAAATGATTCCTTATTTTGTAATTGCCTCAAAAGACATTAAGTATGACGGTACAAATCCAACATTATTATATGCTTACGGAGGATTTGAAGTTTCAATGCAACCATCGTATTCTGGTGGAATTGGACAATCTTGGCTTGATAAAGGTGGCGTTTATGTATTGGCAAATATTCGAGGTGGCGGAGAATTTGGTCCAAAATGGCACCAAGCAGGTTTGAAAGAAAAACGACAAAATATCTACAATGATTTTCATGGAATTGCCGAAGATTTAATTGCAAAAAAAATTACATCAAGCCAACATCTCGGAATTATGGGAGGAAGCAATGGCGGACTATTAATGGGAGTTGCCTTCACACAACGTCCAGATTTATACAATGCGGTAGTTTGTCAAGTTCCATTATTAGACATGCAACGCTACAATAAATTATTAGCTGGAGCAAGTTGGATGGGTGAATACGGAAATCCAGATACGAGCGATTGGGATTTTATAAAAAAATATTCTCCATACCAAAACTTAAAAAAAGACACAAAATATCCCGAAGTATTTTTTATGACATCAACAAGAGATGATCGTGTGCATCCTGGACATGCCAGAAAAATGGCTGCAAAAATGCTAGATATGGGACACAAAATCTATTATTACGAAAATACCGAAGGTGGACATGGAGGTTCATCAACCAACGAACAAAGAGCCAAATTCAACGCTTTGTACTTTTCCTATTTATGGATGAAATTAAAATCATAATCTAAAAAAATCTAAAAAACCTGCAAGTGAAAATTTGCAGGTTTTTTAGATCAAAAAATGCTTAATACAACTTTATATGACATTAAATATAGAAACACCTGCTTTACTATTCTCAGCGACATCTCTAATTTTGTTAGCCTACACCAATAGGTTTTTAACTATTGCACAAATCGTGCGCGGACTTAAAAAAACCTACGATATGGAACACAATAAAAGCATTTTAATAGAAATTAAAAACCTTAATTTACGGCTGACTTTAATTCGATATATGCAACTATTTGGTGTATTGAGTTTGTTTCTTTCTGTTTTTGGAATGTTGGTTTTATTTGTCGAATGGCAACTTATTGGTATCTATATTTTTGGCGCAAGTATGCTGTGCTTATTAGCTTCGTTGGGAATTTCTTTCTGGGAAATTAGCATTTCTGTAAACGCCTTACGCGTTCATTTAAGTGATTTAATTGAAAAAGATAAAACAAATTAAACCATTTATATCTTTCATTGTCTTATAAGAAAACTTATTTTATTATGAAAAAAACACTCACTTTAATGCTTGCTGTTTTATCAATAACAACAGTAATTGGTCAAGAAGATGATCGTCCAGAAAATACTGGCGATAATTTTAGTTTAGAAGGCGCATTGGCACTATTTAAAAATGCCAAATCCCTTGAAGATTTTGAAAAAGCAATCAACGAAGAGAACAATAATGTAAATAATATTGATCTCAATGGCGATGGCGAAATTGATTATGTTACAGTAGAAGATATTAAAGATGGTGAAACTCACGTCATCGTTTTAAGTTCCTATATAAATGAAACTGAAAAACAAGACATTGCTACTATTGGAATAGAAAAAACCGGTAATGAACAAGCGCAATTACAAATCATTGGAGACGAGGAATTGTATGCAGTAAATACCATAGTTGAACCATTAGACATTGATGAAAAGGCGGTAAAATCTAAAGGTCCGAATAATTTTGAAATCACTACTACACCAATTATTATTAATGTTTGGTTTTGGCCAAGCGTTCGCTATATTTATTCACCTGGATATGTAGTTTGGCGTTCACCTTGGCGTTGGAATGTTTATCCGCGTTGGTGGAAACCTTGGAAACCCTATCGATACAAAGTTTTTTACACAAGATGTGCACCACATAGAGTTTACTACCACAGAACGAATGTAAACCGCGTTGTTGTAGCGAGAAAAGTATATTCTCCAAGAAGAAATTCCTCAACAGTTATAGTTCATAATCGTCGTGGCACAACAGTAGTTAGAAAAAACAATAATGGAACTGTGAAAGCTGTCAAAGTAAAAAAACGTCCAAATAGAGTAAAAGTAAGAAATAGAAGATAAAAGGTTACGAATATTAAATTGGAGTGAATCCCATAGTTATTAAAGGCTGTGGGATTTTTTTATTCAATTATCCAAAGTAATACTGGCTTTTTGGTAAGTTTTAATTTGGCGTCTAGTTTTCTCATAAATGCATTAGAAACTGCAGGACAACCCCAACTTAAAGGCGACACTTTCGGATAAATCTCTCCATTTGAAACAGCATCCCACGAGTGTAAAACTACCACTCTTTTAACAGCATTTTCATTGGTTTTCTCTAATCCGTGCAACCAATACTTCACATTTATTCCCCAAGAGCTGTAATCACGTTTTCCTATTTTATATTTTCCTTTCATCGAACAATGACTATCAACTGTATTACTGTATTTTACTTTTTCCCATTTGTCTGGATTTTCTTCCAATTGATCACAGCTTCCATGAGTAACTAGATTTTTATCTGAAACTTTATTTTCCTTAAAATCATGAATGAAAAATCGATTTTTTCCTGGATGAATACTTAAATCCACTAGAAAATAATAGTCTTCATTAAATTCATTTTTCTTGCAATACTCTAATGCTACTGCATTATTTGAACTGTAATCTTTGATTGGAGTTTCAACTTTGGTATTGTTACAACAAATAAAACTCAAGAATAAAACAAGTAAACTATTTTTCATATTATGGAGTATTTTTATCATTATTCAACGTTAAAATTTGAATTATATTTAAACCTTTCTTGTTAAATAAAGTCTAAATTTATAATTCAAATCATTGGTTATGAACAAAAGCAATCTGTGGTCACTACGACTAGGTTTTTCGGGAAAACAAGCGCAACTTATTGAGGAAATTGGATTTGAAAAATTCCTAAATAAATCATTCGCTACAACTTTTGATAAAACGCTTCCAAATTTTCTTGAGGATGAACCCAAAACTATCGCCGAACTTAGAGAATACCGACAATCAATTAAAAATGGTTCTGCTGATGATCAAAAGAAAGTCATCAAGAAGCAAATTAAAAATGCAACCGAACTAAAAAAATGGTGGATTGATAAATTTCTTACCGAAAAATATCCGTTGAGAGAAAAAATGACCTGCTTTTGGCACAATCATTTTGTCGCGACTTCTCAAAAAGTAAAATCTACTTATTGGATTTACCAACACAATATGATTTTGCGTGAAAATGCCTTTGGAAATTTCAAAGAGCTAACGAAGATGATTGTAAAATCGAATGCAATGGTTCGTTATTTAGATAATGTTGACAATCGAAAAGATAAAATCAATGAAAATTTAAGTAGAGAATTATTAGAACTTTTCACCATCGGAATTGGAAATTATACTGAAAACGATATTAAAGAAGGTGCAAAAGCATTAGCCGGATTAAATCTTGGGGAAGAAAGCGCCGTTTACAGAAGATTATTAGAAGATAATTCGACAAAAACCTATTTTGGAAAACAAGGAAATTTTAAAGCAGATGATTTAGTTGACATCATATTCGAACAAAAAAATACGCCTTATTTAATTACAAGAAAAATATTAAAATGGTTTATTTACGACAATCCATCAGAAAATCTGGTAATTTATTATGGTGATTATTTCAGAAAAATGAACTTCGAAATCAAGCCATTGCTGACCAAAATTTTTACGGAAGAATATGCAAAAGAGAATTCTGGAAGTAAAATAAAAGATCCGTTAACTTATTTATTTCAACTAACAGATGAATTAAATATTGCAAACTCTAATACTACTTTGATTCCTTTTTTCTTAAAACAGCAAGGTATGGATTTATTCAATCAACCCAATGTAAAAGGTTGGGATGGCGGAAATTCTTGGCTAACTTCACAAATTTACTTACAAAGAAATAATGCTAGTGATTTACTTTGCAATGGACGTAACATCAGCAGAAAAGTATTTGAAAAAATGCCAGAAGAAGGTGAAGAACCTGAAATTAAATTGGAGAAAATTAACGTCCAAATTGATTTTGATAAAAATGGAAATAACAAACAAATAATTACGGAATTGTCCAACAGATTGCTATTTAAAGTAGATGAAACCATGCAAAAAGACATGGAAAACCTATTAAAATATGATTTTGATCCGAAAAGCGAAAATGCAAATTATGCCGTTTTAAGATTATTCAATTACATTACAAAAACGCCTGAATACCAACTGATTTAAAGCTAAAAATATGAACAGAAGAAACTTTTTATCGCTTACGGGAACCTTTACTGGTGGAATGCTTGTGCTACCTGAATTTTTACATGCTTTTGGTTCTCAAAACAATTTGGTTATTGGTGAACAATGTTTGGTTTTTATCCAATTAAATGGCGGAAATGATGGTTTGAATACCTTTATTCCGTATGAAAATCCATTGTATTATGATCTTCGAACTAAAATCGCTATCAATAAAAATGAAGTTATCGGTAAAAATAAAGGCATGGCGTTTCATCCAGCTTTGAAAGATTTTGCTCAAATACAGCAAAATGGTGATTTGTCAGTAATTCAAAATGTAGGTTATCCAGAACCAGTTCGTTCACATTTTAGAAGTCAAGAAATTTGGCAAACAGCGACCGATTCAAATAAATACTTGAACGAAGGTTGGCTTGGCAGATATTTAGATTTACAATGTAATGAACACCAACCAACAGCTGGAATAAACTTAGATTCAATCGACAATTTAGCTTTGAAAGGTGTTGAACCAAATTCTATCACAGTTAAAGATCCTAATAAATTCAAAATTAGAAATGATAAAGATGAGAATGTAAAATTATCTGATAATCCGCAATTGGATTTTGTTAGAAAAATTGCCAATTCTGTTACAGAAGGTTCAGATGATATTCAGAAAGCTTTATCAAAATCGACTTCTGAAATTAGTTATCCGAAAACTGGTTTGGCAAAAAATTTAGAATGGATTGCTCGTTTGGTGAAAGGAAATTTGAACTCGAAAGTTTATTACACATCACTTGGTGGATTTGATACACACGACAATCAATTAGAAATTCATAAACGAAAATTAACCGAGTTGAACGATGCAATTTTTAGTTTTTACACCGATTTGAAGAAAGCACAATTACTTCAAAATGTAACTATTGTTGTCTTTTCTGAATTTGGAAGAAGAGTAAAAGACAATGGAAATGGAACCGATCACGGAACCGCTGCACCCATGTTTATTATTGGAGGAAACAACAAATCGAATGTTATTGGAACTAATCCAAATTTATCTGATTTAGACAATGGCGATTTGAAACATCAAATTGATTTTAGAAGTGTTTATTCCACTTTGCTACAACAAAAAATGAATTTTGATTACACAAAAATTGGCATCAACAACAAAATTATTGAAGGATTATTCTAAATTTAATCTGATAAAGTTTTGAACCCTTAAACAAACAACTATCTTTGTCGGCTTTTTAAAAATTAAAAAATGTCGAAAAATAGTATCGTAAAAGGAGTTTTTTTAGTTGGTCTTGGTGCATCTAGTTACGGAATGTTAGCCACTTTTGTGAAATTGGCCTACGATGAGAAATTTACTACTGCAGAAGTTACAACCTCTCAATTTATATACGGAATTCTTGGAATGTTGATAGTTAAT
Organism: Flavobacterium aquatile LMG 4008 = ATCC 11947; assembly: GCF_000757385.1. Lineage (GTDB taxonomy): Bacteria > Bacteroidota > Bacteroidia > Flavobacteriales > Flavobacteriaceae > Flavobacterium > Flavobacterium aquatile. The sequence continues at coordinate 363,543 of NZ_JRHH01000003.1, read as the reverse complement.
GCTTTTCAAAAAGCAAAAAACAATCTACCTGTCGAAAAAGCTACTTCAAAAAATATTTTTCAATTGATGTTAGCTGGAACTTCGTTAGGAATGACAAGTGTTTTCTATTATTTATGTGTTCGCTATATAGATGTTTCGATAGCGATTGTTTTATTGATGCAAACCGTTTGGATGGGCGTTTTATTAGAATGGTTTCTTGAGAAAAGGAAGCCATCATCGCAAAAAACTATTGCAGTATTCATAGTTTTACTGGGTACAATTTTAGCAACAAATATCTTGAATAATTCCGTTACCATAGATTGGAGAGGAATCGTTTGGGGATTATTGGCAGCAGCCTCTTTTACAACAACAATGTTTACTGCCAATAGAGTTGCAGTTGGAATTTCATCTGCACAACGAAGTTTGTACATGCTTCTTGGCGGCGCAATTATTGTGTTTTTATTTGCATTATTTACTCAAAATACACCATTCAATTTTGCTATTTTCTTAAAATGGGGAATCTTTCTTGCCCTATTCGGAACCATCATTCCGCCACTACTTATGAATGCTGGTTTTCCTATAACAGGAATTGGTCTTGGAAGTATCGTTTCTGCATTAGAACTGCCTGTTTCGGTCTTAATGGCGTACTTAATTTTGAATGAAAAAGTAGTCTTCATGCAATGGATTGGAATAGTTTTAATAATTGCGGCTATCGTTATTATGAACTTAAACTTTCAAAAAATACAAAATAATCGATAAATTTGTAGAACTTGTACTACAAACTCATTTTTTATGTTAATATTTTTATATATTCGTTATATAAAAGTAAATACGCATGGAGAAACCTTGGCATTTATATCTTATGGCGGTACTCTATATACTCGCTGGATTAAATCATTTTAGAAAACCGAAATTTTACGAAAAAATAATTCCACCCTTTATTCCTTATAAAAATTACACTAATGAATTAGTGGGATTTCTTGAAATATTATTCGGAATTTACTTATTCATTCCTATGTTTTCAAATTTAGCTGCATGGTCTATTATTGGACTCTTAGTCATCATTTTTCCTGCAAATATTTACATGACAATTAATAAAAAAGCCAGTTTAGGAATACCAACTTGGATATTATTATTGCGATTGCCTCTTCAATTTATATTAATTTATTGGGCATATCAATACACCTAAAATAAAACTGAATACTAACTTAACAAATTACATTATGAAAAAACTATTTGCTGAATTTTTCGGAACCTATTGGCTGGTTTTTGGCGGATGCGGAAGCGCACTATTTGCAGCTGGAATTCCAAATCTTGGAATAGGTTTTGCTGGAGTTTCTCTGGCTTTCGGACTTACTGTTTTAACAATGGCTTATGCTGTTGGTCACATTTCCGGCGGACATTTTAATCCTGCCGTATCTTTTGGGCTTTGGGCTGGAGGACGATTTTCTGCCAAAGATTTGCTTCCTTACATTCTTTCTCAATGTGCTGGAGCTATTGCTGCCGCAGGAACCTTGTTATTTATTTGGTCTGGAAAGACTGGAAATGTAATTGATAATACCAAAGCTGGTGCATTTGCATCTAACGGTTATGATAAATTCTCGCCCGAAGGTTATTCTATGATTTCATGCTTTGCCGCAGAATTCGTTCTTACAATGTTTTTCCTATTAATAATTCTTGGTGCAACAGATAAATTTGCTAACGGAAAATTTGCCGGTGTTGCAATTGGATTAGGATTAACTTTAATTCATTTAATTAGCATTCCAATTACAAATACATCTGTAAATCCAGCGCGTTCTTTATCTCAAGCGGTTTTTGTACAGGGCGAGCCAATGGGTCAAGTTTGGCTGTTTTGGGTAGCACCAATTTTGGGAGCTATCGTTGCCGGATTGATTTATAAAAATTTAATGCAAAAAACAGATAACGAATAATAGACCTAACCATTTTTTTTAAAACGACGGATTTTATATTCGTCGTTTTTTTATACTTTTGAAATATGAATTCGCTATTTCCAAAAGAAAAAATTTCATTCGATTTACCTAATGCTTCAATAGAATATTATCCAAATTTCTTTGACACATCTCATTCAGAACAACTGTTTGCTAAATTATTGAATGAAATTCCGTGGCAATTGGACTACATTACCATTTTTGGAAAAACGCATCCACAACCAAGGTTAACGGCACTTTTTGGAAACGAGGGTAAACCTTACTCCTATTCTAATATTATAATGCAACCAAATCCGTGGAATCCGATTTTGATGTTTATTAAAAATGAAATTGAAACTATTTGCGATGAAAATTTCACAACTGTTTTATTAAATTTATACCGTGACGGAAAAGACAGCAACGGTTGGCATGCCGACAACGAAAAAGAACTTGGCAGAAATCCAATAATTGCATCCGTGAGTTTTGGAGCTGAAAGAAGTTTTCATTTAAAACACAATTCTATTCCAGATGCCAAGCAAAAAATTACATTAGAAAACGGAAGTCTCCTACTGATGAAAGGTGAAACACAGCACTTTTGGAAGCATCAAATTCCGAAAACAGCAAAGCCTATTGGATCAAGAATTAATCTAACTTTCAGAATTATAAAGTAAATTTGACGCAACCTTTTTTCACTTTTTACATCTTAATACTACAAACAAAAACAAAAAAACATGAACAAATTAGTATTAATCTTATTCGCAGCCGTTTTCATTAGTTGTTCCAATTCTGACGACAATAATGAAACACCTGCTTTAACCGCAACCGAAATTTCTGGTGGAGATTTATATGGTAATGGTGACGAGGGAATTGAAGAAAGCCGATTACTTATTACAAATGTTGCAGACTGGAATGCACTAAAAGACAGCATGGATAGCGTTAATCCAGTATCAGAAGGCTTTGCAGAAACAACTATTGATTTTCAAAACTATGACGTAATTGCAATCTTTGATGAAATAAAAGGTTACGGTGGTTATACAATAGCTATTGACGAAATTGCTGAAAATGAAGACAACTATATCGTTTCTATAGTAAAAACTGGTTCAGAAGGATTTGCTACTACAGTTATAACGCAACCATTTCACATCTACAAAATTCCAAAAGCAACAAAGCCAGTTATTTTTATTTAACGTATAGAAATTGAATTAAAAGTTTCCTTATATTTGATTCTAAATCAATTTTATGGAAAATATAATTAGCTATTTCGAATCAATTCCGTCAGTACATAGAGCTTTAATCTTGTCTGGCGGAATTGCTTTATTTTGGTTGATTGAAAGTGCTTATCCGTTTTTTAAATTCCAATATAATAAATGGCAACACGCAGGAATCAATCTGTTTTTTACACTTACAACAATTGTAATCAATTTTGCTTTAGCTTTTATTCTATTACAATCTGCCGATTTTGTTACAACACATAAATTCGGAATTCTGAATTGGTTGCCCAAATTCAACTTATGGATTTATACCATTATCGGATTACTTTTACTTGATTTTTTTGGTGCTTATCTCGCCCATTTTGTAGAACATAAAGTTAAATTTCTCTGGCGATTTCATTTGATACATCACACCGATACTTATATCGATACAACATCTGGAAACAGACATCATCCTGGAGAAAGTGTCATTCGATTTATTTTTACAACTTTTGGAGTTTTAATTGTTGGATGTCCAATGTGGATGGTTTTTTTATACCAAACACTTTCTGTTGTAGCAACACAATTTACACATGCCAATATTTGTCTGCCGAAAAAGTTTGACAAATACCTTAGCTACTTTATGGTTTCCCCAGACATGCACAAAATTCACCATCATTATCAATTGCCTTACACCGATAGTAATTATGGAAATATTTTTTCTATTTGGGATCGAATTTTTGGCACATTCTTGTATCTTGAACGAGAAAAAATAATTTACGGAGTGGACACACACATGAATCCAGAGGAAAATAATCGACTGAAAAATTTGCTTAAAATTCCGTTTCAAAAACCTCGTTCTGCACAAAATGTGTAAAAATTAACCTCCATTTTAAAAAGTGATTATTTTTTTTCTTAATATTGGTATACAATTTGAGAATAAAAGAAGTAATTAACAATAATTGTGGCTTTTCAACTAATGAAAAAAAGTAAAAGAGTAGAACTTGACAGCGAACAGCTAGAACGTGTTGTCAGTATGGCGCAAGAGGAACGAAAACCTTTTGAAGTATTAAAAGCTGAATTTGGCATCACCGAAAATGAAGTGACCGAATTAATGCGAAAAAGATTGCCCAAAGACAAATTTGAACTTTGGAAGAAAAAAGTTGCAGCAAGTAAACCGAAGCCAAAACCTATGGTTGACGATGACTTTGATGAACTAGACGGCAAATACTACATGAAAAATAAGTTAGATTAACTTGTTACTTCAAAGACAAAATATAATAACGATGCGATAAGAAATTATCGCTTTTTTTATTCCTATTAATCTCCTATTTAGTTGCTTAAAAAAAATAATTTTATTAATTTATTTAAATTAAATATAAATTTTATTAATTAATAATTAAATATTATTTAATTTTATTTATTCTAACTTTAATAATATGCAACCAAAACTTCCAATACAATGCCCAAGTTGTGAAAGTTCCCTTTCTGTAACACAATTAAGTTGCAGCAATTGCAGTACTTCTGTTTCTGGCAATTATACTCTTCCTTTACTTCTTCAAATTACTGAAGAAGAACAAAACTTTATCTTACAGTTCTTTCTAACTAGTGGTAGTTTGAAAGAAATGGCAACTCAAATGGGGAATAGTTATCCAACGGTTAGAAATAAACTGGATGATATTATCAACAAAATCAATCAATTAAAAACTAAATAATGGGTATGAAAACAATAATACTTAATCCTTTTCAAAAATTTTCAGAGAAACAATTAATAGCATTTGGAATTTCAGCAACAGTAATCGGAGGTTTGTTATCATTACTATTTAATGGAAGATTCGACGGTGTACTTGATTTACATTTTACAGAAAAAACTACGATTGCAACAACAGCACTTGATTTAATAATAAGCTTTTCTATACTAGCATCAATTTTGTTTCTTTTTGGTAAAGTGATAAATAAGAAAACACGATTAATAGACATTTTAGCTACATGTTTTATTTCTAAAATTCCTTTTTTCTTTCTACTATTTTTTAACATAAACAATAAAATGTTTTTGGTTACTGAAAATTTAATGAAAATGGTTTCAACTAATAAACCAACAAATATTGAAACACCAGATATTATTTTCCTGATGTCTTCTGGTATCACAACATTTGCTTGCTTAATTTGGTCTATTGCTTTACTTTTCAATGGGTTTAGAACTGCAACTAATTTAAAAGAAACCAAACATATACTGCTTTTTGCTTTAGCAATAATTCTTGCAGAAGTGGCATCAAAAATTATTATATTAAACTTAAACTATTAAATAAAATGAGAAAAATAGCAATAACAATCGTTACATTCTTCTTGTCAGTAACAACTTTCGGACAAGATATCACAGGCAAATGGTATGGATTATTAAAAGTTCCAGGTACACAATTACCTATTGAAATCAATGTAACTAAAACTGATACTGGATATAAATCAACTATGGATAGCCCAGATCAAAAAGCATTTGACATACCAATTGCAACAACTAGTTTTGAAAATACTACATTCAAATTTGCTATTCCAGCTGGCAGAATTGAATATGAAGGAACGTTTGAAAATAATAAAATAAAAGGAGTTTTCAAGCAAGCTGGACAAGCATTTCCAATGGAACTTACTAGAGAAAAAATTAAAAAGACAGCATTAGTTCGACCTCAAGAACCAATAAAACCATATCCTTATTATAGCGAAGAGGTAACTTTTGAAAACAAGAAAGATGGAGTAACTCTAGCTGGAACTTTAACGCTACCCAATAAAGAAGGAAACTTTCCTGTTGTAGTTTTAATTTCAGGAAGTGGCCCGCAAAATAGAGATGAGGAACTTCTTGGCCATAAACCATTCTTGGTAATTGCAGATTATTTAACAAGAAACGGAATTGGTGTTTTACGTTACGATGACAGAGGAACTGCAGCTTCAAAAGGCAACTATAACGCTTCAACTACATTAGATTTTTCTTATGATACAGAAGCAGCAGTAAATTATTTACTAGGCAGAAAAGAAATAAACACAAAAAACATTGGACTAATTGGTCATAGTGAAGGTGGTGTTGTAGCTCCAATGGTAGCAAGTAGAAATAAGAATATAAGTTATATAGTATTACTAGCAGGAACTGGATTAAGAGGAGATAAACTTCTTTTATTACAACAAGAATTAATTGCGAGAGTTCAAGGTGCAACTGAAGAAAACATAAATGAAGCAAAAATTTTCAATGAAAAAATATTTGATTTAATAATTAGATCTACTGATGATTCTAAACTTAATACTGATTTAACCATTCTTTTTGAAGAGGCAATTAGTAAAACTCCTGATGTGAAATATCCAGAAGGAATGACCAAAGAACAATACATTAAATTTCAAATAAGTGAATATACTACTATTTGGACGAAATATTTTATAAAATTAGACCCAAGTATTGCTTTAGAAAAAGTAAAATGCCCTGTTCTTGCACTGAATGGATCAAAAGATTTGCAAGTTCCAGCAAAAGAAAATTTGGAAGCCATAAAAAATGCATTAGCTAAATCAAAAAACAAAAAAGTTACAACCAAAGAACTTCCTAATCTAAATCATTTGTTTCAAGAATGTACAACAGGTGCTCCTAGTGAATATGATAAAATTGAACAAACATTTTCTCCAACTGCTTTGAATGAAATAGTAAATTGGATAAAAATTCAGGTAAAATAATTTATTCTGTTTGTAACAAAATCTAAATTTGAAATACCAATAGACAAATAAAAGATACACTAATGAAAAAAATACTTTTAAGTTTAACAATTGCAGCTTTGGTTTTAAGTTGTAAATCGGGTTCCAATACCGTTTCGAAAAAAGAAATAAACGAAATTGGTGTTACAATAGATTTGAATAATGTAGTAGATGATAAAGTTTTAGTTACTGTAAAAGTGCCAACTATAACGTCGGATGAAATTGTATACCAATTGCCAAAAATTATCCCAGGAACGTATTCTGAAGATGATTATGGTAAATATATTGACGATTTAAAAGCATTTGATAAAAAAGGAAATCCGATTGCAGTTACTAAAAAAGATGTGAATTCTTGGACCATTGCCGATGCAAAAAACCTTGATAAAGTAACTTATTTAGTAAACGACACCTACGATATTGAAAAAGGTGGTGGTTTTGGTGGTAACGAAGTATTCTCTCCTGCCGGAACAAATATCGATGCAGGGAAAAATTTCATGTTGAACAACCACGGATTTGTTGGTTATTTTTCAGATAAAAAAGATTTAACTTATAAAGTAACCGTTTTACATCCTGAAACACTTTTTGGTGCAACTTCGTTAACCGATACTGATGCAAGTGCGACTTCAGATTTATTTGTAACACAACGTTACAATGATTTAGTTGACAATCCAATTATGTATTCTAAACCAGATTTCACTTCATTTACTGTAGACGGAATGGAAATACTTTTCAGTGTTTATTCTGCTAATGGAAAGCATACTGCAAAATCACTTTCGGGCGATTTAGAGAAAACAATGCGTGCACAAAAGAAATTCCTTGGTCCGATAAACAGCAATAAAAAATATACGGTTCTTTTATATCTTTCTGATATGAAAAAGAAAGACGCAAAAGGCTTTGGAGCTCTAGAACATAATACTTCTACAACGGTTGTTTTTCCAGAAATGATGCCAGCAGGTTCACTTGGAGAACAAATTAAAGATGTGGTTTCGCATGAATTTTTTCACATTGTAACTCCGTTAAGTGTGCATTCTAACGAGATTCACTATTTTGATTTCAACACACCAAAAATGTCAAAACACTTGTGGATGTATGAAGGTGTTACTGAATATTTTGCCAATTTATTTCAAATAAATCAAGGCTTAATTGATGAAGACGATTTCTACCAAAGAATGGTTAGTAAAATTAAAAACGCTAAAAGACTAAATGACAAAATGCCGTTCACAAAAATGAGCGCCAATGTTCTTGATAAGCCATACAAAGACCAATACTTAAATGTGTATGAAAAAGGAGCTTTAATTGCAATGTGTATCGATATCACAATTAGAGAAAAAAGTAATGGAGAAAGAGGAATTTTAGATTTAATGCAAAAATTATCTAACGAATTTGGGTCGTCTAAACCTTTTAGCGACGACGAATTATTCGATAAAATTGTAGCGTTAACTTATCCAGAAGTTGGAACGTTTCTAACTACTTATGTAGATGGCGAAACTCCAATTCCGTATGATGAGTATTTTGCTAAAGTTGGAGTTGCAAATACCACTATTAAAAAACCGGGTAATCCATTTTTAAATGGTACATCACCAAGTATATCTGGAATTCCTGCTACAAAAGAAATTGTTGTTAGAGCTAATACAGATTTGACACCATTTCTGACAAATATCGGTGCTAAAGGAGAAGATGTTATTCTTTCTTTAAATGGTAAGGACTATAATTTAGACTCCATTTCAGAAATGATGCAATCAGTTCAAGCATGGAAAGAAGGAGAAACAGTTACAATGAAAATAAAAAGAGCTGGAAAAGAACAAACACTTACTGGAAAAGCAATAATTCCAATCACAGAATCACAAGGCTACAACGCCGCTGATGCAAGCAAGAATAATTTAAAACAAGCTTGGTTAAAAGGATAAACTTGAATATATCCATTTTTAAATCCTCAATTTATGCTATAGATTGGGGATTTTTTTATTATTTTGCCAAAAATAAAACCACCCATGCAAAAAACAATTATAGCTTTACTATCTGTAGCTCTTATGAGCTCTTGTTCAGAAAAAAAAGAGGAAAAGGACTTAGTAATTACCGGATACGTTAAAGGATTAAAAAAAGGTACACTTTACATTCAAAAATTAAAAGACACAACCTTAGTGGCGCTTGACACTATTAAAATAAATGGTGATTCTCATTTTACAAGCGAATTGGATATTGAATCTCCAGAGATGTATTATCTTTATTTAGACCGAGGTGTTACCAATTCAATAGATAACAACATAGCATTCTTTGCCGAAAAAGGTAAAATAAATATCGAAACTTCATTAGATTTTTTCACAGCCGATACAAAAATTACAGGATCTAAAAATCATGACGTTTATGAAGAGTATAAAAAAATAGCTTCTAGATTAATCGATCAAGATTTAGCATTATTAGAAAAAAAGTTTAATGCCTATAAGGATGGTAAAACAGAGGAAGTGGTAACTATCAACGCACAACAAGAAAATCTATTAAAGAGAAAGTATTTATTTACAACCAACTTTGCAGTAAATCACAAAGATTCTGAGGTTGCACCCTATTTAGCTTTGGCAGAAATTTACGATATCAATTTGAAATACCTTGATACAATTCAGAAATCATTAACTCCAAAGGTATCTAAATCGATTTACGGAAAGAAATTAGACGCTTTAATCAAAGAAAGAAAAGCAAACGAGAAATAAATTCGAATTTTGAATATATTCATTAAAAGACTTCAGTTTTGAAGTCTTTTTTTATTTTCAAATTTTATAAAATAAAAAAAACCACCACATTGCTGTGATGGTTTTACGAAGAGCCGGCGGAGGGACTCGAACCCACGACCTGCTGATTACAAATCAGCTGCTCTAGCCAACTGAGCTACGCTGGCAACTCTTTAGTGGTGCAAATATAATAGCGATTTTTAAATCTCCAAAATATTTTTACACTTTTTTCGTATTTTTTTCAATTAAAGTGCATTGATTTTAGCAACCAATTGACTAGCAGTTTGTTCCAATTCTGCATTGATTTGCTTGAAATGTGCTTTCTTATTTTCAACTTTTTTAGCATTAACCTTAACGATTAAAGCATCAAAAGATGTAATTGCTTCATCTATAACAGCATTGGTAGCTTCTGTAGGCTTTCCTTCGCTTGTCATCTCGTGAATATAAACAGCTTCAATAATATCTCCTAAAACGAAGTTGATGTCTTTTTTTAAATTTTTAACGCTTGGCATTTTCTTTTATTTTTTAAAATTTGATGCAAAATTACGCATAATCTTTCAAATTCAAGTTAAGAAATGCATATTTCTAATAGAGAAGCTGTACCTTCTATTTCAAATTGTGTCATTTCTGCTAGAATTAATATAGTTTCTCCTGTTTTATAATGAAAAGTTTCTCCTTTAAACTTCAAATCAAAACTTCCTTCAACGCACATGTAAACTGTGAATGATTCTTTGTTTTTAGAAACGTTTAAATTTCCGTCAAGCGGAATGAAATTCGTTGTAAAAAACTGACAATTTATAACTTCGTTAGCTTTATTTTTTTCTTTTGAATATTTTTTTTGAGCGTTAACAACATTATAATTGATGGCATCCAAAGCCAAATCAACATGCAACTCACGCGAATTTCCTGATGCATCAACTCTATCGAAGTCGTAAATTCTATAGGTAATGTCCGATGTTTGTTGGATTTCGGCAATTACAGTTCCAGCACCAATAGCATGAACGGTTCCGGTTTCCAAAAAGAAAACATCACCTTTTTTTACTTTCTTAGTATCGAGAATATCAATTATCGTTTTATTTTCTAAACTTTCTAAATATTCATCTGGAGAAGACTTTTCTTTAAAACCAACAATCAATCTTGCATCCTTATCCGCTTGCATCACATACCACATTTCGGTTTTGCCGAATGAATTATGTCGTTTCTTAGCCAATTCATCATTGGGATGTACTTGAATTGATAAATCTTCACGGGCATCAAGGTATTTAAAAAGTAAAGGGAATTGTTTCCCAAATTGCTTGAAAACTTTTGTCCCCAAAACAGCTTCTGGAAATTCATTTATCAATTCGTTCAACGATTTTCCTTCATACAAACCATTTGCAATAACACTTACATCATTTTCTACAGTAGAAATCTCCCAACTTTCTCCAGTGATTTCTGAAGTTATGGGTTTGTTTAAATAAGTTTTTAGTTTTGTTCCACCCCAAATTCTGTCTTTTAAAATGGGTTGGAATTGCAATGGATAGAGTTTCATTTGATAGTTATAAAATACAAAGATGCAAAATTTTAAAAATACTATTTTGTCATTTTCTGCACTATTTTTAATGCTTTTTCGATATGAATTTTTCCCGACATACTATTAAAAACCAGGACAATTTCTCCTTCTTTATTGGCTACAAAAGTTTGACGACCCGGAATAATTAAAAAATCGTTTTCTACCTGAAAAAGTTTTCTGATTTTTTTATCATTGTCGGAAAGTAAGATAAAAGGCAAGTTGAATTTACTCTTAAACTTTAAATGTGACTGAACCGAATCGGCACTAATTCCGATAATTTCTGCACCAAATTCTTTAAATTCTTCGTAATTATCTCTAAAACTGCAAGCTTGTTCGGTGCAAACTTTGGTTTCATCTTTTGGATAAAAATAAATCACAAGCGGTTGTTTTCCTATATAATCTTGACTATCAAAGAGATTTCCGTTGGTATCTTTCGCTTTAAAATTGGGTAGCTTATCGCCTACTTTTAGTGCCATTTTAGGTTCCTTTATAGGTTACAAAATTGCGAGGTGTTTCATAAAGAACCACTTCTAACTCTTTATTGGCATCAATAAATTTTCGAAGTTTGTTCCAAATTACAACCGCGATATTTTCGGCAGTTGGATTTAAATCGACAAAATCAGAAACATCTAAATTTAGATTTTTATGATCGAATGCGTTTTCAATGTGCGCTTTTATCAAATCGGAAAGAATTTTCACATCAATTACAAAACCAGTTTCTTGATCGATTTCTCCAGTTACAGAAACTATAAGCTCATAATTATGTCCGTGAAAATTGGGATTATTGCATTTGCCAAAAACCAAATCGTTTTGCTCCATCGTCCAATCTTTTCGATACAATCGATGTGCGGCATTGAAATGTGCTTTTCTAGAAACTGTAACTTTCATGTTTTGGAATTTGGAATTTAAATTTTGAAATTTTATAATTTGTGATCTTCTAAATAATGATAAAATTCATCGAATATAATTTTGAACCAAACCGTATATATATGTGGGTTTACAATCATGTCGTCTTTGATGTCTTCAATGGTCATCCATTTCCAACTTTCGACTTCTTCTTCATTAACATTAGGTTCTTCATTACTATAACCAATCATCACGTGGTCGAGTTCGTGTTCGGTTAAACCATTATCAAAAGGTGCTTTGTAGATAAAATGAAAAAGTTCTTTAAGCTCCGATTTAAAACCCATTTCTTCAAATAGTCGTCTTTTACCAGCTTCGATGTTGGTTTCTCCAGCACGTTGATGACTACAGCAAGTATTAGTCCACAACAAAGGCGAATGGTATTTGTGATGAGCGCGTTGTTGCAACATCACTTCATTTTTATCATTCAATATAAAAACCGAAAAGGCACGATGCAATACTGCTTTTTCGTGAGCTTCCAATTTATTCATCAAACCAATGGGTTCGTCTTTTTCGTTAACTAATATTACCTGTTCTTCTTTCATAGATTTTTTATGATGGTCAAAAATACAAAAAAAGAATTGCTATGTTATTTTTAAATTTTCAACAACAGTTAAACTTTACTTAAAACCACTCATTTTGTAATCTGTAAGACATTTTACAGCGTATATCTGTTGTAAATTTGTACTCTATTTAAATAAGATTGTTATGAAAAAAATCTTGAATCTTTTAGTTATCATTCCGCTGTTTGTTTTAAACGCCTGCGGTCAATCGAATAACAAACAAAAAAACACAACAACAAAAACAATTGCAATGGAAAACGTTATCAGCAAACCTGAAAATCCGTATTACTCAAATACCGACACAAAAAAATTAAATGTTCCGAATGCCGAATGGAAGAAAATTCTATCTCCAGACTTATATGCTGTTGCTCGTGAAGCCGATACAGAGAGAGCTTTTACAGGAACTATGTGGAAAAGTGAAACTAAAGGAACCTATTACTGTGCAACGTGCGGAAATAAACTATTTAAATCAGACCAAAAGTTTGTAAGCAGTTGTGGATGGCCAAGCTTTTTTGAACAAACCAGTAAAGAAAGCATCACTTTTAAAGACGATAATTCGTATGGAATGCGAAGAATTGAAGCAAATTGCGGAAGATGTGACAGCCATTTAGGTCATTTATTTGACGATGGTCCTGAGCCAACTGGAAAAAGATATTGTATGAACGCAATTTCTCTTGATTTTGTTCCAGATGGTGTAGTTTCTACTTCTGGAGATTTTGAGACTGTAGTGATTGGCGGCGGATGTTTTTGGTGTGTTGAAGCGGTTTATCAAAATCTTGATGGTGTAAAAAGTGTGTACTCTGGTTATGCAGGCGGAACAGTTGAAAACCCAAGTTATGAAGAAGTTTCAACAGGTAGAACTGGTGCTGCAGAAGTTGTTGAAATTACTTACGATAAAACCAAAACTAATTTGGATGAAATCTTTAAAGTATTTTTCACTGTTCACGATCCTACAACATTAAACCGCCAAGGAGCCGATGTTGGTACACAATACCGATCAGTAATTTTCTATAAAAATGAAAACGAGAAAAAAGTTGCTCAAGACTTGATTAAAGATTTAAACAACGAAGTGTTTTCTAATAAAATTGTGACAACACTTGAACCATTAAAAAAATTCTATAAAGCCGAAGAATACCACCAAGGTTATTACGAAAATAATAAAAACAAACCTTATTGTGAAATGGTAATTCAACCGAAAATAGAAAAATTTGAAAAAGTTTTCAAAAACCGATTGAAGAAAAAATAAGAAAAAAGTCTCCGCTACAAACGGAGACTTTTTTTATAAAATATAATCTGTTGTTATAAAATTAGATTCCTTGCTATTTAATAAAGCTTGCAAAATCTCATTGTTGTAAGCATTATCTTTAGATGCAACAAACGTTCGGATTGAAAAAGAGCGCAAGGCATCATGAATACTCAATGTGGCTACTGCCGAATCTTTTCGTCCAGTAAAAGGATAAACATCTGGACCACGTTGACAAGAACTATTTAAATTTACACGACATACAATATTTACCAAAGTATCAATTAGTGGTGCAATGGTTTTTATATCTCTACCAAACAAACTCACTTGCTGACCATAATTAGACTCAGCCATGTCATTTAATGGTTCTTGAATATCCTTGAACGATAAAACCGGAATTACTGGACCAAATTGCTCCTCATGATATACTCGCATTTCTTTATTCACAGGAAATAAAACGGCAGGAAAAATATAATTTTCTGAATGCTCACCACCTTTTTTATTTAAAATTTTAGCGCCTTTACTGGTAGCATCATCAATCAGTTCTTGAATGTAAGCTGGTTTGTCTTTTTCTGGCAACGGAGTCAAAAACACGCCTTTTTCCCACGGATTTCCGAAAGGTAATGCATCAACTTTTTCTGAAAATCGTTTGTTAAATTCAGCCGCAATGGATTCGTGAACATATAAAACTTTCAAAGCAGTGCAACGCTGTCCGTTAAAAGACAATGTTCCTGCAACGCATTCTTGAATGGCCAAATCCAAATCAGCATCGGGCAAAATGATTGCTGGATTTTTAGCTTCTAATCCTAAAACAAGTCGTAATCTATTTTTATTTGGATGCTGATCTTGTAACGCTATCGCTGATTTACTATTTCCAATCAAAGCTAAAACTGCCACTTTTCCAGATTTCATCACTGGCGATGCAACATCTCTACCTCTACCGTAAACAATATTAACAACTCCTTTTGGAAAGCTACTTTTAAAAGCTTCTAATAATGGTGAAATCAATAAAACGCCATGTTTAGCAGGTTTAAAAATAACAGTATTTCCCATTATTATTGCCGGAATTAACAAAGCAAATGTCTCATTTAACGGATAGTTATAAGGTCCAAGACACAACACAACGCCAAGCGGTCCTCGTCTAACCATCGCATTAATTCCTTGACTTTTAGTAAAACGTGCATTGGTTCGATCTAATTCTTTATAATCTTCAATTGTATCATAAATGTAATCGACTGTTCTATCAAATTCCTTTTCCGAATCGGCTAATGATTTTCCAATTTCCCACATTAACAATTTTACTACTTCAGTTCGAGTAGCTTTCATTTGCGTGACAAAATCTTGCATACATTTTATTCGATCGATTACTTTCATTGTTGGCCAAAGACCTTGACCATTATCATAGGCTTCAAATGC
This sequence comes from Flavobacterium aquatile LMG 4008 = ATCC 11947, assembly GCF_000757385.1. Classification (GTDB taxonomy): domain Bacteria; phylum Bacteroidota; class Bacteroidia; order Flavobacteriales; family Flavobacteriaceae; genus Flavobacterium; species Flavobacterium aquatile. The sequence continues at coordinate 348,320 of NZ_JRHH01000003.1, read as the reverse complement.
TGCATTGGTAACTTCATTTCCTTCTGCTTCACCCATTGCTGGAATACTACCTAAGAGCGTTGGCGCATATTCTTCTGTAGATGAAATAGTTGAATAAACTGAAGTAAATTCGCCAGACCATTTTTTTAAAACGCCATTTACTAAATAAGTGTCTTGAATAAATGGTTCTTTTATTTGATATTCTAATGGTATTGCGTTCATAAAATTTATTTTTTATAAAATTACTCAATAAACGAATATGTTGAACATCAATACATAGAAAGAAATTAACTAAAACGATGTATTAAAAATTAAAATGAATTATTTATAAAGGAAGATTTAAAAACTCATTCTAACAAAAATATTAGGAGTAATTCCGAGAGAATAATAATCTTTTACAGCATATCTCGGAGTTGCAAAATCACCAAAATCAGAAAATTTTCTTTCAAATTCTTTACTGATTACTGTTCGGTTATTGTAACAATTGTAGATTGAAAAACCAACTTTTAAGTTTTTGTTATCCTTGTTGTAAAACTGATAAAATCCTGACACATCAAGTCTGTGATAAGCCGGAAGTGTTTTAGCATTTAAGTCGGTTGCTTGTTCATTTTCATCCAATAAACTGTATGGTTTTCCCGAATGCAAAAACCATCCTGCTGTTACCGAATACTTGTTCCATTTTTTATTAAATGACAAATTCAGCGCATGCTTTACATTAGAATTTACCAAAAAATAATTGAAGTTATTGATGGTTTCAAATCTGTTTTGTGAATCTTGAAAAGTATAAGTCATCCAAGCGCTCCAATCTCTAGCGGTTTTTTGAAGCAATAAATCTAAACCATTTGTAAATCCGTTTCCTTTGTAAATTGAAGTTACATTCTGATTCGAAAATCCAAAAGTAGATGTAGTAATTCCATCAATTTGTTTACGATAAATATCTAAATCCAATAGCCAATTGTCCTTTTTTAAAATGATTCCTGTAGCAAAATGATTAGCTTTTTGAATCGGATAACTAGAATTGTCTGACAATGCCCAAACATAATTTTCTAAACTCAAATCATTAATCGTGTTCTCACGAACTTGGCTTAAAATCTGACTTCTCCTTTCATAAGAAATTTGCCAAATAAAATGTTCGGAAAATCTTTTTTGAACTAAAACTCTTGGTTCAAAAACAGTGCCATTAGTACTGAATTTACTCAATCGAAAACCCGAATACAGGCTCCAATTTTTAGCATCAAATTTTAAATAGGAATAACCAACATGGTTGATGGTATAAACTTGTTTCAAACTCAAAACAACGCCCAAATCTTGATTGAATGTATTGAATAAATGCGACACATCATTACCAAACAACTGATAACCAAAATCAAGAGTAAATTTAGAATTAAAAAGATAATTAAAATTAGCTTCTAAACCCGAATCTGTTATTCTATTTACCTTTTTATAGGCTTCAAATTCTGATGGAGAAAATTGTTCTTTTTTTTCGTAATCAAAATCATAATTTGAATAAAAAAGCAGTACTTTCTGATGGAATCTAGAAGAATATTTTTGACTCCAATTAATGCTAAAACCATAGTTGGAAATATTCATTTGCTGATTATCTGTCGAACTATCTTTGGTTTTATTTGTGTATTTCAAATCATTATCGATATAAATTCCAGACAAAGAAATCGATGCATTTTCAGTAGGTTTAAAATTCAATTTGGTAGAGAAATCTTGAAACTGAAATTTATTTTGATCATCAAAATTATTAAAAACGGTATTCTGGAAAACTTTGTCTTCTAATTGTCTAAAAGTAGGCGATTGAAACCATTCTGTTACTGATTTTCTTACCGCTACTTGAATACCTAACTTCTCTTTTAACAAAGGTGCTTTTATATCTAGGTCAGCATTTAGTGCATTCAAGCCAGCATTTCCTTCCAATTGGCCAACAATTTTATCAGATGATTTTATATCGATTATACTTGAAATTCGTTCCCCAAATTTGGGATTAACAGCTTTATTGTAAAAATTAACCGATTGTGAAATAGCAGGATTAATGCCAGAAATCATTCCAAATAAATGTCCTGGATGATACAATCTAATTCCGTCCCAAAGCACCAAATTCTGGTCGGAAGTACCACCACGAACATGCAAACCTGTAGCAGTTTCGTTCGGACTTTTTACACCTGGAAGTTGTTGCAAAGACAATAAAACATCAGCATCAGTTACGCCCGGAAGCGTTTCTACTTTTTGAGGATAGATGATGTATTTTTCGTTAGTTTTATTGATTCCTTTAGCGAGAAAACCTTCAATTAAAATAACATCGAGGTAAGTGATTTTTTCACTATTTTCTTCTTCATTTTTAACTAAAGAGTAAAATCTATTATCAATTTTTACAATTTTTAAGTGCGTTTGTTTTTCAATTTCTAAATTAATTTCGTCTAAAGAATACTTCTTTTTTACTAATGATATCGTTTTATCATTTAGAATTTCGTCAACATAAGAATACTTGACACTGAATTTATTTTCAACGTCAAGTACCACTTTATCTAATGCTTCGGAAGAATAGGAAAATTGATGTTTCTCAATTTTTTGCGCCCATAAATTTTGAAGAAAAAGATTCATGAATAAAAAAAGGAGTAGTTTTTTCATTCAGATAACGAGATGGTTTGTTTATTAATTACGTACTTTAAATGCAATGGAATACATATTGTTTTAATGGCAGTATCCATATTTTTATTACTAAAACTTCCTGTAAATTTAATGTTTTCTATAGTTTTAGGATAGTCAACTTTGATATTAAACTGCATTTCAAATTTATCTAAAACATAACGAATTGGAACATTTTTAAAAGACGATTCTCCCAAAATCCATTCTGGCTTCTGAGCATTTTTTTGAGGATGATTGCTATACGAATTTTGATATACTCTAACCGTTTCTCCTTGGGTTAAAATAGTAGTTTTATCCTTATTTTCTACTTTAACTTTACCTTCATAACAAACCACTTCAAAAAAATCATCGAAACTTGTTGCATTAAATTTTGTACCCAAAACGGTTATTTTACCAAGAGATGTTTCTACTGTAAATTTGCTTCCTTTTTGCACTTCAAAAAAAGCTTCGCCTTCCAATTTCAAGGAACGATTCCAAAGAAAAAAATTAGGATAAGACAATTCCGATTTGGCATTTAAAGTAACTTTCGAATTGTCATTTAAAGTAATTGATTCCGTCGAACCAAAATCGGTTGCGACCTTATTTGAAAAATAAAACGTTTGATACAATCCAAAAAACAAAAGCAAACTGGCAGCAACAGTTACATATTTCCACAAATGAAGAATCTTGGGTTGCTTTTTCGTCTTTTTACTTTCAATTTTATGTTGGATTTTGGCAAAACTTTGTTCCATGTCAGGTTTAGAAACAGTATAATTACTAAGAGCGTTTTTCAGCTTTTGAAAAGCAACAAAATCCTCATTAGAAACCAACTGCTTTAATTGATCGTCTGAAATTTTATCAGCCAACCAATCGGATAGAAATGTATCGTTATTATGTTCCATTTTGTAATTTTTAAAAAGTGTAATTAGATGCTTTTCATCACTTTTCTTAAAGTTAGTAACGCCAAATGCATTCTTTTTTCAATTGCTTTAACAGACAATCCTAATGACAAAGCAATTTCGGTGTAAGATTGATTATCAAATCGATTCATTAAAAATACTACTCTCTGTTTTTCTGGCAATTGATTTATGGCTAGTTCAAGTTGCTTTTTTAACTCGGTTTCTTCTAATAAAAACTCAGGTGATTCTGAATTTAATTCATTTTTATTAGAAAATAATTCAAAATTAGAAACCACTTTATCATGCTTAATTTCATTGAGCGAAAGTCGAATTGCTGTTGTAAAAAGAAAACTTTTGGCTTGCTCTGGCTTCAAATTTGAACAATTTTCCCACAGAATTACAAAGGCATTTTGGGCTACATCTTCAGCTCGATCAACATCTTTATATTTGTATATCAAATAGTTTCTAATTAGTTTATAATTCGATTCGAAAATCGATTTAAAAACTGCATTAGAACATAAACAAGAAGTAGATATTGTATTTGATGTATCCATATTTTTAAAATCATTACCACCTAATTTCTTTTTCAAATTAGATGGCAATGAAATTCAATTAACCCAACTTTATTTAAAAAAATTAATTACAAATTGTTGCTGTAATATCTATTAAAGCAGCTTCGCTTGAAATAGTATACGTTTGACTTGGAGTTGTAGGAGTTGCAAATGAAATAATTGTTATTGGATAATTAATAGGTAATTCTCCTGTAGTTGTATTAGCATAACTAAATAATTCATTATCATCATTTACAGTAACCAATGCTCCTTGATATTGAACTTGAACTGGATATTGAATTGTAAAACAAGTACCAAGTCCATCAAATCCAGGACCAGGTGAAGAAGTGCAATTAACAAAATCGGCAGTAGTAAATCCTTCACATTCTGCTATACAAGCATTTGGAAATTCAACGATTCCAGTTGTTGTCGCAACACAAACTGGCGCATAAATTAAATCGCAATCACATGGATCTGTTGACGTTACACAATTATTATCCATATCAACCAAATCATAAACAGTATTTAAAACAACCGTTTGTCCTTGATAAGTCACCGATATTGGAAACACTAAATCATAGATATCATTTCCTGTTGTTGTACTAACTTCAGCAAATAATTCTGCTTCACTGTTAATAACAATCGTATCACCAGCTTGATTCACAATCGAATAGGGATAAACAAAATCATAACATATTCCTGTGGCAACATAGTCTTCGTAATTCTCGAATCCACAACTTTCAATTAGAGCCTCGAAATCGGCTTCATTATTAATTGTTAATGGATTTGCAGAATCGGCTGTAGCTACATTCACCTGAAAAGGAAATTCAATTCCCTCAATATACAGTGTTGCAGTTTCATTAACTAATAAATCTAAAATTCCATTTATTGAAGAAACAGAAACTACTGTACCATTGTTGTATGATAAATTTAAAGGGAAAATAAATTCAAAGCAAAATGGATCTGCTGGTGTAGTTGCAGTATTTTTTCCTGAAATATTGTTGGCTTTTTTTAATTCATTCAAAGTAGTTCTTAAAGAAAAACTTTTTTTAGTTTCTACTTCATTTTGAACAGAATCGTTATCGGTACAAGAGTTCAAAGTGGCTAAAGAAATAGCTGTAAACAAAAATAGGATTTTTAATTTTTTCATAATAATTTATATTTTTAGTGTTTAAAGCTAAGACAACTCAAAAATCAATCACCCTACTTTATTTTTAAATTTTTAAAACTTCGGCAATTTTCAAAGCACATTTTTCTCCATCAATTGCTGCCGAAATAATTCCACCTGCATAACCTGCGCCTTCTCCACAAGGATACAAACCTTTTATTTGAACATGTTCTAAGGTTTCATTATCTCTTGGAATTCTAACTGGCGATGAAGTTCTACTTTCTGGTGCATGAAGAATGGCATCGTTGGTTAAATAACCGCGCATAGTTTTGCCAAATTCATTAAATCCTTCTCTCATAATTTGAGTAAGAAAACCCGGAAAAACTTGTCCCATTTCTACCGATGTTGTTCCAGGAACATAAGAAGTCTTTGGAATATCTGAGGAAACTTTATTTTTGGTAAAATCTACCATTCGTTGGGCTGGAACTTTCTGAGTTTGTCCTGCCAAATGCCACGCTTTTTGCTCGATTGATTTTTGAAATTCCATTCCGGCTAAAGCACCAAATTTTGCAAAGGGTTTAAAATCTTCTAGTTTTAATTCGACTACAATTCCAGAATTAGCAGTACTTTGATCACGTTTAGAAGGCGACCAACCGTTAGTTACAACTTCACCATTACTTGTAGCACAAGGAGCAATTACGCCACCCGGACACATACAAAACGAATACATGCCACGACCATTTACTTGTTTTACAATAGAATATGGCGATGGCGGTAAATAGTCACCTCGAAAATCACAAGAATACTGAATTTTATCAATTAATTCCTGCGGATGTTCTGCTCGAACGCCTAACGCAAATGGTTTTGCTTCAATAAAAATTTTCTTTTTATCTAATAATTCAAAAATATCACGCGCCGAATGTCCTGTAGCAAGAATAACTTTATTAGCAGAAATTATATCGCCATTTTGCAGCACAACTCCTTGAATTTCATTACTTTTTACAATAAAATCGGTGACGCGAGTTTCAAATAAAACTTGTCCGCCAAATTCGATAATTTTCTCACGAATATCTTGAATAATTTGAGGTAGTTTATTGGTTCCAATGTGCGGATGTGCTTCAACCAATATATCATCGGAAGCTCCAAAAGCAACTAATAGTTTTAGAATTCTATCTACATCACCACGTTTTTTAGAACGCGTGTATAGTTTTCCATCAGAATACGTTCCTGCTCCACCTTCACCAAAACAATAGTTAGAATCTTCATTTACTATATGATCAACATTGATGGCTTTTAAATCGCGACGACGACCACGAACATCTTTTCCACGCTCAATAACTATTGGTTTCAAACCCAATTCTATCAATTGTAAAGCAGCGAATAATCCGGCTGGACCAGCGCCAATTACAATTACTTCTTGTGCATTGGAAACATCTTTATAATTTGGAAGTGCTATTTTTTGAGCTACAAATTCTTCTCCAGCAAAAAAAACATCCGCTTTAATATTAAATTTTATAGCTTTTTGACGTGCATCAATCGAACGTTTTAGCACAATAACCTTTTGAATTTCCTTTACAGAAGTATTGAATAGCTTGGCAACATGTTCATTAAGCAATGATTCGTTGTGAGCAACTTCGGGTGCAACTTGAGTTTGAATTTCGCGAGGCATAATTAGATTTTTGACAAAAATAGTAATTTGAAAATTGTTATTGTAATTTTGCCGTAGAACAAAAAATATATGTCAAGAAAAATAAAACTTATTTGGGATTTTCGTGGACCAGCATCTGAGAAAACTGCGCAACATCATGAAATTCATTTAAAAGAATACATCGCAATAGAGAAATTAACAATAGAAATTACTGGATTTGAAGTGTATAACGAAATGTACGCAATAGCCTTTATGGTAGTTACCGACGAAAATATGATTCAGGTTCGTGACGCGTTGAAGCCACATCGAGGTGAACTTTACACTGTTTAGATTCAAAAAAAATCCAAATTCCAACACTATATCTATTGGAATTTGGAATTTGGAATTTAAAAAATTGGAATTTTACTTTAGTTAGCTACTTCTGAGATAAACTTTATTCGCATTAATCTAAGTTCTTCAATGTCGTAATCGCCATCAAATTCTTTTAAAGCATCTTCAATTTTATCGGTTTGAGAATCCATGAAATAGTCGTGAATTTCTTCTTGTTGGTCTTCATCGAGCATTTCATTAATCCAATAGCTTATGTTTAATTTGGTTCCGGCATAGACAATTTGCTCCATTTCTTTCAGTAAAGCATCCATATTCATACCTTTAGCTTTGGCAATATCTTCTAATGATAATTTTCTATCAATATTTTGAATGATGTACAATTTATTGGCAGAATTGGCTCCAGTAGATTTTACAACCAAATCATCGGGACGAATAATATCGTTGTCTTCTACATATCTATTGATTAATTCAACAAATTCTTTTCCATATTTTTTAGCTTTTCCTTCACCTACACCATGAATATTTATTAATTCATCCATAGTTATTGGATATTTCAAAGCCATATCTTCTAATGATGGATCTTGAAACACAACAAATGGCGGAACGCTAAGTTTTTTGGCTACTTTTTTACGCAAATCACGTAACATTGCCATCAAAGCTTCATCGGCAGTTCCAGATGATTTTGCTGCTGTAACTATTGCATCATCTTCGGCTTCATTGTATTCATGATCTTCAGACATCATGAAAGATGTTGGATTTTTAATATAATAGTGTCCTTTATCAGAAACTTTTAAAATTCCGTAAGTTTCAATATCTTTTGTAAGCATTCCATCAACTAAAACCTGACGAATTAACGCCATCCAATAACGTTCTTCTTGGTCTTTTCCGCATCCGAAGAAACTTTGTGCATCGGTTCGGTGTGCTTTTATCGTTGCATTCACTCTTCCAATCAAAGTAAAAACAATTTCTTTGGACTTGTATAAATATTTGGTATCACGAACAACTTGAAGTAATTTAATGACATTATCTTTAGCTTCGACTTTGGCTTTTGGATTACGAACGTTATCATCCATATCGGCACCTTCACCGGTTTCGCTATCGAATTCTTCACCAAAATAATGTAGTAAAAATTTACGACGCGACATGGAAGTTTCTGCATAAGCAACTACTTCTTGCAAAAGTGCGTATCCAATTTCTTGTTCGGCAACTGGTTTACCCGACATGAATTTTTCTAACTTTTCTACGTCTTTATACGAATAGTAAGCTAAACAATGTCCTTCGCCACCATCACGACCAGCGCGACCAGTTTCTTGATAATAACTTTCTAATGATTTTGGAATATCATGGTGAATTACAAAACGAACGTCTGGTTTATCAATTCCCATTCCGAATGCAATTGTCGCTACAACAACATCAACATCTTCCATAAGAAACATGTCTTGATGTTTGGCTCGCGTTTTGGCATCTAAACCAGCATGATAAGGAACAGCGCTAATTCCGTTTACTTGTAAAACCTGAGCAATTTCTTCTACTTTTTTTCGACTTAAGCAATAAATAATTCCCGATTTGCCTTTATTTTGTTTGATAAAACGAATAATATCGGCTTCAATATTTTTGGTTTTGGTACGTACTTCGTAAAATAAATTTGGTCGATTGAATGATGCTTTGTAAGTAGTTGCATCAGACATATCTAGATTTTTCAGAATATCTTCCTGAACTTTTGGCGTTGCCGTTGCAGTTAGTCCAATAACTGGCACATCGCCAAGTTGTTTAATTATATTTTTTAAATTTCTGTATTCTGGTCTAAAATCGTGTCCCCATTCTGATATACAATGCGCTTCATCGATAGCAACAAAAGATATTTTAACGCTTTGAAGAAACTCGACATATTCTTCTTTGGTTAATGATTCTGGTGCAACATATAAAAGTTTGGTAATTCCAGAAACGATGTCTTTTTTAACCTGATTTATTTCAGTTTTTGTTAAAGACGAATTTAATACGTGAGCAATTCCATCATTTGTGGAAACACTTCTAATAGCATCAACTTGATTTTTCATCAATGCAATTAACGGAGAAACAACAATAGCTGTTCCTTCCTGAACTAATGAAGGTAATTGGTAACACAATGATTTTCCGCCACCTGTTGGCATAATCACAAAAGTATTTTCTTTTGCTAAAATACTTTTTATAACACGTTCCTGTAAACCTTTGAATTGGCTAAAGCCAAAATATTTTTTTAATTCTTTGTGTATGTCAATTTCGTTTGAATTCATTCTGACTTAATGGTATTTTTACATAAATTTGCAACCATAAATATACAACTTTCTTTTATTCACACAAATTTTATAACAAAACAATTTTGATAACAAGAGAAAATATAATAACTGCAGCAAAAAAAACGATAGTATCTGAAAGTCAATCAATTGCAAAACTGACCGATTTTATTGATGATGTGTTTGTAAATGCAGTTCAAGAAATATACAATTCTAAAGGAAGATTAATTGTAACCGGAATTGGAAAAAGCGCTATTATCGCTCAAAAAATTGTAGCTACTTTAAATTCTACAGGAACGCCATCCATGTTTTTACATGCCTCTGAGGCAATTCATGGCGATTTAGGTATGGTTCAAGACGGCGATGCTGTGATTTGCATTTCTAAAAGCGGAAACAGTCCAGAAATTAAAGTTTTGGTTCCGTTATTGAAACGATTCGGAAATAAATTAATTGCCATTACTGGAAATACAACTTCATTTTTAGGCAAAGAAGCACATTACACTTTGAATACTTATGTTGAAAGTGAAGCTTGCCCTAATAATTTAGCTCCAACTAATAGCACAACAGCGCAATTAGTTATGGGTGATGCCATTGCAGTTTGCCTAATGGAAATGCGCGATTTTAAACCCGAAGATTTTGCAAAATACCATCCTGGTGGCGCATTGGGTAAAAAATTATTGTTGCGCGTTCAAGACATGCTCGATACAACAAGAAAACCGTTCGTCAATCCAGATTCTAGCATTAAAAATGTTATTGTTGAAATTTCTGAAAAACGACTTGGAGTTGCAGCAGTTATTGAAAATGATAAAGTAGTCGGAATTATAACCGATGGTGACATTAGAAGAATGCTAAATAAAACCGAAACTATTACTGGTTTGATAGCCAAAGATATTATGACGGTTCATCCAAAAACGATAAAATCAACCGATATGGTTGTTGATGCACTTAATATTCTTGAAGATTTTTCGATAACACAATTGGTTGTTGTAGATAATGGCGAATACAAAGGCGTAATTCATTTGCATGATATTTTAAAAGAAGGAATAGTATAATGACTGAAAAAACAATAAAAGAGATGTCATTTTTAGACCATCTTGAAGAATTGAGATGGGTTTTAGTGCGTTGCTCTGCAGGAATTTTGGTAATGGGAATAGTTGCCTATTTTTTTGCAGATTATATTTTCGACGTATTGATTTTCGGTCCAACAAAAACCGATTTTATCACTTACAGATTTTTTTGTGATGCGTCCAATTATTTAGGATTTGCCGATAACATTTGTGTCACCGAACTTCCTTTTAAGATAATAAACACACAAATGGAAGGACAAGTAAATATATTTGTCTGGATATGTATCATGGCAGGTTTCATAATGGCTTTTCCTTATATTTTATGGCAATTCTGGAAATTTATCAGTCCAGCTTTGTACGAAAAAGAAAAGAAAAATGCGACTGTTTTTATCTTTGTGGCATCGATTTTATTCTTTATGGGAGTTGCCTTTGGGTATTTTGTAATCGTACCAATGTCGGTTAACTTTTTAGCTACTTTCAAAATTAGTGATATTGTTGAAAATACGTTTACAGCAGAATCCTATATCAGTATGGTAAAAACGTCGGTTATTGCCAGCGGATTGTTTTTCGAATTACCAATTATCATTTATTTTCTTACCAAATTAGGATTAGTAACACCAACATTTTTAAGAAACAACAGAAAATACACCATTGTAATTGTGCTAATTGTAGCCGCAATCATAACTCCACCAGATGTTGTAAGTCAGATTACAGTATCTATTCCAATGTTATTAATTTACGAAGCCAGTATTTTTATATCGGCTGTTGTAGTAAAAAACAAATTAAAAAATGAGCCAGCAAGTTAAAGAATTCAACGAATACCGTTCTAAAATGAACGAAAAATTATTAGCTGATAATAATAAAATTGTAAAACGAATTTTCAATTTAGATACTAATGCATATGCCGAAGGTGCACTTGATGTAAAAACCAAAGAACTTTTAGGATTAGTAGCATCAACTGTCTTACGATGTGATGATTGCGTGAAATACCATTTGGAAACATCATTCAAAGAAGGCGTTACCAAAGAAGAAATGATGGAAGCTATGGGAATTGCAACGCTTGTTGGAGGTACAATTGTGATTCCGCATTTGCGTAGAGCTTACGAGTTTTGGGAAGAATTGGAAGCCGGAAGTTAGTAGTTGGAAGCTTGAAGTTTCCAATCTTTGCAACTAAATTATTGTTAATTATTAAGTAGATAAAACGATTATTTGTTTATTTGTGATTGTATTCATTCGATACGATACTTTTAAACTCATAAACTTCTAAACTCATAAACTAAAAAATGAAATTAAGAGCCGAAAATTTAGTTAAAACCTACAAAGGAAGAAGCGTTGTAAAAGGCATTTCTGTGGAAGTAAATCAAGGAGAAATCGTTGGATTACTCGGACCAAATGGTGCCGGAAAAACTACTTCTTTCTATATGATTGTAGGATTGGTGAAGCCAAATTCGGGAAATATTTTTCTTGATGACATGAATATTACCGATTATCCAATGTACAAACGTGCTCAAAACGGAATTGGATATTTGGCTCAAGAAGCTTCCGTTTTTAGAAAATTGAGTATCGAAGATAACATTTTAAGTGTATTGCAACTAACCAAATTATCTAAAGAAGAGCAAGTTGCAAAAATGGAAAGTTTAATACACGAATTCGGATTGGAACACATCAGAACCAATCGTGGCGACTTGCTTTCTGGTGGTGAACGTAGAAGAACCGAAATTGCTCGTGCGCTGGCAACCGATCCAAAATTTATTTTACTAGACGAACCGTTTGCCGGAGTTGACCCAGTTGCGGTTGAAGATATTCAGCGAATTGTTGCCCAACTAAAAAACAAAAACATCGGAATCTTAATTACCGATCACAACGTTCAAGAAACTTTGGCCATAACCGACAAAACCTACTTAATGTTTGAAGGTGGAATTCTAAAAGCTGGAAAACCAGAAGAATTAGTGGAAGACGAAATGGTAAGAAGAGTTTATTTGGGTCAGAATTTTGAACTTCGTAAAACGAAAATCGATTTCAACGCTCCGAAAGTAGATTTAGACTTATAAATCATGGAATCGCCAAGCAAAGAAACTCTCGAAAAATGGCACAACGATCCAAATAATTGGAAGTGGAACTTATGCTATTACAATAAAGAAGACAAGCGATTGTTTGTTGATAAAAAGAACCCAAATCTTGGTGCAACACTAAATTTCGCGCACCCAAAATCCTACTTATTTTTTGTTGGAATGTTGTGCTTTTTCGGATTTGTAGTTTTTATAATTCTTATGACTAAAAAGTAATTAATTGATAGTCAAATATTCCAGCATTTTTGGAGTTCCGTTGTAGATGTTCAAGTCCACATTATGATTGATTCCTTTAATTACCGCTTTTTCTGTAAATTGCCAAAATAGCCAATCGTCTTTAATGTTTTCTTCAAAAAAATTGTAGTTGGCAACCCAAAAAGTATAGCCTTCAAATTCTTCTTTTAAAAAATCTTCATAATAGCGTTCGCCTGTATAAATTATAGGTTTTACCTTATAATGTGCATCGACTTTTTTTAGCCAACGCTTTAAACCCACTTTCAAACTATCAATAGATTGGTTTTTAGGAAGTTGCTCAATATCTAAAACTGGTGGCAAATCGCCTTTTCTAAGTTTTACGGTTTTTATAAAATTATTGGCTTGATCAATGGAGTTTTCATTGGGACGATAATAATGATAGGCACCACGAATGAAATTATGCTCCTTTGCTCCTTTCCAATTGGCATCAAATTGGGTATCTTCTTTGTCATCACCAGCAGTTGCCCGAATTAAAACAAAATGCAAGGGAAATTTATTTTCAACAGAATCTACTTCTTTCCAATTAATATCGCCTTGATACTGTGATACATCTAATCCAAAAGTTAGATTTTTGTGATCTTCTAATATTTGGAAAATTCTAGCTTGCGCTACTTTATCTGCCTTCAGAACTTTATCTGATTTGAAACTAAAATAATACAAAATAGCATTGCGATAATGATAAACTCCAAAGAAAAATCCTAGAAGCAAAACACTAATAATTACAAATTTTGTAGAAAAAAAAGACTTCTTTTTCTTGGTAGTTTTTTTACGAACTGGTGGTTTTCGGGTAGTAGTTTTTGTCATAAATAAGTGAAATTCCAAAGTTTAAAATTCCAAAATCCAAACGTTATCACATTGTAAAAAACCGTAATACTTAACACTGAACACTGAATACTTAATAACTATTTTTTCGCCAACATATTATTTACAACCGATAATAAAACATAACTAATTATAATTAACGGAATAGCAAGAAACTGCAACATAGCAATAATAATAATTGAAAATACTACAAAACCAATTTGAAGTTTGTATTTCTGAAAACTAAAATTCTTAATTTTTAAAGCAAAAAGCGGTATTTCGGCATTCAGGATGTAAGCACTAAAAAGTGTTACTACCAACAAAAACCATTTATCGGTTAACAATCCTAAGATTATTAACGAATCGGTATTTTTCAAAATTAAAGGCAAACTCAATATAAAAAGTGCGTTAGCTGGCGTTGGTAAACCAATAAAAGAATCGGTTTGACGTGTATCGATGTTGAAATTTGCTAATCTAAAACAAGAACCCAAAGTAATTAGGTAACCACTTAGGGCAAACCAAAAGTTTATATTAGTGATTTCAAAATTCGATATATCGATATTCAAAGCATTGGTAAGCATAAAAAACATAATGGTTCCGGGTACGACACCGCTTGTAACCATATCTGCCAAAGAATCCAATTGCAATCCTAGCGGACTTGTAACATTAAATAAACGCGCGAAAAATCCATCAAAAAAATCAAAAAAGATACCTAAAGCAACGAAGAAGAAAGCCATCTCAACGTTTTGATTAAAGGCAAAAACCACAGCAATACAACCGCAAAAAAGATTGATTAAGGTAATTAAGTTGGGAATGTGTTTTTTAATGTTCATGCTTTTATTTTTTGTAATGACAAATGTAATACAATAAGTTTATACATAAGTACGTTTGTAAATAGAGATTTTGTTGAGAAATTATTATGAATTGTAAATCGTGATAGCTCAATAAAAATTTCTATTTTTGAAAAAATATTTGCTTTGAAAAAAATTCTATTTTTAATCCTCTTTTTAGGATACTCAGTTGCTTATAGTCAAGCAGTTAGAAAGTATTCTAATGAGTTTATGAATATTGGTGTTGATGCTGCTGCGTTGGGAATGTCTAATGCTGTGGTTGCCAACTCTAGTGATGTAAACTCGGTTTATTGGAATCCGGCTGGATTAATAAATCTTGAAGACGGACAAGTGGCATTAATGCACGCTAGTTATTTTGCCAATATTGCTCAATACGATTACATAGCTTATGCAAAACCAATTGACGACCGAAGTGCTTGGGGAATTTCTCTAATAAGATTTGGTGTCGATGACATCTTAAATACAACCCAACTTATTGATAACGAAGGAAATATTGATTATAACCGAATTAGTTTATTTTCTACAGCCGATTATGGTTTGACTTTTTCATACGCAAGAAAACTACAAGTTCCCGGATTTCAATATGGTGTAAATGCCAAAGTTATTCGTCGTGTGATTGGTGACTTTGCTAATTCTTGGGGTTTTGGTTTTGATTTCGGATTACAATTCGAACGCAATAATTGGAAATATGGTTTGATGCTTCGCGATATTACAACTACCTACAATATTTGGGCTATTGACGAAGACGAATACAATAAAATTAAAGATGCTATTCCCGGTGAAAATCAAGAACTGCCAGAAAGTACTGAGATTACTTTGCCAAAAGCACAACTCGGAATGTCAAAATTATTTGAATTTCATAATGAAACATCATTGCTTGCTGCTGCAAATTTGAACATGCAGTTTGCAAAAACTAATGATATTATATCTACTGATGTTGTGAGTATTGATCCAGCAATCGGATTTGAATATGGCTATACCAACTTAGTTTTTCTTAGAGCTGGAGTTGGAAATTTTCAAAATGTTACGCAAATTGATAATTCTAAAAAAATAGGTTTTCAGCCCAATATTGGTATTGGTTTCAAGTATAAAGGTATTCAAATTGATTATTCATTGACCGATTTAGGAGATCAAAGTGCGGCTTTGTATTCTAATATTTTTTCGGTTAAAGTGGATTTGAGTATTTTTAGATAAAATTCTTCTGATGAAAAAACTACTACTTTGTCTTCTGTTTTTATTTTTCCAATTTTTAAGTTTTGCTCAAAATCCGCCACTTTCAGAAAATGCAGCGGTTAGTATTTTTACTTGCGGACGAGGAAATGAATTATACACCACTTTCGGTCATACCGCTATTAGAATTAAAGATGAAACCAACAATCTAGACGTTGTTTACAATTATGGAGCATTCGATTTTAGAGCACCCAATTTCTATTTAAAATTTGTAAAAGGCGATTTACAATATTTTATAAATGCGACTTCGTATGAAGATTTTATTGTAGAATATTACAACGAGAACAGAGAAGTTGTAGAGCAAACATTGAATTTATCGCGAGTAAAAAAGCAAGAATTATTCGAAAAACTAAATGCTTCTTTATTCTCTGAAGAACGCAATTATACTTACAAGTTTATCGATAAGAATTGTACCACAATGGTGGTTGACAAGGTCAATGAAACCATTGGAACCGATTTAATCAAGAAAGTGGATGATAAAACGATTTCTTACAGAACATTGTTGTATCCATTTTTTGAAAATCACTTTTATTACAAACTCGGAATCAATAGTATCTTTGGAGCAAAAACAGATAGCAAAGCTGAGAAATTATTTCTTCCTGTGGAGTTAATGCACAGTCTTGACAAAGCAGCTGTAAATGGAAAGCCGTTGGTTACTAAAACGGAAGTTATTGTAAAAGGAAGTCCGCTTGAATCGGGTTTTTCTTTCGTGAATAGTATTTATTTTATTGCTTTACTCCTATTAATAATTGTTTTGGTAAACAAACGCGTAGTGACTTTTACGTATATTTTTATAATAGGTTTGCTTGGATTATTCTTTTGTTTGGTAGGATTGTATTCATTGCACAAAGAACTTTTGTGGAATTACAATGCGTTACTATTTAATCCGTTGTTTTTGATTTTGCCTTTTTTGAGTGGAAAATGGTTTAAAAATTTAATTCTAATAAGCACAGTAATGTTGCTAATTTACTTTGGAGTTATGATTGGCAAACCCCATTTTGTTCTGATGCTTCCGTTTATGTTTGCTCACGGATTTTTATTACTGAGGTTTTTGAGAGATTACAAGAAAGTCCAAAAATTTGACTAATTAACCCTGATGGGAATGGCATCCTTTTTCTTTATTGTTCTTAAAGAAAAAGATAGAATGGACAGCAGGAAAATGGAAACCAAGAATTCACTAGCCATTCGTTTTAAAAAAATCTACTGACCTCTGTAAAAAAGTACTGTACTAAAGGTTTTTATAGTGATGTTAATATCGAGAAAAATACTTCTGTGCTTGATGTAATACAAATCATATTGAAGCTTTACAAGACTGTCTTCTATAGAATCTCCATAGGCATAATTAACTTGTGCCCAACCGGTTAACCCAGGTTTAATTATGTGACGTGTTTCATAAAACGGCATGACTGTCGCTATTTCTTGTACAAAAAATGGTCGTTCTGGTCTCGGACCAATAATACCCATATCGCCTTTTAGGATATTGATAAATTGTGGGAATTCATCCAATCTAGTTTTACGCATAAATTTCCCGAAAGGTGTTATTCGGTGATCATTTAATGTGGTAAAAACAGCACCATTGGCTTCGGCATTTTTAACCATAGTGCGGTATTTGAATATCTTAAATACTTTCCCATTCTTGCCTACTCGCTCTTGAATGTAAAATAAGTTGCCACGGTTTCCAATAAAATTTCCGATTAAAATTAGTGGTAATACAAACAAGCCAATTAGTAATCCGATTAGTGAAAAAACAATTTCGATTAGTCTTGTAATTAATAGATAAAGTTGATTTTGATTGCTACGACTAAATGGAAAATACCTATAAAAATCTCTTGAAACATATTGAACAGGAATACGTTGCGTTAAATTCTCATATACTTGAGTGTATTCTTTAATGGTTATTCCGTTTTCTAGAAGATGAATTAATTGGTTGTATAAATTCACTGTAATTCCTTCGGTTTTTTGAGAGGCAATTACGATTTCTGAAATGGAATTGTTTCTAACATAAAATTCTAATTCGTCTGCTTTAATATTTACGGTTCCATCTAGATTTATATCGAAAGAATCTTCACCATCAGAATTCACAAATCCAATAATTTTATAATGTGGATCGGCATTTTGAAGTCCGGATATTAATTCTTGAAGTTGCTCTTTATCGCACACCAAGATGGCATTTTTATAAAATCGATGCGATGCTAAAAACTTCACATAAAAAATCCTCCAAAGCAACAAAGCCATAAAGATTGCCAAGAAGAAAAATATAATTTGCAATCGATTAGAAGGCAAAACTGGCGTGTATAATGGAGTAAGCAGGTAAACTAGAACAGTAGTAGAACTCGTTAATATAATGCTTTTTATAATTTGAAACTGATTGCTTGATGTTTGTAAGTTATACATTTCAAAAACAGAACCAAATACATGAAGGTAAAACGCTAAAACGATAGTCCAATAAAAATTGGTGGTAGAAAACGTGAAATATTTAAAATCAAATACGGAACTAACGCAGTATAAGGCAACTAAAACAAAAATAATATCAAAACCCTTAAGAAGAATTTTTCTTTCGGATACTTCAAAATGTATTTTTTTATTGCTGTTCATCTTTATTTTAAAAGCTGCAAGTTAGTAAATCTGGGTTGAATTATTCAAATCAAGTAAGGATTTCAAACCAATTATATTTCACTTTTTCCCAATCGAATTCTTCCACATAATCTCTAGCATTTTGTATAATAGTTGAAGCCAAATTAACATCAGTCACTAACAATTTAATGGCATCTACCATGGCTTCAACATCGTTATCATTAACCAGCAAAGCATTTTTATTAGCTTCTAAAAGAAAAGGAATTCCGCCCACATTGGTAGAAACAACCGGCAAACCTAAAGCCATTGCTTCGATAACACTTACCGGAGTATTGTCAAAATGAGTTGTATTGATAAAAACAGTATAATTTTTAGACAAAGTAATCCATTCCTCTTTAGATAATTTACCTGAAAAAGTAACAGCTACATTTAAACTAGTAGCGTATGCCTTACATTCTTCAATGAGATTTTCTTTATCTGGTCCAACCATACAAAGCTCAGCGTTTGGAAATTCTTTTTTTAATTCAGAAAAAACTGTAATGGCCATTTTAGGATTATAGATTTTAGAAAAAGAACGCACCCATAATAATTTAGGATGTTGAATTTCTCTATTTAAAAATTCATATTTTGCAATTTCTAAGGTATTTGGAATGTAAATTAAATTGGAGGAATATTTTAATTGAAATACTTCCAGTAAATACTTAGAAGGCGCCGTAATTTTATAGGCATTTTTAAAAATTAAATCGCACAACAATGGACTTAGCTTTAATCTATTGGGCAAAGCACCTCCATGCAATTTTGCAATATACTTCAAATTCAGAATCCTACACAACTGACTTATAAGTAACGCATACCAAAAATTCTGCGTACTATAAACGTCTATTAAAACATAATCTACTTTCTTTGACGATTGAATGGTCACAAAAACCATGTCTAAAAGCCTAGCAATTTTATTTTTCTTGGACGATGCATACGTCAAATGATAACCTTCCAACTCCAAAAAACTCCCTAAAGTTTCAATTGAAGTTGCTGTATTACCATGAACGGCAAGTTTATTCCCTATGTACAGAAGGTGTTTCATCTTCAAATCTAACTTTTAAAAGTGATAAGGCATAAACAAATGAGGGCGCAGCAGTTCGCATCGCTGCATGATTTATGGTTAATAACCAGAAAAGTAAAAAACAAAATAGATAAATATTTTGCTTGTTGTCTAAATACAAGAAAATTGGTGTAAAAAATAATATTAATAACATTGCTACACCTAAGGATCCATGTTCTCCTAACATTCTAGTCAATTCATTATGAGAGGCTACCACATCACCTGTTTCCTCCAATCGATATTCTGTTCCTTTAGCAACGCCAATTCCAAAAAATGGATTTTTTAAAAATGCATTAATTTCAGTAGCAGCGATTTCTTCTCTACCTGTAAATCTACTTTCTTTAGTTCTACCTAAAGCATCTTGGTTATTATATCTTTTACCTATCAAACCGCCAGTTTGACTTTCAGTATAAACCCAAATTAGACTCATAGTAACAGTGATAAATACCACTAAATAATTCAATTTTACTTTACCACGGTATTTTGATATTTTATATAGATAAACGAGTAGAATAATTATCATTACAAATCCGGTAATCATTCCTCCACGTGAGAAAGTGATCAATCCTCTGTAAGTAATATTAAGAACTAAAAACAAATTGATGGCAAAAAACAGTTTTGTTCTAGAGGCAAGTATAATTCTAGAGAAGAAAATAAACATACCCAAACCAAGAGCAGTGGATACCTGATTGGGGCCAAAACCACCAGAGGTCAATCCATTAGATCCTGTACCATCCAATGCTTCCTTTAAATCAGGTGTAAATAAAGTGAGGTACATTGCACAACTAATAATTGGTAAACCCATCACAAGTAAAAGATTATTTACCTCTTCAATTTTAATTTTTCTATTGTAACAATATAAGGAGGCAAAGCCCAAACAAATAGGACCCGATATATTAAAAAGGATGGTTTTTCTAATGTCTAATGTTGTTAAATTAAGCGTTTGTGTGCCAATTACAATTCCTGGAACTAACAACAGTAGAAAAATCCAATAAGGTGCAGCATTTTTAGAAAAACCACTGTAGTACATTCCCATTGTAAGAAATAACATTACTCCATATTTGGAAAACTCATGATTAGGGTTTCCATCCGTCATCCTCAAAAACACCTCACTTCCAACAATATACGCGGCGGCAAGAAGTACTTCATTGTTTTTGTTTCGAGTTTTCACAACAAAGTAAATTCCTCCAAATAAAATACCGTAACCATAAATCTTGGAAACAAATGGTGCAATATAAATCAGGACACCCAATAAAAGGTGAATTAGAATTAAAAAAAGGTAGTTTTTTTCCTTATTCTGCATACTAAATATCTTACAACCAGTTTATATAGTTTGTAATTACGGCTTGCTCCGAATTATTGGCAACTATTGTTTTGTAAAGTTCTTGGCCAAATTTTATTCGCAATGCCTCATCTTCAATCAAATTTATCAAAGATAAACAAAAGACGCTGGCATCAAATTTTGGAACAACAAATCCATTGACTCCATTGGTTATTATTAATGGAATTTCACCAACTTCTGTAGAAACAACCGGTTTGCTATTCAATCCATATTCCAAAAGCGCTACAGGCAAACCTTCTGATTGTGATGTTAAAATAGCTATTTCCGATTGATTAATACAATTCTGAGTATCGGATTTTGAACCATAAACAAAAACAGTATCAGATAAATTTTTCGTATTAATCTCACTTTTTAATTTGGCAGAATAATCATCGTTAAAATCTTTACCTACTAAATGAAACGTCCAATCGGGATGCGACTCTTTGAGTTGTTCCGCCACCTCTAGCAACAAAAAATGATTCTTCTGAAAACGTAAATTGGCTACACATAAAATTCGTTTGCCATCAATGCCTTTTAAAAAAGTTTCTTTTTGCTCATGCTGATTAAGTATTGTAAAATTGGCTAAATAAATAATATTTTTACAATTCAATGTTCGCTCTGCCCAATTTTTTAACTGATAATTCACCACCACAATTCCTTTAAAAAAATAGGATGCAATTTTTAATGCAACCGATTTTCTAGTGCTCAAAAACTCACTTAACCCATTGTGATCGTGCCAAATAATATTAAGTTTAGGATAAAGTAATTTTACTAAAAAAGCAGTAAAAAACGAGCTACTATGGGCTTGTAAATAATCGATTTTATTGGATTTGCAATACTTTTTTAACCTAAGAATGGCTTTAAAATCAATGGTACTTTTTCTATTGAGAAATAAATAGTTGACTTTTTCATTAATTTGATTTTTTAAATTCCCTTCTTTTCTAGTGGCAACCAAACCAGAAAATTCAATAGATTTAGCAAGACTATTAGCATAATTAATCGCCATTTTTTCGGCACCGCCAATGTCTAACGAATCTATAATTTGAAGAATTCTCATGAAGTAACTAATTTCTTTATTTCGCTATCAAATTTATCAATTGTAAAGTTACGAGACCAATTTATGGCTTCTTTT
Source organism: Flavobacterium aquatile LMG 4008 = ATCC 11947 (assembly GCF_000757385.1). Taxonomy (GTDB): domain Bacteria; phylum Bacteroidota; class Bacteroidia; order Flavobacteriales; family Flavobacteriaceae; genus Flavobacterium; species Flavobacterium aquatile. The sequence continues at coordinate 326,502 of NZ_JRHH01000003.1, read as the reverse complement.
ATTTTTAAATCGTACAATGTTTGATTTTTAAGGAGCATTTCAATAGCAATACTATCATTCTCAAAAGAGTTAGTAAGCAAAACACCACGATTTCCATAATCTAACATGGTAGGAATACAAGAAACTTGCGATGCAATCGGTAAACAACCCCAAAACATCGCCTCGGCAACCACTTTAGGCCAGCCTTCACTTTTAGAATTAAGAATTAAAAAATGACTTTTTTGATAAACCTTTTTCATGGCTTCCTTAGTTACATTTCCCTCTAAAAACACAACCTCCGATAAATTATTTGAAACAATATAGTCTTCTAAATTTTGCTTTTCTGCTCCTTCACCATAAATAGATAATACAACATTATAGTCTAATGATTTCAACTTTTCAACAATTTTAACGACCTCAATGGGTTGCTTTCCAGCTGTTAACGAACCAACAAAAACAAAGTGTATCCTATCATTTAAACTTTTTGAATCAACAAAAACCTTATCGGATTCCAAATAAGTAGCAGTAAAAAACGACTTTATATTGCCTGTTTGTTTTTCCCAAGTTCCATAAACCAAGACTTGCATATTCTTCGTTAAAAAAGTACTACTCAAAATGTATTTTTGCAGTCTGTAGGTAAAGGGTTGTTTAGATTTTGCATCCCAATTACCAGCATATTTTGCCGTTTTTTTCTTCTTTGGAAATAAAATTTGAACTAAACTTCCTAACAATCCCATATTTCCAGGGCAACGCAAATGAAGATGATCACTCTTGTTCATTGCTTTAAAAATCAAGAAAAGAATTTTAGGAAGGTTTAGAATTGTCTTACAAATTGCTCCAAAACTGGTTAGTGAAAAATCGGGAACGACTATAAATTCAATATTTTGATGTTTGTATTTTTGATGAATTGCTGTATTTTCAAAATTCTTTAATGGCGCTACAATTACTACTTTATCAACATATTTTAACCATATATTCATTTCATCAATATACGGCGCATATCCAAAATAATCTCCATTGGATTTTGTGTGAAGTACGTGAGTTATGATGCAAAAAGTCATGATAATAATTATTTTAATATTCTCAAAATAAAAAATGAAATTCCAACTACAAATACACTATTAAATAAAACTATTCTTTTTTCATTTGAAATCCCTTTGGAAAAATCAATAGCATAAAAAGTATAAAAGACCAGCAAAATGTTCATCCATCTGAATTCCATCAATTTAAATGCATAAATCATAAATAATAGTAAAGAAATAAAATAAAAGCTTACTGTAAAATATACTTTTCTTACATCTAAACGGTTAGTTCCTTTTTCTTTTAAAAATGCATAAAACAGTAAAAAAGGAAATAAAAAATACATGTATCTAAACGAAGAATACATAGCTAAAGTAAACATTCTAGCCATCTGACGAAAAAATAAACCTGTATCATTTCTCAAAATATCTAAATGATTTTTAGGAAATATAAAGTTGGGATTTTGCTTCTTAAACGCTATTACATCATAAGCGGACAACCATTGCGTATTAGGGATTTCACCGGCATCCCATTTTTTGGCCATTAGATAATTCATTTCAAACCATGAAGTTCCTAATTCTTCAGGAATTTCTTTTACATCTAAAACAATTTTCCCGGTATTAATTAGTGGACTAAAATTAATAATAGACGTAAATAAAATAAATGACAAACCCGCAAAAATAAGTTTTTTTGAAAAAATTTGTTTCGGAAAAAATAGAATAAAACTTAGCAAATAAGCAACTAAAACAAATATAAAAGTTGGCCTTGAAGTAAAAGAAAGGGCAAACAATAAGCCAATAACTAGAAAATGGTGCCTCTTGTTATTTAATAAATTCTCTGTTAATAAAATAAATCCTGGGACAGCAAAAGCTACTGAAAACCCATCTGATGAACCAACAAAATGAGTTGATGCAATAAAAAAGATGCCGAAAAATAGACTAAATAAAACTAAATTATTCAAGAATTTATTAACTCCAATTAATGAACAGAATTTGTTTTTTTTATAATAATTAAAAACAAAAACAAAACAAAGAAGTGAAGCTAGTAGACTAACGAATCGAATTGTAAATTTAGGATTATCAAAAATTTGATTGAAAAAAAAACAGACAAAAGCAAATGGTTGGGCGTTTAAACTTGAGATATTCGACAAATCAAAAGTTTTCAAATTAGTAACTAAATAGACATATCCTGTCTCATCTCCATTTTTATAAGGATTTAAAAAGAAATACTTAAAAAACTGAAACTGCAAAATTAGATTAACAACTAAAAAAGCAATTGCAAAGAAAGAAACTGCTTTTTTATTGAATGCAATAAAAGACTGAGATTTAATTATTTTATCCATTATAACGAAGGTTTATTGTAGAGTAAGCTGAACCAACCAACTATTCTACCCACACTTTCAGTAAAGGCTTCTTTTTTACGTGTTGTTGTAAAAGTATTAGAAAAACGAATAATGATTAGTAGCAAAGCTATTGCATTCCATTTTACTCTATTGTTAAAAGTTGGATTTGGGTACTTAATTCTCCATACGTACCAGCCATTTCTAAGAACCATTTTCCCATAATTATATTTATTTGGTCGTCCTGAGCTGTCATGATAATGACTTAATTTGGCGGAAGTATTGATGTAATTTTGACCAAATTTTAAGGCTCTTAATGAAAAGTCAGCATCTTCATACAATCCATAACCTTCAAAATAAGTAGAGAAAGTAATTTTATCAAAAAGTGATTTTCTAAAATTCATTGCCATACCAACGAGTAAATCGACAGGATATGTTTTTTGGTTTAGTGGATAGGAACACGTTTTTCCATGAGAAAACTCAGGCATTACTCCAGGCATTTTATTAGATCCTAAACCAAGCAAATTTCTTAAATAATTTCTGGAGGATTCTTTTATATAATAATTTTCTAAAATATAAAATTTATCGCTTTTAGTAATGTTTTGAGAATTAATTTTCCATTTATTCTCATTAATTGCGACACCGCCCACACCTATTGCATCTGGCTTTTCTATAAACGTAGTAATAATCTTTTCAAAATAATCCTGTTCTAAAATAGTGTCATCATCCAGAAAACAAACTAGTTCTGATGCACTACCAACTTTTGAAATTCCAAAATTACGTTGTTTGGTTAATCCGCGATTTTGTTCATCAACTTTATAGTAAATAAGATTTACAAAATTATTCTTCTCTAAAATTTCTTGTGTTTTGTCATTTGTAGATCCGTCAACAATGATAATTTCATCAGGATAAACGGATTGATTCCTTATAGAATTCAATAAATTCAATAATGCCTTTGCACGCATATAGGTGCAAATTATTAAAGAAAATTTAGTTGAATGTGACACTTTTATTAAGGTTTAGTTGCTACAAAAATAAGGTTGTTGTATCCTTTTTTCCTATTATAAAACTGGTCATCTAAAGCATGGTAATCTTCCAACGAATACACTTCTACATTTTTAAAACCTGCGGTTAACAAGTCCCTTATTAATCCTCTTTTATTGTAATAATATCCTGGAACTTTAAATCCATTAAAACCTGTTGTTCTGTTTCCTACTTTATCACCCAAAATAAACGAAAATAAGCTTCTTAATTTGAAATATAAAGTCTTTGCCGGACTTCCTACTTGGTTGTGTACTGTTCCAATAATAGTAGCTTTGGGTTTTAAAATTTGAAACGAATTCTCAAATATTTTAAGACGATCATTTCTATTTGGGACATAGGTCAGCATACTATTTAAAATAGTTACTAAATCAAAGGCATTATTTACTTTATTGTACTCTTTGGCATCTCCAACAACAGTTTCTGTAATACCATCAATCTTCCATTGTTTCAGATTTTCTTTACACTTAGCAATCATGTTTTCTGAAATATCTGAGGCAACGATTTTAGTAGGTGAAAAAAATTCTGCAATAGACTCAATTTCTCTTCCAGTACCGCAACCAAAAATCTTAACCGATTTAATTTCGCCTTCATTGTGATATCGATCTCTAGCGTTTTCAAACATAAAAACTTCAAAATTAGTTGCCTTAACAAGCACTTCTTGAGTTGCAATAATATCTTGTTTTTCCCAAAAGTCTTTATTCTCAATTTTCATTTTGTTGCTATTTGAATCGTTTTAATAAAACAGAAATCGTTTTTTTATTTTTAACAAAAATAGAATTTAATATGGTATAAATGTTAAAAATAAATGGTTTCAAAATTAAGTGATAATGTGGCCCTATAAAATTTATGGTTGTTGTATTGAACTTCGATTTAAATTCAACTACACCTTTAGAACCGCCCATTGAAATATTATAACCATTATATCCCAATGCTATAGACTTTTTAATAAATTCCCAATGAATTAAATAACCCAATTTTAAATCAGGCTTTTGTTTCTTTGTTCCTCCAGAAATATAGGTCAGACAATTACCACAATCTACTGCAAATCCTGCTCCTTTTACTTCACCATCAACAATAACATAGAGTAAAAATGCCTTACGCTTTGTAACTAATCCTATAATTGTATTTTTAAAATCATCAAATTCACGAACACTATAATTTCCTTCAAGAGCATTATCCTCTATCGGTTGGTAGGCTTTCCGACATTCCTCTTCGGTAATAGCAAATTGAATTTTGGGATCACATTTATACGACAAATTGATGTTTCTTCTAACTTGAGCAGTAAATTGATTTAAGAGTTCATCCGATGAATTTACGGTTTTGAAATCAACCCAGTTAATCCCATAAGAACTGTAAACATGCTTAAATAGATTGCCTTGTTTTGCTTCAAGCTTTTGAGTTTTTATAAAATCGGATGAAAATGTCTTTGAATTAACCAATGCTTCATCAGAAACAGGCAAACTAAATTGAATATAACAACAGCCAATTTCTTTAGCATGGATTTGCATTTTATGAACTACTTCTTGAAAAACAGTTTCATTTTTGTGAAGAAAAACCGGACCATGAGGAATAATATAAAACTTAAAAAACAAGCTTTTTGCAATTACAGCACCAAAACCTCCAATAATTGTATCGTTTTCTACTACTAAAAAAACTTCATAATCAAAACCGTAGGAAGTATAGGACTTTAACCAATCAGTATATAACAAATGGCTGCCACAATCTTCCCTAAAGAGAAAGTCATCCCATTTTTCTAACCAATTGCTATCTCTAGTAAATAAAAATTCCATTAGTGTATCGTTCTTATTGCTAATGATGGGTTGTTTTTTAAATAGATATTTCCGTTATCATCTACCGAAATAATTGTTTGATTATAGGCCTCAAAATAGGAAATTAGCTCGGAAAGCGTTGGATTCCAAATTTTATTTTCGGTAATTTTTGAACCTAGATAATGAAAATTAGCCACCACTTCTTCATCAAATCTACCTTCAGAATGAAACATTTTCCCTGAATAGTGTTTCATGTCAACCGAAAAATAGGTATGTGCAATAAAAATCCCGGCTTCGTCAATCAACGAATCTATATTTTGCCGATGCAATGCTTTTTTAAAATCGACCAATTCTATGGTTTGAAAAACATAAAACTCTTTTTCAGCTATAGTGTGTTTAAATACTAATGGAGCATACTGAGCCACTTTAAAAGGTTTATTTTTTTCAGAATTCCAAAAGAAAATCACTTTAGAGACTGGTTTTAAAAGTGGAATAGCATTTTTTATCAAAGGCAAAATACTATTAAATTTTCGTTTAATAAGCACATTTTTGGTGTGGGTAATGGTATCAATATAATTCCGAACACGTTGTTCATCATTATCATAGTGAAAAATAATATTCTTAAATAACTGAACAATCCTTGTTTTAAAAGAGAAATTTTCTATTCCTTTCGAAAACGAATTTAAAGTAAAATGATTTGTATTTAATTGATTTAAAACACCTTTTGTCGCTGAACCAGAATCGATGTAGTTCCAAAGTGTATTAATTTTCTTTGAAAACAATTGATTCTCATAATCACTTTTATCGATACTGTTTTTTTTGAAAAGCGTAAAATTATAAGGTTGAAATCCGTGATCTATCCAAACGTTGCTATAAAATGGCGCTTCGAAATTTTCGAAATCCGAAAAGCTTTCTTCATCCGATTTTATAGATTGCGATAACGAATGATAACACAGTTCATGACCATCTAACTGCCATAAATTAAGTTCGTCTTTATCGTTCTGATAAGAGGCATTATCGCTTCTTTTAGAAAAATGATTTAAGAAAAAACCTTTAGTGACTTTAATATTACTTTCTTTGAAAAGCTGCCTTTGTAGTTTCAAATTTTGTGCAGTATCAAAATCACAATGATCCGTAAAACAGGCAGTTGCAGAAAATGGAATTTTGGAACGACTGATTTCTAATGCACCATTTTTAGAAAAAAGTAAAGTTGGATTTTCTATAAAAACAACTTGATTACTGGCTTGATAAATCCGTTTTTGAGCTGTCGTACCAACATATTCGGTTATGGGTTTAGAAAATTCTGGATTGAATTTCCATACTAATTGATACGGATTTTTTTTACTAATTTCCCAGATACCCTGATTGATATTGGCTTGAACATAATTTCCGTCTTCGAGTTTTATAATTTTTGGTGTAAACTCATTAGCTTTTAGGTCAACTTTTAGATCTTTCCAGGTATAATCGTGATCTCTAAAACCAATAATTTTAGCATTAAACACAATTTCAATAGCAAATGAATTCGCGTTTTCAGCAACTTTAGTACAATTAATAACCAATTTATTTTCGAGAACATTTAAGTTCCGAATTTCTTTATTTGTTTTTGAAAGAAGTGTTACTACAATCATGCTACTTGGTTCTTTTCCCTAATTGAATTAATTTTTTGGCATAAAAAACCGATTTATTAAACTGCAACAAACGATAAGGCAATTTTAATAATTTTAAAGGAATTGACCATTTTTTCCCTTTAAAAAGATACAATGCAAAATATTTATGTTTGTATTCAATCAACTGTTGCGGAGTGAATTGCTTGTGAATTTGGTACATAATGGTCGGGCTTGGTACAGGACGAATTCTTTTAACTGGAGTATCCAACTCCCAAGGTTGTGCTTTTCGTTTCTTACCCATAATTTTGGCTTGTGTTCCCCAAAATCGATAACCTCCTTGTGGTGGTTTTAAATGTAAATTTACCGAAAAAGGATTATGCAAAACGCTCACACCAATTTTAGTAAGTGAAATTCCAAAATCACTATCTTCACCATAACCTCCATCATAATTGATATCATTCCCAACTAATTGGGTAACATATTCTCTGCTAACGCAAGAATTAGCATTACTAAAACTCTGTGTTGCACCAACATACCACCTTTCATTCTCAATTTTCTCCAACCGTCTTGCTAAATCATCCAGATTTTGTTGCATATTTTCGGCCATAATATCCAGACCATTACAAGCTCCAGCATTATAAGTTTGAAGTAATCTAATATGATTTTCAAGAAAATTGGGTTGAATTCTAATATCATCATCGCCAAAAACAATATAATCACCACTACACAAATCGATAGCCTCGTTTCTAGCACGACAGCTTCCTTTGGTGGTTTGCCATTTGAAAATTACTTCAAATGGATAGTTAGTAGCATCATATAAACTTTCATCTCTACTATGTTCTGGTGTGGCATCAACAACAATTACTTGATTGGGAAGATAAGTTTGATTTTTTAAATCTTCCAATAAAGCCAATGTAAAATCTTGTCGCATCATCGTTGGAATGACATAACTTACTGCAGGCTTTCCTTGAATCTCGTTGAGTTTTCTTGGAGCAACAACAGGTAACTTTCCGCGTTTTTTGTAGTTTTTCTTGGCATAAAATAAGGCATTCCATTCGGATAATTTCCAAAAACCTTTGCGATAGAGCATAAAAAAGGAATGATCAATTTTATAATTTTTAATATAAAAAGTATACCTATCTTTTGCAGATATTGAAATTCTATCTACAACAGTATCTTTAAATAAGCCATTGACATACATTGGAATAGCAGCCGAATTTCTTAAAGCATTATAAGCAAAATCTAATGCTTGAAGTTGTTTGTTGGTATAATCAGAATCAAAACCGCCAAGTTGCTCCCAAACTGATTTTCGCACTGCAAAGCAATTTGAATTTAGTCGCCAACTAATACATTCATCGAGATTATCAAAATCGTTGATATACCAAAAAAACACTACCGTTTGATAAACGATATCTTGAAAAGCATTTTTATATCCTTGCTCAAAAGAACTATGCCAAATATCTCCATTACCAGCAATTAGCGTTTCCAACTTTTCAAAATCTGGAGTACCAACATATAGTACAACTTCACCAGTTTTAGATTTATACTCCTTAAAATCAATCATTAATAATTACTTATTATTTTTTTATAATATTCTAACGTTTTCAATGCAGTCACTTGAGTAGAAAAAGTTTTTAGTATGGTAATTCTTGCTCCTTTTTCTATCGAATTTTTCAGTTCTTTGTCACATAATAACTCTAGTATTCTGTTAGCAAATGTAGTATAATCTTTAGGATTAACTTTAAAGCCATTGTTACCGTTTTCAATAATTTCGTTACTCCAACCAATATCCGAGCCTACAATTGCTTTTTCTAATGCCATCGCTTCAAGCCATGAAACAGGCATCGCTTCTGCATAGGAAGGAAAAATACAAACGGTTGCTTTATTGATATAATCTTTAATTTCTTCGTACGGTTTCGAACCTAAAAATTTTACTTTATTTAGTGCTTCTTTACTAAATAAGGATTCCATCATTGCCTGAGTTGACGGGTTTCCGGAACTAATATCGGGCATGTCTTTGCCAATTAGTACTAACTCAGCGCCTGGCAATTGCTCATGAACAATATTGAAATAATGAGGAATTTCTAGCAATCCCTTTTTTCTAATAATGCCACCAAAATAAAGTATGATTTTGTCATCACTAGCAATAGTAGTTGGTGTAAATTTTTCAACATTAACTCCATTTGGAATAACGGTATAAGCTTTATCAATATGAAAGACTTGTTGCGTAATTTTTGCAGTAAAATCGCTTACCGAAATAATACCATCTGCTTTAACTAAAGCTCTTTTTTCATGAAATCGATTTTTGAATTTATTTTTTCTTCCATCAAGATAACAAAAATAGGCATCAGAACCATTCAGTCGAAGTACTATTGGCATTTTTAAATTAATAAAAGACGTTATTCCTTCCCAATCTGGAGCTTCTACAATATCAATTTTATTAGTCTTATTTACACTATTTATTTTTTCTTGAATTTTTTTTCGAGTCAAATACCACGAAAATCCTCTTAGATAAGCATTCTTAATTTTATAAATGGAAATTGTGCCATCAACTACAAAATCGTCTTTTTCTTGCGCATAGACAAATACACTTACGCTATGTCCCAAATGCGTTAATTCCTCGGCCAAATTTTTAATACTTGTACCAATTCCACCAACACTTTTGGCGTCTTTAAAGGGATAATGTGAGGTAATAAAAGCAATATGCATCTACTTCTTTTTATAATTAATGCGTTTTTTTATATCCTTTTTTACACTTCTAATCCATTTCTCTATTTTAGTAATCAAATAAAATCGGAATTCAAAAAAGGAAATTATCTTTCCTGAAAAACAATAGTTAACATCAAAATCGCGTTCATTATTGTTCGTAATCTTACTTACATTTTGAAGTATATTTTTAAAGGAATGCTTTTCATTTTCAGTGCAAATCATTAATAATTCATTAGTAATCAATTCTTTTTTACCAAGCAATCTCGCAAATATACCGAAATCAAACTGGTTTGTAAAAGTAGCTTTGTCTAATACTTTCGAAATTTTGAGCCAGCTACCTCTTCTATAAAAAATACTATATCTAGTTGAAGTGGCAATTTGATTTATAGCCACAGGTGATGGCACACAATTGTTTATAAAAATGAATCTTGATGATGCATCCAACTTGTCTTTATAATCCTCAAAATTATTCTGATTTAAAAAATTAAAATAGTGTTTTACATAGGATTCTAAAAGTGCATCTGGCTTTTTTAAAACTAATGCTACGTTAGAAAGATTGACTTTTTTATTAGCAAAATCATAAGCAATCCATCTATCAGGAAAATAGTCTTTATCGTCAAATGTATGTCGCTTTTCTTCCGAAAAATTATGCAACGGACGAATAATTTTTGAATCTTTTTTTTCTCCCAGCCAAGCACACCACCAAGAAAAAGTAGAATTACTTATTATAAAATCATCACATAAAGAAGCCAAAATTAACTGCTCAACAGCATTTAAAGAGTCACCAAAAAAAACATTCTCTAAGGATGAAAAATGATATTTACAATAATTGATATCATCGCTTAAAACCAAAATAGAACAATCCTTATAGTTCGGAAAATGATCTAATAATGCGTTCAAATAGAAATTAATTGGCAACTGAAAATAATCCTTATGATTAACAAAATCACCTCTTCGAATCGAAATTAAAATAGTTTTTTTGTCAAAATAGGATTGAAATTGTTGTCTAATTTCTGAAACTAATTCTTCTTTAAATTTAAAATATTCCTTAATAGTTGCTCTATCACCAAAGTATTTTTCCGATTGAAACCAACCTTCTAAATCGTAATTTTTAGCATCAAATTGAATCGGCTCATAATGATAATGTTTTTCATAAAAAGGATTAAAATTATCTTCTTTTAACACCGGCAAATCGTTTTCAAAATACGCAGCAAATTTCCAACTCGGAAAGGCAAACTCGTGATTATTAGTTTTGGCAATACCAATAACAGAAGCAATCTGAAAAAGCTGATTGCCTATATTTCCTTTTCTACCTAGTTTAGAAAATGTAATCATTCAGTCACTGCTATTAATTGAAAATGATTTTGAACCATCTTCTCTAGCGAGAAGTGCTCTTCAATCAAATTTCGTGTATTTACCTCAATCTTTTTAGTACCATTTACAAGTTCTTCAAGTAATTCTTTTAGAGCTTTTACATCCTTTGCTGGAAAAATAAATCCATTCATTGCATTGGTTATTACCTCTTCATTTCCACCTACATTAGTTGTAATTACAGGAACATTTGCAGCTAAACTTTCTAATATCGACAAACTAAAACACTCCATGTGTGTTGGTTGAAGCATATAATCATAATCGTGAAAAATATCCTTGAGATTGGATTTACTTCCTTTAAAATTAAAATTTTCTTCTAATTTTTTCTCTATTATTTTTTCTAATAGTGCTGCTTTATAAGGTCCATCACCGTAAATATCTATTGCAATTGTAGACTTTGTTCCCTCTGATAATAAAGCAACTGCATCAATTAAATCTTGTATTCCTTTAGATTTTCTTAAATGCGAAGCGACCAAGAAACTAGGATTATTAAAATTTCTATTGTTCCTTTTCAATATATCATCAATAAGAACACCATTGTAAATCGTTTGTGTCTTTGACTTTAAATGGTTTCCAAAATCGTTAAGAATTTCCTTTGTCGTATATTCTGAAACACCTATAAACTTAGAAATATATTTGGAGTAAAATATGCCTTTGATTCTTTTTGCAATCTTTTTCTTGAGTAGATAACCGTTTAATGGTCTTGGATTATGATCTACCGCAATAATTTTGGCACTAGATAATTGGCTTATTTTTTTAAAAACAGGTGCGCACAACTCTACAAAATGAGTTATAATAAAACTATAATTTTGCGTATTCCTTTCACAATAATGAGCAAAAAAAGTTTCTACATTTTGATAGTTACTTTCAATAATGTGAAGTTTAGAATAAGCACCATGATCTGATTTGTTTGGAAAAAACCACTCAACTTCAATAGAATGCTGTTTGCATTTTTCATCAAATAACCAAAAGAAATAGTCCATTCCACCTACTCGTGTTGGCAGTAATTCATAATTACATAAAACGGCTATTTTCTTAGAGTTTATATCCATTTTACTAGTGTTTCGGCTATACGTTTTCCTGTATTTGGTAAAGATTTACTAACTTGTAATTGCAATAATTGTTTTCTATTTTGGGAATCTAAATTAGGATTTTCTAGATATAAATTAATTGCAGCAATCAATTCCTCTTGATTTTTTACAATTTTTGTAGCACTGCTTTTAACAACATTTTCAATATGAGCATAGTTTAAAAAACGTTGATCGTTGTATAATCCGTTTTCAGTGTTACCAAAAACGGTATTGATTACGGGTTTATCAAATTGAATAAAATCCAAACTCATAGTAGACAACATGTTGATATTCAAATCAGAAAACTCTAGTAGACTTCTTAAATCTTTCACGTCCTCAACAGATGGAATACGTTGTGACCAAACCTCTTGATGGCCTTCACGTGATAAATCCCATTTTGGATAGTTCCATTTGATAAATGAAAATCGCTCGACAAAAGAAGCAAAACGTATTGGATCTTCAGCTGGTGATGTTCTCACAATTAAGTTTACATTTTGTATTTTTTCTTCCAATAGAGCATTGGCAATGGCTTCAATATACAATTCATCATTTTTACTAGTTGAAATATCACCACAACTAAAACAAATGGTTTTTAAAGAGCCATCTAAATTGAATTTTAATAAAAATTCTTCTTTAGAAACTTTATATCTATCCAAAACATAAGGTTCAAATTGTGGCGTTCCTACGACTTGTATTCTTTCTTTTTTAACAGATGTGTAAAACTGTTGTAGTTCGGTTTTCATCAAATCGCTCCATACCAAATAGTAATCAAAGTTAGCTGCCATTCTACCTTTAGAAGCTAAATTATCCCATGAAAAAATAAAGGAAGCTGTTTTAATTTTTAGCTGTTCTGCTTGATAAGCCAATGGCGCAATAAAGGGTGGACGTTGGTGTGTAAAAAATAGTAAATCAAACTTTTCATTCTCTAAAATAGTTTTGTAATTTACAACTATTGGATTATTTCTAAATGTTTTTTGTTGCCAAAAATTAAAGAGTTGAATCCATTTTTCTGAATGGAAAACCGAAGTTAATTTAAAAATTAATCGCGTGGCATAACCTCTTGTTGTTTTAGATTTAGAATCATTAGCGCGTAAATTATCTTGAATTCCGAAATTATCTTTTTTATGAAGTTGCAAGTGAGCTACTTCTTTGGCCTTTCTAAAAAACCAAGTTGAAAATGTTTCTTCAAAAACCTCCAACTCAATTATTCTAGAATTAGTTACATAACCACTATATACTTCTTTAGGCAAACAAGACAGAATAACAACCTCATCAAATGTTCTTTCAGCTTCCACCAAAAAATCACTCAAAATAAAGTTTCGAAAACCTACTCCATCGGTAATAACTACACCTAATTTTTTCATTTGTAACCAATAACTTTCTTTATTCTATTCTTTATTATTTTTTTTTGTCGCTTCAATTCGAAGTTAATTTTGGCTTTAAGTTCATATAGACATCCATAAATTTTAAGCTTCCAAAAACGATTTGCTAATTTAAACTCATTTTCATCATGTGATATCCACCTTTGTGGAAAATAATCAGATTCATCATTTATTTTTGAATACGCACCATCAAAAATCTTAATTGGTCTAATTATTTTTGTTTCTTTTTTTTCACCGAACCAAGCTATCCACCAAGAGAAAGTTGAATTACTGATGATGTAATGATCAAATTTAGAACCCAAACACAATTGCTCAATTGGCTTTAAATTTTCTAGAAAAAAAACATTGGGCAAAAATGAAAAGTGCTTTTTACAATAGGATATCGAATCGCTCGTAAAAATAATATTATATTCTTGAAGATTGTTAAATTGATGTAATAATGCGGTTAAATAAAATTTATAGGATAGCTGAAAATAGTTGGGGTTATTTACAAAATCACCTCTGCGAACTGTTACTAAAATGGTCTTTTTAGAGAATAAATAATTGTACTTTACTAAAAGTTTATTTTCAAAATCTGATTTAAATTGAAATATACTTTTACTTTTTGATGGAGAAAAATAACGTTCTGTTTGCAGCCATCCATTCAAATCATAATTTCCATCTGAAACTTCCCAATCATGATAGTTAAAAGAATTTTCTTTTACAGAGATCCAGTTTTCAACAGTTGAGCATTCATTGAATTGGAATTCAAAATATTCGCTATAATCCCAAAATGGAAAGCAATAATCCTGGTGGTTTTTTTCGGCAATACCAATTGTCGAAGCAATTTGAAATAACTGATTGCCTAGATTTCCTTTCTTTCCAAGATTTGAATATGTAATCATTAGATCGAGTCTCTAAATTGCTTTTGATGATTGATCTCCCAAATATCCTTATTTTCAATGGCATTAGCAAATAATTGTGTACTATTTCCGTCACCAAAAGTAGAATCAATTCTTTGAATTTTATGACTATCAATATTTTTTAAAGCATTCAAAATACTTTCCTTGGTGTAATCTACATTCACAATATCGGCATTAACAGCTCGATTTTGCTGACGTGATCCAATATTTATAATCGGAATTCCATAATAAGGTGCTTCTCTAATTCCGGCACTACTATTTCCTAGTATGAACTGGGCATTTTTGAGTAAGGTTAGAAAATATTCGAAACGTAAAGAAGGAAAAATTCTAAATCGTTTATTATCTTTTAATTTTAAATATTCATCTATGATAAACTGACTTCCTAAATCATTGTTGGGGTAAATAACTACATAATTATGAGTATCATTTTGTAAAGCAGCGACAAAATTTTCGGCATAATGATTCATCTCATTAGCTTCGGTGGTAACTGGATGAAAGAGAACGATTGCAAAATATTGAAAATCAATTTCATAATATTTTTTGACAGTTGCTAAATTAGGCAAATCGTCAGAAAACATAATATCAATATCGGGCGAACCTATTGTGAAAATTGAAGTTTCCATTTCACCCATTTGAACCAAACGTTTTGCAGCTTCCTCATTAGAAACAAAGTGAATATGACTCAATTTAGAAACACTATGACGAATCAATTCATCTACTGTTCCCGATAATTCACCGCCTTCAATATGTGCTACCAATATGTTGTTTAACGAACCTACAATTGCTCCAGCCAAGGTTTCTACTCTATCGCCATGAACCAAAATCAAATCGGGTTGTGCTTTTTTACAATATGCCGACAGTCCTTCAATGGTTTTAGCTAGTGTCAAGTCCATCGTAGTTTCGTGGGTATGATTTTCGAAAGTATGAACGTTTTTAAAATTACAGCGTTCAATTTCTATCAAGGTGTATCCGTATTCTTTTTGCAAATGCATTCCAGTAACAAAAACATGGACTTCAAAATTGGAACTTCCATCTGCAATTGAAATCAGTGACTTTATCTTACCGAAATCGGCACGAGTACCAGTTAGAAAGAGTAATTTTTTCTTATCATTTTTCATTAGAAACTTCGTTTTGGATAATATTTATCTCGCAACTGCAAAAAATATTTCTCGATGTAGTAAGTCATAAAAAAACCAATCAAAATAGTTATGGCTAACTGCAAAAATAAGAGTAAATAATAATTAATATCAAAAATAACTGTTTTTAAAACCAGAATATGAATAATATAGATAGAATAAGAACAGTAGCCTATTTTACTAATTAAATCTACCAATGGAGCGCTGAAAAAAGTATTCAACAATTTATTTATATTTTTAGACAATAAAAATGAAACTAAGATAATTCCGAATGCAATATATAGGAAAGAGAAACCAAAAGTTCGTACCCAATATGAATCAGAAAAATCATAAAATGGTGTCACCAATAAAACTAAAAATGCTATTACGTAAAGCTTCAATCTGTGAGTATCATAAAATTTCTGTAATGCACTAAATTTAAAGTTACACCAATAGGCTATTAATACACCCGCAAATAAAGAATCTATTCTTAAATGAGTCATTGTATATTTAAACACATCATTATCAACACTATAATTTGTAAAAATTCGTAGTATAAGTGTAGAAATTAAAATGACATAAATGATTTTTGACAAACCGATTTTAACATTCCTATTATAAATAAAATATAAAATAAATACTAGAAGAAGGTAAAAATGTTCTTCAATAGCTAACGACCAACTAGAAACATAAGCAAAGCCAAAACCAACAATATAATTTTGTAAAAAAATTAAATCAGCTAGTACAAGTTTTAATTGTCCCTTTTCAAGTGGTAGTTTGTAGTAAAGATAAATTAAATAAGAAATATAATAAATTGGATAAATTTTAAAACCACGTCTAATTAAGAATAAGCTTGGTTTTATATTGCCAAATTTTATGTATTCTTTAAATAACAAATTTGAAACCAAAAACCCACTCAAAACAAAAAATAAGTCTACACCAATCCAACCCATTTTAGCTAAATAGGAAATCAAATATTTATGCCTAAAAAAAACAAGCAATATTGCAATTCCTCTTAAAAAATCTAATTCACGAAGTCTATTATTAGCTAAAGTCATTAAAATCTAATTGTTCGTCATGTTTAATAGTTCTCGTTGCCACTTTCCCAAGTAAATCATTAAAATGTTCGGCTAAAATTTTTCCTGTCCCTGGGCGTTTTACCCAAATGTTTTCTTTAGTAAATTTCTCGCCTTTCTCGATTTTGGCAATACTGCAAACAGTCGCAAAAGCAAAATCTATAGTAACTTGTTCTTCTTTGGCTGGTTCTTTCGTTCCGCCACGCATTTGCCACATTTCATTAGAAGATACAATCAATTCTGCTGTAGTTTTTTCGTCCATACTGCACACAATATCTGGACCAGTTCGTTGCATATGATCGGTAAAATGACGTTCCAAAATACTCGCACCCAGAGCAACAGCACCAAGACAAGCATTGTTATTCAAAGTGTGATCAGATAATCCAAAAACTTTATCAGGAAAAGCTTCGTGTAACTGGGTCATGGCGCCAAAGCGCACCAAATGAATTGGCGTTGGGTACAAATTGGTAGTGTGCAACAAAGCTACGGGAATGCGGTGTTTATCAAAAATGGCAACCGCCTTTCTTACACTTTCAATCGTATTCATTCCAGTGCTTAAAATTACAGGTTTTCCAAAAGAACAGATGTGTTCCAAAAGCGGATAATTATTGCATTCTCCCGAACCAATTTTGTACGCAGGAATATCAAATTTTCGTAATCGTTCGGCTGCAGCACGAGAAAAAGGCGTAGAAATAAAAATCATTCCGTTACTTTCTACGTAGTTTTTTAGCTCTAATTCGTCGGCTTCGCTAAGAGAACAACGTTCCATAATTTCATAAATAGAAACATCAGCATTGCCTGGAATTACTTTCTTGGCAGCACCACTCATTTCGTCTTCAACAATATGGGTTTGATGTTTTACAACCTCAACTCCAGCACGTTTTGCAGCATCAACCATTTGCTTGGCAACAGCCAAAGAACCTTCATGATTAATACCAATTTCGGCAATAACTAAAGGTGGAAAATCCGGTCCAATTTTTCTTCCTACAATTTCTATATACGGGTTCATAACTTCAATTTAAAAAAATACTAATCACTAATCACTAATCACTATTCACTCTTTGATCTCCCATCTCCCATCTCCCATCTCCCATCTTCAAACTTCCATCTCCCATCTACTTAACACTTAACAACCGTCACTTCGAGTGTTTTTTATAAAATAGCGACCAAGCTATTTTATAAAAAATGTATCGAGAACTTAGAAGCACCAATCGCATCTTCACCACATCTCTTCTTCCATCTTCCATCTTCAAACTCCCATCTTCAAACTCCCATCTTCAATAAAAGATACTCCGCATAATTAAAATCGTCTTGCGTATCAATATCAACATTGGCAAAAATATGATTTACTAGGTAAGGAAACGCATTTTCGGTAATTATTTTATTGTCAAGAATTGCTTTTGATTTAGTAATATAAAGTAATCCGTTTTCAAAATAAAGTGGTTCTAAATCTTGACTTCGCTGGCCAATTTCATAATTGAACGGAACAAATTTATCGTTGCTAATTTTCCCTAATTTATGATGATTTCGTGAAACTGTAAACAAACTATCCGAATTGCTGTCTACAAATTTTTCAAAACATTGCTTCAATAGATTTTGTGGTCGCAACGGATTGGTTGGTTGTAATAAAACTACATTTTCGACTTCATTTATTGATTGTAAAACGTGTTGTAATGTTGTAATTGTTGGTTCTAAATCGCCCGAAATTGCTTCTGGTCTATCTATAACTTTTGCTCCAAATTGTAATGCAATTTCTTTGATTTTTTCATCATCGGTAGAAACATAAATTTCATCAATAATTTCGTTATTGGCTTGAGCAAATAAAATACTGTGCACCAACAATGGATAATTCCCTAACAAAAGACTATTTTTATTAGGCAAACGTTTCGATCCGCCACGAGCCGGAATTATTGCTATTGTTTTATTTTTCATTTTCGGGTTTCCAATAAAGTTGTGTTGGCGGTAATTTTAATAACGCTTGATATTCATTATTTGTCAATCGGTTACTTTGCTTCAGCAATTTAGGAAAATTAAGAATAACATCAAATAGTGCTTGAATAATTCCGATTGTTGCCTTAAAATCGCCTTTGAAAGTTTTTGTTTTTATTTGAATCCATAAGGTATAAAGCAGCTTTTTAGGAATAACCGAAAACGGATAAAACATAAAATACAAATACCAACCCGATCGAAAACTTCTTCTTAATCGAAGTTGATAATCTTGATTTTTTTTTCTAGCAAAAACATCAACTCGGTGATGCACTAAAACAGAGGGCAAATAATGAATTTCAATATTTTTTTTAAATAATTGGTAACCTGCAAAATCTTCTTCGCCATAAAAAATAAACCAATCAGGATAATTTGGAATTGATTTCCATGATTCCATTTTCCAGGCATGACCACAACCTACAAATCCTTTAACTCGAGCAGGTTGCTCTACTGTATCTGTTGAAGAAGGTGAATTTTTACCCCAAAAAATTCTGAAACTGACTACACCACAATTTGAATTTGATATGAAATAATTCTCTATTTCTTCTAATGGATTATCTGATAAAAAATGAGCATCATCATCTAGTGAAATGGCATATTTTGCAGTAGTTTTACCTAATAACAGATTTCTACTAAAAATTAAACCTTTTGAAATTTCGTTTCTAAAAACTATAATTTTCGGATAATTTTCTTTGATAAAATCAAATGTTCCATCTGTAGAACCATCGTCACAAATACTGCATTCTACATCTTCTCTTTCTAACAAATAATTGATCTTATCTAATGTAAAAATTAAATCTTGTAGTCTGTTTTTGGTGGTTATTAAAATCGAAAACTGTACCTTTCTATCTTCCATCTTAATAGTTTTTTGTCATCGATTTTGGTAATTTCTTCCATTGGTAAAAATACTTCAAACAGAAGGAATTTAAAACCAGTTTCTTAAAAACTTTATTTTTGATTATGTAACTAAAACTACTGAATTTTGAATTTGTTTGAAAACCATTTGGCACTTCAATTTGTGAAGAATTTTCTATTTTATTTGAATCTAAAATCATCCATTCTTCAAGTGTATTTCCTAAATGATAGGCAAAATTATCATTTGTGGTAACTCGCCAATAATCTTTTTTAAGTGGTAAATCATCTAAATAATGTTCGCTAGTTCCGCCCATTTTATAAGGAATGTTACTTAAAATTTCACTAAAAATATCCTTTTTGTAAGTTGCAACAAAATGACCCGAACCAACAACCACTTTTAAGTTTTTGGTAACTTCCATTCCTAAAATATAGTCTAAATAATTTGGATTATAGTCGTGTTTCCAACCAATGCTATCATAAAAAGAAATCAGTGCTTGCTTGTTTTTTACAGGAATAAATTTGACTTTGGACGAAAAAAAAGTATCAAAAAGCAAGTTGGACGAATTGACTTTGTGCATGTTAAATTGCGGAACAATTCCGACTACACCTACTTTTGGAATCTCATTAAAAATTGTTATTGTTTCCTTTTGCCAACCTTGTAGAAACATAACATCCGAATCGGAAATCGTTACTAGTTCGATATTGTTTCCAGCTAATCCTTTTAGAATAGCATTAAGTTTTCCTATATTTTCAGTATGAATTACTTCATGAATTTTTTTGTCATTATGAAGTTCGTCTATGTAATTTTTAATTTCAGAGCAACTTCCGTTATTTACA
Organism: Flavobacterium aquatile LMG 4008 = ATCC 11947; assembly: GCF_000757385.1. Lineage (GTDB taxonomy): Bacteria > Bacteroidota > Bacteroidia > Flavobacteriales > Flavobacteriaceae > Flavobacterium > Flavobacterium aquatile. Next base: position 306,441 of record NZ_JRHH01000003.1, on the reverse strand, counting down.
ATTGTTATAAAGGTTTTATTGTGAACCGTATTGAAAACCGATTGCAAACACAATTTTAAAATAGCAAAGCTGTCCTTAAAATAACCATCAAAATGAGGTATAAAAACAGGAATTATAATCTGATGTAAATGATCAGATTTTTCTATAAATTGGTCTTTAAGTGGATTGTTACCTATTCGCATTTGCTATAAATGATTGTATAAATCTACAATTTTTGGTTGAATTTTAGTGTAGTCTAATCGCTGCTTAGCAATTTCTGTATTGATTATGGCCGCTTGAGCAATTCGACTTTTGTCGTTTATTGCTGCTACTATTAAACTTTCAATATTTTTTATATCATTAGGATCGTTTATCAATAAACCATTCTTTTCGCGTTCAATAATTTCAGCAGTTGCATTTCCCGGATTGGATTGGATTGGAAAAGCATTCATGATCATTGCCTCTAGTAACGTATTGGGCATTCCGTCTGAAATATTGTTTCCAATGTAGATCATTGATTTTCCCATCAACTTAATTAACTCTAATTGCGACAACTCAGTTCTATGAAAAATATTAAATGGCAAATTTTTCTCTTTTATATAATCGATGACTTCTTGATGCGCACCAAAAACTACAACTTCAAAATTGGCAAGATGTTCTAAACTATTTTCTAATGCTTTAATTACGTTTAAAGCTCTGCCAAAAATATGCTGATAGCCTTTAATTAAAATGATATTTCTATCTAGAACTGGCGTTTTATATTGTTCTAATTCTTTTAAATCGTAACCACTTCCTCCAGGAATTACTCCTATATGTTTGCCTTTAAATTCAAGTTCTTTTGCTAGACTATAATCTCTTTCACAATCGGTGTGAAGGTAATCAACTCTTTTTAAAACAGCTTTAATTTTCTGCAAATGGCTTTTAAAATTTTTGAAATAAAACAAATCATTTCCCCAGCAAGAATACATCCATTTTAGGTTTGGAAACTTATTCATTGCTTTTACTATTGGATACGAACAAGATTGCATTTCGAAACTATGAATTACATCGGGTTGAATTTCGTTGATTATTTTTTCTAGATATTCGTTTTCTGTAACCTCAAAGAGATGCTTGATTTTAGCGTAAGTATCTGGAAACTTTTTAGAAAATTTATATTCACCTTTAAAAGTGGGTAACTTTCTTTGTTTCCAATCCACAAATTGAGTAATGTTTTGTAGCGAATCAATTGTACCTTTGTTGGTAACATCAAACCAAAACAATTCATTATTTGTGTTTTTCAAGTTCTCCATCCAGCGAATGGCATGAATGGATGGCATTGAAATAAATAAAATTTTCATGGCTTGATTAATTTATATCCTTTGTTGAAAACACTAAAAAAAGTAAATCCAAAAACAGTTTTTAAAGCATCTTTGAATTGTAAATTTTTGAATTGTAAATTTACAGTTTTTAATAACAAATAGTATTTTTTTGGATGTTTTTGGAGTAAAGCTTCTTTCAAAAAGTACTTACATCGATTACGATAAAATAAAGTAACCATAGATTTATTGAAATTACTGTTACTCGATAATATATTCAGCATTTTTTCTCTAGCATAAATCTCAGATTGAATTTCTTCAAAATTAAATTTCCTAATTTCTTGAGAAAGTGAATTTTCATGAAATTGGTATTGTATTAGTGCTTTATCAAGATAAACGATTTTAGGATTTTGCAATACCATTCGCATATTAAAATCCCAATCGTCAAGATTTCGTAGTTTTTCATCAAAAAGTAAATCCTGTTTTTCAAGAAACAATCTGTTCCAAAATGGACCAGATACATAGTAAGAAATTCTTCCTGTAAAATAATCTTCTATAATTTGATTGGACTCAATGATATTCTCTCTAATTTTTCTTTTTGTCAATAAATCTACAATTTCAAGTTTTGCAACAACTACATCAACATCATCTGAAAATCTTGCTACCATTGTTTGAAAAGCATCGGGTATATATAAATCATCACTATCAAACCAATTTATGATGCTTCCTTTGGATTTAGAAAAACCAAAATTTCGGCATGAGTTTGGCCCTTTTGGAAAGGTGCTCGGCCTTTTATAATAGAAAATTGAAGGATTATTTTTAGAATAAGAAGCAATAATTTCTTCAGTGTTATCGGTACTTCCATCATCAACAATAATACACTCCCAATTGATATAAGATTGTGCCATTATGCTTGCAATAGTGTCACCAATAATTAGTGCGCGATTGTAGGTAGGAATTATTATTGAGATTAATGGATTAATCATACTAAGTAATTAATTATTAAGTAATATGTTTTTAGTTTTTGTTGAAAAAAAATAATAACCTTTAGTATTCAAGAAGTATTTGTTTAAAATCTTAATAAAGTGTAGTAAATAATATTCCTTTTTACTCAAGCTAATTTCTTTACTAAATAATTTTATTGTTTTATTTACTGATTCAATATTCACTTCTTGCTGAACGTAAGCGCGAATTTGATTAAATAACTTTTCAATTAATTTAATTCTATTTTCATGCTTTACTTCATCATTTAATACAACAAAAACAGTCGAGTAATATTCGAATAGAGCATCAACTAGATTTTGTTTCCCTTTCAAATTGTTGTATTTATTTATGCTATCCGCATCAAATCTATAGAAGCAATCTGTGTAATCGATTGATAAATAATTTGGTTTAAGTTGATGTAATAGTCTTAGATGGAATTCATCATCTTGGAAATTTTGTATTCTCTCGTTAAATTCAATTCTATTTTTAATGAAAGTAGTTTTATAAATTGGTCTACATACATTCCAAGGTAAAGTATCGGAAAAAATAAAATTATTTATTGTACATTTTAAATTAAAATTGATAATTTTACGATGCTCGTAAATTTGAGGTTTTGTATCATAATCAAAAATTCCCATTGAAAAAACCAACATATCATATTGCGAATTTTTACTAAACTCAGTAACTCTATTTTCTAAACAATTTTCTTTCAATAGATCATCACTATCAAAAAACATCAAAAATTTACCAGTTACTTTCTCAATCCCATAATTTCGACATGAATTTGCTCCTTTTAATTTATCATTTGGTCGAATAAATATTTTAAATCTTGAATCGTCTTTTTCAAACTTTCTTAACAATAACAAAGAAGCATCTGTTGATTGATCATCAACAACAATACATTCCCAATTAGTATAGGTTTGATTTTTAATACTAATAAGAGTTTCGTCCAATAACTTTTCACGGTTAAATGTTGGGATAACAATTGAAACGATTGGATGCATTAATTAATTTTTATAGGCATGAATCATACCTGAGTTAGGTCCTAAATTTCTTGAGAAACAATTAAAATTTGCTTTTTTAAGAGCTTCCTCAATTACTGACGATCCTTTATCATGCCATTCTATCATAAAGATATCAACATTGTTTAAAACACCACTTTTTGTTAGATTTTCAAATATTTCATATTCTGCACCTTCACAATCCATTTTGACTACAATTTTCTCGACTTTATTTTCATTTTTTATTTGAGTAATAATTTCAGATGTATCACGAATTGAAACTTCAACTTCAATAAAATTATTTGAATTTGCAGCATAACTTGGACTTAACAAACCTCTAACTCCAGTATTTCCTTTCATTTCTTTATTAAAAATAAATATTTCTGATCTATTATTTTTACCCAACCCAAAATTATTTAATTGCTCAACTTTATTAATTTTTTCATTTAAAGAAAGATTATTTTTTGCTTGTTGATAGGTTTCTGAAACTGGCTCGAAAGAGTAAATTTTATCAACGAAGGGTAATCTTGAAAAGAATAATGAAGAAATTCCTATATTAGCTCCAATATCAATCACAATACATTTTTCTGTTGAAATAAAATTATAATCATATTCAACAAAAACTTCACTTATAATAAAAATTTCTTCAGGACTTTCGACAAATATTGAAACATCGGAAAACGAAAAAATAAATCCGTTTAAATGGTTTTTAATTTTCAAATCTGGATAAAAACTATCAATCTTTTTCACATAGACTCTTGCTCGATATAACAAGTTTGAATTTTCAATGATTTTAAACTTAGACAAATATACCATTTCCTTATCTAAAGTATGTTGCCTGTTTTCTATCTTATAACCAAGTTTATTTATAAGTCTATAAATATATTTTTTCATCTTAAATTAAATTTACTGGTATTTTATATTGAAGTCAATTAACAATTTACTCTGACCTTCAGGAACTTTCGAACCTATTTTAAAATAATTTCCTTCTTCAACTACAAAAGAAAATGCATTTTCAATTAAATCTGAATCTTCATTATTCACTCCTAAATAAACTGTTACAAAGAAAACACCTCTCTCAAAAGGATTTTTATCGAAATAAACAATTATTTTATTTGTATTTAAAATTACTACATTATCTTTTAGAGAAGTACTTACCCATGCCAAACGCTGACCAAAGTTATCATCAATTCTCATATCAAATCGCACATCACTTGATGATAGATTTAGTGGATTTTCAATCTCAAATTCCAGCGTCATTTTATCTCCTGTAACTGGGTTTAAAGTTTCATCTTTACCATAAACTTTAACACTTTTAAAAATAACTTTTCTATTCCCAGATCTTTGTTTAATATCAATAAGACGCTGATTAATCATATCACCTTGCAGATAATGAGTTATTGCATCATCAGTAGTTCCAGAGAACAAAACCTTTCCATTTTCTAAAACAATCCCTTTATTACACAAGCTCTTTACCGCCGCCATATTATGACTCACAAACAGTACCGTTCTACCTTCGCCCTTTGAAATATCGCCCATTTTTCCAAGGCATTTCTTCTGAAATTCAGCATCACCTACGGCAAGAACCTCATCTACAATAAGAATTTCGCTTTCTAAATGTGCTGCTACTGCAAATGCCAGCCGCACGTACATTCCAGACGAATAACGTTTTACAGGCGTATCGATGTAACGTTCTACTCCAGAAAAATCTATTATTTCATCTAGTTTTCTAGTGATTTCTTTTTTACGCATACCAAGGATAGCACCGTTAAGGTAGATATTTTCTCGTCCTGATAATTCTGGATGAAAACCTGTTCCTACTTCTAGTAAACTAGCAATTCGACCTTTTACTTTTATAGAACCTGTTGTTGGACTTGTTACGCGTGATAATAATTTTAAAAGTGTGCTTTTACCAGCTCCATTCTTTCCTATAATTCCTACTGCATCACCTTGATTAATGTCGAAATTAATGTCTTTTAATGACCACACGATATCACTCTCACCTTTAATACTTCTATCATTGGTTTCTCCAATTTTAAGAAACGGATCTTCCTTTCCTAAAATTTTAGTTTTCCAAAACCGATCTACATCACGCGATAATGTACCCGTACCAATTTGCCCAATTTGATAGGCTTTGGATATATTCTCGACTTTTATTACTGGTGTCATTCTAATTTGTCTGTATTACTAATAGTTGTATTTATTGAAAAAGTATAAATTACTCTTTGTAAGCATAAATATTTATTGCCAAATCATATTTTTCGCAAACAAGTCCTTTGTTCACAAATGGTCTTCCACGTGAAAAAGATTCTTTAAGATGGTATCTAAAATTTTGTTTTTTTAAAATCGATAAAATATCATCTAAATGTTGTTCTTCATTATAAAAACTGTGATATTCTAAAAAGATATGTTTTATATTAGAAAGTTCATCAACGCAATCAACCAACACTTCATATTCTGCACCTTCAATATCCATTTTTAGCATCTCGATTGGTTGTTTTAGAAAATCTTTAAGTCGAAGCGCTTGAACTTTTATCGGAGTTTGATCAATGTAGGCTACTCCAACTCTACCGCCCATATTTTTATCGGTGTAAAAGGTAAGTTCTTCCTCTTTGCTCCAAACTGCATTTTTGTGAAGGGTAACATTAGTCAACTTCTGATCAACAATATTTTTCTCAAGAAATGGTAAAACGGATTGATCTGGCTCGAATGCTATAATTTTTGAATTGGGAAATAATTTTGAAAAATACAAAACACTTAAGCCCATGTTAGCCCCACAATCTATAATTAATGGCTTTGGATTATCTGATCTGAATTCATAAATATTTTTTTCAAACAGCTCTTTGTAAGTTGTGTAAAAAGCTGAACCAATATGATAATGAAAATTTTTATCGAATAAAGTAATTGTTCCTTCTAATGAATTATTAGAATCGATAAGCTTTCTTCTAAATGGCGAAAACCAAAAACGATAACGTAAGTAGTTGTAAAGAGCTACAATTATTTTTTTCATATCAGTCTTAATTGATTCATTAGCGAGTAGTAGATTACATTATATGGTATCAACAAAGTTTTTCTCTGTCTTATTAAAAATAATAACTCCAATAACTAAAATTAATAAAGTTATTAGTGCTGAATATCCTAGGCTTAATAAATTAAATTCGCCTGTTCCGATAAAAGCATATCGAAAAGTCTCAATAATCCCAGTCATGGGATTTAATTCTACCAAAGTGGCGTATCCCTTTTCTCTAGCGTAACTCAATGGATAAATTACTGGCGTGGCATACATTAACAATTGTACTCCAAAAGTTACTAAAAAAGTTAAATCTCTATATTTTGTGGTCATAGCTGTAATGATTAATCCTAATCCCAAACCTAATAATGCCATTAAAATTACCAAAAATGGAAATAACACTAAAGCAGATGTCACATGAAAACTACTACCTTTCATAGGGAAAATATAAAAATAGGTCATCATGCAAAGTAATAATGATAATTGCACTCCAAAACGCACTAGATTACTCACCACAATACTTAAAGGCATAATTAATCTTGGAAAATATACCTTACCAAAAATACTGGCATTATCCTTAAAAACAGTACTTGTTTTAGTAAGACAGTCAGAAAAATAGGCCCAAGAAGTTATTCCAGTTAAATAGAAAAGATATTTTGGCGCACCATCGGTACTTATACCTGCGAGGTTTCCGAACACAAATGAAAAAACGATAGTTGTAAAAATGGGCTGGATAAAAAACCAAAGTGGTCCTAAGATAGTTTGCTTATAGAAGCTCACAAAGTCTCTTTTTACAAACATGACCAATAAATCTCGGTAATTCCAAAGTTCGCCAAGTCGTAGATCAAAAAGTGACGAACGTCCTTTTATGACTAAATCCCAATCTTGATCTTCCTGCTTTTGCATCGGTAGAATGAATGATTTTATTTAAATTATTTGAAAACAAATATACTACTTTACTATAATTTCCGTTAGATTTCTTCATTATAATTATTAATTGTTACTTTGAAAAAAAATTACCGTGAATTTCTTTAAAAAAGCCAAACCAATCTTGAAGGAATTAATTCCTTCTAACTACATTGACATTCATTCCCATCTATTGCCTGGCATTGACGATGGCGCCAAAAACATAGATGACACCAAGATGTTGTATGGAAAAATGAAACAAATGGGTTTTTCTAAATGCATAACTACGCCGCACATCATGAGCGGTATTTGGGAAAACACCTATGAGTCAATTACAAATACTTTAAACACTACAGTTCCCGAATTACCAGAGGAAAATAGGCATTTCAAAGCAGCAGCAGAATACATGATGGATTCGGAATTCAGTAAATTATTTCAGTCTGAAAAACTACTTACGTTAAAGGAGAATTATGTATTAGTAGAAATGTCCTATATCAATCCACCAATTCAATTATATGAAATTCTATTTGATTTAAGAATAGCCGGATACCAACCAGTTTTAGCGCATCCAGAACGCTATTTATTTTATCATAAGTCATTTAACGAATACCAAAAACTTATTCATTCGGGTTGCTTGTTTCAGTTAAACTTGCTTTCAACTGTAGGCTATTACGGAAAAGAAGTGGCTAAAATTGCCGATACTTTACTTCAAAAAAAGATGTATTCGTTTTCGGGCTCCGACATTCACCACTCTAAACATATAGAAAGTTTTAGTTCCAGACTTATAATATCAGAATCTAAAGAATTAGAAGCACTACTGGAAAAAAATCAGTTTTTCGATTTCTAAATAGAACTACTTTCAACAAAAAAACTCCATTCTACAATTCATGTAAAATGGAGTTTTTTTTATTTATTTATTAGAATTTTAGATTCCAAAAAGGCTTTTATACCAAGGTTTTTTAGTTTCGTTCTCGTTGCCATACCCATAGCCATAGCCGTAGCCATAACCTTTGTTGGTTAATTTAGTATCATTAAGAACCATCGACATATTAGGCAGTTTCTTCTCATTATAGAACATTTCTGGAATACGCAACATACGACGATCTAAATAGTTAGCTCTTACAACATAAATAAATGCATCTGCATTATTAGCAACCAGAATAGTATCAGTTACCAAACTCACTGGTGCCGTATCAACAATAATATAATCGTAACGCGACTTTAATTCGTCAAACATTTTGGTGATGCGATCATCCATCAACAACTCCACTGGATTCGGAGGAATAATTCCAGACGACAATACATCAAAATTCTTATAATTTTTTAATGGAGTAATCAAACTGTCTAAATCAACTTCTTTTCCTGACAAATAATTGGTTACACCTTTAGGATTAATTGGTAAATATTCGGCCAATTTTGGATTTCGAACATCCAATCCAATTAATAGTACTTTTTTACCTGATAACGCAATAGTACCTGCAACATTTACAGACACAAAAGTTTTTCCTTCTCCAGGAATAGTAGAGGTAACAAATATAGTTTTAGCTTTTCCTGGCGCCACTTTAGACAACATAAACTCTAAATTGGTACGAACAATTCTAATTGCTTCAGCAGAGCTCGAACGACTATTAGTATTCATCATTTCTTCATGAGACTCCGAGCGTGGTATGTCACCTAAGAAAGGTATTTGAAGGCGTTTGTCTAATTCAAGACGCGTTTTAATTTTGGTGTTTAACAAGTCCTTAATGTAAATAACAATAAAAGGAAGTAATAGTCCAAAAACGAATGCCATTAAAAAAACACTAGCTCTTTTAGGACTAACAGGTATGTTAGAAGCCTCAGCAACGTCAATAACTTTAGCATTATTTTCGGTAGCGGCTAAGCTTAAAGCTGTTTCTTCTCTTTTTTGTAAAAGGTATAAATACAATTCCTCTTTTACTTTTTGTTGACGATCAATAACACGGAACTTGCGTTCAAGAGTTGGAACTGCTTTCTTTTTACCAGATAATAGATTATCTTGGTTATTTAAATTGCGACGTTTAATCTCTAAATTGGATTGTAATCGCATTAAGCTTTGAGAAACATTGACCTTTAAGGATTTTATTTGTTGGTCCAAATTAGCAACAACTGGGTTTAGATTAGTCGCGCCTTTAGAAACACGATTACGGTCTAAAACAAGTTTATTGTATTGTTCAATTAATCCATTAGCATCTGATTCGCCGGTAATCAAATTAGCAGGAATCAAATCAGTAGTAGTACTGTTCTTAAAAAAATTGATAATAGAGGCTATTACATTTTGTTGAATTTGGGTATCAATGATACTTTTTTCATACATCGATGAATTCTCTAAGTACATTACTGATTCTGAAGGTATGTCAGTTAGATTATTAGATTTTTTGAAAGATTCAACATCTTTTTCTACAACTGTAAGCTCTTCGGTTATTAGCTGAAGACGATTAGCAATAAAATCAGAAGTTTTTTCTGAAACCAAATTTTTATCAGCAATAGCGTCATTATTATATAAAGTAACAAGGGCATTTAAAAAATCTTCAGCACGTTGCGGTACAGGATCTTGAAAAGTTAATTGCAATACCGAAGTGTTTTTTCCCACTAATGCTACCGAAAGTCCTCGAGTATACTTAGGAACAACTCTATGAACTGGATAGATAATACATACTAAAGAAAATTCATTAGAACGTTTGCTACTTTCTATCCTTGGATTTTTGACAACAGTTAGTTTACCATCTTCAAGTGAAATAGTTTGATTGTAATTAAAAGTACCCATACTTTTTCCATCACTTCCAAACAAATTAAACTTTGTAGATGATATACCTTCTATTTTAACTGTTTTTGTTCTAATTTTTCCTTCATCAATGGTAGTTGTAAAGTCAATTATAACATCGGCTTCTTTGTAAACTTCGCCAGTTTTAACAATTCCTTCTCTTATGTAAGTATAATTTAATCGCAAATCTTTAATTGTTTTCTTAATTAAAGTTCTAGATTTTAAAATTTCAATTTCATTATCAACATTAGATTTCGATTTACCCAATAATCCAATTTCAGATAATCCTGAAAACTCAGAAGCAAGTCCGCCTTTTTTATCGTCTTTCACCAACACTGTAGTTGACGCACTGTAAATAGGAGTAGTATATCGTAAATAAACATACCCTAATACAAAAGATAATAGAACTGAAAAAACAAACCACCGCCAATAAAAGAGATATTTATCTAACTCTTCTCGGATGCTAAAATCGGGTGTAAAATTATCTTGCGTAGTACCTGATTCGTCGTTATAAATAGTATTTTTCATTATAAAATTATCGGATAGTTAATGCAATTACAGTTACAAGTAAGGATACTGCTGATAAAATGACACCAGTATTCGGGCCGACTACAGCTGAATTTATCTTCGTTTTATTCGGTTCAACATACAAAACGTCGTTTTGATGTAAATAATAATACGGTGAGTTTATAAAGTCTGCTTTAGTAAGATCCATACGAACCACTTTTTTCGTTCCATTAACTTCACGAAGTAATAATATATTATTTCGCTTGCCATAAATGGTTAAATCGCCTGCTAAACTCAAGGCTTCCAAAACAGTAACGCGCTCAGAATTTATAGGATAAGTACCCGGTCTAATAACTTCTCCTTGAACTGTAACTTTAAAGTTCAATATTTTAAGATCTATTTTAGGATTAGTGACATATTTAGATAGTTCAGTAACTAAAACTTGTTCTGCCTCTGATCTTGTCAAACCACCAAGCTTGATTTTACCAATTAGTGGAAAATTAATATTGCTTGTATTATCAATTAAATAAGTAAAAAGTCGTTGAACTTCAATACCACTTCTTTCATTACCAACATAAGAAACATTGGGCATGTTAAAAGGAATTACAGCCTCTGGATTATCTCCTCTTACAATTATAGAAAGTATATCATCTGGTTGTAAAATAGATTCATAAGAAGAAGTAGCCATTTGAACAGAATCTACATTTTGGTAATACACCAAATCTTTTCTTGAAGCGCAAGAATTTAACAACAGCAATACTACTAAGAAGCTTATAATATTCTTTTTTAACATAAATATTTTTTTTTTGCAAAGATAATCCTATTTATTTAATCATAATATAAATTAACAAACTATAAGCTATTACAAGCAACTTTCAAACTTATTTAAGTGAAATGATGATACATTAAAGCAAAATGTATCAAATAAAACCATTTGTGAATCTATCAACTGTTGCGTTGAGCCTATCGAAGTGCTTTATTGCTAAAGTCCTATTTATCCAAATATTCAAAATCGGAATTCATACTTTTAAATTCGGGAACAATTTCCTTCATTTTAGCTACAATCTCATTTTTAGAAAATTCCTTGGATATCTTAATCAATTCCTTCACCAAACTTTGAACTAATTCCAGGTCTTCATACTCTTCTTGAGCTATGGTTATTTTCTCATGATGCGTTAATACGGTTTTAGAAGTATCGTTCAATAACTCTTCATATAGTTTTTCTCCTGGTCGCAAACCAACTATTTTGATTTTAATTTCTTTATCAGGAGTGTATCCAGCCAAGCGTATCATTTTATGAGCCAAATCAATAATTTTTACGGGTTTACCCATATCAAAAATAAAGATCTCACCACCTTTACCCATAACACCAGCTTCAAGCACGAGTTGACAAGCTTCGGGAATAGTCATAAAATAACGAATAATATCAGGATGTGTTATGGTAATGGGTCCACCTTTTGCAATTTGACTTGTAAACAAGGGCACAACAGAACCGTTAGAACCCAATACGTTACCAAAACGTGTAGTGATGAATCGTGTAGTGCAATCATTATTTTTCAGGGCTTTGTGATGCAAGGCTTGAACATATTTCTCTGCAATTCGCTTACTAGCGCCCATTACATTACTAGGATTAACCGCTTTATCGGTAGAAACCATAACGAAACTTTCTACATTAAACTCATAAGAAAAATCAGCTATGTTTTTGGTACCTTGTACATTAACAAAAATAGCTTGTGATGGATTGTCTTCCATTAAAGGAACATGCTTATAGGCTGCAGCATGAAAAACCACATCAGGCATAAACTCTTGAAAAACAGACCTAATTCCGTCACGCTCTCTTACATCGGCTATGACACAACTTACTTTCTCTTTTGGAAAATAAGTGCCAACCTCCAAACTCATGTGATGCAAAGGGGTTTCAGCTTGATCCAATAACACAATATGCTTCGGATTAAAGGAAATAACTTGCTTAACTATTTCACTTCCAATAGAACCAGCAGCACCTGAAATCAATACAACTTTATTGAATAATTGCTTAGAAATAGCATTGTTATTCAAAACAATAGGTTTTCGTTCTAATAAATCATGAATTTCAAAACTTTTAATGCTTTTTGAAATTTCTTCCTCATTTTCCCAATCAGAAATAACGGGCACGGTATACACCTTGCAATTGTATTCTAAACAATCGTCAACTATGGCTAGCTTTTCATTTTTAGACAAATTCTTATCCGCCATAATCAAAGCAGTAGCATTCATGGCGCGCAATATCACAGGAATACGCTTCTTGACATTAATTATAGGAAGGTTTAAAATAAGTTTACTAGCATTTTTATTGCCTTTGTCTAAAAATCCTACAATCCTAAATTTTCCTGGAGTTTCCAGTTCGAGGGCTTTAGCTATAGAGATAGCATTTGCGTCAGAACCATATATCAAAGCTCTAGTTAGATGATCCGACTTCTTTTCTTTAATATAATGCTCAAACATTTGTTTGACTACTACACGATAAATAAACAATCCAACGAAAGAAAATATGGTGTTTATAAATAAACCCGTATTCATAAATACTTTTTCATTAAAAAAATAAGTATGAATAATATTATAAAACACACAAAGCACCAGTACAAATAATAAAGAAGTAAATATTTTTATGGCATCAATATAAGAAGAGTGCCTTATAATTCCAGAATACGTTCTGAAAACCCAAAAAAAGATTATGTGTAAAATTAGATAACTAAAAAAATAAAATACAATTTTAGAAAATAACATGTACTGCAAGCCCATTTCTAAAAACAGCTTGTGCGTCAATAAAAAACTTACAACTACTATTGCTAAATCGATAATTAGAATCAACCAACGAGGTAGATAACCCAAATTACTAAAATCAGTAAGGGATTTCATTCTGAGCATCAAATCAGATTTGAATGGTGCAAATTTGGATAAAAATGAATTTTTCAAATGATATAATTGTATTACAAAAATTAAACGTAATAGCTATTTTTAAATAACGTACTAGGAATTAAAAAAAGCTTGAATTTCAGTTTGAATTCTATTTCTATCTTCATCAGTAAGGTTAGATCCTGATGGTAAACACAATCCATTGTTAAACAACCCTTCAGATATATAGGTTCCGTAATAAGGATACTTTTCGAAAATAGGTTGCAAATGCATAGGTTTCCACAACGGACGACTTTCTATATTTTTGGATTCTAAATAAATTCGTAGGTCTTCTCTAGTTTTTCCATTAGTCAAGCTAGAATCAACTACAATAGAGCTCAGCCAATAATTGGCAAAATAATCGTCATTAGGAACGGTAAAAACTGTAACACCTTCTATTTCCTTGAAAAGCGCCGTATAAAACTGCTGCATTTCACGACGTTTTTGAACGTGCTGGTCTAAAACTTCCATTTGACCACGGCCAATTCCTGCGCAAATGTTACTCATTCTATAATTATACCCAATTTCTGAATGTTGATAATGGGGTGCAGTGTCTCGTGATTGAGTAGCAAAAAAAACAGCTTTCGCTTTGTCTTCTGCATTTTTACACACTAAAGCACCACCTCCAGAGGTAGTAATGATTTTGTTTCCGTTAAACGATAATACTCCAAAATCGCCAAAAGTACCGCATTTCTGTCCTTTATAAGAGCTACCCAAAGCTTCAGCACTATCCTCAAGTACCGGTATGTCATACTTTTTTGCAACAGCATGAACCGCATCAACTTGGTAAGGCACGCCATACAAATGAACACCTATTATAGCTTTTGGCTTTTTGCCTTTTTCAATTCGATCCACAATTGCTGCTTCAAGAGCAACCGGACATAGATTCCAAGTACTAGTTTCACTGTCAATAAAAACAGGAGTCGCACCCAAATATAAAATAGGATTAGCCGAAGCCGAAAAGGTCATACTCTGACAAATTACTTCATCACCAGCTTTGACTCCCAAAAGAATTAAACCCAGATGAATCGCTGCAGTTCCTGAACTCAAAGCTGCAACATTGCTATCTTGCTTTAAATAATGCTCTAAATCTTGCTCCAATCCGGTTACGTTTGGGCCTAAAGGAGCAACCCAATTAGTAGCAAAAGCTTCATTTACAAATTTTTGTTCAGTACCACCCATATGAGGTGAAGACAACCAGATTTTATCTTTATTCATTGCATTTTTTTGATTTTACAAAATTAGAGAAAAAAAACTAAAAAAATACACGTAAAACTACGTGTTTCTTTGTAGAATTATTACTACACAAAAATGGTTTTTAGAATAATTTTTATATCTAAAAGTAGGTTGTGATTATAATAGTACTCTAAGTTCATTTTAACTTTATCGGGAAAAATCACTTCATCGTTGTAGAACTTCGGATTAACTACACTTTGCAACAACTTTTCTTCATTTCTGTATTTTATTGATGCTTCGCTCGTTAGTCCGGGTTTTAATTCTAAAATTTTTCTGTTTTCACCTTCTAACAAATCATAATATCCTGGCACATCTGGTCTTGGACCGACAAAGGACATATCACCTTTTAGAATATTAAACAACTGTGGCAACTCATCTAATTTAGATTTTCGCAGAAATCGCCCAAACCAAGTGACGGTTTTTAAACGATCATTCATTGATTTTATTTTAAAAATGGTAAACTTTTTCCCATGTTGTCCAATACGCTCTTGAGTGAAAATTCCAAATGATTGAGTGTCAATAGTTGCGATAAAAACACATAATAAAACAATCCATCCAAAAAAGAACAAAGCAATTATTGAAAAAATAAAATCAAAGATTCGCTTAATTATCATTTAATCATGAAATTTTATTGGCTTTGCTGGAATTCCAACGGCCGTACATTTTTCAGG
The DNA here is from genome assembly GCF_000757385.1 of Flavobacterium aquatile LMG 4008 = ATCC 11947. Taxonomy (GTDB): domain Bacteria; phylum Bacteroidota; class Bacteroidia; order Flavobacteriales; family Flavobacteriaceae; genus Flavobacterium; species Flavobacterium aquatile. Next base: position 291,136 of record NZ_JRHH01000003.1, on the reverse strand, counting down.
TAATGTTTTAGAAACTACTGCACCAGCTCCAATTATAGTTTGCCTTCCAATTTCTAATTGGTTGATGATTTTGGCTCCAGTTCCAACATAAACTTCTTCATGAATTACAACTTCACCAGAAATATTTACAGAAGGCATGAACGATGCGAAAGAATTGATAATAGTATCATGACCTACTGTACACATCAAATTAAGAATTACAAAATCTTTTATATCAATATTGCAAGTAATAATCGTTCCTGCACAAATGATACAGCCAGTTCCAATAGAAACAAATTCATTACCTATTAATACGGAAGGATGCATTAAGGTTGGAAAATTAATATTTGGATTTGATAATTTTTCAACTATTTTTCTTTTAATTTCAGGAGCACCAATAGCAACTACCACATTAACTTTATTGTTAATTTTTGCTAAATCTTCTACGGAACCCAGTACTAGATTATTATTGATCTTGGACCCAACTGTAAATCCATCATCATAATAACCAAGAAACTCATATTTTTGCTCATCACGATTAATTTGATCAATAAGCATTTTCACTTCTCTACCAAAACCTCCTGCTCCAACAATTACAATTTTTTCCATACTTTATATTATTTTGAACCTTTAAAAACTTCCATAGTTGCCTGTCCTTCTTGACTTATTCCTTCTTTAATAAAAACTTTCTTAACTGTTAAAAACAGTATTCTAACATCTAATGAAAAACTACAATTTTTTACATACCAAACATCATATTCAAATTTTTGTTCCCAACTGATAGCGTTTCTTCCATTAATTTGCGCCCAACCTGTAATGCCAGGTCGAATTTTATGCCGTTGTTTCTGATAGTCACTATACAAAGGCAAATAACTAACTAATAAAGGGCGTGGTCCTATTATACTCATATCGCCTTTGAGAACATTAAGTAGTTGAGGAATTTCATCCAAAGATGTTTTTCTAACAAAACTTCCTATTTTGGTTAGCCGATGTTCGTCTGAAAGAAGTGTACCATGAGCGTCTTTTTTATCATTCATGGTTTTAAACTTAACAATCTTAAAAAGTTTTTCGTTCTTTCCAGGACGCGTTTGAAAGAAAAACGGCTTTCCATTATTTGCAAAAAAGAGACCAATAGTCACTAAAATGAATATCGGACTCAAAAGCAAAAATCCTACTAATGCAGCAAAAAAATCAAGTATATTTTTAAAGTACGATTTATACATGTATTTTAGCTTTAATTAAATTGTAAGAACGGGCAACTAGATAATCATTTTGAAGAAGATTCCAGGCATTTTCTTTCATTTTGTTATAGTGCTCTTCGTCAGAAAGTACTTTATCAATAGCAATTTGCATAGCGCTACTATCTCCAGAAATGACTTTGTATCCGCAGTTATTTTTTTCAACTATAGCACCAATATCTGTGTTAGAATCGGTTGCAGTAATTACAGGCATTTTCATTTCTAAGTAAGATAAAAGCCTTGATGGAAAATTGGGAATTGTAAAATCTTTATGCAAAAAAATCAGCCCAACATCGCAAGCATTCAGCAACAAATCATAATCCTGTTTTGGCAATCCTGCTAACAAAAGAGCATTGTTTGGTTTAAAATTTTGAAACCATTTTTCAACTCGATTGTATTCGGTACCCGACCCAACTATCAAAAAAAAGACAGCTTTATTTGTATTTGATGCAATGGTATCCAAAAGAAAATCAATGCCTTGCGGTTTTCCTAAATTCCCTCCATAGACAAATATTTTTTTATCTAAAGGAAGATTGTATTTCGATTTAATAGTCTGTTTTTGTTCTAAACTTTGATTAAAAAGAAAAGGTTCAATAGTATTAGGATTTATCTCTACTTTTCCAGCATCAATGTCAGGATTGTGTTGTAATAAAAAAGTTTTGTTAGCTTCAGACATACAACCGATAGTATCTGAAATAGAGTATAATTTCTGCTCTTTTTTGACAAACATTCTATGCAAAATTCCATTCTTTTTTAACATTTTCATGTCGATTGCATTTTGCGGAAAAATATCCTTCAGCAATAAATAGGAATAGGCAGAATCTCTTTTTTTTACAAAATTTATAACCTTAGAAAAGGTAATTGGTGGCGTCGAATAAATAATAACATCAAATTTCACCTCAGAAAAATGCTTTTTAATGGCAGCTAGAAATTGATATTCAATGGCTAAAGTTCCGAATCCTTTTTCAACAATATTGGTTTTCTGAAGATTCAATGTTTGTACTTGTAATAAAGTTCCCTGTTTTTCTTTTCTAACCTCGGTTTTCTTTTTTTCGCGTCGTTCTACAGGACAAACGGCAAAAACCTCATGCCCTTCTTCATGAAACTTACTAAGTAAATCGGTATAAATTCCTCTATCTGAAAAGGAATTAATTTTGACCATAGTTAGAAAAAGTACCTTCATTTTAATTTTCGCTCCAAACGGTTCTTTTAATATAATCAGTATAACTTAAAATGATACGAACCATTTTTTCTGAAACATTGGGCATAGAATAATCGGCAACAGATCTGAAATTTCGTTCCTTACCTATTTTTTGATATTGCAATTGAACTAAACCTTGCATTATGCGCTCAGGATTTAAGCCAACCATCATAACTGATGCTTCCTCCATAGCTTCGGGACGTTCGTGTGCATCTCTTATATTTAATGCTCTAAAATTTAAAGTTGAAGATTCTTCAGAAATAGTTCCTGAATCGGATAAAACAGCAAACGAACGCATTTGCAATGCATTGTAATCATTAAAACCCAATGGCTTTAAAAATTGTACATTTTTATGCATTTCAATGTTCTTTTTATCAATCATATTGCGCGTTCTTGGATGCGTACTCACAATAATTGGATAATTGTATTTCTCAGCAATCAAATTAAGACTGTCCATTAAACCTCTAAAGTTTTTTTCGCTATTGATGTTTTCTTCTCTATGAGAGGAAACTACAAAAAATTTACCTTCTTCAAGTTGCAAGCGCTCCAATACATCAGATGCTTCAATTGATGGTAAATAGTGATTTAAAACTTCAAACATTGGCGAACCGGTTTTAATAATTCTATCAGCAGGCAAACCTTCACGAAGCAAATATTCTCTTGCAATATCGCTGTAGGTTAAATTGATATCGGACACGTGATCAACTATTTTACGATTGGTTTCTTCTGGAACACGTTGATCGAAACAACGGTTTCCTGCTTCCATGTGGAAAATAGGAATATGTCGTTTTTTAGCTGGTATCGCACAAAGACAACTATTGGTATCGCCTAAAACCAAAAAGGCATCTGGTTTTTCGGTTTCAAGTAAGGGATCAATTTTTATTAATATCTGACCTACGGTTTCGGTTGCAGTGGCACCAGCAGCATTCAAGAAAAAATCGGGTTTACGAATTCCTAAATCATCAAAAAAGATTTGATTCAATTCGTAATCATAGTTTTGCCCTGTATGAACTATAATATGCTCAATAGCGTCGGAATGGTCTAATGCAGCCATTACTCTTGATAATCGAATTATTTCTGGTCGTGTACCCACAACGGTCATCACTTTTAATCTTGCTTTCATATTCTTTATATTTTTTTTTAATCTTTTTAGCACTTTGTAATATCACGCAGATTTAAAAGATTAGAAGGATTTTTTTCTGATAATTAGATCGCGATTATTACCTAATCTAAAAATTAATTCCTATAGTTATTTACAATTCTTTTAATATTATCTTTTACGGAATCTGTATTGAAATTGACCAACAAACCTAATGGAATTGAAGTTAGCTTTAGATATGTTATAATTTGCTTAAAGTGTACTTTAGACAATTCTTCAACAGATTTTATTTCTATAATAACTTTATTTTCTACTAAAATATCAATTCTAAAAGCAACATCCAAAATTATATTTTCGTAATGAACAGGCAATTCCAACTGTCTTTTATATGCTAACCCTACTTTATCCAATTCATAGCACAATGCAGACTCGTAAACTGATTCAAACAATCCTGGACCTAGATTATTGTAAACATTAAAAATACATCCTCTAATTTGATATGTTAAATCTTCCTCTTCCATTTCAATCAGTTACTAATATTTATAAATATTAAACTCAAAAACTAATCTATAAAAAATCCTTTCAATCTTTTAAATCTGCGTGAAACAATCACACATTCTATAATAAATATCCTAATCATATTGGATTACAATAAATCTAATATTCAACATCTATTAAAAATCCTTTCAATCATTTAAATCTGCGTGAAACAATCACACATTCTCAAAATAAGTATCCGGATCATTTGGATCATAAAATTCATTAATCCAAAAAATGGTGTATAACTCCTCATCACCAACATTTTTTATATTGTGGGTGTACCAAACTGGCATGTCTACATAAGCTGGTTCATCTCCACTTAAATAAAAATCATGAGTTTCTTGAGTGCCTATTTGCCTAAGTTGAATTAATGCTTTCCCTTTTATAACAGCAAAACGTTCAATTTTTCTAGTATGAAAATGGTTTCCTCTAGTAATTCCAGGAACCGTGGTAGAAAATGAAACTTGTCCGCCTACATTCAATCGAATTACTTCAACGAATGCGCCTCTCGGATCGGTATGTTGTGTAAATTTTACAGGAAAATGATTGGCAATATCCATATAGCAACGAAAAGTGTTGAATAAATTCACTTCAAATCGGCTATTTAACTCAGGGATAATTCCGTTATTTTGATATTGTTCTTTATACTTTTCTAATAAAAAAAGAATTCTAGAAACTTTAGATTCTGAGGTATGTGGTACTAAAACTTCCTCTTTACTATCACCAATTCTAATTTCTTTTAGAATTTCATCCACCAATTCGCCAACGTAAATAAGTTTCAAATCACCGTCAACATCAATAGTTGGCGTTTCATTTCTAGCAATTTTATGACTAAAAGTAGCTACAACAGAATTATAGTTGGGATGACCAAAAGGCCCAAAAACATTCGGAATAATCAATCCTGTGAAGTTCCCTTGCGATTTTTTTGCCCAATTGGCTAATAATTCTCTGGCTTCTTTTTTAGACTTACCATATAGATTGTCTCTTTCTTCTTGCGTTGAAGATGAAAAAATCACATGAGCTTTGCTGTTGGTTGCTTCAAGTGCGTGAACCAATTTAGTTGCTAAACCTACATTGGTGTCATAGATAACTTGTGGATCATTGTGTCTATTCATAGCAGCAAGATGCACAATAACATCACATTTCGAGACAAAATCGTTCAGTTTTGTAGCATCCTCAAAAAACTCTTTTTGAAAATCAACTCTTTCAAACTCTTCTTGAAAAAGAGCCAAAGTAGTATACAAATGTTTGCCTACAAACCCAGCTTGTCCTGTAATTCCTATTTTTAGCATAATTTTATTCTAGTTTAAGGGAAACCCTTTTTATTTTTTAAAATAATTAATATCATATCGATATTCATCCACTATTTCACCTAGTAAATAATCAGACATAAGCAACAGTTTGGATGACTCCTCCAATGCTTGAATGCTGGAAACATACCCTTGTGGAACGTGTAAAATATCCATTTTAAGCGAATCTAAAACAAAGTGATGTTGCTCTAAATCTGATGATGGTGTAACCCAATCATCAATGGCAATCAGCACAATTTTGAATGAACCTTGAATGGCAGAAAACCAACGTTGCTCTATTTTATGACCTTGCCAACCACGAACAAATACAGTATTTCTATTTTCAATTGTATAAATTCTTTTTACTTCTAAAGCATTAAAATCATTATTAAATTGTAAAACACCTCTGTCATCGGCATGACTATTACCTTTAATTATTTGCGGAAGCACTTTCATAACATTGCTATTTAAAACCATTTATTAGTTAACTAACCACCAAATACTAATCACAAATCACTAATCACCAAATACTAATCACTAATTACTAATTACTAATCACTAATCACTAATTACTAATCACAAATCACTAATCACCAAATACTAATCACTAATTACTAATTACTAATCACTAATTACTAATCACTAAATCATCCAGGCATTTGCGCCACATCTTCACCAAAAATTTCTTTTCTAATTAAAGGCAATTTTGATAACAATTGCTTCATTCCTTCTACTCCTAATTGCTCAGTATTATGAGAATGGTAATCTTCAATTTTGGATATATCTTGCTCACCTTCTGAGAAATATTGAGCATAATTCAAGTCGCGATTATCGGCTGGAACTCTATAGAATTCGCCCATATCTTCGGCTTTAATCATTTCTTCACGGGTGCAAAGTGTTTCATATAATTTTTCACCATGTCTTGTTCCAATTACTTTAATTTCGTTGGTGGCATTACTTAGCTCTTTTAATGCTTGCGCTAAATCGCCAATAGTTCCTGCAGGCGCTTTATTAACAAACAAATCACCTTGATTTCCGTGCTCAAAAGCAAACAAAACCAGTTCTACTGCTTCATCCAATGACATTAAAAAACGAGTCATATTGGGATCGGTAATGGTTAGCGTTTGCCCAGTTTTAATTTGATTTAAAAACAAAGGAATCACCGAACCTCTTGAGGCCATTACGTTTCCATAACGGGTTAAACACACCGTTGTATCGTTGTTAGGAATTGTTCTTGAAGCAGCCACAGCCACCTTTTCCATCATTGCTTTGGAAATTCCCATAGCATTTATAGGATAAGCTGCCTTATCTGTACTTAAACAAATTATTTTAGAAACCTTATTAGCAACAGCAGCATCAATAGCGTTTTGCGTTCCCATAACATTAGTCTTTACAGCTTCCATTGGGAAAAACTCACAAGAAGGCACTTGCTTCAAAGCCGCCGCATGAAAAACATAGTCAACACCACGCATAGCACGTTCTATACTTGCATAATCGCGCACATCTCCAATGTAAAACTTGAGTTTATCACTCTTTAATTGGTTACGCATATCGTCTTGTTTTTTCTCATCTCGAGAAAAAATTCTGATTTCACTAAAATGATCCGTTTGTAAAAATCGGTTTAAGACGGCGTTTCCAAAGGAACCTGTCCCACCTGTAATTAATAAAGTTTTGTTTTGTATTTTCATGTGATAATATTCTTTGCAGTTGAATAAAGATAATTAAAAGTTTTATTTGAACATTCTTTCCATGTATATTTTATGGATTTTGAAAAAGAATCGTGAGAATAAATATTCCTAAGCTGGGTAGAATCCAACATCGTTTTTATAGCCATATTAATGCTATCAACATTAGTCGGATCAAAATAAAAACCAGCGTCTCCTAAAATTTCTGGCATTGGTCCTTTGTTTGAGGAAGCAATCGGTAAACCTGAAGTCATGGCTTCAATCAAAATTATGGGCATATTTTCACACGAAGACGCAAACACAAAAGCATCGGCGCTTTTATAAATCTCCGCCAATTCTTTGTGCTGGATTTGACCTCTGTAATTTATTATTTTATTAGTATCATGTTGAAGAGAGGTATTGAATCTAGAGAATGATTCCGAATCAGTACCACCAACGAGCGTTAAACTAATGGGATATCCCATTGAACGTAAGGCAAGCACAGCTTCGACAACATTCCATTGATGCTTATAAACGGTTATAAGTGAAACATATAATAATTGGAATGGGTTAGAAAAAGAATAATCAGCTATATTTTTTTGCTCTTTTGGTGTCTGAAGAAATTCTAAACTAATTCCGTGTGGGATAATCTGATTTTGTCTTTTCAAATTAATTTTTTTTGTGATAAATTGTTGGGCATAATTTGTTAAAAACACAACTGCCTTCGCACGTTTAAAAGTTAGACCTTGAGTAATAAATAAAATTTTAAAACGCAATCTTGATTTCCAACTTTTGTAACGTTTTTGTTCTTCAAATTCAAATGGCAACATATTTTGACTCATAGCGACAAAATTCTTAAATGAACCTAAGAATGTACCTCCAGGAACAAACAATAATGTACAATTTGATTTTTTTGCTTCTCTTGAGAGTAGGAAAATTTGAAAAATAAAAGAAAAAACAAATGATTTATTTAACCAGTTATGAGTACGCTTCTCCAACCAATCGTTAGAAGGCAAATTACTTAACGTAACACTATTAGACCAAACTATTACTTTCTCAAAACAAATAGAGCCACTGTCCGCATTATTTAAAATTTCTTTTAAATGTGTCAAACCGCCACCTGATCTGATATTTGTTGCATCTATACCTAAAACCATTTTTTACTTTTAAATTTATTATGAAGCATAACACTAATAACTATTTTATTTATTCGTCTCTTAATAACTTACTTTATTAAAATAATTATTTTAATTGCTTACTATAAAATCATAATATTGGGACGCAATATTCTCGACAGAAAATTTTTTAATACTTGCTTTGGCGGCATCACCCATTTGTATTCTATGATTTTCATTGCCCATCAAATAGCGTAATTTTTGTTCAAATAATAAATCGTCATACAGAGGTATTAAATAACCATTTTCTCCATCAGCAATCATTTCCGAAGGTCCTGCAACACAGTCATATGAAATTACAGGCAACCCCGAACTCATTGCCTCTCCAATTACATTTGGGAATCCCTCACTACTAGAAGTAAACACAAATATTTTAGAGCGAAGTAAAAAATCGTCTACTTGATCCTGCACTCCAGCTAAAAAAATGTTTTTCTCCATTCCTAGACTATTAATCTGCGCTTGAAATTTAGTTCTATTATTCTGTTTATTGGAGTCACCTCCAACTATAACTAATTTCCAATCGGAAGTTTGAACTTTGGCAAAGATATCTATTATTCTATTAATGTTCTTAGAGGAAATTAATCGACCTACAGTAATAATACTATTTTCTTTTTTAATTTCTTTACCCGATTCAATTACTCTTATTGGATTACCTATAACTTTAACATTACTATTTTTAAATTTTCTTTTAAATAATTCCGAAGCTTTAGATGTTTGAACAATTACACCAGTAGCATAAGGATATAAAACCTTTCTTAAAAAATCATGAACCTTTCCTAAGGATTCCAACGGACTATTCCTATCGGAAACATATAATGGAAACTTTAATCCGAAAAGTGATATGATAATTAAATTGTTCCATATTTCTCCAAAACTCAGAATGGAATCTGGCTTAATATTCGCAATCGTCTTTCTTACAAAAAAAATTGTTTTCACTGTAGATAATAGACGCATTGCATCATTAAACTTAAATGCAGGTCGGTGAACTACAACATTACTAGGAATAGTATAAAAATCATCTAAAGGTTTACCATAGATTATTAAATGACACTGAATATCAGGTTTTGCAGAGAAATAAACAACTAGTTCACTCATTACTCGCTCCATTCCGCCAGAACTCATTGTAGGTATTAAAAATGCAATTTTTTTCATACTTCTAAAAATCGATTACTTCTCTTTAAATGATTCAACAATAATCTTAAATCAAATAAGTTTTTATTTCGATATAAACTTACTTTCATCAAGTTTTAAAAGAGTTTTTTTCTTCTCTTCAGGCTTCAAGCCCTTAGTATTGACATTGTATTTTAACATTTTTTCATTTAACGAATCTAAATCACCAATTATTTTGGCAGGATTACCTCCAACAATTGTTCCGCTTTTTACGCTTTTTGTTACCACAGCACCTGCCGCAATAATGACATTATCTTCTATTATTACACCTGGCATAATCAATGCATTATTGCCAATATAAACATTATTTCCTACCTTAATTTTTCCAAAATAATCCATTTTCGGATATTTTTTTCTAAAAACCCATGCTGCACCATGACAGAAAAATTTTACATCACTTGTTATTTGCACATTATCACCAATTTCAATCAGATATGGTTCAGAACTAAAATTTAAGGTTTGAATATCACATCCCTTACCAATTTTTACACCAAGATATCTTGCATGTTTTTCGCAACTCCAAAAATTTAGTCTATATAATCTAAATATTAAATTAATAAGTTTCATAATTTAGTTTTAAATATTTGTAAAATCTAAAAGTTTTTGTGCTTCAATTTTATAATTAAAGCTTTGCATCGCTACATTTTTTCCATTAGCACCTATTTGTAGGGCAATTGAATAATTATTTAAAACCCAATTTATTTTAGCGGCAAAATCTTCCGCATCATCAGGAATAGTATAAATGATATCATGCTTGTCTTTCAAATACATTTTAAAGTCACCCACATCTGTTATTACAATTGGATTCTTAGTCATTAAGTATTCACCTAACTTGGTTGGAAATCCATACTGAGCCTGTATACTGTTTGGACGAGACAGCACCAAAAGTTTAGATTCTGCAAGTAAAAGTGGCATCTCATCTGACGAAATTTCTCCAGTAATGATTACTTTATCTTCAATAGATAAAGTATGTATTAGCTTATATACGTTATCCTTTGTTTGCGCACTTTCAAAGCCACCAATTAAAGTTAATGTCATTTCTGGATGATGACTTAAGACGGTTTTAAAGGCGTTCAACAAATAACTTATTCCATCTTTAGATTCAGAAATGGTACCGCAATAGGTAATGGTATTTTTTCTCTCCTCAACTACAATATTTTCAAAACGAAATGAATCAACAATCATATTGATAGTAGTAACTTTTTCTTTTTTTATTCCAAATTCACTAATAAAAAATTGACTAAGCGAGGGTGTAATGGTGATGATTCCATTAATTTTTAAACAAAATTTCTTGAAAAAATAATATTGTAATTTACCTATAACTTTATTATTGTGAATATGTACCGAAGGATGCTCTGTAATCTCATTAAATACTTTTAAAGCTGGATTAAAAAGGAACGCAAACCAAGGATTAATTGTTCCATAAACCAGAACCGTTTCGTTTTTTTTAAGTCGTACAATGTAAAAAAGCAAAAAGAATCTGCTAACCAAATGTTTTAAATATTTATTTTTTGGAGAAAAAGCGTCCCATAGATAAATGAAATCAACATTTTCATAAGAATTTTTGACTTTATCTCTCGTCGTATTTGGATATATAAAGACAATTTTAACTGTAACCCCTAATTCTCCCATACCTTTAGCTAGAGCCAAACATCTATTTATGGAAGCAATATTAGGAATATAACAATCTCTAATTATATATATATTTTTCATTTAGTATAACAAATTAATTACGGGTAAAAGGTTGATTAGCATTCTCTTTTGAAGTGGCAATCTTATTAAGAAAATCTACAATTAAAAACCCAAATAAAGGCACCAAAACTGAATCGGATAGTGTACCATAGAAATTTGATTTTGCCCAATAAATAAGAAACAAATAATAAAAGAAAAAATTTATAGACCGATTTATATTTCTCCTCTGTTGGATTCTAATAAAAAAGTAATGCGACAAATAAACAATAAAGAAAATGGCAAAAAAAGATCCTAAAAAGCCAAAATCCTTTATAATTGGGAGATAAGCAGAGTGAGTAACGTAAAAATAATCTCTTGAAAAATCATAGGTTTCTTGATTGAAATAATAGATACCTAAAGCATTTGCAATGGATGCATTTTCGATACCAAATCTTGAAGCAAAGGGAATTTGCCAATTTATAAAACCATTAAAAGTATATTGACCATAACCTAAGTTCTTATCAACAGCATCTACTCTGCGATACTGATATCCTACATAAGAGCTGTTAACATACTCCATTGCTCCATACATAAAGGAATACACCCCTAGTTTTTCTTTAATTAGTTGAGTAGATTCATATGTATCATCTTTTGAACTTCTTACTTCTCCAATCCATGATATCATACTATTTATAAAGAAAGCCAACAACAAACCATAAAAGATAATCTTTTTTCTTGCTTTTACTTTAAAATTTGCAGGCACGGTTAATATTGCTCCTATTAGATAAAGCATCATACCATAAACCATTGCAACTCGACCTCCTTCAGTTAGTGAAAACAGTGTATCAGAGACAAAAGGTAAAATAATAATGGCGATTTTTTTAAAATTTGCTTGTTCTAAATTAAGTAACATCTTAATGATTTTACTACCAGCAAAAATCGATAAAGGAATGGATAACAAACGGAAATAACCAACAATGAAACTGCGGTTCTCAATAGTTTCATGCATATTATCACGAGCAGCTACAAAGTCAAAACCTCTTCCCTCAACGAAAAAAACATAAAGTGAAAGTAAAAAATAACAAATGGATAGTAGTGCAAAAAGTCGGAAGGTAACAAAATAATTTATGCTAATAATTTGTGTATTTACCTTCTTTAGACCTATTTTCGTTACGGCAATAAAGCACAGTCCCGTTTGACCAACCAATATATTTAACTCATCTATATATTCTGGATAGGTTTCAATTAAAATATCTACAGATTTAAATAACAGCAAACCTAAAATCCCCAAAATCCAAATTATTGAAAAATAAAAAGCAGGAGATAATAGCACCCTAGCTTTCCAAATCTTAATTTGATAAAGAAGGGTTATTATTAAAATTGTAAGTGTTATTAATGCGATGTATGAATTCACGAAAATTGTAATTTGTTAATTTGTAATAAAACGAAATGAATTTATGTTAATGTACTTTCAAATTTATATTTATTAATTTTTTTGTTCGCAAAATAGTATACCCATAGTACAATAAAAAAGAGATAAGTAATTGAACCAATCATCGGTATTACTGTGATTCCATAGATCAATGACAAATAATATTTTAATGCAATAGTAATAGGAGTGTATAAGGCAAATAGAAGTATTTGAATTTTAATTTCACCTAATGCATTAAGTATCATAAAATAGGGAGAAATAAAAGCCAGTAAAACTTGCATAATCGACAACCAAAATAATGTTCCAAAAGAAAACTCAAACTCTTCCCCAAGCCACAAGTTAAAAATAAACTTGTTTAATGACAGGAAAACAATAACGATTGCAATAGAGGTCATCCCCATAATCATTGAGGTCTTTTTGGTATTACTCTTCACCCAGTCGACATCTCCTCTCGCAAGAGCTTCACCATTGGCACCCCACAAAGGAGCTGATAAGATGGTTACAATTGCAGAAAAAATGGTAGCAACTTTATAAATGATTGAAAAAGATCCAGCTTCTTTCAAATTACATGTTTTAGCAACTATAAAAGTATCCATTGAAATTCCAATAGTAGTTAAAATTGATAGAATACTGAAAAATATTCCTAATGATAATAACGACTTCGACATCTGAAAATTGAATAATTTATATTTGATTTTCAATTCTTTTCTTTGAAAATTAAAATAAACAAACATATTCACAGCAGATACTACAAAAGGTAAGAAAGAGGTAAATGCAAGTAATGTTAATTTGCCAAATTCAAACTTAACAATAATTATAATTGAAATTAAGTTAATTACATAACCAACAATGCCCCACATATCGCTTCGGTAACCTTCTTGTAAAGCTAATTGAGTTCTTTGTATAATTGCTACAGGTATCGAAAGTAATTTTGGCACTACAATAACAAACACAACGGATGCGGCAATTACCATGGTTTCACTATTTTGAGAATTCATTAATGCAGCCCAATCACAAAACCAAAAAATAGATAGAAAAATAAGTAATAATAATAACGTTATAGCCAACAGTATAAAAAAAGTGTTCGAAATAATTTTATTACAAAGCTCTAAATCATCTCTACCTTGTGCTTGACTAAGCTTAGTTTGAAGTCCATTACCTAAACCTAAATCACTAAAAGCAAACAATGCAAAAAAAGTTGTAACGGCACTCCAAAGACCATATACCTCAGGATTTAAGTAACTGTAGGTCATTCCCAAAGTAAGCAATGGAACAGCCATTGACAATATTTTTAATGTAGCAGAACTTAAGGCAGTAAGTTTTATTCTTCTTTTTCGCTCTTTGGATCTTCCGTCAACTGTTGAAAGATCAATTGGTTCAATTAGTTTATAAAGTTTATTAAGATTAAAAAAATGTGAAATATATTTCATTATTATTTTTGTTTCTAAAACTAATTTTAATTTATAATTTACTGATTAATTTAATTATTTGCCAATAATTTATCACTACCAATAAATTAAAAGAAGGACCTACAATCTTCCATCTGATTTTTCACCAAAAACTCCTTTTACATCATATAGAATAGAAGCAGATTTTTTATATTGTTCTAAATCCAAACTTAAAAACTCTTTGTGAGCAACTCCTAAAACTAATGCATCAAATTTATCTACGGGTAACTTAGTAGTAATCTCTAAACCGTATTCATGCTTAACCTCAGCTGGATTTGCCCAAGGGTCATAAATACTAACTGAAATTCCATAATCTACTAAAGCGGCAATCACATCCACAATTTTAGTATTACGAACATCTGGGCAGTTTTCCTTGAAGGTAATTCCCAACATTAACAAGGTAGCACCATTTATAGCAATTCCCTTTTTAATCATTAACTTCACAACTTGTGAAGCTACATATTCGCCCATGCTATCGTTCAATCGTCTTCCAGCCAATATAATTTCGGGATGATAGCCTTTCTCTTGAGCTTTTTGTGCTAAATAATATGGGTCAACACCAATACAATGGCCTCCGACTAAACCTGGTTTAAAAGGTAAAAAATTCCATTTTGTTCCAGCAGCATCCAAAACATCTTGAGTATTGATATCTAATAAATTAAATATTTTGGCCAGTTCATTAACAAAAGCAATATTAATATCACGTTGCGAATTTTCAATCACTTTTGCCGCTTCTGCAACTTTGATAGTTGGTGCCAAATGGGTACCAGCGGTAATAACACTTTTATATAAAGAATCAACTCTTAAACCAATTTCTGGCGTAGAACCAGAAGTTACTTTTAAAATCTTTTCTACAGTATGTTCTTTATCTCCTGGATTAATTCGCTCAGGCGAATAACCTGCAAAAAAATCTTCATTGAATTTCAAACCGCTAACACGCTCTAAAACCGGAATACATTCTTCTTCTGTAACGCCGGGATAAACCGTGGATTCATATACTACAATATCACCTTTTTTCAAAACTTTACCTACCGTCTCACTTGATTTATAAAGAGGTGTCAAATCGGGGCGGTTATTTTTGTCAACTGGAGTAGGAACTGTGACAATATAATAGTTGCAATCTGCAATATCACTTAAGGTATAAGAACATAATAATCCATTAGATTTGCTATCAAAATCAGCAACCAAAACATCTTGCAAGACTTCATCAGAAACTTCCAAAGTAGTGTCAGTACCAGAATTCAGACTAGCGATTCGCTTTTGGTTAATATCAAATCCTACTACCTGATATTTTGTAGCAAATAATCGTGCTAAAGGTAGTCCTACATATCCAAGACCTATAATGGCTATTTTATTCATAATCTAATGTAAAAAAATTATTTAATGCAGTGATGACGGTTCTATTTCAAATTAGAAAAATACCAAGCCACAGCTTCTTTTAATCCGCGTTGTATTGAAAATTCAGGCTCGTAACCTAACAGCAGTTTTGCTTTGTCAATACTTGCCAATGAATGAGGGATATCACCTGCTCGATTTGGTCCATGAATAAGTGGAACTGTAGCAATTTTTGGATCAAACTCGGAAAGATATTCTTTTAAATAACCAACCAATTGTGTTAAAGTGGTTCTATCCCCAAAAGCAGTATTATAAACAGTATTTAAGGCTTCTGGGTTGGTACTCTTAATAGCTAATGCATTCATCTGAATTACGTTATCTACATAGGTAAAATCCCGTGAAAAGTTTCCGTCGCCATTTATTATAGGACTTTCATAGTTCATAAACTGCATCACAAATTTCGGAATTACAGCAGCATAAGCACCATTTGGATCTTGCTTTCTTCCAAAAACATTGAAATAACGCAGACCAATTGTTTCTAAACCATAACTTTTTGAAAATATTTCAGCGTACAATTCGTTAACATATTTTGTTATCGCATAAGGAGACAATGGCTTTCCAATTATATGTTCCACTTTAGGCAAGTTTTCTGAATCGCCGTAAGTTGAAGAACTAGCGGCGTATACAAAGCGTTTTACTTTAGCATCACGAGCCGCAACCAACATATTTAAAAAACCAGACACATTAACATCATTAGAAGTAATCGGATCGTTTAGAGAACGAGGAACCGAACCTAAAGCTGCTTGATGCAAAACATAATCAACACCTTGACAAGCTTCATGACAAGTATTCAAATCACGAATATCACCTTCAATCAAGGTAAAGTTAGGATGGTTAATTATAGCATCCAAATTACGTAAATGTCCAGTTGCAAAATTGTCCAAACAAACAACCTCACTATCTTGACCAATAAAATACTCACATAAATTGGAACCAATAAAACCCGCACCTCCTGTAATTAATATTCTCATTTTTAACTTAATTTATATCTAACTTTTATCGTTTATAATCGCGAAATCCATTCTAAAATGGAATTCTAGGCTTTTCTATCGGTCTAATTGCTCTTAATATAATACATCAAAAATGCAATTGTAAAGAGTAAATACTATTCAAAAAAGGAGCATAATAATGTTCAAAAATTATGACATAAAATGAAATTAGCGATACAAAATAAAGCAATTCTCCAAAATCGATAAATTAAGTTGCAAAACTAAACTAAAAAAACAAGAATATTTGCCTTATTTACAGTTTAACAAAATTTAAAGGTTATAATTCCGAGTAAACAAAGGAAACAGACAAAATAATCCAAATAATTTGCTTCAAAACACCCTTAACAAAATACTACAAAAAACGTTTTTTAAGTAGAAGCATGTAGTTTATAGACTATAATTTACTACTCAACGATGAAAAAAACGGATAAAAAAAATGCTTTTTAAGTAATTTCTTTAGTAAAAAAAATGGTATTTTAGCTATAAAAAATGGCCAAAGTAATCGCTCCTTTTAAAATAGTTGGAACCCTTGATAATCTCACATTTTATCTAGATCAAGAAAAAAATAATTTAGTTAAAACAAAAGGCAAATCGGGAATTACAAGTAAGCAGTTTCATGAAAATCCAATTTTTACGAAAGCAAAAAATCATGGAAAAGAATTTGGTAAATGCTCTAAAAAAAGTCAAAACTTTAGAGCAATAGCATTTCGATACAACAAGAGAGCCAAAGACGGCAGCTATGCAGGACGTGCGAACAAATTGATGTTGGAAATAATGAATGAAGACACGATCAATGAGCATGGATATAGAACAGTTGAAGAAGGACTGAAATCAGAGGAAGCAAGAACTTATTTCATAGGATTTGAAGGAAACAAAACGAGAACATTACCAAAAGTTTTAAAAACCAAATGGATCTGGAACGACCAACTCAACCAACTAACAATAAACAAATTCAATCCAAAAAAGCACATCATCTGGCCAGAAACCGAATGTGATAATATTCATGTTGCTATAGCTTCTGCAAACTGGAATTTTTTAGAAAATAAATTCACAACAGAATACAGTGAAGAAATTATTTTAAATAAAGAGGAAAAACCAACCAACATTCTATTAGAAACAAAACAACCCGAAGGAAACGATTTAAAATTAGTATTTCTCTTCATAGGGTTTTCAATTCAAGAAAGAAAAAAAGTAAAAGAACTACCAAGAATTAACAACACAGTATCAATCATCTGGAGTAAATAATAAGCCCATTGTCACATCGAGCGCAGTCGAGATGCCTTAAATTTAACCCACAATCGTCACTTCAAGTGATTTTACGCAATGAAATGGAGAAAAATTGACCCGAGGCTTTTGCCGAACTGAGCGTAGCTAATCGAGAAACCTCTCCCAGCTCCCATCTTCCATCTTCCATCTTCCATCTTCCATCTTCCATCTTCCATCTTCCATCTTCCATCTTCCATCTTCCATCTCCCATCTCCCATCTTCCATCTTCAATCTTCCATCTTCAATCTTCCATCTTCAATCTTCCATCTTCAATCTTCCATCTTCCATCTTCCATCTTCCAGCTTACAAATACTGCTTATCATAATACTTCTGATAATCACCAGATGTCACATTCCTAAGCCATTCTTCATTAGATAAATACCAATCAATAGTTCGTTCAAGACCTTCCTCAAAAGTCACAGAAGGCTTCCAACCCAATTCTTTATTGATTTTAGAAGCATCGATAGCATAACGTAAATCATGTCCTGGTCGGTCTTTTACGTAGGTTATCAATTGCTCAGAAGTGCCAACTGCTCTTCCCAATTTAGAATCCATTTGCTTACACAAAAGTTTTACTAAATCAATATTTTGCCATTCGTTAAAGCCACCAATATTATAAGTATCGTGATTTTTACCCTCATGAAAAACCAAATCAATAGCCACAGCATGATCTTCTACAAACAACCAATCGCGTGTATATTTTCCATCACCATAAACTGGAAGTGGTTTGTTGTTAATGATATTATTAATAAAAAGCGGAATTAATTTCTCAGGAAAATGATACGTCCCATAATTGTTAGAACAATTAGTAATCACATACGGTAAACCATAAGTTTCGCCATAAGCGCGCACAAAATGATCAGAACTTGCTTTGGACGCTGAATAAGGCGAATTAGGATCGTAAGGTGTAGTTTCAGTAAATAAACCTTCGGCACCAAGTGAACCGTAAACCTCATCAGTAGAAATATGATAGAAACGTTTGCCTTCAAAATTGTCTTTCCAAATAGTTTTGGCAGCATTCAAAAGGTTCATAGTTCCGATAACATTAGTTTTCACAAAACTCAACGGATCAGTTATCGAACGATCCACATGCGACTCAGCCGCAAGATGTAAAACTCCATCAAATTGATGTTTCTGAAATAACTCATTTATAAAATCGGCATCTACTATATCACCTTTTACAAAAGTATAATTAGGTGCATCTTCAATATCTTTAATATTCTCTAAATTCCCTGCATAAGTAAGTGCATCCAAATTATAAATTTGATAATTAGGATACTTATTTACAAAGCGTCTTACTACGTGCGAACCAATAAATCCAGCACCTCCAGTGATTACTATTTTTTTCATTTCAAAAAGTTATAAAATAAATCTACTCCAATCTCCTAATATCATTTACTTCTTCCCAAAAACTAACTCCCAATTGCTTGATAATGGAAACCGATAGAAGTTAATTTTTCTCTATCAAGAAGATTTCTTCCGTCAAAAACGAAAGCTGGTTTTAGCATATTATCATAAATTTTCTTCCAATCATAGTCTTTAAATTCATCCCATTCGGTAAGAATTGCAATAGCATGTGAGTCTTTGCAAGCTTCGTAAGGATCAGAAAATGATTTAACTAAAGCTTCGTTTTTATGCGGTGCTCTACTTTCTAAATAATTCAAATCGGCAATCACCTGATTGTATGCAACTTTTGGATCAAAAACAGCAATATTGGCTTGTTCGTTTATTAAATCATCGGCTACATAAATTGCAGCAGATTCTCTAGTATCGTTAGTGTCTTTTTTGAAAGCCCAACCTAGAAAAGTGATTTTTTTATCGGCAACCGTATTATATAATGTAGAAACTATTTTTTTAGAAAATCGTCTTTTTTGGTGGTCGTTCATGATGATTACTTGCTCCCAATAATCGGCAACTTCATGTAATCCGAAAGACTTGGAAATGTAAACTAAATTTAGAATGTCTTTTTGAAAGCAAGAACCTCCAAATCCAACAGACGATTTTAAGAATTTAGAACCAATCCTGCTATCCATACCAATTGCTCTTGCCACTTCAGTGACATCCGCACCAGTTTTTTCACACAATTCAGACATGGCGTTTATAGACGAAACGCGTTGCGCTAGAAAAGCATTTGCCGTAAGTTTAGAAAGCTCAGACGACCAAACATTAGTAGTAAGTATTCTATCTTTTGGAACCCAATTGGCATAAACATCTACAAGAGCTTGAATTGCTTTTTGCCCTTCTGGAGTAGTATCGCCACCAATTAAAACTCTATCTGGAGCTAATAAATCTTCTACAGCAGTACCTTCTGCAAGGAATTCTGGGTTAGAAAGTATTTGAAATTGCACACCATTTCCTGTATGATCAAGAATATTTTTTATTGCTTCGGCTGTTCTTACAGGCAATGTAGATTTTTCTACAACAATTTTATCGTCTTTAGAAACTCTAGCAATTTGTCTGGCACAAAGTTCAATATATTTTAAATCGGCCGCCATACCTTTTCCGGATCCATAGGTTTTAGTTGGAGTATTTACAGATATAAAAATAAGTTGCGCTTCATCAATTGCTTTATCAACTTCGGTTGAAAAAAATAAATTTTTCCCACGAGAATGTTTTACAATTTCGCCCAACCCTGGTTCATATACCGGAATATTATCTACATTTTCATCATTCCATTTTTCAATTCTATCAGTATTTAAATCGACAACAGTAACTTTAATATGCGGACATTTTTGAGCAATAACTGCCATTGTTGGTCCACCAACATATCCTGCTCCGATACAACAAATATTAGTAATTTTCATTTTTATTATTATTTTATTGATAATTGTACTTTTATAATTAACAAAATACAATTTTAATTTCCTTTTAATGCTTCTATAAATTACGACCTATAAAACCTTGACTATTCATGAGTTTTGTTGCTTATTTAGCCTCTTGATTTCTTAAAAAGCCTATTGTAATACTTTACAATAATGTTTTTAGGCTCATCATCATCATGGTATCCATTTGAGTAGGCACCGTAACCATAACCGTAGCCATAACCATAACCAGCTCCGTATTTTGCTTTATTTTCAAATCCATTTAGAATTATACTCACATTACTTAATTCACCTCGTTTCACTCTGTTATTAAGCAAATTAACCATTTCTTTTTTGGTGAAATTTTGTCGCATTACATACAAAGTCACATCTGAATATTGAGATAATTCTACAGCATCGGTAACTAAGCCAACTGGTGGTGTATCAAGAATTATATAATCGTATTTCTCTTTTAATCTTTCTAACAATTCTTGTAAAGCTTCACCCATGATTAATTCTGATGGATTTGGAGGAATTGGTCCCGAAGTAATAACATCCAAATAAGGAACTTTAGTGTGACTTGTAATTTCTTCCAAGGTATTTTGTCCAATCAAATAATTGACAACTCCAATTTCGTTTTTCAAATTAAAGTCTTCAAATATTTTTGGCTTTCTTAAATCTAATCCTACAATAACTGTTTTCTTTTCGCTTAAAGCAAATACTGTAGCGATGTTTATAGAACAAAATGTTTTTCCTTCACCACTCACAGATGACGTTAACATTAGGGTTTTAGATCCGTCGAGCTTTTGCTTTTTATACAAAAACTGCAACGAGGATCGAATGGCACGAAAAGATTCTGACAATGCCGATTTAGGTTTATCAAAAACTGCTAGATTATTAAACGATTGCTTTACTCCAACAACGCCAATAAGTGGAATTGAAGTTAAATTAGAGACATCATCAGTGTTTTGAATTGAATTATTTATAAAGAAAATCAAAAATACGATTGACAAGGGAATAATTAATCCGAGGAAAATTGCAATTACATAATTTACGCCAGTTCTTGGACCAATTAAACCACCACCAATATCTTTGGCCGGATCTATAAATTGAATATCCGATAAATTGGCAGCTTTCACAATTTGTGCCTCATGCCTTTTTTGAAGAAAAGCATCAATAACACTATTACTCAAATTGTATTTTCGCATAATTTTCAAATACGCCTGACTATCTTCTGGCAGTTGCATAATTTTGCTTTCTGCTTGACTTATTTTACTTTTTATTTGTGATGATTCATATTGAATTGCACCTTTTGCAGTAATTATATTTTCTAATAAAACTTTTTTAAGTGCCGTTATTTCATTGTCAATTGTACTAAACATAGCTTCACTTTTCACAGAATAAGCCATTTCTGACCTTCTAACTGATAAAGCAATTAAGCTAGAAACATTTCTACCAATGTTAGGATCATCAATTCCTGCAACTGATGGCGCTGGAAGTTTAGAATAATCAGTACTATTTTTTAAATAATTAGTTAGATTATTATAGTAATTTAGTTTTCTGTTGATATCATCGTTAGTTACATCTAATTCTGATATCTTATCCTGAAAAGCTTGTCCTTTACTTTCAATTTCAATAATATTTCTATTTCTACTAAAATCTTTTAATTCATCATTAGCAACTCTAACTTCACCTTCCATTAAGGTTAAAGTAGTATCTATATATTTTATAGTGTTTTCTGCAAATAAATTTTTACTGTCTAGTTGACGTTTCATTAATGTAGAAATTGTCTCATTTAGGTAATCAACCATTCTAGGTTTATTAGTTCCCTCCATCGACAATTTGAGAATTGATCCAGCTTTGTCATCAATTACAACTTTTACATTTCTATATCTTGAAACTGCTCCATCAAACGAATTTAAACTCACAATGTATTCGCTTCCTACATAATTTTCGGGTGTACCTTTTATTTCTAAAGTCCAATTTAAAAAAGGAAGATTTATAGGTTGACCAACTTTGAATCTTTTTCTATAAACTCCATTGGCTACAGTTACATTATCGGTAGTATTTGTGCTGTAATTGATAACGGTAATCGAAGAACTATTCGCAAAATCTAACTCGATTTCATATTCCGATTGTGAGATAAATTTAATTCGAATTGGTCGCTGGTAAATATGACTTTTAGATTTATCGAGTTTTACCACAAAAGGAGTTAATCCATAAACATCTTGTGTATAATATTTTTGCTCTTGCAAATATTCAACAAAGTAATCTAATTTACTTACAACTATTTCGTTGTGAGAACGCGATTTTAATGTTGAAGCTATCGTTTGAACTTGATCTGAAGTTCCACCCCAATTAAAAACCAAACTTGTATTTGCAGTAAAAAGCGGATTCTTTTGTTCAGAAATTGCCATTGTCGCTTCAAGAGAATAAATCGGTTGCTTTCTAATATTTATTTGATGTGCAATCGTTAAGCAAATAATTAACCCCAAAACAAACCATTTCCAATAACTCGCCGTTTTGATTAAAAATCCTTTAAAATCAAAACTGTTTTGGTTTTCAAAAAAAGAAAAATCTTTTATGTCTAACATTCGTAATTGTAGGTTTTAATTTCTAAGTAATAAAAAAGTTGTTGTTGCTAGTGACAAAAGGGTAATTATTGTTCCGAGTGATTCTATCCCTGTTTTTCCTGTTCCCCAAGTTTTTTGCTTAAGTGGTTTTATGTAAATATAATCATTAGGTTGCAAATAATAAACATTAGATTTTGCAGCAACAGCATCGGTTAAATCTATACTAAAAGTTTGTGCGCCTTGAGGAAATTGTCTTATAACCTTGACGTCTTTTCTATCTCCAGTGATTGCTATATCTCCAGCATTGGCAACAGCTTCAAGAATATTTACCTTATCTTGATACAATACTTTTGTTCCAGGCAAACCAATTTCTCCATTAATAGTATATCGTAATCCTGCCAACTTAACATTAACAAAAAGTTGTGCTTCTGTTTTAAAATGCTCCGCCAACAATCGTTCTTCAATTTTTTTTCTGACTTCTTCAATTGTATAACCGAGAACATTCATCTCGCCTAAAACTGGAATTCTAATATTTCCATGATCATCAACACTATAACCTGTAAAATATAAACTTTCCTGATTTTGACCATTTGCACCAGCATTAAACATTTCAACTAGACGCGCATCTAATGCTTTTATATTGATGCTTAAGATATCATTTGTTTGAAGTCGGTAGGGTTTTAAATTAGATTGATTTACA
This sequence comes from Flavobacterium aquatile LMG 4008 = ATCC 11947, assembly GCF_000757385.1. GTDB lineage: Bacteria > Bacteroidota > Bacteroidia > Flavobacteriales > Flavobacteriaceae > Flavobacterium > Flavobacterium aquatile. Next base: position 267,506 of record NZ_JRHH01000003.1, on the reverse strand, counting down.
ACTTCCTCTTTGGAGTTTCCTTTATCTTGTAAATAAATTAAATCTTTCGTTGGAACACATGAAGTAAAAAATAGTCCAATTAATAAAAGTAGGCAAACAATTCGATTATTCATTTATAAAAATAATTTAGCAAACAAAGATAGATTTTTCAAATCTAAAAATAAAAAACTTAGAATAGAATATTATCTAATTATTTTTTAATGAAATTTCAAATGGAACACGTTGCACAATACTTCTACCCAAAGTCACCTCATCGGCATATTCTAATTCGTCGCCAACAGCTATTCCTCTTGCTATTGTAGATGTTTTTACATTGAATTCTTTTAGTTGTTTATAAACGTAAAAGTTGGTGGTATCGCCTTCCATTGTGGAGCTTAAAGCAAATATTATTTCGTCTATAACTCCCATTTTCACCTTACTAACTAACGTACTGATATTCAATTGACTTGGACCAACGCCATCAATTGGTGAAATTTTTCCGCCAAGAACATGATAAATTCCTTTAAATTGATTGGTGTTTTCTATGGCCATTACATCACGAATATCTTCGACAACACATATAATTTTATGATTTCTAGAAGTATTCGAACAAATTTCACACACTTCAACATCAGAAATATTGTGACAGTTTTTGCAAAATTTTACATCGTCACGCATTGTAGTTAAAGCTTGCGACAAATAGTGCGTTTGCTCTGATGGTTGTTTTAACAAATGCAACACCAATCGCAAGGCTGTTCGTTTACCAATTCCAGGTAATTGCGCCATTTCGTTAACCGCTTTTTCTAATAATTTAGATGAAAATTCCATTTAGCAAAAGTAAAGAAAAAGTTGGAAGATGGAAGTTTGAAGTTTACCAAAATTAGAGATAGAAACTTTCTTCCAACTTCCATCTTCTAACTTCCATCTTTTTTCCTATTTTAGCACAAACAAAAATCCACTTTATGTCTTCAGGAACAATCTTAGCCATTATCATTATTTATTTCGGTATTCTGATTCTAATTTCAAATTTAGTTAGTAAAAAAGACAGCAGTAATGACGCTTTTTTTAAGGCCAATAAAAATTCGAAATGGTATTTGGTAGCGTTTGGTATGATTGGAACGGCGCTTTCTGGTGTTACATTTATTTCTGTTCCAGGCGAAGTTGGAAATCCCGATTTGCAATTTAAATATTTTCAATTTGTATTGGGAAATGCCATTGGTTTTATCATCATTGCAACAGTCTTGCTTCCACTTTATTATCGAATGAATCTTACATCAATTTATAGTTATATTGAACAACGACTTGGTGTAGTGAGTTATAAAACGGCAGCAACAATTTTCTTAATAAGTCGCACAATTGGTTCTGCTTTTCGGCTTTACTTGGTTGTAATTGTATTGCAACGATTTGTATTTGATGCTTATAATATTCCGTTTGCTGTGACTGTTTTAATTTCTTTGGCGTTAATATTTGCTTACACGTATCGTGGCGGATTGAAAACGATTATTATTACCGATACTTTGCAAACCTTCTTCCTAGTTTCATCGGTTTTCTTGACGATTATTTTTATTTGTAATAGTTTGGATTATAGTTTTATGGAAGCATTTGAAGCTGTAAAAAACAGTAATTATTCTAAAGTTTTCTTTTATGAAGATTACTTAAAAGGCAATTATGTTGTGAAACAAATTTTGGGTGGAATTTTTGTAACTATTGCCATGGTTGGATTAGACCAAGATTTAATGCAGAAGAATTTGAGTTGTAAAAACATTGGTGAAGCGCAAAAAAACATGTTCACCTTCACCGGAATTTTTGTGGTGATTAATATTTTCTTTTTAAGTGTTGGTGCATTACTTTACTTGTATGCTGAGAAAAACGGAATTTCAGTTCCAATGGTTGATGGTGTGAAACGCACTGATTTATTGTTTCCAGAAATTGCTTTTAATCATTTAAATATTATTCCGGCAGTTGTATTTTTATTAGGATTGACAGCTGCAACTTTTGCCACAACCGATTCGGCTTTGACGGCTTTAACAACTTCTTTTTGTGTAGATTTTCTTGGAATGGATAAAGCTGAAAACCAAAATAAGCCAAACGTTGTAAGAACAAGACATTTGGTTCACGTTGGGTTTTCGTTGTTGATGTTTCTTGTGATAATTATATTTAATTCCTTGAATGACAAATCGGTTGTGACTATGATTTTTAAAGTAGCGAGTTATACTTATGGACCGCTTTTAGGATTGTACGCCTTTGGATTGTTTATGAAATCGAAAACCGTTCATGATAAATTGGTTCCGATTATTTGTGTGATTTCGCCTTTGGTTTGTTTTTTAATTGCTAAAAATTCGGCGGCGCTTTTTGCGAATTATGTAATTGACAATGAACTAATTATTGTAAACGGATTGATTACTTTTATTGGATTACTGATGATCAGTAAACCTGCGACTAGTCAGACTAAGTTTTAGGTTAAAAGCCATTTTATGAAACAAAAATATTCGTCAGAGAACTATCATTTTTTTTCAGAAATTAATTCTGTTTATTTTGAAAGAAAGCTTGAAAATGAAACAGCATTTGATGGAATTGTAAAAATCTATAGTTTAAAAACTAATATTGAAAATATTAACCAAAAGTTAGATGGACATTTTTTTGGAGATTTTATTTATTCTACTGAAAGAGGAGTTTTTCTAAGAAAGTTTGACAACAAAGATTCATGGCCAATATCAACGTTAATTTATCTTGATTTAATAAACTTAACTGCAACTGAAATTAACAGAAATAATTCTTCTTGGAACATTTGGAAAGGGAAAAATTTAGAAAACGGAAAATTTTCAATAGAAATTTCTCCAACAGAAAGCATCGAATTTCAAACATAATTGAATGAATTTGAAAACGTATATTTTCAAATTTAGATTTCTATAGAAACTTGATCAAAAATTAAAATGGAAACCTAATTAGCCCTGATTATCTCACTTTGATAATATTTTCATAGGAGTTCGATGAATTTCATTTGCAGTGGAAATAAAAAATGTCCCGATTGTTTTCGGGACATTTTTTATTGCAACGAAAAGCAGGAATTACCATCACTGATAAAGACCAAGCCATTCGCTCAAGGTGCTGAAACAAGTTCAGCATGACAACAAGTTTAAATTAATATTGATTTGTGGTCAATAAAACCAAGGTGCAAGCTTCTTCTACTTTGATCGAATTGGCTTTAAGCAATTGATAAAACTCGGGATTTTCGGTTCCTGGATTGAAAATTACTCGTTTTGGTTTGGTTTCGATAATGTAATTGTAGTATTCTCGTTGGCGAACGGGATTTAAATATAACGTTACGGTATCGATATTAGAAAGCGGAATATTTTTAGTTCGGATGGAAACTCCGGCAACTTCTCCTTGATTTTGACCAATTGCAAGCACCGAATGACCTTTATCTACAAGCATTGTAATGGCTTTGAAGGCATATCTTTCTGGCTTAGTTGATGCGCCAAGCACGAGTGTTTTCTTGTTTTTCATCTTACAAAAGTAATGATTATTGTTTTTTATTTTAACTTTAGAAGATATTCTTTGTTTATCTTTGCTAGTAGATAATTTAAAGTTGAATAAATGGAGATTTTTTTTAATACATTTTTTGTCTTGATTGGTGCTTTATTTTCGGTTTTAAATCCGTTTGGTGCGATTCCGATATTTGTTGGATTGACACAGGATTATGAAAAAGCCGAGCGTTCTCGGGTTTCTTTATGGACCGCAATTAATGTTTGTATTATTCTAATTATCTCGTTTTTTATTGGTGAATATGTGCTGCGATTTTTCGGAATTACGATTTCGGCACTTCGAATTGCTGGTGGAATTTTGATTGCCAGTTCTGGATTTGGATTGCTAAATGCTAATCCGAAGAAGCAAAAAGGAATTAGCAAAGAAGTCGAAGAAGATTCTCAAAACAGAAATTCAATTGCACTTACACCTTTGGCAATGCCTATGCTTGCTGGTCCGGGTTCAATATCTTTATTGATTGCGTATTACCAAGATCATAATAATACTGCCGAAATATCTGCTTCTGTAGCTGCAATTTTTACGGTTTCTTTACTTATTTTTATCATTTTACGAAGTGCCAATTACTTAGCTAAATATCTTGGAGCTTCTGGAATTGTTGCTATTTCTAGAATTGTAGGTTTCTTGACGGTGGCAATTGGAATTCAATATATTATCAGTTCGGTATTAACAATTATCCGAGGAATTTAACTACTGTTTAAGTTCGATTTTGATTAACTTTATACAAAATTGAACTTATGAAAATTCTTTTAACTGGCGCAAATGGTTATGTAGGAAGGCGACTTTTGCCCGAATTACTTACAGAAGGTCATGAAGTAGTATGTTGTGTTCGCGACAAAACAAGATTAGGTCTTGACAAAGCAACGCTTGATGCCATTAATATTTGGGAAGTAGATTTTCTAGATGAAGTAGATTTTTCTAATCTTCCAAAAGATATTGATGTTGCGTATTATTTGATTCATTCGATGACTTCATCAACAACCGATTTTGATACGCTCGAATCGAAAGCTGCTAATAATTTCAATCTTTACATGAACGAAATTGGTGTAAAGCAAGTAGTTTATTTAAGTGGAATTGTTAACACCGAAGTTCTTTCTAAACATTTACAATCACGAAAAAACGTAGAAGATATTTTATTCGAAGGTAATTTCAAAACTACGGTTTTACGAGCAGGAATTATTGTAGGTTCTGGAAGTTCATCCTTTGAAATCATTCGGGATTTATGTGAAAAATTGCCGATTATGATTACTCCAAAATGGGTTTTAACCAAGTGTCAACCTATTGCTATTAGAGATGTAATTCAGTATTTAATTGGTGTTTTATTGCGAGAAGATTGCTACAACGATTCGTTTGATATCGGTGGACCAAATGTAATTACTTACAAGGAAATGATGTTGTTGTATGCCAAAACGAGAAAGATAAAATTGGCTGTGATTACATTACCCTTCATGACACCAAAATTATCTTCTTATTGGTTGTATTTTGTGACTTCAACTTCGTATAAATTGGCAATAAACTTAGTCAATAGCATGAAAATGGAAGTGGTTTGTAAAGACAATCGACTTCAGAGAATTTTAAAAATTAAACCTATAACATACGTTGAAGCCATCAATTTGGCTTTCATAAAAATTGAACAGAATTTAGTTATTTCGAGTTGGAAAGACAGTTTAGTTAGTGGAAGATTTGAACATAATTTATCAGAATTTATTCAGATTCCGAAATACGGATGTTTGAAAGATCATCAAAAGAGGAAAGTGGTCGATATTGAAAAAGCATTGGATAATATTTGGACCATTGGCGGAGAACGCGGATGGTATTATGGAAATTGGATGTGGCAAACACGTGGATTTCTTGATAAAATTGTTGGTGGCGTTGGAACACGTCGTGGTCGAACCCATCCAAGACATTTAGATACTGGTGATGCTTTAGATTTTTGGCGTGTACTTTTAGCCAATAAAGAGGAAAAGAGATTGTTGCTTTTTGCAGAAATGAAATTACCTGGCGAAGCTTGGCTCGAATTTAGAATTGATGAAGAAAATACATTGCATCAAATTGCAACTTTTAGACCTAGAGGAATTTTTGGTAGGTTGTATTGGTATTCTTTAGTTCCTTTTCATTTTTTTATTTTCGGCGGAATGATTGATAACATTATAAAGTCGGAACCTTTGAAATAAAAGTACGAGGTAATAATTTGAAGTTCAAACAAAAATCCCAAATTCCAATTTAATCAGATTGGAATTTGGGATTTATAATTTGTTGTTTTTCTATTTAGTTTTTAGGCAAGAAAACTTCTGCCATCATACAACGTGCGCTTCCGCCGCCACAAGCTTCGATGGTATCTAAACTTGAATGTAAAATGGTGATGTGTTCTTCTAATTGTGCAATTTGCTTTTTGGTTAAGGCATTGTAAGCTGATGAACTCATAATCAAATATCTTCTTTCATCTGATCCTAAAACTTCTAACATGTTTCCTGCAAAGTTGTTCATTTGATCTTCAGAAATTAAAATAATTTCTTTTTCATCCGATTTTAAGCTGTCTAGAACCATTTTGCGTTCTTTTTTATCATCAATACAATCGGCACAAATTACCGCAAAAGTATCACCAATACACATCATTACGTTAGTATGATAAATTAATTTTCGTTCGCCATTAACCGTTTGATAGGCTTCAAAAATTATCGGATTCAAATCGAAATCTTCGCAAAATTCTATGAATAATTCTTCATCGGCACGCGGTGAAAGTGCGCAATATGCTTTACCATTTTCACGATCTAAAACTACACTTCCAGTTCCTTCAAGATAAAAACCATCTTCTTCGGCTTGGGTGTAATCCATAATTCCGTCGTTAATTTGGAATCCGTTATCTTCAAGAATATCTAGAATATCTTCTCGTCTTTCTGCACGACGATTTTCGGCAAACATTGGATACAAAACTACATCACCATTTTCGTGAAAAGAAATCCAATTGTTCGGGAAAATACTATCTGGTGTGTCTGGATTTAGTGTGTCGTCAACCACAGTCACATCAACACCAACCATTCTTAATTTGTTTACAAAAGCATCAAATTCTTGTTGTGCTTTTTCATTGACATTTGCTGGAGTTAATCCGTCAAGGACTTTTTGATAATAATTGTTAACAGCAGTTTGCTCATTCATTCGGAAAGCAACTGGACGAATCATTAAAATTGAGTTTGTTGTTTGGTTCATTTTATTGCTTTTTAAGTTTGTTTGTCTTTTTAGTAAATTAATCTCTTATCAAAGGCAAAGTAGAACATCTTAAAAGACCTTCTTGTTTTGCAATTTCGGCATATGGAATTTCTTCAACTGTAAATCCTTGCTCACGTAACCAATTGTTTAATCTGGTAAAATTCTTTTCAGAAACTACTACGTTGGTATCAATTGAAAATACATTGGAATTCATATTATACATTTCGTCACGAGTAATGTGAAACAGATTTTCTTTACCAAATAAATTCACTAAATAAACATAGTCTGATTCTTCGCGAAAACCACTTTTATAGATGATTCCTTTGTCTTTTCCTACAGGTTGAAAGCAACAATCAAGATGAAGTGCGTTGTCACGAGCTTCTAATTTTGATTTTACTAAATCAAATTCTTTTACAATTTTATTTGGGAATAACTCTTTTATGTATTGAACTCCTTGCATATTGGTTCGAGCTGTAATGTAATCTTTATAGTCTGAACCTTTGTAAGTTCCTATAAAAATGTAATCGTTCCATAACATTACATCGCCACCTTCTATATGAACTTCCTCTGGTGGACGAACAATCTTTGATGGATTTATTTGATCTAAAACATATTGAATAGCGTCTAATTCTCTATTTCTATCTGGCAAGATATTAGCTTTTACAAAAACATCATCAATTACAAATCCGATGTCGCGTGTAAAAATTTGGTTGTAGTTTTCGATCATTTCTGGTCGGAAAACTTTCACATCGTATCTTTGAAAAACTTTATTAAAAGCTTCCATTTCTTGAACCATATCTTTTTCAATTGGATACGTTCCTGCAATGATGTGTTCTAATGATTTTGGGTCGTAAGCTTCTTCTTTTGTTGGTGTTGGTCCGTTATTTAATGCAGATCCTAACACCACAGCCCTTAATCGTGAGGTTTCGTTTTTTACATTTAATTGTAGCATAAAATAGCGTTTAACATTACTTAGCTGATTTACTAGTGTAAGTGTTCACAAATATAAAAAAAGCGGATTGATTAATGAAGTTTTGTTATTAATTAAGTAGTTAAATTATCAATTAAATAATTTTAAAGTTATTATCATAAAAAAAGCCTCACATTGAGTGAAGCTTTTTATTTATTTTATAAAGAATGAATTATCTTTTATCCATTGCAACAAAGTCTCTTAAAGGATGACCAGTGTAAACTTGTCTTGGTCTTCCAATTGGTTCTTTGTTAACACGCATTTCTTTCCATTGAGCAATCCAACCTGGCAAACGTCCAATTGCGAAAAGAACGGTAAACATATCTGTAGGAATTCCTAATGCACGGTAAATAATACCAGAATAGAAATCTACGTTTGGATATAATTTTCTTGATACAAAGTACTCATCAACTAAAGCAGATTCTTCTAATTTTTTAGCAATTTGAAGAATTGGATCGTCAACACCTAATGTTGCAAGAACTTCATCTGCAGCTTTCTTAATGATTTTTGCTCTTGGATCAAAGTTTTTGTAAACTCTATGACCAAATCCCATTAAACGGAATGGATCATCTTTGTCTTTAGCTTTCGCCAAATATTTATCGGCGTCACCACCATCTTTTTGAATATCTTCTAACATTTCAAGAACAGCTTGATTTGCACCACCATGAAGTGGACCCCAAAGTGCAGAAACTCCAGCAGAAATTGAAGCAAACAATCCAGCGTGAGATGAACCTACAATTCTAACTGTTGATGTAGAACAGTTTTGTTCGTGATCGGCATGAAGAATAAATAATTTGTCTAAAGCTGCAACAACAGATGCATTTGCAGAATATGGTGAAGTTGGAAGTTTAAACATTAACTGCATAAAATTTTCAACATAACCTTGTGTATTATCGTAATAATTTAATGGGTAACCCATCATTTTTCTATAAGTCCAAGTGGCAATTACTAAAAATTTACCCATTGTTTTACAAACCGCTTCATACATTTCGGTTTCATTTTCTACATTGACAACTTTTGGATTAAAAGCAGTTAATGCCGAAGTTAATGAAGATAAAACTCCCATTGGATGCGCCGTCTTTGGGAAACCATCAATGATGTTTTTCATCTCTTCGTTTACCAAAGTGTACTTTCTGATATCGGTTTCAAATTGAGACAACTGCTTTTTTGTAGGTAATTCTCCAAAAATTACTAAATAAGCAACTTCAAGAAAATCGGCTTTTTCGGCCAAATCTTCAATAGAATATCCTCTGTAACGAAGAATTCCTTCTTCACCATCTAGAAAAGTGATATCGCTTTTACATGATCCTGAATTTTTATAACCTGGATCTAAAGTTATAGCGCCTGTTAAAGCACGTAGTTTTTCAATATCGATAGCTGGTTCATTTTCGCTTCCTACAATTACAGGAAACTCATATTTTTTGCCATCGTATTCTAATATTGCAGTTTTTGACATGATATAAATTGGAAATTAAGTCTGATAAATTATAATTTAACAAATTTATGGAATTCCAAATGAATTAAAAAACAAATAATATAACGATTTCGTTAATTTTATTATAAAAGATGCAAGATTAGTATAGTTGAATAATTTTGAAATAGAATCAAAAACGAAAAAAGCGCACCTAAGCACGCTTTCATCTTCTAATAACCTAATTAAACTATTCTTTTATTAACTTAACTACTTTAACTCCATTATCAGATTGTATTTTGAAGAAATAAATTCCGTTTGATTGATTAGAAATATCAAAGGTTACTTCTGCGTTATTTTCGATTTTAGTTTGTAATAATCTTCCTTGAACGTCGTAAAGTTGAATTGAATTGATAGTACTATCAGAATTAATAGTCACAAAATTCGCTGCAGGATTTGGATAAACATTTATCGAATTATCACTCACAAATTCACCAGTACTCAATGCTTGAAACGTTGTATTTGCCATTCCGGTATCAATTGGGAAATTATAATCGAAGAAAATATCGGCTTTTTTAGAAACAACATCACCAGTTACAAGGTTCGATTTAGAACGTATTTTTAATAAAACATTTCCATGTCCACCAGTTTCCAACATGATATTTTGGAAAATAAATTCGACTTGATTATTTACCACTTTTATGTAAGCGTTATGCGATGTAGCTAACATTTGAAGTGAACTGATGTCAAAATCATTTACGTTGACGTCGGTTTGTACAACAATATTCTCAGCTTCAGAAGTTCCTGTATTTTCAAAATTGATAACATAATGAAGATAATCACCTATTTCTGATGGTGAAACCACTGTTCCTTCCATACAGATTATATTATTTGGATCAAAGGAACCTACAACCGTTTGATTGAATAAAAAAGTATTATCAACTGTACTTTCGTCGCCAGCCATTGGTAAAATTGAAGTTGTAAACTGTAAAATATCGCCAATATTAACTGGATTGGTTGTATCTGTTGGTGTATTAATGTTAACCGTTACGTAAATACTTCTACTTTCAAATGGAAGCAAATTGGTATAACTCCAAGACAATGAACCTGGACCAACTGTAGAAGGTGTTGTTGTTGCGGATACGAAATCCATTAAATTTTGATTGAAGAAGAAATTAACTCCGTATAATTGCGACAAGGTTTGGTTTCCTTTATTCTTATACACTATTTGATACACAGCATCAAATCCCGGTCGAGCTGGAACAATTGGAGCAATTACAATTTCTAAATCAGGGTGAACGCCATTTGCAGTAATGCAGAAATTTTGAGTTACAATATTGTTATTATCATTTGCAAAAGGAACTGTTGCTGTTGTTGGGGAAAAAGTAAAATAAGAAGCATTCTCAACTGATGGAGTTACCACAAAACTTCCTGTTTCGGTATAAAAATTATAATTTCCAGAATTATTTGTAAAGGTCGAACCTTGCGCTGTTCCATCGTTGATGTTTATTTTAATATTTGGTTGTGGTAAATCTAATGCATCGCAACCGTTTGTATTTGCATCAAAAATCATTGCACCTGTAATGGTATTGTAATCTCCACCAGGCGTGAATGAGCAGTAAGAGTTTATCTGAACATTTTGAACTGAATAGTAATTTAGAACTGTATTCAAATTAGAAATATTATTTTCATCTGCACAAATAAATAATAAACTTGGACAATTAGAAACCTGAATAGGATAAGAGTAAAAATTCCCTATAGTTCCGCTCCAAGTTTGCCCATTTTTAAGATTAATGTATGTTAAATCTTGTGCATTGACAACACTAAAGTCATTTAAATTTGTTGCATTTGATAAATCAATTTCTTCAATATTTGTGTTCCAAAAATAAACATCATTCAAATTAACTAAGTTATTGAAATTTATACTACCTTGTTGTGTATCAATTAATCTAAAATATTGAAGATTTGTACAGTTCTCTATTTGAATTGGTGTTGAAACTGGGCCGCATGAAACTTGCGTTGGGTTAACATTAGAAAAATCTAAATTTGAAATAGTATTACCATCACATCTTAAATAAGTTAAACTTGACGAAAAAGAAGCTAAATTAAGATTTGTTAGAAGATTTTGAGATACATCTAAATTTATCATTTCTTGAGGATATCCAAAATTTAATGTCGAAATTTGATTAATGCTACAATTAAGCTTTTGTAAATGAAATGGCGCAATTTCTAAAGCTGACAATTGATTATTAGAACAATTAAGATCGGTTAAACCTAACAAATTACTAATATTTAGATTGGATATATTGTTTCCTGAACAATTTAATACACTTAGGTTATTTCCTAAACTATTATAATTAAAAGTAGGTAAATTATTATAGGAACAATCTAGACTCCATAAGTAGTTATTAATCAAATTTGTAATATTAAGATCGGTTAGCAAATTTGATGAACAATTTAAATTAGAAATATTTGTAAAAGCTTCTATTCCAGCTAAACTACTTATTTTCTGAGTAGTAAGTGCCGAATTAACATTTAATTCATTCACATTTAAAGCTTCTGTGTTTTGAATTTCACCATCCAAATTAATATCAATCTGTCCATAACTACCATTTCCGCCAATTTGTACAAAAGCAATGTGATTAGTATAATTAGCTGATAATAAACGTGCTTTAAAATTTGAATCTGGTATATTTACAATAGTACTTGAATCAAAAGCTTTAATTTTAAAATCTGTTATTTGGTAGCAATTTGTAGACGTATTAACTGCTCTAACCCAAATAGTTTGTGGATTAGTTAAGTTTTGATAGGCAGTTGGATTTGCTATAGCGTTTGTATCATTTTGAGCATCTGTATTACTTGTATAATAAATTAAATTAATTCCAGTTTGATTTCCAATGATGTTATTTTGATGTGATGTTAAATTAAAAGACATTATACCATCAAACGGATTTTCATAGTGATGTAATTCTGGTGGCAAACTCACAATAGGAACACCAACTGGCGCTGTAATCGTAACCGAATAAGGATCACTATAACAAAAGCCAGAAGAAATTATTTCATAAGTATAATCTCCTGGAGCAACATTAGAAATAAGATGTGTCGGCGTATTATAAGATAGTAAACTATTAGAACCATTAATTCTCAAAAACCAATTGCCTGAAGGCAACCCTGAAAAAAAGACACTACTTTCACTATTACATGTTGGTTGAGTAACCGTAACAGAAACTTGAGGTTTGGATTTTACAATTAAATCCAAACTTGTATTTTGAGAAATTGAAGGATTAGAATTATCAATTACTTTGATGTAAATAGTTGTATTCGATGATGAATAAGGTGTACTAATTGGCATTGTCATATCCGAATCTGAATAATACTCTATTGTATAATTGTTTGGATTTAGAGCACCAAAAATTTCGTAATTTTTGAACGGTAAGTAGAACAATGCAACGTTGCTGTTTGGCTGAACCTCACAAACACTGTAAGGCGTTGGATTGTTGATTCCTATCTGCGCATTTACAAAGCCAGACATTAGCAAGATTAAGTATAAATATTTTTTCATATTGATTAATTTATGATAAAGTTATATCAGTTTTTTGGTTTTATTTTGGTAATTTAGAATTCGATGATTTTAAATTAGAATTCGCTATAATGTTTTTAATAATTCTTGCAAGCGTTCTCTTTTTCGTTGTGAAATTGGAAGATTACTGTCGTCGGCCATGACAACATATCCTCCATCTTTTTTTATATATGATTTTAAATAAGCAATATTGATTAAATGTGATTGATGAATGCGTTCAAATCCATGTTCGGTCAATAAATCTTCGTATTCTTTTAATGTTTTTGAAATTAAAATTGGCTTCGAATTTTTAATAAAAAACTTGGTGTAATTGTCTTCGCTTTCACATCGAATGATATCACTCACTTCAAAAAGATGAATTCCATCGGAGTTAGAAAGTGCAATTCGTTTAAAATTATCTACTTTTTTTCGAATGTTTTCCAACAATAAATCGATGTGCGAGTAATCGTCATTTTTGACCAAGACGTTTTTAATCTTTGCAATTACCTTTTCTAATTCGTCTGGATCAACCGGTTTTAATAGAAAATCTAATGCACTAAATCGGAATGCTTTTATAGCATATTGTTCGTGAGCTGTAATAAAAACAATATGTGACGTTGATTTCCCTTTGCGCTGTGCAATTTGTTCCAATACGTCAAACCCTGTTCCATCAGTCATTTGAATGTCTAAAAAAACAACTTGTGGTTGCAAATTATCCATTGCTTCTACGCCACTTTTTACGCTATCGGCTTCACCAATAATGACAATTTCTGGTGCATATCTTGAGAGCAGTTGCTTCATTCCGCTTCTTAAATTTTGGTCGTCGTCTATTAAAACTGCTGTAATCATATATCTTCTTTTAGTAAAGAGTAATTAGTAATTAGTGATTAGCAAACTTCAAAAGCTATTTACTAATCACTTAATGTATTGTAATGGCAAATTCAGAATCACTTTTGTGCCAAGAATTTCACCTTGTTCGCTTTTTATTTCTTTAATTTCTACGTTGGCTTTTTGAGCTGTTGAGGCTTCCATCATTTCCAATCTTTTTTTGGTAATATCTAAAGCCATTGATTTATGAACCGAAACCAATGTTTCCTTAATTTCTTTTGATTTATCAAATCCGATTCCGTTGTCTTCAATACTACAAATTAAACTTTCTCCATCGATTGAAAAACTGACAGTAATCAATCCTTTCTCAGCTTTTGGAATTAATCCGTGAATTATAGCGTTTTCCACAAATGGTTGTAACAATAATGGTGGCAAAGCGGTATCATCTTCAATCGCTCTACTTTTATTAATCACAAAATCAAATTTCTGATTGAATCGCAATTGTTCCAATTCTAAATAATTTTGTAAACTTTCAATTTCTTTGTCAATCGGAATTAAAGCCTCTTTAGAATATTCTAATGTTAATCGCATTAGTTTAGAAAACTTCGATAAATATTTCACAGCAGAATCGGTTCCGTTTTGAACAATAAAACTAGAAATAGAACCCAAACAGTTGAATACAAAATGTGGATTCATCTGTAAATGCAACGCTTTCTGTTCGTATTCTGCCAATTCTTTTTGAAGCGTTAACGTCTTTTTAAGTTGCATTCTGTTGTAAATTAAAAAGATAATTCCGAACAATAATAACGCTAATAAAACGGCAAAAAAGATTTGTAATTTATTTCTTTTCGATTGTTCCTTTAGTAGGATTTCTTTTTTTTCAAGTTCTTTCTTTTGTAAAACTTCACGTTTTTCGAACTCAAAATTCATTTCTTCTTCAACACTTTTTCTAATATTGGTTTCGTTAACCAAACTATCATTTGCTTTGCTAAATAACTTGTAATGAAGTAATGCTTGATCAGAATTTCCTTGTTTAGAATAAATATCACTCAACAATTTTTCTGAAATTACTATTTGTTCTAAAACGTTAATTTCCTTTGCCAACTGAAGTGATTTATTGGCAGAATTCAATGCTTCAGACAGTTTATTTTGGTCTAAATACAATTGTCCCAGATAAATATAAGTATCTGCAACACCAAATTTATCTTCAATACTTGAGAAAGTCGCAATTGCCAAATTCCAGTTTTCAATTGCTTTTGCAGGATTGTTTGTAGCTTTAAAAAATAACCCAAAATTATTGTACCATTCACCAAGAGCTCTCGGATTTGGATTTTTATCTAAACTAATTTTGGCATTAGCATAATATTCAAGAGCTTTATCAAAATTCTTTTCATGTAGATAACAATTAGCAATATTCGTGAGCGTTATTCCAACATTGGGATCCTTTAACTCATCCTGAATTAGCTGTGCTTTTGTAAAATATTCGAGTGCTTTAAAATTGGAAGATTGCGATTTATACACAATTCCGATGTTGTTGTACAACTTAGCACATTTTTCAAAATCATTTATCTCTTCATAAATTTTTACCGACTTTAGATAATATTTTAGAGCTTTTGCATAATTACTTTGCTCTGAAAAAACGATTCCGATGCTGCCATAAGCTTTTGCTAAGCCTTTTTTAATGTCTAAATTATTTTTGGAATTGGCATTGATTTCGTTTTCGAATAATTCTTGAGCTAAGGTAAAATTTTGAATTGCAATTGGATAATTACCAGATATGATATTGGAGTTTCCTAGATTCAAATAGGCATTTCCCTCGGCTAATTTAAATTTGATTTTTTTTGATAATTGCAATGCTTTGGTAGCAAATTCAACCATCAATTTTGGATTTGAAGTTTTGTATTCGTCGGCAATTGCATTTAATGTTTGCGCTTTGTCGATATCATTTTTAACTCGATTTAATACTAAAGTCAAACTATCTATCCTTTTATTCTGCGAAAAAGAAATCGAAGAAGAAAAGCAAAGACAAAGAACCACTAAATATTTTATAATCTGCATATACCGAAATTCTAAATTGAGTAACAAAAATAGTCTTTACTTTAATATGGAGAACGACAAATTAGAATTCGATGACTTTGGGTTAGAATTTGAAATAAAAAACCCTGCATGAGTTAAAATTCATACAGGGTTAAAATATTGAGATTTATCCTTCTTTAAAGGAACAAATTTTGAAAATTATTTTTGCTTAAAAGCTTTTACTCCTGGAAAGTAAGCAGTTGCACCAAGTTCTTCTTCAATACGAAGAAGTTGGTTATATTTTGCCATACGGTCTGAACGAGAAGCTGAACCTGTTTTAATTTGACCACAATTTAAAGCTACGGCCAAATCAGCAATAGTATTATCTTCAGTTTCTCCAGAACGGTGAGACATTACTGATGTATAACCTGCATTATGAGCCATATTTACAGCAGCTATTGTTTCTGTTAAAGTTCCGATTTGGTTTACTTTTACTAAAATTGAATTGGCAATTCCTTTTTCAATTCCGGTTGCTAAACGTTGTACATTAGTTACAAATAAATCGTCACCAACTAATTGTGTTTTATCTCCAATTAATTCTGTTAAATATTTCCAACCTTCCCAATCGTCTTCATACATTCCGTCTTCAATAGAAATAATTGGATAATTGGCAGCAAGAGAAGCTAAATATTCTGCTTGTTCTTTTGATGTTCTAATTTTTCCAGTTGCACCTTCAAATTTTGTGTAATCGTATTTTCCGTCCACATAAAATTCTGAAGCAGCGCAATCAAGAGCAATCATAATTTCGTCTCCAAATTTATAACCAGCGTTTTCAACCGCTTTTTTAATTGTATCTAAAGCATCTTCTGTTCCGCCAGCAAGATTTGGTGCAAAACCACCTTCGTCGCCAACAGCTGTAGAAAGATTTCTATCGTGTAGTACTTTCTTAAGATTATGGAAAATTTCAGTTCCCATTTGCATTGCGTGTGTAAAAGAAGTTGCTTTTACTGGCATAATCATGAATTCTTGAAACGCAATTGGCGCGTCCGAATGTGAACCACCGTTGATGATGTTCATCATTGGAACTGGTAATGTGTTGGCAGAAACACCACCGATATAACGGTATAAAGGCAATCCTAATTCATTGGCAGCAGCTTTTGCAACGGCCAAAGAAACTCCTAAAATTGCGTTAGCACCAAGAACCGATTTATTGTGAGTTCCATCTAAATCAATCATTACTTGATCGATATGATTTTGTTCGAATACTGATGTTCCAAGTAATTCAGAAGCAATTGTTGTATTTACATTTTCAACCGCTTTTAAAACTCCTTTACCCATGAATGCTTTTCCACCATCGCGAAGTTCTACTGCTTCATGTTCGCCTGTTGATGCTCCAGATGGAACAGCAGCACGACCTAAAACACCGTTTTCTGTAACAACATCTACTTCTATTGTAGGATTTCCTCTTGAGTCAAGAATTTGTCTTGCGTGAATTTTGATAATAATACTCATTGTTTATGATTATTTGTTAATTTATGGTTGCCGTTTTTGTTAATACTACAAATTTACAGAAAGTTAAAATGTAAATTCGTTAATTAAAAAAAACTTATAAACGCAATCGTTTTAGTGATTTATAATTTTAGCAAACAACTTGAATTAGGCTAAAACGCTTTTGTTGTTTTTGATGTTTGTTATAAATTCATCGAATAAATAACTTGAATCGTGTGGACCAGGACTTGCTTCTGGGTGATATTGTACAGAGAAACAATCTTTATTTTTCATTCGCATCCCAGCCACAGTGTTATCATTTATGTGGAAATGTGTAATTTCTAAATCTTGATTTTTTTCTAATTCTTCTCTGTTTACAGCAAAACCGTGATTTTGAGATGTAATTTCACCTTTACCAGTTAAAACATTCATTACAGGATGATTGATTCCGCGGTGACCATTGAACATTTTATAGGTAGAAATTCCGTTGGCTAACCCGATGATTTGGTGACCAAGACAAATTCCGAAAACTGGTTTGTCGGTATTGATAATTTGTTTAGCAACATTTATAACACCTTCTAAAGGCTCAGGATCACCAGGACCATTTGACAGAAAATATCCGTCTGGATTGAAAGACTTTAACTCTTCGAAAGAAGTATTGTATGGAAAAACTTTTATGTAGCAATCTCTTTTTGCTAGATTTCTTAGGATGTTTCTTTTGATACCAAGATCTAAAGCTGAGATTTTGAAAGTTGCATTTTCGTTTCCGAAGAAATAGGGTTCTTTGGTTGAAACTTTAGAAGCTAGTTCTAAACCAACCATATTTGGAACATTTTCTAGTTGTTTTTTTAGTTCTTCGATTGAAGTTCCGTCTGTTGAGATTACGGCATTTTGTGCTCCGTTGTCTCTTATGTATCCAACTAACGCTCTTGTATCTACATCTGAGATGCACACTAGATTTTGTTTTTCGAAATAATCGTATAAGTTACTTTCTGAATCTGGACGTGAGTGGTTGAAGCTGAAATTTTTACAAACTAATCCAGAAATCATTATTTTTTCTGATTCTACTTCGTTTTCATTTACGCCGTAATTTCCTATGTGCGGATTTGTGGCTACCATTATTTGTCCGAAATACGATGGATCGGTGAAAATTTCTTGGTAACCTGTCATTCCGGTATTAAAGCATACTTCACCAAAAGTTGTTCCTGAGATTCCGATTGATTTGCCGTAGAATATGGTTCCGTCTGCAAGTAAAAGTATGGCTTGTGGTCTTGTCGTGTACTTCATTTGTTGTAGTTATTTGTTTTTAATGGTCAAACGCAGTCGCTCTGCTCGAGTCATTATTTGTAGTTTAGTAGTGTTGTATTGTGTTTTGCAAAGTTATTTTATTAACTCAAATCTTGCAATTATTTGAGTGTTGTTTTGTAAAAGTTTATAAACATTCCTTTAGTTTCTTCTTTAGCCCTGATTGGAGCAAGTATCCTTTATTATTTTTCTTTAAAATAATAAAGATACTGCGGAAAGCAGGAACATGGATTACTGATAAAGCCCGAGCCATTCGCTCCTTAATTTTACAGAATATTTATTTACAATTGGAACATAAAAAAAAGGATAAACTAGTACTAGCTTATCCTTTATATTTATGAAATTGAATTCATTATTCTGCTTTATCAGTAGTTTCTTCTGAAGTAGTTTCTGGAGCTTCTGTTTCTGCAACAGTTGCTTCAGCTTTTTTAGCTTTTCCACCACGACGGCTTTTAGCTTTTTTCTCTTCTTTTTTACCACCATTGTAAAGTTCGTTGAAATCTACAAGTTCGATCATTGCCATATCAGCGTTATCACCTAAACGGTTTCCAACTTTGATGATACGAGTGTATCCACCTGGACGATCACCAACTTTAGCAGCTACTTCTCTAAAAAGTTCAGTAACTCCGTATTTGTTGCGAAGGTAAGCGAATACTATACGACGATTGTGAGTAGTATCTTCTTTTGATTTAGTGATTAAAGGCTCAACGAATTGTTTAAGCGCTTTTGCTTTAGCAACAGTTGTGTTAATACGTTTGTGTTCAATTAATGAACAAGCCATATTAGCTAACATAGATTTTCTATGTCCAGTCTGTCTGCTTAAGTGATTGAATTTTTTTCCGTGTCTCATTTTAAATGCTATTTAACTTGATAAAGAAACTAGTCTTTATCTAATTTATATTTTGACAAATCCATTCCGAAGGTTAAATTTTTAACAGCTACAAGTTCATCTAGTTCTGTTAACGATTTTTTACCGAAGTTACGGAACTTCATTAAGTCGTGTTTGTTAAAAGAGACAAGGTCTCCTAATGTATCAACTTCAGCTGCTTTTAAGCAATTTAATGCTCTTACAGATAAATCCATATCGACAAGCTTAGTTTTAAGCAATTGTCTCATATGTAATGATTCCTCATCGTATGAATCTGTTTGAGCGATTTCGTCTGCCTCAAGAGTGATTCGCTCATCTGAGAATAACATGAAGTGGTGAATTAATACTTTTGCAGCTTCAGTAAGAGCGTCTTTTGGATTGATTGAACCATCAGTTTTAATTTCGAAAACTAATTTTTCATAATCTGTTTTTTGCTCAACACGGAAATTTTCAATAGCATATTTCACGTTCTTCACTGGTGTAAAGATAGAATCTGTAAAGATTGTACCGATAGCAGCATTTTGCTTTTTATTTTCTTCTGCAGGAACGTATCCTCTACCTTTTTCAATTGTTAATTCCATGTTGAAATTAACTTTTGAATCTAGATTACAGATGATTAAATCTGGGTTTAAAACTTGAAAACCAGAGATAAACTTTTGAAAATCGCCAGCAGTAATTTGCTCTTTACCAGTTATAGATATAGTTACTGATTCGTTATCGATATCTTCAATTTGACGTTTGAAACGTACTTGTTTAAGATTAAGGATAATTTCTGTAACATCTTCAACAACTCCTGAAATAGTAGAAAACTCATGCTCAACACCTTCAATTCTTGTAGATGTGATAGCATAACCTTCTAGTGCAGAAAGTAAAACTCTTCTAAGTGCATTACCAACTGTCAATCCGTAACCAGGTTCTAAAGGTCTGAACTCAAACTTACCTTCAAAATCGGTTGAATCGATCATGATAACTTTATCGGGCTTTTGAAAATTAAATATTGCCATAATTTAGACTAGTGTCAATTATTATTTGTTGTACAACTCTACGATTAATTGTTCTTTAATGTTTTCTGGAATTTGAAGTCTAGCAGGAACAGTTACGAACGTACCAGATTTAGTATCATTATTCCAAGTAATCCATTCATAAACATGACTAGAGTTTGATAAAGAACGTTCAATTGACTCTAAAGATTTTGATTTTTCACGAACTGCAACTACATCACCAGGTTTTAAGTGGTATGATGGGATGTTTACTAATTCACCATTTACAGTAATGTGACGGTGAGAAACGATTTGTCTTGCTGCTCTTCTTGTAGAAGCGATTCCCATTCTAAAAACAACGTTATCTAAACGTGCTTCACATAATTGTAAAAGGATTTCACCAGTTACACCTTTAGAAGCTGCTGCTTTTTCGAATAAGTTTCTGAATTGTTTTTCTAAAATTCCATAAGAATATTTAGCTTTTTGCTTTTCCATCAACTGGACAGCATATTCAGATTTTTTACCTCTTTTTTTAGCCATCCCGTGTTGTCCAGGAGGATAATTTCTTTTTTCGAATGCTTTATCAGCTCCGAAAATTGCTTCGCCAAATTTACGAGCGATTTTAGTACTTGGACCAGTATATCTTGCCATTTTAAAATTGTTTTGAGATAGAGATTATGAATTCAGGTCAATAAATCCTTCGATAATCTTTGTTCTTTCTCTTGTTATACTTAATTATAGTTGTATTATTTACTGAAAAAACAGTAAAAATTATACTCTACGTCTTTTTGGAGGACGACATCCGTTGTGAGGCATTGGAGTAACGTCAATGATTTCTGTTACTTCAATTCCACTGTTATGTAATGATCTGATAGCAGATTCTCTTCCATTACCTGGACCTTTTACATAAACTTTAACTTTCTTCAATCCAGCTTCTAATGCTACTTTACCACAATCTTCGGCAGCCATTTGAGCTGCATAAGGAGTATTCTTTTTTGAACCTCTGAAACCCATTTTACCGGCAGAAGACCAAGAAATTACTTCACCTTTCTTGTTTGTTAACGAGATGATGATGTTGTTAAAGGTAGCACTAATATGAGCTTCGCCTGAAGATTCAATAATAACCTTACGTTTTTTTGTACTTGCTTTAGCCATATTACTTACTATTTAGTTGCTTTTTTCTTGTTAGCAACAGTTTTTCTTTTACCTTTTCTTGTTCTAGAATTGTTTTTAGTTCTTTGTCCTCTTAATGGAAGACCAGATCTATGACGAATTCCTCTGTAACAACCGATATCCATTAAACGTTTGATGTTTAATGAAGTTTCTGAACGTAGTTCTCCTTCAATTTTGTAAAAAGAAATTGCCTCACGAATTGCTCCGATTTGGTCATCATTCCAATCTTGAACTTTAATATCTTGGCTTACTTGAGCTTTTTCTAAAACCTCAATAGCTCTACTTTTTCCTACTCCGAAGATATAGGTAAGTGCTATAACACCTCTTTTGTTTTTAGGTATATCTACCCCTGCTATTCTTGCCATAATTATCCTTGTCTTTGTTTAAATCTAGGATTCTTTTTGTTAATAACGTATAATCTTCCTTTTCTACGCACAATCTTACATTCTGCGCTTCTTTTCTTTACTGATGTTCTTACTTTCATTTTTAAATAACTTTAGTATCTGTAAGTGATTCTTGCTTTAGACAAATCATAAGGACTCATTTCTAGTTTTACTTTGTCACCAGGTAACAATTTAATGTAATGCATACGCATTTTTCCAGAGATGTGTGCGATAACGATATGTCCGTTTTCTAATTCTACACGGAACATAGCATTTGATAATGCTTCAATTATTGATCCGTCTTGTTCTATTGCTGATTGTTTTGCCATAAAAATTAAGCTACTGCTTTTCTATTTTTACCACTTTTCATTAAACCATCATAATGCTTATTCAATAAATAAGTGTTTATTTGTTGAATAGTGTCGATTGCAACTCCTACCATAATAATCAAAGAAGTTCCGCCATAGAACATAGCCCAAGATTGTTGAACACCAATACTTACTACTAAAGCTGGGAACACAGCAATTAATGCAAGGAATAATGCGCCTGGAAATGTTATTAATGACATGATTTTATCTAAAAAATCTGAAGTTTCAACACCTGGCTTAATACCTGGAATGAATCCACCACTTCTCTTTAAATCATCTGCCATTTTATTTGTAGGAACTGTAATTGCTGTATAAAAGAATGTAAAGATAAGGATTAATAAAGCAAATACTAAATTATACCAAAATCCGAACATATTACTAAACGCACCTGCAATTGATTGCGATGTTTCTGACTGAGATAAACCAGCTAAAGCTGCAGGGATAAACATAATTGCTTGCGCAAAAATGATCGGCATAACACCTGCTGAATTAAGTTTTAATGGAATCCATTGTCTGTTTCCACCTAACATATCTTGTTCGAAATCACCTGCATTCGTTCTTCTTGCATATTGCACTGGAATTTTTCTAATTGCCATTACTAAAAGTACGCAAGCTATAATAACAAGCATCCAAACAATAATTTCAATAGCAATTAGCATCAAACCTCCGTTAGCTCCTTCCATTCTTGAAGTAACCTCTTGTAAAAATGCTTCAGGCAATCTTGCAAGAATTCCAACCATAATCAATAATGAAATACCATTTCCAATCCCTTTATCAGTTATCTTTTCTCCCAACCACATTGCAAAAATTGTACCTGTGGTTAAAATTAAAACTGATGAAAATAAGAATGAAAACGAATCAAAACCTAACAAAAATGCACTATTAGGGATAGTTCTGTACAAGTTATAGATATAACCTGGACCTTGAAGAAGTGTAATTCCGATTGTTAACCAACGTGTTATTTGGTTAATTTTCTTTCTTCCACTTTCACCATCCTTTTGTAATTTTTGCAAGTAAGGAATTGCTATTCCCATTAACTGAACTACAATTGAAGCAGAAATGTAAGGCATGATACCTAATGCGAAAACAGATGCTTTAGAGAATGAACCTCCAGTAAACATATCAAGAATAGATCCTATTCCTTCTTTTGTTTGTCCTTCAAGCCCAGCCAATTGAGTAGCATCGATTCCAGGTAAAGTTACGTGAGCGCCAAAGCGATAAATAACTAATAAACCAAGAGTCCAAAGAATTCTATTCTTTAACTCCTCAATTTTCCAAACATTTCTAAACGATTCAATAAAATTCTTCATAAAGTCAGAATATTATAATGTTACTGCTTCTCCACCCGCTGCTTCAATTGCAGCTTTTGCAGTAGCAGTAAATTTGTGAGCAGTTACTTTTAATTTTGCTTTTAATTCTCCTCTACCCAAAATCTTCACTAATTCAGATTTGGTAGCTAAACGGTTTTCAACTAATACTGAGAAATCTACAGTATCGGTTACAATTCCGTTATCAACTAAAGCTTGTAGCGTATCAAGATTTACACCTTGATGCTCAATTCTATTAACATTTGTGAAACCAAACTTAGGTACACGTCTTTGAAGTGGCATTTGCCCTCCTTCAAAACCAATTTTCTTAGAATAACCAGAACGAGATTTTGCTCCTTTGTGACCTCTTGCAGAAGTACCACCTTTACCAGAACCTTCTCCTCTACCTAATCTTTTGTTTTGATTGTGCGTAGAACCTTCAGCAGGTTGTAAGTTACTTAAATTCATAACTATAAATTGTTATTTAACTTCCGTTACGGAAACTAAGTGTTTAACTTTATTGATCATTCCAAGGATAGTTGGGTTTGAATCATGTTCTACAACTTGATTCATTTTTTTTAAACCCAAAGCCTCTAAACCTCTTTTTTGTGTAAGAGGACAGTTGATTTTACTTCTAACTTGTTTTACTAATAATTTAGCCATAATTTCCTTGAATTAACCTTTAAAAACTTTCTCTAAAGAAACACCTCTTTGTTTTGCAACAGTGTAAGCGCTTCTCATTTGTAGTAATGCATCAAAAGTTGCTTTCACCACGTTGTGTGGATTAGAAGACCCTTGAGATTTTGATAATACGTCGTGAATACCTACTGATTCTAATACTGAACGAACAGCACCACCAGCAATAACTCCTGTACCATGAGATGCAGGCATTAAGAATACACGAGCTCCACCAAATTTACCTTTTTGTTCGTGAGGAACAGATTGTCCACTTAAAGGAATTCTTACTAGATTTTTCTTAGCATCTTCTACTGCTTTCGCAATTGCTTCAGAAACGTCTTTAGATTTTCCTAATCCGTGACCAACTACTCCATTTTCATCACCTACAACAACAATTGCAGAAAAGCCAAAAGCTCTACCACCTTTTGTTACTTTGGTAACACGATTTACACTAACCAAACGATCTTTTAATTCAAGACCACTAGGTTTTACTAATTCTACATTTTTATATTTAGACATAATATATTAGAATTTAAGTCCAGCCGCTCTTGCGCCTTCTGCTAATGATTTAATACGACCGTGATATAAATAACCTCCTCTATCGAAAGTTACTGTATCGATACCGGCTTGTAACGCTTTTTCTGCAACTAATTTTCCAACTAGTGTAGCAACTTCTACGTTTGTTCCTTTAGAATCTACTCCTTTATCTCTAGATGAAGTAGCTAATAGAGTAACACCATTGACATCGTCTATGAGCTGAGCATAGATTTCTTTGTTACTTCTGAATACAGAAAGTCTTGGTCTTGCAGCAGTACCGCTTACAATCTTTCTTATTCTATACTGGATTCTCTGTCTTCTTTCAGATTTTGTTAATGACATAATCTATATTTTTAAGCTGATTTACCTGCTTTTCTTCTTAATACTTCACCTACAAACTTGATACCTTTTCCTTTATATGGTTCTGGTCTACGGAAATTTCTAATTTTCGCAGTGATAGCACCTAAAAGTTGTTTATCATAAGATGTAAGTTTTACGATAGGGTTCTTACCTTTTTCTGAAATTGTTTCCAAAGTAACCTCTGGCGCAACTTCTAAAACGATATTATGAGAAAATCCTAAAGCTAAATCAAGTTTTTGACCTTGATTTGAAGCTCTGTATCCCACACCCACAAGCTCTAATTCTTTAGTGAAACCAGTAGATACACCAATAATCATGTTATTGATTAATGATCTGTATAAACCATGTTTAGCTCTTTGGTCTTTGTGATCTGATGATCTCTCAACAATTACTTGACCTTCTTCAATTTTAACAGTTACGTCCGAAAACTCCTGTGTAAGTTGACCTAATTTTCCTTTAACTGTAACCACTCCTTCTGCTACTTCAACAGTAACTCCGGCAGGGATTGCAACTGGATTTTTACCTATTCTTGACATCGTTTAGCTTTTAATTAGTATACGTAACAAATTACTTCTCCACCAACATTTAATTGCTTAGCTTGTTTTCCAGTCATCAATCCTTTTGATGTAGAAACAATAGCAATACCTAAACCATTTAAGATTCTTGGTAATTTAGAAGCACCTGCGTACTTACGTAAACCTGGTTTACTAATTCTTTGGATATCTTTAATTACTGGCTCTTTAGTATCTTTATCATACTTTAAAGCAATTTTGATTGAACCCTGAACGGTGTTGTCTTCAAATTTGTAACTTAAGATATATCCTTGATCGAATAAAATCTTTGTGATTTCTTTTTTAAGATTAGATGCTGGAATCTCAACCACTTTGTGGTTAGCTCTCACTGCATTTCTAACTCTCGTAAGATAATCTGCAATTGGATCTGTATACATATTTATAAAATTTTGGCGACGGTTTTCAGAAGAACTATTCCGCTGAACCTGAAGCCATTAAACTCATTTTTTAAAGCAGATAATTGTACGTTACCGGCTAAAAGCTGGCAAATGTACAATTATCTGCTCAAATAAACTAACTACCAGCTAGCTTTTTTTACTCCTGGAATTAATCCTTGGTTAGCCATTTCACGGAATGTTACACGTGAAAGACCGAATTGACGCATATAACCTCTTGGTCTACCTGTCAATTTACAACGATTGTGTAAACGAACTGGTGAAGCATTTTTAGGTAATTTCTGTAAACCTTCATAGTCTCCAGCTTCTAATAAAGCTTTTCTCTTTTCAGCATACTTAGCTACCGTTTTTTCTCTCTTAACCTCGCGGGCTTTCATTGATTCTTTAGCCATGTCTTAATTCTTTTTAAAAGGTAAACCTAATTCTGCTAATAATGATTTTGCTTCTTTATCAGTGCTTGCTGAAGTTACAAAAGTAATATCCATACCTGAAATTTTGTTTACTTTATCAATATCAATTTCTGGGAAAATGATTTGCTCCAAAACTCCTAAGTTGTAATTTCCTCTTCCATCAAATCCAGTAGCTTTGATTCCGCTAAAGTCTCTTACACGAGGTAAAGCTGAAGTAATAAGTCTATCTAAAAACTCATACATTCTTTCTCCACGTAAAGTAACTTTTGCTCCAATCGGCATTCCTTTTCTTAGTTTGAATGACGCTACGTCTTTTTTGGAAATTGTAGCTAAAGCTTTTTGACCAGTAATTTTAGTTAATTCATCTACTGCGTAGTCAACTAATTTTTTATCTGATACAGCTGCACCAACTCCACGGCTAATAACGATTTTTTCAAGTTTAGGAACTTGCATTACGTTTTTGTAACCGAACTCTTCTTTAAGAGCAGCGATAACTCTGCTCTTGTATTCCTCTTTTAGTCTAGGGATATATGCCATAACTATAATACTTGATTTGATTTTTTAGAAAATCTCACTTTCTTATCTCCTTCTACTCTAATTCCAGTTTTTGTAGCTTCTTTAGATTTTGGATCTATTAAAGCTAAATTAGAAATATGAATAGGAGCTTCTTTCTTAACGATTCCACCTTGAGGGTTTTTAGCACTTGGTTTCGTATGTTTTGAAACCATGTTAGCACCTTCAACGATCGCTTTATTTTTCTCACGGTCAACTCTAAGAACTTTACCTTCTGTACCTTTGTGGTCTCCAGCAATAACTCTTACTACATCGCCTGATTTAATTTTTAACTTTGTCATCATTAATCGAATTAAAGCACTTCTGGTGCTAATGATACAATTTTCATGAATTGTTTTTCACGAAGTTCTCTGGCAACCGGACCAAAAACACGAGTTCCTCTCATTTCTCCAGCAGCATTCAACAATACGCAAGCGTTATCGTCAAATCTGATATAAGATCCATCAGCTCTTCTCACTTCTTTTTTGGTACGTACAACAACTGCAGTAGAAACAGCACCTTTTTTCACGTTTCCGTTTGGTGTTGCATCTTTAATTGACACTACAATTTTATCTCCAACAGAGGCATAACGACGTTTCGTTCCTCCTAAAACACGGATAGTCAAAACCTCTTTTGCTCCTGTGTTATCTGCTACTTTTAATCTTGATTCTTGTTGTACCATAATTACTTAGCTCTTTCAATGATTTCAACTAATCTCCAACATTTCAACTTAGATAAAGGTCTTGTTTCCATGATCTTTACTGTATCACCAATGTTACAGTCGTTTGTTTCGTCGTGTGCAACATATTTCTTAGTTTTTAACACGAACTTACCATACATTGGATGCTTTACTCTTCTTGTTTCAGAAACAACAATAGATTTCTCCATTTTGTTGCTAGTAACTACACCAATTCTTTCTTTTCTTAAATTTCTTTTATCTTCCATCTTTCAGCAGATTACAATTCTCTTTTGCTTAATTCAGTTGCCAATCTTGCTACCGCTCTTCTCATTGTTCTAATTTGAAGAGGGTTTTGAATTGGTGAAATAGCGTGAGCGGTTTTTAATTCAGCGTATGTTTTCTTTACTTCACTAAGTCTAACTTGTAACTCAGCTGTAGACAGACTAATAATTTCTGATTGTTTCATAATTTTATGTATATTATGCTTCGAAATCTCTAGCGACAACAAACTTAGTTTTTACTGGAAGCTTTTGAGCCGCAAGACGTAATGCCTCTTTTGCAACTGACAAAGGAACTCCTCCAACTTCAAACATAATTTTTCCGGGTTTAACAACGGCAGCCCAATATTCAACGGCACCTTTACCTTTACCCATACGTACCTCAAGAGGTTTCTTTGTTATAGGTTTGTCTGGAAATACATTAATCCATAGTTGTCCTTCTCTTTTCATGAAACGAGTTGCAGCAATACGTGCAGCTTCAATTTGACGTGAAGTTAAAAACATACCATTTTCATGTACAGATTTAATTCCAAACATTCCACTTGAAAGCATGTGTCCTCTTTGAGAAACACCTTTCATTCTACCTTTTTGTACCTTACGGTATTTTGTTCTTTTAGGCTGTAACATTTTTCTTTAATTTAAAAAATTACTTTCTTTTACGTGCATCTGGTTTACCACCTTTGTTGTAAGGTTTTCTATCTCCTCTTGGAGAGTCTCCACCTTTTCCACCAGAAGCTTGTTTTTTATCCATTCCAACTAGTGGAGATAAATCACGTTTTCCGTAAACCTCACCTTTCATGATCCATACTTTGATTCCCATTCTACCATAAGTAGTATGAGCTTCTCCAAGTGCGTAATCAATATCAGCTCTGAAAGTTGACAAAGGAATTCTTCCCTCTTTAAAACCTTCTGAACGTGCCATTTCAGCACCATTCAAACGACCAGAAATCAAAACTTTAATACCTTCTGCATTCATACGCATTGCTGCTGCGATAGCCATTTTAATAGCTCTTCTGTATGAAATACGGCTTTCGATTTGACGAGCGATACTTGTTGCAACTAAATAAGCGTCTAACTCAGGTCTTTTAATTTCAAAGATGTTGATTTGAACTTCTTTGTCTGTAATTTTCTTAAGTTCTTCTTTCAACTTGTCTACCTCTTGTCCACCTTTTCCGATAATAATACCAGGTCTTGCAGTAGTGATAGTAACGGTTACAAGTTTTAAAGTTCTCTCGATAATTATTTTTGATACACTAGCTTTTGATAAACGAGCATGAATATACTTTCTGATTTTATAATCTTCAGCGATTTTATCACCGTAATCATTTCCACCATACCAGTTTGAATCCCATCCTCTGATGATACCAAGTCTGTTTCCTATTGGATTTGTCTTTTGTCCCATCTTAATTAATTGCTTTGTGTGTTATCATTAGCTCCTAACACGATTGTTACGTGGTTTGAACGTTTTCTTATTCTGTGTGCTCTTCCTTGTGGAGCTGGACGAAGTCTTTTTAACATCATTCCACCATCAACACGGATTTCTTTTATAAACAAGCCTGCTTCTGAAACATTTCCTTCAGCATTTTTCTGCTCCCAATTGTTGATTGCAGATAATACTAATTTCTCTAATTTTCTTGAAGCTTCTTTTGAGCTAAATCTTAATATATTTAAAGCTCTTTCCACTTTCTGACCTCTTACCAAGTCTGCTACTAAGCGCATTTTTCTAGGTGAAGTAGGGCAGTTATTCAATTTTGCAAAAGCTATAGACTTGTTAGCCTCTTTTCTTGCGTCTGCTGTTTCTCTTTTACGAACTCCCATTGCTTCTTATTTTTTACCTTTGTTTTTTGCTCCAGCGTGACCTCTAAATGATCTTGTTGGTGAAAATTCTCCTAATTTGTGTCCTACCATGTTCTCAGTTACATAAACTGGAACAAATTGACGACCATTGTGTACTGCGATAGTTTGTCCTACGAAATCAGGAGTAATCATAGATGCTCTAGACCAAGTCTTAACAACACCTTTGTTTCCTTTTTCAATATTTTCTTGAACTTTCTTATCTAATTTGTAGTGTACAAAAGGTCCTTTTTTTAATGAACGTGCCATGTCTATCTAATTATTTCTTTCTGCGTTCAACAATATACTTATTACTCGGGTTAACTTTAGAACGAGTTCTATAACCTTTAGCAGGAAGACCTTTTCTAGAACGTGGATGACCTCCAGATGAACGACCTTCACCACCACCCATTGGGTGATCGACAGGGTTCATGGCTACTGGTCTTGTTCTTGGTCTTCTTCCTAACCATCTAGTTCTACCTGCTTTACCAGATACAATTAATTGATGATCAGAATTAGATACTGCTCCAATTGTAGCTGAACAAGTCAACAAGATTAATCTTGTTTCTCCTGATGGCATTTTAATTGTAGCATACTTTCCATCTCTTGCCATTAATTGAGCAAAAGTACCTGCACTTCTAGCAATAGTAGCTCCTTGTCCTGGACGTAATTCAATACATGAAATTACAGTTCCTAATGGAATTTTACTTAATGGTAAAGTATTTCCAATTTCTGGAGAAGCTTCTTCGCCAGACACTACAGTTTGTCCAACTTGTAAACCATTTTGAGCAACGATATACGTTTTCTCTCCATCAGCATACCATAATAATGCGATAAAAGCAGTTCTGTTCGGATCGTACTCAATTGATTTCACTTTAGCTGGAACACCAACTTTAGTTCTTTTAAAATCAATGATACGATATCTTTGTTTGTGACCACCGCCTGTGTAACGCATGGTCATTTTTCCTTGACTATTTCTACCTCCTGAGTTTTTTATCGGTGCGATCAATGAACGCTCCGGCTTATCAGTTGTAATGGCGTCAAAACCATTAACAACTCTAAAACGCTGACCCGGGGTAATAGGTTTTAATTTTCTTACTGACATCTTAATTTATTAGATATTGTTGTAAAAATCTATTGTTTCTCCTTCTTGTACTTGTACAATTGCTTTTTTGTAAGCATTTGACTTTCCACTTATTAAACCACTTTTAGTGTATTTAGTAGTTCTATCTGGTCTAACATTCATTGTATTAACACTAACGACTGATACTCCATAAGTTGCTTCAACAGCTTTCTTAATTTGTACTTTGTTAGCTTTTTTATCTACAACGAAACCAAAACGATTGAAAATCTCACCATCTTTGGTGATTTTTTCTGTAATAATAGGCTTAACTATGATACTCATGGCTTGTTATTTACTTAAATTTTCTTCAATTCCTTCTAAAGAACCTTCTAAAAGCACTAAATTATTCGCGTTTAATATTGCGTAAGTGCTTAATTCTGAGTTAGTTACTACGTTAGAAGCTTTTAAATTGCGTGACGACAAATATACATTTTTATTTGAATCACCCAACACAAATAGAGATTTTTTATTTTCTAACCCTAAAGCACTTAAAACTGATAAAAAGTTTTTAGTGTTTGGAGCGTCAAAAGTAAAATCTTCTACTACTACTATATTTGATTCTTTCGCTTTTAAAGAGAAAGCAGATTTTCTTGCTAAACGCTTTAAGCTTTTGTTCAATTTGAAAGAATAGCTTCTTGGTCTTGGACCGAAAACTGTACCTCCACCTTTGAACAATGGATTTTTTGCACTACCAGCACGAGCAGTACCTGTACCTTTTTGCTTCTTAATTTTACGAGTACTTCCAGCAACTTCAGCTCTTTCTTTAGCTTTATGAGTTCCTTGTCTTTGATTAGCAAGATATTGCTTAACATCAAGATATACCGCATGTTTATTTGGCTCTATACCGAATACTGAATCAGAAAGTTGAACTTTTCTCCCAGTATCTTTTCCTTTGATATCTAAAACTTTTACTTCCATTACTTGTGAATGATTACATAAGAGTTTTTGCATCCAGGAATAGCTCCTTTAACAACAAGTAGATTCTTTTCAGCAACTACTTTCAAAACTCTAAGATTTTGAACTTTAACATTATCACCACCCATTCTTCCAGCCATACGCATTCCTTTGAATACACGTGATGGATAAGAAGATGCTCCAACTGAACCTGGTGCTCTTAAACGGTTGTGTTGACCGTGTGTTGCTTGTCCAACACCACCAAAACCGTGACGTTTAACAACACCTTGAAAACCTTTACCTTTTGATACACCTTGTACATCAACAAATTCTCCTTCGCTGAAAACATCAACAGTGATGCTATCACCAAGTTTAAACTCTCCTTCAAAACTTTGGAATTCAACGACTTTCTTTTTTGCAGAAGTACCAGCTTTTTTAAAGTGACCTAAGTCAGCTTTAGTGGCGTGTTTTTCTGTTTTGTCATCGAAACCAAGTTGTAAGGCTTCATACCCGTCAACCTCATTGGTTCTGACTTGGGTAACGACACAAGGTCCAGCTTCGATTACTGTACAAGGAATGTTCTTCCCGTTCTCGTCGAAAATGCTAGTCATGCCGATTTTTCTTCCAATTAACCCAGACATAGTAAACTAATTATTAATTAATAAATTGATTTTTATTCATAAAGAATTAAGTATTAGAATAATTAATACTCTAATACTTAAGACTATTATTTTTTAAAGTACTTAAACTTTGATTTCTACTTCTACACCACTTGGCAACTCTAATTTCATTAAAGCGTCAATAGTTTTTGAAGATGAACTGTAAATATCGATTAGTCTTTTGTAAGACATAACTTCAAATTGTTCTCTCGATTTTTTGTTAACGTGAGGAGAACGTAATACAGTAAATATTTTTTTGTGAGTTGGTAACGGAATAGGACCGGTTACAACAGCACCTGTACTTTTTACAGTTTTTACAATCTTTTCAGCAGATTTATCTACCAACATGTGATCGTAAGATTTTAATTTTATTCTAATTTTTTGACTCATCTTGATAAATATTATGCGTTTCCTTTTGCTTTTTTGATAACTGCTTCAGATATATTTGAAGGTGTTTCTGCATAGTGAGAAAATTCCATAGTAGATGTTGCTCTACCTGATGAAAGTGTTCTTAATGTAGTAACATAACCAAACATTTCTGATAATGGAACGTCAGCTTTAATAGTTTTAGCTCCATTTCTATCTCCCATGTCATTTACTTGACCTCTTCGACGGTTGATATCACCAACGATATCTCCCATGTTTTCTTCAGGTGTAATAACTTCCATTTTCATAATCGGCTCAAGAATAATTGCTCCTGCCGCTTTTGCTACTTCTCTATAACCCATTCTAGCTGCTAATTCGAAAGAAAGAGCATCTGAATCGACTGGGTGGAAAGATCCGTCAGTTAAAGTTACTTTCAAGCTATCTACTTGGTATCCTGCTAAAGGACCAGTTTTCATTGCTTCACGGAAACCTTTTTCAACAGATGGAATATATTCTTTAGGAACGTTACCACCTTTCACAGCATTTATAAATTGCAATCCTACAGGAACTTTACCATCAACTGCATCTGCTGGCTCAAGTGTAAATACGATATCACCGAATTTACCACGACCTCCAGATTGTTTTTTGTAAGTTTCTCTATGTGTTGCAGTTTTTGTGAAAGCTTCTTTGTATTCTACTTGAGGCTCACCTTGGTTTACTTCAACTTTGAATTCACGTTTCATTCTATCTACAAGGATGTCTAAGTGTAACTCACCCATTCCTGAAATGATAGTTTGACCTGAAGCTTCATCAGTTCTAACTGTAAATGTTGGATCTTCTTCAGCTAATTTTGCTAAAGCCATACCCATTTTATCAACGTCTGCTTTAGTTTTTGGCTCAATAGCGATACCAATTACTGGTGCAGGGAATTTCATTGACTCAAGAATAATTGGGTGTTTTTCATCACACATTGTATCTCCAGTCTTGATATCTTTAAATCCAACTGCTGCTCCAATATCTCCAGCTTCGATATAATCGATTGGATTTTGTTTGTTAGCGTGCATTTGGTAGATACGAGAAATTCTTTCTTTGTTACCTGAACGTGTGTTCAAGATATATGAACCAGCATCTAAACGACCTGAGTATGCACGGAAGAAAGCTAAACGACCAACATAAGGGTCAGTAGCAATTTTAAATGCTAAAGCTGCGAACGGCTCTTTTACATCAGGACGACGTAAGATTTTCTTTTGATCTTCTTCTAATAATTCAGCATCATCAGGGTGAATTCCTTCGATACCTTCTTTATCTAATGGAGATGGTAAATATTTACAAACTGCATCTAACATGAATTGAACTCCTTTATTTTTGAAAGAAGAACCTGCAATCATAGGAATGATAGCCATGTCAATTGTAGCTGCTCTTAAAGCGTTATTGATCTCATCTTCTGTGATAGAGTCTGGATCTTCCATGTATTTATCAAGAAGATTTTCATCATAATCAGCAACTGCTTCAATAAGGATATCTCTGTATTCTTTAACTTCTGCAACCATATCAGCAGGAATCTCAACAATATCAAAAGTTGCTCCTTGAGTTTCATCATGCCATACAATAGCTTGATTTTTCACTAAGTCAACAACTCCTCTAAAGTCATTTTCCTCACCAATTGGCAAAGTAATCGCAACAGCGTTAGACTTTAACATGTCTCTAACTTGTTGACAAACCATTAAGAAGTTAGAACCTTGACGGTCCATTTTGTTTACGAATCCCATACGAGGAACTCTGTATTGATCAGCAAGTCTCCAGTTAGTTTCAGATTGTGGCTCAACACCATCAACAGCACTAAACAAGAAAACTAAACCATCAAGTACACGTAATGAACGGTTTACCTCTACGGTAAAGTCAACGTGTCCAGGAGTATCAATAATATTAAAATGGTAATCTACCGAATTTGGTAATGGTTTACCTTGTTCTGTTGGAAAACTCCATTCACAAGTTGTAGCAGCAGAAGTAATTGTGATACCTCTTTCTTGCTCTTGCGCCATCCAGTCCATTGTTGCAGCACCATCGTGTACTTCACCAATTTTGTGTGATTTTCCTGTGTAGAACAAAATACGTTCTGTAGTGGTAGTTTTTCCAGCATCAATGTGAGCTGCAATACCAATATTTCTAGTTAATTTTAAATCTCTAGCCATTTCTTATGAATTAAAATCTAAAATGTGAGAATGCTTTATTTGCTTCAGCCATTTTATGAGTATCCATTCTCTTTTTAACTGCAGCACCTTCTTCTTTAGCCGCAGCTAAGATTTCGCCTGATAGTTTTTGAGCCATAGATTTTTCATTTCTTCTACGAGCATAAAGAAGCATCCACTTCATTGCCATAGAGATTTTTCTGTCTGGACGAATTTGCATTGGAATTTGGAATGTAGCTCCACCAACTCTACGACTACGTACTTCTACGTGAGGCATAACGTTAGTTAACGCATCTTTCCATACTTCTAATGATGATTTCTCGTCATTATTCTTTTTTGCTTCTACGATATCCATTGCATCGTAAAACACTTTAAACGCTGTAGATTTTTTACCATCCCACATCAAGTTGTTCACGAAACGTGTAACTAATTGATCGTTAAATTTTGGATCTGGTAAAAGTGGTCTTTTCTTTGCCGCTCTTTTTCTCATTTCTTCGTTTTTTTGTTACTGATTTTAATTTTTACATTAAAAACTAATAACTAGTTTAGATTTACTTTTTTGCTTCTTTTGGACGTTTTGCACCGTATTTAGATCTACGTTGTGTTCTTCCTGCTACACCAGATGTATCTAGCGCACCACGAACAATGTGGTATCTAACTCCTGGTAAATCTTTTACTCTTCCGCCTCGCACTAATACTATCGAGTGCTCTTGTAGATTGTGTCCTTCTCCTGGGATGTAAGCATTCACTTCATTTCCATTAGTCAAACGTACACGCGCAACTTTACGCATTGCAGAGTTTGGTTTTTTTGGAGTAGTAGTGTAAACACGCGTACAAACACCTCTTCTTTGAGGACAAGAATCTAAAGCAACCGATTTACTCTTCTTAGTGATTTGAGTTCTTCCTGTTCTTACTAATTGTTGAATTGTTGGCATAATTAAATACTAATTTTTCTTTTATTTATTAAATCCCCACTTTTTAGGGGTTGCAAATGTAGTAATTATTTTCTAATAAAAAAATCATAATTAATTAATTTTTTTACGAACTAATTATTTGTTTTTTAATGCAATAAAGAATAGCCGCTATTAAATTTCTGTTTTAAATTTAATCTTCAGTTTTAGGGCTATTTCAACACAATTCTTTAACAGAATTTATTTTATATGAAATACTGGTTTTTTGCGTTATTTTTACAACGTTAACAAAAATTAAAATAATTTACTATCTAGCCCTGATGCAAGGGAAAAGCTCCCGATTTTTTATCGGGACTTTGGAAAGGCAGCAGGAATATGGATTACTGATAAAGCCCAAGCCATTCGCTCCTAATTATGAATAGATTTACTTTAACTTTCATGCTTTTAATTTGCCTTACTAGTTTTGGGCAAAAGAATATGCATTTGAAAATTATTGGCGCGAATGATAAACAAAATAAGGTTATTGATTCGATTACTTATTCTAAATCGTTTAGTAATGCAAAAGGCGTGGCTGATGAAACTATTTTATTTTCGGATAAACTGTTGAAATTAGGTTTTTTAGAACAGCAAATTCTTGAAAGCGACAAACAAAATGATAGCACTTTTTTATACAAATATGATATTGGTAAGAAAACTAATTTTATACATATATATATAGGTGAAAAAAAATCTGGTGAAATTGAAAATCTTTTTGATACGAAAAGTGATACTTTGAAACTTCCTTTTCAAGAGAGTGAATCGTTTTTAAATGCTATTGTCAAGAAACTTGAAGTGAAAGGTTTTTCGATGGCAAAGGTGAAATTGGTTAATGTGAAAAACAAAAATGGTTTTGTTACTGCCGATTTGAATATTGCTACTGAACAAAAACGGCAACTGAACGATATTGTAATTAATGGTTACGACAAATTCCCAGAAGGTCACAAGAAGAATTTAAAACGAATGTACCGCAATAAGGTTTTTAATCAGCAGAATTTGGAGAAACTTTATAAAGACATTGAGCAATATCGATTTGTAAAACAGACGAAATATCCTGAGATTTTATTTACCAAAGATTCTACGAAAGTGTATGTTTATTTGGAAAAGGCTAAAGCAAATACGTTTGATGGTTTTATTGGATTTTCTAACGACGAAAATTCGAAAGTAATTTTTAACGGATATTTAGACTTGACTTTGAACAACATTTTGAACTCTGGCGAAAAGTTGGCATTGTACTGGAAAAGCAATGGCGAAGATCAAAAGACGTTTAATCTTGGCGTAGAACTTCCATATATTTTCAAAAGTCCTATTGGGTTGAAAGCGCAATTGAATATTTTCAAACAAGACAGCACGTTTCAAAATACGCAAACCTCGATAGATTTGGGTTACTACTTTAATTACAATACGCGATTGTATTTGGGTTATCAATCGGCAGAATCGAGTGATATTAATAATGTGAATACTTCAACTTTAAGTGATTTTGAAAACCAATTTATAACATCAACTTTTGAGTTTGTTAATTTTAAACCAGACGATTTTTTATTTCCCGAAAAAAGTAATTATGTCATTAAACTTGGAACCGGAAAACGTGAATCGCAGTTTCAAAGTAACAATCAGTTTTTTGGAAGTTTGAATTTAAAACACAATTTTTATCTCAACAATAAAAACGTTGTCAATATTAAAAGTCAGAATTTTTATTTGCAAAGTGAAGAATATATTATTAACGAATTGTATCGATTTGGAGGAATAAATTCTATTCGTGGATTCAATGAAAATAGTTTGCAAGGCAATGTCTTCTCCTCTATTTTGACCGAATATCGCTATATACTTTCGTCCAATATTTATGTGCATTCTATAATTGATTACGCCTATTATCAAGATAAAACTACTAATATAAAGGACAATTTGCTCGGACTTGGTTTTGGCTTTGGATTGCTTACCAAAAACGGACTTTTCAACTTAGTTTACGCCAATGGAAGCACGAAAGATCAAGCCATAAAACTATCCAATTCTATTGTACATATTAGTTTGAAAGCAACATTTTAAACTCTTAACCATTTAAACTTTTAAACCTTCCCAAAAAAGTTTACCTTTGCGCCATGGAAAAAGAAAACCAAATCTTCGGAATTAGAGCGATTATTGAAGCGATCAACGCAGGAAAAGAAATCGATAAAGTGTTTGTTCAAAGCGATGCGCAAAGCGAATTGATGCAGGAATTGATGAAAGCGATGAAAAAAAACAGCATCAATTTCTCGTACGTTCCGGTAGAAAAATTAAACCGATTAACTCCTAATAATCATCAAGGCGCGGTGGCAACCATTGCTCCTATTTCTTTTGTAAAACTTGAAACTTTGGTTGACAGCGTTGTAGAAAGCGGAAAAATGCCGTTGTTTTTAATCCTTGACCAATTGAGCGATGCTAGAAATTTTGGTGCCATAATTAGAACTGCAGAATGTACTGGAGTTGATGGAATTATAGTTCAAAAAACAGGTTCGGCACCAGTAAATGGTGATACTGTTAAAACATCAGCTGGTGCGGTTTTTAATGTGCCAATTTGTAAAGTAGACCATATTAAAGACGCGATTTTTTACCTTCAAGGAAGCGGAATAAAAACCGTTGCGGCAACCGAAAAAACCGAAGATAACATTTATGACATTGCTCTAAACGAACCAATTGCCATCATTATGGGAAGCGAAGACCGCGGAATCAATCCATCGGTTTTGAAAATTGTTGATGCTAAAGCTAAGTTACCAATGTTTGGAACTATCGGTTCGCTGAATGTTTCTGTGGCTTGCGGAGCTTTTTTGTATGAAGCAGTTAGACAACGTCAATAAACAAGATAAATTAGGAGCGAATGGCTTGTGCATTCTTGTAATCCATGTTCCTGCTTTTCGCTGCAATAAAAAACCTTTCTGAAACCCAGAAAGGTTTTTTATTTTCTCTACAATCAGGGCTAGTTAGCTAATCTTTTTAATGTTTGTTATCGTCAGTCGCTTCCCTAAAAACATAAACATACTTCACAGGTTCGAGACGTGTTTGTTCTTCTTCAACTTCTAAAATCTCTTCAGGTTTTGGTGGATTTACGAAGTTGCCGTTTTCATCAAATCGTTTCATAAAAGCATCTTCTTCTGGATTGAAATCGGGTTTTTCCCATTCATATTGTATATCTTTTTTGTAGTCTGGAGTTTTAAATTTTACTGCAAAAACAAATCCGGTTAGTAATCCCGCAAGATGTCCTTCCCACGAAATTTTGTGATCTACATCGGGAAAAACATACCAAATCATTCCGCCGTATAAAACTACAACGGCAAGCGACAAAGCCATTAATCTGTAATATTGTGTCATCATTCCTTTAAAGAAAATGAAGGAAACTAAAACATAAATTAATCCGCTTGCGCCAATATGATAAGATTCTCGACCAATAATCCAAGTGATAATTCCTGAAAAAAATATTCCATATACCAACACTTTTAGCGAAACTTCTCTGTAAAAATAAATCAAAGCGGTTGTTAAAATAAAAAGTGGCAAGGAATTATTGGCAATATGGCTCAAATCGCCATGCAAAAACGGACTAAAAACCACGCCTTGCAAACCAGATAAAGTTCTTGGTAGAATTCCGTGTGTGTTTAAATGAAGATTAAACGAATTGTCTACGTAAAAAACAAACCAAATTACAACCAAGAAAAACGATGGAATTATCCATGTTGCTGGTGAAAATTTAAAATGATTAAGTTCGTTAGTGTGTCTCATAGTGACATTGTGGTTATCAAAAATACAACCAATAATTATTTAATGCTATTTTGTCAGAATTTCTATTTTACGAAATGTTGTTTTGAAAATTGATTTATGCAAAAATGGAAAACTATTTAGCCCTGATTGCAGTGGCACGAAGTAGAACGGAAAGCAGGAAAACGGATTGCAAAAAAAGACCGAACCATTCGCTCCAAAAAAAAATTAAATCCGTAATTTTACCACATGGAAGCACCTTTAGCCGAACGCATTCGTCCGCAGAAATTAGAAGATTACATTAGTCAGTTGCACTTGGTTGGACCGAGCGGTTCGTTGACCCAACAGATTGCTCGTGGTGTTATTCCGTCAATGATTTTTTGGGGTTCGCCTGGAACTGGAAAAACGACTTTGGCACAGATTATTGCTAAGCAAAGTAATCGTCCGTTTTATGAATTGAGTGCGATAAATAGTGGCGTAAAAGACATTCGCGACGTGATTGAAAAGGCGAAACAAAGTGGCGGATTGTTCACCGCTAAAAACCCAATTTTGTTTATTGATGAGATTCATCGTTTTAGTAAATCGCAGCAAGATTCGCTTTTGGCAGCGGTTGAAAAAGGTTGGGTTACATTGATTGGAGCTACGACTGAAAATCCGAGTTTTGAGGTTATTCCGGCGTTATTGTCACGTTGTCAGGTTTATGTTTTAAATCCGTTTTCTAAGGAAGATTTGATGGCACTTTTGGAACGAGCGATGAAATTAGACACTATAATTTCGTCTAAAAAAATAAAAATCAAAGAATCGGAGGCTTTATTGCGACTTTCTGGTGGCGATGGACGCAAACTATTAAATATTTTTGAACTTGTTGTAAACGCAAGCCCTGAAGGTCAAATTTTGATTACCAATGAAAAAGTTTTGGAATTGGTGCAACAAAATACAGTATTGTATGACAAAACTGGTGAGCAACATTATGATATTGTTTCGGCTTTTATAAAATCAATTCGTGGAAGTGATCCAAATGGAGCAGTTTATTGGTTGGCTCGAATGATTGAAGGTGGCGAAGATGTGAAATTTATAGCCAGAAGAATGTTGATTTTATCGAGTGAAGATATTGGAAATGCCAATCCGACGGCTTTTATCATGGCAAATAATACGTTTCAAGCAGTTGCAACAATTGGTTATCCAGAGAGTAGAATTATTTTGAGTCAATGTGCGGTTTATTTAGCAACTTCTCCAAAAAGTAATGCCAGTTATATGGCAATTGGCGAAGCACAAGCTGTTGTGAAACAAACTGGCGATTTACCAGTTCCAATTCATTTACGAAATGCGCCGACTAAATTAATGAAAGAATTGGGTTATGGAGACGAATACCAATATTCTCATAATTATGCCAATAATTTTAGCGAACAAGAATATTTACCTGATGCAATTAGGGAAACTAAGTTCTACGATCCAGGAAGTAATTCTAGAGAAAATGGAACGAGAGAATTTTTAAAAAATCGTTGGAAAGATAAGTATAATTATTAGTGTTCAATGCTCAGTGTTCAGTTTAGAATTTTACCTCTACTTTTTCTGAAACTAATTTATCGTTTTGATAATATTCAAAAAACCATTCGTTGTTTTTTGAAATTAAAACTCCGTTAAGGTTTCCTTTCACAGCAGTAAAATAATCTTTAACAGATGTTTTGTATATTTTGTAAATCACTTTAGGCTCAGTGTCAATAAGTTGAAATCCATTTGCAATTGGCTGTGCGTATAAAGTTGACACTGAAACTTTTGGTGCAGTTGCAGCAACTCCTTGAGCTGCTTTCTCTTCAACAACAACTGCTTTTTCTTCTTTAATTGAAGCTTGAGCTGGTTCGCCAATCATTTCTAAACTTTTTTGCGAAGGTTGATAAACATGTGATTTCAAAACTTCAAAATTATCGAATGCCATTCTAAGCGCTTGATTATAAGCAACTTTATATTCTTTTTCACGGCTTTTACCTTCTTCTGACGTATATAAAATGTTATTCTTACAATCTTTCAAAACAATTTTTAATTTTGTTGACATCATTGTATTATTTGCAACAATATCAACATAAACTTTATTGCAATTATCCATTGCAAACTCTGTTGGAAGAATTTCAGAATCTAAATAAGTTTCAAAACCATATTTTTCCATGAACATTTTAGTCAACGTATTCATTCGATACAAATCGGCTGTTTTTAAAAAACTAAATTTTGCAGGAACTAAAGCATACTTATAATTGTTTAAATCTTGAGCAAAACTGTTGAAAGTAATCACAAAAAGCACGATAATTGAAAGTATTTTTTTCATCTATAATAAATTTTTAAGTTCTGTTAAATGAGTAACGGATGGAACGGTTAAAGGTACTTCTTTTTTTTCGGGATTGAAAAAAATGGCAGAAATTCCAAAATCTAATGCGCCTTTTACATCGGCATCGATGCAATCGCCAATCATTATAGCGTTTTGTTTTTCGGCTTTTGCCAAATTTAAAGCATGCTCATAAATTTTGGGATTTGGTTTTTTTACGCCGGCCATTTCAGAGTTGGTAATGGTTTCGAAATAATGTGAAATTCCAGAGTTATTGATTTTTTTATATTGTACTTCGGCAAAACCATTGGTTATAATATGCAGATTGTATTTTGCATTTAAATACTCTAAAACTTCTTTTGCTCCTTCAAATAAAATATTATTTTCAGGAAGAAACGTTATATAGTCTATGGAAATTTGATTAATTTGTTCATCAGAAATTGAATAATTCAAACTGTCGAATGAATCTTTCAATCGCCTGTAGCGTAATTCTTCGTGAGTAATCTTATCAAATTGATACAATTTCCAACATGCTTGATTGATTGGAGCATAAATTTCAACAAAAGATTTGGTATCAATTGGATGATAATTTTCTTTAAAAATTTTATCAAAAGCCAACTCCGAATTTTTATCAAAATCCCACAGTGTATGATCTAAATCAAAAAAAACATCGGTAATTTTATCTTGAAACATTTAATCTCCTTTTACAATTACGGCATTATCCAAGTTATAAATCCAATCGTCAACATCGTCTTCGTTGTATCTAAAAGTTCCTTCTATGGTTACATATTGATCGGTTTTTAGTTTAGGAGTTCCGTTTTTAAAATGCAAACCAACGATAGATTCTGGACCCGATTTTCCGCAGAAAAAGCAAGATGCAAATACGTTTTTACTTAACGCGTAACTTTTATTATCAATAGGAACAATGAAACCCGAAATGTAAACTTTCTTTTTTCCTCTCAATTTTACTTTATCATTGACAACCGGAAACTGAACTTCACCATATTTAGGATGTTTCTTCAAATTGAATTTAATTTCTCCTAATAATTTCCAAGTGATTGTATCTCCAGCAACAACTTTTGAAATTGCTGTTGAATCCAAAATAGACTTTTCTTTATCAGAAAAACTAAAAAATAATAAAGCTGAAAATAAAACGATGACTAATTTAATCTTGTTATGCATTTGCTAATGTTTTTGATATATTTAATTGATATGCTTTTATTGCCGGAATTAACGCAGCGATGATTCCTACTACTAATGTTGCAATTAATAAAATGGATTCTTTTTCCCAAACAATTTCCATTGGATTGAATGCCATTTTAAAATCGTCTTCGGCAGAATTAGAAATAAATCCTAATGCAAACCTACCAAAAATTGTTCCAAATAAAAATCCAACGAAGCATAAAATAAGACTTTCTATCAGAATTAATGATAAAAGTTGAAATCTACTTGCGCCGTTAATTCGCATTAAGGCAAACTCATATTTTCGTTCTTTCAATCGATTGTAAAGCGCGATAAAAATGGATATTCCAGAAATCAACATAATAGCATAAGCCAAATATTCCAACGCTTTCAAACCTATTCCAAACAAACTAAAAATTCTATTTACTTCAATTGCTGGCGATGCTGCTTGCATTTTAGTGTTTTGAGCAATAATTCTTGGCCACATTACAATACCCATTTTATTTCTAAACTTTAATAAAACGGCGGTAATTTCCATATTGGGTTCGTTCAAAGTTATGTCATCCTCGTGATGTTCGTGCTCGTCTTCTTTATGAACGTGACCTTCTTCTCCATGAGCCGGATTTTCGTCTTCATGATTTCCATGCATTTGCCAAACACTAGG
This sequence comes from Flavobacterium aquatile LMG 4008 = ATCC 11947, assembly GCF_000757385.1. Classification (GTDB taxonomy): domain Bacteria; phylum Bacteroidota; class Bacteroidia; order Flavobacteriales; family Flavobacteriaceae; genus Flavobacterium; species Flavobacterium aquatile. The sequence continues at coordinate 223,760 of NZ_JRHH01000003.1, read as the reverse complement.
AATGTTTGAAAGAATTAGATTGTCAATTACGCTTCCTGTTGGAGACGCAATTCCTGTAATTTTATAATCAATATGTTCGTGAACTTCTCCTTCTTTTGCATCACCATGAGTTCCGTGAAACGTGTCGCCAATTTTTAACTTCAATTTTTGAGCCACTTCACTTCCTACAACGACTTCAAAATTTTTATCAAATAATTTACCTTTCGAAATTTTGGCTTTGTACTTATCTAAATAATCCGAATTGGTTCCAACGATTTTAAATCCGCGGTAATTATCACCAAATGCCAACGGAATTGCCTTCTCAATAAACGGATGATTCATCCACACTTTAGCGGAATCATAACTGATATTTCCTGTTGGATTATCAATATGATACACCGATGAAAGTATCAATTGCATCGGACTACCTTGAGCACCAAGAACCAAATCAACACCGTCAATATTACTTGAGAATTTCTCTTCAAATTGTTTTTGCAACAAAATTAAAACTGTAATTATCGCTACACTTGAGGATAATAAAATAATACTTAAAAGTGTATTTAACGGTTTGAACCAAATGTTTCTCCAAGCTAGTTTTGCTATCATCTTAGTTGAGATTTATTTGGTTAGTAAATTTATTTTTCAATCTAGAATCGTGGGTTACAATTACCAATGCCGCTTTGTATTCTTTAGATAATTTTTCTAATAAATCGGCAACTTTAAAGGCATTTTCATCATCTAAACTTGATGTTGGCTCATCTGCCAAAAGTAATTTTGGTTCGTTTATTAATGCTCTTGCAATGGAAACACGTTGTTGCTGACCGATACTTAATTGTGAAGGTAATTTGTGTTTTTGATTTTCTAAATCCAATTCGGCTAACAGTTTTTCAGCTTTTAGAATTGCTTTTTTTCCTGTTGCTAACCACGAAGCTAAGACAACATTTTCAAGAACTGACATTGACGCAATGAAATGTGATTGTTGTAATATCAAGCCGATATTTTTTCCTCTAAATTGATCTAATTTTTTCTCTGAAAGCGAACTAATATTAGTGTTTTCAATTGAAATTTCGCCGTTTTTTGGACGTAACAAACCTGCTAAAAGATGCAGCAAAGTAGTCTTTCCTTTTCCTGAATTTCCCGTAATTAAAAGTACGTCAGAAGCATTACATTTTAACTCGGGAAAGGTAAATTGTGTTTCTTTATTGTAAAAAAAAGTTACGTTTTTTGTTTGAAGCATGAATAAAAAATTATGCCGCAAGTTACTCAAACAAAATCGTTTATTTTCTTACTATTTTCTTAAAATATTCCGTTGTCTTGAAAACTATAATAACCACTTTCGGTGATAATAATATGATCTAGAATCAAAATTTCTAATTGTTCTCCTGCAAGTTTCAGCCTTTTTGTAATTTCAATATCAGCTTGGCTAGCCGCTAATTTTCCTGATGGATGATTGTGAGTGAGAATTATTGAAGTGGCGTTTTGTTCGAAAGCTGTTTTAAAAACAATTCTACTATCTACAACTGTTCCTGTAATTCCACCTTTAGAAAGTTGCGCTTTGTGAATTACTTTATTGGAATTATTGAGGTATAAAATCCAAAATTCTTCGTGTGGTAATTCCCCAATTATGGGTTGCATGATTTCGAAAACTGCTTTACTTGAACTTATTTTTTTCAGTTCTTCTGCATCTTCCGATCTACGTCTTCGTCCTAATTCTAAAGCTGCTGCGATTGCAATGGCTTTTGCCTCACCTATTCCTTTAAATTCGGTAAGTTGCGCAATGGAAAGTTTTCCTAGTTGATTCAAATTATTGTTTGCGGAAGCTAAAATACGTTGACATAACTGAACCGCGCTTTCATTTCGTGAGCCTGAACCAATTAATATTGCAAGTAATTCGGAATCGGATAAGGAAGATTTTCCTTTTAGCAGAAATTTTTCTCTTGGGCGATCGTCTTCAGCCCATTGATTTATTGGTGTGTACATAACTATTTGGCTTTTATTATAATACAAATTAAATTAATTTTTTAATCAGTTCAAAATAAAATGAATACAATTTTCGTTTGAATAAAAAACATCAATGAAACTACTTCCCTTTTTACTCTTAATTGGCTTCTCTTTTGGATGCAAAGAATCTGATAAATTAGCATCGAATACTACTGAATCAAGTTCAATGGTAATTGAAAATCCGATTACTTTTCAGGAGAAATTGTCCAATGCAGCCATTTCTATAATTGATGAAACGATTCAATACGATCCAAGTTATATTGGCATAAAATATCCAAATGGTGATGTTCCTAAAAATAAAGGTGTTTGTACCGATGTGGTTATTCGCGCTTACAGAAAACTTGGGATTGATTTGCAAAAGGAAGTCCACGAAGATTTGAAAGCCAATTTTTCGTTATATCCAAATTTAAAAAAATGGGGTTTGAAAAAACCCGACACCAATATTGATCACAGAAGAGTTCCCAATCTTGAAGTTTTCTTTACTCGAAAAGGTAAAAAATTGGAAGTTTCAAATAATGCAAACGATTATAAAACTGGCGAAATTGTAACTTGGATGATTAACGGAAAATTACCTCATATCGGAATTGTAACTCATAAAAAATCAGCAGATGGAAAACGACCGCTTTTAGTTCACAATGTTGGTGGCGGACAAGTTCTTGAAGATTGTTTATTTAGTTATGAAATTGTTGGGCATTTTAGCTATGGAAAGTAAAAGTATTGAGATTCCTATGAAATGACAAACTATGCGCAATCTTGTCATTCCGTAGGAATCTTTTATTTAAAATGCTCATTCCAAAATTCTAAACTTGGATTAATTTCCTTTATCAAATTCAATTTCTTTTCTCTTGAAAGATTCTTTATTTCCTTTTCCCTTTCAATTGCTAATTGAATCCATCCAAACTTTTAGTAATAAATTAAAAAATGAGCATTATATCTCGCTGTAAAACTATTTGGATTAAATTTACTCTCATGTTGATGCAAACGTAATTTTATATTATTAGTACACCAGTATATAAAACCGTTTTGTTTTTATTAGTCAAAATGTAAACATAAAATGTATAAATTCCTTCTGTGTATTCAATCATAATTACGTACTTAAAATGAGATTCCTACGGAATGACAAACTGTGCGTGAAATCTTTTGTGTAAAAACTAGTGAGATTCCTTCGAAATGACAAAACCAATCTTACCTCATCAATTCCTTAACCTCATCAAAATTCAATCCGCCATAATTTCCTGAACTCATTAATAGTAATGCTGAATTATCGAAATTTTGACTGAATAAGAAATTCTTAAAATCGGCTGGATTGGTGTAAATAATTAAATCTTCTCTTTGAAACGATTGTGCAATTTGGTCGTAAGTTACTTCTTCTAGTTGCTTAATTTTTACTGCATCTGGTGAATAGAAAACTACTGCAACATCGGCTGCGTCAAGTGCGTTTTGATATTCTTTTAGAAATTCGGCGTTCAAACTACTGTAAGTGTGTAGTTCTAAACACGCAATTAATGTTCTATTTGGATATTGATTTTTAACCGCTTTGGTAGTTGCCGATACTTTGCTTGGTGAATGTGCAAAATCTTTGTAAGCTACTTTTCCTTTTCCTTCGGCAATTTTTTCTAGACGTTTACTTGCGCCTTTAAAACTGGCAATGGCTTCGTAGAAATCGGCTTCGTCAACGCCCATATTTTGGCAAATCCATTTTGCACCAGCAAGATTGTTTAAGTTGTGAGCGCCAAAAACTTCTATTGGCATTGGTCCTTCTGGAGTTTCTAACAATGTTGTTCCGTCTTCAACTGAATAGTTTGGTGTTGCATACGGTAAACGTCTTATGGTATTTGTAGTTTCTTCGGCTACTTTTTTAACGGTTTCGTCTTCTTCATTATACACAAGAATTCCACCTTTAGTAATTTGATTTACGAAAATTTCAAATTGTTCTACATAGTTTTCAAAGGTTGGAAACACGTTAATATGATCCCAAGCAATTCCAGAAAGTAATGCAATATTGGGTTGATACAAATGAAATTTCGGTCGTCTGTCTATTGGAGATGATAAATATTCATCGCCTTCCAGAACAATAAAGTCGTTGGTTTCTGTAAGATGAACCATCGTATCAAAACCTTCTAATTGCGCGCCAACCATATAATCGACTTCAATATTATGATAATGCATTACGTGCAAAATCATTGAAGTTATGGTTGTTTTTCCGTGTGAACCTCCAATAACCACTCGGGTTTTATTTTTAGATTGTTCGTATAAAAATTCGGGATACGAATAGATTTTTAAACCTAATTCTTCGGCTTTCAACAACTCTGGATTGTCTGCTTTGGCGTGCATTCCTAAAATGATTGCTTCAATATCTGAAGTAATTTTTTCGGGAAACCAGCCCATTTCAATTGGTAGCAAACCTTTCTTTTCTAAACGTGATTTTGATGGCTCAAATATAGCGTCGTCGCTTCCTGTAACTTGATATCCTTTATTGTGTAATGCTATTGCAAGATTGTGCATGGCTGCTCCGCCGATTGCTATGAAATGTGTTCTCATTTTTTATAGTTAGAAGATGGGAGTTAGAAGTTGGAAGATAAAAACCCAACAAATACTTTAATCTATTTTTCGAATTGTTGTTTTAGCTTAGTAGCTTTTGTTTTGTCTTTTAATTTGTTCAAATATAAATTATAGAGCTTTTGAAATGTAGTTTTTGAGTTACCAATTTCGTGTGCGTTTATATAATTTACTTCTGCTTTTTTATATCTTTTAAAATACTCGTCGATATACCCTTTTGCCAGATAGCCATCTACTTTGGATAGTTCCATTAATTCATCCGAATATTTGATGGCTTTTTTCTCGCTTCCTCCTACAATTCCGGGTAATTCTATGTAAAGCATTACTAAAGCCCAGCGTGATTCTAGGTGTTTTGGGTCTAATTTGGCAGCCGTTAGGAAAGAACTTTCTATCTCGTCTATCATTCCGAGTGCTTTGAATTTATTGACCGATTTGGCTTTCATACCCATTGCGCCACCAAATTTGTAAAAGTAATTGGCACTTTTTGGGAAATGTATTTTAAGAACTTTATAATGTTTAATGGCTTCGTCCCATTTTTTTTGATGGCCTGCAATATCTCCAAGATATTCCACGGTTTTGTAACTACTTGGGTTGGTTTTCAAATAACTCTCAAAAAGTACTTTAGCCTGATCAAATTTCTCTTGATTATACAATTTTTCCGCTTTGTCGAAATCGGTTTCTGCCATCATATTGAAGGAAATTAGGAGAATGATAAACGGTATGAATTTCATAATTTAGTTATTGAATGTTCAAAAATAAGAAAAGGTTTGTAGAATGGTTGTTTTTAGGGAAAAAATTAATAAATTGAAAAATATTTTTTTTCATCCCAACCATTTAAAAAAAATTATACTCTATATATAAAAACAACTTTTTATGAAAAAAATTATACTCTTCGTTTTAATTGTAATTTCTTTTAGTCTCAATGCTCAAGATTATGAAAAATCATGGGCAAAAGTTATAGAATTTGAAAATACAAACAAGATAAAATCTGCCAATAAAGAAGTTGAAAAAATTTATAAAAAAGCACGTTCTAATAAAAATGAAGCACAGATTATAAAATGCTTTTTCTATAATTCAAAATATATACAAACACTTGAGGAAAATTCTCAATATAAGATAATAACTAATCTTCAACGTGAAATTAATTATGTTTCTATTCCATCAAAAGCAATTCTGAATTTTGTTTACGCAAAATGCTTAAACTCATTTCATCAAAGTAATTACAGTAAATTATCAAAAAGAACCCAACTTGACTCCTTATCTATTGGAACATTTTTAACCTGGACTAATAAAGATTTTGAAAACAAAATTAATTCGTTGTATGAAAAAACTATTGAAAACGAATTTATTTTAAAATCAACACCATTAAGCCATTATGAACCTATAATTGATTATTTAAGCAAAGAAAGACTGAACGAATCAACTGTTTATGATTGTTTGACAATTGAATATATTGAACACTTAAAAACAAAATATAATCCTTGGTTAGAAATACATCATCAACCATTATTGAAACAACTTTTTGGTACAAGCAACGATTTTCAGGGAGCCAAATTTGATTCGGTAAAAAATCCAAATACTCGTAAAATACTTGGACTATATCAAAAATTAGAAACAAAACAAGTTCCCACCGATATTGAGCTAGATCGATTAAAATATTGCAATAGCTCTTTTTATAATAACAAATTAAAATATGAAAATAGCTTAAACTCGCTACAGAAAAGAGCAAAAGATTCTGTTTTAATTCAAAACATTCTTATTGAAAAAGCTTCTTTAAAACGTTCAAATGCGAACAAAACTGTAAATGCGAATGGTTTAATTGAATATAAAATTTTATTGGACACTATCACAAACTTTAATAAAAAAACTAATGCATATAAGACTGCCGCTTATCAAAAGAAAGTCCTTGAAGAACCAGAATTAAATGTAACTCTTGAATCACTTATTTACGAAAATCAAGAGACTAGAGCTCACATTGATTACAAAAATTTAGATTCATTAAAGATTTCTATTTTTAAAACAGATAAACAACTGAACAGAAAACTCAATGACAGTTTGATTACCTCCATTATCAAGAACACAAAAGCATATACAACTCAAAAATATATTTTAGAAAACAAAAAGAATTATTTTAATTATTCCACTGAAGTGCTATTGCCAAAACTAGAAATTGGCTATTATATCATTATTGCAGAAAATCTGAATTTAGCTACTAAAAATACTTTATTGAATTATGAGCTCCTAAATGTAACGAATATCAAAATGCATTCCTTTAAAAAAGATGACACTACAATTTATGAAGTTTTTCATAGAAAAACAGGTAAACCATTGGTTAATTGCGAAGTTATAAGTAATGATTTTAAATTACTTACAAATGAAAACGGAGTGGCAAGTTTTAAACATGAAAAAGATTCAGAAATACGTGTTGGAACGACTTTAACTTTAATTCATCAATCAGATACATTGCGCGTTTACAACAACTACGCAAATTCATATTACACAAATGAACTCAATGAAAACATTGAGAATAGGTATAAAATTTATCTAGATAGAGCCATTTATAGACCAGGTCAAACTGTATATTTTAAAGTGGTTTTAGCACAAAGTAAGCAAAGAGAGTTAAAAGTTTTACCAAATTTAGTGGTAAAAGTTATTGTCAATGATTCAAATGATAATGCCATAAAAACTATTGAACTAAAGACTAATGAATTTGGATCTATCTCAGGAGAATTCAACTTACCTAAAAGTGGTTCAACTGGTGATTATAGTATTGAAATTGACGAACCAGACAATTATGAAAATGATTCCTACTATGACGTAGTTGAGAATGTGCATGCTATTTGGGACGAAGAAGGTTTAGAAAACGACTATTTCACTTTCAAAGTTGAAGAATATAAACGACCAAAATTTGAAGTTTCGTTTGATAAAATAAACAAATCGTTTGCATTAAATGAAATGGTTTCAATTATAGGAAAAGCAAAATCTTTTAATGGTGCTATTGTTTCTAATGCTGTTGTAAATTACACTATTAATAGAATTGATTATTCTAGATTTAAAAATAAGTATTCAAATGAAGAAACAGAACAAATTATTTCATCAACAAAAACTGATGATAAAGGACATTTTACTATTGATTTTAAAGCTATAATTGATAAAAACTACACAACATCAGATAAAATAATTTATCAATACAATGTTGTTGCAGATGTTACGGACATAAGTGGTGAAACGCAATCTGCATCAACAAGCGTAAAAGTTGGAAATCAAAGTACTATTTTATATCTTAAAATTGATAAAAAGATTAGAACGGATAAAAATAATCTTCTTACTTTTTCAAGTACTAACTTAAACGGAGAGTTCAAACCTGTAAATGGGGAAATTAAAATTTACTTCTTAAATCCGTTTTCTAATAAATTTATGCCAAGAGAATTCAGTGTAGCTGAACTGCCTTTAATTTCAAAAGAAGAATTTGAAAAACTTTTTCCTTATGAAATATATAACTCCTATTTAGATGATAACTTACAAAACAAATTAGTTTACACAAAAAAAATAAACACTATAAAAGATAAGTTTCTGACTTTGGATTTTATTAAAAACTATAAATCAGGAAAGTACAAAGTTGTTTTTACAACTAAAGACGAACTTCAAAATGAAATAGAAACTATCGAAAACTTTAATTTAACCTCAGCTAATGACGAAAAAGCTGGTGAAAACGAAATAGTTACATTGCATCAAATTAATGAAGATCCAAAAAAAGATGGTTATGCATTAGTTGAAGTAAAATGTGCTGTGCCCAATTTGTTTTTAAATGCAGAAGCAGTATTTGATGGGAACTATTTTTACAATGAAATAATAAATGTAAACCAATTTAAAACCGTTTTAAAAATTCCTATCAACACACTTATATTTGATTCCTTTAATGTTAGAGTTGAAACTGTGTTTGAAAACAGATACTTTTCAGAAGAAATGAAAATACAATTTAAACCTACAGTTGAAAGCAATACCATATTTGAAATTGAAAGTTTCAGAAATAAGTTAGAACCAGGAAGCAATGAAAGTTGGAGTTTCAAAATCAAACAAGATAAAAGAAGCTCCGAATTTGAAGTTCTTGCCTCAATGTACGATAGTTCTTTAGATGTATTTCATATTGAACGTTGGGAGACGATTAACTCTTACAAAAATTACAACAATCATTTTTATTACAAAAATGCTAATCAACACGAAATTAAAACCTTATTCCTTCAGAAAAAAAATGAAAAAAATCATCTATTAGAATTGAATAATGAAAAAAACACGCTAATATGGTTTGGCTTTGATTTTAATAATTCTAAAAACTATCAAATTGATCGCTTGTATAAAAAACAAGTAACCAAAAAGTCTAAAAAACCAAAAAACGCTAAACTAATTTATGGGATTGTAGCTGATTCTGGTGGTTCATTACCTGGTGCAAATGTTGTAGTTAAAGGAACTACAAGAGGTGTAGTTACTGACGTTGATGGTTATTATGAAATTGATGCTGCGCCAGGCGAAAAGTTAGTTTACTCCTTTGTTGGTTTTTCGGATGAAGAAGTAAAAATTGAAATAAATGAAAACGAAATAAATCCTGTTTTAAAAGATGGTCCCAATGCACTTGATGAAATCGTCGTTACTGCTTTAGGAATTAAGAAAAAGAGCGGATCAGTGACTTCAAGTAATCAAGTAATAAGCGCAAAAGAATTATCTCAAGCCTCAAATCCAATTACTATTCAATCATTACTAGGAAAAGTATCGGGTTTACAGATAGTGACTGATAATAATGGTGTTAATCCAACTTCAAAAATTATAATTAGAGGTCCTAAATCTAATATTGATACTGAAGCTTTAATTGTTATCGACGGAGTAATCTCTAGATCTTCTGATTTACTAAATCTACTACCTGAAAACATTAGTAACATCAATGTTATGAAAGGCGCGCAAGGTGCTGCATTGTATGGTTCAGACTCTAAAAATGGAGTTATTATTATTTCAACTAAGAAAGGACTCGAAGAACTGACAAAAGTAAAAACTAGAACTAATAAAAACGAAACTGCCTTCTTTTTTCCGCAATTAAAAACAGATAAAGAAGGTAAAATCAATTTCCAATTTACTTCTCCCGAAGAATTAACACAATGGAAATTAAGACTTCTCGGACATACTAAAACTTTAGAATATGCATTCGATGAAAAATCGGTTGTAACTCAAAAAGATTTGATGATAGTGCCTAATATGCCTCGTTTTTTAAGAGAAAACGACACCATTTCATTAGTAGCAAAAGTGAGTAACTTAACTACTAGTGCTAAAAACGGAATGGCGGTTTTACAACTATTTGATGCTTCTTCCATGGAGAGTATTGATGTAAAAATGAATAATGAAAACGCTGTAAAAAACTTTACAATTAATCCATCGGGAAACACTGTTGTAAAATGGAACATCACAATCCCTAGCGGCTTACAAGGTGTTCAATACAAAGTAATTGCAAAAGCTGGTAATCATTCTGATGGAGAAGAAAGTATTTTGCCAGTTTTAACAAATAGTATATTGGTTACCGAAAGCATTCCTGTTTGGGTAAGAGAAAATACTAAAAAAGAATACGCTTTTGAAAATTTGAAAAACACCACTTCATCAACTTTAAAAAATCATCAATTTATATTTGAATACACTTCCAATCCTACTTGGCTTGCTATACAGTCATTGCCTTATCTAATGGAATATGAACACGAATGTGCCGAGCAAACCTTTTCTAGATATTATGCAAATGTGTTGGCGACCAAAATAATTAATAAAAATCCAACTATTGCAAATGTATTTGAAAACTGGAAAAAATTGGGTAACCCAATTTCTAAATTAGAGCAAAACGAAGAATTGAAATCATTAATTTTAGCCGAAACACCATGGTTGAAAGATGCACAAAGCGAAGAAGAAAAAAGGAAGAATTTAGCATTGCTTTTCGATTTAGAAAACATGAAAAACTCTCTAGACCTTACTTTCAAAAAATTAAAAGAAAAGCAAAAATCATCGGGTGGATTTCCTTGGTTTGACGGTGGAAATGAAAGCGAATACATCACTAGACACATAGTTGCTGGACTCGGACATTTAGAAAAACTTAAAGTAAATGAAGAATTAATCGATTCGTTTGATGAAATTACCAAAACAGCAATTCCCTATTTGGATAGCAAATTTATTGATAACAATAAAGAGTTTGAAAAAGCAAAAACGATTAATCTATATTCTGACTTACACTATCTTTATGCAAGAAGTTTTTACTTAAACAACTACCCTATTTCTGATAAAACCAAAGCAATTATCAACCGACAACTAGAAAATATAAACTCCAATTGGAAGCAATACTCGCTTTATAACAAAGGATTAGCGTCGTTAATATTGCATCGATTTGATAAAAAGGAAAGTGCAAAAACAATTATCGAAAGCTTAAAAGAAACAGCTTCTACCAACGAAGATTGGGGAATGTATTGGCTAGAAAATAAAGCAGGTTGGTATTGGTATCAAGCGCCAATTGAGACGCAAGCTTTACTTATTGAGGCCTTTTCAGAAATTACAAATGACACAAAATCTGTTGATGCTATGAAGGTTTGGTTACTTAAAAATAAGCAAACCAAAAACTGGTCAACTACAAAAGCTACAACCGAAGCTATTTATGCTTTATTGATGCAAGGTTCCAATTTGTTGACTGTAAAAGACAACACGATTATCAAAATTGGCGATGAAAAAATAATGACCAAAAAACTAACTGAAAGTGAAAAAGAAGCCGAAACAGGTTACATCAAAATGACTTGGAAAGCAGATGAAGTGAAAAAAGAAATGGCTACAATTATAGTAGAAAATAAATCTAAAGTTCCGGGTTATGGAGGTATTTATTGGCAGTATTTTGAAGACTTGGATAAGATTAAAAGCAACGCTGGAGCTGTATTGTCAACAGCCAAAGAATTGTATATAAAAAAGAACTACGGAAAAGGTGATGAATTGGTTAGAATTAACTCTAAAAATCCGTTAAAAATAGGAGATTTGGTAACCGTAAGAATAATTGTTACTGCCAAAGAAGACATGGAATATGTTCATTTAAAAGACATGAGAGCTTCGTGTTTCGAACCAATAAATGTTTTGTCAGAGTACAAATGGGACGATGGTTTGAGTTATTATATGAGTACAAAAGATGCTGCAACACATTTCTTTTTTGAAAAAATAGATAAAGGAACTTATGTTATAGAATACGACATAAGAGTAAATAATAGCGGCAATTTTTCTAACGGAATTACCACAATACAAAGTATGTACGCACCAGAATTTACTAGTCATACCAAAGGAATTAGAGTCGAAACTAAAGAATAGTTTAATAAAAAACTGCAAGGTCATATGTCTTGCAGTTTTTATTATTAAAATTACATTCAAAATGTCTAAATCAATGCGCTTTGAATCCAAAATTGAACCATAACTTATCTAACCTACCTACTTTACATTGGTTTCTAATTGCATTTAATCCTCTTCCTCATCACCGCAATAATCATTGTAGAAATAAACGATTTCAATGATATCTTTTTTTCTAAATTCTTTTTTCTTTATCTTTTGAAGTAGCATATCACAATCTGAAAAGTATCTTGATGAATTGCTTTTAAAACTGAAGGAAATATCGGTAGCATATTCTTCCGTTTTTCTTTTAACGTAATAAACAGTCGAATAATCATGATATAAGTTTGGTCCAGCTCCGACGTTTGAATTACTTACACTAACACCGATACCAACTTGTGCACCAAAACTAGATTCTTTATATAGATTCACTTTTCCTTCTTCAATTACCTCCATTAATTTTGGTTTGGAGTATTTATTGGGTTTTACGTAAACGTATTTTTCGGAGAATCCATATCCAGAGAAAATTAAGCCATAAGCCATATCATAATTCCATACAGACACTTCATCAGAGGAGCTTACTCTGAAATATATTTTTTCTTTTTTAATTTCACCCAAACCTTTTACAGACGTGCTGTCGTTAAAGAGAATAGTAGCTTCTCTTTCTTGACTGAAAACGGTCACTGAAAAATTTATTAATAAAAGAACAATTATTTTTTTCATTTAAAAATGTAATTTATTGCTGTAAACTGAATAAAACAAACCTACAAAATTTCTTTGAGAGATAGTACATTATAGTACCAATAGTAAAGAATCTTCCTGCAAAAAATCTAAATTGACTTGCTCCAAATCTAAATTGACTTGCTCCAAATCTAAATTGACTTGCTCCAAATCTAAATTGACTTGCTCCAAATCTAAATTGACATACTCCAAATCTAAATTGATGTGCTCCAAATCTAAATTGACATGCTCCAAATCTAAATTGACATACTCCAAATCTAAATTGACATGCTCCAAATCTAAATTGACATACTCCAAATCTAAATTGACATGCTCCAAATCTAAATAGATATACTCCAAATCTAAATTGACATGCTTCAAATCTAAATTGATATGCTCCAAATCTAAATTGACTTGCTCCAAATCTAAATTGACATGCTCCAAATCTAAATTGACATGCTCCAAATCTAAATTGATATGCTCCAAATCTAAATTGATATGCTTCAAATCTAAATTGACTTGCTCCAAATCTAAATTGACATGCTCCAAATCTAAATTGACATGCTCCAAATCTAAATTGACATGCTTCAAATCTTTATGCTGATGGTACATTTCTACTTGCGGATGCTAAATTCTCTTTTCTATAATTTTCGTTCTACAAAGGTTTAACTCAACAATCCTTGACTATTATTGAGTGACAAATTTTATAATTTTCCACACTTATATAATGGAGATTTTTATCACCATACTATTTTAGTATTTTCACTTACTAAATGATTGAGAAAAAACTATTTTTCATCATTAGAATATTCTAAAATATCTCCTGGCTGACAGTCTAATGCTTTGCAAATTGAATCTAAAGTACTGAAGCGAATTGCTTTTGCCTTTCCTGTCTTAAGTATGGAAAGGTTGGACAACGTCAAATCTACTTTTTCAGAAAGTTCGTTTAGCGACATTTTTCGCTTTGCCATCATCACGTCTAAGTTTACAATTATTGCCATGGTTTAAACGGTTAAATCATTTTCGTTTTGAATATCTACTCCTTTTTTAAAGATAATCGCAATAATGTAGATTACAGCACCCATTAAAATAAAGGCTTGACTGTCTGCCCAAAATTGGTTTAGGTTATCGGGAACAAAGCCGTAATGCTTTAAGTCAGTCACTAACTCCTTGGCAATGTAACTTAAGAATCCGATGGAAAGCGTAAAGTAGCTAACTTGTGTAATTTTTTTGGCTACAAAAGTGTGGAACGGTTTGGACAAATCCATTTTGTGCATTAGACTGATCACAGCATAAAATAGGCATGCTTTTAAAATTGAAATGATTAAAATAAAGCTATACACACCAAAAAAAGCTAGTTTACTTTCTTTATACATTTGAATTAAGTCTAACTTTTGATATAAATTTTGAACAAACTCTGGATTGTAAAGACTGAAAAAGAAGTTTACTATTAGGCCGCCAGCTTCAATAGACAAGCCTACAAAAATGATCCAGGCTATAACGTATAAGCCCCAAAAAACGAAGTTGTTTGTTTTTGACATAATTATTAAGTTTAAAATTATGTCACAAATATAATAAATATTTATTGATAAACAATAAAAATAGATTTTTTAACAATAAATAGTAACAAACTAGAATTTAGCTAATTATTAATTTACAATGGTTGGTAAGGTTTTTTTTAGTTTGGCGAAGTTGTGGTAATTAAGCAATATGAATTAAAGAAATGTAAATCTCATTTGAGTAATTTTGGTATAGAAAAATAAAACCAGCCATTAAACCAAACGGCTAATGTTTGCAGCTTTAAATTTACTTCAATGCTTTAATGAATTGCTTCATTTCTTTCATTGTACCAATTGTAATTCTTGACCATTTTCCTTTTTCTTCGTAAATCTTTGTTCCCAGAATATTGTTCTTTTCTAATTGTGCAAAAAAGTCCTTTTTATAATTTTCTAAAGAAAAATAGATAAAGTTTGTATGCGATGGAATACACGGAATTTTTAAATTCTCCAATTGTTCCATAGTATATTTTCTTGCTTCTGCATTGAGTAAAATGGTTTCTGCTACAAATTTATTGTCATTGAGCGATGCTAAAGCTCCGGAAGCAGCTGTTGTACTTACGCTTCCATTTGTAGCAAATTGCAATTGGCTCATCTCGTTTATGATTTCTGGATGCGCTAGTGCATATCCGATACGTGCACCTGCTAAACCGTATATTTTTGAAAAAGTTTTGGCAATAATTAGGTTTTTATTTTCTGTTACAAGATTTGCAAGTGATGGTTGATTTGTAAAATCTAAGTAAGCCTCATCGACTAAAACTTTGGTTCTTTTTGTGGCTTCTTTTATGAAATTTAGAAGTGCTTCATTATCACAAATTGTTCCTGTTGGGTTATTGGGATTGCATATATAAACCAATTTGGTATCAGCATCAATTGCGTTTAACATTGTTGCTAAATCATGCTTTTTATCTGTTGTTAATGGGATTGCATTTTTTTTGAGGCCTGCATTTTCCGCAGTTATTGTCCAATAATCAAACGTAGTTTCGGCAATAATTAGATTTCCTGGCTTTTTGGAACAATATAAAGCCACTAAATTTAAAATTTCTGATGAACCTGCACCTAATAGTATGTTTTGGTACGTTACATTATGTTTTTGTGCAATTTTTCCAATTAGTTCGTCTAGCAATTCCCAGTTATAGCGATTGCTGGCGTTTATACTAGTACTCATTGCATTTCTTGCTGATGCAGATGGTCCATAAGGATTTTCGTTTGACCTTAACCGAATTGGGTTTACCTCCTCTTCTTCAATGCTATTGTCTTTCGTAGGAATTGTAAAACCCTCTAAAGGAATAATGCCTAAACCTACAATACCCAAACTTGTTTGCTTTAACCAATTTCTTCTATTGCTCATAGTACATTTTTTAAAGTTTTACGATAACTTAATTGGTCTGTTGTTTTGGAATTTGTTACAGTTTTGGGTTTTGGGTTTTGGTTGATTGGAATAGTTTGCAACTTGAATTCCCTAGCTTGTCGAGGTTGGAGAAATCTAAAGCAAAATGTAATGAGAAATCTTAAGTTCAGAATACTTTCTTAAAAAGCAAACAAACTATTACATCAATGACTATGAGTACAGATTTCTTTAGCTATTGTAAACTTCCTTTATGACTTTCAATGCTTCATCTTTGGCAACCTCCGCTTTCTCAAATTTCTGGGAATAAAAGTAAAACAATGCTATTCCAAACTTTGGTAGTTCTAAAAATATGAACTCATTTAAATGATGAAAAAAGTAGAAGCTTTCATTTTTAGTTTTAAATATTACTAAAGAGTTTCCATTACTAACTTTAGATTTTTCAGTTACTCTTTTCTGTGCAGTTCTAATTTGAGTTACTGCTTTACTCGGTGAATAATCAATATTCGCTCTCATTATCGAAACAGGAATATCTCTTAAGTATTCAATATATTGAGAAGATTTTGATTTTATAAATTTTCTCCGAATCTCTAATAATTGAAATTTATATTCAATAATTTCTAACCAACGAATTATGTTGTGTAATTGATCATTACTAAAAAATGAGTTTGATAAATCAGTATCATTAAAAATAGAAATGATATAGCTTTCAACACTTCCTAATAAATTATTATTACAATTTGCACAAACTGGGATCGTAGTTTTGTTATATGTCTGTTCGCTACCATTTATGTCTGTAACAAAGAATTTCTTGGTACAATTTTCGAATGTCCATTTCGGTAAAACATGTTCTTTTGTTAAATTATCTTTACTTGCACAAAATACACAAATCTCTTTTTTTGATTTGTCTTTTGAACTAATTCTTGGCACATGCCTTTTCAAAACATCATCCATAATTTCTTTGGAATTCTGTCTCAATTTAACTCGAAGATTTTTTAGTTTAATGTCAATCTCCATAAGATGTATTTTCTGGATTATGCGTTCTGAAAATTTGCGCTTAACGGTCGATGCTAGAGCTCGTGGCGACTAAGCGACCGAGTTTTCTCCACTAATAGAGAACGAATTTAGGAAAAAGAAACGAACAATTTACCGAAAACCTAGCCATGAGTTTTAGCATTTGTTAGTGGCTGTTAATTTATTCATCTTCATTATCAACATCCTTTTTTACCATTCTTTCATAACTCATTGTCAAACTTACTTCATCATCTTTACATTTTTCTTTCGAATAAAAATCCAGTATTTTGTAGTCTGGTTTCCCATATTTATTTTCAATATCAAATGGAGTAGGTATCGGTGTCATAATAGATGTGCCTGAGTTTGAATCTTTATTAGACATTACCAAAAAAATCTGGAATGTATAATTTCCATAAGCCAACAAAAATTGCATATATGGTACATTATCTACGTTATTATCTTTTCTTCTAAATAACATGCAAGTAGTAAAATCATGAGGTAATGGACCTGGAGTAATTGAAAAAATACATCTTAAACTGGCAATATTGAATTCACTTTCATCGTGTTTCTCTTCATTTATCCATTTTAAAGCATTTTCAAAGTTCACCAATTCTTCATCGCCCATTATTGATAAGGCCATTTTTGTCAAGCATTTATAGATTGCTATTGGTATATAAGTTGCTCGAATCGCTTTAAATGTAACAGTATTATTTTCTTCATTTATAACAAAATTTTCTCTTTCTCCTTCAAATGAGTCAATTTTTAATCCTTCAGAAGTATGGTCAACACGAGATTTTTCTCCTCCTCGACTAAAAGATGGAACACCTCTCTTCCCTTTAACTTGTGATAGAGTATGATAAACATTCATGTAATCACCCATGTGGGTTTCAATTGTTCTTGCAAATTTAGAATTACATGAATCACATTCGTAATAGCTAATTAACCTATGATTATTTACGAATTCAGGTATCGCGTGAGCAATTGTATTAAATGTAACTTCAGGTTGTTGTTTTTTACAAAATCTACATTGTTTATTTTCCTTATCTCCAAGATAAATATTTTTGTCAATGTTTAGTTGTATTGATTTGTACAGAGAATAATTATTATCTATTTTTAAGAATCTTTCTTCAGGCGTCATATGTTCTTTGTTTAATTGCCACTAACTTGTATATAGTCGCTACGTCACAGCGCCTATACACCCAATTTTGGTGTGATAAGCGCTACTTATTAGCCAATTTATTTCCAAATATATTAAATAAAAGCATTTCTTTCATCAAATGTTTTAAGGAACACTGACATCTATTCAATACAAATACTATCTAGCCCTGATTGCAGCAACTGCCGTGCAGTGCGGAAAGCAGGAATAGGGAAACCAAGAATTCCCGAACCATTCGCTCCAAAATAATTGGATGAGATTCCTGCGGAATGACAAAATGGTGTATAAAAAAACTCCGACTTAATTGCTTAAGTCGGAGTTGGGATTCCTGCGGAATGACAAAATGGTGTATAAAAAACTCCGACTTAATTGCTTAAGTCGGAGTTGGGATTCCGACGGAATGACAAAATAATGCATAAAAAAACTCCGACTTATCTGACATCGCTTCAATACAAATACTATCTAGCCCTGATTGTAGCAACTGCCGTGCAGTGCGAAAAGCAGGAATAGGAAAACCAAGAATTCGCGAACCGTTCGCTCCAAAATAATAGGATGAGATTCCTGCGGAATGACAAAATGGTGTATAAAAAAACTCCGACCTAATTGCTTAAGTCGGAGTTGAGATTCCTACGGAATGACAAAATGATGTATAAAAAAACTCCGACCTAATTGCTTAAGTCGGAGTTGAGATTCCTACGGAATGACAAAATAATGCATAAAAAAACTCCGACTTAATTGCTTAAGTCGGAGTTGGGATTCCTACGGAATGACAAAATGGGTTTATTTCACCAAAGTCATTTCGTCTACGATGTGTTTAGCACCAGAGTAGTTTTCGATTACCCAAAGAACGTAACGAATATCTACGTTGATGGTTCTTTGTAATTTGTTGTCGAAGATTACGTCACCTGCCATAGCTTCGATGTTTCCGTCGAAAGCTAGACCGATTAATTCTCCTTTTCCGTTAAGAACTGGCGAACCTGAGTTCCCTCCTGTGATATCATTATCTGTTAAGAAATTCACGTGAAGTGAACCGTCTTTGTCTGCATAACGGCCGAAATCTTTGTTTTTATTCATTTCGATAATACGTGTTGGCAAATCAAATTCTTGATCTCCTTTTTTGTATTTCTTAACTTGACCTGCAAGTGTTGTGTAGTTGTTTACTGCTGCATCATTACGTTTGTCTGCTGGCAATGAACGTACTTTTCCGTAAGTTAAACGCAACGTTGAGTTTGCATCTGGATATTTAATAGCTCCAATTTTAGATTCTCTTAAACCTTCTACCAATAGACGGAAAGAAGAAGCATAATCGTTTTGAGCTTTAGTAATTTCGTCAGATTTTGCACCAAAATGCGCAACCATGTCGTTAGAAATTGCATACAAAGGATCGTTTGTAAGCATTGCTTCGCTTGGTAAATCTAAGAATGCTTTGATTCTATCAACTGAAGTAAGGATACTTAAATCGAAAGCAGCATTTACATATTTAGTGAAGTCGTTGTTGTTTTCGTCTCCGATTTTCTTAACCATTGGTGCAATTGCATATCCAGTAGATTTAGTAGCATATACTTTTAATTGTGCCGCTAAAATTTCTTTCTCTGCAGGAATGTGTAATTCTTTGAACATTTCTGTTGCCATTTCAACAATTTGTGGCGCCATTGTAGTACGTTTAGCAGCATCGGCTTTTACATACATGTCTAATTGACGACCTAGAGTTCTACCGATTGTTCCAAAAGAAGTCGTTCTAAATAATTGTTGTAGGTAATTATCGTGACGTGATTTCTCGTTAGTTAAAGCGTAGAATTTATTGATGTTAGAAACTACGTTTCCGTATTTAGCTTTGTTTGCTGGTTTGTTAGCCCATGTATTGAATTTAGCTTCTTGTGCTGCTTTAGATTTGGCTGTTCCAAATTTAGTTAACGCATCAATCATACCTTGACGGTTTTTCCAGTAGTTGGCAGTTGAAGCGAATTTAGAAGCATACACTAAATTTAAAGCATCGCTTTGGTTCATGTATTTCTTCATTCCGTCCATACCAGTTTTAGCACCTTCAACCCAAGCAGGATAAGCAAATTTTACGTTTTGCTCAATTCCACCAGCTGGCATCCAACGGTTGGTTCTTCCTGGATATCCAAGAATCATAGCAAAGTCGTTTTCTTTTACACCACTTAAATTTACTGGTAAGTAATGTTTTGGTTTTAATGGAACGTTGTTCTCAGAATATTCTGCTGGAGAACCATCTGCATTTGCATACACTCTAAACATAGAGAAATCGGCAGTGTGACGTGGCCATTCCCAGTTGTCTGTATCACCACCAAATTTTCCTAAACTTTCTGGAGGAGTTCCTACTAAACGAACGTCTTTGTAATCTTGGTACACAAAATAGTAGTACTCATTTCCTTGGAAAAATGGACGAACAGAAACAGTATATTTTCCGCCATCGTTGTTTTCTTTTTCGATTTTAGCAATTTCTTGATTGATTGCTTTTTCTCTATCTGCTTCGCTCATTGAAGGATTTACAACGGCTAAAATACGTTTTGTACAATCGTCCATACGAACAAAGAAACGAACGTATAAGCTAGAAGGTTTCATTTCTGATTTTCTATCTTTAGCCCAGTAACCATCTTTAAGATAGTTTTTCTCTGCAGATGATAATTCGGCAATAGCATCATAACCACAGTGGTGGTTTGTTAATACTAGTCCGTCTTTAGAAATGATTTCGGCAGTACATCCACCATTGAATTGAACAATAGCATCTTTCAAACTGTGGTTGTTGATGCTGTAAATTTCTTCGGCTGTTAATTGCAAGCCTAGTTTTTGCATATCGCGGTGATTTAAACGTTCGATGAACATTAAAAACCACATTCCTTCGTCAGCTTTTACACTTGTTGGAACAAGCATAATTGCAGCAATTAAGGAGAAAATAATTTTTTTCATAATGAAAATATAAAAAGGTTAATTGTTGTTAGCTAATAGTCTACTTAAAATGTAATATGTTACAGTTTAAATTGAATATTGCGAAATTTTAGTGGTGCGAAAATACTAAATTTTGAGGATTTAATAAAAAATAGAAGCTTAAAACTAATCTGAACTATTTCATTTTAACTTTTAATTAGGAAAAAAGTGTTTTACGAAACTAATCCTGTCGTACAAATTCTACGTATATGTAGATATCTTTCTACACAATTTAAACCTATTGTTTCAAATATATTATTTACTTTGCCGAAAATTTACAATTAGACAACATAGGATGATTATTCCCTATTAGAAAGGTTATTATACTTATACTATTTAATTTAATATTTCAAGTAAAAAAACAGATTATATAAAAATATATCTCCAGGTTTACTACCTAGGATTACACACTTACACTAATTATTAATTTGGTAAATGATGATTGGTAATGAAAAAGGGTCTCTTAATTGAAACCCTTTTTCTATTTTATAAACCGTGACTATTTTCTGGCTTGTCGTCTTCTACATTAAGCATCTCCCAAAGTTTGTCTTTTAACTCTGTTAAACCTTGTTGTGCAACAGACGAAATAAACAGATACGGTATTCCGAGTTTTGATTTATCCAAAAGTTGTTTCATTTCGGCTTTAAGTTCATCATCAAGCATATCACATTTGGAAATTACTAGAAGTCTGTCTTTATCTAGCATTTCTGGATTGTAACGACGTAATTCGTCTAAAAGAATTTCATATTCTTTTTTAATATCATCGGCATCAGCAGGAACTAAAAACAATAAGGTTGAATTTCGTTCTATATGACGCAAGAAATAATGTCCTAAACCTTTACCTTCGGCTGCACCTTCTATAATTCCAGGAATATCTGCAATTACAAACGATTGAAACTCTCTGTAAGAAACAATTCCTAAATTGGGTTTTAATGTTGTAAACGGATAATCTGCAATTTTTGGCTTTGCTGAAGTTAGAACAGACAATAGAGTTGACTTTCCTGCATTTGGAAAACCTACTAAACCTACATCTGCTAGAACTTTTAATTCTAGAATAACATCCAACTCTGTTGATGGCATTCCAGGTTGTGAGTAACGTGGCGTTTGATTAGTTGAACTTCTAAAATGCCAGTTTCCTAAACCACCTTTTCCTCCTTGAGCTAAAATTCGTTCTTCACCGTGTTCTGTAATTTCGAAAAGAATTTCTCCTGTTTCAATATCTTTTACCACGGTTCCAAGTGGAACTTCTACATATTTATCGTCGCCATCGTGACCTGTACTTCTTGAACTTCCACCATCGCCACCGTGACCGGCACGCATGTGTTTTACAAATTTTAGGTGAAATAATGTCCAAAGATTTTTATTTCCTTTTATGTAAACGTGTCCACCACGACCACCATCACCACCATCTGGACCGCCTTTTTCAATAAATTTTTCTCTGTGTAAATGCGTAGAACCTTTTCCTCCTTTACCGGAAGTAACATATATTTTTACGTAGTCTACAAAATTTCCTTCTGTCATTGTTTTTTAGATTTCAGATTTCAGATTTCAGATTTCAGATAAATCCTTTTCTAAAACTATTATTTTATGTAAATGGTTGGCTATCTAGCCCTGATTGAAGAGAAAATCTTTTTTGTAAAAAAAAGATTGTAACGAAAAGCAGGAATATGGTTTGCTAAAATGCCCGAGCCATTCGCTCCTAATTAATTTTAATATTTTTTACTAGAATTTTGTCAATTTTTACGCCGTCCATGTCTAGAACTTCGAATTCTAGTTTGTTCCAGATCAATTTTTGTCCTTGTTTTGGGATGATTCCTAGTTCGGTTACTATTAATCCGCTTACGGTTGTCACTTCGTAATCGCCAATCAAATCGTCCATATCGAAATACGTTAGAAAGTCATGTAACGAATAATGACCGTCAACCAACCAACTTCCGTCTTCACGAGCGACGATTTTAAATTCGTCTTCGTAGAAATCGGCAGCATCACCAACTAGCGCTTCTAAGATGTCGTTTAAGGTAATGATTCCTTGAAAAACTCCATGTTCATCGGTTACTAGAGCATAATGAACTTTAGTCAATTTAAAGTTTTCTAGCGCTTTATAGGCCGAAGAGTGTTCTATGAAATAAACTGGATCTTTGGTTATTTGCTTCAAATTGAAATCACCTTTTTCAAAACTTGCGAATAAATCTTTTAATAAAACTACTCCGTTTACATCGTCTAGATTATCATCACAAACTGGATAAACAGAGTGTAACTCGTCTAGAACTTTATTTTTTATTTCTTGAACAGAATCTTCGTGAGACAGATAAACAATTGAGTTTCTATGCGTCATCAACGAGTTTACTTTTCTATCACCAATGTGAAAAACGCGCTCTACGATATCATGTTCAATTTCTTGAATTTCTCCACCTTCTGTTCCTTCCTTGATGATTGCTTTAATTTCTTCTTCAGTTACTTTTCCGTCGGCAGTTGGTTTAATTTGAAAAACTCTCAATAAAAAATCTGTTGAAGTTGTAAGTAACCAAATGAATGGCATGGTAACTTTAGAAACCACTTTCATTGGAAGAGCAACAGCTTTAGCAATAGCTTCGGGATAATTTAGTCCGATTCTTTTTGGTAATAATTCTCCTAAAACTAAAGAGAAAAATGTTAATGTAACTACCACAATACCAACAGCAATACTTTGTGCGTAAGGTTTTAAAGACTCAAAACTTTCTATGAATAATTTGACATCTGTCGTTATTTTATCTCCTGAGTAAATACCCGTCAGAATACCTATAAGAGTGATACCGATTTGTACAGTTGATAAAAATTCGTTTGGTGAGTTTGCCAAATCTAAAGCTGCTTTAGCATTGGTATTTCCTTTTTTGGCAGCAGTTTCCAATCGGCTTTTACGAGCTGAAATCAATGCGATTTCCGACATTGAGAAAACTCCGTTTAGGATTATCAGAAAAAGAATTATTAAAATTTCCATAATTTAAAATTACAAAAAAAGAGCTTAAATCCATAATATCGGAAATAGCTCCTTTTCTGTTTGCAAATATCTGAAAAAAAATTGAATGCTCGAAATTTATCTCGAGACCAATTCATTAGATTATAATTTGTCGAAAATTTGATTCAATCGTTCGTTAACTTCAAGAATTGTTCCTATACCATTTACCGCATGAAATTTACCTTGAGATTTGTAATAATCCATTAGTGGTGCGGTCTTCTGGTTGTATTCGTCGTAACGATTTCTAATTTTTTCTTCGTCTTGATCGTCTGGTCTACCCGATGTTTTTCCTCTTTCTAGAAGTCGTGCTACCAAGATATTATCGTCTGCTTCTAATGCAACTGTTGCAGTAATCGATTGCTCTTTTGATTCTAAAAATGCATCTAAAGCTTCAGCCTGCGCTAAAGTTCTAGGAAAACCATCGAATAAAAATCCTGCCGAATGCGGGTTTTTATCTACTTCACTTTGCAACATTTGGATAGTTACTTCGTCTGGTACCAAATCGCCTTTGTCCATGAAAGTTTTTGCAAGTCTGCCTAAATCGGTGTCATTTTTAATGTTAAATCTAAAAATATCTCCTGTAGAAAGATGGGTTAAATTGTATTTTTCTTTTAAAAATTCAGCTTGTGTGCCTTTACCTGCGCCAGGTTTTCCGAAAAGAACGATATTAATCATTTTATTATTTAGTTAAATGTTGTTTAAAAGTTTAGTGGCAAACCCACATTTTATTATTGTGCTAGTTGATATACGTCTGGTAAATTTCTTCCTAATCCATCGTAGTCTAAACCGTATCCAACGATGAATTTATTTGGAATTCTAATTCCGATGTAATCAATTTTTATATCTTTCTTGTAAGCTTCTGGTTTGAAAAATAATGTTGCAATTTTTAAATGCTTTACTCCTTTTCCTTTAAAAACCTCTTTTAATACTTCAACAGTATTTCCAGTATCTACAATATCTTCAACAATAATAACCGTTCTACCTTCAAGGTTTTCATTAAGACCAATAAGTTGTTTTACATAGTTTGTAGATTCTGTTCCGTCATAAGATGACATTTTTACGAAACTAACTTCACACATACCTCGGTATTGTTTCATTAAATCGCCCATCACCATAAACGAACCGTTCAAAACGCCAATAAAAACCGGAACTTCATCAAAGAAATCATCGTCCATTTGCTTCGCCATATTTTTAATTGCAAAATCTATTTCTTCTGAAGATATAAATGGCTCGAAAGTTTTGTCGTGAAGGTGTATCATTTTTTTTGGTTTAGGTTGTGTTGCAAATTTAAAGAAGTAAAAACTATTACGTTGCAAGTATTTCTACTTTTTTGCAAATTTGATATATTTACCAAATGAATTTAGAATTATTACATCGAATAGAGAAAAGCACGGCACACACTCAAAACCGAATTGAGAATGGAAATTTCATTATTCAGAATTTAAATTTATTAGAAGAATTAATACATTTTTCTTTTAAAACTGATGACAAACTTCACATTAGAGCTTGTTGTATTCTCGAAAAAGTTTTTGATTTACAACTAGATTTATCCTTTAATTTCTTAGATTTTATTTGCAGAAATTTATATAAATTAAAAAATGACAGCGCAATTAGATCTATGTCTCGTACTATTATGTTATTGGTTCAAAAACATTCTAAAAAAAATTATTTATCTGATTATCAGATAGAAAAAATTACAGAAGCTTGTTTTGACTGGTTAATTTCAGATACTAAAACGGCTGGAAAATACCATGCCATTTTAACCCTATACGAACTAGGAAAAACACAAGATTGGATTTATCCCGAATTGCAATTAATTCTTGTAAAAGACTCAATTGAAAACACTCCAGGATACAAATCGATTGCAAAGAAAATTTTGAAGAAAATAAATTGAATACTTTATCTTTGCACAAACAACTACAACAACACAATGACACGAGCGAAGCGACTGCATGAGACCAATAACAAAAATAACTACGACGAAATGAATTATTTTTCTTCCAATTTTAAATTAGGAATTCTCGGCGGCGGACAATTAGGCAAAATGCTACTTTCCGAAACTAGAAAATTCGATATTCAAACTTACGTTCTTGACCCGAGTGATGAAGCACCATGCAAAATTGCCTGCAATAAATTTTTCCAAGGAAGTTTAATGGATTTTGAAACCGTTTACAACTTTGGAAAACAAGTGGATGTTTTGACTTTCGAAATCGAATTGGTAAATCTTGATGCACTTGAAAAATTAGAAAATGAAGGCGTAAAAGTTTTTCCATCACCAAAAACGTTGAAATTAATTCAGAATAAAGGAATTCAGAAAGAATTTTACGAAGCAAATGGAATTCCAACTGCGAATTTTAAAAAATTTGCCAGTAAAAAAGAATTACTTATCGAGTTTATAGAAACCAAACTTCCGCTACCATTCGTATGGAAGTGTACCGAATTCGGATATGATGGAAACGGTGTAAAAATCGTTCGTTCAGCAACAGACATCGAAAATCTTCCTGATGTTGAATGCATTGCTGAAGAAATTATTCCGTTTAAAAATGAATTGGCAGTAATTGTTGTTAGAAATGTTTCTGGCGAAATAAAAACCTATCCTGTGGTAGAAATGGAATTTCATCCCGAAGCTAATCAGGTAGAATATGTAATTTGTCCAGCAAGAATTGATAATAAAGTTGCACAAAAAGCACAGGAAGTTGCTTTAAAAGTTTCTGAAAAATTCAATCACGTTGGCTTATTGGCCGTAGAAATGTTTCAAACAGTTACCGATGAAATATTGGTAAACGAAGTTGCTCCAAGACCACACAATTCTGGACATCACACCATTGAAGCAAGTTATACATCACAATTTGAAAATCATTTACGCGCCATTTTAAATCTTCCGTTAGGAAATTGCGACAGTAAAGTTGCCGGAATTATGGTAAATTTGGTAGGTGAAGAAGGCTTTTCGGGACAGGTAATTTACGAAAACATCGAAAAAATAATGGCAATTGATGGAGTAACGCCACACATTTACGGCAAAAGAGAAACGCGACCTTTCCGAAAAATGGGGCATGTTACGATTGTAAATGAGAATATGGATGAAGCGAGAAAGGTTGCAGAGGAAGTTAAGAATAGTATTAGAGTAATTAGTTAGAAATTATTATGAATTTTAAATTTTGAATGAAATCAAAATAATTTAAAATTTATAATTCAAAATTCAAAATAAAAACATGAGCAAAGTAGCCATAATAATGGGAAGCATTTCAGATATGCCAGTAATGCAAGAAGCCATCGACATCTTAAAAGGATTTGACATCGAAACCGAAGTAGATATTGTTTCGGCACACAGAACACCTGAAAAATTATTTGATTTTAGTAAAAACGCGCACACTCGCGGTATTTCGGTAATTATTGCTGGTGCTGGTGGCGCTGCTCATTTACCTGGAATGGTTGCATCTATGTCGCCACTTCCTGTAATTGGCGTTCCAGTAAAATCTAGTAATTCTATCGATGGTTGGGATTCGGTTCTATCGATTTTGCAAATGCCTGGTGGCGTTCCTGTCGCAACTGTTGCTCTTAACGGAGCAAAAAACGCCGGAATTCTAGCAGCTCAAATCATCGGTTCATCAGACAAAAATGTTTTGGATAAAATTATTTCTTACAAGGAAAGTCTAAAAGAAGCTGTAAATAAATCTTCAGAAAATTTAAAAAGGTAAAAATTACACAAAGACACACAAAGTATTAGCACAGAGATACGCAAAACCTTTGTGATACTTTGTGAATTAATTTGCGAAACTTTGTGAAACTAAAAAAAATGAAAACACTCACTCAAAAATTCGAAACAAAATACGATACTGCGCCTTTTTCGCAAATAAAATTAGATGATTACAAACCTGCTTTTATCGAAAACATAGCGCAAGCAAAAGCCGAAATTGATGCCATAATTACAAATTCTGATGCTCCAACATTTGAAAATACCATTGTTGCTTTAGATTTTGCTGGTGCACCTTTAAATAGATTATCATCGATTTTCTTCAATTTGAATTCGGCAGAAACTTGTGACGAAATGCAAAAAATAGCGCAAGAAGTTTCTCCGTTATTAACCGAATTCAGTAATGATATTTCATTAAATGAAAATTTATTCAAACGAGTAAAAGCAGTTTATGATCAAAAAAATTCGTTGACTTTAACTACCGAACAAGCCACTTTATTAGATAAAAAATTCAAAGGATTTTCAAGAAATGGAGCTTTACTTAATGAAGAAGACAAATTAAAATTACGCGAAATTGATACCGAATTAGCAAAAACAAAACTGACGTATGGTGAAAATGTTTTGGCTGAAACCAACAACTATCAACTACAGATAACCAACGAAGAAGATTTAAAAGGTTTGCCTGATGGTGCTAAAGAAATGGCAGCAAGTTTGGCAAAATCTAAAAATTTGGAAGGTTGGGTTTTTACATTGGATTTCCCAAGTTATTTACCTTTTGTGACATATGTAGATAATCGTGAATTACGTAAAGAAATTGCTATCGCTGCTGGAAAAAAATCATTTCAAGATAACGAGTTTGATAATAAAGAGAACGTAAAACGAATTGTAGAATTACGTCATAAACGTGCTAATTTATTAGGTTACAAATCACATTCTGATTTTGTTTTGGAAGAACGAATGGCTCAAAATCCTGAAAAAGTGCAATCGTTTTTGAATGATTTGTTGGAAAAAGCAAAACCTGCCGCTCAAAAAGAATTTGCACAATTAACTGCGTTCGCAAAAGAACTAGACGGAATTGACCAATTAGAAAAATGGGATGGAGCTTACTATTCTGAGAAATTAAAACAAAAACTATTCAACTTTGATGATGAAATTTTAAAACCTTATTTCAAATTGGAAAATGTTTTAAATGGAGCATTTACAGTTGCTGAAAAACTATTCGGAATTACTTTTAAAGAAGTTTTTGATATAGACAAATACCATGAAGATGTTCAAACTTTTGAAGTTTTGGACTTTGAAGGAAAATTGGTTGCCATTTTCTACTCTGATTTTTTCCCAAGAAAAGGAAAGCGAAATGGTGCTTGGATGACATCTTACAAACCACAATATATAAAGGACGGAATTAACGAACGACCTCATGTTTCTATCGTTTGTAATTTTACTCCGCCAACAGAAACTAAACCTTCACTCTTAACCTTCAATGAAGTAACCACATTATTTCACGAATTTGGTCACGCATTACACGGAATGTTAGCCAATACAACTTATCAAAGTTTGTCTGGAACTTCTGTTTATTGGGATTTTGTGGAATTACCTAGTCAAGTTATGGAAAATTGGTGTTACGAGCCGGAAGCATTGGCATTGTTTGCTAAACATTATGAAACTGGAGAAATCATTCCGCAGATATATGTAGAAAAAATTAAAGAAAGTGCGAGTTTCTTAGAAGGAATGGCAACTTTAAGACAATTGAGTTTCGGAATTTTAGACATGACCTATCACGGAAAATCGCAAACTATTGAAGATGTAAAAGCATTTGAAAAACAAGCCATGGCTGGCACAAGTTTATATCCTGATGTGGAAGATAATTGTATGAGTACTTCATTTTCACATATTTTTCAAGGTGGCTATTCTTCTGGATATTATAGTTATAAATGGGCCGAAGTTTTAGATGCTGATGCGTTTGCCTATTTCCAAGAAAAGGGAATTTTCAATAAAGAAGTAGCAACTAAATTTAAAGAAAATGTACTTTCAAAAGGCGGTACCGAATTACCAATGGAATTGTATAAAAAGTTTCGCGGTCAAGAACCGAAAGCTGATGCTTTGTTGAAACGAGCTGGATTGATTTAAAGTACAAATTACGAAGTGCGAAAAAAAACAACCGAAGTTTAATGCTTCGGTTTCATTTTTAAAATAAACTTTCATTTTTTTTTGAAACTTTAAAAACTTTTATATATCTTTGTACTATCAAAATGAAATAACCATCAAAATGGAATTCAAAGAAGCCAAAAATAAATTCGTTCAAACTTGGGGTGCATTAGGTAGCCAATGGGGAATCAACAAGACTATGGCGCAAATTCATGCGCTTTTGATGGTTTCGCACGAAGCAGTTTCGATGGAAGACATTATGGAAGAATTGCAAATTTCTCGAGGAAATGCTTCAATGAATTTAAGAGCATTAATGGATTGGGGAATTGTGTACAAAGAATACAAAGCCGGCGAACGACGCGAATATTTTACAGCAGAAAAAGATCTGGATGAATTAGCTGTAAAAATTTCGAGAGAACGTAGCAAACGCGAAATCAAGCCTGCTTTGAAAGTTTTAAAAGAAGTTTCATCTATTACATCAGACAATACTGCCGAAGAAAAACATTTTGTAGATCAAACTACTAAGTTGTATGATTTTGTTCTAAAAGCAGATAATATGTTGGACAAAATGACGGAATACAAAGACAATTGGTTGGCAAAATTGGTCGTGAAAATTATGAAATAGTTTTTTAAACATCTTAAAAATAATATTATAAAAAACTATTCAATGAGACCAATTAAAAACAACAACAAAGAACGAATTAAGTAAAAAAATTTAATCAAAACTTTCATTTTTTTCTGAAAGTTTAAAATAATAGATGATTATGAAAACGATAAAATTTTTAAATACAATAGCAATTGGAATACCAATAATATTGGCAACAATTAGTTACATAATTAATGACCCCTCAGGAAATTATTATGGATATGCTCTCTTTTCAACAATACTTACTGGTTTAATACAAATCATATTAGCAATAATTCTTCTTTTCAAGTTCAAAGACAATATTCATTATAAAATATATTTTGCAAATGTTATAATATTCTTTGCTCTTTGGATTTGGAATCCAATTATTAACAAAATCTATTATTTCACTTATACACTGATTTATATACCTCCAATATTAGCAATATATTTATCAAGTATGATTTATAAAATCCCAAACAAATGAACCTCAACATCATTGGCTACACAATATACTTATTGATAACCACATTCATCATAATAAAAGTTGGCAAAATTTGCTACAGAAATGGAAATATTTATGTAGCTCAATTTATACCTGAACACGAAGATTTGTGTCAGAAAACGAATCAAATTCTGCTCGTGGGCTATTATCTTTTAAACATTGGTTATTGTGCTATGACTTTGATTTCTTGGGAGAGAATCCTTTCCATCAATCAATTGATTGAAGTCATATCGGTAAAATCGGCTATCATTATTTGTAGTATTTCGATTTTACATTATTTCAATATTTTTATTCTTACTAAATACATTCAAAAATTAATTCATTAAATAGTTTACATTATGGACACAACAAAAATTTTAATCGGTTATGCAGTTTATTTACCAATTGCTTTGTTTTTAACTTATTATGTTTCAAGAACTCTTTTTAAAAACAGTAAAGTATATATGATGGATATTTTTAAAAGTCGTGAAGAAATTGCCAATGCGACTAATAAATTATTTGAAACAGGATTCTATCTTTTAAACATTGGATTTGCCTTGATGATTCTTAAAATAAGCGAATACAATAATGATTATCAAACACTAATCGAAGCCTTGAGCTACAAAATTGGTGGTTTTTCAATCTATCTAGGAATTATGCTGTTCTTTAACTTATATTTCTTCTTCAGAGGTAAAAGAAAAGCAAGTGAAACAAAAGTAGAAGAACGAATAGTTATCAATGGATAAACCAATAAACCTGACAGGTTTTGAAAATCTGTCAGGTTTATAATTTAAATTAAAAAGATAAAATGACAACAATAAACCTTTCCACAAAAATTAAAGCATCCAAACAAGTAATATTCGACTTATCAAGAAATATTGATATTCACAAATTATCTACAGTAAAATCTAACGAAACTGCTATTGACGGAGTAACTTCGGGTTTGATAAATAAAAACGAAACTGTTACTTGGCGTGGCAAACATTTCGGATTTTATTTAACGCACAAAAGCATCATTTCAGCGATGAACCTTTATGATTATTTTGTGGATGAAATGGTAGAAGGTAAGTTTAAATCCTTCAAACACGAACATTCATTTATCGATGGAAACGGATTTGTAATGATGATTGATAAAATTCAATATCAAACGCCATATGGCATTTTTGGAAAATTATTTGATGTACTTATTCTGAAAAAATATTTAACTAATTTCATCTTGGAACGCAATACTATTTTAAAAGAATTAGCCGAAAAGCACTAAAAATAACCACCAAAATATAGGAATACTTTCAACCCAAAATGAAGCATAATATCTTGAACGATGTTCATTTGAAAACAATAAAAACACAATCGTTGTGATTGCCAACGCTAACTTTAAAGCTAAAAATTCGATTCTAAAATCAGTCGATAAAAATTCTAATAGGACAAATAAAAACATTAATATAATTCCAACTCGCTTCGTTTTTTGAACTCCAATTTGCTGAGGAACTGTTTTCAAATGCGGATCGTCCCACTTCAAATCGATAATTTCAAAAATTAATACCATTACAAAAATCAGAATAAATCGTTGCGCTGCTACCAAAAAAACATAACTTGAGAAAGGTAAATCTGCATTAATTATTGGTAGAAACAGCGTCACTCCAACCCAACATAATGCCACAATGTAAATTTTAATTCCAGCCCAATTTCGAGCATTTTTTTTGTTGGGAAAGAACGGCAAAGTATATAATAATGTTATTGCAAGAAATACAAAACCAATAATTTGTGTGGATTTTTGTAGTTGCAAAAAATAATATCCCGTTGCAATCAAAGATAAAAAACTCAAGAACGCAATAGCTTTTAGTTGAAGTGTCATTTTCAATCTTTTAGCTCTTGCTAATGCATCGTATTTTACAAAATTATATCCTACAATTGTTCCAAAAAAAGCGAAGTAAGGAGTAGTAAAATCAGTAGTAATGGTAAACAAAATTTGAGTCAATTGTACTAAGGCATAAACAGACAAAGCCACATGAATACTTGCATTGATATAGAAGTCGAGAAGTTTCTTGAAAAATTGCATATTACAAAACTAATCAATATGTTAATAAACATTGTTTTTAGTTAACAATTTCTCAAAATATTACCCTTTGTTTAACTAAAAAATAAAAGTTTAATAATTACTTTTGTGGCTTCAATTTGAATATTTTCAGATTCTAAAAACAACACACAAATTTTATATTTATTTATTAAATGAAAACAGACGCTTTTGCATTACGCCACATAGGTCCGCGTGAGAACGACCTACAATATATGTTTAAAACTATTGGAGTTGAAAATATGGATCAGTTGATTTATGAAACTGTGCCAGACAATATTCGTCTAGCAAAAGACTTAGATTTGGACGCTCCAATGACTGAATACGAATACCTAACGCATATTCAAGAATTAGGAAATAAAAACAAAGTCTACAAATCGTATATAGGTTTGGGCTATCATCCAGCGATTGTTCCTGCGGTAATTCAGAGAAATATTTTTGAAAACCCAGGTTGGTACACGGCTTACACGCCATATCAAGCCGAAATTGCTCAAGGTCGTCTTGAAGCTATTTTGAATTTTCAAACTACTATTATAGAATTAACTGGAATGGAAATTGCAAATGCTTCACTTC
This sequence comes from Flavobacterium aquatile LMG 4008 = ATCC 11947, assembly GCF_000757385.1. GTDB lineage: Bacteria > Bacteroidota > Bacteroidia > Flavobacteriales > Flavobacteriaceae > Flavobacterium > Flavobacterium aquatile. Next base: position 190,508 of record NZ_JRHH01000003.1, on the reverse strand, counting down.
TTGATGAAGGAACTGCAGCTGCCGAAGCAATGTCATTATTATATGATGTTCGTTCTCGTGACCAAAAGAAAAATAATATTTGTAAATTCTTCGTTTCTGAAGAAATTTTACCTCAAACTTTATCCGTTTTACAGACGCGTTCTACTCCAATTGGTGTTGAATTGGTTGTTGGAAACCACGAAACATTTGATTTTTCATCAGACTTTTTTGGTGCAATTTTACAATATCCAGGAAAATTTGGTCAAGTAAATGACTATGCAGGTTTCATTGCAAAGGCACACGACAAAGAAATTAAAGTAGCTGTAGCTGCTGACATTTTATCATTGGTAAAACTAAAATCTCCAGGAGAAATTGGTGCCGATGTTGTAGTTGGTACGTCACAGCGTTTCGGTATTCCGATGGGTTATGGCGGACCACATGCTGCTTATTTTGCTACAAGAGAAGAATTTAAACGTTCCATGCCAGGAAGAATCATTGGTGTTTCTATTGACGTAAATGGAAATCGTGCTTTAAGAATGGCTTTAGGAACTCGCGAACAACATATCAAACGTGAAAAAGCTACTTCTAATATTTGTACAGCTCAAGTTTTACTAGCAGTTATGGCCGGAATGTATGCGGTTTATCACGGACCAAAAGGGTTAAAATATATTGCTGATAAAGTACATGCTTCGGCAGTTACTTTGGCTGATTCTTTAAATAAATTAGGCGTTTACAATGTAAATACTTCTTTCTTTGATACTATTTTAGTAAAAGCTGATGCCCAAAAAGTAAAAGCAATCGCAGAGAAAAACGAAGTGAATTTTTATTACGTTGATGCCGATACGATTTCAATTTCTTTAAACGAAACTAGTTCTGTTTCAGATATTAATCAAATCATTTCAATTTTTGCAGAAGCAACAGGGAAAGAAAGTTTTAAAGTTTCTGAATTAAGTTCGACAAATAATGTACCTACTTCATTAGAAAGAACTTCAACTTTCTTAACTCATGATGTATTCAACAACCATCATTCTGAAAGTCAGTTGATGCGTTATATCAAAAAATTAGAACGTAAAGATTTATCATTAAATCATTCGATGATTTCGTTAGGTTCTTGCACAATGAAATTGAACGCTGCAGCCGAGATGCTACCATTATCAATGGCCAACTGGAACAGCATTCACCCATTTGCACCAGTTGAACAAGCAGAAGGTTATCAGATAATGCTTAAAAAATTAGAGCATCAATTAAATGTGATAACTGGATTTGCAGGAACAACTTTGCAACCAAATTCTGGTGCGCAAGGAGAATATGCAGGTTTGATGGCGATTCGTGCTTATCATTTATCTCGTGGTGATCAACACAGAAATGTATGTTTGATTCCAGCTTCGGCTCACGGAACCAATCCAGCATCGGCAGCAATGGCAGGAATGCAAATTATCGTTACCAAAACTATGGAAAACGGTAACATTGATGTAGAAGATTTAAGAGCGAAAGCAATAGAACATAAAGACAATCTTTCTTGTTTAATGGTAACTTATCCATCAACTCATGGAGTTTTTGAAAGTGCTATTTGCGAAATCACTGAACTTATTCACGAAAATGGTGGTTTAGTTTACATGGATGGTGCCAATATGAACGCTCAAGTTGGATTAACAAATCCGGCAACAATTGGCGCTGATGTATGTCACTTAAATTTACATAAAACCTTCGCTATTCCTCACGGTGGTGGTGGACCAGGTGTTGGACCAATTTGTGTAAACGAAAAATTAGTGCCGTTTTTACCAACAAATCCAATTATTCCTACTGGTGGAGACCAAGCGATTACAGCAATTTCTGCTGCACCTTATGGTTCTGCTTTAGTATGTTTAATTTCTTACGGATACATTACAATGCTTGGTGCTGAAGGTGTAACAAATGCTACAAAATTTGCTATTTTGAATGCTAATTACATGAAAGCACGCTTAGAAGAACATTACCCAATTTTATATTCTGGAGAAATGGGAAGAGCTGCACACGAAATGATTTTAGATTGTAGATCATTTGAAGAAAAAGGAATTAAAGTAACTGATATCGCTAAGCGTTTAATGGATTATGGTTTTCACGCGCCAACAGTTTCATTTCCTGTAGCTGGAACTTTAATGATTGAGCCAACAGAAAGTGAAGATTTAGCCGAATTAGATCGTTTTTGTGATGCCATGATTTCTATTAGAAAAGAAATTGAAGTTTCTACTAAAGAGGATGCAAATAATATTTTAAGAAATGCTCCACACACTTTAGCAATGGTTACAAGTGATACTTGGACTTTTCCATATACAAGAGAACAAGCTGCATTTGCATTGGATTATATTGCCGAAAATAAATTCTGGCCAAGTGTTCGTCGTGTAGATGAAGCTTACGGTGATAGAAATTTAGTTTGCAGCTGTGCTCCAATTGAGGCATATATGTAATTTGTAAGTACGAAGTCAGAAATACGAAGTAAAAAGGTTTCAAATTAATTTTTGAAACCTTTTTACTTTTATATAAAATGACATAAATCATAGTATTGAGAATGGAATCGAGTAACTTTGCATACAAATTTTTAAGAAATGAATGATATTCAAAACCAAGACGATTTGCATCTAATTGTAGATGAATTTTATAAAAAACTTTTGTCTGATGAAAGTATAAGTTATATTTTTACTGATGTTGTAAAAATTCATCTCGAAGAACATTTACCAATTTTAGTTACTTTTTGGTCGCAAGCTATTTTAGGCACTGGCGGATACAGCAATAATCTTACCCAGATACATTTAGACATAAATGATAAAGAATATTTATCTCCAGAATTATTCAAAATATGGTTAAATCATTTCAACACAACGATTGATGAACATTTTAAAGGTGATAATTCAGAAAAAATGAAGACCCAAGCACTAAGTATTGCAACAATTATGCAAATAAAAATTGCACAAAAAAATCAATAATATATATATTTGATAAAATAAATCTCTAAAATTGATAATTTCATAAATATATGCATGCATAGTATCATTTGCATTGCAAATTGATTTATTATCTCTAAATTTACATTATAATATATCATTAAAAGCAGGATGAATATAAAAATAACAGGTTCTGGAAGTTATATTCCAACGAAGATAGTTTCTAATAGTGACTTTTCTAAACATGAATTTTTAAATGAAGATGGATCGCCGTTTGCACAACCTAACGAAATAATTACCGAAAAATTTCAAGGTATCACTGGAATTGAAGAACGCAGATATGTAGCCGATGATTTAATAACCTCTGATATTGCAACTATTGCTTCCCAAAAAGCGATTGAAAATGCCAATATTGATCCTGAAACATTAGACTATATTATTTTTGCACACAATTTTGGCGATGTAAAAAAAGGTGCTATTCAAGGTGATATGTTGCCTAGTTTAGCTTCTAAAGTAAAATATAATCTACGTATAAAAAACCCAAAATGTGTCGCTTATGACATGCTTTTTGGTTGTCCTGGTTGGGTAGAAGGCGTAATTCAAGCTACTGCTTTTATCAAGTCTGGAATGGCTAAAAAATGTTTAGTTATTGGTGCCGAAACTTTATCTAGAGTCACCGATCCACACGATAGAGATTCGATGATTTATTCTGATGGTGCTGGAGCAACAATTATTGAAGCTACAGAAAATGAAGGTGGAATTTTAGCACATGAATCGGCGACTTTTACTTATGACGAAGCCAATTATTTATTCTTTGGTGGTTCATTCAATAAAAATCTTGATCCTAATGTTCGCTACATAAAAATGCATGGTAGAAAAATTTACGAATTTGCTTTAAGCAATGTTCCAAAAGCCATGAAAGAATGTCTTGATAGTTGCGGAATTGATATTTCAAATCTCAAAAAAATATTGATTCATCAAGCCAATGAAAAAATGGATGAAGCAATTATCCAGCGTTTTTATAAGCTTTACGGACAAACTCCGCCAGATGGAATTATGCCAATGAGTATTCATAAATTAGGAAATTCTAGTGTTGCAACCGTTCCCACGTTATATGATTCACTTGTTAAAGGTGAAATCGAAAACCAAGAATTAAACAAAGGTGATGTAATAATGTTTGCTTCAGTTGGCGCTGGAATGAATGTAAATGCCATTGTTTATAAAATGTAAAAAAGTTAGAAGTTGGAAGTTAGAAGTCGGAAGAAAAAAGTAAATTTGCACTATAAATTTTCATTTTCATGTACGAAAAAACATTTCCAAATAAACGCTTTAAGCATACTTTAGAATTTTTACAAAAACACATTACTACATCAGAAACTATATTTGATTTAGGTGTTCCAAATCCGTTTTCTAGAATTATGGAGGAAAATGGTTATACTGTAAAAAATACAAAAGGTGAAGATTTAGACAATGATCAAACGGCTTTGCAAACTGAAACTTATACAGTTTTTACAGCGTTTGAAATTTTCGAACATTTATTAAATCCTTATACTGTTTTACAAAACGTAAAATGCGATAAATTACTTATTTCTATTCCGTTACGATTATGGTTTTCTCCTGCCTACAGAAGCAAAACGGATATGTGGGACAGACATTATCATGAATTTGAAGATTGGCAACTGGATTGGCTTTTAGAAAAAACTGGTTGGAAAATCACTGCTAGAGAAAAATTCACACATCCAGTAAAAAAAATAGGATTTCGTCCTTTGCTTAGATATTTTACTCCGAGATATTATATTGTTTTTGCCGAAAGAAAATAGACTTTTCTCATGAAATATTACCTAATAATTCCAACTTACAACGAAGAAAAATTTATTTCGCTAACCTTGCAATCGTTGGTTGAGCAGACAGTTTTACCTTCAAAAGTGGTTGTGGTTAATGATAATTCTACAGATGGAACTGCAGCAATCATAGAAGAATTTGCCAAACAATATCCTTGGATTTCGTTAGTAAATAAGATTTCAGATGCTGTTCATTTACCTGGAAGCAAAGTTATACAGGCGTTTCATGAAGGTGAGAAACACATTGATGAAAACTATGATATTCTAGTCAAAATCGATGCCGACTTGATTTTTCCATCAAATTATTTTGAAACAATTATAAAACATTTCCAATCAGATGAACGAATTGGAATGGTTGGTGGTTTTTGTTACATTGAAAAAAATGGCGACTGGATATTAGAAAACCTGACCGATAAAGATCATATTCGTGGTGCATTAAAAGCGTATCGAAAAGCAACTTTTAAAGAAATTGGCGGATTAAAACCAGCAATGGGTTGGGATACAGTTGATGAATTACTTTGTAAATTTTATAATTGGAAAATTGTAACCGATTCAAGTTTGCATGTAAAACATTTAAAACCAACTGGTGCACGATATGACAAAACGGCTCGTTACAAGCAAGGAGAAGCGTTCTACACACTAGGATATGGCTTTTTTATAACTGCAATTGCATCAGCTAAATTGGCGATGATGAAAAAAAAACCTTTTCTTTTTATTGATTATTTAAAAGGTTTTTGGAAAGCCAAAATTGCTAAAAAACCACTTTTGGTTACAACTGAGCAAGCTAAATTTATACGTAGTTATCGATTGCAAAAGATGAAAGAGAAGTTGTTTTAAAAAAAATTAGTTTCTTATTTATTACGGTTTGCGTTAGGGATGGAAGCGGCATCCTTTTGTGGAGCGATAGCGGAATAAAAGATAAAGCGAACAGCCCGACCTGCAAGGAAACGCCCAAAAAAAACTTAATAGATAACACATAACTCACAACTTATAACTATTTTTGGACATATTTAAAAACTATGATGCTAGTTCGCTATTTATCGCAAATAGGAAAATATTTTCTAATGCTAAAAGAAGTCTTCAATAAACCCACAAAATGGAGTGTTATGCGAGGATTAATTTTTAAAGAAATTGATGATTTAGTTATTGATTCTCTCGGAATTGTTGCATTTATATCGTTTTTCGTTGGTGGTGTTGTGGCTATACAAACTGCTTTAAACCTAACCAATCCATTAATTCCTAAGTACTTAATTGGTTTTGCAACTAGACAATCTGTAATTTTAGAGTTTGCTCCTACCTTTATTTCAATAATTATGGCAGGAAAAATGGGATCGTTTATAACGTCAAGCATTGGAACTATGCGTGTTACTGAGCAAATTGATGCTTTGGAAGTTATGGGTGTAAATTCTTTAAATTATTTAGTTTTCCCTAAAATAATTGCGCTTTTATTGTATCCGTTTGTTATTGGAATCGCAATGTTTCTTGGTATTCTTGGCGGTTGGATGGCTGGAGTTTATGGCGGATTTACGTCGAGCGTAGAATTTATACAGGGAATTCAAACCGAATTCATACCGTTTCATATCGCCTATGCATTTATAAAAACAATAATGTTTGCTTTAATTTTGGCAACAATTCCATCATTTCATGGCTATTATATGAAAGGCGGCGCACTCGAAGTTGGGAAAGCAAGTACAGTTGCCTTTGTATGGACTTCGGTGATAATTATTTTGGTGAATTATATTTTAACGCAGTTACTTTTAACCAATTAACAGATGATAGAAGTAAAAAATGTAGAAAAATCGTTTGGTGAATCTAAAGTTTTAAAAGGAATTACTACCACTTTTGAGACCGGAAAAACCAATTTAATTATAGGACAAAGTGGTTCTGGAAAAACAGTTTTGCTAAAATCATTGTTAGGAATTTTCACTCCAGATGTAGGGACAATTTCATTTGATGGAAGAATATATTCTGATTTAACTAGCGATGAAAAACGCGAATTGAGAACAGAAATAGGAATGGTTTTCCAAGGAAGTGCTCTATTTGATAGTATGACAGTTGAAGAAAATGTAGGGTTTCCGTTGAAAATGTTTACTACAAAATCGGCGGCAGAAATTAGAGATCGAGTGAATGTGGTTATTCAAAGGGTTAATTTAGTAGATGCTAATCATAAAAAACCCTCTGAAATATCGGGCGGAATGCAAAAACGTGTTGCCATTGCAAGAGCTATTGTAAACAATCCAAAGTATTTATTTTGTGATGAGCCCAATTCTGGACTTGATCCAAAAACTGCTATTGTGATTGATAATTTAATTATGGAAATTACCCAAGAATACAACATCACCACGGTAATCAATACACATGATATGAATTCGGTGATGGAAATTGGCGAGAAAATCATCTTCTTAAAAAACGGAATTCTAGCTTGGGAAGGAACTAAAAAAGACATCTTTAAGACTGACAATGAAGCAATTGTTGATTTTGTTTATTCCTCTAATCTTTTCAAAAAAATTAGAAAAGCACAAAATAAAGATTTATAAATTATTCTTCTCTAAGCAAATAAACCCAACCAGTTTTTGCTTCGCTTCCAGCAAAATTTACTAAGTAATAATAGGTTGCTGATGGCAAGAGATTTCCTTTTTTATCTTGACCTTTCCATTGATCTACATAATTGTCAAGCTCATAAACTACCATTCCGTAGCGATTGAAAATCTTTACTTTTTCTACATTACTAAATCCAGATAAATCGAAAGAATCATTATTTCCATCGGCATTTGGAGATACACCTTTTGGAATTTTACAAAGTGTATTTAAAACATCAAAGGTATTTGTGGTTGAACAACCTAAACTATTTGTAATTGTCAACATGTAGATTCCTTTTTCTTCACCAGTAATTATTGTCGGGTTTGTTGAACTTGTATAACCGTCAGCATTACTCCATTGATAAGTTGCCGTACCTTCATCGAATGAATTGTTTAATGAAACTGCGGTTAATGTTGCTTCATTATCAATACATTCAAAAACAATTTCAAACTCTGGTAATGCAGAAATTTCCACATCAATTGAAGCCAATGGCGATTCACAATCATTAGCTAACGTTTTCACGGTGTAAGTTCCGTTATTTATTGAAGTTGCATTTTCAATTATTGGATTTTGATCTGAAGATGTAAATCCGTTTGGCCCATTCCATTGGTATGTTGAGCCTATAATAGTTGTTGCATATAGTTGTAAATTCTGACCATCACAAACCACAGAATCGACAGAAGCAACTGGCGTTTGTGGAATAGGATTAATGGTGATTTCTACAAAAGATTCATCAGAAGTTGCACATGAACCGTTAACAGTATATTTAAATTGATAGGTTCCAAAATTTACTGAAGTTGCATCCCATAAATTACCGGTTAAAGTGCCACCACTTGCGGTTACTTCTGTCCAAACACCAGTAGTATCGAAAGCACCAACTATATAATTTGACAAATTAAGTTGTGTTTGAGCACCACAGAATGAAACTGTTCCATCCAAACCTGCATTTGGAGGCGTAGGATCTGGTTGAATTGTAAAATCTAAAATTGTGTCAACGCAAGAAGTGGTATTACTTGGATTGGTTATAAGCACATGGTAGATTCCAGAATCTGTTGCAGAATTATAAGGTGTAAAATTCAAAACATTTGAAGTGCTCAAAATAGTTCCAGTCTCATTTCCCTTATACCATTCGTAAGTTAAAAATGAAAATAGCGGAACAGAAAGCGAACCGTCAAATCCATTACAAGTTACTGTTGACTGAATTTCAAAGGGCTCTAATTCTGTTATATCAAAAATACTATTTACTATGTTGCCACAAAAATCTTGCACCTGAAAATTATAAATCGCTGGATCTAAATTTGTAAAGGAGTTTGATGTTCCATTATTAACAACAAATGGAAGTCCGTTTTTAGTTGTAATACTGTAATTTAATGGTGGCAATCCTGTTGCTTCTACTATAACTTCGTTTGTTGTACTTGAACATAAAAAGGCATAAACATTAATAATTTTTGGTCCGCCAGAAAAATCAAAATTATTTATAATCTGAACACAACTAGTATATTCAGAATTTACTAAATATCTAAAGCTTTTCAAAATTCTAAACTGACCTGTGAAAGCTAAATTCAAATTATTAGAATTATTCAACAAAGGCACTGAATTCAATCCACTTAATTGATCTCCAGCGTTATAAACAAATCCGGTTGATGGATGCGTCCATTGCCCACTTACAGTATTAAACTTTTGTAACCAGTAAGTTTCAATAAAAGTTCCATTACTTGTATATTGCAAAAACAAGTTGAAAGAACCACAATTTTCTGTAACATTTAAAACGTTATTTGTAACCTGATATCCAACCACATTTATGGTAGCCGTTCTTAGAGCTCCACAATTACTGGTAAATTGAAAAGTATAACTTCCTTCTGGAACTGAACCAAAATAAAAAGTAGAATTTACACTATTTGCAGATAAATTTTGAGGCAAAGTTGCTGTATAAGAAGATGGTGCAGCGATTAATGTAGCAGCAGAAATTCCATTAGCATCATTTACAATTACTGAACCAAAGCCAAGACTACAACCTGGACGTTGAATAACAGACAATTGTGCTGGAGAATAAGGTGCAACAGTAGCTGCAACAATATGAACAATTCCACAAGAATCCGTTACATTAAAAGTATAAGTTCCTTGCGGTAATCCAGTAATAAAAAACTGAAAACCATCTGGACTTATCAAACTCGATACATTATTTGGCAAAGGAACAGTATACGATGCCGGTGCATTAATGATTACTACAGAAACCATTTGAGCAGCACTCATCAAAATATTTATATCACCACAACCATTATTTGAACCAACTGCCACAGGAACTGGAAGATCATTGGTCACTGTAAATGCTTTAGTAGAAGTTCTTCCACAAGCATCAGTCATTTGAATTGTATAACTTCCAATAGGAAAACTATTTCCTAATCCGCCATAAATCACATCAATACCTGAGAAAGGTCCTGGATGCGATGCATTAAAAGTTGATGGATTAAAACCTGCAGGAAAAGTTAAAAAATTTACTGTATAAGGATTAACATAATACTCAGGAACCAATTTTAACGCTACTTCAGTACAACTCAACTTTAAAACAGAAGGTGTAAAATCAAATCTTTTATTTATTACATTATTATTTCTAGTGTAACTATTTCCGCAGGCATCAATAACTTTTAAATTATAATAATAGGACTGATTATGGTAAAAAGGAATCACTAAAGAGGCAGTCGCACCATTAGTTACAACTTGAGAATAGGTAAGTGGCGCACCTGTTGGCGGATAAACTGTATATTGAAAAGTTAATGGAAAAGCTATTTCAGCACCAGATAAAACTCCGAAAAAGTTTGATACTAAAATAGAATTACAGGAAGGCAAATTAGTATTCTGAAACGTTACAGGGTCAATTATTAAAGAAATCAAAGCTTGCGTTAACGTGAATGTCTGCACAACAGCTTCTCCACAAGAGTCATACACACGAATTTGGTACACACCAACTGGCAAGTTTTGAAAAGTATTAGATGATTGTAAAGGTGTTGTTATAGGACCACTTAATATTTGGTAAGAAACGGGATTTCCGTTCGTGACATTTACAGATAGTACACCATCATTGCCACATTTTACTTTAATACTATTTATTGTAAAAGTTAGATTTTCAATCTGGTTTACTATGGTCACATTTTGTTGCTTTTGTGCAGAATTTGCACCCAAAGATTGCGTTGCAATTACTAAATAATTACCCGCATTTAGTCCAGTTAAAGTGGGTGTTGTAACAACTACCAAAGGTGTTGTAGTATTGGGTAACAAATAAACAGAGTAATCCATTGTAGAACCAGGCAATGTTCCCGAAACACTAAAGGCTAATGCTCCGTTTCCTAAACAAGTTTCATTTGTTGGCGTTACATTAAATGTAAAAGCCGAGAGTTGACTGTAAGAAAGTTGGAAAAATAAAAAAATTATAAAAAAAAATTTAAAAGTTTTGAAAGTACTGTTTTTCATAATTTTCTTATTTATATTTTGGTTAATTCTTACTATGTAAATTCTTGAAAAAATAGCTTGGCATTTGCAATAAATTTACAAATCGCTAGCCAATGCTGTTATTCTTTTAATATCTTGCTCTTTGCTTTTTGGATATATCATTAAAACTCCTTCTTTATCAACAATAATGTAATCACTTAAGCCGTGAATTACAATTATTTTATCGGCATCAGATCGAATGATGTTATTGGATGCATTTTCGAGAATAACTTTAGCATTTATAACACCATTATTATTTTGGTCTTTTGGCAATTTTTCATGAAGCGAACCCCATGTACCAAGATCATTCCAATCGAATGTTGCTGGAAGAACATATACATTATTTGCCTTTTCCATGACTGCATAATCGATAGAAATATTTTCGGCAATAGCATAATTTTTCTCAATAAAAATTTTTTCAGATGCAGAATTCAAATCGTTATAACCATTCATGAACAAAGCAATCATTTGAGGTTGAAATTTTTCAAAAGAAGAAATAATCGATTTTACACTCCAAATGAAAATCCCAGCATTCCAAAGAAAGTTTCCTGCTTCAAGAAACGATTTTGCTGATTCATAATCAGGTTTCTCTCGAAATTGATTTACTTTTTTAAGAGAATTTTCATCTGATTTATCAAATTCAATGTAACCAAATCCAGTGTTTGGAAAAGTTGGTTGTATTCCTAAAGTTACTAAAGCATCCTCATTCTCACAAAAATCAAAACATTGTTTTAAATTTTCACCAAATTCAACTTCATCTTCAATCCAATGATCGCTAGGAGCAACAACCATTAGTGCCTCTGGGTTTTGCTTTTTTATTTTTAACGAAGCATATAAAATACATGGAGCAGTATTTCGCATTGCTGGTTCCAACAAAATTTGATCTTGTTCAACCATCGGCAATTGCTCTAAAACCAAGTCATTGTATCTTTCGTTGGTAAGTATAAAAATATTTTCTGATGGAATTAATTTTGCTAACCGACTAAAAGTTTTTTGAATTAAAGTATCACCAGAACCCAGCATATCGTGAAATTGCTTAGGAAAATCGGTTGTAGAAACGGGCCAAAATCTTGAGCCTACACCACCAGCCATTATAATTGCGTAATAATTTTTATTCATTTGATAGCATTCTATTTATAAAGCATCTTCTTAAAGAATCGCTTTGTAAGAATTACAAATATATTTATAATAATTAGGATTTGTATCATTAAAAAGGCTAAAATACTAATTATCATACATAAATTTATGTATTGTAAATTTTCGTTTAAAGAAAACTCAACTTTGCTAAAAATTAATGAATAAGGAAATAGCAAACCTAATACTGAAATTAAAGTTCCGAAAATATGAATTTTTGAAAAATTATGTCCAAAATTAATTTCAGCTTTATCAAACAATAAATAAATAAGGAAAAAGAAAAAGAGAAGAATTGAAATTAACCAATAGAAATGATTGATACTTATAATATAATAAGTGTCGTGAACATTTATATCGAATGTTTCTTCATTAAATAAAAAGCCTAAAAATAATAGAATCAGTGAGGTAATCAATAGTAAATAGTGATTCTTTAATTTAAATTTTTCATATCATCCAGGAATTATTTCAACCTCAGCGTTTGCATTAAACAAAAAAGTTCTTCCTGTTTGTACCTCAACACATTCATATCTTTTTACTCGAAGCCCTTTTTTTTGAAAAATTCTTCCATTTTTTATTCTGAATAAACTTCCACTTGGCACTTCATGAATAAAATGAATATCAGGTTTTCTTTCATCAAATTGTTTTAATGCAAATGCTAATTTAGCATCAGTATCACTACTCGCCGTCGGATTCCTAAAATGATTAGCCACTAACGGCAACACCGAATGCGGAAAAATCTCTGGTCGAATAAATGGAACCATCAATCGTTGAAACGTCATCTTCCACTCTACTCCATGCGGCAAAATTTTTCTACCAAATTTTTCAAAAGCAACCAAATGCGCAATTTCGTGAACCAATGTTATCAAAAAACGGTATTTATTGAGATTTGCATTTACAGTAATTTCGTGTTTTCCAGAAAGACCTTTTCGATAATCACCATGGCGTGTTTGTCGTTCGTTAACGATTTTTAAATGCACCGAATTGGCTTTGATTAACTCAAAACAACTTTGAACCGCGTGTTCAGGTAAATATTTTGATAAGACTTCGCTCAAGCTTATGGAGTTGTAGAAGAAACTTGCAACACTTTTCCGTTGTAAAATTTATTTCCTGTGAGAGCAAAATCATAAATATAATTTGCCATTTCAGTTGCAGAAATTGGCGCTTCATAACCAGGAAATGCTTCTTGCAACATTTGTGTATTGACGGAACCTAAAGCCAAAACATTAAACGCAATTCCTTGTTCTTTATATTCTTCGGCTAATAATTCAGATAATGTTATAATCGCACCTTTACTAGAAGAATAAGCAGAAAGTCCAGCAAATTTCATACTTCCTTGAATGCCACCCATCGAACTAATTGAAACTACATGACTTCCTTTTTGAAGAAATGGAATACAAATTCGAGTTAAATTGGCAACTCCAAAAACATTGACTTTATACACTTTTTCAAAATCCGACTGTGTAGTTTCAGCAAATGGTTTTAAAACTAAGCTTCCTGCATTGTGGATAATTACATCAACCTTTTTCCAAGTTGAAGATAGAAATTGTTCTACTTGATTCATTTCTTCTTCCACAGAAATATCAATTGATAAGCAAGTAATATTCGGATTTTCGATTAATTCATGTGGTGTTTTTCTGGAAATTGCCAAAACTTGATGCCCAGCATTGGCAAATTGTAATGCCAATTCGTATCCAATTCCGCGAGAAGTTCCTGTGATAATTATGTTTTTACTCACAATTTTATATTGTTTTTTTGTGTTCGTGACCCGAGCCTAAAAGGCGAATAGATGAAATAATCTCCGATTTCAAAATCTATTTTTTTTGTAAAAATAAGAAATGAAATCTACTTATAATATTTTTTATAAAACTTAAAAGCTTGAAAAATTCCCAAACCTGCAAAAACCATTGGGATAATGATTTTCATTAAATATTTAGACAGAAAATCGGTTTCGTTAGTTACGTAATTAAGAGATAAAATTAAAACCAACATCCCCGAAAAAGTACCTAAAATGGTTCCCAAAACGTAAAAATATTTTCTTGATTTTGAAATTTCTATATAGTTCCCATTCAACAAATAAAGATTCCAACTGGTCCAAAACGGAATTTGAATAAAGTTCAAACAGCTTAAAATTAATCCAACAACAAAAGGAGAATAATTGACGTATTTATCTAAAACAGATTGATTAGAGGTTTCTTTTGATGCACTTGAATAAAAAACATAAGCTAACAGAAACATGAAAATAATAGAAAATGCTTCAATAAATTTAATCAGTTTTTTATTTGCAATTAATTGATTTGCAAAAAGTAACGTGCAATAAATTACAATAAATTCAATTGAAATTACACCTATTAAATAGAAAATTGTATCATTTATACCTGAACTTTTATACACTTCATATCCTACAACATTTAAATATCCTAAAGGAATTGACCCTATAAAACTTATTAAAAATCCAACGAATATGTTTTTGAGTTTTTGCATTAAAAATTTACAATCTTACTACTTTGCTCCAAATGTAATTTATATTCTTTCATTCCTTCTTTGTGAGCAAGATAAGGAAATCCTTTTTTATGGTTTTCTACACTAATTTTGTACATGTATGTAATGTGTCGCGCCAATTCTTTCCAAGCAAAAAAGATAGAATGTTTCGGGTCATAAATATGCGTCGGTTCACTTGCGGCACCATTTATTTCAACAATTGAAAAGCTTTCTCCATTTTCTAAGTCTTCCCAAGAATCGTACATTACGTCTAATCGACCGAAATAAAATTCTGGGATTTCTTGACACATATCGTCAATAACTTTCGTTAGTTTATCTGAAATCAAATGACTTGAATCTATAAATTTTGCACCACGAGCATGATTTCCGTAAGGAACTAGATTTCGTTTTTCGCCGACACCTAAAACGGTTTTTAATTGTTGTCCGTATTCTTTTTTTAGAATTGGCAACTGCAAAGCATATCTCGGATTTTTAATCAGCAAATCTTCCATTGTGGAAATTCCATCGCCTTCTACGATTAGAAATTCTTTAGAAACAATTCCGGTAATTCTTCCTTTCTTTTCACTTGGAAATCGAACATAGAAAATGCCAACTTCGTTTGGAAAAGGGATTAAATTTTGAACTAAATAATCAAAATTGGCTTTGTCGTGATAGACTTTTAAATCCTCAACAGATTCAATTTTTTTAACAGCTGAACCACGCAACCCAATATCAGGTTTTGCAATGAATGGAAGTTTGATTTGTGCCTTTTCAATTTCGGAAAGAACAACATCAAAGTTGCTTTTTTCTAAAACCAAATTAGTTTTTGGATAATATTTTTGCGGAATAATATCATAAATTTCCTTTTTACTTTCCGCCATAAATCCGCCATTTTTCATTGTTGGATTGCTGGCATTAAAAAAGAAAATTGTTCGTGATTTAAGAGCATAAAATGCCCACAAAAAATAAATAGGAATATAGACAATTTGAAACGGCCAATATTCCCAGTTGAAAAGTTTATGAAGAAATAATCTCAATTATATGGTGATAAATGTATTTGTAAAATCTTTTTGTTGCTGCAAATCGTAATGCGAAAGTACGACTTTATTTTTTTCGATAACCGTTTGGGTAATGCTCAAGGTTTTCATAAAGTCATTTCTATTGATTACTAAGCCATTTTCTAGATTTTCTCCTTCTGTATAACGATGAAAATTGAACATTTCTGTTGCATCAACTTCCGGTTTTGTATCTAAAAATGTATGAAACCAATTGGCTCTTTTGTCACGAACATCTTTTGGATACAAAGTTGAAGATGACCAAATATGATTTTGAGTAACGTCTAAACTGATAGTTGATTTTTCAATTTCATTCCATCGCAATTGGTATAATTTGGAATCTTGAAAAAGCACTAAGGTAAACGGTTCAATATTTGACAAATCAATAGATTTCCATGCTTCAATTGGCGAATCGGAACTGATAACATCCAAAACAATTAATCCGCGACTTTTTCTGTATGATGGTTTTAACTGATGTTTTTCATCGGCACCATTTAACAAAACCAAAACAGTTGCATCTTCGGTAATGGCATACCAAGTTCCTCCAGCTTTCGGATCTTTTGGAAAAATGATATTTTTATTATTCACCAAATAACTTTTGGGCTCAATTGCATTTGGACGAGCAGTCTTTTCATCACGATTGTGTGTTAAAATTGCTTTTCCGTTAGAAAAAACAAAACTTACTGTGCACATTGCTTTCTATATTCGATTGTAGAACGAGCAACTCCAAAGTTTGCATCAATAGTTATAGCGTCATTTTGTAAAACAGCAACCTTTATAAGTGCTTGATGATGAATGCAATGCTCAAGATTATATAACAACTCACGGTCGTAATTGGTATCAATTAGCAATTCTTCGCCATCGACGATTTGTTGTAATTTTAAAGATTTATTAGGTCGGTCAAGTTGATTGATTACTGAAACTATTGTTTGCTTAGCAAATTCTGTATCGGTTTGAATTTGATAATCTCTCTTTCTGTCATCATAATTCACAATCCCACCTTCATATTGATTTTCAAGACATTGAAACATTTCTATAATGTGACGTGTATGCTCACCAATTGTGGCATTACTTAATCCAAAACATGGACAAGTATAATCATCTTTAGATAATTGAGATAGTAAATCACTCAACTCGCTTAATGTTTTTTGAATAGATGGAATCAGCATATTTCTTGAATCTTTTTAAGTATTTACGTTATAGAATACAATTTAGATTAAAATTTAAATTTCAATAAATCTAAAAATCTATCTTTTTGATTGTAAACTAATAGTAAGCAACAAAGAAACGTAATTATTGCCAAAATAAAAAGTGTTCCACCATCGTTTTTTATTTCGATTCCTAAAAAAAATAAATGAGATAAAATAGCGCCTATCATTGTGCTCATTCCAAGCAATGCGCCGAAAAAAGAAGCACGTGGAATTAGTATTAAAATGGATGCAATTAATTCGACAATTCCTGAGCCGATTCTGCCATAAGGTTCAATTCCTAAAGTGGTAAAAATATAGACCGATTCCTCGGCACCACTGAATTTGAAGTATAAAGTTTGTAACAAAATCACAACTGCTGTGAGCCTAATTATCCAAAGAATTATTGACTTTTTCATCGGATTAATTTAAGAGTTTTTTCCAATTTGCATCTGCTTTTTTCTTCAAATTGGTTTCATCTTTATTCCAACTTTTTAAGGTATTATTGAAGTACGCATTATAAAATAAATACAATTTTCCGTCTACAATTTTAAAGGTCTCTGGATTAATCTCTACTTTTTCGCCATAATCACCCATTGCAAAAGCACACCAACCTCCATATTGCGGTTCGTAACTAGCAGGATTTTTAAGAAATACATCTTTGTTTGCTTGCGATGAAAAGTTATAAGTTACTCCTTCATGAGTAGTTACAAAATTTGATTTCCCTTTCACGGCTTTTTTCTGTGTAAAATAAGAAACTGGATCATATCCTTGAATCGCCGCTTTTTTATCTAAATTGAATTCTTTACTTCTTTTCGCTGCGTTTTGAGCAAAAGTTGTCATTGAAAGAAAGGCAACGACTACTATTAAAAATGTTTTTTTCATGATTGTAAAAATGTTTTTTTTGTTTTATAAAGCAAAGATATAGTGGGTTTTACAAGCATTTTGTCTGCTAGTTTACATTTGATTGAAATTAAAATGAAATTAAAATGAAATTCTATAATTTACTCCAGCAACAAAACCTCTTGTTAATCCGTCTGGTCTAATTTCTCTCACTAAAAATGGTGTTGCAAGCGAAAGTTCAATCGAATTTCTTTTATTTATTTGATAGGAGGTAATTAAATTTCCGTTGATTGTTAAACCATCTGAACCTTCAATCGCTTCTCTTTCACTAAATTGATTTTCGAAAGTATCTTCGCCTAAATGATAAATAAAAAGTACATTTGGCTTGAACGTAAATTTCGAATTTGTAGGTTTGATAGTATACGTTGTCCTAAAAAGTGCATCCGATTTTCGTTCGAATAAATTGGTTGTAGGAAAATCATCGGAAGCCGAAAATTCATCAAAATAGGAATTTTTATTATTGTTAAAAACAGGAATTTGAATCGCGGCATTAAAATCCCATTTTTTGTATTTCAAATTAGTTCCTAGAAATAAATCGAATGTCCCTAAACTCGATTGATAATCTAACGGAAGTGAAAAACCATTAATTTTGAGATTGGAACTTGTGAAAGGAAATTTCCATCCAGCCAAAGCGCTCCATTGCTTATTTTTGACTTCTTTAAAAGTGTAATTTCCAATAAGATAGGCATCACCAAAAGCTGCACGAGTTCCAAAATCACCATTAGCTGACGAAAAAGTGACTTTTGTGCTTAACGAAAACTTAGCGTTGAACTTTCTGGTGTAAGCGATGTAAGGAGAAATGTAAGTAATATCAGCATCACCAGTTCCAAAAATCGCGGCTATTTCAATATTGTTTTTTAATTCTTTTTCATCAGAATCAAATCCGTTTCCGATAGAACAAATTCCAGCATCGCTACAACCTTGGGCGAATGTTACTTGCACAACCAAGCAAAATATAAATACTAAAAATATATTTTTCATAATTTTAATTTTGAGTTAATGCTGCAATTGCAAATAAGTGATTGTATTGCTGACAATGAATTAAAACGTGTGTGTATTCATTAAAATTTACGTCATTTGGGATGGAATAAATTCGAGCACTTGTTAGATTTCCTAAAGTTATGAATTCATCTGGCGAACTAGATTTTGATAAATACACTTTCAAATCGGGTCCAGAACTTACAGAAAATTCGCTTAATTCTAATTTTAAAGCACCACTTTCAGAAATAATTTTGGCTTGACCAGCAACATTTATTCCAGAAGTTGGAGTAAAATTTCCTGAATAAAGAACTGATGCAACTGGAGAAATCGGCGGATTATCTTCAATAGATTTTGTAAAGTCACCTTCAACTTCGCAGGAGAAAAACAAAACTAAAATCGGAAGTAAAAAAAGTTTTTTCATAGCAATTTATTTTTGATTACTCAAAGATAAATTGTTCCTGAAAAATGAAATGTCGGGTAGTTTACATTTGGCGAAGAAAATTTTTACAACTTTTCAATATCATCAATTATAATCTCTTTTCGATTGTAGTAAATGATATTTTTTTCTTCCAATTCGTTTAATAATAATGTGGCGGTTTGTCTTGAAGTACAAATAATTTGAGCAATATCGGCTTGGGTTAAATAATTATTGATGGTGTATTTTTTACCATCTTGAATTCCTTCGCGTTCTGCCCAATCTTTTAGAAACGATGATAATCTAGTTTTTGCATCTTTGGAAACTAAGTTGGAATAATTGTTTTTAAAACGTTTCATTTTTAATCCAACAAACTTTGTGTAAGACAGCGCAAGCGTCGGATTTCGAACCAATAAATCTTCAAAATCGGATAATAGAAAGCTACAAATCGAAACCTCATCCGTTAAAACTTTGGCGTACTCGTTGACAGAATCATCTGCTTCAAGTGATAATTCACCAAACAAATCACCTTTTTGAAGAATCTCTTTTATCGTTTCATTTCCCTCTTCATCAATAGAAACAATTTTAATATTTCCTTTTTTAAGTAGAAAAATACGAGGTAAATCTGACGATGAAAAATAAATTATATCGCCCTTATTGGCTTTTTTAAACCCTGTAATAATGCACAATTGCTTAATTTGTGACATACTTAGTGTCCAAAATAATTTGTGATCGCGCAAGTACCAATATTTTAATTCGTCGTACATAAGTAGAATTTCTATTGTAAAAGTATTAAAAATTCGAATTCAAAAACAAAACCCTTTCAGAATAAACTGAAAGGGTTTGAATTTATAATTGTGTAAACTATTTTTTAAGAAACTAATCCTCTAGAAATTACAATTCTTTGTATCTCTGAAGTTCCTTCGTAAATTTGAGTAATCTTAGAATCACGCATCATTCGCTCTACATGATATTCGGCAACATAACCGTTTCCACCGTGAATTTGAACTGCTTCATTAGCCACTTCAAGTGCAATTTCTGAAGCGTATAATTTTGCCATCGCTCCAGAATGTGCAATATCTTTACCTTCGTCTTTTTCGCAAGCAGCTTTCATTACTAATAATTTGGCAGCAGTAACTTTCACATACATATCGGCCAATTTAAAAGCAATCGCTTGATGATTGAAAATTTCTTTACCAAATGCTTTTCTTTCTTTAGAATATTTCAAAGCAATTTCATAAGCTCCAGTTGCAATTCCTAATGCTTGCGATGCAATTCCGATTCTTCCGCCGTTTAAAACATTCATTGCGAATGAAAAACCAAAACCATCATCACCAATTCTATTTTCTTTCGGTACTTTCACATCGGTAAACATTAACGAATGTGTATCACTTCCACGAATTCCCATTTTTTTCTCTTTCGGACCAATATCAAATCCTGCCCATCCTTTTTCTACGATAAACGCATTGATTCCTTTGTGACCTTTTTCAACGTCTGTTTGAGCAATAACTAAATAAGTTGATGCAGTTGCACCATTGGTAATCCAGTTTTTTGTTCCATTTAGCAAATAATGATCACCTTTATCTATTGCAGTAGTTTTTTGCGAAGTTGCATCACTTCCTGCTTCTGGTTCTGATAAACAAAAAGCTCCAATCACTTCACCTTTTGCAAGTGGCACTAAATATTTCATTTTTTGCTCTTCGTTGCAATATCTTTCCATTCCGGCGCAAACTAAAGAGTTGTTAACCGACATGATTACTGCCGCAGAAGCGTCTACTTTTGCAATTTCAGTCATTGCTAAAACATATGAAACGCTATCTAAACCTGAACCGCCATATTTTGGATCGACCATCATTCCCATAAAACCAAGTTCGCCCATCATTTTGACTTGCTCTGTTGGAAATTTCGAATGTTCGTCTCTTTCAATAACTCCTGGCAACAATTCGGCTTGAGCAAAATCTCTAGCAGCTTGTTGAATCATTAAATGTTCTTCGGTTAGATTAAAATCCATATTTTTGTGAATTATTTGTTCTTAAATTGAGAGCACAAAAGTAATTATTAAATATTAAATTTCAAACGATTTCGTAATTTTAGCCAATGTTTAAAGAAACCTACAATGTTATTGGAGTAATGAGTGGCACATCGCTTGATGGAATTGACTTGGCACACATTAATTTTGCAATTAAAAACGGAAAATGGTCGTATGAAATCCATGAATCTGAAACTGTTTCGTATTCAAATGATTGGTTAAACAAATTGAAAGTTGCCGTTGATTTTTCATCAGAAGAATTGACTGAATTAAACGAAGATTACACCGAACTTTTAGGGAAAATCATACTATCATTTATAGAAAAATATTCTATTTCAAATCTTGATGCGGTTTCTTCTCATGGACATACCATATTGCATCAACCACAAAACGGATTTACATTACAAATTGGAAATCTTCCTAAAATTGCAGAAATAGTTGGCGAAAATGTAGTTTGCGATTTTAGAGTTCAAGACGTAAAGTTTGGCGGTCAAGGTGCACCATTAGTACCAATTGGCGATAGAATTTTATTTTCTGATTATGATTATTGTTTGAATTTAGGTGGTTTTTCTAACATTTCATTTGAATCAAACAACAAACGAATTGCTTTTGATATTTCGCCAGTAAATACCGTTTTGAATTTTTATTCCAACAAATTAGGATTGGATTATGATGATAAAGGAAAAATTTCGAAATCTGGAAAAATAAATTTGGAGTTGTTAAACGAATTGAATGCTTTGGATTATTACAAAAAATCGTTTCCAAAATCACTCGGATTTGAATTTGTTAAAGAAATTGTGTTGCCACTGATAGAGAACTATTCGATTGCAATTGAAGATAAAATGCATACGTTTACTGAACATATTGCTTATCAAACTTCTCTTGCTTTACCAATCAAATCCGGCAAATTATTGATAACAGGCGGTGGCGCATACAATGATTTTTTAATAGAGCGAATGCAATTTAACTTACCAAATATTCAAATAATCATTCCCGATAATAAAACTTTAGAATTTAAAGAAGCGTTGATTTTTGCACTTTTAGGAGTTTTAAAATTAAGAAATGAAGTTAATGTTTTGAGCAGTGTCACTGGTGCAGAACAAGATCATTCGACTGGAATTATTTTTATTCCATGAAGAACTTAAAATATCCAATTTTAGTCTTATTGATAATTATTTTAGGAATTCTTTCTAGAAAATTCTATTTTATTCCACTTTTAATTGGCGATTTCTTGTATGCTATGATGATTTATTTTATTGTTAGAATATTTGCAAAAAAATCAACATTATTAAAATCTGTAGTTCTTTCTTTATTTATTTGCTTTAGCATTGAGTTCCTTCAATTATACCAATCCAATTGGATGGTTGAAATTAGAAAAACAACTTTTGGACATTACGTTTTAGGACAAGGTTTTTTGTGGAGCGATTTGGTTGCCTATGTTTTCGGAATAAGTATTGGTTATTTTATTGATAAAAAATCAATTTAAATACAAGATTTAGAAAGCTTCTGCTATTCTATCCAAAAGCTCTGAACAAACACTTTCTAATATAAACAAATGTACTTCTGAACAAATTCTAATCTTTTAAAAAAGTTTATCTTTGCGCCACAAACAAATTAACTAACTAAAAACGAATCTGAAATAAATTCAGATGAAACACAATGAAAGACCTACTTAAAAAATTTGAAAACAAAGAACCTGAAATAATTTTTAACTGGAAAGATACTGAAACCGAAGCTGAAGGCTGGACAGTAATTAACTCTCTTCGCGGTGGCGCTGCTGGCGGTGGAACTCGTATGAGAAAAGGATTGGACATGAACGAGGTTTTGTCTTTGGCAAAAACGATGGAAGTAAAATTCTCTGTTTCTGGACCAGCGATTGGCGGAGCAAAATCGGGAATTAATTTCGACCCAAATGATCCAAGAAAAAAAGGCGTTTTACAACGTTGGTACAAAGCCGTTTCTCCGTTATTAAAAAGTTATTACGGAACTGGTGGCGACTTAAATGTAGATGAAATTCATGAAGTAATTCCGTTTACAGAAGAATGTGGTGTTTGGCATCCGCAAGAAGGCGTTTTTAACGGACATTTCAAACCAACAGAAGCCGATAAAATCAATAGGATTGGGCAATTACGTCAAGGCGTTGTGAAAGTTATTGAAAATACAAAATTCTCTCCAGATGTTTTAAGAAAATATACTGTTGCCGATATGATTACTGGTTATGGCGTTGCCGAAGCGGTTCGTCATTATTACAACACATACGGTGGTGATTTTCACGGAAAGAAAGCCATCGTTCAAGGATTTGGGAATGTAGGTTCGGCAGCTGCTTTTTACCTTGCAGAAATGGGTGTGAAAGTAATTGGAATTATCGACCGTGATGGTGGAATAATTAATGAAAACGGATTCTCCTTTGAAGAAATTAGAAGGTTATTTTTAAATAAAGACGGAAATAAATTAGTCGCAGAAAATATGATTCCGTTTGACGAAATCAATAAAAAGATTTGGACAATTGGTGCCGAAATTTTTACGCCATGCGCTGCTTCAAGATTGGTTACAAAAGACCAATTGGACAATTTAATTGCATCAGGATTGGAAGTAATTTCCTGTGGAGCGAATGTTCCGTTTGCAGATAAAGAAATTTTCTTCGGACCAATTATGGAAGAAACTGATAGTAAAGTGAGTTTGATTCCCGATTTTATTTCTAATTGTGGAATGGCACGTGTATTTGCTTATTTCATGGAGCGAAAAGTTCAAATGACAGACGAAGCTATTTTCTACGACACGTCTGAAATCATTAAAAAAGCGATTGAAAGAGCACACGATTTAAATTCTGATAAGAAAAATATCAGTGCAACGGCATTTGAAATTGCGTTAAAACAATTGGTATAACTATTGCTACTACAATTTTTAGTATATTTCAGCGTTAAAAAACAAATAGAAATGATATGAAAGATTTAAAAAACATGGATAATAGTTTAGATTCTTCTGCAGCCGATAAAAGAAAATCGTTTGTGGCAGCATCTATTATTTACGGAGTATTACTTTTGATTTTATTTTTTATTCGTTTTTGGCCTCCATCTGATGCCGATTTACTAGCAATGGCTGGTGGCGGTGGCGGTGGCGGAGTTACTGTAAATTTTGGTGATACCGATTTTGGTTCGGGTGCAGATTATCAAAATAAAGAATTGGATGTAAAAGATGTTGTAAAACAAACCGCAGCAGTAGAAACTCCAGAAGAAAACATTATTACAGAAGAAGCAGATGCTGATAAAACGGATGTTGTAATTGCTAAAAAAGAGCCTGTAAAAAATCCGAAACCTGTATTAAAACCTGAGGTTACTAAACCTGTTGAAGTAAAAAAGCCAGTTAAAAAAGTAGATTCTGCTTTGGATAATATTTTAAAAGGAAATAAAAAAGGTGGAGATGGAAATAGCGGAACTTCGGGAAATCAAGGAAGAGCTAATGGAGATATAAATTCTACAGGATATTCTGGAACTGGCGGTTCTGGCGGCGGAACTGGTGGCGGAAACGGAACTGGTAATGGCACAGGAACTGGAGCAGGAACAGGTTCTGGAAGTGGCGGAGGAAACGGAAGTGGCAATGGACTTGGCAACGGAAGCGGATATGCATTAACTGGAAGAAGTGCTTTAAGCAAACCAAAACCAGTCTATAATTGCAACGAAGAAGGTGTTGTTGTGGTACAAATTACGGTTGATAAAAACGGAAATGTAATTGATGCAAAACCTGGAGCAAGAGGAACTACAAATTCTGCCGCTTGCTTAGCAAGTCAGGCGAAAATCGCTGCTATGAATACTAAATGGAGCGCAAGCCCTGATGGAACTGAAAAACAAGTGGGAACTATTCGATATAATTTTAGTTTGAAGGATTAGCAAAAATTCAATTCGTAATTTATCCAGCCCTGATTGCAGAGAAAATAAAAAATGTCCCGATTGTTTCGGGACATTTTTTATTGTAACGGAAAGCAGGAAAATGGATGGCTGATAATGCACGAGCCATTCGCTCCTTATTTTTAAAATCTATTTAGAATTACTTGTTGCTATCACAAACTTTAATTTGTTCTTTACACCTATTTGCAGCACGTCTACTAGATCTTGTACTTGTAGGTTGAATGGAATTCGAATCACTACAGTTTGGTCCTTAGCATCGCCCATTTGAGCTAACAAAGTCGATTCTAATTGGTCGAAAGCTACTTCTTGTTTGTCAAGATAAAATCGCTTGTCTTCGGTAACCGACAAACTTATGAGTTGTTTGTTGGTTTTTTCGCTAGTCTTTGACTTTGGAAGTGTCATTTTTATTACGTTTGGATTTGCTAATGTTGATATAATTAGGAAAAACAAAAGCAAGAAGAACATAATGTCACTTAAAGACGATGTAGCTACTTCGGCGTGAAATCTTTTATTTCGTTTTACCATTTGGACGTTGAATTATATTAACAAAATCTAAAACTTGTTTTTGGATGCCTAACGCAAAGCTATCAATTCTTCCGTTGAATAAGTGGTAAGCTGCATAAGCGATGATACCAACTACTAATCCAGCACCAGAACTAATCATTTTTTCGTATAAACCTCCAGAAATGTTACCGATACTAATATCTTCAGTTTGCGAAATGCTGTAGAAAATTTTAATAACACCAGAAATAGTTCCGATAAATCCTAATGTTGGAGCAATACCAGCGATTAATCCTAATTGACCAAGCTTCTTTTCCATTTCACCAACTTCAATGTTAGCGGCACGTTCCATATTCGATTCAATTTCTGCAATTGGTCTTCCTATTGTTAAAATTCCTTCACGTAGCACATATCCTGAAGCTGTAGAATTTCTTTCAGCAGTTGAAACGGCTAAATCAATATTTCCAGCGTTTAAGTTGTCGCGAATGTCACGAATTAAATTAGAATCAATAACGGCTCTTTTGCTAATGTATAAATAGCGTTCAATAATTATATAAAAAGTATAAAAAAGTAAAAGTGCAATTGGAATAAGAAAAAAACCTCCTTTTAAAATAAACTCTAAAACCGAAATTTCCTTTGTAGCTACTGTACCTTCTATAACAGCTCCTGCAGCTTGAGCGAGTGTATCGTTTTGGACTTGAAGAAAAAAGTTAATCATATAAATTGTATTTTTGTATTAGTTAAAGAAATAATCTCAAATTTGCACTAAAGATAAATTCTAATACAATATTAAACTACAAAATTGAGATATTATTTTGTTTTAGGATTTTTTTATCAAAAAAGTAATGAACTATCAAGAAACAACTAATTGGCTTTTTAATCAGTTACCAATGTACCAAACGCAAGGAGCAACTGCTTATAAAAAAGATTTAACTAATACACTTTTACTTGCCGAGCATTTAAATCATCCTGAAAAAGAGTTGAAATGCATTCATGTTGCTGGAACAAATGGAAAAGGATCAACTTCACATCTGCTCGCATCCGTTTTTCAAGAAGCTGGCTATAAGGTTGGGCTTTATACCTCTCCGCATTTAAAAGACTTTAGAGAACGCATTAAAATCAATAATGAAGAAATATCTGAGGAATTTGTTTGCGAATTTGTTGCGAAAAACAAATCGTTTTTTGAAACCAATGATTTAAGTTTTTTCGAAATGACGGTAGGCTTAGCATTTCAATATTTTGTAAAAGAAAAAACAGACATCAATATCATTGAAGTTGGAATGGGCGGAAGATTAGACTCTACAAATATCATTACACCTTTAGTTTCTGTCATTACTAATATTGGATTTGATCATACCCAATTTCTAGGAAATACTCTTGAAGACATTGCTTATGAAAAAGCTGGAATTATAAAAAACAATATTCCAGTTGTAATTGGAGAATATACTCAAGAAACTAAAGAAGTATTTCTAACTAAATCCAAAGAAACCCATTCAGATATTTATTTTGCTTCCGATTTAATTAATGAAACTTACAAATCAGCTCTTCTTGGTGATTATCAAATTCACAATAAAAAAACGGTGCAACAAACAGTTAAGGTCATACAAACTCACAATAAATATAAAATATCAGAAGAAAATATAAAGAATGGATTTTTAAATGTAATAAAAAACACTGACATAAAAGGCCGATGGCAACAACTGAATGAAAACCCAAAAGTAATCTGTGATACTGCCCACAACTCACATGGTCTAAAAATTGTTCTAAATCAAATTCAAAACGAAAAATTTAACGAATTACACATCGTTTTAGGAGTTGTAAATGACAAAGATTTGAGTGATATTCTGCCATTATTCCCAAAAAAAGCAAAATATTATTTCTGTAAACCAAATATTCCTCGAGGTTTAAATGCAGGAATTTTAGAAGAAAATGCAAAAAAACACAGCCTCGAAGGCAAAGTATATAATTCTGTTTCAAACGCTTATACTGAAGCCATGAAAAACGCAACCACAAATGATTTCATATACATAGGCGGAAGCACTTTTGTTGTAGCAGAAGTTTTGTAAAAAATGTTTGCAGAATTAAAAATAAGCCCTATATTTGCACCCTGATTAAGGAGAAATCTTTAAAAGATAAAAGGGCGATTAGCTCAGCTGGTTCAGAGCACCTCGTTTACACCGAGGGGGTCGGGGGTTCGAACCCCTCATCGCCCACAACTTTTATCAAAAACAAATACTGATAATAAACACCATTATCGGGCGATTAGCTCAGCTGGTTCAGAGCACCTCGTTTACACCGAGGGGGTCGGGGGTTCGAACCCCTCATCGCCCACAAAAAAAGGACAAATCATAAATTGATTTGTCCTTTTTAATTATAGAAAATTTCTAAATTAATTGTCTTCATAATAAGAATTAAAAACACCAATTAAAGAAACTAAATTATCAACATTTAATTTTTCGAAAATTCTTTTTTTATAGGTACTAATTGTAGTTTTTTGCAGTTTTTTTATGAATGAAATCTCCAAATTACCATGTCCTTTAACCAACAATACAGCTATTTCCATTTCTCGCGTGGACAAATTATCTAATGGATTTATCGACTTTTTAAGCATGTAATTGTCAAGTATTTTTTCTTTTACATTCTGACTCATGTATTTACCTTTATCAATAAATATTTTTAAAGCATTCTTCATTTCATCTTCTGATGATAATTTACTTAAAAAACCATTAGCGCCACCATTAATATACCTAACTGCATAGACATCCTCTTCCAGGCCGGAAAAAATTAAAATTTTAATATTTGGATTTATATTCCTTATTTCTGTCAAAATACTTGAACTATTTCCATCTGGAAAATGAATATCTAAAATTATAATATCAATCTTTGTAGTTCTTAAAATTGATAAAGTTTCTTTAAAAGTTGATGAGTGAAAAAAAACTGCATCTTTAACTATATCCCTTATCATTAATAACACACCTTGCCTAACAACACTATGATCGTCTGCAAGTAAAAAAATTAGTTCTTTATTTCTCATCATAACCTTAATTATAAAAAATAGTCTTAGTCTAAAACACTTTATGAATCAATTAAATTCATAAATAAATTTAATTTAACTTTTGTCCCAGCTCCGTACTGACTTTCAACTTCAATAGTTCCTCCAAATAACTCTACGATTTCTTTACAAATTTTAAGGCCTAAACCAACACCTACGTTATTAAATCCATTTGAACCTTGGTAAAAATCTTCAAAAATATTTTTAAGTTCATCCTCAGAAATACCAACTCCTGAATCATTCACTTCTATTAAAAGGTTTATTTTTTTACTTGAAACTTTATTTGAAAAGATTTCAATCGAAATCGTTCCATTCTCTGTAAACTTGATGGCATTTCCAACTAAATTATAAAATAGCTGACTTATTTTTGTTGGGTCTGATAAAACTATAAATTGCTTTGAAATGTTTTTTTCTACTCTTAATTTATTTCCCTTCGTTAAAGCTAGTGGTGTGAGTGGGTCTACGATCTTTACTAAAACATCGTTTAAATTAAATTGAGTGTTTATTAACTCCATTTTTTTATTTTCATTCTTAGAATACTCTAAAATCTGCCCTGACAACAATAGTAAGGTACTTGTCGTATATTCAATAGATTTAAAAACCTCTTTTACTTCTTTATCATCAACTTTTGAACTAACCATCTTGCTGTAAATAGAAATAATGCTTAAAGGCGACCTTATCTCATGGCTAATCATACCTATTATTTTATTTTTATACTCTAAGTTATTAAGAATTATTTTTTTAGAGGTTACTAATTTATTTTCTAATTGAAATGCTAACCTTGTGAATCTATATAATATTATTGAAAATAATAACATTAGAAGAGTTAAAAGAAAAATAATATAATTTCTCTGTTTTAAATATTTCTTTGTTATTTCTGTAAAATTATCATTGTTTTTATTTTTTAATGAGTTTAATGAGTTGTTAAATAAATCTATTAAGTTTATGCTTGACTCAAGTAGTTTTGCATTGAGCTTATAAAGCTTTAGATTGTTTTTATCTGATATATAGTAAGCATCTTCTAATTTTTTCATGTTATCAGAATAAAACTTATCAGATGTTTTAAGTATATTCTCAATTTCATTCTTGATTTCACCTGTTCTTAATTTATTTTGGTATTTGTAACTTATTATAATTTTCAACTTTTCTTTTTGAATATTTTTTTTGTTGAAAATAGCATCACCAAGTCTAGAAAACAATCCTTTTCTTGCAACACTATCTTTTGTTACTATTGAGTCAACATTTACACTGTTTAGAATTCCGTCGTAATTAAATCTATTATAAGTAGATTCATCTTTTTTAGAAATCATAAAAATCTTGCTACTCAGAACAGAATCTAAATTTTGCTTTAAAAAGTAAATTTCTTCCATAGATTTCTCGCCTTTTTTCAAAACAATATCTAGACTATCTAAGTATGAATTTAGACCATCTAGTGATTCATAATATTTTAATAGTGATTTTTTGTTTTTATTCTTGATAAAATCTTGTAAAAAAACTTGTGATTTGTTGAGCTTAGAGTATGATTTAGTAGTATAATAAGCTCCGTCATTTGCAATAGTGACATCTGTACTTAGATTTCTTAATTTATTATCATTCTCAGTTTCTATATACCAAAAATAT
Source organism: Flavobacterium aquatile LMG 4008 = ATCC 11947 (assembly GCF_000757385.1). Lineage (GTDB taxonomy): Bacteria > Bacteroidota > Bacteroidia > Flavobacteriales > Flavobacteriaceae > Flavobacterium > Flavobacterium aquatile. The sequence continues at coordinate 160,441 of NZ_JRHH01000003.1, read as the reverse complement.
AAAACCAAACATTGCAAAACAATGATAAAAATTATCAATGAAAAGTGAAATTTTTTTCTATTGTTTATTTTGTTTAACAAGGCTGTATAGAATAATATTTTATAATATTGTTTTTTTGTTTTTTATATCAAAGGTTTGAAAAAAATTAAAATAACTAATCTATAAGGTCAACAATTAATTTTTAATATTAAAGGTAAATCTTTAAACCAAAAATAACATCCCAAACAAAAGATAGTAAAATTTATTCTACAAATTTAGTACACATTTATTTCATCGCTTGTAGAATAAGTTATATATTTTTGTAGAATTAATTCTACAAACTTTAAAATACATCCTTTTTCAAATCACTATTTATTAGTCAATCATTAGTAAATGTAAGCATAAAAATTATATTTTTTTATAACTCTAAATAAATTTTAATGTGGGTTTATAGCAAATCCAAAGTCCTTTCAAGAGCCATACCTCTTGACCCTTTAATCAAAATTAAGCTATTTTTAAAATTCAACTCAACAATTGATTCTGAAAAGTCTTCAAATTTTTGATAAAAATGAAAATCATTCTTTTCTATTTTATTCGAATAGAAATCCTTTCCAATAAAATAACAAGACAAAGCATCTTGTTGTAATAATAATGCAATAATTTCTTTATGTTCATGCAAACTCTCTTTGCCTAATTCGAACATATCTCCTATAATTATTACCTTATTTTCATTAGTAAGTTGTATAAAATTTTCTATTGCAACCTTCATACTGCTAGGATTAGCATTATAAGCATCTAATATAATTTCATTTGTACCTTTAGTTAATAGCTGAGATCTATTGTTTTCAGGAATATATGATTCTATCGCCTCTTTAATTTGACTACTGGAAATTTTAAAATACTTTCCAATTGTGATAGCGGCATTAATATTATTAGCGTTGTACAATCCAATTAAATGTGAATGAATTATAGTATCATTGAAATTTATTGAAACTAAAGGGTTAGCTTCTACATTTTGAATAAAAATAAATGCATTTTTATCAATCTGACTAAACGAAACTCGCTCTATATTTCTGGACTTTTCTTCTTGTATTGAATCGTCAAGGTTTACAAAAGCTATTTTTTTATTAAACTCTAGAAACTTATACATTTCACTTTTACCTTTAATAACACCTTCAACACCGCCAAATCCCTCTAAATGTGCTTTCCCAAAATTTGTAATATACCCAAAATCAGGTTCAGCAATAGAACAAAGAAATTCAATTTCCCTTTGATGATTTGCACCCATTTCTACAATACCAAACTCTGTAGATTCATTAAAAGAAAGTAAAGTAAGAGGTACTCCAATGTGATTGTTAAGATTTCCAACAGTTGCTTTTGTTTTATATTTTTTAGCCAAAACAACATGAATCAACTCCTTAGTAGTTGTTTTACCGTTACTACCAGTTAAAGCAATTATAGGTAACTTTAAATGACGCCTATGAAATTTTGCTAATTCTTGCAAAGCCTTCAAACTATCTTCAACCAAGATAGTTCTATCGTCAATGTAAAAATCTGAATTATCAATTATTACAAACTGAGCACCTTTTTCTAATGCTTCTTTTGCAAAAGTATTTGCATCAAATTTTTCTCCTCTTATAGCAACGAAAAGAGAATTAGACTGTATTTTTCTTGTATCAATTGAAATTGAGGTACATTTTAAAAATAGTTGATGTATTTCTTGAATTGTCATTTAGCAAAGTATTAAAACAATAAAAGCCCTAATTAAAGGGCTTTTATTATACAAAAATATAAAATTATCTTTTGTTTCTAGCAGATTTCTTTTTGTCTGCTTTTGGACCAACTCTTGACATGGCGCATCTAAATCCAATGTAATCAGTAGCCATATCTTGTGGAAAATATCTTCTTTGAGCTGGATCTAACCAATAGGCTCTATCTCTCCATGAACCACCTTTGTAAACTCTAACATCATCATTAACTAAAGTTGTTCTTTTGCTAGATTTGTCAAATTTACGAACCATGTTACCAATACTATCGGTTGAAACATTGTGTTCTGGTGAATCATACATTCTTTTTTCACTAGGTAATTTAGCTTCACCTTCTTCAGAAGAACCGAAGTCGAAAAATCTTGTAGATTGTTTATCACCATCTCTATAGTTTCTGTTATCAGAAGTAGAGAAATTTTGTCTTAGATAAGTTTCGTTATCATCAACTGGAACTTGTGAGATTTGTCCTGGAAAATTTCTAGCAACAACTTTACCATTAGGTAATGTATCAAAAACTTGAGTTTCTGCTGTTACTAATTCCACTTTCCCATCTTCTCCTATTTTATTTTTCATGTAAACATTACCTCTAAAATAGTTGAAATCATTAGCTTCATCATCAACAATAGGTCTGTAAACGTCAGCAACCCATTCGGCAACGTTACCAGCCATGTCATATAAACCAAAATCATTTGGAGGATACGATTTTACTTTATTTGTGATATCAGCACCATCATCAGACCAACCTGCAATTCCGCCGTAATCACCTTTACCTTGTTTAAAGTTTGCCAATTGGTCACCTTTAACTTGTCTTTTTCCTGAACGAGTATAACTTCCAGACCAAGGATATTTCTTTTGTCCTTTATAAATGTTGTATTCTCTTTGACCTACATCAGCAGCAGCAGCATATTCCCACTCAGCCTCTGTTGGAAGTCTATATTCTGGCAAAATTAAACCAGATGTTCTTTGAGCATAAACGTTTTTAGCACCGCTATTTCCATTTGCATTAGCAGTTCCACCACCAGCACCAGCAGCGCCATTGTTTTTAGCACCACCTTTTTGTCCTTTTTGTAAAACAATTTCTTGATTTCCACCAAAAGTTTTTGTTGGAGCAGCAAGATAAGTTTCAGTATCGAAAGTAGCATCAGCTTTTACATCAACAACTTTAGAATCTTTTTTCAAAAATTTTTGTTGCTCTAATATTGACTCATTAACTCTATTTGTTCTCCATTTAGAAAATTCTGTTGCTTGAATCCAATTAACTCCAACTACAGGATATTCAGCATAAGCTGGATGTCTTAAGTAATTATTTGTCATCGTTTCATTATACCCTAAACGATTTCTCCAAACTAATGTATCTGGCGAAGCTCCTTCATAAATATTTCTATAATTTTCTTCTTCTGGAGGGAAAACTCTTTTTAACCAATCTAAGTACTCCATGTACATTACATTAGTTACTTCGGTTTCGTCTAAATAAAAAGATTGAACGTGTTGCTGATTTGGAGTATTATTCCAATCGTGCATAGGATCATCTTGAACTTTACCCATAGTAAATGTTCCTCCTTCAACTAATACTAGACCTGGACCAGTTGCTTGCTTCTTAAATTTTGAAGCATACTGAAATCCACCTTTTTTGTCATTGATTTTCCAACCTGTTGCTCTAGATCCGCCTTTAGAACTAGATTTTTTGCTACAACTTGAGAAACCGACCATTATTACTAACGCTAGTAATAACCTGATTGCCATAAACTTGTTTACTTTCATACTCTTAGTAGGTAATAAATTTTCGAGGCGCAATATAGTAAATAACTATTAATTTGCAACATCTTTTTCAATAATTAATAAAATTTAATTTAGTTGGTTTTAGTCACTATAATAACGTTTCCTTTTTTTATTTATTGTAAAGATGATTAATATTATTTAATTTTACGCTCTGTTGTAATAATTATATTTTTATTGCGTTACATAATATTGATGAAAAAAATTGCTATCCTTATCACAATAACCTTTACTCTCTTTTGCAATGGGCAAGTTAGAGAGAATATTGCTGTACAATGGAATGAAAACAAGCTTTATTCTATAGGCGATTATAGTCTAAACATTCCGCAATTTAATGGCGACAACTTTATTTTCAATAGTGCGAAAAAAGAAATACACTACTCGACTAGAAAACAAACTTCTTCTTTAATTGATGAAAATTCTTTACTAATCTCCAATGTAATTTATGAAACTATTGAAGAATCTAAATTGGGTGACCTTTCCAGAGAAGCAATTCCAACATCATTGAAAGCCACAATCAAAAACAATATTGCAAGAGATATTTACTCTACAATTTTAACTATATCACCTATTATAAAGGAAGGAAGTTCTTATAAAAAAATAGTTTCTTTCACTTACGAATATTCTGCTTCATCGTCTAGAGTAAATTTAGAAAACAATACAATTCCAGTTACAAATTCGGTGTTGAGTACAGGAAAATGGTATCGTTTTTACATTGAAAAATCTGGAGTATATAAAATATCCAAATCGTTTTTAGAAAGTCTTGGCATCAAAACGTCAAATTTAAATCCGAAGAAAATTAAACTATATGGAAACGGAGGACGAATGGTTCCTTTGAGTAACTCTTCTTCATATCCATTTGATTTAACAGAAAATGCTATACAAGTAATTGGTGAAGACGATTTAAAATTTGATTCATCAGATTATGTTTTATTTTATGGTGAAGGTGTTGACAATTGGAGTCAAGAAAATAAAACCAATTTAAATTTATACAGCGAAAAATCATATTACTACATTAACGTTGACGGACAAGATGGTAAAAGAATCCTTGATTTACCACAACCATCTGGAAGCGCAACGGCAACAATAAACACATTTGATGACGAAAAATTTCACGAAAAGGATTTAAACAACATCGGACGCTTAGGTCGCGTGTGGTTTGGAGAATCCTTTAGCTCTGATAACGAACAAGAATTTGATTTAAAATTTGAAAATATTGTAACTACTATTCCAGCAACAATTGAAATTCATGTTGGAGGAAATTCTTTTGTAAGCACAAATTTTATTGCAAAAGCAAACTCACAAGATATAGGAACGCTTACAATGGCTGCTGTCGCACCAAATACTGGCGTAGAAGCCACAGACAGCACTTTGATAACAAACATTCCAGCAACTGAAGAGTTTACCATAAACCTTACATACAATAATGGCGGAGTTCCTGCTTCTAAAGGATTTTTAGACTACATTATAATAAGGGCTAAACGAAATTTAATTGGCTACAACAAACAATTTAGATTTCAACATAACGCTGCAAATTCAACATCGGCAATTGGTGAATATGTAATAAGTAATGCTTCAAATATCAATCAGGTTTGGGACATCACCGATATTTATAATACATCTAAAATTTCCAATCCTGGAGCAACAACTTTTTCATTTAAAAGTGATTTAGGCGAAATTAGAAAATACATTGCAATTGACCCGAACGATTATTACACTCCATTAAAAGAAGCAAAATCAGCCGTATCCAATCAAAACATCAAAGGAACCATATTTAAAGATGCAGCAGGAAATTTTAAGGATATTGATTACTTAATAATTACACCAAGCGCATTCAATTCTCAAGCAGAAAAACTTGCCACTTTTCACAGAAATTATTCACAATTGAATGTAAAAGTGGTCAATCTTGAAAATATATACCAAGAATTTTCATCAGGAAAACAAGACATTGCAGCAATTAGAAATTTAGTTAAATATGTTTATGACAACGCTTCAAGTGCGAGCAATAGAGTAAAATATCTAAATTTATTTGGAGATGCTTCTTACGATTTTAAAAATAGAATTTCTGGAAACACCAATATTGTGCCTATATATCATGCAACAAATAGCTACTACTCAGGAGAGAGTTCCTTTTGTTCTGATGACTTTTTTGCTTTAATGGATAACGACGAAGGGAATGTTGAAGTAACCAACGGCGGTATTGATATTGCCGTAGGAAGAATGCTAATTTCATCAACAACTCAAGCTGATGAAATGGTCAATAAAGTTATAGAATATCACGATATAAAATCTTACGGAAGTTGGAGAAATAACTATGTTTCTATTTCGGATGATTCCGATAAAACTCCGGATGCCACTTTACAAGTGAGACAAAATTCATTAACAGACGAAATTCACGCAGAAAAACCATTTATAAATTTTAAGAAAATACTTTTAGATTCATACACACAAGAGACATCAGCAGGAGGAAATAGATATCCAGAAGCGAAAGAAGACATCAGAAATGCTTTTGAAAAAGGAGCATTAGTCTTTAATTATTTAGGACATGGTGGTGAAGATGGATTGACAGGTGAAAGAATCTGGGATAAATTTGACGGTTCTAATTTTAACAACAGGTACCGTTATCCATTATTTATAACAATCACCTGCGAATTTTCTCGTTTTGACAACCCGTTGCGACCAACCGCAGGAGAATATACCTACTGGAATCCGACTGGCGGAGCAATATCTATGATTACCACTGTAAGATCAATTGGTCAAACAACCGCTGAAAATTTTAACGATACTCTTTCAAAAAGATTATTTTCTTACGGTTCTAATGAATATGTATCAATAGCAGAAGCATTACGATTAGCTAAAAACGAAAGTTTCAATAACCCATCAACACGAGTTGTTTTTTTACTTGGTGATCCTGCTTTGATGTTGGCCATTTCTAAACCTAGGGTTGTTTTAACAAAAGTAAATGAGGTGCCAATAAATCAACCAGTTGTAGATTTTCAAGCCTTGGCATATGTAAAACTTACAGGTGAAGTGCAAGATGAAATTGGAAACGTTTTACCAACTTACAATGGTGAATTAGCCGTTAATATATTCGATAAAAATTATACAAAAGTTACTTATAACAACGACAATTATAGTCCACCAATGAGTTTTACCAGTTTAGGCGAAACTATTTTTAGAGGAAATGCATCAGTAAATAATGGGCAATTCGAATTTGGATTTGTTGTTCCTAAAGACATTAAAATTCCTGTAGGAAACGGAAGAATTAGTTTTTATGCCAAACGAAATACAATATTATTAGACAAAACAGGTTATAATACAGACATTAAAATTGGGGGAATAAATACAAATGCCGTTGCCGATAATACCGCGCCAAGAGTTAGATTATATATGAATGATGAAACATTTGTAGATGGCGGAATTACAAATCAATCACCATTTTTTCTGGCATTTCTAGAAGACGAACACGGTATAAATACTGCTAGTGGAATTGGTCATGATATTGTTGCTATTTTAGATGGTGACGAAAATAATCCTTATGTTTTAAATGATTATTACGAAACCGAATTGGACGATTACACCAAAGGGAAAATACGATTCCCATTCAGAAATTTAGAATTAGGATTACATACAATTACATTGAAAGCTTGGGATGTTTACAATAATTTCGTTACAGCTGACATTACATTTATTGTAGTTGGAGATGAATCAATTACATTAAAAAACGTGTTAAATTATCCAAATCCATTTGTAAATTACACTCAATTTTGGTTTACACACAACCGACCATTTGAACCATTAGATGTTCAAGTTCAAATAATTACTATTACTGGAAAAATTGTAAAAACAATAAATCAAACGGTTGTAACCGAAGGTTTCCTTTCAAGAGAAATTACTTGGGATGGAAAAGACGATTTTGGTGATCGAATTGGAAAAGGCGTCTATGTTTATAAGCTCACAGTAAAATCAACCTTGACAAATAAAAAATCAGAAAAAATCGAAAAACTTGTAATACTTTAATAAAATACTATATTTGTTTAATTATATTTTTGAACCCACAATATGAAAAAAATTTCAATACTGTTACTTTTAGTAGTAACATCACAATTTATCAATGCTCAAGACAGGGTTATTACAACAGGAGTTCCATTTCTTTTAGTCGCTGCAGATGCACGCGCTGCAGGTCTTGCTGATCAAGGTGTAGCAACATCAGCAGATAATTTTTCACAACAATGGAATCCAGCAAAATATTCATTTGCTTTAGACAAACAAGGATTTTCAATTAGTTATACACCTTATTTAACACAACTTGTTAATGACATTTCTTTAGGACAAGTAAACTACTACAACAGAATTAATGAAAGAAGTGCTTTCGCAGGAAGTCTTCGCTACTTTGGTCTTGGAGATATTGAATTACGCCAAACAGACGACCCAAACGAACAAGCACTAGTTGTAACTCCAAATGAACTTGCTCTAGACGCGTCATACTCACTTAAACTTAGCGAAACATTTTCAATGGCTGTCGCTGGTAGATTTATTCGTTCCAATTTAAAAATCGTTTCTGTAGATAGTGATGTAAAACCTGCAAATACTTTTGCTGTTGATGTAGCCGGATTTTTTCAATCAGAAGAAATAGCTTTCAACGAATTTAATGGAAGATACCGTTTAGGATTTAATTTCCAAAACATGGGTCCAAAAATAAGTTATGATAATGATGAACTAAGCACCAACTTTCTTCCAGCAACGATGCGTTTGGGTGGTGGTTTTGACTTTATATTAGACGATTATAACAAAGTAACCGCAAGTGTTGAATTGGCTAAATTATTAGTGCCAACACCTCAAGATCCAGATTTAGATGGAGATGGAACCATAACGCCAGAAGAACGCGCAGAAAACGACGAAGATTACAGAAAAATAAGTTGGGTTTCTGGAATGTTTCAATCATTTGGTGATGCACCAGACGGTTTCTCAGAAGAATTAAAAGAATTCACCTATTCTGTTGGAGCCGAATACTTATATCAAGATTCATTCGCGTTTAGATTAGGATATTTTAATGAAAGTCCATTAAAAGGTGCAAGAAAATTTTTCTCACTTGGAGCTGGATTTAAATATAATGTCGTTAAAATAGACGTCTCATATTTATTCTCCGCATCTAAAGTCAAAAATCCATTGGAAAACACATTACGTTTCTCACTTACATTCAACTTCGGTGACAAATACGATGAATATTAGACTTTAATTAATAAAATAACAATCCAAATTTCTTAATCGAAGTTTGGATTTTTTTTCCTCTATAATCAAATGAAAGAAATTACAATTAACACCACAATTTCAGTATTTAATGGAATTTCCGATTTACCATTAGAAATTCAATCATTAATGAATCACGCAATTGAAACTCGTAAAAATGCTTACGCACCTTATTCAAGATTCAGAGTTGGAGCGGCAATTTTATTAGATAACGGTAAAATCGTTTTAGGATCCAATCAAGAAAACGCAGCATATCCATCGGGTTTATGTGCAGAACGTGTTGCGATTTTTCAAGCTGGAGCAATTTATCCAAATGCGAAAATTGTAAAATTGGTCATTACTGCAGCATCAGATACTAATCCAACTTTGTCTCCTATTCCACCATGTGGCGCATGCCGACAATCGATTGCCGAATACGAATTTAAACAAGAAATTCCTATAGAAATATATTTCATGGGAGAATCTGGAGAAGTATATAAATCAAATTCTATCAACAATTTATTACCTTTATCGTTTGACAAAACATCGTTGTAAGCGATATCGTTATAGTTAGTATTTTGTAGTAAAAAAAGTTATTTTAATACTTATTTATTTTTACATCTACTATCAATATCTTACTTTTGCATTTCGCAATTTTAAATAAATAAATATTGTGATACAATTACACTATCTTTAATCATAGTAATTCATTAAAAAATGAAACCAATTACAAAAGAAACCTACCTTCAATGGTATGAGGAAATGCAGTTTTGGAGAAAATTTGAAGACAAATTAGCTGCCGTTTATATCCAACAAAAAGTTAGAGGATTTTTACATTTATACAACGGTCAAGAAGCAGTACTTGCTGGAGCAATTCACGCAATGGATTTGTCTAAAGATAAAATGATTACTGCCTATCGTAACCACGTTCAACCAATTGCAATGGGAGTTGACCCTAAAAAAGTAATGGCAGAACTTTATGGAAAAGTAACTGGAACTTCTAAAGGAATGGGCGGATCTATGCACATTTTCTCTAAAGAAAAAGGTTTTTTTGGTGGTCACGGAATTGTAGGTGCGCAAATACCAGTTGGAGCAGGAATGGCTTTCGCCGATAAATATTTTGAAACCGGCGGTGTTACTTTAACCTATTTTGGTGATGGAGCAGCTCGTCAAGGTTCACTTCACGAAGCTTTTAATATGGCTATGTTATGGAAACTTCCAGTAGTATTTATTTGTGAAAACAATGGATATGCAATGGGAACTTCTGTAGAAAGAACTGCAAATCACACAGACGTTTGGAAACTAGGTTTAGGATACGAAATGCCTTGCGGACCAGTTGACGGAATGAATCCTGTAAAAGTTGCGGAAGCTATGCAAGAAGCAATAGACAGAGCGCGTCGTGGTGATGGACCAACATTTTTAGAAATGAAAACGTACCGTTATAGAGGTCACTCAATGTCGGATGCACAACTTTACAGAACTAAAGAAGAAGTTGAAGAATACAGAAAAATAGATCCAATTACTCAAGTTCTTGATGTAATTAAAGAAAATAGTTACGCAACAGAAGCAGAAATTGAAGTTATCGACCAACGAGTAAAAGACTTAGTTGACGAATGCGAAAAATTTGCCGATGAATCTCCGTTTCCAGAAGTACAACAATTGTACGATGTGGTTTACGAACAAGAAAATTACCCTTTCATACCTCATAGATTATAATTATGGCTACAGTAATAAACATGCCTCGTTTGAGCGATACTATGACAGAAGGAACTGTTGCTACATGGCTTAAAAAAGTAGGTGATACAATAAAAGAAGGTGACATTTTAGCCGAAATCGAAACAGACAAAGCTACAATGGAATTCGAATCTTTCAATTCTGGTGTTTTATTACACATCGGAATTCAAGAAGGCGAATCGGCTCCTGTAGATTCACTTTTAGCAATTATAGGAAAAGAAGGCGAAGATATTTCTGCATTATTATCTGGCGGAACACCAGCCTCAAAAGCTGAAGTTGTATCAGAAAAAACAGAAGAGAAAACTGCTGAAACTCCAAAACAAGAAAGCACTCCAACTTCTGCTCCAGCAGCATTGCCAGCAGGCGTAAAAGTAATCACAATGCCACGTTTAAGTGATACTATGACTACTGGAACAGTTGCAACATGGTTGAAAAAAGTGGGTGATGAAGTAAAAGAAGGAGATATTCTTGCCGAAATCGAAACCGATAAAGCAACAATGGAATTCGAATCGTTCAACTCTGGAACTTTATTATTCATCGGTATCAACGAAGGAGAATCTGCGCCAGTTGATAGCGTTTTAGCTATAATCGGACCTGCAGGAACTGAAATATCTGGAATTGCAGAAAACTACGGTAAAGGCGAAACTCCAGCCGCAGTTGAAACATCGGAAAAAGCTACAGAAGCTCCAACAAAAGAAGCCGTTCAAGAAACGACAAATACAGATAATGGAAGAGTTTTCGCTTCTCCATTAGCAAAACAAATAGCTAAAGACAAAGGAATCAACCTTTCTCAAGTAAAAGGTTCTGGTGAAAACGGGAGAATTGTAAAAAGTGATGTAGAAAACTTTACAGCTTCGGCTCCAGTTACTGCACCAACAACTTCTCAACCAGAAACTCAAGCAGCAGCAAAACCATTCGTTCCAGCAGGAGAAGTAGTTACAGAAGAAATAAAAAATTCGCAAATGCGAAAAATCATTGCAAAACGTTTAGCAGAATCGCTATTCACAGCGCCACACTACAACCTTACAATTGAAGTGAATATGGACGACGCTATGAAATCAAGAGCCATCATAAACGCTGTTCCAGATACCAAAGTTTCGTTCAACGATATGGTAATAAAAGCTTGCGCAATGGCATTGAAAAAACATCCAAAAATCAATTCACAATGGAAAGAAGATGCAATTACCATCAATCACCACGTGAATATTGGAGTCGCAGTAGCTGTTGAAGACGGATTAGTGGTTCCAGTTTTAAAATTCACAGACGCTATGAGTTTATCTCAAATTGGCGCTGGAGTTAGAGACATGGCAGGAAGAGCAAAAACTAAAAAATTACTACCAACCGAAATGGAAGGAAGTACATTCACCGTTTCTAATCTTGGAATGTTCGGTATAGTTGAATTCAATTCAATCATCAACCAACCCAATTCAGCAATCCTTTCAGTAGGAGCAATCGTTGAAAAACCAGTAGTAAAAGACGGTCAAATCGTTGTTGGAAACACTATGATGTTATCACTAGCTTGTGATCACCGAACAATCGATGGTGCAACCGGAGCACAATTTTTACAAACATTAAAAGTCTTTATAGAAAATCCAGTTACCATGCTGGCATAATCACAAAGCAATGTAAATATAAAATCCTGGTCAGCAATGAGCAGGATTTTTTTGATTAGGAGCGAATGGTTTAGGTGTTCTTGGATTCCATTTTCCTGCTTTCCGTTCTACTTCGTGCCACTGCAATCAGGGCTAGTTAGAATATGTATTGAATAGAAATCAGAATATAAAAGAAGATCTATAAAATCAGAACAAATCGCTTTATCTGCTACTAAAAATTATTTCTTATTTTTCTCCTCAATCCATTTACTCATGTACTTAGTACTAGAAAGTAAATGATGTTGCAAAATAGCGCCAATAAAATTATTATTTCTATGCAGCTTTAAATTTTCTAAAAGCGAAATTACTTGCGTAATAAAAGGAACCTCAAACAACGATTTTTTATAGTATTTCTCTAAAATCTCAAATCCATTCTCCTGGCATTTATTCCAAAGCTTTTCATCCTGATAAAGTAGAACTGCCGCATCAACAAATTCATTAGAATTATCTTTTACAAAACCATTCCATTCTAGATTTCCGTGCATTGCTTCAGCACCAATAGAAGAAGTTACACTTGGAGTTCCACATTGCATAGCTTCAATCAACTTGCCTTTAATTCCGGCACCAAATCGAATGGGAGCCAAAACTACTTTAGCTTTCTTGACAACATCAAAAGCATCATCAGCTCTTCCCATTATATAAAAATTCTGTTTCGGTTTATGTAACTGTAAAACTTTTTGCGATGGATACGCACCATAAATCAACATTTTAGCTTCCGGTAATTTCAAATGCAACATTGGCCAAATAACATCCGACAAATATTTTACGCAATCCCAATTAGGATCATGAAGAAAATTTCCAATAAAAACAAAATCATTTCGTTCATTATACGTTGGAATATCATCAAGTTTTTTAGCAAAAATCGGCAAATAATAAAGTAAATCTTTCGAAACTTTAAACTGATTTTGAAGCAATTCTATTTCAAATTCAGAAACCATTAGTGAAATATCACATCTTAAAATACTAGCAATTTCTCTTTTAGCAACATCCGAAAATAAATCATCTAAAATAAATTCTCGATTATCCTTAACAGCCAATTGCCTTGCATTACGTAAACAATGTAAATCTTCCGTGTCCAATATTTTTAAAGCATCTGGACAACTTTCAGAAACACGCCAACCAAATTGCTCTTCAACCATAAATCGATCGAATAAAACCACATTAGGATTCAATTCATTTACAAAATCATCAAACGTAGAAGAATTCAATTCAATAGTTTTAGAAGTAATTCCCAAAACAGTTAAATCCTCTGAAAATTCTAAATTTTGTGCAGTACATCCAAAAGTGATTTCATATCCATGGGTTAGAAACAATTCAATTAATTGTATCATTCGACTTCCGGCCGCAGAAGATTTTGGTTCGGGCCAAACAAAGCCAATAATTAATAAAGTTTTAGATTTTAGCATAATAACAAATACAATTACAAAGAAAAGACATAATTTTGCATTAATCTAAAATAGCACAAAAATGTTAGGTCTAAAATTAAAAACCGACCCACGATGGGTAAATATAGTTGAAGGAAACATAGAAGAAATTCTCACCGATCACGCATGGTGCGAACAAAAAGCAGCTACAAATGTAATTACTCTAATAACTCAAAATTCTGAGCATGAAGAATTAGTTACATCGTTGCTTGAAATCGCAAAAGAAGAATTAGATCATTTTCAAATGGTTCACAACATCATAAAAGAACGCGGATTAACTTTAGGAAGAGAACGTAAAGACCATTATGTAAATGAATTATTTAAATTTCTAAAAAAAGATGGAAGTCGCAACGATGCCTTTGTAGATAGATTATTATTCTCAGCAATGATTGAAGCCAGAAGTTGTGAACGATTTAAAGTTCTTTCTCAAAACATAAAAGACAAAGAATTAGCCACCTTTTACAGAGAATTAATGATAAGTGAAGCAGGACATTATACGTCATTTCTTGCTTTTGCCAGAAAATATTCTGAAAAAGTTGATGTAGATAAACGCTGGAAAGAATGGATAGAATTTGAAGGAGAACTAATTACCAACTACGGTAAATCTGAAACAATACACGGATAATTAAAAGTTATATTAATGTACAGAAAGCAACTTCTTTCATGAGGTTGCTTTTTTTTATGGCGTGCCCTTCGGGTCGTGCTATCCGCTCTATCTTTTCTTTTTTTAAGAAAAAAAGAAAAGGATGCCGCTACTATCACTCACGCAACCGCGTATAAAACAACAATTTTTAATAAATAGAAAATTTTAAACTACTAAGTGGACCAGTTTTACAAATTCAAATTAACATTTCACCATAATTTAGTCGTATTTTTTTATATTTTTAATCAAGTTGATGTCATAACTTTTCTCTTCGGCTAACTCTTTACTCAATTTTGTCTAAACTTGATATAAACAAAAAACCCTATCCGATTTGGATAGGGTTTTTAAAAAGAAGGCGGCGACATACTCTCCCACAGTTATGCAGTACCATCTGCGCAATCGGGCTTAACTTCTCTGTTCGGAATGGGAAGAGGTGAGCCCCGACGCAATAACCACCTTAAGAGGCTATAATTGCTTTGGACAATTATTTTTCAATTCGTAATTCCTAATTTTGAATTCGTAATTGAAACAATATCTTAACATACTGAGATAAAGAAAAATTATTTTAAGAAAGATTCTCCCTCCCGATTTGCATCGGGAGGAAAATTGCACATAAACTTACGGGTTATTAGTACTACTCGACTATGACATTACTGCCTTTACATCTATAGCCTATCAACGTTGTCATCTCCAACGACCCTTAAAAGAAATCTCATCTTGTGGTGGGTTTCGCGCTTATATGCTTTCAGCGCTTATCCCTTCCAAACGTAGCTACTCTGCGGTGCTCCTGGCGGAACAACAGATACACCAGAGGTTTGTCCAATTCGGTCCTCTCGTACTAGAATCAGATCCACTCAAATTTCTAACGCCCACAGTAGATAGAGACCGAACTGTCTCACGACGTTCTGAACCCAGCTCGCGTGCCACTTTAATGGGCGAACAGCCCAACCCTTGGGACCTTCTCCAGCCCCAGGATGTGACGAGCCGACATCGAGGTGCCAAACCCCCCCGTCGATATGAGCTCTTGGGGGAGATCAGCCTGTTATCCCCGGCGTACCTTTTATCCTTTGAGCGATGGCCCTTCCATGCGGAACCACCGGATCACTATGCTCTACTTTCGTACCTGATCGACCTGTATGTCTCTCAGTCAAGCTCCCTTATGCCATTGCACTCTACGCACGGTTACCAAGCGTGCTGAGGGAACCTTTAGAAGCCTCCGTTACTCTTTTGGAGGCGACCACCCCAGTCAAACTACCCACCAAGCAATGTCCTCTCGAAAGAGAGTTAGATCTCAGATAAGCAAAGGGTGGTATTTCAACAATGACTCCACAACGCCTAGCGACGCCACTTCATAGTCTCCCACCTATCCTACACATCACTTATCCAAGACCAATACTAAGCTATAGTAAAGGTGCACAGGGTCTTTTCGTCCCACTGCGGGTAATCGGCATCTTCACCGATACTACAATTTCACCGAGCTCATGGCTGAGACAGTGTCCAGATCGTTACACCATTCGTGCAGGTCGGAACTTACCCGACAAGGAATTTCGCTACCTTAGGACCGTTATAGTTACGGCCGCCGTTTACTGGGGCTTCAATTCAATGCTTCTCCCGAAAGATAACATCTCCTCTTAACCTTCCAGCACCGGGCAGGTGTCAGGCCCTATACTTCATCTTACGATTTTGCAGAGCCCTGTGTTTTTGATAAACAGTCGCCTGGACCTTTTCACTGCGGCCAGCATTGCTGCTGGCGACCTTTCTCCCGAAGTTACAGGTCTATTTTGCCTAATTCCTTAGCCATGAATCTCTCGAGCACCTTAGGATTCTCTCCTCGACTACCTGTGTCGGTTTACGGTACGGGTTCTTATAATCTAAGTTTAGAGGTTTTTCTTGGAAGCCCTTAGGCACACTATCTCTTTGTCCGAAGACTCCGAGTACTATCGTATTTCCCCAAGCCGCGTGGATTTGCCTGCGCAGCTTATAGGTAGGTACTTCAACGAACTATTCCGTCAGTTCGCGGTGCTTTCATCACTCCGTCACCCCATCACAATTATAAGAAGTACGGGAATATTAACCCGTTGGCCATCGACTGTCCCTTTCGGGTTCGCCTTAGGACCCGACTAACCCTCAGCTGATTAGCATAGCTGAGGAAACCTTAGTCTTTCGGTGTGCGGGTTTCTCGCCCGCATTATCGTTACTTATGCCTACATTTTCTTTTCTAACCAGTCCAGCATACCTTACGATACACCTTCAACCCTGTTAGAATGCTCCCCTACCACTTATACTTACGTATAAATCCATAGCTTCGGTAATATGCTTATGCCCGATTATTATCCATGCTCGTCCGCTCGACTAGTGAGCTGTTACGCACTCTTTAAATGAATGGCTGCTTCCAAGCCAACATCCTAGCTGTCTGGGCAGACAAACCTCGTTTTTTCAACTTAGCATATATTTGGGGACCTTAGCTGATGGTCTGGGTTCTTTCCCTCTCGGACATGGACCTTAGCACCCATGCCCTCACTGTTGGTAAACATTATATAGCATTCGGAGTTTGTCAGGAATTGGTAGGCGGTGAAGCCCCCGCATCCAATCAGTAGCTCTACCTCTATATAACTTTATGACCAACGCTGCACCTAAATGCATTTCGGGGAGTACGAGCTATTTCCGAGTTTGATTGGCCTTTCACCCCTACCCACAGGTCATCCGAAGACTTTTCAACGTCAACCGGTTCGGACCTCCACTATGTGTTACCACAGCTTCATCCTGCCCATGGGTAGATCACACGGTTTCGCGTCTAACACTACTGACTAAAGCGCCCTATTCAGACTCGCTTTCGCTACGGATCCGTGACTTAATCACTTAA
Organism: Flavobacterium aquatile LMG 4008 = ATCC 11947; assembly: GCF_000757385.1. Taxonomy (GTDB): domain Bacteria; phylum Bacteroidota; class Bacteroidia; order Flavobacteriales; family Flavobacteriaceae; genus Flavobacterium; species Flavobacterium aquatile. The sequence continues at coordinate 143,375 of NZ_JRHH01000003.1, read as the reverse complement.
CCTTGCCAGCAACGTTAACTCGTAGGCTCATTATGCAAAAGGCACGCCGTCACCCCACTAAAGGGCTCCGACCGCTTGTAAGCGTATGGTTTCAGGATCTATTTCACTCCGTTATTCACGGTTCTTTTCACCTTTCCCTCACGGTACTGGTTCACTATCGGTCTCTCAGGAGTATTTAGCCTTAGCGGATGGTCCCGCCAAATTCAGACAGGGTTTCACGTGCCCCGCCCTACTCAGGATACCACTATCGTTATCTTCTCTTACTTATACGGGACTATCACCCTCTATGGTTAACCTTTCCAGGTTATTCTAATTCAATCCGCAACAAATCTCGTGGTCCTACAACCCCAGTATTGCCGTAACAACACTGGTTTGGGCTAATCCGCGTTCGCTCGCCACTACTTACGGAATCACTTTTGTTTTCTTCTCCTCCGCCTACTTAGATGTTTCAGTTCAGCGGGTTTGCCCACCTATCGGTGTACTATGTCTTCAACATAGTGGGTTGCCCCATTCAGGTATCTACGGATCAATTCGTGTGTGCCAATCCCCGTAGCTTTTCGCAGCTTATCACGCCTTTCATCGCCTCTGAGAGCCAAGGCATCCCCCATACGCCCTTATTTTGCTTATGTGCCGCCTAAATAAATTAATATTTAGGACTTAAATAAATATATAACTAATCATATATTTATAGTACTTTCTACTTTTTATTATTTTCTTATCTCAATATGTCAATGAACTTTGTTCGCCTAAGCGAATAGTGGAGAATAACGGAGTCGAACCGTTGACCTCCTGCGTGCAAGGCAGGCGCTCTAGCCAGCTGAGCTAATCCCCCAATTTAATTACGAATTGTGAATTATGAATTATGAATTATATTCATAAAGCCTCAACCCCTAGAATTTCCAAGCTTAAAACTAAGTAGTCCCGCCCAGACTCGAACTGGGGACCCCTACATTATCAGTGTAGTACTCTAACCAGCTGAGCTACGAGACTCTGTTTTATTTGCTTTTGTATTATTTGAATTAACAGCAGAGAGTAAGTAAATTTCTTTACTTGAGACCTTTATATTATCTTCTCTAGAAAGGAGGTGTTCCAGCCGCACCTTCCGGTACGGCTACCTTGTTACGACTTAGCCCTAGTTACCAGTTTTACCCTAGGCAGCTCCTTGCGGTCACCGACTTCAGGTACCCCCAGCTTCCATGGCTTGACGGGCGGTGTGTACAAGGCCCGGGAACGTATTCACCGGATCATGGCTGATATCCGATTACTAGCGATTCCAGCTTCACGGAGTCGAGTTGCAGACTCCGATCCGAACTGAGAACGGTTTTGTAGATTCGCTCCTGCTTGCGCAGTGGCTGCTCTCTGTACCGTCCATTGTAGCACGTGTGTAGCCCAAGGCGTAAGGGCCGTGATGATTTGACGTCATCCCCACCTTCCTCACAGTTTGCACTGGCAGTCTCGTTAGAGTTCCCGACATGACTCGCTGGCAACTAACAACAGGGGTTGCGCTCGTTATAGGACTTAACCTGACACCTCACGGCACGAGCTGACGACAACCATGCAGCACCTTGTAAATTGTCCGAAGAAAAAACTGTTTCCAGTCCTGTCAATCTACATTTAAGCCTTGGTAAGGTTCCTCGCGTATCATCGAATTAAACCACATGCTCCACCGCTTGTGCGGGCCCCCGTCAATTCCTTTGAGTTTCATTCTTGCGAACGTACTCCCCAGGTGGGATACTTATCACTTTCGCTTAGCCACTGAGATTGCTCCCAACAGCTAGTATCCATCGTTTACGGCGTGGACTACCAGGGTATCTAATCCTGTTCGCTCCCCACGCTTTCGTCCATCAGCGTCAATCCATAAGTAGTAACCTGCCTTCGCAATTGGTATTCCATGTAATATCTAAGCATTTCACCGCTACACTACATATTCTAGTTACTTCCTTATAATTCAAGTCTAACAGTATCAATGGCCGTTTGATCGTTGAGCGACCAGATTTCACCACTGACTTATTAAACCGCCTACGGACCCTTTAAACCCAATGATTCCGGATAACGCTTGGATCCTCCGTATTACCGCGGCTGCTGGCACGGAGTTAGCCGATCCTTATTCCTACAGTACCGTCAAGCTCCGACACGTCGGAGTGTTTCTTCCTGTATAAAAGCAGTTTACAATCCATAGGACCGTCTTCCTGCACGCGGCATGGCTGGATCAGGCTTGCGCCCATTGTCCAATATTCCTCACTGCTGCCTCCCGTAGGAGTCTGGTCCGTGTCTCAGTACCAGTGTGGGGGATCTCCCTCTCAGGACCCCTACCCATCATTGTCTTGGTAAGCCGTTACCTTACCAACTAACTAATGGGACGCATGCTCATCTTTTACCGTTGTGACTTTAATTATAAAATGATGCCATTTAATAATACTATGGGGCATTAATCCAAATTTCTCTGGGCTATTCCCCTGTAAAAGGTAGATTGCATACGCGTTACGCACCCGTGCGCCGGTCTCTATATCCGAAGACATATACCCCTCGACTTGCATGTGTTAAGCCTGCCGCTAGCGTTCATCCTGAGCCAGGATCAAACTCTTCATCGTATATTTTAATATTTTACGATAATACTCTAGCTTATTCAAATCTTTCGATTTTCTTACTCTCTTTTTTGTTTGTCCCGATAAATCGGGACGGCTGTCAATTCAATATGTCTATGAACGTGTCTATCTTATTTTTTTGCTTCTCTTTAGTACTCTACATTACTTCTTTTAGTAAGCCGTGTATTACTCTATCGGTTAGCGGGTGCAAAAGTACATCTTTTTTCTTAACTCGCAAGTAAATCGAAAAAAAATATTTTTTTTTCTTTTCTACTCTCATTCTTTCAAAAAACTCTCAGCGTTTTGCGGATGGCAAAGGTAAAACCTTTTCCTATTCTGTGCAAATCTTTTTTTAAGTTTTTTTCAGTATTTGTTAATGAACGTCTGCCTTAATGCGGGTGCAAAAGTAAGTATCTTTTTCAATCTCGCAAGTCTTTTTTAATCCTTTTTTGAAAGTTTTTTTTAATTACCTGAAAACAAGATTGTTGTTTACTAAAGTTTTTTTGATTATTTTTCTTAGAAGTGAAATTATAATGAAATTGCTCCTGAAAATCCCTCCTCTTCGCAAATAGATTACTCAAATAGCCCCGATTGTAGTGAAAATAAAAGCAGTTTTTTCTTTAAAAACTGCTTTTATTGGAGCGAAAGCGGGAAAATGGACAACTGAAAATGCCCGAACCACTCGCTCCTTAATCGAAACGGATGACTTTGGATGGTGAAATTTTTGTTATTATATAGGAAGGTATTAGTAAAACGACTAAACAAATTACAATTGTTCCTAAATTTAATGCTAGAATGAACCAGATATTTATGTCGACTGGAGCTACGTTTACGTAATAACTTTCGGGATTGAGTTTGATTATTTCGAAATGTTTTTGGATTAATAGTAATCCGATACCTATTATATTACCGAAAAGTAATCCTCGAAGAATTAAATAGGATGCATTGTAGAGGAATATTTTTCGGATGGTCCAATTGTTGGCTCCCATTGATTTTAGGATTCCGATCATTTGGGTTCTTTCTAGAATTAGGACTAGTAGTGCAACTACCATATTAATTGTGGAGACGATTATCATTACTATTAATATGACGATGATGTTAAAATCGAATAGTTTTAACCAATCGAATATGTAGTAATATTTGTCAACGATGGTTTGCGTGTTTAGTGTAGAAGAAGTTTCTGCATAAACCTCATCGCCTTTTTCTTGAATTTTGGTAAAATCGTCTACAAAGATTTCGAATGAACCGATTTCGTCTTCGTTCCATTTATTTAATTTTTGGATGTGACGAATATCACCAAGTATGTAAGCGGCATCGAATTCTTGAAAACCGGAGTTGTAGATTCCGACAATTTTGAATCTGCGGCTATTAGGTAATTTGTTTTCTCCTTCCTTCATGAAGAAGGTATTAAAAGAATCTTCTAATTTTAAATAAAGACGATTAGCGAGATATTGAGAAATGACTACTTCATTACTTACTTCTGATGGGAAATTTGGAATTTTACCTTCTATTAAATACTCCTTTATATTATCCCATTTATAATCTTTTCCTACACCTTTATATAGTATAGGTTCGAAAGCAGTTTCTGTTCTAATAATTCCGGCTTTATTTGCAATGGCTTGCACGTGATTTATTCCTTCAATGTTTTTAAACTTGGGATAGAATTTTTGTCTGATAGAAATTGGTTCTGTACTTACGTCAGATTCATTACCGTTAAAGTTGGATATTAATATGTGTCCGTTAAAGGCAGCAACTTTTTGGCGTATTTTTTGTTGTAGTCCAATACCAGTTGCAACAGAGACTATCATCATGATAATTCCGAGCGCAATTGCGGTAATCGCAATTTTTATTATTGGTGCAGAAATACTACTTTTATGGTCTTTAGCAGTAATGAGTCGTTTTGCTATAAAATATTCTAATTTCAAGATTTATGATATCAAATTTAATTTTCAAAAATACAGTTTTATTCTTTCTTTTACTAATAGTTTCTTGTGGTGCTCAAAAGGGACAAGAAAAAAATGGTACGATAGAAACTGATGAAATTTCGATAAACACAGAAAAATCTAAAGAAATTAAAACAGGCGCAGATAATTATGAGGCGTATTTACCATTATTAAAAAACAAGAAAGCTGGAATTGTTACAAATCAGACTGGAATTCTATCTAATAAAACTCATTTAGTTGATTATTTATTGGAACAAAAAATAGATTTGAAGAAAATCTTTGCTCCAGAACACGGTTTTCGGGGAACTGCCGATGCTGGTGAACTTATAAAAGATGGCAAAGATACTAAAACCGGATTGCCAATTATTTCACTTTATGGAGATAATAAAAAACCTAAAGCTGAGCAATTGGCTGGAATTGACATTTTAGTTTTTGACTTACAAGACGTTGGCGCACGTTTTTACACTTACATATCATCGCTACATTATATAATGGAAGCTTGTGCTGAAAACAATATTGAACTTATTGTTTTAGACAGACCAAATCCGAACGGAAATATTGTAGACGGACCACTATTAGAAAAAGAATTCACGAGTTTTGTAGGTATGCATCCAATTCCGACACTTCACGGAATGACAATTGGTGAGTATGCCAAAATGATTAACGGCGAAAAATGGCTGAAAAACGGAATCCAATGCGATCTAAAAGTTATACCATGCTTAAATTACAGTCATGAAATGAGTTATAGTTTGCCTATAAAACCGTCGCCAAATTTACCTAACGACCAAGCTATAAATCTTTATGCAAGTATTTGTTTGTTTGAAGGAACAAATGTAAGTTCGGGTCGAGGAACTGAAAAACAATTTCAAATTTACGGTTCGCCTTATTTACCAAAAAGCGGTTTTAGTTTTACACCAGTTCCAAATTTTGGAGCTAAAGATCCGATGCATAAAAACATCTTGTGCTATGGCGAAGATTTATCGGCTATATCAAAAGTAACTCAACTTGAATTGAAATGGTTGATAAAAGCCTACGATACAACATCAGATAAATCGAAGTTTTTCAACTCATTTTTTACAAAATTGGCTGGAACTAAAAAACTTCAACAGCAAATTGAAGCTGGAGTTTCTGAAAAAGACATCAGAAAATCGTGGGAAAAAGATTTGAATGACTTTAAAGAAATGAGAAAAAAATATTTGATTTATCCTTAATTCTTGATTTCAATAGTCGGATTAATTTTTAATAATTCGTCTATAAATTCCTTTTTTTCTTTTGGAGAAATTAAAACCTCATCATATTTATTGTAGCGCACCAATAATCTATCAAGCGAAAGTGCTGGTGAACTCAAGATGCTATTTGATTTTTCAACTTTTGTTATTTTAGAAATATCAATTCGTTCGTTTACAATCCAAGTACTTTTAACTATTAATTGATTTTCATTAATGATGTATTGAGTTGTCTTTGATAAAATCAAAATGAATCCTACAACAGCAGCTAATCCTAACAATCCAACCCATTCACCTTCAAGCATAGCTTTTATACTTAGGAAAATTGGATAAACCAAAATCAATCCAAACCACCAATCTATCTTCGATTTAAATACTTTCATATCACAAAACTATTTTTTCTTTCATTTTTTCTACAATATTATATGCTGCTGGACAAATTGCAACGTTCTTCAAAGTCAAATCGGTAATTTGATTGAACTTCTTTCTATCGGTATGCGGAAATTCTCGACACGCTTTTGGACGCACATCGTATATAAAACAAGTATTATCCGTATCCAGAAAATTACATGGAACACTTTGCAAAACATAATCCTTATCTTCATCAATTCGCAAATACTGATCTATAAATTGCTGTGGTTTTTGCTTTAAATGTTTAGAAATTCGCTCAATATCGGCCAAAGTAAAAAGTGGTCCAGTAGTTTTACAGCAATTGGCACAATTCAAACAATCGGTTTTTTTGAACTCCGCATCATGTAAATCTTGCATTACATAATCTAAATTTTTGGGCGTTTTCTTTTTTAGCTTATCAAAATACTTTTTGTTTTCGATATGCTTATCTTTGGCAAGTTTCCCGAGTTCGTTTAAATTTGGTTTCAACATAACACAAAATTAAACTTTTAAACCTTTAAACCATTTTAAACTAAATTATTTTTATGAAAGATTTATTCGGAAAAGCCATTCTAGATTTTCAAACCAATAATTCTCCTGAAGCTATCAGCACAGAAACCAACATTTCTGAAGCAGATGATATGGATGTCGCCTATCTTTTTCGATCGTATAATGAAATGCCAAAGCTCGAACAAAAGGCGTTACAACTTGCAAAAGGCAAGATTCTAGACGTTGGTTGCGGCGCTGGAAGTCATAGTTTGTACCTTCAAGAAAATAATTTCGATGTAACTGCTATCGATATTTCCGCAAATGCCATTGAAGCTTGTCAACTACGAGGATTGAAAAATGTCAAAGTTCAAAACATCTTAGATTTAGAAAATGACAAATATGATACCATATTACTATTAATGAACGGCACCGGAATTTTTGGAACTTTAAAAGAAACCTACAACTATTTACAAAAATTAAAAAGCTTACTTGCGCCAAATGGTCAAATCCTAATAGATTCTTCCGATATTATATACATGTTTGACGAAGACGAAGATGGTTCCAAATGGATTCCAGGCAATGGATATTACGGCGAACTAACTTTCACAGTTTCCTATAAAAACCAAACCGAAGCACCTTTTCCATGGTTGTATTTAGATTATAACACTTTGCAAAATGCCGCGCATGCTAATGGATTACAATGTGAACTCATCCAAGAAGGCGATCATTTTGATTATTTGGCTCGTCTTTTTTAGAAGCTAGTTCCAGCTTTCCACTATATCTTTTCCTTGTTAAAGAAACAAGAAAAAGGATGCCGTTCCAATCTGGGCTAAACGATCACTATACTTCAATCAAATCGGTAGTTTTTATAATATCGGTAATCGCTTGGTAAAGCACATCAAGATCTTCAACACTATTATATACATTAATAGAGTATCGAATATAAATTTCTCCATTTAGCGGCATCACCGGAATTTGAATTTTATATTTAGTATACAACAATTCTTTCAACGCAACAGGATTTTTAGTTCGCACAGGAATACTCGCCATTTGACCCAAAAACTCTTCAGTAATTGGACAAATTGGTTTAGTATTTACCAAATCGCAAAAACGTTGGTAGTTCTCAAGAACTATTTGTCTACACAATTTTGATTTCTCTTTCCAGTTATTCTCTTCCAAAAATGAAATCACTTTTGGTGTACACAGAAATGCCGAATGATCATTTGTACCTTGATATTCATGGTAATCTAAAAACTGACTGTCACTTGGAGCAACACTTTCATAACCCCAACTTACAACCAAAGGATCAATTTCTGATTGAAATTCTTTTTTTACATACAAAAACGAACTTCCTTTTGGAGCCAACATCCATTTATGCAATGTTCCTGTGTAGAAATCTGGATTCAATTCTTGAATATTCAAATCTACATGACCAGGAACATGTGCGCCATCAATTATGGTAATCAATCCTAATTCTTGTGCTTTATCGCAAATTTCCTTCACAGGAAAAATCAAAGCCGTTGAACTCGACATTTGATTTAAGAAAACAACCTTGGTATTTTTAGAATAACCTTTCCAGAATTCTTCTATAATTTGTTCTTTAGAAACTATTGGAAGTGAAATTTCTTGACGAATATATTTGGCACCCGATTTTTTGCAATAGAAATTCCACGTTCTATCCATTGCTCCATACTCATGATTTGTAGTTAGAATTTCATCACCAGGCTGTAATTTTAAACTACGCATTAAAGTATTAATTGCAAATGTTGGATTTGGTGTAAAAAAGAAATCTTCGGCGTTGCAACCTATAAACTTTGCCAAAGGTTTTTTAGCTTCTTTTAAATAAACTGGTAATTTCTTTTGGATAAAATCTACAGGTTCGGTTTCTAGTTCCAATTGAAAACGTTGAAATTCTTCAAAAACTGGTTTTGGGCAAGAGCCAAACGAACCATGATTTAAAAATGTAATTGATTTATCTAAAAGAAATTCTGATTTCATAGTTTAATTTTTTGATAAAAATAAAAAATCCCACTCAATTAAGAATGGGATTTCTGTAAATTATTTACTAAATCTTAAATTTATTATTGAGCGTATTTACCAATAACTTCTTGAATTTCTCCTTGCAATTCCATCATTGCCTCTTGAGATTTAGTTGTTATAGCAGCAGCTTTTTGGTCCATTTTCTTTCCTACTGGACTATCATAAAATGCTAACATTGCTTTAATATCTTCTTTTGTATATTCTTCCATGTAAATTTTTGCAGTACTTTCATTTGCTTTAGCGATTAAAGCATCGAATTCTACTAAAAATGCAGTTTGTTTATCCTCTGGAATCATCCCTAAGATTTGTTTTTTTGCTCCTTCAATTTGAGCTCCACTACTTCTTTGTACAACTTTCATTACATCAGCTTTGAAAGCTGGGTCTTCTTGAGCAAATCCTAATTGAGCTACAGCTACAAATGCGAATGTTAAAATAAGTTTTTTCATTTTTACAGTTTTTTGTTATGTTAAAATTTTTTATAAATATATAATTTTCAATTATGATGCCAAAATATTTATTTGGATAATTTAAAATATTAGTATTAGTAACTATCTTTTTTAAATTGTTACATTAACAATTAAGGAATATTTAAATATTTATGGGTTTGTAAGGAAACTCTCCATTTTGGGTTGTTCATTACATAATCTACAATTAGCGGAGTCATTTCTTCTTTCTTACTCCATTCTGGTTGAAGGAAGAGTATGGCGTTTTTGTTAACTTTTTCGGCTTGCTCTTCGGCAAATATAAAATCGTGTTTGTTGTAAATGATTACTTTTAATTCGTGTGCAATTGCGTAGGCATCATCAACAGGAAGTTTATTTTTCTTTGGAGAAAGACAAAACCAATCCCAAGTTCCTGTTACTGGATAACAACCCGATGTTTCTATATGAACTTTAAGATTTTGATTTTTTAGTTTTTGCGTAAGCAACGACATATCCCAAGTTAAGGGTTCACCGCCAGTTATTACAACTGTGTCGGCATATTTTTTTGCATTCGAAACTATTAAATCTGTTGAAGTTGGCGGATGTAACTCGGCGTTCCAGCTTTCTTTTACGTCACACCAATGGCAACCTACGTCGCATCCACCAATTCTGATGAAGTATGCAGCTGTACCAGTGTGAAATCCTTCGCCTTGAATGGTGTAGAATTCTTCCATTAAGGGAAGCATTTCTCCTTTATCAACGGCAATTTGTATGTTTTTTTCTAACATCTTTATTTTAATTAGCCACAACGGCGCTAAGTTTTTTTTCTAAACCATTAAGATATTTAAGTAGTTTAAATTTCTTTTTTAAACAGGGCTTGTTTTAAAAATGGAAACTGATATAAAATGGAAAGCTATCTAGCCCTGATGCAAGGGAAAAGCTCCCAATTTTTATTGGGACTTTGGAAAGGCAGCAGGAATTACTCCCGAAATTTCGGGACTGAAAATGCCCAAGCCTTTCGCTCCTCACTTCTTTATGCTCAATAATACTATTTTTCTCTAATATAAATATCGATTGGCACACCAGAAAAATCCCAGTTTTCACGAATTTTATTTTCTAGAAAACGTTTGTATGCTTCTTTTACGTATTGCGGCATGTTGGCAAAAAAAACGAATTGTGGTGTTGGTGTTGGCAATTGCATGCAATATTTAATTTTTACATATTTTCCTTTTAACGCTGGTGGCGGATGATTTTCAATTAATTTCAACATGTAGTCGTTGAATTTTGAAGTTGAAATACGCTGACTTCTATTTTCGTAGACTTTTACTGTTTCTTCTAACGCTTTAAGCAAACGTTGTTTTGTTAATGCCGAAACGAAAAGAATTGGCACATCGGTAAAAGGTTGCAATTGTTCACGAATTTTGGTTTCGTAATCGCGAGTTGACATGGTATCTTTCTCTACTAAATCCCATTTGTTTACTAGAATTACAACTCCTTTTCTATTTTTTTCGGCAAGCCAAAAGATGTTTTGATCTTGACCTTCAAATCCTCGAGTGGCATCTATAATAAGGATACAAACATCGGAATGTTCAATAGCACGAACCGAACGCATCACCGAATAAAATTCTAAATCTTCTTTTACTTTGGCTTTTCTACGAATTCCGGCTGTATCAACAAGGTTGAATTCGAATCCGAAACGGTCAAATTTTGTATCGATTGAGTCACGAGTTGTTCCTGCAATATCGGTTACAATATATCTGTCTTCACCAATTAAGGCGTTTATGAAACTTGATTTCCCAGCATTTGGACGACCAACAACACAAAAACGTGGCAATACTACTTCTTCTTGAGTTGGTTCTGGTTTTACTGGAAAAGCATCGATTAATGCATCTAGTAAATCTCCGGTTCCACTTCCAGAAATACTTGCAAAGGTGAAATATTCTCCTAATCCAAGGTTATAAAATTCTACTGCGTCTTTTTCACGCATTGAATTATCTACTTTATTAACTGCTAATAATACTGGTTTTGTAACTTTACGAAGTAGTTTGGCAACTGCATCATCCATTGGAGTGATTCCTTCTTCTACATCTACCACGAAGATAATAACATCGGCTTCATCTATGGCAAGTTCTACTTGTTTACGGATTTCGCCTTCAAAGACGTCATCGCTTCCGCGAACATAACCACCAGTATCAATTACGGAAAACTCTTTTCCGTTCCATTCGCTTTTACCATAGTTTCTATCTCTGGTTACTCCAGATACTGAATCTACAATAGCTTCTCTTCTTTGTATCAGCCTATTGAAAAGGGTTGATTTCCCTACATTAGGTCTTCCTACTATCGCAACAATGTTATTCATAATGATTTTAAAATAAGCTGCAAAGGTACTACTAATTTTATTTTTATGTACCTTTAATGTAGTAGTAATCCAAAAAATACTATTTTACTGAATTTGAATACTATAATTTAAAGTTATGGAATTGGATAATAATGTGGCGCTTAGACCGCGATTTCACAAAGATGTTGATTTATCTATTTGTGAAATAATAGAAAGAGCTACTAAAGTTAAGCAAGAGGTTATTGATGATTATCGAGTTAAGATTTCTGATCTTCATATATTTTTATTTATAACGTATGCAAAACGACGTTATTATTCGCCTCACTTGCATTTGGAATTGACTGAAAATGAAGATAAAACAACACATATAAAATGTTTATTTGGACCAGATCAAACGGTTTGGACGTTTTTTATGTTTTTACATTTTATCGTAGCCGGAATTTTTATCGTTTTCGGAATGTTTGCCGTTTCCGATTGGATGTTGAAAGTTTCGATTACTTCCGATTTAATGGTGATGGGATTGATGATTGTGGTTTGGTTTTTACTTTATTTTATTGCAAAGCAAATTCGCTACAACGGAAGACATCAAATACATGAATTAATGCGTTTATTTTTGAGAATTATCGAATAGTATTTGATACTTCATTTTCAAACAAAAAAGACACAAAAGTTAGCTTTAAACTTTTGTGTCTTTTTTGTTTATACTTTAAAAGTACTTAGCTTTTATTTTTGATTGTACCCAAATCTCCTTAATTGAAATTGATTACTTCTCCAATCTTTATTGACTTTAACAAACATTTCTATATGTATTTGTTTTCCGAAGAATTTTTCTAAATCTTCACGAGCTTGAATTCCAACACGTTTTAAAGCGGCACCTTTATGTCCGATGATGATTCCTTTTTGTGTATCACGTTCTACCATAATTACCGAACGAATTCTGATGATTTTATCGTCTTCAATAAATTCTTCTGTTTCGATTTCTACCGCATACGGAATTTCTTTATCGTAATTCAAAAGGATTTTTTCACGAATGGTTTCGTTTACAAAGAAGCGTTCTGGTTTATCAGTTAAAGTATCTTTTGGATAGTACGCTGGAGATTCTGGCAATAAATCTAGAATTCGTGCAAATACTTCTTTAACATTAAAATTCTCTAATGCAGATATTGGATAGATTTCGGCATTAGGAACTTTCTCCTTCCATAATTCAATTTGTTCCTCTAGCTCTTCTTGATTGGATTTGTCAATTTTATTAAGAAGCAATAAAACCGGAATTTTAGCATGAATTATCTTATTGAAAAAGGCTTCATCTTTTAGCTCTTTTTCTCCTACTTCAACCATATAAAGTAAAACATCGGCATCTTCAAAGGCAGATTTCACGAAATCCATCATTGATTTTTGCATTTCATAAGCAGGTTTAATGATTCCTGGTGTATCTGAAAGTATCACTTGAAAGTCATCGCCATTTACAATACCAAGTATTCTATGACGTGTTGTTTGTGCTTTTGAAGTAATAATTGAAAGTCTTTCACCTACAAAAGCATTCATTAGTGTTGATTTTCCGACGTTTGGGTTTCCTATTATGTTTACAAATCCGGCTTTATGTGACATTTACTGTAATTTAATTTGTTGCAAAGGTAGGCATATCAAGTGAATAGAAGAAATAAAAGATTTTTTAAATTTTTTGTTGCGAGTGTCAATAATCGTTGTATATTTGCACTCGAAACAAACAGCATACAGAATTAGTAAGTTTCTAAAAAAGTCGCTTTGCGATTTCAAGTTCTTAAAAAATAATATTTTACCATATATCGCGGGATAGAGCAGTAGGCAGCTCGTCGGGCTCATAACCCGAAGGTCACAGGTTCGAGTCCTGTTCCCGCTACTAGGTTTAAACCTTGAATCAAACGGATTGTGAAAACAGTCCGTTTTTTTTATGCCTATAATTTTGGTGATTTCAATTACATAATCCAAATAGAACTTCACTCCTCACTCATTCAATTTTCTCTAAACATTTGAACACTATCATAGAAATTTCTATTCTTAAATAGAACTTAAGTTTTCAACTACTGTTGACTACATTACAAACCTGAAGTAAGAGAAAAGTATAAAACAAAAGTTTAATTATGTAACTTCATAGGTCATATAAAGGAGTTCCTTTGATTAGTTAAATAACCTACTAATAAAAGTCCCTTATTATGAAAAAACAATTACAATTACATGTCGTATTAGCACTAATGATGCTGTTTTCCCTAAACAATTTTGCACAAGGTCCGAATCTTGGAACGAGTGCCGATTTTGTTCTTTTTACCACGGTTGGCGCAGTTACCAACACTGGAATGTCACACTTAACGGGTCACGTTGGTACTAATAGTGGCTCGAGTACTGGTTTTGGAAATGTTGATGGTGTAATGAACGACGGCAATGGTGCAACCGCACAAGCTTCAGCAGATTTAGCTATTGCTTACGGTCAGTTGAATGACGCTATTCCTAATTATTTTATTGCTCCATTGTTAGGTAATGGTCAAGTACTTACAGCTGGAATTTATTCTTTGCCAAGTGTGAGTTCGTTAAATTTAGATTTGAATTTGGATGCTCAAAACAATCCTAATGCTGTTTTTATTTTCAAAATTAATGGTGCTTTTTCTACAACAGCTTTTTCAGAAGTTAAGTTACTTAATGGTGCCAAAGCTTGCAATGTTTTCTGGAAAATAGAAGGCATGGTAAATATGGCTACAGGAACTATTATGAAAGGAACTGTAATAGTAAACAATGCAGCAATAATTATGAATACCGATGTTAATTTAGAAGGTCGCGCAATGTCAACTTCTGGTGCTATTTCTGTGAACGGTATAACATCTGCTAAACCAATAGGTTGTGGAAGTCCAGTTTTAAATGGCCCAACGGCACCTGATTTAAATAGTGCAATATGTTACACCATATTTTCTTCAAACGGATCGGTTGCAAATTCAGGAACAACAACTGTAACTGGTGATATTGGTACTAATGTTGGATTAACTACTGGTTTCAATGACTTAGATGTTAATGGAACAATTCATCCAATTCCTGATACTTCAACTGCTGCTGCTGCTGCTGATTTATTGACGGCTTACAATTATATCAATACAATTCCTCACGATATTATTTTATTATATCCTGCTCAATTTGGAAATGATTTAGTATTAACACCACACACCTATTTACTAAATGCTGGAACAAGTTTTACTGGAAATCTATATTTGAATGCTCAAGACAATGAAGATGCAGTATTTGTAATTAAAATAAATGGCGCGCTTTCCACAAGTACTTATGCTAAAGTATTATTAATAAATGGTGCACAAGCTAAAAATGTATATTGGAAAGTTGATGGTGCAGTTTTAATCAATAACTATTCTGAATTTAAAGGAACAATCATCTGTAATAATGGTGCTGTTGATTTAACTACAGGAGTTCAATTAAACGGAAGAGCAATGACAACAAATGGTGCTTTGAGTACTACATCAATTACTGCGATAATGACACCAGGTTGTACTACTTTAGGATTGAATGATCAAGAAGCATTAAAAAAAGTGGCTACTTTCTATCCGAATCCTTTTAAAACCCATTTTAATGTAGTTTTAAATTCTAATTTCGATTTAGATTCTACAACCTTGTATGTTTATGATGTTACTGGAAGACAAATTAAAACAATCGGTTTGAAAACTTTAGAAACTCAAGTTCCAATGAGCGAATTTGCTTCTGGATTTTATTATTACCAAATTGTTGGTTTAGATAAAATGATTCAATCTGGAACTCTTATTGCCGAATAATTAACTAAGTCTTTACTACAGTAACACACGCAAGTAAATTCTAAAATAAAAAATAAAAACTCCATGATAACCAACTTGTTACTCATGGAGTTTTGATTTAAAAATTATATTTATTCCATATAAGAATTTAATGATAATTCAAAAAATGATTTATTAAAAAATGATTTTCTAAGAGTTTTATTAAATAAAAAAACCTAAATTTGCACGAAATTTACGATGTGCTTCGATGTACACGATTTATTGAGGTTTTAAACCTTATAAAATAAGTCATTCAGAAACGAATGGCTTTTATATTTATTAGAAATTAAGTTTATGAAAAGAGTTGTAGAGTACAGAAAATTACTTGAAGTTGACAAGAATGTAACTTTAAAAGAATTAAAAACCATTTACAGAAACAGTATGAAAGACAGTCATCCTGATAAATTTGTAAATGATGAAGAAGGAAAGCTTGCTGCTGAAGAAAGAAGTAAAAACATTATAAACGCATACCACTTTTTGGTAAGTATTTCTAATGAAACTGTTGAGAAAAATCTTCCTGAATACCAAGAAACTATTAACAACTTTAATATTCTTGATTTTCATTTAGAAAAACAAACACTTTTTGTTAAGTATGTAAACGGTGTTTCTTACGAATACATTGGTGTTCCAAAAAACATTTATGTGAAAATGGTAAATGCAGAATCGCCTAATCGATTTGCTAAACGTCATATCTACGGAAACTTTCTTTATAGAAAATCTGGTGATGTTATAGAAGATTAATAAATTAAAAAAAGCCCTTATTTCAATTGAAATAAGGGCTTTTTATTAACTTAAAATTTATTCATTTTAATCATTTACCTCAATACTATTCTTCAGTTTCTGCAATTCCTACATTCTTATCAGAAACTACTTTTAATGCAGACGCAACACCATATTCATTGACCATTGTCATTTTCAACATATCCTTTTTAGCTAAATCTGTTGATATAAATCCGTTGAAATTGTTGTAAGAAATATTCATTTCTTTCAAATTGTTTAACTTCTCTAAATCGAAAGGAATTTGACCAATCATTTTATTATCAAATAAACTTAAATTTTCTAATTTAGTTAAGTTAGCAATTTCACGACTTAAAGAACCTGTTAGTTGATTGCTATTTAATTGTAAAACTTTTAAAGTTGTAATTTGATATAATTCCGAAGGAATCGTTCCAGAAATCAAATTATTATAAAGTGATAAAAATTCTAATTTATTTAATTTATTAATTTGAGATGGAATTGATCCCGTTAATCCATTCATAAAAAGTTCAATAGTTTTTAATGAAGTTGCATTACACAATTCGCTAGGAATTTCACCAGATAATTGATTGAACGAAATATTTAAAACTTCTAAACTTGCTAATTTTCCTATTGAAGCAGGAATTGTTCCTGTGATTTTATTTTGAAATAAGACTAAACTTTTCAATGATTGTAAATCTGAAATCTCTGAAGGCAAAACTCCAGCTAAATTATTTGAAGACAAATCAATTGCAACCACTTTATCTTTAACCACTTTTACACCAAACCAAGTTGACACAGGAGTATTTAGATTCCACTTTGTAGACCATTGTGCTCCATTAGTAGCATTGTTTAATTTAATTAACGCATTTTTTTCTGCATCAGAAACTTCAGCAAAAGAGCTGAACGATATTAAAAATAAAACTAGTATAGTAAAAGTTGATTTCATTTCTTATGGTTTTGAAGAGTAAATATAGTTTATTTTATCGTTTAAAAACAAATAATATCGATAAACTGCACAATTGAATTAAAAAATGTTAATATTTATGTTTATTTTCTTACAAATAAATATTTTCTAAATCAAAAAAAATAATTATATCTTTGATATACTAATCAATAAACTTAAAAATATGGAAATTAACTTTTTAGCTTTAGCTTTAGCTTCGCTATCAACATTAGTTGTGGGAGCAATTTGGTACAATCCGAAAGTTTTTGGAACTATTTGGATGAAAGAATCTGGAACTCCAATAGAGAAAATGCAAGGCGCCAACATGGTACTTATTTTTGGAATGTCTTTATTCTACGCTTTTTTAATTGCTTTAGTCTTGCAAGCTTTGGTAATACATCAAATGGGCGCATTTGGAACAGTTGGTGGAAATGTTCAGGATCCACAATACATTCAATTTATGGAAGCTCACGGAACTAAATTTAGAACATTTAAACATGGAGCACTGCACGGGTTTCTATCTGGATTATTTTTTGCTTTACCAGTAATCGGTGTTGGTTCATTGTACGAAAGAAGAAGTTGGAAATATGTCCTTATTGCTGGCGGATATTGGGTAGTTTCGTGCATGATAATGGGCGCAATTATTTGTGGAATGAAATAATTTAACATTTAATTATAATGCAATCGCTCTACATTTGTGGAGCGATTTTTTTTTACCACTTGAACAAACTATCTTTTAAAATATATACTTCTGTAAGTCAATTACCTACAAACTGGGATACGGTTGCCGCAAGCAATGTATTTCTTCAATCGTCGTATTTATCCGTTTTAGAAGTATCGGCGCCAACAAATATGCATTGTTTTTACATTGCAATCTATGAAAATCAAGAACTTATCGGTGTTTCATTGGCGCAATATTTAGATTTAAATAAACTAGAGTCTTTTGGCGAACGCGACAAATGCATCAAGACTTTTATTAGAAATTTCATTTTTAAAAACTTTGCATCGCACACATTATTTCTAGGAAATAATATGATTACAGGTCAAAATGGTTATGCCTTTTCCAAAGAAATTACTTTTGAAGAAATTAGCTCCATTTTATTGCAAAGTGCGAAAGAAATTTCCGAGCATTTTAAGAAACAGAACATTAAAATTCATTTGGTTTCGTTCAAAGATTTCTATGATCATTGTTCAGTTGAATTAAAGAAGTATTCCTTTTCGGATATGTATGAGTTCAATACGCAACCTAATATGATTTTGTATTTGGATAAAAATTGGAAAACAAAAGATGATTATATAGCTGCATTTTCTAAGAAATATCGTGACCAATACAAGCGTGCTCATAAAAAATTTGATGGAATTACTGTCAAGAATTTATCGTTACAAGAAATAATCGAAAACGAGCAAACTATTTATGATTTGTACCATCATGTAGCAAAAAACGCACCTTTTAATACATTTTTTCTTTCTAAAAATCATTTTTCAACTTTTAAGAGAGAATGTCGCGAACACTTTTTACTTTTTGGCTATTTTTTAAATAACAAATTAGTTGGTTTTCACACTGTGCTTTTAAACGGAACCGTTTTAGAAACCTACTTTTTAGGCTATGATCCGCAGGTTCAAAAAGAGAATATGTTGTATTTGAATATGTTGTACAACATGACCGAATTTGGAATTGAAAATCAGTGTGAAAAGATAATTTTTGGAAGAACAGCTTTGGAAATTAAAAGTTCAATTGGCGCGGTTCCTGTTATGATGTCAGGATTTTTATACCATAACAATAATCTGATTAATAAATACATTGATCCAATTTTTAAACGTCTTGAACCCGAAATGGAATGGCAAATTCGACATCCTTTTAAGTAGTCGTTTGCTTTTTATATTGATATAGTGCGAAAGTTCCTAAAATCATTTCTCCAATTATTCCAAAACAAAAAAATGTTGAAGGAATTCCATCTGAAAATAGACTGAAAATTCTACCTGAAGCCAATCCAAACATTAAAAAAGCATTTGCTAGTGTTGCCGATTTCCAAAACTTTGCATCAAAAACCCCAAGAATAAACAAGAATCCAAAAGCAATGTACAAACCCATAATTGCCTTAAAAATATTGTGTTCATCAATAGAGTTTAAATTTACTTCAAATAGTAAATTGGGTGAAAATCCATAAACTAATCCAACAGGAATAATAATAAAACTCGAAAGTAACAGATGTAAATTCTTTATTGTAAATACTCTTTTCATACATAAATCAAGGAATTGCTACTTTCATTTGTGATGGTAAAATTTTGATATTTAACTGCGTTTCTTCACCAATATATTCACCATCAATTTGAAAACTTACTGGTGAAGTCGTTGTGATAATAGCCTTATCAGAAGAAATTATTTCAACATCTTCAGAATTAACAGGAATATTTCCGGTGATAATTTTTCCAAAAACTACTAAATCTAAATTCTTCAAAATTACAATTTCAAATTTTCCGTCGTTCATCACGCCATCAGGATTTATAGTCACGCCAGTTCCGTATTTTTGTGAATTGGCAATGACAATCATTCTTGCAACACATTCTATGGTTTCATTGTTTATTTCAATTTTGGCAGTGAAAGGTTCTTCCAATTCTGTTAAAGTTGTAATTACTTGCAAGGCGTAACCTAGTTTACCTCGAGTAGAACCATTTTCGTAATTTTTTACCAATTCGGCATTCA
This sequence comes from Flavobacterium aquatile LMG 4008 = ATCC 11947, assembly GCF_000757385.1. GTDB lineage: Bacteria > Bacteroidota > Bacteroidia > Flavobacteriales > Flavobacteriaceae > Flavobacterium > Flavobacterium aquatile. Next base: position 123,736 of record NZ_JRHH01000003.1, on the reverse strand, counting down.
AACCCAAATCGCTTAAATGAATACTTTTCTTTCCGTTTATAGAAATCATGTCCATTTCCATAAAATGATTGTGAAAAGCAACATCTAAATTTTCTTCTAATGTTGATGGTAAATTTAAATCAACGGCTAAACCATTCGCTGAACCAGCAGGAAGAATTCCGAAAATTACGTCTTGTTTTTCAAGAGCTTCACCAACCATTTTTATGGTTCCATCGCCACCAGCAATTAAAATTCTTTCGGGTTTGTGTAAATTATAAAGCTCTCTAATTGCAGTTTCATCATTATCACCAGAAGTTTCATAGACAATAATCTCTACATCATATTCAATTGCAAAAGCCATTGTTTTGTTTAAAATCTCACTTTTATCTACATCGCCCGAAATTGGGTTTACCACTAAAATATACTTCTTTTTCATTGTTAGCTATTAATTTCACTAAATAATTTGTAATTTGTGAATCTCTTTCAAATGTATAAAATAAAATGAAGCCCATTCTAAAATTATATCGCGGATATGCTAATAATCAAGAATTGATTGTGATGGGTCATGTTTTTAAACCGACTTCAAAGGAAGATTACGATTTTCAGAAGAAGAATTTTAAAAATGCAACTTCGGTAATTCGGATGTTTCGGATTGCTACACATTCCAATGCCGATGTTTATCTAGAATATAATGGCGAAAAAATTCACACTAAAACGTTGGACGATGGCTATTTTAAATTTTGTATTCCTATCGAAGAAAACTCCAATTTTGGTTGGATTAACTACAGCGTAAGTATTTTTTATAATGAGAAAGAAATAAAAGAAACGGCAAATTACATTAAACCACACGAAGGAAATTTCGGATTTATATCAGATATTGACGATACTTTTTTGGTTTCGCACACTAGAAATCCTTTGAAGAAATTGTACATTTTATTGTTCAAAAATGTGTTTGACAGAAAAGTGTATGAAGATGTTGTAACCCATTATTTAGCATTAAGTTCTGCAGGACGAACCAGCCAAACGGAACAAAATGCTTTCTTCTATGTTTCAAGTAGTGAATGGAATTTGTACCGATTTATCATTCGATTTACAGAAATTAATCAATTACCAAAGGCAGTTTTATTGTTGAAAGACATCAAAACGAGTTTGACTGATTTGTTTATTACTGGTCGTGGCGATCACAATCACAAGTTTGAGAAAATAAAACACATTTTAGAATTTTATCCTAATTTACAGTACACACTTTTGGGTGACGATTCGCAGCACGACCCTTATTTATATGAAGATATTTGCAAAATTTTTCCAGTGAATGTGAAAGCTGTTTATATTCGTCAGACTGGAACATCTAAAAAAAGTAAAGCGGAAATTGCTTTAAAAAATATTGAAAGCTTGAATGTTGAAGTGTGCTACTTTAAAAATAGTGCTGAAGCGATTGCTCATTCTAAAAAAATTGGTTTGATATTGTAACTAATGCCCTAGCCCAGATTGTAATGGAAATCCTTGCTTTGTGAAAACTATTTTTTGCTGGTTTTACAGAACGACCAACGGAAGTTCCTGAAAAACCTTGCAAAAAAAGTTTTCACAAAGCAAGATTGCAATGGAAAGCTGGAAATAGCTACAGATTGTCAATCTCTTCTTGAACTACTTCCCAATCTTCTAAAAGTTTGTCGAGTTCGGATTTTTTCTTGTTGTAGGCCATGAAAAAAGCAGCGTCTTCAAGATGTTTGTCGTAATTGGAAGCCAATGCTTTGTCGTCGTTTTGGATATCGATTTCGAGTTGCTTAATTTGACTTTCGATTTTGCTTAAACGATTTTGAAGTGATTTGCTTTTCTTTTGATCTTCGTAGGAAACTTTGTTGGAATCTTTAGGAGTTTCTCTTTTTTCGATGTCCTTTTTCTCTACTTCGCGCATGTTTTCCATGTTACGTTGTTCAAGGAAATAGTTGATGTCACCTAGATATTCTTTGATTTTTTGATCCTTAAATTCGTATACAATATTTGACATTCCTTGCAAGAAATCCCTATCGTGCGATACCAAAAGTAGTGTTCCTTCATATTTTTGAAGCGCAGCTTTTAGTACATTTTTAGACTTAATATCCAAGTGATTTGTAGGCTCATCCATCACCAAAACGTTGATTGGCTGAAGCAATAACTTACATAATGCCAAACGGTTACGCTCTCCTCCAGAAAGCACTTTTACCTTTTTATCAACATCGTCTCCACGAAATAAAAACGAACCTAACATGTCGCGCACTTTAGAACGATTGGTGTCAGTTGCGGCATTTTCCATGGTTTGTAACAATGTGATTTCGCCATCGAGATATTCGGCTTGATTTTGGGCAAAATATCCAACTTGAACGTTGTGACCTAGTTTTATGGTTCCTTTATATTCGAATTCGTTTACAATGGCTTTGATGAAAGTAGATTTTCCTTGACCATTTTGACCAACGAAAGCAATTTTACTACCACGTTCTACAAGAAGCGAAATATCTTTTAAAATCACATTATCTCCGTACGCTTTTGTAACATTTTCAGCTTCAATAACTACTTTTCCAGGTACTTTTGAAACTGGAAATGAAATGTTCATAACGGAATTATCGTCTTCATCTACTTCAATTCGTTCTACTTTATCTAACTTTTTAATTAACGATTGCGCCATAGAAGCCTTGGATGCTTTGGCACGGAATTTTTCGATTAATTTTTCGGTTTCTTCAATTTTCTTGGCTTGATTTTTTTGGGTTGCCAATTGTTTTTCGCGAATTTCATGACGCAATTCTAGATATTCAGAATATGGTTTGTTGAAATCGTATGCTTTTCCGAGAGAGATTTCGATTGTTCTGTTGGTAACATTATCAAGGAACATTTTATCGTGCGACACAATTACTACAACGCCAGGGAAATTTCTTAAAAAACCTTCAAGCCAAATGATACTTTCGATGTCAAGGTGATTGGTTGGCTCATCCAGCAGCAAAATATCGTTAGATTGTAATAGTAATTTTGCGAGTTCAATACGCATTCTCCATCCACCAGAAAAAGTATCGGTTTGGTTATTAAATACTTCGCGTTTGAAGCCTAATCCAAGTAGGATTTTTTCGGTGTCGCCAACGTAGTTGTAACCTCCAAGAAGTTCAAAACGATGCGTATAATCGGATAAATCTTCTATTATTTGCCCGTATTCTTCACTTTCATAATCGGTTCGAGTTACAAGTAGATTATTGACTTCTTCTAATTTTTTCTCTACTATTTTTATTTCTGTAAATGCTTCATATGCTTCTTCAAGCACGGTTCTTCCTTGCTCAAAATCGATATCTTGACGAAGAAAACCCATTCGGACTTCTTTTTCGGTTGCAATTTGTCCAGAATCGGGTTTGAAATCGCCAGCTAATATTTTTAGCATTGTTGATTTTCCCGCGCCGTTCTTTCCAACAAGACCTACTCTATCGCCAGAACCTAGCCTAAAAGTTACCTCTTCAAAAAGATAAGAACCACCAAAAGAAACCGATAAATTATGAATATTTAGCATATAATTTGTTACAAATGTTACATTAGAAACTTAGTTAAAAGAGTATCTTTGAAATGAAAAGTCATAAGACAAATCGGAACAAAGTTAAATTTTTTGCAAATGTTAAAAAAAGGATCCAAATTATATAGTATTTTAACAGGAAGTTGTCCTAAATGCCATGAAGAAAGTATGTATTTAGAAAAAAATCCATACAAATTGAATGATTTATACAAAATGCATGAAACTTGTAGCCATTGTCATACAAGATATTTAATTGAGCCTTCATTCTTTTATGGCGCAATGTATGTAAGTTATGGATTGACTGTAGCTATTGGTGTCGCCATTTTTGTAATCACAAATGTCATTATTGGATTACCTACATTTCCATCATTTGCAACCATTATTGGCGGAATTATTTTACTAATGCCTGTTACTGCAAGACTTGCTCGAAATATCTATATCAATCTGTTTATTCATTTTGATAAAAACTGGAAACAAAATTCTTAATTCTTTTGATGTCGATATTTGCATCTAACGGAATATCATTTTCAATGTTATTGAACAACGCCACTGCCATTGCTGGAGCTAACATTACACCACGAGTTCCAAGTCCGTTTAGAACATGAATGTTTTTGTGAATTGGATGCGAACCAACTAATGGACGTCTGTCTTTTACTGTTGGACGAACACCTGCATAATGTTCTATAATTTCAAAATCACAATTAATCAATTCTGATAAATTATCTACTAATTCTTTTTTGGCGGCTTCCGTTGGAACGTTTGTTTTGTCTTCCCAGTTGTAAGTCGCACCGACTTTATATAAATCATTTCCTAGCGGAATAATAAAAATAGATGATTTTACAATTACATCTACATTCAAATTAGGCGCTTTAATTAATAGCAATTCTCCTTTAGTTCCGTCTAGCGGTAGCTTAGAGAAAAATGGGTTTAAAAGCATGCCAAAACCTTCAGCAAAAACAATGTGCTTTGCTTTTATCTTTTTGTATTCAACATACTCTGAATTTGTGATTAATTGAGAATAATCGAATGTTTCATCTTGGTAACAATTTAATTCAACTAAGTGTTTTTTATATTCTTCTAATAATAATGCTGTATCAAGATAACCTGAATGTAGAACTTCGCCAAAATTGTATGGTGAATCAATAGCATCCCATTTCTTAGTTACTAAATCTGTAGATAGAAATTTTGAAAGATTGGGTTTATCAGAAGCTGTAAACCAATTATTTTGTTCTTCAACTGAATAAAACTTTCTAAGCAATGGTAATTTATAATCTAGTTTCACTTCTAATTTTTTTTCAATATTTCCATAGAAAGAATAAAGCAAATCGAGTTGTTCTTGTGCTTGCCAAACTTCACTAAATCGCTTCAAAATTACAGGATTATACAATCCACCAGCAATTTTAGAAGAATTTTGTGATTGGTTATTAATTACAAGAAATGACTTATTGTGATTGCTTGCAAATTCTGAAAAAGCAATTCCGGCTAGACCCGAACCAACAATTATATAATCGAACATTGATAAAAAGTATAAATTAGGAGTAAAAAAAAACTCCTACCAAAGGTAAGAGTTTTTTAATTTTATTTCGAAAACTTGTATTAGTAATTCCACATGTCTTGCTCGAAGTTACGAATCTTTTCTTTAACTCTTTCAGACTCTAACAATTGTAATTGAGAGTTATCTTTCATGTAGTCTTGAATAGTTCTGTCTCCGTAAACGTTTTCTTCTTTATAAATAACTCCAGAAAATCTACGAGAATTTAAAAGGTGATCGAACGTAATTGGCATAGCAGAGTTTTTGTCATTAAATGCTTTAGCTTCATGTAATACATCTCTAATTGCTGGGAAATAAACCCAAAACAATTCAATAGTATCAGTGTTACCTTTCGCTTTATCTCTAGCTTCAGTTGCAATAGGACAAATAGCAAGTAATCTATATTTCAATTCACTTTGACGTTTATCAAAATACCAAAAACCTTTAATTTTATATCCAGAAACATCAGCAGCGGATAATTCAGTTTCGTTAATGTATTCAGCAGATAATACTTTTTTACCTGATTTATAATCATCGTAAAAATTATTAAACTCATCTTTACCAGCATCAGTTGTATCTCTAAATTTAAATACAGACTGAATATCAGATATAGTTTTTTTAGAGTTAAAATAATCATCACCGTAAACTTCAGTAATTTTACCTTCTTTTATTCCATTCAACAAAACTTGAAAAAGAGATCTTCTTTCTTTTCCAACAAAAGCAGTATCAACTGGGAAATACAAAGGAAAATTTACTCTTTCATCAAGATCAATAATTTCCCAAGTAGTTTTACCCATTAAAACATCTCTGTCATGAACATATCCATAAGGAAGAGGCTTATCGTTATCAGATTCTAATTGAGCTGCTGTTTTTTTACCAATTTCATCTGGCGTTTTAGCGTTCAATAAATTTGATTGTGCATTAGAAGCTAAACTCCCAATAACACTAAAAACAACTAATAAAAGGTTTTTCAATTTCATATTTATTATTCTTTGTTATTTAAGTAATCAGATAACGACAAACTTAAATTTTTATTGTAATTCGTATATTGCTGGCGCAGCAGTTTTCATTGCAACGCTTACACCATTCACTCTAGTTTTGATATCAGATATAGTAATTGGATCACCAGCTTTAGCTCTTGCTAATGCCGCTTTACATCTACCATCGATTTTATTTCCGTTTACAACAATAGAAGCTTGACCAGGAACTTTAAAAGCAAACTGAGTAACTTCGAAATTTAAATCATAAACGAAATCTGGTAACATTGCACCTACAGTTGAAGCTTCTAAACGTGATTTAGCACCTTTTTGATAACCCACTGTACCTCCAATTGAACCAGCTGGAGCAGGGATGTTTTTAATTCTAAAAACTTTTTTATCAGAAACAGATTTTCCATCAGTCATTTTACCAGTAGCAGTAACAGTTACTTCTGTACCTGAACCTGGATTTAAATTATATTTACCTTTCCCTGCAGGAGATAAACCTGGAGCTGAAGCAGTAACATTATTATCACCTATACCAGCGAATGAAATTGTCAATGGATTTGGTAATCCTCTGTAAACAACGTTCATTTTATCAGCAGAAATATTAGCTGAGTTTGGACGTGGTACTACAACATATTTACCTTCAAAAGGCAATTTAATAGCCTTACCATTTTCAGTAAAGTTAAATGAACCATTAAGTGTTTGCTCACCTATCGCACCAGCAGTAGTTGCAATAACAGCTTGTCCATTAACTAATTTTCCAGGACCTTGAAAACCGCTGAATTGAGCGTTAGGATCATATTTACCTAAAACTACTTTACCAGTAACTGGTTCACCTTGAAAATATACATTTTTATCTAAAGCAACAATAGCTTGAAATTTACTGTAAGAAGCTTCACTAACTGCAGCTTTTCCTAATGCAGACGCGATTACGTCAGACTCCGCTTTCTTAACATCATTCTGCCAAGCAGATAATTTAGCTAAAGAAGCAATAGCTGGGAAACCTTTAAAGTGATAATCTAAAAATTTTACTTTAACACCTTCTTTATTAGAAACTTCAGTTAAATCAAATTTCGAATTAACTTCATTTAAAATTGGAGCGTATTTTTTATCTGCTAAAGCAGCTTTCATATCAGCTTTATAAGCTTCTATAGCAGCAATAACTTCTTTACCTCTTGCTGTATAACCATCACCTGTAAACCAGCTGTGATCTAAATTATCAGCTTTATCCATTGATTCGTAAGGTAACTTTCCATCTTCTGATTCAACACCAGTTAAAACTTCTGATTTAAGCGTTGCTATAAAATCATAGAATTTTTTAGAAGCAGTTTCAACTTTGTGAGCTGTTGCTGCAGCTGCAATAAACTCACCTTTTGATTCAGACGCTTTAGTATCTAAAGCTTGAAGCATTTGCTCATTTGTAGCTTTTGCTGAATTGGTTGCACCTTCAAATCTTTCATTCATCAAACCGAAAGCCGAAAGGACTTCTTTTGACATGTTCATTGCTAACATCGCGATGAAAACCAAGTACATTAGGTTAATCATCTTCTGTCTAGGGGTTAATTTTCCTCCTGCCATTTTTTCTAATTAGTTTTAATTGTTAATTTAATAAAATATAGTTATTAAAACTAATTATCCTTTATTACTCATTGCAGAAAGCATTCCACCGTATACATTGTTTAATGTAGACAAGTTAGAAGTTAATGACTGCATTTGATCTTTTAATTTTAAGTTGTTTTCAGCAACTTCGTTGTTGATTTGTGCATTTCTTTCAGCACTTTGTAATTGCGCTTGATATAAACCATTTAAAGCTTCCATTTGTGTAGCAGCTTTACCCATTTCTTCAGCATATTTCTTTTGTCCAGCCATAGCATCAACTGTTGGAGAAATAGATTTTGCAGCACCTTCAAAATTCTTGATACTGTTACCTAAGCTAGCCATTAATTCACCATCAATTTTAGCTTCTTTCAACATGTTGTCTAATTTTTGAGACAATAGACCTTGAGCATCTTTAGGCTCTTCTTTTTTAGTTCTTTCTTTTGCTTGTCCACCTGCTAATTCAGGATAAACTAATGACCAATCCAATTCTGCCGGCGGCGCTTCAAAAGCAGATAGTGCAAAAATTGCAGCTTCAGTTACAAGTCCTATAGTTAACATCACAGTTCCAGTTAATGGTCCGATTTCAAAGTGTGCAATTTTAAATAAGGCTCCAATGATAACAATAGCTGCTCCCATACCGTAAGCAAAGTTCATAACTTTAGGTGATAATAATCCCATAATAATAGTTTTTAGTTAGTTAAGTTAATATTTAGTTAGTTAATTTTTAATGTTTTTATAGTTTTACTCTTCCTTTACCGTTAGCAGTAGTTTGAACTCCCATATAATCTTGAACAGTTCTAAAGCCGATGTAACTTCTTGCAGTATCTTGGTATTCGAAATCTCTAGTTCCAACTTGTAGGAAGTAAGAAACATCTTTCCAAGAACCACCTCTTACAACTTTACGTTTGTTAGAAGAATCTGGCACATTTGGATTCATAGTTGAAACATATTCGTAAGCAGCAGCATCATAAGAAGAATCGGTCCATTCTGCAACGTTACCAGACATGTTGTATAAGTTGTAATCATTTGGAGCATAAGATTTAGCTTCTACAGTATATAAAGCTTGGTCAGCTGCATAATCTCCACGACTCGGTTTAAAATTTGCAAGAAAACAATGTCTATCATTTGTAGTATAAGGTCCACCCCATGGATATGTTCCAGATTCTAAACCACCGCGAGCAGCATATTCCCACTCAGCCTCTGTAGGTAAACGGAAAGAGTTAATTAAATCTCTTCCACCTTTTTTACCTTTTTTCTTAGCTTTAATATATGAATTTTTATTAAGTGTTCTCCACGCACAAAATGCTTTTGCTTGTTTCCAAGTAACTCCAACTACAGGATAATCTCCATATGCTTGGTGCCAGAAATAATCGTTATGCATTGGCTCGTTGTATGAATATGCGAAATCTTTGATCCAAACAGTTGTATCAGGATAGATCTGAGTTTTTTCTGTTTTAATAAATTCTGAACGCTTTCCTTTTTTAACTTGAGCAGCTTTTTGAATATCCATCCATGAATAACGGAATTCTAATTTATTAACATCAATAGTTCTCAAACCATTATATGCTTCAGCAGCTGGCAAATACATAGAATCCATTACTTCTACATAATATTCATCTGGATATTTTTTTGTATCAGTAATAAGTTTCACTTTTTTGTTCAATCTTCTACCTGCGTAAGGATCATCGTCAGTACCAACACTGTAATAATTCTCATACATATATTTATCGTACGGAGTCATTTTAGCAGGATCTTGATCTGCAAAAGCAAAATCACCAATACTACCAGCATTCTTACCACCTTTACCAGCGCCAGGCTTGATACCTTGCTCATCTGCTAAAATTGCTAAACGAACTCTAATAATAGAATCTTTAACCCATTCTACGAATTGACGGTATTCACTATTAGTAATTTCTGTTTCATCCATGTAAAAGGATCTAACAGTAACTGTTTTTGTTGGAGCATCTTGAATATTAGCTAAATCATCATCTGATTTACCCATTATAAAAGCACCGCCTGGAACTAAAGTCATTCCGTATGGTTTCTCTGGATGCCATTTCTTACCTTTAACTCCTACTAATTCACCTTTGTCTGAGGACTTACCACAGCTCACTAATAGCGTTAAAACAGATGCAAATGCAATGAACTTCTTCATATAAATTTGGGTTAATTGTGTATTCTTATTTTTGAGGCCGTAAACCTATCTATTATTTTTGAAAAAAACAATTTTTTATATCTTAAAATTTTAATTGTTTGACCAAAAATACAATTTAATGTTAATTATCAAAATAAAATCATCGATAAAAAGCATAAAAATGCGTTAATTTACTATTTATTTTAATTTATATATTAAATTTCTTACAAATTTAATGTTATTAAATTTTATAAGATTTTTATTCACTATTATTTTACACTATACTTTTACGTTGCGCTTTCCACCATCTTTCTGGAAATTCTTGATTGCAAGCAGCCAGATAATCTTCGTGAGAACAAGGTAATAACGTATTCTTTTTTAGTTTATTGTGAGAATTTAAAAAAAATGGAATCTCAATCCACCATCGTTCTGTTTTATTACTTTTGAAAAAAACGATATCTTCACTTTCAAATGGAACAGTATATTTAATGTAATGCTCTTTGCTTCCAAATGGATATTCGTTAGAACGATAATGAACTCCTTCTATAAAATACCAAATAATTTGTGCAACCAACATGGCTTCTTGTTCAGAACCATTTTGATTAAATATTCCAAATGATGAAACCTTATCGCTAATACCAGCATATCTTGACAAAGCGCAAATCTCTTTACCATTAAATCCGTTGGGTTGAAAGGTACTGAAATTTCCTGAATCTGATGACTTTACAGATGTTAAATCTACACTTATCATGTCGGCATCACGAAAAACTGGCTCCGAAATCGATATATTATTGCACACTTCACCAAGACGATATGCGTCAAAAAATAATTTCTCTATCAAATCTATCTCTTCTTGTGAGTTAAAATAGGTTTGAAAACCGATATTACTATAGTTAAAAAGATTATTAGGCTCTTCAACGATGATTTTTGTAAGGTATGATTCAGAAGAAAGCGTTCCATCTTGCTTTCCAAAATCGAATTTAGTATCTATAGAAACCATGTTTACCATTTGCTCTAAATCATCATAACCGCGATAAAGTGCATAAGTTACATCTTGAGATCCGCCAATGATAATAGGAATAACTTTATTTTTTAGCAATCTAGAAACCACTTTTTGAACAGCAAAATAAGTGTCATCTGGCGAATTTCCTGGCAAAATATCACCTAAATCAGCTATAGTTTTACTCCAATTTCCGGGAAATAAACTGTATAATTGTCTTCTAATGTTCGATAAATCGACCTCTTTGGTTCCGTTTTCTGCTCCTCTGTTTTCTGGAACTCCAATTAATGCTATATTAATTTTAGAAATATCTGGAAAATCTTCGCTCGTATGAAACACAATTTTACTAGACAAATGCTGTGATGACATTCGTTTTAAATCTATAATTAAATCGGTTTCTAATGGTGCAAGAAAGTCGAATTCCATGTATTATTTCTTTTTTGTAGTTGTTTTTTTAGCCGCTGGTTTTTTTGCAGGAGCTTTTTTAGCAGTTGTTTTCTTCGCCGGTGCTTTCTTTTCAATCATTTCTTGAACTTCGGCTAAAGTCAATTTAGAAGCATCAACATCTTTACTCAATTCAATTTTGATTTTTCCTTTGGTAATTTCGCTTCTTCCCCAACGTGCCTTTTGAACTAAAATTCCTTCTGCTTCCCAGTTGTGAATTACTTTATCAATGTTCTTTTGAAGTTTGTCTTCAATTAACTCTTCGATGTCGTTTTGAGATAAATTATCGAAATTATATTTCTTAGAAACATTAATGAAAATTCCATTCCATTTGATAAATGGTCCAAAACGCCCTGTCCCTTTTTGAACGCCTTCTCCTTTATAAACAGCTATTGGAGCATCTGCTTCTGTTTTTTCATCGATTAAAACTTTTGCTCGTTCCAAATCTACATCTAGAGGCTCTTCACCTTTTGGAAGTGAAACAAATACTTTTCCGAAACGGATAAATGGTCCAAATCGACCTAAACTTACCTCAACTTCTTCTCCTTTATAAGTTCCTAAAGCTTTTGGAAGTAAAAACAAATTTAATGCTTCTTCTAATGAAATTGTTCCGATGTTTTGTTCTGGACGTAAACTTGCAAATTTCTTTTCTTCGTCTTCACTATCGCCTATTTGAGCCATAGCACCGAATTTTCCTAAACGAACCAAAACCGTTTTACCTGATTCTGGATGTTTTCCTAAAATTCGTTCACCACTTTCTCTATCGGCATTGGCTTCTACATCTTTTACATTTGGATGGAATTTATCGTAAAACTCCTGCATCATTGTAGTCCAATTGATGTTTCCTTCTGCAATTTCATCAAAATCTTGCTCCACTTTGGCAGTGAAATTATAATCTAAAATCGCATCAAAATTCTTAACCAAGAAATCAGTTACGATATTTCCAATATCAGTTGGAACCAATTTTCCTTTATCTGATCCTGTATTTTCTTTTAAAATAGTATCCGAAACTTTACCTGATTGTAATGTCAATTGAGTATATTTTCGCTCTTGACCTTCCAAAGTTCCTTTTTCTACATAACTTCTGTTGATGATGGTAGAAATAGTTGGCGCATATGTTGACGGACGACCAATTCCTAATTCTTCTAATTTTTTTACCAACGCAGCTTCTGTGTAGCGACTTGGCGGACGTGAATATCTTTCGGTTGCCGTGATGTAATTGTTAATCAATTTCTCATTGACTTTCATTGCTGGCAACATTCCTTCTTGCTCGTCTTCATCATCATCGTTTCCTTCTAAATATACTTTTAGGAAACCTTCAAATTTGATAACTTCTCCAGATGCTGTAAAAACTTCTTGATGATTATTAGCTTCAATTTTTACATTGGTACGTTCCAACTCGGCATCGGCCATTTGAGAAGCTAATGTTCTTTTCCAAATTAAATCGTATAATCTTGCTTGATCTCTATCGATATTTACTGTGTGACGCGACATATCTGTAGGACGAATTGCTTCGTGTGCTTCTTGTGCGCCTTTACTTTTATTGGTAAATGTTCTTGGCTTAGAAAACTCTTTTCCATACGATTTAATGATTTCAGCTTGAGCAGCTTCCATAGCATCTTTAGAAAGGTTTACACTATCCGTTCTCATATAAGTAATAAGTCCGGCTTCGTATAAACGTTGTGCCAATTGCATGGTAATTCCTACTGGAAGATACAATTTACGTGCTGCTTCTTGTTGTAAAGTTGACGTTGTAAATGGTCCAGCAGGCATTTTTTTGGTAGGTTTAGTTTCTAAATCGGCTACCTTATAATTAGAACCTATATTTTTAGCAAGAAAATCTTCGGCTTCTTTTTTCGTATTAAAATTCTTTGGAAGTTTGGCTTTGAAAGCTCTTCCTGCTTCGTTCACAAACTCGGCAACAACTGAATAACTAGCAACAGCTTTAAAGTTTTGAATTTCACGTTCACGTTCTACAATCAATCTTACAGAAACCGATTGAACACGTCCTGCAGAAAGTCCGCCTTTAATTTTTCTCCATAAAACTGGCGATAATTCATAACCAACTAATCTATCTAAAACTCTTCGTGCTTGCTGTGCGTTTACTAAATTGTAATCTATTTCTCTTGGATTTTCGATTGCTTTTAGAATGGCTGTTTTGGTAATTTCGTGAAAAACAATTCGTTTCGTTTTGTTTTTATCTAAATTTAATTCTTCTGATAAATGCCATGAAATCGCCTCTCCTTCGCGGTCCTCATCGGAAGCCAACCAAACCATATCGGCTTTTTTTGCTAGTCCTTTAAGTTTGGTAACCAATGCTTTTTTATCGGCTGAAACTTCGTATTTGGGTTTGAATCCGTTTTCGACATCTACTCCTATTTCTTTGGAAGGCAAGTCGGCAATATGACCATAACTTGATTCTACTTGGTAGTCTGCGCCAAGGAATTTCTCTATGGTTTTTGCTTTTGCTGGTGACTCTACTATTACTAAATTCTTTGCCATTTACTTTTTTGTTTGTGTGGCAAAAGTAGAAGTTTTTTTTAGATTTTTAGTTTTTGATTGAATTTTTAGAGGAATTTGATTTTTAGTAAACACGAAAAAGGATTGAAATTTAGCCCTGATTGAAAGGAAAAACCTTTGCTTTTTCGCAAAGTTTTGGGATGAAAGCAGGAAAACGGATGGCTGATAAATCCCGCGCCATTCGCTCCTTAATAAAAGAATGTTAAACATAGCCTGCCATCTTGTCAGATTTTATAATTTAGTATTATCTTTGTAGTCCAGATTCCGAAGTTTCGGAATGACAATAATAATTTAGATACTGAAATTAATTCAGCATAAATGGAAAAGGAAATTGATGAACAATTGCAAGGACAAAGTCTAGTTCTTGATACTAAAGTAGAAAATACGAAGAAACTTTATATAGAAAGTTATGGTTGCGCTATGAATTTTTCGGATAGCGAAATTGTGGCTTCCATCTTGTCTAATAACGGCTACAATACTACTCAAGTTTTAGAAGAAGCCGATTTGGTTTTGGTAAATACCTGTTCTATTCGCGATAAAGCTGAGCAAACTATTAGAAAACGTTTGGAGAAATACAACGCGGTAAAAAGAACCAATCCGTCAATGAAAGTTGGGGTTTTAGGTTGTATGGCAGAACGCTTGAAAGAGAAATTTCTAGACGAAGAGAAAATTGTAGATATGGTCGTTGGACCTGATGCTTACAAGGATTTACCCAATTTACTTGCCGAAGTTGAAGAAGGTCGTGATGCTATAAACGTAATTTTAAGCAAAGAAGAAACCTACGGAGATATTTCACCAGTGCGATTAATGAGCAACGGAATTACAGCATTAGTTTCTATAACGCGCGGTTGTGATAATATGTGTACGTTTTGTGTTGTGCCTTTTACTCGTGGTCGTGAACGTAGTCGTGAGCCACAAAGTATTATGAGTGAAATTCAGGATTTATGGGACAAAGGTTTTAAAGAAATTACGCTTCTCGGACAAAATGTTGACAGTTACCTTTGGTATGGTGGCGGACTGAAGAAAGATTTTGTGAATGCTAGTGAAATGCAAAAGGCGACTTCAGTAGATTTTGATAATTTATTGGAAATGGTTGCTGTTGGTTTTCCTAAGATGCGCATCCGATTTTCTACGTCGAATCCTCAAGATATGCACGAAAGTGTGTTGCATGTTATTGCGAAATATCCAAATATTTGTAAGCACATTCACTTGCCGGTTCAATCTGGAAGTAACAGAATTTTGAAGGAAATGAATCGTTTGCACACTCGTGAAGAATACATGACGCTCATAGATAAAATTAAAACTATAATTCCAGAAAGTTCGATCAGTCAAGATATGATTGCTGGTTTTCCGACAGAAACAGAAGAAGATCATCAAGATACTTTATCATTAATGGAATATGTAAAATATAGTTTTGGATATATGTATTCGTATTCTGAACGTCCAGGAACTTTAGCCGGACGTAAAATGGAAGACGACGTTCCAGAAGAAACAAAAGCCAGACGTTTACAAGAAATTGTAGATTTACAACAAAAACACGCTTGGCAAAGAAGTGAAGAATTTATTGGTAAAACGGTTGAAGTTTTAATCGAGAAATTATCAAAAAAATCAAAAGAAGAATTCTCTGGAAGAAATTCACAAAGTATTACGGTTGTCTTTCCAAAAGAAGATTATAAAATAGGTGATTTTGTTAATGTAAAAATTGAAAGTTGCACAAGTGGAACTTTGAAAGGAATTGCAGTTGGTTTAAGCGAAATGAATTAAATCAATTAATAATTGATAATTGATAATTTCAAAATTCAGAAATTAATTATCCATTGTTAATTGTACACTATCAATTAAAAAATATGGAAACAATACAATCAATAAAACAACGATTTGAAATTATAGGAAACGATCCTAAGCTCAATCGTGCCGTAGAAAAAGCCATTCAGGTTGCTCCTACTGATATTTCGGTGTTGGTAGTTGGAGAAAGTGGCGTTGGGAAAGAAAGTATTCCAAAAATTATACATTCGCTTTCACACAGAAAACACGGAAAATACATCGCTGTAAACTGTGGTGCCATTCCAGAAGGAACAATCGATAGCGAATTATTCGGACATGAGAAAGGTTCGTTTACTGGCGCAACAGGAACGCGTGAAGGCTATTTTGAAGTTGCCGATGGCGGAACCATTTTTCTTGATGAAGTTGGCGAATTGCCATTGACAACCCAAGTTCGTTTACTTCGTGTTTTAGAAAATGGCGAATTCATAAAAGTGGGTTCATCACAAGTTCAAAAAACAAATGTTCGAATTGTGGCTGCAACCAACGTCAACATGTTTGATGCCATCGAAAAAGGAAAATTCCGTGAAGATTTATACTATCGTTTAAGCACAGTAGAAATCGGACTTCCGCCGTTGCGTGATCGAAAAGACGATATTCATTTACTGTTTAGAAAATTTGCTTCTGATTTTGCTCACAAATACAAAATGCCAGCAATTAAATTGGATGACGATGCTGTAAAATACCTTGTAAGTTATCGCTGGAGCGGAAATATCCGTCAGTTGCGAAATTCAGCCGAACAGATATCAGTCTTAGAAACCAAAAGAGAGATTTCTTTACAAACTTTGATGTCCTATTTACCTCAAGAAGGAAGTCAGTTGCCGAGTGTAATTGGAGGAAAAAAATCGGAGAATGATTTTTCTACTGAAAGAGATATTTTGTACAAAGTGCTGTTTGACATGAAAAGTGATTTGAATGATTTAAAGAAATTGACTTTAGAATTGATGAAAAACGGAGCAAAAGCACAAGATATAAATCCGAATTTGATTCAGAAAGTATATGGTAAATCTAACGAGGAAACGTTTTTTGAAGAAAAACCAAGAACTACCGAAGTCATTCCGGTAACAAATGAAGTCGAACAAGAAGAATTTGACGATGAAGATGATGATAACGACAACTATCTTTTTGCAGAAACAATTGAAGAAGAAGAAACTTTAAAATTGGAAGCCAAAGAAATCGAACTCATCAAAAAATCATTAGAACGCAACAAAGGCAAACGAAAAGCCGCTGCAGATGAACTCGGAATTTCGGAACGTACCTTATATAGAAAAATCAAGCAGTACGATTTATAACATAAATAAAAGCCAAAACTCAAATCATAAAACACAAAATTTCTATATTTGAAAATTAATTGGAATTTCTCAAAATGAATAAAGTCATAAAATATATTTTAATTGTAGTTACTGCAACAACTTTTAGCGGTTGTGGTCCGTATAATTTTACTGGAACTGGAAAAATTGATGCCAAAACGTTTCAAGTAAATTATTTTCAAAATACGGCAGAATTAATCGAGCCAGGAATAGAACGGACTTTCACGCTAGAATTACAAGATATAATTCAGAATCAAACCAATTTGAATTTGGTAAATTCTGGAGGCGATTTAATGTATGAAGGCGAAATTACAGAGTATCGAATTACGCCAATGACCGCAACTGCCGATCAACGCGCTGCGCAAAATAGGCTAACCGTAAAAGTTATGGTTCGATTTACAAATAAAAATAAAGAAGAAGATGATTTTGAAAAACCTTTTTCTTTTTTCTATGATTACAATGGAAACACACAACTTGTTGGTTCACAATTAACAACAGCTTTAGATGTAATTTTTGAAAGAATTACACAAGATGTTTTTAATGAATCATTGGCAAAATGGTAATTACAATTTTGAATAATGTATATTGTAAAAATTGTATAATGTAAATGAATAAATCTTGAACTTAACCGACTACACTTATTTAATCAATAAACCCGATGCTATAAACGAGCGTCACAGCACCGAATTGGAAAAAATTATGGAAGAATTTCCGTATTTTCAAAGTGCGCGTGTTTTGCGATTGAAGCATTTGTATAATCAGGATAGTTTCAAATATAATTATGCTTTAAAAGTTGCTGCAGCATTCACCACAGATAGAAGCATTTTATTCGACTTTATAACATCCGATACTTTTGTAACCGTTCAAAATGGTTTATACGACCAAAAAATTGCCGAATTACTTAACATCGATGTCATCGGAAGCGAAATTGTAGAAGTCCAAAAACCGATACAAGATATTAATTCGGTAGAGCAATCCATTCTTTCTTCTATTTCGCAAGCCAATCCGCACGATTTAATTTTCGAAAAGAAATTAGACCTAGGAAAACCATTAGAATTCACTAAAAACGAAAAACATTCCTTCCAAGAATGGCTTCAACTTTCTAGATTAAGTCCTATTGAAAGAAAAGAAACTGCATCAGAAGAAGAACTTGCCAAGAGAAAAAAACTTGAAATTATCGATAAGTTTATAGAGAATAATCCTAAAATTCCACCTATAAAAAAAGAAAACTCAGCTTATACAATTCAGCCAGTTATCGAGGATAAA
Source organism: Flavobacterium aquatile LMG 4008 = ATCC 11947 (assembly GCF_000757385.1). GTDB lineage: Bacteria > Bacteroidota > Bacteroidia > Flavobacteriales > Flavobacteriaceae > Flavobacterium > Flavobacterium aquatile. The sequence goes on along the minus strand of NZ_JRHH01000003.1, from coordinate 105,623 downwards.
TCGTACCTCATGACCGAAACTTTAGCACGAGTTTACTTGGAGCAAAAGAAATATACAAAAGCAATTCAAGCATATGAAATATTAATTTTGAAATATCCAGAAAAAAGTAGTTTCTTTGCAGACCGAATTTTAGATATAAAAAAATTACAACAAAATAATAATAGTTAAAACAATGAGTACATTTTCAATCTTTCTAGTATTAATAACAATCGTTTGTTTCTTATTAATCGTAGTAATAATGGTTCAAAATCCTAAAGGTGGAGGTTTATCTTCATCAATTGGAGGTTCACAAATGCTTGGTGGAGTTCAAAAAACTACCGACTTTTTAGACAAAAGCACATGGGTTTTAGCAACTTCACTAATTGTTTTAGTACTACTTTCAAGCCTAAGTTTCACAGGAACATTAAGCGATACAGGTTCTAAAGTAATTGAAGATGCACCAGCAACATCAGCACCAGCGCCAACAACACCAAAAGCTGACGCAGCAACAACTACAACGGCTCAACCAGCAGCAACTACTACAACAGAAACTGCTCCACCGCCACCGCCAACAACAGAAAAAAAATAATTTCTATACAGAAAGTCTCGATTTAATCGGGACTTTTTTTTTGAATTATTAGAAGCGAATGGCTTGGGCATTTTTGCAATCCTTGTTCCTGCCTTTCATTATATCTTTTTCTAAAAAGAAAAAGGATATCATTTCAGTCAGGGCTAGTAGACAATCGTCTTACCCTTTTGTAAACTTTTCTTACCTTCGCTGAAAATATGTCAGTATTGGTCAATTGGCACAATTTCTGACTAATAAAAAGCAACATTAAAATTTTAATAAATCATAAAAATATACACATTATGGCATTAAACATTAAACCGCTTTCAGACCGCGTAATTGTGGAACCAGCAGCAGCCGAAACACAAACTGCTTCTGGAATTATAATTCCCGATACAGCTAAAGAAAAACCACAAAAAGGAACTGTACTTGCTGTAGGAAATGGTAAAAAAGACGAACCAATGACAGTAAAAGTTGGCGACACCGTTCTTTATGGCAAATATGCAGGAACCGATTTAAAGCTTGATGGGAAAGATTATTTAATAATGAGAGAAGACGATATTCTTGCAATTATCTAATTAGAATTAAGATTTGAGTAGTAAATAGTAAGACAAAAAAAATTAAAAATTAAAATGGCAAAAGATATAAAATTCGATATTGAAGCACGTGACGGTTTAAAACGTGGTGTTGACGCTTTAGCAAATGCAGTAAAAGTAACCCTTGGACCAAAAGGTAGAAATGTAATTATTTCAAAATCATTTGGCGGACCAACAGTAACTAAAGATGGTGTTTCTGTTGCAAAAGAAATAGAATTAAAAGATCCATTAGAAAATATGGGTGCGCAAATGGTTAAAGAAGTAGCGTCAAAAACTAATGATTTAGCTGGAGACGGAACTACAACTGCAACTGTTCTAGCACAAGCAATTGTAAAAGAAGGATTGAAAAACGTTGCCGCAGGAGCTAATCCAATGGATTTAAAACGTGGAATTGACAAAGCAGTTGAAGCCATCGTTGCCGATCTTGGTAAACAAGCGCAAGAAGTTGGTTCTTCATCTGAAAAAATAAAACAAGTAGCCTCTATTTCGGCTAATAACGATGAAGTTATTGGTGATTTAATTGCTAAAGCTTTTGGAAAAGTTGGAAAAGAAGGTGTAATCACTGTTGAAGAAGCAAAAGGAACAGAAACTTATGTTGATGTTGTAGAAGGAATGCAATTTGACAGAGGTTATTTATCGCCTTATTTTGTTACCAATCCAGAAAAAATGAATGTAGAATTAGAAAATCCTTACATTCTTTTATACGACAAAAAAGTATCTTCATTAAAAGAATTACTTCCTGTTCTTGAACCAGTTGCTCAATCTGGAAAACCATTATTAATCATTGCAGAAGATGTTGACGGTGAAGCATTATCTACTCTTGTTGTAAATAAATTGCGTGGTGCATTAAAGATTGCTGCTGTGAAAGCTCCTGGATTTGGCGACAGAAGAAAAGCTATGTTAGAAGATATTGCTATCTTAACTGGCGGAACTGTAATTGCAGAGGAAAGTGGTTATACACTAGAAAACGCAACTTTGGAAATGCTTGGAACAGCAGAAAAAATTTCTATCGACAAAGACAATACTACAATTGTAAATGGTGCTGGAAATGCCGATTTAATAAAAAATAGAGTAAATCAAATCAAAGGTCAAATGGAAACTACGACTTCTGATTATGATAAAGAAAAACTACAAGAACGTTTGGCTAAATTAGCTGGTGGAGTTGCAGTTCTTTATGTTGGAGCAGCTTCTGAAGTAGAAATGAAAGAGAAAAAAGACAGAGTTGACGATGCTTTACATGCAACTCGTGCAGCTGTTGAAGAAGGAATTGTTGCTGGTGGAGGTGTTGCTTTATTGAGAGCAAAAGCATCTTTAGCATCAATAAAAGCAGACAATGCTGATGAAGCAACAGGAATTCAAATTGTTTTCCGCGCTGTAGAATCTCCATTGAGAACTATTGTTGAAAATGCAGGTTTAGAAGGTTCTGTAGTTGTAGCAAAAGTTTCTGAAGGAAAAGAAAACTTTGGTTATAATGCAAAAACTGACGAATACGTTGATATGCTAAAAGCTGGAATTATTGACCCTAAAAAAGTAACTCGTGTAGCTTTAGAAAATGCAGCTTCAGTTGCAGGAATGATTTTAACTACGGAATGTGCCTTAATTGATATCAAAGAAGAAAACGCCGGTGGAGGAATGCCAATGGGCGGAGGAATGCCAGGAATGATGTAGTAAATATTCTACAAATAAATTTTAAAACCGTCAAGAAATTTGACGGTTTTTTTTATACATTGGCTTCAGAAAAAAAATAATAAAATGAATATTCTAAAACACACTTTTATACTAGCCAATATTTTAATTACTAGCTCTATTTACTCTCAATCTAAATCAATAACTCAAGAAGTAGTTACTTCTAAATTATCTGAATATTATAAATTGGAAAGAGAGAATATCCATTTACACTTAAATAAAAACAACTACTTAACAACAGAAAGCATTTGGTTTAAAGGATACATTATTGAAAAAAAGTCTAAATTACCTTTTTCAACATCGTCAAATATATATGTAAGTTTACTAGACAATAATGGAACTATAATTGAAACAAAACTTCACTTTTCAGAGAACAGTACCTTTGAAGGACTAATAAAACTTAATCCTTCAATAAAAACTGGCAAATATTATATTCATACTTACACAAATTTCATGAATAATTTTAGTGAAGATGAGTCATCCTTATTCGAAATAAACATTATCAATCCAATAGAGAAAAAAATAATAGAAAATAAAAAGATAAACTTAGAAAATATTGAAATGTCATTTTATCCTGAGAGCGGAGTATTTCTTGAAGGAATAATCAATATAATTGGCGTTAAAATTTCTGATTGTAATGGAAACGGAATTTCACTAAAAGATATTGAGATAATTAATTCTAAAGAAAAATCAATAACATTTTTCTCAACTGACGCTAATGGCTATGGGAAAATATCATTAAATCCAGAAAAAAACGAAACATATAAAGCCATTATAAAAACCAAAGAACTTAATATTGAAAAAATACTTCCTAATCATCAATCTCAAGGTGTTGTTCTTTCTGTAAATAATTTTGCTATGAAAGATAAAACGCTAATTAGCTTAAATACAAACCCAAATACAAAAAATGAATCATATTCAATAGTGATAAACCAAAATGAAAATGTTTCATTAAGCACATTTTCATTTAAAGAAGATGAATATCAAAAAAATATTTCTTTAGGAAACGATCAATTTTTAGAAGGATTAAACACTGTAACTATTACAAATTCAAATGGTAAAAAAATTGGTGAAAGAATTATCTATAATCCGCCAAAAAATTTAGATAAACTTGAAATAGTATCTCATTACATTAAAAATGATTCAATAATAGTTACAGCAAAATCTCCTATTTTATCTGGAAGTTTAAGCATCTCTATACTTCCTGATCATGAAAATCACAATATAGAAAAGTCTATCTATAATTCTTTAATTTTCGACAATCAAATAAACAACTCTATTAAAAATATAAATTATTACATTAATAATTTTTCTAAATCAAAACATTTTGAGCTTGATAATGTACTAATTACACAAACTAATAAATATGATTTAGAAAAGACCTTAACAAATGAAGATCCAATAAAAAAATTTGAATTTGATAATGGCCTCACAATAAAAGGCACTATAAACGATTTCATATACAATGAAAAAAGTGAAAATTTTATAACAATGAACTCACTTCTTTATGGCATTAATGAACAAGTAAAAGTCAATAATAAAAACGAATTCATCTTCGAAAATATTGTAGCAATAGATTCTACGTCTATATATTTCACATTATTAAATAGCAAAGGAGAAGAAAAATTACTTAATATGTTTAGCACAATTACAAATAATAATAGGAAATTTTACAAAAAAATCAATATAAAAAGCTCAAACTGTTTTGATAATTTAATAGAAGTTAACGATTTTATTTTTCCGAAAATTAAAAACGCCTATATTCTGGAAGAAGTAAGTATAGAAAACAAAAAAAAACCAGAGAAATTTTCAGATAAACCTAATATAAATAATTCTTACAGCCGAGGATTTAAAATAAATGACGAGTTGGTTGGCACCTTTAGAGATGTTTTATCATTTATTAGAGCACACGGTTATAACGTTTCAGAAGTTGGAGCAGAAGTTTATATTTCTAAAAACTCAAGAAACAGTTTTAGTGAAAATAATAGCCCAACAGTTTTTTATGATGGATTTCCTATAGAGTCAAACAATTTCTTAAAAGATATGCGACTTGATGAAATAGATGAAATTTACATTAATAAATCAGGTTTTGGAGGCGGAATTGATGCTTCAAATGGAGTAATTAAAATATTCTCTAAACCAATTACATCAAAAGCAGGAAAAGCAAAATTAAAGGCGAAAATGTTTACAGTTAAAGATGGATTTCAACCTTATAAAAGTTTTACAAACCCTAACTACAGTAATTATCATGATGATAGTTTCAAAAAATTCGGGACAATTCACTGGATTCCAAATATAAACACAGATGTAAATGGAAATTTTAAATTTTCAATACCTAATTTGTATCAAAAAACAATTAAAATAGTAATTGAAGGCATTTCTAGTGATGGTAAATTACTTTCAGAGATTAAAACCATTTCAATTCCGTAAGCAAGAAATTATATCACAAAAAATCCGCTTAATCTATAATGATAAAGCGGATTTTTTATTTTGATTCAATAATTATGCTTTCTTTTTAAGCAATTTCATTAAGACTGGGATAGTTGTAACCAATACGATTCCAATAACGATAAACTCTATATAGTGTGTTAAATCAATATTGAATTGTGAAAGGAATAATTTATGCAAATAATGTCCGGCAAATATCATTACGTACGACCAAAGAATGGAGCCTAAAATATTATAAAACATAAATTTCTTTTTGTCCATAGCTACAATTCCTGCAATTACTGGCGCAAAAGTTCTAAATATTGGTAAGAAACGCGCAAAAACAACTGCTTTACCACCATACTTTTCAAAGAAATCTTTAGATTGAAACAAATATTTCTTTTTAAAGAAAAAACTATCTTCTCTTTTGTACAAATAAGTTCCGCTTTTTGAACCAAACCAATAGCCTAACATGTTTCCTAAAATTCCCATAACAGAAATTGAAGCTGCTAAAAACGTAACGTTTAAAAAATCACTTCCCGTAGAAAATTCCTTCATTAATGCTTCGCTGTAAATTCCGCAAAGAAAAAGTAAGCTATCACCAGGAAGAAAAAATCCGGCTAATAATCCAGTTTCAGCAAAAACTATAAACAAAACTACGTACAGTCCAATTTTAATTCCGCCAAGCTCTAATAATATGTAAAATTCTGGGTTTAGAAGTTGTTTCCAATCAAATTGATCCATAAAAAAGTTTGTTTGTTTGAGAGCGTGAAAGTAAATATAATTATGCTTTTATACTATTAATTTTTTGTTATTTTCTTTCATACTGACAACAGCCATGCAATTTGTTATAATCTTCATCTGTAGCTTTCACTATATCAGAATCATGACCAGCTTTTGCAATAGCATTTTTGACATCCAATGAAGAACATTTTTCCTCATTGATAATCAAATGCAGCGTTTTATCATCAATATGATAATCAGCACTTTTCACTCCTTTTACAGAAAATGCCGCTTTTTCAATTCGCTTTTTACACATTTCGCAATTGCCATTTACTTCTATATCAAGTTTGGCATTTTTATTTTTTTTCTCTTGAGCTTGAGTTGAAAGTGTTACAAACAGTAACATCATTCCGAAAATTATATTTTTCATTATCTAATTTTTTATTAACTTTTAATATCTATTTTATTTTAAATCGCAATCCTGCATAATACATTTGACCAAAAACTGGAGCATATACTATTGAGGTATCAAAAGACGTACCGAAAGGATCATTTGCTCCTAAAATCGCTTTGTCTTGACGATAATTTCCAATGTTTTCGCCTCCAATGTACATTTCGAATGTGCTTGAAAATGTTCTTGTAATTTGCGCATTCATAACCGAAAATGAAGGAGAATAATCTGGCAATCGATTTTCTGGAGCATTTGAAGCTGTGTAAGGTAATTGTTGTTTCCCTAACCAATTTAATGTAAAGTCAAACTTCCATTGTTGCCCTTTCTCTTTAATATGTGTTTCATATTCCAAATTACCAAAAAGACGATGTTTTGCTTGCAAAGGTCTTTGAAAACTTCCCGACAAATAATCGGTAGAAATGTCATAATATTTGTAAGCCGTTCTTAAATTAAAATGCTTCACGATTTCATAATTAAAATCGATTTGCAAACTATTGGCATACGAATCACCTCGTAAATTATAAAACAAAACTTCTTGAGGACTTTGCATCACATCTACGACAGCTTGATTTTGAAAATCAGTTCTGTAAAAATCTAACGTTACATCGGCACTTTTTCCGAAGAGGATGAAATTTTGAGTGAAACTGATTCCGTAATTCCAAGCAATTTCTGGATCTAATCCGTAGATTTTCCCATTAGAATCTAATACAGAAAACACTCTTGAACTAGCAAAAAGCTGTTGATTTTCTGCATAAATATTAGCGGCTCTTTTTCCTCTTCCAGCAGAAAAACGAAACACCGATTTTTCCCATGGATTGTATCGAACATGCAATCTTGGTGTGAAAAATGCTCCTAACCTATTGTGATAATCAACTCTTCCTCCTAAAATGTAACTAAATTTATCGGTATCATCATAAGTATATTCGAAAAATGCTCCAACAGAATTATCAATTCTACTTACATCAACCAAGTTTACAAATTCGGCATATTTGTCGTAAGTAAAATTTAAACCTGTAGAAAATTTGTGCATTGTATTGCTAATAATCGAATTAAAAATTAGGTTCGAATAATAACTTTGCTGCTTGATATTGTATTGATTCAAACCAAAATAAGATTCTTGTTTGTGGTTGCTAAATGCATTCTGAAATCCGATACTTTGATAGGGCATGTCTTTAAAAACATATCCCACTTTTGAACTAAAATCAAATCGATCGGTTACAATTTCAGAACCCCAATAATTAGTTGTGAGTTTGTCTCTATCTGGATTAAAATCTAATTCTCCAGTTTGTTTTTCATCTAGCATATATCTAGCATTCAAGAACGTAACCCAACCTGTTTCTGGATTAGAATATTGCCATCTGTTAGCGATATTTAATTGTTTTCCTAATGGATTATCTAGAAAACCATCATCATTCATGTCATTTTTAGCCACGCGAGCATTTCCGTGCACGAACAAACTTGTTGCCCATTTGTCGGATACTTTTTTATTAAAATGGGTGTTCAATTCAAATCGGCTATCGGTTGAACCATAAGCGTTTAAAAAGAACGGAATATCTGATGCTGGCTTTATTAATTCGGTGTTTATTTGTCCCGAAATGCTTTCAAATCCATTTACAACGCTTCCGGCTCCTTTTGTAATTTGGATGCTTTCTACCCAAGTTCCTGGTGTAAATGATAATCCATAGGCTTGAGATGCGCCACGAACCGACGGAATATTTTCCTCAGTAATCATTAAATACGGGCTTGTTAAACCTAACATTTTTATCTGTTTGGTTCCAGTCAAAGCATCTGAGAAATTGACATCTATTGATGGATTGGTTTCAAAACTTTCGGCCAAGTTGCAGCAAGCAGCTTTGAGTAATTCTTTGCTAGATACTAGAGTTGTATTAGCTGTTTTTGTGAGTGATTTTTTTATTCCTTTTTGCTTTCCAGTGACTTTTACATCTTCTAATTTCTCTTGAGAAAATATACTTGTAAACGTCAAAAGCATTGAGAAAACTAGTGCTTTTTTCATTAAATAAGTGTTTTAATATTCTTAATTGTTTTAAATTAAAGGAATATTAAAATTATCCGAAAAGTGTAAATTGACAGTAGAGTTTATAAAAAGGTGGCGAATTGGCATCGCAATAATATTCAACAGATTGAATATTTAATGGAGTTGCATCAGATGAAAATGAAATTGCTTTCCATTCATTGATAAAATAAACCGAATCTAAATCGAATGAAATTGATTTTACTACAATTTTTTCGGCTTTATTTTTAAGATTTACTTCTTTATCTGAACAACATTTTTTGTGCGAAGTTTCCTTTTTGGCACAACATTTTTTTTCTTCTTTTACTGGAACGACACAAACTTCTTCATTTGAAAAAACAGAAGAAACTGCGGCAATTTTATCGCCACAATAATGCACATTAAAAGCCAATCCCGAATTGGAAACCAATAGGAAAAAGGCGATAACTAAACTTATGTGCTTTTTAAATTGCATAGTGCAAATATACTATTAAAGGATTTACAAAATTCATAATAAATTGTTATTTCATTCTTTTTTGATAATAAAATGCTGGAATGAATAACATTACAAATATCGGCTGAATGATAAATCTTCTAATATAGAATAAAATCATTTTGGCTTCTGGCCCAAAAAACTTGAGGACAAAAAAGAAACTTATCATCAAAATACTACCAAAAACTATGTACAGCAACATAGAAAATTTTACAATTTTGGTGTCTTTAAAAAGCATATAAATCAATGCTAGAGAAATCATTGAATTAATGTAAAATCGAAATCCATAACTGAAAAATAGCTTTAAAATACTGATGTTAGGATAAGGCGAATTTGCAAATTCATTTTTAAAATAAACTAAAAATGGATCGTAAAACAAGTTAGATTCAAAAACTCGAATAGCAATTAAAAGCAGAATTAAAAATAGAGTTATCCCGGTTCTAGTTTTGTCTTTTAGAAGATTTTTTAGCATAAGATGAAAATTTATTAACCCAAATAATCCATAAAATAAAAACAACTCCATATATAAACAGCGGAAAAATAACGCCGTGAAGTAAGTCTTGATATTGAGGATAATGAAACATTGAAACGCCTAAAAGTGTGATTCTAATAATATTAAAAATATGAATCACTATGCATCCAAATAAAATAAAAAGTACAGTTTGCTTGAATTTTCCTGAAAATGAAAATATAAAACTTACAAATAAAATCATTACACTCAGGGAATTACAACCTTCAACTATTCTTGAAACCCACTTTTCTCTATAAAATAAATTCACGCTTGGCTCTGTAAGATTTGGTTCAATATGAGTTCTTGAATCAAACACTGAAATCAACTGACTTGTTTGGTTCGCAACGATTTGCGTGAATCCATCAACTTCAAATTTTTCTTGATCAAATTCACTTAAATAGCTGTAATATGCAAAAGTCAAAACCAGGTAAGCCCCTAAAAATTTAGCTAAAAAAAGTAAAAATGGTTTATATTCTTTAAAATATTCTTTCAATTGTTTTTTTTAACAAATTTATATAAAAAGTAAAGACACACAATAATTACTTTTGCATAAAAATTAAATTTATGAGTTTTGAAAGTCTAAAACCATCTGTTATTTCGATTCTTTCTGATACTGTTTCGAGAGACGAAAAATTAAAAAATCTATGTCAATTTTTATCCGATTCTGTTGATTACTACAATTGGGTTGGATTTTATTTTGCAAATCACGATACTAAAACATTACATCTTGGTCCATACGTGGGTGCCGAGACGGATCATATTGTTATTCCATTTGGAAAAGGAATTTGTGGTCAAGTGGCAGTTTCAAATCAGAATTTTGTAGTACCTGATGTTGCTGCTCAAGACAATTATATAGCATGTAGCTTTACAGTAAAATCTGAAATTGTAGTTCCGCTTTTTGTAAACAATGTAAATATTGGTCAAATTGATATTGATAGTCATGTTCTGGATCCTTTCACAGAAAAAGACGAAACGTTTCTAGAATTTGTAAATCTTGAAGTTGCCAAATTGTTCTAATAAAAAAATCCGTTCACTAAAAATGAACGGATTTTAAATATAAACAAACTAAACCTAAACCTCTAAAATACTGTTTTCAGCATTTGCAAATTCGTTCCAACGGAAACTATCTGCTTCTGGATCATTAACATAATCACCATCAACTAAATATCTGAATTCGAAAGTGTTGTCTTTTGGTAATTCAAATGTTGCTTTGAAAGTTCCATTTTTTAATTTTGATAATTCACCTTCTGCTGGATTCCAACTGTTAAAATCACCAATAACTGCAGCTGTATTTGCTTCTTTAGCTTCTAAAGAAAAAGTAACTTTACAAACTGGTTTTGTTTTTATAAATTGTTTCTTGATTGCCATAACTATTTCATTTATAGATTAATGACGCAAAGTAAAGCAATAATAATTTACATTTTACAAGCTATCACAGAATTATTATTTTAATAATATTTATCCCAATTTCTACTTAAATTCTTAATATATAGCTTGTTAAATTTTATTTTTCAAATAGGAAAACGTTTTCTTAATGTGCTATACTGAAATTGCTATTTTGTTTTTTAAATAAATTTTATACCTTTAAGAACAAATTTCAACGTTATGGATACTGAACAAATAGAAATGTATGAATATGCTCGAAAGAGAATTAAACAAAAAAAAGGGCTTTATACTCATTTTGTAGTATTCTTTCTAGCTAGTATTTTTCTGTTCATTGCAAATAAATGGATGAATATCGGAGAGCCAAATAATTGGTACATTTGGGCGATTACCATTTGGTTGTTTATTTTCATACTTCATTTTATTAAAGTATTTATTACCGATAGTTTCATGAATAAAAAATGGGAGCTCGAGCAAATAAACAGACTCATGACCATGCAAGAAAAAAAAATTGAGCAATTGAAAAACGAAATAGAGAATAAAAAATAATGATAACTTTAATCGCAGCCGCAGCCGAAAACAACGCATTAGGAAAAAACAACGATCTTATTTGGCATTTACCAGATGACTTTAAAAGATTTAAAGCCATAACTTCGGGACATTATATTATCATGGGCCGTAAAACATTTGAAAGTTTTCCAAAACCATTGCCTAATAGAACTCATGTTATAATTACACGACAAAAAAACTATAATCCCGAAAATTGTATTGTTGTAAATAGCTTAGAAAAAGCCATCGAAATTTGTCCGAAAGACGAAGATGTATTTGTAATTGGAGGTGGCGAAATATACCAACAATCTATTGCTATTGCTGATAAAATTGAACTTACACGCGTTCATTCTACGTTTGAAGCCGATACCTTTTTTCCAGAAATTGATACTGCAATTTGGGAATTAGCACAAGAAGAATTTCACGCAAAAGACGAAAAACACCTCTTTGATTTTTCATTTCAAACCTATCTAAAAAAGTAAACACTTTATTGTGATAGTTTTAGAAATTGTTATTGCTAATTGATTTTTATTATTTGTACTTTTGCACCATAAAAAAATGCAAGTAAAATGGCTAAAAGCGTAACTCCATATAAAGATTCTAATTTAGGCAAAAAAGAACAAGTTGCTCAAATGTTTGACAACATTTCGGGAAATTATGATGGTTTAAACCGCGTAATATCTTTTGGAATTGATGTTAAATGGCGCAAAAAAGTACTTAAATTAGTCGCAGCCAAAAATCCTGAAAACATTCTTGATATTGCTACTGGAACCGGAGATTTAGCTATTTTAATGACCAAGACCAATGCTAAAAACATTATTGGTTTAGACATCTCTGCAGGTATGCTAGAAGTTGGGAAAAAGAAAATTGCAGAAAAAAAATTAGATCATATTATTGATATGGTTATCGGCGACAGCGAAAATATGCCATTTCCTGACAACCATTTTGATGCCATTACAGTTTCATTTGGAATAAGAAATTTTGAAAATCTTGAAAAAGGTCTTGCAGAAATTCTACGTGTTTTAAAACCTAACGGAATTTTCGTGATTCTTGAAACTTCCAATCCAGTAAAAACTCCTTACAAACAAGGCTATAATTTTTATACTAAAAATATTTTACCTATCATTGGAAAACTTTTCTCAAAAGACAATGTTGCCTACGGATATTTATCAGAATCGGCAGCAGTTTTTCCTTTTGGCGAGGAGTTAAACAATATTTTACGAAAAATTGGGTTTATAGATGTTGAAGCAATGCCACAAACATTTGGTGTAGCAACAATTTATTCGGCATCAAAAAAATAAAACTGAAGTATTTCAGCACAAGTATGAGAAAGCATTTTTATATTTTACTACTAGTATTAGTTTCACTACAAAGTCAGGCGCAATCCAAAGGACTTTTTAGCAGCGATCCAATTATAAACTTAGAAAACTGGGATAAACAACGCGTTTATTGGGGTTATTTTTTAGGATTCAATATGTACGATTTTAAAATTGATTACAAAAACACACCCGATGTTGACATTTTAGTTGATGGCGTAACCGGTTTTAATGTAGGATTAATTGGTGATTTACGCCTTCATGAATACATCAATTTAAGATTTGAGCCAGGTTTATACTACACTCAAAGAAATTTAAATTACTCTGGTTTTACAGATGAAAATGACGCTTTAAGAGAAGTAAAATCAACTTACATTCATTTCCCTTTATTGCTTAAATTTTCATCAGAACGTACAGGAAATATTCGCCCTTTCTTAGTTGGAGGAGTTTCGGCAACACTAAATTTGTCTAGTAATTCTAAAACTAAAGATGACAATTTACAAGAACGTTTTAGAGTAAAACCATGGACAAAAAACTATGAAGTTGGTTTTGGAATTGATTTATACCTAGAATATTTTAAATTCTCTCCGTCGATTCGTGGTGTTTTTGGATTTAATGACGAGTTAATTAGAGACAACGATCCGAATAGCCCTTGGACTGGAAATATAGATGCCCTAAAAACAAGAGCCATCTTTATAAACTTCACCTTTCAATAGATTTTATTGCAATCTTTTAAATTCGCTTAAAAAAATTGCTGTAGCTGTTGCCACATTTAAACTTTCGGTTTTTTGCAAATCACCAAATCTTGGAATTGCTAATCTTTGAGTTATCAAATTTTCGATTTCTTTTGAAATTCCGTTGGCTTCGTTTCCTAGAACTAGAATTCCATTTTGTGGAAGTTGTTCTTTGTAAACATTTTTTCCATCCATAAAAGTTCCGAAAATTTCTTGTTTAGAATTCGATAAATATTCGACCAAATTCGTGTAAACAACATTCACTCTAGAAACAGAACCCATTGTTGCCTGAACCACTTTGGGATTGTAAATATCTACAGAATTATTAGAACATATAATTTGCTTTACACCAAACCAATCACACAATCTAATAATAGTTCCCAAATTTCCTGGATCTCGAACCTCATCAAGCGCAACAACTAAACCATCAAGAAGTATTTTTTTATCGCTTGGAATTTTAAATAAAGCCAAACAATTATTAGGCGTTGACAAACAACTAATTTTTTTCAAATCCGATTCAGAAATCAACGTTTTTTTATCAGAAGAAACAGATTCAAATAAATTTTCAGTAACAAATAAATGTTCTAGCATAAAATTTGATACGAGTAATTCTTGAATTACCTTTACACCTTCGGCAAGGAATAATTGATGCGTTTGTCGATACTTTTTTTGTTGTAAACTTGTAATTAGTTTTATTTGGTTTTTACTAACCATAAAAAAATGTACTTTTGAATTAAATTATGCTCCGTTTGAAAAATTTCAATACAAAAATATCACTATTTATTTTAATAACCCTCATTATTGTTGGTTGTAATACTACGAAACGAGTTCCTAACAACAAGAGATTGTTAATGGATAACGAAATTTATGTAGATGATAAAAAGAATAAAGACGATGAAGTAAGCAGTCAACTGTATCAAAAACCAAATAGTTCTATTTTAGGATATCGACTTAGATTGAATTTATACAATCTTGCAAAACAAAATACTGATTCATTATACAAAGATAAATTTCTTAAAAATCCAGCTAAATATAATCGAAAAGCGAAATGGCTATCGAAAAAACAAGTAAATCGATTGGGACAATCTTTTTGGAATAAAGGAATTCATGAATTTCTAAAAAAAACAGGTGAATCACCAGTTTTATTAGATACCAATAGCACTAAAAAATCAATAAAACGATTAAATTCATACTACTTCAACAATGGTTTTTTTGATGTAAAAACCGATTTTACAACTGACACTTCTAAGACCAAAAAAGTAGTTTTAAAATACAAAATCAATAAAGGAAGCGGTTACAAATTAGACAGTTTGAAAACCGATATCGCTACTTTGGCGTTGGATTCTTTATACAAATTAAGAAAAGACAATTCGTTTATTAAATCTGGAAATCAATATAAAACATCTGATATTGATAACGAAAGAAATAGAATTACAACCGATTTTAGAAACAATGGTGTTTATTTTTTCCAACAGAATTATATCAATTTTGATTTAGACACTATTCAAACGAATAAAAAAGTAAATCTAAAACTAAATATTGAAAATCAGAATATTAGAGAAGGTGACACTTCTGCTACACAAGATTTTAAAATTTACAAAATAAATAAGGTTAATATTTTTACCGACCATCAAACTAATAAAAATGAGATTAAAGTTAATGATAGTGTTACTTATAACGGATTTAATTTTTATAGTGAGAAAAAATTAAAATACAAACCTAAATCAATTACAAGCGCTATTTTTATCGCTCCTGGAACTACTTATTCTGATTTTAGAACTTCTTTAACCTCTAAATATTTGAGTAATCTTAGGGTTTTTAATTATCCATCAATACAATATTCTGTTGACCCTAAAGACGTGAACGGATTAATTGCCAATGTGTTTTTAATACCTAGAAAAAAATATACTTTTGGTGCTTCTGTAGATTTTACCCACTCTAATATTCAAGACTTTGGGATTTCGGGAAATACATCACTCGGAATTAGAAACGTTTTTAATGGTGCAGAAACCTTTGAAATTGCTTTTAGAGGAAATGTAGGTGCATCTCGAGATTTATCAAATCCTAACAACAATTTCTTCAATATTTCTGAAATTGGAGTTGACTCTAAACTTAATTTCCCTAGAATTTTATTCCCTTTAAATACGGATAAAATCATCCCAAAAACAATGATTCCTTCAACAACACTGAGTGTAGGTTTTGCCAAACAAAGAAACATTGGACTTGACAAACAAAATTTCACAAGTGCATTATCTTATAATTGGACACCAAAAAGAAATACTACAATAAGATTTGACTTGTTTAATGTACAGTTTGTAAAAAATATTAATGTGGGTAATTACTTTAATGTTTATCGAACTTCGTACGATCGATTGAATGAAATTGCTGCTATTTATAACACAAATTCAGAAAATGTTGATTTAGATGGAAATTTAACTCAAGAAGGAACATTAAATTTTATTGTAGATGTACTAACCGAAAATACAGACATACTGCCAGAAGATGACGAATACAAAACTGTACTTAGTATCTCTGAACGATATGTTAGATTAATTGAAGACAACTTAATTTTTGCATCCAGTATTAGTTTTTCAAAAACATCTAAAAGAGATATACAAGACAATAATTTTTATGTTTTTAAGACAAAAATTGAATCAGCTGGAAATGTACTTTCATTAATTTCGAATGCATCTAAGGAAATAATAAATCAAAACGGAGCCAACACTATATTTGATGTAGAATATTCTCAATACATCAAAACCGAATTTGAATATATAAAACATTGGGATTTAAGAAGAAAAAAGGTATTTGCAATAAGAAGTTTTTTCGGAATTGCAATTCCATATGGAAATTCTAATAGTATTCCGTTTTCACGAAGTTATTTTGCTGGTGGAACCAACGACATTCGCGCTTGGCAACCTTATAGTTTGGGTCCAGGCAGTAGCGGTGGAATATTTGACTTTAATGAAGCAAATATGAAAATTAGTTTTAATGCCGAGTTTAGATTTAATATTTTCGGAAAATTAAACGGAGCATTATTTGCAGACGCAGGAAATATTTGGAATGTACTTGATAATGTTGAAGATGAAGCTTATCAATTCAATGGACTAAAATCTTTAGAAACAATAGCATTGGGAACTGGATTTGGATTTAGATATGATTTTGGATTATTTGTTGTAAGAGGTGATTTAGGATTTAAAACCTACAATCCAGCAAAAAATATTAACAATAGATGGTTTAAAGAACTCAATTTATCAGAGTTGGTATTAAATATTGGTATAAATTATCCGTTCTAATTTTAGAAATTATTACTTTTGTAAACTTAACTAAAAATACAACTACAAGATGTCACATAATATTAAACCCGGAGTTGCAACAGGAGATGAAGTTCAAGCAATTTTTGCTTATGCAAAAGAAAAAGGCTTTGCACTTCCTGCAGTAAACGTAACCGGATCAAATACAATAAATGGAGTTTTAGAAACTGCTGCTAAATTAAATGCTCCAGTTATCATTCAGTTTTCTAATGGTGGCGCACAATTTAATGCTGGGAAAGGTCTATCTAATGCTGGAGAAAAATCGGCTATTGCAGGTGGAATCGCTGGTGCAAAACACATCCATACTTTAGCAGAAGCTTATGGTGCAACTGTAATTTTACATACTGACCATTGTGCTAAAAAATTATTACCTTGGATTGATGGTTTATTAGACGCGTCTGAGAAACATTTTGCAGAAACTGGAAAACCATTGTTTTCATCTCACATGATTGACTTATCGGAAGAACCAATCGAAGAAAATATTGAGATTTGTAAAACGTATTTAGCTCGAATGAGTAAAATGGGAATGACATTAGAAATAGAACTTGGAATTACTGGTGGTGAAGAAGATGGCGTTGACAATTCTGATGTTGATAGTTCAAAATTATACACACAACCAGAAGAAGTAGCTTATGCTTATGAGGAACTTTCTAAAATTTCTCCACGATTTACAATCGCAGCAGCTTTTGGAAATGTTCATGGAGTTTACAAACCAGGAAATGTAAAATTAACTCCAAAAATCTTAAAAAATTCCCAAGATTATGTTCAAAATAAATTCAACACGGGTCACAATCCAGTTGATTTTGTTTTCCACGGTGGATCGGGTTCTACTTTAGAAGAAATAAGAGAAGGAATTTCTTATGGTGTCGTAAAAATGAATATTGATACCGACTTACAATTTGCATTCACAGAAGGAATTCGTGATTATGTGGTTAACAATATTGATTACCTAAAAACTCAAATTGGAAATCCAGAAGGACCAGAATCTCCAAATAAAAAATATTATGATCCAAGAAAATGGGTTCGTGAAGGAGAAGTTACTTTCAATACAAGATTAGAGCAAGCGTTTGCTGATTTAAATAACGTTAACACTTTATAAGCAGGAAGAATGAAGTGTGAAGCAGGAAGTTTTCTTCCATCTTCCAACTTCCAACTTCCAACCAAAATTTAAAATTATGGCTTGGTTTAAAAGAACAGAAAAAGGAATTCAAACACCTACAGAGGATAAAAAAGATGTTCCAAAAGGACTTTGGTATAAATCGCCTACAGGGAAAATTATTGATGCCGATGAATTAGAAAGAAATCTATGGGTAAGTCCAGAAGATGATTTTCACGTTAGAATTGGCAGTAAAGAATATTTCGAAATTTTATTCGATAATAATGAATTCAAGGAATTAGATGCCAAAATGACTTCTAAAGATCCATTAGGATTTGTGGATACTAAAAAATACTCTGAACGATTAAAAGATGTAATGGACAAAACCAAGTTGAAAGATGCGGTTAGAACTGGAGTTGGAAAATCTAAAGGAAATGAATTGGTAGTTTGCTGTATGGATTTTGCCTTTATTGGTGGATCAATGGGTGCTGTTGTTGGAGAAAAAATTGCACGTGGTATTGATTATTCTATAAAAAACAAAGTGCCATTTGTAATGATTTCAAAATCGGGTGGCGCTCGTATGATGGAAGCGGCTTATTCATTAATGCAATTAGCTAAAACCTCAGCAAAATTAGCGCAGTTAGCCGATGCTAAAATTCCGTACATTTCATTATGTACTGATCCAACGACTGGCGGAACTACAGCTTCTTACGCCATGCTAGGTGATATTAATATCGCTGAACCGGGCGCATTAATTGGCTTTGCAGGACCAAGAGTTGTGCGTGATACAACAGGAAAAGATTTACCAGAAGGATTTCAAACTTCAGAATTTTTATTAGAGCACGGATTCTTAGATTTTATTTCACATCGAAAAGAGTTGAAAAACAAAATCAATTTGTATATCGATTTGATTTTGAATCAAGAAATTAGATAAATTAAAAATCCCGTTAGCAAAACACTAACGGGATTTTAATTTTATAAGTAAATCGTTTTAAAAAGCATATTTCAATCCTCCATAAAAGTTTCTTCCTGGCGCATTAATTCCCGATGCAAAAACTCGGTATTGCGTGTCTAAAATATTTTCAACTCCTGCAAATAGTGTTGCTCCTTTATAAACTTCAAAACCTGATTTAAAGTTATACGTTTCCCAAGCTGGCATTCCACCAATTGGAGCATACTGCTGATTGTCCTCGCCACTTGTCGAATAGTCTTTACTAGGTTTTTTTCCGTTGTATAATAAGTAGGCTTCAAGATTTAACCAAGATTTAGAATACATAAAACCAATTTTACCAAAATAAGGCGAAATATGATCTAGTGGTGATTGTTCTCCGTTTTCAACAATTCTTCCTAAATTATAATTGAAATTGGCGCTAAAATTTAATGCCCTCAAAATTTGGGCGTTGAAACTTGTTGACAATCCTGTAATAAATGCTTTTCCTTTATTTTGATTGGCAAAAACTTGGCTTGGCGTTCCATCATAATCAATAACACTTTGTCCGTTGTATAGAAATTCATCGGTTACAATTGCATCATATAATCTGGTGTAGAAATAAGTATTTTCAAATTTAATTTTTTTAGAATTAGATTGAATTACGATTCCAAAATCGGCCGTTAAGGTTTTTTCTGGTTTTAGATTTTCGTTTGGAACAATGATTGTTCCTTGTACCGATTCAAATATTTTAGCCAAATCATCAATATTTGGAACTCTAAATCCACTAGATAAATTGGCTTTTATGGCAAAGTTTTCTGATGTATTGTGAATAATTCCAAACGTACCACTGTACGTGAAATTACCTTGTGAAATATTTGAAAATGGTAATTGAAAAAAAGTATCGTCATTGATTGTACTTTTCAAAGTGGTATAACCTACTCTAGCACCGATATTCCAAAGTGTTTTTTCAGAAATTTTTTCGTCATATGAAACATACAAATCATTTCTAAACATATTGTTATCACCGTTTGGATATCGCGTACTGATATCGCTTCGTTCACCAGTATTTATATTATTCGAATAAGCAAAAGAATTTAGTGTTTCATAATAGGATTCAAATCCGTAGAATAATTCACCTTTTGTGAACTTCTTTTTTAAATCTATGGAAACCGAATACATGTTTACGCTTTCTTCTCTATTTTGCAACACATAATTACCAAATCTTCTATTGTGACGACTTTCCTCAGCATTTTGAAAAGCTATATTTACTTTTAAATCGCTCTCTAAAAAAGCTTTTTGTTTTGATACGGAATATATTCCTAAAATACGTTGTTGTGGTCCATAATACCATTCGGCATGAGTTAAACCTGTAGAGGAATTTGTTTCTGTTAATCTATCATATCTTGGAATGTCAGTAGTTGTTGAAAATTGTAAATTTAATCCGTGTTCAAATCCTGATGCGGTTTTATAAGCAAATTTCTGTAAAAAATTATACTGTTTATATGCAGAATTCTTTTGGACGTATTTATCATCATTTTCCAATACTTGATCTACACCATTTATTGTCGCTACATAAAATGGCCTTTCACCAAAGAAGTCACCATTATGATTTTTACGTTTACCCATTTTTAAATCTCCAAAATCATTAAAAGATACTGAAGTTAAAGACGTAAAATTTTCGGCTGCATAATTTATATTTAGTGAAACAGACTTCTCCTCATTTGCAGAACTATAACGTGTATTGACATTTCCAGAAAACTTATTTTTTGCTTCGTTTAAAAATTTTGCTCTTTTAGTTGTCATAGCAACAGTTCCGCCCAGAGCATCACTTCCAAAAAGTGTTGAAGTTGGACCATAGAAAATTCCAACATTATCAAGCATGCTTTCGTCGACAGTAATTACATTTTGAAGATGACCAGTTCTAAAAATTAAATTATTCATTCTAATTCCGTCCACAAGTAATAAAACTCTACTGGCTTCAAATCCTCTAATGGCTGGACTTCCGCCACCTTGCTGTGACTTTTGAACAAATAAAGAACCCGAATTAGATAATACTTCTGCAGTGCTTTGAAAATTTTGAAAATCAATTTGTTTATCGGTGATAGTTTTCACCTGATTAGGTAATAGCGTTAGATTTGTAGGTACTTTATTGGATATAATAACTTCATCAAGTTTTGTGCTTTTTACTGAATCTTTTTGAGTTTGAGAAAATCCAATAAATGATGATAATAAGAGTAAAAAGGTAGTAGTTTTATTCATTTTTGAGTTAATAGTTCCATTTTTACTTCTCTTTTTAACCAAAATTTATGTCGAAACAAGACAAAAGCAACAACAATGGCGATTAAAATAATATAGTAAAAAAGCGATTATTGTTTTTTATAAATGCTTTAGATTTTTTTTCAAAGATAGAAAAAAGCATCAATTTACATTCCGCTTCGAATTGCTTCAACAGGATCTAATTTTGATGCAGAAATTGCAGGTAAAATTCCAGATATTAATCCGATAACAATCGCTAATGAAGTTCCTAAAACTACGTTCCCAATACCAAGTACAAATTCAAAATCTAAGGCGCTAGTTAAAGCTATGGAAATTAACCACACTAATAATAGCCCAATAAATCCGCCAATTACGCAAAGAATTACAGCTTCAAATAAGAATTGAAAAAGAATAAATCTATTTTTGGCTCCAAGCGATTTTTGAATTCCAATTAAGTTCGTTCGTTCTTTAACGGATACAAACATAATATTGGCTATACCAAAGCCTCCAACTAGAAGTGAAAACCCAGCAATAACCCAACCCATAATATTCATTTGAGTAATAATTGCATCAATTTGATCGGTTGCACCTTTTAAAACATTCACGAAAAAGTTATCAATTTCTCCAGCTTTCAATCCTCTTTTAATTCTTAATTTCTGAGTCAGTTCGCCTTTGATATCTTCTAATTCCACACTTTCTTGTGGTCTTATGATGATAATTGGTGTAAACTGATCATTGTTGTCACCAAACATTGCTCTAACTTTATTTATAGGAACGTAAACCGTATTATCTGGATTGGAACCAAAGTTAATCATACGCTCACCCACTTTTTTTAGAACTCCAATAACTATAAATTTCTGACCATAAAGTCGAACTTCTTTATCGATAGGGTTTTGATTTTCGAATAAAACATCGGCAATTTCACTACCAAGAATTACACAATTCTTTCCAGAATTAGACTCTTGCTCATTGAAAAATCTACCTTCGGCAAAATCTAATTTTTCAATTTCAATAAACTCATAAGTACATGGTTTAATGCTCACCGAACTTGCTACTTTATCATCATGTTTTATATTTTCTCTATTGGTAAAAAACTGATAACAAACAGCTTCTACTCCGCTAACATTGTTTTTTATGTAATTGTATTCATCAAAATTAACATCCGGAAATTGATCTATTTTCCAATCAGGAATATCACTTGGACCAAAACAGTATTTGAATAAAAAAATAGATTTATTGTCTAATCCACTGATATCTGATTTTATTTTTCTGTCTAAAGAATCGACAGCAGCCAAAACGGCAATAATAGAAAATATACCAATGGTCACACCAAGCAACGAAAGTAGTGTTCTTAATTTATTGTTTCGCAAAGCGTTCATTGCAAAACCGAAACTTTCTTTTAATAATCGGAGGTAGACAAGCATGTTTTTGATTTATTTTCTATGGTCAAATTTAAGATATTAGTAAATAAAAAAGTAAAATTGTTACAGAAATAAAAGACAAATATTAAATAACCCTGACTGTAGTGGAAATCTTTTTATTGTTTCCTTAAAAAACAATAAAAAATTGCAACGAAAGGCAGGAAAATGGACTACAAAAAAGCCTACTGATTCGTTTCTAAAAAAAAAATAAAAATAGCCTGTAAATTCCTTTATAAACTAAGAAAAATTCCGATTTAAAAAACTACTTTTGCGTGCTTAATAACACAACACAATGAGCACAACAAAAACTATTAAATCGGCGTTGATTTCTGTCTTTTCTAAAGATGGATTGGAGCCGATTGTTCGTAAACTACACGAGCAAAACGTAACTTTTTATTCGACTGGCGGAACTGAAGAATTTATTAAAAATTTAGGTATTCCTGTTGTTCCTGTTGAAGACGTTACATCATTTCCAGAAATTCTTGGTGGAAGAGTAAAAACATTGCACCCAAAAATATTTGGCGGAATTTTAAACCGTCAAGAAAATGAATCGGATGTTGCTCAAATGGAGGAATTTGATATTCCACAAATTGATTTGGTAATTGTTGATTTATATCCATTTGAAAAAACAGTTGCAAGTGGCGCAAGTGAAGCTGATATTATTGAGAAAATTGATATTGGTGGCATTTCGTTAATAAGAGCTGCGGCTAAGAATTTTAAAGATACTGTAATTGTTCCATCTGTTGCAGAATATAGTTTGTTTTTAGACATGATTATGGTTGGAAACGGAGCTACAACATTGGAGCAAAGAAAATTATTGGCTACAAAAGCTTTTCATACTTCATCTAATTACGACAGTGCAATTTTCAATTATTTTAATACTGATGAAACTATTTTAAAGATAAGTGTTGATGAATGTCAAGTACTTCGTTATGGCGAAAATCCACATCAAAAAGGATTTTTCTTTGGCGAATTTGATAAAATTTTCACAAAACTTCATGGCAAAGAATTATCATATAATAATTTGCTAGATGTTGATGCTGCTGTAAATTTGATTTTAGAATTTAAAAATGACGCTCCAACTTTTGCAATATTAAAACACAACAATGCTTGCGGAATTGCAACAAGAAATTCTATGAAAGAAGCTTATCTTGATGCATTAGCAGGTGATCCAACATCGGCATTTGGTGGTGTTTTAATTGCTAATGGCAAAATTGATGTTGCTACAGCAAATGAAATAAACTCACTTTTTTGTGAAGTGGTAATTGCTCCAAGTTATGATGAAGAAGCAGTAACCATTTTACAAGAAAAGAAAAACCGAATTATATTAGTAATAAATGATGTACCTTTACCTGAAAGACAAGTACGAACTTGCCTTAACGGAATATTAGTTCAAGATAGAAACACTATTACAGACAATAAAGAAGGACTAAAAAACGTTACTATTAAAGAACCAACTAGTCAAGAAATTAACGACTTGATTTTTGCCTCTAAAATTTGTAAAAACACCAAATCAAACACAATCGTCTTAGCAAAAAATGGACAATTAATCGCAGCTGGAACAGGTCAAACCTCTCGAGTTGATGCATTAAAACAAGCTATTGAAAAAGCCAATTCATTTAATTTTGATTTAAACGGAGCGGTAATGGCAAGTGATGCTTTTTTCCCTTTTCCTGATTGTGTTGAGATTGCAAAGAATGCAGGAATCACAGCAGTTATTCAACCTGGAGGTTCTATAAAAGACGAATTGAGTATTAACTATTGCAACGAAAACAACGTGGCAATGGTATTTACTGGAACACGTCATTTTAAACATTAATTTTATTATTTTTGTACGCTAAATATTTTATAACAAACTAATACCCTTTTATTAAGTATGGGATTTTTTGATTTCATGACCGAGGATATAGCAATTGACCTTGGTACCGCTAATACACTAATTATTCACAACGACAAAGTTGTAATAGATAGCCCATCTATTGTTGCAAGAGATAGAGTCACCGGAAAAATCATCGCAGTTGGTAAAGAAGCCAGCATGATGCAAGGTAAAACACATGAAAACATTAAAACCATACGACCATTAAAAGATGGTGTAATTGCCGATTTTGATGCGTCTGAAAAGATGATTAGCATGTTTATAAAAAGTATTCCTGCTTTAAAGAAAAAAATGTTTACGCCAGCGTTGCGAATGGTAGTTTGTATTCCATCTGGAATTACAGAAGTAGAAATGCGTGCCGTAAAAGAAAGTTGTGAACGTGTAAACGGAAAAGAAGTTTACTTAATTCACGAACCAATGGCAGCAGCGATTGGTATTGGTATTGACATCATGCAACCTAAAGGAAACATGATTGTAGATATCGGTGGTGGAACAACAGAAATTGCCGTTATTGCTCTTGGCGGTATTGTTTGCGACAAATCGGTGAAAATTGCTGGTGACGTTTTCACTAATGACATCATTTATTACATGAGAACACAACACAATTTATTTGTTGGAGAAACTACAGCAGAAAAAATTAAAATTCAAGTAGGTTCAGCTACAGATCAATTAGAAACGCCTCCAGATGATATGTCTGTTCAAGGTCGAGATTTACTTACAGGTAAACCAAAACAAGTAGAAGTTTCTTTTAGAGAAATTGCTAAAGCGTTAGACAAATCTATTCAACGTATTGAAGATGCGGTAATGGAAACATTATCTCAAACTCCTCCAGAATTAGCAGCAGATATTTACAATACCGGAATTTATTTAGCTGGTGGTGGATCAATGCTTCGCGGATTAGACAAACGTATTTCATTAAAAACAGATTTACCAGTTTACATTGCCGAAGATCCGTTGAAAGCCGTAGTAAGAGGAACTGGAATGGCGTTGAAAAACATACCAAAGTTTAGAAGCATTCTTATAAAATAGTGTTTGATTACAAATACTGAACACTAATCACTGAATACTGACCACTGAATACCTTAAAAGATGCAGCAAATATTTAATTTTATATTTAAAAACAGCTATCGTATGCTGTTTTTGCTGCTTATGGGTATAGCGCTTTCGCTCACAATTCAATCCCATTCATTTCATAAAAGTAAAGTTATTAGTTCGGCCAATTTTTTATCTGGTGGCGTTTACGAAAAGATGAATAATGTTGAAGAATATTTTAATTTGAAAATTCAAAATGACGAATTGGCAAAAGAAAATGCACGTCTAAAAAGTATCATTTTCAATGTAAAAGATTCTACTAAAATTCAATTTGATACTGTTGCAGGAAATAGTAAAGTGAGTTTAATAACTGCAAAAGTGATTAAGAATTCTTATAATGTGCACGAAAATTATCTTACTCTAAATAGAGGTTCCAAAGAAGGAATTAAACAAGATATGGGCGTAATTAATAGTCTTGGAATAGTTGGTGTAATAGAAAATACTTCTACAAATTACTCAACTGTATTAAGTATTCTAAATGTAAAATCTCCTATAAATGCTAAGATTAAAAAATCAAATCATATTGGTTCTTTAACTTGGAACGGAAAAAATACTGGATTTGTGCAATTGGTTGATGTACCAAGATTGTCATCGGCAAGAAAAGGCGACACTATTGTAACTGGTGGACAATCAACAATTTTTCCAGAAAATATAAATATTGGAACTATTGATAAAGTGTACATCGATAACGAAACAAATTATTACACATTAGACATCAGATTATTTAATGACATGACAAGTTTAGGCTATGTTTATGTTGTTAAAAATAAAGATACACCAGAAATTATTGAACTTGAAAAAATAACAAAGAAAGATGAATAGCGCTATATTATACAATATCGCCCGATTTATATTGTTGTTAACGGCTCAAGTCACTATTTTCAACAATATCAACTTTTTGGGTTATATTAATCCGTTTCCATACATACTTTTTATAATCTTATATCCAGTAAACGGAAACAAATCGGGTTTATTATTAGGTAGTTTTTTATTAGGACTAACAATGGATTTATTCATGAACTCTGGCGGAGTTCATGCAGCTTCTTGTTTAGTCCTGGCTTACTTTAGACCATCAATATTTAAATTCTCCTTCGGATTAAGCTATGAATATCAAACCGTTAGACTAAACGATGTATTAACACCAGAACGCTTTTCATTTATTTTTCTATCCGTTGTTTTACATCACGTTGTTATGTTTATCCTCGAAATATTTACATTCGAATATTTTTGGAGCATTATTTTACGTACACTTGTAAGTACAATTTTCACAATTATAATAAGCATTTTAATTATTTATTTAATTAAGCCCAACAACAAACGATGAGAAAGGTTCTTCTTCCGGCATTGGTTATCATAACAGCATCATTGTTATTGATACGTCTTTTTTATTTACAAGTAATTGACGATTCTTTTAAATTACAGTCAGATAATAATGCTATAAAGATAAACTACACCTATCCTGAGCGTGGTTATATTTACGATAGAACAGGTAAACTTCTAGTTGCCAATCAGCCATCTTATGACATTATGGTGATTCCTCGTGATGTAAAAAAATTAGATACAGTTCAATTTTGTAAACTATTAAACATCACAAAAGAAGATTTTATTAAAAAAATAGCTAAAGCTAGAGTATATAGTCCGTTACTTCCATCGGTTTTTTTATCCCAACTGAACAAAGTAGAATATGCAGGTTTTCAAGAAAAACTGCGACGTTTTGAAGGCTTTTACATTCAAAAACGTTCGCTTCGCGATTATCAAGTAAATTATGGCGCCAATGTTTTTGGATTTATCACACAAGTAAACGAAAAAACCATTGAAAAAAATCCTTATTACAAAGGCGGCGATTTAATTGGTAAACAAGGCGTTGAAGAAAGCTATGAAGATATTTTGCGCGGTCAAAAAGGTGTAAAATACATACTTAGAGATAAATTTAACAGAGAGATTGGTTCTTATAAAAGCGGAAAATATGATACCATTTCTAAACAAGGACAAGACGTAACATTAACTATTGATGCCGAATTACAAAAGTATGGCGAAGAATTAATGATTAATAAACGTGGTGGAATCGTAGCTATCGAACCAAATACAGGAGAAATTTTAGCACTTGTTACGGCTCCATCATATGATCCATCAATATTAGTTGGCCGTCAAAGATCAGCAAATTATACAAAATTATACAAAGATTCTATAGCTAAACCTTTATACGACAGAGGATTACTAGCAGAATATCCTCCAGGATCACCATTTAAAATATTAACCGGTTTAATATCGTTACAAGAAGGCGTAATAAATGACAGTATCGGGTTTAATTGCCGTCACGGATTTAGTTATGCTCGAGGTCGATTTATGAGATGCCACTGTTCTGGCGGAAGAGTACAACTTCATAGAGCAATTTATCAATCTTGTAACACCTATTTTTCTAGCGCTTATATTAAATTAATTAACAAATATCAAGATCACGGTTATGCTGTAGATGTTTGGGCTAAACACTTAAAATCTTTTGGACTAGGAGATTTTATGGGATATGATTTACCAACGGGAAGAAAAGGAAAAATACCAACATCAAAATTATATAATAAAACCTATGCTGGTTGGAAATGGGACGGAAAAACAATTGTCTCTAACGCAATTGGTCAAGGTGAAGTTTTAATGACACCTATTCAATTAGCCAATTTTATGGCAACAATTGCAAATAGAGGTTATTTTTACACGCCCCATATTATTAAAAAAATAGAAGGAACAACAATAGACAAACGTTTTACAACAAAACACACTACCACAATAGACAGAAAATATTTTGACCCAATTGTGAGTGGAATGTTCGACGTTTATAATCGTGGAACAGCAGCTGGACTTGGTGCTGTTGGAATAGAAATGTGTGGAAAAACGGGAACTGCCGAAAACTTTGCTAAAATAAACGGAAAAAGAGTTAAGCTTCAAGACCACTCTATTTTTGTAGCTTTTGCACCAAAAGATAATCCTAAAATTGCAATTGCAGTATTTGTTGAAAACGGATATTGGGGTGCGCGTTGGGCTGGACCAATTACAACTTTAATGATTGAAAAATATCTAAATAATAAAATCACACGAATTGATTTCGAAAAAAGAATGTTAACAGGAAGTCTAAAATCACAATACGATAAATTACTACCTCAAAAACAACAAGACAGTATTTTTAGAAAAAGAGACAGTATAGAATTTGCTAAAAAAAGAATAGATTCTATAGCAAAACAAAAAAAAGCAACCATTAAAAAAGATAGTACTAAAACCAATTAAAATGAAAAATCAAGGTATTTCACAAAATATTGATTGGATAAGCATCATTATCTTCGCTGTCTTAGTGATTATGGGTTGGCTAAATATCTATTCCTCATCGTTATCATCTGTTGGAGAAGATGTTTCTATTTTCGATTTCACACAAATTTACGGAAAGCAACTTCTGTTTATTATGTTTACAATACCTTTAATTTTCATCGTTTTATTTGTCGAAGCAAAATTCTATGAAAAATTTGCAATAATAATATTTGCCATTTCTCTTCTATCATTAATAGGACTATTTTTATTTGGTAAAACCATCGCTGGTCAACGCTGTTGGTATGCCATTGGAAGTTTTACTTTACAACCTTCAGAATTTGCAAAAGCAGCAACATCATTAGCATTAGCCAAATATTTGAGCGATGTACAAATTAATTTAAAAGAAGTAAACCGTCAAATTCAGGTATTAATAATAATATTTCTACCAGTAATGCTAATTCTACCTCAACCCGATCCAGGAAGTGCATTAATTTACAGCGTCTTTTTTATCGTATTATTTAGAGAAGGAATGCCAGGTTGGTATCTATTAACTGGCTTTATCGCCATAATATTATTTGTCCTAACCTTAGCAACCAACAATCCGTTTATAGTAATCGCAATAACAGTTGTTGTTCTCGCAATCAACTATTTTAGAAGCAGATTAGTAGATAGAAACATCATTGCAAGTGCCATTTTGTTAGTCATGGTTTCGGCATTTTCATTCTCGGTAAGTTATGTTTTTGACAACGTATTTAAGCAACACCATCGAGATAGATTTAATATACTTTTGGGTAAAGAAGTAGACATGAAAGGCGTTGGATACAACACAAATCAATCAGAAATCGCAATTGGTTCAGGAGGTTTATTTGGCAAAGGTTTCCTTGAAGGAACGCAAACCAAAGGTGGATTTGTGCCAGAACAACACACCGATTACATATTTACAACCGTTGGTGAAGAATGGGGATTTCTAGGATGTATAATTGTAATAGGCTTATTTGTTGGACTCATCCTAAGAATTGTTTACCTCGCAGAACGACAAAAAACCAAATTTAGTCGAGTCTACGGTTATTGCGTTGCCGGAATTTTATTCATTCACTTTTTTGTAAATATCGCAATGGTTGTAGGTGTTTTCCCAACTATTGGAGTTCCGTTGCCATTCTTTTCCTATGGTGGTTCTGGACTTTGGGGATTCACAATTTTACTGTTTATCTTCCTTAAAATGGATGCCAACAAAGTAAACGAATGGTAATTTAATTTTTATTTGAAGCCAATCCAGCACTACATTACAAGAATTTCAAAGCACCAACCATTTTTGTAAAAAGAAAAAAGAGCTTCTAAGGTCGCTTTTTTTCTTTAACAAAAATTGGTCGTTTCTTTAAAATTGCTTTCCATTTCGGTCTGGGCTAAAAACTCCACGATTTATAATTGGCGTTTTGTTCCAATCTGTTTTCAATAGCATCTTCAAGCTTCGGGAAAAAATCTATTCCAGTCATTTTTTCTAGCTCATCTACAGAAACAACAAATTCATACAAAGGTAAATCGCTATCTTGATGAGGAACAAGAAACGCAATCATCTTAATTTCCTCGCGAGAAGTATCTAATAAAACTTTATAAAAATAATTAGGCACAGCAACATCTTCGCTTCCAATTGTTTTCATATTTTCAGTAAAAACACCACCAGTTACTACGTAAACGCCATCATACTTTCCAGCCCAATACCTAACTTTTTGTTCCAATCTATTCCAAACACCTTCATTAAAATCATGCTTTTGAGGTGAAATATTAGAAGTATAAAACGTTTCATCAAATGCAATTTTAGAAAACTTCCTATCGCCAGCCGGACAAAGATGCCCTTTATCATAACCCGATTTTCTATAATTTCTCCAGTCTGCCGAACCGCTTTCTACTTGCGGATCTTCAATAAAAAAAGGTCTTTCAAAATTATTATTGTTGTAATTTAGATCACTTTTCTTTAATTCATAAGCTACCCATTCGGCTTGTTCATACTTTTCTATATAAGATAAAGTGTAATTATTATGAGTGATAATATCGTTATTAGTAGATGAAGGAAAATATTTAAAATCCTCATTATTAAAAACTAATGAGTCATTTTGAGTTATTGTATCTTTCGAATTCACATCCAAATCTTGTAAATCCTCGTATCTTTTACAGGAATAATTCAAATGGATTATTACAATTAGAACGAAAAGTAGCAGGTTTTTCGGATATTTTTTCATAACTTTATAAATAAGAGAATTCCATTTCGGAATGATATTTGCAAAGTAGTAAATATATAAATCAAAATCATTAAAATAAATAAGAACATTATGAAAATTAAATTAGTATTATCTGCCTTGTTTCTCGTAGGTTTTCAAAACTTTTACGCACAAGAAACGCCAATTCAAACAACAACTACAATTACAGCCGTAGATACTGTTCTAGTAAAATCCGTTGATTTAGAAAAGCAAAGGCTTGAAGAAAAAAAACAACTTGATGAACAACTAAAAAATGACAAGAAAGCTTTAAAGGAGCAAGAAAAAATTGAGAAAGACAAAAAAAGAGCTGAAGACAAATTAAAAAAAGAACAACGTCAAGTAGAAAAACAACAAAAAAAGCTTGATAAAGAACAAAAGAAATTTGAAAAAGAGCAAAAGAAAATAGCATCTGCAGAAAAGTCGCTTGCTAAGAATCAAAAGAAATTAGAAAAAGCTCAAAAAGACCTTCAAAAATACCAAGGTAAATTTGACAAAGATCGTTCTAAAGGGAAACTATCTCCAGTAGAACTTGAAAAAGCTAACTTAAAAATTACTAAACAACAATTAAAAGTTAGAGAAATTGAAGAAGATATTCAAGATGCTCAGAAAAAAGTAAGCAAGCTTAGATAATAAAAGTAAAAAAACCATCAACAATGTTGATGGTTTTTTTTTAATCTATTTTAAACCTAATTACGATTTAATCATTTTATCACTTCTAGAAGTAAATCCTTTTTTTGTATCAGGTTTTTGGTTTAAATCATCTAAGATGTGAATCGCTTCCTCTACATATACGTCTTTAGATAAACTTTCAAACCAACTTTCTCTTTTGTCTTTTAAAGTTTCATCTTTCTTCATTAACTCAACTTCATATGGTAAAGATGCAAATGGTAAACTATTATTGTAATCGGCCAATGACTTATACTTTTTATTAGTTTCTTCAAGTTTCTTTTGTTCGTTTTTGAACTTATTTATTTGAAGACTGTATACGTTTACATTGTTTCTCTCGTCAATCCATTTTGCATTATCATCAATTAATTGCATCTGCGGATTGTTTTGCATTCTCATTTTGCTATTAGCAATTGCTTTATCAAAATTGTTTTGCTTGTTCCAAGTTTTATATTCGGCAGCATCAATTTTATCCCAAGGCATTGCATTTTCCATATCGCGCTCACCCATTTTTAAATAAGCATAACGATCTGGCATAACGATATCACTACTAACTCCTTCTAATTGAGTAGAACCACCATTAATTCTATAGAACTTTTGAGTTGTTGTTTTTAATGCACCCAAATCACCTACATTACTTCCTCTAACAAATTGGTTTAAATCAATTACATTTTGAACTGTTCCTTTACCATAACTTTGTTTACTACCAATAATTATTGCTCGTTTATAATCTTGCATTGCAGCAGCCAAAATCTCAGAAGCCGATGCTGAAAAACTATTTTGCATAATTACTAATGGTCCATCCCATTGCACTTTTGGATCTTTATCTGATAACACTTCTTTCTTTCCTGCAGCCGATTTTACTTGAACAATTGGTCCTTGCTCAATAAACAATCCTGCAATATCAACAACTGTAGAAAGCGAACCGCCACCATTATCTCTAACGTCAAGAATAATACCTTTCACTCCTGCTGCTTTCAATCGTTCTACTTCTAGTGCGACATCTTTTCCAGCATCACGACTGTTTTTATCTTCAAAATCGATATAGAATTTTGGCAAATAAATAATACCGTATTTTGTTCCTTCTTTTTCAATAATACTAGATTTTGCGTAAGTTTCTTCAAGTTCAACCTCATCTCTAATTATCGAAATAACTTTTAAAGTTCCATCGGTTTTTTTAACTGTTAATCGAACTTCGGTACCTTTTGGTCCTTTAATTTTTTTAACAACATCATCAAGACGCATACCAACTACTTCTATTGGTTCTTCGTCTCCTTGAGCCACTTTCAAAACTAAATCTCCAGCTTCTAGTTCTTTTCCTCTCCAAGCTGGTCCACCAGAAATTAATTCTGTAATCTCTGTAAAATCATTTTTCTTTTGTAAACGAGCACCAATTCCTTCTAATTTTCCGCTCATTCCAATATCAAAACGTTCTTTTTCATCTGGAGCAAAATAAGAAGTATGTGGATCAAATCGTGTCGCAATAGCATTGATGTAAACAGAAAACCAATCTTGTCTGTCTAAATCTTTTATAACTCCGTAGTAATCATTCAAAGATTTTAAAGTACTTTCTCTACTTTCTTCTTCAAGAACTTTATCAGACTTTGCAGGTTCATCTTTAGTTTTCTCTGCATTTGCTACAAATTTTTTCTCAAGTTCTGGAGTTAACTTAGAACCCATTTTGGTTTTATATTCCTCAAGTTTTTGATCGACAGTTTTATTTCTATCTTTCAGCTTGTCTTCTTCTAATTTTTGTTTGTCAACATAAGTAGATAATGTAGAAAGTTTGATTTGCTTTCTCCACTTTTCTTTCAATTCCGACACATTTTTGGCATAAGGCAACTTCTCATAATCAGTATTGAACTCTTCGTCTACTGAATAATCAAAAGGTTTATCAAGCACATCTTTGTAATACGATTTACTTTCTTCAATTCTTTTCATTAAACGTGTATACGTTAAATCAAAAAATGTAAGTTCCTTATTTAAAATTTGATTATCAATTTGTAATTCATATTTAGCAAATTCATCAATATCCGATTGCAAAAAGAATCGTTTAGATGGATCTAATGCATCAATATAATCTTTGTAAATTCCTTTAGATAGTTTATCGTCAAATGCGGCAGGATTGTAATGTCCTTTTTCAAGAACATAAGTCAACAGTTCTAACAAAAACTTATCTTTTTCTG
Organism: Flavobacterium aquatile LMG 4008 = ATCC 11947; assembly: GCF_000757385.1. Classification (GTDB taxonomy): domain Bacteria; phylum Bacteroidota; class Bacteroidia; order Flavobacteriales; family Flavobacteriaceae; genus Flavobacterium; species Flavobacterium aquatile. The sequence continues at coordinate 71,809 of NZ_JRHH01000003.1, read as the reverse complement.
GATCATTTTTTTCCGCTCTTGGAATAAAACTCCATAACCCAATTGAAAGGGCTATAATTATTAATAGTACTTTATAATTCCTTTTCATAAACTGTATAATTGCATTCATTAATTTTTCACTAAATTACATAAAATATTATGCCACAATACTGCAATATCGCATAATGTTTTGTTAAAACAGATTCTTTTTACTCAAGCAAAACCCTACAAAGGTTCAAAGTTAAAAATTTGTATCGTAAATAAGTACTAATTTAAGTACTTTTGTTACATCATAATTTTAAACAAAATGTCTAAGAAACCTTTAATTTTAATAACAAACGACGATAGTATCTCTGCACCTGGAATAAGAACGTTGATAGAAGTTATGAGTGAAATTGGCGAGGTTGTGGTAGTTGCACCAGATAGTCCGCAAAGCGCCATGGGTCATGCTATAACTATAAACAATACCTTACATTTAAATAAAATTTCTGCCGATGATGCTACAATTGCAGAATACAGTTGCTCCGGAACTCCAGTAGATTGTGTAAAAATGGCCGTAAATGAAATTTTAAAACAAAAACCGGACTTGTGCGTTTCGGGAATCAATCACGGCTCTAATTCGTCCATTAATGTTATTTATTCGGGAACTATGAGCGCTGCTGTTGAAGCGGGAATTGAAGGAATTCCTGCTATTGGATTCTCTTTATTAGATTATAATTGGAATGCCGATTTTAGCCAGATTAAGCCATTTGTGAAGAAAATTGCTCAAGAAGTTTTAAAAAATGGATTACCTGATGGAACAGTTTTAAACGTAAATTTTCCGAAATTAAAAACGGATGAAATAAAAGGAATAAAAATTTGTCGTCAAGCAAAAGCCATGTGGCAAGAGAAATTTGACAAAAGAGTGACGCCTTTTGGTAAAGAATATTATTGGTTAACTGGCGAATTTATAAATCAAGACAAAGGAGAAGATACCGATGAATGGGCTTTGGCAAACGATTATATTTCAATTGTACCAGTTCAATTTGATTTGACTGCACATCATGCCATTCAAACATTAAATACTTGGGAATTATAATATTATAAATTTACTATGAAAAAAACAGATCTACTTATTGGTTTCTTCATCGGATTAGTTTCAACTTTTATTGGGTCATATTTATTTTTAAAAATAAAAACTAATTATGATTTAATTGATGATTTTAACCTTTTAAGAATTGAAGGAATTCTTGGGAAAGTATTTGTATTGGGAGCAATTTTAAACATCGTAGTTTTTTATATTTTACTCAAAAAAAATAAAGAAATGATGGCTCGTGGCGTTATTTTAGCAACTATTATATTGGCATTATCAACCTTGTTTTTGTAATTATGAAGTACTATATTATAGCTGGCGAAGCTTCAGGAGATTTACATGGCTCTAATTTAATGAAGTCATTATTAAAGGAAGATCCTAATGCCGAAATTCGATTTTGGGGCGGCGATTTAATGCAAAGTGTTGGAGGAACTTTAGTAAAACATTATCGTGAGTTGGCTTTCATGGGATTTGCAGAAGTGATTCTGAATTTGAAAACCATATTGAATAATATTAAATTTTGCAAATCTGATATTGCAAAGTTTAATCCAGATGTGATTATTTTTATTGATTATCCAGGTTTTAATATGCGAATTGCAAAATGGGCAAAAGAGCGTGGTATAAAAACTCATTATTACATTTCACCACAAATTTGGGCTTGGAAAGAAAATCGAATTAAAGACATCAAACGAGATTTTGATAAATTATATGTCATTCTTCCATTCGAAAAAGATTTCTATGAAAAGAAACATCATTTCCCAGTAGAGTTTGTTGGCCATCCACTAATTGACGCCATTCATACTAGAAAAATTATTGATGGAAATCAATTTCGAAAAGAAAACAATCTTGACGAAAAACCAATAATTGCGATTCTTCCTGGTAGTAGAAAACAAGAAATCTCTAAAATGCTTTCATTAATGTTGAGTGTTGTAAATGATTTTCAGGATTACCAATTTGTAATTGCTGGCGCGCCAAGTCAAGAATATTCGTTTTATCAGCAATTTCTAAAAGGGAAAAATATAAAATTTGTAGCCAATAAAACCTATGATTTATTGAGCAACTCTCATGCCGCATTGGTTACATCGGGAACTGCAACTCTAGAAACTGCACTTTTTAAAGTTCCTGAAGTCGTTTGTTATAAAGGAAGTTGGGTTTCGTATCAAATTGCAAAACGAATTATTACGTTAAAATATATTTCGTTAGTGAATTTAATTATGGATGAAGAAGTAGTTACCGAGTTGATTCAAAATGAGTGTAATCCGATAAAAATTAAAGCTGAATTAACTAAGATTTTAACTGAAAATAATCGTGAAAAACTACTTGAAAAATACGACGAATTAGAACAAAAACTTGGCGGAATTGGAGCTAGTGAAAAAACTGCAAAGCTAATTGTTGCTGAAATTTCATAATAATTTTAAAATTCATACGTTCTTTTTTTAGATAAAACTGACTATTTTGAAACACCTACTCTATCTACTTGTCTTACTTTTTTTAGTAACTTCCTGTAAATCGACATCGTCTGCAACAAGCAATTCGAAAAAAACTTCTCAATTTAATGAGCAAATAATTGATGATGCTACCGATAAAATTGGAACGCCATACAAATATGCTGGAATAACCAATGCAGGATATGATTGCTCTGGATTGGTTTTTACTACTTTTCAAAAAAATCATATTTCACTTCCTAGATCATCTTATGAAATGTCTAAGAAAGGTACAATCATTAAAAAAAATGATTGTAGAAAAGGCGATTTAATCTTCTTTAAAACCAACGGAAAAAATAAAATAAATCATGTTGGAATTATAACAGAAGTTGATGATGACGAAATCAAATTTGTGCATTCATCAACACAACGAGGCGTGATAATTTCATCTACAAAAGAAGATTATTACCGAAAATCGTTTGCTCAGATTAACAGAATAGTTGAATAAAAATTAAATATTTACACTTTTTCTGTAGGAATTATCTTTTTTTTAATACTTTTAGAATATGAAAGTATTAAAATTTCCTTTAATTAAAATTACTTTTTGCTTTATACTTGGGATTTTATTTGCCCAAATGTCAAAGCCTACATTTTTATTGACATTAATTTTATTATTGATTTGTAGCTCTATCACTTTAATAATCAATTTATTATCAAATAAAAAGACAGTTTACAAATCATTATTCGGAATATTTTGCCTTATAACTTCTTTCTTTATCGGAAGTTTTACTCTGGTTTTAAATAATGACAAATTGAACTCCAGTCATTATTTAAAAGACTTAAAATCAGTAGAAAATGAATATTCAGCAGAGATTATTATCAAAGAAAAATTAAAAAACACCATTAATAACGACAGGTATGTTGCTAAAATAATTGAACTAAATAGCCATAAAAGCTACGGCAAAATTATTTTAAACATACGAAAAGATAGCTTGATGCCAACTCTTGAAATGGGTTCGCACTTAAAAGTTGCCGGTTCGTTTTACAAAAATAGAAAGCCCAATAATCCAGATCAATTTGATTATGGGAAATATCTAGAAAATCAGCAAATTTATGCGCAAGTTTATGCCGACGCTTCAAAAATTAAAATTGGTTCTCAAGTTGACAGAACGATATCTTATTATGCCAGCAAACTAAGAAATAGAATTATTTACAATTTAGAAAAAAATAATTTCAATAAATCAGAGTTGAATGTTGTTGTTGCTTTAATTTTGGGTCAACAACAGGACATATCGCAAGAAATAATTAAAGATTATCAATATGCAGGTGCAATTCATGTTTTGTCAGTATCAGGATTACACGTTGGATGCATTTTATTGTTTATTACTTTTTTATTAAAACCTATTCCGAACAATAAAAAAGGCTCTATCATAAAACTGATAATAGTAATTGCATCACTGTGGATGTTTGGGATTTTAACAGGATTGGCGCCATCTGTAGTCCGATCGGTAACTATGTTTTCATTTGTAGCCATTGGAATGTTCCTCAGAAGAAGCGTAAATATTTATCATACATTAGTGGTTTCTGCATTACTAATTCTGCTATTTCAACCTTCCTTTTTGTTTGATATTGGATTTCAGTTGAGCTACATTGCACTGTTTTTTATCGTTTGGTTGCAACCACTTTTAGCTTCAATTTGGACACCAAAATATAAAGTCGTTAATTATTTTTGGGAAATTATCACGGTTTCATTTGCAGCGCAAATCGGAACTTTACCTTTAAGTATTTATTATTTTCATCAATTTCCGGGATTATTTTTTGTTACTAATATTGTGATTTTGCCAATGCTAAGTCTAATTCTTGGCATCGGTGTTGTTGTAATGATTTTAGCATCTGTGAATGTGGTTTGGTATCCAATGATGAAATTATTAGAATACAGTATTTGGTTTTTAAACAAAATTATAGCTTGGGTTGCCTCTTTTGAAGATTTTATTTTTAAAGATATTCCGCTAAATTCTTATATGTTGTGGAGTAGTTATTTACTGATTTTCGGACTTGTAATTTATTCGAAAAAGCCTACATTTAATAAACTAACACTAAGTTTATCTGCCTTGATTTTAGTTCAAATAATTTCTATTCAAGCCAAATATTCGAGTCAGAATAAAGAAGAATTTATTGTTTTCAACAAAAAGAAAAGCACTATAATTACCGAAAGAAAAGGTGATAAAGTAACGCTTTACAGCAATGATAGCATTCTAAAAACTACTGATGATAATTTAGTTTTAAAATCGTATTTAGTAGCAAATTATTGTAAAATCGAAAAGAAGAAATCTTTATCAAATTTATACTATTTTAAAGACAAAAAGATATTATTGATGGACAGCTCTGCCGTTTATTTAGCCAATGAAAAACCCGATGTTTTAGTCATTACAAATTCCCCAAAAGTAAATCTAGAACGTATTTTTAAACAATGGAAACCTAAACAAGTAGTTGTTGACGCTGCAAATTTTAAATCCTACATTAAAGTTTGGAAAGCAACTTGCAGTAAGGAAAAAATCCCTTTTCATGATACTACAGAAAAGGGATTTTATAAATTATAATTATGCTTTTTTATCAGCTGTTTTTTTCTTTTTCAAAGCTTTTTTAGCTGCCTTTTGCTCATCATCTGTGTAAGGAACAAATTTTGTAACCATCTGTTCTGGACCTTTCAACCATGCATTTGGTCCACCTGCTCCATAACCTGTTTCGCCCAATAACTCAAAACTTGTTTTACCATCAGTTGCAACTCCAGCTTTAGCTAATCTAACCGATGGATATCCTCTAATTTGGAAGAATTGTTGCAATAAATTGTTTTGCATTTTTATAGCATCGCTTTGAGGTGTTCTTCTTGGGAAATCCAATTCTACCAAAACAACTTTTTCTTTTGCCCAAGTTGTGAATTCTGGAGTTTTAAAAACTTCTTTTTGTAAACGAATACACCATCCACACCAATCGCTTCCTGTGAAAAATAGAAATAATGGTTTGTTTTCTACTTTAGAAACAGCAATTGCTTCGTCAATATTGGTATGCCAAGTTAAACCTTCTTGTGCTTGAGCTGCAAAACTTCCAATAAAAAGGAAAGTTGCAATTATAAATTTCTCCATGTTTTATTTTTTTACAAATATATTCAAAAATAGTACCAAAAAATGTCGGCTACTTTACTTCTTGCATTAGTTTTTTAATAAGTGGTGAAATCGCGATTAATACAACTCCAGCAACTAATGCATAAATCCCCAATTGATAATATCCATCAGCATATACGTTTAGTTTTTCTAAATTAGTTGCGTTTTCTGATGCTTCTGCAATATTTGCACCAAGTAATCCAGCGAAATATTGACCGTAAGCACTTGCTAAAAACCACATTCCCATAATTACGGCTTGTGTTTTTTGTGGAGATAATTTAGTCATGGCCGACATTCCGATTGGCGATAAACAAAGTTCCCCAAAAGTGATGATGAACCATCCAAAAGTAAAAATTCCTAATGAAGTTCTTCCGTTTAAATCGGCAAAGAATTTGGTATAATAAAATATCCAAAAACCGCCTGCAAGAAATATAAATGCCAATCCAAATTTTATAACAGTATTAGGTTCGATTTTTCGTTTTGCCATCCAAAGCCAAACTAACCCGACTAAAGCTGCAAAACCAATTACAAAAAATGAATTTGCAGAATTATTAACTCCATTCGGACTTAACTCTACTCCTAAAATATCATTATTTAAATTATTCGCGGCAAATAAACTTAAAGAACCACCACTTTGCTCGAAAAACGCCCAAAAGAAAATAGAGAAAATGATAAAAACTAAAGCTGCTAAAAGTTTTTTATTTTCGGCAGATGAAAAATTCTTCATTTCATAAAACAAGTACAAAATGGAAGCTGGACCAATAAACATCATGAAATAATCGGTATACTTTGTATTTGCAACCATAATTATTATAATTGGAACTATAATAAGTGAGCCTGCGTAAGTTGCTATTTCAAGTATTTTCTTCTTAGATTTTTCAACATCCATTAAGGGCGAAAGACCGATTGGACCTAAACTTTTTTGAGTTTGAGTGAATGTTAGTAAACTTATAATCATCACGACTGCTGCAAATCCGAAACCTACATTCCATCTTAAATTTTCTGGAACTACGGATTGCCACATGGAACCTTCTGCTACAGCAATACAAATGTAACCTCCAATTAACGCTCCAAGATTTACACCCATGTAAAAAAATGAAAATCCAGCATCTCTTCTTGGATCGTCATTTTTATACAATTGACCTACCATAGAAGAAATATTTGGTTTGAAAAAACCAGTTCCTACAATTGTAAAACCTAGTCCAATAAAGAAAAAACTTTTTGGATCAATGGCAAGAATTACACTTCCGATAATCATAAGGATTCCTCCCCAAAAGAGTGATTTTCTTAGTCCTAAGATTTTATCAGCGAACAATCCACCTATAAACGTGAACGCATATACCCAAGCTTGCGTTGCACCATATTGTAAATTGGCAGTTTTTTCATCCATTGCAAGATGGTTCACCATAAAAACCACTAGCATTCCGCGCATTCCGTAGAAACAAAAACGTTCCCACATTTCGCTAAAGAACAAATACCAAAGTTGTTTTGGATATTTTCCTTTAAAATTTTGAATTTCTTCTATTGACTGATTGATTTCCATAATTAATTGATTCCGTGGTCTTTCATTACTTTATTTAGATTTTTCACTAAAGCAAACATTAAAATTGTCGCAAACATTAATAATCCGAAGTTTACCCAAAAGAAATTGGCTTTATCGTCATAAGTATCCCACATACTTGCTAAAACTCCAGATAATTTATTTCCGATTGATGTCGATAAAAACCATCCGCCCATCATTAAAGCGGTAATGTTTTTGGGAGATAATTTGGATACAATTGACAATCCCATTGGACTGAGGAATAATTCTCCTATGGTTATAATTCCGTAATTGGCAACAAGCCACCAAACCGAAACTTTTTCTGCACCATTGTTTCCAATGTGAACAGCAGCTACCATTACTAAAACTGATAAAGCTGAAATTAATAATCCGAAGGCAATTTTTGTTGGAGTTGAAGGTTCTTTTTTTCTGCTTCGTAAAAAGGTAAAAAAGGCTACAACAAGTGGTGTTAAAATAATAACCCAACCCGGATTTATTGACTGACTTAAATTGGTTGCCCAAATAGAAACCGTTGAACCTTCTTGAGGCAATTTCTCTTTTTCTACATTTCTAAAATAAATTGGATAATCAACTACTTTTTTAACTTCACCATTTTCTTTTTGAAGTCGAAAACTTGCATCGTATAACTCTGTTGAATCTTTTGTGTATTCAATATCCTTTGCTAATTTTAAATTACTAAAAACAGCTTGAGTTGTTCCACTTATTTCTCTGTCTGTATATCTATCTGCCCAAGTAGTTAATGCAGAACCATTTAATTTAAAAACAGCCCAAAACAAAATCACTACTGCAAAAATAGAAAGTAAAGCGCCAATTGGTCGTTTTTCTTCTGGTTTTGCTTTGAAATATAAACTACCATAAAAGTAAACTACAGGAAGACAAGCAAAAATAAATGCATCCGTACTATCTGAACCAAAAATCGAACTATCAAGATTTATGTCTGATTGCACTCCTTTTAACAACCAACCAATAACTCCAAAAACTACCGATGGAACTAAGATGTATAATACGATTTTTGAAAATGGCATATCACCTTCTTGAATTCCTTTTTTATCGGTTTTATCACCATAATGTTTTGTCCCTAAAAGGAAAACGATTACACCAATAAACATTCCTAAACCAGCCGCCATAAAGGCGTATTGCCAACCCAATAAAATTTGTAAAGCCGCACCAAAAAAATTACAAATGAAAGCACCAACATTAATTCCCATATAGAAAATGTTGTAACCTTCGTCTTTCTTTTCTTTGTACTGGTCTTCGTTGTAGAAATTACCTAATAATGTTGAGATATTTGGTTTGAAAAATCCGTTTCCTACAATTACTAATGTCATTGCTAAATATAGCATCGGTAAACTATGAATTCCCATCATAAAATAACCTGCGCCCATCATTAATCCGCCAATAACGATTGATTTTTTGTAACCTAAATATCTGTCGGCAACTAAACCCCCAATGAATGGCGTTAAAAATACCAAAGCAATGAAAGTTCCATATAAATCGGAAGCTTCTTTCTCTGTCATAGCAAAACCTGCTTCAACATCTTTAAGATAAAGTGTAAAAATTCCGATCATTAAATAATAACCAAAACGTTCCCACATTTCAGATAAAAATAAGTAAGGCAATGCTTTAGGATGACTTTTCCACATAATAATTCAATTTAAAAAAACAAACCTACAAGGATTTCTTGTAGGTTTGAAAGATATAAAAAATATTTTAAAATGCGATTATCTCACACCATTCATCATCTTCTTTAATTTCGGCGTTAAAAGAGCCAAGATTATTGCAGCGATACCACATAAAATAACAAAAACCATGAAAAACTCATATAAACTATGAATTTCAAAACCTCCAAATGAAGTATATTCGGTTGGTAATTGTTCTTTTTCAAACATCGCAACTTGCTCAACTGTTAACGTTGCTTTTTTATCTAAAACATCTTGAAGATTTACGCCCAATTTTTCTGCTTTTAGAAATTTATCACCTGTAGCAGGAATGATTGCTCCAAGTGAACCAGCTAAAGCATATCCAGCAGCGTTAGAAATAAAGAAAACACCATATAATAATGAAGCAAAACGTTTTGGAGCTAACTTTCCAACCAAAGATAATCCAATAGGTGATAAACAAAGCTCACCCATAGTTTGGATAAAATATAATAAAACCAACCATTTTATAGCCAATAAGCCACTATTCCCTAAATCTTTTACATTGTGCGCTATAATAAAATAACTTAAAGCAATCAAAGCTAGTCCCAATGCTTGCTTCATTGGCGAAATTGGTTCTTTCTGTTTTGCTCTTAACCTATCCCACATTATACTGAAAGGAACTGCTAATAACACAACAAAAAGCCCATTAAAAATCTGAACCATTGAAGCAGGCATATCCCATCCAAAAATAAAAGTTCGATCTGTTTGATTTGAAGCAATAAATGTTAATGATGAACCAGCTTGCTCAAATGCTGCCCAAAAGAAAATAATAAAAAAAGAAACAATATAAATTACCGAAATTCTTTCTCTCTCAATTTTGTTTTCAGCAGAACTCATGATTAAAAAAGCTAATGAAATTCCAGCACCATAAATAATCGGATAAATGATTCCTTTAACTAATGTTCCAATTTCAAAATTACTAAATCCAATTTCTGAAACTAGTACGTATCTAAAAGCAAAAAATAAAACAACAAATAAAACTGATGCAATTCCTATTGATTTACTTGAGAATTTAGCTTGTTCTTCGACTTCGCCTTTTGATGAATCTTTATTAGGTTTCGCTCCAATGGCAGTTCCATCAGGAGAAACAACATATTTATCTTTCAAAAAGAAAAAAACTAATGTTCCTAAAACCATTGCAATACCAGCCATTAAATAACCCCATTTAAAAACTGTAGGATCTTGTATTCCATTAACTTTTACATCAGCAAAAAGAGGTACAAAATATTGACTCAATAAAGCTCCAATATTAATTCCCATGTAAAAGATGGTAAAAGCAGAATCCAATTTGGTCTTTTCTTGAGGTGGATACAAACTACCAACCATTGAAGAAATGTTAGGTTTAAAAAATCCGTTTCCGAAAATAATAACAAATAGACCCAACCAGAAAATAGCTTTAGAAAAGTCTAAATTACTATCATAAATAGTTGCACTGTAAAATAATGAAAACTGACCAATCGCCATCAAAGTTCCACCAAGCATGATACAACTTCTATTCCCTAGATATTTATCAGAAATAAAACCTCCCAAAAGTGGTGTTAAGTAACAAAGAGCTAAAAAACCTCCATATATAATTGATGCGTTTGATTCTCCCAACATTAAGGCATTCACCATAAATAAGGTCAAGATAGCTCGCATTCCGTAGAAGTTGAACCTTTCCCACATTTCGGTTCCAAATAATACCCAAAGTCCTTTTGGATGTCCTGTTTTTACTGCTGTTTCACTCATAGTATTCTATTTAAATTTTGTTAGGTATAGGTTTGTTAGTTGTAATTTTATAATTTTTCTTTTATGTAATTCGTCATTTTATTAAACAACTGAATTCTGGTTTTACCACCATAAATTCCGTGGTTTTTGTCTGGATAGATTGCCCAATCAAATTGTTTATTAGCTTGAACTAATGCTTCTATCATTTGCATTGAATTTTGAACATGTACATTATCATCAGCCGTTCCATGAATTAATAAAAAGTTTCCTTTTAATTTACTCACATGATTAATTGGTGAATTTTCATCATATCCGCTTGCATTTTCTTGTGGCGTTTGCATGTATCTTTCGGTATAAACGCTATCGTAAAATCTCCAGTTTGTAACTGGCGCAACAGCAATAGCCATTTTAAAAACATCGGCGCCTTTAAACAAACAGTTGCTCGACATAAATCCGCCATAAGACCAGCCAAATATACCAATTCTAGATTTATCTACATAAGCATAATTCCCTATAACTTTTGCAGCATCAATTTGATCTTCAACTTCAAATTTTCCTAGTTCTTTCTGAGTACATTTCTTGAAATCGGCACCTTTAAATCCTGTTCCACGACCGTCAACACAAACTGTGATGTATCCTTGTTGTGACAACATCATAAACCACATATCGTTTGTATCCAACCAGTTATTAGCCACTTCTTGCGAACCTGGACCAGAATATTGATACATAAAAACTGGATATTTTTTATTAGCATCAAAATCTTTTGGTTTGATCATCCAAGCGTTTAGTTTATGTCCTTTTTCTGTTGTTAATTCGAAAAACTCTTTTGTTGGTAAGTCGTATTTTTTTATTTTTTCAACTAAGGCTGTATTATTTACAATTTCTTGAGCTTGTTTTCCGTCTTTAGAACTGTTTAAAGTATAAGTTGGTGGTGTTGTAACGCTAGAATAAGTGTTGATGTAGTAAGTAAAATCGGGACTAAAAGTCGCGCCATTTGTTCCAACTTGAGAAGATAATTTCACTTTCTTTTTTCCGTCAAGCGAAATTTTATAAACGTCTCTTAAGGTTGAACCATTTTCTACCGATTGATAAAAAACTGTTTTTGTTTTTTCGTCAAAACCATAGTAATTCGTAACTTCCCATTTTCCTTTAGTCACTTGATTTTTCAATTTTCCAGATTTATCGTACAAATAAATATGATTAAAACCATCTTTTTCTGAAGTCCAAATAAAACTATTGTCTTTTAAGAACGTTAAATTATCAGTTACATCAACATATGCTTTGTCTTTTTCATTCAAAACCACTTTTGCAGTTCCTGTAGTTCCATCAACAAAAATCAAATCTAAATTATCTTGGTGACGATTTAACACTTGCGCAGACAAAACGTTATCATCATTTGTCCATTTCATTCTAGCAATATAAAAATCAGAATAGTTTCCTAAATTGATTTTCTTAGCTGATTTACTTCCTACTTCAAAAACATGTAATGAAACTTCAGAATTTTTTTCTCCAGCTTTTGGATATTTGAAGGTTTGTGATGTTGGATACAAATCTTTTTGATACATATCCATAGAAAATTGAGGTACTTTACTTTCGTCAAATCTAATGAAAGCTAATTTTTTACTATCGGCACTCCAATCGAAAGCTCTTACAAACGCAAATTCTTCTTCGTAAACCCAATCCGTAATTCCGTTGATGATTTCGTTTTTCTTTCCGTCAGTCGTTACTTGAGTAATTGCTTTTGATGCAATATCATAGATAAACAAATTGTTTTCTTTAGCATATCCAATTTTTGTTCCATCTGGAGAAAAAGTTGGTTCTTGTACATTTTCTAAAACTTTAGTCAATTCTTTAGTAGCAAGATTATACAAATAATAAGTGGCAGTAAACGAATGACGAAAAATTGGAGAGGTATTATTTGCAATTAAAATTTGCTTTTCATCGTTACTAAAAGTGTAACTATCAATTCCTTCTGATAAATCTTTGTAGGATTTTGTATCGATTAAAGTCGAGACTTTTTTTAGAGTAGCAAAGTCATAAAGATCGATTTGCTGTGTTCTTGAAGTTCTATCTGAGTTTAGAACTGTGTATTGGTTTGTGTTTTTCATGGATTGTAAAGCATCCATTCCTTTGGTACGAAAAGCGCCTGTATATATTTCTTCAACGGAGATTTTTTGCTGAGCAATAACAGAAAAACTAGTTAAAATAAATAGCGCTAGTAATTTTTTTGACATCATATTTTTGATTGATTATAAAACGAGTCCAATTTTAGTGATTTTTTTGGAAATAATGACTTATTTTTATGTTAAATGCAATTTTAAGACCTTACATATTTATCAAAATCCAATTATTACAATAAAATCTAAAGTGTATCTTTGTGAAAAATTAAGCCCAAATCATTTCGATATGAACAACGCTATTGCAGGATTTTCCAAATTATCCAAAGAAGAAAAAATCAATTGGATTGCTACTGAATATTTTACTAGCCCAACCGATGCCATTGCGACCATAAAACAATATTGGAACAACGATGAAAGTCTTCAAAAACTTCACGACGAATTTATTGAAAACACAATAACCAATTTCTATTTACCAATGGGGATTGCTCCGAATTTTCTTATCAACGAAAATTATTATTCGGTTCCAATGGTAATTGAAGAAAGTTCGGTTGTTGCTGCTGCTGCAAAATCGGCTAAATTCTGGTCAACTCGTGGCGGATTTAAAGCAACCGTTTTGAATTCAGAAAAAATTGGTCAGGTTCACTTTTTATATAAAGGTGATGTTGATAAACTGGAACAATTCTTCAAGCAAACAAAATCGAAATTCTACACCGAAACCGATAGCATTACTAAAAATATGCAAAAACGCGGTGGCGGAATTCTTGACATTGAACTTCGAAATAAAACCAAAGAACTAGAAAACTATTTTCAGCTTCATGCCACTTTTGAAACGAAAGATTCCATGGGCGCCAATTTTATAAATTCGTGTTTGGAACAATTTGCAAAAACATTAAAAGAAGAAGCTCAAAATTTTTCTGACTTTTCAGATGACGAAAAAGACATTCAAGTTGTGATGAGTATTTTATCGAATTACGTTCCCAATTGCATAGTTCGCGCTGAAGTTTCTTGTAGAGTTGAAGAATTGGCAGAAAAAAATATAAACAATCCGCAAGAGTTTGCAGAAAAATTTGTTCAAGCGGTAAAAATTGCCGAAATAGAACCTTTTCGTGCAGTAACACACAACAAAGGAATTATGAATGGCGTTGATGCTGTAGTTTTAGCCACAGGAAATGACTTTCGAGCAGTAGAAGCCGGAGTTCACGCTTATGCATCTCGATCTGGAAAATATTCAAGTTTATCACACGCCAAAATTGAAAACGGCATCTTTACTTTTTGGATGGAAATGCCATTAGCTCTTGGAACTGTCGGCGGATTAACGTCATTACATCCATTGGTAAAAATGGCTTTACAAATTCTAGGAAAACCAAGTTCGCACCAATTAATGCAAATTGTAGCCGTGACTGGTTTGGCACAAAACTTTGCAGCATTGCGTTCGTTAACGACAACCGGAATTCAGGAAGGTCATATGAAAATGCACATCAATAATATTTTAAATCAATTTGAGACTTCTGATGAAGAACGCAAAACCATTAAAAAGCATTTTGAAAACAAAACCATTTCTCATGCTTCGGTTGTGTCATTTATTGAAAATTTAAGAAAATAATTAGAAGCGAATGGCTTGCGCATTTATAATAATCCATTTTCCTGCTTTCCTTCCAAAATCCCGATAAAAATCGGGAGTTTTTCCCTCCAATCAGGGCTAGATTGCAAACTTTTGGAAACAAAATCATCATTTCAAAACAAGATTATCAATGAAGCAAACCTTTTACAGCAACGGAAAATTACTAATTACAGGAGAATATGTAGTTCTTGATGGCGCAAAAGCATTGGCATTGCCAACGAAATTTGGTCAAAATTTAATCATTGAAGAAGCAATTGGCGAAGTAATCGAATGGAAAAGTTACGATGCTGACGGAAGCATTTGGTTTGAATCTAATATAACATTTGAATCCATAATTAAAAAACACAAGCACGAAGAAAATCAGAACATCAAAAATACCTTGATTGAGATTTTACACGAAGCTTATAATCTGAATCCAGATTTTATTACCAAATCCAAAGGATATAAAATCACAACCGAATTAACTTTTCCAAAATTTTGGGGATTGGGAACTTCTTCCACATTAATAAACAATATTGCAGATTGGCTTAACATTAATGCCTACGATTTACTAAGAAAAAGTTTTGGTGGAAGCGGTTATGATTTGGCTTGCGCGCAAAACAACTCACCTATTCTATATCAATTGGTAAACGATAAACCTGTTGTTGAAAACATACCATTCAATCCCACTTTTTCTGATAAAATTTACTTTGTTTACCTCAATAAAAAGCAGAGTAGTAAGTCGGCAATTGCTAGCTATTTGCAAAATCATGGTGACATTACAAAAACCATTAAAAAAATTGATGCTATCACCGATACAGTTATCAATGCAACTGAGCCAAAAGAGTTCGCTATAGCGTTACAAAAACACGAAATAGAAATGAGTTCGATTCTAGAACAACAAACGGTTAAAGAAGCTCTATTTCACGATTTCGATGGTGTTATTAAAAGTCTTGGCGCTTGGGGTGGCGATTTTGTTTTGACAATTTCTAAGGAAAATCCAACTTCCTATTTCAAAAATAAAGGATATGGAATTGTGATTCCTTACGAAGATATGATTTTATAATTTTGAGAATATTTAAAAACAAAAAATCCTGAGCATGCTCAGGATTTTTTTATTAAGTAAGATTTAGAATATTAATAGAATTCTAATCTGTTATCTTCAATTTTAGCGTCACTTTTCAATGCTGGAATAACTCTTCCTACACCTTGGCTAGACATTGCTTTTACTTTGTTTACATAATCAGTATAGTTAGCAGCTTTTGGTGCTTTTAAAACCGATTTAGCTTTAATTACATAAATACCACTATTTCCTTCAATTGGAGCAGATAATTTTCCTGCTGCAGTTCCGAAAGCAGTTCCAACAACTTTTTGTTCAGCACCAACACCGTTTAAAACTGGGTTACCGATAGTAACATCTACCGCTTGTTGAACCGTTGTAGCATTTGCTTTAGCGATAGCTTCTAATGAAGAACCTGAAGCTTTTGCTTTTAATTTTTCAGCTTTTTTCTCGTTTTTAATAATACTTTCAATCATTGGTTTTGCTTCTTCAACTGTCATTAAACCTTTTTCGTTTATTTTAGTTAATTTAGCAATAACGTGGCCAACGTTTACAATTTCGAAACGTTTTACATCACCAACTTTAGCTTCGCTGTAAGCCCATTTTACAATTTGTCTTTGATTCCCAACAGAACCAAACATTTCGTCCATTGGTTTTGCTTTAATTGCAGGATTAACAGTTACACCAGCAGATTTTGCAACAACAGCAAAATCTTTAGAAGCAGCATCCATTTCAAATTTAGTTGCTTTAGTGTAAGCATCATCAGTAGTTTTTTGTGAAGGATCAACTTTTTGAGAAACTGTTGCTAAACGAACAGCATCTTGTTTATCGGTAACGTTAATAATATGGTAACCAAATTCTGTTTCAACTAAACCAATTTTACCAATTGGATTTGCAAATACAAAATCATTAAAAGGTTTTACCATTTGGTTTGGACCAAAATATCCTAAATCACCACCACTTTGAGCAGATGAATCATCAGAATTTGTTAATGCTAACATTGTAAAACTTCCAGGATTAGCAACAGCTTGAGCTAATAAACTTTCAGCTTTAACTTTAGCTTCTTCTTTAGTTCTTTTTTCTTTTTTGTTAGGTACTTGCGTTCCTTCCCAAGAAATTAAAATATGGCTTGCTTTAGCTTTCGCTCCAGATTTTCTTCCCATTGATTTAGAAACAGCATAATATTTACCAGTAATGTATGGTCCGTAAACTTCACCTACAGGCAAATTAAATAATGCCTCAGCGTGTTCTGCTGGCAAATCTTGTTTGCTTACATAAGTTGAATCGTAAGGAGTATCTGAGTTAGCAGCAATATATTCAGCTACATTTGAAGCATTTTTAAAACTTGGAATAGTGTCATTAGTTTTAGTTTCATTGTTAAAAACAACTCCTCCAGTTAATAATGCATCAATTTTAGCTTTTGCTTCCGTTTGATCTTCCTTAGATGGAGTATCTTCTATAACAACGTATTCGATTTCACGAGTTCCATCAGATTTGAATCTTTTTTCATGCTTTTTCATGTAAGCAACATAATCTTCATCAGTAACTTTAATATCGCTATCTTTTACTGTAGAATATAAAAGTGCTACATAATCAAAAGAAGTTTTGTTTGATTCTAACTCGTATTTGAATTTACCTTCAGCTTCTGTTGTGTACATTCCACCTTTGATTAAAGCAGCATACATTTGGTATTTCGCATTCAATTCAGCATCTTTTTCTCTATCCTTCATCATTTGAGCTTGCTCAGGATTAGTTTTGAAATACTCTTTAAATTTTTTAAGGTCAAATTTCCCTAATTCATTTAAGAAAGCAGGATTTTGTCCAATATTTGGATCATTTTTAAAATTTTCGATGATATGATTTTCACCAGCACGAAGACCTAACTTATCAAATTCTGCAGAAAGAAGTGCGATCGCAATTTCTTGTTCCCATAGTTGATTTGCAGCTTGAGTTTGTGTAGTTCCTTGACCACTTTTTTCCATATTTGCGACTTTCATTCTAAAGTCTTCAAAAGGAACATCTTTTCCATTAATGCTACCAACATCTTTTGATGGAGAGTTAAATCCACCGCTTTGAATTGCTTCACCAACAACGAAAGCTAATAATGCAAACCCGATAACTAATAAAAGTAATCCAGAACGTTGTCTAATTTTTTGTAAAACTGCCATTTTTATATATGTTAATTTTTAATTCAGTTTGCGAAAATACAATTATCTATGAAATAATTATAAAAGTCTAGTTATAATTTCAATAAAAAAGTGATTTTTTTTTATTTTTACTCTGTAATGGTCATTTTTACCAAATCTATTTTGTTATTTGAGGCTTCTTCAATTACAAAATGTAAGTTTTCTATGGTAATTTGTTCTCCTTTTTGAGGAATTTCTTTTGAAAAATCTACAATAAATCCGCCAAGAGTTCCATAAGAATCACTTTCGGGAATTTCTAATTTGTATTCTTCATTAATGTAAGCAACATCCAATCGAGCAGAAAAAAGAAATGTTTTATCGTCTATTTTAGTTTCAATTAATTCTTCATCGTTATCGTGTTCATCTTCAATCTCTCCAAAAAGTTCTTCAACAATATCTTCAACCGTAACTATTCCGGACGTTCCACCGTATTCGTCAAGAATTACTGCTACACTTTTACGTTTTTTTGTCAATAAATTTAAAACATCTTTGATAAAAATAGTTTCTGGAACATATTCTACTGGAATCATTATGGCTTTAATGCTTCGCGGTTTTTTGAACAATTCGAAGGAGTGAACATATCCAATAATATCGTCTAATGAATTTTGGTAAATTAAAATTTTAGAATAACCAGTTTGGATAAATAATTCTCTTAATTGCGAAACAGAACTGTGTATTTCTACAGCTACTAATTCGGTTCTTGGCGTCATTATTTCTCTTGCTTTCACACCAGAAAACTCAAGAGCATTTTGAAAAATTTGAATTTCAGAATCTACATCTTCGTCGTTATCAACGCTACTCATTTGTTCATTAATATAATTTCCTAATTCAATTTTGCTAAAAAAAGAAGGTACATAATCACCTTCTGTCTTAAAGAATTTTTTCAGAATAATATCCGAAATCCAAATGATAAAGGTTGAAATGTAGTTGAAAATAATGAAGAAAAAATAGCTAGGAACAGCAAAAAATTTGATTAAACTATTGGCATATATCTGAAAAAAAACTTTTGGCAAAAATTCTGATGTTATTAAAATAACTAAAGTTGAAATTATGGATTGTATTAAGACATTTGTTATTTCAGAAAATTGATATCCTAAGAAATTAATCCAATTCATTATCAAATCACCCATAAAAAAACCGTAAATAACAATGGAAATATTATTCCCAACAAGCATTGTAGCTATGAACTTTGAAGGTTTCTCGGTAATTTTAGTTAAAATGTTGGAAAGAAAATTATCTTGTTTTTTTTCTATTTCAAGATATATTTTATTGGAAGAAACGTAGGCAATTTCCATTCCTGAAAAAAAGGCAGAAAGTAATAAACATACAATTATTACTATGATTTCCATCTATGATTTATTTTGGTTTTCTGGCGAATCTTGATTTACTGAAGTAGTTTGATTTTTTCTTGCTTCAAATTTTTTCGCAAAACGACTTCTGAAGAAAAAAGTAAAGAAACCCATTGCAGCTATTAATACAGATAGCCAAGGTTTTTCTGGATTATTCCAATTATAAATTGCATCGCCTGTCATGACGATACCAACCAATAAATAAATATATTTTGTAAAATTTAAGTAATTCATAATTATTTTTCGCTTTGCACTTCTCCAGAAATTCTCTGTGAGTTTATTATTTTAAAATCTTTGCTAAAATCAACTCCTTCTCCGTAAGTAAATCCTTTGGCATCTGTAAATTTAAATCTTTTTTCGGTATAAAACCACTCATTTTTTTGATCAAAATACAATTGTTCTGTTTCAAATAATTGTCCGGCTTCATTTGTGATTTTTACATTTCCTTGTAAATCAATTAAATCGGTGTTTTTAAAAGTGATAGCATACTTGGAAGTGACAAAAGTCTTTTTACCATTATTATCATACATTGTCACTTTCAAACCTTTAGGAAATTCTGTAAAAGGAAATTCTACAGTAGCATAATCTAGCATTTTCGGACTTACTAGAATGGATTTAATTTTACCAGAATCGGTATATTTTAAATCAATTGAATCAGCTTCTCCACTAGGAGTGAATTCGGCGAAATTCGACTTTTGAACTTCTCTGAAATTACTTTCGCAAGAAGACATCAGCACTAATGTAAACAAAATTGCTATTGTAAATAGAACTATTTTCTTAGCTACCATTATTAAAACTGAACTGTTTCGTTTATCCAACAACCAATTGCAACTTTATTACCATTCTTTTTAATCTGACTTAATTCTTGTTGCGTTGGCACTTCAAATTTGTTAGAAAATTGATCTGCAGTTGCTTTAAATTTAGGTTCTACTTGGGCTGCTTTATTTATTGTGATTTTCGCTAATTGATAAATTGCTTTTTTCTCAATAGTTGTTGTACCACATTCGTTAACAGCATTTGAATATAAACTCGAAAGAAAAACATAATATTCTCCGTTAGATGGATTATTTTCTGAAGCAAGTTTTAATGCTTCTTTGGCCTTTGATTTATCTATCATCGAAAGTATGTTGGCTAAAGTATAGTAGGTTTTAGCTTTTTCTAATTTATCAGAGGATAATGAAGCAGATTGACTAAAGTATTCAATTGCTTTACTTTGATTTCTAGTTTTCAAATTAAAATTTCCTAGATGATAGGCGGATTTAGAACTTGGATTTAATAAATGTAATTGATTGGCAACTGTTCCAAAGATTGGTGCATTTGCTGCTTTTTGCGATAATAAATTGGCTGTTGATTCTAACCAACCTGCATTTTCTTTATTGGAAGCATAGTTAGATTCGGCATAAGCCACAACATTTTCTTTACTCAAATCCTCTTTTACAAGCGAATTAACTGCTAAAAATGCATTGTTAAATTCTACTTCTCGCTCTGGAAATTCATTTTTGTTTTTCTCGACTACAGATAAAACTTCGCCGTATTTACTTAACAATTGATTGAAAGAGATATTGTTTTTCTTGTCATTATAATTCTCTTTAAACAATTTAAAGTATGCATACAATGCGTTAGGGTTTTTAAACTGGAATTTATCTTTTGCAAAAGCTTTATCAAAACTTAGATAAGCTTCATTTTCTTTAGAAATTTTAGATTCGTAAAGAACCATTGCTTTATTGATAAGGTTTCCATTTTTATTATCAGGGAAATTTTTATCGTATTGATCATAGAATTTTACCAAATCTAAAACGGCAACTTCCTTTTTGTCATCTGCAGCAAGTTCGATATTATATTTAAGCACTTCAATTCCTTGAAGATAAAAAACTTCTGATTTTGTGGCACATTTTAGCCTAGTTTCAGACAAAATTTGATTTGCTTTTGCAAAATCAGAATTAGTAATAGCAGAAGACAATTGTTTTTGTTTATTGTCACAATCAATTTCTTGAGAAAAAATTGTTCCACAAGAAATTAAAAAAAGTACTAAAGAAAATAGTATCTTCATAATTTAAGTTTTTAGATTAATTAATCTTACGTCTTCTGAACCATTCATCATTAAAAGTAAATCCTAGGCTGATATTTGTGTAATTTTCTTCAATTAAGCCAGCATTTGTAGTGCCTCTTTTTCCAAACTCAAAACCTAAATTTATATTAGAGAATGTTCCGTTTAGTGGCAAACCAAATCCTAGCGTCATTGCATAATCGTTTATCTGTTGTCCGAAAACTATGAGACCAGTATTTTCATATCTAAATCCGCCTCTATAAGTTACTTTGTTTAAATAACTTGTATACGAAGTATATTTTGGAATATAATAACCTCCTACACTATAGCGAATAGAGTTTTCGTAAGTAGCATTGTTGATATCATTGAATCTGTTTCCTAAATCACTAGTTCCTTGAAATGTAATTTCACTACCAATCATCCATTTTCTAACTTGTCCAATCGCAGTACCAAAGGTTAATTTAGATGGCATTTTTAATTTAGAATCATCTACATCAATTTCATCTTCATCAACTACAAACTCACCTCCAGTTGTTAAAAATTGTATTGTAGCAATCTTTCTTTCATTTGTTAAGTTTAAACTAGCTTGAGGTGTATAAGTTAAACCACTAAAAAGAGTTAACTTCTTTGTAATTTTAGATTGATAGGCAAGACCTAAATTAAAATTCACACCAGAAACATCAGATCTATTTATTTCTCGAGACCCAAACTGAACACCAACTATAGAGTTTACGCTTTTAGTTTCAATACTTCCAAAATTATATTGCACATCAGCTCCAACACTTAACTTTTTTGTGATTTGATATCCTACTCCAAAGAATGCTTTATTAATTCCACCAGAACCTGTATAACGTTTTGTCGTTGGGTCTTCGTCTGTTGCTATGTTTAAAATTTTATATCCAACAGAAGAAAACGGAATTAATCCAAATCCGAATCCGAATTTTTTGGATGGTAATCCAACTGCTAAATAATCTAGAGTTGTTCTTTGAGACTTCTCTTCTTGAGTAGAAGTTTTCATTTTAGTTGGTGTAAAAGTTCCTGCAACTGCAAAAGACGTAAGTTTTAAACTAGCCAATTGCGCAGGGTTTTGCAAATTAATATGGATACTATCAGATAAAACTGATAATCCACCCATAGAACGATTTTCTACTGTTCCTCTAAAACGGACATCTCCAAGTCCGTAGAAAGAATAAGGCGAAGATGTACCTTCTTGAGCAAAAGAAACTAACGATAAGAATAAGCAAAGGCTTACAATAATTTTATTAATCATTTGTGATTGTATTGAAATGTTTGGTTCAAACTTTCTAAAAGGAAATTTGAATTGGCAAATATGGTATTTTTTAATCTATCAGCCAAAAATTCTGCGTCTCCACCAGTTAAAATTATGATAAAGTTATCATTTTCATTAAAATTATAGTTTACAAACCCATCTATTTCCATTGCAACGCCATTAACAACACCAGAATGAATAGATTGATTTGTAGAGTTTCCAATTATATTAGTTGGATTTTCTTTAGTTAATAACGGCAACTTTGCAGTATAATTATGTAATGATTCATATCTAAGCCTTATGCCAGGAGAAATAGCACCACCAAGGTAGTTATCATTTTCATCTATAAAATCATAAGTAATACAAGTACCAGCATCTATTACTAATCTTTTTTTATTTGGAAATTGTAAAACAGCTCCAGAAGATAAAACCATTCTATCAATTCCTAAAGTATTTGGTGTAGCATAAAGGTTATGGAATGGAAATTGGCTTTCTGAAGTAATAAAATTAATTTCAACATTAGCATTTAGGTCAAAAAAGTCCTCTTTATTGAGTTTTCCCACCGACGCAACCACGATATTGTCGATTTTTTTAAATTTTTTTAAATTTTTTTTAACCGCAATTTGCCACTCTTGATAGTAGATTATTTCCTTATGAATTATTGTATTCTGTTCAAATACAGCCAATTTGATTTGAGTATTTCCAACATCGATCGCTAGAAGCATATTTTTAAATTTTGTGCTGCAAAGGTACAAATAGATTTTTTTTAAAAATTGTTTTGGATAAATTAAAAATCGTTCTATATTTGCACCCGCAATGAACAAGTAGTACTACTTAAAATTGTAACGGTACCTTAGCTCAGATGGTAGAGCAATGGACTGAAAATCCATGTGTCCCTGGTTCGATCCCTGGAGGTACCACATACAACCCTTAATTTCATTATGATTTTAAGGGTTTTTTGTTTTTAGAGTGCTTGAGAGGGTGCTTTTAAATTTCATTTCTACATTATCACTCTTATTTCAACGTAAATTAATCCCTTTTAATCACAAGAGTTAATAACGATAAAAACGAATCTAAATAATTTGTACTTTTTGTAATTTTGGATTTATAAATAATCTAAAATTCACACTCATTTAAATCTACAGGGTGCAGAAAAGAATTTTCTATCAAGCTATTATTTATATCCTGGAGGTAATGCCTGTTCAATACATAAATTTATTTTCAATATTTAAATTCTTGATATTAATTAGCCATTAGGAGAAAAAACAATTATTATTTCTTAATTAATCATTTAGAGATGCTTTATTTAATAGGGCTATCATAGACTATGACTGATTTCGTTTTAAAATATTATTTCTTATCTAAATTTTCGCCATAAATCCCTAAATCTAAATCAACTAATTTATTTTTAATAATACATTTTCTTACTTCAAGGTTTCAGTAATAATTTTATTTTATAAATTCACAAAATAATAAATCAACCATAGCCGAAAAGAAAATTTTTTTTTGATTGTCTTAAAGATGTTAAAAAAATAAAATTAGGTCTAGGGTATAGAAGCAAAAAATCAATTTTTAGTCAAGTACTAAATTGTTTGACCTGACTTAGAAGTATATATAAATCAAATTTCAAAATTAAACATATGGCAGAATATTTAATTGTAAATGAGAAAGATATTGAATCAATTTACGAACCTGAGTTATACACATTAAACGATGATTTCTTTCCTAATTATAAATTTCTGAATACAATTGAAACAATAAAGAGTTGCATGATTTTCTATAGTCTTTTTGGTTATGGAGATAGTGGTGATTATGAAAGAGAGTATTTTGATTATAAAAAATATAATTCCAAATACCCAAATACATATCGTGGGATTGACTATAAAAAATTAAATGTATTATTGGATTTTGACTTATTTGAGAATGACTTGAACACATACATTTCAAATTTAGAATCTCGTTTTATTGGCGAATTAGAAAACAATATTACTAAGCCAAACTTTGAAATACCATTGATGCAATTTTTAAAAAAAATTCAAGAATCTATTAATTTTTTAATTTTATTAGACTTATCTAAAAACAGGATAAAGCAATTAGTTAAAGAAAAATTTATAAAATCATATTATAGGGTAATAGAAATTTTAAGAGAGAAATATTTTATTCTTTATGACAAATCTTTTTTAGTTCTAGAAAAAAATGAAAAACCCAAAAAAGAAGCAAAACTTGCTGATTGGCATTGTGTTTTTATTGAAATAATATTAGGTAAAATTAATATTGAAAGAGTTAACGTTTATTCAACAACCTACATCTATAACAATATTGAATTTGATAATCCAACAGATATCGGTAAAGAAATAGCGAGAAACTATAAGAAAAAAGAAGATTCTTTAAGACCAATATTGACTGATTCAATTAATGGAGGGTTATCTAAAAATATATTCGTTAAAAAGAACCTTAAAAAAATGAATGAATTAATTGATGTTTATGGAAATAATATGTGTGATTATTTTAAAGACATATTTGACAAACTAAATTAGTGTTTTTTAAGTACGTACATAAAAAAGTACCATAATTACAATAACATAATTTTGTCAAATAAATTTTAAAACTCATTAATATATGACAAAGCAAAATGAAAAATTATTGGTACAATTAAATGTAAACGAATTGCAAGAACTAATTGCAAAATCTCAAACAGAGCTATTGAATAAACTCATTAAAGTTATTCAATTAAATCCGATCGAAAATGATGAAGAAAAGATTTATTCAAGAAAAGAGACTGCAAAGCTCTTGAATGTATCTGTTGAAACTTTATTCCATTGGAACAATAAAAAAATTCTTGAAGCCAAAAAAATGGGCAACAGAGTTTACTATTTGAAAAATGACGTTATGAACAAACTTAATTCAGTAGCATAATGATAGATAGCGTAAAATTTCAGATAGTAGAGAAAGACAAGTTTGAAAATTTTATTGTCTCAAGTAAAATAATTGATTTGATGACTTTTATTAATCTTTTTACAGGTGAAATAAGTTCGTACCCAAAAAGAGGGAAATATAAAAATTTAGATGTTTCAATTACTTTAATAAATGCATACATCAACGGTAGTTTACATAAGTTTAGAAACTTAATTTTATTTGATGAAGACCAAAATTATAATGATTTCAGTTTTTGCCAAGTGAAAGAAGTTATTTCTTATTTGACTAAAAAATTAAAGATTGAAAATTCAACTTCTTTGACTAATCTTGAATTTGGAATTAACATTGATGTTAGTAAAAACCCACAAGATATAATTGATTATAATCTTATGATGTACAGAAATAAACATCATTACAGGGATGACAAATTTGGTGGGAAAGGTGATTTTAAAGAATTTAGAACGACAGATTTTTATATTAAGATTTATAATAAATCAAAACAATATCATTTGAAAAAGCATAGATTGAGAATTGAATTAAAGATAATTAAAAAAAGATATATTCAGAATCTAGGAATATTCAAATTAGAAGATTTAAACGAAATTGAGGTAATTTATAGGCTTTATGAGAGGCTTTTAAAAGAGTTTAATGAATTAACCATAGTTGATGAATTCTATCTCTTAAATCTACCAAAAGAAGACAAAGCTAATTTAGTGAAATTTACAAACCCAAACTATTGGAAACACCTGAAAAAAGAAGAGTCTTTAAAAGTATTTAATAGAGTTAAGAGAGATTTTAATTTATTGGTTGAAAAGCATAATTTGAATAAAACCAAAAAAGAGATTCTTGAAAATCTTGAATCTAAATTTCAAGAACTTTTGAATGATTGCGATGAAAATCTTTTATTATTAAATATTGCTTAGGGGCTAAAATGCAAACTATAATATAATTAACAAACCCACCTTTTAGTGTGGGTTTTTTTATATTTTTACAGTTAATACAATAAAAGATAGTTTATAATTTTAGTAAATTAATTTTCATAAAAAGATTTTACCTCAAAAACTGGAACTCCAAAACTAAAGTTTTGACTATTTGTTATTTTTGCAAAATTTACCCCAACTAAATTCCCCCATTTATCAATTATAGGGCTACCACTAGAACCCTCTAATGTTGGAATTGTATATAAAATGCGCTCTCCGTCATTTTCCTGACTTATTTTACCACTAGTAAATTGTGATTTAATTCCTTGTTTAGTTTTAGCTAAAGAAAACCCTCTATTAAAACCAATCATAAATACATCTTCATTTATTTTTATTGGATTTTTTATATCTCGTTCTTTATTTTTTGATGGATTTTCAATTAGGTTTGGATTATTGTCTTTAAAATTTAGAATATAATTGGGTTTTACATTAAAATTTTTATTTTTTGTCTGTATTAAAGCTAAGTCAATATTTTCTCTCTCTGATGTTTTCACAACTACACATTCTTGTAAGTCATCTAATTCAGTAACATGAGTGTCATTAAATGCTATTCCTAATTTATGTATTATTAATTTAGAAGTTGCATTGCTAAAATCTAAAAACTCAATTTTACGATATAATTCGGCTAAATAATCTTTTTCATTGGATAGAAAATCAAATCTATTTTGAAGGTTTTGTTTTTCATAATAATCCATTTGTTCAAAATGTTCTATATAAGTTGTTTTTATTAGGTCTAATGTATCACTATACTTTTTGACATTATAAATAATATGCTCCTTTAGCTTTTCATTTAATTTAACTAGTTCAACTTTATAATTTTCATCTTTATTGTTTACTACATGATTGTTAGTAATGATTTCGCCTTTTTCTGATATTATAAACCCTGTTCCTGAAGAAAATGATAAATTTTCAATAGCTTCTTTCTCTGTAAAAAATATTTTTTTTTGAGAATCTGGCGAGTAGTAATATTTTGATTGCCCATCATTTACTTCGTAATAATATTGACTTGCTATTAGTACTACACTACTTTTATACTTTTCAAAAATCTTCTCGGGGCTTTCAGGTTCAATATTTTTTGAACACGAAATAAATTGAAAAGAAATAAAAAATATCAATAGTTTAATTATAGAATTTTTCATAAAAACTTAATTTTATTATTAAAACATCATTTTATGTTCTAATAACATTATTTTAGTAATGAGAATTGATTTATTAGTTAATGGGTAACTAAAAATATTGGATAAATGAAATAAGTGTTTTTTTTAATTACTATGCTCAATCTCTTACTGATTCATTATCGCATATCTCACATGCATCATCATAAGAATATCCTTTATTATCAACAAGGTCTTGGATACAATTATCTCTATTACTCCTACAGGAGAATAGAAAAGTCAATAAGATTAATGATAAAAATTTTATTTTCATAATTTTGAATTTATTAACAATTTAAGTGTATAATTTATTATCTATCATACTTGTAAGAACATAGCTTTAAAATAGCAAAAAGCATTTTTTAATTAAAATCTATCAAACATACAATTTTGTCATTGATTATTTCAATATGTCTTTTGAAATTAATTTTTATTCTTTTAGAAGTCCTTCACTTTTCATTATTCGTTTAGCTTGTTGATATAGAAATTTCATTATTAGTTCTCTATTGTAATCTTGTGATAAATCAGCATCTTTAGGTATTTTATCAACAGCTTCATCCTCAAATCTTCTTATAACACGATTGATTATTTCAGGTTCATTGTCTGATTGACGTAGATTGTCAAACATATGATTTATATAGTTTTGAATTTTAGCAAAATTATTATCAAACTTATTTTGTTTATACTCTAAAACTTTGTACGCCGTGTTAAAGTCATAAGATTGAACAACTTGACGTTGAGTATTTTCAATTTTATAATATTCCCAAGCTTGCGTATATGAATTGTAGGTTTTATAACCTGTCATATTGCCATTTGAATCGAAATATTCGTATCGTCTATTGTAGTCATTCCACTTTTCAGTTGAAGTTTGCGCAAATGAAAAACTGCAAAAAAGTAACAAAAAAATAAGTGTTTTCATAGATTTTAGATATAATCACTCAAACCCAAAGTGAAAATTAAACAACCAAAAGCGTGGATTTAACATTTATAACTTATTAAATAATCTCAATGTTACGCTATATTTTTTATATCAATGCAAATATTATAATTCTAATTAATGCTATTTTACGGATTTCCGTAATTACATAAACTTTTTCAAATATAATAAAATTGGTCGCTTAAATGTGACTGACTGAAATTTATTTCTTGTTGACCTTTGAAATATGATTTTTGAGGAAGAATATATTTCAAAATTAGGTATTCATATTAGGCAATTGAGAGAAAGCAAAGAAATATCTCAACAAGGTCTTGCCGATATATGTAATATGCCTAAAACATCCATTGGAAGAGTTGAAAGAGGCGAAGTATTTGCAACAATCAAAACTATAATCAAAATTGCAAATGCTTTAGAAATTGAGCCAAAAGATATTTTAGATTTTAAATAATGCCATACTCAAACATTGAATTTTATAGTATCATCTTAACTTATTTATAGTTGCTTTTTCTTGAATTAGTTATCTCAATAGATTTGTTGTTTTTTCTTTTTAACCGTTATGTGATGTGATTATTGCTTTGTGTTTGTTTGATGTTGTTTATAAATTAAAATACAATCCACTATCAACAATATATGATGCCCTTTCCTCTCCTATAATTCTTATATATTTATAAAATTCTTTTTCTGTCTTGTGACCGCTGAACATCATAATATCATAAACAGGCATTTTAATTTTATATTTATTTGTACAAAAGCTTCTTCTTGCAGTATGAGAATGAATCAATTTAAACTTTGGAATTTGTTCAATTATTTGCTTTCCTCCTTTATTATAAATACATTCGATTTTTTCTTCAAACTTCAAAATTTCACCGATTTTTTTAATGTATTTATTTAAGTCTTTTTCTAAAATCTTTCTTGGAGGTTCTCCATTATGGCGCAAATTCATGATTTGACGAATTTCTTTTGTAATAGGACAATTAACTCTTGCTTTTGTCTTCTTTTGCTTAATAGAAAAATATTCTTTTCCATTAATAGTTTTGATTGATGATTTAGTTAATCCATTATAATCTGAAATCCTCTGACCTGTATAACAACCAATAAGAAAAATATCTCTTGCAAGTTCATAATGTTTTTTTTCAGACAAATCAAGTTCCAACATTTGACTAAGTTCTATTTCGGTTAAATAAATTGCTGTTGTTTCTTCGGGAGAAAAACTGAAGTCTTTAATATTAAAATCTAAATTATCAATTAACCTCTTTTGACTTGCTTCTATTAGAAATGTTTTAAGATTTTTTAAATGTTTAGAAATAGTGTTTTGAGAAAAATCATTTTCTTGTAGGTATTCAATAAAATTAATTACAAACGTTTTATCAAAAGAATTAAAAGAGATTTTTTCATCATTCTCAATTCCAAAATTTTTAACTTTTAATAATGTTTGTTTATAAGAGCGTTTTGTTACATCAACTATCTCTTTTGATTTTAATTCTAAAAACTCATCAGCAAATTCAAAAAATGTTTTAGGCTTGGAATTATTGACAACTACATTTTTATTCAAATAATCATCTAAAAACGACTTTAAAATTTTATTAGAAACAATTAAATGTTCAGCTATTAAACGAGAATATTCTTTTTTAACAACGTTTTCAATATTGCTTAAAAACTCATTAACTTCATTTGCGTTAATAATATTTACTTTAGTTTGCTTTATTCGTTGTTTGTCAAAATCCCAATCCATAAAACAAGATTTATAACCTGTAGAATATTTAAACCTATTTCCACCATAAGAAAAATGAAGAAAAATTAAACTCTCTTTCTTTTTATCCGTTTCAAGTAACTTTTTAGGTTCTTTGAATGCAAATCTTACTATTCCATTAGAATTTTCAACTGTCTTAATCATATCTTTTATATTACAGACAAATATAATGAAATTATAAATAGGGTGCTTGATAGGGTGCTTTATATTTAAAATTTATTTTAATTGAAATTAATTCAACTAAACTTAAATACATTTAATGCCTTTATTATTAATGCTTATATAATTGAAATGAGAAAAGATAAAATTAAGCAGATTAAATATTAATGGTACTGGAGGTACCACGAAACCCGAATAGCAATATTCGGGTTTTTTGTTTTTTGAAATTAAACAAAAAAAACGCATCAACTTTTCAGCAATGCGTTTATTAATTATAATTTTTAAGATTATGGAGTAGTCTCTTCATACTCTGTTTCTTCCAAATCTTCTGTTTTTCGACCTAACTTTACTTTTGGATTATCTTTTGTTCCAGTTACTGATAATGGAATTCCTATAATTCCTAATGGCGGTAAACCCAAACGCATTTTAATGTTTAATCGTCCATCAAAACTTGTTGTGCCTTCAATTCTTGGTCTAAAACCTGCTACTTTAAACTTAAATCGTTCTATGGTTATAATGTTATTTTTTATGGTTGACTTAATATCGACATTAGAAACATCTGGATTTTTAATTCCGTCTTTACCTGTTTTTTTACTAACTGCGCCGAACATCTTAAAACCTTTCATTTTTACTTTCTTCACAGATAGTGTTCCGCCGCCTTTAATTGACGGGTAAATTGGCATCATTTCATTGTTTAATTTTCCACCAACTTTGTAATCTAATGAAATAATTCCTTCAGCATTTTCAGCAGCTGATGCCATTTCGCGAAACATTTTAATTTCGTTGTAAGCTCGTTTTATATCAAACTCTTTAGCCAGAACCTTAAAATCGAAGAATGCTTTACTTGCAGATTCACTTCCATAAATTACATCCATTGCCACATTAGAACCTATAATATCAAAAGCTGATTTATTTAGATACAATTTTCCATTATTGATGGTTACATTACCTTTTAAGTTTTGCAATTTTAATTCGTCAAAATCTACTTTTTGTGCTGAACAATTAAATTGCAAATCAAAATTTGGTGGAATTACCACAACACCATTTGACGTTGAAGTAGCTTCACTTGTTTTCACATCAGATTTAGACATAAATTCATCAATGTTTATGTAGTTGGCATCAACATTGAAATCGCCTTTTAAAACAGCTTTATCCGACAGCACAAAATCGATTACATTCTGCATATAGCCATTCATTTTAAAATCGGATTTTCCATATACCGCAATGAAATTATTGAAATTCATTTTATCTTGATTGAAAACAAAAAACCCTTCTTTAATTATAAATGGTTTAGGAAGGTATTCTGATTTGGTTCGGATATTCCTAAGAATTAGCGTTCCTTTATTGTTTAATTTACTGTAATTTCCAGCAATTGCATCTTGTTGAGTACCTTTAAACGACACATCAGCTTTTATGTAACCTTCTAAATCCAATCCTTTTTGAGAAAACACTTTATAGATTTTTGCCAAATCTAATTCGCCTTTGGCATCAATATCATATTTAATGTTTTCAAAATTTTCAAGATTTGCTTTAACGTAAATTGGCTTTCCTTCAAAATTAAATGACGCTGGATTTATATTGATTTTCAAATCTTTTAATGTTCCAGAATCATCAGAAACGGATGCTAAAAGATTAATATTCTTCATTGCATTTGGATAAAAATCAGTCTTAATATAGCCACTTTTGAAGGAAATTAAACCTTTTGTTATTGGTAGTTTTTTGTTGACTTTATCAAAAACGCCTTTAGAATTTATATCTACGTTCAGCAATCCTTTTAAATCCATATTTTCTAATCCAAACGCCTGATCTAGTTGGGTTAAATTTATTTCAGATTTAATTCTGGCATCTATATTTGGCGTAGTTACACCTTCGGTTTTAACAATTGCTTTTACATAATCTTTACCAACATTAAAGAAAATTGAATCAATATTTACTTTCAATTTCTCTGTATCTAACAAAGGTAATTTTGTGTCAAAATTTAGGAAGATATTTGTCGCTGAAATTGGTGCTTTGTTATAATTAACTTCACCGTCACGAATTTTCATGTTGAATGCTAAATCGGGTTTCTCATTAGTTGATGCAATATATTTTCCTTTTAAGGTAAAAACTAAATCGGTAGTCCCTTTTACTTTTGTTTTCTCCAACCAAGTTACGTATGCTGGTGGCAATGCGGTGAAGAAATCATTTAGCTTACTGTTTTTTGATTGCACTTTAAAATCTAAATCGTAACCATTTTTAAGAAAATCTAGTTTGCCAACAAAGTCAATTGGGAGTTTATTTACTTTTAAATTATTTTGTTCAAATATAAATGAAAGCGAATTGGTATTTACTTTTGTGATTAATTCTGCGTTTACCTTTTTATTTTTCAGATATTGCTCGTTATCAAATGTGAAATTGAAATCATCGATATGTGCCTCGGTTTTTAAATCAAATATCGATTTGTCTAAATCACCTTTTCCTATATAATTAAATCCTTTTGCATCAATTAAAATTTTTGTCGCTTTATCATCATAAACAAGATGTGTATCTTCAATAGTTATTTTATCTAATCGAATTTTTGTTGAGGCTGTATCTTTTAAAGTTTCTTTATTATTGGAATCATACACGTTATAATTGGCTTCTCCTTTTTCATTAACTTTTATATTTACAAAAGCATCTGATAGGAAAACTTTATCAATGGTAACATCTCCATTAAATAATAAATGCTTCAAGTTTATTCCAAAGGCAATTTCGTTGGCAGCAACTAAAGTATCTTTTTTAAATGGTTCAGAACCTTTTAATGAAAACTCTTCTAATGACAATGTTAAGGAAGGAAAATGATTAAAAAAGGAAAGATTTGCTTCCTTAAAAGCTACTTCTCCTTTCAATTTTTGATTGGCAAATTTTTTAATTTCAAGTTCAATTTTACCTGGAAAAAGGATTGGTAATAAAAACATTAACAACAAAATTAATCCTGTTGTAATTCCGAAAATCTTAAATGATTTTACTACTATTCTTTTCATAACTATTTTTCATTCTTATAAGATGCAAATCTATAATAAGTTACCGAAATAAAAAAAGACCTAACAAATTAATGAAAGGTCTTTTAGGGAATCTATTTTTAACTAACTAACTCTCTTATTGTTTAATTAATTTAAGGGTTTGATTATGATTGTTATCGTCTGATACTTTCACAAAGTAAACACCTTGATTTAAATCGGATATCGGATATTGGTAATTATCTGGTTGATTTTCGAATGTTTTTATCAATTGTCCAGTCATTGAATAAATATGAACTTTTGTAAAACTTGTGCTATTAACCATAAAATAAGTTGATGCAGGATTTGGTACTAAAGAAATTCCTACTAATGGATTAAAATCTGTAGTACTTAAAGCTGCAGGAGCATTTCCAAAAATTCTAAATCCACCTGATTCAATAGTTATAGGCATTGCTGTATTGGAAACACTCAAAGTTGAATTATCCATTAAATTGTGCCAAGTTCCAGCGAAAGGAAAATCGGCAATAATATCTAAATTAGCTACAGAAAAGTTCGCAAGAATTACAACATTTGTTAATGATCCTGTTCCTCCAAACAAGTAAACTCTTTGTCTTACACTGTTATTTCCTCCTTGACCACTTATTGTATAATTGGCATTAAATACTGAATTGTTTTTTTTAAGATCAATCATTTTAGCCCAATTATTATAAACTACACTTCTGTTCACATCTGTAAGCCAGTTGTTTGCCCATTGAGGCTGTGGCTTTGTGTCTAATTTACAATCTCCGCCAGTAATGTCATAATCAGTATTTACAGTTCCGTCACCACAAGTAAAAATTGAACCAGTATGTCCTAATTCGGCAAAATGCCAAATCATTTTTGGACCAGGAATAAGTATACTTACAGCACCAATTGCAGACATTCTTTTAATAACATTTGTAAGATTTCCTTGAACTGGGAAAGCACCTGCGCCATTTCCGAAAGTAAAAGCAGAGTACAATACTCTTTCTTTATCGTGACTTTCTGGATAACCAATTAATCTTTTTCCTGTGAAACCTCTTGAAACATGTCCCATTCTAGTGATGTCTTTATCGCCAGATGTTCCTTGAGCTAATTCGGCATATTTAGAGGTCATTTCACCCCACATCATGATACCTTTTCCTTCGCCAAGTTTATAATTTGCCCATTGTTGTTCTTCGCTATCACCGCCAAGATGTTCAAAAATCACATAATGATTGTTGTCTAACGCCCAAGAATAATCTGCGTAGTCTTTTAATACCGCTACTCTATCGGCTTGATAAGCATTGGTACATGCATCATCTCCACCAGTACAGTTTTGAGTGAAACCTTTAGTTAAATCCCAACGGAAACCATCGATTTTAAATTCTTCTATCCACTGCTTTACTACCCTTTTTGTATAATATTGGGTTCTTGCTTGTTGGTGATTAAAATCAGATCCAACACTATAACTGTGTTTTGCAAATTCGTTAAAATATGGATTGTCTGCAGCAGGATCGCCCCAACCATCACCATCTGGATCTTTCATCCACATTCTCACCATTGGATTTCTGCCGAAAGCGTGGTTTAAAGCTACGTCTAAGATTACGGCAATTCCGTTTTGGTGACATAAATCTATGAATTCTTTGAATTTATTGGCAGTCCCATAATATTTATCTAAAGCCATATGAAATGAAGTATTGTAACCCCAAGATTCATTTCCTTCATATTCCATTACTGGCATTAACTGAATTGCATTTATTTTCAAATTCTTGAAATAATCAATTTTATCAATTAAGTCTTGATAATTTCTATCAGAATCAAAGTCTCTAACTAATAGTTCGTATACTACCAGATTATCTTTATTTGGTTTTACAAAATTTGTAGTTGCCGCACTCCATGTATAAGGAACTTGACCCGTTTGTAAAACAGTAACTTCTCTCTCAATACCAGTTGGAAAAGGAGGTAAATTTGGATAAGATGCAGCAGAAATAAAGGGATCATCAAAAGGTGATAACACTAGTGTTGAATAAGGATCGGCAGTTTTAACTAAAGCTGGAGAATTTGTTGTAGGAGTTGTATCTACTACCCAGTATTGATACGAATAAGATTGTCCAGAAGTTAATCCTGTTAATTCTAACCAAAATTTACCAGTTGTAGCATCTTTTTTCATAGCATAACTAGAACTTGGTTGCCAGTTATTGAAACTACCAGCAACATAAACAAAATCTTTTCCAGGTGCGTCTAAAACTAAGGTCGCTTTAGTTGCATCTGAAGAATTATAGTTGATTCCGTCTTCAACACCTGCCGGAAGTGCTTGAGAAATTACACCAGGATTTACTATAACATTAAATTTCTTAGTTTGAGTAATTCCAGATTGAGTTACATCTAATTCATAAGATTGATTCGCTGTAATTCCTGTGTGATTGAAAGAATAATTTGCTGTAGCTGCATTTGCGTTAATGCTTACGCCATTGGCTTTCAGGTTATAACTTGCATTACCATTACTATTGTTGGCAGTAATATTAAGGTTGCCACCAGAACTAATAATTGTAGCACTATTTGCAGCTGGAGTTAACAAATTGGACTGAAAAAGACCAACTTCTATTAAAATATCTTGAGATTTTTTATCTCCGGTTGCATTTTTAGCTTTCACTAAAAACCCAATTCTCCCAATTCCTGTTCTAGAATAGAATGTTTGTGGAACGAAAGAGATTGTGTAAGTATCGGTTCCTGGAACGTAGGTTAATCTATTTGTTTCTAAAGAGCTTGTCCATGTTCCATTAGTTGGGCAATCTTGGATATTTAAATCGTTTGAATCAAACGACCATGCCCATAAATAAAGTGCGTTTCCAGTTACACCCCAAGTTGCTTCATTAATGCTTGAGCCATTAAATGTAAGCGTAACAGATTGGTTTTCTTCAAATGAAGTTGGAGCAACAGTGTAAGTAATTGTTTGTTGTTGTGAAAATAAATTTAATACAAAAAACAAAAAGAATAAGTAAGTAATTTTTTTCATAGCTTATTTTATAAAAAAGGGCTTTCTATAAAGAAAGCCCTTTAAAAAATTATTTATATTACAATGCAACAAGTGTGTAAGTGTATTTTCTTGGATTAGATAAATCTAAGATAACTTTATAATTTCCAGTAGCTCCAGTATGTACTAAATCGCCACCATCAACTAAAAATCCATCTGCGTTTACTGTACCAAAATCAAAACCATTAGACCAAGCATTGTTCCCTCTAAATTTGAATTTTAATCCAGTAGTTAAATTGATACTCGCTAATTCTAGTTTTTTAGTAGTTGGATTGTAAGTTAAATCTACATCTTGATTCCAGCCGCTATCATCACCAGTAGTTGCATCACCGATAATACCCCAACTTACTGGTTGTAAGTTGTAAGTTAACTCTTCTGTATCAACTTTAACTCTGTAATATCCTGCGTTTCCACCGATGTTTCCACCTGTAGGGCTTAAAACGTTAGAAAAAGTTCCATCGTCTCCATAATTTGTTCCATTCCAATCTCCTTGAGAAGAAAATTTCAATCCATTTTCGCTATCTGCAACAACATTATTTGCAAGATAAAGATAACCTTCAAAGTTAGTGTTCCCAAAACCCTCTGATGCTAATGTTGGAGCTGTTGCATGTGTCCAATCAGCATCTCCATATCCAGATTCTGACTGATAACTTCCTGGAATCCATAATTTTGGTAAATCATTAGTGTAAGGAGTTAATGTTACAGTTATTACATTAGAATAAGAAACCAATTCAGCATTATCACCAAGAGAAGCTTTAACACGAACATCTACATCAGCAGTTTCGTAAGGAACTAGACCTGCAGTTAAAGCAACTGTATTAAGTTCTTCTACAGACCATGTCATGAATCTATTAGTTGTTGAACCTCCAGACACAATATTTGCAAATTCAGTCCCTGAAAGTGCAACTTCAACTTCATAATTTACTTCTGTATCTAAAGTATAATCAGCATGATTCCAGACTAGTGTTGTAGCTTCATTAGCTTCATTTTCTGGCAACAAAACATATTCTGCTCCATCAACTGGAGTTAAAAGTTCTGGACCACCAGTTGCTTGAATTATTTTTTGATCATCATTTTCACAGGCTATTGCTGCAATTAAGAATAATGCTAAACTTGATATTTTTAATATTTTTTTCATTTTTAATATTTTTTTATTAATAACCAGGATTTTGAGTTAAATTTGGGTTTGCCTGAAGAGCTTTAAGAGGAATTGGAAATAATTTATAATTAGATGGGATAGAAGTTCCATTTAATGTGTTTCCTTTCCATGGCCATAAATAGCTTCCTCCAGTAAATCTTCCAAAACGAATTAAATCGGTTCTTCTATGACCTTCAAAAGTTAATTCTCTACCTCTTTCATCTATAATGAAATCTAAAGTTAAATCACCTGCTGAAATTAAATTAGCATTTGCTCTATCTCTAATTTCATTAACATAAGTTAATGCTTGAGATGTTGAACCACCTGCTGCACCTCTAACAACACACTCAGCATATATTAAATATGCATCTGCTAATCTAAATAAAGGAAAATCTGTTCCAGAAAAATCAGTAGGTGTAGATGTTGTTCCAAAATTAGAATTTCTAAACTTAATTGATGGATAACCATTTGTCCATTCTTTGTAATCTGTCATTTCAAAAGTGTGTCCAGATGTCCAAAATAATTGAGCTCTACTATCTGTTGAAGTTCCTAAATTTCCGAATAGACCATACCATGCTTTGGTAGCTCTATGACCACCCCAACCAGCAGTTGCACCATAATCTGATATTGTCATTGTTGCGGTATTTAAACTTCCATTAACTAAATAAGTTGTATTTCCATAACTTTGACTAACAAGAGGATCTGCAATTAATGGATAAATAATTTCTGGTGAAGTATTGTTATCACCACTAAACATATGCCCAAAATTTGGATCTAATGTATAATTTCCCTCATTGATTACTTTGGTAATAAATGTTAAAGCATCTGTGTACCTCTGAGTTCCTGTATAAACTTCTGCATTTAAATATAATTTTGCTAATAACATCCTAGATACTGATTTATTAGCTCTTCCATATGAATTTGTCTCTGGCAAATCCGCTTCAATTGCTAACAATTCTGATTCTACATAATCAAATAATTCTTGTCTTGAAGCTTCCTCAAGAGGCGCCGATTGTCCAAAATTTTGATCAGTTGCTAATACTCCTTTACCAAAACAATCAATTAAATAATAATAAGCAAGCGAACGTAAAAATCTTATTTCTCCCGTTACTTGATTTTTATTGGGAATATCTAAATTCTCTAAGATCACCAATAAATTATTACATTGAGGAATTGTATAGTAAGCTCTATTGTATAAATATCTAAAAAACTTATTATTCTCATCCCAATTAGATGTAGTTGTTAATTGATCTAATCCGTCATCTCCCCAACGATTTTTCATGCCATCTGCAGTAAAGTCTTGAAGATTAATGATTCCTCTCAAAAATGGAGATTCACCAGCATCATCATCCTTAATATCAGTACTTCCTGGACCACTTGGGCCAGATAAAGCAAATGAACCATACAACTTTGAAACAATACCTGAAATAGCATTAGGGTCTTGCTGAAGGAGTTGTTCTAATGTTAGTTGTACTTTTGGCTCTGTATTCAAATCATCAGTACAAGAAAATGTACCGAGTAATAGAACACTCATCCCTAATAATTTTAATTTTTTCATATTTTTCATTTTAATTTTTTTTAAAAGTCTAAACTTAATCCAAATGTGTACATTCTTGGTCGAGGATAAAAATTGTTATCAATAGAATCAAAATTTTCAGGGTCTTGACCAGAGTATTTAGTTAGAATAAAAGCATTATTAACAGCACCATATACCCTTAATGACGACGATTTATAAAATTTATTAAATCTATATCCTAAAATAATGTTTTCACATCTTAAAAAAGTTGCATCTTCTAGGAAATAATCAGAAAAAGGAATATTTCCATTAACATTAATAAAACTCGAATCAGCTGCATCAGAGTAAAAGTTTAATACATTTGATAAACTGCTATCATTAACAGGAACAGCTTTATCTACCCATCCAGATGTTAATTTTCTGGCATTGTAAACTTGCCCACCAAATTGACCTCTAAAACTTGAGCTTAAATCCCAATTTTTGTAATTAAAATTTAAACCAAATCCAAAAGTCCAGTTTGGTCTTAAAGCTTTATAGTATCTATCATCATTTGTAATTACATTATCTCCATTTCTATCAACAAAAGCATTTACAATTGGCGTCCCATCTAAATCATAAACTTGTTGAAAAACCCAAGCAGAATATGGCTGGAATCCAACTGTATGATAGGCAATATTAACACCTGTACCGGCTGGAAGATTTCCACCAGCTGCAATTGTAGATAAATCATCTAAACTAATAGTCTCTGTTCTATTGTATGCTATATTTGCGTTAAGCTCTAAATTATAATTTTCAGTTTGGATAGGTTTAAAATTTAAATTCAATTCAAGACCTTTACTTTCTGTTTCACCTACGTTTCTAATAAATGCATTTGTTAGTGCTTGTCCAGGAGGAACTGGTGTTTGAGCTAATAAATCCGTAGTGTTTCTTTTATATACATCAAAACTACCAGAAACAAAATTATTTTTAAAGAAATCAAAATCTATTCCTAAATTGTATGTTGTTGTTTTCTCCCAAGTTAAATCTTCATTGTAGGCATCTGCTGAATAAAGATTTGATCCACCAAGATATTGACTAGTGCTTGATCCTAAAGTAAATAAAGGTGTTGATGGATAAAATCCTGATATACCAGTTATATCTTGTTGACCAGTTTTACCCCAACCTACTCTAACTTTAAGATCATTTACAAAGTTTACATTTTTAACAAAACTTTCTTCTTTCAATTTCCAAGCTAATGCGGCAGCTGGAAAATATCCCCATCTCTTATCTTCTCTAAACAATGATGACCCATCTGCTCTTAAAGATAGTGTAATTAAATATTTTTTTGCTAAATCTATATTAGTTCTTCCAAAAAAAGATTGAAGATTAAGTTCGTTAAAATATCTATTTGTTGGATTATTTGGATTTGGCTCAACTTCTCTCAAGCCTGTATCAACGTTATATCTGTACACTTCTCTATTACCATCATTTTTGAAATTTTGGTACGAGTAACCACCTTGAATATCAAACTTATTCAAAAATCCATTTAAGTCTTTTGTATATACCAAATAGGAATCCCAAGTTGTATTGGTAATTGTTTGATTTTCTAAGTAATTTTTTCCTGGATTAAATACAAAATTTGTGTTTGGATCTGTACCAGTGTTAAATCTATATGTATCGATTGAGTTTTCAGAAAAGCTTTCTCTAATTCTTGCTCTTGAGGCATCTAAACCTAAATTAACTACTGCTCTCAATTCTGGCAAGAAATGCATTTTATAATCTAATTCAATATTTCCTAAAAAACGTAATGCTCTCTCTGGGCGTGTTCTTTGCTCTAAAGCAGCTAATGGATTTCTAGTGTTATCTAAAATATATCTATTTCCATCTAACGTAGTACTTTGGTAATAACCCCCAAATCTGTTTGTTGGACTATTATCATATACAGGTTTTGTAGGATCCATATTAACGGCACCTCCTAAAGCAGCGCCATCATTAATTGAATTCTTATCAGTTAATACACCTTTAGCATTCATGTCAACTTTTAAATGATCATTCAGAAAATTTGGTGACAATTTTAAAGAGTAACTAAATCTTTCATAATCATTTGTTTTAACAACACCTTCACTATTGTTGTAACCAATTGAAGCTCTGAAAGGAATTGATCCAAA
The DNA here is from genome assembly GCF_000757385.1 of Flavobacterium aquatile LMG 4008 = ATCC 11947. Classification (GTDB taxonomy): domain Bacteria; phylum Bacteroidota; class Bacteroidia; order Flavobacteriales; family Flavobacteriaceae; genus Flavobacterium; species Flavobacterium aquatile. The sequence goes on along the minus strand of NZ_JRHH01000003.1, from coordinate 30,864 downwards.
TAAATTTGCTCTAGCACTTATATTATGGTCAGTAGAAATTGAATTTCTCAAAATTTCATTTTGCCAATCTGTGTTTGAAAGGATTCTACCTTCGATTACATCTGTTGACAAATCATCAGTGACCAAAGTTGAAGGATCATCTACACCTAAAAGATTTGTCAAAGTTGGATGAAATTCTTGAATAAATTTAGTAAAAGTCTTACTATCCATTAAGTCTATTTTTTTACCTACTTTCCCACCAGTAATATTTCCAGAATAATTAAACTTAACATCTCCTGACGTTCCTTTTTTGGTTGTAATTAAAATAACTCCGTTAGATGCTCTTGAACCATAAATAGCAGTTGCAGAAGCATCTTTTAGGATAGAAAAGCTTTCAATATCATTTGGATTGATTAACGAAAGTGGATTGCTAACACCTGCAGGATTATCGTTACTAATTGGCACTCCATCAATAACTATTAAAGGGTTATTACTTGCATTAAGAGAACCACCACCTCTTATTCTAATATTTGGTGCAGAATCTGGTTGTCCACCGCTATTGGTAATTCTAACACCAGCAGATTTACCTGTCAATAATTGATCGGCTGATAAAATAGCTCCTTTATTGAAGTCTTTAGATGTTACTACATCAACAGATCCAGTTGCATCTTTTTTCTTAACAGTACCATAACCAACTTGAACTACAACTTCTTGTAGTAAATTAGCTTCCTCGACTAAAGAAACAGAAATGCTTTTCTGTCCACTAAAATTAATTGTTTGACTTGTATAGCCAATGAAAGAGAAGACCACTTTGTCTCCGTTTTTGACATTTGACAGTCTAAATTTACCGTCAAAATCGGTTGATGCTCCGGTAGAAGCACCTTGAATTACTACATTCACTCCCGGAATGGGTTGTTTCGATTTAGAATCTAGTACAACTCCTTCCAAACTGCTTTGTGCTAAGACAGTTACAGGAAGTAAGAGTAATAAAAATAACAACTTTTTGTAAATTGTTTTCATACATTTTGTTTAGGTTAATAACTTTGTTTTTTGCTTATACTTTAACTTCGAATGTTAAATTTATGTAAAAAAATGAGATAAAAAAATGGCAACCTTATTATATGGTTTCGAAAACGTTTTCGTGTTGAAAACTTTCTCAATATGATACATTTTTAGTAGTATAATTGATAGTATAAAAAAATAAATATACCTTTATTGAAAATTAAACATTTATTAAAAACGTAAAATGAGAAGAAAAGTCACTTTAAAGCAAATTGCGAAGGAGTTGGATGTGTCCATTTCAACAGTATCTAAATCACTGAGAGACAGTTCGGAAATAAGTGAAGATACGCGTCAAAAAGTGCAAGCATTTGCAAAATTATACAACTATAAACCCAACAATATTGCTTTAAGTTTAAAGAATAGAAAATCTAAAACTATTTGCATCATTATTCCCGAAATTATTCATCATTTTTTTGCAACTGTTATCAGTGGCGTTGAGCATATTGCAAACGAAAATGGATATAATGTAATTGTATGTTTATCCGACGAATCATTTGATAAAGAAGTCATTAACTTAGAGACTTTAGCAAACGGAAGTATTGATGGTTTTATCATGTCACTGTCAAAAGAAACGCAACAAAAAAGAGACTTTCATCATATTGCAGAGGTTATCAATCAAGGAATGCCTGTTGTAATGTTTGACCGAATTACCAATGATATTTTGTGTGACAAAGTAATTATCGACGATAACTTAGCTGCTTTCAATGCAACGCAATATCTTATCGATAAAGGATTTAAAAAAATCGGGCTTATATCAACCGTTGATTACGTTAGCGTTGGAAAACTAAGGACCGAAGGCTATACTAAAGCCTTAAAAACAAACGATATAAAATTTGATGAAAATCTAATTATAAAAATTGAAGATACGGATAATTTCGAATCTCAAATTGAAACTTTAATTTCCAACAATGATTTGGATGCTATTTTCGCTGTTAACGAAATATTTGCAGTTACAGCAATTAAAGTTGCAACAAGACTTGGTAAAAACGTACCTAACGATATTTCTATTATAGGATTTACCGACGGAATTATCTCAAAATATTCTTCTCCATCAATAACAACAGTTAGTCAAAATGGTGTGAAAATGGGAGAAAAAGCAGCAAAAATGCTAATCGAAAAATTAGAAATTGAAGAAGAAGATTATGAAGAGCAATATAAAACTGAAGTTATTGAAACCGAATTGGTAGAACGAGAATCAACTATATAGACCAACTATTTATCAACATATAACGTTTTCGTAAACAATCAATTTCAATTTGAAGTAGACTTTATTCTACAATTGAAATTGTTTTTTATCTTTACCAAAATAAATCAAAGCTTATACTTTTACTTCGAAAATAAAATTAAGTTTTGATAAGCACATCGCTTATCGTTTTATAAATCTATAAATTACGATAATGGAAAAGCGTAAGTTAAGTTTCTGGCAAATTTGGAACATGAGTTTCGGATTTCTGGGGATACAAATGGGTTTTGCCTTGCAAAATGCCAATGCTAGTAGAATTCTTCAAATATTTGGTGCCGATGTACACGAATTATCTTGGTTTTGGATAATTGCTCCTTTAATGGGTTTAATTGTTCAACCGATAATTGGTCATTATAGCGACAATACTTGGGGAAAATTTGGCAGAAGAAAACCTTATTTTTTAGCTGGAGCTTTATTGGCATCAATCGGATTAATCTTAATGCCACAAGCCGAAATTTTTATAGCTTTCTTGCCGGCTCTTTGGGTTGGTGCAGGAATGTTGATGATTATGGATGCCTCTTTCAATATTGCAATGGAACCTTTTAGAGCCTTGGTTGGCGATAGTCTTCGTGCCGATCAACATACACTTGGATTTAGTGTTCAAACTGCTTTAATTGGAATCGGTGCTGTTGTTGGATCTTGGTTACCATACGTTTTAAACAATTGGTTTGGAGTTAGCAATTTAGCAACTGAAACTTCTGCAATTCCAGACAATCTAATTTATTCATTTATTATTGGAGCATTAATTCTTGTAGGTTCTATTCTAGTTACCATATTTACAACTAAAGAATATTCGCCTGAAGAATTGTCTAAATTTAGTGATGAAAAAGAACATCAAGCGGCGATGGGTGAACCAGTAAAAGAATCAAAATTAACTGATATTTTTACTGATTTTGCCAAAATGCCCGAAACTATGCGCCAACTTAGTTGGGTACAATTTTTCTCTTGGTTTGGACTTTTCGGAATGTGGGTTTTTTCAACTCCTGCAATTGCACAACACATTTACGGATTAAATATTGACGACACAAAAAGTCCAGAATTTCAATCTGCTGGAGATTGGGTTGGAATCATCTTCGGAGTTTACAATCTTGTTTCGGCAATTGTAGCATTTGCATTACCTTACATTGCAAAGCAAATTGGAAGAAGAAAAACGCATGCACTTTCTTTAGTCTTGGGAGGAATCGGATTAATATCTATGTATTTTATGCCAAACAAAGAAGCATTAATATTTTCAATGGTTCTTGTAGGATTTGCATGGGCAAGTATTTTAGCAATGCCTTATGCCATTTTAGCAGGTTCAATTCAACCAAAGAAAATGGGAGTTTATATGGGAATTTTTAATTTCTTTATAGTAATTCCACAAATAGTAAATGCCTTAATTGGCGGACCACTTGTAAAATATGTTTATGGCGATCACGCCATTTATGCCATCGTAATGAGCGGATTTAGTTTCCTTATTGCTGCAATTTTAGTAATAAAAGTTAAAGATAACGTAGACACCAAATAATGTCAAAAAAAGCATTCATATTCGACCTTGACGGAGTAATTGTTGACACAGCAAAATATCATTTTTTGGCTTGGCAAAAATTAGCTCAAGAACTCGGAATCGAATTTACACCAGAACACAACGAAGAATTAAAAGGAGTATCAAGAGTTAGATCACTTGATATAATCTTAGAATTAGGAAATGTTACCGCTTCTCAAGAAGATAAAAACAAATGGCTTTTCCAAAAAAACGAAGATTATTTATCCTATTTGGTAGATATCGATGAAAGTGAAATCTTACCAGGAGTTCTTCCTGTTTTACATTATCTTAAAGATAAAAATCAATTAATAGCATTAGGTTCGGCAAGTAAAAATGCAAGACCTATTCTTGAAAAAACTGGAATTTTGCCTCTTTTTGATGCAATTGTTGACGGAAATGATGTTTCTAATGCAAAACCAGATCCAGAAGTTTTCTTGCGAGCTGCACAATTATTGAACGCGAAAAATGAAGATGCTATCGTTTTTGAAGATTCTGTAGCTGGCGTTCAAGCCGCAAATATTGCCAACATGACAAGCGTCGGAATTGGTGATGATAAAATATTACACGAAGCAAAATACAATTTTAAAGATTTTACATTTATTGATGTTTCTTTCATTGAAGCACTTATAAATTAGAGAAAAGAAAATAGAATATAGAGTATAGAGATCACAAGAGTTTATAGAAAAACACTTTTAAACTTCTAAACTTTTTAAACTTATAATAAAATGAACCAAGATTATATACAACCAGACAATTGGTCCATCATTGAAGAAGGATTTGATGCAGAAAGAGTAAAGTCGTCTGAAAGTTTGTTCAGTATCGGAAATGGTGCGATGGGACAACGAGCGAATTTTGAAGAAAAATATACCGGTGAAACTTTTCAAGGAAGTTACATCGCAGGAATATATTATCCAGACAAAACTAAAGTGGGTTGGTGGAAAAATGGCTATCCAAAATATTTTGCCAAAGTTTTAAACGCACCCAATTGGATTGGAATTGACATTGAAATCAACGGAGAACAATTCGATTTAAATTCCTGTACAGAAATTAAAAATTTCCGTCGTGAATTGAATATGAAGCAAGGTGTTTACAGACGTTCTTTTGAAGCAACTTTGCAAAATGGAACTCAAATTTTAGTAAATGTAAATCGTTTTCTTTCATTAGATTTGGACGAGGTTGGCGTGATAAACTACGAAATTACTCCGTTAAATAAAGACGCAAAAATCATCTACAAACCATACATCGATGCTGGAGTTACCAATGAGGATGCCAATTGGGAAGAGAAATTTTGGGAACCATTAGATGTAAATCACAATAATAATGAAGCGTTTGTAACGGCAAGAACGTTCAAAACTCATTTTATTGCGACAACTTTTATGCAAAACAGCATTTTGTTGAACGATAAAAATTTAAATCTTTTTCCATCAAATGTTGAATCGGATAAAGAGAAAGTACAATTCACGTATGAAGTTGCTGTTGCAAAAGGTGAAAAATCTTCAATTCAAAAATTGGCAGGTTACACAGTATCATTAAATCACGAGAACACGCAAACTGGAGCTGAAAATGCTATAAAAGCAGCTTTAGCAAAAGGATACAATCAACTTTTACAAGATCAAATTGCTGCTTGGGCAAAAATTTGGGAAATGAGTGACATCACTATCGATGGCGATGTAAAAGCACAACAAGGAATTCGTTTCAATATTTTTCAATTAAATCAAACGTATTTAGGTAAAGATTCTCGACTAAATATTGGTCCAAAAGGATTTACTGGCGAAAAATATGGTGGTTCTACTTATTGGGATACAGAAGCCTATTGCATTCCGTTTTATATGGCGACTAAAGACCAACAAGTTGCTCGTAATTTATTGACATACCGATACAATCAATTAGACAAAGCAATAGAAAATGCTAAAGATAATTTAGGATTTACCAATGGTGCAGCGTTGTATCCAATGGTCACTATGAATGGTGAAGAATGTCATAACGAATGGGAAATCACCCACGAAGAAATTCACAGAAATGGAGCGATTGCATTTGCCATTTTTAACTATCATAGATATACTGGTGACTACTCTTACATTCCAGAAAAAGGATTGGAAGTTTTAATCGGAATTGCACGTTTCTGGCATCAAAGAGCTTCGTTTTCAACTAACAAAAATCAGTACATGATTCTTGGAGTTACTGGTCCGAATGAATATGAAAACAACGTAAACAATAATTTTTACACTAATTATATTGCAAAATGGTGTATCGATTATACGCATGAACAAATTCAGAAAGTATCATTAGAATATCCTCAAGATCACAAACGCATCATCGAAAAAGTAAAATTATCAGATGCCGAATTACAAGAATGGTTGAAAGTTTCAGGCAATATGTACTTCCCATTTTCTGAAGAACATGATGTTTATTTGCAACAAGATGGATTCTTAGATAAAGATTTAGTTCAAGTAAAAGATTTAGATAAAAGCCAGCGTCCAATAAACCAAAAATGGTCTTGGGATAGAGTTTTGCGTTCGCCATACATCAAGCAAGCCGATACTTTACAAGGGTTTTACTTCTTTGAAGATCATTTTACAAAAGAGCAATTAGAGAAACATTTCAATTTTTACGAGCCATTTACGGTTCATGAAAGTTCATTGTCTCCTTGCGTTCACTCGATTCAAGCTGCCAAATTAGACAAAATGGATATGGCTTACACATTCTATCTTAGAACTTCTCGTTTAGACTTAGACGATTACAACAAAGAAGTTGAAGAAGGTTGTCACATTACCTCTATGGCTGGAACTTGGATGAGTATTGTTGAAGGATTTGGTGGAATGCGTGTTAAAAATGACACCTTACATTTTGAACCAAAAATCCCAAAAGAATGGAAAGGTTATTCATTTAAAATTAATTTTAGAAACCAAATTTTAAAAGTTTCTGTAAATCAAAATGACACCCAATTTTCTTTAGAAGGTGATAAAGAAATTAGTGTTGTTGTAAATGGAAACGAAGTTTTGGTAGAGCCAAATAGTTTAGTTACAGTATAAATATTTAAATAGTAGGATATTAAAGTCAATGAAAGTTTTCTTTATGTCCTACAATCAACACAACAAAAAAACATGAAGAAATTATTTTTAGCAAGCTTTATATTGTTTGCATTTAGCTCAATTGCGACTGCACAACAACTAAAATCACCACAAGGAGAATTTGAAATGAACTTTTCACTTACAAGTGATGGAACTCCAACTTACAGTTTGAAGTACAAAAACAAAGAAGTTGTAAAAACAAGTAAGCTTGGACTCGAACTTAAAAATGATAAAAAGTCACTTTTAAATGATTTCACAATTGTAGATTCTAAAACGGCTACTTTCGACGAAACTTGGAAACCTGTTTGGGGTGAAGTTGCTCAAATTAGAAATCATTATAACGAACTTGCTGTCACTTTAAATCAAAAAGGTACTGATAGAAAAATAGTAATTCGTTTCCGATTATTTGATGATGGTTTAGGATTTAGATACGAATTTCCAAGTCAGAAAAACTTGGTGTACTTTGTAATTAAAGAAGAAAGAACGCAATTTGCAATGGCAGGAAACCATACAGCGCATTGGATTTCTGGCGATTATGATACACAAGAATACGATTACACAACATCTAAATTATCAGAAATTAGAAATTTATCAAGTAAAGCAAGATCTGAAAATGCCTCTCAAGAAGGATTTTCAGATACTGGTGTGCAAACTTCTTTAATGATGAAATCTAATGATGGAATTTACATCAATCTTCACGAAGCAGCTTTGATAAATTACTCGTGCATGAACTTGAATTTAGATGATAAAAAGATGATTTTCGAGTCACATTTAACGCCAGATGCAAAAGGTGATAAAGGATATATTCAAGCACCAAGCACTTCTCCTTGGAGAACCGTTATTGTAAGCGATGATGCTCGTGAAATTTTAGATTCTAAAATGACATTAAACCTAAACGATCCATGCAAAATCGAAGATACTTCATGGATAAAACCAGTAAAATACGTTGGCGTTTGGTGGGAAATGATTACTAACAAAAGTACTTGGTCTTACACCAATGATTTCCCGGCAATTCAATTAGGCATCACCGATTATTCTAAAGCAAAACCAAACGGAACGCACGGTGCAAATACAGCTCACGTAAAAGAATACATCGATTTTGCTTCAAAACATGGTTTTGACGGAGTTCTTGTTGAAGGTTGGAACCAAGGTTGGGAAGATTGGTTTGGTCACGCCAAAGATTATGTTTTCGATTTTGTTACACCTTATCCAGATTTTGATGTAAAAGATCTTCACGAATATGCTAAATCTAAAGGTGTAAAAATGATTATGCACCACGAAACTTCGGGTTCAACAAGAAACTACGAGCGTCACTTAGACAAAGCTTTTAAATTCATGAACGACAATGGTTACGAAGCGGTGAAAACAGGTTATGTTGGACCAATTTTACCTGTTGGGGAACACCATTACAGCCAATCAATAATCAATCACTATCAATATGTAATTGAAAAAGCTGTTGATTATAAGATTATGGTTAACGCTCACGAAGCTGTTCGTCCTACAGGAATTTGTAGAACCTATCCAAACATGATTGGAAACGAAGCTGCAAGAGGAACCGAATTTCAAGCATTTGGAGGTTCAAAACCAAACCACGTAACTATTTTACCATTCACAAGATTAATTGGTGGACCAATGGATTACACACCAGGAATTTTCGAAATGAATATTCAAAAATTCAGTCCAACTAATACTTCTAAAGTGAATAGCACATTGGCAAACCAATTGGCATTGTACGTAACAATGTACAGTCCGTTGCAAATGGCAGCCGATTTAATTGAAAACTACAACCAATTTCCAGATGCATTTCAATTCATAAAAGACGTTGCAGTAGATTGGTCAGAAAGCAAATATCTAGAAGCAGAACCAGGAGATTATATTACCGTTGCAAGAAAAGCAAAAGGAACAAATAACTGGTTTATAGGAAACGTAAACGGAGAAACACCAAGAACGTCAAACATCACTTTAAATTTCTTAGAAAAAGGTAAAAAATATACAGCAACAATATATGCCGATGCTAAAGATGCACATTACAAAACCAATCCACAAGCTTATACTATTCGCAAAATTACTGTAACTAGTAAAACTAAATTAAGCCAATTATCAGCTTCTGGTGGCGGTTATGCTATTAGTATTGTTGAAAATAAATAAGTTTTATTTCTTTTGTCATGCTGAACTTGTTTCAGCATCTCAATAAAATATAATTAAAATAAACAGAATCTGAAACAAGGTCAGATTGACAATAGCACATCGCTTGTCATGCTGAACTTGTTTCAGCATCACGATAAATTAAATTTATATTTCTTACATGCCAAATCGAGTCTATCATAATTATTGGGTTTACATAGTTACAAATAAGCCAAATGGTACGTTATATATTGGTGTAACTGGTGGAATTGATGATAGAATGGAAAGACATTCAAGTGGGAATGGAAGTATTTTCACTTCAAAATATAAATTATTCAAATTAGTTTATTTTGAAGAATTTCAATACATCGATGATGCAATTGGCAGAGAAAAACAACTAAAAAATTGGCATCGTCAATGGAAAATAAATTTAATTGAAGAAAGTAATCCTAACTGGGAGGACTTGTGGAAATTAAAAACTAAAGAATAAAATAGAATCTGAAACAAGTTCAGATTGACAAAACCGCATAATTTGTCATGTCAAACTCGTTTCAGCAAACCAATAAGAAACCACAACTACAATGAAAAAAATCTTATTACTACTACTTTTTACAACATCACTTTTCGCTCAAGTAGAACGTGTTGAACCTCCATTTTGGTGGTCAGATATGAAATTATCAAATGTGCAAATTATGTTCTACGGAAAAAATATTGCGCAATATGATATAACTACATCCAATTCAATGGTAATAGAAAGCATCCAAAAAACCGAAAACCCTAACTACGTTTTCGTAACAATCAATACTAAAAATACAGCAGCTCAAGATTTTGTTTTCTCTTTTTCAAAAAACAAAAAAGTAGCTTTCACACAAAATTATTCTTTAAAAACACGTAGAGAAAACTCAGCTTTGCGAAAAAGTTACGATGCTTCTGATGTTATTTATCTAATAATGCCCGATAGATTCGCAAACGGAAATCCAAACAACGACAGCGATAAATCAGTCACAGAAAAAGGAAATCGTGAACTTCCTGGTGGAAGACATGGTGGCGACATTGACGGAATTATAAAAAATCTAGATTATCTAAAAGAATTAGGCGCAACTGCACTTTGGCCAACACCATTAAACGAAGATAACGACGAAAGACATTCGTATCACGGTTACGGTCAATCAGACGTTTATAAAATCGATCCAAGATATGGAACTAACGAAGATTATGTGAAATTAAGTGCCGAATTACACAAACGCGGTATGAAAAACATCATGGATTATGTTACCAATCATTGGGGTTGGAAACACTGGATGTACAAAGATTTACCAACTTACAATTGGATTCATCAATTTCCGGGTTATTCACAATCTAACTACAGAATGACCACGCAATTCGACACCAATGCATCAGCAATTGACACAAAAAATTGTATGGATGGTTGGTTTGTTCCATCAATGCCCGATCTAAATCAATCTAATCCATTAGTCTTAAATTACCTAACACAAAACGCAATTTGGTGGATTGAGTATGCCGATTTAGACGGATTTAGAGTCGACACGTATTCTTACAACGACAAAGAAGGAATCTCTAAATGGACTAAAGCAATTACAGACGAATACCCAAATTTCAACATTGTTGGAGAAGTTTGGATGCACGATCAAGCGCAAATGGCCTATTGGCAAAAAGATAGTAAAATTGGAGCAATTCAAAACTACAATTCGTACTTGCCAAGTGTTATGGATTTTACTTTGCACGATGCTATAAGTTCGATGTTCAATGAAGACAATGGTTCATGGGATAAAGGAATGATAAAAGCATACGAGAATTTCACCAATGATTTCTTGTATCCAAATCCGAATAAATTATTGGTTTTCGCAGAAAATCACGACACGCAACGTTTCAACGAAATTTACAAAAACGATTTTAAGAAATACCAAATGGCAATGACCTTAATTGCAACTGTTCGTGGTATTCCTCAAATTTATTATGGTTCAGAAATTGGAATGGCTGGAAACAAAGACAAATTGGGCGATGCCGATATCAGAAAAGATTTTCCTGGCGGATGGAATGGTGATGCAAATAACGCTTTCACTAAATCAGGAAGAACAGCAGAACAAGCAAAATTCTTCGATTTTTCATCAAAATTATTTACATGGAGAAAAACAAAATCGGTTATTCATACAGGAAAAACTACTCATTATATTCCAGAAAATAATGTTTATGTTTATTTTAGACACAATGATTTAGAAAGCGTAATGGTAGTGATTAACAACAGTCCAGAATCGAAAACATTCAAAACAAATAGATTTCAAGAAAATATTTCAAAATACAACTCTGGAAAAGATATTCTAACAGATAAATCATTTGATTTAAAAAATGACATTCAAATTGAAGGAAAATCAGTTTTAATTTTGGAATTAAAATAGTACAAATAATGAAAAAACTATTGTTCTTCATAGCAATTATAACACTTTTCTCAAGTTGTAAATCAACAAAAGAAACAGCATCAAAAGAAACTAAAGCACCTTTCGTTTGGGAAAGTGCCAACGTTTATTTTCTACTAACCGATAGATTTAATAATGGCGACAAAACCAACGATGTCAACTACAACAGAAACAAATCAACTGGGAAATTACGCGGATTTGAAGGTGGCGATATCCGTGGAATTATTCAAAAATTAGATGAAGGTTATTTCGAAAATTTAGGGATAAATGTAATTTGGATGACACCAATTGTGGAGCAAATTCACGATGGTGTTGATGAAGGAACAGGTTTTTCGTATGCATTTCACGGTTATTGGACACGAGATTGGAGCTCATTAGATCCAAATTTCGGAACCAAAAAGGACTTAGCTGAGTTAGTTCAAAAAGCACATGCTAAAGGAATTAGAATTATGCTAGATGCGGTTATCAATCATACTGGACCAGTTACATCTGAAGATTCAGTTTTCCCAAGTGATTGGGTTCGAACTTCACCAAAATGTCAATACAACAATTATGAAAATACGATTGCTTGCACCTTGGTTGAAAATCTTCCCGATGTAAAAACCGAAAGCAACCAAGCAGTAGAATTACCTCCATTTTTAGTCGAAAAATGGAAAAAAGAAGGTCGTTACGAAGAAGAAATAGCCGAATTAAACGCATTTTTTGCTAGAACAAATTATCCTCGTGCGCCAAAATACTATATAATGAAATGGCTTTCCGATTATATTGTGGATTACGGAATTGACGGCTATCGAGTTGATACTGCAAAACACACTACAGAAGATGTTTGGGCCGATTTCAAGAAAGTTTGTGATGCAGCTTTCGCCGAATTTAAAGCTAAAAATCCAAAAAAAGTTCTGGATAACAATCCGTTTTTTACCGTTGGAGAAGTGTATGGCTACAACATTGGAAATAAAAGAATTTACGATTTTGGAGATAAAAAAGTCGATTATTACGCTAATGGTTTTACTGGTCTAATCAATTTTGATTTTAGAAATGAAGCCAAAATGGACTACGAATCCTTGTTTTCAAAATACTCAACTATCCTTCAAAATGACTTAAAAGGAAATACGGTTATGAATTATGTTTCGTCTCATGATGACGGCTGGCCATTTGATAAAAAACGTGAAAAAACATTCGAATCTGGAACCAAATTATTACTTGCGCCAGGAATTTCACAAGTATATTATGGCGATGAATTGGCACGTTCTTTAGACATTGAAGGCACCCAAGGCGACGCAACTTTGCGTTCGTTTATGAATTGGGATGATTTAAAAAACAATCCTAAAACAGCAGAAATCAATTTGCATTGGCAAAAATTAGGTCAATTTAGAAGAAATCATCCAGCAGTTGGTGCCGGAATTCATAAACAAATAACAACTTCACCTTATGTTTTCAGTCGTGAATATTCTCAAGCCAATTTTACTGATAAAGTGTTAGTTGGATTGGATTTTCCCATTGGAAATAAAGAAATTTCTGTTGGAACAATTTTCGAAAACGGAACTAAAGTTAAAGATGCCTATTCTGGAAAAACATCAGAAGTTATTAATGGAAAAGTTCTTATTGATTCAGAATTTGGAATTATTTTGCTAGAGAAAATTTAATAACAATATTATAACATTAAAATCTAAACCAATAATTTTCAACAAATTAGTTTTGAAATAGTAATTATAAAACTAATTGATCATGACGAAAATCTCTTGTTTATTTTTAATTTCATTTCTATTTACACAATGTAACGTGATGAAAAAACCACTAAATATTGGACATCGAGGTGCAATGGGACACGAAACTGAAAACACCATTTCCTCAATCAAAAAGGCTTTGGAACTTGATGTTGACATGATTGAAATTGACGTTTTTGTAATAAAATCTGGCGAAGTCGTAGTTTTTCATGACGAATTATTGGATAGTTTAACTAATGCTAAAGGAAAAATAGAAGATTATAATTGGGAAGACCTTAAAAAAGTAATTGTAAAAGGAAATCATAAAATTCCTCTTTTGGAAGATGTAATTTCCACCATAAATAAAAAAACTCCTTTAAACATTGAATTAAAAGGAAGTAAAACTGCTAAACCTGTTTTTGATATTCTTACTACTTTTTATGAAAAAGGATGGACAAAAAATAATTTTACTATTTCAAGTTTTCTATGGGAGGAATTAGAAAATTATAGACAACTTGACACTGCAATTTCCATTGGAATTTTGACAGAAGAAAACCCACTTGAAGCAATAAATATTGCGGAAAAATTAAATGCTCAAAGCATTAATCCATGGTATAAAACTTTAACATCAGAAAATATTGAGCTGATTCATAAAAAAGGTTTTAAAATTTATACTTACACAGTCAATGATCCAGATACAATTAAGAAAATGATTCGTTTAGGTGTTGACGGAATTTTTTGCAATTATCCTGAACGATTGCATTAATATTTAGTATTTTAAAAGTTTATCTTTGTCAGAAATTAAAACTTTGTCAAAGACTTTCTAAATAAATGAATTCAAAATACGATATAATCATAGTTGGCGCAGGTGCAGCAGGATTTTTTACAGCAATTAATATAGTTGAGAAAAATCCCAAATTAAAGGTTGCCATTCTCGAACGAGGTAAAGAAGTTTTAACCAAAGTTAGAATTTCTGGTGGCGGACGATGCAATGTTACACACGCCTGTTTTGTACCGAATGATTTAGTCAAATTTTATCCGCGTGGTGAGAAGGAACTTCGCGGACCTTTTCATCAATTTTGTTCTGGAGATACTATTGAATGGTTTGAAAAACATGGCGTTGAACTCAAAATTGAAGACGACGGAAGAATGTTTCCAATATCCGATTCATCACAAACTATTATCGATTGTTTTACAAATGCCACAAAAAAACTTGGAATTGATGTCTTAACAAATCAAAGCGTTCAATCGATTTTTAAAGCAGAAGATTATTGGAAAGTTGAAACCAATTCAGAGACTTTTGCCTGTCAGAAATTAGTCATGACGACTGGAAGTAATCCAAAAATTTGGGAAATGCTTACCGAAATTGGTCATTCTGTTATTGAAGCCGTTCCGTCACTTTTTACTTTTAATATAAAAGACAATCGTATTAAAGATTTGATGGGTTTGTCGGCCTTTGCATCTGTAAAAGTTAAAAACACTAAACTTGAATCCTCAGGACCATTATTAATTACGCATTGGGGAATGTCTGGACCAGGAATTTTAAGGCTTTCGGCTTGGGGTGCACGAATTTTGGCTGATAAAAATTATCAATTTATTTTGGAAGTGAATTGGTTAAACGATTTAACATTTGAGGAAACTCTAGAAAAACTCAAAGAACTTAAATTAGAACATTCTAAAAAAGCAGTTTCAAAGAAATCACCTTTTGACTTTCCGAATCGATTATGGGAGAGTTTGGTTTTGGCTTCAGAAATTTCAGAAGAAATAAAGTGGGCTGATTTGTCTAAAAATCAATTACACAATTTAGCCAATCAACTTACTAATGGACAATTTCAAGTAAACGGAAAAAGCACCTTTAAAGAGGAGTTTGTAACTGCTGGAGGAATCGATTTAAAAGAAATCAACTTCAAAACCATGGAAAGTAAATTGCTCGAAAATTTATTTTTTGCTGGTGAAATTGTAAACATTGATGCCATCACAGGCGGATTTAATTTTCAAAATGCTTGGACTGGCGGATTTATTATAGCTGAGGCAATTACATCAAAATAATCTCACCATTTATTTGTAAGTTGTTTAAAATCAAACTATATTTGGAATCCTATAACCAAACCAAATATGAAAAAACAACTACTTTTAAGTCTTTTTGCATTATTTTTCCTAGGCTTTATCGGACATGCTCAAGCTCCAACTTGTGGAGGCGCATTTACAGATCCTGCAGGACCAAATGCTAACTATGCCTCAAATACTGACTACACTGTAACAATTTGCCCAACGGTACCAGGCGAAATGGTTAATGTAATTTTTACATCATTCAATACTGAACCAAACTATGATGGGCTTTACATTTACAACGGAAACTCTACTGCATCGCCGCAAATTTCTAGTACAAACCCTGCTGGGTCAGCTCCAAGTAATTTACCTGGTGCTTTTTGGGGAACTTCAATTCCCGAAATAATTAGCTCTACAAGTCCTGACGGATGTTTGACCTTTAGATTTGTCTCAGATAATTCACTTGAAAACCCAGGTTGGACTGCCAATGTTGTTTGTGGTACTGTAACAGGATGCTTTAAACCAACTAATTTAGTTGTTTCAAATTTAGTTTATGGTGGGCCCACTTTTGGCTGGACCGATAATTCAGCTGCTACACAATGGGAAGTACTTTTTTTACCTTCAGCTGCCGCTGCTCCGGCGGCAACTGCGACTGGTGTAATAACTTCATCAAATCCATATGTTGCAACGGGTTTAACCTCTGGAACAAGTTATAGAGCTTATGTAAGAGCAATCTGTGACGCAACCACATCAAGTAATTGGTCTAATCCATCTAATTCTTTTATAGTTCCAAATTGTGGCATTCCAACTGCTATTACAACAAATGGCGTATCCAGCACAACAGCAACAATTAATTGGACATCGAATGCATCGCAATGGGAAGTAATTACATTGCCAAGTACTGCGCCTGCACCAACAAGTACCTCAACTGGAACAATTGTAAATCAAAATTCTTATACCGCGACTGGTTTAACTATTGGAACAACTTATAAATTTTATATTCGCACTATTTGTACTACTACTGTAACTAGTACTTGGTCTTCGGGTTATTCTTTTTCGGCATACAATACTTTGCCACCGTTAACAACAAACTCAACTTTGTACACAAATGAACAATTAGTTTCAAATGTTTTAATCAATAATTCCTGTATTACAATTTCAAATGTAACCTCAAGTACTGGAACTAATTTTGGTTCAACTAACGGAATTGGATATTTTACTAATTCAAATCCGACTTTTCCGCTTTCTTCAGGAGTTGTTCTTTCTACAGGAAATGTCAACAATGTCGCTGGACCGAATACTTCTATTTTAAGTGATGGAATATCTACTTGGCCAGGCGATTCTCAATTAGAAGCTATTATTACTACAGCAACTGGTCAAGCAATGAATTCTAAAAATGCAACCAAGCTTGAATTTGATTTCACCAGTTTGAATGAATTTATGAGTTTTAATTTTCTATTTGCTTCTGATGAATACGGAACTTTTCAATGTACTTTTTCAGATGCTTTTGCTTTCTTGCTGACGGATTTAGTAACAGGAGTTACAACTAATTTAGCCGTCGTTCCTGGAACTTCTACTCCTGTTTCTGTCGTTACAATAAGAGATAATATTTTAAATAATGCGTGTAATTCTGTAAACGAAGGTTTTTTCGGCACTTCAAATGAAGGTGCAAATATTTATTCATCTGCAACAAACTTTAATGGTCAAACTACAGAAATGACCGCTTCATCTGTAATTATACCAAATCATCCTTATCATATTAAATTAGTTGTAGCAGATAGAAGTGACACTGCTTATGATTCTGCTGTATTTATTAAAGCTGGTAGTTTCACCTCAGGACCGCCACAATGTTATGATAAAATCAATCTTGTTGCATTTGTAGATTCAAATAACAATGGCATTAAAGAAACTGGAGAAGTAAATTTCTCTTATGGTTCATTTGTTTCTCAACAAAATAATGCTGGTGCTTCAAGTTCAATTTATTCACCTTTTGGAGAACATACTATTTATGATTCGAATCCAGCAAATACTTATGATTTTAGTTATTCATTAGATACAGAATATGCTGGATATTATTCGTCGGGAACTACAAATTTCAATGATATTTCGATTGCTGTTGGCAGCGGAACGCAAACCTTATATTTTCCAATAACTTTGACAAATCCTTATAATGACGTGACTGTTTCTTTGGTTCCAACAACCCCACCAGTTCCAGGATTTAATTATACAAACAAAGTTGTTTATAAAAACTTAGGAATCGCTCCTGCTAGCGGACAAATAAGTTTCACTAAAGATCCTAATGTAATGATTAACACTGTTTCAGTTCCAGGAAGTATTTCTACGGCAACAGGATTTACTTATGATTTTTCAAATTTACAACCTTATGAATCACGATTTATAAATGTTTCGATGAGTGTTCCTGCAATTCCAGTGGTGAATATTGATGATATATTAACCAACAGTGCATCAATTTCAACGCCTTCCAGTGATATTAATTCGACAAATAATTTATCAAATAACACCCAAATTGTTGTAGCGTCTTATGATCCAAACGACAAAATGGAATCGCATGGCGAGAAAATACAATTCAATCAATTTGCAGCAAATGACTATTTATATTACACAATTCGTTTCCAAAATGAAGGAACTGCAAATGCTATTTCTGTTAGAATTGAAGATTTACTCGATGCACAATTAGACGAAACCAGTATTAGAATTGTTAGTGCAAGTCATTCTTATTACATGACGCGTGTTGGTAATTTAATTACTTGGAATTTTAATTTTATAAACTTGCCTCCAGCATTAGCAAATGCTGAATTGAGTAAAGGATATGTGTTCTTTAAAGTAAAATTAAAACCAGGTTTTACAGTTGGAGATATCATCCCAAATACTGCAAATATCTTTTTTGATACCAATCCGGCTATTGTAACCAATACATTCAATACTGAATTTGTAGCTGCATTAAATAATTTGGATTTTAATTCTGGTAATTTCTTACTTTATCCGAATCCAGCAACTGATTTAGTTCAGATTAGTTTGAATACTAATTCAGGAAATATCGAAAGTATAGTGATTTTTGATGTTTTAGGGAAAGTTGTCAAAAAAGTAGAAGCTGTAAATTCGAATCAAACTAACATCAATGTTTCAGATCTTTCGTCTGGAGTTTATATGGTTGAAGTTGCCACTGAAAATAAGCTTAAACAAGTTAAGAAATTAGTAATAAAATAATTGTATCAATAAATAAAACAAATAAAATGCAGATTCAAATTTTGAGTCTGCATTTTTATTTTTAATTGTTTATATTTGAAATAGAAAACTTTAGCTCATGAAAAAACAACTACTTTTCTCTTTTTTTACTTTATTTCTTTTAAGTTTTATTGGAAATTCTCAAACTACTTTTTTTGAAGGATTTGAAAACACAACTGGCCCAAGTGCTGCACCATCTACAACATGGACATTGGGAAGTGGAAATTGGCATGTTTTTCAAAATAGTGTTGGACTTACAGAGCGATGGAAGATAAATAGTGGTATAGCAACTCCGCCATTGGTAAGGACTGGTGAAAATGCTGCATATATAAATCGAGAAGAAATAGGTACTGGAAACACCTCTGAAGATTATTTGGCAACACCATTAATCCCTTTCGCTCCAAATCAAATTTTACGCTTTTACAATCGAACTTTTACTAATGGAAATCAGGGAACAATTTATCAAATTAAAATCTCAACAGCTATTAGCTCACCAACTGATCCAACCTCATATGTAACTATAGCAGAATTTACAGAAGAACAACTTTCAACTGTCTTTAATATTTACACTGAGAAAGTTATTGAAATTCCATCATTCTATATTGGTCAACAAGGATACATAGCGTTTGTCAAAAAACAGACACAACCAGATGATGCTATATCTGGTGATCGATGGCTAATTGATGATGTAAGCTTAGAAATAACTTGTCCAACTCCGTCAAGTTTAAACATTAGTAATGTAACATTTACTTCAGTTGACCTATCATGGAATGAAAATGGAACTGCTACATCTTGGGATATTTTAGCTTTACCATGTGGATCGGCAGCACCAACTTCAACTATAACTGGATGGGTTTTAGCACCCACAAATCCTTTTACTTTGACAGGATTAAGTCCTGGTACTTGTTACACTTTTTATATAAGATCTGTATGTACGCTAGATGATTTTAGTTTGTGGTCTTCATCAATTAATGTAACTACTACATTTTTACCACCAAGTTGCGGAGGAAACTACTTAGACTCTGGACAAGCATCGGCAAATTACAGTAATAACGAGAATTCAAATATAACTATTTGTCCAACTACTCCAGGCGATGTGGTCTCTGTTACTTTTACTTCTTTTGATATTGAAAGTAATAACGATGCTTTGTATGTTTTTAATGGGTCAACAGTAGCTGGCTTACAAATTTCAAGTACAAACGGAGGAGGAAATGTTCCAGGAGGTTTAGCTGGTGGATATTGGGGAACAACTATTCCCGGACCATTTACATCTTCAACTCCTGATGGTTGTTTAACATTTCGATTTAGAAGTAACGCAACAATAACAAATTCTGGTTGGATAGCAAATGTAACTTGTGGTCCACCACCATGCACGATTGAAACTCCAACGAATGTAACAGTTTCCAATGTAAATCCAACTTCTATAAATGTTAGTTGGGATGAATACATTTATTCGGGCTATCAAATACTGACATTACCACATAATTCTCCCGAACCAACTGAATCCTCTACTGGTTTTATCAACGCAAATTATACACCTTTTGTAGTTTCTGGTCTATCACCTAATACATGTTATGATATATATATTAGAAGTTATTGTGATACAAATGAATTTTCTCCATGGAGTGAAGTGAGTTCAATTTGTACTTTTGATTGTTCTTATTTTGCTACTTGCACCTATTCTATTATTGCAACAGCGTTTCTAGATAGCAACGGAAACGGAATTAAAGAAGCAACAGAAACTAATTTTAATTTGGGCAACTTTAATTATACCGTAAATGGCTCTACTCCTTTATATTCTTCGTCAAGTGATGGAGTTATTACAATTCCTGTTCTAAATTCAAGTAATATTTACAATGTAAATTTTTCTATTCAAAATATTTTCTCACCATATTATACATGCACAACAAGTTATAACAATGTTACAGTTGATACTGTTTCAGGAACAACAAATTTATACTTTCCTGTAAGTAATATTGCATCTTACACTGATGTTTCAGAATATATTTCAGCGGAAAGTCCACGACCAGGTTTTTCAAGAAATGTATATATAAATTATTTTAATTATTCGCAAGTAACAATTCCTACCGGAACTATTACGTTTACTAAAAATAATTTAGAAACAATCAATAGCATCAGTCAATCTGGAACGGTTTCTACAGCAAATGGTTTTACTTATAATTACACCAATTTGGCTCCACAAGAAATGAGAATGATTGCAATAAATTTACAAACCCCTACAATTCCAACGGTGAATCTAGGTGACTTATTGACAGTTTCTTCAAGCATTACTCCTATTTCTAATGACATTTATCCCGAAAACAACAGCTATACTTTAACACAAACCGTTATTGGTTCGTATGATCCAAATGAAGTGTATGAATCGCATGGGCCAGAAATTCCTATAAATAATTTTACTTCAAATGATTATTTAAATTACACTATAACATTTGAAAATACTGGAACTGCAAATGCAGAGTTTATTAGAATTGAAAACTTGTTGAGTAATAAACTTAATCCGAGCACAATAGAAATGATTGGCTCAAGTCATAATTATGATTTGAAACGAGAAAACAATAAATTAACTTGGTTTTTCTATGATATTGATTTACCTCCAACTTCACAAAATTCTACGCTAAGTCACGGATTTGTTAGTTATAGAATTAAGCCTAATCCAGGATATGCAATCGGAGATATTATACCAAATACAGCAAGTATATTTTTTGATTACAATCCGCCAATTATCACAAATACATTCAACACTGAATTTGTTGCTCCTTTAAATAATTTGGATTTTAATTCTGGTAATTTCATCGTTTACCCAAATCCTGCAAATGGTTTAATTCAAATTAGTTTGAAAAACAATTCTGAAACTATTCAAAATGTAACCATTTTTGATGTTTTAGGAAAAATTGTGAAAAAAGTTGAAGCTGTAAATTCGAATCAAACTAATATCAATGTTTCTCTACTTTCATCGGGAGTTTATATGGTTGAAGTTATAACTGAAAACAATTTGAAACAAGTTAAAAAATTAGTTATTAAGTAATTATATTGCAAAAAAAATTAAACTCGATTCATTATAACGCATCGGGTTTTTTTATTGTCATCAGATTTTATGTCAGAAAAATTGTTATTTTTGAAATCCTATTAAACCCAACCTACCATGAAAAAAGAATTACTTCTAACTTTTTATGCATTATTTTTCTTAATTTTTACAGGACATTCGCAAACTACTTTCTTTGAAGGATTTGAAAACACTACTGGTCCAAGTACAGCACCAGCTACAACATGGACATTAGAAAGTGGAAATTGGTCAGTTTTTGACAATGGGATAGGTCTTGCTCAAAGATGGCAAATCAATAACACAGTTAGTACACCGCCACTAGTTTATGCAGGCTCTAATGCAGCATATGTCAACAGAGAACTATTAACAATTAACACCACATCTGAAGATTACTTAACTACTCCATTGGTTACTATTCCTCCAAATGGTCAACTTCGTTTTTTTTCCCGCACATTCACAAATGGAAATCAGGAAACATTATATCAAATAAAAATTGCACCAGCAACTGCATCTCCAACTAACCCAGCGGCATATACTATTTTAGTTGAATATAATGAAAATGAATTAACGACTACTATTGATGGCGTTCAAAATCCTTTTAACATATATACAGAAAAAGTAGTTGACATTCCAACCGATTTTGGACCGCAAGTTTATATTTCTTTTGTTAGGAGATTTACCCAAACCACTTCAACACTTGGTGGTGATAGATGGTTATTAGATAATGTTAGGATTTCTCCAAAATGTTTAAATCCATCTGCTCTGACAGCATCAGGTATTTTATTTAATCAAGCTAATTTATCATGGGACAATCCTAGTGGAAGCTCTTCTTGGGAAATAGAAATAATCCCGGAAACTGATAGTCCTTCAGGAACTGGAATTATTTATAATGGAACTTTACCATTCATAGCAACTGGATTAACTCCAAATACTACATACAAATATTATGTAAGATCATTGTGTGAAGATGGACTTGCTAGTGATTGGGTTAGTTCTTCAACTTTTACTACTCAGATAGAACCACCATCATGTGGAGATGTTTTTTCTGATACTGGAGGTGTAAATGCAAATTATTCAAATAATTCTGATGTTACAACAATAATCTGCCCTGAAAACACTGGGGAAACTGTAACTGTAACATTTACAAATTTTAATACAGAAGCTATTTTTGATGGCCTTTACGTTTTTAATGGAAACTCTATAAATGCATCTCAGATTACAAGTGAAAACCCATCAGGTAATGTTCCTGGATCACTGGCTGGATCGTTTTGGGGAACAACTAATCCAGGTTCGTTTACATCCTCAAGTCCCGATGGCTGCTTAACTTTTAGATTTAGAAGCAGTGCTTCAATACCTGCTCCAGGTTGGACTGCAAATGTAACTTGTGGCATTCCTCCTAGTTGTTCTAAACCAATTTCGTTAATAAAATCTAACATTACTACAACTTCTATTACTTTAGGTTGGACAAATACAAATTCTGCTTCTCAATGGCAAATACTAGCTTTACCTTGTAATAGTGAAGAACCAAATTCATCAACAACTGGATGGATAACAGCAAATTCAAATCCTTATACAATAATTGGATTAAATCCTGATACATGCTATAAATTATATGTTAGAGCTGCATGCACTTCAACTAATTTTAGTGATTGGTCTTCACCGATATCTGGCACAACATTAATTGCTCCTTCAGTATGTGGTGGAACTTTTTCAGATCCTGGCGGAGTATCGAGTAATTATTCTAATAATTCTAACAGCATAACAACCATATGCCCAGAAGTTCCAGGTGAAGTTGTTACAGTAACATTTACAAGTTTTAATACCCAAACAAGCGCCGATGGATTATACATACATAACGGAAATTCCACTTCTGCACCTCTTTTTTCTAGTGGAAACCCTGCAGGATCAGTTCCTGGTGGAATAGCTGGAGCTTATTGGGGAACAACTAATCCAGGTTCATTTACATCAACAAGTACAGATGGATGTCTAACTTTTAGATTCAGAAGCGGCTCGGCTATTAATACATCTGGATGGACATCGAATATAACATGCGGTCCTTTAACTTGTCCAAAACCTGAATCATTTATTACATCAGCGATTACACAGAGTTCTGTTAATTTAAATTGGTATGAAACAGGAACGGCTACCTCATGGCAAGTATTAGCTTTGCCGTGTGGCTCACCATTTCCAACAAATACAGTAAATGGTTGGATTACAGCACAAACAAATCCATTTGTGTTAAATGGTTTAAATCCTGACACATGTTATGATATATATATAAGAAGCATATGTTCAGAAAATGATTTAAGTAATTGGTCAGGTCCAAAAACTATTAATACGTTGATTGCTCCACCTGTATGCGGAGGAACGTTTTTAGACGCAGGTGGTTCTTCGAATAATTATTTAAATAATACAAATACAACTTGGACAATTTGTCCAACGGTTACAGGAGAACAAGTTGAAGTTACATTTACATCATTTGCAACTGAAAACGATGTTGATTTACTAAAAGTATATGATGGCAATAGTACTTCTGCACCACTTTTAGGTACCTATTCTGGTTTAAATTTACCTCCACAAATTGCAGCTTCATCTGCAAATGGGTGTCTTACATTTGTCTTTACATCTGATAATTTTAATAGCAATTCTGGTTGGACAGCAAACATAACATGTACACCTCAACCTACATGTTTAAAACCAACAAATTTAACTATCCTACAAATAAATTCTCAATCAGCTTCTTTATCTTGGACTGAGCAAGGTTTAGCCAATTCATGGGAAGTTATTGTATTACCAATAAGCTCAAGCGCACCAAATGAAGGAACTTCAGGCGTAATAGTTAATTCGCCAAATTATATTAAAACAGGTCTAACAGCAGGTGTACAATATAAATTCTGGGTCAGATCAATTTGTGCAATCAATGATAGTAGCGCTTGGAAAAGTTCTAATACATTTGTTTTAACAACTTCTTGCATTGATAGTGCTCCACTTTGTGATTTAGGATTTGCATCATATACCAATACCGTCGGAGTTTCTTCAATTGGAAATGGCATTGGCTGTCTAGGTGCAACACCCAATCCTACTTGGTTTTCATTTCAGATTGCTACCTCTGGTACTATCAATTTTTTAATTTCTCAAGTTAGTACTACCGGAGCTCCATTAGATGTAGATTTTATTCTTTGGGGTCCAATTTCGCAGGGAAATTGCTCTTCTCTTTTTGATTTCCCAAATGATAATACAGCGATACCAAATAATATAGTGGATTGTAGTTTTTCTACTAGTTCTATTGAATACGTAAATATTTTCGATGCTCAAGCAGGTGAAATTTATATTCTATTAATGACAAATTTTAGTAATCAACCAGGAACGACAACATTTAATTTACAAAACTCAACATCTTCATTAAATTGTGAAGGCCTTAAATTAACAGCATTTTTGGATACAAATAATAATGGTCTTAAAGACAATTCAGAGCAAAACTTCCCATTAGGTCAATTCAACTATACAGTTAATAATGGAATCAATCATAACATTATAACGCCTAACGGATTTTATTATATTTTTGATTATAATACTGATAATACTTACAATTTTAACTATTCAATTAATCCATTATACAGTTCAATGTACAGTGTTACAACTCCTTCCTATTCTAATATAAATTATCAACCAGACGGTAACAATGAATATTTCTTTCCAATTAGTATTCAACAAAATTATGACGAAATTGAAGTTTCAATCACACCAATTAATGCTCCAATTGCAGGAGGAAACTATAAAAATAAAATAACTTATAAAAACAATGGTAATCAAACGATTCCAAATGGTAATTTAACTTTCAACTGCAATCCATCAACAACTATTAATTCAATTTCTCAATCGGAAACAACACCAATAGCTAATGGATTCGTATATAATTTTACAAATTTATTACCCTTTCAAACTAGAAGTATTGAAGTTAACATACAAGTACCTCCTATTCCTACTACAAATATTGGTGATTTACTTACTAACACAGCCACAATAACAATTCCAACAACTGATATTTATTTGGCAAATAATTCTGCATCCAATACTCAAATAGTTGCAGCTGCATATGACCCCAACGATAAAACCGAAGCTCATGGTTTAACAATTCAACATAATCAATTTACAGTAAATGACTATTTGTATTATACCATCAGATTTGAAAATACTGGAACAGCTTCAGCTCAAAGAGTTAAAATAACTGATGTTTTAGATTCCAAAATCGATGAAACCTCTATATTAATGGTTAGTGCTAGTCATTATTATACTTTGGATAGAATTGCAAATAACTTAACTTGGTCTTTTGATAATATCCAACTACCACCATCAATCCCGAATAGTGATTCTACAACAGGAAAGGGTTACATCTCATTTAAAGTAAAATTAAAACCTGGCTTTGCAATTGGAGACATCATTCCAAATACAGCAAATATCTTCTTTGATACTAATCCAGCCATTGTAACCAATACTTTCAATACCGAATTTGTAACTACCTTAAACAATTTATATTTTGATTCTGGTAATTTCATACTTTATCCAAATCCTGCTACTGATTTAGTTCAAATTAGTTCAAGCATTAATTCTGGGGATATTGAAAGTATTGTAATTTTTGATGTTTTAGGAAAAGTTGTCAAGAAAGTAGAAGCTGTAAATTCGAATCAAACCAATATCAGTGTTTCCGAACTTTCGTCTGGAGTTTATATGGTTGAAGTTATAACAGAAAACAATTTGAAACAAGTTAAGAAATTAGTTATAAAATAATAACCTCGTTAGTAAGTATAAAAAAAATCCCGATTATAAGTCGGGATTTTTTATTTACAGTTTATTTTTTTAGCGGTTCAACCACCAAATACTTGCGTTTAAAATAGTGGCAAAACTTACCCATGCCAAATAAGGCAGTAACAAATAAGCCGCAATTTTATCAATCTTTTTAAACTGATTATACGTTTCGAAAATCATCAACCACAGTAAAATAATTTCGATTAAAGCCAAAAACGGATTGTGTAATCCAAAAAACAAATACGACCATAAAGCATTCAATCCTAATTGAATTATAAAAAAAGTAAATGCCTTTTTTACATTTTCTTGATCGGTTTCGAGTTTGTTCCAAATCATTCCGCCAGCAACTCCCATCATAACATATAGAATTGTCCAAACTGGTGCAAAAATCCAATTTGGCGGATTAAAAACCGGCTTATTAATTGTTGGATACCATGAAATTATACTTTCTTTTGTAACTAAACTAGATAAATAGCCAATAACCAAACAGGTTGTAACGACTAAAGCAATTCGAAGTATCTTTTGCATATTGTTTATTTTTTATACAAATATAGTAAACAAACTCGAAGTTACTTTTCTAAAATTAAGTATCTTTGCATAAATTTATACTTTATGATTTCCGAAAAGGATTTTATTTTTAATGAAACTTTAGCATCTGTTAATAACGGAAGCTTTCAATGGAGCGCACCAAGCAATATTGCACTTGTAAAATATTGGGGCAAAAAAGAGAATCAAATTCCGGCAAATCCATCTATAAGTTTTACATTAAACGCTTGCAAAACAATTACAAAACTTGATTTTTCAAAGAAAGAAAACAAGAATGGTTTTTCATTCGATTTATTATTTGAAGGAAAACCAAAAGAAGATTTTAAACCAAAAATTCAAAAATTTTTTGAACGAATTGCAGTTTATTGTCCGTATCTAAAATCCTTTCATTTCACAATTGATACCCAAAATACGTTTCCTCACAGTTCAGGAATCGCGTCTTCGGCATCTGGAATGGCAGCTTTGGCAATGAATATAATGAGTTTGGAAAAACTTTTAAATCCCGAAATGCCCGATGATTATTTCTATCAAAAAGCTTCTTTTTTAGCAAGACTTGGCTCAGGAAGCGCTTGCAGAAGCGTAAAAGGAAACATTGTAGTTTGGGGAAATCATGCTGAAATTTCTGGAAGTACTGATTTATTTGGAGTACCATTTTCGTCAGAGGTTCATTCGAATTTTAAAAATTATCAAGATACTATTTTGCTGGTTGACAAAGGCGAAAAACAAGTTTCGAGCACAGTTGGTCATGATTTAATGCACAATCATCCATTTGCCGAACAACGATTTGCGCAAGCACATCACAATTTATCAGCTATAAAAAACGTTATAGAGAATGGAAATTTAGAAGATTTTATCAAAATTGTAGAAAGTGAAGCTTTGACTTTACATGCTATGATGATGACTTCAATGCCTTATTTTATTTTGATGAAACCTAATACACTGGAAATCATTAATAAAATCTGGAAATTTAGAAATGAAACTAAAATTCCAATTTGTTTTACACTCGATGCTGGCGCAAATGTTCACGTTTTGTATCCCGAAAACGTTAGAGTTGAAACTTTGCAATTTATTAAGGACGAATTAGTTGGCTATTGTCAAAATGGTCAGTATATTTGTGATGAAATTGGATTTGGAAGTCAATCTTTAATTGATTAAATAAAAATATGAAAGGACCATTATTTTACTCAAAAATACTTCTCTTTGGAGAATACGGAATCATCAAAGATTCTAAGGGTTTATCAATTCCTTACAATTTTTATAATGGCGCTTTGAAAGTAGATGAAAATCCATCTGTTGAAGCTATAAAATCTAATTCAAGCTTACGAAAATTTGTTACTTACCTAGAAAATCTTCAAAGCGAGCAACCCGAATTGGTTACTTTTAATTTAGACCTTCTAAAAACCGATGTTGAACGCGGAATGTATTTTGATTCTAGCATTCCACAAGGTTATGGAGTTGGAAGTAGTGGTGCATTAGTTGCTGCTATCTATGACAAATATGCCGACAACAAAATTACGGTTCTAGAAAACTTAACTAGAGAAAAACTACTGCAGTTAAAAGCTATTTTCTCTCAAATGGAATCGTTTTTCCACGGAAAAAGTTCTGGTCTTGATCCATTAAATAGTTATTTAAGTATTCCAATTTTAATAAACTCTAAAGACAATATTGAAGCAACTGGAATTCCTACACAAAGCACGAATGGTAAAGGAGCAGTATTTCTTTTAGACTCAGGAATTGTTGGAGAAACCGCTCCAATG
Organism: Flavobacterium aquatile LMG 4008 = ATCC 11947; assembly: GCF_000757385.1. Taxonomy (GTDB): domain Bacteria; phylum Bacteroidota; class Bacteroidia; order Flavobacteriales; family Flavobacteriaceae; genus Flavobacterium; species Flavobacterium aquatile. The sequence goes on along the minus strand of NZ_JRHH01000003.1, from coordinate 2,254 downwards.
GTTAACATTTTTATGGAAAATCTGAAAGATCAAGGTTTCCGTACTATGCTTAAAAATCAGTTTGTAAAATATACCGACGCGTGTGTGGAAAACTTTCTTGGTGGCGATATGAAATCATTATTTTCTAACACCAAAAAACTTTCTAAAGTAGTTTTAAATAATTTCAAACCTATGATCCCTGAACAATTCCACGGAATTTGGCAAAAAGGAATTGACACTAACGATTACTACTTAAAATTGTGTGGTTCTGGCGGCGGCGGATACATTCTTGGCTTCACAGAAGATTTAGAAAAAGCAAAAGAATCATTAAAAGACTACAAGCTAGAAGTGGTTTATAATTTCTAAACCATGCTGAGCAGAAAAACCAAAATCACGTTACTGAAAATCATCAGTATGTTTTCTGTGGTTCGCGGTTACAATATCCCAATTATTGCGTTAGCCCAATATTTATCAGCAATTTTTATAATGGCGCCCGAAAAAAGAGCGTTGTCTGTATTACTAGATTTTAACTTATTTATAATCGTAATTGCATCTGGTTTAACAATAGCCTCAGGTTACATTATCAACAATTTCTACGACAGTAAAAAAGACTTAATCAATCGACCAAACAAATCAAAACTAGACAGATTAGTAAGTCAGAAAACTAAACTTCAAGTCTATTTCACGGTCAATTTTATAGTTGCGCTATTGGCTTTTTTAGTGTCCTTTAGAGCTGTATTATTCTTCTCTGTTTATATTTTTTTAATTTGGTTCTACTCACACAAACTAAAAAAATACCCAATCATCGGAAACCTAACCGCTTCACTCCTAGCCGTTTTGCCATTTTTTGCCATTTTATTGTACTACAAAAATCTATATCCACAAATTTTCGCACACGCCACATTTCTATTTCTGCTGCTATTAATTAGAGAAATCATAAAAGATTTAGAAAACATAAAAGGCGATATTGCCAATGATTATCAAACAATTCCAGTGAAATTCGGCGAAGTGTTTGCCAAAAAAACAATCACATTACTTACCGTAATTACCATACTACCGGTTTATTTCCTAGTCGAAATTTACGACGTCGGTTACATGGATATTTATTTCTACGTGAGCTTAATAATTCTGATATTTTTTCTTCTTTATCTCTGGAAATCAAGCTCAAAACCCGATTATTTACGACTACACAACATCTTGAAATTTCTAGTAGTTTCAGGCGTTTTTTGCATCGTTCTTATCGATCCTGAAGTACTAATTCACGGAAGAAACTTGCTTAAAATTTAGGAGCGAATCAGTAGTAATTCTTGTAAACCGTTTTCCTGCTTTCCGCACTACACGGTAGTTGCTGCAATCAGGGCTAGATAGTATATGTCTTTTGTAAAGTTCAGATTTTCAAAAACACTATTCGTCTTTGAACCAACCCGAATACATTACATAGTTGTTAGAAATACGTTCAATTTCACCTGCAAAATCAGAAGCATTAATATCTTTCACTTTCTTAGCAGGAACACCAGCATAAATAGTTCCCGATTCTACCACGGTATTCTGAGTCAAAACCGCTCCAGCAGCCACAATAGAATTACTTTCTACAACACAATTATCCATTACAATCGCACCCATTCCGATTAAAACATTATCATGAAGCGTACATCCATGAACAATAGCATTATGCCCGATTGAAACATTATTACCAATATTTGTAGGATGTTTTAAATACGTCGCATGAATAACGGCACCATCTTGAATATTAACTTTATTACCAATTTTAATATAATGCACATCACCACGAATAACGGCATTGAACCAAACACTACATTGCGAACCAAATTCTACATCGCCAACAATAGTTGCATTTTCCGCAACATAACAATCTTCGGGAATTTTAGGTGATTTCCCATTTACTGATTTTATTATCATAATTTATTTTTATAAAAAAGAATCCCAATATTGCTATTGGGATACTGTTAATTCCTTAATTCACCGCAGGACAATTACAATCATATTTCTCTTGCTTGCAGAATAAGTTTATTCCAAGTGTGATCTGATGAAATCCTCCTGTATCAAATTTTACATTCCCTAACAAATGAGAATAAGTATAAGACACCATAAAATTATTAAAGTTAAACCCAACAATTGGCGTGATGTATTGTAGCTTTTGATCCGCAACAGAACTTCCTTCTATATATTGAGCACCGTCAAGACTTCTTCTGTATGATAATCCACCCCAAAGCGTTCCTGTTGCTAATGTCTTGTATGCTTTTACGTTTAAATC
>NZ_JRHH01000002.1 GCF_000757385.1 Flavobacterium aquatile LMG 4008 = ATCC 11947 | reverse complement strand
AGAAGGATGCAATAAGTAATAGTTGTCTGATAAATAATCAGAATAAACTGGTAATACTTCTTGTGAAAATGATTGCTTGGCTACTAATAAAAATACTACTAAATAAAATTTCTTAAAGTTCATTGTGTTATTTATCTTTTTAATGAGAAATGGGCTTTAAATTGTTTTGACTTTCCTTGTTCCATAAAGTCAACGGTAAACCAATAATCGGTTGATGGCATCATTTGTCCATTGAATGTTCCATCCCAACCGTCGCTTGTCGAACTGATTTGTTTTATTAGTTTTCCAAAGCGGTCAAATATATAAATTTTTGAGCTTGGTTGACCACTTAATCCTACAATATTCCAATTCTCATGGATTCCATCTCCATTTAACATGAAATTCAATGTTAACATTGGAGAACCGTAAAGTGATCTGTTCAAGTTTAAGAGAATGTAATTAACATTACATTTTCTGAAAATAATTTGACAATTAGCTAATTCATTTAAACTTAGGTAAAGCCAAAAAAAATATTATGTATTGAAACAAAGTAAATATAACGCAAAAATAGTTCAACATATTATAAAATTTGATATCTTTAATTAAACTTAAAATTTAAAAATCATGGCCGTATTAAAAGTAATTGAAGTACTTGCAAGCTCAGAAAAAAGCTGGGAAGATGCAACTAAAATTGCAGTAGAACAAGCTGCTAAAACATTAAAAAATATTCGTTCTGCTTATGTTCAAGATCAAAGTGTATCTGTGAGAGATGGAAAAGTTTATGAGTACAGAGTAAATTTGAAATTAACTTTCGAACTTGAATAATAACTTCTTAAGAAATAAAAATGTATATAAATTTACGCAACAAATGACAAAAAAGCGTATAATTGTAGTCTAATCAATAAAATAAACATCATGGGAATAGGAGGATTTTTTAAAAATTTATTTGGATCAGCAAAAGAATCTGTAAGTCAAGCCGCCGATAAAGCTGAAGATTTAGCAACAGAAGCCATTGCAAATGCAAAAGAAGCTGCAGCACCACTTGTTGATAAAGTAGAGGATTTTGCAGAAGCTGCTAAAGAAAAAGTAGCTGAATATGTTCCAGCAGCTAGTGAAGCTATTGAAAATGCTGTTGAAACAGTTAAAGAAAAAGCAAGCGAATTTGCAGATAAAGCAGAAGATTTTGCTGAAAATACTGTTGCAACTGTAAAAGAAAAAGTAAATTCGTTTACAAATGATGCTTCAGATGAAGTTGATGAAACTGTTAAAAAAGCAGATGATGAAATAAATAGAGTTGAGGAAGATGCTGATTAATTTCAGAAATATACTAACTTTGTAAAATTAAATCACGCATCTAGCGTGATTTTTTTATGCTATGAAGACACTTGAAATAAGCTCACTCAGTCAATACATAAGAGAATTTGTAAAAATTCTTATTGATTACTCGCCCAAATTAATCTCGGCGTTTCTTATACTTTTCATCGGATTGTATGCTATTAGAATCATCAATCGTTTGGTTAAAAAAATCATGGTTCAACGAGAACTTGATCCTACATTATCTAAATTTTTAGCCGATATTTTACTTTGGATTTTAAGAGTATTGCTTTTTGTAACATTTATTTCCAAATTAGGAATTGAAACTTCATCATTTGTAGCCATTCTTGGAGCAGCAGGTTTGGCTGTTGGACTTTCTTTACAAGGTTCGTTATCTAATTTTGCTGGAGGAATGCTGATTATTCTTTTCAAACCATTTAGAGTTGGTGATACGATCGAAGCACAAGGAGTTGTTGGAACTGTAACTGAAATTCAAATATTTGTAACCAAATTAATCTCGGCTAATAATCAAACGATATTGATTCCGAATGGCATTTTATCAAACGGAATTATTACTAATTTTTCCGTTGCTGGAATGCGAAGAATTGATTTAGTATTTTCACTTTCGTATGATACCGATATTAAATTGGCAAAAGAAATGGTAATGCAGGTTATGGAAAATCATCCTTTAGTCCTTAAAAATCCCGAACCCATTGTAATGGTAAAAGCTTTAACCGATAACGCCATTCATCTCGCTATTAGACCTTGGACCAATAATGAAAATTTTGGCATCGTTTCTTCTGATATTCTACAAGATTGCAAAACAGCTTTTGACAACGCCGGAATTGTTATTCAACCTTTTGTAAGAGATAATCCGAAGTAAATTATTTGGCAAACATAAAATCTTTAAGGTAATACGGTTCAAAATAAGCTACATCTTCAAAGTTGTTTTCTTCAAATTTAGTGAAAGAAATTGCGCTCATTTCGCTGGCCGATGGAAATACAATTTCATCTAGAAATATAAAGTTTGATTTATTCAAAATAGTCTTTGCCTTTTCATTACTATCACCAACAAAATAAACTGTTTCTGATATATTAGAAAAACTTTCTTCTGTTAAAATTTCGGCTTGAATCTCACGTATTTTTTCTTTATTTGAATTAAAAATAGCGCTGTACACTTCCATCCTTCTAGCATCAATCATTGGAATTATAAAGCCGTCTTTTTTATTGACTTTACTTGCCAAAACAAGCAACGTATCAACAGAAATTAGCGGAATTTGCAAAGCATAACAAAGTCCTTTAGCTGCAGAAACTCCAATTCGCAAACCAGTATAAGAACCCGGACCTTGACTCACCGCAATCGCTGATAAATCGTTAATCGTAATTCCAGCTTCGGCTATAATTTCTTCAATAAAAACATGGAGTTTTTCGGCATGAGAATAACCTAATTCTGCCGTTTCTTTACATAGAATAGTTGTTCCATTTTTAGCAATTGCAACTGAACAGTTTTTGGTAGCTGTTTCAATATTTAAAATATAACTCATGAAATTATTTTGAGATAATTACTTCTTTGCAGTTTTTGCTTTGTCTTTATCTTTCGAATTAGAAACTACAATTTTATCACCAGAATTTAAATCTTTTGAAACCGTATTGTATGGTCCGATTATTACAACATCACCTTTCTTTAAACCAGAGATTACTTCGATGTTAGTATCATCTTGAATTCCGGTTTTTACAATTCTGATTTTTGCTTTATTGCCATCTTTAACAAATACACATTCAAATTTCTTATCTGATTTTGCAGTTACTTTCTTATCATCGTTTTCTTCTTCTACAACATATTTTTTAGTTGCAGAAGTATCCGATTTTACAACAACCGAACTAATTGGCACACCAATAATTTTCTCTTTTCTTTTAGTAATAACATCAACGGTAGCTGTCATTCCTGGTCTAAACGGAGAATAAGTTGCTGGTTTTCCTTCTAATAAATCTTGGTAAGATTCTTTTAAAATTCTAACTTTTACTTTAAAATTCGTTACTTGATCGGCAGTTGTTGTTGTACTTGCAGAGTTAGAAATACTTGTAACAATTCCTTTAAATTCTTTCTTTAAATAAGCATCAACTTCAACATTTGCAGAATCTCCAACACTAATTTTTACAATATCATTTTCATTAACATCAACTTCAACTTCCATGTTATTTAGGTTGGCAACTCTAAGAATTTCCGTTCCTGTCATTTGTTGTGTACCTAAAACTCTTTCACCCAATTCTACATTTAGCATAGAAACAGTTCCGTCAGCTGGAGCATAAATTGTAGTTCTACCCAAGTTATCCTTCGCTTCTTTTACAGTTGCGTTGGCACTTTGAACATTGTAATAAGCCGATTGTTTACTGGCAACAGCAACTTCATAAGCAGAAATAGCTTTATCCCAATCAGATTTAGAAATTATTCCTTTTTCAAATAATGTTTTGTTTCTTTCATAGTTGGCTTTAGCTTCTTTAAAAGAGGCATCGGCTTGACTCAATCCAGCTTTAGAAACAGACATATTAGAAATAGTTCTGTTGTAACCAGAAGTATATAAATCGGGATTGATTTTAACCAATAAATCACCTTTTTTAACCACTTGACCTTCTTTTACGGGCAAAGCAATAATTTCTCCAGAAACTTCAGATGAAATTTTAACTTCAATTTCGGGCTGTATTTTTCCTGTTGCCGAAACGGTTTCAATGATAGTGATTTCATCAACTTTTGCAGTTTCAACATCGGTGCCTTCGTCTCTATTGCCAATAGCTCCAGATTTTGACAAATAAATAGCAAGTGCTATCACTGCAACTATTACTCCTAATATTATAAATAATTTTTTCTTTGACATGATTGGTAATTTTATACTTATGTTATTTTTGTTCTGGTTTTTTATATGAATTATTACTTGCGTGCATTGTGACAAAAAATAATCCGAATACAATTGGTCTGAGAATATAAGATTTTGAATCGGTGAAATAAACAAATATCAAACCAAACAAAACTCCTAATGAAAATGCTTTTAGAACTTCTAAAAATATTCCCTTATCCATATTTATTTAAGCTGTGAAATTGGAATTCCAAAATAAAATTCTACTATTTTAACTTTAAAAATATAATCATATTTGGTTCTTAAAACTTCTGATTGTGCGTTTTCCAATGCAATAGTTGATTGCGAGAAATCGAAAGCATTTTGTAAACCAACATTGTATCGTTCTTTTGTAAAATTATAAGCTTGTTTTCTAGCCTCTAAAGATTTTTGTGCTGCTTCGAATGATTTTTTTGCATTAATCACATCATTATAAGCTTGATATACATTTCTTTCTAAATCTAATTCGGTTTGTTTTAACTGAAACTCTGAACGCTCTTGATTGATTTTAGCGCGTTTAACTCTACTTTTTGTTGCAAAACCATTAAAAATTGGAACATTCAATTGTAATCCAACAGCTGTTCCGTCAAATAATGATAATTGATCAATGAAATTAAAAATCGGACTTTCAGACCAACGCGTATTGTATCCTACAAAACCACTAAGTGTTGGCAAATAAGAAGAACGAGAAATAGCAACATCTTTTTTAGCTAATTCTACATTTGAAATAGCAATTTTCACATCTTTTACAGCTTCTTTTGCTTTGGCTAAAATAGCATCTTGCGACTCATTAATAACTGTTGAAACTGGAACATCAATTTCAGCATCTGCAATATCAAAAGTGCTGTATTCCTCTAATAAAAGCGTTTGACACAAAGCTATTTTAGAAATTAACAAAGTATTTTCTGTACTAATTATTTGTTGTTGTTGTGTTGCATCGGTAGCTTCCAATTCGAAAATATCTCCAGCTGGAACAGAACCTGCATTTATTAATTCCTGTGTTCTTTTTAAGTTTTCTTTGGTAACAAGATTTTGATTTTTTTGAACTTTAAGTTGTTCCTTATTGAATAAGATTTGTAAATACGAATTAGCAACAGAAAGTGCAATATCGTCTTTCATTTTATCTAAACGATACGTATTTGCAATTTTAGAAAGCTTACTTCTTTGCAAGTTTTTCCAGTTTACTAAACCATTAAAAATAGTAACACTAGAATTTAATCCCGCAGAAAAAGATTTAAATGTTTCGTTTTGAAATTGATTTGTAACTGGGTTAATACTTGCTCCAGTGTTGATGCTAAAGCTAGCATTACCATTTAAAGTTGGCATAAAACTACCAATTGCTTCTATCTTTTCAATATCAGATACTTTTAAATCCAACTCCGATTGCTTGATTGAAATATTATTTTTAATTGCATAATCAACACATTCCAGTAATGTCCATTTTTTAGATTGCGCCGAAACCGAAGTTCCAATCAAAACCATAAGAACCCATAAAATACTAATTTTCTTCATATTTATTATTTCAAAATTGAAACTAATGTGATGCAAATTTAAATCATTTTAACTCAAAAGAACTAAATTAACATCTTCTTATTAGACATAGGTTTTATTTTTTTGTTACATTCACACCAAAAAATAATTTAGAATTTTTATATCAAATTTTAAAAATGAAAAAAATCTTGTCTTTATTGAGTTTATGTTTTCTATTTGGATGTTCTACTAGCAATAAAATCGCGGCTTTAAAACCTATGCCTTCAGAAAATGTCCCTATGGTTTATAAAACTACAACTTCTTTTGTTGATATGCCAATGGAAATCACATTAAAAGAAATTGAAAACCAGCTAAATAAATCACTTTCCGGATTAATTTATGAAGATAATAATCTCGAAGACGACAAAAGTGAAATGAAGATTTGGAAAACTGGAACTATCAAATTAATTGAAAAAGACGGAAAAATTCAGTCGATTTTACCTTTAAAAATTTGGTCAAGATTTAAGTATGGAACCGATTTTATGGGATTGAACGACACGAGAGAAATTGATTTAAATGGAACAATTACATTGATAAGTGATGCCAAATTATCCAATTGGAAGATGAATACCACATCGAAAATTGAAGATTTCGAATGGAGTGAAAGTCCGACAATATTAGTTGCAGGAAAAAAAGTTCCGATAACATATATCATCAATCCAACTTTATCGATTTTTAAATCTAAAGTTGCTAAAAAAATTGATGATGCTATAGAAAAGTCTAGCGATTTTAAACCTTATGTTTTAGATGTTCTAGAAAAAATGAGTACACCATTTGTAACCAGTGAACAATATGAAACTTGGTTCAAATTAAATCCGATTGAGGTTTATGTAACCGATGCTGTTTTGAAAAAAAGCAAAATCGAAATGGAACTCGGATTAAAATGTAGCATGCAAACTATGGTTGGACAACAACCTAAAAACTCATTCAACAGAGAAACAGTGACTTTTAAATCGGTGACCAAAATGCCGAATAAAACAACGGCTTCGATTGCTGCAATTTCTACTTATGAAAGTGCTTCTCGAATTATTACTAAAAATTTTCAGGGAAAAGAATTTGGTTCTGGAAGTCGAAAAATTGTGGTTCAGAAAGTTGATTTGTGGTCTAAAGACGGTAAAATGATTATTGCACTTGATATGACCGGAAGCATCAACGGAACGATTTATTTAAGCGGAATTCCAAATTACAATTCGGTGACCAAAGAAATTTATTTTGATCAAATGGATTATGTTTTAAACACAAAAGGCATTTTAACAAAAACCGCTAACTGGCTTTTACAAGGAACTATTTTGAAGAAAATTCAAGAAAATTGTCGTTATTCAATTAAAGATAATTTAGCCGAAGGAAAGAAAAATATGCTTCCATACCTAAGTAATTATTCACCAATGAAAGGTGTTTTCGTAAACGGAACAATGGATGATTTTGAATTTGAAAAAGTAGAATTAACCAACAACGCCATCATTGCATTTATCACCGCAACAGGAAAAATGAATGTGAAAATTGATGGAATGGAGTGATTTTAAAAGGCAGTTTTCAGATTTCAGGCTGCAGATTTCAGATTGTTGGTTTTTAAGCAACTTTCTTTTTGCGATACATTCTGTAAACTACGTAGCCAACGATTCCAACTAAAACATATGGAATTCCCATAAGATAGACAATTCCATCGTTTACAGCTTCAGCTTTTACAGTGTTTCCTTCACTTTCTAATGCGGCACGACACATTGCGCATTGCGCATTGGAGGAAATTCCAGAAAAGAAAAAACAAATTCCAAAAAGAATTGGAAAATGTCTTCGTACTTCCAACTTCCAACTTCTGACTTTAGTTTGCATAATAAGGTGAGATCATTAAATATACAACAACTCCAGTGATAGCAACGTATAACCAAATTGGAAACGTAATTCTTGCTAATTTTTTATGCCTATCAAATTCACTTGCCAATGCTCGAACATAAGTAAACAATACCATCGGAATTATTATTATCGACAAGATGATATGTGTTATAAGGATTAAAAAATAAACCAATCGCATCGAGCCAACGGCTGCCAATTCTGTTGCGTCAACAATTCCGTTATGGTCTAAATCTCCAAATTTCGTTGAATCTGCCGACATGTGATAGGCAACATACATTACTAAAAACACAATAGAACAACCAATTGCAGTTGTCATTATGTTTTCATGAAGTTTTCTTTTTCCGTTTTTGATTGCGATAACTGCAGCAATTAATAATATAGCTGTTAAACCATTTATTGAAGCATAAATTGGAGGTAAGAACGATAATGGTTCTACGATTATTCCAAAATCTTTAAGCTTTACATTGAATAAAATTGCTACAACGATCGGAATTAATATTGAAACAAATATGATAGGTTTATTGAATTTTTTTTCTATTGAGTTTTCCATTTTATTCTTCTAATAATAATTTTATATCTTGCTTTATAGCGTTTACACCTTCTTTTTCTAATCCGTCGTAATACATTATTGGATTTCCTTGAGCGTCTTTTCTGCATCTAATAATTCCGTTCTTATCGACTAATGCAAAAAGCCCAGAATGCTCAAAACCACCTGCAACCTTTTCGTTTTGTCCTGCATAAATATTAAATCCTTTATTAGAAAGATCCATAATGTAAGCTTTATCTCCAGTTAGAAAATGCCAATTGGTAGAAGTCACTCCAAGTTGTTTCGCATGTGCTTTTAAAACTTCTGGTGTATCGTTTTCAGGATTTATAGATATTGATGCGATCCCGAAATTTGGATTTCCAAAAAAATCATTCTGCACTTCAATCAAATTTTTATTCATAATTGGACAAATTGACGGACAAGTTGAAAAGAAAAATTCTAGAACGTAAACTTTTCCAACGTAATCTTTGTTGGTGATTTTTTTATTGTTTTGATCAGTTAATTCAAATGTTGGAACTGGACCAATTTCGACCAAATCATTTCCTTTTAATCTATCAATAATTTTAGGAATGGCATAAATTCCGAAAATTAAAATTATAAATGAAATTCCTATGTATGATTTATTTTTCATTTTGATTTATTTACAATCCGTATTTTTTTCTATCGGCATTATTCTTTTTAAGAGCCAATCGGTATTCGGCAAGAATAATTCTAACGTCGTCTGTCATTTCGTTATGAAGTTCGGATACTAACGACGTGTTATAACCTTCTCTATATTCTTCTTCGTCTTTATTGTTTTTACCTTTTCGTCCTCTTAAGCTAAGCTCTTTATCGATAATATAAACGGTATTAGAACCTTTAGAAACATCAATCGGATTTTGCAATTTCATACTTTTATAAACTGCTTCAATCTCTTGCGGAGTTGCAAATACAAAATGCCAATTAGACATATTGGAAACTGCTTTTAATTTGTTTAAAACAACTTCAACTTGTTTTTCGGCGCCAACTGGAACAAGAATCACAACTTGAAAATCTTTAAACTCTCTATAGCGATTGTATATCTTTTGACTTAAATTAAAATATCCTCCACGCTTTTCATAGACATCAGTTCCAGCGAAACCGAGAATAGTAATTTTAGAAGCAAGTTTAACCGATTTATCATTCGTAGATTTCAACTCACCAAGTTCAGAAATTTTGGTTGTAATAACAGGTAATTTAGAAAAACTGTTTACGCCAGAAGCAAAAAACAAGTAAGCAACAATAGGAAGAATAAAGAGAACTATAAGTACTAAATTCTTTTTCATTTAGTTTGTATTTATTAGTTACAAAAATAAAAAAATCCCGACAGAATCGGGACTTTAATTTGAATTAATATAATGTTAAAAATTCCACTTGATTGTTGAATTTTTAAAAACCCCATAAATGTAATTTCCTTCTACAAGAAGTATAAAAACTAGATATATAACTAAGAAAATGACAGTCCAAACGACTGATCTTCTTAACGCTGTTGTTTCACCTTCCATGTGCATGAAAGCCCAAACAATATAATATGCTTTGTAAAGTGTAAGTAAAATAAAGATCCAGTTCAATAAATTCATGCCTAAAAAGTTAGTCATGTGTAAAGCTTCTGGCTTAATGATTCCAAGAATTACCTCAACAATTGTTACTGCCGATAGAAGGAAAAATACATTCCAAATTCTTTTTGTATTAGAAACGTGTTCGTGTGACATAATATATAATTTCTAAAAATTAAACTAAGTAGAAGAAAGTGAATACGAAAACCCAAACTAAATCGACAAAGTGCCAGTAAAGTCCAACTTTTTCAACCATTTCATACGATCTTCTTTTTTCATAAGTTCCTAAAAGTACATTTAAGAAAATGATGATATTTATTATAACTCCAGAGAATACGTGGAAACCGTGAAACCCTGTGATGAAGAAAAAGAAATCGGCAAATAATTTACTACCGTATTCGTTTCTTTCAAGATTTGCACCTTCAACAACTAAAACAGCATTAGCTAACATCTTTTCAGATTCTGCTCTTGTTAAAATAGTTTTATGTTTAGTATGAAATTCTCTATCATTTAATGTTGGATGAGCACCAACAGCAGTTTTTGCAGTTTCTTTATCAAAAATAACTTCCGTTCTAATTAACAAATCAGGATTAGATTTAAAACCAGCTTGAACTTCTGCAACAGAATACGTTGGCAATGCAGGTTCACTTCCAAACCATAAAGCATTTCCTCTAGTTCTTTGAACTCTATCTTCTTGCAATGTCGCAGCAAACTCCTCTAATTTTACTCGTTCGCCTTTTGCATTAACGAATTGTAGAATACTTCCTCCTTTAGTTTCAATTGCACCATATTCACCTTTAATAAAGTTTTTCCATTCCCATGCTTGAGAACCAACGAAGATTAAACCTCCAATGATTGTTAGAAACATGTAAAAAGCTACTTTTCCTTTATTCATATTATGTCCTGCATCAACAGCCAAAACCATTGTTACCGAAGAAAAGATAAGAATAAAAGTCATCAATGCAACATAGTACATTGGTGCATTTTGCCCGTGTGCAAACGGAAAGTGAGTAAAAACCTCATCGGCTAAAGGCCAAGTTTCGATAAATTTAAATCTAGAAAAACCGTAAGCTGCCAAAAATCCAGAAAAGGTTAATGCATCCGATACGATGAAAAACCACATCATTAATTTTCCGTAACTTGCTCCAAGTGGCTCGTTTGCGCCATCCCAAGTTTTTCCTACAGTATTAGTAGTAACTGTCGCTCCCATAAAAGTTGTTAGTTAAAAAGTTTTCAAATTTACGTTTTTTTCTTATTTAAAGAAATATAAAAACAAAAACAAATAAATCCACAAGAAATCAAGAAAGTGCCAATACATTGCACCAAGCTCAATACCAAGGAATTGACTCGAATTGTACTTTTGTTTAAAATGATTATAAATTATAATTAATAAAGAAATAATTCCGCCAGCAAGATGCGCAAGATGTGCTAAAACTACAACATACAAAAATGAAATAGTAATAGAACCTGCTCCACCAGCCGGAACCAATCCGCTTAAATACAATTGATTGAATCCTTCAAACTGAAAATAAACAAACCCAATTCCTAACGCTAATGTCGTTAAAAGCAGGATTGTTGTTAGATTTCTATCGTCTTTTTTTATTGCCTTTTTTGCTAGTATAAATGCAAGACTACACAATAAAATTAGTGCTGTACTGATAAAAAAAGGAGTCGGCATTACAAAATCTTTCATCCAATCACCTCTTGATTTACTCACCACGAAAGCACTTGTTATTCCGGCAAACATCATAGTCATACTAATCATTGCAAAAATCAGCAGTAATTTGTAGGAACGTCCTGTTCGCGCTTTATGTTCTTCGATTGACATTGCCATAATTATCTCAAGAATTTATCTATTATATAAATTAGTTGTAACATTGTGATATAAAAAACGCTAGCCAACATTAATGATTTTGCTGCTTTTGAAGTTTTTTCTTTTCGTAAACGTAAAGCATAATACAACATCCATAAGCCAAGCAAAAGTACTAAAACTGCTGCGATTTTCGAAATAAATAATTGACCTGTAAAACCTAAACAAGGTAATAAAGACGCAACAATTAACCAAACCGTGTACAATATTGTTTGCAATGCTGTTTTATCGTCTTTCTTTCCTGTAGGAAGCATGAAAAAACCTGCTTTTTCGTAGTCTTCGTATAAAAACCAACCGATTGCCCAAAAGTGTGGAAATTGCCAAAAGAATTGAATTAAGAATAACGTTCCAGCTTCAATTCCGAATTCTCCTGTTGCAGCAACCCATCCTAACATGAACGGAATTGCACCAGGAAAAGCTCCAACAAATACCGAAAGTGGCGTTTTTGTTTTTAATGGCGTGTATAAACTGGTGTATAGAAATATTGAAATCGCACCAAACATTGCTGTTTTTGGATTGATTAAGTATAATAAAACTAACCCGATGACAGTTAATAAACTTGCAATTAACAAGGCTGTATTTACCGACATTCTTCCTGATGGAACTGGACGATTTTTTGTTCGATCCATCAAGGCATCAAGGTCTTTTTCAATTACTTGATTGAATGCATTTGATGCACCAACCATGCAATATCCGCCAATGGTAAGCATTAATAATGTTGTCCAACTAAAAGGAAAAGAATTACTAAAACCCAATAAATATCCAGCAATAGATGAAAACAAAACACTAACAGCCAAACCAGCTTTAGTAATTTCTTTAAAATCGGTAAAAATAGATTTTAGTGAAAGTGTATTTGTAGTTGAATTCAATTTGATTGGTATTGTTTTTTAAATCTTGTGCAAAAGTAGTTCATCAAAAAGGATTTGACAAAAAACAATTGATAAAATTGTATAAAAGACAGGAAGTTTTTAATAATTGAAATACATTGGAAAATATATTTGATTATTCGACCAAAATTACTTCTTCAAAAATCTTTTTATTTTCTACAGTTTTAATTTTTATGTAATATTTACCTAAGGGCAAATCAACTTTAATTGTAGTAGATTTTGACGTAGCTAATAAATTAATAATTGGTAATGTTAAAGATTTTAATTTTTCATATTCATAAAAATCAAAAACCTCTATTAAAAGTTCCTCATTTTTATGATTTTTAATTTCTCTATTTTTTAAAGTTACACTTTTAAATTTACTGTTTGTATATACTTTTTTTAAATCAACTTTGATGTTATTGATTAAAAAATAATCCGCACTTGAGTTTAAAAGTGAATCCTTTTCAAGATGCTTTCTCGGTATTAAAACAATTTCGTCATTTGTATCCGCAAAAATCTTAGCTTGATTAATAGTAATCGGATTTATTTTGGCAAACTCTTTGAAATATTCCGCCATCCATTTCTTGTCTTTTGTTGATTTTTCTAAATGAGCATGACCTACATATACAAAGATTTTTGCGTTTGGATCGTCCTGTAAAATTCTATAAACATTTTTTGCTTGTCCTATTTCTCTATCAATACTGTCATCTTGGTTTTCATGTCCTAAAATAGTAAATCCAAGCTCTCTTGCTCTTCTTAAAAAGTGTCCAAAATAAGGTTCTGAAGTGTAAAATCCGTTATTGTAATTTGGGAACAAATTATTTTCTTTATCGGAAAAAAAAGCTTCAAGAGACAAATAACTGTAGCCATTTTGCTTTAAAACATCAAGTAATTGCATTGCAAAATATCGGTGTTTTGGATAATAATGATCTTCATTTAAAATAATAACACTATTATTTTTTGCAATCAATCCAATTTCATCAAAGACCTTATTGTTTTTAAAAACATCATCATTTGAATAGATATCATTAACCGTTTTATTAAAATAGGTTTTTCTCTTTTTTTCGTAATCCAAAAGAAAGGAATTATATTCCGGATTATTGGATAAAAAAGAATTAGATGTAGCTATAAACTGAAATTTTACATCATTAAACTGTTGATGTTTTTTATCATCTAATGGTGCTGTTTTTAATTTTTCACGAGCTTGTAAATAATTATGATTTCCTTTCACGAAGGTTTGAAAAATCTTAAAATAGGATAATTTATTTTTATCAAATGAACCAATATTAATTTTACTTACAACATCTTTTGCGACTTCTAAAGTGTATTCTTTTTTAGTAGTTTTACTTTTAACTAATGTTGTAATTTTAGTATTTCCTTTCTGCTTCTCAATGATAGAATATCTGAAATCAGGATTGGTTTTTAAAATACTAACTTGTGTTATAGAATCTTGATTTTCTTCAATTTTATCATAAAACAGATAAATTTTGTAATCATTGATTTTTGAATTACAAGTGAAAAATAGTTTATCTACAGACAAATTATCAAAACCTTTCAATTCCTTTTTTAATTCACTTTTCTTGGTCTTAAGTAAATTTATATTATCTAATTGACCATAAAAATCAATTGCTACTTTGATAGAATCATTATATAAATAATCATCAATTTGATAATTACGTTTGATTATATCTTGATTTAAGTACTTAGAATTACTGCAACTTGTAATTACAAAAAGCACAACTAAATAGTAGCTAAATCGATAGCACTTTGAATTAAATTTAATCATAATTTCGGCTTATAAAATTCATACAAAACCTTCTAATAATCCAAATACCAATTAAAAATATCACAACGTAATCCTACAGAAAACCAGGTTGTGCTTTCTTTAAAATCGGTTATGGTGTCGGTTGATGGATCGAAGTTTCTATAGATAAGACTTCCGAATAGTTTTAAATTTGTCGCTGGATTTACCAAATATCCTGCTTGTAAATCGGCAATGAAAATATTGGTTTTATTTCCTTGTCCAACGACAACTCCTGTATCGGCATAACGATCTTCGTCGTAATCTCTGTAAATATTGCTTCCGTAGTTAGAATTTGCTCCAGAATTTGCAAAATCTAATCCTCGTTTTCCTAAAGTAATTTTAGCATCGGCGAAATATCTGCCGTAATTGTAACGAGCAATTCCTATAAATTCACTAAAATTTCCACCCCATTGATGTCCTAAACTTTGATTGTTATGTCCGTAATTGGTTAAAACTTCGCTGTGCGCATACACGTATGGTCGAACATGATTGTATTCGGCTTGAAGCAATAAATCTTTAACTTTAAAAGCATTGTAATATTTAGCTCCGAATTGATAACCAAATTTGTTTTTCCAACTTTTTTCACCCGACTTCATGTCGCCCAACGAAAATTCATCCAATAAGAACTGTCCGTAGAAATTAATTTGGTTGTTCCATTTGTATTTCCCTGTCAATCCCAAAAGTGCATTTCCGCTTCTTGACGATGAAGAAAATTCTACAGCACGATAAAATATTATTGGATTCACAAAACTCATATCAAATCCACGATTGTTTTGATTGCTCCAAACTACCGATTCGAAGAAGCCTATGTTAAAACGCTTGGTTACATTCCAACTTAAATAATGATTAGCAACATATTTTGTAGCGTAAGTTCGGTCTAATGTTGCTTCTTCTCGAACATCTTTCATCCACATATACGTATTGGTGTATTTAATTTTCCAAAAAGTAGTATTTATTTTGAAATAAGGATACGGACTTGCACCGTCACTCATCAATAACGAACGGTAACCATCGCCTAGAAAGTTTCTTCCATAACCCAATTGCAAATCGAAGAATTTACTTGGTGCAAACGTTAAATTTGCTTCAGCTAAAGGAAAATCATAAGCGTCGGTTTTAAAATCTTTGGCAATTCCAATTCCCGGAATAATTGCTGGATTTCCTCCTGCTGGCGCAAGTGATTCGGCATATCTGTTGAAATAATCTGCAAATCGACCTTGGCTTTCGAAGATTGTTGTGGTGAAATTTAATTGTTTTCCCAATCCGCCACGAACTTGAATTCCGCGTGTGTTTACATAAGTATAACTTGCTTCACTTGGATCACTTTTCCCCAATTGCAAATCCACGATTGGATTCATGGTAAACCAATAGTCTTCTCCTTGAATTTCGACCATGTTTTCATTCCAGAATTTTTTTCCTAGCCAAGTAGTTTTGTTTTTCATTAATTTCGAATTAACATCGGCTAAATCATAATATTTTGAAACTTCAGCATAAGTAAATGGTTTCGAAACTGTATGATTATTGGCTCCAACTTGATTCATAGCAGCATCAAATTGAGCATAATAACTGTGTGACAACGGAATGCTTAAATGCGAGGTAAATTGCGGATTTTGGAATTTTTTATAAGCAATACTGTCAAGTTCGGTAAGTTCTTTATTTTTATCAAATGTACTTGTAGCTGTTATTGGTTTTGTAACAGCATTGTTTTCTATTGGTTCTTCAATAGCAGCATCGGCAGGATTTTGTAGCGGAATAGTAATTCTGATAGTATATTTAGAATAGGTAGGATTTCCGTTGTAAGTTGCAGCTTTTATTTTTGGTAATTTTGAGAAAACTCGTTTGCTTTCGGCAGTTAAAGTTTCATCAATGGCATCCACATATTGTACTTTGAAATTTCCTTTATCATCTACTTCAAAAAGTACGATTACTGTTGTTTTTTGATCTTTAAATTTATCTGGAACTTGATAATTTTGAAAAACAAAAGTTTGCACTTCGCTATAAAAACAAGTTTCTAATTCTTTTAATTGTTTTCCTTCGCAATTGGGAAAAACTGGAAATTGTTCGCTAAAATTATTCTGAGCCGAAGTAAAAATCGACCAAAAAACTAAAACTAAAACTGCTATTCTTTTAAACATTTTTATAAAATAAAAATTAGTAATCACTATTTGATTGAGCACCATTAGCAATAGCTTTTGCCGAAGATGTTCCTATTCTTTTTACACCAAGTTGAATCATTGCAACTGCTTCTTCATAAGTTCTAACGCCGCCGGCAGCTTTTACTGGAAGTGGCGAACTGTTTTCTAACATCATTGTTATGGTATGAATTGTCGCGCCATTTGGCAAATTATTTTCGGTTTTATAAAATCCGGTGGATGATTTTACAAATACTGAGCAAAAACATTCTTCTTTGAAATTAGCAATGACCACGTTTTTTATTAGCGCCGAAATTTGAATAATTTGATCATCATTTAGTGCTGCAACTTCAATGATCCATTTGGCAATTTTGTGGTTATCTAAGGCTAATTTTGTTCCTTCGAGCACTTCTTTTTTAACTAAATCAACGTTTCCTTGTTTGAAAGCTTCGTAGTTGATTACAAAATCTAAATCATCGGCACCATCAATTATTGCTTGCTTGGCTTCTGCCAATTTATCTTCTAGAGAATTTGTGCCTTCGTGAAAACCAATTACTGTTCCAATTGAAACTTTAGAATTGGCATCTTTAATCATTTTTTTGGCTAACGAAACCATGTCTAGACGAATCATAATCAGTTTAAATCCTTCCTCAATTGCCTCTTTGATAAAACCTTCGACTACAAATTTATTTTCATCAAATGTTAAACCGGCTTGAGCAGGAGTTTTTAAATAGGTAGAATCGAGATATTGCTTGATATTCATTAGACAAAATTATTAATGGTAAAAATAAAAAAATCCCACTAATGTGAGATTTTATATTGGTTTTTATTTTGCAAATATTTTTTAGCAACAAACCATCCTACAATTGCTCCAGATGAATTTGCAATGACATCATTACTGTCTGGAGTTCTATCAATGGTAAGTAATCCTTGGAAAACTTCCATTAGAATTCCGTAAGCAATTGCAATAAGTAAGATCAATAAACCTATTTTAGTTTTGTACGGACTTGAATTAAATGAAATTGTCCATAAAAATACAAACATAAAATAAAAGATGAAATGAACTACTTTATCTTTATGAGGTATTTCAATCGTGCTTCCTAGTGATGAATTTATGGTTGCTAAACTCAGATACGTAATTAATACGGTCCAAACAATTGCGAAAATAAATATTCGTTTTTTATTAAGCACCGATTAATGTTGCGTAAGCTTCGTTGTCTAGCAATGCATCATAATCTGCTGGATTAGAAACTTTAATTTTAATCATCCAACCTTTACCGTAAGGATCAGAATTTACAGTTTCTGGGTTTCTTTCTAGATCTTCGTTAAATTCGATAATTTCACCTGCTAAAGGCAAGAACAAATCTGATACTGTTTTTACAGCTTCAACCGTTCCAAAAACTTCGTCTTTATCTAATGTTTGATCAAGAGTTTCCACTTCTACGTAAACAATATCTCCAAGTTCGCTTTGTGCGAAATGTGTAATTCCTACAGTTGCAATATCGCCATCGATTGAAACCCATTCGTGGTCTTTTGTGTATTTTAAATTAGCTGGTATACTCATTTTATTAGTTTGTTTTAATTTGCATCAAATGTAAAGTTTCTTCTTAAATATTAAAAATGATTTTTATCACAATTTCAATTAATTTCCAAAATTATATCTTAGTGTGAATCCGGTTCTAATGTTTGTAAGTGGAAACGATGTTGAAATTACGGCTTTAGAGAACGAATGATCATAGAAGAACTGGGCTGTAAGGTTTTGACTGAACGAATAACCTGCTGATAATCGCGCTGACCAAATGTTTTGTCCTCCACCAAGTTGGTTGTTATCATAATCTAAATAGCGTACAATTGTTTTATTATTTCTATAAGAAAAATCAACTTTCAATTCGATATCACTTTTAATAATGCCTTGTACGTTGTCTGCCAATTGCGATGATAGAATTACATCTTTAATACGATATCCTAAACCAATCACATATTCGTGACCTTGAACTTCTGTTAATAAATTATTATCAAAACTCATTGACAACGCTCTATCTTTTTTCATTTCGGCTAAGAATTTGAAAGAATTTTTCATTTCAAAATCAACTCTCACCAACGGATTAAACTGTTCTACTAAATTGACATTACCAATGATTAGTTTATTGTTTATATTTCCACCTGTATCAAAACCAGTTGGGTTTTGGTCGTATTCGAAATTAGATCTAAATGAATTTATGGTATATGATGCACGATAATTGTGTTGTAAAGAGAAACGTTTAAATCGATCTTTAAAGAATTTATAACGCATCAAACCGTTGTATTTAATATTCCAGTTTGGGATTGGGATATTTCTAAATGCTCCAAGTGAAATATCTTTAGCAGATTCATTTGCACCAGTAGTAAACATACCAGTATAGGCAGATAATAATGATGGTATTAGAACCGCTTGGCTATTTTTACCAAAACCTACAGGATAACCTTCGGCATCTCTAAGAAAACCACTTGTTCCATAGAATTGAGCAGCTAATCTATCGGCAATAATAATTCGGTTTCCTCTAAAATCGTTGAATGAAGAAGAATTCATTTCATCGCTTTGCTTGAATGCCGATTTCAACATTACTGTCGATATTGAGAAATTACCAAAATTATAAGGAGACAATGAATTATAATTTCCGCCAGTAACATTAAATTGCTCAGAGAAATTATCGGCATACGTTCTGTTGGCATTTAAATCGATTTTAAAATCTGGGAACAAATCGATGTTAGCAGTAAAGTTTAATGTTCTATTGGTAACTTCTGTATAACTTTGATTAAACTCTGGATAATCGGTTAACCAACCATTTCTAGCTGCTTCATAACGAACATCATCTTGACTACCAAATGCAAATCCTAAAGTTGGTTTAGCCGTTCCAAAGAAACCAATACTTGGCGTATAACCAGGAAGTACTGTTCCTCTATTTTCTAAATAATCAATCTGAATATTTTTAACGCTTGTTAAAATTCCGATAAGCCCATCTAACAATACACCTCTTTCTTTTTCAACTTGAGGTTTATTGGCAACTATTTTCTCTCCTGGTTTTGGTGCGGCAACTGGTCTAGAAGGTTTTTTCGCACCTTTTGTTAATCCAACATATTTATAGAACGACTCCATATTGAATTTGGTATTCAATCTATGAGAACTTGCATTTTGAATGGTATTTCCTAAATTATAAATTGTACCAGTATCTTCATCTTCAATAGACGATAATGCTAATGAAGCACGTTGCCAACTGTAATCTCCTGTGTAAGTATATGCAGAGTTTACAAAACTAAATAGTGGAATTTTATTAATTGGCAAATCATAATTAACTACTAATTGTTGGTTGTGTAAGTTTGGCGTACCTACATTCCAGTAATCGGTCCAAATATTATAAGAATTATCTGGATTGTTATTTTCGTCAAGATAATTTCTAACAATATTATTAGAGGAAGCTGTAAAGTTAAGTTTTAATGATTTGGTCAAATTATAATTAAATCCGTATTGATAATTGAATAAGAAATTTCTTCTGTATAATTTTTCAAGTCCAATTCCTTCTACATCGACCAATCTAAATTGTTGCTCGTTGTATTGTCTATTTATATTTGAACTAAAAGAAATATTTGAAGGCAAGTAATTAAAATTGAAATCACTCAGCATTTTCCAATAGCTACTTTTCTTCATGAATTTGGTTTTCTTGAATGGTTCAATAGGTTTTGGTTGAAATGCAAATGTGTAATCGGCTGCAGTATTTACTTGTTGATCGATAAAGTTTTCAATTTCATAGTTATGTCTATCCACTTGGTTGTAGGAATAGGATAACGTTAAATTTTCAGGATCGTAGAAATGTTGTTTTTGTTCAGGAGCACGTTCTTTTTTAACACCAATAAAGTTGATACTTTTTCTTTTAGTGTAATCTATTGCTCTGTTTTCAATATTTCTTCTTTCTGAAGCATCGGCAGTATTGTCTAATAATTGATCTAGACGAATATCTTGATTAAAAGGATCGTATTCTGGCGTGATAATTTCTTCACCAACAGCATAGTTAAAAGGTAAATTGATACCCCATTTTTTTGGAAGTAATTTTCCTAAACTTAAATTGGTTACTACATTATATTGTTGTACATCTTCTCTACTTCTCTCATTCGGACCTTGTTCTAATGATCCAAAACCAATAGTACTCATTCTACCAGTTGCAGAAATTGTAGCAAAATCGGCAAAATTCGAATCTAGATTTAAAACTGCTGCCATTCCGCCTTTGTTGTCCATTTCGGCCAAACGCAACTCATTAAACCAAACTTCACCTTCTAAATCTCTTTCTTCTAAAGGATGTTCTGGAGTATTTAAAACATCGGTTTGATTTTTTACACCAATCATTAACGTTCTAACCAAACCAAAGTTAGGATTACCCTTTACACCAAGACGCAATTTATTTGGTTTACTTGCCAAAGATGGGTCTAATTGATCTTCGTCTTGATAATAAACACCATCTAATGGTAATAAATTAGGATCAATACTCATTGCTAATATTTTTAACTTGGTTAGCAACGCCATTGATAAATCTATTTCATTTTCTTCGGGCCAAATTTCTTCGGCTGTTGTTGATGTAAATTCACTCTTTTTTAACGGAATTTCAACTTGATAATAATTGGTTGTGAAGTCATTTCCAAAACGAATAAACGCTACTAATTCATCATCTTTAATTGAATTTTCATCAGTAGGAATTGATTCAGCGTGAAGAAACATTTTCAGTTTATTAAACTGGCGCATGTCTACGCTTACATTTTTAAAAACAGCACGAGAATCTCCTGGCTCTAATCCGCCAGAACCTGTATTTCCTGTAACTCTTAGCGATAATGATTGCTCGTTTTGATTAATAAGTGTATTATTGTTATATAATTGTTCGCGAACAACATTTGGTGGAGACACATAAGGAATTGGTACTCTATCTCCGTTTTCTTGAATATTTACTGCTTGAACATCAAAACTTGTATCATCTGTTGCTGGGTCATCTGCTGGAAATTCTAACGAACTCACATAACGACGCCATTCACCACGTACTAAATCTAAAGATCCAAAACGAACCGTTAATGGATCTGAAAATCCTGTCATGAAAATTCTCATGAATCGAATAGAACGAAAATCAGAAATCCCACCAATAGTACTCTCTGGTTGTGAAACTGGAATTTTATATTGAATCCATCTACCTGTTGCTGTCCCAGAATTTGGTAATTCAATTCCTGTAACTGGTCGAATATCGGTTACATAATTTTCTCCAACAACTATATCACTTTTCATCTCAATACTGTATTCATAATAAGCATTGATGGTATTCATGGTATTGTCTCTATTGATATCTTCTACATCAGGAACTGTGGTAGAACCTCTATTTGTATCTGTAACATCAATTGGTGAGTTACCTTGAAGTCCATTATAATTTCTGTAACGATCTACAACTCCGCCACTACCTTGAAGAAAATATTGGTAATTATCTCCAGCTGGATCGGGTTGTGAAGCAAATGCTGGATAGGTTGCTGCTTCGGCATCATCATTTAAACCATCAAGACCAATATCTTGAACTGTTCTGTTAGCACCATTAGTATCAAATGCATAAATTAACGATTGTGATGCTGGAACACTACCCCAAATTGTTGGAACTGTTGGTGATGTTGAACCTGCTTCTGGCAAACCATTTTCGTATTGTTTTCTTCCGTCTTTTAATATATCTTCTGAAATCTCACCAAGGTTGAAATAAATTTTACCTGTATTAGAAGGATCGGCAATACTTGTATCAGTTGCATTTCCAAAATAGGGATCTAAAACCCAAAACTGAATGTATTCTACGTTTCCTTGTTCGAAATTGGTTGAGTTTATTGGTCTTGTAATACCACCAAAACTTTTTTCTGGTTCCGATAATGTATTTGTTGAAGCAGCTGCAGGATCAAAATTATATGGACCACGCTCTTGTGGAAAATAACTTAAATCTAACGTATTAATAACAGTAGATTGACCTTGAGCAACATCTAATTCTGGATACAATTCTCTATTGAAAATTCGTCTTGTTGCATTTAAAGATAAGTCGTCTTGACTTACGCCACCTGGAGGTTGAGTGTAAAAAGTTGGATCAATACTGTACCATGCCAATCGCGCTCTTTTAAATCCATAATCTAAACCTGATGAACCTGCTCCAAAATCATCATAAATCGGTGCTGGTGTTCCTGTAGTTGGTCTTTCAGGTGTTGATGATAAATACCATGAAAAAGGAGAACGCATATCGATAGTTGTTTGCGAACCTTCAAAATCGTCAACATAAATAGTAGATTCGCCTTCAAACTGATCGGCTTTAGGTGTATCTGGTTTTAAGAAAGCAATTTCACCTCTAACGGATATATTTGATGGAACATCAGTATCAATGTTTGGTAATTTATTTACTAATCTTGTTAAAAATGGAACTTCAGTAGAATAGTTAAAATTGGCTCCAAAAATAGTATTGTTCACCGATTCTTGTCCGTAGTTAGATTTTTGAGTAAACGGACGTTCCGTCATTTTCAATAAGGTAGCTCCAACAACAAATTTATCTGAAAATTTATGTTCTACGTTAACCCCAAAAAAACGTCTTGTTTGTTGTCCAAAAACAGAGTTGTTTTCGACAGAAACTTCAATTGGTGTATTTGCTAAAGTTGGATCTAAAATTTGAACTCTACCAGCTTGATAATTTACGCTGTAGTCAATTCCTTCTACAAGAACTCTTCCGCCAGCTGTTACGACAACCGAACCTTTTGGCACGTTAAATGCACCAATCGGAATTCCGTCTCCACCAGTAGATTTGAATTTTCCTCGTAATTGAAATTTGTTTTTATCACTATCTTGTAATGCTCCAGCTTGTGTACTCGTGTACATCGTTTTGAAGACATATTTCTTTTGATTTTCGTTATAATCTGCCGTTGAGTTTGGATCACCATAGTAGTTTCCGGTTGCTCCAACTTGTAGTTTATCGAAAAGGTATTTACCAAATGGTTCAACAGTTGTAAATATTAATCGACCATTTTGTTGATCTACAGTTAAACCTGGCATAAAATCGAAAAAACCATCGCCACCTGCCTGTGGATCATTGTTGTAATTTAATCTATCAACATTGAATACTTTTAAAAGAGGAGTGTCTTTTACACCTTCATCAATTGTAGGAGTTGACAAATCGTCAACAGGTAAAGGCGTCGTTCCTACCTGTGAAATATAATTTAATGGAGATGGATCGGTGTAAAGGATGTTAAATCTAAAATCTTCTTGCTCAAGTTGATAAGCACCTGGAAGTTGGTAGATGTTTTTCATCATCAAATTCCAAATTGGTTTTTGAACATTGGTTAAATTACTTTTCAATAATTTTAAAATCAATGTTTGAGTTTCTGGAATTCCAGCGCCATTTACTTCGGTTGCAGTAGCACCATCGGTACCAAATTCTCCAACTTGATATACTTCTCCACCAATTGTGTATTGATAAGCAACAGCTAGAACTTCATCATTAGCCAAACGTTGTTGTAGTGAAATATAACCTAATTGTGGATGGTATGTAAATTCATTTGGGCTTAATTTTCTAGCATTTTCAAGTTTAGAATAATCATCACCTTCACTCACAGTATTGTTAAAACCAGAGCTTGAAGTTACAATTTCTCTAATATTCGGATTTAATAAACCTCCAGCTCCAATTAATTCTGGATCATATTGGTTATTACTATTATCTGATGGCGTATCGATCGGAGTTGAACCAAAGAAAGGTGGATTGGCATTTATATCAATTGCAACCGTTTGTTCTGGTGTCAATCCAGTTAATCGCGATTCACCTAAATCTTGAAGTGCAATAATATTTCTTAAGTTATTATTGGTTTGACTCACACGATTTTGCCTGTTGGTTACCCAAACTTCAATACGAGTAATTTGCACTCTACTATTAATAAACGGATAATTTCTTAAAGAAGAATTGTATTCATTTCTAAAATATTGAGATAAGAAAAAGTGTCTGTCGGCATCATAGTCTAATGCAAATAAATCGAAATCTTGAATAGTTCCGCCACCTTGAGCCGAAACGCTTTTGGTTTGCGATTTTTGTTCAGAGAAAACACCAGTAACAGTAGTTTTCCCAAATTGCAATTGGGTTTTAAAACCAAATAAACTTTGTGCACCACGAATTAGAGAGCTATTAAGCGGCATACTTACGTTACCGACTTCAATTTTTTGAATGATATCGTCTTCGGTTGGAGCGTATTCTAATTTGATTAAATTTTGAAAAGCAAAAGTCGATTGCGTATCATAATTGGCATTTACATTTAATCGAGTTCCAACTTTTCCTTGCAAACTCATACTGATCCTTTGATCAAAATCGAAAGTAGTTGTTGCTCTGTTTCTTGGTGATAATGATGGATTGTCTTGCTTTGTGTAGCGAACACCTAAGTCCATTTCGACATAACCAGTTGGTTTTACATCAATGGTATTTCCGCCAAAAACTGTTTCGAAAAAACCAGAATTTACATAATATCTTGGTAGTAAGTTTCTTTTTTCGGCTTCTGTACCTTCTTTTTTACCATCAATAGCATCCGATTTTTTCTTAAAATAATCCCTCATCGATTCACGAAGAACCAATTCTTGATATTCTTTTGGAGATAGAATAATTGGGTAATTGATGTTGAAATCTAATACTGTACTTGAAAATATATATTTATCAGTTACAGGATCATACTTATAAGCATCAACTATACTTGGAGGATTTCCTAAATTAATTCTCCCTAAATCACTTCCTGTTTGAGTTGGCTCTGGGTCTGGCTCAACTACTTGAGAAAATGATGAAGAACTTAAAAAAAACATTAGCAAAGTAAATACTGACTTTATTGCTAATTGAATGTATCGTATGTAATGTGTTTTCAAAAACTATAAATTTTTTAATGCTTGCTTGATTATGACTTCAACGGTTGCATCTGGATTTTCACTAACTACTTTATCAACTATTTTTTCGGATGATTTTCTAATAAAACCTAGAACTTCCAAAGCAGATAACGCTTCATCTCGATTTGTATTGTTTTGAGAAATAGAAACTTCATCTAAATCGTATATTTTTAACACTTTATCCTTTAAATCTAATATTGCTCGTTGGGCAGTTTTACCTCCAATTCCTTTTATAGATTGGATTGTTCCCACATCGCCACTTGCCAAAGCTTGAATAATTTGTTTTGGTTCTAGTGATGAAAGCATGGTTCTTGCAATCCCGGCACCAATTCCAGAAACGGTTAGAAGCATCTTGAAAATCTCTTTTTCAGATTTTTCAACAAAACCAAATAAAGAGTGTGAATCTTCTTTGATTATCAAGTGAGTAAACAGTTTTACAAAATCGGTATTGGGCAATAAAGTGTAGGTATGCAACGAAATATTAATATGATAACCAACACCGTTACAGTCTATTACGACCTCTGTTGGTGTTTTCTCAACTAATTTTCCTTGAATGTGTGCTATCATAGTATTTAATAATGTAAACCAAATATAACAAAAAACTTTAATTACAATAACTTAAGCCGTTTTATTGCTAGTTTTTTACGTCGAAATTCTTTAGTCGCTTGTTTTTTTCTTGAGCATCAACAACTGCTACTGCAGCCATATTTACCATTTCCTCGACGCTTGCTCCAAGTTGGAAAATATGAACCGGTTTATCCATTCCCATTACAATTGGACCAATTGAATCTACTTTATATAATTCTTTTAATAATTTATAAGTAATATTTGCCGATTCTAAATTAGGAAATATCAATGTATTAACTTTCTTTCCTGCTAATTTTGAAAATGGAAATTTCTTTAAAAGCATCTCTGGATTTAAAGCAAAATCGGCTTGAATTTCACCATCAACAATTAAATCAGGATAATATTTGTGTAAATAAGCGACTGCTTCTCGAACTTTATTGGCACTTTCATGATTGGACGAACCAAAATTAGAGAATGAAACCATTGCAATTACTGGTTCAACACCAAACATTCTAACAGTTTTTTCGGTCATTAAAGCAATTTTAGCCAAATCATCTGCTGTAGGTTCTGGATTAATTGCCGTGTCAGATAAGAACATTGGTCCGCGATTGGTCATCATCATATTCGTCGATGCAATCAACGAAATTCCTGGTGCTTTACCAATAAGCTGTATTAATGGCTTAATAACTGCTGGATAACTTCTAGAATAACCAGAAACCATAGCGTCTGCATCGCCTTCATTGACCATCATTGCCGCAAAATAATTGCGTTCACGCATCCACTTTTGCGCGTCTAATAATGAAATACCTCGTCGTTGCCTGTCTTTCCAATAAATATCTGCATAGCGTAATCTTCGGCTGTCTTCTTCTTTAGTTTTTGGATCTAAAATAGGCACATCGGCATCAAAACCAATTTCCTCTTTCAACTCTAAAATATCTTCTTTTCGACCTAATAATATCGGATGACCAATTCCTTCTTCATAAACAATTTGCGCTGCTTTTAACACATCTAACTGATCTGCTTCTGCAAAAACAATTCGCTTAGGATCAGTTTTGGCTCTATTGGTCAGCAAACGTACCATTTTATTATCAGAACCCATTCGTTCTAACAATTCTTCTTCATATTTTTGCCAATCGCTAATCGGATTTAAAGCTACACCACTTTCCATTGCTGCTTTTGCAACCGCTGGCGCAACCATTGTAATCAATCTTGGATCGAATGGTTTTGGAATTATATAATCTCTACCAAAATTCAATTTGGTTTCACCATAAGCAATATTCACTTGCTCTGGAACCATTTCTTTAGCCAAAGCAGCCAATGCACGAACAGCTGCCATTTTCATAGCTTCATTAATTTTTGTAGCTCGAACGTCTAATGCGCCGCGAAAAATATAAGGAAAACCAAGAACATTATTCACTTGATTAGGATGGTCTGATCGACCAGTTGCCATGATAATATCTTCTCTAGTAGCAATTGCAACGTTGTAATCTATCTCTGGAGTAGGATTTGCCATAGCAAAAACAATAGGATCTTTTGCCATTCCGAGCAACATTTCTGAAGTAAGAATATTTCCTGCCGAAAGTCCAAGAAAAACATCGGCATTTACCAATGATTCTTGTAAAGTGATTCCTTTTTTACCTTTAGAATATCTTTTTTGAAGTTCAGATAAATCCGTTCTATCTTCAGACAAAACACCTTCTTTATCAAACATTACAATATTTTCTGGCTTTATGCCAAGTAAAACATACAAATTAGCACAAGCCAAAGCTGCAGAACCAGCACCAGAAACTACCAATTTAACATCTTCAATTTTTTTATCGGCTAATTCTAAAGCATTTAATAAAGCTGCCGACGAAATAATTGCAGTTCCATGTTGATCATCGTGCATCACCGGAATATTCAGCTCTTCCACAAGACGTCTTTCAATTTCAAACGACTCTGGAGCTTTAATATCTTCTAGATTTATTCCGCCAAAAGTAGGAGCAATATTTTTTACTGTTTCAATAAAAGCATCAATGTCTTTTGTATCAACTTCAATATCAAAAACATCAATATCGGCAAATATTTTAAACAATAATGCCTTTCCTTCCATCACTGGTTTAGAAGCTTCTGGACCAATGTCACCCAGACCTAAAACGGCCGTTCCATTAGTAATTACTGCAACTAAATTTCCTTTAGAAGTATATTTATAAACATTGTTTACGTCTTTTGCAATTTCCAAACACGGTTCGGCAACACCTGGCGAATAGGCCAAAGACAAGTCTCTTTGTGTCGCATATTTCTTTGTTGGAACAACTTGAATTTTCCCCGGAGTAGGTTTAGCATGATATAAAAGCGCTTCTCTACGTTTACTTGATTTATTCATTTTGGTTTTTTTCTTCTGACCTACAAAGGTAAAAGTATCAACCGAAAAAGGAAACATTTACCAGTTTTCTTTTAAATAAAATTTTATTGTTTTTCAGGAGCGAATCGCTTGGTCACTTTTGGTTTCCCTATTCCTGCTTTTCGCTATATTCCCGATGAAAAATCGGGAATGCCGTTACAATCAGGGCTAGATAGCAAGTGTCTTTTGTAGAGTTTCTCAATTCTATAGTAACATTTGGATTAACTTCAACAAAAAAAGCTGTAATATCACAGCTTTTCAATCAAATCAAACTAATCTCTAACTAACTTTATTCTTGAATTATTTTTTTAATATTGATGTTATCAGGTAATCTACCAACATTTTGCAATTTTATTGAAGCCAATTTTTGAGCTATTGTAATACATTCGTTCAAACTTTTATTTTCTATTTGAGCAAATAAAAATCCGGTCCAAAAGGCGTCACCAGCTCCAGTTGTATCTTTTATATCATCAATTTTCATAGCTTTTTGAAACAACAAACCTTCATTAACATCAGATAATGCGACTCCGTTTTTACCTTTTGTTAAACAAATAGTTGATGCGCCAAGATTATGAAAGTAATCAAATATATAATCTTCCGATTTCACTTCGGCAAATAACCTGTAGCAATCGTCTTCACTTAACTTTACTAATGGATCGTTTGCTAAATATTCCTTTAAAACTTGTTTGGCTTCTTCTCTATCTGGCCAAATTCTTTCAGAAAAATTAATATCAATGCTCAATTTTAATCCAAGTTCTTTGGCTTTTCTAGCTCTATTTAAAATGGTTTGTCTTGCTGGGTTTTTGCTTAAAGCGAAACAAGTGGTATGAAAAATTTTAGCATCGGCAATAGTTGCATCACTAAGTTGACTTTCAAATATTTCACAATCGGCTTGTCGATACGGAATAAAATCGGGTGTTTCTGTAGATTTCGAGACAAAAATTACAGAAGTTGGCGCAGTATCCGATTTTCTAATTGAAGAAGTGTCTACATTATTTGATTTCAATTTCCTTACCACATAATCACCCAAACCGTCTTGTCCGCAGGAAGCCACCAAAACCGATTTCAAACCTAATCTTGAAGCATTCACCGCTACGTTAGTTGGTGATCCACCAAGAAAACGATGATAATCTTTGGTTCTATTTATGGAAGTATTAATTTCATGACCTATAAAGTCAATTAAAACTTCTCCTATACTTATTATATCTATTGATTTCATTGTAATTTATTTTTAACTATCAATTTGAAATTAAACTAAAAATTTAAAATCATTTGTAATTGATTGATGAACTAACACTGCTGCTGCCGCACTCCAAGCGCAATAAGCAACTCCGTTTGGTTTAGCTGAAATGGTATTGAAATTTTCATAAAAAGAAAAATCTTCTATAGCATTTGCTTCATTTATTCTATCTAAAATTAGTTGAGCTGATTTAGTTTGAGATTTTGATATCAAAGCCAAACCAAAAAACCCGTTTACCATCGACCAACTTCCGCCATTGTGAAACTCATTTGGGTAATTTCT
The DNA here is from genome assembly GCF_000757385.1 of Flavobacterium aquatile LMG 4008 = ATCC 11947. Taxonomy (GTDB): domain Bacteria; phylum Bacteroidota; class Bacteroidia; order Flavobacteriales; family Flavobacteriaceae; genus Flavobacterium; species Flavobacterium aquatile. Next base: position 624,846 of record NZ_JRHH01000002.1, on the reverse strand, counting down.
AAATTCGTACTTGCAATTATTTTTCAATAAATTCCAATGCTCCTCATTTTCAAATATTGGAGGCCAAAAAGCTGGAACTAAACCAAGTTTTGTACTCGAAGCTAAATGCTTAGCCGAAGATAAAATAGTATCTTGAAAGCTTGAAGAACCAATATTTAATAGCACCGCTAGTGAATTTGCGAAAGCATCAAATTGTATTTTATATCCAGAAGGTGAAAATGAGCACGGCATATAGTTATCGAAAACAACTTCATTATATGCACGTTCATGGTATTTTTCTCCAATTGAGTTGGGTGTGAAATTGATTTCTAATTGTTTAGTAATTTGATTTATTTTATTAGAAATATCTTCACTTTTTTCGAAATGATTATAAGATTTTAAAGCCCAAATACGCAACAATTGATCATAAAGAACGTAGCCATCTGTAATATATTCGTCTGCCCAATTGCCAGAAAGCGGTACGTAAACAAGATGCTTATTATTGAATTCCCACGTATCTAACAACTGAAGACATTTTTCTATTTGTGGTTTATACTTTTCTACAAATTGACGGTCATTTTTATAATATCCGTATTGGCAAACTCCTATTATAAACCAAGTTACAGCATCAACTCTTCCAGCAAGACCGCCGTAACTAACAGTATTTTCATTTTCTGAAACTAAAACATTAGATGGAATTGTACCCAAATCATGTTGATTATTGGCTAATGTTTCTAGTGTATTTTTAAAGGTTTCAATTAACTTTTCATCACCAGATGCCAATGCTGCCAATCCACAAATCACACCATCTCTTGCCCAAACTCGTTGGTAGTTAGAAGTGTTTTCGGCGCTGGCTAAAAACCCTGCATTAGTTGAAACCTGTTGCAATAATTGTATCGCTTTGTCGTAATTTATATTATTCATGATTGGCATTTTCTCTTTCAACTTTCATAAATAAAACACTAATTCCGGCTAGGACAAATAAAACTCCAGCGGCGTAAATTGCATTTATTGGATTGTCGTTAAGTAGATTTTTTAATATTGGTCCAAAAGTGATGGTTTGTATAAACATTGGTATTACAATCATCATGTTTATAATTCCCATATAAACTCCTCTTTTGTCTGTAGGAATTGATTTAGAAACCATAGAATAAGGCAATCCCATCATTGAAGCCCAGCCAATTCCGAAGAAAATCATAGGAATAAAAAGCATGTATTTATTTTCTATTTGAGGAATCATTAATAATGCAAAAGCAGTAAAAAAGAGACAAAATGTATGAATTATTTTAGAGGAATATTTTCGGGCTAAAGGCACAAGAGCAAGAGCAATAATCATAGTAACAAAATTATAAGTTCCGTTCATTAAGCCAGTGTGACCAACAGCTTGTTCTGTTAAATCAGCAATATGTTTTACAAAATTGGCGTCTTGTGATGTTAATTCTACACCATTTTTACAGGCGTCAATAAGTCTGGTTGATTTTTCTTCATCGGCAGCTGTTATTCCGAAAAGCGTTCTTTTAATTGTAGGTGTTATAAATTGCCAATAACAAAAAAGTGCATACCATTGAAATAAGTAAACTAAAGCCAATTGCCAAAGAAGTTTTGGCATGTTTGCAATAGATTGAAAAATTTCAATTATTGGTGCCATTATTCTTTTCCAGAAATTATTATTCTTTTGTTTTTCTTCTACTAATTTTTGTAATTCTTCCTCTGATGGCGGATATTCCGGAGTTTTATAAATAGACCAAAGAACAGAAGCTATAGAACAAAAAGCACCAATAAAAAAGGAATAATATACCCAAGTTGGAATGGAATTAGCATTATCTGTTTGGCAAATTGAAGCACTTTCAACCGCAGGCTGACTAAAGAACTTTTGAAAAACAAACAGCGATAAGTTAGCAATTGTGATTCCGGCTCCAACGAACAAACTTTGCATTTGAAATCCAAAAGTATGCTGATTTTGTGGAAGATTATCACCAATAAAAGCTCTGTAAGGTTCCATTGCAGTATTGTTCGCAGCATCTAAAATCCAGAGTAAACCAACAGCCATCCAAAGACTTGAACTGAAAGGAAAAAGGAAAAGACATAAACTACAAAGAATTGCTCCAACGAAAAAATAGGGTTTTCTTCTACCAAATCTTGGTGACCAAGTTTTATCTGATAATGCTCCAATTATTGGTTGTACTAACAATCCTGTAATTGGTCCGGCTAAATTTAGCCAAGGCAAATCATGATGATCAGCACCGAGAAACGAAAATATAGGATTCACAGCAGTTTGTTGCAACCCAAAACTGTATTGGATTCCGAAAAAACCAACATTCATATTCCAAATTTGCCAAAAGCTTAAGTTGATTTTTTTACTCATGGTAGTACAAATTAATATTTTAAAATAATGAATATGAAGTAGTTGAATAGTGTAAAAATATGTTTTTTATTTTAAAAATAATTCCCATACCAAGTAGTATTGGTACAGGAATTATCAACAAAATAAAGCATTGAAATTATCTTAAAATCTATAGTTTAATGCCATTGATAGCGAACGTCCAGGTAAAGGTCTTGCTCTAACAATGTTGGTTGCATTATTTGTAATACTTCCTTCTTCAACTTCTGTAATTGCAAGTGTATCAAATAAATTGTTTCCAGAAACATTTACAGAAAGTCCTTTTGTGATACCAACTTCTACAAATCCGTTAACGATTAAAAATCCATTCATAACCAAGTCATTATTGTCTTGAGCGTAAGCTTTTGTTTGACCAATAAAACTTAATCCTAATGTATTTTTCTTTTGCGAGAATTTATAAGTTGGGATGAAATTATACATTAATTTTGGTTGTCTTCTTGGATCATTACCGTCATTAGCACCAGAAGTGATTTCGGCTTTTGTGTAAGTTAAACCACCACGTAAATTAAAATCGCTATTCACATTGTATGATGTTTCCAACTCTAAACCTAATGATTTGTAATCGTTTTCAATTACGCTATTAGATGTAGCTTCAAATCCTCCTTCTTCTGTAGTAGTTGCTTGAAAAGCAGTTAGATAAAAATACCCTTTAGAGAATTTTCTTTTATATCCAACTTCAAGTTGCGCTAAGAAATCTTTTGCATTGATTTTATCTCCATCTAAATAATTTAAACCTGAGAATAAAATTCTATCGGCTTTTGCAGAAGCACCTTTACTATATCTTGCAAATACTGATTGTTGTTCGTTTAACAAATAATTTCCACCTAAAGTATAAGAAACATAGTCATAATCATAATCAACAGCAGTTGTATTTGCAGTATTTACAGCGAAAACATTTTGTTCAGGAGCAGAAATTACTCCGTCATTGTTGATATCATAAGTTGTAGAAGTTCCGCCAGCAAATGAACCATTTACTTGACCTTTATCATAACGCAAACCACCTTCTAAAGACAATTTAGTATTTACATCTAAAGCTAAATTTAAATAAGGTGCAGAAACATTATATTGTGTATCATAATTTCTGGCTAAGTTACCCCATAAAGGTGTTCCGTATGCGTACAATCCGTTATCAGATAGTAAATTTCCAGATGCATCTGTTACATTAATTAAACGAGGATTGTTATCTGATACTTCTTGTAAATAAGAATTCCACAACCAAGACATTGATATATTTTGAATTGATTTGAAGTAACCAGCAGTAACTCCAAGTCCGATGTTATCAAACTTTTTAGTGATTCTTAAATCATTCATGAAGTTATTGAAGTTGTTTAATTGTACATCAAACATGTGAATTCTTGCTACCAATCCGTTAGGATTATTAAAAGCAGTTCCATCATTAGCATAAGATAAAGTTGAACCAGCGCCAAATGATGTAGCAATTGTTGAGGCAGAAGCAACTTCTGCAGGAAATGGAGAAATAAACTGTCCGCTATTAGATGAAAAACGACCGTTGTTTGTTACTTTCCATCCATCTTGTAAATCAAAATTTACATTTGCACCAATTGATTTTGAAATTGGATTCATCCCATCATTCACCTTACCTCTTCTCAATTGTCCATCAGGACCAAGTCCTACATTATGACTTAAATAAACCGATTGTAAAGCTCCATTTGTTGCATCAAAACCACTTACACTATCCCAATTTGGGTTAGAATTTGTCCCTGTAACTTTCACCGGCATTGGCATGTAAGATGCTGCTCTATCATTTAAAAACTTAGTATAGATAGTTACTGATCCGTTTTCGAATTCTTTAGTAATATTAAATTTTACTTGTCCACCATTATTTGCGATAAATCCAGGACTTCTTACACCTTCACCCGATCTGTAGAATCCGCCAGCATGAAAGTATAAGCCGTCTCCAATTTTTGCACCATATTCTAAATCGGTTCTAAAATCATTGTAGTCTAAACCGAAACTTGTAGCCATACTTCCACCTTCTACTTTACCAGTTTTACTAATAAAGTTGATAATTCCACCAGGAGAATTTGACGAAAGTGTAGAAGCAGAACCTCCACGAATAGCTTCAACTTTAGCTATGTTTCTATCAAATCTTGTAAATATATCTGCAGTTGCAAAAGCTATATCACCATATAAAAGCACTGGTAAACCATCTTCTTGAATTTGTAAATATTTAGATCCACCAGAAGAAATAGGCACACCACGAACAGAAATATTAGAATTTCCTTCACCTCCAGAAGATTCTGAACGAATACCAGGAATAGTTCTAAAAATTTCGGCAGTTGATCTAGGTGCAGATTGTTCTATTTGTTTTACATCTAATGACGTAATAGAAACGCTCGACTTTAATTTTGTTTTTGGATTTACAACCCCAGTTACAACAACTTCTTCTAGGTTTGAAGAATCTTCTTGCAGATTAAAATCTAGCGTTGTATCGCCTTGAATAGTTACTTCTTGCGAACTTGGTTTGTATCCAATGTAGGATACTGAAACTGTAATTTTACCATTTGTAACTCCAGAAATAACGTATTTACCGTCAACATCTGTTGTTGTAGATTTGGATCCAGCAACAACATTCGCACCAATAACGGCTTCACCTTTATTGTCTTTTACGTTACCTGATAAAACACCACTTTGAGCAAACGATTGATTTATCAGCATAATTGCTACTAAAAACATCGTTTTTTTCAAAAAACTAGTAATTTTTTTCATTTTAATATTTTTATTTGATTTATAAAATAGGTTGATTAATATTTCGAAATTATAGTATTTGATGTTACAAAAATGAGAATAAAGTATCGAAAACGTTTTCGAAAACTACGAAAACGTTTTCGATTTGAAATTTGAAAAAAAAGTATCATATTTGTTAAATGAAAGATATTACTCTTAAACAAATTGCCGAAACTTTGGGAATATCTATAACAACAGTTTCAAAAGCCTTAAAAAACTATCCTGATGTTAGTGCTAAAACTAGAAAAGCTGTTTTAGATTTAGCAAATAGCTTACAATATACCCCAAATTCTTTTGCAGTTAATCTAAGAACTAAAGAATCACGAACTATAGGATTAATCATTCCAGAAGTCGTACATCATTTCTTTTCGAATGTCATTAATGGAATAATTGCTGAAGCAGAAAAAAACGGTTATCTAGTAATTATTTTACAATCAAATGAATCGTTAGAATTAGAAAAAAAGCAAGTTGAATTATTGATGAGCAAGCGAGTTGATGGAATAATTATGTCATTGTCAAATGAGTCGAACGATGATGATCACATAAAAGAATTAATTCGTAGAGAAATTCCATTTGTGATGTTTGACAAAATCTCTAAATTGGTTAATTGCTCCAAAGTGATTATTAACGATCAAAAAGCAGCTTATAATGCTGTTGCTCATTTGATAAATAAAGGATGCAAAAAAATTGCCCATATTCGTGGACCAGTTAATCCTCAAAATGCAATCGATCGCTTTTTAGGATATAAAAAAGCCTTAGAAAAACATGATATCGTATACAATTCTAAACTAGTTTACACTTGCGATAATGTAACGTTTGAAGAAGGAAAACTTTTTGCTGAACAAATAATAAAAGAACATCCAGATGTAGATGGCGTTTTTGTGATTACAGATTTGGTTGCCGTTGGGGTATTAGATTATTTTAATGAAATTGGAATTAAAGTACCGCAACAAATCAAGGTTATTGGTTTCAGTAATTGGTTTATGTCGCAAGTGATAACTCCAAAACTTAGCACTGTAGATCAACCAAGTTATGAAATGGGCGTTCAATCGTTCTGTTTACTATTGGAAGAAATGAATTGTAAAAAAGAATCACTTTCATTTCAACCAAAAACCATTGAATTAGAAACAAAAATTTTAGAAAGAGAATCTACTTTAGAAAAGTAATATTTCTGGTAAAACCTTCCAATTTAGTTCGCTTAACAGCTGAATTTTTAAATACTTTTTTAAAAGTGTCTTCGGTAATTTCTTGCCAGTCTTTTTTAGAAAACGACAACAATTCAGCATTGGGATTAAATAACGGTTCGTTGTGCGGTTTTGAAAATTTATTCCACGGACAAACGTCTTGACAAATATCACATCCAAAAGCCCAATCATCAAATTTTCCTTTCATTTCGATTGGCAAATTTTCTTTTAATTCAATCGTAAAATAAGAAATACATTTACTTCCGTCAACTATATAAGGTGCAACAATTGCTTCAGTCGGGCAAGCGTCGATACAAGCGGTGCATGTTCCACAATGATCAGTTGTTGCGTGATCGTAGTCTAATTCGATATCAATAATTAATTCGGCAATAAAGTAAAACGAACCTACTTTTTGAGTTAATAAATTGCTGTTTTTACCAATCCATCCTAGACCACTTTTAGCAGCCCAAGCTTTGTCTAAAACTGGAGCAGAATCTACAAAAGCACGTCCAGAAACTTCACCGATTTCTATTTGAATTGTATGTAATAATTCTTTTAATTTTTCTTTGATTACAAAATGATAATCTTGGCCATAGGCGTATTTTGATATTTTATAACTTTCCTCATTTTGAATTTCCGATGGATAATAATTCAGTAATAATGAAACGACACTTTTGGCATCGTCAACAAGCAAATTAGGATTCAATCTTTTGTCAAAATTGTTTTCCATATAACTCATTTGACCCTGCATTTGATTGTTCAGCCAATTTTCTAATCGTGGAGCTTCTTCTTCAAGAAACCCAGATTTAGATATGCCACAAGAAAGAAAACCGAGGCGTTTGGCTTCGGTTTTTATAAGATTTGTATATTTTTCTTTATTGTTTATCAAAATTAAAAAAGTCCACCTTGAACATTCAACTTAATTTTTCCTAAATGCTTGTATGCTTTTTCAGTCACTTCTCTACCTCTAGGCGTACGCATTATAAAACCTTCTTGAATTAAAAAGGGTTCATACACTTCTTCAATTGTTTCACCACTTTCAGAAACCGCTGTTGCAAGAGTTGATAATCCAACTGGTCCACCTTTAAATTTTTCGATAATTGTAGTTAGGATTTTGTTGTCCATTTCGTCTAATCCGTGCGCGTCAACATTTAATGCTTTAAGAGAAAACCTAGCAATTTCAATATCAATTTTTCCGTTCCCTTTTATTTGAGCAAAATCTCTCACTCGTCGTAAAAGTGCGTTTGCAATACGAGGCGTACCACGACTTCTACCTGCAATCTCAATTGCAGCTTCCATAGTAATTGGCATTTTTAAAATAGATGCACTTCGTTGAACAATGGTTGTTAAAAGTTCGGTATTATAATATTGTAATCTACTTTGAATTCCGAATCTAGCTCGCATTGGTGCAGTTAACAAGCCCGAACGCGTGGTTGCACCAACCAATGTAAAAGGATTCAAATTGATTTGAACTGTTCTAGCATTTGGACCCGATTCAATCATGATATCAATTTTGAAATCTTCCATCGCAGAATATAAATACTCTTCAACAATTGGACTTAAACGGTGAATTTCATCTATAAAAAGAACATCCCTTTCCTCAAGATTTGTCAACAAACCTGCTAAATCTCCTGGCTTATCTAAAACAGGTCCAGACGTAATTTTTATTCCAACACCAAGTTCACTAGCCAAAATATTAGCTAATGTAGTTTTTCCTAATCCTGGCGGACCATGAAACAAAGTGTGATCAAGTGCTTCTTCACGTTGATTTGCAGCTTCAACAAATACTTTCAAGTTTTCTAAAACCTGCTCTTGACCAGTAAAATCATCAAACGAAAGAGGTCTTAACTTCTTTTCGATGTCAAGTTCTTCAGGATTAAAGCCTTTATTCGTTGGGTCTAAATTTTCGTTCATACTACAAATATATAACAAAGTTATAAGTAAATAAAAATGCCTTCCGAAATGAAAGGCATTTTTTATAGTGATTTAAAATCTTAGTGATGTAAAACTTCTTCTCCTGGTTTCATTGGAACATTTTGCGGAACAAAATCTTCTTCATGTCCTGGTTTACTGTAATCATAAGGCCATCTGTGAACTTCAGGAATTTCCCCAGGCCAGTTACCGTGCATGTGTTCTACTGGAGCGGTCCACTCAAGAGTATTTGATCTCCATGGGTTTTGTACTGATTTTTTACCAAAGAACATGCTGTGGAAGAAATTCCAAAGGAAAACCAATTGGAAGGCACCACCAACTAAAGCAAAGCAAGTAATAATTACGTTTACATTTTGCAAATCATCAAATAAAGGGAAGTTTGTATTTGTATAGTAACGTCTTGGTAAACCAGCCATTCCTATGAAGTGCATTGGAAAGAAAACTCCGTAAGCACAAACTGCAGTTACCCAAAAGTGAATATAGCCTAAGTTTTTATTTAACATTCTACCAAACATTCTTGGATACCAGTGATAAATACCTGCAAACATTCCGTAAAGAGCAGAAATACCCATTACTAAGTGGAAGTGAGCAACTACGAAATACGTATCGTGAACGTTAATATCTAGCGTGCTATCTCCAAGAATAAGACCTGTTAAACCTCCAGTAATGAAAGTAGAAACCAATCCGATTGAAAATAACATTGCTGGATTTAATTGTAAATTACCTTTCCAAAGTGTCGTTATATAGTTGAATGCCTTTACTGCTGATGGAATTGCAATTAATAAAGTTGTAAATGTAAAAACAGAACCTAAGAATGGATTCATACCAGAGATAAACATGTGGTGACCCCAAACGATAGTTGATAAAAATGCAATTGCTAGAATTGACATAATCATCGCTCTGTATCCAAATATAGGCTTACGAGAGTTTGTTGCTATAACTTCAGATGTAATTCCTAAAGCTGGCAATAATACAATATAAACTTCAGGGTGACCTAAAAACCAAAATAAGTGTTCAAATAAAACTGGAGAACCACCTTGATAATTCAATACTTCACCTGCAATATAAATATCTGACAAGAAGAAAGAAGTACCAAAACCTCTATCCATAATTAACATTAAAGCCGCAGACAATAATACTGGGAACGAAATCACACCAATAACAGCTGTAATAAAGAAAGCCCAAATTGTAAGTGGTAATCTTGTCATTGACATACCTTTAGTTCTTAAATTAATAACAGTTACGATATAATTTAATGAACCCATTAAAGAAGATGCAATGAAAATGGCCATAGAAACTAACCATAAAGTCATACCTAATCCAGAACCAGAAATTGCTTGTGGCAAGGCACTTAACGGTGGATAAATTGTCCATCCAGCAGATGCAGGTCCAGATTCCACAAATAAAGAGATAACCATGATTACACTTGAAGTAAAGAATAACCAATAAGAAATCATATTTAAGAAACCAGAAGCCATATCTCGAGCTCCAATTTGTAGTGGAATAAGAAGGTTACTGAAAGTTCCACTTAAACCGGCTGTTAGAACAAAGAATACCATGATGGTACCGTGAATTGTAACAAGAGCAAGATAAGTTTCGTTATTCATAACGCCACCTGGTGCCATTCTTTCACCTAAGAAAAAGCTGAATATTTTGAATGATTCCTCAGGCCAAGCCAATTGCATTCTGAAAAGCATTGACATACCAACACCAATTAAACCCATTATAATACCAGTAATAAGATATTGCTTAGCAATCATCTTATGATCAATACTAAAAATGTATTTAGTAATGAAGGTATCTTTGTGATGGTGTTCTTCGTGGTGATCGTGTTCGTGGTGATCGTGTTCGTGACTCATTGCTGACATATAAGTGTAAAGTTATTTTTATTATTTCATTTCAACTTGAGCAACTACTGTAGTATCTGCTTTCGCAGTAGTTGAATCGTTAGTTACATTTGGTTTTTCAGCATCTGCTGGAGCAGCATTTGCATCTTTAACAGCCTGAACTAAAGTTGGTTTATCTTTTAACCATGTTTTAAATTCTTCTGGAGTATCAACTACAACTTTCATTTGCATGTTATAGTGAGAAGCTCCACAAATTTTGTTACATAGAAGTAAATAGTCAAATGTGTAAGGATCAAGAGGTGTTTTACCTTCCGCCACTAGTTGAGTATTTTTCTTTTCACGAATTTGATTAATTCTATTCACCTTCGTAATCATATCTTCCGTCTCTCTCATTTCTGACGTTGTCATGTTTGGAATGAAAGAAAATTGAGTTACCATACCTGGAACACAGTTCATTTGTGCTCTAAAATGTGGCATGTAAGCAGAGTGTAAAACGTCTTGAGAACGAATTTTAAAAACTACACGTTTCCCTTTTGGCAAGTGTAATTCATTTACTACTATATCATCTTGCGCATTTGGATCTGCTAAATCTACGCCAACGGTATTTACACCTTCGATGTATCTAACATTAGCTTTTCCTAATACATTATCTTTTCCTGAATATCTTGCTTCCCAACCAAATTGTTTAGCATATAATTCAATTACAATTGTATCTTCATCTTCATCAACAAACATAATGTCTGTCCAAGCATACAATCCGTAGAAAATTAAAACTGCTAAGACAACAGCTGGAATAGAACTCCAAATAAATTCTAATTTATTATTATCTGCAAAGTACATTGCAGTTTGTCCTTTACGACCTCTATATTTAAATGCAAAATAATGTAATAAAGCCTGAGTAATCGTTTGAACAACAAAAATTAAAATCATTGATATCCACATCAATTGATCTACGTCTTTACCGTGAACTGACGCTGATCCGCTCATTAAAGGCAAATCACCATATTTAACGATACAAACTATTGTAGTTAAGTATATAAAAACTAGGAAGGCGAACATTAAGTAGCCATTAACCTTATTATCATTATCGTTAGCAATTTGAGTATTATCTGATGATTGCCCAATTTGCGTAAGGTCAAAAATTTTAGTTAATTGCCAAATTGCAATTGATAATAAAACTAAAATAAAAAGTACCAAAAAACTTGTCATTTGTTTTTTCTTTAAATATTAATAATGAAAATGTTTACTTTCTTCGATGAATGGATTACGTTTTGGAGTAAGTGGCACTTTTGTTAATGCATTGAATACTACAAAAATAAATAATCCTAAGAAAAATAATAGAGAGCTGATTTCAGATACACCAATAAACCATTGATCTCCGACTGTTGCAGGCATAATCATATTGAAGAAATCAATATAATGTCCGAATAAAATGATGATACCAGCAAAAACTACAATTCCAGCTACACGTTTGAAATCAGTATTGATTAAAACTAATATTGGGAATAAGAAGTTTAAAGCTACAGCACCAAAGAATAATAAATTGTAATCTTTGATTCTTGTAATGAAATAAGTTACCTCTTCTGGAATATTAGAATACCAAATCAACATGAATTGTGAGAACCATAAATACGTCCAGAAAACACTAATACCAAACATAAATTTAGATAAATCGTGAATGTGGCTTGAATTTACATTTTCTAAATATCCTTTAGATTTTAAATATAATGTTACCATTGAAATTGTAGTAATTCCACTTACAAAGAAACTTGCAAAAACGTACCATCCAAATAATGTACTGAACCAATGAGGATCAACAGACATAATCCAATCCCAAGCCATGATTGACTCAGAAACTATAAAGAAAACTAAAAATGCAGCAGATAATTTAAAGTTCTTTTTATAGAATAAATTATCATTAGCTTCGTCTTGAGCTAAACAGTTTTTTCTTGATAAGTGTCTGTATAAATTCCAACCAATTAAAAATATTGCCGCTCTAATTAACCAGAAAGGTACATTTAAGTATCCTGTTTTACCAGCAATTAATTTATCATAATTCTCGTGACCAACAACATCTACACCTTCTTTCATCCATACAAATAAATGATTTACATGGAAACCTGAAAGTAATAATAATATGAAGAAAATCACAGAACCATATGGCAAATAAGCCGTAATTCCTTGCATAACTCTAAATAAAACTGGAGACCAACCTGCTTGTGCAACTTGTTGAATAGCATAAAATGCTAAAACTCCCATAGAAATTAAAAGGAAAAATATACAAGCTACGTATAAAGCAGCCCATGGTTTATTTTGTAATTGATGAAAAACGTGCTCAATATGTTCTTTGTGCTCCTTTTCAGCATCAACTTTAGCAACGTGAGGTACTTCAGTTGTTGTGTGATTATCATGATTTTCAGTAACAACTGGTGCTACTTCAGTTTTTGTAGAATCATTTTCAGATGCAACTACCGAATCATTTTTAACTTCAGTATTGTGGGCAACTGCATGAGTAGTATCTTTTACTTCTTCATGAGCTACAGCAGCTTTAGTTTCATGAGTTGCTTCTGTTGCATGAGCATCGTGAGTTGTTGCTTCAGCATGATGTCCACCATGATGACTTTCTGCCACAATTTTTTCTACCTCTTCAATAGTCTTTGGAGCAGATAAAAAACCATACACAATACCTACTAATCCTAAAATCATTAGGGCAAGTGCAATGTTTTTTAAATTTTTTGAAAATGTGTACATATCTATATAACTATCTGTTTATGAAATAATTCTTAATTATTGATTTCTTAATTTAAGAACATGTGATGTTACCATCCAACGTTCTTTAGAAGAAAGCTGATTCGCATGAGAACCCATTGAGTTCAAACCGTATGTAATTACGTGGTAAATACTACCTTCAGTAACCGGTCTGTCTTTATATGCAGGAACTCCTAAAAACTTTTCTTGCTTTACTAATTTTCCTTTACCATCACCAGCTTCACCGTGACAAATTGAACAGTATATAGTGTACAATTCTTCTGCTTTTTTAGCATCAACACCTGTTGAATCTAGTGGCGATTTTAAATTAGCTTTTGCGGCATCATAACCTGCGGTTGTGTTTGGATATTCGTATGGTTCAAAACCTCTTTTAATAGAACCTTCGGCTGGGATTTGTCCTTCTTTACCTTTTAAACCTGTTGGCGAATTAAAAGCATCAGATTCAGCATAAGTTTCGTATGCTACAGATTCGTACATATTAGGCATGTATTGATAGTTTGGTTTCAAATCATTTTTACATGATGAAACTGAAACTACTAATACGAATAGACCTGCTATTTTAATTAAACTTTTCATATCTAAATTAGTGCTTTTCAATTACTTTAACTTCTACTGCGCCAGTATTTCTTAAAAAAGAAGTCAATTCTTCTTCATTATCTTTAACAGCTACTTCCATTAAGAAGTGATCATCTGTAGTTCTTACATCTGGATTTTCTGCTTCTTTGAATGGCCATAATTTACTTCTCATATAGAAAGTAATTACCATTAAGTGAGCTGCAAAAAATACAGTCATCTCAAACATAACCGGAACGAAAGCTGGCATATTTTGAATATAACTCATACTTGGTTTACCTCCAATATCTTGAGGCCAGTCAGTAATCATAATATAATTCATCATTGCAGTTGCAACCGAAAGACCAATACAGCCATAAATAAAGGCGCATATTGCAAGTCTAGTTGGTGCTAATCCCATTGCTTTGTCCAATCCGTGAACTGGAAAAGGAGTGAAAACTTCTTCAATATGATGATGTGCTTTTCTTGTTTGCTTTACGGCATCCATTAAAATGTCATCATCATTGTATATAGCGTGTATAACTTTATTACTACTCATAACAAATATTAATGTTTTTCTGAATGATTATGTCCTTCTTGTTCTCTTTGTCTTTTATAATTTTCTCCCGAAGATTTCAAAATAGTTTTCACCTCTGCTTGAGCAATTACTGGGAATGTTCTAGCATACAATAAAAATAATACGAAGAAGAATCCGATAGTTCCTGTAAAAATTCCAATATCAACAAATGTAGGAGAGAACATTGTCCATGAAGACGGAAGGTAATCTCTGTGTAATGATGTTACAATGATTACAAAACGTTCAAACCACATTCCAATGTTTACCACAATTGAGATGATGAAAGAGAACATAATACTAGTTCTTAATTTTTTGAACCACATGAACTGAGGAGAGAATACATTACAAGTCATCATTGACCAATATGCCCACCAGTAAGGTCCAGTTGCTCTATTTAAAAATGCATATTGTTCGTATTCTACACCAGAATACCAAGCAACGAATAACTCTGTGATATAAGCAACACCAACGATAGAACCTGTAATCATGATTACAATATTCATTAATTCGATATGTTGAACTGTGATATATGCTTCTAAGTTAGATACTTTTCTCATGATGATAAGTAAAGTATTTACCATTGCAAATCCAGAGAAAACCGCTCCAGCAACGAAATATGGAGGGAAAATAGTAGTATGCCATCCAGGAATTACTGAAGTTGCGAAGTCAAAAGATACAATCGTGTGTACAGAAAGTACGAGTGGAGTTGCTAAACCTGCTAATACAAGTGAAACTTCTTCAAAACGTTGCCAATCTTTAGCTCTTCCGCTCCATCCAAAACTCAAAATAGAATAAACTCTTTTAGTAAATGGTGTGACAGCTCTGTCTCTAAGCATTGCGAAATCAGGTAATAAACCAGTCCACCAGAAAACTAATGATACTGAAAGGTATGTTGAAATTGCGAATACGTCCCATAATAAAGGTGAGTTAAAATTCACCCATAAAGAACCTAATTGATTTGGAATAGGCACAACCCAGTAAGCTAACCAAGGTCGACCCATGTGAATTATTGGGAACAATCCAGCTTGAACTACAGAGAAGATAGTCATTGCTTCAGCAGAACGGTTAATTGCCATTCTCCATCTTTGACGGAATAACAATAATACTGCAGAAATTAATGTTCCGGCGTGACCGATACCAACCCACCAAACGAAGTTAGTGATATCCCAAGCCCAACCAACGGTTTTATTTAAACCCCAAGTTCCAATACCTGTAGATATGGTATAAATTATACAACCAACTCCCCAAAGGAAAGCGGCTAATGCGATAGAAAATACAGTCCACCACTGTTTATTTGCTCTACCTTCAACTGGTGCAGCTACATCTACCGTTATATCATGATAACTTTTATCACCTATAACTAAGGGTTTTCTAATGGGTGCTTCGTAATGAGACGACATAATTTAATTTTAAATTTTAGATTTTAACTTTAGATTTTACTCAGAAAAACTATTATTTCTATCTATATGTTCTTATTATACATTTCTAACTTTTACTTGATAAACTACGTTTGGTTTTGTACCAACGTGCTCTAACAAATGGTATGATCTATCTGATGCTGCTAATTTTGTAACCGCATCTTCAGTATTATTTACATCACCAAAAATCATGGCTCCAGAAGAACAAGCTGCAGAACAAGCTGTTTCAAATTCATCTGCTTTTACTTCTCTACCTTCACGTTTAGCTGTCAAAATTGTTTTTTGCGTCATTTGAATACACAATGAACATTTTTCCATAACTCCACGAGAACGAACGTTAACATCTGGATTAATTACCATACGACCTAAATCGTCATTCATATGGAAATTAAATTCATCATTATTGTTATATAAGAACCAGTTGAAACGACGTACTTTATAAGGACAGTTGTTTGCACAATATCTAGTTCCAACACATCTGTTGTAAGCCATTTGGTTTTGACCTTGACGACCGTGAGATGTTGCAGCAACCGGGCAAACTGTTTCACAAGGTGCATGATTACAGTGTTGACACATTACTGGTTGGAAAACTACTTGAGGATTATCTGATGGATCTTCCATTTCTCCAAATCCGCTTAATGAACCTTTATCTCCAGTTAAACCGTCAAATTCTTCTTTTTTCTTATTATCACCTGCGAAAGTATCTTCTGACGAATAATATCTGTCAATACGCAACCAGTGCATATCACGACTTCTTCTTACTTCGTCTTTACCAACAACTGGTACGTTATTTTCTGCATGACAAGCAATTACACAAGCTCCACAACCTGTACAAGCATTTAAATCGATAGAAAGGTTAAAGTGATGTCCTACTGAACGGTCAAATGACTCCCATAAATCCACCTTTGTAGCTTCTACTTCTTTGTGATCTAAAGATACCATTGGTGGAGCATTAAATGCTTTGATATCACCTTTAGCACTAGCCTCTTTGTAAACTGCTAATGTAGTTTCTTTAACAATATCACCTCTACCCATTAATGTTTTCTGAGATTGAACACTTGCAAATTCGTGTTCACCATCAGCTTTTACTAATTGTGCAGCTTGAACATTATCGAAATTATTATATAATACGTAAGCGTTAACACCTACTTGCATTTCTTCTTTTAAAGCCGCTTTACGACCATATCCTAAAGATAAACCAACAGTTCCTTTAGCTTGACCTGGCTGAATAATAACTGGCACTTTAAGTTCAGTTTTTCCAACTTTTACTGTTGCATAACTACCATTTAAACCACCATTAGCAACGATTTCATTTCCTAATTTTAATTCTTCAGCATCAGCTTTAGAAACAGTTAAATAGTTATCCCAAGAAACTCTTGTGATTGGATCTGGAAATTCTTGTAACCATGGGTTATTTGCTTGTTGTCCATCACCTAAACCAGTTTTAGTATATAAAACCAATTCAAATCCAGCGACAGGTTTTGCTTGTGATAATGCATTAGCAGCCGAAGCATAATCAGCAGTTCCACCAGAAACAGTAGAAGCCGCACCAACGAAAATACCATCATGAACTACTTTATTCCAAGAAGTTCCTGCAACAAATGCTCCAGAATTTACTTTTAAATAATCATAAAAAGTACCACCAGCACCATTTAAAGACAATAAAACATCTTGAAATTGTTTCGTATTGAATAATGGACGAATTGTTGGTTGAGTTAATGAATATGTTCCTGCAGTTAAACTGTGGTCGTTCCAAGATTCTAAATAATGAGGAACAGCCGCAGCAATTGTAGTTATAGATGCTGTTTCATCTTCTTTCAAAGAAAATGCAACAGATAATTTTGTCTTTTTAAGTCCAGATATAAATGCTTCACTGTTTGCTAAAGTATAAACTGGATTTACGCCACTCATGATTAATGTGTGAACAGTTCCAGCATTTAAATCAGCGATTAATTGAGCTACTTTTTCGTTTGATCCTTTTCTAATTTGTCTTGCTCCAGTAGTTGAGAATGCCTCACTTGCTAAAACTTGATTGATTGCAATAACTAAAAGTTGTGCGTTTTTATCTTGAATTCCAGATACTAAAACACCTTTACTTCCTGCATCTTGTAATTGTTTTGCAGCTTTTGTTACTTCAGTATCAAATTCTTTTCCTAAAGAAGATGCAATTGAAGAACCAGTTATTACATTATATATTTTAACTAATGCTTGCTTTTGATTTGCAACAGACATTGCAACTCTTTTATCGGCAGCAGCACCAGATAAAGTCATGTTTGCTTCAAATTGGATATGCTTAGACATTTTTCCTGCTTGAGGAATTCTACCTTTTGCATAACCTGAATCAAAACTTCCACCTTGCCAATCACCTAAGAAATCAGCACCGATAGAAACTATTGTATTTGCTTTTGAAAAATCGTAATCTACAAGAGCTCTTTGACCGTAAACAGTTTCGAAAGCATCTAAAGCAGCCGATTCTGAAACAGCGTCATAAATTACATGTTTTGAATTTGGATTTTTAGCTAAGAAATCTGCAATCAATTTTTCAGTTGAAGGACTTGCTAATGTGTTAGTCAATAAAACTACTTGACCACCTTTAGCTTTTGCATCAGCTAAACTTGATTTAATTTTAGCATCTACTTCAGTCCAATTGGCGTTTTTTTGATTAATCATTGGTGATTTCAAACGCATACTATCATACAATGACAAAACTGAAGCATGAACTCTTGCATTTGCAGCAAATTTTGCACCTTCGATTTTGTTGTTGTCTATTTTGATAGGACGACCTTCACGAGTTTTAACTAAAAGATTGGCAAAATCAAAACCGTCAAACATAGTAGTTGCATAAAAATCTGCAATACCAGGAATAATTTGCTCTGGTTGTACTACGTAAGGAATTGATTTATGCACTGGACCTTCACAAGCTGCTAATGTAGCTGCTGCTGTACTAAATCCAACGTATTTTAAAAAATCACGACGAGTAGTTGATGATGATGACAAAGATGCTGCGTCTCCTAAAAATTCATCTGTTGGAATTGCTTCCACAAATTCGTTATTTTTAAGCGTCTCAACAATAGAACTATTTTCGTTTAGTTCTTCAACACTTTTCCAGTATTTTTTGTTTGATGACATCGTATATATATTATTAGCTTCTTAATAAATTGATTAATAGTGACACTTACCGCATTCTAAACCTCCCATTTGTGCAGCAGTCAATTTGTCTACACCGTATTTTTTAGAAAGTTCTTTGTGAATTTTATCGTAGTAAGCATTTCCTTCCATTTTAACATCGGTTTTACGGTGACAATCGATACACCATCCCATTGTTAATGGAGCGAATTGTTTTTGGATTTCATACGTTTGAACTTCACCGTGACATTTTTGACACTCAATTCCAGCAACAGAAACGTGTTGTGAGTGATTGAAGTAAACGAAATCCTGTAAGTTATGAATACGAACCCATTTCACTGGTTTTGTTTTTCCTGTATATTTTTGAGTTGACTTATCCCAACCAACAGCAGTATATAATTTTTGGATTTCTCCATCGTAGAATGCTTTAGAGTATTCTGGTGTCGCGGTTGTATCTGCAACTTCAGCAATGTTTTTATGACAGTTCATACAAACATTTAATGAAGGAATACCAGCATTTTTACTAACACGAGCCGCAGAGTGACAGTATTTACAATCAACACCATTACTTCCAGCGTGAATTCTATGAGAGAAATGTATCGGTTGAATTGGGGCGTAGTTTTGATCTACACCAATTTGAGATAAATATCCGTAAACAAAATAACCACTTGCAAGCAATAAAAAGATTGAAGAAACTAAAACCAAGAATTGATTTCTTGCGAATGCTCTCCAAACTGATAATAAAGAATTATCTTTTTTAGGAATCTCTAATCCTTTAGAAGCAGCAATTCTGTTCAACATGTTATAAACAAGGAACAACATCACAATTAATAATAACATTACTGTTACTAAAAACCCTAAAATTACGTTGTTTGAAATTGAATTTTCGTCTTTTGCTTGAAGACCACCATTACTGATTTGCATTCCAGTTGGAGCTTCTGGCTTAACTTCTGAAGTGTAAGCGATAATGTTATCAATATCTGCAGTTGATAATTGAGGAAACGCAGTCATTACAGACTTATTGTATTCTTCAAATATTTTTACAGCTTTTGCATCACCTGATTTAATTAGTTCAGAACTGTTATTTACCCATTTGTAAATCCAAGCCATGTCATACTTGTTCGCTACACCGCGAAGTGCAGGACCAGTTGCTTTAGCATCTAATTTGTGACAAGCAGCACAATTGGCATTAAAAAGTTCTTTACCTTTTACAGCATCACCACCGGCAGCAGGAGCAGCGGCTGGAGTTGCAGCAACATCAGTAGCAGGAGCAGCCGTTACAGGCGCAGCATCTTGAGCAAATGAAGTTAAGGAAATTGTTAGCATTAAAGCTAAGCTTAGAATTAAATTCCTAGAAATCGAATTATGGTTACCCACTTTTTTCATATAGTTAATGATTATCGACAATTTTGGTATGATTTTTTCTATTGAATAATTATAGAAAAACATTGTACATTTTTAAAAACTTGCACAAAAATACGACTTAAGAATTATTCTCAAAACCTTAAATATATCTTAATTCTTAATTTATATTAATTCTAAATAATATTAGGTGTTTTGGTTAATTTAAGAAGTAGTACATTTGCATATAAATCAAACTATTATGAACTATTTATCGGAAAAAAGAGTCATTTATTCACTGTTGACTTTTATCATTTTAAATTCATTTTCAACTGTAAATGCACAAAGCGTCACTGTTAGTCAAGATGACAATTTTGAGCAGTTATTAAACGAAAAAAGAAGAATAAACTCCTCAATAACAATCAATAACAGATATAAAATACAGATTTTTAATGGAAATAGTGAGAGTTCTAAAAAAGCATTGATTGACTTTAAAAGAGAATTTAAAAACTATGATGCTACAATAATTTTTAGTACTCCGGCTTATAAAGTTATCGTTGGTAATTTTAAAACAAGAATTGAAGCTGAACGAAATTTGAATTTAGTTCGAAAAAAATATCCAAATTCAATTTTAATAAAACCTAGTAAATAAAAAAATCCCGATTTCTCGGGATTTTTTATTTGTTCTTATTTCAACTTTTTCTTTACTTCTACTTCTTGGAACGCTTCGATAATATCTAATTGCTCTATTTCGTTGTAATTCTTTAATTGAATACCACAATCGTATCCTTTTGAAACTTCTTTTACATCGTCTTTAAAACGTTTTAGTGTAGATAATTCTCCAGTGAAAATTACAACTCCTTCACGGATTAAACGTATTTTAGAGTTTCTGAATATTTTACCATCTGTAACCATACATCCAGCAATTGTACCCACTTTTGAAATCTTGAATGTTTCACGAATTTCGGCAGTTCCAGTAATTTCTTCCTTCATTTCTGGAGAAAGCATTCCTTCCATCGCATCTTTTAAGTCGTTGATAGCGTCATAAATAATAGAGTAATTTCTAATATCAATTTCTTCTTTCATAGCTAATTGACGAGCACTTCCGGCAGGACGAACGTTAAATCCGATGATAATTGCGTCTGACGCAGATGCCAACATAACGTCGGTTTCTGTAATTGCTCCAACTCCTTTATGTATAATATTAATCTGAATTTCTTCTGTCGATAATTTTGTGAATTCACTCGAAAGTGCTTCAACCGAACCATCAACATCTCCTTTAAGGATAATATTAAGTTCTTTAAATTGTCCAAGAGCGATACGACGACCAATCTCTGCAAGAGTAATGTGACGCTGTGTTCTTACCGATTGTTCACGCATTAACTGAGTACGTTTGGCAGCAATTTGTTTGGCTTCTCTTTCGTCTTCAAAAACGTTGAATTTATCTCCAGCAGTTGACGCACCATCCAATCCTAAAATAGATATTGGTGTTGATGGTCCAGCTTCTGTAATATTATTTCCACGCTCATCGTGCATTGCTTTAACCTTACCATGGTTTTTTCCAGCAAGAACGTAATCTCCAATTTTTAATGTCCCAGATTGTACTAATATTGTAGAAATATATCCTCTACCTTTATCAAGTTGAGCTTCTACAACCGTACCAACAGCTGGTTTATTTGGGTTAGCTTTTAGGTCTAAAATTTCAGCTTCAAGCAATACTTTTTCTAATAGTTCTTTTACTCCAATTCCAGATTTTGCAGAAATATCATGTGATTGATATTTTCCACCCCAATCTTCAACAAGTAAATTCATTCCGGCTAATTTCTCCTTGATTTTTTCAGGATTAGCACCTTGTTTATCAATTTTGTTAATTGCAAATATCATAGGAACATTTGCCGCCTGAGCGTGAGAAATTGCTTCTTTTGTTTGAGGCATGATGTCATCGTCCGCAGCGATTACAATAATTGCAATATCTGTAACTTGAGCTCCACGTGCACGCATTGCGGTAAACGCCTCGTGACCTGGTGTATCAAGGAAAGTTATTTTTTGTCCACCATCAAGAGTTACTCCGTAAGCTCCGATATGTTGCGTAATTCCTCCAGATTCTCCAGCGATTACATTTTCTTTACGGATATTATCAAGTAACGATGTTTTACCGTGATCTACGTGACCCATAACGGTAACGATTGGTGCACGAGTAATTAAATCTTCTTCTCTATCTACGACAACATCAATAGAATCTTCTAAATCTGTTGTGATAAATTCTACTTCATATCCAAACTCGTCCGCAACGATTGACAATGTTTCTGCATCTAAACGCTGGTTCATTGTAACCATTATTCCAAGTGACATACAAGTTCCAATCACTTTTGTAATTGGCACATCCATCATGGTAGCAACTTCACCAACAGTAACGAATTCTGTTACTTTGATAGTTTTACTTCCTTCATCGATTGCTTTTTGCTCATCATCTGAACGTTGACGGTGCGTATCTCTTTTATCTCTTCTGTATTTTGCAGCTTTAGATTTAGAACCTTTACCTTGAAGTCTTTCAAGAGTTTCTTTGATTTGGTTTTTAACTTCCTCTTCAGTAGGCTCGACTTTTTGAACAATAGCTGGACGATTTCCTTTTTGGAAACCACCGCCACCGCCAGGTTTATTTGCTGTAAATTTATTTCCACCAGCTGGTCTATTTGGACCTCCAGTATTTCCTCCTGCGGCATTTCCACCTGTATTTGGACGTGCTTCACCTGGTTTTGGTGGGATTCTTTTTCTCTTATTTTTATTCGGATCTGGATTTAATTTACTTCCGCTATTAATCTTTGGCGTTTCAACTTTTTTCTTAGGTTTGTTGAATTGCGATAAGTCGATTTTTTGACCTGTTAATGTTGGACCAGAAAGATTTTGATATTGAGTAGTGTGTGTTTCATCCTCAACTACTTCTGAAGTATTTTCTGCTTTAGTTTCCACTTTAGGAGTTTCAATTGCAACCACTTTTGGCGCTTTCACTTCTGCCACTGGAACTTTAATCTCTTCAACTTTTACTTCTGGAGCTTTAACTTCAGGAGTTTTCACTTCTGGAGCTTTAACCTCTTGTATTTTTACTTCAGGTGCTTTCACCTCAGGAGTTTTCACTTCTTGTGGTTTGGCTTCTGGAGCTTTTACTTCTTCTGTCTTACTTGAAGCACCTGGTTTTGGATCCAGTTCAATTTTACCTACTTGTTTTGGGCCAGACACTACAGCTTTAGCTTTGATAACTTCAAGACGTTGACGCTCTTCTTCTACTTTTCTTTTGTCTTCAATTTCTTTTTCTCTTTCAAGACGAAGCGCTTCTTTTTCCTTTTTTATCTCTTCGCTAACACCTTTAGACGCCTCTTTGTTGCCTTTATCACCAGCAAATTGATTTTGTAGAATATCAAACTCCTTGTCGGATATCTTAGCGTTTGGATTTGCATCTATTGCAATTCCTTTATCCTTAAGATAATCGACAGCTCTTTCTAACGAAATGTTTAATTCCCTTAAAACTTTGTTTATTCTAATATTTCTTTCTTCAGACATAAAATCTTTTATAAATTCTTTTTTTTAATTTAGGTTGAAAAATTAGTTCTCGAACTCTTCTTTCAATATGCGCATTACTTCTTGTATAGTTTCTTCTTCTAAATCGGTTCTTCTTGCTAAATCGGCAACGTCTTGTTTTAAAATACTTCTTGCTGTATCTAATCCAATTTTTGCAAACTCGTCAATAATCCAACCATCGATTTCATCAGAGAATTCTGTTAATTCAACATCATCATCTTCTGCAGTACTTCCTTCTCTAATTACGTCTAATTCGTAACCTGTAAGTTGTCCTGCTAATTTAATGTTTTGACCACCACGACCAATTGCTTTAGAAACTTCTTCCAATTTCAAGAAAACTTCAGCATGCATTGTTTCTTCATTGATTTTCACAGAAGATACTTTTGCTGGGCTTAATGCTCTTGTTATTAATAAAGATGCATTGGTTGTGTAATTAATTACGTCGATATTTTCGTTTCCTAATTCACGAACAATTCCATGAATACGTGAACCTTTCATACCAACACAAGCTCCAACAGGATCAATTCTATCATCATAAGAATCTACAGCTACTTTAGCTTTTTCACCTGGAATTCTTACTACTTTTTTAATCATAATTAAACCGTCAAAAACTTCTGGAATTTCTTGTTCAAATAATTTTTCTAAAAACTTTTCTGAAGTTCTAGACATAATAATTTGAGGTTTATTTCCTTTTAATTCAACGCTTTCAATAATTCCTTTTACGTTATCTCCTTTACGGAAAAAGTCAGACGGAATTTGTTTTTCTTTTGGCAACACAATTTCGTTTCCTTCATCATCCACCAAGATAACAACTCTTGGACGAACGTGATGCACTTCTGCTGTATAAATTTCGCCAATAATATCTTTAAATTGTTTGTACAAGTTAGTATTATCGTGCTCATGTATTTTAGAAATTAAGTTTTGACGTAATGCTAAAATAGCTCTTCTTCCTAAATCTATCAACTTTACTTCTTCTGAAACTTCTTCACCAATTTCAAAATCGGGTTCAATTTTTCTTGCATCAGAAAGTGTGATTTCTAAGTGCTCTAAATCTAAATCATCATCAGCTACAACGATACGTCTTTGCCAAATCTCCATATCTCCTTTATCAGGATTTATGATAATATCAAAATTGTCATCAGAACCATACTTCTTTTTTAAAGCATTTCTAAACACATCTTCTAAAATCGCCATAAGCGTTACTCGATCAATAAGTTTATCGTCTTTAAACTCTGAGAATGATTCGATTAATGCAATATTTTCCATTATTCTGTTTTAATTAAAATTTACTGTAACAACTGCTTCTTTTATTTCACTATAAGGTATTTCTTGAGTCTTTTGAACCGTTTCTTTACCTTTACCTATCTTTTTTGGCTCTCTAGCCATCCAAGACAACACTATTTTTTCATCATTAGCATCAACTAATTCGGCTTCGATAGTTTCATTAGCTGTTTTCACAATTAATGTTCTACCAACGTTTTTCTTGTATTGTCTAATCAATTTTAATGGAGACCCAACACCTACAGAAGCCACTTCAAGAGAGAAATCATGTTCTTCTCTGTCTAAGTTATTTTCAATGACTCTACTAATATCTATACAATCTTGAAGATTTACTCCATTATCACCGTCCAAAGTTACAATAATTTTGTAAGTATCTGAAATTGATAAATCTATCAAAAAAACCTCAGGCTTATCAGTTAAGCCATCATTTAAAAGTTTTAAAACTTGCTCTTTAAATGTCATATTCTTATAAAAAGAGGGAAGCAGTGCTTCCCTCATTATCCCATTTCTGTTTAATAATGGTGCAAATATAGGAATTTTTTTTATATTAAAAAACCATTGGCTTTTATATTTTTTTTATACCTTTATATTCTAATAACGAACAAACAACAAAATTTATCTTTATTTATAATCATGAAAAAAATTCTAATACCTACTGACTTTTCAGACCATGCAGAATATGCTTTAAAAGTTGCAGCTCAAATCGCTAAAAAAAATGATGGAGAAATCATTTTATTACACATGTTAGAACTACCTCATCAAGGAAGTGACGCTGTTGGAAGTGGTTCTGATATTCCAGAAATAATGTTTTTCAAAAATGCAGCAATAAGAAAACTAGAAGATTTAATGGACGAAGATTATCTTGACGGTATTAAAGTTTCGGAAGTAGTTCAATTTGAATTGGCATTTGACGGAATTCTTAAAATTAGTCAAATTAACAATGTTGATTTAATTGTAATGGGTTCTCACGGAGCCAGCGGATACAAAGAAATGTTTATTGGATCGAATGCTGAGAAAGTAGTTCGCAACTCTGAAGTTCCTGTATTAATTATCAAAAAAGAAGAAAATGATTTCCAAGTTGATGATTTTGTTTTCGCTTCTGACTTTGCTGATGAAGTAAAAAAACCTTTCGCTAAAGTGGTAGAATTTGCAAACAAATTTGATGCTACACTTCACCTAGTTACTGTAAATACTCCGAATAATTTCAAATCAACTTCTGTTGCTGAGCAAACGATGAATAATTTCCTAAAAGGATTTGAAGTTAAAAAAGTAGCAACGCACGTTTACAACGAAACCAATGTTGAAAAAGGAATTTTAAATTTTGCAAACAGTATTGATGCTGATTTAATTGGAATGAGTACACACGGAAGAAAAGGATTGTCGCATTTCTTTAACGGAAGCATCAGTGAGGATTTAGTAAATCATGCAACGCGTCCTGTAGTGACTTTTAAAATCTAAATTTTTAGAGTTTTATATAATAAAAAAACCTCTCAATTGCTTGAGAGGTTTTTTTATTTATCTTGTTGAAACAAAAAATCCCAACTTAGTAGTTGGGATTATTTTGTTGGTCTACAAGGACTTCCCGAAGTATCGGGATAAACTTCTCGCCTTGTTGAAACAAAAAATCCCAACCGTAAAGTTAGGATTATTTTGTTGGTCTACAAGGACTCGAACCTTGAAAGACTGCACCAAAAACAGTTGTGTTACCATTACACCATAGACCAATTATCTCACCAAGCATTTATCTTTATTGGAGTTCAATGAACTTCGTTTGTACTTGAATGCGGGTGCAAATTTAAAACAAATTTTATTTTAAGCAAACATTTATGCTTTTTTTATTGAAAAAATAAAACAATTTTAGTTTGTCTCAAGGTAACTAATTAGTTTTTAATGTGTTTTTGCAATTATAAAATTGATTTTTAAATTTCAAAAAAATGCATTCGAAAGTTAATCGTAGGTTAAAGATGAATTAAAATGGTATTTTTGATAGAAATCCTATTATTTTTGAACTTTGATTACCTATTTAATGAAGCAAAAAATAAACATATTAATTTCTCTATCGGCTATTGTTTTAATTGCGCTTTGTTTTATGCAATATTATTTGGTAACTACAACATACAATTATAAGGTAGCCCAATTTAGAACCGAAGTTAAGGAACGACTCAGTAACATAACCAATGACTATAGCGATATTGACAGTACTATTTTTCACAAGAAAGATTTTCTTTATAAAGAATTAGCCGAAAACTATTTGATAGATCGAAATTATCGTTCACAAATAAAGAAGCAATTACTAGAAAATCATTTTAGAAAACAACTCACTCAAAAATTACAAAAAGAATTCGATAAAGAATTTCCAGATCATTCAATTGATTTTGCTATCGTTCTAAACAAATTTGTAATTTACAATAACGCCAAACAAGCCGACACGTTATTTGCTGAAAAGCCATTTATTGAAAATAAAATGTACGGAAATCTAGCTTCCCTAGACGATGCTTTTTTAATTAGAAATTACGTTGGAACTACAAGCTCAAATACTGAAAAATCAAATTACAAATTACTTACCGAAGACGCGCTGTATGTTTCGGTAAAAAACTGGGAAATCATCATTTTAAAACGAATGGCTTTATTGTTATTCTTCGCTTTTGCATCCATAATCACATTAATTACGATTTTTATCATCACTCTTAAAGCATTAATCAAGCAGAAAAAAATTAGTGATGTAAAAACCGATTTCATCAACAACATTACACATGAATTAAAAACACCACTTACCACATTATCGGTTTCTACAAAAATATTGGAACGCAAAGAAGTCAAAGAAAACGAAATCATTTACAATCAATTGTTAAGCACCATCAATCGCCAAAACGACCGGTTACAAAGTTTAATCGATCAAGTTATGAGCAATTCACTCGGATTTGAAGAAATTGAACTACAAAAAGAAAAAATAAAAGCTAATTTATTTTTGACAACCCTAATTGATGATTTTAAATTAGCGTATCCAAATATTGAAATTAAAACTGATTTTAAAGCAGAAACACAATTGACTTTAGATAAATTTCATCTTACAACTGCTATTATAAATGTATTGGAAAATGCTGTAAAATATGGATGCACAACTATTGTTGTTTCAACAAATCTAGTAAACAATCAATTCAGTGTCAGCATTGAAGATGACGGAATTGGTATTGCAAAAAATAAACAATCATTACTTTTCGATAAATTTTACAGAGTTGAGCAAGGTAATTTACATACTACAAAAGGATTAGGATTAGGACTTTATTATGTAGACCAAATTATTAAAGCTCATAAAGGAAGTATTAATTTGATCAGTGATTTAGGAAAAGGAACGCGTTTTATTTTATCAATT
Source organism: Flavobacterium aquatile LMG 4008 = ATCC 11947 (assembly GCF_000757385.1). Taxonomy (GTDB): domain Bacteria; phylum Bacteroidota; class Bacteroidia; order Flavobacteriales; family Flavobacteriaceae; genus Flavobacterium; species Flavobacterium aquatile. The sequence goes on along the minus strand of NZ_JRHH01000002.1, from coordinate 596,742 downwards.
CCATCTTAAATTTATGAAGAAATTACTTTTAGCCGAAGACGATTTAGATTTGTCTACCGTATTAATTCAGTATTTGCAATTGCATAATTTTGAGCTTTCTTGGGCAGAAAATGGAGCAAAAGCATTAGAACTTTTTCAGAAAAACACTTTTGATATTTGCATTTTGGATGTTATGATGCCAGTTATGGACGGATTTACATTGGCAGAAGAGCTGATTAAAATAAATCCGGAAACGCCTTTTATCTTTTTGACTGCTAAAAGTATGATGGAAGATAAAATTAAAGGACTTCAGCTTGGCGCGGATGATTATATCGTAAAACCATTTGAAGTAGAAGAATTAATTTTAAGATTGAACAATATTCTAAAGAGAAGTGAAAGCAATTCAAAAATGAATATTCAAGAAATTAAGATTGGCAAATATCTTTTCGATACAAAGAGAATGTGTTTAAAATTAGAAAACAAAACACAACAATTAACCGAAAAAGAAGCAGCATTAATTCATTTTCTGTACAATAATAGAAATCAATTGGTCAAAAGAGAAGCGATTTTAAAGGCAGTTTGGAAAACCGACGACTATTTTTCGGGTAGAAGTATGGATGTATTTATAACTAAAATTAGAAAATATTTTCAGGATGATGCCCGAATTACCATTGAAAGTACGCGCTTCATTGGATTAGAATTTAAAATATCAGAATAACAAAATAATAATTTACATCAAACTTTACAGAAACTAGGATTTGTAAAAATTTTATCAACGTCAATTTATGTGGTTTCGATAAAAAAATAGTTTCTTTGCATTTGAATTAATTTCATACCTTTTTTATGACAACATTTAATTTTAATAAGTGGAATACAATATTAGGTTGGTTTGCTTTTGCTGTGGCTTTAGTAACTTTTACACTAACTGTTGAACCTACTATGAGTTTTTGGGATTGTGGCGAATATATTGCAACATCTGCTAAATTAATGGTTGGACATCCGCCTGGAGCGCCACTATACCAAATGATGGGAGCATTTTTTGCTATGTTTGCTACAAGCAATGAAAATGTGGCTTACATGGTTAATATGATGTCGGTATTTTCTAGTGCATTTACCATTTTATTTATGTTTTGGTCTTCTACAATGTTGCTCAAAAAAATAATTGCATCTTATTCTGAATTGAACAAAGACAATAGCATTGTTATTCTTGGAGCATCATTTGTTGGTTCATTAGCTTTCACTTTTTCGGATAGTTTTTGGTACAATGCCGTTGAAGCCGAAGTTTATGCAATGGCAACTTTACTAATTGCATTATTATTCTGGTTAGGATTAAAATGGGAAGAAGATATGAATACACCACGAGGAAATCGTTGGTTAGTATTGATTTCATTGGTAGTTGGTTTGTCTTTTGGAGTTCACTTCATGGCATTGCTTGCTATTCCGTCAATTGGATTTTTATACTATTTTAAAAATTATAAAAAGGTAACTATTAAAAACTTCATTGTAGCAAACATTGTTATCATTGCAGTTTTACTTTTTATCTTCAAATTATTATTGCCTTACACCTTGGCTTTCTTCGGAAAAACCGAAATTTTCATGGTCAACTCATTAGGTTTACCATTCGATTCTGGAAGTATTTTTGCTTTGTTGTTGATTATTGGTTTCTTCTATTTAGGATTGCGATACACCAAGAAAAAAGAACAACCATTTTACAACACCATATTATTGTGTGTATTATTTGTCTTAATTGGATTTTCAACTTGGATGATGTTGCCAATTCGTGCCAATGCAAATACCCCAATTAACGAGAACAAACCTTCTGATGCTGCCGAAGTTTTAGCCTACTACAATCGTGAGCAATATGGTGCAAATCCTTTGTTTTACGGACCACAATATACAGATACTTTTGCAGGTTTAGATGAAGATAACCCTTATCTTGACAAAGCACCAAACTACGAAAGAGATTACAAAACGGGTAAATATGTTGTTGTAAATAATTTCAAAAATGCGGAACAAAATACTGATGACGCGCACAAAGCCATTTTACCTAGAATGTGGAGTACCGATCACGTAGCAAATTATATTAATTTTTCAAGTCCACCAGAATTTAGAATAAATCCTGATTATTCCGAAGAGCCTGAACTTACCAAAATTGTATCAGAATTCAGAAATGCTTATGCTTCTAAAAAAATTGACAATGATGGTTATGTGGCATTTTTAAAAGCTTACGGCGATTATCTAATTATCGAAAAACCATCAACTTGGGACAATCTTCGATATATGGTTGAATACCAATTTGGTTACATGTACGGTCGTTATTTACTTTGGAATTTCGTAGGACGACAAAATGATATCCAAGGAAGATATGACAATTTAGACGGAAATTGGTTGAGCGGAATTAAGTTTATAGATGAACTTCACTTAGGTTCTCAAACCGATTTGCCATCAGATACATTAAACAATAAAGGTAGAAACGTTTACTTCTTTATTCCGTTCATTTTAGGATTAATCGGATTTATGTATCATGCACAAAGAGATTTAAAAAGCTTTTATGTCTTATTAGCACTGTTTTTGTTTACTGGATTAGCATTAAAAATTTATCTTAATGAAAGACCTTTTGAGCCAAGAGAAAGAGATTATGCACTAGTTGGTTCATTCTATATTTTTGCTATTTGGATAGGCTTCGGAGTTTATGCTATCTATGAAATTATTAGAGAAAAAATAGCCTCTAAAATTGCCGCTCCACTTACTATTGCTGCAACATTACTCGCGGCACCAATTATTATGGCTGCCCAAAATTGGGACGACCACGATAGATCTGATAAATATACTGCAATTGCTATGGCTAAAGCATATTTAGAATCTTGTGAACCCAATGCTATTTTATATACAATTGGTGACAATGACACATTCCCACTTTGGTACGCACAAGAAATTGAAGGTGTTCGTCCCGATATTAAAATTTGCTGTACCAGTTTATTGATGACCGATTGGTATGTAGATCAGATGAAAATGAAAACGTATACATCTGATGGATTGCCTATTTCATTTGAACACAATCAGTATGTTGATGGCACAAGAGATTACATCATTTTTAGTGATCAAGCTAAAGATTCAAGATGGGATATTAAAGACTTTATGGAATTTGCTAAAAGCGAAGACCCAAGAACATTAGTAGAAATGGGAAGTGGTCAAAAAGTTCATTTTTTCCCAACGAATAAAGTTAGAATTCCAGTTGATAAAAATGCGGTAATTAAAAACAAAGTAGTTGATGCAAAATACAACGATTCTATTGTTCCCTTCATTGATATTGATATTTCTGGAAATGCAATATATAAAAACCGTATCATAATGTTAGACATTTTAAATAATAACAATTGGAAACGTCCTATCTATTTTAGTCCAGGAAGTTTTGCAGATGATGATTATTTATGGATGAAAGATTATCTTCAATTGGACGGAATGGTTTATAAATTGGTTCCAATAAAAACTAAATATAACGAAGAGAATTATCCTGATATGGGTCAAATTGATGCCGATAAAATGTATAATATCGTTAACAAATGGACTTGGGGTAATGGTGAAAAAACCACAATTTATCATGATCCAGAAACTAGAAAAAATAGTATATCATCAAGAACTAACCTATCTAGATTAATGTATCAGTTAATAAAAGAGGGTAAAATAGATAAAGCCAAGAAAATAATTGACATGGGAATTAGCAAATTTCCATTAGATTATTATGGTTATTATTCGACTGTTGAACCTTTTGCTGATGGATATTACAAAGTTGGTGAAAAACAAAAAGCACGTGATTTACTAACTAAATTAATGACAAAATACAAAGAAAATTTAAAGTATTATAGCAACATCAAACCTATTGATCAAACCTATATTGGAACCGATATCGCAACTGATATTGAACGATATAGAAGTCTTCTTGGTGTGATGAAAAACAACAACGATTTAGAATTCTACACTAAAAGCAGAACCGAATTCAACAATTACAACAATCGTTTTGCGAATATTGGAAGAGAAATGGAATAATTGATTTTCAATTTATATTTAAGTGTCAATGATTTATTTATTGGCACTTTTTTTATTTATTTTTGAAAAATGAATTGGATAAAAACACATTGGTTAATAAAGAAATTATTTTCAAATTACGTTTGGGATATCCCTAACAATGAAAATAAAGTATATTTAACATTTGACGATGGTCCAACTCCCGAAATCACAAATTGGACATTAAATCAACTAAAAGATTATAATGCCAAAGCAACCTTCTTTTGTATAGGAGATAATGTTAGAAAATATCCAGAAATTTTTAAAAAAGTTATAACCGATGGACATTCAATAGGAAATCACACGTACAATCATTTAAATGGCTGGAAAACTTCTACACATGATTATGTTAAAAATACCAAATTATACGAAACTGAACACTGCAAACTTAGTACTGAACACTGCCAACTATTCCGTCCGCCTTATGGCAAAATAAAACCATCGCAATCTAAAATACTTAGAAAGTTAGGATACAAAATAATAATGTGGGATGTAATTTCGTATGATTTTGACCAAACAATATCTAAAGAACAATGTTTAGAAAACGTATTGAAAAATGTGAAATCGGGAAGTATTATTGTTTTTCACGACAGTAAAAAAGCATTCCAGAACTTGGAATATGTATTACCAAGAACTCTAGAGTTTTTAAATGAAAGAGGATTTGTTTTTGAAAAATTAGATTAAACCTGTTCTTGAACTAAACCAATTATAGTATTAGCATCTAATTCACCCGATTGTCTCCACACCATTTGACCTTCTTTGTAAATCATAAGTGTTGGTAAACCTTTTATTCGAAGTGCTTCTGCTAATTCTTGATTTTTATCCACATCAATTTTAATCACTTTTGCCTTATCACCAAGTGCTGCCGCTACATCTCTAATTACAGGATGCATTGATACAGATGATTCGTTCCACTCTGTGTAAAAGTCAATTAACACAGGAACTTGAGCGTTTATAAGTTCACCAAATTTTGACATAAAACCAAAATATTTGTATCCTTCTCACGTATGAAAAAGAAATATTAATATACAAATGTAGTATTTTATACCAAATTACATCAAATTTTATCATTTTTAATGAAAATTGTAGTAAAATAAATATAGTTCGATGATTATAAAATTAAAAAAACGCATTCTTTAATTACAAATAATGCGTTTCAATTAATCATTTACTTTTTTTATTTAAGAGATAGATTGTAGGAAAGAGTTGAGATAGTTATTCTATTTCCAGATCCAACTCTTCTTAAAAACAGCTCTACTGATTCTCCTTCTGCTAAAGTAATAGTTCCACTAATTGGAAAAGCTTGAACAAATCCACTATTCGTATCTATATAAGTTTCTGTTTCTGGCAATGGTGTCGTTACTGAACCATTAGCGGAAATTTTCGCAAAGAAAAATACATAATCAGTATTTGTTGAACCAACGTTTTCCTGAAATGATAAAGAAGCGTTTGCTTGAAATGCTCTGGTTTTCTTACCTTTATACGTTAGCCTACCAGTTGTTGTTGATTCAAATCTAAACAAATTCGTAGTTGAAGTTGAAGTAGTTTGTACTTTATAGTTTGTACCCAAAACTGTTGCTATAGTACTAACACCTGTTAAAGAAGATTTATATAAATTTCCCGTTGACGTCGCATCTGCTTCTACTGGAATTCCGGCACAGCGAACGGTCCAACTATTGTTAAAGTTATATCCCGAATAAGTTGCTGGAGAATATCCTTTTACATACTTACCTGTACTTAAAGTTCCTGTAAATACAACAGTTTCCATAACAGCGTCACCAGTAATTGAAAGACCAGCCGTAGAAACATCTACACCAATTGCCGTTCCATTAACTTCACAGAAACCACCTTGCTTTTGAATCAAGGAAAAAGTACCAGTATATTTTTCAAATGTTCCTGCGTTATTTCCAAACCACGCAGTATTACTTAGCAATAATCTAGTAATGTTATTGTAAGTAATTCCAGTTGTATTTCCAGAATACTGAACAATGGCAAAAAACACTAATCCAAAACCACTAATTGATCCAACATTGCTACAATTAGCAATAATGCAATCTCTAACAAGAAAGTTTTCTGTATTTGCTCCGCTTAATGTAAAAACATTTCCGCTTGGAACAGAAATAGTAATGTTTTTTATAGTTCCTCCAGTGGCACCCACAAATAAATTTCCCGATCTAGATAAAACATCCTCATTAGCATCCAATCCAACCAAATAAGCATTATTTAAATCAATTGGCAAATCTACAAGTATCGTTCCATTAATTTCATAATAAGTATTAGCATCTAAAAGATATTTAGTATTACTTCCAGCTGTTTTTTCTGCTGCCAAAACGGTCGCTAATACATCTGTCGATTTTATTCTTTTAAATTTTAATCTTCCATTAACTTCGCTATTAATTCTTACCCAAGTACTGGTTGCAGTGTTGTAGTGATAAAATGATTTTAAAGTTACATCATAAACAATTAAACCATCTGCTGGAGATGCAATTGCATTTCGCTCTGTAGTGGTCATTCTTGGCGTTAAAAATCCTTTAGTAGTAGAACTTACATCCATCATCGAACTTGTATCTGGAGTGACAGTTCCAATTCCAACTTGTGCCTGAGAATTAAAGACACACAAAAGCAGTAAAGTTGTCCAAAAAGACAACCCAAAAGTAATTTTTTTCATAATAATAAATTTGCTTGTGGGGTTTGGGCAACTATTTAAACAAACTTAATTTTATTTCTACACATCAAATATTTTTATGTAGTTAAAAAGCATAAAAACTCGATAAAATGTAAAATATTGAAGTATTAACAAGAATAAAACTATATAAAAGTATTATACTATTTTTCTTATGAAAAAAATTATGAGATTCACAAAAACAAAAAATTAGGCTGTAACAGGACCTTTTTTAAGTTCAATAACGGTAATTTCTGGCATAATTCCAACTCTTCCAGGGAATGCATGAAATCCGAAACCTCTATTTACGTAGATGTATTTACCAAGGTTTTCATATAGTCCAGCCCATTGTTTGTAGACATATTCTACTGGACTCCATTTGATAATTCCTGGAATTTCAATTCCAAATTGAAATCCATGTGTATGTCCAGAAAGTGTTAAATGGAAATTTTTTGGATGATCTTTCACTTCAGCATCCCAATGACTTGGATCATGACTCATTAAGATTTTGAAATCTTCTTTATTCAAATCTGCCGCAGCTTTATTTAAATCGCCAACTTTCTTGAATTTAACACCCCAATTTTCTACACCAACGATAGCAATCTCGTCGTTTCCTTTTTTAATCTTGGTGTTCTCATTCAACATCAATTTGAAATCTATTTGTCGATGTAAATCTTTTATGTCTTCAAAATTTTTATTCTTTGCTACTTCCGATTTCCAATCTACATATTCACCATAATCATGATTTCCTAAAACAGAAAATTTACCAAACTCGTGATTTTTAATGTTTTTAAAAGTTTCAATCCAAGGATGCATTTCGGTAGCATGGGTATTTACAATGTCACCAGTAAACAATAACAAATCAGATTCTTGTTCATTAATTAAATCTACTGCATAACTTATCTTTTCAGGATTGTCGAAACTACCACTGTGAATGTCTGATATTTGAGTTATTTTAAAACCATCGAATGCATCAGGTAAATCTGGGAAAAATAAGGTTTGTCTTAAAACTTTAAAATTGTATTTTCCAACGGTCATACCGTATATCATTGAAAGAAAAGGAACAGCAGCAATTCCTAAAGCAACCTGACTCACAAAACGTCTTCTCTCTGGCAAAAAACTATCAGTATCATACTTTGCATAATAATTCTTAGTTCCAACTATCAATCTAAGTATATCTTCAAGAAGCATAAGTAAAGTAATAAGCATTTTAGGAACCAAGACCAATAACAAAACTCCAATGGTCATCATGAACATTTGCGTTTGACCTACGCCTCTGTCAAATTTTGAAAAACCATAGAAAATAAATACTACTGCAGCAAATGAAATTACAATGTACAAAAGCTGAACCCATCTAACTTTAGTAAATGTTTTTACAGCTTGAAAAGCATAAATCTCAATGATTGAAATTAGTATTAGTAAGATAATCCAGCGAAAAGCCATTTTTTGAAAATTTTTAACAAATTAACGAAGAAACTGAAAGCAAACGGCAGTTGTTAAATATTATTTAACATTGGTTTAAATTCTACAGAAAAACAAATAGTATTTTTTGAAACTTTCTCTATTTTTACACTTTATAAAAACTACTTTATGTCAACTCAAAAACGCCTTTACCTTCTAGACGCCTACGCATTAATATTTCGCGGTTATTTTGCCTTTATAAAAAACCCAAGAATCAATTCGAAAGGAATGGATACTTCAGCCATTATGGGATTTATGAATGCCTTGATGGATGTTATCAAACGTGAAAAACCCGATCATTTAGCAGTGGCTTTTGACAAAGGCGGAAGCACGTATCGTTACGAAATGTACCAAGAATATAAAGCGCATCGTGACGAAACGCCAGAAGCTATAAAAATTGCTGTCCCTTATATACAAGAATTGCTGAAAGCAATGCACATTCCAATAATTGAAGTGGCAGGATTTGAGGCAGATGATCTAATTGGAACATTAGCAAAACAAGCCGAAAAAGAAGATTTCAAAGTATTCATGGTTACGCCAGATAAAGATTTTGCACAATTGGTTTCCGAAAACATTTTCATGTACAAACCAGCTCGAATGGGTAACGACATCGAAATTTGGGGAATTCCAGAAGTTTTAGAAAAATTTGAAATTACCAATCCGTTACAAGTAATCGATTTCCTAGGAATGATGGGCGATGCAGCCGATAATATTCCGGGATTGCCTGGCGTTGGCGAAAAAACTGCGAAGAAATTCTTGGCAGAATACGGTTCGATGGAAAATCTTTTGGCAAATACACATCAACTAAAAGGTGCCATAAAAGATAAAATTGAAGCTAACGCCGAATTGGGATTGTTGTCTAAAAAACTAGCCACTATCCTACTCGATTGTCCAGTAACTTTCAATGCCGAAGATTTTGAACTTTCTAAACCTGATGTTGAAAAAACTGACGAATTGTTTCAAGAATTGGAATTCCGTCAAATGAAAGCGCAGTTTGACAAATATTTTGGAACTGGCAAAGAATACGATGAGATTGACACCAATGGTAATGGAACTTCAAGCGATACACCTCAACCAGCAAAAAAAGCTCCAGCAAAAAAATCCAACGAAGATCAATTTGATTTATTTGGTTTTTCTGATGAAGAAAATGATGATGTAAAACCAAATTCGTTCTACGCAACTTTGGAAAACACCAATCATAACTATACGATTATTCAAGGTGACTTGGGTACAAAATTATTTTTGCAAAATTTACAAAATCAAACTTCTGTATGTTTTGACACCGAAACTACAGGAATTGATGCCTTGAATGCCGAATTGGTTGGAATGTCATTTTCATGGCAAAAAGGCGAGGCTTTCTATGTTCCGTTTCCAGAAAATCAAGAAGAAGCACAAGTTTTAGTTGATAAATTCAAACCGTTTTTTGAAAATGAAAGCATCGAAAAAATTGGTCAGAATATAAAATACGATTTGAAAATTCTGTCGCATTACGGAGTTCAAATCAAAGGAAAATTATTCGATACCATGATTGCACATTATTTAATAAATCCTGATATGCGTCATAATATGGATGTTTTGAGTGAAACTTATTTAAAATATTCACCAAAATCAATTGAGGATTTAATTGGTAAAAAAGGTAAAAATCAAAAATCGATGCGCGATGTTTCTTTGGAAGAAATCAAAGAATACGCTGCCGAAGATGCCGATATTACGTATCAATTAAAGCAAAATTTCAGTCCGATTTTAGACAAAGCCGAAACCAAAAAGTTGTTTAACGAAATCGAAATTCCGCTAATTCCAGTTTTGGCTGCAATGGAATTGGAAGGAATCAATCTTGACGTTCCATTCTTGAAAGAAATGTCGGTAGAAATGGCAAAAGAAAGTTCAGAATTGGAACAAAAAATATACGAAACTGCTGGCGAGAAATTCAATTTGGCTTCACCGAAACAACTGGGCGACGTTTTATTTGACAAAATGAAAATTGGCGGTGCCAAACAAAAGAAAACCAAAACTGGTCAATACGCAACTGGCGAAGAGATTTTGAGCTATTTGGCGAATGACAATCCGATTGTGAAAGATATTCTCGACTGGCGTCAAATGGTGAAATTGCAAAGTACTTATATTGATGCGTTACCAAATCAAGTGGATAAAAAAACTGGTCGCGTTCATACCGATTATATGCAAACCGTTGCCGCAACTGGTCGTTTGAGTTCGAATAATCCTAACTTACAAAATATTCCAATTCGTACCGAACGTGGACGATTGATAAGAAAAGCATTTATCGCTCGTGATGAAAATTACACTTTAGTTTCTGCCGATTATTCTCAGATAGAACTTCGAATTATAGCAGCTTTATCTGGTGAAGAAAATATGATAAAAGCGTTTCAAAACAACGAAGATATTCACAGAAGTACGGCTGCAAAAGTGTTCAATGTTCCGTTAGAAGAAGTTACAAAAGAACAACGTAGCAATGCCAAAACTGTAAATTTCGGAATTATTTACGGAGTTTCTGCATTCGGACTTTCGAATCAAACATCGCTTTCCCGAAAAGAAAGTGCCGAGTTAATTGATGCGTATTATGCAACGTATCCAAAACTGAAATCGTACATGAGCAATCAAGTTGATTTTGCTAGAGAACATGGATATGTACAAACAGTTTTAGGAAGAAGACGTTATTTAAAAGACATCAATTCTGCCAATATGATGGTAAAAAGTGGCGCTGAACGAAATGCAGTAAATGCACCAATTCAAGGTTCGGCAGCTGATATTATCAAAATTGCGATGATTAATATTCACAAGAAATTGACTTCTGAAAATTGGAAATCGAAAATGTTATTGCAGGTTCACGACGAACTTGTATTTGACGTTCACAACTCTGAATTAGAAAAAATCAAACCAATGATTAAACACGAAATGGAAAACGCCTTTAAAATGGATGTTCCGTTGGATGTTGAAATTGGTGTTGGAAAAAATTGGTTGGAAGCGCATTAATCAGATTTCAGATTTCAGATTTCAGAAAAGTAATTCACACAAAGTTGTCATTCCGCAGGAATCGCATTAGTTAATGATATGAAGTATTTCATCTTTTTTATAAAATTCTCTTTTATCCTTCTAATTTCAATTTTTGTAATTGGAATAGTTTTCATGAATGTAACAGGAATAACTGGAATTAACAAAACTGTTGGTTGGGCCTGGGATATAACAAGCTATATAATTCCGCTTTCGATAATTTACTTTTCAACTTATCTAACTTTATATCTCTTAAAAATAAAAACAAATTTAATTTTTTCAATTTTAAGCATAGTGTTACTTTTGATTTGCTTCAAATTTTATAGTTTAATTTTCATATTATTTATATCTAGCATACTTTTATTTTTATCAAATTGTATCTATTCTATTTATTTGAAATTTAAGAAGAAATGACTGACGATTTCAAACCGCCAATAAAATCAAGAAGCACCGAAGATTTATTAAAAATTGTTGGCGCACCAAAAAAATGGAATCCTATTGCATTTAAACTTGCAGAAAATGAACTTTACAACAGAAAAGTTGATTCTAAAAAAATTGAACAAGCAAAATATTTAGAAAATAAAAGAGATCGAATTGAAACTTCTAAAATTGCCAATGAAAGCTTTAATTTTTTTAGTCTGGACCCTACAAACTTATTTATTAATTGGAGTGAGATTTTTATGTTCCTTTTTTCTTGGGAATATGAAAAAGATGGTTTTTTAAAAAAAGCAAGTATTCAAAGAAAGTATAGACCAATAATATTATTATTCATTTTAGTAATAATAATTTATACTTTTGTTTCTTAAAATAAAAAATGTCCAAACTCTCTCTTTCCAAAAAATCAATTCAAGTTATTAAGTCTATAACCAATAGTACTTATCTTGATTTTATTGGTTTGGCAATTGTAATTAGCGCTTCGATTGTTTTAGGATATCACAACACCGAATATAAATTTTCTTTTCAAGGAAAAAACTATGTTTTCTTTTTGGGTTACGTTTCCATTGTCAACACTGGATTGTCGATGATTGGAAATCGATTGGTTACTAAAAGAAATAACATAGGAAACTTTCTAGCTACTTGCAACACCTTCTTAAGTGGCACAATCGATTATTTACTTGGAAATATTGGTGCCATTTTAACTTATCCTGTAACTTTTATTGGAAATTATCTAGTTTTTAGAGCGTGGAAGAAAAGTACTATTTTACGTTCGATAGATTTTATTTTTTATCGAAATTTAATTCTTGGATTTGTCTTTTCGCTAGTTCTAAATTACATCGCTTTCAAATATCTTTCTGACAAACCTATTGACTGGAAATTATTTTTTGCAATTGCAATTCCTGCAGGATTAACCTTTGGCGGAACATTCAACACCGCAAGAATGTATCCAGACAACTGGTTTATGTGGCAGATTTATAATTTAACAAAGCTGATTCAAAATTTGCTACAAATGAATATTGCAAATTGTGCTAAATATATTTTCTACTTTTTCAACGCCATTATCGGATACATTACTTGGGATGATGATAAGAAAATCGAATCTAATTCTAAATAAAACCTACAATAAAAATCGATAAGTAGCTTTTATCAAAAAGATATTTTCTGGTTTTCTTCCTAATATTTGAGAATCTAGACTTGTGAATAAATCATCCTTCGGATTTCCTAAACCAGTTGTTCCTTGCGACCAAACTAAGAAAACTTCAGAACCCGGAATATACTCCCAACGCAGAACCAAATTAGATCGAAATTGTACATAAGCAAAATCAGGATTTCTTACGCTATAATCGGTTGATCCATTCGCATCTTCATCTACATCATATCGATCGTTTGTTTCATCAAATGCAATTTGATTAGAATTAAAAACCTCAATTCTATCACCGTAATATTTAGCAACAGGATTGGTTACTCTATTGAAATCTCTATATTTTCCACGAGAAATAAATGGTTCACCATAATACTGAATTGTCAAATTGGGATTGATACAATAATCCATTCGAATCGCAGCGCTTAAAGTTCGTTGATCGATATCGGCCATAATATATCTTGGTGTTGCTCCAAAATCGGTTTGCGTAACATATTGCGTTTTACTTTTATTGATAGTATACATTGGATACATCGAAATGGTAAATGCATTGATTGGCTGATAAGCGAAACCAGAAGAAAATTCGGTGTAAGAAAACGAATTGTCTTTTCCTTGAGAAACTACAATCCCAGCGTCAAATCTAATTTTCTTTCTAGAATCGGTAGAAACATTCAAGCTATTAATTACTTCTTCAGAATATCTAAATCGTGGTCCGCCTTGCAAAACCGTATTGGTGAAAATCTTCGGTTTATGAATAAGTTGATAATTCAAATACCAATTGTTTTTAAGATTGACATTTGAACTTAATGAATTTTGAGTTCGGTTGTGATTTCCGTCAAAATCGTAAGTGGTAAATTGCTCAAAACGAGCATTGATTCGTCTAAAATAACCAACAGGTTTCAGCGTTTGATAAGTTAGAATCCCTATCTGTTTAATATCATCTGCTTGACGCAAAAACCCAATATCGTTCAGTTCCAATTCTGGAGAACGCCAAGAGAAAAATCCGTAATAACGCCAGTTTCCTACACTGTTTTTTCCTATTTCTAATTTTCCTCCGGTTCCAGTTAGCGAAGTTCGGTTTTCATCCACTTCAACATGACCAGCATCAACACGTTGAAATAAATGTGTTAATTCTCGTTGCGTAATAGCAATTGCTTCTTTGCTTCCGTTAACTTGACTGGCAACCACATTTCCAAGAATATAATATTTTCTATTTTTCCAATTGTGCATAAAATCGAAACCTGCCGTGTAAGCCGACTTTCTTAAATAATTCAATTGATCGGCTTGTAAATTTCTATTGGTTGCAGTGAAAATCCCACCAAAATAACTGTTTCTGTTATTGAAATCTTTTTGCGCTCTACCAACAATATAATTGGTTAATGGTTCAACAAGTGCTTCTCTTCTACTCGTTCCGTCATCAATTTTGGCAAACTCTTTATCGGTGACACTTTCTAAAACACCAATTGACCAACCGTTTTTAGTTTTTCCGCTAAACTTTGCTGCACCAAGAATCGTGCTGTTGGTTGGTATATCAACATATTCGCCACCAGAAGTGTTCGGATAACCTTGCGGACTTCTACCAATTCGTCTAGAGTAAAATAAATTATCTTGACCATCGGCAAATTGATAGTTAAAAATGTTTTTATTTTCTACAAAAAACGGTCGTCGTTCTTGAAAAAATATCTGAAAACCATCAAGTGCAATCGCTCCTGGATCGGCATCAACCTGACCAAAATCGGGATTGATGGTTAAATCTAAAGTCAAGTCGTTGGTGATACCAATTTTCGCATCCAAACCTCCGGTGATTTTAGAATTACTTCCGTCTCTAAACGGATTTCCTTCTTCTTTTGGATACGTATCGAGTTGCGTAACAACAAACGGTTGAATTTCTAGTTGCTTTTGTGGCTGAATATCTACCAAACCACGAAGTTCACCAAATTCACTAACCCAACCTGGCGCATCACGTTTTACACGTTGCCAAACCGAGCGTTCTTCGGCACGAAAATACCTTCTGGTAGATTGCAAACCCCAAACTTGTTCTTTACTCGCACCAAATTTTAATTGGCTAAACGGAATCTTCACTTCGGCAGTCCAACCTTCTTCATCGACATTGGTTTTTACATACCAAATAGGGTTCCAGCTTCCATCCCAATTGTTTCCGTTGTCGGATATAAATTCGTCACCTTTTACTCCCGATGCCGATATTGTAAAGGAGAAACCTGTTCGCTTATCGTTGTAACTATCAATGTTGACTTCAACCCAATCGCCTTCAAATCCGTCACGTCTAGACAGTCGTTTTACAATTCCTTTTGGGTCTTTATCATAACATTTAAAGGCAAAATACAAGAAGCTTTTGTCATAAACAATTTTAAATTTTGTTTGTTCTGTTGGTGGTGTATTTTCGTCGGGTTCATTCTCAATATAGTCGGATGTCCAATCTACAATATCCCAAGAAGAATCGTTTAAAAGTCCATCAATTGTTGGCGCTTCGGTTTCATTTAAAAATTGTGTAGTGTAAACTCGTTTTTCAACAGTAGAATTCTCTTGAGCAAGAATCGGAATAAATAAGGACGAGAAAAATAATGTAATTAATGTGATTGATGATTTCATGATTGATGATTGTGATGATTGATTGAAATAATAGACACTTATTTTTAACAATTGTTACACTTTTAAAACACAAAATAAAAAAATTAACTTTCGACTGATTCAATTTCAAGAATTGCTAACCAAATAAATCTTCAAAATGGTGGTTTACCACGTTAGTATACGTGGTTGACCACGTTAGTATACGTGGTTGACCACGTTCCTAACTACGTTTACCACGTTAGTATACGTGGTTGACCACGTTCCTAACTACGTTTACCACGTTAGTATACGTGGTTGACCACGTTCCTAACTACGTTTACCACGTTGGTATACGTGGTTGACCACGTTCCTAACTACGTTTACCACGTTGGTGTACGTGGTCTACCACGTTCCGTACGTCGTTTACCACGTCATATGACGTGGTAAACGGAGTTCAAGACGTGGTCAACCACGGTTTTTGTGCATTTACGACAAATAAAAAACCCCAATTTCCTAAGAAATCGGGGTTTTGTAATACAACTGAAGTTTTCACACTTCCATCTTCCATCTTCACACTTCCATCTTCACACTTCCGTGCTTCTCCCTAATTAAAATACTTTTCAATATAAGCAACCATATTCTCATCACTCATTTTGTTAGAAGTACTTTCAGACGATTCAACGTTTTTGTACTGCGCAGTATCGGCCAAGAACTTAATGAATTGCTCTTGTATTTGTCCTGTTCCAGTAATGTGAATTTGATCTACATTAGGCATCACACTTGCAATCTCTTTAAAAAACTTCTGCGTTAAAGCAATCTCTTGATTGTTCTCTGCATTTTCACTCGTGTTTCTATCAGCACCACTATTTGTTACGTGATCTAGTACCACAAATTCTCCTGTATCAACATCTTCTCTTCCAATAATTGTAGCGTTATGCGTATCCATCCATACACCAAACTGTTTTTTGTTTTTTCCTGACATCTTTTTGATTTTTTATAGTTTGTTTAAAAGTATTATCTCAGAGAAAAATCCACATTTAAGGGTACCAATTTCTAGAGCTAATTACTATTGTAAAGTTCACGAAATCTCAGTAAAATAAGTTACACAATTCAATAATACTATTACACAATAAACACCTTCACAAAATGGTACACCAAACAAAAACCCCGACTTCAATTGAAATCGGGGTTTTATATTTTTGCTAATCACTAATCACTAATGACTAATCACTAAATTAGTATCTGTAATACTCAGGTTTAAATGGACCTTGAACTTCAACACCAATATATTCTGCTTGATCTTGACGTAACGTTTCTAGCTCAACTCCTAATTTTGCAAGGTGTAACATCGCTACTTTTTCATCTAAATGTTTTGGTAACATATAAACGTCGTTGTTATAAGCTGCACTGTTTTTCCATAACTCAATTTGAGCCAAAGTTTGATTTGTAAATGAGTTACTCATTACAAAACTTGGATGACCCGTTGCACAACCTAAGTTTACTAAACGACCTTCAGCAAGAATGATGATGTCTTTTTCAGCGATTGTATATTTATCAACTTGTGGTTTGATTTCAATTTTAGACGCACCATGATTAGAGTTTAACCAAGCCATGTCAATTTCGTTATCAAAGTGACCGATGTTACAAACAACCGTTTTATCTTTCATTTGCTCAAAGTGCGAACCAAGAACGATATCTTTATTTCCAGTTGTAGTAATAATAATATCAGCAGTTGCAATAACAGAGTTTAATTTTTTAACTTCAAATCCGTCCATTGCAGCTTGAAGCGCACAAATTGGGTCAATTTCAGTAACAGTTACAATAGAACCTGCACCTCTAAAAGAAGCAGCAGTTCCTTTTCCAACATCACCATATCCACAAACGATTACTCTTTTTCCAGCCAACATTAAGTCAGTTGCTCTTCTTACAGCATCAACCGCAGATTCTTTACAACCATATTTATTGTCAAATTTCGATTTAGTAACCGAATCATTAACGTTAATTGCAGGCATTGGTAAAGTTCCAGCTTTTACTCTTTCATACAAACGGTGAACACCAGTTGTAGTTTCTTCAGATAAACCTTTGATACCTTCAACCAAATGAGGATAACGGTCAATAACCATATTAGTTAAATCACCACCATCGTCAAGAATCATGTTCAATGGTTTTCTATCTTCACCAAAGAATAATGTTTGCTCAATACACCAGTCAAACGATTCCTCATCAAGACCTTTCCAAGCATAAACTTGGATACCAGCAGCAGCAATAGCAGCAGCAGCTTGATCTTGTGTAGAGAAAATGTTACAAGAAGACCAAGTAACCTCTGCACCAAGAGCAATTAAAGTTTCAATTAAAACCGCAGTCTGAATGGTCATGTGTAAACAACCAGCGATACGAGCACCTTTCAAGGGTTGTTCGTCTTTATATTCTGCTCTAAGAGCCATTAATCCTGGCATTTCAGCTTCGGCCAATTCAATTTCTTTTCTTCCCCAAGCTGCAAGCGAAATATCTTTCACTTTAAAAGCTACATAAGGCAAAGTTTGTGTACTCATCTATGTAAAAATTTGTGTTTATTAAATAATTTTTGCAAATTTACAACATAGGATTTGGATTTAATAATTTATTTCAAAAATTATGAAATGTTTACATTCTTAAGCTACTGAAAAACAATCGCATAATTGTCATTACGAGTGTGCGAAGTAATCTCAGGAGCTATTTCCAGCTTTCCACTACAATCTTTTCATTTTTAAAGAAAAAATAAAAAGGATTTTCGTTGCAATCTGGGCTAACACAATTTATACTACCGCTTAGTTAGTAAGGTTTTAGTACAAAATTTAAACATCATGCCATTACATAAAGTAGTCTATCTACAACCCAATACTAAACTATACCTCTGGAAAATCTCCGAAGACTACAACACGCTTTTTAGAGAAGTACGACTTAAAGATTCGTCATTAGCACGATTAGAAGGCATGAAATCGGAAAGCCACCAAAAAGGATTTCTCGCGGTTCGCATGATTTTGCAACATCTAGAGTACACCGATTTTGATTTGCTTTACGACGAATTTGGTAAACCACATTTAAAACCACAAGGTTGTAGTATTAAAGATTTAGAATTGTCAATTTCACATTCACATGATTTTTCAGCAATTGTTATCAGCGAACAAAAAGTAGGATTAGACCTCGAGCAACTCAAAGACAAAACGTTAAAAATTGCACCTCGTTTCATGGATATTTCACATTTAGAAAATCTATCAACCGAAGATAAAATAAAAAAAGCAACCGTAATTTGGGGAATAAAAGAAAGCATATTCAAATTAAAAAACGAAATCGGAATCAGTTTCTCCGATCATATTTCGGAAACCGCATTCACATTCGATGATAAAATTACAACTGCAACTTTGAAATTTAATAACAAAGAAGAAAATTTCAAAATTCGCTTTGATCAAGAAGAAGATTATATCTTTGTCTGTGCCTTTGAAGCCGTAAAGTAGATTTCTCTAATTTCTCCAATCAGCGTTCCCAAAAAAATGTCACTATACCAACAAATACTTACTTGCAAAACCAAAGGTGTAAAACTTCTAGCGATTCTTTTAGATCCAGACAAGTTGGTTGTTGAAAATCTTTCGAATTTAATTCTAAAAATTAATCAATCGCCTGCAACACACATTTTCATTGGCGGAAGTTCTTTTGATGGAAATCATCTCGACGAACTAATCATCCAATTAAAAGCCCAAATCAATTTACCATTTCTATTATTTCCAGGCAATCCATCGCAAATTTCTAAAGAAGCGCACGGAATTTTATTTTTAACTTTACTTTCTGGCAGAAACCCCGATTATTTAATAGAACATCAGGTAAATGCCGTTCCAATCATTAAAAAAACCAATCTTGAAGTCATTTCCACAGGATATATTTTGATAGAAAGCGGTAACGAAACTGCTGTAGAACGAGTAAGCCAAACCAAACCATTAGACAGAAATAATCACCAATATGCATTACAAACCGCACAAGCTGGCGAGTTCATCGGAAATAAATTAATTTATCTAGAAGCTGGAAGCGGTGCAAAACTTTCGGTTCCAAAAGAAATGATTTCGTTAGTTTCGCAAAACATAAAAGTCCCATTAATCGTCGGTGGCGGAATTCGCTCTAAACAAGAAATAGAAAGCGCTTACAATGCTGGAGCCGATATAGTAGTAATCGGGACAGCCTTTGAAAATGATATAAACTTTTTTAACGAATGCTAGAATACTTATTCGAACAATATAATAATTATCCAACTCACGAAATAATTCTAGAAATTACAGCAGTAATTTTTGGATTATTCAGTGTATGGTTTGCCAAAAAAGACAACATTTGGGTTTTTCCCACAGGATTAATCAACACTTCAATTTTTGTTTTCTTGTTGTGGAAATGGTCTTTACTTGGTGATATGATGATTAATGCATACTACTTTATCATGAGTATTTATGGATGGTATCATTGGACAAGAAAAAAAGATAACGTTGTAGAATTTCCAATTTCTACAATGACAATGCACGAAAAGAAGCTATCTGTATTTATTTTTTTAGCAACGATTGTTTTTGTTATTGCTGTTTACATCTTTTTTGATAAATTTACCCATTGGACATCATATATTGATACATTAGCCACCGCAATTTTCTTTGTTGGAATGTGGCTCATGGCAAGAAGAAAAATAGAGAATTGGATTTTTTGGATAATTGGTGATATTATTTCTATACCAATGTATTTTGTTAAAGGATATTCGTTTACGAGTATTCAATATTTAATTTTTACAATAATTGCCATTTTTGGCTATTTAGAATGGAAGAAAACCTTAAACAGTTACAATCAGAGATAATAAAAGTTGCATTGTACGGACCAGAATCTACTGGAAAAACTACATTAGCAAAGCAGCTTGCAGAGGAGTTCAACACAATTTGGATTCCGGAGTTTGCACGCGATTATTTACAAGATAAATGGAATTCCAAACAAGAAATCTGTACTCAAAACGATTTGTTTCCAATTGCTATCGGACAAACAAAACTTGAAAATGAAGCACTTCATCAAGCTAACAAATTTCTTTTCTGTGATACTAACTTGATGGTCACTAAAGTTTTTTCAGATATTTATTACAATTCTTGTGACCCAATTCTTGAGAAAGCTGCAAAGAAACACAAATACGATTTATTTTTCCTCACCGATATCGATGTTCCTTGGGAAAAGGATGATTTGAGAGATAAGAAAGAAGACAGAGAAACCACTTTAGCCATTTTTGAAAAAGCATTAATTGATTACAAAAAACCGTATATAAAATTATCGGGAAATAAAGAAGAGCGGTTCGAAAAAGCCATAAAAATTATCAAAGATTTAGAGAAAGCTAAAAAACTCGGATTTAACTCTTATGATTTTATCGAAATATATAATCGTAAAATAAATCTTGAAACACTAGAAAATCAATTTGCAATTTTAAAAAATGGTTTGCCAAAAATACACCTTGAAAGAGCTGCTAAAATAAATGACGGCATAACCGCAATTTCGACAGATGAAGCTATATATCACGCTAATTATTTTGAAGAAAAAAGTAAAAATTTAAAACTTAAAAAATTTGTTCCAGCTTCGGGTGCAGCAAGTAGAATGTTTAAATTTCTAAACGAATTTCTAAATGATTTTAAATACAATAGCGAAACCATAAATGCTTACATTAACAGGAAAAAAGATAAAAATCTTCCTGTATTTCTAGTTGCAAAAGAAAAATTTCCGTTTTACAATGAAGTGTTAGAAGTAGCTAAAAATAGTTTTTCCGATTATGAGACGAGTAGTAATGATGCTAAAAATTACGCTTTCATAAAAACAATGCTTTCCTCTAAACATTTTGATTTTGCTAATAAACCCAAAGGTGTTTTACCTTTTCATAAATACCAAACACATACGGCAACTGCAATTGAAGAACACTTAATTGAATGTGCAATATATGCGGTTTCAAATAATAAATCTAATTTGCATTTTACCGTTTCGGAAGAGCATCAAATTAATTTTGAACAGGTTATAAATCAAGTAAAATCTTCAATTGAAAAGCATTTTAACATCTCAATCAATATAAAATATTCCTATCAAGATAAGGCTACAGATGTTGTGGCTGTTGACTTAAAGGGAAATCCTTTTAGAGATGAAGACGATAAATTAATCTTTCGTCCTGGTGGACACGGCGCTTTAATTGAAAATTTAAACAACCTGAATGCAGATATAGTTTTCATCAAAAATATTGATAATGTCATTCAGAATCATATCGAAATTATAGCATTATATAAAAAAGCTTTAGCAGGAATTTTAATTCAATTTCAAGAAACGATTTTTAATTATTTAAAATTATTGGATAACGAATCAGTCTCCAATGAAAATCTGAATGAAATTGTAAACTTTTTAGTCAGTAAATTAAATATTTCTGTTTCTGATGATTTTTCAAAATACACAAAAGAGAGCAAAGTAGATTATTTGCAAAATGTTTTAAATAGACCAATTCGTGTATGCGGAATGGTGAAAAATGAGGGTGAACCTGGTGGTGGACCTTTTTGGGTGAGAGATAAAAAAGGCGCCACTTTTCTTCAAATAATTGAAACATCACAAGTTGAATCGGATCAGAAAAAAATATTAGAAAGTGCTACTCATTTTAATCCCGTTGATTTAGTTTGTGGAACCAAAAATTACCAAGGTCAAAAATTTGATTTAACTCAATTTGTTGATAAAAACACAGGATTTATTGTAGAAAGAAACAAGAACGGTAAAGCATTAATAGCATATGAGTTACCGGGACTTTGGAATGGCGCAATGGCAAAGTGGCTCACCATTTTTGTAGAAGTACCTTTAATAACTTTCAATCCGGTAAAAACGGTGAACGACTTGCTAAAACCAGCACATCAATCACCAGATTAAATTTTTTATATATAATAATCAATTTAGAAAAAACTTAGTGCCTTTGCGGCAAATTATGGATAAAGAAAAAATCATAACAGAATTGACTTTTAAAGCCGTGAGAAGTTCTGGCGCTGGCGGACAAAACGTGAATAAAGTTTCGTCTAAGGTGGTTTTGACATTCGATTTAAACGCGTCACAATCTTTGTCTGAAGAAGAAAAAGAGTTAGTTTCTAATAAATTAAAGTCTAAATTAACAATAGAAAACATACTAATTTTAAACTGTGATGAAGACCGAAGTCAGTTGAAAAATAAAGAAATTGTCACGAAACGTTTTCTCGAAATTATTACGAAAGCATTGATAATTCCGAAAGCTAGGAAACCAACAAAAATCCCAAGATCAGTAATCGAAAAGCGATTAAAAAACAAAGCTTCCAATTCTGAAATAAAACAAAATCGTAAAAAACCCGATTTGTAAAATTCAAGTTTTGAGCAAAAATTTGAATTTTGATATTGCAATTGTCATTTTTATTGACTTACCTTTGCACCGTCTCAAAAAGGGGTGCTCTAAATAACGAGCTGAGATTATACCCAATGAACCTAGAACAGGTAATGCTGTTTAGGGAAAAGTGACAAAACAGAGTGCACGCTGAACTTTGTCACAGGAAACACAATTTTTTTATTTTAACCAAGAATAATTACCTCTTTTTATTCGTATAATTTATTTTACGAATGGAAATTTTATTCAAAGCATGTCGCGTTTTTACTAAGACGCAAAAATTTAGACACAAAAGTCTATTCTCTATTTTCTTTATTCTTTTTTCTCTCTTTTCTTTCGGTCAAGAAGTAGAAAACGACACTACCAAAGTTACTAAACTCGATGAGGTTTTAGTGTCGGCAATTCGTGTTAACAAAAAAACACCTGTAACTTTTACTAATTTAAGCAAAAAGGAAATCGCAACCCGAAATTTAGGTCAGGATATTCCAATTTTAATGAATTTTATGCCTTCGGTTGTAACTACTTCCGATGCAGGAAACGGATTTGGCTACACCGGAATTCGCGTCCGCGGAAGCGATGCAACGCGTGTAAACGTTACCATAAACGGAATTCCATACAACGATTCCGAAAGTCACGGAACGTTTTGGGTGAATATGCCCGACTTTGCTTCATCAGTAGAAAGCCTGCAATTACAGCGAGGCGTTGGAACTTCAACCAATGGTTCTGGAGCTTTTGGCGCAAGTTTAAACATGTTAACCGATTCTTATTCTGATAAAGCTTCAGGCGAAATTGCTAACTCGTTTGGAAGTTTTAATTCTAGAAAACACACAGTAAAATTCAGTACTGGTTTAATGAACGACCATTTCGAATTGGCAGGTCGTGTTTCTAATTTGCGTTCCGATGGTTATGTTGACCGAGCTTCGTCCGATTTAAAATCATATTTTCTTCAAGGAACTTATGTTGGAAAAAATACATTAATCAAGGCTTTAGCATTTGGCGGAACCGAAAAAACATATCAATCTTGGAACGGAATCGATGCAGCAACTTTAAGTTCAAATCCAACGTTCAATTCGGCTGGAATTTATACTGATGAATTTGGAAACACTCGTTTCTATGAAAATGAAACCGACAATTACCAACAAGATCATTACCAATTGCATTGGAACGAAAAACTGTCTGAAAACTGGAATACAAACCTTGCCATCCACTACACCAAAGGAAGTGGCTATTATGAAAATTACAAGGAAGATGCCGATTTTGAAGAATATGGTTTGACACCAATTGTTATCGATGGAACTACGATTAATACAACCGATTTAGTGCGCCAAAAATGGTTAGATAACGACTTTTATGGAACAACATTTTCTGCTAATTATAAAAAAGATAAGATCGATTTTATTTTTGGTGGCGGATGGAATAAATACGAAGGCGACCATTTTGGCAAAGTAATTTGGTCAAGATTTGCATCTACTAGCGAACTTGGAGATAAGTATTACAATGATTTTGCCGATAAAACCGATGGAAATATTTTTGCAAAAGTTAATTATCAAATTACTAAACGTATCAATCTTTTTGGCGATTTACAATACAGAAATGTGAATTACAAAGCCAATGGAGTTCAAGCCGATTTAGTAGATGATTCCTTCCATTTTTTCAATCCAAAAGCTGGTTTAACGTATACTTTGAATACTAAAAATAATTTTTATTTGTCTTATGCAAGAGCTAATCGTGAACCAAATAGAAGTGATTACGAAGGCGGAAATGTTAAACCAGAAAAACTAAATGATTTCGAATTAGGCTGGCGTTATGTTAGTTCGAAAACGCAAGTAAATCTGAACGGATATTATATGCTTTACAAAGACCAATTGGTGTTAACTGGCGCACTTGACGATGTTGGAAATCCAATTCGTACCAATGTTGGTAAAAGTTATAGACTTGGAGTTGAACTTGACGCAGTTTTCAAAGTTTTAGAAAAATGGAGTTTGATGCCAAATATTACAGTGAGTAATAATAAAAATATGGATTTTGTGTTCGATAACGGAACTACTTTGGAGGAATTAGGAACAACAAATATTGCGTTTTCACCAAATGTTATCGCGGCAAATAGAATCGTTTATGTGCCTTTAAAAAATCTTCAAATAAGTTTGATGACAAAATTTGTAGACGAACAGTACATGTCTAATGTTGATGATTCAGCTTCGAAATTAGATTCTTACACGCAAACCGATTTCAATTTTTATTATGAGTTACCTATGAAAAAAGTATTTAAATCGATTGCATTTTCGGGAACGGTAAATAATATATTTGATGAAAAAATTGTTTCGAATGGAGCAGATTATGGCGGTGGTTATATTTACTATTTTCCACAAGCAGGAATTAATTTTCTTGCTGGTATGACTTTAAAGTTTTAAGTTTTTATATT
Organism: Flavobacterium aquatile LMG 4008 = ATCC 11947; assembly: GCF_000757385.1. Classification (GTDB taxonomy): domain Bacteria; phylum Bacteroidota; class Bacteroidia; order Flavobacteriales; family Flavobacteriaceae; genus Flavobacterium; species Flavobacterium aquatile. The sequence continues at coordinate 571,586 of NZ_JRHH01000002.1, read as the reverse complement.
CAATTAAAATAGCCAAGTTAGAAATTATCCGACTTGGCTTTTTTTTAATTGTAAACTCTAATGTTGGTACCTATAACTTCAACACGGTATTGTTTTAAAGGATATTGTTCGCCTGGAGCTTGTCCTGTAAATAAATTATAGGATATGTTTTCGTGAAAATCACAATTGCAATCGGCTTCGATTCCGTTTACTGTTAGAATTGAGCAACCACTTAAATCATGGTTTGGGCAACCGCCATCAAAAGCATTGTAAGTACTTCCAGTATTAAAAACAATAACGCCGCTTGACGGGCCATTACTTGGGTAGATTTTTATATGATTACTCGGAAATTGGAGATTACTATAAGAAGGTAAATTAGTATTGATATCAAATGAAAATTGGTAATTTGGCAAATACGGATTTCGGTTATTAAAATTCGAGTCATCACAACCCAAAACCAAAGTAATAAGGAATAAAAAAAGTAGTTTTCTCATAAAAAAAATTATCTTAAAATTTAGTACAAACAAATATAATTTGTCTAACTTTGTAGAACATTATTAAGCAAAATTAAGCATTTAATAATCAACAACTATATCTTTGAAAAAAGAAATCCCGTCTTGATGGGATTTTTTCTATTTTATAGTAACGACAAAATAGCTATTTTATTAGATTTTAATATAAAAATAACAACTTTTTATTTACTTAAAAAGTTACGAATAAAGAAATGAAATTATGAGTAACATATCGTATTACACAGCAGAAGGACTTAAAAAATTAAAAGAAGAATTAGACCATTTAAAAAGCGTGATGCGTCCAAAAGCATCGGCAGATATTGCAGAAGCTAGAGATAAAGGAGATTTATCTGAAAATGCAGAATATGACGCAGCCAAAGAAGCACAAGGAATGCTAGAAATGCGAATTGCAAAACTAGAAGAAGTGTATTCTAATGCAAGATTAATTGACGAAAGTCACCTAGATTTATCGAAAGTTTTGGTTTTATCAAATGTAAAAATCAAAAATCAAACCAACGGAATGGAATTAACTTACACGTTAGTTGCCGAAAGTGAAGCCGACTTGAAAAGCGGAAAAATATCGGTAACTTCTCCAATTGGAAAAGGTTTGTTAGGAAAATCTGTAGGAGAAATAGCCGAAATCACGGTTCCAAACGGAACTTTGAAATTTGAAATTCTAGAAATTTCTCGCGATTAAGTTCTTTCGAGTAACGACAATCTCATAAACTTTTAAACCCTTAAACTTTTAAACTAAAAGAAATGAGCAGTATTTTCACCAAAATAATAAACGGAGAAATTCCATGTTATAAAATTGCCGAAGACGAAAATTTCTTAGCGTTTCTTGATGTAAATCCGAATACGAAAGGTCATACTTTGTGCATTCCGAAGCAGGAAATCAATAAGATTTTTGATATTGAAGATGATTTGTATTTAGGTTTGATGGCTTTTTCTAAAAAAATTGCCGTTGCTTTAGAAAAAACCGTTGCGTGCAAAAGAATTGGAATGGCTGTCGTTGGTCTTGAAGTGCCGCATGCGCACGTTCATTTAATTCCGCTTAATGAAATGGACGAAATGCGTTTTCAAAATAAAGTCTCTTTAACAAAAGAAGAATTTGAAGATTTGGCGAAAGCAATCCAAAGCAATTTATAATAACAATTATCGTTTTATATAAAATCACCTGTTACGTTTTGGCCTAACAGGTTTTTTAATTTAAAAAATTATGAAAAGTATTCTTCAAATAGTAATTGTGTTTTTCGTTCAGTTTTCGATGGCTCAAATTCCGAATGAATTTAGTGCTGTTGATGCAAAAATGGCCCAAATTCCTACCGATAAAACCAATTCCACTTCGGATATTTCAGATTATATCAATGCCAATTTCACTTCGGAATCGGATAAAATTAGAGCTGCTTTTTTCTGGACAGCATCCAATATTAGTTATGATGTTGTGAATATGAACGAACCCAATTTTATCTATTCGCCACAAGAGAAAATTGCAAATGCACTAAAAAATAGAAAAGGAGTTTGCATTCATTACGCCGAGGTTTTTAATGAAATTGCAAATAAACTCGGAATCAAAACCTACATTATTGGTGGTTATACAAAACAAAACGGAAAAGTAGCGCTAATTTCTCACGCATGGTGCGGATCTAAAGTAGATGGAAAATGGTTTTTGTTTGATCCAACCTGGGCTTCAGGTTATGTAAATGGCGAGAAATTTGTCAAGAAATTTAATAATTCTTACTACAAAGGTGCACCTTCAAAAATGATTCAATCACACATGCCGTTTGATTATATGTGGCAATTTTTAAGTAATCCGTACACCAATAGTGAATTTTATGAAGGAAAATTATCAGAAGAACGATTGATTTCCAACTATGATTTTGCTACAGAAATTGCTAAGTATGAAAAGTTACCAGAAGATGAAAAAGCATTTGATACAGCACAACGAATTGAGAAAAATAAAGTAATTAACGAATTAATTGCGGGTTATTTAGCAAATAAAAAACAAGAGTTCACCATAGTTCGACAAAACAAAAGTGTTGACAAACTAAACCAAATTGTAGCCGATTTTAATCAAGCTGTAGCCGATTTGAATAATTTTATTTACTACAGAAATAACAAATTCAAGCCAAAATTACCCGATGAAGAAATCAAATTGATGATTGAAAATCCGTTGAATAAATTGAAGCAATGCCAGAATGATATTTACAAAATTGGCTCGGTTGGAAAAGAGAATTTAGCAAGCATAAGCGGATTAAAAAAATCTATAATTGAAACCGTAAAGCAAGCCGAAGAACATAATGCTTTTGTGAAAGAGTATTTAACAAAAAGTGAAAGCCAACGAAAATCGATGTTTAAAAAGTCTGTTTTGACTGGGAAATTCGGACGTTAATTATTTCACTTTTTTATAAATAATCTGCATCGTTGTTCCTTTTCCAATTTCAGATTGGGCAACTTTTATTTTACCGTTGTGGTATTCTTCAACGATTCTCTTCGTTAGTGATAAACCTAAACCCCAACCACGTCTTTTGGTTGTAAATCCTGGTTCGAAAACTCGTTTGTATTGGTTTTTCGGAATTCCTTTTCCTGAGTCGGAAACGTTTATTTTTATTGAGTTGGTTTCGTTTTCTATGGCTAGTTTTAGTTTGCCTCGACCTTTCATAGCATCAATAGCATTTTTCATTAAATTTTCAATCGTCCAGCTGTGTAATGCCGGATTTATAGAAACTAAAATCGGAGTTTTTGGAGCCGTAAATTCGAATTCAACTTGATTAGAAAAACGTGATTTTAAGTAATCAAAAGAGTTCAAGGTTTCTTCTACAATATCTAAAGTTTCTAGAACTGGTTCGGAGCCAATTTTAGAAAATCGTTCGGTTATGGTTTGCAATCTATTGATGTCTTTTTCAATTTCAGAAACCGTAGTTTCGTCAACATTATCGGCTTTCATTATTTCGAGCCAACCAATTAATGACGATAATGGAGTTCCAATTTGATGAGCCGTTTCCTTTGCCATTCCTGCCCAAAGTTTGTTTTGGGTTGCCATTTTCGTGCTTTTGTAGAAGTTGTAAACTACTGCGCCAAACAAGAAAATGATTAGTAATAAAGCAACTGGATAATATTTTAACTTGTTTAAAAGAGATGAGTTTCCGTAGTAAACAATATTATAACTGTTAGAGTCATACTGAACTTTAATAGGTTTATTTTGGTTTTTAATTTCATCAAGAAACCTTTTTAATTTAACAGAATCCTTTTCAATTTCATCAATATTTAAGGTGCTTATAATTTTTCCTTTTGAATCGGTTAAAATTAAGGGGATGTTTTTGTTGTTTTCAAGAATAAAAGACGGAAGTTCAATCTCGGTATCTAAATTTGCTGTTGTAATGTTTTTTTGAGCTTTTGCCCAAAGTTCCATTTTAGTACGTTCTTCGTGTTTGAAGATTTGAAAAAAAGTGTAAGTATTCCAAAGAATTAAGGAAACAATCACAAATGAGGTGATGATGATAATCCAGCGCGTTGTGTTTCTTCTTTCGGAAAATTGCATTTATGAATTTTTGTTTAAAAGTAGTAAAAAAACGTGATTATGCAAGAATGGATTACTCTTTAGCCCTGATGCAAGGGAAAAACTCCCGATTTTTTATCGGGATTTTGGAAAGGCAGCAGGAAAATGGTTAACAAAAATTCACTGGCCATTCGCTCAAAAAAATTATCTTTGTGCAAATTCATTATCTATGTTCACAATTGATCCAAAAGAAGTTTCACCGGTAAAATTACAAGGTTATTTGCAAAGTGCGATTGCGCCGCGACCAATTGCGTTTGCTAGCACGATGGATAAAAATGGAGAGCCCAATTTATCGCCGTTTAGTTTCTTTAATATTTTTAGTTCGAATCCGCCAATTTTGGTTTTTTCACCTGCGCGACGAGTTAGAAATAATACGATAAAACATACGTTGATTAATTGTGAAGAGACGCGCCAGGTTGTAATTAATATGGTGAATTTTGAGATTGTGCAACAAATGTCGTTGTCGAGTACCGAATATCCTGATGGTGTGAATGAATTTTTAAAATCGGGTTTGACACCAATTCCGTCTGAGCTGGTAAAACCGTATCGCGTGGCTGAAAGTCCGGTGCAATTTGAGTGCAAAGTGAATGAGATAATTCCGCTTGGAACGGAAGGAGGCGCTGGAAATTTGATTATTTGTGAGGTTTTAAAGATGCACATTAATGAAGAAATTCTCGATGCTGACGGAATGATTGATCCAATAAAAATTGATTTAGTTTCAAGATTGGGAGCCAATTGGTATTCTAGAGCAAAAGAAGGACTGTTTGAAGTAGAAAAACCATTGGCAACTTTAGGAATAGGAGTAGATTCGATTCCGGAATTTGTGAAAGAAAGTGCTGTTTTTAACGGAAATGATTTGGGCAAATTAGGAAATGTTGAAGCATTGCCAACCGAAGAAGAAATTACTATATTTGTAAAACAGAATTTTGGTGTGAAAGGTGTTTTGAGTGCTGATGATGAAGTAAAAAAACACCAATTGGCCAAGGAATATTTAGATAAAAATGAGGTGCTAACCGCTTGGAAGGTGCTTTTAGCAAAACAATAAATTTAGAATTATTATGGAAGTTTCAGGAAAAGTAAAAGTAGTTGGTGCTGAACAACAAGTAAGCCCAACATTTAAAAAAAGAGAGTTAGTTGTAACTACAGATGAGCAGTATCCGCAAAGTATCATGATTGAATTCGTTCAAGATAAAAGCGATTTATTAAATAATGTATCGGTTGGTGATGCTGTAAAAGTTTCAATTAATTTAGGCGGAAGAGAATGGGTGAATCCACAAGGAGAAACTAAATATTTTAATTCGATTAAAGGATGGAGAATTGAAAAACTGCAAGCAGAAGCTCCAGCAGCGCAACAAATGCCTCCAATGCCAGCAGCAGAAGCATTTGCTCCAGCAACCAACTTTAAAGAAGAAGAACACGACGATTTACCTTTTTAAAAAGTTAGAAGTCTGAAGATGGAAGTCAGAAGTTTGAGTTGTACTTAAATTTCTGACTTTTTCATTGAAATTATAATTGATTTTTGAAATTGACATTGATTTTTGAAATTACTATTTAAAAATGTATTTCCTATCCAAAGAACTTTATTTTCCTCCAGTAGAAGAAGCTTCGTATGAAGGAATTCTTGCGGTCGGTGGTGATTTGTCGGTAGAGCGATTGCTATTAGCATACCGAAATGGTATTTTTCCGTGGTTTGATGCTGAAGAACCTATACTTTGGTGGTCGCCAAGTGAGCGAATGGTTGTGTATCCGCATGATTATAAAGTTTCTAAAAGCATGCGAAATATTTTAAACAGGAACATTTTTGAAGTTACAATTAACAAAGATTTCAAATCAGTTATTGAAAATTGCCAAAAGATGGAACGCAAAGGTCAAGATGGCACTTGGATTACAGATGATATTATCAAATCGTACACCGAATTACATCAATTAGGAAAAGCAATCTCATTTGAAGTTTGGCAAAATAACGAACTAGTAGGCGGATTGTATGGCGTAGATTTGGGCCATGTCTTTTGTGGAGAAAGTATGTTTTCTAAAGTTCCCAATGCGAGTAAAGTGGCTTTTGTAAAATTGGTGGAATACTTAAAACTTCGAAATTACAAATTGTTGGATTGTCAAATTCACAACGACCACTTAGAAAAATTAGGTGCCTTTGAAATTTCCAGAAGTGCTTTTATTCGGATTTTGAAATCGGAGTGATTAGTGTAAATTAGACTTTATTTTTCTTTTTGTTAGGTGATAATACACTACAATATTGTCAAAAAAGAGCGCAATTAATAAGGTTGCAGCTGCAAGAAGAAGAATTTTTAACTTGTAAGTTTCGTATAATAATCCGCCCAAAACGCATCCTATAAAGAAAAAAATAATGATTGATAAACGTAATGAAATATTCCTTGTCAATCGTTTTAATTCTACTTCCTTTTTGTAGAAAAATAGCTGAGAAAGTTCGATTCCTAAATCGGTAAATAATCCAGTTAAATGCGTTGTTCTTACAACCGATTGTGAAATATTGGTTACCAAAGCATTCTGCAATCCCATAGCAAACAATAGTAAATAAGCTATATAATTGGGATTGAAATTTTGTGATACTCCAACAAAAACTAAAATTAAAACTTCTAAAATCATTGGAAAAGCATGCGCAATTCGCGGTTTTTTTAAGGATGCAATTTCCACAAGAAAATTGGATGTGAATGCTCCAAAGAGAAAAAAGAAAATATAAATTAGAATTGTGATGGCTTTAGAATAATTTTTGAGCGCAATTTCTTCGGCAAAAAAAGCAAAATGTCCTGTAACATTTGTGGTTAAAGTTGCGACAGATAAAACTCCAGCAATATTTACAATTCCAGCAATAAACGATAATGTAGATGCTAAACGTAAGTTGTGTGTGAAAGTTCTGCGATTGCCTTTATGACGAAACATGGTTTCTTAGTTTGTAATAAAGATAGTGAATTTGAAGAAGAATAAATGTTGATTTTGTTTTAATTTATTACTTCTGCGTCCAACAATCAATCACATGATCGTTAACCATTCCTGTTGCTTGCATGTGAGCGTAAACTACAGTTGAACCTACAAATTTGAATCCGCGTTTTTTTAAATCTTTGCTAATGGCATCCGAAAGTGGTGTTGTTGATGGAACTTCTCTTAACGATTTTCTGTTATTTTCTATGGGTTTTCCGTCTGTGAAATTCCAAATGTATTTAGAGAAACTGCCAAATTCCTTTTGTACTTCCATGAAAGCAATTGCATTAGAAATTGTTCCTTTTACTTTCAAATTGTTTCGAATAATTCCGGCATCTTGAAGTAATTCTTCCACTTTTTCTTCGTCATAGTAAGCCACTTTTTTATAATCGAAATTATCAAAAGCTTTTCTAAAATTTTCTCTCTTTTTCAAAATCGTGTACCAACTTAATCCTGCTTGAAAGGTTTCCAGAATTAAAAATTCAAATAATTTATCGTCGTCATAAACTGGTTTTCCCCATTCATTATCATGGTAATCTCTGTATAAATCATCTTTTTCGCACCAAGCACAACGTAGTTTAGTTTCCATCTTTTGCTAAATATTTTTCTATTAAATAATGACCTAAGTAAATCATTGGAGTCATTAAAATTGCAATTACCAATTTTACCGAATATCCGGTAAATCCTGAAATAATATAGGTTTTTGTATCCATAATTCCAGGTAAATAAAAGGCTATTCCGAGAACGATAAAACTATCAAATAATTGTGAAATCACTGTAGAACCAGTACTTCTAAGCCAAATCATCTTGTTGCCAGTTCTATTTTTTACAAAATGAAAAATGGTAACATCTATCAATTGCGAAACTAAAAAGGCAGCAATACTTCCAATAATTATCAACTGGCTCTGACCAAAAACTGCCGTAAATTGCTCTGTAGAAACCGAACTAATTCCTGTTGACGGAATTTTGATTGCAAAAAACAAAATGATGAAAGTATATGCAATTAATCCGGCTGTAATTAGCGAAAGTTTCTTAACGCCTTTCTCACCAAAATATTCGTTGATTAAATCGGTTGTGATAAAAACAATTGGCCAAGGCAGAATTCCGATACTCATTGGAACTCCAAAAACATCGATTAGTTTTCCGCCGGTAAGTTCGGCAACAATGGCATTGGTTATAAAAATTCCGGCTAGAATTACATAAACAATATCTTTTCTTCTTTGAAACATAATTTTAAGTTAGCTAAATTCAAAGTTACATTTTTTAACTATTGGCTTTATTAATTGATGATTTTTTATTTTAATTAAATCATAAAAATAATTTTTCTCATTTATTAATCCTTAAATTTATAAAACATAACTAAATCAAAGCTATGAAATGGTATTTTAAAATCTTAATTGGGCTTTGCTCATTGCTGGTATTTGGTATCATTTTAAATATTGTACTCAATATTTGGATTAAATATCCGATTTCAAAAATTATTAGTAATAAAAATGATTCGGCTTATTTTGTTACCTACAAATCGATAAATGTTTCAATCTGGAACAGTAGTATTGTGGCAAATGATATTGTGATAATTCCAAGAAAAGCTGTAAAAGATACTTTAAACAAGGCCGGAATTTATGCAGAAATCAAAAAGATAAAAGTTACTAAGTTCAAAGTTTGGGATGTGCTTTTTAATGATAAAATTAAAGCAAAAAGTATTTCTATAGAGAAATCAAATGTGGTTTTATACAAGAAAGAAAAGAATGAAAATGTTCGGGAATCGGTTGTCGGTCCATTCGATAAAATTATTTCTGTTGGTGAAGTTGCGTTAGTAAATGCTAATTTCAAAATGTACGATGTCGATTCTAAAATTCCAATGTTAAATGTTCAGAATATTAATGTACAACTTGACGGAATTGTGGTTACTAAATCGACTTTAGAGGATAAAATTCCGTTTCAATTCAAAAATTATTCTGTTAGTTGCGATAGTATGCATTTTCACCCAAATGAGTTTTATAATATAAAAACTAACAAAGTGAAAATCACTAATTCTGATATTCATATTGATGAATTTCAAATGATTCCCACGTATTCTCGACGTCAATTTGTGTCCAAAATTTCAAAAGAGAAAGATTTGAATACCATCCTTTGTAAAACTATTTCAGTTTCTAAAATGGATTGGGGTTTTAAGGAAGAGGACTTTTTCTTTCATTGCAATGCAGTCGATTTAAATCGCGTGAAAGCCAATATTTATCGTTCGCTTGAACCAAAGGATGATCTATCAAAAAAACATCTTTACAATAAATTATTACGCGACTTGAAGTTTGATTTAAAAGTTGATACGCTTAAAATTCGTAATTCAATAGTTGAATATGAAGAAGAAAAATCATTTGATTTAGGTCCGGGAAAATTAAGGTTTAATAATTTTAACTTGAATGCAACCTCAATAAATAGTGGATTTAAAAAGAATAAATTACCCGATGTTAAAATTAATATCAGTTGTAATTTCATGAATAACTCACCATTAAATGTAAATTGGAAGTTTAACATTATGGATCAAAATGATGGGTTTAACATAAAAGGTAGTTTGCAAAAGTTTGATGTAGAGAAGATTGTAGCATTTACAAAACCTTACATGAATATTGAAACCGAAGGTGTTATTGATTTAATGCATTTTGATTTTACCGGAAATGACAAACAAGTTTCTGGAAAATTTGCTGTAGAATATGACGATCTTGAATTTAAGATATTAAAGAAAGACAATCGTAAGAAGAAAAATAAATTGGCAACTTTTATTGCAAAAGTGTTTGTGAAAAAAGACACCGATGAAAAATTAAAAAATGTCGATGTTGAACTGGAGAGAATACCAGAAAAATCGTTTTATAATTTCTTGTGGAGAAGTATTGCAGAAGGATTGCAGAAGGTTCTTATTTAAGAAAAAACCTCGCTTCAATTAAGAAACGAGGTTTATATTTAAAATTTAATATCTAAAATCTGATATTAATTATCCTAAAGCAACTCTTTTAAATCCAGTTACAACTAAATTAGCATCAACAGATTTAATGTAGTTAGCAACGCTCATAGAACCGTCTTTAATATAATCTTGGTTTACTAAAGTGTTGTCTTTGTAAAAACGTTGAATTTTACCTTTAGAAATGTTTTCTAACATAGCTTCTGGTTTTCCTTCAGCACGTAATTGATCTTTAGCGATTTCAATTTCTTTTTCAATGATTGCAGCATCAACACCTTCCTCATTAAGAGCGATTGGGTTCATTGCGGCAGCTTGCATTGCAACGTTTCTTGAAGCTTCTTCAGCACCGTCAACGTTAGCAGAAAGAGCAACTAAAGTAGCGATTTTGTTACCAGCGTGGATGTAAGATCCAACGAAAGTTCCAGATAATCTTTCAAAAGAAGCCACTTCAATTTTTTCTCCGATAACACCAGTTTGCTCAATTAATTTATCAGCAACAGTGATTCCGTTAAAATCAGACGCTAAAAATTCTTCTTTAGTGTCAAAGTTTAATGCTTGGTTAGCTAAATCAGTAGCTAATTTTACGAAACCTTCATTTTTTCCAACGAAGTCAGTTTCGCAATTTAATGTGATTACAACACCAGATGTTTTATCAGCGTTTACAACTGCAATAGCTGCACCTTCTGTAGATTCTCTGTCAGATCTGTTAGCAGCAACTTTTTGACCTTTTTTTCTAAGGTTTTCAATTGCTAAATCAAAATCTCCATCAGCTTCTACTAATGCTTTTTTGCAGTCCATCATTCCTGCACCTGTGATTGTTCTTAATTTATTTACGTCTGCAGCAGTAATTGTTGCCATTTTGTTTCTTATTTTAAGATTAAAAAATTTAAAAGTAAAAATTCCAATTTCTAAATCCCAAATTCCAATTTTAAAAAATCATCAACATTGAGTTATCGATTTTTTTTGGAATTTGGAATTTATAAAATTGGAATCTATTTTATTTATTCTTCAGATTTAGTTTCTTCTGTAGCTTCAACTTCTGCAACTGGAGTTTCTTCAACAACAGCAGCTTCTGGAGCAACAGCTTCAACAACTTCAGCAGTTTCAACTTCTGTAGCTTCATCACCTTCTTTTTCAGAAGTTCTGTTAGCTAATCCGTCTTTTACAGCGTCAGTTACTAAAGTTAAAATTTTGTCAATTGATTTAGAAGCATCATCATTTGATGGAATTACATAATCTACCTCACGTGGGTCAGAGTTTGTATCAACCATTGCAAAAACTGGAATGTTTAATTTTTGTGCTTCTTTTATTGCGATGTGTTCAGCTTTGATATCTACTACGAATAATGCAGCAGGTAATCTTGACATATCAGCGATAGAACCTAAGTTCTTGTCTAATTTTGCACGTAAACGATCTACTTGAAGTCTTTCTTTTTTAGAAAGTGTCATGAAAGTACCGTCTTTTTTCATTCTATCAATAGTCGCCATTTTTTTAACAGCTTTACGGATAGTAACGAAGTTTGTTAACATACCACCAGGCCATCTTTCTGTGATGTATGGCATGTTACATGCAGCTGCTTTTTCAGCAACGATGTCTTTAGCTTGTTTTTTGGTAGCTACGAAAAGTATTTTTCTACCAGATGCTGCAATTTTTTTCATAGCTTCGTTAGCTTCTTCAATTTTTGCAGCAGTTTTATATAGGTTAATGATATGAATACCATTACGTTCCATATAAATGTATGGAGCCATGTTTGGGTCCCATTTACGAGTCATGTGTCCAAAGTGTACACCTGCTTCTAATAATTCTTTAACGTCAATTTTGTTTGCCATTGTGTAATAGTTTACGTTCCGTGATTAGCAATTTTCAAGTAGTCACTTTCGATATGTCTTGAAAATTTAGATGCTAAACTAATTCCCTTTTTACAAGGAATATCGACAACTTTGTTTTAAATTCTATTTTAATTGTAAAAATGTATCTGAAAAAATATTCTGATAAATATCGAATATTAACGTTTCGAGAATTGGAATCTCTTTCTCGCTTTTTTCTGACCGAATTTTTTACGTTCTACCATTCTTGGATCTCTTGTTAGTAATCCTTCTGGTTTAAGGATAGCTCTGTTTTCTGCATCAACTTCACACATTACGCGTGCTAATGCCATTCTTACAGCTTCTGCTTGTCCTGTTGAACCACCACCATATACATTTACTTTTACGTCAAAGTTGGTTACATTTTCTGTCATAGACATTGGTTGTAATACTTTGTACTGTAAAGTAGCTGTTGGGAAGTAAGTTGCAAATTCTTTTTTGTTTACAGTGATTTTTCCTGTACCTTCAGTAACATAAACACGTGCAACAGCACATTTTCTTCTACCGATTTTGTGAATAACTCCCATTACTTTAAGTCGTTAAGGTTAACGGTTTTTGGTTGTTGAGCGCCATGTTTGTGCTCAATACCAACATTTACATCTAAGTTGCGGAATAATTGTGCTCCTAATTTGTTTTTAGGTAACATTCCTTTTACAGCTTTTTCTACTAATAATGCAGGGTTTTTTTGTTGCATAACTTTAGCAGTTAAACTTCTTTGTCCTCCTGGATAACCTGTGTGTCTGATGTACGTTTTGTCATCCAACTTGTTACCTGTAAGGTTAATTTTCTCTGCGTTGATAACAATTACGTTATCTCCACAGTCAACGTGCGGTGAGTAACTTGGCTTGTATTTACCTCTTAAAAGCATCGCGACTTTTGAAGCAAAACGACCTAAGTTATGACCTTCAGCGTCTACAACAATCCACTGTTTTTCAACTGTAGCTTTGTTGGCAGAAACTGTTTTGTAGCTTAATGCGTCCATAATATTATTTTAATTAAACATTCCATTCCCAATTAAGGGAGTGCAAAAGTACAATTATTTATTATATATGCAAATAGCATTTTTGTTTTATTTTATTTTAATGTAATTTTTTGACTAATAGTCTTCTAGATAGTATGCTTTTGGGTAAGACGGTTACTAATTAGCCCCGATTGCAATGAAAATCTCTTCTCGTTGTAAAAACGTGAAGAGATTGCAATGGAAAGCGGGAAAATGGATTGCTAAAATGCCCGAACGATTCGCTCCTAATTATTGGAATGATGACATTGACGCGTAGTAATTCTTTTTGTGTTGTTTTTTTCTTATTTTTACACCTTATATATATGTAAAATGAAATCGAAAGCCACATTAAAGCAAATAGCAAAGGAACTTGGAGTTTCTGTTTCTACTGTTTCTAAAGCATTGAATGACAGTCCGGAGATTAGTGAGCCAACTAAAATTCGTGTGCAAGAATATGCCAAGCTTAAGAATTATAAACCCAACGTTATTGGATTGAACTTGAAAAACCGTTCTACAAAGACGATTGGTGTAATTATTCCTAATATTTTAAATCAGTTTTTTGCTAAGGTTTTTACCGGAATTGAAAAGGTGGCCGATGAAAAAGGATATAAAGTAATTACGTGTATCTCTAACGAATCGTTAGAAAAAGAAATTAGTGCGCTGGAAATGTTGAGCAACGGTACTATTGACGGATTTATTTTATCTATTTCTGAGGAAGCGCAAAAGTTGCAACAGTTTGATCATTTTAAATCGATTATAAACGAAGGCACGCCAATTGTGATGTTTGATAGAATTGCTGATGAAGTAAATTGTGATAAAGTTATTGTTGACGATTTGGATTCGGCGGTGAATGCTACTGAGCATTTGATTAAAACAGGTTGTAAAAAAATTGCCTTATTCTCGTCAATTGATAATTTGAGTGTTGGGAAATTAAGAGCTACAGGATTTTATAAAGCATTAGAAAATAACGGAATTAAAATTGACCAAAACTTGGTTGTTTTATCTGAAACGGCTGAAGATTTTGATACTACCTCGGCTAATTTCTTTGATAAAAATAAAGTTGATGCTGTGTTTGCTCTTGATGAACACGCCTCGGTGATGGCAATGAAAATGGGAATTAAAAAAGGACTTAAAATTCCTGAAGAACTTTCGGTTATAGGTTTTGCAGACGGAGTTTGGTCGAGAAGATATACGCCAAGTTTATCTACAGTGAGCCAACACGGACCAGAAATTGGTGAAGTGGCAACCAAAATGCTGATTGACAAATTAGAAAGCAAAGAGGAAGTTTACAATCATAAAACTACCATTGTAAAAACGGAATTGCGTCAAAGAGAATCGACTAAGAAATTATAAATTAGTCAATACCAATCTAAAAACATTTTAAGTTTACAAAAACCGTGGTTGACCACGTCTGGAAGTGCGTTTACCACGTTACCAGACGTGGTAGATGACGTTGCGGACGTGGTTGACCACGTCATATAACGTGGTAAACGGAGTTCGGAACGTGGTTGACCACGTCCACCAACGTGGTAAATGGCCTTGAGGACGTGCTCTACCACGTGTACCAACGTGGTAAACGGAGTTCGGAACGTGGTTGACCACGTTGTATGACGTGGTTGACCACGGTTTTAGAAATAAAAAAACCTGAAAGTTTGGGTTTCAGGTTTTGTAGGATTTATGAGTACGGTTTATTTAGATTGTGGGCACGGATTGCAAATCCGCGCTATCTGGTGCATTTATATATTAATAGTTCGATTGACTTTTAGAGTTAGTCCAGTCTCATTCTTAAATTGCTGACTTTCTGTGTTAATACTTGTTACAGCCAACGGTCGTTGCTTATTGCAGACATATGCTTCAACCATATTAAAATTAGCAGAATTAGGATCATTAGCTATAAAATTATTAATTGTTATAGTTAATTGCTTTCTGCCTTTAGAAACCCAACCACCTGAAGCTCTATCTTTTAATTCTACAAAAGTTAAAATATTTCCATCTATAAGAACTCCATCACATCTGCTTTCCATTTCTCCCGAAGGTCTGAAAATATCTACACATGCATCTATAGCCTTAAAAAAAATAGTTTTTGAATTAACATTCTTTACCTCAGCAATCCAATCGGCAGTATTGGCAGTATCAATGTACGCAGGTAAACTTGGTGGTGGTGTTTTGTCACAAAGTCCAAAAGTTGTATTTGTAGTTGAGCTTTTACAAGTAACTCCAACAATTTTGCAATTTCCATTAGCTTTGGTACACGGAGTATTTAGAAAGTCTATCGGCATAAATCTTCAATATCTAATAATTTTGAAAACATTTCATTATTTTCAGCCATTTTCTCGTTGAGATAGTTCTCATCAGAAGGTAATCCTTCGTAATCTTTTAATCTTTTAATTTTGCCGCTTATTTCATCAAGTTCATATATAACAACATCTGTTGAATTAACTCTTGAATTTGATGGAACAATATCATTTATTTTTTTAGATAATTCAATATTGTTAACTGTTTCAATCATTTTTTTATAAACAAAATTGGCTTTAATGGCTAAAGTTAAATAGTTTATAATGTATGGACTATGTGTTGTCATAATCAATTTGTTGTCTTCTTCCATATTGTTGAAATTCAACAAGCTTTTAAGAATAGACCATTGAGATGTTGGAAAAAGATTTTGTTCAGGTTCTTCAACAATGTTGAGGAAACAATCATTTTTTGTAAGTGATGATAAAATATCAATAGCTGAAAGGCGAAGTTCTTCTGTAAGTTTAGGATTAGTAAGAACCTTAATAACTCTTTGACGAAGAATTTTCATTTCATCAAGACTTGCTTTGTTTTTAGAATTATCTGAAATGCTATTTATTCCTTCAGCCAAGTTTTTAGAAACAAGATATAATGGAATTAATGACTGTAAACCACTTGATCCTTCTGAAAGTAAAAGTTCGTGACTATTGCCAATAATTTTAGATTCTGATTTTTTCTTATCATAATGAAATTTCAAATTGTTTATAGGTAATGATATAGATTCGGATAATTCTTGTTTAGACCTTTCAAACTCATCCAAAAATGTGTACAACGGTTTTGGTAAATATTTTAATTTATCAGGTTGCGATACTGCACTTACAAAATTTCTTTCTGCAGGAACATACATTATTTTCGGTACCGCATAATCATCTCTACTACTTCTATTATCTTGAATATTTAGCCTTCCATCTTTATAATGCATAGTGAATGCATCACCAACATATTCAATTTCAGAATTTTGTTGAAAATAATTTTTTAAATTTTGGTAGTCACAATAATAATTTTGAAATTTTGGTTTTCTTTTTACTTCGCTTTTGGTAGAGTTTTCTCTGTATAATGATTTCTCAATCCAACTCAATGTTGATATAAGTTTAGCAACAGTGCTTTTACCGGAACCTTGATTCCCAATAAATACTGTAACTTTCTTTATATCTATCCAACCATCGTTTTCAAGATAGCCTTCTTTTATCGGCCCGAAATTCTTAATTCTAATTTTGCTCATTTCACATTATTATTTTGCGAATTTAATCATTGTAAAAATCTTATCCTAATTGACTCGGATTCTTTTTTGCATTGGCTATAACTTTGCATAAATGTCTAATAAAATCAGATATATCTACCAATTTTGAGTTTATATATCTGACAAATGTCTGTTTTATTTATTTTCAAAAATAATTAAAAACTCCTTACAACGTCTCCTTCAACCATTTAAAAAACTCACTTTGCCATACTTGGGCGTTTTGTGGTTTAAGTACCCAATGGTTTTCGTCTGGAAACAATAGAAATCTACTTTTTACACCGCGCAATTGTGCTGCTTGAAAAGCTTCTTGTCCTTGTCCAATTGGCACACGGTAGTCTTTTCCTCCTTGAATTATTAATATTGGTGTGTTCCATTTGTCAACCATAGTAATTGGGTTGAATTTGGTGTAGGCTTTTTGTGCTGCTGCATTGTCTTTTTCCCAATACGCGCCACCATGATCCCAATTGTTAAAGAACACTTCTTCGGTTGTGCCGTACATACTTTCTAGATTGAAAACACCACAATGTGAGATGAATGTTTTAAATCGGTTGTTGTGAATTCCGGCTAAATAAAACACAGAATAACCACCATAACTAGCACCAACAGCACCAAGTCTGGCCTTATCAACATAGCTTTCTTTAGAAACATCATCAATCGCCGATAGGTAATCGTCCATTACTTGTCCGCCCCAATCTTTAGAGATTTGTTCGTTCCATTCTTGTCCGTGACCGTACATTCCACGACGGTTTGGCGCTACAATTACATAACCTTGTGAAGCCATCAAAGAGAAATTCCATCTAAAAGAATAACTTTGCGTCAACGGAGATTGTGGTCCGCCTTGGCAATACAAAAGGGTTGGGTATTTTTTAGTTTTATCAAAATTTGGAGGAAGAATAACCCAAACCAACATTTTCTTTCCGTCGGTTGTAGTCACATATCTTCTTTCGTATTTAGGCAAAGCCAATTTGCTGTAAGTTTCGTCATTCACTTTGGTCAATTGCAACCAAGTTTTTTTCTTCAAATTATACGAATACACCTCAGCCGCATGATTCATATCGTTTCTAGTTACGATTAAGTTATCACCCGAAAATCCAATGATATCAGAAACATCAAAATCACCTTTGGTAACTTGATTTACAATCACAGCAATTCTAGTTAAACCAGGGAAATTCACTTCAAATACTTGCTTGGTTCCATCAACTGCTGCTGTGAAATATACTTTTTTACCATCGGCACTCCAGTTGAAACTCTCTACACTTCCATCCCAATTGGCAGTAAGATTCATATCCATACCTTTAAAACGAACGATGATGTCGTTTTTATCGGCTTCATATCCGTCGCGTTTCATTTGCAACCAAGTTAAATTTCCGGTTGGAGAAAACTGCGGATTGGTATCGTAGCCTTTATTAGCTTCGGTTAAATTTTTAGTGGTTTTAGTTTCTAGATTGTATTCGTACAAATCGGTGTTTGTTGAAATAGCGTAATCAGTTCCGAATTTCTTTTTAGAAACATAAATGATGTTTTTGGAATCGGGCGACCAAATATAATCTTCGTCACCACCAAAAGGTTTTTGAGGTGAATCAAAAGGTTCGTCTTTCATAATGTCAATTGGTGCAGCCAAACGTACATTATCTGCTGGAATTCCGCCATAAAAAACGTGGTTTACCGTTCCATCGTTCCAAGTATCCCAATGACGATAATCTAATCCGTTGTAAACTTGAGCATTTGATTTATCAAGATTTGGATAAATATCTTTACCTAAAACCTTGTTTACTTTTACTTCTTGCGAAGACAACATGTAGTTACCATTAGGAGAAATATTTTTATCAGCAATTAAACCTTTGGTTTCTTGAACTTCAGTAGCTTTTCCGCCAGTAACAGGAATGGTATAGAATTTAGAATTCGATTTGTTCTCTTCTATTGAAGGTGTTGAAACCTTATATACTATAGATTTTTTGTCTTTAGAAATTCCTAAAACAGAAACTCTACCTAATTTCCAGAGTGTTTCTGGAGATAAAATTTGTTGCGCCGATGCTGCTATACTCATTGTACTAACGATTATAAAAAATATTTTCCTCATTTTATTCTGAATTTTTTGATTCGTTAAAAGTAATAAAAAAAGCCGTCACGATAAACGCAACGGCTTTTAAAAATTAACTGACTAAAAATTATTGTTTAATAAAACGTTTAGATGATGAACCATTTGCGTTAGAAACTTCAATTAAATACGTTCCTGCTGACAATGAACCAACATAAATACTTTCGTTTTCGATGCTGCCTTTACCTAATTCTTGTCCAATCATGTTGTAAATTGTATAAGTCGAATCTACTTCAAGATTAGAAATATTTACTACATCACCTTTTACAGGATTTGGGTATAAGTTGAAAGAAACTTGATTAGTAGTTACTTCTTCTCTTGCTGTAGAAGTAATGTTTACTGTGTAATCTTCCACTTGACCATAATCAAATGTTCCACATGGCGTAGTTGGAGTTGTATTATATCTCATAATAACTCTCATTCTAGTTGAACCAAGTGCTGCCGCAGCAGGAACTGTAAATGAACCTGAAACCGGAGTTACAGTAGTTCTAGCGCGAGAATATACACTTTCGCCAGCATCTGTAAAATCACCGTCTTTGTTATAATCAATGTAAACTCTGTAGGCTTCACTGTAAACAGTACCTGTCCATGTTGGAGTAATTGTAATAGTGTTTGATGTACCTCTAACTAAGTTGGTAGAAATTGAAGTGAAATCTTCGTAACCTGCAGCGCCAGTTGATGGATTATTTATTGTACCAAGTTGTACTCTACCAATTCTTTCGTCGTTAGTATTATTTGCAGAAGCAGTACAATAAGTAACTGTTGACACCGCAGATGTTGTCACCGAAACGGTATTGCTGTTTACAGAAACATTTCCAGCAGCATCCTTTGCTCTTACATTAAAAGTATATGTTGTTGAAGCAGTTAAACCAGTAACTGCAAAAGTTGTAGCTGTAGTTGTAGAACCAATTACAACTCCGTTTCTTACTACATCATAACCGGTTACACCTACGTTATCTGTAGCACCAGACCAAGATAAGTTGGTAGTAGTTTGTGTTGTCCCAGAAGCTGATAATGTTGGAGCCGTTGGAGCAGTTGTGTCTGAAGCTGGAGCTAATGTTGTAACGTTTACCGTATTACTATTTACAGAACTATTTCCTGCAGCATCTTTTGCTCTTACATTAAATGTGTAAGCTGTAGAAGCTGTTAAATCTGTAACTGCAAAAGTAGTAGCTGTAGTAGTTGATCCAATTACAGTTCCATTTCTTAATACATCATAACCAGTTACACCAACGTTATCGGTAGCACCAGACCAAGATAAGTTTGTTGTAGTTTGAGTTGTTCCAGAAGCTGCCAATGTTGGAGCAGTTGGAGCAACAGTATCTGTAGAACCAGCAGTAATTGTGAAATTAGTATTAGAAACATCAAAGAAAATATGATTAGTTCCTTTTACCATGATTCTATTAGTTGTTCCTGGAGTGTTTGGAATTGTAACTGCTTGAGTTCCGTCGTTTGGAGTTGCAGCTAGTAATGTTGACCAAGTTGTACCTCCATTTGTAGAAATTAAAATATCTACATTGGCACAATTAACACCGTTAGCAGTTGTTCCTGCAACAGCCCAAGTTACCGTTTGTGTACTTCCACCAGCATAAGAAACCGCAGTATTTGGTGCACTTACTGTAAATGGTCCAGCAGTTGCGTTAACTGTTACTACCATATCATCAGAATTATTTCCAGAGCCACCAGCTCTGTTATCACGAACTGTTAATCTAAAATTCAAAGTTCTTGCTACAGATGATAATGCTTCAACAGTAAGTTCAGTTCCAGCTGTAGTAGTTGCACCAGCTAAAACCGATTGCATTCTAGGGAAATATCGAGTTGGAGATGTAGAAGAAACATATGATCTAAAGTTTACACCAGTTGTCTTTGTTGCATTTGGTGCAGTCGTATTTGTTTGATTATTAAACTGTTCCCAGTTGTAAGTCAAAGCGTCTCCATTAGCATCAGTTCCTGTTCCAGTTAACATATAAGGTGTGCTTTTTGGAACTGTATAATCTAGACCTGCATTCGCAGTTGGAATTGAATTTCCAGTAGCTGTATTTGTTTGACAAGTCTTAGTTTTAACGTTATTAGTTACTTGTTGAATACTTACAGCATGAAAATAAGCATCCGAATTAGGCTGAACGTCTAAACTAGTAATTCCAGCATAACCCATAATTGTAGATCCAGAACCTGGCTCCATGTGAACACCAGTTCCTTCATTTCCAGTTGTAAAAGTATGGTTGGCACCAAATTGATGTCCAAATTCATGAGCTACATAATCAATATCAAAAGTATCTCCTGATGGAATACCATTATTAGGAGATGTGTAAGCGCTTCCTTTAGATCCGTTTACACAAACACAACCAATACATCCAGCATTTCCACCACCGCCAGAAGCACCAAATAAATGTCCAACATCATAATTTGCCTCACCAATTACAGACGTTAATGTAGATTGTAATTGAGAATTCCAATTGGATAAACTTGCTGCTGGTGAGTAAGGATCTGTTGAAGCATTTGTATAGATAACAGCATCATTATTAGCAATAAGTACCATTCTAACAGCAAAATCTTTTTCAAAAACTCCGTTAACACGAGTCATTGAATTGTTTATTGCCGCAAGAGCTAGCGCTTTTGTTCCACCAAAATAGGTAGTATATTCTCCGGTAACAGACAGTGCTAAACGAAATGTACGCAAAGTAGCATCATCAGCATTTGGACGAAGAGCAGATGGATTAATAGTAGTTGTAACATCATCAATAACACCACACTCAAAAGGTGTAAACGCAATTTTTTTATCAGCTTTTCTATAAACTGAATAAGTTGTTAAATCTTGTGAATAAGGTTCAATAAAAACTGCTTGTTCATCAGCTTTTAAAACCATAGACTTAAATCCTAAAGGTGACGAACTAAAATAAGCTGTAGAAGTTGGATTATCAATTCCAATTCCGATATAGGATTTAATATTAGGATATTGTGCCGCTAAAACTGGATCCATAATAGAATTTTCATAAACTCTAAAACGCTCCATTTGTCCTTCTGCATTTGGTAAAGACAAGATAACAGCAGATAATTTTGCACTTGCGCTTCTTGCTGGCGCGTCTAAAAGAGCAGTCATTAATGCATTTGAGTCTAAATCGAAAAGGTTTTTTTCTGGTAGTTGCATTCTACTTTCAAGCATGGGTTTGTTGCTTTTAGTTGATGGTTTCCAGAAAGAACTTCTTTCTTGCGCATACGCAATACTCGATAATGCTATCAAAGCAATCGATAGTAATTTCTTCTTCATAATGTATAGTTTTGGTTAAAAATAGAATTCGAAATTATCAACTTTTTTTATTGTTTTTGCAACGATTAAAAAAAGATATTAACAAATCGATGAAAAACATACTTCAATTTTAGTGTATCGTCAATTTTTAACAAAAATCTTTAAACTTATGTGTTTTGCAAAAATAATTCGGCACTAAAAAATAAAAAATACTATTTTTATAAAAATTTTGATTGACAATGAACTTAAGTTATTGGGAAATAAAAAATTGGTTTAGCAATGTTGATTTCACTATTGTTGGAAGCGGAATCGTTGGTTTACATTGTGCCCTAAACTTACGCGAACGATTTCCGAATAGCAAAATTTTAATTCTTGAAAAAGGAATTTTACCACAAGGAGCAAGCACAAAAAATGCAGGGTTTACTTGTTTTGGAAGTTTATCAGAAATTATAGATGACTTAAAAACACACTCTGAAGAAGAAGTTCTAAATTTGATCCAAAAGCGTTGGAATGGTTTGCAATTGTTGCGAAAACGACTTGGCGATTCTGTAATAGATTTTAAACCTTATGGCGGTTATGAATTATTTTTAAAGGAAGACGAAAGCACTTACAACGAATGTTTACAGAAATTACCTTTTATTAATGATATTCTTAAACCGTTTTTTAAAACCGATGTTTTTGCAAAAGAAGTCGATCGATTTGCGTTTGAAAACATTAAAGAATACTCCATTTTTAATCAATTTGAAGGACAGATTGACACTGGAAATATGATGCAAGCTTTGATGAAAGAAGCAATTTCTGAAGATATACTAATTTTAAATCAAGCCGAAGTTTCAACTTATTCTGATAAAAACAATAGTGTTGAAGTTGTGGTTAACGAGTATTCATTTGAAACTAAAAAATTGCTTTTTGCCACAAACGGATTTGCCTCACAAATTACTAACAACGCAGTAAAACCGGCAAGAGCGCAAGTCTTAATTACTGAACCAATTCCGAATTTAGATATAAAAGGCACTTTTCATTTAGACAAAGGTTATTATTATTTTAGAAATTTTGAAGATCGAATTCTACTTGGCGGCGGACGAAATTTAGATTTTGAAGGTGAAACCACAACGAGTTTATCACAAACCGATTTAATTCAGAATAGATTGGAAGACTTATTAAAAAATGTAATTTTACCAAATCAAGATTTTAAAATTGCGCATCGTTGGAGCGGCATTATGGGCATGGGAAATAGCAAAAATCCTATAGTTTCACAATTATCAGAAAATGTATATTGTGGTGTTCGTCTTGGCGGAATGGGTGTTGCAATAGGAAGTTTAATCGGACAAGAATTAGCAGAATTACTATAGATGGCAACAAGGAAAAACAAACCAAAGACTACTAATAACAAAACTTTTTTTCAAAAGCTAAAAACAATCATCTGGAAATCGATGCTTTGGTTTTTCGGACTATCAATAGCATTGGTTATTATCTATAAATGGGTTCCAGTTCCGTTTACACCATTGATGTTTACTAGAGTTGTAGAAAATAAACTGGATGGTAAAGACGCCATTTTAAGTCACGATTGGGTTTCCTTGGATGAAATTTCACCCAATCTTCAAAAAGCAGTAATCGCAAGCGAAGATGGAAATTTCTTAAAACACAACGGTTTTGATTTTTTAGCTATGCAAAAAGCATTCAAAAATAATAATCGCGGCAAAAAACTTAAAGGCGGAAGTACTATATCGCAACAAACTGCCAAAAACGTTTTTCTTTGGCAAGGTAGAAGTTACATTAGAAAAGGTCTTGAAGCTTATTTTACAGTTTTAATAGAATTAATTTGGGGTAAAGAACGAATTATGGAAGTGTACTTAAACTCAATCGAAATGGGCAATGGCGTTTATGGCGCAGAAGAAGCTGCACGTTATTGGTATGCAAAAAAAGCAATTGATTTAAGCACACGAGAAGCCGCAGGAATTGCAGCAATTTTGCCAAATCCTAGAAAATATAAAGCCACCAATTCTAGCTCTTATATAGAGAGGCGAAAAGGAAAAATAGTTCGAGTAATGCGACATATTGGCAAAATAGAATATTAAAAAAATCCCGATATTTTCGGGATTTTTAATTTATTGAAACAACGATTTATATTGTGGCCAATGTTTATAGATTAAAATTCCGTTTAAAACTGTAATTAACAGCGCACCTCCAATTCCTGATACATCAAGAAATATGTGAAACAACAAAATGTTAATTGATATTGGAACTAATAATGTAAGTGCAAATGCCACCCATTTTTTTAATAACAGCATCGCTCCTATTAAAATTTCTAAAACTCCAACTGTTTTTAAAACATATCCAGTAGCTCCAAGAGATGTCATGAAACTTGCTGCTTTTTCTGGTAACTCTGGAAGTGGAATAAAACCAAAAAACTTATTTGCACCAAATAAAACAAGCATAATTCCTAACACAATTCTAACAATTTTAGTAAACATTGAATTCATAAATATTTCTTTTATTAATTAGTAATATGGTAAAAATATAATTAATTTTTTATATTATACTTATATTTACATGTAATTTTTTACACTATTGATTGTGAATAAATTTTAAAATAGTATAAATGTAACTTTTTTATCAAATCATCATCTAATAGAAATAAACCATTAAAACCACTTATTATGCAAGCTCATGAAATAGATTACCAAATATTTGGAGAAGAAATGCAGTACGTTGAAATCGAACTTGATCCGCAAGAAATTGTAGTTGCCGAGGCTGGAAGTTTCATGATGATGGACAACGGAATTAAAATGGAAACTATTTTCGGCGATGGTTCAACCCAACAGCAAAGCGGTATTTTTGGACAACTTCTTTCTGCTGGTAAAAGAGTCTTAACTGGTGAAAGTCTTTTCATGACCGCTTATTTAAATCAGAATAATAGCAAAAGTAAAGTATGTTTTGCTTCTCCTTATCCTGGAAAAATTCTACCTATCGATTTGCGTCAGTTTCAAGGAAAATTTGTTTGTCAAAAAGATGCATTTCTGTGTGCGGCAAAAGGTGTTTCTGTTGGAATTGAATTTTCTAAAAAACTAGGTCGCGGACTTTTTGGTGGCGAAGGTTTCATTATGCAAAAACTTGAAGGCGACGGAATGGCATTTGTACATTCGGGTGGAACTTTGGCAAAAAGAGAATTGGCTTCGGGTGAAATTTTGAAAGTAGATACCGGTTGTATTGTAGGTTTTACACAAGATGTAGATTATGATATTGAATTTATTGGCGGAATTAAAAATACCATTTTTGGTGGCGAAGGAATGTTTTATGCCACACTTCGCGGACCAGGAACGGTTTACATTCAATCGTTACCATTTAGCAGATTAGCTGATAGAATTATTGAGTCAGCGCCAAAAAGTGGAGGAAATTCTCGCGATGAAGGAAGTTTGCTTGGCGGTATTGGACGATTATTAGACGGCGACAATAAATTTTAAAAAAAAATAAAACCTGACAGACATAAAAAAATCTGTCAGGTTTAAAATTTAAATATTAAAGTTAATCCCTAAAACGATATTTCTTCCAATGTTTGGAATTCCATCTGTTTTTAATCTTGATAAATGGGATGTATATTTTTTATCGAATAAATTGTTGGCATTTAAATTTACATCAAATGCCGTTTTCCCGAAAGTAACTTTTCCTCCAAAACCTAAGTTAATCAAAGTATAATCATTCGATTTTGTTTCAAATTCACTTGGATTATTCTGGTTCAACGTATATTCTACATTCAAAACAGCAAAACCATCTTTGAAATATTTAGCCGATTTGAATTCGGTTTTCAAAGAATTATTCCACTTGTTTGCCGGAATTAAAGGCAAATTATCACCATTCGATTTTTTACCGGTTACACTTTCAAAACTACTTGTAATGTGCAACCAATCAAATGGATGCGGATGAAAATGAATTCCAGCTTCTCCACCAAATAGTGCTGCGTTATCTTGAACATAATCGTAAACATCATTCCCATCAATTACGTTTCCGTTTGGTGAAATAAAAATATAATTATTGATGTGGTTGTAAAATCCGTTTACAAACAATTCGAAGTGTGGATTTCTATATTCCAAATTCAAATCGGTTTGAAAATTCTGTTCGTTTTCTAAATTTGAATTCCCAATTTCATAGCGATTACTTCCTTCATGAACACCATTTGAAGTTAATTCGGCCAAATTTGGAGCTCTAAAACCCGAGGCTAAATTCACTCTCAGAATTATATTTTCTTTCAAATTGGTTTTAAAACCTAGTGACGAATTGAAACTTTCAAATTTTTTATCGATAGCTTCAAAATAACCTTCTTCACCAATAATTCCGTTAGAAATAGATGTTACATTTCGGTTGTCGTATCTAATTCCGGCTTGAATTACGTTTTTATTCCATTCATAGTTTACAGTTCCAAAAACACCATAATCATTGGTAGTTGCATCTGGAATTAATAACTCCTCGCCCGAATTTTCATTAGTTTGATGCATTCCTTGCGTTCCAATAATAGCTTCGAATTTTCCGAATTTTGGTAAATAATACTTTACGTTATAGTTGAGTGTTTTTAATTTCATTTGCAAAATGGCAACATCGCTGTCTTCAAATTCACTTCTATCGTTGATGATGTAACCAACATCGGCATCCAACTTAGAATTCTTAAAATAAATACTATTATTCAAACTCAAAATATGACTAAAAACACCTTGCTTTGGAAAATCGGGATGTTTCGACGTTGTTTGTTCTGCTATTCCTTCTTCTGGAATTCCTAAATCTAATTCGTTATAATTGTATCTGAAAGTTGTTGAAAAATTAGAATCAGAATAGCCCAAACCTGTTTTGAAATCAAGTTCTTCGTATCGGGTATTTGTCACTCTATCGCCATCAGCAATTTTATAATCGGCGTGTTTATTGTTGCTTATTCGAGCCGAAAATTTCAAATCATCACCTGATAATTTATAGCCAAGAGATGAATTGGTACCTTTAGTATTTGTGAAATATTTTTGATTAAAATTCAATTCAGAAGTATTTGGCTTTCCGAATTTTTCTGGGTTAAAATACAAAACGCCACCAATAGCATCGGAACCATAAAGTAATGAAGCCGGACCTTTGATAACCTCAACACTTTCTACGCCAGCATCGTTCAATCCCAATCCGTGTTCTTCGCCAAATTGTTGATTTTCCAATCGAACGCCTTGCGAATACACCAAAACTCGATTGCCGCTTAATCCACGAATTACAGGTTTTCCAATAGAAGTTCCAGTAGAAACTTGCGAAACTCCAGGAATAGTTGCCAAACCCTCGATTAAGGTTGAAGTGCCTTTTTGTTGCAATGATTTCATCGATTGATGCTCGACTTTCATTACGTTTTGAGATTGTAATTTATTGAAAGCTGTAGAGATTATCACCTCATCCATTTGATGAAAATCTTCTACTAGTTGAACAGAAATTGTGGTTTCTTTTTGATTAATTACTACATCTTGCGATTGCGTTGCAAAACCTACAAAGGAGAATACTATTTTAAATTTTCCTGATGGTAAATTAGATAAATTATAATTACCGTTTTCATCAGAAATGGCTTCTTTATGAACTTCGGGTATTGAGATTGTTACTCGTGAAAGTGGTTTATTTTGATTGTCTGTAATTGTTCCAATGATTTTATTTTGCGCGCTGGCAAACATCGAAAACCCTAAAATTAGGGCTACTAAAAATTGTTTCATTTAAAATGATTTATTGTTAAAAAATAAATAATCTGAAGTTAGTTCAGATGGATTTTTGATTTAAACAATAACTTTTGGTGGTGCTCGAAGAGCAAAAAGACTTCCGCAGAAAAATTGCGTAATTTCTCTTGACTTCGCAAAAGAATACGAAGAAGAAATTTCGACTTTCTTGAAGTTGAAGGATAAAAATTCTGTTTTTATGGAATTACTAAAAGTAAATTCACAAGCAAAACAATGGTCAAAATGATGACTGTGTGTGATTTGAGAAGTATTTTCAGAATAATCGTGATGACATTCTTTAGTAGAAAATGCTTCTTCTAAGTGATGAAAAGAGTGCACCGATTGAAGTAGTATTGCGAAGAATACTATCAATCCGAACAAAAAACTTCCTAAAGCGAATTTTCTTTTCATTACCGCAAATGTAAACAACTCAAAATAAAAAATCGTTTGAATTAACAATTTTTAAGAACTGTTATTTCAAACGATTTATAATTTATAAATGACTACACCAATTTGTTAGCCACTAAATATTCTGCAATTTGGATGGTATTTGTAGCGGCACCTTTTCTTAAATTATCGGCAACAATCCACATGTTTAGTGAGTTTGGCTGACTTTCATCTCGGCGAATTCTACCTACAAAAACATCGTCTTTACCTTGAGCAAACAATGGCATCGGATACGTGTAAGTATCATTGTTATCTTGAACTACAACTCCATCGGTATGATGTAAAATAGAACGAACTTCATTCATATCAAAATCGTTAGAAAACTCAATATTAACCGCTTCACTGTGTCCGCCAACAACCGGAATTCTAATTGCCGTTGCTGTAACAGCGATTGTTTTATCACTAAGGATTTTCTGAGTTTCACGAACCAATTTCATTTCTTCTTTTGTGTAACCGTTTTCTTCAAAACTATCACATTGTGGAATTGCATTTCGGTGAATTGGGTATTTGTACGCCATTTCGCCTTGAACTCCAGCATATTCATTTTCCAATTGCTGAACGGCTTTTACACCAGTTCCAGTAATCGATTGATATGTTGAAACGATAACGCGCTTAATGTTATATTTTTTGTGTAACGGATTTAAAACCATAACCATCTGAATGGTAGAACAGTTTGGATTTGCAATGATTTTATCTTCTTTTGTTAATTCGGATGCGTTGATTTCTGGAACGATTAACTTTTTAGTTGGATCCATTCTCCAAGCGGATGAGTTGTCGATTACGGTTGTTCCTGCTGCTGCAAATTTTGGAGCCCATTCGAGAGAAGTTTCTCCGCCAGCCGAAAATAAAGCAACATCTGCTTTCATGTCAACTGCTGTTTGTAAACCAACTACCTTGTACTTCTTACCCTTAAATTCAATTTCCTTACCAACAGATTTCTCTGAGGCAACAGGAATTAATTCGGTTACAGGAAAATTTCTTTCCGCCAATACTTGAAGCATCACTTCGCCAACCATACCGGTTGCGCCTACAACAGCAACTTTCATACTTATACTTTATTAATAATTGATAAAATTTTTGAAGTACAAAAGTAGAGAGAAAATCAATTGGTTGAGCTTTATTTTTAAAATAAAAAAGATTGCTTCGTTTCTCGCAAAAACAGAAAAACCGCCTCAATTAAGTAGCGGTTTAGTTAGAATATATAATGTAACGGTGTATTATTTTTTTAACAAATCTCTAATTTGTGTAAGCAATTCTTCTTGAGTTGGTCCTGTAGGAGCAGCTGGTGCAGCTTCTTCTTTTTTCTTCATGCTGTTGATTCCTTTTACCATAATAAAAATCACAAAAGCAATTACTAGAAAACTAATTACAGCGGCAAGGAATTTCCCATAAAGGATTCCGCCTTCTGTTTTTAATTCAGCTAGATTTTCTACTTGTGCTGCTTTCAATGCTGGATTTAATAATGCAGGTGTAATTACATCTGCCACTAATGAATTTACTATGGCTCCAAAAGCGGCTCCAATAATAACTCCAACTGCTAAATCCATGGCATTACCTTTAGCAATAAACTCTTTAAATTCTGACATCATTCCCATAATTAATCTGTTTTAAGGTTATATAAATTTGTTTTGAATATCAAATATATATAAAATTTTAACATAATAATTAATGAAACCATAGAAAATAAGTTTCTTTAATTTAAATTTATTCCTTTACAAATTTTCCACTGCTGATTCCTTTATCTGTCGACACTTTAATTAAGTAACTTCCTGACTGTAAATTGGAAACATCAATAGAGTTACTCGGATTTGTAACTGTTTGAATTAATTGCCCAAGCAAGTTGTAAATACTAATTGACGAAGTGATTTCGTTATTTTTAAATGAAAAATTCAAATTGTCTTTTACCGGAATTGGATATAAAGTTAGTGCATTATTTGAATCAAATTCATTAGTTGCTAATACTTGAAAAGTACTAGTTGCCGTATTAGTAACAATTGGAAAATTATAATCAAAATAGATATTAGCCAAATTACTGATGGTATTTCCAACAACCAAAGTGGACTTGGTTTTAATTTTGAAAACTACATAACCATCATTTGTTGCATCATCAAATGGCAAATTAATGTCTTCAAAAATGAATTCTACTTTATTAGGATTTGTAATTCTTGTAACACAACTGTGCGATGCATCGGTTATTTGTAATGTTGTAATGTCAAATTTTGTGGTGTCAATCATGTCTTTAACAACAATATTTTCTGCTGGAAAAGTTCCTGTATTTTCAAATCGAATTTGATAATGAACATATTCACCAATCATACTCGGGTTAATCGTTGTTCCTTCTAAACACGTTTTATCATTTGGATCATAGGAATTTACAACCGTTTGATTTAAGGTATGATTATTATCAATTGGAATTTCATCTATATTTGAACTGTTTATTACTGATGTGTAATTTAAAATATTCCCTGAATTTAAGGCTGGAGTTTCCATTGGACTATTCAAATTTAAAGTAACTAAAAATCCTCCTTGTTGAAAAGGATTTAATGATCCTAAATTCCAACTTAAACTACCAGTGCTTTGTACAGGAAAATTTGATGCCGAAACCAAATCCAAAACATTATCATCATAATTAAAGACTAGAGTGGCATTTTCAACTTGGTTTCCCTTATTCTTGTATTTTATTATATATGAAGCATCAAAACCAGGTCGTGCAGCGTTTAATGGTAAAATATAAGTTTCCAAATCAGAATGGACACCATTTGCAGTAATGCAAAAATTTTGCGTAATTGGATTTACAGTTCCAGGAACTGTAATAGTTGAGCTTATTGGAGAAATTGAATAATATGAAGGGTTCTCAAATTGAGGTGTAAGAGTATATGTACCTGCTGATAGTGGAATTGAATAATTTCCTGATGAATTGCTGATTATAACTCCAGAATTTGTTCCATCAGTTATATTCAATTTTAAATTTGAATATACTGTGTCATTTATATCGCATCCATTAGTATTAAAGTCATAATAAGTATTTCCTTGAATGTTGTAAAAAGTTCCACCTGGCGTAAAACTACAATAGCTGTTTACTTGACAATTAGGATATTGATTCATAAAACCCTGAATTTGCGTTAATTCTGATTCATCTACACAAACATATTGCAGGGTTGGATTGTTGTGAATACTGAATGTGTTATTATAATAGAACATATTGTTATTTTTTATGTTCAGTGAAATCAATTCATTACTATTAGCATGCAAAGTTGCTAAATTTGTACAATTTGAAATATCTAAAGAAGTCAAATTATTATAGTCAATTTGTAAATAGTCCAGATTTATTGAATTTTGCAAATTAATATTTTGCAAATTCATTGAGCCACAATGTAAATAATTCAAAAGCACTAAACTAGACACATTTAAACTTGTCATTGGATTAAAAGGACAAAATAAATATTTCACATTTGATATACCCGAAAAATCTAAGCTAACTAATAAATTGTCCTTACACTCTAATCGCTCTAGACTTGTTAAATCTGAAACATCTAACGAAGGTAATTCATTATAATTGCAATATAAAAACATCAAATTCGAAAGATTAGCTACATTCAAATTTGATAATTGATTATAATTACACTCCAAATATCTTAAATTTAACGAATTAGAAATATTTAAATTCGTTATTAAGTTATGATCACATTTAAAGTAAACTAAATTTTGAAATGATTCTATACCTGTAAGATTTGTGATAGAACTATTTGAAATTAAAAGCATTTTAATTACTGATGCTTCAGACAGTTGTATTTCTCCATCATTATTTGTATCAATAACAGTACTTGATGTTCCAGACCAAGTATTGTTTAGAGGATTATAATATGGAGTGTCGGATGAAGCAATTCCATTACTATATGTAGCACTCAACAACTTCGCCTTAAATACAGGGTCAGGAATATTAACAATCTGCGCATTAGCAACAAAACATAACAACAAAGTCAATAAAGAAAAGTACAGTTTTTTCATAGAGGTAAGTAATTAAAAATCAAATATAAATAATGTTTTGTAAGAAAAAAATTATTCTCGATAAAACACTCTTTTCACTCGTTGCGAGATACTTGTCATTATTTCATAAGGAATTGTGCCCAGTTGTTTTGCCATGAAATTTACCGTTGGGTTTTCTCCAAAAATGATTACTTCACTTCCTTCTTTGCAATCAATTTCGGTGATATCCACCATCAACATGTCCATGCAAACGCTCCCTAAAATGGGCGCTTTTTTGTTTTTTATAACTACATATCCAACGCCATTCCCCCAATGTCTAGAAATTCCGTCGGCATAACCTATTGGAATTGTGGCTACTTTGGTAGTTTTTGCCGCCATAAATCGTCTGCCGTAACCTACACTTTCGCCTTCATCAATCGTTCTAATTTGAGAAATAATCGATTTCAACGTTCCTACGTTTTGTAGCGATTTTTGCTCGTCATCATCGTTAGAAATTCCGTAAAGTCCTATTCCTAAACGCACCATATCGTATTGCGCTTGAGGAAAATTGGAAATTCCTGAAGTATTTAAAATATGACGAATTGGGTTTATTTGTAATTCTTCCATCAATTTGGAAGATAGTTTTTCGAATAATTTTATCTGCGAAAGCGTAAAATCTACAAATTTCATATCGTCACTGGTTGCCAAATGAGACAGAATACTTTTCACTTCCACCAATTTAGTGCCTTTGAGTTTTGTAATTAATTCATCAATGGTTTCTTCTTCAAATCCTAATCGGTGCATTCCTGTATCTAACTTGATATGAATTGGAAAATGCTGTAATTTTTTACTTTCGGCAATTTTTAGAAAAGCGTTCAATCCTTTTATCGAATAAATTTCGGGTTCTAATTGATGCTGAATTATAGCAGAAAAACTAGTATTCTCTGGATTCAAAACCATAATTGGCAAATCGATTCCAGCGTTTTTTAACGAAATTCCTTCATCGGCGAAAGCCACACCTAGATAATCTACTTTGTGATGCGAAAGCAATTTTGCTACTTCAAATCCGCCATTTCCATAGCCAAACGCTTTTACCATGACCATCAATTTGGTTTCGGGTTTCAACTTAGATTTAAAGAAATTCAGGTTATGACTTATCGCATTCAGGTTAATTTCTAAAACCGTTTCGTGTGTTTTCTCTTCTAATGTTGCTACGATTTCTTCAAAGTGAAAATGCCTTGCTCCTTTTATTAAAATGGTTTCGTTTTCAAATGAAATAGTATCAATGGCATCAATAAATTTTTGAGTAGAATCGAATGCTAAACAGTTGGGAAACTTATTTTTAAAACTCGAAATGGTTTCACCAATAGCAATTACCCGATGGATTTTATTGGATACAATTAACTGCGAAACTTTAGAATATAATTCCTCCAAAACCAAACCCGATTGAAAAATATCGGATAAAATTAAGGTCTTCTTTTTATATTGTTTTTGGCTTTCCAGAAAATCTAAAGCGATTTTTAATGACTGAAAATCAGAACTATAACTGTCGTCGATAATTGTTGTATTGTTGCTTCCGTTTTTAACTTTTAATCGCATTTCAACTGGAAACAACAGCAACATTCGCTCTTGAATCACTTCCTGATTGTAATTGAAATACAGCAAAACCATCAAACAATGAATCGCATTTTCTATCGAAGCTTGATCGTTAAACGGAATTGTTATAGTAAAACAAAGTTTCTTGTAAGTGATTTTGAGTTCGGTTTTATCGGATGTTTCTTTAGCAATTATAAAAACATCGGCTTTACCATCATCTGAACTCCAAGAAAAAGTATTGATTTTTGGATTTAAAAACGCCTCAATAGTTTTATTTTTATTCATAATTAAAACCTCAACCGAAGTAAAAAGTTTTAATTTTTCTTTGATTTTTTCGCCAACATCATGAAATCCTTCATCGTGTGCCGAACCAATATTAGATAAAATTCCGATGGTAGGCTGAATGATTCTTTGAAGATGCTCCATTTCGTTTTTCAAGGAAATTCCAGCTTCAAAAATTCCGAGATTGTGCTTTTCATTAATTCCCAAAACCGAAAGTGGAACGCCAACTTGTGAGTTATAACTTTTGGGCGAACGAATAATATTATAATCAGGACTTAATAAAAAATTGAGCCATTCTTTTATAATTGTTTTTCCGTTACTACCAGTAATTCCGATAATTGGAAAATCAAAATTACTTCTATAAACTGCGGCAAAAGTCTGCAATGCATCGAGCGTATTTTCAACGATTAAAAAATTGGCTTTGCCATCAAACTCTTTTGGAATGTAGTTTACAACAAAATTTAAAACGCCGTTTTCTATAAGTTCGGCAATGTATAAATGTCCGTCGTGATTGGGTCCAACAATTGCAAAAAATAAAGTACTGTCGCTATTTTGCAACGATCGACTGTCGATAGAAACCGAATCGATGATGGCTATTTCATTAGTTCCAACGAATTGGGCTTTAATGATTGGGATGATATTTCGTATGGAAAGTGTCAAAATAAATTATTTTTTCTTCTCTTCCGATAAATGTTCGGCGTCTTTCACCTCTAAATTCTCACGCATGGCGTTGTAATAAGCCGCGCGACTCAATGGTTCGTATTCTTCGTTTTCACCAAGCATAACCAACTTATCGTTGTCTGTTTTTCTAAAACTGTAATTGGCTAAATTTCCTGTTCTTGTACAAACGGCGTGAACTTTAGTTACATATTCGGCAGTTGCCATTAACGCTGGCATTGGTCCAAAAGGATTTCCTTTAAAATCCATATCCAAACCAGCAACAATTACTCGAACTCCCGAATTAGCCAAATCGTTACAGATTTTCACAATTTCGTCGTCAAAAAACTGTGCTTCGTCAATGCCAACGACATCACATCCTTGCGCCAGAATTGCAATATTTGCAGCAGCAGGAACTGGCGTTGAACGAATTTCGTTTTTATTGTGAGAAACTACCATTTCTTCATCATATCTAGTATCGATGGCAGGTTTAAAAATCTCCACTTTTTGCTTGGCAAATTGGGCTCTTCTTAACCTTCGGATTAGCTCTTCGGTTTTTCCCGAGAACATGGAACCGCAGATAACTTCTATCCAACCAAATTGTTCTTTGTGATTTACTGTATTTTCGAGAAACATTTTGTATTTTTAGACCTTAAAAAAGGAATTGTTTTTATTACTTTGTAAAAAACAAATTTATAATAAAACAACATAAGCTAGTCACTATAATTTCAAAAGTTATGAAAAAAAGATTGGAAGCCGAATTAATCAGCATTGCACACCGAGTTTTAAAGCTAAAAAATAAATCGGAAGTAGATCAATTGTATCTAGAAACTCAAAAATTATATGAAACCTTAGCTATTTTAAAGTTTTATGGTGATAATTACGACCAAGTAAAAGCGACTGTTGCTAAAGAAGATTTAGAAGAAAAACTTGTTGCTTCGTTGGAGACAAAAACTCCTGAAGTTGAAGAGGAGAATCTGAAACAAGTTCAGATGGACAAGGTTGTTGAACCAATTGTTGCTGAAGAAAAGGAAGAAATTGTAGCCGAAGTTGAACAAGTTGAAGAGCAAGAAATTGTAGCTGCAGAAGAAGAATCAGAAGTTCAAGAAGAAGCTGTTGCCGATGAACCAGTTGCCGAAGAAGTAGAAGAACCAGTTATTGTTGGGGAAATTACAGTTGATGAAGAAGATGAAATTGAAGATGAAGTTCCTGTAATTGAAGCAAAAGACGATTTAGATTTTGAACCAATATTCGAATTAGCTTCAGAAGAAGAAGGTGAAGTTGAAGAACCAAGGGCAGAAGAACCAAAAGCGAAACAAAATCAAATTTCATTTGAAGATTTATTAGGTCATAATTATAGCGAACCAGTTTTTGTAAAACCAAATGATGTAACTGCATCGGTTCCGAAAAAGGAAATTGTTGAAGAAAAAGCCGAAGTTGTTGTTGATGAAAAAGTCTCAATTTTAAACGAAAAATTAGCACAAGGAATCAATATCGGATTGAACGACCGCGTAGGTTTTGTAAAATATTTATTCAACGGAAGTAGTGAAGATTTCAATCGTGTTTTATCGCAATTAAATACATTTGACACGTATTCTGATGCTAAAAATTTCATTAACGAAATGGTCAAACCCGACTATAACAATTGGAAAGGTCAAGACGATTTTGAAGAGCGTTTCATGGAATTAGTAGAACGTAAGTTTAAATAAATGTCAAAACTTTATATTGTTCCAACGCCAATTGGCAACCTAGAAGACATGACTTTTAGAGCCATTCGCGTTCTAAAAGAAGCCGATTTAATTCTTGCCGAAGACACGCGCACGAGTGGAAAATTACTCAAACATTTTGAGATTTCTACACACATGCACAGTCACCACATGCATAACGAACACAAAACTGTAGAAAATTTAATTTCCCGATTAAAAGCAGGCGAAACCATTGCGTTAATCAGTGATGCCGGAACGCCAGCCATTTCTGATCCTGGATTTTTACTAACACGCGCTTGTGTTGAAAACAATATTGAAGTCGATTGTTTACCAGGCGCAACTGCTTTTGTTCCAGCATTGGTAAATAGTGGTTTACCCAATGATAAATTTGTTTTTGAAGGATTTCTACCCGAAAAAAAAGGAAGACAAACACGTTATTTAGCGTTAGCCGAAGAAAATCGGACGATGATTTTTTACGTTTCACCTCATAAATTAGTAAAAACACTAGCCGAATTTGTACAATATTTCGGAGCCGAACGATCAGTTTCGATCTCAAGAGAATTATCTAAACTACACGAAGAAACCATTCGCGGAACAGCCGAAGAAGTTTTAAAACACTTTGAAGCTAAGCCACCAAAAGGCGAAATTGTAGCGGTTGTAGGCGGGAAAATATCGGTGAAAGAAAAAAGAAAAGACGACGATGAATAACATGGAAAACTTCCTAAATAAAGTAAAGGTAAATCCAGAAATACTTACTTTTCAAGAAACAATTGAAGTAATAGAATCCAATTACAATTTCACGCCAACCACTTTCAAAAACGGAAATCAAATTAACAATGCTGGTGAAAATAATGGTTCTTGTAAAATTTTCGCATTTGCAAAAATACATCAGTTAGAAAAAGACCAAACTTTAGCTCTTTTTGGAAGTTATTATTACGACGATGTTTTAAAAAATCCAAACGGAAATGACCATCAAAACATTAGAAATTTTATGATTTTTGGATGGGATGGGATTTCTTTTGAAAGTAATGCTTTGGAGTCGAAGTTTTAAGCGAATATAGAAATAATCCAAAAGCAAAACTTGTTATTTAGTTGATTCTTAAATTCTTTACATAATAATCATGAAAAAATATTTCATCATTTTATTAGTATCCGTAATCATTTTTTCTTGTGAGACGAAAGAGGAAGATGATAGCTATAAATATTTGTATGATAAACTAGAAGAGAGTATTATCAGAGAAGAGAATACTTTAAATAGTATTTATTATAAATATTATTATGACATTAAGAATGATAGTTTAGAAAGAAAAAGATATGATAGTCTGTATAAAATTTCAGTCAGTATAGATGAAAAATTAAAAAAATTAGACTT
Organism: Flavobacterium aquatile LMG 4008 = ATCC 11947; assembly: GCF_000757385.1. Classification (GTDB taxonomy): domain Bacteria; phylum Bacteroidota; class Bacteroidia; order Flavobacteriales; family Flavobacteriaceae; genus Flavobacterium; species Flavobacterium aquatile. The sequence continues at coordinate 534,137 of NZ_JRHH01000002.1, read as the reverse complement.
TTCAAATCATAAGAAAGCATTAAAATTCAGAGATTCTGTTGCTAAAGTTTTTGGAATCCCATTAAAGTTTTTAAAAGATGATGACAACAAAAATTTGAATGATAGTGTTTTTAAAAAAATGATGCGAATTAATATTTTGCGTTTAAGAGAGACTTATCACGGAATTCGAATTCATAGATTTACCGCAATGAAAGTTGAAGATAAATAAATTAAAATCTGCGTTAATCCGTTAAATCTGTGTCATCCGCGTTCAAAAAAAATTCAATACTAATAAATATTTTCATACATTTACAAAGCATACAAGCCAAAAAATCATAATTCATAATTTTTAATTCGTAATTAAACTATGCGTTGGACATTAAAATCAAAGCCAGAAAAAGAACAAGTTCAAAAACTACAAAACGAACTTCAAGTCGATGAAACCATTGCAACTTTATTAATTCAGCGCGGTGTTGAAACCTACGAACAAGCGCGAACATTTTTCAGACCGAGTTTATCCGATTTACACAATCCGTATCTAATGAAAGATATGGACAAAGCCGTTTCTCGTATTGAAAAAGCTATTGAAAACGGAGAAAATATTCTAGTTTTTGGCGATTATGATGTTGACGGAACAACCGCTGTTTCCTTAGTTTCCTCGTATTTAAAAAGTTTTTATCCAAATGTTGCTACTTATATTCCAGATAGATATGACGAAGGTTACGGAATTTCCTATAAAGGAATTGACTACGCCGACGACAACGGAATTTCGTTAATTATTGCACTTGATTGTGGAATAAAATCCATTGATCATGTCGCTTACGCAAATGCCAAAAAAATCGATTTTATTATTTGTGATCACCATCGTCCAGGCGACGAATTACCCAATGCTGTTGCAGTTTTAGACCCAAAACGTTCCGATTGTTTTTATCCTTATGATGAACTTTGTGGTTGTGGCGTTGGTTTCAAACTAATTCAAGCTTTAGCAGAAAATCGAAACCAAACGATAGACGATTTGATTCAATATTTAGATTTGGTTGCCACAGCTATTGCCGCAGATATTGTTCCGATGACTGGTGAAAATCGAGTTTTAGCCAAATTCGGATTGGAAGTTATAAACTCTAATCCAAGACCTGGAATAAAAGCTTTGGTTCAAAATGTTAAGAAAAAAGTACTTACGATAACTGATGTTGTTTTCATTATTGCACCAAGAATTAATGCTGCAGGAAGAATAAAACACGGAAACGAAGCAGTAGCTTTATTAACCGAATTCAATCTGGAACAAGCCGAAATTTTTGCTTCCGAAATTGAGCAACACAATGCCGACCGAAAAGATTTAGACAAACAAATAACAATTGAAGCGCTTTCGCAAATTGAAGAAAATAACGAAAAGGAGAAATTCACAACCGTTGTTTATCATGAAAGTTGGCACAAAGGTGTCATCGGAATTGTAGCGTCACGATTAACCGAAACCTATTATAGACCAACGATTGTTTTCACAAAAAGTGGCGATAAATTAGCAGCATCGGCGCGTTCTGTAAAAGATTTTGATGTTTATAATGCGCTTGAAGCTTGTGCTGAACATCTAGAACAATTTGGCGGACACATGTATGCTGCCGGAATGACTTTGAAAGAAAAAAACTATCAAAATTTTAAAAATGCCTTTGAAGCAGAAGTTCAAAAAACCATTCCTCCCGATTTATTAATTCCAGAAATTTCAGTTGATACCGAAATTGATTTTAACGATATCAATCCGAAATTAATTCGAATATTGAGCCAATTTGAACCTTTTGGTCCGCAAAATATGACGCCTACTTTCATGTCTAAAAATATAAAAGACACTGGTTATGCAAAACCTTTAGGAAAAGACGACGAACATTTGAAATTATTTATAAAACAGAATAACTCTGAAGGTTTTGGAGCGATTGGTTTTGGATTAGGAAAAAAATTAGATTTAGTTAGCAATCAAAAACCATTCGACGCCGTTTATTGTATTGATGAAAATGAATTTAACGGAAATGTAACTGTGCAACTTCGCCTAAAAGATTTGAAAAGTTAAATCTAAAATTGATGCCATAATTTTTATTTACTTTTGCAGTCGCTAACAAAAGGACTTCTAAATAAGTTTTATGAAAAAAAATGATCCGTATGCAGCATTACGATTTAAGGAATTCAATTTCTTTTTATTGATGCGATTTGCAATGGTTTTTGCTTGGTCAATGCAGTTTGTAATTATCGAATGGGAAGTTTATAGCTTGACAAAAGATCCGCTTTCATTAGGAATTATTGGTTTGATGGAAATTATTCCGGCTGTTTCAATGGCGTTATTTGCAGGTCATATTGTAGATCAAAGCGAGAAAAAAAGTCTTTTAATAAAATGCATTTTAGGATTTTCGGTAGTTAGTTTAGGATTATTTTTGATTACCGTTCCGTCCATAACTACGCATCTTTCCTTAAACACAACCTTATATATTATCTACGCTTTGGTTTTCCTTGGCGGATTAGTTCGTTCGTTTATTGGTCCAACCGTTTTCTCACTTTTATCGTTAATCGTTCCTAAAAAAGTATATCCAAATGCTTCTACTTGGAGTAGTTCTGTGTGGCAAATGGGCGCGATGTTTGGCCCAGCTTTAGCCGGATTTTCAATCAGTTTTATGGGAGTTCATTGGTCGATGTGTTTGGTTTTTGGATTTTCATTAATGGCGTTAATTCTACTAACTCAAATTGCAGCAAAACCTATTTTGAACCCAAAAATTGGCGAACCTATATTTCAAAGTTTGAAAGAAGGCGTCAAATTTGTTTTCAAAAATAAAACCATTTTGGGTGCATTATCTTTAGACATGTTTGCCGTTTTATTTGGTGGCGCGATGGCTTTACTTCCAATATTTGCACAAGATATTCTAAAAGTTGGTTCCGAAGGTTTCGGTATTTTACGTGCCGCGCCAGCCGTTGGAGCAATCATCACCATGGTTTTGTCAGCTTACATTTCGTTGAATAAAAAAGCTGGAATAAAATTATTAACCGCAATATTTCTCTTCGGAATTTGCATGATTGTCTTCGGATTATCAGAATATTTTTGGCTATCTGTACTTGCATTATTCCTCAGCGGAATTGTTGATGGCGTTTCGGTTGTAATACGAAATACCATTTTACAATTGCACACACCCGATCACATGCGCGGTCGCGTTTCGTCAGTAAATTCTATTTTTGTGGGTTCTTCTAATGAGCTTGGTGCTTTTGAAAGTGGTGTTACAGCCAAACTTATGGGCGTTGTAAACGCAGTAGTTTTCGGCGGAATTATGACTTTAGTAACCGTTACAACAACTGCAATTGCGCTACCTAATTTTAGAAAATTAGATTTAGAAAAAGACGTTGAAGCGTTGGAGAATGGTGATTAATTGGAATAAGTTTTTAACTCCAATTTCTCTCCATCAAAAACACCATACGTAAAATAACCAATCCAATCACCGAGATTTACGTAATGCGCATTTTCACCAACTTCAAGAATCATAGGTAAATGTCTGTGTCCAAAAACTAAGTAATTGTAATGCTTAGTTTCTAATTTTCGCTTAGAATATTGTACTAACCATTCATTGTCTTCTCCTAAATATTTTACATCTTCGGCACCGGAAATTAATTTGTTTTTTACAGAAAGATATTGCGCTAATTTCACACCAATATCGGGATGCAACCAACGAAAAATCCATTTTGACAATGGGTTGGTGAACACCTTTTTCATGCGTTTATAACCTTTATCGCCTGGACCTTTTCCGTCGCCATGACCAATTAAGAAGGTTTTATTATTGAAAGTGAATTCTTTGTTGTCGTGATAGACTGGAATATTCAATTCTTTTTCGAAATAATCGTTCATCCATAAATCGTGGTTTCCTACGAAGAAATAAATTGGAATTCCGCTATCTCTAATTTCGGCTAATTTCCCTAAAACTCTAACAAATCCTTTTGGAACAACCGTTTTATATTCGAACCAAAAATCGAATAAATCACCAAGAAGAAAAATGGCTTCGGCATCTTTTTTCACTTCATCAAGCCAAGCCACAAATTTTTGCTCACGCGGAAAACTAGCTTCTGGAGTTGGAGCACCAAAATGTTGGTCGGAAGCGAAATAGATTTTTTTGTTTGACATTTGGTAAAAATAGTGATTTTTTGGGAAGAGAGAAAAAAGAGAATACAATATAGAGTAAAGAAAATAGATTTTTGATTGTCCTAACTTTTATATTTTGTCATTTCGAGTAACTAGAAGTCGCATTTCGCTAGTAACTTATGTGATTTCTCGCCCGAAACTTCGGGATCAAAATGACAAAAATGGATGGAATTCTTAATTTATACTTCTCAAAAAATGATTGCCCAAAAGTTTATAAATATTCAACACACATCAATAGATAGCCCGGATTGTCGAGAAAATACAAGCTTTTTCTGCTTGTATTGTAACAAAAGCCGGAAAGACATTTACTGAAATATCCCGAGCCATTCGCTACTAAAAATTTTAATTATCAGAAGCATACCATTCGGCAAAAGAGCTTTCAGTTTCTTGCAATTTTAAGGAATGTAATTGAATATCGTTGGGTAATCTATCTTGGATTTTCTTGGCAAAATCAATTACCATATTTTCGCTAGTTGGTTGATAATCGACTAAAATAACATGATGCCCACGATTTTTTAATTCTTGAGCCAACTCTACATGTGGTGTGTTTTTATTGAAAACCGTGGCGTGATCGAATAGATCTACAATTTCTTCGCGGACAATTTTCTTTAAATCTGTAAAATCGATTACCATTCCGAATTTCACATTGGAATTGTCTGTAATTGGCGTTCCGATAACGGTTACCGATAGTTTATAACTGTGTCCGTGAACATTTTTACATTTTCCGTCGTAGCCATAAAGTGCATGACCTGTTTCAAATGAAAACTGCTTTGTAATTCTGATTTTACTCATGATATAATTTTAAGCAAAATTAATAAAAATTAAGGAGTAAAAGACGATGTAGAAACAAAGTAATTTTTTTGAAGATTTTTAAATAATAATTGTACTTTTGAAAAAAAATTGGGGGATTAGCTCATTTGGCTAGAGCGTCCCGATGAAAAATCGGGAAGGCGACCAATTCAATAATAAACTTGGGGGATTAGCTCATTTGGCTAGAGCGCTTGCCTGGCAGGCAAGAGGTAACCGGTTCGACTCCGGTATTCTCCACAAAACACTCAAATTTGGGTGTTTTTTATTTATAATTATGTTTTATATTTATATAATATTCTCAAAATCACTTAATAAATATTATGTAGGATCTTGTCAAGATATTGAAAAAAGACTTGAAGATCATTTAAATAGTAGAAGTAAATTTACAAAAACTGCTAAAGATTGGGAATTAAAATATTCCGAAGAATATAATACCAGAAGTGAAGCCTACCAACGAGAAATGAAAATTAAAAAAATGAAGAGTAGAATTTATATTGAAAAATTAATAAATAATCAAGAATAAATTACTTCCCACTTTTTAAGTCCTCAGCTACTTTTTCTAATTCCATATACCAGTCTTCGCCAAATTTTCTAATTAAGGCTTCTTTGACGAATTTATAAACAGGCACTTGAAGTTCTTTTCCAAGTGAACAAGCATCGTCACAAATATCCCATTTATCATAATTTACTGCTGCAAACTCGGTAAAATCTTTTACACGAATTGGGTATAAATGACACGAAACCGGTTTTTTCCAAGAAATAATTCCTTGATTATAGGCTTGTTCGATTCCGCAAAGTGCGGTTTTTCCGTCAAAAATTACGTAAGCACAATCTTTATTGTCTATTAAAGGCGTTTCAAGATCTTGATCGGTTCCTTTCACCCAAGTTCCTAAACGTTCGATGGCTTCAATGCCTTCTTTTCTTAAAAATGGTTTTACTTTAGGATAAATTTCTTCTAGAATTTTAGTTTCTTCTTCGCTCAAAGGCGCGCCAGCATCGCCATCAACACAACATGCGCCGTGACAAGCCGAAAGATTGCAAACGAAATCTTTTTCTAATATATCTTCTGAAACTATGGTTTTTCCTAACTGAAACATTTTTTTATAAGACTAAAATTGAGTGCAAAGATACAACGGATTTTTATGTTTTTATAGTAACCTTTAATTATCTGAAAATTAACGTATTCTTTAGAATTATACCTTTTTTAATATAATACCTTTGCAAAAAATTTGAAAGCGTTATGTTTGGAATGGATATTAAAGAAATAGCTACAATAAGTATGGTACTTTTTGCCGTAATTGATATCGTTGGAACTATTCCGATTGTGGTTGATTTGCGACAAAAATTCGGTCATATTGAATCGGAAAAAGCATCGGTTACTGCTGGAATTATAATGATAGTCTTCCTTTTTGTAGGAGAAGAATTATTGAAATTGATTGGAATTGACGTAAACTCATTTGCAGTAGCAGGTTCGTTTGTGCTATTTTTTCTTGCTTTAGAAATGATTCTCGGAATTAGAATTTATAAGGAAGAAGAAGCAAGTTCGGCTTCGATAGTACCGCTTGCGTTTCCTTTAATTGCAGGTGCTGGAACGATGACTACGTTACTATCACTCCGATCACAATTTGCAGCTGTAAATATTATAATTGCCATAATTTTAAATATAATTTTGGTTTACATTGTTTTGAAATCGTCTTCTAAAATTGAAAAAATGTTAGGTCAAAACGGACTTGGGGTAATTAGAAAAACCTTTGGTGTTGTGCTATTAGCGATTGCTGTTAAATTATTTGCAGCTAATGTTAAAGGATTGTTTGTTTAAACCAATTTTTACTATTTTTGTTTCAAATTACTTATAATGAAAATTTTCACTACCATATTAATTTTCCTAGCTATTGGATTAATTATTTTCAATTTCACATTATTGGATTACAATCATCCATTTGAAGGTGAAAGCGTTGTTGCTTTAGTTGGAATAGCTGCTGCATTCTGTGCAGTATTTATTCTTTTGATCTTCAAAATGTCTAAAAAAATTGAAGATAAATTAAAAAATCAATAGTAAATGTTTGACGTTTTAATTATTGGCGGCGGTGTTTCTGGAGTTTCTTGTGCACTGATTTTAGGTTCGGCTAAGAACAAATTATTTGCTCAAGATAAAAAAATCGGAATCATTACACACCAAAAAACCTCATCGCTTCAAGACGCTTTATTCAATAATGCATACGGAATTCCAGCAGGAAAACTAGGTTCAGAGTTATTGACAGAAAGCATTGAACAACTTCACAATTTATATCCTCATGTTGCACAAATTGAACAAGAGAAAGTTCTAAAAATTGAAGGTGAATTTCCAAAATTTATTGTTGTAACAAATAAAAATTCGTACCAAACTAAAAACATTGTTGTTGGAATTGGCTCTTCGAATATGTTTGCCATTGAAGGTTTGATGCACTTTGTTGAACCACACAAAAAAGCCATCGCCGAAAAACAACGCATTCAATTAAAGAATGATGACCACAAAGTTACCGACGGAATTTATGTAATTGGAACTCTTGCTGGACACAGAAGTCAGCTTGCAATTGCTGCCGGAAGTGGCGCTGCAGTTGCAACAGATATCTTAACGCTTTGGAATAATGGAATTTCGAGTCAAGCTCATGATTCGATTAGAAAATAAATTTACTGTTTTTCTAAAACTTTTTTTATCATTTTATCTTCTTTCAAAACAATTTGATAGTATTCGTCTTCACCAAATAATTGTCGAGAAAATTCTGCTGTTATGTAGCGACTTACAAGAGCTTTGTTTTTGGTCAAACTCATTTCTAAACCTGATTTTGCCAGAAATTTTTCGAATGAATTCACATACAAATCACTGTCTATTTTAGTTAGGAAATGCAAAAAACTCATTCCTTTATACTGATCTCTGTTTTTGTCTAGTTGCTCAAAAACAAATTGACCAACAATACCTGTTTGCAAAATATATTCTAAACTTTCTTCGCCATGCGCAACTTCTAGTGGAACGAAAATATCTGGTGTAATTCCGCCACCGCCATAAACAGTTCTTCCTTTTTTGGTTTTGAATTTTAACGAATCGGCAATTTTTATTTTATCTTTTTCATATAACTCTCCACTTTCAAAACGATCTTCTGATTCTTGATAATATTCTTCCGAATCGCCTTTCACGTAAGGTTTTTGAATTGATCTTCCGCTTGGCGTGTAATATCTTGCGATGGTTAAACGTACTGCCGAACCGTCGTCAAAATTCATTTCGCGTTGTACCAATCCTTTCCCAAAAGAGCGTCGTCCAAAAACTAAACCTCTATCGTTATCTTGAATTGCTCCTGCTAAAATCTCACTTGCAGAAGCCGAATTTTCATCGATTAAAATAGCAACTTTTCCGGTTTCGAAATCACCTTTTTGGGTAGCAAATGTTTTATCAATATTACCTTTTTTGTTTTTTGTGAAGACAATAAGTTCTTTATCTTTTAGTAATTCGTCGGCTACTTCTACAGCCATTTCCATAAATCCGCCACCGTTTTCTCGTAAGTCAATAATCAGTGAATTTACACCTTCTATTTTTAGATTAGATAAAGCTTTTCTAAATTCTTGACCTGTAGTTTCGGCAAAACGATTTATTTTAATGTAACCCGTATTTTTGTTTAACATGATAGCAACATCAACACTTTTTATCGGAATAACATCACGTCTTACTTTTATTTTAAACCTCCTTTTTTCAGATTTTCTGTAGATTGTAAGTGTAACTTCTGAATCTTTTTCGCCTTTTAATTTGCTGTAAAGTATTTCGTTTTTAATTTCTTTACCAAATAATTTAAAATTATCTGCATATAAAATTCGATCGCCTTCTAAAATTCCTGCTCTTTCTGCTGGACCATTTGCGATGGGTTTTATTACTGCAATGGTATCATTATAAGTATAAAAATTTACTCCAATTCCAACGAAGTCACCTTTCATGCTTTCAGCCACAGCAACTTGCTCGGATGACGGAACATAAACCGAATGTGGATCTAAATTTGCCAAAATATTTGTTACAGTTAAATCTACTATTGAATCGGTTTGTACATCGTCAACATATTCATTATCAATAAAATTAATTAGTTTATTGAGTTTAGATTTATAGTCGTTTTTAGATAAAGAAGCTGTTGATGTTGGGAAATTTAGTAATCCACCAATAACAATTCCTATCGCGACACACGAGAAAAAAAGTAACGGAATATATGCTTTATCTATTTTCATTTATTAGTGTAAATAACTAATCAAAAGTACAAACGTTTTTAATGCTAAAACGTTAAACATATGCTATTATTTTTATAAAGGAATTTATTCTAAATCTTCAATTTTATCTACTTCGATTCCGGCTTTTATTAAAAAATCAATGCCCGACATATCTTTATAACCTTCTTTGTAAACGACACGTTTTATTCCTGATTGATGAATTAATTTGCTACATTCTTTGCATGGTGAAAGTGTAATATAAAGAGTTGCATTCTCACATGATTGTGTAGAACGCGCTACTTTTAGTATTGCATTTGCCTCGGCATGAAGCACATACCATTGTGTTAAACCTTCATTATCTTCACAGCAATTTTCAAAACCAGATGGCGTTCCGTTGTAACCATCGGAGATTATCATTCTATCTCTTACAATTATTGCGCCAACTTGTTTTCGTTTGCAATAAGAAAGTTTACTCCATTCGGATGCGATTCTTAAATAAGCTTTATCGTATTTATTTTGTTTTTTTTCTTTCATGTTTTTGTTACAAAGGCGCGTAGGCACAATGTATTTTCTTAAAAATTTTGAACTCTCTTCAAATGGTTTATCATCTAGCCCTGATTACTTCACTTTGCTTTTATTTTCATCGGAGTTCAGTGAACTTCGTTTGCAGAGAAAATCTCGTCTTTTTGGACGAGATTGTAACGGAAAGCAGGAAAATGGATTACAAATATAACTACTGATTCGCTCCTTAAAAAAAGAATTTATAAAAATTATCTTTTCCAGATTGGACTATCGATTATTAACGGAATTACTACGCCAATTACGAATGCAGACATAACTAATGTAAAATCGCGTTTATTGAACCTAAAGAGCGTTTGCACGATGAACGATAGCACTAAAACGGCAAATACAACGATGATTTGCGCGGCTTCTATGCCAAGAGCAAATTCTAATAACGGAACGAGTTTATCTGTAGGTTTTCCTGGTAAAATTTCTTTAAAATAGTTGGAAAAACCAAGTCCGTGGATGATTCCGAAGAATAAAGTTACGGCTCCAACAAAAGTGATACTTTCTTGTTTGGATGATTTTCCGGCTGTGAACAGATTAAAAAATGCTGTTATTAGAATCGTTATTGGGATAAGAAATTCGACAATATTGGCTTGAACTGTTACGATATTAAAAACAGAAAGCATCAAGGCTAATGTGTGCCCAATTGTAAAAATGGTAACTAAAATTAGTATTCTGCTCCAGTCTTTAAAGGCGTAAGGAACGGTTAATGCAATTAAAAATAATACATGGTCATAACCGTGAATATCTAAAACATGGTTAAGACCAATTTTGAAATAAATCCAAAATTCAGACATAGTTTTTTGTTTTTAAAAGTAGAACTTAATAGTTTAAAATAGTTTTGGGATTGTAAACTTACAATTTATTTTGAATTTGGTTTAAAAGAATAACGTAAATTCGACGAAAACATTTTCCTTTTTTGCAGAAATAAAATTATCTTTGCAGAATAAAACCAATATAATTATGTCATTTTCAGATTTATTTGATAGCGAATTTAAAAGTAGAAATAAAGGTCATTTTTCGGCTATTGTTCGTGTTGCCATTGCAGATGGTGATATGAGCAAAGAAGAAAAAGAATTTTTAGATAAACTTGCGGTACGATTAGAAATTTCGGCTGCTGAATATGAAGAAATTCTTGAAAATCCTTTAAAATATCCTATCAATCCACCTTATTTACATGCACAACGTTTAGAGCGTTTGTATGATTTATCTAGAATGGTTTATGTAGATCACATACTTGGGCCAAAACAAAAAGAAATTTTGACAAAGTTTGCTCTTGCACTTGGATTTACTCCAGGAAATGTACCTTTCATTGTTGATAAAGCGTTATCTTTATTGATGTTGAATGTAGATTCTGACACATTTGTTTACGAAATGACGCACATGAATAAATAATTTCATGTTTTACTATAAAAATGAAAAGTCCTGATATTACTCAGGACTTTTTTTATTTGGCAGCTTTCATAAATTCTTCTGCTTTTTCTACCATATTGTAGCTTCCGCAGAAAAACGGAACGCGTTGGTGTAATTCTGTTGGTTCGATTTCCATAATTCGGGTAAATCCATCTGATGCCTTTCCTCCTGCTTGTTCTGCAATAAAAGCCATCGGATTGCATTCGTATAAAAGTCTAAGTTTACCATTCGGTGCCTTGGAACTTGTTGGATAAATATAAATTCCGCCTTTAATCATATTTCTATGAATGTCAGAAACTAAACTTCCAATATACCTTGAAGTATACGGACGATCGCCTTCTTCCAACTGGCAATATTTGATGTAATCTTTTACACCTTGCGGAAAATGAACATAATTTCCTTCGTTTATAGAATAAATATTTCCATCCTTAGAAAATTGCATGTTTGGATGTGAAAGATAAAAAGTTCCGATAGCTGGATTTAATGTAAAACCATTCACACCATGACCAGTTGTATAAACCAACATAGTTGATGTTCCATAAATTACATAACCAGCAGCAACTTGATTGACTCCTTTTTGAAGAAAATCTTCGCTTTGAACTGGAGTTCCAATTGGTGTAACACGTCTAAAAACCGAGAAAATTGTTCCTACAGAAACATTCACATCAATATTAGAAGAACCATCCAACGGATCCATTAGTACAACGTACTTATTATTATGATTTTCGTCAGAACCTGCAACAGTAATAAATTCATCGTTTTCTTCCGATGCAATTCCGCAAACAATTTCTCTATTAATCAAGGTTTGAATAAAAACTTCATTAGCATAGACATCAAGCTTTTGTTGGTCTTCACCTTGAATATTTTGTTCTCCTGCAGCACCAACAATATCAACTAGTCCAGCTTTATTTACTTTGTAATTAACAACTTTTGCAGCAAGTCGAATGGAGTTAATAATTCTTGATAATTCACCCGAAGAATATTGAAAGGCATTTTGGTTTTCAATGATAAATTCACCTAAAGTAGTATTGCGTGTTTCCATTAACGAAATCGTTGTAGTTATTTGTGCAAATATCGTATTTTTTCTTAAAAAATGAGTACTTTGTACTACAAGTTTTTAATTTAAGTTGCATTATCTTTGTCCCTAAATTTAATATTAAAATCATGAAATTAAAGTTTAAATCTATAGTGTTTTGTTTGTCAATAATTGGATTTTCTACTTCTAATGCACAAATAAATTTAGGAGAAAAAGCACTTGGTGCATTACAAAGTGGCGTGGCAAGTTTTACATTTTCTAATGAAGATGCGGCAAAATTATCAAAAGAAGCCGTTAGAAAAATGGATTCTACTAATGTTGTTGCTGGAGCAAAAGACGGTTATACATTACGTTTAAATAGGATTTTTGGTAAACACGCAAGTGAAAACGGATTGGCATTAAACTACAAAGTTTATTTAACTAAAGATATCAATGCCTTTGCAACTGCGGACGGAAGTGTTAGAGTTTACTCGGGTTTAATGGACATTATGGACGACAATCAATTGCTTGCCGTAATTGGTCACGAAATTGGTCACGTAGCTAACGAAGATACTAAAGACGGCATGAAAGCTGCTTTAAGAAAAGACGCTTTAATTGGAGCTGTTTCTTCTCAATCTGATAAAGTTGCTAAACTTACTGACAGCCAATTAGGTCAATTAGGAAGCGCGATGATAGATAGCAAACACAGCAGAAAACAAGAAACAGAAGCTGATACTTTTTCGTATAATTTTATGAAAAAACATGGTTATGATGTGAATGCAGTAGAATCGGCATTTGCGCTTTTAGCATCTCAAAGTGGCGGAACTTCAGCCGATTTTTTAACACAAATGATGAGTTCGCATCCTGATCCAAAAGATAGAGCTGAAAATGCTAAAAAAAGAGCTGTAAAAGATGGGTTATACAAACCTTATGTTCAAAAAATAATCAACAATAAAGCTGTAACTAAAGCTCCTGTGAAGAAAAAAGTGGTGAAAAAGAAAAAATAAAATTATTAAAATTCAGATAATAAAAATTCCAAATTCCAATGTTGCAGTTAGAATTTGGAATTTGTATTTTTGGACAATACTTTACATACTATGATTATAAGAAAAGGTACACCAACCGACATGCCTGCAGTTTTAAATCTGATAAAAGAATTAGCAATTTTCGAAAAAGAACCAAATGCAGTTGTAATAACAGTTGATGATTTACTTCGTGACGGTTTTGGAGAATCACCTTTGTTTCATACATTTGTAGCAGAAGTTGACAATCAAATTATTGGTACTGCACTTTATTATTACCGATATTCTACCTGGAAAGGAAGAACAATTCACCTAGAAGATTTAATTGTACAAGAGGACAAACGTGGTTCTGGTGCAGGTTTTGCGCTTTACAGCGAAATTATCCGTCAAGGAAAACGTGACAATGTAAGAAGAATTGAATGGAATGTACTCGACTGGAATACTCCAGCAATTGAGTTTTATGAAAAAAGTGGTGCAAAAATCCTAAATGATTGGTTAGTCGCTCAAATGGATGAAAACGGAATTAATAATTTCGTAGAGAATACTTAATACTAAAGTCTTAATACTAACAAATAATGAAAATCTTTAAATTTGGTGGCGCATCAGTAAAAGATGCCGATGGTGTAAAAAATGTGTATGACGTTTTGCAAAAAGTAGGTAGTGAAGATGTATTGGTAGTGATTTCTGCAATGGGAAAAACTACGAATGCTTTAGAAATCGTTATAAAGAACTACTTTGACAAATCTAACGAATTTCATGCATCCTTGCAAGAAGTTCGAAAATACCATAACCAAATTTTATTAGAACTTTTTGACGATGAAGAGCATGATGTATTCTTTGCCGTGAACAGTCATTTCGCCGATTTAGAATATTTTTTACGTAGTAATAAATCGCCCAATTACAACTTTGTTTACGACCAAGTAATTAGTTTTGGAGAGATTGTTTCTACCACAATTGTGAGTCATTATTTCAATCACCAAGGTTTAAAAAACAACTGGCTAGACGTTAGAAATTTCATCAAAACCGATGCTACTTACCGTGATGCAAATGTCGATTGGGATCAAACTCAGAAATTGATTTCAAAAGGAGTTAAGAAAAAAACACTGAATATTACTCAAGGATTTTTAGGCTCTGATGAAAATAATTTTACAACTACTTTAGGTCGCGAAGGTTCGGATTACACTGCTGCAATTTTTGCCTATTGTTTAAGTGCCGAAAGCGTAACGATTTGGAAAGACGTTCCCGGAGTGATGAATGCCGATCCAAGATATTTCGAAAACGCGATTCTTCTAAATCAAATTTCATATCGTGAAGCCATCGAATTAGCGTTTTATGGCGCCACTGTAATTCACCCAAAAACCTTACAACCGTTACAGAAAAAAGAAATTCCGCTTTTTGTAAAATCCTTTATTAATCCTTTGTTACCAGGAACTTCGGTTTCTAAAGGCGAAGATTTAGATCCAAAAACTTCTTGTTTTATTATCAAGAAAAACCAATTGTTGATTTCGCTTTCTGCAATTGATTTCTCTTTCATCATGGAAGAAAACATCAGTGAAATTTTTGGTTTATTACATAAATACAAAATCAAAGTAAGTTTGATTCAAAATACAGCCATTAGTTTTTCTATTTGTATCGAAGATAAATTTGGAAATTTTAACGAATTAAAAACCATTTTGTCAAAGAAATTCAAAGTTTCTTACAACGAAAATGTATCGCTTTACACAATTCGCCACTTCACAAAAGAAGCATCAGAAATGGTAGAGAAAGACAAAGAAGTATTGTTGAAACAAATTTCTAGAGAAACATTGCAGATTGTGACTAAGGAGTAAAAATTAGTACTATCTAAAAACTTACCGCAATTTTGTCATTCCGAAGGAATCTCATCGAAATTACCTACAACTTGGCAAAATTGCGTTACAATTCCATCATTTTTTTCCAATTATAAATACTACTTTTGACATTTAAGAGTTATACTATTTATGTTGAAAAAGAGTTTTTTATGGATGTTGCTGTTCTGTTTTTCGAGCCTTTTTGCTCAAGAAATAGAAACGCCATACAAAAACAAAAAAGTTACTTTTTCCAAAGATACCATTACACTCGATAAAGTCAGCATCAATAAGTCATTTTTCAAAATCCTAAATTCAGAAGGAAACGAAATCGATTCGTCCTATTATAAAGTCGATTTTCAAACTGCAAAATTAATTTTCAAAAACGACTATGTTTCGCAAGATTCACTTACAGTTCGATATTTAAAATTTCCCGAATTTCTTACTAAAACCTATTCCATTTATGATGAAAATAGAGTGGTTCCAAACGAAGCCGGAAATTTATACTCCGTAAAAAGAGACAATCTCAAAACCTTCAAACCCTTCGACGGATTGAACACTTCAGGAAGTATCACACGTGGAATTACTGTTGGAAACAATCAAAATTCAACCGTAAATTCCAATCTCGATTTGCAAATTACAGGTAAAATTTCAGATAAAATCTCACTTCGAGCTTCCATTCAAGACAGCAATATTCCGCTGCAAGATGGAGGATATTCGCAAACCTTAGACGAGTTTGATCAAATATTTATCGAATTATTCACCGATAAATGGAACATTCGAGCAGGCGATTTATTTCTTGAAAACCGACAGTCTAAGTTTTTAAATTTCAATAAAAAAGTTCAAGGCTTATCTACACGTTTCAGCTTTGGAACTCCAGAAAATAAAACCGAAGTTTTTGCTTCCGGCGCGGTTGTTCGTGGTCAATACGCGCGAAGTAATTTCACAGGTCAAGAAGGAAATCAAGGTCCGTATAAACTTCGTGGCAATAATGGTGAGTTGTACGTGCTAGTGATTTCGGGTTCAGAACGTGTTTTTGTAAACGGAATTTTATTAAAACGTGGAGAAAACAACGACTATATTATCGATTACAATGCAGGAGAAATTGTGTTTACATCGCTTTTTCCAATTACTTCGGAAATGCGAATCGTAATCGAATACCAATATTCAGATAGAAACTTCACCCGATTTGTAGCTTATGGTGGCGCAACCCACGAAACCGAAAAATGGTCTATTGGCGGATTTTTATATTCGGAAAATGATGTAAAAAACCAACCTTTGCAACAAAATTTATCAACAGAACAAGTTGCCATTCTTCAAAATGCTGGTGATGATGTTACGCAAATGAATGCGCCTTCAGCTTATGAAGATGCCTATTCAGAAAATAAAATTCTCTACCGTAAAATAACTATTGGCGGCATCGAAGTTTTTGAATATTCCAATGACCAAACCGAAACCTTATTTAATGTACGATTCTCCTTAGTTGGAAACAATTTAGGAAATTACATATTGGCAAATAACAACGCCATCGGTAAAATTTATGAATATGTCGCTCCAATTGCCGGAGTTCCGCAAGGAAACTACGAGCCAATTACACGTTTAATTGCGCCAACAAAAATTCAGATTGCAACCATTTTAGGAAAATACAATCCATCTGAAAAGACTTTCGTCGATTTCGAATTGGGTTTAAGCAACAACGATTTAAACTTATATTCCACAATTGACGATGATAACAACAAAGGAATTGCCACAAAAATCAATGCCAAACAACGCTTGTTTTCAGGTAAATTCGAGATTGATGCGTTCGCAAACTTCCAATTAGTTCAAGAAAATTTCAAAACAATAGAACGATTATTCAATATAGAATTCAATCGCGATTGGAATTTAACTACGTTTTCGGGGAATCAAAGTTTGTTAATTACCGGTTTAAATTTCGATTTTAAAGAAAAAGGAACTGCCAAATACCAGTTGGAAAAATTAGACTTCTCCGATTCCTTTTCGGGAACTCGCCATATTGTTCAAGGAATATTCAAACATAAAAATGTCACTATCCAACAAAACAGCAGTTATTTAAAAAGTTCTGGAGACATTTCAAACACTACGTTTCTTCGCAATCAAACTCGAGCCAAATACCATTTCAAGAAAAATTGGGTTGGCGGAAGTTTCAATCTCGAAGACAACCAAGAAAAACTAGTTGTTAGCAATCAATTCACTGCCTTAAGTCAGCGATTTTCAGAATATGGCGCCTTTTTAGGTCGAGGTGATAGCACAAAAGTATATGCCGAAATTGGTTATTTGCATAGAATAAATGACAGTTTGCAATTCGGAAATTTACAACGCGTAAACTCTTCCAATTCCTATTATTTAAAGTCGAAATTGATTCAGAATCAAAAAACCAATTTATCACTTTTTGTCAATTACCGCCGATTAATTTTCACCGATGCATCGCGTCCAGCAGAACCATCTTTGAACTCGAGATTGTTATATAACGACAACTTTTTCAACCAGTTAATTCAAACTACAACTGCCTACGAAACCGCATCTGGAACCATCGCACAACAAGAATTCACGTACTTAGAAGTCAATCCGGGTCAGGGCGTTTACATGTGGAACGACTACAACAACAACGGAATTCAAGAGTTACAGGAGTTTGAAATCGCACCATTTCCCGATCAAGCCAAGTATGTTCGTGTGTTTTTACCCAACCAAATTTTCGTAAAAACCCATCAAAATAAGTTCTCACAATCGGTTACATTAAATCCCTCAAAATGGACAAATAACAAAGGATTCACCAAACTCCTATCCTATTTTTACAACCAAACGTCCTTTCTATTAGACCGAAAAATAGAACGCGATTCAGACAATTTCAATCTCAATCCGTTTTCATCGAGTGAGGATAATTTACTTGGGTTAAATACCAATTTTAGAAACAGTTTGTTCTACAATCGAGGTAAACAAAAGCATTCGTTGACCTACACTTTCTTAAAAAGCAAAGTCAAAAATCTGCTTTCTATCGGTTCGCAAGAAAACAGCACGAGTTCCAATCAGTTGCAATATGCGCACTTATTAAAGAAAAGTTGGTTGTTCAATTTAGATACTTCCAGCTCAAAATCGGAAAGTATTTCGGATAATTACGCAACCAGAAATTTCGAATTAGACATTTACACCATCGAGCCAAAAATCTCTTATCTGTTTTCAAACAACAAAAGTTTGTCGCTTTTCTACGAATTCAAAAACAAAGAAAACACCATCAATTTGCAAGAAACTTTAAAACAACAACGCTTCGGATTGTCCTTTAATTATTCAAGTAGCAAAAAATTTACAGCCAACGGCGAATTCTCACTATATAATAATGACTTCACCGGCGACGAACTTTCGCCTGTTGCGTTCCAAATGCTTGAAGGTTTGCAATCGGGCAAAAACAGCACTTGGCGATTGCTTTTGCAAAAAAACCTCACCGAATATTTAGACATCAACATCAATTATCAAGGTCGAAAATCAGACACGAGCGACACCATTCACACTGGAAATGTACAATTACGTGCTTTTTTTTAGGAGCGAATCGTTCGGGCTTTATCAGTAATCCTTATTCCTGCTGCAAGAACTCGCTTCCCGAAAAATCGGGAGAGCTCAAACAATTCTTGCATCAGGGCTAGAAAGTAAATCATTTTATTTTTTGTAGAATGAGTACTACAACTAATTGATTTGGAATGGTATTTGTTGAAATAAATTCATTAATTTTAACTTATAAAATAATTTAAACTGAAATCCCGATGAAGAAATTAATTCTATTATGTTGTGTATTTGTATTCTCAAACACATTCTATGCACAAGAAGTTGCCGACAAAGCAAAAGCTAAAACTGAAAAAGCAGTTGCAGAGAAAAAAGCAAAAGCGGAAAAACTAAAAGCTGAAAAGGCAAAAGCTAAAAAAGATGCCGAAAAAGAAGCTAAAAAAGTAGAGAAAGACGCCAAAGCAAAAACTGCAAAAACTAAAAAACAAACAGAAGAAAAAGCAACAAAACTAAAAAAAGACGGAACGCCAGACAAACGTTTTAAAGACGCAGAAGAAAAAGCAACAAAAGCGAAAGCCGATGCAAAAACTAAAACTGCAAAAGCTACCAAAGACGCAAAAGAAAATGCAGCTTCTGCAACCGGAAAAGCCAAATCAACTGAAGGAAAAGCTAAAGCAACAGCTAATAAAACGACTGCAAAAGTTAAAAAAACAGCTACTGAAGAGAAGGAAGATTTAAAAGAAACGGCTGCTTCAAAAGCTGCTGAGAAAAAAGTTGCCGATAAAGCAACCGGAAAATACAAAGGTAAAAAAGTATTCACTGGACCAAAAGGTGGAAAATACTACATCAATAAAAACGGAAACAAAACCTATATTGATAGAGACGCAGAAGAATAAATTAACTTTATCCAAAATCAATTCGTTTTAAGCACAATTTTTTACGAATTTGATAGTAAAAACGAATAATTTTTAGTGAATTAAACGACATTTTGCACAATTATAAAAAAGCAGTTTTCTACATCAGAAAACTGCTTTTTTTGTTTATCAAAATCACGAAAATAACTTCGAAATAACTTTACGAAAACTTGCCTAAAAATAGTTTTAAAGCCTTATAACTAAGGGTTTTTTGAAAATTTAACGTTTGTAAACAATTGTTAAACAAATAGTTACGAAAAAGTAAAAATTAGTAGTATTCCTACACATTGTTAAAAACTAAAGCCGATTGTCAATAACTTTGACTTTCATTTTCATTTAAAAATTCCAATCTTTGTAACTCTCGAAATAAGTTAAAAATATCTTAAAAAACATACATAATGAGCTTCATAGAACCAATCTTGTCAGAAAATAAAAATCGCTTCGTGATTTTCCCAATCAAACACCACGATATTTGGGAATGGTACAAAAAAATGGAAGCAAGTTTTTGGACTGCAGAAGAAATTGATTTATCGCAAGACTTAAACGATTGGAATAACAAATTGAACAATGATGAGAAATATTTCATCAAACATATTCTTGCTTTTTTTGCAGCTTCTGACGGAATTGTAAACGAAAACCTTGCTGAAAACTTTGTAAATGAAGTACAATATGCTGAAGCAAAGTTCTTTTATGGTTTTCAAATCATGATGGAAAACATTCATAGCGAAACCTATTCGTTATTAATTGATACATATGTTAAGGACGAAGCAGAAAAAGATCAGTTATTTAATGCCTTAGAAGTTTTTCCTGCAATTAAGAAAAAAGCAGATTGGGCTTTAAAATGGATTGAATCAGATTCATTTGCTGAACGTTTAATTGCTTTCGCAGCAGTTGAAGGAATTTTCTTTTCTGGTGCATTTTGTTCTATTTATTGGTTGAAAAAACGTGGATTGATGCCAGGATTAACCTTTTCTAACGAATTAATTTCTCGTGACGAAGGTGTTCATTGTGATTTTGCTGTGCATTTACACAACCACCATTTAGTTAACAAAGTTCCAAAAGAACGCATCAGAACGATTATTGTTGACGCTTTAAATATTGAAAGAGAGTTCATAACAGAATCGCTTCCGGTTTCTTTAATCGGAATGAACGCGACATTAATGACGCAATATTTAGAATTTGTTGCCGATAGACTTTTAGTAGAACTAGGTTGCGACAGAGAATACAATACATCGAACCCATTCGATTTTATGGACATGATTTCACTTCAAGGAAAAACCAATTTCTTTGAGAAAAAAGTGGCCGAATACCAAAAAGCTGGGGTTATGAACACCGATAGCGAAGCACAAAAAATTAGTTTCGACGCCGATTTTTAATTTCTCGCCTTTTTGCCACAAAGACACCAAGGCACGAAGAATAAAATTATTACAAAAGATTACAAGAGAACCCAAACCATTGAAGTGGTCTAGCCCAGATTGCAGCGGCATCCTTTTTTAATTGCCTCCCAAGGCAATTGAAAAAGATATAGCGGAAAGCTGGAAGAGCTTCTAAAAACAAAAAAAGTAAAGTGAAAACTTTGCGACTTAGCGCCTTTGTGGCAAAAAAGATTACAAATAACCCGAAGTAGAGAAGGGATTTTCTAGTTCACAAAAACAAAAAAGTATGTACGTAGTAAAAAGAGATGGCCATAAAGAGCCAGTAATGTTTGACAAAATCACGGATAGAATTAAAAAACTATGTTATGGTTTAAATGATTTAGTTGATGCTGTAAAAGTAGCCATGCGCGTGATTGAAGGATTGTATGATGGCGTTACTACGTCGGAATTGGATAATCTTGCGGCAGAAACTGCGGCTTCAATGACGATTGCTCATCCAGATTATGCTCAATTGGCGGCAAGAATTGCGATTTCGAATTTGCATAAAAATACCAATAAGTCGTTCTCGGAAACTATGAACGAAATGTTTCATTATGTAAATCCAAGAAACGGTCAATCGGCACCACTTTTGTCGGAAGAAGTACATAAAGTTATTCAGGAAAACGCTGAATTTTTAAATTCACACATTATATACAACCGTGATTTCAACTACGATTATTTCGGATTTAAAACACTAGAACGTTCGTATTTATTAAGAATTAACGGTAAAATCGTTGAACGTCCACAACACATGCTAATGCGTGTTTCGGTTGGAATTCACTTAGACGATTTAAAATCGGTTATTGAAACCTACGACTTGATGTCGAAAAAATTCTTTACGCATGCAACGCCAACGCTGTTCAATGCAGGAACTCCAAAACCTCAAATGTCTTCTTGTTTCCTATTGGCAATGCAAGACGACAGTATTGACGGAATTTATGACACGTTGAAACAAACGGCTAAAATTTCGCAATCGGCTGGAGGAATTGGACTTTCTATTCACAACGTTCGTGCAACTGGAAGTTACATTCGTGGAACTAACGGAACTTCAAACGGAATTGTTCCAATGTTGCGTGTTTTCAATGATACTGCAAGATACGTAGATCAAGGTGGTGGAAAACGTAAAGGAAGTTTTGCTATTTATATTGAAACTTGGCATGCTGACATCTTCGAATTCCTAGACTTGAAAAAGAATACCGGAAAAGAAGAAATGCGTGCAAGAGATTTATTCTTCGCGATGTGGACTTCCGATTTATTTATGAAACGCGTACAAGAAAACGGCAATTGGACATTGATGTGTCCGAATGAATGTCCAGGATTGTATGATGTTCACGGTGAAGAATTTGAAGCACTTTATACTTCATACGAAGCGGCTGGAAAAGGAAGAAAAACCATCAAAGCGCACGAATTATGGGAGAAAATTCTGGAATCTCAAATTGAAACTGGAACTCCTTATATGTTGTACAAAGATGCAGCCAACAGAAAATCAAACCAGAAAAATCTTGGAACTATTCGTTCATCGAACTTGTGTACTGAGATTATGGAATTTACATCGAAAGATGAAATTGCAGTTTGTAATTTGGCTTCATTATCGTTACCAATGTTTGTGGAAAACGGAAAGTTCAACCACGATTTGTTGTTTACCGTAACCAAACGCGTAACAAGAAACTTAAATAAAGTAATTGACAGAAATTATTATCCTGTAAAAGAAGGCGAAAATTCTAACAAACGTCACCGTCCAATTGGTCTTGGTGTACAAGGTTTGGCAGATGCATTCATTATGTTGCGTATGCCGTTTACAAGCGACGAAGCGAAAACATTAAACCAGGAAATTTTTGAAACATTATATTTTGCAGCTGTAACCGCATCTATGGAAATGGCTAAAGAAGAAGGTCCGTATTCTAGCTTTGCAGGTTCACCAATTTCGCAAGGAGAATTCCAACACAATCTTTGGAATATTAAAGACGAAGAACTTTCTGGTCGTTGGGATTGGGCAAGTTTACGTAAAGAAGTTATGGAACATGGTGTTAGAAATTCACTTTTGGTGGCGCCAATGCCAACAGCTTCGACTTCTCAGATTTTAGGAAACAACGAAGCATTCGAACCTTATACTTCTAACATTTATACACGTCGCGTGCTTTCAGGAGAATTCATCGTTGTGAACAAACATTTATTAGAAGATTTAGTAAATAGAGGTTTATGGAACGAAGACCTAAAGCAACAATTAATGCGTAACAACGGATCAGTTCAAGACTTGAATATTCCGCAAGATTTGAAAGAATTGTACAAAACCGTTTGGGAAATGTCGATGAAAGATATTATTGACATGAGTCGTCAAAGAGGTTATTTTGTAGATCAATCGCAATCGTTGAACTTGTTCATGCAAGATGCCAATTATTCTAAATTAACGTCGATGCATTTCTATGCTTGGAAAAGCGGCTTGAAAACCGGTATGTATTATTTGAGAACAAAAGCTGCGGTGGATGCCATCAAATTTACATTAAACAATGACAAAAAAGCAGAACCAATTGAAGTAAAAGAGCAACCAACAGTTCAAATAGTTTCTGAACCAATTGCCGAAAAATTACAACCAATCGCAGTTCTAAACGAACCAGTAGAAATGTCTGCTGAGGAATATAGAGCGATGATTGAATTGGCTAAAAATTCTGGTCCGGAGGAATGTGAAATGTGTGGTTCTTAATTTAGAACATAGAGAATAGAATATAGAAACAGTCGTCAAATTTGATGGCTGTTTTTTTATTAGAAGTTATTCCCGCTTTCCATTACAAGATTATTTGTAAAACACTTTTTTTCTAATACAAAAAAGGAGCTTCTATGGTCGCTCTTTTTTGCCAAGAAAAAATAGCGTTTTCCTGCATAATGCTTTCCATTGCAATCACGACTAAAAATCAGAATTTAAATTTCAATTCGTATATTTGAAACAAATTATAACAAAATGTCAAAAGAAAAAGGAGTTTATACAGGAATTATAGAAAAAGACAACGACGGAAATTACTTCTGTGGCGAATATCTATTGGATTATCAATTGGTTGAGAAAAATTTTAAATTAGGAGATGAAATCAATATCAAAACGGTAATTGCAAATCCTAGTGACAAAAGCTACAATCAATATCCTAAAAAATCGAGAGTCTTTTTCTTAGCCAACGATAAAGAATAAAACCACAATGATTACGGTTACAAGAACAACATCTGATAATCCTGATTTTGAAAAACTCGTAATAGAGTTAGACGCTTTTTTGGCAATTCTTGATGGTGAAGATCATGCGTTCTATGCACAATTCAACAAATCGAGTGCATTAAAAAATGCCATTATTGTTTATGAAAACGAAACTGCAGTTGGAATTGGCGCATACAAAGAATACGATTCTGAAACAGTAGAAATGAAAAGAATGTACACTTTACCACAATTTCGAGGAAAAGGAATTGCATCTAAAATTTTATCTGACTTGGAACTTTGGGCAACTGAAGAAAACTACAAAATTGCTGTTCTTGAAACAGGATTTATGCAAAAAGACGCCATTTCATTGTATCAAAAACTAGGTTACGTTATAACCGAAAATTACGGTCAATACATCGGAGTTGAAAATAGCATTTGCATGAAAAAATCACTTTGATTATATCTAAAATTTAATATCTAATATTTCACATTCCATGATGAACTGGGAACAACTTTTATCTTTAAAACGACAAGGCGACAAAGGGAAACGTCTGCGAATTGAACAAGACGACACGCGATTGGGTTTTGAAGTAGATTATGATCGAATTATCTTTTCGGCGGCTTTTAGAAGTTTGCAAGATAAAACGCAAGTTATTCCTATGTCAAAAACCGATTTTGTACATACACGACTTACTCATAGTTTAGAAGTTTCGGTTGTTGGACGTTCCTTAGGAAGATTAGTTGGAAAAAAAATTATTGAGAAATATCCGCATTTACAGTCTATTCATGGGTATCAAGCCAATGATTTTGGTGCTATTGTTGCAGCAGCAGCTTTATCGCACGATATTGGAAATCCGCCTTTCGGACATTCAGGAGAAAAAGCCATTGGCGAATATTTTTCTATCGGAAACGGACAAAAATACAAACACCAATTGTCGGATAAAGAATGGCAGGATTTAATAGATTTTGAAGGAAACGCCAATGGATTTTCTGTTTTAACAAGTTCACGTCCAGGAATTGAAGGCAGCATCCGCTTGACTTACGCCGTTCTTGGTGCATTTATGAAATATCCAAAAGAGAGTTTGCCAAAAAAACCAACGCAAAATATCGCCGATAAAAAATACGGTTTCTTCCAATCAGACAAAGAATTTTTTAAAGAAGTGGCTACCGAATTGGGAATGATTCCTAATAAATCAGGCAACGATATTGGTTACGAACGTCATCCACTTGCCTATTTGGTTGAAGCTGCCGATGATATTTGTTATACAATAATCGATTTTGAAGACGGAATAAACCTTGGATTAGTTTCGGAAGATTTTGCTTTGGAATATTTGATAAAACTGGTTAAAGATTCTATTGATACATCTAAATACAATTCTCTTACTACAAAAGAAGACAGAATTAGTTATTTGCGCGCATTGGCTATCGGAAATTTAATCAATGATGCTGTGAATGTCTTTATTGAAAACGAAGAAGCCATTTTAAAAGGCGAATTTCCTTACGCAATAACCGACAAGTCTAAATACAAAGCTCAGATGAATGATATCATCCAAATAAGTGTAAAAAACGTATATCAAAGTAAGGAGGTAATTCATAAGGAAATTATGGGTTACAAAATTATCAATACCTTACTAGATACGTTTTGTGATGCCTATAATAAGAAAGCAAACGGAACGGCAAGTAATTACGATAATCTGATATTGAAATTGTTACCAGAACGTTATCAATATGAAAAAGAAACCGTTTATGATAGATTGCAACACATTTGTCATTATGTATCAATGTTAACGGATGGAAAGGCATTAGAATTATTTAAAACCATCCAATCAAACAAAAGTTAAAAATCTGATATTCAATAAAAAAATTGCATAAACTTAAAAAATAAATTAAGTTTGCTAACCATAATTTAACTATACCAAAATGAAAAAAAATTATCTATTGTTACTTCTATTGATTACAGGCTCGGTTTTTTCTCAAGCCACAAGAAGTAAAATACAAACTTATCTTAACGCGAACTTAACAAAGTTAGAGTTAACTAGTGCTGATGTAAATGATTGGATTATTGAAAGTGAAGCTACATCTGAAAGTACCAACATTCACAATTATTACCTAAAACAAAGATATCAAGGAATTGAAATTTTTAATGCTGTTGCCAATGTTTGGGTTAAAAATGATGAAGTAATCAACATTCACAGTCAGTTTGTTTCAAACATTACTACTAAAGTAAACACAACAACACCTACTTTATCTGTACTTGAAGGATTGTTTAGCGCTAAAAATTTGTTGAACATTACTTCATCAAATACTCATACAATTTTAGAAACAAAAGAATTAAAAAATTTCAGAATTTCTAACAATACTGAAGATGAAATTTCTGCAGAATTAGTATATCAATTAACTTCAGACAATCAATTAAGATTAGCTTGGGATTATGTAATTGATATTCCTGGGCATCAACACCTTTGGCATGTAAGAATTGATGCATTAGATGGTAAACTTTTAGAGAAAAATGACATGGTGATATCCTGTTCTTTTGGAGAAAATCATAATCATAGTGCAAGTTGTTCTCCGATGAAAGAAAGTGCTGCAAGCCTTAACTTATTTAAAGAAACAACTTCAAGTTTACTGGAAGTACAATCTGGATCTTATAGAGTTATACCATTTAACTATGAAAGTCCTAACCACATTGCTAGACAATTAATTACAAATCCTCACAACGTAGAGGCTTCTCCTTACGGATGGCATGATACAAATGGAGTTGTTGGAAATGAATATACAATAACTAGAGGAAACAATGTTCAAGCGCAAGATGACTTAGATGGAAATAACGGAACAGGAACTTCACCAAGTGGAGGTTTAACTTTAAGCTTTGATTTTCCTTATGGCGGAACAAATACACAACCATCAACTTACTTGAATGCTGCAATTACCAATTTATTCTACATGAACAACATGATGCACGACGTTTGGTATCAATATGGATTTAATGAAATAAATGGTAATTTTCAACAAAACAACTATGGTAAAGGTGGAACTGTTACAATTGGCGGTGATGCTGTTTTTGCAGATGCACAAGACGGTGCATCGGCAACACCACAAAATTTAAATAATGCAAACTTTTCGACTCCTACTGACGGAAATAGACCAAGAATGCAAATGTTCTTGTGGAGTTATGCGGCTCCAATTCAACCTTTATACATAAATTCTCCTGCAGATATTGCTGGATCTAGAATAGCTAGAGATAATGTTTTTAATCCTGGTCATGTTGATATTCCTATTGCACCAAATTTAATTCAATCAAATTTGGTTTTATACGATGATGGAACTCCAGATCCAGGAGAAACTGATAACTGTGATGCTTGTGCAGCTGCTGTTAATGCAGCCGCAATTAATGGAAATATTGTAGTTATTAGAAGATCATTAGCAGAAGCTTTAGGTGGAACACCATGTACCTTTATAGAAAAAGTAAAAAATGCCCAAAATGCTGGCGCAACAGGTGTTATAATTGTTAATAATGTTGACCCATCTGAAACAGTTCCAGCAGAAATTAATATGTCTGGAGCAGATGCAACAATTACAATTCCTGCAATAAGTGTAACTAAAGCTGTAGGATATCCTCTTATTGCTAGAATAAAGACCGAAACTGTAAATGGTAAAATCCAATTAGGCGAAGCACCATTTATAAACACAGACGGTGATTTTGACAACGGAATTGTTGCTCACGAATATGGTCATGGTATTTCTACAAGATTAGCTGGCGGACCAGCAAACAGTGGCTGTTTAAATAACTTTGAAGCAATGGGTGAAGGTTGGTCTGATTGGTTTATGTTAATGATGCAGTTAAAAGCTGGTGATGTTGGTACAACACCAAAAGGTGTAGCTACTTTTGCTTTAAACCAACCAACTACAGGATCTGGATTAAGAAGTTATCCATATTCTACCGACATGAGTATAAATCCATTAACTTTTAATGACTCTAATATTCCAATACCTACTGAAGCAGGAGACACGGGTTATAGATATGTTATTGGAGATTTTTGGGCAACAACTTTATGGGATTTAAATTGGGCATATATTCAAAAATATGGTTTTGATTCTAATGTTTATACTGGAACAGGTGGAAATAATAAAGTTATGCGTTTAGTATTGGATGCTCTAAAATTACAACCATGTAATCCAGGAATTGTTGCTGGTAGAGATGCATTGATTGCAGCAGATCAAGCTACAACCGGCGGAGAAGATTATTGTTTAATTACCGAAGTTTTTAGAAGAAGAGGCGTTGGTCAAGGCGCATCATCAGGAAGTAACAACAATAGTGGCGACCAAGTAGAAAGTTTTGTTGCTTTTTCTCCAGGTGCAAACTGTACAGCATTAAATACTGATAGTTTTGAAAAAGAAGATTTATTCAATGTATATCCTAATCCAACAAATGGTTTATTAAACATTAGAATAAACAACTTTACAGGTAAAGCGTCAATAAATGTTATTGACATTAACGGAAGAACGGTTTACTCCAATGTAAATAATGATTTTAATGTTGAAGCATCTATCAACCTTAATAACTTATCATCTGGAATGTATATTATTAAAGTTACTGCTGATACAACTACTTATACTGAGAAAGTAATTATCAAATAAGAAACAATAAATATATTTTACAAAAAAGGTTCGTCTTTATCTGACGAACCTTTTTTATTAAAACTCATTGAAATATTAAATACTAATAAATTTCAACAAACGCTTTCCCTAAATTAATGCCACAAAAAAAGGTTCATCTACTTTATTAGATGAACCTTTTTCATTTGAATTAAATAATAAAACTAATTTTTATCAGCGATAGCTTCTTTATTCCAACTTTTCACAGAAGCAATAGTACCTTCTGAATAATCTACTTCGGCAAGAGATTTATCATTCCAAAAAAACCATTTTCCAGTTTTTTCGCCGTTTGTATATTCTGCAATTGCTTTTTTAGATCCGTTTTCATTATAAGAAACCCACTTTCCTTCAAGTTTACCATCTTTAAAAAAACCTTCTTGTTGAACTTGACCATTTTCATAATAATAAGTAGCTTTTACCATTCCGTCAACTTCTTCCAATTTTGGTTTTCCTTCTTGAGCGAATGTTAATCCTGAGACCAACAACGCCGCCATAATTACATATTTTTTCATAGTGTAGGTTTTTTAATTATTCATATTAACATAACAAATGTAACAATTAATTTACACTATGCAAACTTTTGCTTAACAATTTGGTAACATTGGATAAAAACTTAACATTGGAATTTTTAAAATAATTAAAAAACCCAACGTCTTAAAGGATAAGACGTTGGGTTTTCGATAACTATTTAAAAAGTGTTTTCTTACGATTTCAATAAAGAATCAAACTTTTCTACCAATTTTGGATCAGAAGGACGACTTGCATTTGCATCAATCACAACACCATCAGGCCCAATCAATAAAAATCTTGGAATCGAGTTAATATTAAATGCTCTAACAAAATCAGACTTCCAGTCTTTATCAGCAAATAATTGCGTTCCGCCTAAACCTTTTTCAGTTACAAACGTTTTCCATTTTTCAAAATCTTTTAAGACATCAACAGAAATACTAACAAATTCAATGTTTTTTCCGTGATATTGTTCTTCTACTTTCTTTAAAAAAGGAATTTCTGCTCTACATGGTCCACACCAAGTAGCCCAAACGTCAATGTAAACATACTTCCCTTTTAAATCAGATAATTTAACGTTTCCGCCAGCATGATTTAAATAGTCAAAATCTGGAGCAACCGTATTATTGAATTTTTTGTTGGCTTGAATTTCTTTATAATAATCTGTCAAACCTTTTTGTTCAGCATCAATGTTCTTTTTTAAAGTCTCAACCAATAAGACATCTAATTTTGATTTATCTAATTTCTCCGTTTTAGACACTTTTTTGGTCTCCATTGCTTTTGCAAAATCAGCTTCATTCATTTCCAACAATTTATCTTCGTCAGAATTCATAGATTCAACAGCTTGTTGCGCTAAAAAGTTATTTTCGTCGGCACCTTTACCTTTGAAGGTTAATGTTTCGTCAAATTTTGATGCATCCATTTTAATTTTCAAATCATAGCCACCTTTTAAAAATAAGGTTGCGTATTCTGCTCCATCAAATAAAGTGTACATTCCATCTTTCTTGATATCGAATGAACCATTGAAAGCTCCTTTATCATCCGCTTTTATTTCTTTAACAATCATTCTACCTTGTTTAATAAATAAAATATCACCGTTTCTATTAGCAATATCTGCTTTAATCGAAACAGTTCCTTGAGCAAAACCGATACTCGAAAATATAGAAGCAATGAAAATAAACACTACATTTTTCATAAATTTTGTTTTTAAATTAATTTTGAGAACCAAATGTACTTTTTTTCTGAATTACATTTAAAATATTAACAAAAAATTTCAATTCAATTTTACCTTATATAATTGATTTAAGTTTTTTACTTTTGCACCCGAGACCAAAGGTCGAATTGTATGTAATAAAAAAAATATTCCAAATGTATAGAAGTCATAATTGTGGTGAATTAAACGCCTCGCATATCAATCAAGAAGTTACGCTTGCCGGTTGGGTTCAAAAATCAAGAGATAAAGGATTCATGAATTGGGTAGATTTACGCGACCGTTATGGAATTACACAATTGTTATTTGACGAAAGTCGATCAGAAAAATCGGTTTTTGAATTGGCTAAAACACTTGGAAGAGAGTTTGTAGTTCAAGTAAAAGGAACTGTTATTGAGCGTGAAGCCAAAAATAAAAATATGGCTACAGGTGAAATTGAAATTCTTGTAAAAGAAATGACAATTCTTAACGCAGCTTTAACGCCACCTTTCACTATTGAAGACGAAACCGATGGCGGTGAAGACATTAGAATGAAATACCGTTACTTGGACATCAGAAGAAATCCGGTAAAAAACTCATTACTTTTTCGTCACAAAGTAGCGATGGAAGTGCGTAAATATTTATCAGATTTAGATTTCTGTGAAGTGGAAACTCCTTATTTGATTAAATCCACTCCAGAAGGCGCAAGAGATTTCGTAGTTCCAAGTAGAATGAACGAAGGTCAATTTTATGCTTTACCACAATCACCACAAACGTTCAAACAATTATTGATGGTGGGCGGAATGGATAAATATTTTCAAATTGTAAAATGTTTCCGTGACGAAGACTTACGTGCCGACAGACAGCCCGAGTTTACACAAATCGATTGCGAAATGGCATTTGTAGAACAAGAAGATATATTAAATGTATTTGAAGGATTAACACGTCATTTACTAAAAGAAATAAAAGGCATTGAAGTAGAGAAATTTCCAAGAATTACCTACGATTATGCCATGAAAACTTACGGAAATGACAAACCAGATATCCGTTTTGATATGAAATTTGGTGAGTTAAACGAAGTTGCTCAACAGAAAGATTTTCCAGTTTTCAACGCAGCTGAATTAGTAGTTGGAATTGCCGCTCCAAATTGTGCAGCATACACAAGAAAAGAAATTGATGCTTTAATTGACTGGGTAAAACGTCCTCAAGTTGGCGCATCTGGAATGGTTTATGTAAAATGTGAAGCCGACGGAACTTATAAATCATCGGTTGATAAATTCTACGATCAAGAGGATTTGAAGAAATGGGCAGAAATTACTGGTGCAAAAGCTGGAGATATGATTTTTGTCCTTTCTGGTCCAGCAGACAAAACTCGTACGCAACTTTCTGCTTTAAGAATGGAACTAGCAACAAGATTAGGCTTGAGAAATCCAGCAGAATTTGCACCACTTTGGGTTGTAGATTTCCCTTTACTAGAATTGGATGAAGAATCTGGAAGATGGCACGCAATGCACCATCCATTTACTTCGCCAAAACCAGAAGATATGGAGTTATTAGCAACAAATCCTGGAAAAGTTCGAGCTAATGCCTATGATATGGTATTAAACGGAAATGAGATTGGCGGTGGTTCTATCAGAATTCATGATAAAGCGACACAACAGTTAATGTTCAAATACTTAGGATTTACCGAAGAAGAAGCGAGAAATCAATTCGGATTTTTAATGGATGCGTTCCAATTTGGTGCGCCACCGCATGGAGGTTTGGCATTTGGATTGGACAGATTAGTAGCAATTCTTGGCGGACAAGAGACGATTCGTGATTTTATTGCCTTCCCAAAAAACAACTCAGGAAGAGATGTAATGATCGATGCACCTTCAACAATTGATGACGCACAATTAAAGGAATTACATATAAAAGTTGAGCTAAAGTAATTTATATCAAATTCGCAACGTATTAGAAAGCAACTATTTAAAAATTCATAAATAGTTGCTTTTTTATTTCAATTTTGATGATAATTCAAATATTTACTTGAAAATCACTCCGTTACAACATTATTTTTTTGTTACTATTTTAACTTTTTATTTAATTTTTGTTTGCTATGTCAGAAATAAGTATATCTTTGACAATTATTAATAATTATTATTACAACAATGCGCACAGGTACAGTTAAATTTTTCAATGAATCAAAAGGTTACGGATTCATTACAGATGATGAAAATGGAAAAGACATTTTCGTTCACGCAACAGGTATTAGAGCTGAGTCACTAAACGAAGGTGATAAAGTTTCTTACGAAGAAGAAGAAGGAAGAAAAGGTAAAGTTGCAGCTCAAGTAGCTGTAATCGAAGACTAATATATATTATTTTTTGATTACCTCAATGGTCAAACGTCCCGATAGTATCGGGACGTTTTTTTATATCTTACTTTTTTATTTAGAATTGTTTTAAATAATTGGTTTTTAAGATATAAATAACAAACGTTTGCCCTTTCACTTTTGAGATTTAAATATTGCAACGTATATTTGTGGCTATTTTTATTACGTCTAAATATTAGCACTATGCAATCCAATCAATTAGATTATTTACCAATCGTTATGCAGGCAGGTTTGGCTGTTGGGTTTGTTGTCTTAACTATTATTGGCTCTAGTTTTTTAGGTCCAAAAAGACATTCCAAAAACAAAGATAAAAACTTCGAATGCGGAATCGAATCTGTTGGTAATGCACGTATTCCTTTCTCAGTAAAATATTTCTTAGTGGCGATCCTTTTCGTTCTTTTTGACGTAGAGGTAATATTCTTATATCCTTGGGCTGTGAACTTCAAGGAATTAGGTGTAGACGGAATGATTAAAATGGTTATTTTTATGTCGTTGCTTTTAATTGGTTTCTTCTACATTATCAAGAAGAAAGCACTTGAATGGGAATAAATACTACTGCTATGGAAAAAACAAAAATGGTTGATGCACCAGAAGGTGTTACAGGTGAAGGTTTCTTCGCCACAAAATTAAACGATGTTGTTGGATTAGCACGTGCTAATTCTCTTTGGCCTTTACCTTTTGCAACTTCATGTTGTGGAATTGAGTTTATGGCAACGATGGCATCACATTACGATTTGGCTCGTTTCGGTTCTGAACGTGTGAGTTTTTCTCCTCGTCAAGCAGATATGCTAATGGTGATGGGAACAATCTCTAAAAAAATGGCACCAATTTTACGTCAAGTATACGAACAAATGTCTGAACCTCGTTGGGTGATTTCTGTTGGAGCTTGCGCATGTTCTGGTGGAGTCTTCGATACGTATTCTGTTTTACAAGGAATTGATAAAGTAATTCCAGTTGACGTTTACGTTCCAGGCTGTCCTCCAAGACCAGAACAAATTGTTGATGGCGTAATGCAATTACAAGAATTAGTAAAGAACGAATCGGTTCGCCGAAGAAATTCTCCAGAATATAAAGAATTATTAGCTTCTTATAACCTATAATATGGCTTTAGAAACAGCTTACATACAAGAAAAACTATCACAAAAATTTGGAAATCATGTTCTAAATTTTGAAATGCAACGAGATGTTTTTTCATTCGAAGCTACTTCAGAAACAGTACATGAAGTAATTCAATTCCTAAAAGAAAATCAAGACTTAAATTTCCATTTCCTTACCGATTTATGTGGTGTTCACTTTCCAGACAATGATGAAAATCATCAGTTTGAAGTGGTGTACCATTTACATAATTGGGTTGAAAATGTTAGAATTAGAGTAAGAACTTTTTTAGCAAATGAAAATCCAGAAGTAGACTCAATCACCGATTTATTTCTTTGCTCCAATTGGATGGAAAGAGAAACGTATGATTTCTACGGAATTAATTTTAAAGGTCATCCACAATTAAAACGAATTTTAAACATGGATGAGATGGTGTCGTTTCCTATGCGAAAAGAATTCCCAATGGAAGACAGCGGAAGAACCGATAAAGACGATAGATTCTTTGGAAGAACTGTCGCCAATACAAATAAATAAAAGTCAAACGGAGCATTATCGAAGTGCGACAAAAAAATAAAAGAAATAATTCAACATTATAAAATGTCAGAACTATTATTACCACCAGAGCATCGATATGCAAAAATTGTAGAGCAGAAACGCAACGAAGACGGTAGCGAACTTTCGGTATTGAATTTAGGACCGACGCATCCTGCAACTCACGGAATTTTTCAAAATATCCTATTAATGGATGGTGAAAAAATTCTTGATGCCGAACCAACAATTGGCTACATTCACCGTGCATTCGAAAAAATTGCTGAAAATCGACCATTTTATCAAGTAAACGTGTTAACAGACAGAATGAACTACTGTTCTTCTCCTATTAATAATATGGCTTGGTGGATGACAGTCGAAAAACTACTTGAAATTGAAGTTCCAAAACGTGCTCAATATTTAAGAGTTATCGTAATGGAATTGGCTCGTATAACAGATCATTTAATCTGCAACTCAATCCTTGGAGTTGATACTGGAGCTTATACAGGTTTCCTTTATGTATTCCAATTTAGAGAAAAAGTATACGAAATCTACGAAGAAATTTGTGGCGCTCGTTTAACAACAAATATGGGTAGAATCGGTGGTTTCGAAAGAGATTGGTCGGAAGAAGCCTTCAAAAAATTAGATGTTTTCCTTACCGATTTCCCAGTTGCTTGGAAAGAATTTGAAAACCTTTTCGAAAGAAATAGAATTTTCATTGATAGAACAGTTAATGTTGGACCAATTACTGCTGAAAGCGCTATGCAATACGGTTTAACTGGTCCAAATTTGCGCGCTGCTGGAATTGATTATGACGTTAGAAAAGCACAACCCTATTCTTCTTATGAAGATTTTGAATTTGATGTTCCAGTAGGAAAATCAGGTGATACTTATGATAGATTCTGTGTTAGAAATGCCGAAGTTTGGGAAAGTTTAAGTATCATCAAACAAGCATTAGCAAAATTACCAGAAGGACCAATTCACGCTGATGTTCCCGATTATTATTTGCCTCCAAAAGAAGATGTTTACCACAACATGGAAAGTTTAATTTATCACTTTAAAATTGTGATGGGTGAAGTTCCAGTTCCAGTAGCAGAAATCTATCATCCAGTAGAAGGCGGAAATGGTGAATTAGGATTTTATTTAGTAACTGACGGAAGTAGAACACCATATCGTTTACACTTTAGAAGACCTTGCTTCATTTACTACCAAGCTTATACAGAAATGATTAAAGGCGGAATGTTATCAGATGCTATCGTAATATTATCAAGTTTAAATGTAATTGCAGGCGAATTAGACGCATAATGAAATTATAAATGATGAATTTTAAATTATAAATTATTCAAAACATTTAAAATTTATAATTCAAAATTTAAAATAACAAAAATGGAAAGATCACATATAAAACAAGAGATAAACATAACCGAATCGTTGATGAACCGCATCAATGAATTGATTAGTCATTATCCTGAAGGCAAACAAAAATCGGCTTTATTACCAGTTTTGCATGAAGTTCAAGATGCTCACGACAATTGGTTGAGTATTGAATTGCAAAATAAAGTAGCCGAAATTCTTCAAATTCAAAATATTGAAGTGTATGAAGTTGTAACTTTTTACACGATGTTCAACCAACGTCCTATTGGAAAATTCATGTTCGAATTCTGTCAAACTTCTCCTTGTTGTCAAAACGGAGTAGAAGATTTAATGGATTACACTTGTTATAAATTGGGAGTAAAAGTAGGCGAACCTACGGCAGATATGATGTTTGAAGTTCGCGGTGTGGAATGTCTTGGTGCTTGTGGATATGCTCCAATGATGCAATTGGGTGATTTCTACCAAGAACATCTTACCAAAGAAAAAATCGATCAGTTAGTGTCTGATTGCAAAGAAGGAAAAATCACTTTACACGATAAATAGTATCATGGGAAGAAAAATATTATTAGACAAAATCAACGTTCCAGGAATTAAAACTTATGAAGTATATCGTCGTGAAGGCGGTTACGCATCAGTAGAAAAAGCCTTGAAAAAAATGACGCCAGACGAAGTGGTTGAAGAAGTAAAAACTTCTGGGCTTCGTGGTCGTGGTGGTGCAGGATTTCCAGCTGGAATGAAATGGAGTTTTATCGATAAAAAATCGGGAAATCCAAGACATTTAGTTTGTAATGCTGACGAATCAGAACCAGGAACTTTCAAAGACCGTTACTTAATGGAGTACATTCCTCACCTTTTAATAGAAGGAATGATTACATCAAGTTATGCGCTTGGAGCAAACCTTTCATACATCTACATTCGTGGAGAATACATGTGGGTTTACAAAATTTTAGAAAGAGCCATCGCCGAAGCAAAAGCTGCTGGATTTTTGGGTAAAAATATATTAGGTTCAGGTTACGATTTAGAACTTTTTGTTCAAATTGGTGGCGGAGCTTACATCTGCGGAGAAGAAACTGCATTGATTGAATCACTAGAAGGAAAACGTGGAAATCCAAGATTGAAGCCACCATTTCCTGCTGTAAAAGGTCTTTGGCAAAATCCAACTGTAGTAAATAACGTAGAAACAATTGCTGCTGTGCCTTGGATTATCAATAATTCTGGTGCTGATTATGCAGGAATTGGAATTGGTCGTTCTACTGGAACCAAATTAATTTCAGCATCTGGAAACATCAAAAATCAAGGTGTTTACGAAATTGAATTGGGTGTTTCTGTTTACGAATTTATGAATTCTGACGAATATTGTGGTGGTATGCAAACCGACAGACCATTGAAAGCATTAGTTCCTGGAGGAAGTTCGGTGCCAATTTTACCAGCCAATTTAATTTACAAAACTGCCGCTGGTGAAGACCGTTTAATGACATACGAAAGTCTTTCTGATGGTGGATTCGCAACTGGTTCCATGTTAGGTTCAGGTGGATTTATTGTTTATGATGATAGAGCTTGCATCGTTAGAAATACTTGGAATTTTTCAAGATTTTACCACCATGAATCTTGCGGACAATGTACGCCATGCCGTGAAGGAACAGGTTGGCTAGAAAAAGTGTTACACCGAATTGAAAACGGTCACGGACGCGAAGAAGACATCGAATTATTATGGAGTATTCAATCTAAAATTGAAGGAAATACGATTTGTCCATTAGGTGACGCGGCTTCATGGCCAGTTGCTGCGGCAATTCGTCATTTCAAAGACGAGTTTGAATACCACATTCGTTTCCCAGAAAAAGTAAGAAATAGAGATCACTTTGTAAATGAGCCATTTGAAAAAGTGAAGCATTTAGTAGCAAAGCAAACAGTATAATTTAAAAGTACGAAGTTAGAAGTTGGAAGTACGAAGTGGAAACACTTAATCTTTTAAACTTTTAAACTTTTAAACAAATTTACAATGAAAGTAACCATAGACGGTCAAGAAATAGAAGTAGAAGCTGGAACAACAATCCTGCAAGCTGCTCGTATGATTGGTGGAGAATCAGTTCCGCCAGCCATGTGTTATTATTCTAAACTAAAAGGAACAGGCGGAAAATGCCGTTGCTGTTTAGTGGACGTTACAAAAGGTAGCGAAGCCGATCCAAGACCAATGCCAAAATTAGTAGCATCCTGTGTTACTGGTTGTCAAGACGGTATGGAAATAGCAAGCAAATCTTCTGAAAGAGTAACCGAAGCTAGAAAAGCAGTAACCGAATTCCTTTTGATAAATCATCCATTAGATTGTCCGGTTTGTGATCAAGCTGGAGAATGTGATTTGCAAAATTTATCATTCGAACACGGAAAATCGGAAACTCGTTTCATTGAAGAAAAAAGAACTTTCGAACCTGAAGATATTGGTGACAAAATTCAACTTCACATGAACCGTTGCATCGTTTGCCAACGTTGTGTAGAAGTAGCAGATCAATTAACAGACGGAAGAGTTCACGGAGTTTTAAATCGTGGTGATCATTCACAAATATCCACTTGTGTTTCTGCTGCAATTGACAATGAATTCTCTGGAAATATGATTGATGTTTGTCCAGTTGGAGCTTTAACGGACAAGACTTTTAGATTCAAATCTAGAGTTTGGTTCAACAAACCATTCAATGCACACAGAGAATGTACCACTCCAGGATGTTGTGGAAAAACAACCGTTTGGATGTTTGGTGACGAAATTCAAAGAGTTACTGCAAGAAAAGACGAATACCATGAAGTTGAAGATTTTATCTGCAACACTTGTCGTTTTGACAAAAAAGAAGTTTCTGATTGGGTAATTGAAGGTCCAAGAAGATTTGAAAAAGATTCTGTTATCAATCAAAACAATTATACACGTAAAATGGATAAAGTGGTAATTGAAACAGAAAAAGGAATATTGATGGGAAGAGATATCGATCGTAAAAAAATCAGTATGTCTGAAATTGATTACAATGAAAAAATTGACGGAAATTTAATAGACTCAAAGAAAAATGGATAGTGCCTTTATCATAGAAAAAAGCATTTTTATTGTAGTTATTTTTGCAATAACAATGATTATGGCAATGTATTCTACTTGGGCAGAACGTAAAGTTGCGGCTTATCTTCAGGATAGAGTTGGACCAAATCGTGCTGGTTGGGGAGGATTATTACAACCTCTTGCTGATGGTATGAAATTATTCGCCAAAGAAGAATTTGAACCTAATACTAAAAATAAATTTCTGTTTTTTGTTGGACCAGCAATTGCAATGAGTACGGCTTTAATGACAAGTGCTGTAATTCCGTGGGGTGATAAATTAGAATTATTTGGAAGAACTGTAATCTTGCAAGCTA
The DNA here is from genome assembly GCF_000757385.1 of Flavobacterium aquatile LMG 4008 = ATCC 11947. Lineage (GTDB taxonomy): Bacteria > Bacteroidota > Bacteroidia > Flavobacteriales > Flavobacteriaceae > Flavobacterium > Flavobacterium aquatile. The sequence continues at coordinate 494,991 of NZ_JRHH01000002.1, read as the reverse complement.
CCGATACGGATAGCGCATTATTATACGTTTTTGCAGTTGTTTCCCTAGGAGTTTACGGAATTATGATTGGTGGATGGGCATCAAACAATAAGTTCTCATTAATGGGTGCGGTTCGTGCGGCATCTCAAATGGTTTCTTATGAAGTTGCCATGGGATTATCAATAATTGCTTTATTGATGATGACAGGATCACTAAGTTTAAAAGAAATTTCTGTGCAACAAGCAGGAATGGATTGGAACGTTTTCTACCAACCACTCGGATTCTTTATCTTCTTAATTTGTGCTTTTGCGGAAACTAACAGAACACCTTTCGATTTAGCAGAATGTGAATCGGAGTTAATTGGTGGTTACCATACGGAATATTCTTCCATGAAAATGGGATTCTATTTATTTGCTGAATATGCTAACATGTTTATCTCAGCAACGATAATATCCGTTTTATATTTTGGTGGTTACAACTATCCAGGTATGAGTTGGGCTGTAGAAAATTGGGGTGTTAATATTGGAAACGTAATTGGTATTTTTGCCTTATTTGCAAAACTATGTTTCTTCATCTTTTTCTTTATGTGGATAAGATGGACAATACCAAGATTTAGATACGATCAATTGATGAATTTAGGTTGGAAGATTTTAATTCCACTTTCTATTGTCAATATTATTATAACAGGAATTTGCATTTTAGCTTTCAAATAAGAAACGAAATTATGTCAGCATCGATACAAAGTATATCATTATCAGGCAAGAAAAAACAAGTTTCTAATAAAGAAATGACTTTTTTAGAACGATTGTACATCATTGCCATTTTTAAAGGTTTATGGATTACCATCAAACACTTTTTTAAGAAAAAAGCAACGATTCATTATCCAGAACAAGTACGTCCTTTTAGTCCAGTTTATCGTGGTCAACACATGTTGAAACGTGACGAACAAGGAAGAGAAAATTGTACTGCTTGTGGATTGTGCGCACTTTCATGTCCGGCAGAAGCAATCACTATGAAGGCGGAAGAACGTAAAAAAGGTGAAGAACATTTGTACAGAGAAGAGAAATATGCTTCTATTTATGAAATCAATATGTTGCGTTGTATTTTCTGCGGATTGTGCGAAGAAGCATGTCCGAAAGATGCAATTTATTTAACTATATCTAAAGAATTAGTTCCTGCTCAATACAACAGAGAAGATTTTATTTTCGGAAAAGATAAATTAGTAATGCCTCTAGAAATGGCTATGGCAAATACTAAAAAATTAAATTAATTATGTCTGCAATACTTATCATATTTTACGTTTTAGCGGCAATTACATTGTCAACAGCATTCTTGACAATTTATAGTAAGAACCCTATTCACAGTGCCATTTATTTGGTGATTTGTTTCTTCTCAATTGCAGGTCATTATTTACTTTTTAATGCACAATTTTTAGCAATAGTTCACATTATTGTTTACTCTGGAGCTATCATGATCTTGTTTTTATTCACCATCATGTTGATGAATTTAAATAAAGAAGATGAAGTTCATAAACCCAGAATTACACGTCTTGGTGCGATTGTAGTGTTTTGTGTTTTAAGTGCGGTTTTAATAACAATCTTCATAAATTCTAAAACTATCGTTGGCGATTATGATACAACTGGCGAGGATTTTCAATCAATTAAAAAATTAGGTAAAATTTTACTTAATGAATATATGGTTCCGTTTGAATTTGCATCTGTGCTTTTATTGGTTGCCATGATTGGAACTGTTTTATTGTCTAAAAAAGAAAAAACAAATAAATAATGAATAATATTTTAGATATAGTTGGTATAGAAAACTACATTTTCCTTTCGGTACTTCTTTTTTGTATTGGAGTTTTTGGCGTGTTGTACAGAAGAAATGCCATTATCGTTTTCATGTCAATTGAAATCATGTTAAATGCTGTAAACTTGTTGTTTGTTGCTTTTTCAACCTATCATCAAGATGCCGAAGGACAAGTATTTGTATTTTTCTCAATGGCTGTTGCCGCTGCCGAAGTTGCTGTAGGTTTGGCAATCTTAGTATCTATTTTTAGAAACTTAGGTTCGATTGATATCGCTAATTTAAAAAACTTAAAAGGATAATCCCTAATGGAGAATAGTTTAGTTTTACTCTTATTATTAACCCCATTTGTTGGGTTCTTATTTAATGTTTTCTTCGGAAAAAAAATAAGCAGAAATGTCTCTGGAACCATCGGAACAATCGCCGTTGTTGTTTCTTTTGCTATGAGCATCTTCTTTTTTATGCAATTAAATCAAACAGGAAAAGTCATTCAAGTTAAATTGTTTGATTGGATTACTGTTAGTAATTTCAAATTAGATTTCGGAATTTTATTAGACCAATTATCACTATTATGGTTATTATTTGTAACCGGAATTGGATCGTTAATTCACTTATACTCTATCAGCTACATGCATGATGATGAGAATTTACATAAGTTTTTTGCTTATTTAAATTTGTTTATCTTTTTCATGATTACACTTGTAATTGGAAGCAACCTATTAGTAATGTTTATCGGATGGGAAGGCGTTGGACTTTGCTCCTACTTACTTATCGGATTTTGGCATAAAAACCAAGATTATAATGATGCAGCTAAAAAAGCTTTTATTATGAACAGAATTGGTGATTTAGGTTTCCTTATCGGAATTTTTATCATCGCATCTTTATTCACAACTTTAGATTTTGTTGAATTAAAAGAAATTGTTTTAGGCGGAACTAATAGCGGAAATGCACTTCTTAGTGTCGCAACCTTATGTTTGTTTATTGGTGCAACCGGAAAATCGGCACAATTACCACTTTACACTTGGTTACCTGATGCAATGGCTGGTCCAACTCCAGTATCGGCATTGATTCACGCAGCAACAATGGTAACTGCTGGAATTTTCATGATTACAAGAATGAATTTCTTATTCGATTTAACTCCTTACATTCAAGAAATAATTGCAGTAGTTGGAGCGTTAACTGCTTTAGTTGCGGCTTCAATTGGATTACTTCAAAATGATATTAAAAAAGTACTTGCTTATTCTACCGTTTCACAATTAGGTTTAATGTTCCTTGCATTAGGTCTTGGTGCGTATAATGTTGCTGTTTTTCACGTAATCACACACGCATTCTTCAAAGCTTGTTTGTTCCTTGGGTCTGGATCTGTGATTCACGCGTTACATGGTGAACAAGATATGAGAAAAATGGGCGGATTGAGAAAAGTAATGCCAATTACATTTGCTACAATGTTAATCTCAACTTTAGCTATTTCTGGTATTTTTCCTTTCGCAGGATTCTGGTCTAAAGACGAAATCTTACTGGTTGCTTTCCAAAATCATCATATTGCTTTCGCAAAAGTATTGTGGGTTGTAGCTTCTATTGCTTCAATCATGACTGCTTTTTATATGTTCAGATTAATGTATTTGACTTTCTTTAGAGAATTTAGAGGAACAGAAGAACAAAAACACCACTTACACGAAAGTCCGAGTTTAATTACTTTCCCATTGATTGTTCTTGCGGCTTTAGCTACAATTGGTGGAGCAATTAACTTACCAGGAAGCAATTGGCTAAATCATTTTTTAGAACCAATTTTAGTTACCAAATATGAGCATCACGCACTTGGAACTCAAGAATATATGTTGATGGCAGTTGCCTTAGCTGGTGCAATTATCGGAATTGGATGGGCATATTCTAAATACATCAAACAAGCCTTTGTTCCAAAAGAAGATAGTGCAATAACTGGATTTTCTAAAACAATTTACAACAAATATTACGTTGACGAATTTTATACTTTCTTAATTGTAAAACCGCTAAACGGATTGTCAAATTTCTTTAGAACAACTCTAGAACCAGCGCTTGGTAAAGTTGTTTACGGATTTGGAACTGTTGCAAACGGACTATCAAATCAAGGTAGAAAATTACAAACGGGAAGTATCGGATTATACTTATTTGCCTTTGTAATTGGTGTATGTGCCATAATTATTTATTTATTTTTAGCTCAAAACATAGCATAATGGATGTAACTACTATATTAATTTTACTTTTAGTTGGAGCAATTGCAACCTACTTTTCTGGTGATAAACTAGCATCAAAAGTGGCGCTATTTTTTAGCGTTGCAACTCTTGGAGTTTCATTATACCTTTTAAACGAATTTTCAAAAGGAGAAACTATAAACTACCTTGGCGAATGGATGGAATATCCAAAAGTATATTTAGCACTACAAGCTGATGGTTTATCAATGTTAATGGTTTTACTAACAACTGCATTAACACCAATAATCATCTTTTCATCATTGGGTAACACTTATTCTAACGCTAAAAGCTTTTATGCTTTAGTATTGTTTATGTCGTTTGCTATGACAGGAACTTTCCTTGCTGTTGATGGTTTATTGTATTATATTTTCTGGGAATTGGCATTAATTCCAATCTATTTTATAGCATTAATTTGGGGTAATGGCGACGCAGATAAACGTAAAAAAGCTGTGGTAAAATTCTTCATCTACACATTAGCTGGTTCTTTATTCATGCTAGTTGCCTTTGCCTATTTGTATCAAAAAACAAACAATTTTTTATTAGGCGACTTTTTCAATTTAAGGTTATCAGCAACAGAACAGTTTTGGATATTTGCAGCATTTTTCTTGGCATATGCTATTAAAATTCCACTTATACCTTTTCATACTTGGCAGGCAAAAGTGTATCAAAAAGCACCAACTGTTGGAACCATGCTGTTATCTGGTATCATGCTAAAAATGGGATTATACAGCGTTATTCGTTGGCAAATACAAATTGCTCCACAAGCTGCAAAAACATTAATGCCTTATTTGATTGGACTAAGTATTGCTGGTGTAATTTATGGTTCTATTATAGCGTTACGTCAAAAAGATTTAAAGAAATTATTAGCTTATTCTTCTTTAGCTCACGTTGGATTAATCGCCGCTGGATGTTATACTTTAACTCTTGACGGATTAAACGGTGCAGTTTATCAAATGATAGCTCACGGATTTGTAATCGTTGGATTATTCTTTGTTGCCGAAATTATTCACAGAAGATATGAAACTAGAGAAATTAGTGCCATGGGTGGAATTCGATCTCAATCACCAAAATTCACATCGTTGTTTATGATTTTGGTATTAGCATCAGTTGCGTTACCTGGAACATACAACTTTGTTGGAGAATTCACAGTTCTATACAGTTTATCTCAAGTTAATATTTGGTTTGCCGTTTTTGGTGGAACAACCATTATTCTTGGTGCTTACTACATGTTAAAAATGTTTCAAAATGTAATGTTAGGAGAAACTAATACCAAAGTTTTTGCTTCAATTACAACAAATGAAATCATTACATTAGTAATTATAATTGCTTTCTTATTATTCTTCGGATTGTATCCAAAACCAATTACCGATTTGGTGAATCCAGCAATAAAAGATATTTTAATTCATATAAATAGATAATTTAGTACTACCAATGCAAACATTAATAGCAATATCAGCACTCGGAGTATTTTGCCTTTTAGCAGAAATATTTAACCTTAGAAAAGCACTTGTTCCAGTAACAATTGTAGGTCTATTAGCCATTCTTGGTATCACACTAAATCTTTGGTCTATCGATAGTTCAATCGACGAACAATATAAAAGCATGATTGTTTTTGACAAATTTTCAGCTGGTTTTTCGTCATTATTTATCATACTTACTATCTTTTTAATAGCATTAAGTCATGATGTTTATAAGGATCATCAAACGAAAATATCCGATTTTATTACCATAAAAGTATTCCTTTTAGCTGGAGCAGTTGCTATGGTTTCGTTTTCAAATTTATCTATGTTTTTTATAGGAATTGAAATACTTTCTATCGCACTTTACATCTTAGCAGCGAGCAAACGATTGGATTTAAAAAGTAATGAAGCCGGTATGAAATACTTCTTAATGGGTTCATTTGCATCCGGAATTATACTTTTCGGAATCTGTTTAATTTATGGTGCAACTGGTTATTTTGATGTAGCCGAAATCTATGCTTTATCTCAAGGTGCTGGATTACCAATTTGGTTTCCAATTGGAATTACGTTAATGATTATCGGAATGTTATTTAAAATTGCTGCCGTACCCTTTCACTTTTGGGCACCAGATGTTTACGAAGGTTCGCCTGCAATAACAACGGCTTTAATGAGCACACTTGCTAAAGTGGTAGCAATGGCAACATTATATAAATTATTAAGCGGATTAACTGTTGGATTAACGTATAACTTCGAAATTATTATTGTAATTGTATCAATTGCATCGATGACTGTTGGAAATATCATGGCTTTACGTCAAAAGAATGTGAAACGTATGTTGGCGTTTTCTGGTATTTCTCACGCTGGTTTTATGTTGATGGCATTATTGAGTTTGACTAACGCCGCAAGCACATTATTATATTACACCTCTGCTTATGCTCTTGCCGGAATGGCTTCGTTTGCCGTAATCATTTATGTTACAAAAAACAAAGACAACGAAGATATTATCAACTTCAACGGCTTAGGAAAAACAAATCCGTTATTAGCTGCTGTACTTACCGCTTCGTTACTTTCTATGGCTGGAATTCCAATTTTCTCTGGTTTTTTTGCGAAATTCATGTTGTTTACACAAACGATAAAAGCAGAATATTTAGTGGTAGTAATTGCAGGTGTAATCAACTCAATTATTAGTGTTGGTTACTATTTCAAATTAATTTTAGCAATGTACACTAAAGAAGCTACAGAGGAAAAACAAGCAACTCCATTCGTATATTATGCTGTTGGAGTAATTTCAATTGTATTAAACATCATCATCGGATTGTATCCATCTTTAGTTACCAATTTGATAAATTAAAAAACTAAATTTTCAAAAATATTCAAACCATCAAAAGCAATTTTGGTGGTTTTTTATTTATCAACAATCGACCGATTTAACAATTGTGAAATTCAATTATTGACTAATTTTACAAGATGTATGCTTTAGTCGATTGTAACAATTTTTATGCTTCGTGCGAACGCGTTTTCCAACCTCAATTTATTGGAAAGCCGGTTGTTATTTTGTCTAACAATGACGGCTGTGTAATCTCAAGAAGTAACGAAGCTAAAGATTTAGGTATTCCGATGGGTGCGCCAGAATTTAAAATTCGAGAACTTCTGAAAGAGAAAAATATCAAAGTTTTTTCATCCAATTATCCTCTGTATGGCGACTTAAGTAATCGTGTGATGAAAATTCTAGAAGGATTTACGCCTAATGTTGAAATTTATAGCATCGATGAAGCCTTTTTAAATTTTGACGGAATGTCTGTTTCTGATTATCATAATTATGGAATTCAGATGAAAAGTCGTGTGCAAAAATGGGTTGGAATTCCGGTATGTGTTGGATTTGCACCAACTAAAGCACTTTCAAAAGTAGCCAACAGAATTGCCAAAAAATTTCAAGACAGAACACAAGGAATTTATGTAATTGACACCGAAGAAAAACGAATCAAAGCTTTAAAATGGACCAAGATTGAAGATGTTTGGGGAATTGGTTTTCGACTGAGAAAAAAAATGATAGCACACAATATTCTCACCGCTTATGATTTTACCAAACCGCAACACGAAGCTTGGATTAGAAAAGAAATGGGCGTTATCGGTATGCGATTGAAGTATGAATTAGAAGGAAAATCAGTATTAGATTTGGAACCCATTCGTGAGCAGAAAAAAAGTATTGCAACTACCAGAAGTTTTCCCAAACAAATTTCAGAATTTGACGATTTGCGAGAACGCGTGGCAACTTTTTCTGCGGTTTGTACCGAGAAATTACGCAAACAAAAATCATGTTGTCAAACGATAATTGTAATGTTAGTCATCGACAAACACAAGTATGAATCGCAAAAATATTATTTCAACAAAGCGGTTACTTTGCCTTATGCAACCAATTCGACTTTGACAATTTCAAATGTTGCTATATCCATGCTTAAAGATTTATACAAAGGAAATGAAGGCATAAAATTCAAAAAAGCTGGCGTAATCGTTACCGAATTAATTGATGAAGATAAAAAACAACTTCAATTATTTGAAGAAGAAAATCCGAAACATTTAGCAATTATGAAAGCGATGGATTTTCTAAATACTAAAATTGGAGATCGAAAAGTAAAATTAGGAACACAAAATTTAGGTTTAACTTGGAATATGAATCAAAATCATTTGTCACCAAGATTCACTACAAGATTTAACGAAATTCTAGAAATAAAATGTCATTAAAAAAAGAACTATCTTTAACTTTCTTTCGTCCTGAATTAGAAAGCGAACTGAAAATACCTTACATAAAAGAAGGCGTTTCTGCTGGATTTCCATCGCCTGCAACCGATTTTATGGAAAGTGGTATTGATTTGAATAAAGAATTATGTAAAAATCCACTAGCTACATTTTATATAAAAGTGAATGGAAATTCGATGATAAATGCAGGAATTAATGACAAGGATATTTTAGTTGTTGATCGAAGTTTAGAACCTCAAAATAACAAAATTGCAGTTTGCTTTATTGATGGTGAATTTACTGTAAAGCGTATAAAAACAGAAGAAAACTGCATGTATTTACTGCCTGAAAATAAAAATTACCAACCCATTAAAGTCACAGACGAAAATGAGTTGATAATTTGGGGAATTGTAACTTATGTAATTAAAAATCTATAATTTTCTACCGGAAAACTGTATATAAAGCCGCCGTAACAGCAACAATGACAAGCATTCCTACAGTGAAACTTGGCGACATTTTGAACATCGTTTTATCTACTTCAAGACCATTAGTTTGAACTCCTTTTTTAGTTTCATACATACTAATAAAGTACATTCCGATAACGCAAAGTAAGAATACAAATCCCATTCTATCAATAAACGGAATTTCATAAACGCCATCAGCATTTGGAACTGCAAATCCCATCGAATTCAAGAGCGATAAATCTACAAATGCTGGCATAAATTTGAATATAATAGAAAATATGAATCCTCCAATTGTTGCAAACAACGCCGCATTGGAAGTAGTTTTTTTCCAGAAGAATCCCAAAATAAACATCGCAAAGACTCCCGGACTTACAAACCCTGTATATTCTTGAATGTATTGAAATCCACCTTTTTTGTCAATTCCTAAAAAAGGTGCCACAACAACAGCGATAATCATTGCAGTCACAATGGTTAGCTTTCCAATTTTTACTAGTTTCTTTTCGTCGGCATCAACATTTAGCTTGGTTTTATAAACGTCTAATGTAAATATCGTGGCAATACTATTTGCTTTTCCTGCTAAAGAAGCAACGATTGCTGCTGTCAATGCTGCGAAAGAAAGTCCTTTTAATCCAACTGGTAATAAATTCAATAAAATTGGATACGCTCGATCTGGATTTAAACTTCCGTCTTGTAACATTTCGGTTTGAAAATGTCCGTTTTGATATAAAACATAAGCTGCAATTCCGGGTAAAACCACAATAATTGGCATTAATAGTTTTAAGAAAGCGGCGAATAAAATTCCGCTACGCGCAGTTTTTAAATCGGCACCCAAAGCACGTTGTGTGATGTATTGATTACAACCCCAATAATTCAAATTGATAATCAACATTCCGCCAATTAAAACCGAAAGTCCTGGTAAATCCATATAATTCGGATTTGATTTATCGAAAATCATGTGAAAATGATCGTCAGCTTTTTCACGCATTAAATTAAATCCATTAATAACTCCATCAGATCCAAATTCTGTAGCTACTAAATTTAAAGCTAGATACGTTGTAATCAATCCACCTAAAATCAAGAAAAACACCTGAATCACATCGGTATAACCAATTACCTTCATTCCGCCAAGCGTTATCATCACTGCAAAAACCGCCAAGAAAATCATACAAAAAGTGATGTTCAAACCAGAAATACTACTAATAGCCAAAGCTCCCAAATATAAAATCGATGTTAAGTTTACCAAAACATATAAGAGTAACCAAAATACCGCCATAATCATTGCTACGTTTCCGTTGTACCTTTGTTTTAGGTATTGAGGCATCGTCGAAATTTTATTTTTGAGATAAACTGGCATGAAGAAAACAGCAACAAGAACAAGCGTTATTGCCGACATCCATTCGTAAGTTGCAATCGCCAAACCCATTTTAAATCCGCTTCCACTCATTCCAATAAATTGCTCGGCACTGATATTACTGGCAATTAAAGACGCACCAATTGCCCACCAAGTTAGTGAACCTTCGGCAAGAAAATAATCTTTACTTGACGTTTGTTCTTTCTTTTTTCTGTTGTAAATCCACAATCCGTAACCTACAATAATTACGAAATAGAGAAAAAATACAATATAATCGTTGGTTGCTAAAGTCTGCATTTTAGTTGGTTTTAGTTTTGTAATGTTGGTTTGGTAATTCCCTTAAAATCTTAGCACTTTGCTCAGGTGAAATATCGCGTTGTGCTTCGCCTAGCATTTCATAACCTACCATAAATTTCTTTACCGTTGCACTTCGTAATAATGGCGGATAAAAATGCATATGAAAATGCCATTCGGGATGCGCTACTCTATCGGTTGGTGCTTGATGAATTCCTGATGAATACGGAAAAGAAGTTTCAAATAAATTATCGTATTTTACCGTAATATCTTTTACAATCTCGGCAAAAGCTGTGGTTTCATCATTACTCATAGCGATGATATTTCCAAAATGTCTTTTGCTTATAATCATAGTTTCATAAGGCCAAGTTGCCCAAAACGGAACCAAAACTACAAAATGATTGTTCTCAATTACAATGCGTTCCTGCAATTTTAATTCTTCATCTAAATAATCTTTTAACAAACTCGTTTGGTTTTTATCGTAGTACGAACGAAGGTTTTTTTGCGTTTTTTCTACTTGGGTTGGCAATGACGATTGCGCCCAAATTTGTCCGTGCGGATGCGGATTGCTACAACCCATTACACTTCCTTTATTTTCGAAAATCTGTACGTAATTGATAAAATCCTGACTTCCCAATTCAATGTATTGTTCCTTCCAAGTTTTTACGACCTTTTCAATTTCTGAAACTTCCATTTCTGGTAAGGTCAAATTGTGTTTTGGCGAAAAGCAGATTACTTTATTTATTCCGCGCTCTGGTTTTTGTTGGAATAATGGTTTCGAATTATTTTCGAATAAAACTTCCTCTTTTAATAAAGCGGAAAAGTCATTTTCAAATACGTAACAATCGGTGTAAACTTCATTTTTTATACCATTTGATCGAACATTTCCCGAACATAAATAGCAATTTTCATCGTGTTCAGGACGATTGTCTTCGGCAATTTTTTCGTTTTGCCCTTGCCACGGACGTTTGGCACGATGTGGTGATACCAATATCCATTCGTCTAGCAACGGATTATATCGTCTGTGTGGATGTTCGTTATGGTTGAAGTTTTGCATGATATTTTTTTGACACGAATTACACGAATTCAGTGGTATGATTTAATTTTTATATTCTGATGTACCTTTTGATATTTTTACTTTATATGATTTTAATTCGATGCCAAATTTGGAACGATACTCTTCAGAAATTTTTTCGATTAATGCATTTTCTGAACCTTTTTCGACTAGATTTATTGAGCAACCGCCAAAACCTCCGCCCATCATTCGTGCTCCTAAAACCGAAGTTTCATTTGCTACAGCATTGACTAAAAAATCCAATTCATCACAACTTACTTCATATTCTTGAGACAAACCGTGATGTGTTTGGGTCATTAAATCTCCTAGTTTATTGAAATCAGAATTTGATAAGGCATTAACAGCATCCTGAACACGTTGGATTTCTTTTACAACAAAATGACATCTTTTAAAAATGGTTTCACCCAATTCATTTTGTAGCGAATTCACCATTTCTTCTGTACAATTTCGGAAAGTTTTTACTTTAGGAAAATGTTGTTTTATGATGGCTAGTCCTTGTTCTACTTCGTTTCTTCTATCGTTGTAACCTGATGTTAAATGGGTGTGTTTTACATTACTATCCAATAAAAGTAACGAATATTTTTTGAAATCGGCTTTGTGGTATTCGTATTCTAATGTGTTGCAATCCAATTTGATGACTTTATTTTTCTTGCCAAAAACCGATGCAAACTGATCCATTATGCCACATTTTACACCAACAAAAGTATGTTCCGATTTTTGTCCGATGAGTGCAATTTCTTCTTTGGAAAAACCTAAATTAAACATTTTATTTAACGCAAATGCAAATCCACATTCGACAGCTGCCGAAGATGAAAGTCCGGAACCAATAGGAATTGTGCTACTAAAAACCGCATTAAATCCGTTTGAAAATTGTTTTTGTTCCTTTAATTGTTGCAAAACACCAAGAATGTAATTAATCCACATAGTCGGATTTGGCACCAAATTATCATTCAAATTAAACTCAAAAACTTCGTTTAAATCTTTAGCAATAATTGTACAATCGGAATTTGTATTGGGTGAAATTGCAATACACACGTATTTATTAATTGCGGCTGGCAAAACAAATCCGTCATTATAATCGACGTGTTCACCAATAATATTAATTCTTCCTGGTGAAAGGAAAATATGTTGTGGTTTATTTTGAAAGGATTTTTCAAAATGTTCCGTGGTATTTTGTATTAATTTTTTTTTCATTTTATGCTGTCCCGAAGCTTCAGGATTGATTCAGTTTCTATTTATTTTTTTGATTAATTTCCACTACAGTTGAACTCAATCCATTAGATTTTACTTCTAATTTCAAGTCCTCAATCTTTTTTCCTGCTTGAATAATCACCTGACATTTTCCGTTGAAAGCACTTCTTTGCCAAGTTCCATCAGCGCATTTATCTGGTTCGTGCGAACTTGGATCGCCATTGCCTACTCCTATTATTTTAGCATCGCCCGAGATATAAAACTTCACCATATTATCAGCAACTGGAACTTCACGACCTTTGTCATCGACTATGGAAACGTTCACTACAACACCATCTTTTCCGTCAGCTAAAACTGTGGTTTTATCAGCAACTGCTACCACTTTCGTAGCATGATTTGTAGTTTCGACTTTTGTAGTAAGCTTTCTTCCATTCTTGTAACCAATGGCTTCCAAAGTGCCTGGTTCGTAAGTTACATTCCACTGCAAATGACTATTTCTCTCCATGGTTTTCTTTCCGAGGCTTTTTCCGTTTAAGAAAAGTTCTACTTCATCGGCATTGGAATTTACCCAAACATCAATTGGTTTTCCTACTTTTTCTGGCCAATTCCAATGTGGTGAAATATGCAAAATATCTTCATTTGTCCACCAACTTTTATAGTAATAATAAATGTTTTTTGGGAAACCACAAACATCTAAAATCCCGAAATGCGAACTGATGTTCGGCCATTTATAAGGTGTTGGTTCGCCACGATAATCGAAACCGGTCCAAACATAACCGCCAAGCCAATAGTCATTTTGGGCTGCCAATTTCCACCAAGTTTCGGCTTTACTTGCCCACCAAGGATGCGTTATATCTTGGTCAGGAACATACGCTCTAATGCTGTCTTTTTCATAAATTCCTCTTGTCGTAACAGTACTTCCCATTTCGGTTCCAAGTAAAGGTTGATTAAGATGATCGCGATGGTAATCGGCAACTGCAAACTCACGATAATTGAATCCGCGTATTGGAATCACTTCATTTACACCTTTGAATTCGTTAGCCATATCGGCAGCGTAAGTTGAAGTTCTCGTTGGATCTAAATCTTCTTGAATCGCTAGAAGTGTTTGGGCAATTCGTTTTCCGTAATCGTTTCCTTGAATGTTTTGTTCTTCATTTCCTATTGACCACAAAAAAACGGAAGCATGATTTCTATCGCGTTTAATTAATCGTTTGAATTGATCGACATATTCTGGACTGCTGTTTAACAAACGTTGCTCGTCAAGAACCAGCATTCCCAAGCTATCGCAAGCTTCTAGAAGTTCTGGAGTTGGCGCATTATGACTTGCTCGATACGAATTGGAACCCATTTCTTTCAACAATTTTATGCGATAATATTGCATATAATCGGGTAATGCACTACCAATTCCGGCGTGATCTTGATGGTTATTTGTGCCTTGAATTTTGATTTTCTTTCCGTTTAAGAAAAACCCTTTATTGGCATCAAATTGCACTGTTTTTATTCCGAAGCGAGTTTTTGTTTGATGCACAATTTGATTTCCAGACTTTACTACGGAAATAACTCTGTACAAATACGGATCTTCTAATGACCATAGTCGTGCATTATTCAAGTTTAATTTTTGCTTGAGGGTAAAATCTTTACGAATTCCTAGTGCTACTTTTTGTTTGGAAGTTTTGGCTAATATTTTTCCGTTTCTATCCGTGATGTAAGAGTAAACAAAACAGTTGGAGTTTTTTAAATTGTTGTTTTGAATCGTAGTTTCAATAGTAACTTCTGCATTTTTGCCCTTAACTTTGGAATGCACAAAAATGCCGTCTTCTGGAATGAAGACTTTATCTGTAATGTTCAGCCATACATGTCTGTAAATTCCAGCGCCTTCATAAAACCAACCTTCATATTGTGTGGCATCCACTCGAACAACAATTACATTATCACCTTCAAAATTTATGTAATCGGAAACATCGTATGAATTTCCAACGTAACCACTAAAATTTGTTCCGACGTAAAATCCGTTGAACCAAATTTCGGCATTTCTATAAATTCCGTCAAATTGAAGTTCGAATCGTTTATTGTTTCTGGATTTTTCAATGGTGAAATGTTTGCGATACCAACCAATACTTGTTTCTGGATAAGCGCCGCCAACTGGCTTGTAACCGTGACTGTCCATTTCAACTTGCTCCGATTTCACGAAAGGAAGTTCGACAACCCAATCATGTGGAACGTTGATTTTTTTCCAAGTGGTATCAACGAATTTTGGATTTACAATGGTTGTTGCGAACACATTTGATTTGTGAAGTAAAGCTGTTTTACTGTAATCGAAATCTTTATCCAGATTGGAAGCGTGACCAAAATGAAACTTCCAATCTTCGTCTAAACTAATTTTTTCTTGTGCGTTTATACTCGAGAAACTAGAAAATAAACCAAGAATAAGAATTGATAGTTTACCGATTTTATATGAAATATTTACTTGCATATTTTTAATTTTCTTTAAAAGCATCTAATGCTGGTGAAGGCTGACCGTTTTCTAACCAAGCGCTTAATGCGTAATGACTCCAGCTTCTTGCACCTTGTGGTTCCCAATACATAACTCCTAAACCTCTGTTATTTGGAACTTTTTTAACTGCTTCAATTGTAGCTTTTAATAATTCATAAGTGTTCTGAATTTTGTCATCTTCACCTCCAACTTCAACAATCATCACATCTTTATTATAACGTTTTACCATATCGTTAAGGTTGAATTCTAAATCGGCGATGGTTTCTGTGTAATCTTTTTTGATCCAATATGGATAGTATGAAAGTCCGATGATGTCATATTTAACCTTCTGAGCTGTGGCATTATCGAAGAAAGTTCTAAATTTGGCATTGTTATTTCCTTCGTCAACGTGAACGATTACTTTGATGTTTTTATCTACTGCTTTTACGGCATCGTACCCTTTATTTAAAAGTTGCCCGAGCTGATTCCAGTTGTCTGTACTTCCTTCTGGCCACATCATTCCGCCTGGGATTTCGTTTCCAACTTGTACCCATTCTGGAGTTACACCAGCATTTTTAAGAGCTGAAATTACTTCAAAAGTGTGGTTGTAAACATCATTTAGCAATTCTGGAAAACTGTGATTTTTCCATGCAGCAGGTTTATTTTGCTTTGCAGGATCGGCCCAAGAATCGGAGTAATGGAAGTTAATCATCACTCGCATTCCCATTTTTTGCGCACGTAATGCCATTGCTACCGTTTCCTCTTTACTGCAATGTCCGCTTGCTTTGTCATCATTTGGATTTACCCAAACGCGAAGTCGAACAGAGTTCATTCCTCTATCTTTTAGTAATTGAAGACATTCTTTTTCGGTTCCGTCTTGGTCATAAAATTTGTATCCTGTGGCTTCCATTTGAGGCAACCAACCTACATCGGCACCTTTTACGAAAGCCGATTTAGAACTTTTACAAGAGGCGAATAAAACAGAAAGCGCTATTATTTTTAGAATATTTTTCATAATTAATTTTGACTAAAAGCATCCATAACTGGAAGCGAATTGTTGTTAAAATCCCACAGCGATTGGTTTTCCCAAGGCGATCCATTGGTTGAAGTTGGTCCGCGAAAAGCAACCCATTCGCCACCCCAATAACAAAATCCGATACCGTGAGAACTTTGTTTTACCAAATTTTTTATTGCAAGTATGAATGCTTTTTGACCTTCACTAGTTGCTGGATATTCTGGAATTAATTGATTGTCTAATCCTAAAACATTATTAGTAAAATCGTTATATCCTAAAGTAAACGGATAAGAAGTTTCGGCGATAATCACTTTTTTATTGTGCAATGAACCCAACGAATTCATAGTGTTTTGAACCGTTGTTAGATTTTTTCCGTGATAAATTGGATAATAGGAAAGTCCGATGTAATCGTAACTTATACTGCTTACTTTATTAAAAAACCAATCAGAACCCGAAGTTCCTGCGTAATGCAACATGATTTTAGTAGTTGGCGACTGACTTCTAATCTTATCGCTTGCTGCTTGAAATAATTGCAAACTCTGCGCTTCATTGGTAGATAATTTTCCTTGTGGCCACAACAATCCATCGTTGGTTTCGTTTCCAATTTGAAAAATATCAGGTTGAATTTCAGTTAGAATTGTTGAAGTATAATTTGCGAAAGCGGTTTTCAAATCGGTAAAACTCAAACTTTGCCATTCTGCTGGAGTAGTTTGTGCACCAGGATCGGCCCAAGTATCGGAATAGTGAACAGTTACCCAAACTTTAAGTCCGGCTTGTCTTGCTCTAACGGCCAATGCTTTTACTTCGGGCAAACTTGAAACCGCATCGGTAGGATTTTTCCAAAGTCGGATTCTCACAGTATTACATCCAGCATTTTTTAGAGTTGTCAATGCATTTTGAGCCGTGCCATTATGTTTGTAAATAGTTCCTTCGCTTTCTATTAAGGGCAAAAAGGAAACGTCAACTGCTCTTATAAAATCGTCTGGAACTGGCGTTGGCGTTGGCGTATCTGAATCACTTGATGAGCAAGCAACAACTGATACACTTAGCATTAAAATAAATATCTTTTTCATAATTATATATTTTCAAATTTGAATGTAGTTTTATGATGATATGTCTCACCTTTTCTCAAGACTGCACTCGGAAAATGCCTGTGATTTGGTGCGTCGGGATAATTTTGTGTTTCAAAACATATTCCGCTTTGAGCATGATAATTTGCATTTTCTTTTCCTTTTATTTGATTGAAACAATTGCCACCAACATAAATATGAACAGCAGGTTGACTGGTAAAAACTGACATTTTTAAATTATTTTTTTCACTAAAAAGCCATGCTTTAACTTCATTATTATGTTCTAAAACAAAGGTGTTATCAATTTGATTTGGAGCATTTTTAGGATTTAAAAAATCAAACTTATGATTTTCTAAATTTACGAAATTTCCTGTTGGAATATTCTCTGATGTTGTTTCCAGAATTTGTTTCGAATTCACGAAAAGCGTTTGATTTGCAATAGTATCGGCTTGGTCATCAAGGTTAAAATAACTGTGTTGCGTACAATTAATAACCGTATCTTCTGTAGAAATTGCCGAATAATCTACAATTAATTCGTTGCTATCTGTTAAAGTGTAAGTAACATTTGCGGTTAATTTTCCTGGGAAATTTTCTTCATTATTTTCGCTTATGTATTGAAAAGTTATTGATGGATTATCATTTTCTGCAGATGAAATAAGTTTCCAAAATTTTCTACTAAAACCATCATTTCCTCCGTGAATATTGTGGCTTCCATGGTTTTTATTTAGTTGTATTTTCTTGTCATTGAGCGAAAACTGAGCGTTATTTATTCTACCTGCAAATCGTCCGACGGTTGTTCCAAAATATGGTGCACTCGGTAAATCGAATGAATTTATGTAATCATCAAGAGTATCAAATCCTAAAACAACATCTACTTTTTTTGTTTCCGAAATTGGGATTTTAAGAGATGTAATAGTTGCACCATAATTCATAACAGATAATTCTGCTCCGTTTTTATTACATAAAGTAAATAGCAAAACCTCATTTCCGTCAGGAAGATTTCCGAAGAATTTACTAAAAACAGGTGTTTCTATTTGTGAATAATGATTTTTTTGCATAGCTATTTTATCAATGTGTTAACAAAAATAGGATTTAATGTTATTTAACCATACCACTACCTACTAGTTTATTTGTATCTTGCCACCAGTTATATCGATTTCGCTAATTTAGATTTACTAAGTACAATGAAAATAATAAGTATCAACAGCAATTCATCGCTTCCAAAATACAAGCAAATTGTACTCTCAATAGAAGTTGCTATTGCAGAAAATCGATTGAAAAGAGGCGACAAACTTCCATCAGTGAATAAAGTAAGTTTGGAGTTTTCAATTTCTAGAGATACTGTTTTGTTGGCTTATGATGAACTCAAAAAACGCGGAATTATTTATGCCATTTTAGGAAAAGGCTATTATGTAAAAAGTGTTGAATTTAGTTTTGAGCAACGTATCTTTCTCTTGTTCGATGAACTTAATAGTTTTAAAGAAGACCTGTATAATTCGTTTTTGGAAAGTATAAACAATTCGGCACAAATTGACATTTTCTTTCACCATTTTAATATTGAAATGTTCAAGAAATTGATTAATGAAAGTAATGGAAACTACTCCAAATACATCATCATGCCGACCAATTTAATGGATGCTGCAAAAATTATAAAAATATTACCAAAGCAAGATGTTTACATTTTAGACCAAACTAATAATGACTTAAAAGATTATCCATCGGTACATCAAAATTTTATAAAAGATATTTACGATGGTTTATCAAAAGGAAAGAACTTGATTGATAAATATGAAAAACTAATTTTGATTTTTCCTGGATTTAGAGAGCCAATAGGAATGAAAATTGGCTTCGAGAAATTCTGCTTAGACCATCATTTTAAGCATGAAATAATTACCGAATTTAAAAATAGAACAATAAAAAAAGGAGAAGTTTATATCATTCCAGACGATCGAGACTTAGTGAATGTCATTGAGCAATCGAAATTTCAAGAATTAATTTTAGGTAGCGATTACGGAATTATATCCTACAATGAAACGCCATTAAAGAAGATTGTAGAAAACGGAATTACTACCATTTCAACCGATTTTAAAGAAATGGGACAATTATTGGCAACTATGATTTTGAAAGGAAGAAAAGACCAAATTGAGAATAGAAACACCTTAATTATTAGGAAATCGATATAAAAAATACATAATTACTGAAGTTTTTCATCAAGGCGAAGAATTACACAAAAATATTTTATGAAATATCTATTTAATTTGAGGCTTTTATCAGTTTTAGTAGTTCATTAAAAAAAAAATAAAAGACAACATTACAGTTTTTATCAATTTTTAATATTCACCGATTTTTAGCATGTTAATTAGAAAATTATTCTCTGGAAATAATTTTTTGCCTGTGCAAATGACCCCATTTTTGCATAGCTATTAAAACTTCGTTCAAGGTTTGACTATAGGCTGTTAATTCATACTGAACCGTAATAGGTTTAGTATGGCAAACAGTTCGACTAACTAATCCGTTCATTTCCATTTCGTGGAGTTCTTTAGACAAAATACGTGGAGAAATTCCTGCTTCTCTAGATAATTCGTTAAAGCCTTTTTTACCACTTTGCAATACAGAAATAAGAACTAATTTCCATTTCCCTCCTACTACATCCAACGTATCTCTTATGGCCATTTTAGCTTTAGAGCAACTTTCAACTGTGTGATTATTCATATACTATTCTTTTTGTAAGTACTATCCTTTTTGTAACAGATAACAAAGGTATAGTATATATTTTGAAATTTGTATCTGAATTTAAAAACTAAAACTATGTCACAAAAAACAATCAAAATTGCAGGATGGATATTAACCATCATTTTAGTATTATTATTTACAATGAGTGCCTTCATGAAAATTACACAAAACGATACAGCCTTGGCTCAAGCTGCTTCTATGGGAATTGATGCCAGCACTTATCGTTTCATCGGAATTATTGAAATCATTTCGTTAGTACTTTTCGTTATTCCAAGGACAGGAGTTTTGGGAACAATGTTATTAATAGCTTATTTGGGTGGAGCTATTGCAACGCATTTACAACATCAACAACCGATATCGATGGCGGTTAGTATTCAAACGATATTATGGATTACAGCTTTCCTTCGTTTTCCAGAATTAAAACAACGTATACTTGGGAATAAAAATTAAAAAAAGAGTTGCATACTTATGATTAAAAACGCAGAAAACAGTTAGGTTAAAAAACACGTTGAATTACTTTTATAATTAACTTTGAATTCACCAACATAAACCAAATTATGCTAAAAGAATTTTCATATAAACAATTCGGGAATATTGAATTCAGTAAAAAAGCGATAGAAGAAACTACATTCAATTCAATTGCAGAACATATAAAAATTCTATTTATTTCTAAAAATGCCACTATTCAAGTTGATTTTCAAGAGTTTACCATGGAAACAGATACGCTTCTGTTTATTAACCCAAAAGTGATAGTAAAACCATGTGAAATAATTAATGGTGAGTTAATTTACTTCAATAGAGATTTTTATTGCATTGAAATACACGATCAAGAAGTGGCTTGCGATGGTATATTGTACAATAATGTTTTTGAAATTCCATTTATTAAATTAGATGATAATCAATCTAAGGATGTTCAAGCTGTCATTCAAGAAATCAAAACAGAAATGAATAATGAAGATTCAAGCACTGAAGAAATGCTTCGGATATTATTAAAACTCATCATTCTTAAGTCCACCCGAATTTGGAAACAACAACACCAATTGGCAGAAAGCACACAACACAATGATGTTCAATTTTTGAGAAGATTCAGCAAACTTGTTGAACAACATTACAAAACACATCATACGGTTGCCGATTATGCCGAACTATTATTTGTAACTCCAAAAAATCTCAGTAAAAAAATAGGATTAATTAGTAAAAGCACTCCAAACGATATTATTAAAGATCGGATAATACTTGAAAGTAAACGTCTTTTAGCTCATACAAAAATGACGGTTAAGGAAATTGCATACAGTCTTAATTATGAAGACGATGCCTATTTCATTCGTTTCTTTTCTAAACATACAGGTTTATCTCCAGTTTCGTTTAGAAAGCAATTTTAAAGCTAAATAGACTAAAATTATAAGTTAAGCACGGCATTATTGTCGTGCTTTTTCTATTTAATTGGTCTCAAAACTTCCTTTAAACCATCAAAATTCACCCTGTTTTTGCATAAAGGGAAAAAAGTGCAATTCAAAGAGAAAACAGTCCATTGTTGCCCTTTGCAATTTGACGCAACTTTGCCTTATCAAAATAATACTAACAATTTAAAATTAAAATTATGAACAAGTTTACAGTAAAAGACGGAACAGAAATTTATTTCAAAGATTTAGGAAAAGGACAACCAATTTTCTTTCACCACGGTTGGCCATTATCATCAGATGATTGGGATGCTCAAATGATGTTTTTTTTGGAAAAAGGATTTAGAGTAATTGCTCACGACCGACGCGGACATGGCCGTTCTACGCAAACATTCCAAGGAAATGACATGAATACTTATGCTGCCGATGTAGCTGAATTAGTAGAATTTTTAGATTTGAAAAACGTAATTCACGTAGGTCATTCAACAGGCGGCGGTGAAGCTATTCGTTATGTAGCACAATACGGAAAAGACCGCGTAGCCAAAGTAGTTTTGATTAGTGCCATCACTCCGTATATGATTGCCGACGAAAACAATCCAAACGGTGTGCCTTTGTCAGTTTTCGATGACATTCGCTACAACACACGACATAACCGAGCTCAATTTTATCAAGATTTGACTATTCCTTTCTTTGGATACAACCGCGAAGGTGCAGAAATTAAAAAAAGTATTCAAGACAATTGGTGGAGACAAGGAATGATGGGCGGCATCAAAGCACAATACGATTGTATAGAGGTTTTTTCCGAAACTGATTTTACAGAAGATTTAAAAAGTGTGACCATTCCGGTTTTAGTATTGCATGGCGATGACGACCAAATTGTACCTTATGAAACTACTGCTGTAAAAGCTGCCGAATTATTACAAAATGGAAAGCTAATCATTTATCCTGGCTTCTCTCATGGTATGCCAACTACAGAGGCCGAAACCATAAACAAAGACATTCTTGAATTTATTAATGCATAACAAGGAAAAAAGTGCAATGTAAAGCGAAAAGCGTCCATTGATTACCAAAGCTTTTCGCTTGAACTTTGCTTTATCAAATAACAATTAACAATTTAAAATCATGAAAAATTTAATTTTAGCAATCGGATTATTTACAACAGTATTAACTAGCACTGTTTCATTTTCACAAGAAAAAAGAACACCTGCATCTTTCGGTAGAGCAGAATATGTAGAAGTAGAAAAAAATGTAAAACTACATGTGACAGATTTAGGCGAAGGTCAACCAATAGTTTTAATTCATGGATGGCCATTAAGCGATGCGATGTACGAATATCAATATGCTTATTTTATAGAAAAAGGATACAGAGTAATTGGCATTACTTTAAGAGGTTTCGGGTTATCAGACAAACCAGCAGGAAAATACAATTATGATGTTTTCGCAGACGATATCAAAGTAGTTTTGGACCAACTTAAAATAGAAAAAGCAACAATTGGTGGTTTCTCAATGGGTGGAGCAACCGTAATACATTATGTGGCAAAATATAAAGCAGCACATGTTTCTAAAATGGCATTATTTGGCGCAGCAGGACCAATTTGGACTAAAAGAGCCGATTTCAACTATGGTTTTTGGACCAAAGAGGATGTAAATGGTTTGATTAATTTAAACAATACCAACAGACCACAATTATTAGCAAACTTCGGAACTATTTTCCCAGCTACTGAAACAAGCGTTTCAGCTGGACAAGGTGCTTGGTTGGGAACCATTCAGGCACAAGCTTCTCCTTATGCCATGGCTGAAGGTTTAAAAACGTTACGAGATAGTGATTTGCGTGACGATTTGAAAAAAATTACAATTCCAACGCTTATTTTACATGGTAAATTAGATAAAATTTGTTCATATGAGTTGGCAGAACAAATGAACAAAGGCATTAAAAACTCCAAATTAGTACCTTTCGAAAAAAGTGGTCATGCACTATTCATTGAAGAGTTAGAAAAATTCAATACCGAATTATTAAATTTTATAAAATAATAATAGAAACCGAAAAGGCTGATAAAAAATCAGCCTTTTTTTATACTTAAAACTCATGAAATATCTTAGCTGCATTTTTAGTTTAATAATACTAGTTTCTTGTAACAGTACTCATAATTTGGCAGTTACTAAAGAAACTCAATTACCAAAACCAATTGGACCCTACAGTTATGCTACGCTTCACAAAGATTTGATTTTTGTTTCCGGACAAATTGGTATAGATCCGATTACTAATGCTTTAAAAGAAGGAATTGAGGAGCAAACTATTCAGATTTTCGCAAATTTAAAAGTGATTCTTAAAGATAATGGTTCTGATTTAGACCATATAAAAAAAACAACCATATTCCTTACTGACATCAATCAATTTGAAACCGTCAATAATATATACACTAAGCATTTCTCAGATCAATTTCCTGCCCGAAGCACTATTGTTGTTGTTGCGTTACCAAAGAATGCCAGAATTGAAATTGAATGTATTGCGGTAAAAAAATAAGTTACAAATTCAGCTTAAAGATCAAATCACTTTGAATGAAAAGATTTAGAAAAACATAATTTATTAAAAAATAAATAGTTAACACAAGTACAATTAACTATAAAAAACATCCAATTGCTTCAATCGCTTCTTTACTAGCTTGTTCTTCATTGGTTCAAATTTTAACTTAATTTCACCATTTTCTTTGAGATAAATTACAAAAGGTTGGTTTAGCTTAGTAGTAAGATGATAAATAGTTACTAATTCTGCTATGTCTTCATACCAAGAAGCCATTCCATATAGGGATACAAATGGAGTCTTTTCAAGTTCATCATATGTTTCTTTGACTGATATAATAGGCTGCACCTTACCACTTCTGAAACGTGTTTTTTCTAATGTAGGATTTGTAAATTTCGCCATTGGACTATTGAATAATAGCCATATATCTTTGGTATATGCTGTATGTTGAACCAAATTTTCATCTTCTTCCGCATGAGGTGTTAGTTTTAGAACAGCATCCACAACATGAGTTGCCTCGTGTAATAATACATAGACAAAAGCATCTAAATTTCCAGCATCAATGGTTACTTCTAATGTTGGATTAGCAGATACATAGTACAATGATTTTTCCTTCCAAGTAGCCCATTCTGAAATAGTTTCATTCAAAATTCCGGCTCTAAAAGTAATGTTAAACTTTTTAATAGAATCTGCTGATGCTACTGGCGAAGTCAATGCAGTATTAGGCATGTTATCCATAAAACTAATACTGTGCAAATTTTCTTTAAGAATCTTTATATGTAACGGAGGTAGTAATGAAAATGCCACTCCTATTTTTTCTTGTTCTGAATCGCTCAACACATGATTGGTCGGATTCATCCCAGCGTCAAAAAACTTTTTAAAAACAGTTTCTGGAGCTAAAGCAATTCGATTTTTATAAAAGTTAGTCTCATCATTAACTTTTTTTTGAGCAGAAAGTGAAGTAAACATTACAATATTTATAAAATAAAGGATAAGTTTCTTTTTCATTATTGAACTACTTTTTTATTGATTATAAGATTCTAGACGCTTTAAAATAAGTGACCGCAAACGTTCTTCATTTGCATCACCCCAATTTCCGATAGCCGAAATTACAGGAATTAAAGTTTTACCAAAATCGGTTAAGGAATATTCAACTTTTGGTGGAACTACTGGATAAATGATTTTGGATACCAATTCGTGCTCTTCTAATTCTTTTAATTGTATATTCAAAACCCTACGAGAAGCATCTGGAATTTTACGTTGTAATTCGCTTGGACGCTGGTGTCCTTCATTGATAAACCAGAGCAAACGCATTTTCCATTTGCCGTAAAGCACTTCTCCGATCAAATCTAAACCGCAGTTCAGATTAGGTAATGTTTTTCTTTCATACATAATACAAAAATACAGCAATGTTCTAAAACGTACAATAGGGGAAAAATTTATCCCTATGTGAATCGTATTTCCGTAATTGACTGATATTGATATATATCCCAATTTTGTACAAAAAATAAACAATGGAAAAAACATTTAATTTCAACAATGAATTATCAAGAAAAATTGCTTTGGTAACAGGTGGAACAAAAGGAGCTGGAAAAGCCATCGCAGAACGACTTGAAGCGGCAGGTGCCACAGTAATCATTACAGCAAGAAATCTTCCAGATCAACACAATAAAGAACTACATTTTATTGCTGCAGATTTAACTACTTCTTTAGGCACAAAAAAAGTAGTTGATGAAGTTTTACAACAATTTGGTAAACTAGACATTTTAGTTAACAATTTGGGTGGTTCTGAAACCAAAGCTGGAGGATTTTCGGTTTTAAACGACGAAGATTGGTTGAAATCACTTCAAAGCAATTTGCTTGCTCCAGTTCGATTAGATCGTGGTTTTTTACCTCAAATGATTGAACAAAAAAGTGGTGTAATCATTCACATTGCTTCTATTCAAGGAACGTTACCATTATATGATTCTACTTTGCCTTATGCTGCTGCAAAAGCCGGATTAATCAATTACAGCAAAGGATTGTCTAATGAGGTTGCTTCAAAAGGTATTCGAGTGCTTACGGTTTCTCCTGGTTGGATTAATACAACAGCATCTAAAGCCATGATGGAACGCATTGCCGAAAGCTCCAATATAACTTTAGAGCAAGCAACTCAAAGCGTAATGAATGCTTTAGGAGGAATTCCGATGGGTAGACCAACAGAACCAGAAGAAATTGCTGAACTTGTTGGTTTTTTAGTATCGCCAAGAGCCAATTATTTGACAGGAACTGAATATGTAATCGATGGCGGAACCATACCAACAATTTAATAATTCAAAATAAAAATAATATGAAAAATTTACCTAAAGTAATTACAGATTTAGTTCATGCTCAAGGTCATTTTAATAGTGATGCTTATGCCAATTGTTTTTCAGAAACAGCAACAGTTTTTGACGAAGGAAAAACACACAATGGAAAGGCTGCAATTCGAAGTTGGATAAAAAAAGCCTATGAGACCTATCAAGTTACCATGAAACCTATTGAATATTCTGAAATAAATCAAATCTTGAAAGCTGAAATTTCTGGAAACTTTCCAGGAAGTCCACTTGTATTGACTTATGAATTTGAAATTGTCAATCAGCAAATTCAATCCCTAAAAATTGTTTAAAAAAATCTGTACTTATCTTTTTCAAAGTAACCTAAAAAAAGATAGAGAATTAATTAAAAAAAACTTCTACAAAATCGAACCAGTAAAGTTAACAGTTTATTTACTCTAACAAGCTCATTTAAAGAAGGTTGTGATTCTAAAAAACAAAAAACTCACTACTTAAAAAGCAGTGAGTCAAGTACAGTACACGAATCAGTCAAAATATCTAACCAATTGTTGATTGATTTTGATAAGTTTATAGACTTTATAAATATAGTTTAACCCGCAATTATACTTTACTATCTAAACAATCAATTCATCATATTTAAATAGCATTAGATCTCTTTAACCTTAACATTCTATTATTTGACACCCTTTGCTAAAAAAAGTGAAGATGTGAGTTTAGAAGCTTATTGATAAAAACATTATTAAACATGACAGTAACTTTCTATCAATCTTAGAGAAAAATGTTTGGTAAAAATCAATAAAGTGATTTACTTTTTGATAAAAAAGCGCATCACTTCATTAAAAATATCCTTTATTAAAAGTAGGATTACAATTGCCTTAAATTCTTAGTCGTACTTTTTATAAATTTATAGATAGATTTACAAAATAATTTCTTCCTTGTCTAGGGAAATTGTTCCAATCGGAAAATGTTGAATAATAAGAATCAAAAATGTTTTCAACTCCAAATTTTGTGATTAATTTATTATTATTAATGTTGAATTTATAACCGAAATTTGCGCTAATTATTGCATAGTCAGGCGTTTCGTCTTCTCCATATATAGCTCCAAAATTAGTGTGTTTTGCATTTCCTTGAAGAACAACTTCTGTTGAAAATTTTTCTTTTAAATATGCCAATGATGTTAAGTAGCTTACAGGACTTATAAAAGGTAAATTCACATTCTTAAAGTCTTTTCCTCTACTGTAAACTAACTGCGAATTCCATTTTAATTGTCTAGAAAACTTGATTTCAGAAGTTAAACTAATATTGAAAATGGTAGCATAATCAAGTGCTGTATAAATTTTTACTCCTGTTGCACCAATTGTCATTGGGATCAAGCTAGTATCAGGTTTTCCGACAATATAATTGGAAATATGAAAATATGATGATGCAATTTTTAGGTTAATTTTTTCTTTTTTTAAACCAACAAAAGCATTTCCTTCTATTGAAGTTTCGTTTTTTAAATTTGGGTTTCCAATATTATCATAATTCTCAAAACTATTAAACAAGTAAAAGCCATAAGCTTCTGTTATTGAAGGTGCTCTTTCTCCATAAGCTACACCAAATCCATACTCAAATCCATTTTTGGAAGAATTATAATTTCCAGAAAAGCTTTTTAAAAATCGGGTCTTTTGTGCTTCCATTTCAGGATAAAGAATTTGCAAACTATTTAATCCAAGTTCACTTTCTATTTTATTATAATGATTACCAATTGAAGCTGAAACTTTTATATTTGAATGACAGTTTAAATCATAATAGTCTTCAATAAATAATCCATTATAAAAAGTTACAACATCAGGCCAAGTTAGCATAAACATCAGATTTTCATTTGGATCAGCTGGATACATGGTCATTTCGGCAAGTGATTTGTTATAAAATGAACTTAAGTTTAGTAATAAGTTGTGTTTATTATATTTAGCTTTAATTTTTGAATAATATCCATAGGTTTTACTCCAACCTGGCATGTCCATGTGAACTGGAACAAACGGTCGTTTTGTATCATCCATTTTATGCATTATTTTGTTAAAATAAAGTTTTGTTTCCCAATTAGTTACAATAGAGTTTAATGGGATGTACTCATATTTTAAAGAAGTTATAATTGCTTCTGCAATGGAAACATCCATTGGTAAAGCAGGATAACCAACATCGGTAGCTTTATCATAAATTAACGAACCTTCAATCAACTTGTTTTTACTTAATTTAAAACCTGATGTAAATGAAAAATTCAATTTCTTGAATTGAGAAAATAAAACTTCTTTATTATTTCCTGCTGTGTAATTTTCTGCATTTCGCAGCATAAAATCGGTATCAACATAAAATAAATCATCTGTATAATTTATGGCTGTTCCAATGATATTTTGTTGATTGTTGGTTTCAAAACCTGAATTTATATTAAAATTCCATTTTTTATTTCCGAAGTTATTTTTGTTTCTTTTTAAGTCAATTGAACCTCCAATTGTACTTCCAAAACAAGCACCTTCTTGACCTGAACAAATAGTAGCTTCAGATAGATTAGATACTTCTACATAAGATGTTATTGGATCCATTTTGTCAGTACAAGCACCAAAAATTCTCATTCCGTCTATGGTTATTAGAGTACGTTCAGTAGGCATAGAATTGATAATTGGTTCCCAAGCGTAAGCACCTCGCTTTATCATGTCAACTTTTGCAGATTTTTGTAAATAGTCGTCTATTGATGTTAATGTTTTTGATTGCTTATCTGATAGTTGTGCTTTTTTTCCAATTACTATGACTTCTTGCATTTGAATTGGTTTTATGGTATCTTTTTTTGATTGCTCTTTCATTATGCTATTATTCGTGTCTTGAGCAGAAATAATTGTGGAAAGAAGCATTAAAAAAGTTGAAAGGAGTAATTTTTTCATTAGAGTAAAAATTAAAAAAGTCAAAAACAGAATTGAATTTGACTTTTTTATAATAATTCAATTAGAATTCTATTTCAAAATAAATACTGCTTGATGTAACAGTTTCTGTAATTTCTTCACCTTTAAGAATTGTGCCATCAGGTTTTGCTAATTGAAGATTGATTTTCCAATAACCTGTCATTGTAAGTGATAATTTTCCTTTGTATAAATTGCCTGTCGTTGGTTGAGTTGCATTTACATTATTTGGTGAACTATGATTTCCCATGCTTGGCATTCTTGGGTCAATTTTTACAGTATAACCATCAACAACAGGAAACGTCATCATATCTTGCATTTTCCAAACACCAACAACTAAATCATTTACAGCTACTTTTGGATGATGAGGATCAACATAAGCCACCAAATATTTCACACCATCAGATCCTGTAAAAGTATTAACAGTTCTTTTTGCAGAAGCAGGGACATCAATTACAGAAGTCATTGTATAATCTACATTATCAATTGTATAATCGATTTTTAAATCCCAATATTCAGTAGTGTTTTGAGCCATTTGAAACATAATATATCCTTCATATAAAGTTCCATCCATTGAAATTTTTTCAACTGTAGATTTTGGGCAGGAGTGATTCATCATAGCCATGTGCATGATTGGCATCCAAGTAACTTCTGCATTTTTTATATATTGATTGTTAGCGTTGTTTTTAATCCTTAATTTAATTTCATTATAACCTTGAACTGTTGCTCCTGTATGAGAATATAACTCAATAGTATGCGTAGTATTTGTAATTTCTTTAAACTTTGTCAGTCCATCCAATTCGTTCACTGTTGGATTTGTATTTTCGTCATCATTTGAACATGAGGTAAGAGCTATTACCATGACTAGAATGGTAAATATATTTTTTAAAATAGTTTTCATTTTTTTAATTAAAGTTTATTATACGATGAATCTAAAAGATTTTTTTTAATCAATTTAGGATATAAAAATCCTGTCAATTCATTTTTATGAATTGAAAATTAAATTCAATTTTGAAGTAATTTGATTTTTGAGATAAGCTTAAGCTAAATAAGACTTATTATAGTGTTTAAGAAATAATTGTGGGCGGATGAAAAACGGAACAACTTACCGAGTGAAAGTATAAGTTGGCATAGTTGTCACCAATGGAAGTTTTATTATGAAAATAAATTTGTCTAAAGGATATTTCTGCTATTTCATTGCAGAATAAAAGCTCGACTTCTTGTATTAAATTATTTTTTTTGTCTGAATTGATGGGCTTATCATCGTTTGATGCTTTTGCTAACTCTTTTATTAAATGACATTTACCATTACATTTAAGTTCTGGTTTAGCTTTGTTTTCACAAAGAACATTAGAGATATAATCATAATTAACAATATAATCTATAACCGGAAGAATTGGTTTTAGAAAAATTGAAAGGATTACTATGATTAGTATTTTTTTCATTAGGCAAATTTACAATGAGAAAAAAGCAATTTTATATGATTGTGGTCATATTTTTAGTAAATTTATAAAAAGTAATTTTGTATCCATAAGTTAAAATCGCTTTTAAACAATGCTTTTTTTAACTTAAAACACACTGTTTCAATCATGCAAATAGATTTAGATTTACTGTATACTTGGGGCGCTATTGCCAAGGAATACAAGAAAAATGATATAATAATTAGTGAAGATGAAGTAGCTCATTTCTACTATCAAGTTGTTGAAGGTTGTGTTAGAATGTTTAATTCTAACGATGAAGGAAAAGAGTTTACACAAGGACATTTTTGTAACGGACAAAGTTTTGGTGAACCACCATTATTTATTGACGAGAAATATCCTGCAACTGCTGTTGCTTTTCAAGATTGTAAAATCATTAAACTTTCTAAAGAAAAATTTTTGAAGATTCTAGATGAGTATCCTTCCATTCAAAAGCATTTTTTGATATTAATGGCAAAACGTCTTCACGGAAAGGCAAAAACATCAAAAGACATCATCAATCAAAAACCTGAATTTAGAATTTTAGCATTCTTAAATGCACACAAAAAAGGTAATGGTGATATAAAAGAATTAGTGCCATTTACAAGACAGGAAATAGCCAATTTCACTGGCTTACGAGTAGAAACGGTAATTAGAGCTTTTGCAAAATTGAAAGCAGCCAACAAAATTGAAAATAATAATCATAAAATCTATTTCTAATGCATTTAAACAGCAAGTTTTGGCTGAAATTTTCACTATTAAATTTATTAATTGTAGCACTTATCGGGCTTCTAATGCGTTACAAAATTGGATTTGAATTTCCTTTTTTTGACCAAAAACATTTACAACATTCTCATTCTCATTTTGCCTTTTCAGGTTGGATTAGTCATACTTTGATGGTGTTGATGATTGTTTTTTTAGAGAAGAAAAAAGTCCTTCCACAAGCTCAGGATGACAATAGAGAAAAGAAAATAGAAAATAGATTTTTTAAAAAATACAATTCAATATTATCTGCCAATTTGATTTGTGCTTATGGAATGTTGGTGTTTTTTATCATTCAAGGTTATGGATTATTTTCTATAATTTTTTCGACATCTTCGATTATAGTATCCTGTGTTTTTGCTTATTATTTCGTAAAAGATTTAAAATTAATTTCTGATGATGATTTATCTAAAAATTGGTTCAAAACAGCTTTATTTTTCAATGTGATTTCATCGTTCGGTACATTTGCTTTGGCTTATATGATGATTTCAAAAAACATTCTTCAGAATGAATATTTAGCATCCATCTATTATTATTTGCACTTTCAATATAATGGTTGGTTTTTCTTTGTTTGCATGGGATTATTATTCTCTTTTTTACAATTAAAATCATCTGAAAATCCATTTTTTAAAAGAGCATTTTGGTTGTTCTTTTCATCTTGTATTCCTGCCTATTTTTTATCAACTCTTTGGTGGGATTTGCCAATTTGGATTTACCTTATTACTGTTGTGGCAGCATTTATTCAAGTTTATGCTTGGTTTAGATTTTTGATTATAATTATCAAAACAAAAAGAGAGTTTCTGTACAATTTTCCTTTCTTTTTGCGTTATATTTTGCTTTTTGTCGCTTGTGCATTGAGTATAAAATTTCTGCTTCAATTGGGTTCGACAATTCCTGTATTAAGTACATTAGCTTTTGGTTTTAGACCTATTGTAATCGCTTATTTGCACTTAGTTTTATTGGCAATTATTAGTTTGTTTTTACTTTTTTATGTTTATGCCAATCACTTGATTCATTTCAATAGACAAATAAAAATTGGTGTAATTACTTTCTCAATAGGTGTTTTGTTAAACGAAATAATTCTTGCTATTCAAGGTGTTGCCTCATTTAGCTACACTCCAATTCCGTATGTGAACGAAATGTTATTTGGAGCTGCAATTGTTTTAGTTATTGGTATCGGAATCACTGCTTTTTATTCCATAAAAAAAGTTAAAAATCTTCCGTTATTATGATTGTACTCATAAAATAACTATTTCATAATTAGGTACTTTGTATATATAATTTGAAAGTATATATTATGAAAAAATCAATTAAATCATTGTTATTGGCCATTTTATTTATGGCTATTGGTTGCAAACAAAGTGATCAAGCTGCTACTGAAGCGACATCAGAAACAACCGAAGTTACATCGGGTGGACAAGAAAATGTTGTGGACGAAACTTCTACACCAAACATTGTTCAAACAGCCGCCGGAAGTAAAGATCATACCACATTAGTAGCTGCTGTAAAAGCGGCAGGATTAGTAACTTCGTTAAGTAATGCTGGTCCATTTACGGTTTTTGCACCAACAAATGCAGCTTTTGATAAATTACCTGCTGGAACTGTTGAAGGTTTGTTAAAACCAGAGAAAAAAGGTGATTTAGAAAACATTTTAGGGTATCATACTTATGTTGGAACATTGAAAATTGAATACATGAATGACGGACAAGAGTTTGACATGGTTTACGGAGGAAAAGTTAAAATCACCAAAAAAGATGATAAAACTTTTGTAAATGGTTCAGAAATTGTTGCTTCAATTCCTACAGGAAATGGAATAATTCATGTTATTGGTGATGTACTTTTACCTAAATAAAATCAATTATTAATTCAAATATTGTTTTTCTTTTTTAATTAAGCCAGAAAAGCGTGAATTGTTGTACTTCACGCTTTTTTTTTAATATTTTAAGAAAGTTGTTCCTTTTTTTATCCCTATAGATACCTCTTCAAGTGTAGTATTCTCTAACATGAAAGCTAAATCTTGCTTTACAAATTTAAACTTTTCATGAACAGGACACGGATGATCTTCTGAACAATTACTTAATCCCAATCCGCATCTTAAAAATACCGAATCTCCATCAATTGCAACAACAATCTGAGACAGTGTTATGCGTTTCAAATCTTCTTTTAAAACCATAAATCCTCCACGTACTCCTTTACTCGATTTAATGATATCATTTTTAACTAATACTTGCAAAATTTTTGCTGTAAAAGCCATTGGAGAATCTATTTCTTGAGCAATTTCTTTTATCCCAACTTTTGTGTCATTATAACATAGTGAAGCTATAAAAATAGTAGCTCTTATTCCATATTCACAACTCTTTGAAAACATCTTTTTTATTTCAAATTTATAAAACTTAATCTATAAAAGATAATTTTATCTTTTATTTAACATTTATGATTTTTATCATGTTTTAAGACTATGTCCATTCTTAATTTTGCCTTAAATCAATAAAAGACATTTATGTCTTTTATTAAAAACACTAACTAAAACTAAAATTTATGCTATCAAAATCACAAGCAAGGGCATTTTTTCTAGGTGGAACATTAGTCACATTTTTAGTCTTTATAGGGCTAACAATTTACTCGTTCATGCCAAAAAATGATCAAACCAACTACATCAAAATTGATGCTCAAGTTGTAAAAGGTAAAGAAATTTGGGAATCTAATAATTGTATGGGTTGTCACACTATTCTTGGCGAAGGTGCTTACTATGCACCAGAATTAACAAAAGTAATAGACCGAAGAGGTGATGCTTATGTAAAAGCAGTTTTAATGAGCAAAGAACCCTGGCAACCAAGAGGGAGAAAAATGGTTGCTTATGCAATGACCGAAGCTGAAGCTGAAGCCGTTGTTGCTTACTTCAAATGGATTGGGAAAATTGATTTGAATGGATTTGATAGAATCGTTTCACCATTAGCTAAAGACAAACAATAAAATTAACAAAAATGAAATATAAATCACAAAAGATAGCCTATTGGTTTTTTGCACTTTGCATGCTACTATTCTCTTTGCAAATAATATACGGCTTTATCATGGGCTTTGATCGCATTGGTTTACAAGGTCTTCACAATATAATCCCTTTTAACACCGCAAGAGCAGTACACACCAACTTACTGGTAGTTTGGTTGTTAACAGGATTTATGGGTGCCGCTTATTATATAATTCCTGAAGAAGCGCAACGAGAATTAATAAGTGTAAAATGGGCTTACGTCCAGCTTATATCGTTAGCTGCTGTAGGTGTTGTAGCTATAATTGGTTTTCACTTGAACCATTGGGAAGGTAGAAAATTTCTTGAAATTCCAAGGGAATTAGATTTTCTTGTAGTTGTAAATGTTTTACTGTTTTTAGGATTAATTCTAGGAACTTTATTCAAAGGGAAACGCAAAACAACAACCGCATTAGTCCTTTCTATGGGATTATTATTTGCTGCATTACTCTACTTACCAGGAATGATTTGGTTTGATAGTCAAGTAACAGATTCGTTCTTTCGTTGGTGGGTAGTTCACCTATGGGTTGAAGGTGTTTGGGAATTAATAATGGGTGGTATTTTATCCTATTTATTAATCAAATTAACTGGCGTTGATAGAGAAGTTATCGAAAAATGGTTGTACGTGATCATTGGTTTAACATTCCTTTCTGGAGTTTTAGGAACGGGTCACCACTACTATTACATTGGAGTAAATAAAATTTGGTTAATTGTTGGTGGAATATTCTCTGCGCTTGAACCTTTAGCTTTCCTTGCTATGGCATTATTTGCAGTCAACATGTATAGAAAAGGTGAAAAAAGTCATCCCAACAAAATTGCTTTATTCTGGACTATTGGTTCTGCTATTGTTTCCTTTATTGGTGCTGGTTTATTAGGATTTGCACACACATTACCACAAACAAACCTTTATACACACGGAACATTAGTTACCGCAATGCACGGACACTATGCGTTTTGGGGTGCTTATGCCATGATTGTTTTAGCAATTATTAGTTACGCTCTACCAAATTTAACTGGAAGAAAACGCTACAACAGCGTCCAGGGAAATGCGGCTTTTTGGCTTTCTAATATTGGAATATTAGGTATGACGGTAGCTTTCGGAGTTGCAGGTGTGGTTCAAGTATATATGGAACGTAAACTGAAAATGGAATTTATGGAGGTTCAAAAAGAAATTGAAATTCACTTTATTGTATTACTAATCTGTGCTACTATGTTTACCATTGGAATTGGGCTTTTCATATATGATTTTATAAAATATGGAAGACCAACAGATGAAGCCTTAGAAATTGAAAACAAATAATTTCATGAAAAAGATAATTTTAACCATTTTTGCTCTTACCGCATTAGCAAGTTGTAAGCAAAACGATGAATACGAAAAAGTTGATGCTACTCAAATAGAAGTAGAAGGAGAAGCAGTAATAGCCGAATTGACCTCACCTCCATTTGTACCAAAACCAGTTGGAGATAGAGCCGCTAAAAAGTTAATTGTCAATCTTGAAATAATTGAAAAAGAAGGCGAAATGGCCGACGGTGTAAAATATGTTTATTGGACATTTGGTGGCACTGTTCCTGGTAGTTTTATCAGAACCAGAATTGGTGATGAAGTTGAATTTCACCTAAAAAATCATCCTGATAATAAATTGCCACACAACATCGATTTACATGCAGTAACTGGTCCCGGTGGTGGTGCAAAATCGTCTTTTGTAGCTCCAGGACATGAGGTTACATTCTCTTTCAAAGTGTTAAATCAAGGGCTTTTTGTTTACCATTGTGCTACAGCTCCTGTTGGAATGCATATTGCAAACGGTATGTATGGACTTATTTTGGTAGAACCAGAAGGTGGTTTGCCGCCAGTTGACAAAGAGTACTACATTATGCAAGGTGATTTTTATACTAAAGGAGCTAATGGTGAAAAAGGATTACAACCATTCGACATGGCAAAAGCCATTAAAGAAGATGCAGATTATGTAGTATTCAATGGGAAAACTGGGGCTTTAACTGGTGATAATGCGCTTACTGCCAATGTTGGTGAAACTGTCCGTTTGTATGTTGGAAATGGTGGACCAAACTTGGTTTCTTCTTTCCACGTTATTGGAGAAATCTTTGATAATGTTCATGTTGAAGGCGGAACTTTAATCAACCACGATGTGCAAACCACACTAGTTCCCGCCGGTGGAGCAGCAATTGTAGATTTTAAAGTCGAAGCGCCTGGAACACTTGTTCTTGTTGACCATTCTATATTTAGAACATTCAACAAAGGAAGTTTAGGGTTACTAAACGTAACTGGAGAAGATAATAAAAAAGTGTATTCTGGAACTCAATCTGATCAAGTTTATCATCCTGAAGGTGGAACTATCCAAACCATGCCAAATGATGTAAGTGCAAAAGCGCCAAAAGCAGTAACGCTTGTTGAAAGAATTGCAGATGGAAAATCTATTTATGCTAAAACATGTTTTGCTTGTCATCAACAATCTGGTGAAGGATTACCAAACACCTTTCCGCCATTGGCAAAATCAGATTATTTGAATGCCGATGTGAATAGAGCCATTGAATTTGTTCTTAAAGGTAAAACAGGTGAAATTGTTGTAAATGGTAAAAAATACAACAGTGTTATGACCGCTCAAACGCTTACCGATGATGAAATTGCCAATGTGTTAACCTATGTGTATAGTACTTGGGGCAATTCTAAAAAAGAAGTTACACCAGCAATGGTTAAAGCTGTTAGAAGTAAAAAATAAATAGTATTTCCATGAAAAAGCTATATTTTCTGTTTGTCGTAATTGTGTTTGTTTCTTGTTCTAAAGACAAGGATTTGAATACTCTAGAAAATATAACTATTCCATCAGTTTCCACTCCAAATGATGTTTCTTTTGGAGTGGAAACACCGATGGTTTTTGCAAAAGGTGAAAATTATATTCCACTATACGGGAAAAAAAATGAAGCTATAACAGTAAATGATTTACTCATGGATGTTTATCCAGTTTCAAACGCCAACTATCTAGCTTTTGTAAAAAAAAACAAAAGATGGAGAAAATCTGAAGTAAAAAAACTTTTTGCAGATGATAATTATCTAAACTTTTGGAAAAACGACACTCTTTTGGCAACAGACATGAAGCCAAATAGTCCAGTTACAAATGTTTCTTGGTATGCTGCAAATGCTTATTGCGAATGTCAAGGCAAACGACTTGCAACTGTTGACGAATGGGAATTTGTAGCTATGGCAAATCAAGATATGGCCGATGCTAGAAAAGTTGAAGCCTACAATCAATACATTTTAGATTGGTATGAAAAACCAAAAA
Source organism: Flavobacterium aquatile LMG 4008 = ATCC 11947 (assembly GCF_000757385.1). GTDB lineage: Bacteria > Bacteroidota > Bacteroidia > Flavobacteriales > Flavobacteriaceae > Flavobacterium > Flavobacterium aquatile. The sequence goes on along the minus strand of NZ_JRHH01000002.1, from coordinate 457,404 downwards.
CTTTCAATAACGAAATTGGGAAAACCTTTAAAAATTATTATGGAGTTTATGACCTACATGGTTTAGTTTGGGAATGGACATCCGATTTTAATTCGATTTTATTAACAGGCGAATCCCGAAGCGATGTCACTACCGATAAAGATTTATTCTGTGGAAGTGGTTCTCTAAATGCTTCCGATTTAATGAATTATGCTGCATTCATAAGATACGCTTTTAGAGGAAGTGTAAAAGCAGATTATGCAGTAAAAAATTTAGGTTTTAGATGTGTCAAAGACACTTTAAATACAAAAAAACCATGAAAAAAATAATCCTCTTTTTTATTGCCATAACACTTTTTGGCTGTAAAAAAACAACAACAGAAACAAAAAATACTTCCATCTCTCAAGAATCTATTTACAACTTAACGAGCAAATGGAAAACTCAAGATAACAAAACCATAGAACTAAAAGATTTAAAAGGGAAAGTGACCGTAATGGTAATGATTTATACCAGTTGCAAAGCCGCTTGTCCAAGATTGGTTGCCGATATGCGCGACATTGAATCTAAAATGCCCAAAGACAAACTATCCGAATTAAACTTTGTTTTAGTAAGTATTGATCCCGAAGTTGACACGCCAGAAAGATTAAAAGCTTTTGCGAAAGCGAATTATATGGATGCGCCACATTGGACCTTTCTGCAAGGAACAAAGTCTACAGTTCAGGAATTTGCTAATGTGTTGGCCGTAAAATACAAACAAATTGCTCCTATGGATTTTTCTCATTCTAATATCATCAGTGTTTTTAATAAAGAAGGCGAATTATTGCATCAACAAGAAGGATTGGGCGTAAATAACAAAGAAACTGTTGATAAAATAATTGAAACCGTTAATAATTAACAAAATGACAAAATATTTTTATACTGCACTAATTGCCCTTTTAGGAACAGTTACAATTTCAGCACAACAATTTGATATCAATGCAGATTTACGTGCACGATTTGAAAACCGAAACGGTTATGGAACATTAAAACCAGATACTGAAAAAGCCGCTTCTTTTATATCTCAAAGAACTCGATTAGTCTTTGATTACTCTTTTAAAAACATCAAATTACGAGTTTCTCCACAAAATGTGAAAACTTGGGGCGACGTAGCAACTAACTCAAAAACAGATGCAAACAGTGCTCTTCATGAAGCGTATGGCGAAATTAAAATGAACGAAAAATTGTCATTCAAATTAGGAAGACAAGAAATTAATTATGACGACGCAAGGATTTTTGGAAATGTAGATTGGACTATGCAAGCTAGAAGTCATGATGCGTTTTTATTAAAATTTAATCCAAACACTAAAAATCAAATTCATTTTGGAATGGCATTAAATGCTAATAAAGAAACTAATTTTTATGAAAACTATGCTATTCCACAATACAAATCATTACAATATCTATGGTATCATGCCGATTTTGATAAACTAAATTTAAGTGTTTTAGCATTAAATAACGGAATGCCTTATTTAGTTGGAACGGAAGAAAAAGTAGATTATAATCAAACGCTAGGTTCAAGATTGGTTTTCAAAAATGCTGTGCTTTCAATTGATGGCGCGGCTTATTTACAAACTGGGAAAATTGCCGACAATTCAGTAAATGCTGCTTATTTTTCAGCAAACATCAATTATAAAGCAACAACAAATTTCAATACCAGCGTTGGTTTTGAAGTGCTTTCTGGAAAAGATCAAAATGATACTTCAACGGATACGAAATCGTTTAATCCATGGTATGGAACAAACCATAAATTCAATGGTTATATGGATTATTTTTATGTTGGAAATCATATGAATACCGTTGGGTTAACGGATGTTTATGTAAATATCGGTTACGAAAAAAATAAATTCTCAGCCAAATTAACACCTCATTATTTTGCTTCAGCAGCTTCAATTTATAGTGCTGGAGAAAAACAAGAAAATTATCTAGGCACTGAATTAGACATAACAGTAGGATATAAAATGTATGATAATGTGACTTTCGATGCCGGATTTTCACAAATGTTTGCCACTTCATCAATGGAAGTTTTAAAAGCTGGAAACAAAAATGCTGGCAATAATTGGGCGTTTATTTCCATAAAAATTGATCCCAATTTATTTTCAAAAAAAGTGGAAACCAAACTATAATTCTCCATTAAAATGACAAAAACTATTCCATACTACCATTCCATAGGAAAAGAAGAAGAAATTTTTTCTCACACCTATTCCAATAAAATTCCGTTGCTTTTAAAAGGCCCAACTGGAACAGGAAAATCTCGATTTATCGAATATATGGCGCATAAATTGGATAAAAAACTCATCACAATTGCCTGCCACGAAGAAACATCTTCCACCGATTTAATTGGACGATTTATCATTAAAGGTGCAGAAACTGTTTGGGTTGACGGACCAATGACACTAGCTGTAAAAGAAGGCGCTATAATTTATTTAGATGAAATTGCAGAAGCTCGTCCTGATGTTATTGTGGCAATACATTCGCTAACCGATCATAGACGAGAATTGTTTATTGACAAGTTAGGAATTACCATAAAAGCACACGAAGATTTTATGCTTGTAGCGTCATTTAATCCCGGATATCAACGTGGCTTTAAAGAATTGAAACCGTCAACAAAACAACGTTTTTCGGCACTTTCGTTTGATTACCCAGAAGCAAAACAAGAAATCGAAATTCTCATCAATGAAACTAAAATAGATGCAGATAATGCTAAAAAACTAGTTGCAATTGGCACTAAAATTAGAAATCTAACCGAACTAGGATTAACCGAAACCGTTTCAACTCGCCTTTTAGTAAACGCTGCAACTTTAATTAAAAGCGGACTGCCAAAAAGACTTTCCACTCACATTGCAATCGTTGAGCCGCTTACCGATGATTTGCAAATCGTTCAATCATTAAAGGATTTGTGCGATTTGATGATATAATTAGCCCAAAAGGCGAAAGTCATAAAGTCTTGTTGCTTTATGACTTTCGCCTTTTGACTTTATGCCTTTATTATGGATATAGACGAACTACTTTTCGGAACCGTTTCTAAATATTTCAAAAAAAGAAATAAGAAAAAAATTCTTTTAGACAACAATGCTGTTTTCTTGAAGGATGTAAAATCGCGTTTGACTATTTTAGCAAGAGCCATTTCAGGAAATCCTATCGAAATTTTTCCTGCAGAACGTGAAGGTGGCTATAAAAATAACAGCTTTTTTCTTCCCATTTATTTTAATGAACTGTCATCAAAAGGGAAAAATTTAGCACTTTACTTTTTCAGAATTTTATTTTTGAGTGTGCAATCCGAATTGAATATTAACTTGATTGCTGACGAAGTTTTTTCAGAAGAAAAAAAGCAACAGATTTTAGATTTATTATTTCAAAAATATCCAAATACTGAAGAAATTTATAAGGAATTAAAAACACATTTTGAACTCAGCGCAACTCCAAAAAAGCCAGCAGATTACTCATGGATTTATGGTAAATTGATGCAAAATGACAAAGAAGAAAACACCGAAACGATACTTGAAAATTTTTCTGATTTGGTTAAAAAATCCAATGCAGAAGAAATTTTAACCACTTTACAAGCAAAAGCAGTTGAAGAAATAATTACGGTTGAAGTTGACAAAAAGCAACAAGAAGATTATGTGTTACTACATAGTTTTGAAAAAGTAGAAACCGCCGAAGAATTCAACGGAAATTGGCGCGATTTTGATGGCTCAGACGATTTAGAAAAACACGAAAATGCCATTGAAGATCTTAATATGAAATTCACCGTTCGGGTTGACGACACAGCACATTCGGTTTATCAAGCCGAATTTACTGAAAACACATCCATTTCAGAAAGTGCCGAAACAGACACCAATGGTTTTCATCTTACGTATAACGAATGGGATTTTGACAAACGAAAATACAAAGAGAATTATTGTAAAGTTTACCCCAAAGCGCAACTAAAAACAGATGCAAATTATTATAAAAAGACCATTTCAAAAAACAATTCAACACTCATAAATCTTCGTAAGATTTTAACCAATTTGAACAACAAAATGCAGCAACAAAAACGACAAACGCAAGGCGAAGAGTTTGATATTGATGCCATTACTGATTTGTACGTTGATGTGCATTCTAATAAAACTCCTTCGGATAAAATTTACCTTTCCAATAGAAAAAAAGAAAAAGATTTATCTATTTTAATATTGCTAGACATCAGTTTGTCAAGCGATAGTTATGCCGCTGGAAATCGTGTAATTGATGTAGAAAAAGAGGTTTCTATTTTGTTTGGCGAAATATTAAACGAATTCAATATCGATTTTTCAATTGATAGTTTTTACTCCAAAACACGAAATTTTTCGACTTATTTAACTGTTAAAGATTTTGATGAAAACTGGTCAACCGCCAAGCATAAAATTGGCGCCATAGAACCCTCAGGATACACAAGAATTGGCGCTGCTTTGCGTCATGCCGGAGCAAGATTAGACACGCGAAGTACAAAAAATAAATGGATTATTCTGATTTCTGACGGAAAGCCAAACGACTATGATAAATACGAAGGCAAATACGGAATTAACGATGTAAAACAAGCTTTGAGAGAATTAAACCAACGAAATATAAACTCCTACGCATTGGCTATCGAAGCGCAAGCAAAATATTATTTGCCGCAAATGTTTGGGCAAAATCATTATCAAATTCTAACAACTCCTATCGAATTATTGCAATCGATGGTCAAATTGTATGAAAAAATAAAACAACAATAAAATGGAAACAGAATTTAAAAAAACAGCTCTAAAAAAAGGGCATCCGATACAAAATTACCTTGACGAAACCGATTTAATTCATAAAATAGCTGATGAAATCATCCAAATTGATATAGAAAATGAGTATCAAAAATTTTACAATGCCTTAAATCAATTAGCAACAATTGAAAGACGATTTGAACGTAAAGAAAACCAACTTTTTCCATTTTTAGAAAAAAAAGGTTGGACTGGACCATCACAAAACATGTGGTCATTCCATGATATTATAAGACAAATATTTAGAATTATTAGACAAAATATTGAAGATAAAAATTTCACTTCAGCAAAACACAATACAGAATTAGCCGTTCAAAATATAAACAGATTATTAGAAGTTGAAGAAACCTTTCTTTTTCCAAATGCGTTAGAAATGTTATCCGACGATGATTGGAAAGTAATGCGAAAAGGAGAAGATGAAATTGGCTGGATGTTAACCGATGCTCCTCCAAAATACCCAAAAGAGCCCGAATATTTTCATCCATCTCAAGATACCGACATAAGAACTGATGTGGTTTATGATGAAAAAGCAGCCCATTATGACGAAGGTTATATGACTGTAGAACAGGTCAATTTGCTATTCAAAACGTTACCTATCGACTTGACTTATGTAGATGAAAATGATAAAGTAATTTTTTATAATCGAGGCGATGAAAGAGTTTTTCCGAGAAGCGCCGGAATAATTGGAAGAGAAGTTCGTTTCTGTCATCCTCCAAAAAGCGTAGATACGGTATTAAAAATTTTAGAAGCATTCCGAAAAGGGGAACAAACCGAGGCGTCTTTTTGGATAAATTATAAAGAAAGATTAATATACATCCGCTATTTTGCAGTGCGCGATTCAGAAAAAAAATATAAAGGCGTCATTGAAATGTCGCAAGATATAACAGATATTAAGCAAGTTGATGGCGAAAAAAGATTGTTAGAATGGAAATAAAAACCCTAAAAATAAATTACAAAAATTTTTATTATCCACCAGGAGGAATCTTGATGTGGATAATTATTTTTTTAGAACTTTTTACCTTTGGAATGGCTCTTGTTGCGTTGGCTTTTAGTTCCAGAGAGAACCCGGAACTTTTTCACGAATCTAGTTTGCATCTCAATAGAACTTTTGGAACAATAAATACTATTTTTTTACTCGCAAGTGGCTTTTTTGTTGCTAATGCTGTTCATAATTATAAAGAAAATTATTTCAACAAAGCTTCTTTTCAATTCAAAATTGGAATGATGGGTGGTTTGCTATTTATTGCATTAAAAAGTGTTGAATATTATACCAAAATCGAAGCAGGTTTTTTATTAGACACCAATACTTTCTTTACTTTTTACTGGCTTTTAACAGGATTTCATGTGTTACATGTCATGGTTGGATTGGTGATTTTATTTATTATCAACCGAAACATTACAAAAACAAGCATCGAAGATGTTGAAGCAGCCGCAACATTTTGGCACATGTGCGATTTGATTTGGTTGCTCCTATTTCCTGTTTTATATTTAATTTTTTAATCATGAAAACTGAATTATCAAAAACATTTGTGTTACTACTATTTTTGACATTTGCAACAATTATTATTTTCAATTTACCAATTGCTCATTCGTTCAAAGTAATCCTCATTTTGGTCTTGTTTTCATTAAAATTTCTGTCGGTGGCTTTTCAGTTTATGGAATTAAAAAAAGCGCATGTGTTTTGGAAAGCATCGGTAATCTCAATTTTGATACTAATCAATTTAATCATAATTATTTCCTGAAAAAGGAAAACCATGATTGCAATCATAAATTTATCACTGTAAAAAAAGTCTATTTGTAAAATATAATTTAATAAAATCAAAAATGGAAAATCATAGTTACAACATACATTTAAAATGGGAAAATGACAGAAAAGGAATGATGTCATCACCTGAATTACCTACAATAATTGAAGTTGCAACACCTCCTGAATTTGATAAAGGAATCCCTAATATTTGGTCGCCAGAACACTTATTTACAGCTTCAGTAATAAGTTGTTTTATGACAACTTTTTTAGCAATTGCAGAATATTCAAAATTAGATTTCATTTCATTTGAATGCAATGCTGAAGGAATTTTAGAAAAAATTGACGGCAAATATTTAATGACAAAAATTATATTAAAACCCACTTTAACCATTGCTGAACTTGACAAAATAGAAAAAGCACAACGTGTTTTAGAAAAATCGGAAGCCGCTTGTTTAATTTCAAATTCTATCAAAAGTGACGTTGAATTAAAACCAACTATTAATACTGAAAACTAATATTTTGAAATGATTCCTTCAAAAAAACAGCTCCTTTTTCTACTACTTTTGATTAGTCTATTTTCAATTTATAATTTTACCATTTATACTTCCAAAACTGATTACGGCACCATTCATCTTTCTAAAAAAGCCATTCAAGGCGAAAACATTTGGCTAAAAAACAACTGCAATTCTTGTCATCAACTTTATGGTCTTGGCGGTTATCTTGGACCGGATTTGACCAACGTATATTCCAATAAAAATAAAAACGAATATTACTTAAAAGCCATGTTAAACAGTGGTGTAAAATCGATGCCAAAATTTAAGTTCAATAACACTGAAAAAGAGGCACTAATTCAATTTTTAAAAGAAGTAGATCAAACAGGTTATTATCCAAATACAAAAACAGAAATAAAACCTAATGGTTGGGTTTCAATAAAATATAAAAATGAAAACCATGACAAATAATAAATATCCTTTTTACTTTATTACTGTTGGCTTAATTTCATTAATGCTTGGACTACTTTGCGGATTATTAGCTGGCTTTCAGTATATCGTTCCTAGTTTTATAAAAGAAGTGTTGCCTTTTAATGCAATCCGTCCTCTACACACGTTTTTTGTAGTTTCGTGGATTTTACTATCAGCCATTGGAGGCATTTATTATTACATAAAACCAGTCAATCAAAACCTTATAAAAGTCCATTTTTGGTTGTTTATTGTAACTGGAATTGGAATTATTTTCTCGTATTTATCAAAGAATTTTGCAGGAAAGGAATATTTAGAATTTCCGAGCTATTTCTATTTTCCAATAGTTTTAGGTTGGATTATATTCGGTATAAATTATTTTAAAACCATGTTGCCAAACTTTAAAAATTGGCCAGTTTATTACTGGATGTGGGCAACCGGAATTGTATTTATGATCTATCATTTTACCGAAGCGCATTTGTGGATGCTACCTTATTTTAGGGATAATTTTATTCAAAATATTGCAATGCAATGGAAATCAGGCGGTTCGTATGTTGGTTCTTGGAACATGTTGGTGTATGGAACTGCGCTTTTTGTAATGTCGAAAATCAGCAAGAATGAAAGTTATGCTCAATCTAAAAAAGCATTTTTCTTTTATTTTCTTGGACTGACCAACTTAATGTTTGGATGGGCACATCATATTTACATTATTCCAACCGCGCCATGGATTCGATATTTAGCTTACGCAATAAGCATGACCGAATGGATTATTCTATTTTCGATTATTTATGATTGGAAAAAAAGTTTATCCGAAGAAAAGAAAATCGAATTCTCATTTGCTTACAAATTGATGCTTATAGCTGATTTTTGGGTGTTTTTGAATATTATTTTAGCTTTATTAATATCAATTCCGTCAATCAATTTATTCACTCACGGAACGCACATTACGGTGGCGCATTCTATGGGAACAACTATCGGAATTAACACTTTAATTCTTTTATCGTCAATTGCTTATATTATAGAAACTGAAAATCCGTTTACAAAATCTTCACTAAAAAAGCTTACTTTGGGAATTAAAATATTTCATATTTCGTTTGTGTTATTTTGGATAACGCTTCTCATTTTGGGAGTAAAAAAAGGATATTGGACATTTTTTAGTCAACACATTTCTTTCGGTAAATTTCAGGATTCATTGCATTGGATGTATGTAGTATTCACCTCTTTTGGAATTGGAATTTTGGTAGGATTGTATGTTGTTATTTTTGAATTTCTGAAAAGATTGAAATCAATTTCTAAAAATAACATTGAAATTTGATGCACTAGAAAATTCAGTTTCTTTAATTCTTATTGATGAGTTTAAATTTCCAAGTGTTGCTACATTGTTTTTAAATGATTGCACATAATAATTCCCGGTATATTTTTTCGCATCAAGATAACTAACCATTTCGTTCATTTCTATATTTGAAATCAAATCAGAATGGTACGTGGTTCTAATTTCAAATTGAATGCTGTTATCCAAAAGAATTTCAAATGATTTTTCAAATGGTTGAAACAACTCTGATTTTGTAATTTTCTGGAACGTATCTTTTGTGGCTTTAAAATCTAACGCTACATAATCAATTAGGTTTTCGTTTATCAATTGTTCCAAAACTTTTGGATTGGAACCATTGGTGTCAATTTTTACAAAAAAACCCATAGCTTTTATTTCTTGTATTTGCTGCACAATATTTTTATGCATCAAACATTCACCACCGCTGAAAACAACGGCATCAAGCAAACCTTGTCTGGTTTTTAAAAAAGAAATTGTTTCAGAAAAAGCAATGGCCCCTTTTCCTAAAACAATTTCGGGATTATAACAATACAAACACCGCATATTACAGCCCGCATACCAAAGAATACAAGCCGATTTATTGGGATAATCTAATAATGTAAATGGTGTTATACTGTGAATAGGTTTTGCTAACACTGATTTTCTTTAAAATGTACTCGCTGTTTGTGTTCGCCTTTTTTTCCAATATTAAAACTTTCAACAGGTCGGTGATAACCCATTACTCGAGTGTAAACCAAACATTTAGTTCTTAAATTTTGATTTTGTTCTGAAACTTCATTAATTTTTGTTTTCATAGTTTGTGTTGTTTTGATTTTCAATAATTTGTTCGTCACATTTTGGGCAATATTCATGTTCGCCGTTCAAATATCCATGAACCGGGCAAACGCTAAATACCGGAGTGACTGTAATATAAGGTAATCTGAACTTGGTTAAAACTGTTTTCACAAAGTTTTTACACGCTTCTGGCGAACTAATTCTCTCGTTCATATACAAATGCAAAACCGTTCCGCCTGTGTATTTACATTGTAATTCATCTTGCATAAGTAATGCTTCAAAAGGATCTTGTGTGAAATCAACTGGAATTTGCGAACTATTGGTATAATAAATATTTTCTCCCATTCCGGCTTGAAGAATAGTTGGAAATCTTTTTTTATCTTCTTTGGCAAATCGATACGTTGTTCCTTCAGCTGGTGTGGCTTCAAGATTGTATAAATTTCCAGTTTCCTCTTGATATTCTCGCATTCTGTTTCGAATGTAATCTAAAATTTCCATACAAAAATCATTTCCAAAAACAGTCGTAATATCATCTTTATCATTAGTAAAATTACGCACCATTTCGTTCATTCCGTTTACTCCAATCGTTGAAAAATGGTTTCTGAAATGAGGCAAATATCGTTTCGTGTAAGGAAACAATCCTCTATCATACATGTCTTGAATAAAAACTCTTTTCTTCTCCAATGTTGATTTAGAAATCCCCATCAGTTTTTCTAATTGTGCAAAAAGTGCCTCTTTATCTCCTTCATATAAATAACCTAATCGAGCCATGTTTATGGTAACAACACCAATGCTTCCGGTCATTTCGGCACTTCCAAAAAGTCCGTTGCCACGTTTTAATAATTCTCTTAAATCGAGCTGCAAACGACAACACATACTGCGAACAGCATTAGGTTTATAAGCACTTTCATTTTCTACTTTTTTGCCATTTTCATCCAAAATGTATTGACTTCCAATGAAATTTTGAAAATAGGAAGAGCCAATTTTAGCTGTGTTTTCAAAAAGAATTTCTGTGTTTTCTCCATTCCAGTCAAAATCTTCGGTGATATTAACCGTTGGAATAGGAAAAGTGAATGGTTGACCGTTAGCATCGCCTTCAGTCATTACGGTATAATATGCTTTATTTATAAGATTCATTTCTTCTTGAAAATGCTCGTAACGCAAATCCGTTGGCAAATCAACACCGCGCAGAATGGCTCTTGAAAGAATATCGTGATTAAAATTTCCTTCAAAAAAATGATGGTTGTTTTTAGTTGGAATTTGAGTTTTCAGATCATCGGGAACAACCCAATCCAAAGTAATATTAGTAAACGGCGATTGTCCCCAACGCGCCGGAACATTCAAATTATAAACAAAGCTGCGAACCGCTTTCAACACGTCATCAAAAGACAAATTATCCTTGAAAACATAAGGTGCCAAATAGGTGTCGAACGAACTGAATGCTTGTGCTCCTGCCCATTCGCTTTGTAAAATACCAAGAAAGTTTGCCATTTGTCCTAATGCTTCCCTGAAATGAGACGGTGCTTTGCTTTCTACCCTGCCACGAACGCCATTAAAGCCATCATTTAGCAAAACACGCAAACTCCATCCCGCGCAATATCCTGTCAAACAATCCAAATCATGAATGTGGATGTCGCCATTTCGATGCGCATAACCTTCTTCCTTTGAATAGACTTTATCCAACCAATAATTGGCTATGATTTTGCCAGCAACATTATTTACTAAACCCGCGTTGGAATAGGAAGTATTGGCATTGGCATTGATTCTCCAATCGGTTTGCGAAATATATTCCTCTATGGTTTGTGTACTGTTTACATATGTTGTGTCATCATTTAAGCCCTGAATATGTTCACGCTGCAGTTTTCTGGTGTGGCGATATAACATATACGAACGCATGACTGTAAAATACCCTTTTTGAAAAAGAATTTTTTCAATTACATCCTGAATTTCCTCAACAGCCCAAGTAGTTTTACTTTCTATAATTGCAATAACAATTGCAAAAATATTTTCGTCAAATGAAAGAGAAACACTCTCAAAACTTTTTACTATGGCGTCCTTTATTTTATAACTCTCAAAAGGTTTGTAATCACCGTTTCTTTTTATAACATATTTTTCCATAGTGTTTTGATGTTTTTTGAGTTTTTATAATTACTTCCTATTTATAAAACAGAAAATCGTTCTTCCATTGTTTTGGCTTTTGGAAAAAGAATATTGTTTTCCAAGTGAATGTGTTTGTGCAAATCTTGCTCAAATTCCTGCAGCATAGAGAATGTTACTTTGTAAGTATTACAAGCATCCTCTGGTGGCGCATAATGATTTGACAATTCTGAAATTCTTCTGAAACGTTCCCCTTCATTCTCATGCTCATCCATCATCATTGCAATTGGATTATTGACGGTGCCAAATTGCGGTTGTTCAATTTCGGCGTTTTCTTCCAATGCTTTAAACATTGTTTTTACAAATGGGAATAAAATCAATTCTTCTTTTTTCATGTGTTGTGCCAAAACACCGGAACCTATTTTAAACAAAGTGTTGATTTCAAAAAGTTCAGGATGTCTTTCCCCATGAACTTTGCAAAGCTTGTCTAAAAATTGTAAAATAACTGGTGTTTTTTCTTCAACATAACGATGATGCGTTTTCTCGATGTAATCAATTAACAAATCAGTTGGCCAAGCTTTAAAATCGATTCCTGTGTCATTTTTTGATTCTAAAATTGATGCAATCTCATTTTCCAAAACCTCCAGTTCAAGATCTTTTTTATGACAAACATCTTCTAAAGTTCTATCCCCTTTGCAACAAAAATCTATTCCATGCTTCGAAAATATAGCGGCTGTTCTAAAATCTTCCGCTACATATTCTCCTATTGTCATTTTTTGCAGTGTTTTCATTTCTCTATTTTTTTAGTACTTCAATATTACAAAAGAATACAGCTCTGCATATATGACTTAAATCATAGTATAACTTAATTTTCAGCATTTCCTTTGTTTAAAATCAATACAGGTTTTTTAGTATTGATATTCAATTAATTAACAGCTTTGCTATAAAAAAATGAAAACGCTTAAAGAGAAAATACTCAAACTAAAAAAAGAAAAAAACGCAATCATTTTGGCACATTATTATCAGGAACCAGCAATTCAGGAAATAGCCGATTATGTAGGAGACAGTTTAGGCTTATCGCAAGAAGCGGCAAAAGCAAAGGCAGCTATTATCCTATTTGCAGGAGTTCATTTTATGGCGGAAACTGCAAAAATTTTAAATCCAAATAAAAAAGTAATCCTACCCGATTTGAAAGCAGGCTGTTCCCTAGCGGAATCTTGTCCTCCACACATATTTAAAAAATTTATTGATGCGCATCCCAATCATATTGTGATTACCTATGTAAATTGTTCTGCCGAGATAAAAGCGCTAAGTCACATTGTTTGTACATCTTCAAATGCGGTAAAAATTGTAGAATCTGTTCCTGAAAAGATTCCAATCATCTTCGCTCCCGATAAGAATTTAGGCAATTATATCAATCAAAAAACAGGTAGAAAAATGGTGCTTTGGGATGGTTCTTGCGTGGTTCACGAAGCATTTTCTTTGGATAAATTGATTGCGCTTCATAAAAAACATCCCGAGGCTAAAATCATTGCGCATCCCGAATCGGAAACACACATTTTAGCAACAGCAAGTTACATTGGTTCAACCTCTGAAATGATTGATTATGTAAAAACAAGTCCTTATAACAAATTTATTATTGCTACCGAGGCAGGAATTCTATTCAAAGCACAACAAGAAGTTCCTGAAAAAGTACTTATTCCGGCGCCATCGTACGAAGATAACACTTGTGCTTGTAGCGAATGTGGGTTTATGAAAATGAATACACTTCAAAAAGTATACGATTGTTTGCTCAATGAAAGTCCAGAGATTATTGTTCCAAATGATATCAGAAAAAAAGCATTAGTCCCTATTGAACGAATGCTTGAATTATCAAAATAATGATACAAACAAATTATTTAATCATAGGTTCGGGCATTGCAGGATTAACTTTTGCTATAAAAATTGCAGATAAATTTCCAGGTAAAAAAATAACTATTGTAACCAAATCCAGTGAAGACGAATCCAATACTAAATACGCGCAAGGCGGAATTGCTGTGGTTCAAAATCAGTTGGATGATAATTTTAAAAAACACATCGATGATACCTTAATTTGCGGTGATGGTTTATGTGATAAACAAGTGGTGAAAATGGTAATCACGGAAGGTCCGAAGCGTTTAGTGGAATTAATAAATTGGGGGGCCAATTTTGACTTAAATGACAAAGGAAATTTCGATTTAGGAAGAGAAGGCGGTCATTCCAAAAATAGAATCGTTCATCATAAAGACCAAACGGGTTATGAAATTGAACGTGCAATTTTAGTACAAGCTCATAAAAAAAAGAATATAGAAATTTTTGATTTTCATTTTGCTTTGGAATTAATAACAGAAAAAAATCACTGTTATGGCGCTTATGTTTTAAGTGAAAAGACCAACGATATTATACCTTTTCAATCCGATTTTACATTGTTGGCAACTGGTGGAATCGGTCAAGTTTATGGACATACAACCAATCCTACGGTAGCCACCGGAGATGGAATTGCAATGGCAAACAGAGCTAAAGCCAAAATTAAAGACATGGAATTTATACAGTTTCACCCAACGGCTTTGTACGATAAAAAGTTAAGTTCAGCTTTTTTAATTTCAGAAGCGGTTAGAGGTTTTGGAGCTTACCTGAGAACAAAAAAAGGTAATCGATTTATGCTTAATTATGATGAAAGAGGCGATTTAGCATCAAGAGATGTAATTTCGCAAAGTATTGAAATTGAATTAAAAAAATCAAGTGACGAATGTGTCTTTTTAGATTGTACACACTTGGACATGTCGGCTTTTATTAAACATTTTCCAATGATTTATGCTCGTTGCAAAGCCGTTGGGATTGATCTTGAAAAAGATTGGATTCCCGTCATTCCGGCGCAACATTATTTATGTGGTGGGATTTCTGTAAATACGAACGGACAAACATCTATTGAAAATTTACTTGCCTGCGGCGAATGTTCCCAAACAGGTTTGCATGGTGCCAATCGGCTGGCTTCAAATTCACTTTTAGAAGCATTAGTTTATTCGGAAAGAATTTATAATTTCTTGGCTAATGCCACTTTTGAAAATAATAGTCCTAAAATCAAAATTGTTGAATGGAAAACCAATAAGTCTAAACCAATATCTCAAGAATATATTTCCAAAATAAAGCCTGAATTACTGCTTCTAATGCAGCAAAAAGTTTCAATTGTTAGAAATGATTATAATTTATCCCACGCCAGAACCCAACTTGAAATTTGGAAAAAAGAATGTGATGAAATACAAAAAAGGCACATAATCAACAAAGATTTTTATGAATTAAAAAACATGATTGACGTTGCAATTTTAATTGTTACGCAATCAATGGATAGAATGGAAAACCGCGGTAGTTTTGTAAAAAATAAAAAATTAAATTCCTCCTACTCGAACCAAACTTCCTAAAATCAGCATAGTAACTCCAATTAAAGTTATAGTGATAATTTCAATAATTACAGGCATCATTTTCTCTGAAGTTAACTTTGGGAAAACAAATTTCTGGGAATGAACCGCCAAAGCCAGTGAAGTAAAAAGCAATAGTAATTTTATAGAAACAATCTTTTCAATTGGACTTGAAAAGGAAAACCATTTAGAAATTGGAACATCATAATCATAAGCCAAAAGAATTCCTGTGATGACTAAAATAAATAAAGAAGGCATTCCGATTTTACCAAATTTAAGACGGAAATCAGTCAGAATTGAAATATCTTTCTTTTTAAAAGCTTCGGGTAAAAATCGAATTGACAAAAACAAATGTCCGCCAATCCAAATACTAGCGGCTAATAAATGCAATATTAAATAGATTTGATGAAGCATCAAGAAAGAGTTTTATACATCATGGCTGTGGCAATATTCATGGCTCTATTTTTTATTTCTTCTGCTTTCGTCCCTTCATAAAGTGCATCTACAGTTTTATTAAAAACATCAATCCAATGCTGAAAATGCGCTTTAGTCATGGTGCTTTTTTCGTGTAATGCTTTGTGTTTCGCCATTGGATTGCCTTCATAATTTGCTGTATAAAAAAGAATATTCTCCCAAAAGTTATACATTTTTGGCAAATGTAATTCCCAATTTACATTGGCAACATCGGTAAATAGATAGCCAATAACTTCATCTGTTTTTATTTTCTCGTAGAAAGCATTTACTAGTTTTTCGATGTCTTTTCTATTTCTAATATCTGTTTTCATTTTACAAATCTTTATTATTAAATTTTCTTAAAGAAATAAAAAACGGGATAATTGCCCATAAACTTAACAATAAGAAAGAAACAATCAATCCTGTTGAAGTTCCGAAAAAGTCTTTAAAAATCGCACCCGTGTAACCCATCATTGCAGAGACATCAAGATGCAACAAAATTTGAATACGTGCCAAATCAATTGGGCTAAAAGCTGTGATTCCTACCATTGCATTTTCGATTGGATAATCTTGAAATTGAAATAATAAAAACAAAACCAATCCGTCAAAAAGCAAGGCAAAAAACAACCAAGTCATAATTGCAATTCCTATTCCTTTAGCTTTATCTCTTGTTAGAATGGAACTTAAAAATGCTAATGCTGTAAAAATTACTGTTATCAAACAACCATTAAGCAACATTATAATTCCTACACTATCTGGTGAATTTACTAATAACGGAATTCCGGCACCAACAAAAAAAGCAATAATCATTGAGATGGAAAGTCCTAGAAATAAGCTTATCCATATTTTTCTTCGTTTGATGGGTTGACTTAATAAAAGCTCAATAAATTCGGAACTGTTGTATAAATAAATAGTTGCGAAAAGTATTGAAACTAAAGGTACCGTGAATAATATTACGTTCAAAATAGTTAATATTCCTTTGGCGGAATTGTCCTCTAATGCAAATGAACTCCATGACAGAATAGCTAAAATGAAAGTGTAAGCTAATACTATTTTGCTTTTTAAAATATCGAGTAATATGATTTTTATTATTCTGTTCATGATACAATTTCGAGTTTCGGATTTGGAGTTCCGGGTTGTCTTTGTTTTAGAATACTTGCTATAGCTTTAGAAATTTTAGTTTCATTGGTTTCAGATTTTAAATCAGCCACTTTTTTATGAAAATGAACTTCGCCATCTTGCATAAAAATAATTTCGGTAACCAAATCATCTAATTCGCTTAATAAATGCGATGTTATAAAAATGAGTTTTCCTTTTTCTTTTTCTTTAATGATTTTTTCTTTCAAAATTTCGGAAGCCAATGGATCTAAACCTGCCGTTGGTTCATCTAAAATCAATACCTCGGGATTGAATAAAAAAGCTAAAACAGCACTCACTTTTTGAGTTGTTCCACCCGAAAGTGTTCGCATTTGCTTGTCGAACATTTTTTCTAATTCAAATGCATTTAATAAATCTTCATCTAAATCATGATTAGAATTCCTGATTTTTTTAATCATATCGATGATTTGTCCTATGGTCATATTATCAGGATAACGTCCAATTTGGGGCATATAACCAATATTTTCTCGATATATATATTCTCCTAAAATCGATTTTCCGTTAAATTCAATCGAACCTTTATCAAGTAAAACCATTCCGAGAATTGATTTTATCAATGTTGTTTTTCCGCAACCATTTGGTCCGATTAGCGCAATACATTCTCCACTTTTGCATGAAAGATTGACGCTTTTCAGCACTTCTAATTTTCCGAACTTTTTGTTTATATTTTTAATTTCAATCATAATGGCAGCGATTTCATTAATGGCGTTTTATCTATAAAATTATCTGGTGTTATACTTGGTAAAACTTTCTCTGATTTATCTAAAAGAGTTATCATAAAACTTCGGTATAGTAACATCGCAGAAGGTGTTTTTTCTGTCAAAACTGCAAACAAACTTAATGGATGATAAGGAACATCACCTATTCCGTTTTTATCTAAATCATATCCTTCATATTTATCCCAATAATTTGAATTAAACGAGTTTAAAACCAAACTTCCGTTTGTGCTAATATCAAATGTGTTTTTTAAATAATTATTATTCACAATTTCGTTATCCATACAACTTGCTTGAATTTTCATTCCCCAACCATTCGATTCAAAAATATTCTTCTCAACCTTGATTCTTGAAGTACCTTCCATGTATATTCCTGAAGTATTTCGAGCAAATCGATTATTAAATATATAACTATCTGATATATCTTTTAGCAATAAACCATAGGCAGAATCACCCCAATTTTCTTCAAAATAGTTGTTGAACATTTTTACATTTTTCGTATACATCACAGCAACACCTGCTCCATTTTTCTTAAAAACATTTGTGATGTAAGTATCACTATGTGAAAACATAAAATGTAAACCGTAACGAATATTATTTACGCTTATGTTGCGCCAAATTAAAGAGTCGTAAACAAACTCGAAGTAAATTCCGTCTCGATGCCCATCAATTCGATTAGCAATAATTAAAATATCGTTCGATTTCCAGCAGTGAATTCCATTACCAAGTTGCTGTTCTTCTTTGCCATATGCTCGTAGATAATTATTTTTTATGGTGCAGCTTTGACAGTTTTGTAAATAAATACCAAAAAAATTGTCGTCCAAAACATTATTTTGAATAATCACATGATTTCTGTTATACACTTTTATGCCACATGGATCAGTAATTGTTGCATAAGCCGATTTGATAATTTTAAAACCATCAACCACCACGCTATCAGCATAAATTGATAAAACTTCATGTTTTTTTTGGCCATCTAATATTGGTAAATTTTTGCCGAGAAAAACAATCTTTTTCTTAATTGATATATTTCCTTCTCTGTAAAGTCCGCCATGTACTATGACTGTGTCACCAACTTTGGCTAATGCAATACCTTTTTTTACTGATTTTACCGTATACTTTTTTCCCACATGAATAGTTGTTGCATGTAGTGAAAAGGATAAAAAAAGAAACGCTACTAGATATTTCATTTTATTTGATTATTTCTTGCCACAAAATTGGATTAGCTTTTAATTTTTGAGCTATTATTTGTGCTTCTTTGTTTGTTTTAACAGCAATGATGTTTCCGTGCATAGGACTATTAATTTCTCCTCCTTTTATGTAAAAAGCTGTTTCTGCTGGAATTAATCCGTTGTTCTGGTTGTAATCATGAATGTAAAACGAGTGAACTTGAACATCTTTATTTTCTTTGTGATAGTTAACCATGCAGTGCATATCATCAAATTTGTAGATTCTACCTTTTGAAGTTATCAATTCGGCACCAAATTTTCCATCCGCAATTTTCATTTTACAAAAATCGCAACCATCTGTATTTAAATTGATAGGGACTACTTCCTTATTTGCACAAGAAATTGATAAAAAAAAGATTGAAAAAAAGGATAACCATTTCATTTATATAGATTTTTTAAATTTAAATTCTTTTAAGATTACTAAGAATAATAAAACCCCTGCACCAGTTAGCATCCATCCACCAATATCTGGAATAGAATATGCTCCAAAATTTAATAGTTGTTTGTAACCAATTAGAGGAGGTTGATAAGCCATTCCAGGAACTTTTATAGCAGCATTTGGATCAAGATTGTGTCCATATTCATAATTCCATCTGTAAAAATCAATTCCTGCAAGAATAACAAAAAGAACAAAAAAAGTAAAGAATACTAAAACAGCCTTACGATTATTTATAAAGATTAATACTAGCGAAATAATCGCAAATACACCAAAAATATAGGGCAAAATAGTGAATTCAAGAAAGTTTTCGGAATGTAAAGTTGCCATTCCTATGTAGTGATTTAATCCGTTGATGATGTCAACATCTCCGCCAATTTTGTTGGCGTGCAATTGTAGAACAAGACCTTCTGGATATTGAGGTGCTTCGAGTTCAATGCGCCACATTGGAACAAATAATGAACCTATAAAAAGCAATCCAGCAACCAAAAGCATCACTTTTGATAAAGCCGTTAAATTTGAAATTTTCATTTTTTGAGATGTAAAAAAGGGAGCAATTTGAATTGCTCCCTTTTATGATTTATTTTGTAGAAGAAGCAGGTAAATTAGTACCTAAACTATAACTGATTGGCACATTACTTCCTGCAGGAGAAACTCTAATGTATCCTGACATTTCTTGATGTAATGCACTACAGAAATCGGTGCAATAGAAAGGAACCATTCCAACTTTGGTAGGTTTCCAATTTAATGTAGCGGTTTCTCCTGGCATTATTAGTAATTCTGCCGTTTGAGCTCTTCTAATTGAGAAACCGTGAGGAACATCCCAGTCTTGTTCTAGATTTGTAATATGAAAATATACATCATCACCTACTTTAATTCCTTCAATGTTATCCGGAGAGAAATGAGAACGAATCATTGTCATATAAACGTGTACTTTATTTCCTTCCCTAACTACTTTAGTTTCTTTTTCGCCTTTGGCAACTCGTGGGTGGTTGTTTTTCTTAATGTCATAGAATTTTAATTGTCCATTATTTCGAATTAAATCGGCTGGAGCTGCTTGAGCATAGTGCGGTTCTCCAATAGTTGGAAAATCTAACAACAATTTCATTTTATCTCCACTAATATCATATAATTGAGCCGATTGTGTTAACTCAGGGCCAGTTGGTAAATATCTATCTTTTGTAATTTTATTATAAGCAATTAGATATTTTCCAAACGGTTTTTTAGAATCACCTCCAGGAATACACAAATGACCTACAGAATAATATGTTGGCACTCTATCTAAAACTTTTAATGTTTTAATATCCCATTTTACTACTTCAGAAGATACGAAGAAAGTTGTGTAGGCATTTCCTTTTCCGTCAAATTCGGTGTGCAATGGCCCTAAACCTGGCTTTTGAACTTCACCATAAAGAACAGATTTGTATTTTAGAACAGGAATTCCTTCATAATTACCTTCATAATCTTTTTTCGCAATAGCTTTAGTCATTTTATCAAAACTAAAAACAGGAATTAAAGCGGCTAATTTTCCTGAACCAACAATATATTCACCTGTTGGATCTACATCGCAACCATGAGGCGATTTTGGACAAGGCATTAAGTAGCAGATGTCTTTCATTGCCATGGCATCTAAAACTAAAACCTCATCTTTTATTACAGAAGTTCCTGTGTGCGTTTCATCGTTCCAAGTATTGTGTGCATATTTTGTTTTTTCAATTTTACCTTTACCCGCTTTAATGTACTCTTCGGCTTTTTTCCAATTCACTGCCATAATAAAATCTTTATCATTTTGAGAAGCATTTACTTCGAGAAGCGTATTTGCTTGTTCAGAATTGTAACAAGTGAAGAAAAACCAACCATGCGATTTCCCTTTACCTGCATGGGAAAGGTCGAAATTTACACCTGGTAAACGCAACTGGAACGATAAATCCATTTTACCAGATTCTTTATCCACCTTGATAAAACTTATGTGAGCTTTGAAATTTTGTTTGTAGGTATTTATTGGTACATCTCCATCTTCATAATCACTTGGAATTCCAAAACGCGTACCTGCAACAACATATTCTGTATTTTCAGTAATAAATGGAGAGGAGTGATTTCCTGCAGAATTAGGTAACTCAATTATTTCAGCAGTTTTAAATCTTTTTAAATCAACACGAGCTATACGAGGTGTATTATTTGCGTTTGCAAATATCCAACGACCATCAACTTCACCATTAGTTTGAGATAACTCTAAGTGATGTTGATCATCCCAAGGTATAAATCCTTCAGAAGTATTTAACATTGGTTTGGTTTCTTCGCTAAAACCCCATCCACTTTCAGGATCAACCGAAAAAATAGGGACAACTTTCAACATTCTACCGCTGGGCAAACCGTAAACACTCATTTGACCACTAAAACCTCCGGAAACAAAGTTGTAAAATTCATCATATTTTCCTGGAGCAACGTATACTTTTTGTGCTGCGTCGCCACTTACAACATCACCTGAATTTTTAGGTTTGCAAGAAGTGATTAATGAACTTCCTAAAATTAGAACTACAACTGCTTTTATAAATTTATTTTTCATCTTATTGAAATTAAAAACCGTCTTATCGCTTTCACCCAATATGACAGTTTGTTATTTTTATTTTACGCCGTCATTTTTACGCATGAATTCTAAAATACTTCTAGCCTCATCATCAACCAAACCTTGATTTGGCATACGAACAAGGCAAATTTCTAGTTGCGCTTGTACTTCTGGATCTTTGTCAATCATTGGATCAGGATTGGTAATAAAATTCATGATCCATTCTGGCTTTCTTCTTTCTGTCACACCTTTCCAACCTGGGCCTACTAATTTTTCATCGGTAGTTTTATGACAAGAGGTGCATTTTACACTTGAAACTTCTTCTCCTTTTGAAGCCATCGCTACATCTAGGGCATCTCCAAGTTCAACAGTTGTAAATTTACCTTCACCTCTTTGAGGATCATAAGAAGATGGATCCGTTGCGGCGGTTTCTTCGGTAGTTGGAGACGGATTATATTCCTCGCCCTCTTTTTCTTTTTTGCCACATGAAAACAATATAAACGCTGTGGTAATTAATAATACAAGTTTTTTCATAATATGATTTTGTTTAAAATAATACTTCAAAGGTCTGAATAGAATATGGTTGAATTTTATGACTGGAATCATAAAGCAAATTATTTTTTGCAGATTAAAGTTGATGTTTATCTGCGGTTTAAATTGTATGCGAATAATAATTTAGAAATTTAAGCAACCATTTTTCTGCATTCAATGGCACAATTTTCGCACGCTACAGAACATTCTTTACAGTGTACATTGTCGTGTTTAGCACATTCTTTTGCACAAGCTTCACAGATACCTGCACAAATTTTACAGATTTCATTAGCTCTTTCGCTGCCAAGACTCATTAATTGTGCTGCAGCATAGCAAATTGCTGAACATTCCATATCAAGTTGGATGCACAGAGACATCATTTTCACATCTTCCTCCTTTGTGCAGGATGAAGCGCAATAATTGCAAAGCACTGCACATTTTAAACAAGCTTCAATGCAACTTTTGTAAGTATTATAATTTTTCATAATTTTTTTATTTTAGTTATACATCAAAGGTATTTTGCACTACAATTTTTTTGTTACATAACTTTAGTAATTATTTGCATAAATATTTGATAAGCATTCAAAATCATTCGAATACTCATAGCAATTGTAAAATTTAAATACTAAAATTTACTTTTTAAGAGAACATTGATAAAATAAAAAATTGCGCTTTTTTTAAGAATAGATTTGAAAAGACAATTAAAAGATTGAAACGAAAAATAAAGAAAAAAATTTATAAATAATTTATTATGTGACTATTAGCAAATAGACTAGTGTGATAATTGTATTAATAAAAAATGTTTGCTAAAATCAGCAAACATTTTTTATTAAATTCATACTTTTTCTATCGCTTTCTAAAACCACAGAACTGAAAATTTTGGATTGTATTAAATGGTGTGATATGATTTTCAGTAAAACATTTTAAAGCATCAAAGTTTTGGTAAAATGTTTGCCGCATTAGATGTTCTGAATATTGTTTTATTTCTAAACCGCTGCATTTTAGTGGGCCGTTTTCTGAAAATGTACCCAATAGAAAATTGCCCTTATCAGCTATCGCTTTTGTAATTAGTGCTA
Source organism: Flavobacterium aquatile LMG 4008 = ATCC 11947 (assembly GCF_000757385.1). Lineage (GTDB taxonomy): Bacteria > Bacteroidota > Bacteroidia > Flavobacteriales > Flavobacteriaceae > Flavobacterium > Flavobacterium aquatile. The sequence continues at coordinate 434,117 of NZ_JRHH01000002.1, read as the reverse complement.
CATATTTATCTATACTTTCTTGGTTTGTTAGGAAATGGAAAACAGCTCGATCATGCCAAAAATCAAATTTAAGGTCGGTAGAGAATTCATTAATGTCGGAAACAATCCAATTTACTTTGGCTGCTTTTTCTCCTAAGCGTTTCTTTGCTTTTTCTAATGCAAATTCAGATATGTCTAAAACCCAAATATTTTCATATCCGTTTTCTACTAAAGCATCTACTAAATTACTATCGCCACCACCAACGTCAATTATTTTAGCGGTTTTAGAAAGCCCCAAACTTTCTATATATTTCATCGCCGTTTTGGGATATTTTTGTGTCCAACTGACTTCGTTTGGGTTTTTAGTAGCAAATACATTTTCCCAGTGTGATTTATTGTTTTCCATATTGTTATGCTTTACAACAGTGTATTTTGGTTAAACCATTTTATAAACATTGTGCTAATATAAGTCTTTAATACATTGGTGCTTTAAACTATTTTACTTTGAATGAAGATTACAATTAATCAGTTGCTTTTTGATTAAATCTTAGGTTTCAGCTAGTTTTCTAATTTGATTTTTTATAACTCCAAACCGCCATGCCATTTACAAAAACTGCAAATCCGCTAACAATTAAAAGGTTTGGTAGCACTTCTGAAATTCCTGAGCCTTTTAAAAGAACCATTCTAATAAACTCTACAAAATACCGAATAGGATTTAACAATGTTAGATTTTGAGCCCATTTTGGCATGCTTTCGATGGGCGTAAACAAGCCACTCATTAAAATAAAAATGACCATAAAAAACCAAGCAATAAACATGGCTTGCTGTTGCGTTTCTGTATGATTGGAAATGTACAAGCCGAATCCTAAAATTAACAGCAAATACACTGATGTAAATCCATAAACAAGAAAAATACTGCCTAACATGGGCACATTAAAAACAAGTTTGGCTATTAGTAAACCAACTGTCAAAATCACTAAACCTAGTATCCAAAACGGAAATAATTTTCCGATAATAAATTGATATTTCTTGATGGGTGTAACATTGATTTGCTCTAAAGTACCTAATTCTTTTTCTCTAACAATATTCATCGATGATAAAAATAATGTAAGCATAGTAACTAATAAAACCAATATGCCCGGAACCATAAAGGTTTTATAATTTAAGGTATTATTATACCAAAAAGAAGGAATAACCATTATGTTTTGAGTAACTTCTTTGTTTTCAGAGAAGTATTTTGACTGCATTTGAATATTTTGATTATAGGTATTTAAAATCTGTGTTACATACACATTTTCAACACCAGCCGTTGCAGCATCAATGGCATTAATACTTACTGAAACACTAGCTTTTTGTTCTTTTTGTAGGTCACGATTGAAATGAATGGGAAAAGTAACAATAATGTCGGTTTTCCCTTTTTGCATTTCTTCGACAGCTTCTTTTTCAGAATAATAAGGTTCTGTAACTTTAAAATAAGTTGATGCTTTAAAAGCATTTATTAGTTCTCTTGAATCCCGACTTTGATCATTATCGACAAAAGTAATACTGATATTTTTAACGTCAAAAGTAGCTGCATTTGACAAAATCAATAATTGCAAAATGGGTAGAATAAATATCAGTTGCAACATACTTTTATCTCTAAAAATTTGCTTGAATTCTTTTTGTATGATGAATAGTATTGTTTTCATTGTATAATTTTTAGCCCTGATTGCAGTGGAAATCCTTTTCTTTTTTTCTTTAAAAAAGAAAAGATTGGAGCGTAAAGCAGGAATAGCTCCTAAAAGTTATTCTAATCTAATTTTATATTTTTTAATACTCACTGATATAAAAAACACGGTCATTCCAATTAGAATAAGTGTTTCTTTCCATATGTATTGAATTCCGACACCTTTGAGCATAATGGCTTTTACAATAATAATAAACCATTTGGCGGGTATGATGTTGCTGATTGCTTGCATGGGTAATGGCATACTGTTTATCGGAAATATAAATCCGGAAAGAATGATTACTGGTAGCATTAAACCCATTAGCGACAGCATCATTGCCGTTTGTTGCGAATTAGAAATGGTGGAAATTAATATGCCTAACGAAAGTGCAGAAATGATGAATAAAATACTTTCAAATGCCAACAAAAAAATACTACCGTTGATGGGCATTTTGAAAACAAAATAACCTAATGTCAAAATTACGATTGCGTTTATAATGGAAAGAAAAATATACGGAAATACTTTACCGATAATTACCTGAAAGGGTTTTAATGGCGAAACTAAAAGGATTTCCATCGTTCCTAATTCTTTTTCTCGCGTGATAGAAATAGAGGTCATCATGGCTGAAACGAGCATCAAAATAACGGTCATCACTCCTGGGACAAAATTAAAAACACTTTTGAGTTCGGGATTGTATATCATTCGCGAATGCACTTGCACCTTCATTTGATTAATATTGGGCTGTTTTTTTTGAGCTTGATAATTTTGAATTATCGCTGAGGTGTAATTGGCTATCGTGTTGGCAACATTGGGTTCTGTTGCATCGGTAATGGTTTGTATAACGGCTACCTTTTTTGTTTCTAAATTTTTACTAAAATTTGGTTCAAAAATTAAGACTGCTTTGATTTTTCCTTTTTTAAATTCCGATTCTATATCTCGCTCTTTTTCAATTTGATTTTCGATATTAAAATAGGGTGATGCTTTTATTTTATTGATGATTTTTTGTGTTTCTACATCATTTGATTGGTCTAAAATAGCAATGTCAACATTGTTAATCTCGTTTGTAATAGCAAAACCAAAAAGTAAAATTTGTGCAATTGGCATACCAAACAGAATAAACAAGGAGCGTTTGTCTCTGAAAATATGATAAAACTCTTTTTTTACAAATCCGGTGAATCGTTTCATTTTGTCATTGCGAGGTAGGATAAAATCTTCGCCTCTTTTTTAATTAGTTATTCAATATTCCGTGCTAATTTTAAAAACACATCATTCATAGAATCAACATTGAATTGTTGTTTTAAATTTTTAGGCGTATCAAGTGCTTCGATTGTACCGTCAACCATAATTGAAACACGGTCACAATATTCAGCTTCATCCATGTAATGTGTGGTTACAAAAATGGTTATTCCTTTATAGGCTTGTGTATAAATCATTTCCCAAAATTGTCTTCGGGTTATTGGGTCAACACCGCCTGTTGGCTCGTCTAAAAAAACAATTTTAGGTTCATGCAGTAAGGCAACTGAAAACGACAACTTTTGTTTCCAACCCAATGGCAACGAACCGACTAAATTATTTGCTACCTCTTGAAGCTCTAATTCTTCGAGTAGGTGGGCAATTTTTTGTTTGATTTGTACTCTTGATAATCCGTAAATTCCACCAAAAAAAGTGATGTTTTCTTTGATGGTTAAATCATCATACATGGAGAATTTTTGGCTCATGTATCCGATACTTTTTTTCACCAAATCGGCTTGTGTATGTACATCAAAACCTGCGACATTGGCTTCACCGGAAGTCGGATTTGAAATGCCAATCAACATTTTCATCGCTGTTGTTTTTCCTGCTCCATTGGCACCTAAAAAACCGAAAATCTCTCCTTTATATGCATCAAACGAAATCCCTTTGACAGCCGAGAAGTTGCCAAATTTTTTGGTTAGGTTTTTTACAGATATAATTTTTTCTCTTTCCATAATTATTTGTCACGAAGTCGCAAAGTCGCAACGATTTTTTATTTAACTCGCATCTCAAACGATTTGGAAACCTCAAAGACTTGAAATCTGAAAATTGATTTACAAATCCATAAAAACATCTTCGATTGTTATTGTTGCTGGTTTTATAATGATGTCGTTATGATTTTTATTTTTCAAATACGTTTCTAAATCGTTTGGATTAAAATCTGCATTTTTATCTATGTAATGCACGTATTCACCAAAAGCATACACACTGTATTGATTGGGGTAATTTTTTAGATCGTGTATAAGTCCGTGTGTGTTTTTTGCTTGTACATCATAAATTACTTTTTCGTAATTACTAATGATGTTTGCTGGTGTATCTATTTTTAGAATTTTACCTTTTTGTATCAATGCAATTCTATCGCACAACGACGCTTCATCCATGTATGGAGTGGAAACTAATATAGTAATCCCTTTTTGTTGCAATCGCTTGAGCATAATCCAAAACTCTTTACGAGAAACGGGATCAACTCCGGTGGTTGGTTCGTCAAGAAATAATACTTTAGGTGCATGAATTAAGGCACAACATAATGCTAATTTTTGTTTCATTCCGCCAGAAAGTGCTCCAGCTCTTCGGTCTTTGAATGGTTTAATTTGAATGTATATGTCTTTTATTAAATCATAATTTTCCTCAAGGGTAGTTCCGAAAATAGTGGCAAAAAAGTGTAAGTTTTCTTCAACAGTTAAATCTTGATACAGTGAGAATTTACCAGGCATGTAACCAACAGAGTTTCTGATTTCTTTGAGTTGTTTGATTACATCAAAACCAGCTACCTCAGCATTTCCTTCATTAGCGACTAATAGCGTTGTCAGTATTCTGAAAATAGTTGTTTTTCCTGCACCATCTGGACCAATTAAACCGAATAATTCTCCGTCATTTACATCAAAAGTAATGTTTTCGACTGCTTTTGTTTTTTTATACGATTTTGATATGTTGTTGACGACAATACTCATTATTTTATCAACAAGAAATTACTTTCTTCGTGAGCATCTACCCAATGTTTTACGTTTACCGGAATGTTGAAATAATCACCAGATTGTAATGTTATAGTAGTTCCGTTTTCATCTTTATACGTTGCATTTCCAGAAACACAAACTAATAAAGCTGGTACTTTAGTCATGTGTTCTGCTAATTGCTTGTTTTTTGCAATTTGCAACGAAATTACTTTTCCATCGGTAGGTTGAAACAATACAGAAGTTTGAACCGCTTTATTTTCGGTGTGCAGATTTTTTAAATTCATTGTCGTTGATTTTGAGTTGATTGGAACTGTTTTGCATCCGATTACAAGAAATAGAGATGCCATTGTGATAATCATTTTCATTTTTTAGATTTTTAAATTTGTTATTGTACCCACATTTCAGCAGGCATTCCGATTTTTAGACTGCCATCGTTTTTTACTTTCACTTTTACTGCATAAACCAGATTTACACGTTCTTCTTTGGTTTGAATTATTTTGGGAGTAAACTCTGCTGCAGAAGCAATCCATGATATAGTTCCTTGATACGATTTCATGTCTTTTTCCGCATCAATTTTAACCGTCACATTTTGTCCTACTTTTATGGTTGACAAATGCTTTTCGCTAACATAGATTCGCAACGTCATTTCTGAAATGTCGGCAATTTTGTACAGTGGTTTTCCAAATGCGGTTATTTCGCCCGGTTCGGCGTATTTGGTCAAAACAGTTCCATTTATTGGATTCACAATTTTGCTTTTGGCAATTTGATCATTGATTTTAGCAATTTGAACATCAATCGATTTTAAGTCATTCAAAATCGGGGTATTTTGAGTTCCAACGCTTTTTATTTGCGCTTCAATAACTTTTACTTTTCCTTCAATTTCATCTACTTGGCGTTTGGTTGCAGCATTTTCAACATACATATTGTGGATTCTACTTTTCTCTAAATGGGCAGTTTTTAATTGTTCTTGCAGTACACTTTTTTGTGAAATTACATTTGCTGATTTGGAGGAAATGGTACTTTTAGATGCAATTAATTGTTGTTTTGCAAAATGTAATTGTAACGTATCAACCAATCCAACTTGTGAGTCCGATTTTAGTTCATCACCTTCTTCTACTTTTAGGAAATCAATTTTTCCGTTTGCTTCTGATGAAACCGTTATTTCTGTTGCTTCAAAATTTCCGTAACCATTTGCTTTGTCGTTATTTTTGTTACATGAAATTAATGCTATTGATGCTAAAATTAGGATACTTATTTTTTTCATTTTTTCTGATATAAATTTTATTTTCCTTGGATTGTTTCGTAATTTGATTTAGCTGCGGCTAATTGAACTTCATGTGCTTTCAAACTGTTTTTTGCTTCAAATAAATGGGTTAATTCAACAAGGTATTCAGATGATGTGATTACACCATTTTTCAATTGTGCATCCGAAGATTTAATAACTTTTTCACGGATTTGAATTATTTCAGCATCAGAAAACAACAGTTGTTCTAGTTTTTTAATTTCAAAATCTTGCTCTTCTAATTGCATTTTAATATTCAATTCAAATGTTTCTTTCTCGGAGGTCACAATATCTTTAGAAATATCAACTACTTTTTTGTCTGTTTTGGTTTTACCCCAATCAAAAACATTCCAGTTTGCTTTTAAGCCAACAACATAAAAGGGTTGAAAAGAATTGTCTAACATATTTAACCCAGGATTCCCATAACCTGCTTGGGCAAAGGCATTTATTTTTGGAAGATTGGATGTAGAGATGACACTTTTCGAAAACTCTAGTTGTTCATTTTGTAAGTCATAAAAAGCGATTTCAGGTCGTGTAACCGTTGTATTCTTTGAGAATGTGAGAGGTTGAATTAAAGTTGTTTCGGCATCAATTTTTGTAAATGTTAATTTAGATAGGTTGTTTAGTAATTTGATGTTCTCAAAACTAATTTCAACTAATTGTTGATTAATTTTAATGATTTCTGCTTCTAACAATTGTTCGGATGATGGAAGAATAGCGCCAAATTTCACGCCAGACTGCACTTCTTTAATTTTTGAGGTAAGCAAATCTTTCTTCGATTTCAATAAAGCTTCCTTTTCCTGAAGTAACAAAATCGAAAAAAAATAGTGATTGATCCGACTTTTTAATTGATACAAATTAATATTGATTTGTTGTTGTTGCGTTTTGCTCTGTGCTTCTTTTAATTTAGCAGTTGCATCAATTGTTCCGCCATTGTAGAGTAATTGATTTACATCTAAAGTTGCTCTATATTGATCTTTGTTTAATGGTTGAACGCCGGGCAATGTTGAAGGAAATCCTATTACATCAGATTGATACGTTGCTTGTGCGTTGATATCGATTTTTGGCAGCTTTCCTTTGTTTAATATTTCATTTTCATAGCTTGATTTTTGCTGTATTAATTCGGTTTGTTTTGATATAGGATAATTTTTAGCGGCTAATGTGTAGCAATCTTCCAGGGTCAAAGTTTGCTGTGCATTAGTGCTTATTGATGAAATCAATACTAAAAGTAAGAGTAACTTAGTTTTCATTTGTTTTGATTTTTATCGAATTAATGATAAAGTCAGCCACTTCTGTTTTTCTGTTTTCTATTATTTTACCATAGCTATCTTTATCAACATTGACAAGAGCCATTAAAAGAGGCTGTCCGATAAATGGAAAAATATTCAAGGAGATTATATTGATAAATAACTGTTCTGGTTCAATTGGTCTAATAATCCCTTGTTTTATAGCATCACTCACTTGGAGTCTAAATTTTTCAATGGATGGAAAATGTTTTTCTGATTGAAGTTTTAAAACAAATTCAGGATTTTTATTTAATTCTTGAATTACAAAATTTGGCAAGTATGGATGCTTAATGACAAATGAGATATAGCTTTCCGTGAATTTACGTATTTTTTCAAATAAATCAGTATCATCATTTAATACCTTATTTAATTGAGGCGCTAATAACGAAAAGGCGCTTTTGAAAACTGCTTCAAATAAAAGTTGTTTACTTCTGTAATAATAATGCAACAATGCTTTGTTTATTTTAGCTTTATCTGCTATTTCTTGCATTCTTGCACCTGCCATCCCTTTTTGTTGAAAAATCTCCTTGGCTGCAATTAAAATTTCTGTTTCTGTATTTTCTGCTTTCACTTTATTCATATTATTTAATCATATAGTTTAACCATTTGGTTAACAAAGTTACGTAAAAAAAAGTACCAATCGTGAAATACTTTTTTTATTTGTCGCTTTTAATTTAATAGTATAAAAAAAGAAATACGATTTATCACTTCAACCTTAATGCTAATCTTATTTGAGAGCTTACTAGTACTACAATTATTTTGTAATTTAATTAACTAAAATTATGACAACATACATTTTAAACGAAACTCATTAATTTTTAATTGACTAAAAAAACATGTATAAATGAATAAAATAATTAATACAGATGTTGTGAATATTGTTATTTTTTGAAAGTTTGTATAAAAGATCAACTTATATTCTTAAAATTCAAAAAATAAAAATAGCTTCATATACCCTAATCACAAGCCATCACATATCTATCAATCATATATTGCGTAATCTGTTTTAATTCATCGTCATTTTCAGGATTGAAGCCATCCATATTAAAAAATTCAACCATATTATTTTTCTTACTATACCAAACAATAGGTTTATCGCCGATAAAGAAAGTAGTAGTATCGCAAACCTCAATTTTTTTTCTCCCAAACTCAATTTCGTCATAAGGTTTAGGTTCTTGAATCTTTACCAATTCTATCTTATCACTTATACAATCAACCATTTCATAATGATCTTCTTTCCATTCCATACATTCTTTATTCGGAAAAATCATGTCTTTACTGGTATAAGCTATAGAAAAAGCACCAACCAAACTAAACAATCCAATAGCAATTTTCTTTTTTGGAATGCTATTATTAGATTTTATCACGTCACTTTTAGTTAAATCAGAAGAACTTTCACTAACATCAAGCTCTGTAACTACATTTGACATCAGTTGATTTCCAGAAGAAGTTGCCACCAATTCTAAATCTTCCATAATGGAAAACACGGAATAAGGTCGAGGCTTAAAATCAATCAATAAAGCAGACATTTCTATTCTGATACTATTTTCGCTATCAGTCTCGTCTTTAAGGAACGAAATTACGGGTCTAAATTTATCAACATTACAATTTTCAATGGATTTTTTTAAGGACTCATTCTCTTTAGTTCCAAAAAATAATCGAAACAATTCTTCATCTTTTCTACTAATCCCTTTATCCAAAATAATCAAGCTCAAGTTTCTCATTTGTGCTGGTGAAGGATTAGCTAAAATTCCAGAAACATCATCTTTTTTTACAATCTCATACTGTTTTTTAATAGCCTTCTTGTAATCTTTAAAAGTAATTTTCTTCATAAGGGAAAGGGGTTTTATGAATTTTTAAGAAATCTTCGGAATTATCGGAAATATAGGAATTCCCTATAAACACTACTACAAAAACGTCATTCCTTTGCCTCAGAATTAGTTCTTGATCTATTTCGCGATAGGAACAAATGTACAAAACTGATTCTAAAAAAGTGACGCCCTACAGAACTGATTTTTTATTCAGGGAAGTATAACCAAAAGGTTCTGTAGTCGCGCACTTCACTTCCCAAAAAAATTCCGAGTACTCAAAAACCAACAGAATTATCTGTTACAAAATGCTTTCGAAAATCATTCGAACAGCCAAACCTATGTCAAATTTTAAAAATTCATTAAAATGAAAAAAATATTATTTATTGCCTTATTGGCAACAGCAACTTTTGCAGTATCCTGCACAAATGATTCAGATGCAATCGCACCATCTCAAGGAATTCACGAAATTCGAAATGACGAATCGTTCTCATTAAAAGAAGGTGACACTTTGCCAAGTGATACTGGTGGACAAAATGGTCAATTACCTCCTCCTCCTCCAAACCCAAGACCATAAGTTTTTATCAATAGTTTTTTATTATAACTATTTTTCTATAATTTCGGGGAATGATACAAAAAAAGTTGATTTCCCTGATTTTTTCATTACTGATAATTTCAATATTTTCTTCATGTAAAAAAAATAATAAAGAAATAAAGAAATCATCAAGCAGTGAATTTACTTTATACTACAATTTAGCGGAGGAGTTATTTGAAGCCGAAAAATATGATAGTGCTTATTTGTACTACAACAAAGCAAAATCAATAAATGATAATTTAACTAACGAACAAACTATCTTCTGCTTATTTAGAATGGCAACAATTGAGCAGGCTAAATGCGATTTCTCAGGAAGTGAAGCAACAGTAATCGAAGCATTTAAAGTATCTACTTCTACAGTTTACAATCCAAATCTTTACAATATGTTAGGTATTGCTTATGAAGAACAAGCTAACTTTACAGATGCCTTGAAAAACTATCAAATGGCTTATACTGCAACTTCTGACAATCAATACAAATCAATTATAAAAAATAATATTGGTGTAGTATTTATAGAAAACAAAGAGTTCAAAAAAGCAATAATTAAATTATCAGAAGTTCTACAAGAAAAGTTTGTTCTGAAAGATAAGCCTACTTACGCAAAAGTTCTCGACAATCTCGGTTACGCCTATTTCAAATTAAACAACCCTAAAGCAATCAACCATCTTACTGAATCTCTACAAATAAGAGATAGCATCAAAGATAATTACGAATTAATTGCATCCTACATGCATCTTTCGGAATATTATCTCAATTCTAATCCTACTCTAGCTCAAGATTTTGCACAAAAAGCTTATAATTCTGCAACGGCAATCAATACTCCAGATGATCGGATTGAAGCCATAAAATTTCAAATTGCATCAGGTAATTCTAATGATGTAAAAAAACTTGCCTTAAAGCAAATGGGTATTTCTGATAGCATCAATAAAGTAAGACAAGCATCCAAAACCCAATTTGCTAAAATCAAATACGACTTTTCCATTGCTCAGAAAGAAAGCGAGAAACAAAAAACACAAAAACAACTCTATATAATCCTATTCTTTTTTGCCTCTACTATATTCTTATTGATTTTCTTCACAATTCGCTCAAGAAACAGAAGAAAACTAAAAACTATCTCTTACGAAACCGAAACCAGAATATCCAAAAGACTTCATGACGAACTAGCCAATGACGTTTTTAATGCGCTAACTTATGCAGAAACACAAGACCTCCAAGACAGTGCTAAAAAAGAACAACTTCTAGAAAATCTAGACGCCATTTACACTCGAACCAGAAACATTGCCAAAGAAAACAGTGATATTGATACAGGAAGTAATTTTCAAGATAATTTACAAAGTATGATTGCAAGTTACATTTCTAATGATGTAAATGTGTTAATTCAAAATCAAAACACCATAAATTGGCTCTCCGTAAAAAAAGAAGTTAAAATTGCAGTCTATAGAACGCTACAAGAATTACTAGTCAATATGAAAAAGCACAGTCAATGTTCTGTAGTGGTGATAAGGTTTGAAAACACTAAAAAAGAAATCATAATCAACTATTCGGATAACGGAATTGGAACCTCCGAAATGTTAAAATTTAAAAATGGACTCCAAAATGCGGAAAACCGTATTTTAGCCATTAAAGGAACGCTTACTTTTGAAACAGAATCAGGAAAAGGATTCAAAGCACAAATCATTGTACCCGAATAAAAAGAAAAGCTATGTTTAAAAAAGTTCTTGTCGCCGAAGATTTTGACAGCATTAATATTGCTGTAAATCAAACCTTAACTACTTTAGCCGTAACCGAAATACACCACGCAAAATACTGCGATGATGCCTTATTAAAAATAAAAAAGGCGCTTCAAGACAACGAACCTTACGAATTACTAATTAGTGATTTGTCTTTCAAGACAGATCATCGTAAAGTAACACTGACTTCTGGAGAAGATTTAATAGAAAAAGTAAAACAAATACAACCCGACATTAAAGTAATCGTCTATTCTATCGAGGACAAGAATTTTCGTGTAAAAGCATTGTTCCATAACCTCAACGTCAATGCTTATGTTCACAAAGGCAGAAAAAGCATCACCGAATTAAAAACGGCAATAAAAACAATACTTAAAGACGACAAAAGCTACATTTCTCCCGATTTCGCGCACTTGCTACAAGACAAAGTAATACATGAAATAGACAATTTCGATGTGCAACTCATCAAGCAACTCTCGATTGGCGTAGCCCAAGATCAAATAGAAACCAAATTCAAAGAGCTAGGAATCACACCCAACAGTAAAAGTGCCATCGAAAAAAGATTAGGCAAACTAAAAGACTATTTTAAAGCTAATAACACAGTTCATCTTATTGCTATTGCAAAGGATTTGGGTATCGCTTAAAGGCAGGAATATTTATTTATCTACCTGAAATAGTGGAATTTAACAAATTTTATATAATTTTACTTACCCCAAATTAACCAAAATGAAAAAACTATACCTAATAATAGCAATGGCTATATGCAGCCTTAATTGCTTTAGCACCAATGTTCTACCTCCAAACGCGGCCATTTCAGGAACAACTACCGTGTGTCAAAATGCAACAAGTCCTTTAATCACATTTACAGGAAGTGGTGGAACGGCGCCTTATACATTTACCTATACAATTAATGGTGTTGCCCAACCGCCAATTTCGACAGTAGGAATGAATAATGCAGTAACAGTTGCGGTGAACACAGCAAATGCTGGAAGTTTCAACTATGCTTTGGTAAGTGTACACGATGCTGTAATGCCAACTGTGGAAACTGCTCAAGTAGGAAATGCAATTATCACGATTAATACTCAGGCGAATGCCGACTTAAACTCAACCGCAACTTCAGATTTTTTTAATGGATTTCCAGTATTTAAAATATGTAGTAATCAAGCAACATTAATTGATTTTTTTAACACCTCTTTGACACTTGCTACAAATACAACCTATACTATAAGTTGGGGCGATAGTAGTCCAAATTTCACAGCTACGAATTGGACAACAACAAGTCATAACTATGCAGTTGGATTATGGACGCTAACTTATACCATTACTGCACAAAACGGATGTAATGTAACGAAAATATACAAAGTATTCGTGGGTAACAATCCTGCTGTTGGCTTGGGTAACCCAGGAAATACGGATATTTGTATTACTTCAGATTTAACCTTCCCGATAACAGGAACCGACAATAATCCACCTGGTACCACATATATTGTAACTTTTAATGACGGCTCTGCTCCAGTAAATTTCAGTCATCCTCCACCGCCATCTGTAACACATACTTTTTTAACTACTTCATGTGGTACGTCGAGCAGTATAGCAAACACCACATATCAAAACTCTTTTTATGCAAGTATCGTCGCAGTTAATCCTTGTGATCAATCATCTGCTTCAGTAGTACCAATTAGAATTTCAACACCGCCAATTGCTGATTTTACAGTCCCACAGACAATAAGATGCACAAACACTCAAGTTTGTTTTACCAATAGTTCAACCGGTGGTGATTCTGCCACATCAACGAGTTGCTCTACTCCTAAAATTATTTGGTCAATTTCTCCAAACACAGGATATGTTTTAGCAAGCGGAACATTAGGTAATGATTTTGGTTCAACCAATACCAATACATGGTCAAGTGGAACAAATGCAATTTGCCCAATTTTTTCTGTAGCTGGTACTTACACTATCACGATGAAAATCGGAAACAGGTGTGCCATAGACACAATTACCAAAACCATCTGCATTGAGCCCCCATTAACACCATCATTCACAGTAAACAATAACAGTGGTTGTTCGCCATTAACTGTTACCACAAACAACACTACTTCACCTATTAATCAATGTACTCCAACGGTTTATACGTGGAGCGTAAGTTATGCAGCAACTAATTGTGGTTCAAGTATAACTCCAATTCCAAACCAAACCGCAACCAATGCTACGTTCAACTTTATAGAAGCAGGAACCTATACAATAACCTTAACCGCTACAAATTCGTGCGGAAGCGCAACGGCAACTCAAACAGTAATTGTAAAAAAACCCCAAACAATATCAATTGCTGCTATTAGCAACTTCTGTGGTACTGCAAATATAAATCCAGTTGCAAATGTGCCAGCTTGTGTTCAACCAACTAGTTCGTTAAGCTATGCATGGAGTTTTCCGGGTGGTAATCCGTCAACTTCAACTTCTGCAAATCCTGGAACAATAAATTATGCAGTAGATGGAAATTATACGGTCTCATTAATAGTAACAAACGAATGTGGAGCATCAAATACTGCTACGCAAACATTTATAGTCAACCAATCTCCAGTAATAACTAACACCAATCTAAGTCAAACTATATGTTCTGGCACAGCAACAACACTTGTAAATTTAACAGCTAACCCATCAACCACGACCTTTTCTTGGACTGCAACAGCAACCCCTGGAATTACTGGATTTATACCATTTGGAACTAATACAATTCCGGTTCAAACAATAACCACAACAAACACCTCAACTGGAACTGTTACCTACGTAATTACACCATCAATCGGTAGTTGCACAGGCACTCCAATAAATTATGTAATAACGGTAAATCCTTCACCAACCATAACGCCATTACCAGTTTCAAATTCAATTTGCGTTGGAGGAACTGTAACTCCGCTTGTAGTAACTTTGAGTAGTTCGGCAGTTACACCAACTTATCAATGGTATTCCAACACCACTAATTCAACTACAGGAGGAACTGCAATTTTTGGAGAAACAAATGCCAGCTTTTCACCACCAACAAATGGATCTGGAACATTTTATTATTATTGTATAGTTTCTTTCACTTCAGGTGGTTGCTCCACTATTACCTCATCAGTAGCTACAATTAATGTTGCTCCTTCAATAACCATTAGCACACAACCAACTCCAAACCAAAATATATGTGTTGGTGGAACAATTACAACACCACTATCTGTAATCACATCTGGAGGAACAGGTACTCCAAGTTACCAATGGTATAGCAATACTACGAGTACTACAACTGGTGGAACTTTAATTTCTGGTGCTACAAACCCAACTTTCATACCTCCTGCTTTTTCAACTGTCGGAACTTTTTATTATTACGTAATCGTTAGTTTTACAGGAAATGGTTGCGGTAACGCTACAAGTGCAATAGCTCAAATTGATGTCGTACCTGACCCAATAATTACAAGTCAACCCATTGCAACGCAAACGCTTTGTCAAAATGCAACACCAGTAAATTTAACGGTGACCGCTAGTGGTGGAACTGGAACTTTTTCTTACCAATGGTTTTCTACCACAACAGCAACAAATTCGGGAGGAACTCCTGTCGGGACAAACACTCCAAGTTTCACTCCGCCAACAACTGCTATCGGAACTTTTTATTATTATTGTAATATAACACAACCTAATGCAGGATGTAATGTTGCAAGTGATTCTGCTACCATAATAATCAACGCCTCACCAACAATTATAAATCAACCAAGTTCAAGTACGATATGCCAAAACGGTACACCAACAACGTTGTCGTTTACCTATGCTAATGGTTCAGGAACTCCTACTTACCAATGGTTTTCAAATACTTCTAATTCAAATAGTGGAGGAACTAGTATTCCTGGCGAAACCAATCCAACCTATATTCCATCATCAACAAATGTTGGTATCTTTTACTATTATTGTGTGATAACTTTTCCAAATTTAAACGGAAGTTGCTCCAGCGTTCCAACAAACGTAGCGGTTATTACAATAAACCAATCCAGCACAATTGACGTGCAACCTTTACCGACTCAAACAATATGCGTTGGTGGCTCCATTACAAATCCACTAACAGTAAGTTTCATAAACGGAACTGGAACCGCAAGCTACCAATGGTACAGCAACACAATTAATTCAACCTCAGGTGGAACTCCAATCGGAACAAATTCGCCCAATTTTACACCTCCAGTTTTTACAAACGTGGGAAGTTTTTACTACTATGTAATCATAAGTTTTACAGGAAATGGTTGTGGAAACATCACTAGTACACTTGCCCAAATTGACGTTGTAAATGATCCAACAATACTCACGCAACCACTCGCAACGCAAACCCTTTGTCAAAATGCAACACCAACGAATTTGACAGTAACCGCAAGTGGTGGAATAGGTTCAAATTATTCCTATCAATGGTACAGCAATACTACCAACAATACTACTACTGGTACTTTAATAACAGGCGCAACTAACGATACCTATACACCATCAACAGCAAATGTTGGAACGCTGTATTACTACTGCATAATCAACCAAGCAACTGGAACTGGTTGTAATGCTACAAGTGCTACTGCAACGGTTGTAGTTAATTTAGCACCAGCTTTTACCAACGCGCTTACTTCAAGTACCATTTGTTTAGGTCAAACGCCATCACCACTAACAGTGGTAACCAATAGCGACGCATTATCACCAACCTACCAATGGTTTTCTAATGTAAATAACTCAAATTCTGGAGGAACATTAATTGTTGGAGCAACAAATGCAACATTTAATCCACCAGCAATTCTAGCAGGAACAACCTATTATTATTGTGAAGTAACCTTTCCAACAATAACTGGTGGTTGCTCAATTATAATTTCAAGTCCAGTTGAGGTTACTGTTAATCAAAATCCAATCATTGCAGCCGAAACTTCCACAATATGCAGCACGACAACCTTTTTGATAACTCCAGCTAATGGCAACGGAAATACGATTCCTAGTGGAACAACTTATACGTGGACCAATCCAACAATCAATCCTGCGGGTGCAATTACTGGAGCTTCTAGCGAAACGTTACCGCAAACATCAATCAGTCAAACATTAATTAACACCACAACAAGTCCTGCAACAGCAACTTATACCGTAACGCCAACATCAGGAACTTGCATTGGAACTAGTTTTCAAGTTACCGTTACTGTAAATCCAGCCATTAATCCAAATACAATAGTTACTAATAACAGTTGTTTTGGAGTAAACAATGCTTCAATCACGACCAACATTACAGGTGGAATTCCTCCTTATACGATTTCTTGGATTGGTCCAAATGCTTTTACATCAGCAGCCACTTCCATAACTAATTTACAACCTGGGAATTATAATTTAACAATTACCGATGCTGGTAACTGTCCTTTTACAAATTCCTATACAATTTCGGAACCAACCGATATTGTAATTTCAAATGATACTATCAATAATGTTTCCTGTTTTGGTGCTTCAAATGGTGCAATCGGTATCACAGTTTCGGGCGGAACTGGAGCCTATTCGTATTCTTGGACACAAAACAATACGCCATTTGCAGCAACAGAAGATATTTCCAATCTTAGTCCTGCAACCTACGTAGTAACGGTTTCAGACGCTAACAATTGCGGACCAAAAATAGCAACATTTATTATTACAGAACCACCATTGTTACAAGTGAATCTTGCAACTCAAACCAATGTGGATTGCTTTGGTTTTGCAACAGGAGCAATAAATATTGATGTCGTTGGCGGAACAGCACCTTACACCTTTTTGTGGTCAAACGGCGCAAGTACCGAAGATATTGCTGCAATTTCAGCAGGACAATATAATGTAGTTGTTACTGACAGTTTAGGTTGTACAAAAAACTTAGCTGTGACAATAACACAATCTACTGAAATCGTAATTACCGCAATAACAACTCCTGTAGAATGTTATGGTGATAACGATGCTACAATAGCAGTTACTCTATCGGGCGGAACAGCTCCTTATCAAACTCAATGGAGCAATCTCGCCGTAGGATTAAATCAAAATAATCTCTCACCTGGAGATTATACAATTACCGTTACTGATGCACTTGGATGTCAAAAGTTGTTAACTATAAACATTCCAAGTCCACCTATTTTTGATGTAAATCCAGTAGTGAACAATATTTCATGCTTTGGAGCTAATGACGGAAGTATTGCCTTGAACTTCGTGGGTGGAATCGCTCCTGTGAATTTAGTTTGGAGTGACGGAAGTCCAGCAGGAACTATTAGAAACAACCTCGGTCCAGGTACGTATTCGGTGGTTATAACCGACGCTAAACCTTGTACTATTTCAAGAACTTTTACAATTCTGGAACCACAACTTTTAGTTTTATCAGCTAATATAACCAATGCATTAGATTGCAATAATGCCAATACAGGAGCAATAAATTTATTGGTTTCAGGAGGAACGCCACCATTTACCACCGTTTGGAATAATGGAGTCAGCACCGAAGATTTAACCAATATTCCTGCTGGAAATTATTCAGTAATAGTAACCGACTCAAATGGCTGTTCAACATCAGGACAATACAGCATTACAAGACCAAGCCCAATTGTCCTTGCAGTAAATACTACTACAACAGCCAACTGCGCTGCACAATCTGCTACACAGAATTTTGAAGCACAAGTTTCAGGTGGTGTTCCGCCATTTCAATTCAATTGGTCCAGTGGAACAACTAGCGGAATAAATAACGAATTGATGACCACAACTCAAGATGGTTTGGTAACACTTACAGCAACAGACGCCATCGGATGCTCAGCAATTTACTCCTTTGATGTAAACTTACCACAACTAGGCACAGCAACTTTTTCCGCTGTTTCCATTGGTTCTACCTCTTACGGATTGTATTCTATTTTAGACCCCATCGAGTTTCAAAGCACCATTTCGGGCGACTATATTTCTGTTTTATGGGATTTTGGTGATGGCACATTTTCTAACGAATTAAACCCAATCCATACTTATTTAATTCCTAATGAATACTATTTAGTTACACTTACTGTAACGTACCCTTTTGGTTGTGTTTATACCACTCAGTTGGCATTAACCGTAGAAAAAGGATATGTTCTGGTAGTTCCAACGGCTTTCACTCCAAGCAATAATGATGGTTTAAATGACACTCTACGACCAGTAACTAGAAGTCTAAAAAACATTCGTTTGGATGTTTATGATACTTGGGGTTCCTTAATATATTCGGAAGTGGGCGATGTTTTAGTAGGTTGGAACGGAAAAATAAAAGACATACCTTCAGAAAATGGAAATTACTATGTAAAAGTCAGCGCTGAAACATTCTACGGAACTATCATCAACGAAAATCAAACTTTTGTACTTATAAAATAAACGCCATCCCATGAAATCAAAACACCTTTTATTAGTACTACTAAGTTTCGTTAGCTTTCAAGTGAAGGCACAAGATCCTGTATTTACACAATTTTCTCTAATTCCTGAAACACTAAATCCTGGGTTTACTGGGTTTCAATACAACTGGCGCGCTGGAATTATTCACAAACGACAATGGCCAGACGGAAACAGAGTCATCGACACCGATTTTGGATTTCTAAACAAAATGGTGGGCGAACATGCCGCACTAGGAATAACAATTCTCAACAACCGCGAAGCCTTTACAAATTACAATTACCTACAAGTAAACGCTGCCTATTCCTATAAAGTAGAATTGGATTATGAATGGAGTATTAGACCAGCACTAGAAGTGGGTTTTGGAACAAAAAGTTACAATTTTAGAAACTTACTTCTTGAAGATCAGATAAACGGCAATACAGGTGAAATTGATGGAGGAACAGTAGATCCCGGAGTTCTAGGACAAAAAAACAACATCAATTTTATCGATATTTCGGCTGGATTTATAGTAGATAATGGTATTGGTTGGTTTGGCGCAAGCATTAAACACCTTAACCGACCTAATATTTCCTATTTAGATGGTGGAAATGAGCCGCTAGATTTATTTTTAAGCATCCACAGTGGTTATGCACTCGAAATTGAAGGATCACCGTCTAGTATTTTTCCCGAAGAATCCAAAGTGCTAATTACCGCCAACTACATGCGACAATCGCAATTCAACAGATTGGATATTGGAGGTGCGTTAAAATTCAACCAAATACTTCTCGGAGCCAACCTAGTCACCAATCCAGAGGGAAAAAGTAAAAACAGTCATTTAATAACCTCCGTGAATCCTTATGTTTCAATACATTTTGGCGATTTTAATTTCGGATATTCCTACGACATTAGCACTTCCAAGCTAGGACATACTCAAGGCATACACGAGCTTTCGCTTACTTGGCAATTAAGGTTTTGTGAATCTTGCGTAGCTACCGTCAACAAATACTACGACTACAATAAATAATCTCAAATTCTTTATAATTACCTGATCGACACAAGCGCAACAGATGTGAGTTACCAAACTCACTAATAACCACAACCTAAACGATTCTAATTTTAGGTCAGTTTATTTTTTTATCACTTTACGGTTTTCCGTAAAGAATACCTGTTTTTTGGTTCTAAGTTTGAAAAATTATTTTAGAAATAACGTTTCACTTTAGTAAAACACTTTGTACAATAAGTACAAAAACCGCCAATAATAAAACCATGACCAAATATCCAGTAAACGCCAAAAATATCCTAAAAGTGGGATTTGATGAGGAAAAAGAAATTTTAGAAATTGAGTTCAAACTCAATGTAATTCACCATTATTTTAATGTGCCAATAGACGAGTTTGTTGCCTTTATGAAAGCAAGCGACAGCGAAGAATTCTATTTCAATTACATCCAATGCCACTATCATTTTGATATTTTTTAATTTTTTTTACCCTTTTACGGTTTTCCGTAAAATACATAATTCTAATGGTTTTAAGTTTGATAAAACTTTAAAACTAAATAGTCATGGCAGTATTCGCAATACCCAATCCCAAAAAAACAACCCAAGTTGATTTTCCTATTGACAGAGTTAAATTTAGTGTTCTCAACATAAATTTAGAAAACAACAAATATAAATTTACAAAAGCAAATGAGATATTCAATCAATACACTTATGAAGCTACAGAATTTCTAAGTTTAGGTGTTTTTATAGATATTAATTTAAATAAAATAAGTGAAGAAAAAACCGAAATAACTGTAGAAATCAGAAGAAAACTTGGAACTTTTGATCAATCATTCGAAGTAACAAAAGCAAATGAACATTTAGTCAAAATCTTCGATTGTATAGCAAACCTAACTACCAAAACTCCAGAAGAAATCGAGAATCTGAAAAACACTCAAATTGCAAAAGTAACAGCAAAAAATAGTAGTCCTAATAAAACTAAAAACACAAGTAACTTTAATCAAGAAAGTCACTCAACAAATAATAAATGGTATGAGAAAACAGGATTAGTTATTTTTTTATGCATAATATTTTTCCCTGTCGGACTTTACGCTCTATGGAAAAATTCATCAATTGCTAAAGGATGGAAAATTGCTGTTACCAGCTTAATTTCGATAATTTTAATTGCAAATATTGGAGGTGATAAAACAACTAATACCACACAAACAATTAAAGAAGAAACTGAACAAACAATTGGCACTGTCACTGTAGAAACGCCAATAGCGCCAACAGTAAAATGGCAGTTTTCAGAAGATGTTGATAAAATGACTTCTAAAACAGTAAACTACGCATCCATTCAAGCCAATGAAGAATTAGAATTTAATTTTCCCTATGATGGAGGTTCAGTAGCTACACTTACTATCAGAAAAAAAGATGGCACTATTGATATCTATCTTAATGTATCAAAAGGACAATTTAATTCAAGTTACGATGGAGGCTCGATTAGAATTAAGTTTGACAATGATTCTCCAAAAACCTTTTCGTTTTCTGCCGCATCTGATGGTAGCTCTGACATAATTTTCATTAATTCAACTAAAACAATCATTTCAAAACTGAAAACAACCAAACAAATGATTATTGAAGTAGAATTCTATAATGAAGGTTTAAGACAAATTGAATTTGATGTTGATGGGTTTGAGTGGAAGTAAAAAATCATTATTCGATTATAAGAACCGAACCTAAATAGAAATTTAGATTTATAAACTTCAACTAATAACATTTTATTTTTAAGCATGAAACAATACTACATTTCCATTAATAACGAGCAAGTTGGTCCACTATCGTTTGAGGAACTTAAAGAAAAGAAGATATCAAGTGTCACCATGGTTTGGTTTGAAGGACAAACTGATTGGAAAAAAGCAAGCGAGATTGATGAATTAAAAGATTTATTAAAATCAATTCCACCACCAATTAACACTTTTACGCAAGTTCCACCTTTGCCTACAAATGAAAGTCAAACATCTATTGAAGATGAGGAAGACGAGCCTGTTAAGATTATGGGACTCAGTAAAAATATTTTCTACACTGTTTTAACTCTTATGCTAATAACAATTGTTATTATCGTTTTAAATAGTTTTCAAAATAAAGCAGAACAACTACAACAAATAAATAATGCCACAGAAACGCACAATCAACAGCTAGAACTTCAGCAAAAAGAAATTGAAGAACAAAAGGCACGAATTGTAGAACAAGAGAAAATCGAAGCCGAAAGAATAGCAAGAGAAAGAAAACAAGCAATAGAAAACAGACTTTCAGAAATAACAAGCCAATTAAACACAAGTTACAAAAACTTAGAGAAGGCAAAACAGAAACTAAATGACGTAAGTGCTTTTAAGCTTCTCAGAACTTCAAGTGATAGAAACCAACAAATAAATACCGCACAAAGTTATGTTGATTATTACACAGAAGAAATACAAAAATTAGAGACGGAATATGAAAAGATCAATTCTAATAAATAATAAATTAATCAACCTTAATAACAAAAAAGTATGAACCATAAAATTATTGAAGCAATAGAAAATCAAAATATAATTGAATTCTATTACGAAGGTGAATTAAGATTAGTTGAGCCACATTGTTATGGATTGACTACAGCAGGAAATGAAGGGTTACGTGCCTTTCAAGTTGATGGGTATTCTTCCTCTGGCAAATTTGGTTGGAAGATGTATGATTTAGGTAAAGCTGATGATTTATCTATTACTGAAGATTCATTCGATGGTCCGAGAACAGGTTACAAAAGAGGCGATAAAGGAATGGATGAAATTTATGCTGAATTATAGCTATGGAAAGATATAGAAATTCAAGCGGAAATTCTGGAGTGTATGGTTATGAAATAGGAAATGACTATATTAGAGTCAAATTTTCAGGCACTTCTAAAATTTACAGTTACAGTTACAGAAAAGCAGGAAGTCATCATGTTGAAAAAATGAAGTCATTAGCGAGGAGCGGTTCGGGATTGAATAGTTATATTAATAGCTATGTGAAATTTAAATATGATTAATATTATGAGATCAAAACTATTAAATATA
Source organism: Flavobacterium aquatile LMG 4008 = ATCC 11947 (assembly GCF_000757385.1). Classification (GTDB taxonomy): domain Bacteria; phylum Bacteroidota; class Bacteroidia; order Flavobacteriales; family Flavobacteriaceae; genus Flavobacterium; species Flavobacterium aquatile. Next base: position 411,336 of record NZ_JRHH01000002.1, on the reverse strand, counting down.
ACTATAAAAAATTTAGGATGTATTGGAGAAGAAGGTTTGACTGTTGATTTAGATAATATTTTATGTCTTGTTGGTCAAAATAATTCTGGAAAATCAACTATATTAAGGTCTTACGAACTAGCCGTTGGAACACAGTCATATTCTTTTGACAAAGATTACTGTAAAAGATCATCTGAAAAAACCTCAGTTGAAATTTCTGTCCATATTCCTGATGGAATTGGAAACATTGCCGAAAAATGGAAAGAAAAAGTAGGAGATTTATCAATAGTTAGAAGTAAATGGGAATGGGAATTAAATGGTTTAAAAACTAGAAAAACTTATGACCCTGAAATTCAAGATTATGCAGATGAAGGGAATGCAGCTGGATTAGATAATGTTTTTAACAGTAGATTACCAATACCTTTTAGAATTGGTGCCTTGGATAGCTCTAATTCTGAATTAAAACATTTACTAAAACTAATAGTAGATCCTATAGCAGAAAGCCTTAAAGAAAAATTAGATGATGAAAACTCTGAATTAAGTAAGGCTTTAGAAGTTTTTAGTAATGAAGCAAAGATTCCTGTACAAGAACATAAAGCTAAAATTGAAAGTTATAATGAGGAAATAACGAAAAGCCATAACAAAATCTTTCCAAACCTAATAATAGATTTAAATATTGGAATGTCAGAAATTAAAGTTGACCCTATACAAGCATTGATAAATGGTTCAAAGTTAAATATAAAAGAATTTGGTGATAATGTAGATTGGGATCAGCAAGGCACTGGTTCACAAAGAGCACTTTTCTGGTCTCTACTGCAAGTACGCTCAAGATTACAATCAATGAATAACATTAAAGTTGAAAAAGAAAAGAAAGCTAAGGCTTTAGAAAAAGAGATTAAGAAACTGGAGGCAGATAAACAAAAAGCAAAAACAGAGCCTACAATTAAAGCAAAACAAATTTCTATAGATGAAAAAACCGCAGAATTATCTAAGTTAATAAGTGGAGAAATCCTTGATGATGAAAATAATTCGGAAGATGTTGCTTTACCTGGGTATATGCTTTTAATCGATGAACCAGAAATTGCACTTCACCCAAATGGAATTAGAGCAGCTTCAAAGTATTTATATGATTTAGCAAAAGATGATTCTTGGCAAGTAATGTTGACAACTCACAGTCCACTTTTTATTAATCCTTTTGAAGATCATACAACAATTGTAAGATTGTCACGAAACGAGGGTAGTCCTTCACCACGAACATATAAATCTGACAATATTAAGTTTGAGGATACAGAGATAGATGAATTAAAATTATTAAATAATTTTGATCAGAATCTTTCAGAAATGTTTTTCGGTCAGTATCCAATTATTATTGAAGGAGATACCGAATTTGCATCTTTTGAGAGGATCATGCAAATTGAAACTGAGAAATATCCGCTTGTTTTACGTCCTATTTTTATAAGAGCAAGGGGTAAGTTTACTATTGTCCCAATTATGAAAATGCTTCAGCATTTTAAAGTTAATTTTTCTGTTTTACATGATTCAGACTATCCAAAAAACAAGAATGGTCATGTAAACGGAGTTTGGACAGGAAATCAAAATATATATAAACAGATACAAGAGGCAAGAAAAGTAGGTCTCAAAGTAATTCACAGAATTTCAATATCTACTTTTGAACTAGAGCACTTAGGTGTTTATTTTGATGAAGATCAAAATATATTGTTACCTCCAGCCAAATCAAAACCTTGGATAATGTACAATGAAATTAAAGAAGATATTAATGTGAAAAAATCAGTTGAAAAAATATTTGATGAATTATTAAACTCTCAATCATCAGAAGAACCTTTTGATAAAGATTTTAATGTTTCGCTTGAAAAAAATTTTAATGATTGGGTAAAGAAAAATAAAATAAAAGATTCTAGATTTACAATTTAATAAATATTTACATGTCATTATCCTTAAACCAAAAACTCAAACGTGTTGAAATTTCAAGTTTTGAAATCGAAAATCAAATCGTTTTCAATTACTTTGATAACCTGTCTGCTAATGAACGAGACGAAAAATTACTTCGTGCTATTTACATTGGTGTTTTGGCATTAATGGAAGATCGAATTTCAGCTTTCTTAGCTAAAACTAATAATGAATTGGGTACTGAATTAGAAAGTCTAAAAATGATTTTCGAAATGAAAAAAGAGTTGTTTTATAAATCAACCATCAAAGGAACTTTAGCCGAAGATGAAATTGCTGATTTCTTAAACAACTATTTTTCTGAAAGAAGATTAAAAGACAAAGCTTTCTTAACTGGAAACACAGCTGGTAATCTTCCAAAAAATAAAACTGGAGATATTATTTGTGAGGTAAATGGTTCACCAGATTTAAAGATTGCCATTGAATGTAAGTTTGATAAAAGTATTCGCTTTGGCGAAATTGAAAATAAAGAAATTTTCATTCGAAAAACAGACACGGCATGGAGTCAATTAATAGAAGCTCAAGCCAACAGAGATTCAAAAGTTAGTATAATTGTTTTTGATATTTCATTAGTAGATAATTCCATTCTTAAGAACTTTGACAATGTCGGTTACATTCCGGAAGTTGGTTTTGTGGCAATTATCAATTCTCAAAAAGGAGATTATTCAAATCTTGCAATTGCTTATATGTTAGCTCGTGATATTGCGACAAATGCAAAAGAAATCGAATTAGACAAGAATGTTTTAGCAATGATTGTAAATAGAATAATTAAAGACATCAATGAAATTTTGTCAATTAAATCTCTAGTTTTAAATAACATTGATAACAACAAAACAATTCTAAAACAATTAGATAAATCAATGCTATTAATGGAATTCAATCAAGAATATTTAAAACGTTTCCTAATTCAAGGAACATTAACCAAAAAAGATTTACTTGATTTTTATATGGGCGAAGATATTAAAGACAAATACAAATTGATTGAAAAAGATATTGAAAGTATTTAGTCTTTTACTTCTACTCTCCACAACCACTTTCTCCCAAATAAAACTCCTTTCCTGGAACGTAGAAAATTTGGGAAGTTCCAAGTCAGACAGCACTATTGTTTTTATAGCCAACACAATTAAAAATTACGATGTTGTTGCTTTACAGGAAGTAGTGGCTGGCGATGGTGGTGCGCAAGCCGTAGCACAACTCGCGGACGAACTCAATAGAAAAGGAGCAAAATGGGATTATGTTATAAGTAATGCTACAAGCAGTAGCGCCTACAAAGTAGAACGGTATGCCTTTCTCTGGAAAACAGCCAAAGTCAAGAAAATTGGTAAAGCATGGCTAGAGAAAAAGTACCATCTGGAGATAGATAGAGAACCATTCTATGGCACATTCGAATACAACAACAAGCAATTTACACTCGTCAACTTTCACGCCATAACCAAAAAGAAACAACCCGAAACTGAAATCAAATACTTCAAATATTTGCCTGCGCAATATCCAAATCTAAACTTGCTCTTTGTGGGCGATTTCAATTGTCCGCAATCGCATACCGTTTTCAATCCGTTAAGAAAGATGGGCTATCAATCGGCATTTTTGGATCAAAAAACATCTCTTAAGCAAGAATGTAAAAACGACAATTGCCTCGCATCAGAATTTGATAATATTTGGTACAAAACTGCCAATATCACAATATCAAAAACAGAAGCCATCCTTTTCTACACCAATTTTGAAACCCTAAAACAAGCAAGAACAATCTCCGATCACATTCCTATTGCCATTACATTTTCAATCAATTAATAAGTGATTACGGTTTTCCGTAAAATTTAAACAGTCGCTATGATTATTTTTACAAAAACACAATAGTCATGAAAAAAACACTACAATTTCTTGTCGCATTAATTGCAGCAACACTATTATTCAATACTTGTAGAAAAAAAGAAACAGCTAAAGCACAACCATTAGTTCAAGAAGTAGTGCAAGAAATAACAATTGACTCGATTACCAATCATCATGAAGATACAACATATCAATACGAATACCGAACAGGTGAATCGGGAGATTATCAATACAATTATGATGTAATTGCTACTGATGTTGACGAAAATGAATTTGAAGGAAACATCAATGTTGAAGGAAAATACGGAAAAGGAACAATAACCGATTTAGAGGGTAACGAAATAGAAATAACTACCGAATGGATAGGCTACGGAAAACTTCTAGGAAAAGATCATGATAGTAACGAATATGAAATACTGGTAAAAAATTAATACATTTACGTATGAAAAAACTAATAATCCTTTTTTCTTTTCTGGTTTTTACTTCGTTTACAAAAACTATAGAAGAGGTATATGTATGTCAAAGCAAAGGAGCAACAAAATATCATTACAAAGAAACCTGTCGCGGACTAAATGCATGTAAACATACAGTAGTAAAAAAATCTATTAAAGATGCAAAAGCAATAGGACTAACTTTATGCGGTTGGGAAGATTAATTTATTATAGATTTTGTAACAAAAAAATAGTAAATCGTTACAAATTGCAATTAAATTCCTAACAAGTCAATTCAAATTTAGCTGCATTTATGCAAATTAATTTGCTTATTTAATAGGTCGTACTATCAATTCTGTTTTTATTTTTTTTCCGAATCTAATTTTGTGCTTACTAGTAACAATTTTACTATTATTCAATAGAAGTTGTTGTTATTTTTTATTCAAGGACAAGTATTGAAATTATCTAACGAATCAATACAAAACAATACATTTTTACTATTACTTTTTCAATAGTTTTCTATAAGTTGATTTGATGAAAAAATGTATTTGAAATCTATATTATTTCAATAGAAAACAATACACTTTTTCAATAGTTTTCTATAAGTTGATATGATAAATAAAATGTATTCGAAGTCTAAATTATTTCAATACAAAACAATACGCTTTTTCTATTACTTTTTCAATAGTTTTCTATAAGTTAATATGATAAATAAAATGTATTTGAAGTCTAAATTATTTCAATAGAAAACAATACGCCTTTTCTATTATTTAATAGATAGCTCATCTATTCAAAAGGAAGCTTTAATACGTTACTTCTTCTTTTTTATTTTCTATGTAATGGTTAATAGATAGTATTGCAATACAAATAATAGCTGTTCCTATTAAAATGTTTTTTAATAGTTTATTATTATGCTGCAATTGCAAACTTTGCACCTGGAGGTTTTGATAATCTAAAGAGGTATCAATTGTCTGTAAGTTTCTAAAATCTTTCATTTCGAATAATTTTTATATGATTATTTTCTAAAATAATTATAATGAATTCATAGATGCAATTTCTATTTACTCCTTGATGTTCCACAATATGATTAAAAACAAGGAAACTAAATCCTCTTCCTTCTAAATACATTTCGTGCAGTATTACTTCATCTTTACCATCAAGTTCTTTTAATAGAATTCTATGATTTAAGTTTATCTTTTTATCAATAATTGCTCTACTTTCTCTTAAGTCTGTTGCCAATTGATTATTATACTTAATTCTATTTTCTGGCGTTGCAAATCGCTGCGATTTCTTTTTCGCAATAAACTCCTCTGACGTTAACGGATCTATTTTTTTCATTATCTAAATATTTATTTGTCAAATATATAAAAAATAATTACATTTACCCAGCCGAAAATTTTAAGAAATAAAATGAATAATAAAGACTCAAATAGCAAATCAATATCCTATCAACAAATTGGTGAAGCAATTTCAAAAAAGCAATTCACGGCAAAGGATTTAGAGATTACATCTAGACAATTTAATTATTGGAAAGAAAAAGATGTTATTCCCTTTTTTATTAAAGATAGAAAGACACTAATGACCTTGCCAGAAGCTTTATGGGTTTTAATTATAAATGAATTATCAAACATTGGAATTGTAACAACTAAATTGCAATCCCTTTCAAGTAAAATCTGGATTGAACCATTATTTAGTAATTACGCTGACGATGTCATCAAAAAAGCTATACAAGATCCTAAGGGCGAATTTAGTCATGATGATAAGGAATGGTTTAAATTTCTGCTTGAAGATGAGATTGCAATGCATCATATTTTTAGAAGAGAAATAACGCCTTACATGGATTCAATAAAGTCTTGTTTACGTTCTCCAAAACAAATAGCTTCCTTTATATATTGTCCGAAAACCGAGGAATATAGAATATCTTCTTTTACAAATTCAATTGGTTCTGAATTAAATAATTTATTCTATGGTGAAACTTTAATAACAATTCCTTACATACCCCACTTAATTCGTTTAATAGGTATTGAAATGAATCGTACAACAGAAGATTTAAAATATTTAACTGAGATAGAAAATCAAATATGGAGATCAGTTCAGTTTGAAAAACCGAAACTCCTACAAATAAGTTTAGACGATGGCGGAAACAATAAAATATATAAAATTACCGAAAGTCATAAAAAATCAGAAGAACTAGCAAAGTTCTTCTTAAATACAAATTTGCCGATAGGTTCAAGCATACAAATTGAAAAAAGATCTCAAGGCAATTATAAAGTAACTATAAAATCTTAATTTATGAAACATGTAAAATCCATTCGGTTCCTGATACTTCAGCCCGTATTATCTACGACAAGATATGGACCAGAAGGAAAAGGTTTCAAATATTCAACATTTATTAAGCTATGAGGAAATCATTGCAATTGCACCCAATTTATCAAAACAATTAAATGAAGAAACCGCATTTGAATTTTCAAAGCAATTATATGAATTTACAAAATTAATACATGAGCAAGGTAAAAATGAAAAAGAAAAACCTCACGTTAAGTGATTTTTATGGATCAACAGTTTGGTCATATACCAGAGTTTCAACCAAAGAACAATTCATGAACAATGGAAGTATTGAAACACAAGTCAAGAGAATAAAATCTTTTGCAAAAGACCATGGATTAATAATAACAGAGGAGTTTGATGCCGAATACGAAAGCTCGAAAAAAATAAATACACAAAGTACATTAAGAGAATTGATAGATAAAATTAAAAAAACATCTATTAATAAAAGACCAAAAATCATTTTAATATGGTCACCCAGTAGATTCGGGCGTGCTGGCGCAGAACATATTCAATTATTCGTTAAACTCAGAAAAGAATTCAACGTCCTACTCTACTCTGTAAGTACAGAACACAACACTTTTAATGAACGAGCGGAAAATGAATTTTCTACTCAACTTCTTTATGCTCAAAAAGAGAATTTTAATAGACAAGACACCATAATTCCTGGACTAATAAACTCTCTTAATAATGGAAAAACTTTCGGAAAAACGCCAAGAGGTTATGATCATTTTGGACCAAGAGTTTCAGATCCTACTAAAGTAAAGGCATTTCAAGAAATAATACTTAATGAAGAAGGGAAGTTGATAAAAGAAGCTTTTAAGATGAAAATCTATAAATCTTACAGCGATAAAGAAATAATTGACTGGTTACAAACCAAAGGAATAAAAATAGCATACCAATCACTTTCTAATATGTGGAAAAATGAATTCTATGCAGGTAAAGTTTGTAATTCATTATTAGAAGATAATTATATTAAAGGTAATTGGGAACCAATAATTAGTAAAAAAGAATTTCAAATACTTCAAAAGATACTTGGCGGTTCAAAACATTTAGGTGTTGCAAAAATTAAAGGCAAGGAAGAAACTCCATTAGCACCAAAATTTCTTGTTTGCAATGATTGTAATGTAGCAATGACATCCTATCTTAACAAACAGAAACAACTCTTTTACTATAAATGTAATGGATGCAATAAAACTGTAAATGCTAATTCATCATTGAAAGCAGTTAATATGGGATTACATGAGGAATTTCAAAACAAACTAAATGATTTTAAATTTTCAAAAGAACTACATGATTTATTTTCTGAACAATTAAAAAAAATTCTTTCAGATGAAATGTCAAATCTATCTGACAAAAAAAGAATTATTACAAAAGAAGCAAATGAATTAAAAGATGCTCTTGATAAAATGGAATATAGATTTGCGATAAATGAAATATCGAAAGATATTTTTGAAAGACAAAGTCAAAAAATTCTTGATAACATTAAGCAAAAAGTGTATGAATTAGAAAATTTGCCTACAAAAAAATCGAACCATGAAAAAGCGATAAAATATTTTTTAAAAATTAGCGAAAACCCCAGTAAATTCTATGCTTCTTTAGATTATAACAAAAAAAGGAAGTTTCAAGAAATGCTATTTCCAGAGGGTTTTAATTATTCTATCAAAAATAGAGATTATCGAACCAGTAAAGTCAACAGTTTATTTAGCCTAACAAGCTCATTTAAAGAAGGTTGTGATTCTAAAAAACAAAAAACTCACTACTTAAAAAGCAGTGAGTCCAGTATAGTACCCAGAGTGGGAATCGAACCCACACACTTTCGTACACGAGTTTGAGTCGTGCGCGTCTACCAATTCCGCCATCCGGGCATGGACAAAATGACTATTTATCATTTCGAGACTGCAAATGTAAATAATTTTTAATCACATTTTCAAGAAAATAGTTAAAAATATCCTTTCAGACTCGGATTTTATTTCTAAATTTGCACCTCGTTAATTCGAAGCACAACTAACTAACTACATCCGAGGTATTTATACACAAAAAGCTTTTGTCATAATTAAAAGCAAAATTGTACAAAACACATCGGAACAAAACAACAAATTAAAATGTCACATCTAGAACCAGAAGCAAAAATATTTGCGTGTTCTCAAAGTGTACACTTAGCAGAACAAATAGCTCAAAACTATGGAATTCCGTTAGGTAAAGTTACGTTCTCTAAATATAGTGATGGTGAATTTCAACCTTCTTATGAAGAATCAATAAGAGGATTACGCGTTTTTATTGTATGCTCTACATTTCCAAGCGCAGACAATTTAATGGAACTTTTGTTAATGATTGATGCTGCTAAAAGAGCTTCAGCAAGACACATAACTCCTGTAATTCCTTACTTTGGATACGCAAGACAAGATAGAAAAGACAAACCAAGAGTGCCGATTGGAGCTAAACTAGTAGCAAAACTATTAGAAACCGCAGGAGCAACTAGAATTATGACCATGGATTTACATGCCGATCAAATTCAAGGTTTCTTCGAAAAACCAGTAGACCACTTGTTTGCATCAACAATTTTCTTGCCTTACGTAAAGAGTTTAGGTTTAGACAATTTAACAATTGCATCGCCAGATATGGGTGGTTCTAAAAGAGCTTACGCCTATTCTAAATTTTTAGAATCAGATGTTGTAATTTGTTACAAACAAAGAAAAGTAGCCAATGTAATTGATTCAATGGAATTAATTGGTGATGTAAAAGGCAGAAATATCATTCTTGTTGACGATATGATCGATACAGGAGGAACATTAGCAAAAGCAGCCGATTTAATGATAGAAAAAGGTGCATTAAGCGTAAGAGCAATTTGTACACACGCCATTTTATCTGGTGAAGCATACGAAAAAATAGAAAATTCTAAATTATTAGAATTAATAGTTACCGATTCTATTCCGTTAAAGAAAGAATCCAAAAAAATAAAAGTAGTGAGTTGTGCACCACTTTTTGCCGAAGTAATGCACATGGTACAACACAACAATTCCATCAGTGGAAAATTTTTGATGTAAATCAAAGAAAAGCTGGACTAAAATCTAGCGATCAACAAGTAATTTTTTATTAATTATATATTTTACAATGAAATCAATTTCAATTAAAGGATCAGAAAGAGAAAGCGTGGGCAAGGTAGCAACCAAAGCGGTACGTAATGCTGGAATGGTTCCTTGCGTTATTTACGGAGGAAGTCAACCAGTACATTTTCAAGCAGAAACAAAAGCTTTCAAAAGTTTGGTTTACACTCCAAATGCGCACACAGTTGCCATTGATTTGGATGGAAAAACGTACAACGCAATTCTTCAAGACATTCAGTTTCACCCAGTAAGTGATGCAATTTTACACATTGACTTCTTCCAATTAAGTGACGACAAAGAAATCGTTATGGAAGTACCAGTTAAAATTACAGGAACTTCTCCAGGTGTACTTTTAGGAGGTGTATTAAACTTAAATCAACGTAGATTAAAAGTGAAAGCTTTACCAAAAAATCTTCCAGATTTCGTAGAAGCTAACATTTCAGAATTGCAAATGGGTAACAAATTATATGTAACTAGATTAGCTTCAGATAATTACAAATTAATGCACCCAGACAACACAGTTGTAGCTCAAGTGAAGATTTCTCGTGCTGCTATGAAAGCTGCTCAAGAAGCTGCAAAAGCAGAAAAAGGAGCAAAAAAGAAAAAATAATTTCTTTAAATATAATACCAAAAAGCATCAGGAAACTGGTGCTTTTTTTATTTAGGAACGAACCGCTCGGGCTTTCTTGGAATCCTTATTCCTGCTTTACATTCCATCTCGTCCCAAAAGACGAGATTCAATTGCAATCAGGGTTAGCTAGCAATCCATTTACACAAAGTTTCACGTTTAAAACAAATATCTTACTTTTACCACATGAATTGGTTTTCAAAAATATTCCATAAAAAAGAACAAGAAATTATAGACCCAATGAAGAAATTCCTTATCGTTGGCTTAGGCAATATTGGCATCGATTATGTAAATACACGCCACAACATCGGCTTCAAAATACTAGACCATTTTGCTAGAAAAGAAAGTATTTCCTTTCAAACCTCAAAATTGGGTGACCTAGCCGAATTCAAAATTAAAGGAAGAACCTTACTTCTTTTAAAACCAAATACCTTCATGAACCTCAGCGGAAAAGCGGTGAAATATTGGATGGAAAAAGAAAATATTCCTAAAGAAAATATACTAATAATCACCGATGATTTAAACCTTTCCTTCGGAACCATAAGAATAAAAACCAAAGGAAGCGACGGCGGACACAACGGATTAAAAAACATTCAATTACTTTTAAACTCAACCGAATATCCACGTTTCAGATTTGGAATAAGCGACCAATTTAAAAAAGGACAACAAGTAAATTACGTTCTTGGCGAATGGAGCGAAGAAGAAAAAACCAACTTAAAAGAACGATTAGAATTGGCTTCAGAAATCATTACCTCATTTGCTTTAGCAGGATTAAACGAAACTATGAATACATTTAATGGCAAATAATAAACCAATTTCATTATCTTTAATTTCTAAATAATTTTAAATGAAACAATTACTTATTATTCCGATAGCAATTTTAACGTCTTGTTGTTGCACAAATAAAAGTACAGCATCAAAAGAAAAAGAAGCTAATTTAAATACTATAGAAGCGGTGTCAACAATCAATTCAGATTGTCCAACAGATGGAAAATGTACTGTTACAGTTTTAAAAAATAAGAGCATGAACGTACTAACCGATGAAATTGGAGCCGTTTATTACAGAGCCGAAGACAATGCGAACACATCAATAATTATCTATAAATACGAAAGAAATGTTCCAAAAGGTTTACAAGATGCTGACTATCGTGAAGAAATAGTTTTTGAAATTAATAATTCAGAAGCCAAAATAAACAAAAACGATTTCACTTTGCAAAGTACCAAAATGCTTTATGGAAGATTCTGCTTCTGCCGCGGTCAAACTGGATTTTATAAAGTTAGCAATGGCAATCTTGAGTTAGAAAATAAGAACAATCAAATCCATTTTAAATTAGATTTTACTGTCACCGAAGTTCCTCAAACAATAAAATCAATTGAAGCTACAATAAAATAAAAAAAGTCCTATTCTATTCGAATAGGACTTTTTCATTAAAATCAATACTTGATTATTCTATAATAATTCGTTTTACAATTTTGCTTTCTCCATTAGTAACTAAAACTAAGTAAACTCCAGCTTGAACGTTATCTAAATTAATGTTTTGATTGAAAGCTCCAGAATTGGTAAACTCATTTTTATAAATCTGTCTTCCTCTCATATCATAAACATCAACATTGACATTTTCGCTAGAAACCGTATTAAACATCACTGTGAAATTACCGTTATTTGGATTTGGATAGATAGCAAAATCTTGAAATAAATTTTCATTAACAGCCAATGGAGCCGTTGAACAAACATTTAAACTCCAGCTTGTTAAACTGCCACCATCTTGATTATAACCGTCAGAAACCGTTAATGTCCAAGTTCCTGTAGAACTTTCTCCATTAAATGCAGATAAAGCCTGTGATGGTATAAGTGTTCCTGAAATTGCAGGATTAGTTCCGCAAACTAAAGCAACTCCTGCATCATCAAAAGTAGCATTCATATTATCAGAATCATTACATTGTTCCGAAATTAACTCAACCGTTGTTCCAGCTGGACTAGTGATAGAAACCGTTAAATCTGAAATCCATGGATGTGTTATTTGTGCTAAAACATTTAAATCAGAAATCACTCCTCCAGAAGCAATTGTTATCGTAGAAGTTATCGTTGGCGCACCAGTAGCTGAAATGACAATAGGAACATTTGTTGACACTGTTGTATTGCAAGCGATTAAGCCAGTTTTAAAAGTGAAAGGACTACTAAAAATTCCGTCACCACAAATTGAATTTTTAGGCAAAACTCTCCAAAAATAATCTGTGTTTGGAACAAGTCCAGAGACACTGTAACTTGTAGTAGTAACGTTTCCTGAGCTAACTATTGCAGTAAATGTATTATTTGTAGCAACCTGAACATCATAAGAAGAAGCATTCGGATTAGCATCCCATGTTAAATTCAAAGCTGTACCTTGTCCTAGTGCATTATTAGCTGGAGAAGTTAAAGTCATTGCTGGAAAATTAGAGCTAAACAATTCTAAATAAAAAGGAACTGTTCTTGTAAGTGCTCCAGAAGTTGCAGTAACAATAATATTTGAAACTCCTACTGGACTTGAAGTGGTGTTGCTAATTGTCATAACAACAGTACCTGTCGCAGTAATCGAAGTTGGAGCAAAAGTAACTGTTGAACCAGCTGGAAATCCTGCTGCTGCAAATGTTGTTGCCCCTGAAAATCCGGCTAAAGCTGTATAAGAAATGTTGTAAGAAACACTTGTTCCTTGACAAGCCGATTTATATTGCTGCTCTGCAACTCCAGAGAATGCTGCTCCAAAAGAACTTGTTGGTGCTGTAATAGTGAAATTCACATTTGATAAATCATAGAAAATATGACTATATCCTCTTACCATAATTCTATTAGTTGTTCCTGGATTATTAGGAACAGTTATAGTCTCTGAACCATCATTTGGAACTTTACTAGCCAATAAAATTGGATAAGTAAATCCGCCATCGGTAGATAATAAAATATCGACAAAAGCTGCATTGATGTTGTTAGCAGTTGTTCCTGCTACAGTCCAAGTCACATTTTGATTTGTACCAGCAACCCAAGAAACGGCTGTATTAGGCGTATTTACTAAAAATGGACCTACTGCTGCTGTGGTAACAACCATATTATCTCTACCTGTTTGACCTCCATTTGGAATTCTATTATCTCTAACCGTTAGAGCAAAGTTCATAGTTCTTGCTACACTTGGAACAACTTCCCAAGTTGGAGCCAGATTATTATTTATCACACTAGATAATGTAGGCATGTATCGATCTGGCGAAGCAGTAGGAGGATTAGATCTAAAGTTTGGACCGTTGGTAGCCGTTTGCAATGGTGGTTGCGTCGAAGCTTCGGTATTCATTTGTTCCCAACAATAGGTTAAAGCATCTCCATTAGAGTCGGTTGCTAATCCTTTTAAGATGAAAGCAGTATTATTTGGAATGGTATAATCTGGGCCAGCGTTTACAACTGGAGCCGCATTATTATTCGCAATATTAACACCACAATTTCCTCCGCTAGTTACAAATGCGGTCATCTCTGCAATACTAATAGCTTGAAAATGGGCATCGGAATTACTTTGAACATTTGGAGCACAAATTCCGGCATAACCCATAATTGTTGATGCGCTTCCTGGCTCAATAGCGGTTGCGCCATTTCTATTACAAGCATTATTTTGAGTATGATTTGCGCCAAATTGGTGCCCCATTTCGTGAGCTACATAATCGATATCAAACGGATCACCGACAGGCGCACCAGAACCAGTAATTCCTCTAGCTTTACTTCCACTACATGGTGAAAACAATTGAGCTAAACCGCCACCGCCAGTACTTACAGTGTGTCCAATATCATAATTTGCAAATCCGATATTGGCATCAATTACTGTTTGACTCTGATTAATCAAAGTTCCTGCAGCTGTATTGTTGAAATTATCAGAATCAATAAAAATTACTAATTCATTAGTAGCGACTAATTGCATTGTAAGTGACATATCAGTTTCATAAACACCATTAATTCTGGTCATTGAAACATTCATAGCAGCCAAAACTGCAGCTTTCTTTTGGGCTAAAGTTCCACCAGCTAATCCAGCTGCATTTACGTGAAAAGCTGCATATTCAATAGTACATGCCATAGCTAAACGGTAGGTTCTAAAAGTTCCGTCTCCAATTAATGCCGATTGTTCTGTTGGTTGAGCTACTACTCTGCTTTCAGAATCTTCATTAACCAAACACGTTCTTTCACGCGTAGAAGACAATTTACTTTTTTTATAAACTATATAATTATTTAAATCTTTAGTATAAGTATCAATATACTGAGTTCCTTTTAGTCCAGAAGTTGTCATCGTATGTAAACCAAAAATTGTGGTACTGAATCTAATTGTAGCTGTAGGATCTTCAATACCTTTTCCAACATAGGATTTAATGTCTGGGTATCTAGCTGCTAAATCTGGATGCATTACAGACGCTTCATAAATTCTGTAACTTTCCATTATTCCGTCAGCATTTGGAAATTGAATAATTACATTTGAAGTAATAATCGCACTATTTTCTCTTGATGGTGCAAACTGCAATTGCGCTTTAAAAGCATTAAAATCGAGTGAAAATAATTTATACTCTGATGGTATGGCATCTCTATCTGATTTTGGGATTGCTACTAATCTATCACTAGAAGTTTCTCTCCAAAAAGCATTTTGGGAATAACTGACAAAAATAAAAAAGCACAATAAAACACTAAAAAGTAATCTTTTCTTCATTTTTATATATTTTGGTTTATCAAATTTATAATAATTTATCTATTATTATGTTTTTTTATCAAATTAATTGAAACAAAAAAGGCTCGCAAAGCGAACCTTTTTCTAATATATTTAGTTTAAAAAATTATTCTACAACTATTTTCTTAACTTCTTTTCTATCACCGTCTTGAACAGTTACTAGATATACACCAGCTTGAATATTGTCTAAATGTAAGTTTTGATCAATTACACCAGTATTAGTAAATGATTTATTGAAGATTTCTCTTCCTCTTATATCGTGAACACCTATTTTAATTTCTTCATTTGAGTTAGAGCTAAACTTAACATTAAAATCTCCATTATTTGGATTTGGATAAACAACAAAATCTTTAATTTTGAAATCATCATTTGCAAGTGTAACAGTGGTTACAGATGAACATATATTAAATGTAAAGCTATTTAATGTTCCGTTGTTAGCAGGTTCAACATCTAAAGCTACAATTCTCCAATTTCCTAATGAACTTAATCCGTTAAAAAAGCTTAATGAGTTTAATGGCTTGTATGTGTTTGAGGCACCAATACCAGCACAATTTAGATTCACTCCAGCATCATCAAACGTAGTAATCATATTACTTGAAATTAATGTCGAACATCCTTGTTGATATAAAGTACGGATCTGTCCAACCATTGTAGCGCCTGGAGGCAAAACGCCAATATACAAATCATTAATTTTACTATGAGTAATATTTAAACTAACATTCATGTCAGAAATTACAAAATTATCTGGAACTGCCACCTGACCTACAACTTGCCATGTCAGTGGATCTTGAGCAGCAATTGTTGTAGCTGGTGAAGATGTATAATTGTTACAAGTAACTACTGTATTTACTAGATATCCTAATGAAAATGATTTTGATACCGCATAAAATATATTACCTACAGACTCAATCATAATTCTACAATAAGGTGCAGAAACACTTGGCAATGTAACAGTTTGCGCTCCATCATTTGGAGTGTTAGCAACAAGTGTAGTAAATGTAACTCCAGCATCTGTAGAAATCAAAATATTTACATTGGCTGTATTGATTCCGTTTGCAGTTGTCCCTGCCACATCCCAAGTTAATGTTTGAGTCGATTCTGGACTCCATGATGTATTTTCGACATCAGGATTTGTAACTCTGAATGGTCCTGCATTTGAAACATTTACAACCATATCATCTCTGTTTGTCATTCCACCACCAGCTCTATTATCTCTAACGGTCAATGCAAAATTCAATGTTCGTGCAACATCAGGAACTACTTCCCATGTTGGGAATAAGTTTCCTTGTAAAACATCTTCAAATCTTGGCATATATCTATTAGGAGAAGAACTTGGTGATACTGATCTAAAATTTGGACCCGTTGTGTAAGTATTTAATGGTGGTTGCGAAGTTATCTCATTATTGTATTGTTCCCAACAATAAGTTAAAGCATCACCATTTGCGTCTGATGCAGCGCCTTTTAAAACAAAAGCAGTGCCTCTTGGAATAGTATAATCTACACCAGCTTGAACTATAGGAGCTGTATTTCCATTAGCAGTAACTATTCCGCAAGCGCCTCCGCCAAGAACAAACGCACTCATTTGCAAAATACTTCTTGCATGAAAATAATCATTAGAATTATTTTGTACGTTTGGTGCACAGATACCAGCATACCCCATTATAGTACTTGCACTTCCTGTTTCATATGCTGAATCGGCAGAAGAATTACATGGATTATTTTGTGTGTGAGATGCACCCCATTGATGTCCCATTTCGTGAGCCGTATAATCAATATCAAATGGATCTCCTACAGGATTTAACTGACCAGTAATTCCTCTTGCTTTACCATTGTTAGGTAAACCTGCATTATTACAAACTGAAGAAAGCTGAGCAATTCCAGAGTCGGTTGTACAAAAACCATGACCCATGTCATAATTAGCCGAACCTATTGCAGCGTCAACTATAGGCTGTATCTCACCAAGCATAGCCGGAGAATTAGTAAAACTGTCTGAATTAATAAAAATAATTAAATCGTTGTTAGCAACAAGATTCATCCTTAAAGACATTTCTCTTTCATAAACACCATTTAATCTAGTCATACTAACCACCATAGCTGATAATACAACTGCTTTTTTCTGTGCCAATGGTGTAATAGCTGGAGTTCCAGCTGCTGTTAAATGAAAAGCTGCATATTCAACTGTACATGCAATGGCTATACGGTATTGTCTAAAATTACCATCGTTAATCATTGTTTCATCTGTAGAGAATCTACCATGATCTAATGATAATTCACTTTCATCTGTAAGACAACCAAAACTTCTAGTGCTTGCTATATTTTTTCTATTGTAAACAATATAGTTGTTTAAGTCTTTAGTATAAGTGTCGATATAATAAGTTCCTAAATCACTAGTAACCGACATAACATGTAATCCAAAATTAGTTATACTAAATCTTAATGTAGTATTTGGATTATTAACACCTTTTGCGATGTAAGACTTAATTTCGGGAAATTTAATTGCCAATCCTTCCTCCATTACTGGGGCATCATAAACAACGTAATTTTCAATAACACCATTAGAGTTTGGAAAAGGAACAACAACATTTGATATAATTCCTGATTGATCATTTGGAGTATTTTGCAATAGTGATTTGAAAGCATCTAAGTCAAGAGAATACAAGTTGAATTCTGATGGTACTGTTGCGCGATCAAATTTAGACAAGGCACTTAAGCGTTCTTCAGACGTCTTGTTCCATATTGATTGACAATTCCCTTCTATAGAAAAGAAAACACCAATAATGTAAGTTAGTAAAAGTTTTTTCATAGTAATTGATTTTAATATAGAACACAAATTTATTAATTTTAAATGAATTATTATTGCAGTTTTAATCACAAAAAAGTTAAAGTATAGAAAATCAATAAAAATATATTCTCTATTCTAACTTTCTAAAAAAAATAATTATTCTATTCTTCAATCAATTTAAAAAACAAAATCTCTAAAATTAACACTAGAAAAAAGTGTTTTATTATATTTTTTAAAAAAAAATATTTACTTTTATAGCCTATTATAAAATTAATCTATAAGATAATGAAAAAAACTACTTTATTAACTTTTATTTTTCTACTGATAACTTCATTCAATTACGCTCAGGAAAAAAAGCAAAAGAAATCTCAATTACAAGGTATTAAAGTTGAGAATATTAATCCAGAAAATGGAATGGTTAGGTGCGCTACATCAGAATATGAGGAATTGCTTCGTCAACGTGATCCAAAAAGGTTCTCAAGAGAACAATTTGATGCTTTTATTGCACCTTTTATTGAGCAGTACAATACTGTTCATGACAATGCTTCTCAAAGTGGAGGCATAATTTACATACCAGTTGTTGTACACGTTATTCACAATGGCGATGCCTATGGAGTGAGCGAAAACATTAATGATGCGCAAGTTCAATCTCAAATTACTGTTATGACACAAGATTACAGAAGGATGATGAATACGCCAGGCTTCAACTCAAATGCTGTTGGCGCTGATACTCAAATTGAATTTGTTTTGGCTAAAGTTGATCCAAATGGAAATCCAACAAATGGTATAAATAGAGTTAATCTTTGCAGAGACAATTATAATGCTGGGTCATTTTCAGAAATTCAAGTCTTAATTGATACAGAAGTAAAACCTCAAACAATTTGGGATCCAACACAATACATGAATATGTGGAGTGTTAATTGGGATGGTTCTGGATTATTAGGTTATGCTCAATTTCCAAGCAACGGAACTACTAGCGCAAATACCGATGGTGTTGTTGCTGGACACTCTTACTTTGGTTCAAGAACTCTTTATCCAGCAGGGAATTATGGTGATACTACTTATGACGAAGGAAGAACTATGACTCACGAAGTAGGACACTTCTTAGGATTAACTCATACTTTTCAGGGTGGTTGTGCTGCTCCAGGAGATAATTGCGCCGACACACCTTCTGTAGATGCGCCAAATTATGGTTGCCCAACAGGCCACGATTCATGTACATTAGGAAGTCCAGACATGATTGAAAATTACATGGATTATACAGATGATTCATGTATGAATATTTTCACAATAAATCAGAAAGCTATTATGACTTCGGTTATGAATAGTTTCCCTAGAAGATCAACTCTTAAAACATCTGTAAAAGATATTGCTATACCTCTTTTTGCAAATGATGCTGAAGTTAAAATTGAAAATTCATGTGGTGGTGCAAGTCCAACATGTGCAAATCCTAACCCAGCCTCACCTCTTAAAATAGTTTCACTTTACAATAGAGGAACTGCAACGTTAACTTCTGCAACATTAAGTTACAATATTAACGGAGGAACTACTTATACTAACAGCTGGACAGGTTCATTAGCTCCAAACGCTTTTGCATATGTAACTTTAGCCAATACTGCCACTAATGGTACTTTAAATGTCAATATAACCAATGTTAATGGAGGTGCTGACGCAAGAGCAACCAACAATACTGCTACAAAAACTTTTGGAGCAAGTTCAGGTTCAGGCTTGGCATATGCAAATGCAACTTCATTTACATTTAATCTAGTTGGTGATGCTTATGGTTCTGAAATTTCATGGACTTTAAAAAATCAAATAGGTTTCACATTATACAGTGGCGGACCATATACTGATCTAACTGCAGGTGGAACTCAGCCATTAGTAACAAATCAAACATGGACACTTCCTGCAAACGGTTGTTACTATTTAACAGTAACAGATTCTTACGGAGACGGTTTATTTGACGGTACAGGACAAGGATATTATACTGTTAATGCTGGTGCTACATCAGTTGTAAATGTACCTGATTTTGTAGTATCTGGAAATCCACCAAATACTGTAATAACAAAAGTTAGTTATTTTACAAACAATGCTAGTTTAGACAATACAGATTTTGATTTTGCAAAAGGCATATATGTATATCCAAACCCATCAAAAAATGAATTAAACATTTCTATTCCCGATGGCACTGAATTACCTAAAAATTTAACTATTACAAATAGTTTAGGACAAAGTGTTTTGAATAGTAAAGTTGAAAATAGTGATAATTTAAACATCAACACTTCATCATTAAGTAATGGTGTATATTTCATTACAATTTCGAATGAAAACTATACTAAAACCCTACGTTTCATTAAAGAATAATCTTTAAAAAACTTACTTAAAAGGATTGAATTTAAATATTCAATCCTTTTTTTATTAAATTAATTTACATTTGCAAAAAGATTTAAAATTGAAATTATTTCATTCCTTATCAGAATATAAAGCAGAAAAAAAATCTATAGTCACTATCGGAACGTTTGATGGTGTTCATATGGGACATAAACTTTTACTTGAAAAATTAATTCAAAATACAAAGGAGCAAGACTGCGAAAGTGTAGTGCTTACTTTTTTTCCGCATCCACGAATGGTTTTACAAGAAAGTTCTGACGTAAAGCTTATAAATACCATAGAAGAAAAATCGGAATTAATTAAAAAAATAGGAATTGAAAACTTAATAATTCATCCTTTTGATCAAAAATTTTCGAGACTTACCGCCGAAGAATTTGTTAAAACCATTTTGGTTGATGTTTTAAATGTTCAAAAAATAATTATTGGTTACGATCATCGATTTGGCAGAAACAGAACAGCCAATATTAATGACTTAATTGTTTATGGAAAACAATACAATTTTGAAGTGGAACAAATATCTGCTCAAGAAATCAACAATAATGCCGTAAGTTCTACTAAAATTAGAAACGCTATTCTGGAAGGAAACATTTCATTAGCCAATAAATATTTGGGTTACAACTATACTTTTTCGGGTGAAGTTGTAAAAGGAAAACAACTTGGTAGAACCATTGGTTTTCCAACGGCCAACATCCAAATAAAAGAATCGTATAAATTAATCCCTAAAAGCGGCGTTTACATTGTGAAGAGTAATTATAAAGGACAAACTATTTTTGGAATGATGAACATCGGTAATCGTCCTACTGTGAATGGCGAAAATCAGACTATTGAAGTAAATTTCTTAAATTTTAATGAAGATATTTACACCCAAATTATTTCTGTAGAAATTTTAGAATTTGTTCGCGATGAACAAAAATTTGATTCCCTTAACTCTTTAAAGGAGCAATTAAAAAATGACCAATTAACTTCATTAAATTATATTTCCAAAATTTAAAGAGATTATCCCAAAGTTAAACATTCATATAGATTGTGTTAAAAGTTGGCTATTGTATTTAATATTTCATAAATTTGATTAAGTCTTTATTAGTAAATAACTTAAAAATTTAAAATTATGAAATTATCTACAGAATTTAAATACGGAATTTTAATATTTTTAGGAATCGGAATCTACTTTCTCTTAATGGAAGCATTAGGTTTGTCTAAACTTTATTTTTTAAGAATACTAAATGTTTTCATCGTTATCTATGGATTGAATCTTACCATAAAAACGAATTTAAAAAATGGTAAACTAGGTTATTTACCCAACCTAATTTCTTCAGCTTTAACCGGTTTTATCGGAATTGGATTAGGAATCATCGGATTGGTTTCTTATTTAAAAATTCGCGGAGGAGAACAATATATGAACCAATTATCGGAAGCATTTTTGTTTGGCGGTGAACCATCTATTGCAGAGTACAGTTTTGGACTTTTTATTGAAGGAATAGCATCGGTATTAATTGTTGCCTTTATAAATATGCAATATTGGAGAACAAAAGATGTATTTAAAGATGACGTAGAAGTGACGCTTTAACTTTTTGAAGATAGCAACCATTTATAAATTCATTTTTTACTTCAAAACAATTTGACTACTTTTGATGCAACATAAAATACACTTATGAGCATCACAAAACACAATTGGACAAAAGAAGAAATTATAGCAATATACAACAAACCATTAATGGATTTATTGTATGAAGCGGCATCAATTCATAGAGAACAACATGATCCAAATGTAGTTCAGGTATCAACATTACTTTCTATAAAAACAGGCGGATGTCCAGAAGATTGCGGCTATTGTCCGCAAGCAGCTCGATATCATACTGGTGTTGAAGGTAACGACTTGATGAGTGTTTCACAAGTAAAAGCACAAGCATTAAGAGCAAAATCGGGCGGATCATCGAGAGTTTGTATGGGTGCAGCTTGGAGAAACGTTAAAGACGGACCAGAATTTGACCAAGTTTTAGAAATGGTAAGAACCATTAATAAACTGGACATGGAAGTATGTTGCACATTGGGAATGTTAACAGAAAACCAAGCACACCGATTAGCGGAAGCCGGTCTATATGCTTACAATCACAACCTAGACACATCAGAAGAATATTATAAAGAAGTGATTTCTACACGAGGATTTGAAGATAGATTACAAACTATTGATAATGTCCGTAAAACAAATGTAACTGTTTGTAGTGGTGGAATTATTGGTATGGGAGAAAGTATTGAAGATAGAGCTGGAATGTTAGTGGCACTTTCTACCCTAAATCCGCAACCAGAATCGGTGCCAATTAACGCTCTTGTAGCGGTTGAAGGAACGCCGATGGAGGAAGAAAAACCAGTAGAAATTTGGGAAATGATTCGTATGGTTGCAACCACTAGAATTGTGATGCCCGAAACTCAAGTTCGTCTTTCTGCGGGAAGAACTAATATGTCTCGCGAAGGTCAAGCTATGTGTTTCTTTGCTGGCGCAAATTCTATTTTTGCTGGAGATAAATTACTTACAACTCCTAATCCAGATGTAGAAGATGACATGAAAATGTTTGAATTGTTAGGTTTAAAACCACAAAAACCTTTCATAAAATTAATGCAACCAACAACAGTTGAAGCTGAAGATTCTCAATTTCACTCGCTTGGAGAAAAACCAAAATGGACTCGCCCAGAACATAAAATTGAAAGAAATCTAGAAGCTTCTGGCAAAGGAAAATAAAACTTCAATAACATAAAAAAAGTCCCATTCTAATAAAGATTGGGACTTTTTTATTTGAATTAATGTATAATTATAAGATGATTTTTCTAGTTACGACTTGACCGTTTTCTAAAGTGATTTTAACAATCAATGCTTGGTTTAAAGCAGATAAATTTAAGAAAGTAATGTCATTAGCATTTATGTTGTTCTTTCTTGCTAGTTCTCTTCCTAAAATATCATAAACAATTGCTGAAGACATTAATTCGTTAGCAGATTTTATTGAAACAGCCGTATTTTGTGTAGAAACAACAACATTGTTATCAAGTGAATCAAAATCATCATTTGATAAAGCCGATGGCGTATATCTCACAATAAATCTACTATTAAACACACCAACTTCTGAAGTAAACGTATATGGCGCAGCTTTTAGATCATGAACAATACCTAATACCGTATCTTCTAGATAAATCCCTTGATTGCCTTCAAATAAACCATCTACTTTTTTAATGGCAATTTTATGACTTCCTGCATTTACAATTTTCACTCCCATAGGAACTAAATCACTATCAAGAAATGGCAATGGACGACCTTGAATTACAAATCCATCAACACCAATTAAAGAATAAAAAGCAACTTCAGTTCTTGGAACAAAAACACAGTCGTAAAAGTGATCTCTTGCTAGAGTTGAATTTGACGAATAACCTAATAAAGCCCTATCTTTCTGTCCAGATGTAGTATTGATTATATCTAACCAAATTCTGTGCTTTTCTTCTGCTACTTCAACTGATGTATTACTTGTTGCACTTTTATAAAAGTCGGAGTTATTATAAGGTAATTGAGAGTTATCTAAACGCATAGAATTTGTAAAGGTAACCGTATTAGGAAGTGATGCTGCGTTCAACATACTCACCATAAATCCTTGACCAGAAGCAATTTTTCCACTAAACACATCTGGATCACTAGAACCCAAAATATTATACTTAACATAATCTGTTGCGTAATAGTTGTAAGTAAAATCATAATAAAAAGGATCTACAGTACTTGTTGGTGATTGACCATGTGTCCACAACCAAACTGCTCCATCAATTTTGGTTTGATTAGCTAATAAAAATTCGACTGCATCAATTGCCGATGGATAAGGATTTCCAATTAAATTCCAATTATCATCAATTGAACCAGACAAGTTACCTCTTTCAATTGTAGGTTGAATAGTTCCGTTGTTTGGTTTTCCAAAAAAGTTCGCTGTCAATTGACCTGGAGGTAAAATTAAATTACCGTGTTCTGGATACGCACTTCCTGCATTCACTATAAAACCTTTTCCTGTCAACATAGTTGAATTGGCTCCTGTGGCACTATTCCAATTACCAAAAGTTCCATTATTATTATCAAAAACAGGATTCCAGAAATACCTTTGTTGCGTTGGGATTGAACCCACATTAAAACCGAATACTGGCGATGACCAATACACATAATCTTGCGCATTAACTAACGCAATGCGTTCCACTTTAAAAGAGGTGCTGTTGTAGGTACCACTATTGTTGTCGGTTTCGTTTACTTGTATTAATTGACCGTTGTTCAAAATATCTATTATTCCGTCATTTATAACATTATTTTGAACAATAACAGGAAATCCTGAAGAAATTGTTAAGGTTCTTCCAACCCCAGAATTTACTGTCAAACTACAACAATTAAAACTACCATTGGTTCCTGTAATATAAGGTCCATCAATAATAGCTTTTTGTGATGAAGTTGGCGGCAAACCATCACCTGACCAAGCAGTTCCGTTCCATATTTTTTCTGCCAATTGAGAATATAGTATCTTAAAATTATCAAAGCCAGCAGCGTCACTACCATTTTGCTGGATTTTTAATACAAAATGAAAACTATTTACTGTACTCGGAATACTTATGTTAATGGTACCTTCGGTTGTTAAATCACCTGCTCCAGTTATAAACTGAACTTCTCCTTGTGAGACATTATCATAAAATAATTCATAAAAAGCACCATCCCCAGTATCAAATTGATAAATATCATAATCAAAAGAAAGCCTAACATTTTGTTTTCCTGAAATATCAACCGCATCAAAAGTCAATATACCAGTACCTGTAGTATTTGCACAACCATCTCCGCTTTCACACTGTAAATCTTGTAGAAACAAAAAATTATTTGTTATTGGAGTATAGTTAATATTACTTGCTAAAGATTTACCACCAGTACTCGTTGTAAGACCCCAAAAACCATCAGACGATGTTCCTCCAAAATCATAGAATGTTAAAGCTCCAACCGTATAACCCCAAACAGGTGTTATACCATCAAAATTTTGTATTGTAAGTATTTGATCACCACTTGGCGCACACGCGACATAACTTTCTGCATTTCCTTGCACAGCAAAAGTATATGGGTTTTCGCTGTCGGTTAAATCATTGTTTGCAATGTTAATTGTGGCATTTTTTACACCTATTGAAGTTGGCGCAAAGGTAACTGTTATGTTTCCTGTAGCTCCTGCTGCAATAGTTGATGTGGTCGGCGATACGCTAAATTGTGAGGCATCGACACCTGTTATAGTAATTGCTGTAATATTTAATGCAGCATTTCCCGAATTACTAATTACAAAATTTTGAGAAATTGTAGTTGGGTTTGTAGGATTACCATTAGCATTACCCAAATAAGTGTTATTAGAAGCGCTAGTTGCTGTATTTCCACTTGGTATTGCATTACCACCACCTGTTACGGCAATCTCCGGGTTGTTACCAGTACCTTGTACATTAAAATCGAAATTTGGTGTTATGTTGCTGCTGTTATTTGCAATTCTTACTATTGCATTTCTTACGCCAAATGAAGTAGGAGAAAAAGTTACATCAAATGTAACTGTTGCTCCAGCAGCAATAGTGCTTGGTGGCGGTGTGCTTACTGTAAAATCTAAAGGATTTGCTCCTACAATTGCAACCGAAGAAATGGTTAAAGGTAAACCTCCTAAATTCTGAATTCTAAACGATTTGGTTTGTGAAGCTCCAATTGTTTGCTGTGCAAATAATGTATTGTCTAATGACAAAGGCGTATTGGTAACTGGTGTAATATCTGGAAAAGAACCTATATTTCCTTCTACATTTATAAAGGGTACAGGCGCTGTTACTTGTCCGTCTAAATCGGCAGTTCTTGTAACCGCATTTGTTGATGTTGCTACAAAATCAGTATCGGTAGGAATTTCGTAAAAACCTTCTAATAATCCTGCTTTTAATCGAACATATACAGAGGTTGAAGATACTACATGAGTAGTTGCATTTTTAGTTAAAGTAATTGTAGCCGTTGGGCTTGAAAAAGCAATATTAGTTGACAATTCCCAATTGGCAGTTGGTACCGTAATAGTGATATTATCTGTTAAACTTGTTCCTGAAACATTTAAGGTTTGATATGCCGATGGTCCTTGTCCTTGTGCGTAAGTAAATAATGTTGGTGTGCCAGTAACAGTAATAACTGGAGTGTTTACAGTTATGGTAACATAATTACTTGTAAGCGTACCACAAGCAAAAGTGCTTTCGCAAACCACATAATAAGTGCCAGCGGTTGCAAAATTTGGCACATACGTTAATCCTGTAGAAGCCGTTGTTGTAGTATATGAGCCTATGGTTGTACCATATTTCCAAACTCTTGATGTTGGTGTTGAAGTTTCGGTAACGGATAATGAATTTCCGTTTACTCCAATAGGAATGGTTTGATTTGCCGCTGGGGCAATGCTATTACTTGCTAAATTTATAATAAGATTAGTGCCATTATTACCACCTATAGTACTTGGATTACTTGCTATAACTCTAATTCTATAAGCCGTTCCTGTTGCTGTGTTTACAGGAATGGTTGCCGAAATAGTACCTGAGTTAGCATTACTAACCCAAGTCCCAATATTTGTAGGTGAAGCAAAACTACCCGTCGCACTAGATAGTTGTGCAGTATAGGTATTCCCTGTAAATGTACCTGTACTTGTAAATGGTACTGAAACCGAAGCTCCTGTTGTTGCAGTTACACAAAACGGACTGCCTGTGATAGCGGTTGTAGTAACCGTTGCAGCAGCAGCAGTAACCGCACCAGATAAAGCAATATTTCTAACCAAATCTGCTGTCGGTGCATTATAATAGGTTATTGTAGTAGCATCAGTATAAGTACCTACGGCTAAACCTGCTTTTAGTCTAACATAAACTGTGGTTGCTAAAAAACCATCTCCTGTTGGGAAAGGAATAACCTCTCCTGCTGCGTAAAAAGTACTATTATCTAAGGAAAACTCGAAGTCTGTCCCTACTGGTTCAATAAAAACAAAACGGTTTCCAGAGTTTGAAGGAGCTAAATTACTTCCTGCCACCGTAAACGTTTTTGCAGGAGTAGAAGGACCACTGCCAAAAACATAATCCATAGCAGTTAGTGCTGTTTCTGAAACGGTTAGTGTTGGCGTTGAAGTTGTTGCCGAACCATTAATTACTAAATCATCAATTCTAAATGTTCCTCCACTAGCAGGATTACCAGTTGCAGGAGCACCATCTGCCTCTCCTCCTGTAAACACTAATCGTATTACGGTATTTGCATTATTGTCTAAAGCGTTAATAGCAGTGAAATCGCCTGAAATAGCTGAACATGGAGTGCCATTTGGGCTAATAAAAGTGGTGCCTAAATCAGTAAAAGTACCACCTGTTCCAGTTGAACTGTATTGAAACTTAAAATTTCTAGGTCCAGTTCCCGATGAGGCTATGTTAAAAGTCATTGTAGTAATATTGTATCCATTTGTTGGTGCAACAATTTGTAAATACTCATTAACAGTCCAGTTATTTGAAGAATAACCATTACCTGAACAACCAGAAGTGCCAATCACTCCGCCAGTATTAAAAGATAATGCCGTCGTTCCGCCAGGTAAGTTAACATTTGGTGTGTTTCCTGAAGTAAAATTCCAAGAAATAATTTGTCCAGACGAAAAAAAGCTCACAAATAGAGCTAACAAAAGTAGTTTTACTTTCATGTGTATAAGGGGTTTATATTTGTAAATATTTTAATGCGACTTGGGACTACAAAATTAGTTCTAATTACCACATTTTCAATATCTTTGCATTAATAAATTATTAACTTTTATCACTTTTAATTGAATCTTAAGCCAAATACTACAAACTCTGTAGAGCAAGTTCTACAAAAATTGGAATACTATTGCGCCTACCAAGAACGCTGCCATACCGAAGTGCAAGAAAAATTGCGTTCATTTTATTTATCTAGTAATGAAATAGATGTGATTATCGTGCATTTAATTGAGAATAATTATCTGAACGAAGAACGATTTGCATCTGTTTTTTCTATAAGTAAATTCCATCAAAAACATTGGGGAAAAATTCGAATTAAAAACGAACTCAAAGCACGAAAGATATCTGACTTTCTAATAACAAAAGCTATCAAGGAAATCCCATCTGATGAATATCAAACCACTTTCGATACCATTTCGGAAAAACATTGGGAAACCATAACCGAAAAAAATGCACTAAAAAAACGCAAGAAATTCTGCGATTATTTACTTCGTAAAGGTTGGGAAAGCGACTGGATTTATGAAAAAGTGAAAGAATTGGAGAATAGTATTCTGTAAAGTTTACGAAATGTGATTTTCATTTAATGTGTATTAATCAATAAATTTGAACTGATTTGACCTTTTATAGTAATCGCAGTACTAAAAGTAGTAATTGATAAGGCTAAAGTAGTAATTGATAAGACTAAAGTAGTAATCACAGTACACAAAGTAGTAATAGATAAGGCTAAAATAGTAATAATTAAGACTAAAGTGGTAAGTTGTAAGGCTAAAGTAGTAAGACGCAATGTTATTGTATTAATTGGCAACTTTTTTAGCGGTGTATAATGGCTCTAATAAATAATATCATGAATAATGTTCCTGTTCCTAAAGTTGTTCTTTCTCCATTCGATAAAATAATTGAGGTAACTAGTTATGTTGCTTTGATTGCTTTCTGGCTCATGAACGCTTTCGCTTTCACTACTTTGCCCGAAACTATTCCAACGCACTACAATAGCATGGGTGAAGTTGATGGTTACGGACCAAAAGCTACTATTTTCTTTTTGCCGGTTTTAGGAACAGTACTTTTTGTATTTCTAACATTTATAATTAAAAAACCTGAAACCTTTAATTATACCGTTGAAATTACCGAAGAAAATGCTATTGAACAATACACCAATTCAACTAAACTCCTTCGGTTTATGAAATTAGCGTTACTACTTCTTTTTATACTAATTGACTACAAAACCATTGCAACTTCCAAAGGTAATTCTGATGGATTGGGCAAATGGTTTTTACCGTTTACTATTGCATTGATTTTTATACCAATAGTTTTTTCTGTGTACAAATCGTTTAGTAATAAAGAGATTAGAAAGTAGTTTTCAGTTTTCAGTTTTCAATTTTCAATTTAAATTTACGGAATTTGAAATTGAATTTTGAAATTGAATTTTGAAATTGAATTTTGAAGTTTAAAATTCTTTAGATACTAAAATACTTACTGCATTTCCGCCAAAACCTACCGCGTTTATTAGCACTTTTTTGATGTCTTTTCTAATGGTTTGCTTTTCAGCAAATGGCACTTCGATGAAGTGATTGTGTTGCATCATTAAGATAGCCAATTCCATATTCAACATTCCAGATGCGCCAAAAGTGTGGCCTACTTTCCATTTATTAGTTGTAAGCATGGGATGGCTTTCGCCAAATGTTTTTACGATTGCTTTATACTCGGATGTGTCGCCTTTTAAAGTTCCTGGCATGTGCATCACTATGGCGTCAACATCTTCAAGATTGGTGTTTTGCAACGCCATTTTCATTGATTTCTGAAAACAATTGGCTTCGTCAGATATCGAAATGTTGTGTTCAATATCGTCTGTGGCATAACCAATTCCTTCTATATAAGCCAATGCGTTTAGGTTTTCTCCAATTTCTAAACAAGCCACCGATGCACCTTCACCAAGAACCATAGAATTTTTGGTTTTGGTAAAATCGAAAGCTCTGCACGGAAACTCAGATTCTTCTTTAGAATATATTTTCAAAGCATTCATTTGAGCAATTGTGAAAGCGGTTAATGGTGCTTCACTTCCGCCAACTAGAAACTTTGTTGCCATTCCCGATTGCAACCATGCGACGGCATTCAAAACGGCATGCAAAGCCGTTGAACAAGTTATAGAATGCGAAATTTCGGGTCCGTTATTTTTTAAATCGTGCGCTACCCACGACGAAATGTTTCCTAGAGTTGTGGTTGGTGATGCTAAAGTTGCCGTTTTACCGGTTTCAAGAAATTCTTGGTGGTGTTTTTCAAATAATTGTGTGGCACCACGAGACGAACCAATGTTGATTCCGAAGTCGTCGCCATTTTTCCAACCTGCATTTTTTATGGCTTGACGCGAAACTAATATAGAAAGTAAAACCGTTTCGTCTAAGGCTTTGTATTTAATTTCACTTTTTCTTAAATCTTCAATTTCTTGTCTGATTTCTTTTGGAATTGTGGCTACAAATTGAGTGCTTCCGTTGAATTCTTTGGTTGAAATTAGGGATTTATTAGAAAGATAATTGTGCCAAATA
The DNA here is from genome assembly GCF_000757385.1 of Flavobacterium aquatile LMG 4008 = ATCC 11947. GTDB lineage: Bacteria > Bacteroidota > Bacteroidia > Flavobacteriales > Flavobacteriaceae > Flavobacterium > Flavobacterium aquatile. Next base: position 380,867 of record NZ_JRHH01000002.1, on the reverse strand, counting down.
GCATCAGGATTTTTTCCTAAAGGAGAAATGGATGCTAATGATGTTATGGCGATTTTAGTTTTCAAAAGTTCTAATAGTTTATCGTTTAGCCCTGACGCTGGAATTGTTTGAGCTCTTGGCATTTTTTTCTTTAAAAAATGGCAAAGCGAGTTCCTGCGGCAGGAAAATGGATTGCTGATAAAGCCCAAGCGATTCGCTACAAAATTAAACTATTTCTAGAGCATTTTCGATAGTTTGATAGACTTTTTGCAACTGATTTTCGGTGATGATGTAAGGCGGTAAAATGTAAATTATGTTTCCTACTGGTCGTAAAATTACGCCGTTTTCTATGAAGAAATTGTAGAGTTTGGTGCGCATGGTACCGTAATAGCTTTCGGCGGTGTCAGTTTTTACTTCTAATGCAAATATCACTCCGAGAACGCGCGTAGTTTTTACTTTTGGATGGTTTTTTATCTTAGTTTCAAATGTCAAATGCGATTGATGAACTCGCTGGATATTGTCTTGCATTTCGTTGGTGTGCAACAAATCGATACTTGCCAAAGCTGCGGCGCAACCTGTAGGATTTGCGGTAAAAGTGTGTCCGTGAAACAAGGCTTTATTAGTATCGTCGTCATAAAATCCGTCGAAGATTTCTTGGGTGAATGTGGTGATTGCCATTGGAATTGTTCCTCCAGTTAGTGCTTTGGATAGGCACATCATGTCGGGTTTGTTTTCTAAATAATCTGTGGCGAATGTTTTACCTGTTTTGCCAAAACCAGTCATGACTTCGTCGGCAATTGTGAAGACATTATTTTGGTTGCAAATGGCAATCATTTTGTCTAAAACTTCAGGTTGGTACATCACCATTCCTGCTGCCCCAAGGACTAATGGTTCGAAAATAAATGCAGCAAAATCGTTAGTTTTTACAAGATTTTCTAATACTTGAAGTGCTTTCTCTTCGTTGCCAAAGGTTGGAACCGGAATGCGAACAACTTCTAAAAGTGATCCTTTGAAGGCTTCTGTAAAAAAGGATATTCCGCTAGCAGCCATTGCTCCAAAGGTGTCGCCGTGAAAAGCGTCTTCGAAAGCGATGACTTTGGTTTTTTTAATTCCTTTATTGTAATTGTATTGCAAAGCCGATTTTATAGCAATTTCAACAGCTGTCGAACCATTATCGGAATAGAAGATTTTCTGCTGATTGGATGGTAGAATTTCCATCAATTTCTCTGATAATTCTACGGCTTTATCGTGTGTGAATCCGCCAAACAAAACGTGTTCTAAAGTGGTGAGTTGTTTGTAAATAGCATCGGCAATAATTGTGTTGGAATGTCCGTATGGATTGACCCACCAAGATGCGATGGCATCGATGTATTCTTTTCCGTTTTCGTCCCAAAGAAGTGCGTCTTTTCCTTTTACAATTGCAGGAAAATCTTGCGCAGTTTTATGTTGTGTGTAAGGATGCCAGTTGTGTTTTTTGTCTCTTTCAGATAAATTCATGCCGTAAAATTATAACACAAAGATACGCAGAGAAAGGCACAGAGTTTCACAAAGGTTATATAAATTTCATTAGATTAATTTCAGTTCCATGATGGGCAGAAATCTATTTTTGATTGAAGTTTCAAGTTGTCCGATAGTTGTGAATCCAAACTTTTGATAGAATTTTTCAGCGTTTGGATCTGCGTCAAGTGTTACTATTTTAATATCCCGATTTTCTTTTATTCGATTTAAAAAATCATCCATTAAATAGTTTCCAAATCCTTTTCCAATATGCTCTGGAAGTAAAAATAAGTTGTCTAGTTTTACTATATATGTTTCTGTATTGAAATAAGAATAATAACCAATTACTTGATTTTCTTTTATCAGTTTATACGCAAAATTAGTTTGGATATATTCTTTGGTAATTGTGAGAACATCTTCCCATTGAGCCATTTGTTCCTCAGAATATCCCCAAAATGCTTTAGATTTTTTAGTGATTTCTGTTAGAATTTTATGGTCGTCGCTATTTGCTTTTTCTATTCTCATTAAATGCTACAATGCTAGAAGATTTTCTCGAAACAAATCGGCGTAATATTGAATCACATTTTGGTCGAAATAAGGTTCGTCATCGATTCGTCCTATGAATTTAGCTTTGGTTTTATTGAGGATAATTTCTTCGGAAGCTTGGTTTTCATCTCCAGAAAAAATGATGCCAGCAACTTCTAAATTTCGACTTTTTAAAATTTCAAATGACAATAAAGTGTGGTTGATACTTCCGAGATAATGACGTGAAACTAGAATTATTTTATAATCCTCTTTAATTAAATCGATAATTGAATCGTTGTCGTTTAATGGAACTAATAATCCGCCTGCGCCTTCAATTACAAGATAATTTTTAGTTTTTGGTTCGATGATTCGTTTTAAATCGATGGTGATTCCGTCAAGTTTTGCAGCTAAATGCGGACTTGCTGGTGTGTTTAGTTTATAGCTGTTTTCGTGAATAACGGTTTTATCGTTAGAAATATAGCGTTGAATTTTATGACTATCAGAATTGTCTAAATCGCCTGCTTGAACTGGTTTCCAATAATCGGCTTCTAATGCTTGGGTTATAATGGCAGATGTTATGGTTTTGCCTACATCGGTGCCGATTCCTGTGATGAATAGTTTCATAGTATTATTTTACCGCAAAGTTCGCAAAGAATTCAAACAAAAACAAAATTGCTGTTAACGTTAAGTAAAATTTCGCAAAGATTCACAAAGAAAAAAGAAGATACGCTAAACTTATTGAAAATCTGCATAAAGACTTTGAGAATCTTCGTGAAAAAACTTTGTGAATCTTCGCGAAACAATCAAAAAACAAAGGTAGCCAACAAGTTTAAAACTTCCGAGATTTCTTTTTCAGAATTATAGGAATGAAGACAGAAACGCAATCGCTCTTGACCTTCGGGAACGGTTGGCGAAAGGATAGCTTTTACATCAAATCCGTTTTCTTGCAATTGATGTGCAATTGATTTTACTTTTTCGTTTCCTGGAATTATGGCGCATTGAATGGCCGATTTACTGTACACAAAAAGAGGCTTTAAACCCATTTGCAATTTCTCTTGATTGAAGAATTGGATGTTATTTCTAAGATTTTGAATAGCTTCTCTTTCAGCTTCTAAATGTTGATAGGCGATTAAAATTGTAGCAACTGAATGCGGTGAAAGTCCGGTTGTGTAGATGAAACTTCGTGCAAAATTTACTAGATAGTTTTTTAATTCTTGATTTCCTAAAATTGCTGCGCCGTGGCAACCCAATCCTTTCCCGAAAGTCATGATTGTTGCGAAGATTTTATTTTGCAATGCTTGACTTTGCACTAATCCTTGTCCGAAATCACCAAAAACTCCTAATGCGTGCGCTTCGTCAACCACTAAATGGCAATTGTATTTTTCGCAAAGAATAGATAATTCTTCAAGATTTGGTGAATCGCCATCCATTGAGAAGACCGATTCTGTGACAATGTAAAAAGTTTCGAGTTGCGGGTTTCGGGTTTCGAGTTGCTTACAAATTATTTTTTCTAACTGTTCAAAATCATTGTGCTGAAATTTATACGATTTCGCGTTGCTCATTTGAATTCCGTCGCGGATTGACGCGTGACATAATTCATCATAAAGAATAATATCGTTTCGTTGCGGAACCGAACTGAAGAATCCGACATTGGCATCATAACCCGAATTGAAAATTAAAGCAGTTTCTGATTGGTGGAAATTGGCAATAAAATCTTCTGTGATTTGGTATAAGTTGTGGTTTCCAGAAATTAATCGTGAACCAGTTGCGCCGTTAATTTTTATATCGTTTTCTAAAAGATAAGTGTGCGTTTGATTGAAAATCTCTTCCGAACGCGCAAAACCTAAGTAGTCATTGGAAGCAAAATCTATTAAATTATTAAAAACTGGTAATTTACGTAAGGCGTTATTTTGCTCACGTTGTTGCAATTTTTGAGATAATGATTTTGGGAAGTTCTTCATAGTTTACAAATGTAGAAAAAGTTGACGGAATAGAAATTTTTAATAAATAATTGTTTTTTGATAATTTATTATTGTTTTACAATAATTTTTATATATTTGTCAGGAATCTTAAAACATAAAACATGAGAAAACTGAACATTTTGAAAACGATATTGGATTTATTCTGGATCTTTTCTTTAATTGCTGCGATTGGAATTGTAATTTTTTTACCCTTTTATTTATTTAGTTCTGATATGGATATTGCAGTAAAAATTAAAGGTCAGGAAATTCCAAATCAAAACGCTTTTACCAAAATCATTGTATTTATCAATGTGGTTAGTGCATTAATTTTTCTTTATAGTATTTATTTGTTACGAAAAGTGGTTGGATTATTTCAAAAGAGAGAAATTTTTAAAACCGAAGTTGTCAAATTATTTAATTTAATTGGAAAGCTAATTGTTATTTCTTCTATAATAAGTAACGTTTCTGTCTTTATATATAACATGGTAGAAAGAAATAATGTGGGTTTATCAATAGATTTTGGAAGTTATGATTCGTTCTTAATTTCTGTAAGTATTGGATTATTTTTCATGGTAATTAGCGAGATTTTTAAGATTGCAATGAATATTAAAGAAGAAAGTGAATTAATAATATAGGATTATGCCAATAATAATAAATTTAGATGTAATGTTAGCTAAACGAAAGATGCGTTCGAATGAATTGGCTGAACATGTTGGAATTACTACGGCTAACATTTCTATATTAAAAACAGGGAAAGCAAAAGGAATTCGCTTCTCTACTTTGGAATTAATCTGCGAGATATTAGAATGTCAACCTGGTGATATAATGGAATTTGTAAAAGAATAATAGTCTTATCATCACTGATTTTAGCCCAGATAGAAGTGGAAAGCATTTTGTTATAAAAACTTATTTTTCTTGGTGTAAAAAAGCGACCAACGGAAGCTCTTTTTGCGCCGTAGAAAAATTGTTTTTATGGCAAAATCTTGCAACGTATAGCTGGATTAGCTTCTAAAACTGAAATGAAAAAGCCAAACATTACTGCTTGGCTTTTTAGTTTTATTTTGAATTGTCTTAGTCGGCTAAAACAATTACTTTGTTGTCTTTCATTTCGATAGTTCCTGAAGAAATTTCAAGAGTGTAGTTTTGGTCGTTTATTTTCGTAAACTTTTCTACTACTTCTTTCTCGAATTTAAAACTTGTAGCAGCGATTTTTACTGTTCCTTGTTTTAAAATAGAAACTATTGGTGCGTGGTTGTTCAGTATTTGGAACGAACCGTCAACACCTGGTAAAGTTACCGAAGTTACTTCGCCTTTAAATAATGTAGCTTCTGGTGATACTATTTCTAAAATCATATTTCTTAGTGATTAGTGAATAGTGATTAGTGAATAGCTAGTAACTGAATACTGTGACTGAACACTGAACACTAAATTATGCTTCTGCTAACATTTTTTGTCCTGCTTCGATAGCGTCTTCAATTGTTCCTTTAAGGTTGAAAGCTGCTTCTGGCAAGTGGTCTAATTCTCCATCGATAATCATGTTGAATCCTTTGATAGTATCTTTAATGTCAACCAATACTCCTGGAATACCTGTAAACTGCTCAGCTACGTGGAAAGGTTGAGATAAGAATCTTTGAACTCTACGAGCTCTTGATACTGATAATTTATCTTCTTCAGATAATTCTTCCATACCAAGAATCGCGATGATATCTTGAAGTTGTTTGTATTTTTGAAGGATTTCTTTTACTCTTTGAGCACAATCGTAGTGTTCGTTTCCTAAAATTTGTGGTGTTAAGATTCTTGAAGTTGAATCCAATGGATCAACCGCAGGATAAATACCTAACTCGGCAATTTTACGAGACAATACAGTTGTTGCATCTAAGTGAGCAAATGTTGTTGCTGGAGCTGGATCGGTTAAGTCATCCGCAGGAACGTAAACCGCTTGTACAGATGTAATAGATCCTTTTTTAGTAGATGTGATACGTTCTTGCATCGCACCCATTTCTGTTGCTAATGTTGGTTGGTAACCTACCGCAGATGGCATACGCCCTAAAAGAGCCGAAACCTCTGAACCTGCTTGTGTAAAACGGAAGATATTATCAACGAAGAAAAGTACGTCTTTACCTTGATCTGAACCTGCACCATCACGGAAATATTCTGCGATAGACAATCCTGATAAAGCAACACGAGCTCTTGCTCCTGGTGGCTCATTCATTTGACCAAAAACGAAAGTAGCTTTAGACTCTCTCATTCCTGGCTTATCAACTTTAGATAAATCCCATCCTCCATTTTCCATAGAGTGCATGAAATCGTCACCATATTTAATAATTCCTGACTCTAACATCTCACGAAGTAAGTCATTTCCTTCACGTGTTCTTTCACCTACTCCTGCGAATACAGAAAGTCCACCGTGACCTTTAGCGATATTGTTAATTAACTCCTGAATTAATACTGTTTTACCAACACCAGCACCACCAAATAATCCAATTTTTCCACCTTTAGAATAAGGCTCGATAAGGTCGATTACTTTGATACCTGTGAATAAAACTTCAGAAGATGTAGATAAATCTTCGAATCTTGGAGCAGTACGGTGAATTGACATTCCGTTTTCTCCTGTTTTTGGTAAATTTCCTAAACCATCAATTGCATCACCAATTACGTTGAAAAGACGTCCGTAAACATCTGCACCGATTGGCATTTGAATTGGATTTCCTGTAGAAACTACATCTGTACCTCTACTTAAACCGTCAGTAGAATCCATTGAGATTGTACGAACAGTGTCTTCACCAATGTGAGATTGCACTTCAAGTACTAATAGTGTACCATCTTTTTTAGTGATTTCTAATGAATCGTAAATTTTTGGTAATTCAGCATCTTTACTGTTGAATACTACGTCAACTACTGGTCCGATGATTTGAGAAACTTTTCCTATTGCTTTTGACATTGCTTATGTATTTATTTAATAGCGTTTTAGAAATGAAAAAATGATGTCTTTTTTCAGAGTGCAAAGGTAAATTTTCTAAATAGAAAATCAACAATAAAACGCTATTTTTTTATTCAAATTTTGATTTTTTTTTGATTTAGAAGCTATTATGTCAATAATGAGCTATTCTAAAAGCAAAAAACCACCTATTTTCATAGATGGTTTTTTTGTGAATAAATAATTTTTCTATTAAAAATTAGCTGGATTTTGTGGGAAAAGTATTCTATAGTTTCCTAAATCTACACCTTTTAAATTAGAACCATATTTTGCATTTATTGCTTCGATGAATTTATTAGCAATTAAAGCATAACCTCTTGGACTTGGATGAACTCCATCAAGAGAAAAAGCTCCACCAGTAACAAAAGCTGATGTCAAATTAAAACCATTTGCAGAAATACCAGACGCACTTCCTAATTGATCCATAATGGTTTTTGCATCTACAAAAGCCAAACCGTTTTCAGTTGCAGCATTCTCAATTGTAAGATTATATGCATCAGTAGCGATTTTTATTTCATCAACTTCACTTGGCAATAAAACATATCTGTCTGGCAGAGGAAATGTAACTCCAAGTTGACTTAATAATGGAGATGGAGATGCAACTCCGTCAACAGCTACAGATGGAGTTTGACCTATTCTTGCTGAAGCACTTAGACAAATTAAATCTGTTGGTAATGTTTGTCTAGCACGACCAAAAACTTGACCTAAAGCTGTAGCTGTAGGAACGTCTAAACCACCACCAACTAGTACAGCAGTTAAAGAAGTAGCTAAATTTGGCAAATTTTCATCAATCATTAACATTGGATTATTCCCTGTTGTAGAAAGAAGATTAATTCTATCACCTTGACCTAAAAAAGCCAACGCATTATGTAATGGACCATATAGTTGAGCGTTTAAAGTATTTACTTGATTAGCACCTGCAACGGTTAAATTAGCTTGAGTTAGTTGATTGTATTTTATTACGTAAAAATAAGGTAATGTAGTTACGTATGGCAAATTTGCAACCACTCCTTTTCTTCCGCCAGCTACAAGTTGAGAAACTAAAGCATTGTAAGCACCGTCAAAAGTTGCAGTTGGAGTTAATGGATTAACACTTGGATCACCACCAGAAGTTGCATATCCTAACTCATCGTTTCCTCCAATCCACAATGAAAAGAAAGTTGGGTTTTGAGCAATTGCATCTTCTAATACTGTAGAAGTTGTACTAGAAGCAAATCTCGCAAAATAAGGATTTGCAGTTCCCATTGCTACACCAGCTGGATTTCCATATCCTGGCGCTAACAAATGGAAACTTTTAGCACCTGGAACACCCATGTTATTAAAACTACCTGTTAAATGATTTGTAATTTCTGTAGTTGGTGGGCCAGCTACTGGGGCTGGAGTAACTCCATTAAAATATAATCTTGGTCCAGATACTTGAGTTCCGCCTAGTAAAAGCCCTCCAATGTTGTCTGCCATAAAAGGAGTTGTAAATTCTCCTCCTCCTACAAGAGCAAATCTACTTGCTATTATATTTGGATAAGCACCTTTTTGACCTTCCATAAACAATGCATTATCACTAAAACCTGCCGCAAATGAATCTCCCAAAGCAACATATTTAGAAAAGTCTGCTGAACCAGAAGTTAAAGGCAAACCATCTGTAGAATCTGGTGCCGTTGTAACATCATCATCACTATTACATGCTACAAAAGTTAAAGAAACTAATAGTAGCCATTTTATATTTTTTATCATAATACTTGAATGTTTTGTTATTTTGATTTAATTATGGATTAATTGTCCATGAAGCAAAATACTGTTGTCCGATTAAACCAGCTCCAATAATTTGTCTGTATTCTTTTCCAGCTATATTAGTTGCTCCTATTTTTAAAGTTGATTTTAATTTAGGGAAACCATAACTAATTTGAGCATCAAAAACAGTTGCTGCTTTAATAGTTCCATCTGCGAAAGAAGCTTGGTAGAAATATTCGCTGTTCCATCTTCCACTTACATTAAATCCGAAGTTTTTAAATAATCTATCGTTACTGATAGTTCCTTTAACTCTATGTTTAGGAGTATTAAATCCTGGCTCAAAACTTGGATCTTTTTCTTGATCAAATTCAAATTGTGCGTAATTATAGTTAGCTCCTAATTCAAAGTTTTTGAATACTTTTTTATTAACCCCAATTCCAAATCCTAAAGATTGAATTTCAACATCAGTATTTGTATATAATTGGTAAGCTCTTCTATCACCTTGAGTTAATGCGAAAGCCGATTGGAAAGCTTCACCTGTTGGAGTAAAATCACCACCTCCATCAGTTGTTGTTCCGTAATATGGTGCAACAACAGTTAAGTTTCCGATGAAATCATTATAAATATTATAGTATCCATTAATATCAAAAGAAAAGTCTTTTACTTGACCTCTATATCCTAATTCGAAAGCTTTTACAGTTTCTGGCTTTACGTAATCTACATCTGTTCTAACAAGCAAGTTAGAGTTTGCTACAATTGCAGCAGCAAGTTGTGCAGCATTTGTTGGAGCAGAAGCAGCAACAGCAGCACCAAAAGCAGTTGCAGAAGCAGCAGTATATGAGTTTTGGTAAGCATTTATACCATTCATTACAACTGTAGGTGAACCAGAAAAAGCTTGTCCATTTACCGAAACTGGTAACGTTTCAGAAAAACGAGTTAAGTTATCTGGAGCTGAACCTAAAAGTACTGCCGTTCCAACATTAAATCCGATATATTGATCTTGTGTCGTAGGATTACGGAAACCTGTTTGAAACGAACCTCTAAAGTTGTGATTTTTTTGTTGTCCAGCAGAATATACTAATGAGATTCTTGGAGAAACATTTCCGTCAAAATTTTTAGATTTATCGTAACGAACTGAACCTGTAAATTTCAATCTGTCGTCTAAGAATTTTTTCTGAAGTTGTGTGTAAGCGCCATAATCTGTATAATTAATTTGACTATCGCCGTCAGTATAAATTCTTCCTCCCGAATTTAATTCATACAATCTATAAGAACCTCCAACTTGAATTTCAGCAAATTCGATAATGTCTTTAAAATTATAATTAGCATCTGAGTGATATATTCTAGAATTATCTACCAGTTTTGAACCTGTTAATACGCTAGCATCGCTTGTTACATTATTAAATGCATTTAAAAATTCTGGAGAACCTGGAAGAAATCTTCCTGTATCTGCAACGATTCTTGCTGCAGCATGAGCTTGTTCTGGGGTTGCACCTGCTAATAAAGTATTTTGAATATAAGCACCTGCATATTGACCGAACCAAGTTGCATCTGGTTTCCATGATCTATTTACATTAATACCTGTAAATAACATGTCATACGATTTTCCTCCGTCCTCAGTAGTAGTATATCCTCTTACGAAGAAGTTTTTACCTTTAAGTTCTAATTTATGCTGTTGCATGAAAAACCCGTTTAGGTAATATCTGTTTGCACCTTGATAAACCGTATTCCCAAATCCGAATTTACTTTGCCAAATAATTTCGAAATCATTTGCAAATGGCTTAAAGTGCAACGAGAAGTCAACCTTAGCGTTTTGAACTTTATTATCTGTTAAATCAGTTTCGTTATAGCCAGTTCTACTCACATTATAGTTTGGTAAAACACTTGCTTGAGCTGGAGATATAGCTCCAAGATTTACTAAAGCTGTACCAACATCTCTAATGTTTGTTGAAACCTCATCACCATAAACGTTTAATCCATTATAATTATGGTGATTTCTGTCTCTTCCAGGGTTTGTATAATCATCATAATCGTCTGCAAACCAGTCGGTACCATTCATAAAAGTAAAGTTGGCTTTGGCGGCAAAATGTTTAGAGAATGCTTTTGCAACTCTAATTCCGTAGTCATAATATAAATTATTACCAGCCGCTTTTTGGCTAGTTTGACCCAATTTTGCGTAGGCAGTAACTCCTTCACTTGTAAAAGGACTTTTACTGTTCATGAATAAAATTCCGTTGAATGCATTTGCACCATACAAAGCAGATGAAGCTCCTGGCAACAATTCTACACTTTGAACATCTAATTCTGACACACCAACTAGATTACCCAAAACGAAATTTAACAAAGGAGATGAGTTGTCCATACCATCAACTAACTGCATGAAACGTGTATTAGCTACAGTTGCAAAACCTCTAGTATTGATTGATTTAAAAGACATACTACTTGTATTCATATGTACTTCTTTAAGATTTTCTAAACCATCATAAAAAGTTGGAGAAGCCGATTTCTTTATGTCTTTTATACTCATTCTTTCAATTGTAACAGGCGATTCTCTCACTCGCTCTGGAGCTCTTGAGGCAGATATTACAATTTCATCAAGCTTTGTGTCTTCTGAAGCTAAAACTGAAGTTATTGTTTGGCTTGCAGAAGTTACTTGAATGGTTTGAGTTCCGTATCCAATACTAGTGATTTCCAGTGAAAAGGGTGGTTTTTTTGAAGTTTTTAATGAGAATTTCCCATCAACATCTGAAACTGTTCCGTCAGATTCTCCAACAACCCTAACATTGGCTCCGGGAATTGGTTCGTTTTTGTCATCTTTTACCGAACCTGATATTGTACTTTGGGCAAATGAAATGCCGCAAAAAAACAATGTCAAAATAAAATAATAAATCTTCATTTGGTTTAAATTTTGTTGGTTTAAGTAGCCAAATTACAAATATTTTTGATATTAATAAAAAAACCGATGATTATTTTCGGCATTAATAATCAATGATACGTTTTATTATTTATATGATATTTTTATTTTTTTAAAGTAATCATAACATAATAGTAATTTTAACAAAAAAATATTATGCATACATACTAAATTTTGGATTTTATTACATAAATCACAAAAATATGTTAAAGAAAGAAAATAAAAAAAGCGAGAAAAATTTCTCGCTTTTTTAAATATAATTTAGTTTTTTATTCCACCGTTACAGATTTTGCTAAATTTCTAGGCTGATCTACGTTACAACCTCTCATAACTGCAATATGATATGATAATAATTGCAAAGGAATTGTAGTTAATAATGGAGACAAAGCATCCGAAGTTTCTGGAATTTCAATTACGTGATCGGCAAGTTCTTTTACTTGAGTATCACCTTTTGTCACCACAGCAATTATTTTTCCACTTCTTGATTTAATTTCTTGAATGTTGCTAACCACTTTATCGTAATGCCCTTGTTTTGGAGCAATTACAACTACTGGCATTTTTTCATCAATTAAAGCAATTGGTCCGTGTTTCATTTCTGCAGCTGGATAACCTTCTGCGTGAATATATGAAATCTCTTTTAATTTTAAAGCACCTTCTAACGCCACTGGAAAATTATAGCCTCTACCTAAGTAAAGACAATTTGGAGCATCTTTATATATTGAGGCAATTTCTTTTGCAATATCATTTGTTAATTGCAAAGCTTCGGCCACTTTTTCTGGTATAACTTCCAATTCTTGTAAATATCTATGGAAGTCTGAATTAGACATAGTTCCTTTTGCTTTAGCAAGACGAAGTGCCATCATCGTTAAAACAGTAATTTGAGTTGTAAATGCTTTTGTTGAAGCCACTCCAATTTCTGGTCCTGCATGAGTGTATGCACCAGCATGGGTTTCTCTTGAAATTGATGAACCAACGACATTACAAACTCCAAAAACAAATGCTCCTTTTTCTTTAGCTAATTTTATTGCCGCTAAAGTGTCTGCAGTTTCACCCGATTGAGAAATAGCAATTACAACATCTTTATTAGTGATGATTGGATTTCTATATCTAAATTCTGAGGCATATTCTACTTCAACAGGAATTCTAGCAAATTCTTCAATTACATATTCAGCGACTAAACCAGCATGCCATGAAGTTCCACAGGCAATTATTAATATTCTATCAGCATTCAAAAACTTTTCTAAATTGTCTTCAACACCTGCCATTTGGATAATACCGCTATTAGCGTGAAGCCTTCCTCTGTAAGTATCCTTAATAACATTTGGTTGCTCGTAGATTTCTTTAAGCATAAAATGATCGTAACCACCTTTTTCTATCTGCTCCAAGTTCATTTGCAGTTCTTGAATATACGGATCAACCAATGAATCGTCTTTAATTTTTCTAATTTTTAAAGGTTTATTCAAACGTACAATTGCCATTTCTTCATCTTCTAGATAAATAGCATTAGACGTATATTCTATAAATGGAGAAGCATCTGATGCGATAAAATACTCTCCTTCGCCAACTCCAATTGCTAACGGACTTCCTAAACGAGCCACTACAATTTCGTCTGGTTTTTGTTTGTCAAAAACACAAATTGCATATGCACCGACTACTTGATTTAAGGCTATTTGAACTGCTTTTCCAAGTTTTAATTTGTCTTTCTTTTGTACATCTTCAATAAGATTAACTAAAACCTCAGTATCAGTATCTGATTTAAAAACGTAACCTCTTTTAATTAATTCTTTCTTTAATGGCTCATAATTTTCAATGATTCCATTATGAATTATGGCTAAATTACCTGAATTTGACAAATGAGGATGCGAATTTACATCATTAGGAACTCCGTGAGTAGCCCAACGAGTATGACCCATTCCTATGGTTCCATTCGTAGAAATCTCTTCGGCTGATTTAGTTTCTAGATTTGATACTTTACCTTTAGTTTTAGAAACCTTTAAATCGGTTCCATCATAAAGCATTACACCAGCACTATCATAACCTCTATATTCTAGTCTTTTTAAACCTTTTATAACAATAGGATATGCTTCTCTATATCCAATATATCCGACAATTCCGCACATAAGCTTTTGGTTAAATTAGTTAGGTTTTGTGTAATAAATTTTAAGTTTTAACCTTTTATTTTCAGGGACATTTAAACTACTTCCGTACAAAACAGTTCCGAGAGGATTTATCACACTTGCTAATGGTGAAAATTTAATGTTATTGTAATCAGTTATAGGTGTTTGCAATTCGGCATTAGTTATTGCAGCAATAGATTCAGTTACTACTAAACCTAATTTTACATTTTTACTTGCGTTTTCATCTGCCAACAAACTCATTAAATATCTTGTAAGTCTTATTTTGTATTGAGTTCCTCTTCCATTATCAACATCTTCTTTTTCAATTATTCCACCGTGAACTACTCTGTTAAGCTTAGGATTTGAGTTACTTTCGGTCCCATCAAAAATATAATCAAGTATTGGCGCATTGTTTTCTAAATCATATAAATAAATACGCAAAGGCTCATAGGTAGAGTTGATCATCGCTGTACGCTCAATGTAAAATGTTAAACTAGCATCGTTAATTAGCCAGCCCTCGTTTTTAATAGTTTCGAGCTCTTCAGGAATATCATCATCATCATCATTTGAATCCTCACCAAACAATTCAATCACAGCCATTGCGCCATTTTGCCCTTTTAAATATAATTTTTCGTCGCCAGTTGGTGTGTCTGGAGTATTATTTGTCATTGCGGCAATATAACTTGAACTGGTAGCTGTTCCTTCCGAATCAAATAAATTTACCGTATTACCTCCTAAGTTTATAGTTAATTCTCTTCTAATTTTTGCGTCATTAGTTGCTGATGTTTCATCATGATAAGACATTACAATTTTCCCTGCTCTAAAGTTAAGTAATGCAAGACTACCTTGTTGAACTGATGTGTCTGAATTGTCTACTCTAAAATACAAACCTCTAAAATAATCTTTAAATGTATTGTTATTTAATAATTTTCCTTCGGGTGCATTTACAATTTTTTGTCTGAAAAATTCTTTGTTTAACTTAACAAAAATCCCTGGCGCCAAACGCTGCTTAACAACGGTTTCCTCTTTTTCGGAGTCGTAATATTGCAATTTTATTTCATTTGGTTTAAACTCAAACTTATCATTTTGAATTTGAGCAGTAGAATCGTTTAATCTTCCTTGAACAGTATTATAATTATTTTCAAATAATTGTTTTTGACTAGAATAGTAACGTTGCGCTTGTTCTAAACCTGTCGACGCATCAAAATCTCTTAAATAATATTTTGACTCAAATATCTCAAGTTTAATTGGATTAACTCCATAAATTGAATCTAATTCATAAGTTGAATCACCTGTTTCGGTGTTTTTTACAGTTTTCTTAGCATCAATAAAATAAGGCACATACAAATAAACTGAGTCAATATCTACAGTAGCTGGATTAATAAATTTAGGATTTGCAGCAATTAATTCTACCTGAGTAACAAAACTAGCTTTTGTTTTACCAAAAACAGGATGATTGTAATAACCTAATGCATTTGTAGGTAAATTATTAGTTTGCACAGCTCCAAGAGGTTGATTATAAGCAATAACAGCTTTTGTGCTATCTACATCAAAATCATAATGATCTTCACCAATAATGTTTGTTCCTACTTCATTAAAATCTTTATCACAAGAAGCAAAAAGTACCACAGTTATACCTAATAAAAGGGTTTTAAAAAAAGAATTCAATTTCATATTAAATTTTGAAAATTATTATAACATATTTTTATAAAAAGAAGTGTAAAGCTTTGCAAACTCTTCTTTGGGAGCGAAAGGTAAAAAAGGTTTTCCCGAAGATTCTATAAATTTTGTTAAACTTGCAGAAAGATTCTCAGAAGCAATAATCACAGCATCAGAATGATTGATTGATGCTTTAATAATATTTTCATAAGTAGGATTGGCTAAATCTGAAATCGCTTCTTTTGGAATTCCATCAAATTCCACTTTATTTATCATTTCCGTATCCAATGAACCATCAAAAGATTGACTGTAGACAGAACTCACTATTTTAGTTTCAGAAAATAAAGCTTCATCTTTATAATAATGTTTCATGTAAATTGGCAACATCGAAGCCATCCAACCGTGAACATGAATAATATCTGGAACCCAGTTTAATTTCTTTACTGTTTCTACAACTCCTTTTGCAAAAAATATTGCACGTTCGTCATTATCAGGATACATTACTCCATCTTCGTCAGAAAAAGTTGCCTTTCTCTTAAAATATTCGTCATTATCTATAAAATAAACCTGAATTCGCTCTTTAGGTATTGAAGCTACTTTTATAATTAGTGGCATATCAACATCATTAACAACTAAATTCATACCCGATAAACGAATTACCTCATGCAATTGATGTCTTCTTTCATTGATATTTCCATAACGAGGCATAAAAATTCTAATTTGTCCACCTTGATCGTTAATTAATTTTGGCACATCATACGACATTAAAGAAACCTCGTTTTCTGCTAAATACGGCACCACTTCAGATGATACATACAATATCCTCTTATCTTCCATTATGAATTTATTTATTTATTGGCTATAAAAAACATGCAAAATTACAAAAATTTATGCAGATAAATACTAAAGTAGTAAGTTTGTACCCTATTTTAATAAAAACTCAATGAATGTTTTTAACAATAAAGCCGATTTAAATAGCTTCATAAACAACAATAATAGTTTAAATTCTACAATTGGTTTTGTGCCTACAATGGGTGCATTACACAATGGTCATTTATCTTTGCTAAAAAAATCTACTGAAAATAATTCGCTAACTGTAATAAGCATTTTTGTAAATCCTACACAATTTAACAATCAAGAAGATTTGGCAAAGTATCCACGAACTCTTGAGAATGATGTAGAAAAAATCAAATCTGTTTCTAACAAAATTATTGTTTATGCCCCAACTGTAGATGATATTTATGAAGGAAATACCAAATCAAATCACTACAATTTTGACGGATTAGAACATCAAATGGAAGGGAAATTTAGACCCGGACATTTTGACGGAGTTGGCACGGTTGTAAAACGTCTCTTCGAAATTGTAAATCCAACCAATGCTTACTTTGGAGAAAAAGATTTTCAGCAATTACAAATTGTAAAAAAGTTAGTCGAAAAAGAAAAATTATCAGTAAATATAATAGGTTGCCCAATATTTAGAGAATCAAACGGATTGGCTATGAGTTCTAGAAATGAACGCCTTACAAGTGAAGAAAAGACAAAAGCTAGCATTATTTTTAAAACAATAAACCAAGCAAAAATCCTTTTTGGCACGAAATCTGCAAAGGAGGTTTCTGAATTCGTTTCTAAAACGTTTAAAAACAATCAAACATTTGAATTAGAATATTTTGAAATTGCCGACGAAGCAACTTTATTACCTTGTATTAGAAAAAGTAAAAACAAAAAGTACAGAGGTTTTATTGCCGTTTTTGTTAATAAAATCAGATTGATTGATACAATTTCATTCTAAATAAAAAAATTAAATTACCTTTGCCACATGCAAATTCAAGTAGTAAAATCAAAAATACATCGCGTTAAAGTAACTGGCGCAGATTTAAATTATATTGGTAGTATCACTATCGATGAAGCTTTAATGGATGCCTCAAATCTTATTGAAGGTGAAAAAGTTTCTATAGTAAACATTAACAATGGAGAACGTTTTGAAACTTACGCTATCAAAGGCGCAAGAAATTCGGGCGAAATTACTCTTAATGGTCCGGCAGCCAGAAAAGTTCATGCTGGAGACATCATAATCATAATTTCTTATGCTACTTTAGATTTTGAAGAAGCAAAAACATTCAAACCTTGGTTGGTTTTTCCAAATGAAGTTGATAACACTTTGACATAACCTTTTGAAAAAATTCATCAGAAAATGGTTGACCATTCTTATTCCGTTATTTATTGGAATCGGAATTATATACTATCAATTTACAACATTAACTTCTGATGAAATTGACAAGATAAAAGTCAGTTTTCAAAAAGCCAATTACTACTATATTCTCCTATCGCTTGTCTTTGCGTTTATAGGATTTTGGTCGCGCGCTTATCGATGGAAATTTGCCTTAAATCATCTAGGCTATCAAACTCATTTTTACAATAATTTTTATACAGTTTGTGTATCTTACCTAGTAAATTTAACAGTTCCAAGATCGGGTGAAATTACGCGTGCTGCTTTATTAAAAAAGTATGAAAATGTGCCATTTGACAAAGCTTTCGGAACGATTGTTGCCGAAAGAATAGTAGATTTTGCTATTTTCCTGATATTTGTTTTCGTCGGATTTATATCACAATTTGATACATTATATCAATTTCTTTTAACTAAAAATGTTTCGATAAAATCAATCCTTATTGCCGCAATTTGTGGTGTGATTTTATTTGTGCTTTTTGTTCTAATTTGGATTTATGCCGAATGGAAAATCATTTTAAAACTGAAAAAAAAACTCTCCGGTTTAATTGAAGGAATGACTACAATTTTTAAAATGGAAAACAAATGGAAGTACATTTTTCACTCCTTTTTCATTTGGTTTACTTATTTAATGATGTTTTATGTTGCCATTTTTGCGCTTCCTGAAACTGCCGAAATGTCGTTTGACATAGTAGTGATGGGCTTTATTTTCGGAAGTTTGGCAGTTGGTTTTTCCAATGGTGGTTTGGGTGCATATCCATTTTCAATAGCATTAATATTTGGTTTGTACGGAATTTCTAACGATGTTGGAACCGCTTTTGGCTGGCTAGCTTGGACGTCGCAAACCATTTTTACCATAATTTTAGGCATAATATCTTATGTTTTTCTTCCTATATTAAATAGAAAATAATTATTATCTTGCTTGGGTTAAAAAACGTCTATTTTACAGATAAAACTCAATCAATCATATGAAAAAACTATTCTTATTTCTACTCCTTTTTTGCTTCTCATTTAGCGGATTTTCTCAAATTGTAAAAGATAGTGTACTGTCAAGAAAAATGGATAAATACAGAGATTTGACTATTTCTGTTCCAGCATCTTACAGTAAAGATTCTAAAAAAACATATCCTTTATTGGTTTTACTTGACGGAGATTACCTTTTTGATGCTTTTAACGGCGCATTGAGTTATGGAAATTATTGGGATGATTTGCCCGAAACTATTATTGTTGGTTTGCATCAAAATGGCAATAACGAACGCTACGACGATTGTAAAATTGATGAATCAACAGGTTTACCAGAAGGAAAAGGTGAGAAATTTTTCGAGTTTATTGGAGGTGAATTATTACCTTATATTCAATCAAAATATCGTGTTGGAAATTTCAAAATAATCGCTGGACATGACGTTACTGCTGGTTTTATGAATTTATTTTTATACAAAGATCAACCTCTTTTCAATGCATACATCAATTTAAGTCCAGAACTTTCCACCGAAATGGAAGTTCGTATTGCCGACCGATTATCAGCTCAAAAAGAAAATATATTTTACTATTTATCATCTGCAGATGGTGATATTAAAAAAATGCGTGAAAACATAGCGCTTTTAGACACAAACATAAAATCGGTAAGCAATCCCAACTTAAATTACAAGTATGATGAGATAAAAGGAGCATCACATTATTCATTGGTTTTGTATTCAATTCCAAATGCGTTGTACCAGTTTTTTGCATCCTACAAACCAATTTCTACAGATGAATTTCAGCAAAAAATTGTAAAATTAGAATCAGGTTATGTAGATTATTTGAAAAATAAATATGAAGTTTTAGAAAAAACAATCGGAATAAAAATGCCAATTCGGGTAAATGATTTCAAAGCAATTGAAGCCGCTATTTTAAAAAATAAAGCTTACGGTGAATTCGAACAATTAGCACAACTTTCTAGTAAATCCTATCCAAAAGCGATGCTTAGTGAATACCATATGGCACGTTATTATGAATTTAATGGCGACATGAAAAGAGCCGTGAAGTCGTATCAAAATGCATTTTCTCTTGAACCTATTGGAGATTTAACTAAAGACATGATGCTTGCAAAAGCAGACGAACTTAGAGGTCAAATTAAAAAATAATGGCAAAACTTAAAACAACTTTTTTCTGTCAGAATTGTGGTTCACAATATTCTAAATGGCAAGGTCAATGCAACGCCTGCAAAGAATGGAATACCATAGTTGAAGAAATTGTTCAGAAAGAGGAAAAAACAAGTTGGAAACCAACATCTGAAGTAAAAAAAGTTCCAAAACCATTAAAAATTGCCGAAATCGATTCTACTCAAGAAGTGCGAATGGATACTTTAGACGGCGAATTAAATAGAGTTCTTGGTGGCGGAATTGTACCTGGTTCTTTAATACTTCTTGGTGGCGAACCAGGAATTGGAAAAAGTACGTTATTACTTCAAATTTCACTAAAATTACCTTATAAAACCTTATATGTTTCGGGAGAAGAAAGTCAGAAGCAGATAAAAATGCGTGCCGAAAGAATTACACCAAATGGTGACAATTGCTATATTTTAACCGAAACAAAAACTCAAAATATCTTTCGTCAAATTGAAGAAATTGAACCCGAAATTGTAATTATCGATTCGATTCAAACGCTTCATACCGATTATATTGAATCTACCGCAGGAAGTATTTCTCAAATTAGAGAATGTACTGCCGAGCTTATAAAATTTGCCAAAGAAACCAACGTTCCGGTAATTTTGATCGGACATATCACAAAAGACGGAACTATCGCCGGACCAAAAATTTTGGAGCACATGGTCGATACGGTTTTGCAATTTGAAGGCGATAGAAATCATGTGTATCGAATTTTACGCAGTTTAAAAAACCGATTTGGTTCAACTGCCGAACTCGGAATTTACGAAATGCAAGGTTCAGGTTTACGCGAAGTTTCTAATCCATCAGAAATTTTACTTTCCCATCGTGAAGAAGAACTTTCTGGAACTGCAATTGCTTCAACTCTTGAAGGTATGCGTCCTTTGATGATTGAAATTCAAGCCCTAGTTTCAACCGCAGTTTATGGAACTCCTCAACGAAGCACGACTGGTTACAATGCCAAAAGATTAAATATGTTATTGGCAGTTTTAGAAAAACGCGCTGGATTTAGATTAGGAACTAAAGACGTTTTCCTAAATGTAACTGGTGGGATTTCGGTTGATGATCCAGCGATTGATCTTGCCGTTGTTGCCGCAATCTTATCATCTAACGAAGATATTGCGGTAAATAAAGATGCTTGCTTTGCTGGCGAAGTCGGCCTTTCGGGCGAAATTAGACCCGTAAACAGAGTCGAACAACGCATTCAAGAAGCAGAAAAATTAGGTTTTGCAACGATTTATGTTTCCAAATACAATAAAATTGCAACTAAATATCCCGGAATAAAAGTTGTCTTAGTTTCTAAAATTGAAGAAGTTGCAAGTGAATTATTTGGATAATAAACCACTGAATTTTATCGTTATCTAACAAATCCAAATTACTATGAAATCAAAAATTTTACTCGCAATTGTAAGTCTACTATTATTTATTTCATGTAATAAATCGAGCGTTTTTAGTGAATTTGATAAAATGCCGACTGATAATCGATGGCAAAAATCGGATGTGAAAAGCTATGAATTTTCTATAGATGATGATTCGAAATTATACAATTTAGAGTTTAAATTCAGTCATATTTATGATTACCAATTTGATAGCATTCCGATAAATTTTATTATCGAAAATCCATCTGGAAAAACCGAAAATTTTTCAATAGATTTAATGATAAAAGATGATTCTGGAAAAGAACTTGGTGAATGTTCGGTTGATATTTGCGATTTGAAATATAAAATTAAAGAAGCTTCTAAACTTGAAAAAGGAACTTATAAAATTACAATTTCCAATGGTTTCAAACAAGAATACCTACCAAATGTTTTAGGAATTGGATTAGATGTTGATGCAATAAAATGAGAACCAAAAAGCAAAAAATATTCTTATATTTAAAACTATTGCTCCTTGTACTTTTCCTTGGAGTTGTTGCTCTATTTGCGTTCCGTAATTCGATTTTAGAAAATGTTATTTCCAAAGTTGAAACCAAACTAGACCACGATTATCAATGTGATTTTTCAATAGAAAAAGCGGAATTTATTGGTTTATCCAATTTAGAATTTCAAAAAATCACACTTGTTCCAAAAGATGCAGATACCTTAGTTAGCATTGAAAACTTGAAAACTAGCGTCAATTTTTGGCAGTTATTTGTTGGAAACATTCAGCTTGGCAAACTTGAGGTTAATGAAGGATTTATTCAATTAGTAAAGAATAAAAAAGGTAAAAACTTTGACGCTTTCCTAAAAAACAATGACGAAAAAAAATCGGATGACAAACCAAGTTATGCCAGATTAGCTTATAGAATTCTATCTCAGACACTAAATTTAGTTCCCACAGATATGAGTGTAAAAGGATTCGAATTTAGGATGGACGATATGGGCAACAAAGTGGTATTTGATTTCAAACAATTGGCATTGGAAAACAAAAAATTAGCCTCATTAATCAATGTAAAATCCGATGATTTTTCACAAGATTGGAGTATTACTGGTTTTGCCGATCCACGAGACAGAAAAGCCGATTTGAAATTTTTTAACACCAAAAATGACACTATATTAATTCCGTATTTAGATAAAAAATTCAACTTAAAAACCAGTTTTAAATCGATTCATTTTAATTTAGAAAATCTTGATATGAGCAGTGGTGAATTGCACATTGAAGGTTTCGCTTCTATTGATGACTTTACTGTAAATCACGCGAAAATTGCTAAAAAAGACGTGTTGATTAAGAAGGCGCGATTCGATTATCATTTTCTATTAGGAGAACGATTTATTGCCATTGATAGCACATCAAGAGCTCAAATAAATGATATAAAATGTACTCCTTTTATTTCTTATACGAATGATGATGATAAAATTTACGCCTTGAAATTGGAAATTCCAAAAATGAAAGCACAAGATTTTATAACCTCGTTACCCGACGGATTATTCAGCCATTTTAAAGGAATGGAAGCGCAAGGAAATTTCAGTTACAACTTAAATTTTGAGTACAAAAAAAGCAAGCCAAACAACATCATTTTCGACAGCAAACTAAAACCTGAGGGTTTAAAAATCACTAGATATGGTCAGGCTGATTTAAACAAATTAAACTCAGAATTCGTTTATCAAGCAATTGAAAATGGTGTTCCACAACGACCAATTGTTGTTGGACCAGCAAATCCCTATTTTACGCCTTTAGCGGAGATTTCACCTTATTTGCAAAAATGCGTTTTAACTAGCGAAGATCCATCTTTTTTCAATCATCGTGGGTTTATAAATGAAGCATTCAAACAATCAATTGCTAAAAACATTCGAACTAAAAAATTTGCTCGCGGAGCAAGTACAATTAGTATGCAATTGGTGAAAAATGTGTTTCTAACTCGTGAAAAAACATTGTCCAGAAAACTGGAAGAAATTTTGCTAGTTTATGTTCTAGAAAACAATAGAATTTCTAGTAAAGAACGTATGTTGGAAGTCTATTTTAACGTTATAGAATGGGGTCCAAATGTTTATGGAATTGGGGAAGCTGCAGGCTATTATTTCCAAAAAAGACCAATAGATTTATCGTTGAATGAATGTTTGTTTTTGGCAACAATTATTCCGAAACCTAAAGGATTTATGTCACGATTTGATGCTCAACATCAGTTAAAGTCTTATGCAAAACAGCAAAATGATTTTTTAACAAGGTTGATGTTACGACGAAATATCATTACTCCAACCGACACCATTGGATTATTTCCTGTAGCTTTAATTGGTCCAGCAACGAATTTATTAAAACCTAAAGTAGAAGTTATGATTGACTCGACAGCTACTGACGATTTTGATTTTTAAATTTATTTTCATCGCTTTCCAACCTTTTTCATAAAAAAACGCTCTATATAATTAATCAGCAGATTTGTTGTAATTAATTTTAAATAGAATATCATGAAAAAGAAATTCACCTTAGAAATAAAAAATCCTTGCGAAGAAAAAATTAGCAATATGAAAACCAATGCTAATGGATTTTTCTGTGATTCATGTGCTAAAAACGTAATTGATTTAAGCCGAAAAACCAATTCGGAAGTAGCTAAATTCTTGTCAGAAACTAAAGATCAAAATAACATTTGTGCACGATTGAAAACTTCGCAATTGGAAGAAGAATTTGAAATCAATACCCTTTCAAAAATTTCTAATTTCAAATATGCAGCAATTGCAGCAACCGTTTTATTAACAACAAATGCAGTTGGCCAAGAAAAACAGCCAGCAAAAACAGAAATTAATTGCCCAAAACCAAATCCACAACAAAATATTCTTGGAAAAGTAGCCTATAATTCGACGGTAGAAAAAGTAATTTCAATAACCGTAAAAGGAAAATTATTAGATCAAAAAACCAATAAGCCTTTAAATAGCAAAACCTATCCTAATTTGATTCTTACAATAAATGGTTCGCAAAGTACCATAAAAATAAATCCGAAAACTGGTGAATTTTCAATTCCAATTTTAGTTTCAGAAGGAAGCAAAAACTTGATGATAAGCGTTAACAGCGACGATTATTATTTGTCAAAAATGATACCTTTCAATATGAAATCGGTAAAGAAAAATGTGCTTTTACAAGATATTCGCATTGACATCTCAGAATTATCTAAAATGCATATTGCTGGCGGTTTAGGTGTGAATTATATTGATAGTAAAAAATCAAACTCGTAACAAATCATGAAAAAACTAATTCTAGTAACTTTTTTAGTTTCGGCAATTTCATTTGCGCAAAAACCCATTTTTACCACAGCTAAAGTAAAATCCGCAACGGTTTATTTTAATGCTGCCGAATTACAACAAACAACCTCTGTCAATTTACCAATTGGAACAAGTGAAATTGTGATAAAAAATGTTGCCAATTCATTAAATGAAAATACAATTCAAATTGGTGTACCAAATACTGTAACCGTTTTATCAGCACAATTTTCTGATGATTACATGTCGGAATATGAAATTGACGAAACCAACCCAGCAATTAAAAAAGTACGCGATAGTATTTCATACTTAAATAAAGAATCTCAAAAAATTCAAAATCAAATTGCTACCGAAAATAAAACGATTGCTATACTTGATAGAAATCAAATTGTTGCAGGTTCAAATACTGGATTGAATGTTGCAGAATTATCCAAATTAATGGATTATTACAAAGAAAAAAATAACGAAATCTTAGCCAATATTGTAGCTTTAAACGAAAAGAATTACAAAATAATTTTACAGGTACAAAACCTCAACAAAAAATTACAACTAAATACGCAAAAAGAGGAAAAAGCATCCGATGGAAAGCTTGTACTTCAGGTGATGAATGAAGTTGCAGGAAATATAAATTTTGAAATCAATTACATTACAAACACCGCATCTTGGACACCATTTTACGATTTAAGAGCCGAAAGTGTGAAAGAACCAATCGATATGATGTACAAAGCGCAAGCTGTTCAAAACTCTGGTATCGACTGGAAAAAAGTTAAACTAACTTTGTCTAGCGGAAATCCAAATCAGAACAATCAAGCACCAATTTTAGGCGCATGGTTTTTACGATATGGCGAACAGTATGGTTACTTCAATAATGCAGATAAAAAGATGAACTCGATACAAAGTGCAAAAGCTAAAGAAGATGATGATGTATCTTTAGACGAAGTAGTTGTAGTTTCAAGTGGAATTTCCAGACATACTTCCATAAACGAAAACCAACTCAACGTTTCCTTCGATATTGATATTCCATATGATATTTTGTCTAATGGAAAAGTACATTCTGTTGCGTTGAAAGAATTAAAATTACCAGCAACTTACAAATATTATGCTGCGCCAAGAGTTGATAAAGAAGCGTTTTTATTGGCAGAAATTAAAGACTATTCTAAATACAATTTGTTGCCAGGCGAGGCGAATATTATTTTTGAAGGAATGTATGTTGGAAAAACAACTATAAATCCAAATCAAACAACTGATACTTTAAATTTAAGTATGGGAAGAGACAAAAAAATCAATATTAAACGTGAAAAAGTGGTTGATAAAAGCGGAACTAAATTTTTATCGGCATACAAAGAACAAACTTTTACTTATGATTTAACGGTTAGAAATAACAAGAAAGAAGAGATTCAAATGTTGCTAAAAGATCAATATCCATTGAGTACAGACAAAGAAATTTCTATAGAATTACTTGATGATGGAAATGCCAAAGTAAACAAAGAAACCGGAATATTAACTTGGGATTTAAAGCTTTCGCCAAATGAAACTAAGAAAATTAGAATAAGTTACAAAGTTCGCTATCCGAAAGACAAAATAATCGATAATTTATAACATAACTAACTCAAGCAGAGAAAAAGCGTAAAGAAAGTAAAACATCTTTGCGCTTTTTTGTTTAAAAACTATAACATGTTATTAATGAATAAGTTTGAAAAAAAATTATTAAATTTACAACAACTAAACTACTATGCTATGAAAAAAATATTACTATTAGGAACGTTCTTATATTCATTTATAGGATTTTCGCAGACCATCGCATTGCAATCTTTCGCAACAGGTTTTGATAGTCCAGTTGAAATTACTCATGCTGGCGATTCTAGATTATTTGTAGTACAACAAGGCGGATTAATTCGTATTGTATCTTCTACAGGAGTTGTAAACCCAACACCATTCTTAAATTTATCTACGTTAACAAATGGTGGTGGCGAGCAAGGATTATTGGGCTTAGCTTTTCATCCAAATTATGCAACCAATGGATTTTTCTTCGTGAATTACACCAATACTTCTGGAGATACTGTTATTGCAAGATATTCTGTAAGTGCAAATCCAAATGTTGCCAACACGACAGGAACAATATTAATGACTATCGATCAACCCTATTCTAATCACAATGGCGGAAGTATAAAATTTGGCCCTGACGGATATTTATATATTGCTTTGGGCGATGGCGGAAGCGGCGGTGACCCGCAAGGTTATGCCCAAAATATGACCGTAAATGCTTCGTTCCCATCGAGAGTTTTTCTTGGGAAAATGCTTCGAATTGATGTAAACTCAACTGTCGCTCCTTTTTACACCATTCCACCAACAAATCCTTTTGTAGGTCAAGCTGGGAAAGAACAAATTTGGGCAATTGGTTTACGAAATCCTTGGAAATTTTCATTCAACAGATTAAATGGCGATTTATGGATTGCCGATGTTGGTCAAGGTGCTATCGAAGAAGTTGATAAAGTAGTTAGCCCGTTACCAAATACCGGAATTAATTTTGGGTGGAGATGCTACGAAGGAAATTCTACCTACGATTTATCTGGTTGCGCTCCAGCAAATACAATGACATTTCCTTTTGCACAATATGCCCGTTCTGGCGGAGCTTGTTCTGTTACTGGTGGCTATTTTTACACTGGGACAACTTATCCTAATTTTCAAAATAAATATTTTTTTTCCGATTATTGCGATAGCAAAATTAGAACTGTAAATGCTGCTGGTGTAATTACTACAACAACCTCTTTTAGCGGTAATATCGCTACTTTCGGAGAAGATATTAATGGTGAATTGTATGTGGCTGGAATTTCATCTGGAACTATTTCTAAAGTTATTGACTCCTCATTATCAATTTCAGATTTTGAAAAAAATGGTTTTTCGGTATATCCAAATCCTGCAAAAGAATCATTTACAATTAAAAGTTCGACTGAAATTTTAGCATCAAAAATTGATTTGTTTGATTTAACCGGAAAGCTACTTTTGACAAAAAAATTAGAAAATAATCCAGAAAACACTATTTCAACTTCATCACTTTTTAAAGGAATTTATTTAATTTCTCTTGAAGCTACAAACGGAACAAACTATACTACTAAATTGATTATTGAATAAATAAAAATGAATAAACCTTTTATAGTAACAACAATTACTACTAATGATAGTGGAATTTCTGTTTTTGACGAAATCGAATTTGATGTAAATCAACGTGGCGGTATGTTTTTAACCGATCAAATTGCTTCAAAAAATTTTAGAATTAGAAAAAGTAATCTTGGTTATGAAACCGATTTTCATTTATCTGGCGATGCCACTTTTATCGTAATTTTAAAAGGAACTCTCAAAATAGAATTGCAAAACGGCGATTACAAACTATTTTCAACAGGAGAATATTTTATAGCAAAAGATAATTTACCCGAAAATATTCTTTTCGAGAGTAAAATTCACGGACACAAAGCAAGCGTAATTGGCGACGAATCGCTTGAAGCAATTCATATTAAGCTGTAAATTAGACTTTTGTCATTTCGACGAAGGAGAAATCGCACAAAGTAAATTTCTAATGTGATTTGTACTGACAATTTAAAAACTGAACACTGATTACTGATTACTGAGCACTAAACTAAGGTGCTGGATTAGGAATCAATTCTTGAATTTTTTCTATTTCAGATAAAATTTCATTTGATAAAACTACATCAAACGCATCGATGTTTTCTTTTAATTGCTCTAATGATGTTGCACCAATAATTGTTGACATTACAAGACTTTGTTGATTTACAAATGCTAATGCCATTTGCGAAATTGTCAAGCCATTTCCTTCGGCTAACTCGTTATACAATTTTGTAGCTTTAGTCGCATTTTCGCCAATATATCTAGTAAATTGAGGGAATTTTGCCATTCGGTATTCTGGATTTATTCCTTTTAAATATTTACCTGAAAGCACTCCAAAACCTAGCGGAGAATACGCCATCAATCCTACATTTTCTCGCATACAAAGTTCTGAAAGTCCAACTTCATAAAGACGATTCAACAACGAATACGGATTTTGAATTGTTGCAATTCTTGGTAAATTATGCTTTTCACTTTCTTGCAGAAAACGCATTACACCATACGGATTTTCGTTAGAAACACCAATATGTTTTATTTTCCCTTCCTTAATCAAACCATCATAAACCGATAAAACTTCGAAAAAATTATCTTGCCATTTGGTATCTAATTCGGTAATTCCGCGTTTACCAAACATGTTCATCACGCGTTCTGGCCAATGCATTTGATATAAATCAATATAATCAGTCTGAAGATTTTTCAAACTCAATTCAACTGCATCATGAATATTTTTTTTAGAAAAATCCAACGGTTGACGAATGTATTCTAAACCGCGATTTGGCCCTGCGATTTTGGTAGCAACAACCAACTTTTCGCGTTCAGAATAACCGATTTTTTGTAACCAAGTTCCAATATGACGTTCGGTGCTTCCAACGATTTGAGCATTTCCGCCAATTGGATACATCTCGGCAGTATCAATAAAATTGATTCCTCTTTCTACGGCATAATCCAATTGAGAATGCGCTTCGGCTTCAGAATTTTGATTACCAAAAGTCATTGTTCCTAAGCAAATTGTACTAATTTTTATGTCGGTATTTGGAAGTAAAGTGTATTTCATCATAAGAATTTGAAAGTGCAAAGATACAAAGTAAGGTTACGTTTTAAAAAGAAAAAAGTTCAAAGAAATATCTCTGAACTTTTAAACTTAATAAGCTTTTAAACCATTTTTATAGTTCGTTCAACATTTTAGAAATCTCATCTAATTTTGGTGTCAAAATAATTTCGATTCTTCTGTTTTTTGCTTTTCCTTCTGCAGTGTCGTTGCTCATTAATGGCGCAAATTCACCACGTCCAGCAGCAGTTAAGTTTTCTTTATTGATGGCTTTGTTTTCTGAAAGAATGTTTACAATTGCTGTGGCTCTTTTTGTAGATAAATCCCAATTGTTTTCAATTCCGCCACCAATAGCGCCAAGAATTTTATCATTATCAGTATGACCTTCAATCAATACAGAAATTTCTGGATTGTCGGCAAGTACTTTTCCAACTGCTACAACTGCGGTTTTTCCTTCTGCGCCAACAGCCCAACTACCAGTTCCAAAAAGTAATTTATTTTCCATAGAAACATATACTTTTCCGTTGCGTTGTTCTACCGTTAAGCCTTTTCCTTCGAATGCTTTTAACGATTTTGAAAGTGTTTCTTTCAGTTTATTCATACTTGCTTCTTTCGCAGCAATGTAAGATTCTAGTTCATTTAATCGTTTAGAACTTGCTTCTAAATCGGCTTTCAATTTGTTTAAACGTTCTTGCTCTGCAGCCAATGATTTTTCTTTTGCTTCTAACTTTGCAAGTAATTCTCTATTTTTATCAATATTAGATGAAAGTGCAGCATTGCTGTCTTTTTCTAAAGCATTATAAGAAGCTTGAAGCGTTTTTAGGTTTTTATCTGCTGCTGTAAAATCGGCAAGAAGTTTATCGCGTTCTGCTTTTATTTTGTCATAATCCGATTGTAACTTGGATTTATCAGCTTCCAATTGGTTTTTGGATTTTGTTAATTCTTCGTTGTTATCGGCTAAAGATCTATTTTCTTTTTTTAAATCGGCGAATTTAGTTTCTAAATCATTGTATATCTTTTTAGAAACACAAGATGTTGATAGTGCTAAAACTAATAATCCTAAGGAAATTCTTTTAATCATTTTATTTGTATTTATTGAATCGAATCAAATTTAAAGTATCAAATTGGTTTTTGGTCTGTTGATTTTATTTGTTATTGACATTGTTATTGACAATTATACTGTTGCGAGTTGGTTTTTTTTATTTGCAACTTTAAGTTTATTAAATCTTACAAGTTTTTAGCCGTGATGGAAGTGGAAATCCTTTTTTATCGAAAATTGTGGTTTTTGTTATTGAAGAAAAGCGACCAACGGAAGCTCTTTTTTTAATTAGAAAAACCCAATTTTTGTAAAAAAGATTGAAGCGAACAGCGCGATTAGCTTCTAATCAATCTCAATCACAATTGGGCAATGGTCTGAATGTTTGGCTTCGGGTAAAATTACGGCGCGCGTCATTCGGTGTTTGATATTTTCGGAAATTAAATTGTAATCGATTCTCCAACCTTTGTTATTTCCTCTTGCTCCAGCGCGATAACTCCACCATGAATAGTTGTGTGGTTCTTTGTTAAAATGACGAAAACTATCTACAAATCCGGATTTCATGAAGCCATCAAGCCATTTTCTTTCTGAAGGCAAAAAGCCCGAAACGGTTGCATTTCTTATTGGATCATGAATATCAATTGCTTCGTGACAGATGTTGTAATCGCCACAAATAATTAAATTGGGAATGTCATTTTTTAAGTGATTGATGTAGTTTTGAAACTCATCCATATATTGAAATTTGAAATCCAAGCGGTCAATATTGGTTCCAGATGGCAAGTACAAACTCATTATGGAAACGTCTTCGAAATCGGCACGAAGATTTCTTCCTTCAAAATCCATGTGCTGAATTCCGGTTCCGAAAACTACATTTTTGGGTTCGGTTTTAGACAAAATTGCTACACCAGAATAACCTTTTTTCTCGGCCGAAAAATAATATTGATAAGGATAACCTGCTTTAGTAATTTCTTCGGTCGGAATTTGATCTTGTGTTGCTTTTATTTCTTGAAGGCAAATTACATCGGGATTGGCTTGCTGTAACCAGTCTAGAAAACCTTTGTTAATTGCTGCTCTAATTCCGTTTACGTTATAGGATATGATTCTCATGGTAGCGTTTTATAGTTTTTTCAAAAGTAATTAAAAACGGCAAAAATTGAAGATTTTATTCAGAATTATAATAGTTTTTTAACCATTTTCGTAATTCTTACTTTTTTAAAATTTCGTTTGAAAGAATTACTATCTTTGTTTTTGCTCAATAAACAAAAAAACTGAATGGGTTTAGTCACTGCTAAAGAAGTTGCAAAAGCAATACATGCTGATAAATATGGAGTTTTTGGCACTTTCGCTGGTTGGATGCTGATGAAAGTCCTAAAAATTTCTACGCTTAATAAGATTTACGACAGAAACAAACACCTTAGTGATTTAGAGTTTCTAAATGCTATTTTGGATGAGTTTCAAATAAAATTTGAAATCCCTGAAGAAGATTTTAAACGTTTACCAAAAGACGGCGCTTATATCACAATTTCCAATCATCCGCTTGGTGGAATTGACGGTATTTTATTATTAAAATTGATGTTGGAAAAAGAACCTAATTTCAAGATTATCGCCAATTTCTTATTGCATAGAATTGAGCCGATGAAGAAATACATCATGCCGGTAAATCCGTTTGAAAATCACAAAGATGCAAAATCTAGTGTGATTGGAATAAAAGAAACATTACGTCATTTAAGTGACGGAAAACCTCTTGGAATGTTTCCTGCTGGAGAAGTTTCAACCTACAAAGACGGCAAATTGGTTGTTGATAAAGCTTGGGAAGAAGGTGCAATTAAAGTAATTAGAAAAGCGCAAGTTCCTGTTGTTCCAATATATTTTCATGCAAAAAATAGTCGCTTGTTTTATTTGCTTTCTAAAATTGGAGACACATTAAGAACTGCCAAATTACCATCAGAATTATTGACTCAAAAAGATCGTGTGATTAAAGTTCGTGTTGGAAAACCAATTTCGGTTGCCGAACAAAATGAACATAAAACCATCGAGGAATACTCAGAATTTTTAAGAAAAAAAACCTATATGTTAGCCAATTCTTTTAACGAAGAAAGCAAACTGTTGACAGTTCCAAATTTAAAAATTCCGAAAAGCCCGAAGAAAATTGTAACGCCAGCCAATCAAGACAAGATGGTTGAAGAAGTTGCAAAATTACGTGAAACCGATAGTAGATTATTGCAAAGTAAAAACTACGAAGTGTTTTTTACAAAGCCAAACATGATTCCTAATATACTTCATGAAATTGGTCGTTTAAGAGAAATTACTTTTAGAGAAGTTGGCGAAGGGACAAATGAGTCTATTGATTTGGACAAGTATGACAATTATTATTATCATATGTTTTTATGGGATGACGAAACCAAACAAATTGCTGGAGCATATAGAATGGGATTGGGTTCGGAGATTTTTCCCAAATATGGAATGGCAGGTTTTTACCTGAATGATTTATTCCGTTTTGAAAGTGAATTGCATGAAATGATGCAAAATTCCATAGAAATGGGACGCGCTTTCATCATCAAAGAATACCAACAAAAACCGATGCCTTTGTTCCTGCTGTGGCGCGGAATTATTCATACCACTTTGCGTTATCCGGAGCATAAATTTTTACTTGGTGGCGTAAGTATCAGTAATCAATTTACCGATTTTTCTAAGTCGTTGATGATTGAGTTCATGAAATCTAATTATTACGATCCGTATATTGCTCAATATGTTCATCCTAAAAAGGAATTTAAAGTAAAATTAAAAGATGCTGATAAAGATTTTATCTTCGATGAAGCAGAAGCCGATTTGAATAAATTTGATAAAATCATTGATGAATTAGAACCAGGTAGTTTACGACTTCCGGTGCTTATCAAAAAATATATAAAACAAAATGCGCGTTTGGTTGCCTTCAACGTTGATCCTTTATTCAACAACGCCATTGACGGATTGATGTACATTAGAATTGCAGATATTCCAGAAAGCACAATGAAACCCGTAATGGAAGAATTTCAAGCAGAATTAGAGAGAAAGTTGAACGAGAAACAGGAGTAATGTTCAGTGTTCAAAATTATAAAAAAAGCTAAACTTTTCAGTTTAGCTTTTTTATTTATTCTTTATTATTTCTAATCAAAACCTTATAATCTCCCCATTCTTTCTGGGTTAGGGTTTGTGTTTTTTTGTATTTCTTTCCTTTTAGATAATCTAAAATATATTTGGCTCTTGCTTCAGAATCTGGATGTGTTGATATCCATTCTAATGCATTTGGCATGTCGTGGGCTTGTGATAATTCATACATAAAATCGGCCATGGGTTCTGGATTGATATCGGCTTCCAGTAGATATTTTACACTTTCCATATCGGCTTCTTTTTCTAATGTTCTGTCGTAGGCTGTAGATGATAAAGTGTTTAAAATTTCTTTCAAAATCTCGCCACCTTTTCCTCCTGTTGCAGCAGAAAGAATTACTGACAATCCAATTTCCTTGGATAGTTTTTTCATCACGTGATTGTTTTGGATATGAGCAATTTCGTGGCCTAAAACACCTTGAAGCGCTTCTTGCTTTTTACAGTCTTCAATCAATCCAGTGTAAACTACTAAGTGATTATTTGGTAAAGCAAACGCATTTACTTCGTCTTTATCGATAATATGAACTTTCAATGAATCACGTTCGATATTATTGGCTTCACAAATAGGAAGAATTAATTTATCCAATGTTTTTACAATAGAATCATTTAGAATTACATCTTCGGTTTCCTGAATTTGATTCCAAATTAAGTCACCAATATTATTCTCTGCCGAAGCTGTTCTTTCTTTAATTTCAAATAGTGAAACAAAGTCAATTCTTGACAATCCAAAGAACATTCCGAAGAATAAAACTAGGATAATTAATCCTTGAACTAACGCTTTATTTATCATTTGGCTTACAAATTAAATTAGTTAAACTTCCAAAAAACCATTGTTGTACGTGAATTCCTTTTCGAGTTTGAACCGCACTATAAATTGTAGAAATAAATTCTAATAAGTTGAAAAAAATAATGGTAAACAAGTAAGCAAAATAATAGTTAGTTGGTTTTTTTCCGTCAAATAGTATTGAAATCGTCCACCAAAATCCGAAACTATTCATGCATAACAATGCCATCTGTGAAAAAAGTGCCTGTAGACAATGCCACCTTACAAAGTAAGTTCCTTTTCTGTTGGCTAAGTAAAAGAAAAAAGTGGCCAACAAGTTGACTATTGGCAGTGGCAAACCAGCAACTAAAGCAACCAAAGACATCAAATAACTGTTGGATGCTTTTTCAGATTCGTGTTCTGACGGTTTGTAGGGAAAAGTAGTGTCGTATATCATAATCCTTTATATAGGTTCCAAATCCAATTAAGAATAACTAATAAAATTAATGGCATAGCAATCCATTTGTTTCTGATGATTTTTTCTGTTTTTATATACCAAAAATAGAAGGTTTCTTTTTTAGTAATTGTATCAAATAAAATCCAGATTGGAGCAATTACCATAAGTAAGGCAACAATTATTCCGAAAGGATTCATTAAAAATGATGCAACAATATCTCCCTGAAGAAAAAGTTGCACCGCGCGAGTTGTACCACAAGAAGGACAAGCATAACCTGTCACATTTTTAATCACACAAAACGTTACATGAGCACTTTCGGAAAACTTTATTTTGTAAAAAAGGTAAGCAAATCCAACTATTGAAGCAATTATCAATATGGAATATAACTTGTTTTTTTTCATTAATTAGTATAATGCATTTTGGAATATTTCCATGTTTTTCTCACGAGCAGTACCTGCAATGGAAAACCAATCAATAATCATCCAAATATATAAACCTCCACAAGTTAGTAACTTTGCAATTCCCAATCCTGTATCACCTATATAAAAACGATCAATTCCAATTGGACCACCAAGGAAAGACAACATTTGAGCAGTCTCTGGATTTTTGAATTGCATCGTTTGAACAATTGGCCATTTTGAATCGTCAAGTGTTAATAATTTTTCTCTGATTGCATTTAAATGATGACTTTCAAAATATTTATTGTTTATCAACATAAACATGTCCACTTTACTTGATTCCATAATTTTATTTTATTGGTTAGTTTTAAGTTTACTAAAATATAAAAAAATATTTAGTAGTCATATTTTTATTACAAAAGTTAGTCGTAAAATTATTTTTTGTAATAATTTATAATTTTATCTACAATGGTTTGTGCTAATTTTTGATGACTTTCAAATGTCCATCCAGCGATGTGTGGCGTTAGCAAAACATTTTCGGAATCTAGTAAATACTGGAATGCCGCAGGTTTTTCTGTATCGATAAAAAGATTTTCGAAAGATAATTTTTCATATTCTAACACGTCTAAACCAGCACCGAGAATTTTTCCTGATTGTAATGCTTTCACCAAATCAGCTGTAACTACGTTGTTTCCTCGCGATGTGTTGATGAACCAAAAAGGTTTTGTGAACGAATTGATGAATTCAGTATTCACCATTTTATCGGTTTGTGGCGTCCATGGAAGGTGCAAACTTAAAACATCGGCTTGCATTTGAAGTTCTTGAAGTGAAACTTGTGTAGCATTTTCATCGGATACATTTTCTAGAATATCGTGGCAAAGTACTTTTACGTCAAATCCGCGGAGTTTTTTGGCAAATGATTTTCCCATGTTTCCATAGCCAATTATTCCGATGGTTTTGCCTTCTAGTTCGTAACCGCGATTGCCTTCTCGAATCCATTTTCCGTCGCGAACTAATTTGTCGGCACGGTTTAATTTATTCATTAAGGATAATAACATTCCGAGTGCATGTTCGCCAACAGCATTGCTATTTCCTTCTGGTGCAGCAATTAAATGAACTCCTTTTTCTACTGCATAATCACAGTCGATACTTTCTAAACCTGCTCCAACTCTGGCGATAAATTGTAAATTGGTTGCTTTATCGAGAAAAGTTTTATCGATTTTGAAACGAGAACGAATTACAATTCCGTTATAGTTTTGGATTTTAGCTTCGACTTCTTCTTTGGTTGATGCGAAATCTTCTTCGTTAGTGAAACCTGCTTGTTCAAGTTGGTTCCATAATAACGGATGATTGCTGTCTATGTGTAGGATTTTTATGTTTTTATTATTCATAACGATTTAAAAGCATAAAAATACTTATTTTTGATTTATTACAACTAGATGTAGAACATGAAAAAAATTATCTTCCTTTATCTTTTAACTTCGAGTATATTATTTGCTCAAAAAAAGTACCATTTTGATTATGCCTTCGGAGTAAAGCAAAGTTATAAAATAAATAAAATAGATGAAATAAGCTTTAACTCTATTTTTTTGGTAAATTCAAAAAATAATAGTTATCATCTTTACGCACAGGATGGTAAAGATTCTTTAAACTTTTCTATGCATTTTATAGATCACAATGGAGTAAGTTTCAATTCACAAATGTCTAAGGTCAATTTTTATAAAGCAGAAACAATTTCAAATAGCTGTAATGAAGTATTCCGATATTTAAATCCATATAGACGTAATATAAATCAAGAAAAAAGTAAACAATATAATTTTATTAATTATTCTGACACCATAATTAATGACACATCCTACTACCATTACGCTTTAAAAAGTAACCGAAAACTAAAATATCAAAAAAGAAAAAAAATTGTTACAATACATTATATTGTAGAAAAATCTGATTCTAATTTTCTTCCGTTTGCTAATTTTTCATCAATTTACGAAATTTGGAAAATTTCAAAAACAATTCCCAATGGCAATCCTAAAATTATATATTACACTGATTTTAAAGGAGAAGAAACTGGAAAAATGGAAATAACCAAAATTAAGGTAGATAAATACGCAACAATTCCTGAAGAATGTGATTACTCAAATCCAAAAATTTGGGATGGTAAATAATTTTTTAATTGAAAATTATTTGAAAGTAAATTAAAATCCTAAAATTAATTTAGCGATTGAAAAGTAGATTAATATTCCGCAAATGTCGTTGCTGGTTGTAATGAATGGACCAGTTGCAAGTGCTGGATCGATTCCGAATTTATCGAGAATTAAGGGAATTGATGTGCCGATTAGTGACGCAATAATAATTACTGAAACTAAAGCAATGGTTACGATAATTCCGATTTTTGTATCTACACCAAGTAAAAAATGACTACCTACAAAGAGTAATGTTGCTAGAATTAATCCGTTTAATAAACTTAGGGATATTTCTTTTAGAAGTCGATTAAAAATGGTTCCGCTGATGGAATGGTTGGCTAAACCTTGAACAATAATTGCTGATGATTGAACACCAACATTTCCTGCCATTGCGGCAATTAGTGGTGTAAAAAAGAATAATTCTTTATGAAACTGCATTGCACCTTGAAAACTTTCTAGTAAAGTTACGCTGATAAATCCACCAAAAAGAGCTAAAACAAGCCATGGTAAACGTGCTTTTGTGAGTTCGAGAATGCTGTCATCGGCTTCAACGTCTTGCGAGATACCGGCAGCTAATTGGTAAT
The DNA here is from genome assembly GCF_000757385.1 of Flavobacterium aquatile LMG 4008 = ATCC 11947. Lineage (GTDB taxonomy): Bacteria > Bacteroidota > Bacteroidia > Flavobacteriales > Flavobacteriaceae > Flavobacterium > Flavobacterium aquatile. The sequence goes on along the minus strand of NZ_JRHH01000002.1, from coordinate 343,238 downwards.
CTTTGTCGGCTTCGTCCTTGATTACGTCTACGATATCGTCGATGGTGATTCGGCCTACTAATCGTCCCATTTCGTCAACAACTGGGATGGCTTCTAAGTCGTATTTTTGCATGATTCGAGCAACCTCAACATTAGAATCGTTTACACGAACGGAGTCTACTTTTTTGATGTAGACATCACTAATCATGGTTTTAGTTGAAGTTACCAATAAATCTTTTAGCGATAATCGTCCTTTCAATCTATTTTCGTCATCGACTACATATATTGAATGTACGCGAGTTACGTTTTCTGCTTGAATTCGCATTTCTTTCACGCAAGTGAGAACGTTCCAGTTTTCGTTAACTTTTACTAATTCTTTTCCCATTAAACCTCCGGCAGAATCTTCGTCGTAACGTAATAAATCTACAATATCTTTAGCGTGTTCAACGTCTTCAAGCTCTGAGATTACTTGTTCTTTCTTCTTTTGAGGAAGTTCACCAATAATATCGGCAGCATCATCGGTGTCGAGTTCGTCAATTTCTTCGGCGATTTCTTTGGCAGAAAGTCCTTGAAGGATTTTTTCACGAACATCATCTTCCAATTCAAGAAGAATTTCTGCAGTAATTTCGCTATCTAATAGTTTAAAAATATAAATTGCCTCTTCTGATTCAAGTTCGTCAAAAATTTCAGCAATATCAGCATGGTGCAAATCGTTCAACAAAATGCTCAACTCTTGGTCGTTCTTTTGATGAATTAATTGCTCTATTTGAACTAAAAGTTCTTTGCTGATTTTAAACTGCATTGGCTTCTATTTTTTGTGTAAGTTCTATAAATTGTTCTACCGATAATTGCTCTGGACGTAGGTCAAAGATAGTATCTTCTCTTAAATTATCGGACAAATTTAATGCTTTTAAACTATTTCGCATGGTTTTTCTGCGTTGTTGAAAAGCCATTTTTACCACAGTGTAAAGCATTTTTTCATTGCAAGGCAAAGTATAATTTTCTTTTCTTCGCATGCGCATCACACCTGATTTTACTTTTGGTGGCGGAATAAAAACCGTTTCGTCAACTGTAAAAAGATATTCAACATCATAAAACGCTTGTGCTAAGACAGATAGAATTCCGTAGACTTTACTTCCTTTTTTAGAGCAAATTCTTTCGGCTACTTCTTTTTGAAACATTCCGGCAAATTCTGGTATTTGATTGCGATATTCTAATGTTCTAAAAACAATTTGAGTAGAAATATTGTACGGAAAATTTCCGATGATTGCGAATTGCTTTCCATCGAAAATTTCGTTGACATTCCATCGCAAAAAATCTTTTGAGATGATTTTATCTTTTAATTTCGGAAAATTCTCGTCCAAGTACGTAACCGATTCGGTATCGATTTCAATTACATATGTGTTGACTGGTTTTTCCAGAAGATATTTTGTTAAAACACCCATTCCCGGACCAATTTCTAATACATCATTATAACCTTCAAGATTTAACGTATCGGCAATGGCCTTGGCGATAGATTCGTCTTTTAAGAAATGTTGTCCGAGGTGTTTTTTGGCTTTTACTTTTTCCATATTTTTTTGCCACGAAGGCGCTAAGTCGCTAAGGTTTTTTTTTGCAAAAGAACGAAGGTGAAATGCAAATTATTTACTATTTTAATTCGTCTGAAAAAACTCTGAAATCATCTCTAATTCAGTTCTAAAGGCTAACATTTTATCTCCGAAAAGTCGTGCGCCTTCATCTCTTAATCTTGGCGCATCTTCATCGTAATAACGTTGTAATGTTTCCATAGAATCGGTTGTGTATTGAATGGCATAGGTTGTTCCTCCCATTTCTTCCTCTATTAAAACTTTGACCATTCGCGCCGACGAAAATTTTCCGGTGGCAAGAACGTCATTTATATGTTTGGTTTGCATCCAGTTCATCCATTTATCGTGAACGCTTTCGTGAATGTTTATTGTTACGTTGTATAAAATCATACGATTGAAGATTTTTGAATTTTGATTTTTGAACTTTGAAATTGATTAAATGTCTTTATCGCCTCGAATTTTCCTGTATTTTTTTTGTGCTTCTACAAAGTAAATGCTATCGGCTTTATTGAGAATTATTTGCTCGTAAAGTGGTTTTGCTTTTTCAAAATCTCCCATTTGATTATAAATTTCGGCCGAAAAAAACAAGGCTTCATCAATATAAATACACTCTTTATGGTTGTCAATTATTTGCTGATAATTGCTTAAAGCTAAATTGTATTCGTTCTTTTTTTCGTAAATTTTTCCAATTCTTAAAAGAGTAACTGGTTCAATTGCATCGCCTTTGTGCTCTTTTAAAATTTGCTGAAAAGCAACTAATGCATCTTCTTTTTTGTCTTGAAAAACTAAAAAATCGGCTCTTGAAAATTTCTTTAATGCCACTTGCGTCGAATCTTCTACAGTATTGTCAGAAATTAACAAATATAAATCTAAAGCGTCGTTGGCAATAAGTTGTGTTGATGCCGATTTTAATACTTTAAGTTGATGTTCTGCCCATTTAAAATCGGCTTTATAGTAACTGGTTTTGGCTGTTTTCAAACTTGCTTCTTGCCCAATTGGATTATTATTGGATTCATTTTCAATTTGAGAATAATAAATTAAAGCCTGATTGAATTTCTCTTCAAATAATAAAATATCTCCCAATTCCATCTTCATTTCTGCAATTTGTTGCCTGTTTAAAGGCATTTCTAGAATATTTTTTAGAATGACTTTTCCGGTTTCTGCATCTTTTAAATTGAAAGTTGCAAAATGTGCTTTCAATTTTAACAACGATAATGTAAACGGACTTACGCCAAATTGCTTAATCAAATTATCTAATTCTTGATTGATCGCTGCATAATCTTTAGGTTGTGCTTTCTCGATTTTCATTTCCATCAAATAGGAATGCGACTGAATTTGCAAATCTAAATCGTTGGTGTTCTCTAATACGAATCCTAGAATTTCTGTTGCAGCTTCATCATCGTTTTCTTCAATAGCAAGTTGTCCTAAATTGATGATATTTGAAAACGATTCGGGATCGCGTTTATAAATTGCTTTTTCTTGAATAAATGCTTTTCCGTACTCTTTTTGTTGCACATAAAACCAACTTAGATATTCGTTCCAAAAAATATCTTGATTCTTTTGAATTCTTACTAAAAGTGCTTTTCGCAATGCATCATTGAACGAAGCTGTTGCATCTTCAGACATGTAACGAGACAATTGATTCTGAATAATAATCAACATATTTTGCGGATTATTGAACGATTCATTCAACAATTTTTCAATCATGGTTTCGGTGTCACCTTTTTGTCCGTAAAGTAAAGCAACTTGATAGTTAAAATTTATTTTTGGATCTAAATCCATTGCCGTTTGATAAGCTAAAATGGCATAATCGGTCAATCCTTTTTTATCAAATAAAAAGCCAATACCAAAACTATCTGCTGGGTTTTTCTTTATTTTATCTATAGCTTGATTGTAATATTTTGTAGCTTCCGATTGATTTTTTTGTAACTGATAATTGTATCCTATTTCTACTAAAATATTGGATTGTTTGTATTTATTGAATCGCTCTTGTAGTGCTTTTTCGGCTTTTTCAAATTGTTGTAATTGCTGATAACATTCAACTGCCTTCTGAAAAAAATTGAAATTATTGGGTTGGTTTTTTAGCAATTCTTCGTAGCTAATCACTGCCTTTTCAAACTCACCTCTATCAAAATAATTTTGCGCTAATTGTTCATTTTGAGATTGAACAAATAGCGAAATTGTTAAGAATAAGAAGGTAAAGAGTTTTTTCATATATGTAAAATTTATTTTTTAGAGGTCATATATGTTATCGCCGTTTATAGGTGTTTGTTTCACAAACTCTTTGTTAGTGGCGATTTCATCAAATGTATTTAAAAAACAATGTACTAAAGTAACACATTTTGCGTCAATTTAGTACATTATACTGTAAGATTAACTTTTAGTTAATAATATCAAATCCGGTGTATTTGCGCAATACTTCTGGAATTACAATTCCTTCTGGCGTTTGATAATTTTCTAATATTCCTGCCATAACTCTTGGCAATGCAAGCGAACTTCCGTTTAATGTATGTGCCAATTGGTTTTTTCCGTCTTTATCCTTAAATCTCAGTTTTAAACGATTGGCTTGGAATGTTTCAAAATTAGACACAGATGAAATTTCCAACCATCGATCTTGAGCTGTAGAAAATACTTCAAAATCGTAGGTTAAAGCAGATGCAAATCCCATATCGCCACCACAAAGTCTTAAAACTCGGTACGGCAATTTCAATTCGTCAAGAATTTCTTTCACATGTTCTACCATTCCTTCTAATGCTTCGTATGATTTTTCGGGATGTTCAATTCGAACAATTTCTACTTTATCAAATTGATGTAAACGGTTTAATCCACGAACGTGTGCACCCCAACTTCCTGCTTCTCTTCTAAAGCATGGCGTGTAACCTGTACACAAAACGGGTAATTCATTTTCAGATAAAATTACATCACGAAAAATATTAGTAACCGGAACTTCTGCCGTTGGAATTAAATATAAATCGTCTTTTGCATCGTGATACATTTGACCTTCTTTATCTGGCAATTGTCCAGTTCCATAGGCAGAAGCTTCGTTTACCATGTGTGGCACTTGATATTCTAGATAACCTGCATCGGTATTTTTATCTAAAAAGTATGAAATTAAAGCACGTTGTAATTTAGCTCCTTTTCCTTTATAAACTGGAAATCCTGGAGCTGTAATTTTAGTTCCTAATTCGAAATCGATGATGTCGTATTTTTTTATCAAATCCCAATGTGGTAATGCGCCATCATGTAAAACTGGCACTTCACCAGATTCGAATACATTTAAATTATCATCGGCACTTTTCCCAACAGGAACTATATCTGCTGGTAAATTTGGTAGCAAATACATTTTCTGCAACAAATCGTTAGCTAGAGTTTCAAGTCGTTCTGATGCGTCTTTACTCGTTTCTTTTAGACCAACATTTTTTAATTTTAAAATCTCGGCCTTGGCTTTTTCACCATTTTTCATTAAATCCCCAATGTCTTTGGATAACTTATTAGATTCTGCTAGAGCATTATCCATTTCGGCTTGAACCGCTCTGCGAATTTCGTCTAAGGCAACAACTTCGTTAACCAACTCTTTAACATCTAAATTTCTTTTAGCTAAAGCTTGAATTACTTTCTCTTGATTCTCTCTAATAAAGGCTATCTGTAACATGATTTAATTTTATAAGGTTGCAAATTTAAGGAATTGGTTTTTATTATTGAACTATTATAAAAAGATAATCATTACTTGTAAAATCGTCAATAATAGGTGCTTAAAACCAATTTTAGGATATGTTTAAAACTTATGATTATAAATAATTAGTATATTCGCAAAAAATTACCATTTGTTATGAAAAAAACCTACTTATATTTATTGCTTTTTACGATAACCTTTTCATTTTCCCAAACAAATGATCAAGAGTTAAATGAAATTGTTCAAGCTGAGATGAAATCGGCATCTGGATTAATGGAATTAGCGGTTAATCCGAACACATTAAATTATGACATTACATATCACAAGTTAGAAGTTACGGTTGATCCTGCAGTGTATTTCATTTCAGGTAAAATTACCACTACTTTCACAGCACTATCTAATATGAGTTCCATAACGTTTGATATGGCTAACGAACTAACTGTTAGCTTAGTGACAAGAAATGGTGTAAACATGACATTTTCAGAAAGTGGAAATAACGAACTAGTAATTAATTTCCCATCCGCTATTGAAAATGGAACTTCAGCAACTGTAGAAATAACATATTCTGGTGCACCTCCAGTTTCTGGATTTAGTGCATTTGCATCACAGACTCACAATGGAACTCCAGTTATGTGGACATTATCTGAACCTTTTGGGGCTAGAGATTGGTGGCCATGCAAACAAGATTTAAATGACAAGATAAATGCTATAGATGTATATGTTACGGCACCATCATCTTACACGGTTGCATCAAATGGTCTTGAAATAAACCAAGTTACACTTGGAGGAAATAAAACAACGCGTTTTCAACACAACTATCCAATTCCTGCTTACTTAATTGCATTTGCGGTTACTAATTATACTGTTATTAATCAAACGGCTGGGACAGCACCTAACACGTTTCCAATTGTAAACTATATCTACCCAGAGAACAACACGTTTACAGTTCAAAATCAGCTTTTACAAACGCCGTTGATTATGAATTTATTTGAAACATTATTTGAAACTTATCCATTTCACACTGAAAAATATGGACATGCACAATTTGGTTGGGGTGGTGGAATGGAACACACAACCGTTTCGTTTATGAATAATTTTAGTAGAGGATTAATTGCTCATGAATTGGCTCATCAATGGTTTGGCGATAAAATTACTTGTGGAAGCTGGAGAGATATTTGGTTGAATGAAGGATTTGCAACTTATTTAGCTTCCTTAGTTATTGAGAATTTTGATGGGAATACTGCATTTATTTCAGACAAAACCAATATGATAAACAATATTACCTCACAAGTAGGCGGAGCTGTTTATTTAACAGAAGATGAAGCTACAAACGTAAATAGAATTTTTAGCGGTAGATTATCTTATAATAAAGGTGCAATGGTTTTAAACATGCTACGTTTAAAAATGGGAGATACGCAATTTTTTCAAGCATTAAAAAATTATTTGGCAGACTCTAATTTAGCTTATAAATATGCCGTAACATCCGATTTAAAAACACATCTTGAAGCAGTTTACGGAAATAGTTTGACTGAATTTTTTAATGATTGGGTTTACAACCAGGGCTATCCAAGCTATACTGTTACTGCACAAAATTGGGGTGCTGGACAAGCTAAAATAATAATTAGTCAAACACAATCTCATGCTAGTGTAACGTTCTTTGAAATGCCAGTTCCTGTAAGACTTACTGGCGCTGGTGGATTAACATTTGATACTATTTTAAATAATACTTCTAACAATCAAGAATTTATTATTTCGGTTCCTTTTGGAGTTACTGGAGTAGAATTTGATCCTGAAAAAGATATAATTTCTAAAAATAATACAGCAACTTTAGCTAATAACAGTTTCGAATTAGAGAACGCACTTGCACTCTATCCAAATCCTGTTAATGACCAACTTCACATTCAGTTACCATCTAATGTAACTATAAATTCTGTAACACTATTTAACGGAATCGGACAAAAAGTCCTTGAAAACTCTAACAGTAATTTCTCAGTAAGCAGTTTATCTTCGGGTATTTACTATGTTGAAATTGAAACTTCTGAAGGCACATTTCATAAAAAAATTATAAAAAATTAGACTTAGATAACATATTTAGTAAAAAGTAAGGTGAAAACCTTACTTTTGCTTTTTTAGAAATTACATTTATAGATTAATGATACAAGTTGCACAAATTATTTTTATTTTATCAGTATTAGTTATACTACATGAATTCGGACACTATATAGCCGCAAAAATCTTTAAAGTTAGAGTTGAAAAATTCTACCTTTTTATGGACGCTGGTTTTTCACTACTAAAGAAAAAAATTGGAGATACAGAATGGGGAATTGGTTGGTTACCAATTGGCGGTTATGTAAAACTTTCTGGAATGATTGATGAAAGTATGGACACCGAGCAAATGAAACAGCCAGCACAACCATGGGAATTTAGATCGAAACCAGCTTGGCAACGTTTAATAATTATGTTGGGCGGAATTATTGTAAATATTATTCTAGCGATAACAATTTATACGATTATGTTTTCTACTATTGGACAGAAATATACATCTTTAGAGAAAGTTCAGAAAGACGGACTAGCTTATGGTGATGTTGGTCAAAAAGTAGGATTTAAAAATGGCGATAAAATAGTTTCAGTTGACGGAGAAGTTATTCCAGATTTAAAATATGCTGTAATGGGTGTTTTATTTGGAGATAATGTACAAGTTGAGAGAGAAGGTAAAATAGTTAATTTACACTTAACTGATTCTCAAAAAGGAGAAATTATTAGAAAAGAAGGTAAAAGTTTTATTCAGGCAAGAATTAACTTGGATGAAATATTTATAGACTCTATTACAAATCCAAAATTAACAGCCTTAAAACGATTTGATAAAATTGTTGGTGTTGACACTGTTAAATATAACTATTATGATGAAGTTTTAAGCGAATCAAAATTGCATAAAAATAATTTTATTAACTTATTGATTAATAGAGATGGAAAAGATATAGGAATTAAAGTTAAAACAGATTCCCTAGGTTCATTTACAGGCAATAACGTTTTTGTTAGTCAGAATTATAAGTTGTCAAATCTCACGATTAAAGAATCTAAAAACAATGATTCATTAAAATCTGGCGATGTAATACTTTCGGCAAATGGTAAAATTTCTAATATAGATTTCAAGAAACAATTGGAAGAAAATAAAGGAAAAACTATTTCGATGAAAGTATCTAGAGACAATCAAACAATTGATGTAGTGTCGAAGGTAAATGCAGCCGGAAAATTAGGAATACAATTCGACAATTCTAAACTAAATGAATATACAGTAGTAAACAAAATGAGTTTTGGTAAAGCAATTACAGAAGCTGTTCATCAATCATGGAGCCAAATTATCTATAATATTAATAGTTTTAAGTTAATTTTGAGACCAGCAACTGGAGCTTACACACAAGTAAAAAGCCCAATCGGAATTGCTAGAATGCTTCCAGACGAATGGAACTGGGAATTCATTTGGAGTTTTACCGCACTTTTTTCAATTGGTTTAGCTTTCATGAATTTGCTTCCTATTCCAGGATTAGATGGTGGACATGCCCTTTTTACAATTGTAGAAATGATAACTGGTAAAACTTTAAACGAAAAAACGGCTGGTTACGTTCAAACGTTTGGAATGATTATCTTGCTGAGTCTAATGGCTTTAACCTTTGGTAAGGATATTTACCAATTAGTAGTTGATAAACTTTTGTAAAAAAAATCAATTTTTTTTCAATTTTAATTTGCAAAACGTAAAAAACATATTATATTTGCAACCGCTTAGCAGATAAGAAATAGGTTTTCAAGTCGAAAGCAAACAACAGAAAAGTTCATTCATTATTGAAAATATACAGTTTCCTTCTTAGCTCAGTTGGTTAGAGCATCTGACTGTTAATCAGAGGGTCCTTGGTTCGAGCCCAAGAGAGGGAGCTTTTTAAAAATCCAGTTTATTTATTTAAACTGGATTTTTTGTTTTTATCAATATTTATTGATGCTGGCAGGACTTTATAAAAAGATGTTTGTTTACTACATTCTTCCATTTTGTGAAAATAAATAAAAAAAGGCATACTTTTCGGTATACCTTTTCTTAGAACATCTAATTCATCATTTCCTTATCCCATCAACAAATCCTTCAATAGATTCCTTACTCGTTCCCTTTTCATTCAAATGTTTGATAAATGCACTTCCAATAATTGCACCCGAACCAAATTCGCAAACTGTTTCAAAAGTCTTTCTGTCATGAACGCCAAAACCTATTAAATGCGGATTTTGCAACTTCATGTTCTGAATGCGTTGGTAATAATCCGTTTGAAAAGTTATCGCATTGGTGCTTCCCGTAATACTATTAGATGAAACCAAATAAATAAATCCCGACGAATAACCATCCAATTGCTTAATGCGTTCTTCCGAAGTTTCTGGCGTTATCAACAACACATTTGAAACTTGATTTAATTCACACAATTCTTTAAAATTCGAAAGATAATAATGCAACGGCATATCGGGAATTATGATTCCGTCAACACCAACTTCTGTACATTTTTCTATGAATTCTTTTTCACCAAATTGCAAAACTACATTCAAATAACCCATCAATACAATTGGTTTTTGAGTGATATTTCGAAGTGATTGCAATTGTTCAAATAAAAGATTTAATGTCATTCCGTTTTCAATCGCCTTGCCACTGCTTTCTTGAATAACTGGTCCATCTGCTAAAGGATCAGAATAAGGAAATCCAATTTCTATCATATCAACATCACTTTCTTCCAAATGTTTTAAAATGGTAAGTGTGTCGTTCAAATTTGGGAATCCTGCAGTAAAATACAACGACAAAATGTGCTCTTTTTTGGTTTCAAATAAGTTTTGGATTCTATTTTTCATCTGTTCTGTAATTTTGTAATGTTGCCAAATCTTTGTCGCCTCTTCCCGATAAATTCACGACCACAACATCTGTAGTTTTCAATTTCATTTTATGCAAATAGGCCAAAGCGTGTGCCGATTCAATTGCTGGAATAATTCCTTCTCTTCGAGACAAATCATACGCAGCTTGCATAGCTTCTTCATCGGTTATTGAAACTACTTCTGCCTTTTTAGTATCGTGCAAATAGGAATGAATCGGACCAATTCCAGGATAATCTAATCCTGCCGAAATTGAATGCGGTTCGACAATCTGACCATCATCGGTTTGAATTAAATAAGTTTTACTACCGTGAATGATTCCTTTTTTACCCAAAGCTATTGTTGCTGCAGTTTTCCCAGAATAAACTCCCAAGCCTCCAGCTTCCACTGCAATTAATTGTGTTTTTCCATTGTCGATAAAATGGTAAAAAGCACCAATCGCATTGCTTCCGCCACCAAGGCAAGCAATTACGTAATCCGGATTTTCATCGCCTGTTTTTTCTTTCAATTGGATTTTGATTTCTTGACTTATTACCGATTGAAATTGGGCCACCAAATCGGGATAAGGATGCGGACCAACCACCGAACCAATAATATAATGTGTTCCAACCGGATCGTTTATCCAAGCTCGAATAGCTTCGTTAGTAGCATCTTTCAAGGTTTTACTTCCACTAGTTGCAGGCTGGATTTTTGCACCTAAAAGACGCATGCGTTCAACATTTGGTTTTTGGCGTTCAATGTCAATTTCGCCCATGTAAATTGTGCAATCCAATCCTAACAAAGCACAAGCTGTTGCTGTTGCTACACCATGTTGACCTGCGCCAGTTTCTGCAATGATTCTTTTTTTATTCAATCGTTTGGCTAATAAAACTTGTCCAATGGCATTATTTATTTTGTGCGCACCTGTATGATTCAAATCTTCTCTTTTCAGGTAAATTTGTGCTTGGAATTGTTCCGATAAATTCTTGGAAAAATACAATGGTGTTGGACGACCAACATAATCTTTTAATAACAATTTGAATTCTTTTTGAAAGTCTTCAGTCTCTATGATTTGTAAATAATTTTGTTGCAATTCCAATACGTTTGGATACAACATTTCAGGCACAAATGCACCGCCAAATTCGCCATAAAATCCATTTTCATCAGGTTGTAAAGTCGTTTTCATCGTCTTCTTATTTTTTCTATTAATTCGCTAACTTCTTCAGTAATTTTTTTAGTATTTGTATCTTCTAATCTGCTATTAAAATCCAATCCTACTAACATCGGATAATCTTTAAATTTAATCTTACCAATATTATGAATGCTTAATCCGCCACTTAAAAAAAATGGTTTTGATAAGGTGTAATTTTCTAATAATTCCCAATCAAATGTTTTTCCACTTCCACCAAATTTCGGAGTTTTGGTATCAAATAAAAAGTAATCGCAAACTTTTTCATAAGCCACAACTTCATTAAAATTGAAATAAGGATCGACCGAAAATACTTTGATAACATTGATATTATTTTCTTTCAAAATTTCACATTCGGCAACCGATTCATTTCCGTGTAATTGAACAAAATCAAACGAAAATTGCTTTTGAATTGCTATGATTCGATTAACATCTTCATTTACAAAAACAGCAACCTTTTTTATGTTTTCAGGTAATTTTTCTATCGATTTAGATGAAAAATCTTCACCAACATAACGCTTCGATTTTGGATAAAAAATAAATCCCATATAATCGGGTTGCAATGCGCCGACTTCAAGTATATTTTTCGGAAATTTCATTCCGCAAATCTTTATTTTCATAACAACTTCTGTATTAAATTTCTACATTTTTCTGCCGGATTTTCCTCTTTCATAAAATATTCTCCGATTAAAAATCCATGAAATCCATTGGCTTGCAAAAGTTGAATAGTTTCTAAAGAATTGATACCACTTTCAGCAATTTTATTACTCGATTTAGGTAACAATTGCGCCAATTTTATACTGTTTTCAACCGAAACTTCAAACGAATTTAGATTCCGATTATTAATTCCGATTAAATCAAAATTCAAATCAAGATTATCCAAAATTTCGGCTTCATTTTGGGTTTCTAGAAAAACTTCCATTCCTAATTCGTGCGCTAAGTTGATATACGATTGCATTTGTTTTTTGTTCAAAATTTTAGCAATCAACAAAATCACATCCGCACCCATCGCTTTCGATTGAATAATTTGATATTCATCTACCATAAAATCCTTTCGCAGCATCGGAATGGTGTTGTTTTTTCGCGCCAATTCAAAGTCGTTTGTTCTTGCTCCAAAAAAATCTACATCTGTCAAAACTGATAATCCAGAAACTGCTGCGTTAGCATAACCTTGCGTAACTTCAACTACATTGGCATCTAAATTTATGTTACCTTTAGCAGGAGATTTTCGTTTGAATTCGGCAATAATTCCGCCAGTTACCGAACTTTCAATAGCTTTTCTTAAAGAATGTGTTGCCGAATTAAATAACGGTTGTTCTTCTAAAAAAGAGGTAGAAAATTGCGCTTTCAAATTGGCAACTTCTTTTAATTTCTGTGCTTTTATTGTATCTAAAATATTCATTGAATTTCTTTTAATCGGTTAAACGAATTCTTAGCTTTCAATCCGAAAAGTGATTCTTTTGCTTGAGCAAATGCTTCTTCAAAATCCAGATTTGGATGATACGTTTGAATCGCCAAAGCAGCATTTATTAAAACCACATTATTCTGTGATTCAGTTCCTTTTCCGTCAATAATTGTGGTGAAAATTGAAGCTGCTTCTTCTAGAGTTTCGCCGCCATACAATTCAGAAAAAGTTACATTTTTCAAACCAAAATCTTTAGCTTCTATAAAGCGTTCACCTGTGTTAGTAATCAACTTGGTTTTATCGGTCAGCGTTACTTCGTCAAAACCGTCCAAACCATAAATTACGGTGTATTGACTGTTTTCTTCTTGCAATAAATACTGGTACATTCTTGCCAATTCTAAACTAAATACGCCGGTCATTTGAACCTTTGGAAAAGCAGGATTCACTAATGGTCCAAGCATATTGAAAAAGGTTTTAATACCTAATTCTTTTCTAATAGGACCAACTGCTTTCATGGCTGGATGAAACAATGGCGCATGTAAAAAACAAATATTGGTTTCCTCAAGTTGTTGTTTCAAAACTGTTTCGTCGGTTTGAAAAACAACACCCAAAGTTTCTAAAACATTCGACGAACCCGAAATAGACGATACGCCATAATTTCCGTGTTTTGCCACTGGAATTCCTGCTCCAGCAACTACAAATGATGTCAGTGTTGAAATGTTAAACGTATTTTTTCCATCGCCACCAGTGCCACAAACATCCATCGGATTGTAAGCTGATAAATCGATTTTATGACATAAGTTTAATAACGCTTCTCTGAAACCCAGAAGTTCATCGAGCGTGATATTTCGCATGATAAAAACCGTCAAGAACGAAGCAATCTGACTTGGGGTATACTTTCCTAAAGCGATGTCGGTGAGCACTTGTTTGGCTTCGTCTTTCGTTAGGGTTTTATGTTTGAATAAAGGTTCTAGTATTGTTTTCATTTAATTAATTTTACGGTTACTTCTTTGAAGTGTTGCTTCTTTTTTTTGCCACAGATTCACAGATTTTTAGAATCTTTTTTAATCAGTGAATCAGTGGCTAATATTTTATTCGATATTTAGGTGTTCACAATAGACATAGTTTATCCAATTAGTAAGTATTATTTTTCCGTTTTCTGTCAAGATGGATTCTGGATGAAATTGCAATCCGCGGACATCGTGTTTTTTGTGTTTTATTGCCATGATATTTCCCAATTCGTCTTTGGCAATAATTTCTAAATCATCTGAAATTGCTTCAGAAACAACCCAAGAATGATAATGTCCAATCTTAAAATGTTTTGGCAGATTTTCAAATAAATAATCCTCTTTTAGAATTTTAATTTTGGAGGCAACTCCATGAAGTGGTTCTGATAAATTGATTAAATCTGTACCAAAATGTTCTGCAATGGCTTGATGACCTAAACAAATTCCGAGTATACTTTTTGTGGAAGCGAATTCAGACAATAATTGCGGCATCATTCCAGCATTTTTTGGAATTCCTGGTCCAGGCGAAAGCACAATTTTATCGTACTGATTGATATACGAAAAATCGAGTTGATCGTTTTTGATAATATCAATTTCTGCAACACCAATTTCATAAAGTAAATGCACAATATTGTACACAAACGAATCGTAATTATCTACTACTAATACCTTCATAACTTATATATTTTGAGCCAATTGAATTGCTTTTCGAAGTGCCGAAAGTTTAGTTTCAACTTCATTCAATTCGCTGTTAACATCTGATTTTGTTACGATTCCGCAACCTGCTTGGTACGTCAATTGATTGTTTCTACTCACGAACGAACGAATAAAAATCGCGTGATTAAATCCTCCATTTAGTCCGATTATGCCAACCGTTCCGCCATAAAATCCGCGTGATTGTGGTTCGTATTGATCAATTAATTGCATAGCTTTGTGTTTTGGCGCGCCAGATAAAGTTCCTGCAGGATAAGTGTTACCCAAAATTTGTATCGGATTGTATTCAGGTTGTAATTCGGCACTAACTTTAGAAACCATGTGAATCACGTGCGAGTAATATTCGATCTTTTTAAAACTTTCAACAACGACTTTTTTGCTCGATTTACTCAAATCATTTCGAGCCAAATCGACCAACATAATGTGTTCTGCATTTTCTTTTGCATCGGCCAAAAGTGCTTCGGCCAAAAGAACATCTTGTGCATCATCGCCTGTTCGCTTGAATGTTCCGGCAATTGGATTGATGATGGCTTTTTGGTCGTTTATGGTCAGTTGTGCTTCGGGTGAAGAACCAAATAATTTAAAATTTCCGTAATCAAAATAAAATAAATACGGTGACGGATTGATGGAACGCAACGCTCTGTAAACATTGAATTCGTCGCCTTTAAATTGTTGTTTGTATTTTCTAGAAAGTACAATTTGAAACACATCACCAACAAAACAATGCTCTTGTCCTTTTTTGATGACTTCTAAAAAAGCTTCGTTTGTAAAATTCGATTCTTCGTTATTTTGAGTTGAAAATTTGAATTGCGTTACCGAACGATTGTTGATGATTTCTTGAATTTTATCCAAATTAGAAACTTCATTTTCTTGCAAATGTTCCAACAAAAAGAGTTCGTTGTTGAAGTGATTGAAGACAATCGTATAACGAAACAAATGGTATTGAATCAACGGCAAATCGAAATCTTGGTTGGTAAAAGCAATGTCCTCAAATAGTGGAATTGCATCGTAACTAGTGTAGCCAAACAATCCTAACGTTTCAAATCCGAGGTTTAAATCGATTACCGAAAATGATTTTGCAAATTGATTCAGTTCAGCAGCAATTTCAATTTCTGAGGTTGATTTTATTGTAACGTTTTTATCTGGAAAAGTTATTGTAGTTTCATTTGCATCAGCAATAAAGGAGGCAATTGGATCAAAACAGAGGTAGGAAAAACTATTTTCTTTGCTTTTATAATCAGAACTTTCCAAAAGAAAACTATTAGAAAACTGATCACGAATTTTTAGATATAAACCTACTGGCGTATGGGTATCGCTCAGGGTTTTGATTACTTTGGTTTGAAAATTATATAACATGATAATTGAATTTTGAGAAAAAATTGGACATAAAAAAAACCCGCTTGGAAAAGCGGGTTTGAAGATATTGTAGAAAATTACAAATAGCAGTTACCAACCAATTCCAAAAACGGAGTTAGTCATGTGCCACCAATTTGTATTTTGTATTTTGTTCATCATAATGGGTACAAACGTATTGAATTATTTTGTTGCAACAGCATTATTTTTTAAATTTTAACATTTGTTCTATGAAATTATTTCTTCATTCTACGCATCAATTCTTGTTCGATATCATTTAATTTCAGATTTTTAGCTTGAAGCAAAATCAAATAATGAAACAACAAATCGGCTGCTTCACCAATAAACAAATCTTGATTGTCATCTTTGGCTTCAATTACTAATTCAACTGCTTCTTCACCAACTTTTTGAGCCATTTTGTTGATTCCTTTTTGAAAAAGCGACGCAACATACGATTCTGAACTTGGGTTTGAAATTCGATTTTCGATTACGTTTTCCAATTCGTTCAGAAAAGGAATTTGAGGTTCCGTTGCAAAACAAGATGTCGTTCCGTTGTGACATGTTGGTCCGTTTGGGATAACTTGAATCAGCAATGCATCTTGATCGCAATCTTCTTTTATGGAAACTACTTTTAGAAAATTTCTAGACGTTTCGCCTTTGGTCCATAAACGATTTTTGCTTCTACTGAAGAACGTCACAATGTTTTCTTTTTGTGTTTTTTGGAAGGCTTCTTCGTTCATGTAACCCAACATTAAAACCTGTTGCGTTTCGTTATTTTGGATAATTACTGGAATTAATCCGTTGTTTTTTGAGAAATCTACCTTCATCTGATGGAAATATTTTGAGTTTTTAAAACGTTTTTTAATTCGGAAATCGGCACTTCATTAAAGTGAAAAATACTGGCTGCTAATCCTGCGCTGACTTCAGTTTTGGTGAATAAATCTGTAAAATGCTGCGAATTTCCTGCGCCACCAGAAGCGATAACTGGAATAGAAACCACTTTACTAATTTCATTTGTAATTTCTAATGCAAATCCATCTTTGGAACCATCGTTATTCATTGAAGTTATTAGTAATTCTCCAGCGCCTAATTCCTCCACTTTTTTCGCCCAATCAATAGCTAAAATTCCTGTTGATTCTGTGCCGCCTTTTATGAAAACGTACCAATCATTATCTAATTTTTTGATGTCAATCGCAACCACTAAACTCTGACTTCCAAAAGCGTCTGAAATTTGAGTAATCAATTCGGGATTTAAAACTGCGGCCGAATTGATACTTACTTTATCCGCACCAGATTGAAGTAATAATCGCGCATCTTCAACCGATTGAATTCCGCCGCCAACCGTAAATGGAATGTTGATTTCTTTCGACAATTGCGTAACCATTTCGGCTAAAGTTTTTCGTTTTTCTAAAGTTGCAGAAATGTCTAAAAACACCAATTCATCTGCTCCATTTTTTGAATAAAACGAAGCTAATTCTACTGGATTTCCGGCATCTTTTAGTTCTAGAAATTGAACGCCTTTTACGACGCGACCGTTTTTAATATCCAAACACGGAATGATTCTTTTCTTTAACATAATTCGCGTAGATTTTCGATTTTTATTGTGCCTTCATACAAGGCTTTTCCGATGATGGCACCTTCACAACCTATAGTTTTTAAAAGTTCTAAATCGGAAATCGTTGTAACGCCACCACTAGCAATTAAATTTACTTTTGTTGTTTCTAAAATGTTTTGATACAATTCGTTAGACGTTCCTTGTAGCATTCCGTCTTTTGAAATATCGGTACAAATAACTGTCGAAATTCCTTTGGAAACGTAATCAGAAATGTAATCTACAACATCCAATTCAGATGTTTCCAGCCAACCATGCGTTGCAATTTTTCGGTTCAAACAATCGGCGCCTAAAATGATTTTTTCGCTTCCAAATTCGGTTAACCATTCTAGAAATTCGCTTGGATTTTTTGCCGCAATGCTTCCGCCTGTAATTTGATTGGCTCCATTTTCAAAAGCGATTTCGAGGTCTTTTCGTTGTTTCAATCCGCCACCAAAATCAATTTTCAACTTGGTTTTTGTTGCAATTTGATATAACACTTTATGATTGATAATTTGGTTGGATTTAGCGCCATCCAAATCGACTAAATGCAAGTATTGGAGGCCGTTGTCTTCGAAATATTTGGCAACTTCCATGGGATTTTCGTTGTATATTTTTTGCGTGGCGTAATCGCCTTTGGTCAATCGGACGCATTTTCCGTTGATGATGTCTATGGCTGGAATGATTCTCATGTTTTTTGTTTTTGCCACGGATTACACTGATTTTCACAGATTATTCCGAGTTTATAGCTTTAAAAAATTTAATAAAAGTTGTTCGCCTACGCTGGATGATTTTTCGGGATGAAATTGTGTTGCATAGAAATTATCCTTTTGCATCGAAGCACTAAACGGAACGATATAATCGCAAACCGCTGTGGTTTCTTGACTGATTTCGGCATAAAAACTGTGGACGAAATAGAAATTTTCATCAGCTGAAATTCCGCTATACAATTCAGAGTTTAACTGTGAAATAGTATTCCAACCCATGTGAGGTACTTTCAATTTAGGTTCGAATTTCTTTACGGTTGCATTAAAAATTCCTAGACATTCTGTGTTTCCTTCTTCCGAAAATTGACATAATAATTGTTGACCTAGGCAAATTCCTAAAACCGGTTGTGTGAGATTTTTTATGACTTCATCCAAACCTTTTTCTTTTAAATACTTCATTGCCGAACTTGCTTCGCCAACGCCAGGAAAAATTACTTTTTCAGCTTGTTTCAAAATAGCTTCATCATCGGTTACGATACAAGAATAACCCAATCGTTCGACTGCGTTTTTCACAGAAGTGATGTTGCCTGCGTTATATTTTACAATCGCTATCATAGAATTCCTTTTGTGCTTGGTATGCCGTTAGTGCCGTCTTTTTGTACTGCCATTTTAATTGCTTTTGCAAATGCTTTGAAAATCGATTCAATTTTGTGGTGTTCGTTTTCGCCTTCACTTTTGATGTTTAAATTGCATTTGGCGCCATCACAAAACGATTTAAAAAAGTGTGAAAACATTTCGGTTGGCATCTCTCCGATTTTTTCACGTTTAAATTCGGCATTCCAAACCAACCACGAACGACCGCCAAAATCTAATGCAACTTGCGATAAACAATCGTCCATTGGAAGCAGAAATCCGTAACGAGTAATTCCTTTTTTAGAATCCAAAGCTTGCGAAAAAACATCACCCAAAGCAATTCCAACATCTTCGATTGTGTGGTGTTCGTCAACATATAAATCGCCTTTTACATTGATGTTCAAATCGATGTTTCCGTGTTTGGCAATTTGGTCTAACATGTGATCAAAAAATCCTAAACCGGTGCTGATGTTACTTTTTCCGCTTCCATCTAAATTGATTTCGACTGCAATTTCGGTTTCTTTTGTTTTTCTAATTAATTGAGCTACACGTGGTTGTTCCTTCAAAAATTGATAAATGGTTTCCCAAGAAGTCGTTGATAAAGTAGCTCGTTCATTTGCTGAAGCTGAAATAAAAATCGCTTGACTTCCTAAATTATCTGCTAGTTGAATATCGGTAATTCTATCTCCAATTACGAACGAGTTTTTCAAATCATAATTGCCTTTGATGTAGTGTTGTAATAAAGCTGTTCCGGGTTTTCTGGTTGGTAAATTTTGCTCTGGAAACGAAACGTCAATAACAACATCAGAAAATCGAATGCCTTCGTTTTCAAAAGCTTTCATCATTTTGTTTTGTGCTGGCCAAAACGTGGTTTCCGGAAACGAATCGGTTCCCATTCCGTCTTGATTAGTTACCATAACCAACTCATAATCGAGTTCTTTGGCAATGCGTGATAAATACTGAAAAACTTGCGGATAAAACTCCAATTTTTCCAAACTATCGACTTGAAAATCTATTGGCGGTTCAATGATTAACGTGCCATCTCTATCTATAAATAATACTTTTTTCATGACATAACTAAATTTAAAGCATACAATAATTGTTGGTTTTCTCTTGGTGTTCCAATGGTAATTCGAATGGTGTTTTCAACGACCGAACTTCGGTTGCGTGTAATGATTTGTTGTTCAATTAAACTGTTGTAAATGGCCGTTGCATTTTCCATTTCGACCAATAAAAAATTGGCTTCTGATGGATAAATTTTAGTAACAAAATCCAATGCCAAAAGTGATTGTTTCAGTAGTTCTCGTTCTGATTTTATCAATTGTACATTCGATTTAAAATCGTCTTCATTTGCAAGCGATTGTACTGCCGATTCTTGATTCAATTGACTCACATTATAAGGCGGTTTCACCTTATTCATTACCGAAATTATTTTTTCATTTGCATAAGCAATTCCAACTCGAACTGCTGCCAAACCTCGTGCTTTACTGAAGGTTTGTGAAACAATTAAATTGGGATACTTCTTGATTTTAGAAACCAAAGAAGGTTGTTCGCTAAAGTCAATATAGGCTTCATCTAGAAACACAATTCCGTTGAAATTTTCAATAATGTATTCCAGGTTTTCTAAAGAATTTCCTGTCGGATTGTTTGGCGAACACAAATACAATATTTTGGCGTTTTGTGCTAAAATCGCTTCAGTATTTAATTGAAAATCTTCGGTTAATGGAATCGAGATTATCTCTAAATTATTGATGTTCGCATACACTTCATACATACCATACGTTGGCGGACAAATGATGATTTTGTCTTCGTTGGGATCGCAAAAAACGCGTTGCACCAAATCAATGATTTCATCACTTCCATTACCAATTAGGATGTTTTCAATTCCGACTTTTTTCTGACTACTTAAAATTTGCTTCAAGCGCCATTGGTATGGATCAGGATAGCGATTTAAATTTCCAAACGGATTTTCGTTGGCGTCCAAAAAGATACCTTGATTGCTTTTGTACTCGTCGCGCGCACTCGAATAAGGAGTCAGCGAGAGAATATTTTTTCGAATTAAATTAGTGATATTATCCATTTTGTAATTTTTTTAATCGGATGGAAACAGCGTTTTTGTGTGCGTCTAATTGTTCAGCAGCAGCCATAATTTCTATGGTTGGTCCGAGGTTTTGAATGCCTTGTGATGTCAGTTTTTGAATTGTAATTTTCTTTACAAAACTGTCTAACGAAACACCACTGTAATTTTTAGCATAACCATTCGTTGGCAAAGTGTGATTCGTTCCGCTAGCATAATCTCCGGCACTTTCACAACTATAATTTCCGATGAAAATTGAACCTGCATTTTCGATGAATTCAATTTTATCTTCAGCATTTTCAATAGCTAAAATCAAATGTTCTGGCGCATAAAAATTACTGAATTCAATTGCTCTTTGAATGTCTTCAAAAACCAAAGCACGACTGTTTTCTAATGCTTTTTCAACTGTTACTTGTCTAGGTAAAACTGCTTTCTGTTTTTCGATTGCCACACTAACTTTCGCTACAATTTCTTCTGAATTGGTAACCAAAATAACTTGACTATCACCACCATGTTCGGCTTGTGAAAGTAAATCGGATGCCACGAATTCGGGATCACAACTTGCGTCTGCAATTACTAATAACTCACTTGGTCCAGCTGGCATGTCGATGGCCAAACCTAATTGTTGCGCATATTGTTTGGCGGCAGTTACGTATTGATTTCCTGGTCCGAAAATTTTAGAAACTTTCGGAATTTCATCGGTTCCAAAAGTCAGTGCAGCGATGGCTTGAATACCTCCAACTTTATACATTTGGGTTACACCTGTTAATTGCGCAGCATATAAAATCGCTGGATTGATGTTGCCGTTTTTATCTGGTGGCGAACACAAAATAATGTTTTTGCAACCTGCAATTTTAGCCGGAATTGCCAACATCAAAACTGTTGAAAAGAGTGGTGCTGTTCCGCCAGGAATGTAAATTCCGATGGTATCGATGGCACGGCTTTCTCTCCAGCAAAAAACTCCTGAAGTGGTTTCAATTTTTGTCGGAATTTCTTTTTGTGAACTGTGAAATTTCGAAATATTATCAGCTGCAATTTGAATGGCGTTTTTTAATTCGGATGGAATTTGGGCAACCGCATTTTCAATTTCTGATGCCGTTACTTCAAAATTTTCTATCGAAACACCATCAAAATAACTGGTGTATTTTTTTACAGCTTTGCTTCCGTTTTTTTGGATGTCATTAAAAACAGCTTTCACGGTTTCGTTTAAATCGGCAGTGGCAACGGTTTTGCGTTTTGCCAATTCTGACCACTGTTCTGGATTTGGATTTATGTAAGTTTTCATAGTTTCTTATATTTTATCGAATCATTTTTTCTATCGGAATAATCAAAATTCCTTCGGCGCCTAGATTTTTGAGTTGTTCTATAATTTCCCAATAATCATCTTCTTGGATAACCGAGTGCAAACTGCTCCAATCTTTGTTGACTAGCGGTAAAATGGTTGGAGATTTCATTCCGGGTAGCAACGAACAAATGCGTTCGATAGCAGCATTTGGTGCATTTAGTAAAATGTATTTGTTCTGTTTTCCTTCACGAACGGATTGCATTCTGAACAATAATTTATCTAAAATGGCTTGATTTTCTGGTGTCAAATTTGGATTTGAAATTAAAACGGCTTCACTTTTGGTAACTGTTGCTACCTCTTTCAATCCGTTCATCAACAAAGTACTTCCGGTGCTAACAATATCAAAAACGGCATCGGCTAGACCAATACTGGTGGCAATTTCAACGCTTCCGCTGATTTCTTCGATGAAAACATTAATGCTGTTTCTGGCAAAAAAATCAATTAGGATTTTAGGATAACTTGTTGCAATACGCTTGCCTTCGAAATAATTTAAGTCAGTATAAACTTCGTCTTTTGGAATTGCCAATGACATTCTGCAACCAGCAAATCCTAATTGCTGGATGATACTAATTTCTTTGTCTTTTTCCCAAACTTCATTTTCGCCGAGAATTCCGATATCAGCAACGCCTTGTTCAACGTATTGCGGAATATCATCATCACGCAAAAACAGAATTTCGATAGGAAAATTTTGGGCAACCGCTTTTAGTTTACGTTCGCCATTAGAAATTTTGATGCCACATTCTTCAAGAAGTTGGAGTGATTTTTCGCTTAATCGGCCACTTTTTTGGACCGCAATTTTTAAAGTACTCATTTTTTAATTTGAAATAAAATCTGAGTATATCACGAAGTGTATAAATACAAAAAACCCGTCTTGATATACTCAGACGGGTTTTTAATTATGTTATTTGATTAGATACAATACATCATTAACTCGCCTGGTTGCAAGAATGATGATGATGTAATTGTGAGATAATCGTGTTCATTGTTTTATTTTGATGGGACAAAACTAGACATAACTTTTGAAACAATGTGCTTCTTTTACAAAGTTTAACATTTGTTCAAACGAATTCACATTGAGTTCCTGTAACAAATAAAAAGAAAAAGCAACCAATAGTGATTACAATTCAAAATTCAGTAAATTAGCTTATTAACAAATCAAACTAGAATATGAAAAACATTAAATTAACGCTTCTTGCAGCCACTGTTTTATTGGCATCGTGCGATAAAAAGCCTGAATTACTTTCGGGAATTACCAAAAAAAATATGGACACTCTTGTTAATCCAGGAGATAATTTTGAGCAATATGTAAACGGAACTTGGAAAAAAACTAATAAAATTCCTGCAGATAAAGCATCTTATGGAGCATTTGATATCCTTTATGATCAATCTCAAAAAGATGTAAAAGCGATTATCGAAGAAGCTTCAAAAGGAACTTTCGCTGACGGTAGCGACGAGCAAAAAATTGGTGATTTCTATAATTCTTTTTTAAACAGAAAAGATCGTGATGCTAAGGGAATTTCTCCAATTCAAAATGAATTAAAGGAAATTGATGCTATTGCAAATTATTCTGATTTAGCTGCTTATTTTGGAAAAGCTAATAAAAATGGAGTTTCTATTCCGTTTTCGGTTGCTGTTACTGAAGATTTTAAAGATCCTAAGAAATATACACTAATGACTTGGCAAGGCGGATTAGGTTTGCCAGAGCGTGAATACTATCTTCAGAGTGATGCTAAAATGACAGACATTCGTAAGAAATATGTGGCTCACGTTGAAAAAATGTTACAATTAGGTGGTATTGCAAATCCATCTGAAAGCGCTGCAAAAATCATGGCATTGGAAACTTCTTTGGCGACCAATCACATGAAAAAAGAAGACACTAGAAATACTGCAGCTTTATATAACAAATATGCAACAGCCGATTTAAAAACGTTAATGCCCGATTTTGATTGGACTGCAATGTTGAAAAATGCTGGAATTGACAAAGAAAAAAATATTGTAGTTTCTCAAGTAGATTATACTAAAAGTTTGAACAACATTATCAAAACAACTCCAATTGATACTTGGAAAACCTATTTAAAATGGGGTTTAATTAATGATAGAGCTAACAGTTTAACATCGGCTTTAGACAAACAAAATTTTGAATTTTATAGTAAAACATTATACGGAACTGAAGCGCAAGAGGAAGATTGGAAAAGAGCGGTTAATGCCGTAAATGGTGGTTTAGGAGAAATTGTTGGAAAAGTATATGTAAAAAAACACTTCACTCCAGAAGCGAAAGAGCGCATGACTGGAATGGTTAAAAACCTTTTAAAAGCGTATGCCGAAAGTATCAAAAATTTAGATTGGATGAGTGCCAATACTAAAAAAGAAGCTTTGGCAAAAGTGGATAAATTCATGATCAAAATTGGTTACCCAGATACTTGGAGAGATTATTCTTCATTGAAAGTAGCTAAGAATGATTTGTATGGCAACAAGCAACGTGCAAGAGAATTTGAATACAATAGAATGATTGCTAAATTGGGCAAACCAGTTGATAGAACTGAATGGGGAATGACACCACAAACGGTAAATGCATACTACAATCCAACGTTGAACGAAATTGTTTTTCCAGCTGCTATTTTACAACCACCATTCTTTAATTTAGAAGCAGATGATGCTGTAAATTATGGCGGAATTGGAGCCGTTATTGGTCACGAAATTGGTCATGGATTCGACGATCAAGGAAGTACATTTGATGGCGATGGCGTTATGAAAAACTGGTGGACTCCAGCCGATTTAACTGCTTTTCAATCGAGAACAAAAGCATTGGTAGATCAATATAGTTCATTTAAAGCATTTCCAGATTTAAATGTAAATGGTTCATTTACACTTGGTGAAAACATTGGAGATTTAGGTGGATTGAGCATTGCAATTAAAGCTTATAAAATGTCACTTAATGGAAAAGAAGCTCCAGTTATGGATGGTTTCACCGGAATTCAAAGAGTGTTTTTGGGTTGGGGACAAGTTTGGTTAGACAAATCTCGTGAAGAAGCTTTGAGAAATCAAATTGCTGGAGATCCGCATTCTCCTGCTAAGTTTAGAATTAATGGTGTGGTTAGAAACATTCCAGAATTCTACGAAGCATTCAAAATCAAACCAACCGATTCACTTTATTTAGCTCCAGAAAAACGCGTTAAAATTTGGTAATCAAAATAAATGAATATGCCCCGAAAAGTTAGACACTATTTGGGGCATTTTTTGTATATGAAAATCTTATTTTAAATAAAACTTGTCTGGGTCTTAAATTAAAATTAGTTGCTACATAGCAAAAATCGTTAACATTAATTGTTCTATAATTTGTTACATTGAAAAGGTTTGTGAAATTTATTTCTAATTTTACTATAAGTATACATTATATTCCTCTACAATTTATAACTTACGCTAAACATAAAAACTCTAGGAAGTATAAATGTTTGTCTATTGCTAATTATAAAATCAGAGAAAGAGTAATCGTTTTTAGATTTTGTATTGAATAAATTATTGGCAAATAATTCAAACCCAAACGGACTGTTTTTCTTTTGATATCGAATAGAAGTATTGGCTACATCAAAATAATTGGATTGATTGTTGTTGTCGGTATTCTTCAAATTTTCATATTCAAATTTGTAGGTAAAAAACTTTAAAAAAGTAATTTCTAAATCTGAATTGAACGCATCTGATTGGTATTTCGAATTGGTAATTCCGTTAAACTGACTAAAACCTTTGTTGTAGCCTATGCTAAAATCGGGCCATTTTCTGTAGGCGGTTTTAAAAGTTAAACCAACATTTTGATTGTTTCTATCGTTTGTTGTAGTCACATTATTTACCGTTTGAACATAATTGAACCATCCTAAATTAGAATCCAATTTCAAATTAAAACGATAGATTTTTTTACTTATCGAACCCATAAACCGCCAATTGGTTTCTGGATTATCGGTTAAAACTGGTGTGTTGTATTGATTGATTCCAGTAATTTGAATTTCGTTTCGAGTAGTTTTTACCTTTTTGTTGTAGCTCAACATTGCGTTAATCATTACACCGCGATACATGTTCATTTTAGAATAACGCAAGTTTGCCGAATGAAAACGTTCATTTTGCAACAACGCATTTCCTTTAAAAACCGAATTGTAATTTTGCAATGTAAATCGATTAGCAAGCTGACTTACCTCAGGAAAAGTATTGGCCAAGCGATAAGCAAAGTTTAAATTTTCCGATTTATTGAACTCGTAATCGCTATTAAATTGCGGTTGAAAAAGTGTTTTAGAAATGGTGTAATCGGTTCCTGATTGGTTGGTTTTTAAATGATAATTGTGCAAATACAATCCGGGTTTGTTGGTCCATTTTCCTATTTTGAATTTGTATTCTAATCCGATGTAAGCGTCGTTTAAATTGTATTTTACGTTATTTCCAAAATTAGCATCCGAAAAATCATTGATAGAACCATCGGTTAAAATTTGCTTTTCGGAAGTATCAAATCTTGAACTTCCATAATTGTTTCCAATGTTGGTGTACAAATGGTTGAAGTTATTTATAATCCAATAATGTTTGAACAACGCATCAATACTGTTATTTTGCACTTTTTTAATTTGCTCAATAGTGTAATTGGTGTCGGTTTCTAACGGAATTAATCCTGCTAAAAATGGCGCATCTGTAAACCAATGATTTTGTGGTGTGTTTTTTTCAAAAGCATGATTTACAACAAATGTAGTGGTGTGTTTGTCATTATGGCTTTTGTGCCATTCGATGTATTGTTTCACCGAACTATTATCGGCATTGCTAATGGTTTCAAACGTATTTGAATTCAAATTAGTAGCCGAATTTATAGTATTGAAAATATCATTAGTACTCGACTGGTATTGCGCGTTGTAATACCATTTTTCGTTTTTATTGGGCGAATAATCGAGTTTTACATTTCCAATTCCGAGTAAGGTTTTATTGTTGTCGTTTTGAGATTTATTTTCGAATGCTATTTCGGCATTTTGCAAGTATTCATTTCTAGTTTCTATTTGCGATGCCATAAATACTTTAGAAAATATTCCGAAACCAGAAATAACCAATTTTGACGAAGCATCAAAACTAAAATTTAAGGCGCCAAATTGTGATTTATTCTCCACGACATCGGTATTATCATTCGTGTAAGAATACAAATTGGTAAACGATTTTCTACCCGATAAAAAACTACTCACGCCACCTTGAAAACGCATTAAATCTTCAAAGGTAAATGTGCTTTTACCAATGTTGTTGATGTCGCCAATAAAGCTCACGTTGGTTTTTGGAGCATAATAAAACAACCCAGCATGTGCTAAATTGTAGCCGTTATCGTTGGCAACTTCTACGCCAGCTTCTACATCTCCAAAAACAAATTTCTTTTTATTTTCTTTAAGTTTGACATTCATTGCCAAGTCTTCACTGTCGGAAACTTGTTTCATGAAACCCACTTCGTTAAAGTGATCTATTACCTCAATTTTGTCTAAAGCATCGGCAGGAATATTTTCTACAGCCAGTTTAGAACCGCCACCAAAAAACGATTTTCCCTCAACCAACATTTTAGTAACCTTTTTACCTTGAACAGTTACACCACCATTTTTATCTACTTCTACACCAGGCAATTTTTCAAGAATTTCTTTCATCTTGCGCTCGTTACCATTGGCAAAAGCTTTTATGTCATAGGTTAGCGTATCTTTTTTAATGACTATGGGTTTGTACTCGTGCTTAATGACAATTTCTTTAAGCACTTCGCCAGTTGGTTTTAGTTTGAAATCGTAAGTTTTTAAAGAAGAATTGGGTTCTAGAATAAGTACTTCTTCGGTATAACCAATGTAAGAAACGGTAATTTCATATTTTACAGAAGTTTCCAATTCAAGCCTGTAACGACCTTTATTATCTGCAATTGCAAATTTTAAAGATGCTTTTTCTTGTAATGGTTTGGCAATGATATTGGCAGACTCAAGTGGCTTGTTTAAGTCGTCAGAGATTACACCTGTTAAGGTTTGAGCTTGAGAAGTTACAAGGCATAAAATGGAAATAAAGAAAATAATAGTTTTTGGCATTTATAAATTATTTTTGAAACATTGACAAGTTCTTCTTAGTTTCTTTTGCATTTTCATCTTCTGTAATAACTTTACCTTTTGGAAAGTTTATAGTAATTTCTTTGTCAGAGAATTTAATTTCCTTTACTACATAAACGGTCATACCAGTATTTAATTCTAAAACTAAACCTGGTAAACCATTAAAGTCTTCTGGTGCACTATTTACTGGTATTTTCGGGCAAAACCAAGCTATAACTTTTCTTGTAACCTCACCTTTTCTACTCATAAATTTATGATCACAAGTAGCCTTGTAACACAAATTACCATTAATATCCTTGCTTTCGGGTGTTAAATTCCATTCATAAGTACTATTTAGTTTTACAAGTTTACCTTTATT
The DNA here is from genome assembly GCF_000757385.1 of Flavobacterium aquatile LMG 4008 = ATCC 11947. Taxonomy (GTDB): domain Bacteria; phylum Bacteroidota; class Bacteroidia; order Flavobacteriales; family Flavobacteriaceae; genus Flavobacterium; species Flavobacterium aquatile. The sequence continues at coordinate 314,660 of NZ_JRHH01000002.1, read as the reverse complement.
ATTTCTAATAAAATATCTTTGAGTAAAATCATAGTAAAATTCTTTATTTCCAAACACATTTTTAGCAAAATCCATACCTGCATTGGTTTCGGTTTCTAATTTATCAATAAGATTGAACTTAGAATATTTAGTATTATAGACCAAATTAAACTCCAGTTTTTCTCTTGATTTTGTCATGTTTGATACAAGTTTATAAGCTTCTTGATCGAATTTGGTCGAGTCTACTTTGTTTACAACGGCTGGGTAACTTTTATAAGTAACTGTTCCTGATTTATTTTGTGAGAAGGAAACTAATGTGTTTAATAATAAAAGTACAAGAATTTTTTTCATGATAGTATAAAATTTTAAAAGATGCAGCATATTTACTGCATCTTTTAGTTAATAATTTAGAGAAAATTTTAAGTTGTCATACATTGATTGTATGCCCAGTTCAAATAATCAGTAGCTTCTACATCATCCATTTCACCATAAAAACTTTCAGCCACGTCAAATGCAAATAACGCCATAGCAAAGCAATCTTTTTTAACTACTGCTTCTTTTTTCTCTTTGTCGTTCACAACAACTTCCTCATCAGCAATTGTATTTGCCTTTAGATGTAAGAAAAAATGCTAAATCGTTAATTCAAAATTATTTTTCTTTAAAAAACTCATCCATTTTAGCTTTTGTAATCGTAAAATATTCTTTAGTTGTTAGTTCATCAAGTTTTGGCTTAATTATCATTTGACTATTTTGGTCCGTATTGAACTTATATAATCCGTACACCGCATTTTTTGTTTGAGCTTCTATTATTAAACCAGGTAATCCACACAAACCTAAAGGACCAAAAGAATATGGAAGCTCTGGACAATACCAAGCTGTAATATTTTCATAAAAAACACCTCTTGGATTAATTATTTCTTTTTTATATATTGCTTTATAGCATTTATAATTATCAATGTCTTTTGTTTCATTAATCAATTCCCAGTTTTTAGGAACTTCACTCTTAACAAGACAAGATTTGTATACATAATTTTCAGGTTGCTGTTCATAAACATAATCTTTATCTGTCCATACATTACCTAAAAAACCTAAAATAAGTAAAGATGCCTCCAATTCTTTTGTTTCGAAAATTTTGTTATTTAAAACTGAAAATGAAGATTTGTTGTCATTAATATTTAAGACAAATTCAATTTTTTCAGTATTATTTTCAATATTTGGATATGCATCAAGCATCATTTTCCTCAATTTACTCTCTTTTTTTTCAATTACCTTACACTTATATGTTACAGATAAATTATTTTTTTGAGAATGACTTAAAACAAAATGTAATAATATAAAAATCGTTATTTTTAGCTTCATAACTTAAAAATTAAAAATCACGCTCTAAAATTTTTAGAGCGTGAAATAGTTTTACCAAATCCAATTACTCATAACACAATTAAAGTAAACCGTGTTAGAATAAGTTAGTGCTTCACTATGAGTCATACATTCTTGATTAACACCATAATCGTATGCATAAGCAGAAAGTAGTTGACAACTGCTCAATTCTTTAACAACAATTTCTTCATCAGCAATTGTATTTGCCATTGATGCACTACTAAAAGCTATCATTGCGATAGCTGTAAAAAATACTTTTTTCATTTTTAAAAGTTTTAAATATATAAATATATTTTATAAACTTTTGGCCAATTGTTTACATTACAATTGTAAGATTTTTATTTTGTTTGCCGTTTTAAAATGCTGTAGAATGATTTCTACAAAGTTGTAGAATTTTAAAGATGCTTTTTCTTGTAACGGTTTGGCAATAATATTAGCAGACTCAAGTGGTTTACTCAAGTCATCAAAGATAACGCCTGTTAGGGTTTGGGCATTAACAGAAAATATTGAAAATAAAAAAAGTACATAAAACTTTAAATTCATTATGGGTATATTAAAAAAATAGTATTTAGATTCAATAGGTATTGATTTTAATCCTGCTGATTTAAATATTTATCACGTATATTTTTTAACATTTTTTCATTTTCTTCAACAGTAATTGTTTTAAAAGTTTTTAAATCATAATCTAATTTTATGTTGTCATCAAAAGTTATTTTTTTTGCTTGAAATATTAAATCTCCTTTTTGTAACTCTAAAATTAAACCCGGAAGTTGACCAAAATCTCTCGGGCCTGTTGAGTATGGTAATTGTGGACAATACCATGCATTTATTTCAAGATGTAATAATTTTGTTTTTGCTAAATAGCATTTATAACCCTGAATTAATCTTTCTTCTTTTGAAAATTCCCATTTATATTTTTCAAATTTATCTAATAAATTAATTTTTTTTCCATCAAGTAAAAAATTGTTAATGAGAATTTTAGAATCATTGTCTCTGTAAAATATATCATCATAACCCGCAACTATTTTTCCCATTTTTTCTCCTAAAGATTCATTATCTTTTTCCATTTGAGGAATTACATTAAAAACAGATTTATTTTTATCCACTATAAGTTTAAATTCTAAACTCTTTATTTTTGTTTCAGTTCCTTTCGTTCCAGAGACTAGATTTTGTGATATTGCATTATTTCTTTTTTTAAAAACTTCTCCAATGAAATCTACAGAATATATCACACTAATTTTATTTTGTGAGTATACATTGTTTACAAGTAGAAAAATAAGCAAAAGATATTTAAGTTTTTTCATTAGTTTGAATTTATAAATGCACTTGATAAAAAAGATTATCAAGTGCAACATTTATTAACCTCCTGCAAGAATACAAGTTAATTGAGCTGTAAGTCCGGCTTGGGTAGCAGCGTTTGTATTTCCTGTTGCAATAAAAACATCATGTGCAGCGATTGTCCCAATCATCTCACATAAAGTAAGTCCACGTTTCAATGGTAAAGATTTTTTATTTCTTTTACTCTCTTTTTTAATTTCAATTTCACTAACCTTTTTTTCAACTGCAATTGTATTTGCCATTGAAACACTAGTAAAAGCTATCATTGCGATAGCTGTAAAAAATACTTTTTTCATTTTTTTAATGTGTTAAATTTATAAATATATTTTATAAACTTTTGGCCAATTGTTTACATTACAATTGTAAGATTTTTATTTTGTTTGCCGTTTTAAAATGCTGTAGAATGATTTCTACAAAGTTGTAGAATTTTAAAGTTGCTTTTTCTTGTAAAGGTTTGGCAATAATATTAGCCGACTCAAGTGGTTTACTTATGTCGTCAGAGATAACGCCTGTTAGGGTTAGAGTTTGGGAGAATATACATATGAGTAAAAATAGAAATGCTAAAATAAATTTCATTAAATACAATTGATTATCTATTGTTTAACATTTCTTATAATTTTGCTTTTGCAATTGCAGCATTTTCTTCTTTTGTGATAATTTACTGTATTTGAAAATTAATTTCCGTATTTAATACCAAATGATTCTCGTTGTTTTTTTAGATAAATATCTCGTTCCTCTTTTGTAATGGTTTGAAATTTTGTGATATCAAAATCTATCTTATTTTTTGAATCTAATGTGATTTTTTCTACTTGAAAAATTACATTTCCTTTTTGAAGTTCTAAAACTAAACCAGGTAAATTACTAAATTCCATCGGTCCAAAGGAATAGGGTAATTTTGGGCAATACCATGCAAATACATCTAAATGTGCAAATTTAGTTTTAGCTAAATAACATTTATATCCATTTATTTCTTTAGTTTCATTTAAAAACTCCCATTTATAAGTATCAAAACCAAGATCAACTTTATCATTCTTATCTGCAAAGACTTCATCAATTATTATTTTCTTTAATTTTAAATCAGTATAATATTTATTTTCAAATCCTGTAACAATTTTTGCCATTTTCTCGCCAGTAGTTTCACCTTCTCTTTCCATTTCAGGAATTGATTTGAATAATGATTTATTTTCATTAATCAATAATTGAAACTTAAGTGTACTTATTTTGTTTTCTATACCATTATTGAAAGTTTTTAAGTTTGGATTGTCTTTATTTTCCTTACTTAAGAAATCTCCGTTAAAAGAGGATTTATAAACAACTTCAATAGTGCTTTGAGAAAATAATGTTTGAAAAAATAGTAAAAAAAATAAAAATCTCATATATTTAATTAAGTTTTAAAATCCTAGACTTAAAAAGCATAGGATTTATTTGTTTTAAATTTTATAATCCACCCAAAACACATGCAGTTAATGCTAATTGATAAGATGTATTTGCAATTTTTTGACTACTAGTTTATTTATTAGCTTTGACATGATTAAAAGTTGCTTTCGAAATTATTTTTCTACACTTTTTTTTGCTTCTTCAAATCTGCTTTTTAAAATAGTTTGATATTCCGAGTTAGAAATCAATTTGCCTTTTTTAGGCATTTTTATTTCAATGTTGTCATCTTTTAAAATAATTTTTTCTGCGATAAATGTTACATTCTTGTCAGTTAGTTCTAGAATCATGCCAGGAAGTCCGCAATATCCTTTAGGACCAAAAGAATACGGGATTTTCGGACAATACCATGCAATTATCTCTTTTTTTTGTATTCCTTTTTCAGTTGAAAACTCAATAATCTTAGTTGCTTTATAACAATCAAACGTATCAATTTTTTTGGTTTCAGTACTTTCAACCCAATCGTTGCCTAATTCATTGTATATTAAAAACTCATCTTTTTTAACTATTCCCATTGAATTTGACTCGGTATTATAGTAACTTTTTTTTGCTTTTAAATCACAATAAATAGTATTACTGCAATTTGCCCATGCAATGGCCAACTTTACATCGTTATCTTCTATTGATTTCTGCAATGAAAACTGTGAAAACTCTTTGTTAAATATTAAATCAAGTCTAATTTTTGAACTACCATTAGCGGCTTGTTGTTGTAATTGGTTTAAACGATCAGATTTTTTTTGCAAGGTTGAATCTTGACTAAAGACAACTTTATATACAACTTCTCCACTTTTATTTTGTGAAAATAAAATAAGTGTATTTAGTAAAAAAAGTAGAAGAATTTTTTTAGTTCCCATTCATCATTTGTTTTCTTTTTTCTCTTGATTCTTTAATAATTTTTACAAAATCTTCATATTTAATTGAAATATTTTTCTCATCTATTAACGCAATACTTTCAGTACTATTATACTCAATTTTTTTTAATCCGTACAATGTTTTTTTTGTTTGCAATTCAAAAATCAAACCGGGTAAATTTCCATAACCAATCGGACCATATTGTAAAGGAATTGACGGACAAAACCAAGCAATTATTTTGTCAGTAAATTTTCCAGCATCATTTATTATTATTTTTTCGCCTATTGCTTTGCAACATTTGTAGCCCATTATTTCTTTTGATTCATCTAGAATTTGCCAATTCTTGTAAACTGAATCTTTAACAGTATAATTCTTCTCAAGGTAGTCATACTTTTTTTCTGTAAAAAGAAATTCTTTTGTTTGATTTAGTACGCTGTAATTGCTTAATGTGAGAAACATTTGCACTCCTACATCATCTGGTACCGTTTTTTTATTGATACTAAATGAAGCAATAGAATCATTTGTAATTAAATTAAATTCTATTCCAGAAATTAAATTTTCATAGTTTGGGCTCAATGATTTCATCATTTCATCTACTTTAGAGTCTTTATTTACAATTGCTGTAACTCCATAAACAAATTTTGAATTTGTTTGACCAATTAAATTTGAAGTAATAAAAAGCAATACTACTATTATTTTATTCACAATATTTGAGTTTTAAAGGAACTGAATTTGACAATTCAGTTCCTTTTGTTAATTTTTAAACGGCTGTTTTTTCACAATTATTATATGCTATGTTAGCTGTACTTTCAGCCGATTCAGCTGGTGCGACTTCACTAATTGCTAAGTCATAAGCTAGATCATAGATTAAACAACAATCTGTTTTTCTAACGACAACCACTTCTTTTTTTTCTTCAGTTACAACTTCTTCATCAGCAATTGTATTTGCCATTGATGCACTACTAAAAGCTACCATTGCGATAGTTGTAAAATACTTTTTTAGTTTTTAAAAGTTTTAAATTTATAAATATATTTTATAAACTTTTGCGCAAAATGTTTACACTACAATTGTAAGATTTTTATTTTGATTGCCGTTTTAAAAGGCTGTAGAATGATTTCTACGAAGTTATAGAATTTTATTATAAATAAGTGTAAATAAATTTTAGCATTAAATGAAACTCTTTTGGTTTTAAAATTTTCTGTGTAGTTTTCAATGTTGGGCTTTTTTATTTCGAAAATTCATAATATAAATTCCTTTAAATCTTTAGCTCACATCACAATCCAACCTTTACAAAATTGTAAAACCAATTTTAACATAACATCAAGCCGTAACATTTTACACACATTCCAGTAGTTGTTTTTAATAAATCATTGTTTTTTAGATAATCCTATAATAACAATCACATTGCAATTTTGTGGCAATAAAAAAACAACGCTATTATGTACAAAAACTACCTATCTAAAGGAGTCTTTTTTCTCCTATTAATCCTTTGCCAATTCTCACATGGGCAAACCTTATTGCACTATTGGAACTTCAATACTGCCACTTCAGTTGCTACAATAACTACACCATCTCAGACAATTGGTGGCGCAACTTTAAATGCAATTCCTGGCGGAATAAGTACGATTGATTTTGCTGGTGGAACTGGTCAGAACTTTAATGTTCTCAACTTAAACGCACAAAATGCTGATGCTTCTGGAACCCATTTACGTTTTAATGATCCAATTGGTGGCGCATTAGAATTTGCTTTGCCAACTTCAGGTTATGAAAACATTATCGTGAAATTTGCAACTCGTCGATCTGGTTCTGGAGCAGGAACACAATCTTGGTCGTACTCATTAAACGGAACAACTTACGTTCCATTCGCAACTGTTTTACCAAACAACGGTGATCCAGCTTTAGCAACTTTAGATTTTACAGCTGTAACTGGCGCGAATAACAACGCTAATTTCAAACTAAAAGTTGAATTTTCACAAGGCGATGGTGGAACTGTTGGTAACAATCGTTTTGACAATTTCACTGTTCAAGGTGCTTCAGTTGGCGGCGGTGATTCGGTTGCTCCAATTGCGACTATTTTACCTTCCAATGCTTCTACAAATGTGGCAATCACTACAAATCCTACTATAACTTTTAATGAAGATGTTCGTTTAGTTAGCGATGCGGCAATTACTAATACCAATGTTGATGCATTAGTAGAACTACGTTTAAATAATGCAACAGGAACTTTAGTGCCATTCGACGCTACCATTTCTGGAAATACAATTACTATCAATCCAACTTCAGATTTAGCTAACAATCAAGTATATTATGTTACTTTGTTGCCAAATGTAGTTGAAGATTTAAGTAATAATGCTCTTGCAACTTCACCATCAGTTACGTTTACAACAATTGCCAATCAAACGGTATTTGCTGCAGGCGATATTGCTTTTGTAGCTTACAGAATGAATGCAACAGCAACTGAAGATGAAGTAGCTTTTATCACTTTCGTAGATATTATTGCTGGTACTTTTATCAACTTTACCGATTCAAAATATACTACTAATTCACCGGCACAATGTGCTAACGGAATTGTTTGGACTGCGACGCAATGTGTTCCTGCTGGTTCTGTTGTTACAATTCAAACATCGGCTTTACTTTCTAATACTGGAACAGTTACTGGTTCTGGTTTCGGATTGAGTTCTGGTGGTGATCAAGTGATTGCTTACACAGGTTCAAATACTACTCCAAATTATCTTACGGCTTTAACTTCTAACGGATGGATTGCAACAAACACCTCATGCAGCGGAAGTTTATCCATGTTACCAGTTGGTTTAACAGACGGAGTTTCATCATTAAATACTACAACTTCTCCTGGAAATGTATCCGGAAATACAGTAAATGCTTTTTACAGCGGAACGCAAACTGGAACTCCAGCTACTGTAAGAGCTTCAATATTAAATCCAGCTAATTGGACAGGTGTCGGAGGCGGAACAGCAGCTCAAACGTGGCCAACTTGGAATTTCCCAAGTTCACTTCAAGTACAAAGTGTTTCGGTTGTAAATAATACAACAATTCAAGTAACATTCAATAATAATTTGAACCCAACTTCTGCTTCAAATGTGGCGAATTATTCTGGTGTTCCAAATTTAGCTTCTGTATCTGTTGCAAATAATATTGCCACATTAAATTTCAGCACAGCATTTGCATCGGCAACAAATTATACTTTAGTAATTAGTAATATTCAAGATACTACAAACGCGTTAATGTCTTGTCCTTATTCTTTTGCTTTTACATACAATACATCTGTAAGTTTAGCTTCTAATTTTGTTACAGTAAATGAAACAGCTGGAACACTATCTTTCGTAGTTAATTTATCAAGTCCTGCAACAAGTTCAGTAGATTTAGTTGTAAAAACTGCACCGTTCAGCACAGCCGATTCTGGAGATTTTACATTGGCTACGCAAACTTTGAACTTTACTGGAACAAGTGCGTTGACACAAACGATTACTATTCCGATTATTGATGATACTTTAGAAGAACAACAAGCAGAATATTTTGTTTTAAGTTTAGAAAATCCAGTTGGTTTAGCAATTACAGGAACTCCAACTGCAACGATTTTCATTAAAGATAACGATCGTTTAGCGCCAACGCCAAGCAATCAAATTGAACTAAATTACATTGGAAGTTTCGACCCATCAGGATCAAGTACGAGTACATGCGAAATTGTAGTTCACGATCCAACATCGCAACGTTTATTTACTACAAGCGCTGTAGCAGGATTTTTAGACATCATTAATTTCTCAAATCCAACTGCGCCAACTGTTGTAACATCAATCAACATGAATCCTTATGGAGGAGTAACTTCTGTAGCTGTTAAAAACGGAGTTGTAGCTGTTGCTTCGCCAAATGCTGATGAAACCTTAAATGGTTCTGTAGTATTTTTTGATACCAACGGAGTATTTTTAAAACAAGTAACTGTTGGTGCATTACCTGATATGATTACGTTTTCACCAGACGGAACTAAAGTTATGACGGCTAATGAAGGTCAGCCAAACGCTAATTATTCTATCGATCCAGAAGGTTCGGTAAGTGTGATTGATATTTCGGGAGGAATTCCTGCTTTAACTCAAGCCAATGTAACTACTTTATTATTTACTGCTTATAATTCGCAAGAAGCAACTTTGATTGCATCTGGTGTAAGAAAATTAAAATTGACTAGTACAATGTCTCAAGATTTCGAACCAGAATATATCGCTATTAGCGCCGATTCTCAAAAAGCTTATGTTACTCTACAAGAAAACAATGCTATTGCCGAAATCAATTTGGCAACTACTTCTATTACTGATATTTGGGCATTAGGAACCAAAAATGTAAATACGCCTGGAAACGGAATGGATATTTCTGATAACAACAACCAAGTGCTTATTGCAAACTGGCCAATTCAAGCGTTTTATATGCCTGATGCTGTTGCAAATTACACTGTTGGCGGAACAAATTACATTGTAACTGCTAATGAAGGTGACGAAAAAGAATACACTGGATTTGTAGAAAGAACTACCGTTGGAGCAGCTACTTATTTATTGGATGCTGTCAATTTTCCAAATGCAAGTGTTTTGAAACAATCGTACAATATGGGACGTTTTAGAGTTTCCAACTTAAGTGGAAATACTGATGCCGATCCAGAATTTGAAACTATTAATGCGGTTGGAGCACGTTCGTTTTCAATTTTCAATGCTACGACTAAACAATTAGTTTATGATAGTGGTGATGATTTTGAAATGTATACAGCTGCCAATCTTCCAACATTATTCAATGCCGATCATGAGGACAACGTTGCTAAAGGAAGAAGCCGTGCTAAAGGTCCAGAACCAGAAGGTGTAACGGTTGCTCAAATTGGTTCGGAAACATTTGCTTTCATTTCGTTAGAACGCGTTGGTGGCGTTATGGTTTATAACATTACCAATCCAAACGATGCTGTTTTTGTCGATTATAAAAACAGTCGAAGTACCTCAGCGTATGCAGGTGATCATGGACCAGAAGGAATTACTTATGTTTCTGGAGCAAATAGCCCAACAGGAACACCATACATTTTAGTTGCCAATGAAATAAGCGGAACAATTACAATATTTGAAGTAGATACCAATGCCTTATCAACACCAGATTTTGATAATGGTCCAGCAACATTTGTATTGTTTCCAAATCCATCAAACGACAACGGAATAGTATACTTTAATCGTACTGCCGATATTGAGTTGTATGACTTTTCAGGAAAATTAATCCTATCACAAAAAGGAGCTCAAACCATCAATACAAGCGGTTTATCAACTGGAATTTACTTAGTAAAAACAGGCGAAGGAATCGTTAAAAAATTAGTTGTGAAATAAAGTTAATTGTGTAGTTTTTTTTCAACTTGAAAACCTCCTGTGCAAAGGAGGTTTTCTTTTTTATGTAATGTTCAAAAGTGAAAATTTATGCTTCGTCTTTAGTATTTTTCACCAATCCAATTCCGGATATGAAAAAGATAGCACCCAAAACACCGTAGATAATTAAACCTTTAATATCACTTTCGCTACCTTGCGTTCCAGAGAACAACACCGCTGCATAAATCAATCCCACAATTCCCAATATCGTTAGCACAAAGCCAAAAGTACGTTTCAAATTCATAATCCTTAGTTTTAAATTAATATGACAACAAAGGTATCTGCCAACAGTTTGATTCTGTTATACATTCTCAGTTAAATGTTGTATGATTTGAGTGATTAGTGATTAGTGATTAGTGATTAGTGATTAGTGATTAGTAAAAAATAAATAAATTTCTCAAATCTGTGTTCCAAAAAATCAAAATACTCAATAAAAAAATCCGTGACAATCCGTCAAAATCCGCGTCATCCGCGTCCCAAAAACCACCAACACTATGAAAACTGAACGTCAAACTCACACTACCGTCACTTCGAGTGATTTTTATAAAACTGCGATTAGCTGTTTTATAAAAATTGACCCGAGGCTTTTGCCGAACTGAGCGTAGCTAATCGAGAACCAATGGAAACAATTCCACAATCCAAATAAAAAATCCGCCAAAATCCGCCAAAATCCGCCAAAATCCGCGTCATCCGCGTCCCAAAAACCACCAACACTATGAAAACTGAACGTCAAACTCACACTACCGTCACTTCGAGTGATTTTTATAAAACTGCGATTAGCTGTTTTATAAAAATTGACCCGAGGCTTTTGCCGAACTGAGCGTAGCTAATCGAGAACCTATGGAAACATTTCCACAAAAAAAAGAGTGACCAAAAAGCCACTCTTCCATTATATCTAAAAACTAAAAATTATTTCTTCGGTAACGGCGCACCAACAGCAACCGCGCAATCATGACCTTCTTGACCGTGTGGCGGATTCATTCCAGGAGCTGTAACAGTTGGAGTAACTGGACCAGCATTTGGAGTAACATTATTATTCACCGTAGTAATTGTAGCACCATTAGTAGAAACCGTTCCTGCTTTTAAATCAGAAGAACTAATTGTTGTGCTAGTTGGCTTTACCTGTTGCACAGTAGCTTTACCTGGAGCCGAATTCAATGGCGCACCAACCGGAATTTCACAACGATGTCCTGGCTGACCATGCGCAGGATTCATTCCTTTAGCAACCGGAGCTGGCGCAGGCACAGTAGCCGTTTGCGTTGTAGTCATCATAGTTGGACTTCCAGTGGTAGTTGTAGCTGGAGTAGTTGCCGTAGCAACCGGAACTGCAGTAGTATCAACCGGTCCAGAGAAAGAATCTGAGAAAACCGACTCTTCTTTATTGGCTTCTGGAGCAACTGCTGTTTCCTCTTTCTTGCAAGAAACAAACAATACCGACGCTAAAACCAAAGCACTTAATATATTTTTCATAGTGTGTGTTTTTTAAGATTTCAAATATAGTAGTTTTTGAAATAAGTTTTTAGTTGTGGAAGTGTTAAAAGTTGAAATGGAAGATATATACAATTAAAATGCTTTCAAAAATTAGATTATCCTACAGACATTTTAGCAGATTCTTTCCACAAATAATTTGGCATTGGTTCGTTCAGTTCCCATTTAATGCTCATTGGCTTTGAACCTTCTGTTTCTCTAAAATTTGCTTCTCCAATAAAAACATAACCAAGAGTATTTCCATTTTCATCGTTTGCTTTTTCTCGAACAAAGAGTAACATTTTTTTATTCAATTCACCATGATTTATATATGACAATCCTTTGCCTGTTTCCGGACCATAAGCATTGTGTGATTGCCAATGAAATAATGTTTCGCTGATTGCATAATCATCATACATCGTTGTTGGAGAAAAATTTTCTTCTGATTTAATTAAATTTATGAAGAGTATTTCCGTGTTTAACTTTTTATTTTCCGCAGCGCCTTCTCTATTTGAAGACTTTTTATCAAAAGTACTTAACCCGAAAGCAACTAAGATTTGATCTCTAGTATAACGCGCATGCAACTTTAATGACTGTTCATAAGGAAGTTTGATATCTATTTCCTTAAAACCAATTTTATCAATCAATATTTCTAGAACTTCAATAATTTCTTTTACAAGGATTCTATTTTTTCCAATTTGAATTATACTTTTTTCTAAGGAATCAAAACCTCCAGCACTTTGCCAAACGTCATAATGTAACATCAATAGCATTGTTTTTTCATTCTCATTAAAATCATTAATTTTAATATTGAAACCTTGTTTGGCAATTTTTAAAATGAAATTGAAATAACTTGTAGAATTGGTAGACAACCATTTTTTTCCAATAGCTGAATAAATTTGCTTTTCGTTTGTATTTTCAAAATCATTAATTACTCCTGCTCTTTGACATAATCTTGACCAACTATCTTTCTTATAAATAGTTTCAATTGTAATATGATTTAGTTCAATAAAATTATTTAAAGTTAATGGTAAAGTCGTTTGGTGCTGAAAATTTATAATTTTGTTTATCAGTTGGTTTACATTTAAAGATGTTGCCCTTTTTATGTTTTCAAGAATAGTTTCTTTTGTTCTTTTTTCTAAAACAATTGAACATCCCAAAGGTAAATGTGGAAAATCATCTTCAATTTCTTTTTGAACAGAAGTTGTTGTCTTCCCAATTAAAGCTCTAAACTTACTCTCAAAATCATATTCTGGTCTTGAATTACCAACAAAATCTAAAACTGTTAAACAATCTTTACCCTCTGCCAAACGCAAACCACGTCCTAATTGTTGAAGGAAAACGGTTAAACTTTCGGTTGGTCTTAAAAACAAAACCGTATCAATTTCAGGAATATCAACTCCTTCATTGAAAATATCTACTACAAATAAATAGTTGAATTCTTTCTTTCTAAATTGTTCTCTAATTCTGTCTCTTTCGCTAGAGTTTTTAGCTGTCAAATATTCTGCTTTTAATCCTGCTAAATTGAATTTTTCAGCCATAAATGATGCGTGTTCAATTGTTACACAAAAACCAATTGCACGAACATCATTTATATCATTAGTGTACTTATTAAGATTAGAAATTATCTCACCTACACGAACATCATTTTTAGTATATAAATTTGTTAATTCACTTGCTACATACTTTCCTTTTTCCCATTTTACACCTCTTAAATCTATACTATCTGTAATTCCAAAATATTGAAAAGGACTTAATAATTTTTTATTTAATGCTTCTGGAAGTCTAATTTCTGCAGCAATGCGGTTACAAAAATCTTCAAGAATATTCTCATTATCCATTCTTTCGGGAGTTGCTGTTAATCCTAAAAGAACTTTTGGTTTAAAATAGTTTATGATTGGTCTGTAAGTTGCTGCAGATATGTGGTGAACTTCGTCAATAATTATAAAATCATAGTATTCAGGTGAAAGCTTAATTTCCTTAAGTCTATTATTTAAGGTTTGAACCGAAGCAAAAACATATTCATTCGATGTTGGTTCTAAACCATCAACCCATAAAGCTCCAAAATTATTATCTTTTAAAACTCCTTGAAATGTTGCCTTTGCTTGTTGCAAAATTTCTTTCCTGTGCGCAACGAAAAGTAATCTTGATGATTTTTTATTGCTTCTAAAATTTTTATAATCAAATGCAGATATAACAGTTTTTCCTGTACCTGTTGCCGCAACTAAAAGATTTTTATATCTATTATGAACAGCCCTTTCAACTTCTAATTTTTCAAGTATTTCATTTTGATAATGAAAAGGTTTTATATCGAAAAACGATGTTGTAAAAGTGTATTCTTTTGAAAGTTTTCCTTGTTTTAAAGCTTCAACTAATTTTACAGAATGAATATTGCGGTCGTACAATTCAAACTCTGAATTTTGCCAATAAGCCTCGAATGTTTTTTTAAATTTATCAATAATATGACTAACTTCTTTAGTAGTTATTTTCAAATTCCATTCTAATCCGTCAGTTAATGCTGAGCGAGAAAAATTGGAAGACCCAATATAACCAGTATGAAAACCAGTATTTCTTTGAAACAAATAAGCTTTGGCATGTAATCTCTCATTTCCTGTATTGTAAGAAACTTTTACTTCTGTATTTTCTAAAGAAGCTAAAAATTCAACTGCTTTTGCGTCGGTTGCTCCAATGTAAGTTGTTGTAATAACTCTAAGTTTTCCACCTCTTTCTGTAAATTCTCTTAATTCACGCTCTAAAATCCTGATACCTTTCCATTTAATAAATGAAACTAATAAGTCAATTTTATTAGACGATAATATTTCCTTTCTTAATTCACTTTCTAAAGTTGTTCCTGAATTTCCTCCTGTAAAAAGCTCGCTATGAATTAATCTTGTATAAGGTGTAATTTCTTTTAAATGTAAATTTAAATCAGTGAAATGTGCATCAACTTTTGTAAAAACAGCTTTTAAAATTTTTCCTTCTGTTTCGATTAAGTCATCTTCAAATTCTTCTTTTTTTAATTCTTCATTTAAAAATAGAATGATTTTATTTGCTATTTCAATTTGTGTTTCAAGAACATCTTCGCCTTTGATTAAATTAAAAGCTTGCCGAATTGTTTTTCCAATATGTTGAGATAATAATTGTGCCGCTTCAGCTTTGTCAATAGGTGTTGTCTTTACGTGAAACGTATCTTTATCTAATTCATTTATTTTATAATTGATTAGTTTAGTAACTAATTCTTCATATAATCCTTGGTTCATAATTCAAGTTTTAAAAATTCTTCTACAATTGGCAAATCTGCTTCCGCCCAATCTAAATTCAATAATTCGATTTTATCAAGCAACTTATAATCTTTATGTTCTGACAATAAAATTTCACCAGAGATATAATTTGCAATAAATGGAATTAGATTTATTTTAAAAGCTCCATAATCAAAAATGCTATTGGAAAGTTTGTTCAAAACTTCAATTTCAATGTTTAATTCTTCTTTAACTTCTCTCATTACACAATCAACTTCACTTTCATCTACTTCTAGTTTTCCACCTGGAAACTCCCATTTCAAAGGTAGTTTCATCTTTGCACTTCTTTGAGTTACTAAGATTTTAGAATCTATTACTATGATTGCACAGGTAACATTAATCATTTTTTGATTTTTGATAAACTTAAATATAATTATTTAATTTTAAAGAAATTTTTGCAATGAAATTAAAAGACAAAATCCATCACCTAGAAAACTACTTAAACAAAGTAGAACAAAACTACGCCGATTCTTTCAAGCAAGACATTTTAATATATTTCAATGAAGATTTTTCAGAAGAAAATCAACAATTAATTTTTCTAAACAATCTCAACACCACAGAAGAAATTGAAGCTCTTATCGATAATTTAACTTCACAATTCGTTTTAAAATTTGATGAAAATCAAGAATCAGAAAATGATTTTATTCATGATTATTTAAGTTTCATCCTCTCTTCAACCAACCAATAACTCTCATACTTCTCTCATTCGTTACTAAAACCTCATGCTCCAAATCGTAAATTTTAAGAAACCTCAATACAAAAATCAATCGCATTGAAATTTACACTTACTCCGTACTTACGCCGTACTTACTCCATATATACGCCGTATATAAGCCGTATATACCTCGATGTTGTGGTACCCAAAAGATTAATGTGATTCAAGTTTTCTACAAAAAAATATCTAACCTCTCTTCAACCAACCAGTAACACTCATTCGTCTCTCATTCGTCACTAAAACCTCATGTTCTAAATCGTGACTATTAAAGAAAACCGTTTTGCCTTGCGTGGGTGAAATCGTTTGGTTGCTGTTGTCTTGGTAAATCTTTAATTCGCCTCCGTCCTTTTGCTCCCAATTGGCATTTAAGTAACTAATCATCGAGAATTGGCGCTTGGCATCGTCTTCAAATTGATCAAAATGAGGTCGGTAAAAACTACCCGATTCATACAAAGAGTAGTGAAATTCGTAGCTTTTAATATTGGTAAAACAACTGCGGTTTAAATGTGCCACAAAAGCATCAATTTTAGCAAAAAAAGCATTTTCAAATTTGTTATTGTGCGCTTTATCTAGCCAATAAATTTTGTCATTTCTAATTAAATCGTCTACAACCATTCGGGCATCATTGCCTACTCCTGCTTTTTTTAGCAAATCACTATCGTTCAATTGTAAAAGATTTTCTTTTAAATGCTGACACAATTCATCACTCAAAAAATCATCGGCAATTCCCACATTATTTTCAATAAAACTCGTAATCAAGGTTTCAAAACTAGCATCCATTTCACATTTGTACTCGATTAGACAAGCCGAGCAAGGTAGGCTATTAAAAAGCGTTGGTGTTACATTTTAAATAATGTATTTGTACTATAATTTCGAATATCTACATACATGACGCAAAAACAAACTTATAATTGTATTTTTCATAAAAATTTATTTTTAACCCCAATTATTTTAGACTTCAAATCCATTATATTTAATTATTTTATAATTTTACCCCATAAATTTTAGGGTAAAAATAAAATGGGTTTAGAAAAACGTTGGATATCGGCTTTCATAATTATTACAATTGTAGCGATTACTGGTTTGTTTTGGCAACACCAAGCGCCAACAACCGATTTTAATGATGCAAGTACAATTAATTTTGCCGATGTGGCTTGGTTACTAACTGCATCGTGCTTAGTTTTATTAATGACGCCTGGACTTTCTTTTTTCTATGGCGGAATGGTGGGCAAGAAAAACGTCATTTCTACCATGCTCAAAAGTTTTATTTGCCTTGGCGTTGTGAGTTTGCTTTGGGTAACCGTAGGTTTCAGTTTATCATTCGGAAGCCCAATAGGCTTAACCATAGACGGAACACACTACGGAATAATAGGCAACCCATGCAATTATGCTTTTTTTGATCAAGTAGAACTTTTGCCTCATAAGTCGTTGGGTTCTTCAATACCGTTTATTCTTTTTGCCCTTTTCCAAATGAAATTTGCTGTGATTACGCCTGCAATCATAACCGGCGCATTGGCCGAGCGCATTCGCTTTATCTCCTTTCTCCTATTTATTTGTTTGTTCACAGTTTGTATTTATGCTCCGTTATGCCACATGATTTGGCATCCTCACGGCCTTTTAGGTAGTTATTTCGGAGTTAAGGATTTCGCTGGAGGTACAGTGGTGCACATGAGCGCAGGTTTCGCAGCATTGGCTGGAGTTATTGTTTTGGGCAAACGAAAAAATAGCGAACATATTCCTACCAACATTCCGTTTGTGTTATTAGGAACTGGATTGTTGTGGTTTGGTTGGTTCGGATTCAATGCTGGTTCGGCTTTGGCAGCAAATGCAACGGCGGCAATGGCATTTGCAACTACTACAATCGCATCGGCATCAGCAATGATGACTTGGGTGTTCTTCGACCGATTAAACGGACGAAAAGTTTCGGCACTCGGAGCTTGTATCGGCGCAGTTGTTGGATTGGTGGTAATTACTCCTTCGGCAGGATTTGTAACCGTTCCGCAAAGTATTTTCTTCGGATTTATCGGCGCTATAGTTTCCAACAAAATGGTCTATTGGAAAAAGCTAAAGCAAATAGACGACACGTTAGACGTTTTTGCCTGTCATGGCGTTGGCGGAATTATGGGTATGATTCTTACGGCAATCTTCGCACAAGGAGAAAATGCTAGTTTGCTTCACGGCGGATGGAGCGTTTTTGGTCATCACATGATGGCGTTGGTTCTAGTTTCGGCATTTACTTTTGGTGGTGCTTACTTACTTTTTAAAATTACCAATTTTATAATTCCCATACGTGTTACCGAAGAATCAGAAGATTTAGGTTTGGATTTATCGCAGCATGGTGAGAAGTTTTAGATACATTTTTGCCACGAAGACACAAAGACGCAAAGGTTTACTTTAATTTGTTAAACTCTAAAATATATTTCTTTTGGTCAGTGAGCTAGAAAAAAACTTTGTGGCTTAATGACTTTGTGGCAACCTTTTTGTATTTTTATCAAAACTTTACTCATGAAAAAACTACTTTTCTTTTTATTGCTAGCTACAACTTTTGCAACAGCACAAGACAAAAAAGACATAAATGTAATGTTAGACAATTGGCACAAAGCTGCAGCCGATGTTCAGTTTGACAACTACTTTAGTTACTTAACCGATGATTCCATCTACATTGGAACCGATGCTACAGAAAACTGGAACAAAACTCAATTTAAAGCCTTTGCAAAACCTTATTTCGATAAAGGTCGCGCTTGGAGTTTCACCGCGTTAGAACGAAATATCTATTTTTCTAAAGACGGAAAAACAGCTTGGTTTGATGAATTATTGAATACTCAAATGAAAATCTGTCGTGGTTCGGGTGTTTTGGTAAAAGACAAAAACTCTTGGAAAATAAAACATTACGTATTATCAATGACCGTTCCCAACGACAATTCGGATGAAGTTACAAAAATAAAAGCGCCTATTGAAGACGCTTTGATTAGTAAATTGAAAAAATAGTTTCTTTCCAAATTCCGGAATTACTCAATCGTCACTTCGAGTGATTTTGTGGAATGCAATGGAGCAAAATTGTATCGAGAACTTTTGAAAAACTGAATTAATTGCTCCAAAGTTCTCGATACATTTTTCATAAAATAGCTCGGTCGCAATTTTATAAAAAACACTCGAAGTGACGGCTGAATAAATCAGAACTATAAAAAAGAAACACAGATTAAAGAAATTTTAAAAATTTATATAATTTCTCTAATCTATGTTCAAAAATGTTACATAAAACCTTACTTCCTCAAATTCTCCAACATCACTTTTGTCATCGAATCCATTTCAAATTCATGTCTCCAACCCCAATCTTTTCTAGCGCTAGAATCGTCTATTGAAGCAGGCCAACTGTCGGCAATCTTCTGACGAAAATCGGGTTTGTACGAAATAGTAAAATCGGGAATATGCTTTTTAATTTCATTGGCAATCTCGGCTGGAGTAAAACTAATTCCAGACAAATTGTACGAAGAGCGAATCTTTACATCATCAGCATTGGCTTGCATGATTTCTACCGTTGCTCTAATGGCATCATCCATGTACATCATTGGCAACTTAGTGTCTTCTGATAAAAAACATTCAAAAGTTCCGTTTTCTAATGCTTTGTGGTAAATATCTACAGCATAATCTGTCGTTCCGCCACCAGGTTCGGTTGTCCAACTTATTAATCCAGGATAACGAATACTTCGCACATCAACTCCATATTGATTATGGTAATATTCACACCATCTTTCGCCAGTTTGTTTAGAAATTCCGTACACTGTAGAAGGTTCCATTATGGTATATTGTGGCGTGTTGTTTCTTGGAGTTGTTGGTCCGAAAACCGCGATACTTGAAGGCCAAAATATCTTTTTTATCTTTCCGGCTTTCGCCAAATTCAATACATGGAATAGCGAATTCATATTTAAATCCCATGCAAAAGCTGGATTTTTCTCAGCCGTAGCCGATAATAATGCCGCCATTAAATAAACATCGGTAATTTGATATTTCTCAATTAAATGCTCAATCTGATTGTAATCTAATGCATTTACAACTTCAAAAATTCCGTTGTTTACAATATCACTGTTTAATTTTCTGATATCAGAAGCAATAACATTGTCGTTACCATAAATGCTTCTTAACTTTGTCGTTAGCTCGGTTCCTATTTGGCCACAGGCACCAATAATTAATATTTTAGTAGTCATAGTTTGTTTGTTTCTGATACAAAGATAACGTTTTCGGAAGAAATTTATTCGAATTCAAAACAGCAACCAATACAATTAACAAACAAATTTGAAAATCAAACTGCTATCGTCCAACATTTATAAAACCTTTCACAAAATCTCAAAACTAAACTACTACTTTTGTATTTTTGTAATCCAAATGAAAATCGCACTATGAAATTGAAATTGCTAATTCTTTCACTACTTTCTGTTCTTCTTTTTTCTTGTCAGGACGATGCTGCTCAACGCAAAATTGAACAACAAAAACAAGCCAAAAAAAGTGAAGCTATCTTTAACAACATCAGCAACGGTTGGATTTTTGACATCGCACCTGTTAATCCTGCCACACAATCTAAAATTAACAGCTGGAACGAATGGCGCGTCTTTTTAAACGAAATCAATCAGAAACCAAAAAGTTCTATTGGTGCGTTTCAGAAAAAAGCAAAAGTACTTTCTCAAAAAGTCGTTGAATTAAATAATAACATTCCGGTAGAATTCAATAAACCACAAGTAAAAGCGAGAATTTCGGTGATTACTACCAAAGTAAAATCGATGGATTTGTTTATTCATTTGAATCAAATTCCCGATAATAAAGTGGTGAAATTAGTTGGTGAAATTAATATGGAAATCGAATATTTACAACTGCAATTAGAAGAAATTGTAACTAGAAGTCAGATTCCAAGAGAAGAAGGCGAACCCGACTTAATTAAAATGAAAGATACGGCAAGAGCTATTCCGTCTGCTCCAAAAGTTCTTGGTGAACGTCCAATAAAATCAGAATTATTTCAAAAAAATTAAACTTGAGTAAAAATACAGTAGTTTCTGTTTATCAAAAATCGGCTAAAGTTGCGCTTTTGGCCAATGAATTAAAACAACGCGATACCAAAATAAATGCGAAAGGTTTATTGGGTTCGGCGTTGTCATTTATTGTAAATGCTACTTTCGAAAAGAGTGATTTGCCTTTTCTTCTATTGTTCAACGACAAAGAAGAAGCTGCCTATTATTTAAACGATTTAGAGCAATTGATTAACGACCAAGATGTGCTGTTTTATCCCGGTTCGTACCGAAGACCTTACCAACTTGAAGATACCGATAACGCTAATATTTTATTGCGCGCCGAGGTTTTAAACAGAATTAATTCTCGTAAAAAACCAGCTATAATTGTTTCGTATGCAGAAGCACTTTTTGAAAAAGTTGTAACCAAAAAAGATCTCGAAAAAAACACTTTAAAGATTGGAGTTAATGACAAATTAGCCATCGATTTTATCAACGAAATATTATTTGAATACAACTTTAAACGCGTTGATTTTGTTACTGAACCAGGCGAATTTTCGGTGCGTGGCGGAATTGTAGATGTGTTTTCCTTTTCAAATGATAATCCGTATCGAATTGAGTTTTTTGGAAATGAAGTCGATTCCATTCGAAGTTTTGATGTAGAAACCCAATTGTCTATCGAAAAACTAAAAAAGATTTCAATTATTCCGAATGTTGAAAATAAATTTTTTGAAGAAAATCGTGAAAGTTTTTTAGATTACATCGATCCCAAAACGGTGCTTTTCATTCAGAATACCGATTTGCTTTCGCAACAATTAGACAAACTTTTTTCAAAAGCAACCGAAGCATTTTCTAAACTTGACTCCACAATAAAACACGTTCAACCCGAAGGTTTATTTGTAGATCAAAAGCAATTTCTTAGGAAAGCACTTAATTTTTCGGTGGTAGAATTAAGCAATTCGCCAACGTATAAAATTGATAAAACGATAGAATTTCATATTCATCCGCAACCGTCATTCAACAAGCAATTTGATTTATTGCTCAATAATTTGAACGAAAATCATTTCAACGGAATTAAAAATTATTTGTTTTGTTCGAATGAAAATCAGGCGAATCGTTTTCATGATATTTTTGAAGAAATTGATGAAGAAAACCACGAAAACATCAAAAAACAATACAATACCGTTGTTTTTCCATTGTTTCAAGGGTTCATAGATGAGGAAAATCAGATAGCATGTTACACCGATCACCAAATATTTGAACGCTATCACAAATTCAGCATCAAAAACGGCTATTCTAAAAAGCAAACTATAACCTTAAAAGAACTGACGTCATTAACTGTTGGCGATTATGTAACTCACATCGATCATGGAATTGGAAAGTTTGGTGGATTGCAAAAAATTCAGGTAGAAGGCAAAACACAAGAAGCTATAAAACTGGTTTATGCCGATAATGATATTGTGTATGTGAGTATTCATTCGCTACATAAAATTTCAAAATACAACGGAAAAGATGGCGCACCACCAAAAATTTACAAATTGGGAAGTGGCGCGTGGAAAGCTTTAAAACAAAAAACAAAAGCGCGTGTAAAACATATTGCGTTCAATTTAATTCAACTTTATGCAAAGCGAAGATTGGAAAAAGGATTTGCTTGCGCACCCGATAGTTATTTGCAAAAAGAATTAGAAAGTTCCTTCATTTATGAAGATACGCCTGATCAAATTACCTCAACACAAGACGTGAAAAATGATATGGAAACCGATCGCCCAATGGATAGATTGGTTTGTGGCGACGTGGGTTTTGGTAAAACAGAAGTCGCCATTCGCGCGGCATTCAAAGCTGTTGATAATGGTAAACAAGTGGCGGTTTTGGTTCCAACTACGATTTTGGCATACCAACATTATAGAACTTTTACCGAAAGATTGAAGGAAATGCCAGTTACAATTGGTTACTTGAACCGTTTTAGAACTGCAAAAGAAAAAGCTCAAACTATAAAAGAACTATCTGAAGGAAAACTCGATATTATTATCGGAACGCATCAATTGGTTAATAAAAATGTAGTTTTCAAAGATTTAGGATTATTGATTATTGACGAGGAACAAAAATTTGGTGTAAACGTAAAAGACAAACTCAAAACGATTTCTGCCAATGTCGATACGTTGACTTTAACGGCAACTCCAATTCCGAGAACGTTACAATTTTCGTTAATGGCAGCTCGAGATTTATCAGTAATTACGACGCCTCCGCCAAATAGATATCCAATTGAAACCAATGTAGTTCGCTTTCATGAAGAGTTAATTCGTGATGCTATTTCGTATGAAATTCAGAGAAACGGACAAGTATTTTTCATCAATAATCGAATTGAAAACATTAAAGAAGTTGCTGGAATGATTCAGCGATTGGTTCCAGATGCGAGAGTTGGCGTTGGCCACGGACAATTGGACGGAAAAAAACTAGAAGAATTAATGTTGGGCTTCATGAACGGAGAATTTGATGTTTTGGTCGCCACAACAATTATTGAAAGCGGATTGGATGTGCCAAATGCCAATACCATTTTCATTAATAATGCGAATAATTTTGGTTTGTCTGATTTGCATCAAATGCGTGGTCGTGTTGGTAGAAGTAATAAAAAAGCGTTTTGTTATTTCATTACTCCTCCCTATTCAGCGATGACCGATGATGCTAGAAAACGTATTCATGCATTGGAACAATTCTCAGAACTTGGAAGCGGATTTAATATCGCCATGAAAGATTTGGAAATTCGTGGAGCTGGAGATTTGCTTGGTGGCGAACAAAGCGGTTTCATCAACGATATCGGATTTGATACCTATCAAAAAATCATGAACGAAGCTATTGACGAACTAAAAGAAAACGAATTCAAAGATTTATATCCAACAGAAAACAATATCGAAACCAAAGAATACGTAAAAGATTTACAAATTGACACCGATTTTGAATTGCTTTTTCCAGACGAATACATCAACAGTATTACAGAACGATTGAGTTTATACAACGAATTGGCTTTGATAAAAGATGAAGAAACGTTATTGAAATTCGAACAAAAATTAATTGATAGATTTGGAGCGTTGCCAAAAGAAGCCAATGCTTTACTAAACAGCATCAGAATAAAATGGAAAGCAAGCAGTATTGGAATTGAAAAATTATTGATGAAACAAGGTAAAATGATTGGCTATTTTGTGGGCGATCAACAAAGTGATTTTTACCAATCCAATCGTTTTATGAAAATGGTTCAGTTTGTGCAAATGAATAGTAATTTGTGTAAAATGAAAGAAAAAGAAACCAAAAACGGACTTCGATTATTGCTAACATTTGACAATGTAAAGTCAATTAATAAAGCATTAGAATTGATGAATCGAATATAATTTTGGATATAAACCAACAAAAAAGCCTTGTAAAAAAATCTACAAGGCTTTTTTTATAATTAAAACTGAAATTTAGAATCCTAAACCAATTGTCATAGCTGTTGCTTGAACAGGAATATCTCTAACTTTAGTAGCTGCACCAGTTGTTAAATTGATAGAATACACTGAAGTTGTACCCCCAACTTTTAGCAATCCATAAGCAACGCCACTGCTTCCTCCAATATCAAAACCGCTATCTGCATCAACATCAACACCTAAAGCTCCAACTGGAACCAAAGTACCTGCGTTTGGTGGATTTTGCATGTATAACATATTAGTTTGTGAATCAATTACATACAAAGTTGTAGTTGTTGTACTTGCAAAACTATTAGTGTATCCTGCGCCATTTACCATTGGTGATCCTGGATTTAAATTAGAATCTACAGCAGCAACTGTTCCTAAATCTGGGTGCAATCTTAAGTTTTGACCAGAATCACTTACCAATCTAATTCTATCTACTGTTGGATTAAAATCAAACCCGAAAGTAGTTCCTGAAAGTGCTGTAGTAAGTGTTGTCCCAACTACTGCAACTGCACCAGATGAAGTATTGATTGTTACTATTCTACTTTGGTTTGTAATACCATATAATTGTCCAGTAGCAGGTCTAAAATCGATACCAACTATAGTTTCTCCAGCAGCTGTTCCTGTTATTGCAGAAACTGATGAAACTCCAGTTGTAGGATTGAATCTGAACAATTCATTTCCAGCAGTAATTGCATAAGCAACCGGATTTGTTTTAAATGCAATGCTAATAATTTGTTGTGAAAATGCACCAATGTTTCTAGCTTTTCCAGTTTCTAAACTTATAGTGTAAAGTGTTGAAACGCTTGCATTATTAGTTACTGCGAAAGCTTGAGAATTATCTGGAGTGATGTCAAAATCTCCTGAACCTTCAAAATCTAAAGTTAAATCTCCAACAACTTGTAATGTTCCATCATTTGGAGGAACTTGCATGTACAATTTATCTGTTTGAAAATCGATATCATATAAAACTGTTGATGTTGCTCCAGCAATGCTATTAGTATAAGCAACTGCTCCAACTCTTGCGTTAGCAACTCCATTAATTGAACCATCATTTGCGGCCACAGTTCCTAATTCTGGGTGAAGACGTAAATTTTGTCCAGATTCTGTAACTAATCGAATTCTATCTACTGTTGGGTTAAAATTGATTGAAGCGTTTGCACCAGCAATAACTGGCGTGAAAGGTGCTGCACCTAATGCAGTTGCAAGACCACTTTCTTCATTAATAAAATACAATCTGCTTGAAGAGCCTAAACCATATAGTTGTCCTGTTGCTGGTCTGTAATCAATACTGATAATTTCATCTCCAGCTGTTAATCCAGTAATTGGAGTTGTTGAAATTGGTGACGATAAATTAGTAGAGTTGTATTTTACTATAGCATTATTGTTAGATAAAGCTGTAAAATTCATGTTCGGAATTGGATCTGGTGGTGTAACAATTGGTGTGTTGTTATCGTCATCATCACTACAAGAAATTGTAGCAAAACAAAATGATGTCAAAACCGCAATAAATGCGAATCGATTAATTGATTTAAATTTTTTCATTTGTATATATTTTTTTAGTTATAAAAAACAATTACGCAGAAAAAAGCTGTTTGGTTTTAAAAAAAAGCTCTTTATCAATTTTATTTTTAATTGATAAAGAGCTTTTGAAGAAAAAGTACTTGATTTTTTTACTTTTTCAATATCTTGAAGTTGACTTCTTTATTGTCATCAAATTTTAATTTGAAGAAATAAGTTCCAGTAGAATAGGCAGAAATATCAACATTAGTATTTAGATCATTTACATCATTTTGATATAATAATTGACCCATAATGTTGTAAACATAAACCTGATTAATTTCTGATTTAGAATTTATAGAAACTGATCCAGTAGTTGGATTTGGGAAATAGGTAAAATCTATTCCGTCAAATTCATTATTTGCTAAAGCGCTACAAGAAGTTGCAGCAACCCAACCAATATCAGTAACACCTGGATCAGATTCAAATCTCATCGTTAAAGATCCATCTGCTGCTGTTGAAGTAAATGGACCAGGAATAGTGTTTCCAGTATAGCCATTTGATTCAAAGATTGGGGCTGCTGTTGAATTTCCGTCATAAATGTACATGTAATCATAATCAGCTTCTAAAGAGAATACCGAAAAAGTTAATGTTATTTTTTGTCCTGCAACATTTGGAGCAATTACCCTTACGAATGATTGATTATCTGTGTATTGACCTGTTGTACCACCTGTATCTGTAATTGTTATTCCGTCACAGAAATTGGCAGAAGTAGCAAAAATCGCATCTCTACTTCCTCCAGTTACTCCGACAGGACAAGTTGGTCTTATTTTTGCAGAATAATAAGTATTAGGTAATAAGCCTGTAGCATTAAAAGTATTAGAATTAATATTAATCCAAAAATTAGAATTTGAAGTAAACAGCCTAACAATTCTTTGCCATGCAGTAGCGCTATTATCCGTAAAGTTAATGGTTGCGCTATTATTTGTTACATTTGAAGTCGTTACGTTTTGTACAAGATTTATACAAGTATTTACACAGTCAAAACTTAAACAAGTTCCAGCATCTACGGCATTCTGAATTGCTGTTCTAGGTTGCGCACCAAATCCATTATTAAAACCAATACCAGATGATGTTAAATGACAATAACTCATTATTGTTCCCCTAACTGCTGGTGTAGGAATTGTTGGTGGTGATGTTACACAATTACTACCTTCGCCTGTTCCGCCTCCAACTGGTCCACAATTGTCAATAGCAGTATTGTTTCCGTTCCATGAACAAGAATGTGTATGTCTAGAACCTAATAAATGTCCGAATTCATGTGTTACAACCATTACTGTCCATGAATAAGTTGGAACTGTGCTATAACTAAAATTCACATCAGAATAACAGAAATTTTCTTGAGAACACATTCCGTCAATTGTTACTGCAACACCACCAAGTCCACCTGGATCAATACCAACTAACTGTCCAAGATCGCCGTTAAAAACTGGTCTAACTTCATTAAATTGATATAAATAATCTGAAGAACCTGTACCAGAATAAGGATCTTGTGTGGTCCAAATAAACATAGATTTTAAAGCTGTAGAAATGGCATCGTTACTATACAAAGTTTGAACATTATTGAAAACAGAAGTCATCCAATTGGTAGTTGTAGTTGTACTGCTTGAATTTGAAGTAAATACATCATAATCAATTTCAAAATACATAGTAACGCATCTAGTTGTTGCAATATCTCTGCTTTGATCTCCTTTATTTGTTAAGTCCATTGGTTTTCCTGCTTCATCTTTAAATGAACATAGATTTTCAATTGGACCTTTGTAATTCGCATCTGAATAAACAACATAATCATTAATATTGTTTGGTTTATCCAGTTTACCAACAACTACATTAGATAGTTCATTAGTTGATAAAACTCCATTAAATTCGTTGTTAAAGAAGTTGAAAGAAGCAACAGATGTGTAATCGCCTTTCACAATTCCGCGATAGTAAACACCTTTTTCATAAGAGATATTTTTAAATTTATCAGTATCAATTTGAAAATCTTCAGTAAATAAATTCACTTTATAAAGACTAACCAAAACTATGCTTCCATTGTAAGGAACAGACAATTCGATAAAGTCATATTTATTTATCACAATATCATTTACAGCAGTAAGGTTAATTTTTGCTAAAGTTGCATTATCAACAGCTTTTATCACATCAACGTTAGAAATAGTTTGGTCTGGAGTCAACACAGAAATAGGTTGAAAATATTCTTTTGTGTTTTCATATTCTTTAATTTTTTTAGCAATTTCGTTTTGTGAAAATCCGAAAATGAAAAAGAATAAAGAAAAAAGTAGTAATAATTTTTTCATTGTAGTTTAATAGTAAGTTAATTTTAGCCAACAAAAATAGTAAAAACCTTTGAATACTTAATAAGTTTAACAATTAGTTTATTAAACTCCTAAGAACTGTTTATTAAAAAGTTACATAATTAATTACGTCTTATTTGTAATATCGGTTTTGGAATGGTAGTTAAATTATAATTTTGATAAAATTTTTAATCTGATGTACAGCTTGGTTAACATCAACTTTTTCTATTGGATGAATTGTATTTGGCATTACACAAAACATGCAATTTGGAATTTTTCTAAAAGCAAAGACACTTTCTTCAATGCTAACCATTGTGTCTTTGTCTCCAACTGTAATTAAAACTGGAACAGTAATTTTCTCAAAATCAGATTCGTTTATTGCAGGATTTTTACCTAAATTAAGCATCATCAAGGCTGTTTTTTCCATCAAAATTTCCCAATTGCTTCCATGAAGTTGTTCTAAAGCCAAAGCATATTTTGGAACTTTTTCTTTAATTTTTATAGGATTTAGCATTGCTGCTTCTTTAATTGAACCTTCAATAGTCCAATCTAATTTGGTCGCTAATGTGTACAATTTTTCTACTTTTTCTGGAAAATATTTTGCCAAATAAAGTCCGACATAGCCGCCCATACTGTATCCAAAAATGATTATTTTATCCAAAGAATTCTCTTCCAAAAAAACTAGAACTTCATTTGCAAAATTAGAAATTGTAAAATCTTCTGATGGTATTTCAGTTCCACCATGGCCTTGAAATGTGTAAGTAAAAACATCAAAATCTTTTTGAAGAACTTCTTTTAACGGATTTAAACTTGCAGCACTTCCTAATGCGCCGTGAAGTAAAAGTATTTTTTGCGCCATCATGTATAGTTTTAAAAATAGTAAAATGCTTCTTCGATATGATCAATACTAAAATCTTTAGCGTCTTTATGAATTGCAACTATGTCAAACCTAACTTCAACATCTAAATCATTAGCAATAACATATTCATTTATAGCTTTCACTAAAAGCTGAATTTTCTTAGGCTTCACAAAATCTTGTGGCAATCCAAATTCTATTGACGAACGCGTTTTTACCTCAACGACGGCAAGTATATTGCCTTTTTGGGCAATGATGTCGATTTCGGCTTTTTGAAAAACCCAATTGGTTTCTAGAATCTCATAACCGTTTTGTTGCAGAAAATCTACAGCCAATTCTTCTCCGAGTTTTCCTAAATCATTGTGATCTGCCATAGTTACTATTTGTCATTCTGAATTTATTTCAGAATCTTTTAATGTTGTAAATCGAAGAAGCTGAAATAAATTTAGCTTGACAAAGCTTACTCAAAAACTACTTTACTCTCCAAATCATTCACTTCCATTGACACTTGCTTTCCAAATATAAGAGCGCGATTGTCTGCCATGTGTCCGGCTGGGAAATTATAAATTATTGGAATATTGTAGTTCTTAGTCACGTCATCAATAATTTCTAATGCATTTTTCCCCCATGGAACTTCGTTGTCGTTCATTTTGGTCATTCCGCCAACGATTATTCCTTTTAAACTTTCTAGACAACCGTTGCGTTTTAAGTTCATCATCATTCTATCGATATGATATAAATATTCGTCTAAATCTTCTATAAACAAAATTTTATCTGAACAATCTATTGCCGATGGTGAACCAAACAAACTATATAAAATTGATAAATTTCCGCCAACTAATTCGCCTTTTGCAGTCCCTAAACGGTTCATGTTTTCGCATGGGACTTTATATTCCAAATGCTCTCCAAATAATGCTTTTCGCAACGTTTCTTTTGCTTCTTCTGATGCTTTAGAACTTACTGGCATAATTCCGTGAATAGATTGATAACCCATGGTATTTAAATGACTGTGTAAAACGGTGACGTCACTAAAACCTACAATCCATTTTGGCGATTGCTTGAATTTTGTAAAATCTAATAAATCAATCATTCTTACTGTTCCATAACCGCCACGAACACACCAAATTGCTTTGATATTTGGATTGTCAAGTTGTGCTTGAAAATCGGCTGCGCGTTGTTCGTCTGTTCCAGCAAGTTGGTTATTGTCTAAACCTATTGTTGAACCAATTACAACTTCAATTCCCCAGTTTTTTAACCAAGAAATAGCTGGTTTTAAATTGTCATCAATATTTTTTCTGGCAGTTGCAACTATTGCGATTGTGTCGCCTTTTTTTAGATATGGTGGTGTAATCATCTTTTTTTGAGCATGAATTGTTGAAATTGTAATAAGAAGCAATAAAATTATTTGTGCCTTTTTCATTTAAAATCTTGGTCTAAGTAGCAAATGTATAAAAGTTCTCTTTATTGGAACGCGGATGACACGGATTTTACGGATTTGCGCAGATTTATTTTGAAAATTAATTTAGAATTTTACCGAAAAGTTCTTTTGAAAACTATTGTCCTAGCCCAGATTGCAACGGAAATCCTTTTCATTTTTTCTTTAAAAATGAAAAGATTGCAGTGTAAAGCTGGAAATAGCTTCAAATAAAAAATCTATTGCTTATTTTTGCAACTTATATACGAAAAATTACCATGTTAGAAAATCCGAAAAGATATACAATTACAGCTGCGTTGCCTTATACAAATGGTCCGATTCATATTGGTCATTTGGCTGGCGTTTATGTTCCGTCTGATATTTATGCGCGCTATTTGCGACTGCAAGGAAAAGATGTTGCGTTTATGTGCGGCAGCGATGAACACGGCGTAGCAATATCGATGAAGGCCAAAAAAGAAGGTATTACGCCGCAAGAAGTAATTGATAAATACGACGGAATAATTAGAAAATCGTTTTTAGATTTCGGAATTTCGTTTGATAATTATTCTCGAACTTCTTCTAAAATTCATCATGATACGGCGCAAGAATTTTTCAGAAAATTGTATGATAACAACGATTTTATTGAAGAAGTTACCGAGCAATTGTATGATGCCAAAGCCGATCAGTTTCTAGCAGATAGATTTGTTACTGGAACTTGTCCGAAATGTGAAAATCCAGAAGCTTACGGTGATCAGTGTGAACGTTGTGGTTCGACTTTAAATGCGACTGATTTAATAAACCCGAAATCGACAATTACTGGTGATACTCCGATTTTAAAATCTACAAAACATTGGTTTTTACCTTTGGATAGATACCAAGATTTTTTACAAAAATGGATTTTGCAAGATCATGCAAAAGATTGGAAAACAAATGTTCTTGGACAAGTAAAATCGTGGTTGGACGACGGATTGAAACCTCGTGCAGTAACGCGTGACTTAGATTGGGGAATTGATGTTCCGGTTGATGGCGCAGAAGGAAAGAAACTTTACGTATGGTTTGACGCGCCAATTGGATACATTTCTGCAACCAAAGAATGGGCTGCAAGAGAAGGAAAAAACTGGGAAGATTACTGGAAAAAAGACGATACAAAACTGGTTCATTTTATAGGTAAAGACAATATCGTTTTTCATTGCATTATTTTTCCTGCGATGTTGAAGGCCGAAGGAAGTTTTATTTTACCAGATAATGTTCCAGCGAATGAGTTCTTAAATTTGGAAGGGAACAAACTTTCTACTTCAAAAAACTGGGCCGTTTGGTTGCACGAATATTTACAAGATTTTCCGGATAAGCAAGATTCTTTGCGTTATGCATTGACTTCGAACGCTCCAGAAACAAAAGATAACGACTTTACTTGGAAAGATTTTCAGGCGAGAAACAATAACGAATTGGCTTCTATTTTTGGAAACTTCATTAATAGAGTTGTGGTTTTGACC
This sequence comes from Flavobacterium aquatile LMG 4008 = ATCC 11947, assembly GCF_000757385.1. Taxonomy (GTDB): domain Bacteria; phylum Bacteroidota; class Bacteroidia; order Flavobacteriales; family Flavobacteriaceae; genus Flavobacterium; species Flavobacterium aquatile. Next base: position 282,742 of record NZ_JRHH01000002.1, on the reverse strand, counting down.
AACAAATATTACGAAGGAATTGTTCCTGCTCCAAACGAGTTTAGTGATGTTGACAATCAAACATTAGCCGAATTAAAAGCCTATCCAGCAGTAATTTCTTCTTCAATTGAAAGATACCGATTTAGAGAAGCGCAAGGCGAAATGATGAATGTTGCCCGATTGGGAAATAAATATTTGGCAGATGAAGAACCGTGGAAAATGGTAAAAACTGATCCAGCTAGAGTTCAAACACAAATGTATGTGGCATTGCAAATTGCTGCTGCGTTACAAATTTTGTGCGAACCATTTTTACCTTTTACATCAAATAAATTATCTAAAATTTTGAATTTGGATAAATTAAGTTGGAGTTCGGTTTCGGAAACATCAGAATTATTGAAACCTGGACATAAAATAGGACAAGCCGAAATATTATTTTCTCAAATAGAAGATATTGAAATTCAAAAACAAATAGACAAACTGGAAGCGACAAAAGCTGCCAATAAAGCAGAAAACGCCGTGATAGAACCACAAAAAGAGGCGTCAACATTTGACGATTTTTCGAAATTAGATTTGCGTGTTGGAACGATTATTGAAGCTGAGAAAATGCCAAAAGCTAACAAACTTTTAGTTTTAAAAGTCGATACCGGAATTGATGTAAGAACAATAGTTTCTGGAATTGCAGAACATTTTTCACCAGAAGAAGTGGTTGGAAAACGAGTTACGGTTTTAGTGAATTTAGCACCAAGAGCATTGCGTGGCGTTGAAAGTCAAGGAATGATTTTGATGACGAATTTACCTGATGGAAAATTGGTTTTTGTAAATCCGGATGGTGATGGAGTTCAAAATGGTGCTTTAATTTCCTAATTAATAATTTAAAAAATCCTATGAAAAAGTTTTTATGCCTTTTATTATTTGTTCAGTCATCCTTTTTATTTTCGCAACAACTCGAAAAAGTTTTGCCTCTAAATTTTAAAAACACAAATGATCTTTTTCAAGTTGTTGAGGAAGATAAAAAACAGGTTTTACTTTTCTTTAGGGATAAAAACCGAGTTTTAACTGTGAAATTTAACGATAAGTTTGAAGTTCTTGACTCCATATCGTCAACTAGACCACCAAAAAATTATGATGATATAATTGGATACAGCATTACAAACAACAAATATTACTCGTATTGGTCAACGCCAAATAATAAAGAAATTACAACGCAATGTTTTGATTTTGACACAAAGAAAGTTTCGCTAAAAACCTTCAATTTAGATTTTGAAAAGGAAAAACCTGTGAAGACCATTACAGTAAATTCTATTTTTTACTTAATCACAGTTGTAAAATCTACAAGTATTTTAAATTTTTACGTTTTCGATGATGGAAATTTAACCAAGAAAACTGTGGACTTATCGACAAATCGATTTTTATCTTATGACACTAAAACGTGTACTTTATGGTCTCTTTTAAATTCTGATACTGGATTGGATGGTTCATTATCTATACAAAATATATCTAATGATACACCGCCGTCACTAACTTTCAGTGCTAATAAAAGAAAAGTTTATACCAATGGTAACAAGTTATTCTTTACGTTTGATAACAACAAAAATTTTACTCAAACCGTAACAATAAATTTAAATGATTTTTCGGCAATTAGTAAAGGATATAACCAACCTTACTTACTATCTGTGAATTATGTTGAGGATGAATCCAATTCGTTTTACGTAAACGGTAAATTAATTCAGATGAAATTGAATGAAAATCGTCTTGCCTTATCAGTTAAAGATATGGAAGGAAACGAACTTAAAACCTATGAAATTCTAAAAGATAAAGAAGTAACTTTCAAAAACTCAGACATCATTCAAGAAAACGGAAGCATCAATAAAACTAGAATTTTAGACAAATCAAATCAATTGTTGCGAAAAATTTATTTTGAGTATCCATCAATGTCATGCTATTATTTTAACGACATTGTGTACCTTACTATTGGAAGCGTTTCTTTAGAAAAAAATGGAAATGGAGCAATGTATGGCGCTATGTTTGGACTGGCAGGTGTATTAATTGCAACGGCAATAACCTCTAATTATTCTATTGCAAACTTAAATTCATATAAAAATAGAAAAGTAGTTTATATAAATTGTTTGTTTGATAAAGAGTTCAATCATGTTGATGGCGAAGTAAATAAATTAGCGTTTGACAAACTTCGAGCTTTATCAGAAAACAAAGATGATCTTATCAGTCAAAGTGTATTCAAATTTAACTCAAAACTCTATTTTGGTGGATATGACAAACAAGAAAAGTCATATAAGTTTTTTTCATTCACAGACTAATTTAAAAACATGATCCCAAAAATAATTGCTTTCGATGCCGACGATACACTTTGGCACAACGAACCTTACTTTGACGAAGCGCAAGCCAAATTTTGTGAACTTTTTGCCGATTACGCTTCCAAGCAAGAAATTTTACAACTGATTTTAAGTCATCAAGTAAAAAATCTTCCGTTGTATGGGTTTGGAATTAAAGCCTTTACACTTTCTATGATTGACTCTGCATTGGAATTGACCAGTGACCAAATTTCGGGACAAGGCATTAAAAAAATTATTGATATTGGTAGAGATTTACTTCAAAAACCGGTAGAACTTTTACCCGAAGTGGAAGAAGTTTTAAAACAACTAAAAGGAAAATATAAATTGGTTGTAGCAACTAAAGGTGATTTAAAAGACCAACATAGAAAATTACATGATTCTGGAATTGGACATTATTTTCACCATATTGAAGTAATGAGCGACAAGAAAGAATTAGATTACGAAAAAATGTTATCGCGTCTTGATATCAAACCAGAAGATTTTATTATGATTGGAAACTCTTTAAAATCGGATGTTTTGCCTGTTTTAAATATTGGTGGTCATGGCTATCATATTCCTTATCACACCACTTGGGAATACGAAAAGATTGATTTCGAAATCCAACACGATAACTTTAAATCTTTAGAAAAAATCACTGACGTTTTACCTATTTTGTTACAATAACAGTAATTTTTTGTAATTACATAATTTTATAATTATTGATTTAAAAACTTTGCGACTTAGAGTCTTAGCGGCAAAAAAATGAAACAAAAACTAAACCTCGATACTTGGAACAGAAAAGAACACTTCTTGTTTTTTAAGCAAATGCAAGAGCCATTTTTTGGAGTTACAACAACAATAGATTGCACGAAAGCTTATTCAAAATCAAAAGAATTAGGCATTTCGTTTTTCATTTATTACCTTCATAAAACGTTACAAGCAATTAATGAATTTAAATGTTTCCGATATCGAATAATTGAAGATGAGATTTACATTTTTGATCGAATTGACGCTTCAGCAACTATTATGCGCGAAGATAAAACGTTTGGCTTTTCATTAATTGAATTTGATGAAAATTTGAAAACTTTTGAAACTATTGCTAAAACAGAAATTGATAGAATTCAAACCACAACCGGACTTATTACAAGAGAATATCCAGAAAATTTAATCCATTTTTCGGCTTTACCTTGGGTGAATTTTACATCACTTTCGCACGCTAGAAGTTTTACTTGGCCCGATAGTTGTCCGAAAATATCCTTTGGAAAAATGATGGATGAAAACGGTAAAAAAACCATGGCAATGTCAATTCATGTACATCATGGATTGATGGACGGATACCATGTCGGCAAATTTTTAACGTTTTTTGAAGAATTAATGAATCAATAAATTTCTTAACTTTACAAAAAAACTACTTATTATGTTATCAAAAAATATTGAAGCCGCATTAAATAAACAAATACGTATTGAAGCAGAATCTTCTCAAACCTATTTATCAATGGCATGCTGGGCAGAAATCCAAGGACTTGAAGGTGTAGCACAATTTATGTATGCACAATCAGACGAAGAACGTCAGCACATGCTTAAATTAATTAAATACGTTAACGAACGTGGCGGACATGCTATTGTAACCGACCTTAAAGCGCCAAAAACTAGCTTTGGAAATTTTAAAGAAATGTTTGAAGAATTATACAAACACGAACTTTTTGTTTCAGATTCTATCAATAAATTAGTTCATATTACCTTTGAAGAAAAAGACTATGCTACACATAATTTCTTACAATGGTATGTTGCAGAACAAATTGAAGAAGAAGCACAAGCCAAAACTATTTTAGACAAGATAAACTTAATTGGTGAAGATCGTGGCGGATTGTATTTATTTGATAGAGATATTCAAATTCTATCTGTGACAAGCGCAGCTGCAACGAATCCAAAATAATTGTTATTTTTATTTAGAACTTATAAAAATAATGTATATTTGTCCTGTTATTTAATACGTTAAGTTTTGGGCAAAAAGGAAAAATCAGAAGAAAAAAAGCTTAAAAAGAAAGAGAAGAAAAAGCTTATTAAAAAATTAAACATCTCCGACAACTGTAAATCGAGTTGTTGCGAAAAATATATGAAAAGCGAATCTAAACGTTGTTCTCGATGTCCGATGTATGATTTGATTAAGAAAATTGCATAAAAAAAGCCTTCGTAATTGAAGGCTTTTTTATGTATTAAAAGTAAGTCCAATTTGCGCCATCACTCACAATAATAATACTTTTTGAATTACCATTTGCCGGCATATTTATTACAGCGGTTCCAGATGTTTCTGTAGGATTTGATGAATCTTTAGCAAAAAATTTTCCTGTTGAGCCAGTTGTACCTGTTGTTAGCAAGTAAGCTGTATTTGTTGTAGAGATATTTCTGAGAATATAAATTCTACCAGGAACTGTGACTGGGTTAGGAAGTTGAAAGTCATTATTACTACCATTTGCATCCAAACTTAAATAAACTCCTTGATCTGTAATTTGAGCAGCTGCGCCACTTGGGCCGCCAGGAATAGTTGCGACTTTTATGGATAAATTTCCATTAATATCAAGAGTGCTTTTAGGGTCAATTGTATTTATCCCAACACCATTTACTTGTGAATAACTATCTACTGACAACAAAACCAAAATAATAATTGTAAAAAACTTAGTAATTTTTAACATGGGGTTTAAATTTATTAATGATTTATTGTTAATTACTTAATTAAAATTAGAAAAAAATAACAATTGATGTTTTTCTTGTGTTTCGAAAACGTTTTCGTGTTAAAAACTTATATCTAATTGTAGAAATAATGCTACAAAAAAAGCGACAAAAAAATTTGTCGCTTTTGCAAAATCTAAATAGATGGTTTTAAAAAGAGTTCAATACTGCAATTATATCTTCGCCATAATTTATAGTTCTTGATTCGCCAAAACCTTTTACTTTTTTAAGTTCGTCAATGCTTTGAGGATTCTCTTTTGCAATTGAAATTAAATGTGAATTGTGACAAATTCTAAATGACGACCAACCTTTCTTTTGAGCCAAATCATTACGCCACAATTTTAATGCTGTAAAGATTGCGTTTTCTTTTTCATTAAGTTCGATAGTTTCTGTTTGCTTTGAAATGTCTTTTCTTAAATCATAGAAAACTACGGCCGACCAAAAGTCTACTGTTCCAGTGGTAACAAAATTTGTTGAAGTAAACTTCACCTCTACCGAGTCTAAAAATGCATTCATTAGATTTTGGTCATTGTCGCAGTTATCTTTGTCTAAACGAATATTAAATACTTTGATGTTCATCGTGCTATTTTTTACGTTAGACTATTTTCCTAAAAGCAATAACTCACTGGCAACAATCTCTGTGATGTAACGCTTATTTCCATCTTTGTCGTCATAGCTTCTGTGCGTTAATTTTCCTTCAATAGCGATTTCTTTACCTTTAATAACATATTTTTCAATGATGTCTGCAACTTTTCCCCAAGCGGTGATTCGGTGCCATTCGGTGTTTTCTACTTTTTCACCTTTGCTATTGGTATAGCTTTCATTGGTGGCAATTGTAATATTGGCAACTTTTTTACCTCCATCAAATGTTTTGATTTCAGGTTCTTGACCTACATGTCCTATTAATTGTACTTTGTTTTTAATTGCATTCATGGCGTTTAAATTTTAAATTGTTATTGTTATTTTGAAATTGATTTTTGAAATTGATTTTTGAAACTAAAACTACTTGCTCATTAAAACTAGTTCGTTTATAATCACTTCGGTTACATAGCGTTTGTTACCGTCTTTGTCGTCGTAACTTCTGTGAGTAAGTTTACCTTCAATAGCAATTTCTTTTCCTTTCGTCACATACTTTTCGATGATTTCTGCTGTTTTTCCCCAAGCGCTTACTCGATGCCATTCTGTTTTTTCGGCTTTTTCTCCGTTTTCTTTGTAATAGACTTCATTTGTAGCGATGCTTAAGCTTGCTAATTTTTTTCCTCCTTCAAAATTTTTGATTTCTGGTTCTTGACCTACATGTCCGATTAATTGTACCTTGTTTCTCATGGCGTTTAAAATTTAAATTGTTATTAATTAATTTTTGTTTTGTCGTTAGTAAAAATTTGTTTCTCATTTCCGACGATGCAAAGTTGTGGTGACTGTCAAAAATTATTCGGTTGATTACCATTTAAAATCGGTTGTAAATGTTTGTAAGCGTTTGTAAACGGAAATATTTTTACTATATTTGTTGAAAATCAATATTTTATGCCAAAAGCGATACAATCTGTAGAATTACGAAATCTACTAATAGAAGACTACAAAGAGCTCATTAAATCAATGATTGAATCCTATCCAGAGATGGCAGAATCTTTTTGGAAAGAACATCAATTACAAAATTTATTAGAAAAATTTCCAGAAGGTCAACTTGTAATTGTTGTGGATGGTGTTGTAGTTGGTTCGGCATTATCAATTTTGGTGACTGAAGATTTTGCCTTTAAAACAAGAAATTATAAAGCAATAACCGGAAATTATACCTTTTCTACTCACAATCCAGATGGTGAAGTTATTTATGGTATTGATGTTTTTATAAATCCAAAATACCGCGGACTTCGATTAGGCAGACGATTGTATGATGCTAGAAAAGAATTGTGCGATCAATTAAATTTAAAATCAATCATATTTGCTGGAAGAATTCCGAATTATGTTAACTATAAAGATGAAATAACTCCGAAAATTTACATCGAAAAGGTAAAGCGAAAAGAGATTTACGATCCAGTATTGTCTTTTCAATTGAGTAATGATTTTCATGAAGTTCGAGTTCTTAAAAATTATTTAGAAGGCGATATAGAATCGCAAGAATACGCTGTTTTATTAGAATGGAATAATGTGTATTATGATGACAGTCCGAAATTAATAAACACTCAAAAAAGTGTAGTTCGATTGGGTTTAATTCAGTGGCAAATGCGTTCCTTGAGCAATTTAGAAGCATTGTTCGAACAAGCCGAATTTTTTATCGATACCGTTTCGGGTTATGGTTGTGATTTTGCTTTATTTCCCGAACTTTTTACCGCACCATTAATGGCCGATTTTAACCATTTATCGGAAGCTGAAGCCATAAAAGAATTGGCCAAACACACCGAAGCTGTAAAATTAAAATTTCAAGAATTTGCCATCTCCTACAACATCAATATCATTACTGGAAGCATGCCGTTGATTGAAAATGGTCATGTTTACAATGTTGGATTTCTATGCAAACGCGATGGAACCAACGAAATGTATCGCAAAATTCACATCACTCCAAATGAGATTTTCTATTGGGGAATTACTGGCGGCGATACCATTCAAACATTTGATACCGATTGCGGAAAAATCGGAATTGTAATATGTTACGATGTAGAATTTCCAGAATTATCCCGACTTATGGCAGATGAAGGCATGAATATTTTATTTGTTCCTTTCCTTACCGATACTCAAAATGGTTATACACGTGTAAAACATTGCGCGCAAGCAAGAGCAATTGAAAACGAATGTTATGTTGCCATTACAGGTTGCGTTGGAAACTTGCCGAAAGTAAATAATATGGATATTCAATATGCGCAAGCTGCGGTTTTTACACCATCGGATTTTGCATTTCCGAGTAATGGCATTAAAGCTGAGGCAACGCCAAATACAGAAATGACATTAATAGTTGACGTGGATATTAATTTGTTAAAAGAACTGCATCAAAACGGAAGTGTGCGAACGATGAGAGACAGAAGAAAAGATTTGTACCAACTTAAAAAACTGAAATAATTTGGGCGTTCCCTTTCAGGTCGGGCTTTCCGCTGTATCTTTTTTTTGCAAAAAAAGGATGCCGCTTCAGTCCCTAACGCAACATTGTTTGGATAGATGTTTTAGTTAAGTTTGACATTTACAAAAGACAAAACCAATCTAGCCCTGATTGTAGTGGCACGAAGTAGAACGAAAAGCAGGAATAAGGAAACCAAAAATGCCCGAGCCATTCGCTCCTTAAAAATAACAGAGAATGATGAGATTGCTTCATTCTTCGCAATGACAAAACTATGAGTAAAAATTGTTTAGAATGTAACGAAAAAATTGTTGGTCGCGAGGACAAAAAGTTCTGTAGCGATGGTTGCCGAAATGCATACAACAATAAAATTAACAAAGACAGCAACAATTATATGCGTAATGTGAACAACAAATTGCGCAAAAATTACCGCATTTTGAGTGAAGCCAATACCGAAGGAAAATCGAAAATTACAAAGACAAAATTGTTGAGTAAGGGATTTGACTTTGAGTATTTTACCAATATTTTAAACACCAATACTGGGAATACTTATCATTTTGTATACGATCAAGGGTATCGTTTTCTTGAAAATGATTTTTATATGTTGGTGAAGAAGGAATATTAGAAAGTACGAGGTACGAAATTCAAAGTACGAAGTTATAAAAATAATAAAGTATCTAAAAAAAGATACAGAAACTAGTTCAGTATAAATGAAAAAAAACTACACTTCTCTTTATTCCATGTTGGTGCTTGTGGCACTATTGACGGGCATTTTTTATTTTATGATGCCTCAAAAGTATGACGCAACCGAAGCACCTCTTTCGGAATTTTCTACAAATCGTGCTTTGGTAAAAGTGAAAGAAATGACAGCCAAACCACATTACGTAGGTTCGGAAAACCATGAAGTTGTTGCGCAATATTTGGTCAAAGAATTGCAAAATTTAGGTTTGGATGCTACTTTTCAAGAAGGTTTTACGATGACCGAAAAAGGTACTTTGGTAAAATCTAAAAATGTTTTGGCAAGAATAAAAGGTTCGGCAAATTCTAAAGCTTTATTGTTACTTTCTCATTATGATTCGGCACCACATTCTTATTCTCATGGCGCGAGTGACGATGCTTCTGGAGTGGCAACTATTCTTGAAAGCGTTCGTGCTTTTTTACATACTAAAACAAAACACAAAAATGATATTATCATCCTATTTTCGGATGCTGAGGAATTGGGATTGAATGGTGCGGCGCTTTTTGTAACTCAGCATAAATGGGCGAAAGAAGTCGGTTTAGTTTTAAATTTTGAAGCTCGTGGAAGTGGCGGACCAAGTTATATGCTGATGGAAACCAACAAAGGAAATGCCAAAATGGTAGATGGTTTTTCTGATGGAAAATTGCACTATTCGGTTTCAAATTCGTTGATGTATAGCATTTATAAAATGTTGCCTAATGATACCGATTTAACTGTTTTTAGAGAAAGTGGTAAAATTCAAGGATTCAATTTCGCTTTTATTGACGACCATTTTGATTACCATACTTCACAAGATAAATATGAACATTTAGATCCAAAAACCTTGGCGCATCAAGGAACGTATTTGTTTCCTTTGTTGAAACATTTCTCTAATTCTGATTTGTCTAATTTGAATTCTAAACAAGACAAAGTTTACTTTTCAATTCCGTTTTCATTTTTGAGTTATCCATTTGAATGGGTTTTACCAATGTTGATTATTGCTTTTGGACTGTTTCTAATTTTTATTTTCATCGGATTAGGCAAACAACTCTTACGCGTAGACGAGATTATAAAAGGATTTATTCCAATATTAGGCTCATTAATTATTGGTGGTGGAATCACTTTTTTAGGATGGAAAACTTTGCTTGCCATTTATCCACAATACAATGATGTTCTTCACGGATTTACTTATAATGGTCACGATTACATTTATGGATTTGTATGTTTGACGTTAGCAATTTGCTTTTTATTTTATGCGAAAACTGCTAAAAAATATCTAGAAATGAATCAGATGATTGCTCCTTTATTTATTTGGTTACTATTAAATATTGGAATTTTCTTGAAACTCAAAGGCGCTGGATTTTTAATAATTCCAGTAATTTTTAGCACATTCATGTTGGGCTATTATGTGATTACTCAAAAAACAAATTCGGTTTTAAATCTGATTTTGGCAGTTCCAACTTTGGTAATTTTAGCGCCATTTATTCAAATGTTTCCAATTGGTTTGGGATTGAAAATATTGGTTGGAAGTTCGGTTTTAACCGTTTTAAGTTTTGTTTTATTGTTGCCAATTTTTGGTTCGTTTACACAAAAGAAACTCTGGGCAACTTTATTCTTTTTAGTAGCGATTGCGTTTTTTATAAAAGCACATCAATCGAGCGATTATGTTTATGGAAAAGCAAAACCTAATAGTTTAGTTTATGTTTTAAATGCTGATACAAATAAAGCGAATTGGGCAACTTACGACACGAACTTAGACGAATTTACTAAAGGCTATTTGGGCGAAAATCCCAAAGATGCCAAATCATTAAATACTAATAAATTGTACAGCAAATATGGTTCAGAATTTACTTTTATGAGTGATGCGCCTTTGAAAAATATTGCAAAACCAACTATTGAATTTTTAAAAGATTCTGTAATTGGCTCGCAACGCTATTTGAAAATTAAGCTTTCGCCAAATAGAAAAGTAAACCGATATGACATTTTTTCAAATACAAAAATCAACAATTTGAGAGCCAATGGAGTAAAATCGATTGACTTAGAAAGTAAAATTTCGGGGAAAATAAGCAATAAAATTTTGAGTTATTATGTGGTGGATAATTTACCTTTGGAATTAGAATTTTCGATTTCGAGTAACGATAAATTGGATATGAATTTTGTGGAAAGTTCTTTCGATTTGATGACGAATCCATTATTTAGTATGGCAAAAAGACGCGATTGGATGATTCCAACTCCATTTGTTTTAACGGATGCCGTAATAGTAAAAGGGAAAGTGAAAGCGAGCGAAAAACTTGAAATTATGGTTGGATATTTGCCTCCAAAAAACCCGACAAAAGTAGTAATTGATACTTTAAAACAATCGGTAACAGAATAAATTTTCACTGATAAAAACTTTGTGCCTTTGTGGCTTTGTGGCAAAACTTTGATTCTTTACTATGAAACAAATTAGTATTTTAGGTTGTGGTTGGCTGGGATTACCATTAGCAAAAACGTTGTTGGAAAAAGGATTTTCAATAAATGGTTCTACAACTTCCGTGGAAAAAATTGCTGTTTTAGAAAAAGCTGGAATTTTACCTTTTCAGATTAATTTATTTGAAGATAGAATTGAGGGAAATATTGATTTATTTTTATCAAATTCAGATATTTTAATAATCGATATTCCACCGAAATTGAGAGGAAATTCTACCGAAAACTTTGTTGCAAAAATCCAAAATATAATTCCGTTTATTGAAAAATCATCGGTTGACAAAGTGATTTTTGTTAGTTCAACTTCGGTTTATGCAGACGACAATTCGATAATAACTGAAGAAACAAAACCAAATCCTGATACTGAAAGCGGAAGGCAATTACTGGAAGCTGAACATATTTTGCAAAGCAATAAAAATTTCCAAACAACAATTGTTCGTTTTGGTGGATTGATTGGTGATGATAGACATCCAATAAAGTTTTTGGCAGGAAGAAAAAATATTGAAAACCCAATCGGACCAATAAATTTAATCCATCAAATAGATTGCATTGGAATTATTGAAGCGATTCTGAAACATTCCGAAACGTCGGGACAAAATGACAAATCCAATGAAGTCTTTAATGCGGTTGCGCCATTTCATCCAACTCGAAAAAAATACTATACTAAAAAAGCAATTGATCTTGATTTATCTTTACCAGAATTTGACGAAAGTAAACCTTCTGTCGGGAAGACGATTTTGAGTGATAAGGTTGAAACAGTTTTGAATTATAAATTTGAAATAAAACGATATTAAATTAAGGAATTGATTGTTAGGTTAAGAAATTACTTAGAAGTAGGAAATCCTCTTTCCTCTGCTAGTTTATTCATTTCTGTCAAATATTCTTCTTCATTTACTACCTTTCCTCTAATTGGTTTTTCTAAAATAAACATTGGCATTTTATCTGGAGAGAGGATTTCAGTGCAATAGTACTTTCTTTTTTTATCTATTAATTCTAAAATCAAACCATCCAATCCACCAAAATCTTGTGGACCAACTTGATATTTTAATGCTGGTGCATACCAAGCAATTGTATAAAATGTTTTGTCTTTTCCGTTAATTAATTTGACCTCTTTAGAAACTGCTTTATAACATGTATAGCCTAGTATTTCTTTAGTTTCGTTAAATAATTCCCATTTAAAGTCCTTTTGTTTTTTGTTTACAATGAAATAATTATCAAGAAAAAGTCTTTGCTCGATATAATTTTTAGATAAATCATCAAAAAAATAACTATTATCGCCACCAAAAGCTTTTCCCATGTGTGCCATAGAATAAGACTCTTTATTGTGTAAGAACCATAATGATTCATTTCCTTTTAACCTTAATGAATAAGTCAAATCTTCTAATTGAGCTTCCATTTTGAGGATGTACTCTTTAATAGATTTTGAATTTTCATCTGTTGGATCAAACATAGATTCACTACTTTTTACTTTATAAATAAGTTCCATCTTTTCTTGAGAAAACCCAAAAAAACTTGACAACAAAATCAATAAAAATAGTTTCTTCATAAATTTAAATTAGTATGAAAAGAGGCGCAAAATTTTGCGCCTCAATGATTAGTTTTTTATAATTTCTTACCAGATTTTAACTCTGTTTTCTGGCTTTACATACAACTTATCTGTTTCTTTAATATCGAATGCTTTGTAGAAAGAATCAACATTTTGAAGTGGTACATAAGCGCGATACATTCCTGGTGAATGCGTATCGGTTTTAACAAAATTCTTGATGGCTTCATCTCTTATTTTGGTTCTCCAAATGGTTGCCCAAGAAATAAATAATCGTTGTTCTGGTGTGTAACCGTCAATTAAACCAGGATTTCCATTTTGCTTTAAATGTATTTGTAAACCATCATAAGCTGCGTTGATTCCGCCTAAATCTCCAATGTTTTCACCAAGTGTAAATTTACCGTCAACGAAAGTTCCTGGAATTGGTTCTAATGCACTGTATTGTGCTGCAAGTGCTCCACCAAGACCAGTAAATTGTTTTAAATCGTCTTCTGTCCACCAGTTTACTAGGTTTCCATCTGCGTTATATCTTGAACCCGAATCGTCAAATCCGTGTGAGATTTCGTGACCGATTACTGCTCCAATTCCGCCATAATTTACAGCTTCATCGGCTTTATAATCGTAAAATGGTGGTTGTAAAATTGCTGCTGGAAATACAATTTCGTTATACGATGCATTGTAATATGCGTTCACCGTTTGTGGCGACATTCCCCAACGTGTTTTATCTACTGGTTTATTTAAGTCGGCAATATTTTCTTGGAAACCCCATTTAGAAACATTTTTCATGTTTTCATAATAGCTTCCGCCGTTTTCTTTACTTTTTATAACCAGTTTAGAATAATCTTTCCACTTGTCTGGATAACCAATTTTTACTTTAGATTTTTTAAGTTTTTCGATAGCGCCTTTTCTAGTTTCTGGTGTCATCCAAGGTAAATTATTGATTCTGTTTTCAAATGCTAAGAAAACATTTTCAATCATTTTTTTGGCTTTTTCTTTAGCTTCGGCTGGGAATTTTTTCTCAACATATAATTTCCCTAAAGCTTCACCAACCGTTCCGTTTACCACTTGAAGTGCGCGTTCTTCTCTTGGACGTTGCGCTTTGGCACCTTGCAATGTTTTACTATAAAAATCCCAATTTGCTTTTTCGATTTCAGTTGTTAAAACATTTGATGAATTATTTAATAAAGTCCAACGTAAATATGCTTTCCATTCTTCGATTTTATTCTCTTTAAAAACCGTTTCTAATGACGTCATGTATTTAGGTTGCGATACAATAACAGAATCAACTGCTGGAAGACCAACTCCTTTAATGTAATTGTTCCAATTTACCGATGGCGTTAACTTTTGTAAATCGGCAACCGACATCGGATTGTAAGTTTTACGTCTGTCTCTTCTTTCAACTCTATCCAATCTTGGTGTTGCCATTGCAGTTTCAATAGCTAAAACTTTTTTGGCATTTGCTAAAGCTACATCTGGTTTATCACCAAGGAATTGCAGCATTTTGGCAACATGGAGTACATATTTTTCTCTTTTTTCTTTAGAATCAGCTTCATCCGATACATAATAATCTCTGTCGGCTAAACCTAAACTTCCAAGACCAATGTTTACAACATTTCTATTACTGTTTTTTGCATCGGGACCAACACCAATTCCGTAAAAACCTAATCCGCCTTCTGGTTGCATTTCGGTAATTAATTTGTTTAAATCGTTGACCGATTTGATGGCATTAATTTTAGCTAAAGTCTCTTTTATAGGATTTATTCCAAGTTTGTTTCTTGAAATGGTGTCCATATACGTTTGAAAAACATTAACGGCTTTTGCTTGATCTGAATTTGGATCTAGTTTTTTATTTGCTGCAGCTTCTTTTAAAATGTCAAGTGCATCTCTATCGGTATTTTGACGTAATTCATCAAAACTTCCCCAACGTACTCGATCACTTGGGATTTCTGTTTTGTCTACCCAAGTTCCGTTTACATATCTAAAAAAGTCGTCTCCTGGTTTTACAGATTTATCCATAAAATCAAGATTAATTCCCGGATTTTTTTGTTGCGCATTCATTTGGCAAACACCAAAAAAAGCTACTGTAGCAAATAACGAAATTGATCTTATTTTTGATTGCATAGTATTATTTTTTTATAATTCTTTTAACTGTAGATTGCTCGTTAGCTGTAATTTTCACAAAATAAATTCCGCTTGAAATAGAGGTTAAATCAATTGTTGAATTACTTCCATTTGTCTGAATATTTTTATTTGAATTTATAATTTTACCCATGACATCATATACTACAATTTCATCTATTGTAGCATTTCCTGCAGAGATATTATAAATTCCAGTAGATGGATTTGGATAAATTTGAATGTTATTTAGGTTAAATGACTCATTTGCCAAAGTTCCGCTAATTAAGAAATCATCTACTACAACTCCAAGATTATTTTCGGCTTCGTCTGAATGGAAAACAATTCTAAAAATCACATTAGTTTCTGTACTTAATGCTGCTAAAGAGTAAAAATAGGTAGTTAATGCAGCATTAGTTCCTGTCCATTGAGCACCAACACAATTGAAACAATCTGTTCCTGATGATTCTGGAGTTCTATTACTATTATACCAGTTTGGTCCTTGTGTTCCAAGAACTTGCCAAGTTTGCCCAAAATTTGTTGAGTATTCTACGTAAGTTAAATCCCAATTATTTTCTAGGTCGAAAGCCATTTTAAAACTAATTTGTGGCCCAGCTAAAGAAGATAAATCGTAACATTGAGAAACAAGGTATGATTTGGTTAAATCTGGATAATTACCAGTTAAATTGGTACTATAAACGTTATTTAAACCAGAGGCTAACGCTCCACCAGTTCTAACTCCTCTTGTCCAAATTCCAGTAGTACTTGATTCATTATATTCAATTAATTCATCCGTAGCCGTTTCAAAAGTATTGGTTACATTAACTGTTCCTGAATTATTTAAATAGAAATTAGTTGATCCCGAATTATTATCACTGTAAGCATCACCAGCAATTGTTGAAACAACATTCATAGTATATATTCCTTTAGGTAATGTTACTGCTGGCAAACTAATTACTTGTGTTTGTTCTGAATTAATAGTTCCAGTCCAAGTAAAAGTATACGTAACAGCATTTACTGTATAATTGAAATTCACAGAATTAATTGTGTTAGAACCATTATTTTTCACCGAAACTTGTGGTGTAACAGCATTAGCACAATTAATATTTACTGAAGATGGGTTTTGAATCTCATTAAATTTAATATCATTTAGTGGCGTTTGAATTTGAATAGCTGATTGCCAAATACCTCTTCCGTAAGTAGCTGCAATGATTTTCTCATCTTCAAGGTTTATTTCTAAATCCGTTACAGATACATTTGGTAAATTAGTATCAAATGGCTCCCATTGTGACATGGTATCATCTGTGTAATAAACACCCAAGCTAGTTCCAAGATATAAAGGATTGTTTGTATCTCTTCCTTGATGAACAATTACATTTTTACCAATTGCTGGTAAACCTGAACTAAAAGAGGTAAAAGAAGTACCTCCATTAATAGATTTTAAAGCTTGACCAGAAGTTCCTTGCGTTGTTATGTAAATGATGTTGCTATTTGACGAATGAACGTCAATAGAAGTAATATTTCCTGGAGCAGAATAAACTTGTGTAAATGTTAGACCTCTATTAGTGCTTTTATGTAGTCCCGAACCATTTACTACATACATATTGTCATCGTTAGAAGGATCGACTGCAACCAATTCAATGTTTCCGCTTCCTGTAGGAGAACCAGCATTTTGTAATTGCCAAGCACCACCAACAAGCTTATATAAATTAGAATATCCAGCAAATAATTCACCTGTATTATTGGCAACTAAAGGCGTAATCCAATTTCCGCCATCATCATTAGTTCCAGTTTCTGCAGCTGGAGCACCAACACCAGAAGAAAGAGAATTACCAGAATTAGTACTGATATATAAGTTACTTCCAAATTGAATAAAACCATAATAAAGATTACTGTTTGTTGGATCAATTGCAGTATCCATTCCGTCAGCTCCATAATAATTTTTCCACTGACTTCCACTGTAAGCATGACCTCCGTTATCTTGAAGTCCACCAACCATTTTAGAAGCTGATTGTTTAGAAACCGCTATTTTGTAAAACTGACTAATTTGTGCGCCAGCCGTCTTATCAGTAAAAGAAGTACCATTATTTTCTGACACATAAACACCTCCATCACTTCCACAATATAATTTTGTTCCAAAAAACTGGAGATAATGAATATCTGCATGAGTATATGTTGCTTGTGTTGGTGCACTCCAACTATTTAATTGATTAAATGTTGCTCCAGCATCAAGTGATTTCCATACGTTTAAACATCCTGTATAAATTTCATTTGCATTGGTTTGAGAAACAGCAAAAGCTAAGTCATAACCTGATTGACCAGAACCATTAAATGTATCATTGGTTCCAGATGTTAGAGTCCAGTTTGTTCCTCCATTTGTAGAACGATAAACGCCTTGCATCGCACCAGATGTTGTTGTGCTTAATATGTAAATATAATTAGAGTCTGCTGCGGTTACATCCATTAACATTCTACCTGAAGAAAATGGTAACCCAGTAGCTAAAGAAGAAAAGGTATCTCCTGCATTTGTAGATTTATAAAATCGGTTTGTGCTTACTGCGTAAACAGTATTTGGATCGCCAGGTTTTAGTCTTATTCTTCCTTGTGAGAAATTACCTGCTTGTTCTAATGTCCATGTTGTTCCACCATTTAATGTTCTGTAAATACCATCGGTTGTTGCAGCCCAAAGCATATTAGAATTTGATGGATTCATTAAAATATCTCCTGCCAATTTATTTGTTCCTGTAAAAGTAAGGCCAGTGGTGTTCCAAGTTGCGCCTCCATTTGTCGTTTTTAAAACCCCTATAGAATAAGTATCAGAAGCATCACAATCTCCAGTGGCTACGTAAATTACATTCGAATTATTAGGATCAACTGCAATTCCAGACACACCTATTTGAGGTAAATTATCTGACAACGGAGCCCAAGTAGTTCCTGCATCTAGAGATTTCCAAATTCCTCCAGCTGGTGCACCAATATATATAGTATTTGGATTTGATGGGTCAACATAAACAATATTTACTCTTCCTTGACCAGAAGACCAAGAGCCAGTATTAGAATGTGTAAACGGACCAACTGGTTCCCAATTACTTGTTGGAAGCATTAAAAGATTACTAGATTTATTTGCTTTTGCTGCCTTTTTTTGATTGAATGCATCCCACATTTCTTGTGGTGTGATTAAATAACCTTGATCGTTTGTTTTATTTCTCCAATGATTTTCCCAACGCAAAAATGGTTTGAAACCACTACCTCTTTTAGAATGATCTCTATTTTCCCAATATTGATTGAAAGATTGTACAACCTCATCTATAGAAACTCTTTCAGATTTTGCGCTAGAATTTGTTGTATTCCATGGCGCCAAAGAATTGTATTGTGCTTTTCCAACAAAACAACTTAATAACGCAACAAAAAGTATAATTTTTTTCATTTTTAATAAATTTCCCCAAATGTAGATAAAAAAATAACAATAAAACACCTCTTTAACAATAGTTCAATGATAATTACTAAACGATTAATTACTTTTGTAAAAAAATACAATGACATCTGTTTTTAAAAAATATAAAATTCTAATCGGATTTTTTGTCGTTTTCTCTATGGTAACTATTTCGTTGTTTTACAGCGTTTTAAAACCTAGTAAATCATTACCTATATATAATCCGAGTGATGTAAATCCAGAATTGGTGGATTCTACTGTACAATACATTGCTAATAATCATAGAATCGCCGATTTTAAATTTACCAACCAAAACGGAAAAATTATAACCCAAAAAGATTACGAAGGTAAGATTTATGTAGCTGATTTTTTCTTTACAACTTGCCCAACTATTTGTCCGAAAATGACGGATAATATGGTATGGTTGCAGAATCAAATTAAGAATAATCCTAAAGTGATGTTGCTTTCACATTCGGTAACACCTGATATTGATAGTGTTCCTGTATTGAAGAAATATGCATTAGAAAAAGGTGTACTTGATGCTAAGTGGAATTTGGTAACTGGTGATAAAAAGGATATTTATTACATCGCTAGAAAATCATACTTGGCTGTAAAAACTGGAAAACCAGAAGAAATGTATGATATGGTTCACACTGAAAACTTTGTTTTGGTAGATTCTAAAAAGCGAGTTCGTGGATTTTATGACGGAACTAATCTAGATCAACCGACTGAACCCGGAATAAAAAACGTTAAACAATTGCTTGAAGATATTTTATGGTTGTGTGAAAACGATAAATAGCACAAAAGACAATTGCTAACTAGCCCTGATGCAAGGGAAAAGCTCCCGATTTTTATCGGGACTTTGGAAAGGCAGCAGGAAAATGGATTACAAATAATTCGCAAGCCATTCGCTTCTAAAAAAAACTTAAAATTGATAAATATCATAGTTTTTAGATTGTAAATAGTTACTTTTGTATTTTAATTCAATCTAAATAAGCTTTTGAAACTAACACTCGCCCAACTTAAAAAAGGTCAAAAAGGAATTATCGCCGATGTAAACATTGACGAGATTCCGTTGAAATTATTGGAAATGGGTTGCTTGCCTGGCAATGTTGTAGAGTTGGTTCAAATTGCGCCTTTTGGCGATCCTTTGTATTTTATTTTTAATGATTCGCATGTGGCTATCCGATTAGAAACTGCGAAAGAAATTGAAATTACATTGGAAAATACTACAAATTAATGACTCATAAAACTATAAAAGTTGCGTTAATTGGAAACCCAAATACTGGTAAAACTTCGGTTTTTAATCAGCTTACTGGTTTGCGTCAACAAGTGGGAAATTATCCTGGAATTACCGTTGAAAAAAAGATTGGTTCTTGTAAATTATCTGAAAATGTAAAAGCAACAATCCTAGATTTACCAGGAACTTACAGTTTAAATGCAAGTTCAATTGACGAAAATGTAGTGATTGAATTGTTGATGAATAAAAACGATGAATATTTTCCTGATGTTGCTGTTGTGGTGACTGAAGTTGAAAATTTGAAACGAAATTTACTGCTTTTTACCCAAATAAAAGATTTAGAAATTCCGACTATTTTGGTCATCAACATGAGCGACCGAATGGCAAAAAAAGGAATTGATTTGGACATTCCGTTTCTTGAAAAAGAATTGAAAACCAAAATTGCTTTGGTAAGTTCTCGAAAAAATATTGGAATTGATTCAATTAAAAATTTGATTCTAAATTATGAATCGCTTTCAACAGAACCTTGCTTGAATGCGTCGGTTATCGATGTTGATTATTTTGATAAATTAAGACGCGCCTTCCCAAATCAATTGCTATATAAACTGTGGTTGGTGATTACTCAAGATGTGAATTTCTTGAATTTGGACAGGAATGAAGTGCAAAGTAATTTCACTAAATCGAAAACCGAATTAAAACGTTTGCAGCAAAAAGAAACCATCAAAAGATATCAATTTATAAATGATACTTTAAAAATTGGTCAAAAAATAGATGTTTCAAAAGCGACCGATATTCGAGCAAAATTGGACCGAGTTTTAACCCATAAATTTTTTGGCTATGTAATTTTCTTCGGAATTTTAATGCTAATTTTTCAGTCGATTTTTAATTGGTCGAGTGTTCCAATGGATTTTATTGACGAGACTTTTACTAGTTTAGCATCGTATGCAAAATCGCATTTGCCAGCTGGAGAATTTACCAATTTAATTGCAGAAGGAATTATTCCAGGAATTGGCGGAATTGTAATTTTTGTTCCACAAATTGCGTTTTTGTTTTTGTTTATTTCGGTTCTAGAAGAAAGTGGTTACATGAGTCGTGTGGTTTTTTTAATGGATAAAATAATGCGTCGTTACGGACTTTCAGGCAAAAGTGTTGTGCCATTAATATCTGGAACAGCATGTGCCATTCCGGCAATTATGAGCGCTCGAAATATTGAAAACTGGAAAGAACGTTTGATTACAATTTTAGTTACACCTTTCACCACATGTTCGGCGAGATTACCGGTTTATGCAATTTTAATTTCACTAATAATTCCAGACGAAAAAATTCTTGGTTTCTTTAATTTACAAGGTTTAACCTTGATGGTTTTGTATCTTTTAGGATTTTTTATGGCGATTGTTTCGGCTATAATTTTGAACAAAGTTTTACAATTTAAAAGCAAATCCTACTTTGTTGTAGAAATGCCAAGTTATAAAATTCCGATGTTTAAAAATGTTGGAATTAATGTTCTTGAAAAAACGAAAGCGTTTGTGTTTGGTGCTGGGAAAATCATTTTAGCTATATCGATTATCCTTTGGTTTTTAGGTTCTCACGGGCCAAAAGAAACATTTGGAAATGCACAACAAATTGTTGAAAACGAGGTTTATTCAAGTAAATTAAAAATAAATCCATCAGTAATTGAGGATAATGTTGCTGCCTATAAATTAGAGAATTCTTATATCGGAATTATCGGAAGAAGCATCGAACCGGTAATAAAACCATTAGGTTACGATTGGAAAATTGGAATTGCAGTAGTAACTTCATTTGCTGCAAGAGAAGTTTTTGTTGGAACATTAGCAACCATTTACAGCGTAGGAAATAGCGATGATGAAACAACCATAAAAAACAAAATGGCTGCCGAAATAAAACCTGATGGAACCAAGATTTTTAACTTTGCAACAGGTGTTTCGTTGCTTTTATTTTATGCTTTTGCGATGCAATGTATTTCTACTTTGGCAATTGTAAAAAAAGAAACCAACTCGTGGAAATGGCCAATAATTCAGCTGATTTTCATGAGCGGATTTGCTTATTTAGTGGCATTATCGGCGTATCAAATTTTAAAATAAAAAGCTATGAACATTCAAGAAATATTGGTTTACGTAGTTTTAGTTATTGCTGTAGCTTTTTTATATCAAAAGTTTTTCGGCAAGAAAAAACCTAAAAAAGATTGTGGTGACGATTGTGGTTGTCATTAATTTTCAAAGACAATCTTGATGTATTTCTTTTTATCTTTCACAACAACACCTTCTTTAGGATAAGGCAAAACACTAATCGATTTAATTTTTTTGGAATAATATTTAGAAAACCAAAAATTATTTTCTTCTCTATTTTTCGAATTGAAAGTCAGCGTTTTTTCTTCAACAAATTTTTTATCGTTATAAACTTCAACCACAGCAGAAACTTCGCCAGCCCAGATACATGTTGTTCCTTCTGGACAACGTGAATCATTTAAAACGCTTTTCAATTTGAGATGATATCCTTTTTTAGGAATACATTTCTTTGGTGTGATTTTTATTTCTGATTGGGCAAATGCAAAAAAGAAATTAAGAAAAAATAGTACAATTAAAAGCTTTTTCATAGTCAAATTTTTTTATCCCAAAGCAACATCAAGCGTCATCATCACAATAAATCCGCCTATAAAACCTAGTGTTGCAATATCGGTGTTTTTATCTTGCTGCGTTTCAGGAATTACTTCTTCAACAACTACAAATATCATCGCACCGGCAGCAAATGCCAAAGCATAAGGCAAAAGTGGTGTAAAAAAAGTTACAGCAACCGCACCTAAAACTCCAGCAATTGGTTCCACTAATGCAGACGATTGTCCGTACATGAAACTTTTCCAACGGCTCATTCCCATTCGTCTTAACGGCATTGAAACCGCAATTCCTTCTGGAAAATTTTGTATTCCAATTCCGATTGCCAATGTCACAGCACCAGCAATGGATGCTTCTGGAATTCCAGCTGCAACGCCACCAAATAAAACTCCAACCGCTAAACCTTCTGGAATATTGTGCAATGTTATTGCCAAAACCAACAAAGTAGTTCGTTGCCAAGGCGATTTTACACCTTCAGTTTCTTTAAAATTGATATGCAAATGCGGTAGTACTTTATCCAAACCAAATATAAAAAGCGCTCCCAAAGCAAATCCAACTGCTGCAGGAATAACTTTTATAAAACCTTCACCTTCACTCATTTCGATGGCTGGTGCCAATAAACTCCAAAAACTTGCAGCAACCATAACGCCTCCAGTAAAACCGAGCATTCCATCAAGTACAACACGATTCATATTCTTAAAAAAGAATACAAACGATGCACCAAATGCTGTTAAAAACCAAGTAAATAAAGTAGCATACAAAGCAGCCAAAATTGGATCTATACTTTCGAAATAATCTAAAACAGATTGAAACATATTATTTTACGTATAAATTATTAGCAATTTTATTGGATAATGTCAACTCTCTCGAATCGATTTCGACCAATAATGTGTCGTCAAAACTTTCTTTTTCTTTTACTTTTATTTTAGAACCTAAAGCAATTTTTTGCTTGTCTAAATATTTTAAAAAATCTGAAGATGAATCTTTTACACCTACACATTTGTATTCTGTATTTAATGCTGCTTCCGATAAAAGTAACTTATTTACCTTTTTAATTTCGCCATTTGCATTCGGAATTGGATCTCCATGCGGATCAAAATCTGGAAATTCTAAAAATTCATCTAGTTTATTGATGAGCGCTTCCGATTTAATATGTTCTAATTCTTCTGCAATTTCATGTACTTCATCCCAAGCAAAATTTAATTTCTCTACCAAAAAAACTTCCCACAATCGGTGTTTTCTTACAATCATTTTAGCCGATTGAAATCCGCTTTCAGTCAACGTTACACCTTGGTATTTTTGATAGGAAACCAATTCTTTATCAGATAATTTCTTTAGCATATCGGTCACTGACGAAGCTTTTGTATCCAGCATTCCGGCAATAGCATTTGTGTTTACACCTTTAGGAGAAACCAACGATAAATGATAAATAACTTTAATATAATTCTCTTCTGAAATGGTCATCGTAAAATTTATTTAAGGCAAATATAGAATTATATTTTTGTTTTAATAAATATTATTTTTAGTTTTGTCTAAAAATTTATTTAAATAATAGTGAAAAAAATATTTATAATACTACTTGCTTTAATAAGCGTTAAAAATCTAGCACAAGAAAGCGGAACACTTTCTGGTGAAATTCGATCCAATTCTGAAGTTGTCTCTTCGGCTAACATCGTAATGCTAAATACAGAAAAAGCAACTATATCTGATAGTTTAGGAAATTATAAAATAGAAAATCTAGAAGAATCATCCTATAAAATTCAAATTTCAGCAATGGGTTTTGAACCGATCAGAAAAACAATTGTGATAAAGAAAAATGAAAATCTTATACTAAATTTCGAATTAAAAAGAATTGAAAATCAATTGAATGAAGTAGTAATTTCGGGAACACTAAAAGCCGTAAAACGATTAGAAAGTCCGGTTCCAGTCGAAGTATATTCACCAGTTTTTTTCAAAAAAAATCCAACTCCAAGTATTTATGAAGCCTTACAAAATGTAAATGGCGTTCGTCCACAACTAAACTGCGGCGTTTGTAACACTGGCGACATTCACATCAATGGTTTAGAAGGCCCGTATACGCTGGTTTTAATTGATGGAATGCCTATTGTGAGTAGCCTTTCAACGGTTTATGGATTATCTGGAATCCCAAATTCGCTTGTAGAACGTATCGAAATTGTAAAAGGTCCAGCATCATCATTATATGGTAGCGAAGCTGTTGGCGGATTGATCAATATTATTACTAAAAACCCAATAAATGCACCATTATTTTCAGCAGATTTTTTTACTACTTCCTATTTAGAAAATAATTTAGATTTAGGGATGAAATTTAAAATTGGTGAAAAAACAACATCCATTATTGGACTGAATTATTTCAAATATGGAAATCGCGTTGACAACGACAACGATAATTTTACAGATGTAACCTTATCTGATCGAATTTCGCTCTTTCAAAAATGGAGTTTTAGTCGGCCAGAAAATAGAATATTTACCATTGCAGCTCGTGGTGTTTATGAAGATCGATTTGGTGGCGACATGCGATGGGAACGAAAATACCGTGGCGGAAACGAAATTTATGGCGAAAGCATTTACACAAAACGCGGTGAACTTTTAGGAAGTTATCAATTGCCAACTGCCGAAAAAATTATGTTTTCGTTTTCAGGAAATGTACATTTTCAAGACAGCCGATACGGAACAACGAGTTACATTGCCAATCAAAAAATAGCTTTTGGACAACTAACTTGGGATAAGAAAATTGAGCAGCACGACCTCCTTTTTGGAACAGCTTTACGTTACAATTATTATGATGATAATACGCCTGCAACATCCAATTCAACTGGCAATAAAGCCGAAAGTACTTATTTACCCGGAATTTTTCTTCAAGATGAAATAACATTCGATGAAAAAAACAAATCATTATTAGGATTACGATACGATTATAACTCCATTCATGGTTCCATTTTTACACCTCGAGTTGCCTATAAATTAAAAATAAATGACAATAATATCATCCGATTGAATGCTGGAACTGGTTTTAGAGTGGTTAATTTATTTACCGAAGATCATGCGGCATTGACTGGTTCACGAGAAGTAGAAATTAAAAATGATTTAAAACCCGAACAATCTTTAAATGTAAATCTGAACTACATTCGGAAATTTAATTTTGAAAACGGCACTTTTATAGGAATAGAAACTTCGGTATTTTACACAAGATTTAGTAACAAAATTGTAACCGATTACGAAAGTGATCCTAACAAAATTATTTATGATAATATAAATGGTTATGCAATAAGTCAAGGAATTACTTCAAATATTGATGTGAATTTTACAAATGGGTTGAAAATTATTACCGGAATTTCCTTTCTAGACAACAGAAATGTTGAAAATGGAAAGAGCGAAAGACCATTTTTAACCGAGCGTTTTACAGCAACTTGGAATGTTTCTTATAAAATAAAACAAATCCATTTAACAATAGATTACACCGGAAATTTGTACGGAAAAATGAAATTACCTTTGCTGAGTGATTTAGATCCGAGAGCACCAACTTCACCGACACACAGCATTCAGAACATCCAATTTACTTATTCGAAGTTTAAAA
The DNA here is from genome assembly GCF_000757385.1 of Flavobacterium aquatile LMG 4008 = ATCC 11947. Classification (GTDB taxonomy): domain Bacteria; phylum Bacteroidota; class Bacteroidia; order Flavobacteriales; family Flavobacteriaceae; genus Flavobacterium; species Flavobacterium aquatile. The sequence continues at coordinate 256,917 of NZ_JRHH01000002.1, read as the reverse complement.
ATTTTGAAATATATGCTGGTTTTAAAAATCTTTTAAATTTTTTACCCAAACAAAACAATCCATTTTTAATTTCAAGAACCGATGATCCATTTGACCAAAACGTTGAATATGATTCGAATGGAACTGTATTGGCAACACCGCAAAATCCGTATGGTTTAACTTTTGATACGACTTATGTTTATGCTCAAAATCAAGGAATTCGTGGTTTTTTTGGAATTCGATATACTTTAAATTAATGAAAAAAATTATTTACATAACTTGTTTTCTATTGGCAATTCAAACTGGTTTTGCTCAATTAAATCTGAGAAAATTTGAGGAAATTGATAGTTTACAAAAAATAGAAAAACGAAAAATTATTGTTTTCATTCATACCGATTGGTGCAAATTTTGTGCAGCGTTTCAATCGAAAACATTGAAAAATGAAGCAATAATTACACTATTAAATAAGAAGTTTTACTTCATCGATTTTAATGCCGAAGAAAAACGAAAGATTGCTTTCAACAATCAAAAATTCCAATTCAAACCAACAGGAATTAACTCTGGAACACACGAACTCGCCATTCAATTAGCAACAATAAACGATAAAATCAATTATCCAGCTTTATGTTTTCTAAATGAAAACAACGAAATCATTTTTCAGCACAATGGTTTTTTAAATACCAAAGATTTTAAATTGTTGTTGGAGAAAACCATCAAATAAATTGCTTATTTTTGATGAAATTTCTACAAATAAATGCAACACTATCACTACATTTTTACAGGCTCAGGATTATCGGCTTTAATGACCGTTTATGAAATGATTTTATCTGGAAAATTTAATGATAAAAATATATTACTTATTGATGAAAATCCTAAAAATGCCAACGATAGAACGTGGTGTTTTTGGGATAATTCTTCTCATTTTGATACGATAATTTCTAAAAAATGGGATGTTGCGCTTTTTGCAGATGAAAACTTTAGAAGAGATTTAGATTTGAATCCGTATCAATATAAAATGATTCGTGGATTGGATTTTTACAATCTGGTTTTCGATTTAATTGCTAAACAAGAAAATATTCATTTTGCAAATCAAAAAGTGATTGATTTCGAAGAGTTAGGAAATCATTGCATTGTAAAAACTGAAACTCAGAACTACACTTGCAACAAAATTTTTAATTCGATTTACAATCCAACTATTGTAAAAAGTCAATCGAAATATCCATTATTGCAACAACATTTTATTGGTTGGTTTATAAAATCGAAAGAAGAAGTATTTGATAAAAACAGAGCAACTTTCATGGATTTTTCTGTTGAACAAAGAGGAAATACTCGATTTATGTACGTTCTTCCAACTTCTTCAACCGAAGCTTTATTAGAATATACTCTGTTTTCAAAAGATTTACTTTCTAAAGAAGAATACGAAAATGAAATTCAGAATTACATCCAAAAACTTGGAATTACAGACTACGAAATAGTAGAAAAAGAACAAGGAAATATTCCGATGACGAGTTATAAATTTTGGAAACACAACACCAAAAATATCATAAATATTGGTTCAGTTGGCGGATGGACAAAGGCAAGTACAGGTTATACTTTTAAAAATACTATCAAAAAATCGAAAGCATTAATCAACTTTTTATCCAAAGAATCTGACTTCAGAAAATTTCATAAAACGGATAAATTTTGGTTCTACGATTTGTTGTTTTTAGATGTTTTATATCGAAGAAATGATTTGGGTTCCAAAGTATTTTCGTCATTATTCAAAAAAGGAAATCCTACACTAATTTTCAAATTTCTTGACGAAGAAACCACATTTTGGGAAGATTTACAAGTGATTTGGAAATGCCCGAAAGGTTTGTTTGTTAACGCGTTGTTAATGCGGATTTTTAAATAATCAACTTTTTTATCTTTATCAAAATTTACATAAAGATGAAGAAAATTATTTTATTAATTACACTATTTTTCACGACTATTTTTTATTCCCAAGAAGGCAAAACTCAGGAACAAGAAAAAATTATTGAAGAATTTTTGACCAACTGTGCGCAGCAATACAACTACATTTATCAAATGGCAGAATGGCAAAACTGTCTTGATAATGGTTTAAAAAAAGACAGTACTATAGCCTATTTATGGCAACAAAAAGCGATGCCCTATTTTAAAGCTAGAAAGTACGAAATCGGAATGCCATTTCTTGATAATGCCGTAAAATATAACGGAGAAAGATGGCAACCTTACCGCGGTTTTATGAAATGCATTTTTTCAAAATCATATAAAGATGCTATTGAAGATTTAGAAGATTGCAAGAAAAAATATGGTAATCAATATGTTATGGATCATACTTATGATTTTTATATTGCCATTTCTTATTTGCAATTGAATGAATTTGAAAAAGCAGAACAATTATTGCAAAACTATGTCAAAGAATTGTATGAGAAACGTGATGGTTTTGAACACCACACAGCTTTTTTTTATTTAGGAATTGCTAAATATGAATTAAAAAAATATGAAGAAGCAATTGCCGAATTTGATAAAGCCTTAAAAATATATCCTAATTTTTCAGATGTGAAATTTTATAAAGCTATATGTTTAGCACGATTAGGTAAAACAGAAGATGTAGATTCATTAATAAAACAATCAAAAGAAGATTATAAACAAGGTTATAGACTCAATGAAGATAATGTAATTTATGAAACGTATCCTTATCAAAAAAAATGGGAAACACTTTGATATAAAATCTATCAAACTATAACAAAACTTTATAATCAAAATTATTATAAAATTGCAATTCTCACTATCTTTGCAAAAGATTTTATATCTAAAATTTAATATCAAATATTTAATATCAAGAATATGTATCCAGAAGAAATGGTAAAACCAATGAGAGCAGAACTTTCTGACGCTGGTTTTCAAGATTTATATAATGCAGAAGAAGTAAAAAATGCTATCAAAGCAGAAGGAACGACACTTGTAGTTGTAAATTCAGTTTGTGGTTGCGCTGCAAGAAACGCTCGTCCAGGAGCAAAAATGAGTTTGGACGGAGCAAAAAAACCAGATCATTTAGTAACAGTTTTCGCTGGTGTTGACAAAGAAGCGGTTGATGCTGCAAGAGAAGAAATGTTTCCGTTTCCTCCATCATCTCCAAGTATGGCTTTATTCAAAAACGGAGAGTTAGTTCACATGCTAGAACGTCACCACATTGAAGGTCGTCCAGCTGAAATGATTGCTGAAAACTTGAAAGACGCTTACGCAGAATTCTGTTAAGACTTTTTACTTTTAGAATTACAACCCTGTCAGAGTTTTGAACTCTGACAGGGTTTTTTCATAAATTATTTTTACATTTGCACCCGAATTCTTCCATTTAGAATTCAAAAAATAGTTCTCACTTAAACGTTTATAGCATGCAACTGTATAACACCTTAAGCGCAGAAGAAAGAGCCGAGCTTATAGATCAAGCTGGCAAACAAAGACTTACTTTGTCATTCTATGCGTATGCCAAAATTGAAGATCCGAAAAAATTTCGCGACGACTTATTTATCCAATGGAACAAACTCGATGCTCTTGGTCGAACTTACGTTGCCAAAGAAGGAATCAATGCTCAAATGAGTGTTCCAGCCGAGAATATCGAAGCATTTCGAGAAACTCTAGAAACTTACGATTTTATGAGAGGCATTCGTTTGAATGTCGCTGTAGAACATGATGATCATTCGTTTTTAAAGCTAACCGTAAAAGTTCGTGACAAAATTGTTGCAGACGGATTGAACGACGAAACATTTGACGTGACCAATATCGGAGTTCATTTGAAAGCTCAAGAATTCAACCAAATTTTAGAAGATCCAAATACTATTGTAGTTGATTTTAGAAATCATTACGAAAGTGAAATTGGTCATTTTAAAGGTGCCATTACTCCAGATGTGGAAACTTTTAGAGAAAGTCTGCCAATCATCAACGAACAATTAAAAGATTTTAAAGAAGATAAAAACCTAGTGATGTATTGCACTGGTGGAATTCGATGTGAGAAAGCTTCTGCTTATTTTAAACACCAAGGTTTTAAAAACGTGTTCCAATTGGAAGGCGGAATTATCAATTATGCCAAACAAATCAAGGAAGAAAATATCGAAAGTAAATTCATAGGAAAGAACTTCGTTTTTGACCACAGACTTGGCGAAAGAATTACCGACGATATCGTTTCACAATGCCATCAATGCGGAAAACCATGTGACAATCACACCAATTGCGAAAACGACGGATGTCATTTATTGTTCATTCAATGTGATGAATGTAAAGCCGCAATGGAAAATTGTTGTTCAACCGAATGTTTAGATACTATTCATTTGCCATTGGTAGAACAAGTCAAACTTCGTAGAGGTATTCAAGTAGGTAATAAAGTTTTTCGCAAAGGAAAATCTGATAAATTGTTATTCAAGCATTCTGGAGAATTATCTGATAAACCTTTGGCAACGGCTCAAAAATCTCAAGACATTCGTCAAAAAATAAAAATAAAAAAAGTACTTGTTGGTAAAGCCGAACATTATTATCCAAAACCACAAGTTGGATTATTTATTATCGAAAATAACGAATTGAATGTAGGCGATAAAATACTAATTTCTGGACCAACCACTGGAAACGAAGAAGTAATTTTAGACAAAATGATGGTCAATGGAAGCGAAAATTCTGTTGCAAAAGTCGGAGATAAAGTGACTTTTATTTTGCCTTTTAGAGTTCGATTATCTGATAAATTATTTAAAATTATCACTTAATGACAACTTCTGGAAGAATAGAATTAATGGCTCCAGCCGGGAATTTTGAATCCATGCAAGCAGCTTTAGATAATGGTTGCGATTCGATTTATTTTGGTGTAGAACAATTGAACATGCGTGCAAGAGCAACAGTAAATTTCGTTTTAGATGATTTACCCGAAATTGCTCGACGATGCAAAGAGAAAAACGTTAGAACTTATCTAACTTTAAATACAATTATTTACGATCACGATTTATCCATTGTAAAAACACTTTTAACCAAAGCCAAAGAAGCAGGAATTACAGCCGTAATAGCATCCGATCAAGCGGTTATCATGACGGCAAGAACTGTTGGGATTGAAGTTCATATTTCTACTCAACTAAACGTAACCAACATTGAAACAGTAAAATTTTATTCAATGTTTGCAGATACCATTGTACTTTCTCGCGAATTGAGTTTACGTCAAGTGAAAAAAATCACTGATGCTATTGAAAAAGAACAAATAAAAGGCCCAAGTGGTAATTTAGTTGAAATTGAGATTTTCGGTCACGGAGCTTTATGTATGGCTGTTTCAGGTAAATGCTATTTAAGTTTGCATTCGCATAATTCTTCTGCAAATCGAGGTGCTTGCAAGCAAAATTGTCGTAAAAAATACACAGTAATTGATCAAGAAAGCGGTTTCGAAATTGAAGTGGATAATGAATATCTAATGTCGCCAAAAGATTTATGCACCTTAGATTTCCTAGACCAAGTAATCGATTCAGGTATAAAAGTTTTAAAAATTGAAGGTCGTGGACGTGCTGCAGATTATGTAGCAACAGTTATCAAAACCTATCATGATGCAATCGATTCATATTACGAAGGAACTTTTACCAAAGAAAAAGTCACTACTTGGATGGAAACTTTGGCAACGGTTTACAATCGCGGTTTCTGGAGTGGTTATTATTTGGGGCAAAAGTTAGGCGAATGGTCAGATAATCCAGGTTCGAGTGCTACACAAAAGAAAGTATATGTTGGAAAAGGAATTCACTACTTTCCAAAATCCAAAATTGCCGAATTCAAAATTGAAGCTTACGATATCAAAAAAGGTGATAAAATTTTAATTACTGGTCCGTCAACTGGTGCACAAGAACTGGTTTTAGAAGAAATATTTGTAAATGACATCAATTCGGAAAAAGCTACCAAAGGCGATAGTTGTACAATGAAAGTGCCGTTCCGAATTCGTTTATCGGACAAAATTTATAAAATTGTAGAAAACTAATGGTCGTTGTAACACTGCAAAGGGACAAATGCATCGGTTGCAATTACTGTGTAGAAATGGCACCAGCACAATTTCAAATGTCAAAAAAAGACGGAAAATCAGTGTTGCTTAAATCGGTCAATGCAAAAGGGTTTTTTACCTTGAAGTCTACAGATTATTCTATCACAGAAAATTGTGAATTGGCTGTAAAAGCTTGTCCTGTAAATATCATTACAATAAAAGAAACTTAAAATCAATAGATTGCAAACTACTTAAATTTCAAATTTCAATGCCTAATTTGGCCATTGGAATTTGGGATTTTTTTATTGGAATATAATTTCTAAAAATACTATCTTTACCAATTAATCGTTTTATAAACTTAAATCGCTTTTTGGCGATACTACATATATAATTATGGCATGTACAAGTTGTTCAACTTCTGATGGTGGTGCACCAAAGGGTTGTAAAAATAATGGGACTTGCGGCACCGATAGCTGCAATAAATTGACTGTTTTTGACTGGTTAGGAAATATGAATTTGCCTAATGGCGAAGCTCCTTTTGATTGTGTTGAAGTACGTTTTAAAAACGGAAGAAAAGAATTTTATAGAAACACCGAAAAACTTACGTTAAGCATTGGCGATATTGTAGCTACAGAAGCTTCACCAGGTCATGACGTCGGAATTGTAACGCTTACTGGCGAATTGGTAAAAGTACAAATGAAGAAAAAAGGCGTCGATCATAAAAGCGAAGATGTAGCCAAAGTTTACCGAAAAGCATCACAAAAAGACATCGATATCTGGAGTGAAGCACGCGATAAAGAGGAACCAATGAAAGTGAAAGCGCGTGAAATTGCAATTTCTTTAAAATTAGAAATGAAGATTTCTGATATTGAATTTCAAGGCGACGGATCGAAAGCTATTTTCTATTATACAGCCAATGACAGAGTCGATTTTCGTCAGTTGATTAAAGAATTTGCTCAATCATTCAAGACCAGAATTGAGATGAAACAAGTAGGTTTTCGACAAGAAGCAGCGCGTCTTGGAGGAATTGGTTCTTGTGGACGAGAATTGTGTTGTTCAACATGGCTAACCGATTTTAGAAGTGTAAATACATCGGCAGCTCGATACCAACAATTGTCACTAAATCCGCAGAAATTAGCAGGTCAATGTGGCAAATTAAAATGCTGTTTAAACTATGAATTAGACACTTATCTTGATGCTTTAAAAGATTTTCCAGATTTTGAAACCAAACTTTACACCGAAAAAGGCGATGCAATTTGCCAAAAACAAGACATTTTTAAAGGATTAATGTGGTTTGCTTACACCGATAATTTCGCGAACTGGCATGTTTTAAAAATCGATCAGGTTAGAGAAATTGTAGTTCAAAACAAACAAAAAATCAGAGTTTCTGCACTGGAAGATTATGCTATAGAAATCGTTGTTGAGCAAGAAGCCAACTTCAATAACGCGATGGGTCAAGAAAGTTTGACGCGTTTTGACCAACCAAAAAAGAGCAAAAGCAAAAATAAAAATAAGAACAAAAGCAAAGTTCAAAACCCAAACCAGAATACCAATCCGAATCAAAACGCTAATCCTAATCAAAAACAAGGACAAGGACAAAATCCAAATCAAAAACAACCACAAGCACAAGGACAAAATCCGAATGCAAAACCACAAAATAAAAGACCAATAATTATTAAAAAGAATGAAGATAAAAAATAGCATACTGTTTCTTTTAGTAGCGTTTTTAATAATTTCATGCGATGAAAAACGTGTTTTTGACGAATACAAATCCGTTGGAAATTCTTGGCATAAAGACAGTATTATTAAATTTAAATTACCAAAATTGGATAGTTTAAAAAATTACAATTTGTACGTAAATACTAGAGCCAACAACGATTATCCGTTTAGTAATTTGTTTCTAATAGTTTCATTAGTTCAACCAAATAAAAAAGTTTTAGTTGACACATTAGAATATGAAATGGCAAATCCAGACGGAAGTTTAATGGGCGACGGTTTTTCTGACGTGAAAGAAAGTAAACTGTTTTACAAACCCAATGTTAAGTTCAATTTGAAAGGCGATTATACCATTAAAATTCAGCAAGCCGTTCGTCAAACAGGCAAAGTCGCTGGTGTTGACAATTTAAAAGGCATCACTGAAATAGGTTTTAGAGTAGAATCATTAGAATAAAAAATTATGGCACAAAAAAATAATTCTCAATCCAAAGGAACTACTCCTGCAAGAGACGTAAAATATTATTCAAACAAGTTTTGGAGACTATTTCTTTACACACTTGGCGGAATTTTTCTATTCTTTCTATTTGCATCTTGGGGTTTATTTGGCGCAATGCCATCCTTTGAAGATTTAGAAAATCCAGATTCTAATTTAGCAACCGAAATCATCTCTTCTGATGGTGTAACGTTAGGTAAATTTTATAACGAAAATAGAACTGCAATCAAGTACAAAGATTTACCAAAATCATTAGTCGATGCACTAGTTTCTACCGAAGATGAACGATTTTATGAACATTCAGGAATTGATGCTCGTAGAACATTTGGTGCAGCTTTAAAACTAGGAAAAGATGGTGGAGCAAGTACCATAACCCAACAATTAGCAAAGAATTTATTTCATGGCGAAGGTTCTAAATTTCTTCCTTTTAGAATTGTACAAAAAGCCAAAGAATGGATTATTGCTATCCGATTAGAAAGACAATATACCAAACAAGAAATCATCGCTTTGTATCTAAATCAGGTTGATTTTGTGAATGGTGCAGTCGGAATTCGATCAGCATCCAAAGTATATTTCAGTAAAGAACCACGCGATTTAAATGTAGAAGAAAGCGCGTTATTGGTAGGAATGTTAACCAATCCTTCTCGTTTTAACCCAAATCGTTTTCCAGAAAGAGCCATCAAAAGAAGAAATATTGTTTTGGGTCAATTAGTTAGAAATAATCATCTTGAAGAATCGGCTAAATTAATTTTAGAAAAAAAACCAATTAAACTTGATTTTCATCCAGAAAGTCACCTTGACGGAACGGCTACTTATTTTAGAGAATACCTTCGAGATTACATGAAAAAATGGGTTAAAGAAAATAAAAAACCAGACGGAGAAGAATATGACATCTACGGCGATGGTTTAAAAATTTACACTACAATCGATTCAAAAATTCAGGAACATGCAGAAGAAGCGGTTTTGGCACACATGAAAAACCTTCAAGAAGAATTTTGGATTCAACAAAAAGGCAATAAAAACGCTCCTTTCATCAGTATAACACCAGAGGAAACGGATAAAATCATCAAACAAGCGATGAAAAATTCCGAAAGATGGCGCATTCTAAAAGCCGACGATAAATCGGATGAAGAAATCATAGCATCATTTAGCGTAAAAACAAAAATGACTGTTTTCACTTGGAAAGGCGAACGTGATACTGTAATGACACCATTAGATTCCATAAGATATTACAAACATTTTCTACAATCGGGATTAATGTCAATGGAACCACAAACGGGTCAAGTTAAAGCTTGGGTTGGCGGAATAAACTACAAGTATTTCCAATACGATCACGTTGGTCAAGGCGCGCGCCAAGTTGGTTCTACCTTCAAGCCGTTCGTTTATGCAACTGCAATCGAACAATTAGGAATGTCTCCTTGCGATACCATAATTGACGGACCATTTGTAATTAGAAAAGGTCGTCACAACGTAACCGAAGATTGGGAACCAAGAAATTCTGACCAAAAATACCGCGGAATGGTACGCTTAACCAAAGCATTAGCGCAATCTATAAACACCGTTTCTGCCAAATTAATAGACAAAACTGGTCCAGAAGCCGTAGTAGCTTTAACACACAAGCTTGGCGTAACTTCAGATATTCCTGCACAACCAGCAATTGCTCTTGGCGCGGTAGATATTACCGTTCACGACATGGTTGCCGCATACAGCACATTTGCCAATCAAGGTGTTTACATAAAACCACAATTTATTTCTAGAATCGAAGATAAAAACGGAGCCGTAATTTACGAACCCATTCCAGAATCGCACGACGTTCTCAACAAAGACATCGCATTTGCTGTAATCAAACTTCTAGAAGGCGTTACTGAAGGTGGATCTGGAGAACGATTACGAACTCAAGGTGGCGGAAACGGCGATAAACGCTGGACAGGCTATCCATACATGTTCACCAACTCCATTGCAGGAAAAACTGGAACAACACAAAACCAGTCCGACGGTTGGTTTATCGGCATGGTTCCCAATCTTGTAACTGGCGTTTGGGTAGGTTGCGAAGACCGTTCTGCACGTTTCAAAAGCATCACTTATGGTCAAGGAGCAACGGCTGCCTTACCAATTTGGGGTTATTTTATGAAAAAATGTTACGAAGATCCAGATCTTCAAATCTCTAAAGATAAGTTTGAAAAACCAGAAAACATGTCCATTAAAATCGACTGTTATACCGGTGGTGGTTATTCCAAACCCAAGGACACAACTGCGGTAGATTCACTCAGTAACGAACAACAAAACACAGAAGAGTTCGATCTTTAGAAGCTATTCCTGCTATACGTTGCAATCTTTTTTAGGATTTTCCTTTCGCTAACGCTACAGGATAATCCTAAAAAAGGATTTCCACTTCTATCAGGGCTAAGCCTATTTAAAGGTTTGGTAACAAAATAAAACTTATAGAAAATTAGTATAATTCATTGCTAAGATATGATTAATAAAAAAGTAAATTCGGTTAAAGAAGCACTTCAAGGAATTGAAGACGACATGACCATAATGCTCGGAGGTTTTGGCCTGTGTGGAATTCCAGAAAACAGCATCGCCGAACTAGTGAAAAAAGGAACTAAAAACCTAACTTGTATTTCCAACAATGCAGGAGTAGACGATTTCGGATTGGGATTGTTATTACAACAAAAACAAATCAAAAAAATGATTTCGTCCTACGTTGGAGAAAATGCCGAGTTCGAACGTCAAATGCTTTCAGGAGAATTGGATGTTGAGTTAATTCCGCAAGGAACTTTAGCAGAACGTTGTCGTGCAGCTCAAGCCGGAATTCCAGCTTTTTTCACTCCAGCAGGTTTTGGTACAGAAGTCGCAATTGGTAAAGAAACACGCGAGTTCAACGGAAAAATGCACGTGATGGAACACGCCTTCAAAGCCGATTTTGCCATAGTAAAAGCTTGGAAAGGTGACGAAGCAGGAAACTTAATTTTTAAAGGAACAGCTAGAAATTTCAATCCATCAATGTGTGGCGCTGGAAAAATAACGATTGCCGAAGTTGAAGAACTTTTACCAGCAGGAAGTTTAGATCCAAACGAAATTCATATTCCAGGAATATTGGTTAGCAGAATTTTTCAAGGCGAAAAATACGAGAAAAGAATAGAACAACGTACAGTAAGAAAAATTTTCTAATATGTTAGATAAAAATCAAATTGCAAAACGCATTGCAAAAGAATTAAAACACAATTACTACGTAAATCTCGGAATCGGAATTCCAACACTAGTTGCCAATTACATTCCAGAAGGAATTGATGTTGAATTTCAAAGCGAAAACGGAATTCTAGGAATGGGACCATTTCCTTTTGAAGGCGATGAAGATGCCGATTTAATCAACGCAGGAAAACAAACAATAACAACTTTGCCTGGAGCAAGTTTCTTCGATTCAGCTTTCAGCTTCGGAATGATTCGTGGACAACACGTAGATTTAACAATTCTTGGCGCCATGGAAGTTTCAGAAAATGGTGATATCGCCAACTGGAAAATCCCAGGAAAAATGGTAAAAGGAATGGGCGGTGCAATGGATTTAGTAGCTTCTGCAGAAAATATTATCGTTGCCATGATGCACGTAAATAAAGCAGGCGAAAGTAAAATTCTAAAGAAATGTACTTTACCTTTAACTGGAGTTGCTTGTGTTAAAAAAGTAGTTACCGAATTAGCTGTTCTAGAAATAACACCTCAAGGTTTCAAATTATTAGAACGCGCACCAGGAGTTTCTGTAGAACACATCATTGCATCAACAGAAGCAACTTTAATTATTGAAGGCGAAATTCCTGAAATGGTTATTGATTAATAAAAAAAATAAAACCCACAAAAATCAATTAAATTTTGTGGGTTTTATTTTTTTAGTTGAAATCCTTACTTTTTACTTTCTAAATATTCAATGATCACCGGCGAAGCATGTGTAAAACTAGGAAATTGTTCTACTATACTTACCGCACGTTTTTTATTCAATTTGTAAGTTAAATCAAATTCGGTAGTAAATAAAATGGCAGACATAAACGGATTATTAATAAACTCTAATAATCGTGGAAAAGCATTTTCAATTTCGTGAATTTCAAATAATTCTTCTTGTTGATGTTTGAACTTTAACTCTAATTTCAACTCATTTTCCTCCAATATCGGACGAACATAAATATTCATCAAATCGGTATTTCCGATGGTTTTTGCTAAAGTTAATTTGGCAAAAGTTCCATCTTCTAAACTCGATTTAACTTTGGTATAAAATTCTGAAAATGTTTCTTTAAATGGCATTTGATTAATTTTGATAGCCACAGATTCACAGATTAAATATAGTAATCTGTGAATCTGTGGCTAATGATTTTTATAAGTTAGCAAAGAAATCATTTCCTTTATCATCAGTAATAATAAAGGCTGGGAAATCTTTAACTGTAATTTTTCTCACGGCTTCCATTCCGAGTTCTTCGAAATCTACAACCTCAACTTTTAGGATATTGTCTTGAGCCAAGATAGCTGCTGGTCCACCAATCGAACCTAAATAGAATCCGCCATATTTCTTGCACGCTTCCATCACTTCTTTAGTACGATTTCCTTTGGCTAGCATAATCATACTTCCTCCTGCTTTTTGGAATTCCTCTACGTAAACATCCATTCTTCCTGCAGTTGTTGGTCCGAAACTTCCTGATGGCATTCCGTCTGGCGTTTTTGCTGGTCCGGCATAATATACTGGATGATTTTTGAAATATTCTGGCATTGGTTTTCCTGCATCCAATAATTCTTTAATTTTTGCATGAGCAATATCTCTCGCAACGATTAAAGTTCCGTTTAATTTCAAACGAGTTTTTATCGGATATTTAGATAATTCAGCTAAAATTTCAGCCATCGGACGATTTAAATCTACATCAACTGCCGCTTCCAAATGTGGCGGAACAGCAGGTAAAAATTGCTGCGGATTGACCTCTAATTGTTCTAAGAAAACTCCATCTTTTGTGATTTTCCCTTTGATATTTCTATCGGCAGAACATGAAACTCCTAATCCAACCGGACAAGAAGCAGCATGACGTGGCAAACGAATTACACGAACATCATGCGCAAAATATTTTCCTCCAAATTGTGCACCAATGGCACTTTCTTGACAATATAACAATACTTTTTTCTCCCATTCGATATCGCGAAAAGCTTGACCAGCCATATTTCCAGTTGTTGGAAGATGGTCATAATATCCAGCCGATGCTTTTTTCACTGCCGATAAATTTGCCTCAGCTGAAGTTCCACCAATTACCAATGCTAAATGGTATGGCGGGCAAGCAGAAGTTCCTAAATCTTTAATTTTATCGCGAACAAATTCTTCCATTGCTTTGTCATTCAATAGCGATTTTGTTTTTTGATATAAAAAAGTTTTATTGGCAGAACCGCCACCTTTCGTTAGAAATAAAAACTCGTATGAATTACCTTTCTTAGCATAAATATCAATTTGTGCAGGAAGATTAGACCCTGAATTTTTCTCTTCAAACATCGAAATCGGAACAATTTGTGAGTAACGAAGATTCTTATTTTGAAATGTATTGAAAATTCCTTTTGACAACCATTCGGCATCATCAACTCCAGTGTAAACACTTTCACCTTTTTTTGCTACAACAATTGCAGTTCCAGTATCTTGACAAGATGGCAACTGACCTTCAACGGCTACAGAAGCATTTTGTAATAAATTGTAAGCGACAAATCGATCATTATCTGTCGCTTCTGGATCGTTTAAAATATTGTTTAGCTTTTGTAAATGCGCTGTTCGCAACATAAATGAAACGTCGTTCATGGCTTCTTGCGCCATCAATTCCAATGCTTTTGGATCAACAGTTAGAATTTCTCTGTCGCCAAATTGCTCTACTTTTACGTAATCAGAAGTAAGTTTTTTGTATTGTGTATCGTCTTTTAATATCGGATACGGATCTTGATATATAAAGTCCATTGTAAATTTGTTTAGTGATGTAAAGTTACGGAAAGTTGGTGGATTGAAGAAAAATTGAATTTGAATTAATTAAATAATTTACTTTAATCGTAGTGATGTCTACACTTTACAATTTGAATTTCATCCTCTTGAAATCTGTAAATTAGTCGGTGTTCGTCATCAATTCTTCGCGACCAAAATCCTGCATATTTGTGTTTTAATGGCTCAGGTTTTCCAATTCCGTCAAAAGGTGTTCTGGAAATATCCTTTAGTAAATCATTGATTTTTTTTACTTTCTTTTTATCAACTTTTTGCCAGTATAAATAATCCTCCCATGATTCGTCTACGAAAACATATCTCATTTTACTCTTCGATTAAATCTTTAGAAAACGAGCCGTTATTTCTTAATTTTTCGATTGCAGCATCAAGACGTTTTTCATTTTTACGTGTAGATAACTCATAGTTAGTTGCCATCAAAGAATTGTATTCTTCAAGCGACATGATAACAATACCTGAGTCTTTTCCGCGGTTTATTATTAGTGTTTCAAAGTTTTTTGCTACCCTATCAAAATAAGATTTGATATCTTTTCTAAAATCTGAAATATTTGCAATTACCATAATATATTTATTTTGTACAAATATATGTACAATTTTTGATAAATTTTTAAATGATTTGTTAATTATAATAGAGTGTATTCTAAAAAAACCAACTAGCCACAAAAATGGCAGTAATTACACAAATAACATCTACTATAAGCATTGTTCCTAAAGCATATCGAGTGTTTTTTATATTAACAGATCCAAAATAAACTGCAATAACATAAAACGTACTTTCGGCACTACACTGAAAAATACTACTCAATCTTCCTGTCATTGAATCGGCGCCAAATGTATTCATTGAATCAATTAAAAATCCACGTGAACCAGCAGAACTAAAAGGACGAAGCAATGCAACAGGTAAAGCATCGGTAATTTCTTTTGCCACACCTAAATTAGAAAAAATAAAAGCTATCCAATTGCTGATGATTTCAAATAAACCACTATTTCTGAACAACGAAATAGCAACTAACATTCCTAAAACGTAAGGGAAAATTGTAACTCCAGTTTTAACGCCATTATTTGCACCAACCACAAATGCTTCATAAACGGTGGTATTTGCTTCTGTAAATTTCTTTTCTTTTACGAACGATAATATTAATGTAAAAACAATAATTACAACCAAAATCAAAGCGGAAAGATTGGAAGTAAAATAATTTTTACCAATTAAATCCAAATGATTTACATACATCAACAAACCAATAATTGCGCCTATCATTCCCATTAATCCCGCAACCAAAGAAGCACTTTTGAAGTTGATTTTTTGTTTAATTCCTACAATTAAAAACGCAGCAATGGTCCCGATAAAAGAGGTAATTATACAAGGCAACATCACATCTGCAGGATTTGCGGCGCCTGCAGCAGCGCGATAACCTATAATTGAAGTTGCAATTAATGTAAGTCCAGAAGCGTGTAAACACATGAACATGATTTGCGCATCGCTGGCTTTGTCTTTTTCTGGATTTATTTCTTGTAAACTCTCCATTGCTTTTAATCCAAATGGTGTTGCAGCAGAATCTAATCCTAGAAAATTTGCAGCAAAATTTAAAGTCATGTAAGATATTGAAGGATGATTTTTAGGAATACTTGGAAAGACTTTTACAAAAACTGGACTTAATATTTTCGCCAATTTTTGTGATGCGCCAGATATAATTAAAAGTTCCATCAACCCACAGAAAAATGCCAAATAGGCCATAAGTGGCAAAATCAAATCTAGCAAAGTGCTTTTACAAGTCGGTAATAATCCATCTGATTTTTGTTTTCCACTGTATATTTTTACCACTTTATTAGAAAAAACATATGTAGAATCAGCGTTCAAAGTATCACGATTGATAATCATAGTTTTGTCTGGAGCATTTTCGATGCTGTCTTTAATAAAAACAGGTAAATCTTGAAGATACTTTTCAGAAACTAAAATTGGATCGTCTTTTTTTCCATTTAAGACAAAGTCAATCGTGTAGTTGTTTCCAGAGAATAAACTAAAAATCACAAATACAATTGATGAAATAAAGATAACGAGCCAAAATCTACTTAATACCATGTTTTGTTTTTTTTGTAAATATAACTATTTATAAAAATCTGCCACAGATTCACAGATTAATTTGAATAGAAGACCCTATTTTTGATTGAATTTTAATTCAATTGAGAATGAACAATAAAATTTCGAAATCTGTGAATCTGTGGCTGAAACTAAACATGGATTATCTCTTCTTCAATCAATAAATCTTCTTTTCTAAAGCGAAGGAAAACTTGTGCCACTGCGATGACGTCTTTTTCGCAATAAGTTACAATTCTATCAATATCCTTTTCGACATAAAAAACATGACCTACTTGACTTCCATCGATGTCACCTTTTGGCGAAGGAATTCCGAGGATTTTTGTAAGTAGTTTTAAAGAAGTAAAATGTTTATAATCGCCAAATTTCCATAATTCCAATGTATCTAGATGCTGAATTTCCCAAGGTTTTTTTCCAAATAAGTTTAGTTTGTTTGGAATAGAAACTTGATTGATAATCATTCGTCTAGCAATAAAAGGGAAGTCAAATTCTTTGGCATTGTGACCACAAAGAATATGTTGAGAACCATCAAAATGATTACTAAGTAAATTGTTGAAGTCTAATAAAATTTTTTTCTCTTCACCAAAAAAAGAAGTAACTCTAAAGTTTCGAATATCGCCTTTGGTTACAAAATAACCCACCGAAATGCAAATAATTTTTCCAAATTCGGCCCAGATCCCTGCTCTATCATAAAACTCTTCGGCAGTATAGTCGTCTTTTCTTTGGTATTGGGTTTTAAGTTCCCAAAGATGTTTCATTTCATCATCAAGAGAATTGAAATTTTCTTCTAATGGAACGGTTTCTATGTCAAGAAATAAAATATTATCTAGGCGAATTTTTTCTATCATGGCTTTTAATTTTAATGTCTAAAAACGAATTTACATAAATATTGCTTTCGTTTGATAATTAAAATTAAAAAAATGATTTTATCTTTTTAAAGTAAAATGCGATCGAAATAATTTTTCTGAACCATTTTCGGTATATTTCACCGTAAACCAATAATCATCAGATAACATTGTTTGTCCGTTATACGTTCCGTCCCAACCTACTTGATTTGTAAAAATTTGTTTCAATAATTTTCCGAAGCGATCAAAAATAAGAATTTCAGAATTTGAAGAAAGTCCTCTTATATTCCAATAATCATGCGTTCCATCTCCATTTGGAGTAAAATAATGCGGATAATTTATGATTGTTGCCGTTGCCGTTAAGTTAGTACAAAACGTTTCATCAACAACGGTTATCGTATGAAATCCTGGTGAAACTGGGAAAAACACATTAGACGTTTGAAAATCGGAATTATCCAACTGATATAAAAACGGACCATCGCCACCAACTACTGTAACCGAAATTGTTGGATTATCACTAAAAGTTCCTGATTGATTAATTATCAAACTTTCGCCCTGAATTGACTCGCTAACTGTCGCAAAAACTTCATCAGAAGTACAACCTGTAGCATTATTTGTTGCAATAACTGAGTAACTTCCAACTTGATTGGCATTATAGGAATTTCCAGAAGCTGTCGGAATTAGAATACCACCAAAATACCAATCGAAACTATAATCTGTCGCATTTAAACCAGTAGTTAAAGTATAAAATTGGGATGATGGCGTGCTCGAATTATTTAAGCAAATTACACCATCATTAACTATTGGATTTGGTAAAGCATGAATTACAACATCAATTTCAATAGTTGTTCCAGCACATCCGTTGTAAGAAGGTGTAACAAAATAAGTAGCATTTCCATCAGAATTTATAACCGATAAAACTTGATTTATAGTATTACCAGAACCAGAACTTGCTCCAATAGTTCCGTTTTGAGTTACAGTCCATGAATAAGTTGTTCCAACAATATCTGATGCTAAAGTAATATCCAAAGGTTCATTCGAACAATAATTTAAATTACCTGAAAAACTTGCCATTGGTGTTGGATTTATGCTAACCAAAGCCGAACCAGAAATTAATTGATTACACGAAGATGAACCCGGAAGAGTTGCCTCTATCAATTGAAAAGTGGTGTCGGAAATTATGTTTAATACAAATACCGATGCTACTCCAGAAGCATTTAAAGTTGTTGTTTGACTAGTTCCGCCATTTTGCGAATAAGTGATAATTGCATTTGGAGTTCCGCTAAAATTCAAGGTACTTGAACCACCTGAACAAACCGAAACTGGATTGGCTGTAACCGATGCTGTTGGTAATCCAGTTATCGAAATTGTAAAAATTTGAGATAAAGTTTGGGTACATGAATTGACTCCAGATGATGAAATACTTGTTAATGTATACGTCGAACTTGAGGTTAAATTTGGTGTTGTAAGCGTTGCTATTCCTGTAGAATCTATTGGTAGATTTTGAGTTGAACCGCCATCAACATTATAAAAGACGGTTGTATTTGGTGTTGCTGTAAATGTCAAAACAGTATTTGAACCTGAACAAATTGTTGAACTACCACTTATGAATGCTGTAAGCGTAGAATTAACGTTAATTACAAACGGAATATTTAAAGTCGCAGAGCAAGAACTTAAAGCATTTGAAGTTGCATTTAAAAAATTATACGTACTATTTGCTGTTAAGATTGGAGTAGGAATCGTTGCATTTCCTAGGGAATTTATAAAAACTGTTTGAGTAGCTCCACCATCAATTGTGTAAGTTACAGCGGTGTTTGGAGTTCCATTGAGGATTATATTAGTAGAATTTCCAGAACAAATAGAATTCGTTCCTGTTATTGAAACTGTTGGTAAAGAAACTATTGTTAACGTCACTGGCGTTCTTGAAGCGCTTTTACAATTCGAAGCTGTAAAATACGATTCGGCATAGAATGTTCCTCCAGCAGTTGGCGTATAAGTTAATGAATTGGCTTGCAATAAAGTTCCGCCTGTTGGTGCATCGTACCAATTTACACTTGAACCAGGCTCAGATGAAACTGATAATGAAGGAATTCCTTGATTGCTACAAATAGTTACATCTCCGTTATTTACAGAATTACTCGGTCCAGGCAAAAAGGAAACCGTAAAAACATCGGATAAAGCAGAACAAAAATCGTTACTTAAATTGGCTGCATCTTGCGCAACTTTAGTTCTAAAATAGGTTGTAGATGATAAACTTGGAGTTGTGTAAGTTGAAGCATTTGCTCCAGCAATGTCAGTCCAGGTAAATCCATTGGTACTGGTTTGCCATTGATAAAAATAAGTTGAAGTTCCCGATGTTGTTGCTTGAAGTTGAATCGAAGCTGTTGCGTCACAAGTGCTAAAAATACTTCCCACAGTTGACGGACTTGAAATTGTAGTTAAATCTCCACAAGATCTAAACTCGATATCGTCAATTGCTAGGTCATTTCCGCATCCACCCAAACCATTATTTTTCATTTTTAAAACTACCGAAGTTTGATTGGTTGTAGTAAAAACCAATGCAAATTGCTGCCAAATAGGTGTAGATGTTCCAATAATATTTCCAGTATTTCCAGAACCTAAAAGAACGGTTTCGGTGTCGTTCCATATTTCAAATCGAACATTTATCGGAATTTCACTTGCACCACAAAAACCAGAACCCGGATTGTACACATTCATCACCCAAGCTGAGAATTCAAATGTTGTATTGATACATAATCCTGTCACAGTTCTTTTGTAAAAATCACCAGATGTACTTGCATTTGCATTAACAATTAAGGCTTTTCCATTTACACCATCGGTTGCGTCTGGAGTGTGATCTAAAGAATAATGCCATGTACTATATAGATTTGTTCTATAAAAAAGTGTGTAAAAACCATCGTTTGGATTTCCAGAAATATAGGTGTAATTGGTAATTCCTGCTGGTAAAGCTGGACCGTAAGTTGTTCCGTTACCAAATTTTTCACTAAAAATAGCATCGCCTTTACTTCCTGTACAAAATCCTAATTGAGAATAATTGTAAGTAGAAATAAATAAAAGTATCAGTGTGACTATTTTCTTTAAATGATTCATTGGGGCAATTTATTTAAATTTTATTGTTCTCTGCTGATGTAAATCCAACCTGTTTTTGTTTCTAAATCGGCAAAATCAATTACGTAATAATACGTTCCGTCTGGCAACTCATCACCTTTATTGGATTGACCAAACCATTCGTCTCGATAACCCGATTTATTGTAAGCAATGGTTCCGTATCTATTGAATATTTTTAGATTATTTACATTGTACGAAGCCAAGTCAAAATTGTCATTTCGCCCGTCATTATTTGGAGAAATCCCTTTTTGAATAGTACAAAATGGTGCAAGTACATTGATGGTTTCTTCTACGCTACAGCCATCATCTGTAACTATTAATCTGTAGATTCCTGGTGTCGAAATTATTACTGAAGCTTCATTTGAAATTAAATTATTAGAAGGATTAAACCACTCATAACTCGAATTTGATGCATTATTTTCTACTGCAGACAATGTGTAGTTGGTACCATTACAACCTTCGATAATAGAAAATTCTGGTACTGGACTTACATCAATTGTTAGTGTTGCAGTTGTAGCACATTGACCTGCATTTGGTGTAAAAGTATATGTTGTTGTTGCCGAATTATTTAGCGCTGGTGACCATGAACCAATGTATCCGTTTAAAGAAGTTGTTGGTAATGCATTTAAAGTTTCGCCTACGCAAATTGGATTCACAGCGTTAAATGTTGGAATCACTTGCGGATTTACAGTTACTGTAACCGTTTTTTCATACAAGCAAGTTAGCGTTTCAACCAATGAAATATCGTCTAAAGCAAAGTCATTTCCAAAATCGACAAATTCTCTATCATAAATACAAATATCGGCTGTTGTGCTTGTTCCAGAATTCCAAACGTGCGAAACTAATGTCCAAACACCAGTTGTTGAAGGCGCTGTAACTGGTGGCGCTAAAGAAATACCATTAATTAGAACTTCAAGTTTAGCCGGATTTTGTGGCGCAGCAGAAGCTACATAATAGGAGAACGTATAACTTTTATTTGGTAAAACAGCAATGGGAGTTCCAGAGCACCAAGCTTTTATTGTACCTGTTGGATCTGTTGAACCATCAAAAACCATGAGATTTCCGGTTCCAGAAGTGTGATCTCCAAAAGAGGCAAAAGCAGTAAACCATGAATTCGGATTAGTAACAATATCATAAGATGATTGTACTCCAAACGGATTTGGGTCTGCTATCTGATTGTACTCTGTTGTAAAGCCAGTATTTCCCAAAGAAAAATCACCGTTAAAAACT
The DNA here is from genome assembly GCF_000757385.1 of Flavobacterium aquatile LMG 4008 = ATCC 11947. Taxonomy (GTDB): domain Bacteria; phylum Bacteroidota; class Bacteroidia; order Flavobacteriales; family Flavobacteriaceae; genus Flavobacterium; species Flavobacterium aquatile. The sequence continues at coordinate 235,431 of NZ_JRHH01000002.1, read as the reverse complement.
AAATTTGTTGTAGAAGAAGCCACTCCCGATGTTACTGTATAAGTAGTTGTAACGGATGGACTAACATTTTGTGTGGCACTATTTGGATTTGTAATCGAATTATCTGTTGGATTCGCAGTCCAAGTATACGTTCCGTTTCCGCCTGATACGCTTAATGGTGTCGCTTCGCCTTCGCAAATAGTAATCGGATTGCTCAATATCAAATTATTCGGAGCTACTAAAACTATATTTGATTGAGAATAGACTTGACCTGCTGCATCGGTAACCGAAATCGAATAAGTGCCTTCAGTTAATCCAGAAAAAATTCCAGTAGTATTGGTTTGATTTGCCGTTCCCGATAAAGTAAATGTTCCGTAAGGTAAAGAACCACCAGATAAATTCACATTAATTGAACCATCGGTTGAGTTAGGACATGCAGGATTTATTGACGTATAACTTCCTACAAAAGGTAATCCACCTTCAGTAATTGAAAAATCATCAAGTGCAAAATCGTTTCCTATTGTTCCATTATTAATTGTTCTTAAACGTATTAAAACATTATTTGCTGTTGCTACGAATGAGTAACTTACTTGTTGCCAGCCTTGAGATGGCAAAGGTGCGAGATTGTTTAATGCTGTTGGACTAATATTGCTCGTATTTACAAATGTCAAACCAATATTGGCTCGAGTCGCTTCTACAGAAGTCACATCGTTAGAAACTGATTTTATCCAATAACTAAAAGTATAGGTTGAACCAATAGTAAAGCCACCAATGGCACCACCAGTATCGCTCGTTGTCCAAATGAATCTATTGGCAAGTGTTGACCCATCAACTACTAACATATTTCCTGAACCAGTTGTGTGATCGCCTCCAGAAATATAATTAGAATTCATTAAAGTAGGATTGGTAGTACGAGCATAAAATCCGGGATTGCTTGTTCCTGTTAACGGATTTATTAAAGTGTAATCGTGCACAAAAAAACCAACGCCACTTCCACCTGTTTCGAAATTACCATTAGTTAAAATTTGACTATTTACAGAAAATTTTCCAAAAATCACTAAACAAAGTAAAATTTGAATTTTCTTAAAAAAAAACGAGTAGTATATTTTCATAAGTGTAAAATTTCATATTTCATAAAAATAACTTATATTTTTTCTGATTTTGAAAATGACCTGTTATAGAAACTATACAATATGCGACTTTAACATTTGATGTTATTAAGAGTTATTTAGCCAATGATTGGCTTGATAAAATAACTATCTCCTAAAATGTAATTTTGTGTGATGTTGTGGTAATGTTTAGTTAACGAAAACGTTATAATTACTGATTTTAAAGAAAATTGAAGGCAAAAAGAGCTATTGAAGAATGAATTGTGTGGGAAAATGCAGTTTCGTTTCTTTTAAAATAAATAAAATGAGAAAGTTTTTGATTTAGAACTATACAAGTTAATCAACAATAAAACTTGTTGTATTATTTTTAAAATAATGATTGTTGTGTTGTAGGATTTTCGTGTTCTAGCAACCATTTTTTACGCCACAATCCGCCAGCGTAACCTGTTAATGAACCATCAGTTCCAATAACTCTGTGACATGGAACTACAATCCAAAGTGGATTTTTACCATTTGCTGAAGCTGCAGCACGAATGGCTTTAACATCGCCAAGTTTTTTAGATAAATCCATGTAGGATATTGTTTTCCCAAAAGGAATGTTGCGCAATTCTTGCCAAACTTTTTGTTGAAAATCGGTTCCTTTTGGGTTTAATTTAAAAGTGAATTCAGTTCTTTTTCCTTCAAAATATTCTTGAAGCTGTAAAACTGCTTCTTGCAAATGATTTGGGACTATTGTAGAAATAGTACCTTCAGACAAAACCGAAATTACAGAAATTCCATTTTCATCGCCAACAATTTTGGTGATTCCAAGTGGTGAATTTATAAAAGCAGTTTTTGACATTTTTTTAAGAAAGTTTAAATATAAAAAAAATCACAAAGCAAAAAGTAAAAACTCCTCACTTTGTGATTTCAAATTAAACATGAAATTTTATTTTACTTGACTGTAAATGTATTGTTCTAAAGATTGCAATTCTTCGTCGGAAAATGTTTTTGTTAAAGCAAAATTGGCTTTCATCACTTCGTATTGGGTTGGATCAACAATTGGTTCGCCTTCACCTTTTAGAAATGTGATCATATTGGCATTTTTCTCTTTGTAGATTTTGGCAATATCAATTATGCTTGGACCAACTAATTTAATATCGGGTTTGTGACAAGTTGCGCAAGTTCCTTTGCCTTCGAAAATTTCTTTACCTTTTTCAGCAAGCGGAAATGCTGATGTTTCAGATTTGGCTGTTTCGGTTGTTGTTTTATCCTCTGAAACTGGATTTCCGAATTTATCAACTTTTTTGTCTCCGCCACAACTTACCATAATTAGCCCAACTACTACGAATAGTGATTTTAAAATTGTTTTCATTTTACCTTTTATTTAAAATATGTTTAAAGATACTTCTGATGGTTTATACTAAATATGATTTTTATCAGATAATAGAAATTCAATACAATTGCTATTTAGCCCTGATGCAAGGGAAAAACTCCCGATTTTTTATCGGGATTTTGGAAAGGCAGCAGGAATTGCCATTACTGATAAATCCCGAACGATTCGCTCCTACTATTTATTGAGAATAATCGCAGCTTCTTTAGCAAAATAAGTCGAAATTAGACTTGCTCCTGCACGTTTGATACACATTAACTGTTCCATCATGATTTTGTCATGATCGAGCCAACCTCTTTCGGCTGCGGCTTTTATCATGGCATATTCGCCCGAAACATGGAAAACGGTAACTGGAACATTCACGGCGTTTTTAACCTCGCGAACAATATCGAGATAAGCAATTCCGGGTTTTACCATTACCATATCGGCGCCTTCTTCTACATCCATCAAGGCTTCTTTTATGGCTTCGATGCGGTTGGCATAATCCATTTGGTATGTTTTTTTATCTTTCGGTATTTCAATATTATCCACTGGTGCAGAGTCTAAAGCGTCGCGAAATGGACCGTAAAAAGCGGAGGCATATTTGGCAGAATAGCTCATAATTCCCACATTTTGGAAACCAGCGGCGTCTAAACCTTGTCGCAATCTTAAAACTCTTCCGTCCATCATGTCACTTGGCGCTACAAAATCGGCTCCAGCATTAGCGTGAGAAACCGCCATTTTTACCAAGGCTTCGTTGGTTGCATCGTTGGCGATATCACCGTTTTCAATGATTCCGTCGTGACCGTAAATTGAATATGGATCTAGTGCAACATCTGGTATCACAATCATTTCTGGGCACGCCGATTTGATTGCTTTGATAGCTTTTTGCATTAATCCGTTTTCGTTCCAAGCTTCTTTTCCCGTGTTGTCTTTTAACGATTCGTCTACTTTTACGTAGATGTTTACGGCACGAATTCCTAAGGCAAAAAGTTCTTTTACTTCTTCAACGGTTAAATCTATCGAGCGACGAAAGATTCCTGGCATTGATGGGATTTCAACTTTATAATTTTCGCCTTCTGCAATGAACATTGGAAACATAAAATCACTCGGACTTAATGTTGTTTCGCGAACTAAACTTCTTATAGATTCGTTTACTCGTAATCTTCTGCCTCTTTGTAATGGGAACATATTATTTTAGATTTTAGATATTAGATATTAGATATTTTGCGATCTAAATCCAATCAATTGGTGTTTCTAATACTTTAATTAATTTTTCTTCTTCGCTTCCCACTTCTGGGTGATGGTCGTAAACCCATTGCACATTTGGTGGTAAACTCATCAAAATACTTTCGATTCTTCCGTTGGTTTTTAGTCCGAATAACGTGCCTTTATCGTGAACTAAATTGAATTCTACATAGCGACCACGACGTATTTCCTGCCAAGTTCGTTGCTCTTCATTATAAGGCAAATCTTTTCTCCTTTCAAGAATTGGAATATAGGCTTCTAGGAAACTGTTTCCAACTTCGGTTACAAAATTGTACCAATCTTCCATTTTCATAGTTTCGGTTTCTTTGCAGTAATCGAAGAATAATCCTCCAAGTCCACGAGCTTCGTTTCTGTGTGCGTTCCAAAAATAGGCATCACATTGTTTTTTATATTTTGGATAAAACTCTGGATTGTGTTTATCGCAAGCTGTTTTACAAGTTTGATGAAAGTGCTTTCCGTCTTCTTCAAATAAATAATATGGAGTTAAATCTTGTCCGCCTCCAAACCATGAATTTATAATTTCTCCATTTTCATTATACATTTCGAAATAACGCCAATTGGCATGAACCGTTGGTGCCATAGGATTTCTCGGATGAATTACCAAACTCAATCCGCAGGCAAAGAAATCGGCTTCACCAACGTTGAACATTTTTTGCATGGCTTCTGGTAATTTTCCGTGTACTGCCGAAATGTTTACACCACCTTTTTCGATTATTTTTCCGTTTTCTATTACACGAGTTCTTCCACCGCCACCTTCTGGACGTTCCCAAATATCTTCACGAAATTTGGCTTGACCTTCGACTGCTTCCAATCCGGCAACAATTTGGTCTTGAAGATTTTGTATGTATTGGTAGAATTTATTTTTCATTGTATAATTCATATAATTCCATGTCTAATGGTTCTTCATTAACTGGTGTAAATTCGTTTACCGAGGTTCTTTGCCAAACAAATCCGTTGTTTTCTGCCACTTTTATGCTTCCAAAATTGGTTTTGTGCGCCATAATTTGAAGTGTTTTCAAACCTAATTCATCGAAAGCAAATTTAGTCATTTCTTTTACTGCAAATGATGTCAATCCTTGTCGTTCAAATTGTGAACCAATACAATAGGCAAATTCTCCTTGTTTTTTATCCCAATCTACTTTTTTAAGGATTATTAAACCTGCAATTTGTTGATTGTTTTTATCTCGAATGGCGTAAGTGAAATTGGTTCTATCTTCAATCTCTTTATTTTTAATGGCAATATATTCAATCGATTTTTCTAACGTGTTATTACTTGAAAGTGTTACTGGAAAATAGCGTTTTAATCGTTCACTATTATCAATTATAAACTGATGCAATTGTTCGGCATCGGTTGTGTTTAAAAGATTGATAATATAATTACTCGATACCATTTTAAGTTAAATCACTTACTTTAATTTATAAACCAACATTAATCCTGCTCGATAAGGTATTAATTCGCCACTTTTATTGTAATCTTTTGCTAGATCATAACGTTCGCCTGTGCTTAAAATATAACCTTTGTAAAAACCTTGATTATAGCCGCCACCAGCAAAAACCTCTAAATTCAATTTAGACGAAACCTCAAATTGATAACCTAATGTTACGCCATATAAAACACTATATCCTTTTTGATAATAATTAGTGTTAATATAGTTCCATTTTTGAAATTCGTAGGAAGCTCCACCAATGTGCGTTCCAACAAAAAAACCTTTGGTTGCCTCTTTAGGATAATATCTAACTTCTGGAATTAAAATAAATAACTTAAACGGAGCGTTATTTATTGATTTCCAAAGTGAAGCTGTGGCATCTACTTGAAAAGTAAATTTTTTAGATAAATTTGTTTCTAAACCAATGTTTGGTATTCCTATTAAAGCTGTTACAGTATTAAACTTTAAACTAGTTTGCGAATACATCACACTAAATAAGAAAAAAGAGGCTACTAAAAACAAAGATTTCGCATTCATTGTCAACTATCTAGGTGAATATTCTTTAACTGCTTCGATAAAAGCTTTAGCATGATCTACTGGAATATTTGGTAAAATTCCATGCCCAAGATTTACGATGTAATTGTCTTTTCCGAATTCATCTATCATTTCGTGCACCATTTTTTTGATGGTTGGAATTGGAGATAATAATCTTGATGGATCGAAATTTCCTTGTAATGTGATTTTTCCGCCTGTTAAATAACGAGCATTTCTTGCCGAACAAGTCCAATCTACACCAAGTGCTGATGCTTTAGATTGTGCCATTTCATTAAGAGCAAACCAACATCCTTTTCCGAAAACAATTACTTTGGTATCTTCTGAAAGTGCTTCAACGATTTGGTTGATGTATTTCCATGAAAATTCTTGATAATCTACTGGCGATAACATTCCGCCCCAAGAATCGAAAATCTGAACTGCATTTACACCCGATTTTACTTTTTCTTTCAAATATAGAATCGTTGTATCAGTAATTTTTTGCAATAATGTATGAGCAGCAACTGGATTTGAGAAACAAAATCCTTTAGCCGTATCGAAACTTTTTGATCCTTTTCCTTCAACGCAGTAGCAAAAAATTGTCCAAGGTGAACCTGCAAAACCAATTAATGGAACCTCATCGTTCAACATTTCTTTGGTTAATTTGATAGCATCAAAAACATAACCTAAAGTTTCATTAACATCTGGTACAATTACTTGGTTAACTTGTTCCATTGTGCGAATTGGATTTGGAATAATTGGTCCCAAATTGTCTTTCAACTCCACGTGAATTCCCATTGCTCTTGGAACTACCAAAATATCTGAAAATAAAATTGCAGCATCTGGTTTTACAATTCTAATAGGTTGCACTGTGATTTCTGCTGCTAATTCTGGAGTTTCACAACGTGTGAAGAAATCGTATTTGTCACGCAAAGCTCTGAATTCTGGTAAATATCTTCCTGCTTGACGCATCATCCAAACTGGCGGACGTTCTACGGTTTCATTGTTTAATGCTCTTAAAAATAGGTCGTTCTTGATCATTTTTTTATATTTTTTTACCACTAGGCACTATGGCACAAAGTTTAATTATTATAATATTCTACTACTTCTGCAATCACATTTTCTACCGATGGTTTGTCTGCAATTACTATGGTTTTTACTTTTTTATTTTCTAAAGCTTCTGCAGTGGTTTCGCCAATGCAAAAACAAGTTTCGTCTTTTATGGTGTTCATTTTAAAATAACTTTCTACTGCTGATGGACTAAAAAATAAAATCCCGTCTAGTTTTTTTGTTATTTTTTTTGATGTTATTTTGGTTTCGTATACTTCTATTTCGTTGAAAGTAATCTCGTTTTCTTTTAATGTATTTGGTAATACATCACGGCGTAAATTTCCACTGAAAAAAGTGAATGATTCTTCTGAATAAATCAAGGATATTATTTCGGCCAAATCTGCTGCGTAACCTGTGTAAGCAACAACATTAAATCCGTTTTCGGTTAATAAATCTTTGGTTTTCATTCCGATAGAAAAAACATCTTTGCTTTTTAAATCTTCACATTTTGGATGTTGTAAAATACTTTGAACGGCGTTTTGGCTTGTAAAAATTAGGTTGTTATTTACTTTAGATAATTCAAAATTCTTGATAGTAGTTTCGATAAAATCTTCTTCAAGAACTGTAAAGTTGGCGTCTACTAACTGTTGCTTTTGATTTGGCAAAAGCTTTTTGGTGGATAGTATGTTGATTTGTTTTGTCATTGTTTAATATAAAAAACGGTATCAATAAAATATAAAATACCATCTTGTGTTAGTACATTTTCATCATGTAAATCTTCAAGAATTATTCCTAATTCAGAATGATAATAATCGTGATTTCTAGTGTTTTCAAAACCGTTAGCAATCATAAATTCTTTAACTTTACTTAAATCTGTTGGTTGATTTGCTTTTACAAAAGGCTGTTCAACTAAAGCAAATAGAATTTCATCAACAAGACAAAAACCAACTAGTGTGTATGAAGTTTCAGGAAAAAAATAATTATTTAGCAATAAATTTGTGAAATAATCATGCCAAGAGGAATAGTAAATTGAGTCGTTAAGTTTATATACTGTTTTTTCATTTTTTATATAAACTTTTTGTTCTGCACCTTCAGAAATAAATAAATCAAAATTTACTTTATCATCGGTCCAAAGATTATTCTGATTACAATATTCTATTATGCTCTTTGTTTCTTCTTGTTTGTAGTACTTATCGTTTTTAACCATTGAGCTTGCTGTTTGGCTTGCTCTAAGGTAACTGGCAATTGTTTGGATAAGAGTTCTTTCGCTAGTTCCGCTCTCTCCTTGAATGATATTTTGTAGTTCATCTTTTACGATTTTTATATCCATACAAATATAATGCTTTTTTTACAAATTGAATTTATCATAAATAAACACACTATTTCTTTAATTGTTTCTTTATTTCCGCCATCAATTCACTTCCGCCATTGTTTAAAATTTCTTGAGCAGCATTGAATCCTAGTTTTTTCCATTCAGAAATATCTACATTTTTATCGATTTCTAGTTTTTGTTGCCCGTCAATGGATAACAAAACGCCTTTAAAATTGATAGTGTCTTCCTTTTCATTATAGGTTGCGATTGCTCCAATTGGCGCAGTACATCCGCCTTCGAGTGTTTTTAGAAATTGTCTTTCTATGTAAGTACAAATTTCGGTTTCGATGTGATTGAGTTGTGACAATGCATCTAACGTAAATTCGTCTTCTGCCATTGCAACAACAAGCATCGCACCTTGTGCTGGTGCAGGAATCATCCAATCGAGATTGATGTAGTTGTCTGGTTTTAAGTTTATTCGTTCTAAACCTGCGGCTGCAAAAACGGCTCCACTCCAATCATTATCCTGTAGTTTTTGCATTCTTGTGTTTACATTTCCGCGTAAATCGACCACTTTATGGTTTGGATATTTGTTCCACCACATGGCTTGACGTCTCAAACTTCCGGTGGCAATTGTAGCTTCTGTTTCTAGAAAATCAGTGTTTCCTTTGTGAACTAAAATATCTAAAGTATTGGCTCTTTCCAAAACGGCAGCTTGCACAATTCCAATAGGCAAAGCAGTTGGCACATCTTTCATGGAATGCACTGCAATGTCAACTTGACCATTTATCATGGCAATATCTAAAGTTTTTGTGAAAATTCCGGTAATTCCGAGTTCGTAAAGAGGTTTATCTAGAAGGATGTCACCTTGTGATTTTACGGCTATAATTTCGGTTTTGTAACCTAAATCGTTTAATTGTTTTTGAACCGTGTGTGCTTGCCAAAGTGCTAATTCACTATCACGAGTTCCAATACGTATTGTTTTTTCCATTTCTTTTTTGCCACAAAGACGCTAAGTCTCGAAGGTTATTATTGTTTTGAAGCAAAAGATTTTAAAAAAATGATTTCTCTTGTTCTAACTGAAATACTTTTTCAATCCATTCAATTCCTTCATCCATCGATTCGCCATCTTTTAAATGGTTTACAAAGTGATTGGTAATTTTTTGAATGATTCTGTTGCTTATTAATTCGGCTTGTTGTTCGTCAAAATTAGATAATTTTTTGCGTTGAAAATTCAATTCGCCGTCTTTAATAGAATTTAATTTTTCTTTTAACGCTTGAATTGTTGGTGCGAACTTTCTGTTTTTTGTCCAAGCCGAAAATTCTTCTTTTATATCTTCAATAATAGCTTCGGCAGCAGGAATATGCAACTTACGATTTTCTAAAGTTTCGTCGGTCATTTGAGACAAATGATCTAGGTGAATCAATGTTACACCTTCTACTTCTTTTACATTTTCGTGAACATTTTTCGGAATTGATAAATCTAAAATCAATAAAGGTTTTTTCAGATTTAAAATGGCTTTATCAATAGTAGGATTTTGTGCTCCAGTTGCAACAACTACAACGTCTGCTTTTTGAAGTTCGAGTTGTAAATCGGCGTAATCTTTAACAATTAAATCCAATTTTTGAGCTAGTTTTTCTGCTTTATCTTTAGTACGATTTATTAAAGTAATATGATCGTGTTTAGTGTGTTTTACAAGATTCTCACAAGTATTTCTACCTATTTTTCCTGTTCCGAAAAGTAAAATGTTTTTATTAGAAATATCTGCTACATTTTTTATGATGTATTGAACTGATGCAAATGAAACCGAAGTTGCTCCAGAAGATATATCGGTATCGGTTTTAATTTTTTTGCTTGCTTGAATAACCGAATTCACTAATCTTTCAAGGAAAGAATTTACCATTCCGTTAGATTTACTTTCGTTAAAAGCCGTTTTAATCTGACTTATAATTTCAAAATCTCCAAGGATTTGACTGTCTAAACCAGTTCCAACACGAAACATGTGATTGATTGCTTCTTGATTTTTGTAGATATAGGCAACTTCTTGAAATTCTTCAACGCTACCTTTACTGTTTTCACAAAGTAATTTTATTAGTTGATATGGATGTTGCGCAAAACCATAGATTTCGGTTCTATTGCAAGTTGATGTCACTATAAGTGCTTCAATTCCTTCGGCTTCGGCTTGTATTAACAAAGTTGCCTTTGCTTGGTTGTCTAAACTAAATTTACCTCTAATTGCTGCGTCTGCTTTTTTGTAACTTAAACCTAATGCGTAAAAAGAAGTGTGTTTCGACATATTAAAATTTTCCATATTCTACTTTTCTAAAAAGTTCAACAAAATTATTACTATACATTTCATAAAAACAACGCTAGAAGGACTTTTTGTATCGCTCTGAGAATTTTTAAACCAAATTCGACTTTTTAGCGTTATTTATTATAAATTTGTAGTGAAATCAAGTTCTAACAAATTTCTTATGTAGAATAATTCTAAATAAGAATGTAACAGAATTTCGAAAGTATATACGGAAAAACATCGCTATGGGTTCTCAAGAAGAAATAAAAATTGAAAATGATTTTATTTTAATTCGTTTTCAAAATGATGGAAATGAAAGTTTTCACGTAAAAAGACACGTAAATCAAGGGCTTATTCAATTTCATTTTGGCATTAAAGGAAAAGCAAAATTTGTCTTTAATGAGGGGAATTATGCCTTAGAATTGAAAGATGAAAAGTCATTATTATTCTACAATCCGCAAAAAGAATTGCCATTAAATTTAGAATTAGCTCCGAATTCTTGGATAATTTCTATGATAATTTCCATTCAGAAGTTTCATGGATTGTTTTCTAACGAAGCTGATCATATTCCGTTCTTAAGTGAAGAAAATAAAGATAAAAAATACTACAAAGAAGGCGATATTAGTCCGTCAATGGCAATTGTACTAAGTCAATTGTTCCATTATAACTTAAATCCTTCTATAAAAAATCTATACTATAAAGGTAAAGGATATGAATTATTGAGTTTGTATTTCAACCGTTCAGAAGATCCAAATGCTGAGCAATGTCCGTTTTTAATTGACGAAGATAATGTCATGAAGATTAAAAAAGCCAAAGAAATTATCATTGCAAATATGGCTGAACCACCAGGATTGGAAGAACTTTCGGAGCAAGTTGGACTGAGTTTGAAAAAACTAAAAATGGGTTTCAAACAAATTTATGGTGACACGGTGTACGGATTTCTATTTGATTATAAAATGGATTATGCCCGACAATTATTAGATTCTGGTTCGTATAATGTAAATGAAGTTGGACTAAAAATTGGTTATAGTACAGGAAGTCATTTTATTGCTGCCTTCAAGAAAAAATTTGCAACGACGCCAAAAAAATATTTGATGTCGATAAATACTAATGTGTAAAGTATGAAGAATTTATTTTTGTTGCTTTTTGTTTTCTTAACCAATTTATCATTTGCACAAGTTGAAGTTAAAGTTGACAATCGTATTGAAGCAGTTTCTATTTTTTATGCCATGGCAATTGGTAGAGATTCTTTAGATATAAAACCAACTCCATCAGTTTATTTAAAAGATTTTGATGCGTATTTTAAACCATACAAAAATCATAAATCTTTAAATTGGTATAGAAATTTAGATCAATGGGATGCGCCAAATGTTTCAACTATAGGGCTTTATTTAACAGAAAAATATCCATTTAAACTCAAATTTCCTTATCAAGGTGATTATATTAAAAGTTCAAAAATAGAGGATTTTATTGCTCATTTAAACTCATTTTATAAAGATTGTAACGTTTCGAAGTTCATCAAAAAACATCAAAAACTATATAAAGAAACAGCACTATTTGCTTTAGACACTATTAATAGAAGTGATGTTTTAAAAGAAACAAAAAAGTTCTTCAAGACAGAAACAAACGATAAATTTATAATTTACATTGATTTACTAAACAATCATACAAGTAATTCAATCGAGATTAAAGAATACAAGAACTGTAGGCAATTTAAACTTGCTTATCTTTCTTCTGAAAATCCAAATTCAGCAAATGAAGAAAGTATAAAATTTGTACCAGCTTTTAACGTAGTCATTCATGAATGTTCCCATTTATTTGTTTCAGATTTTATTTCTTCAAATTATAATCGCCTTAATAGCATTAAAAATAAATTCTTAACCAAACCAAATGGTAAAGTTCTACCTGAGAACAGATGGAAAGATGAATTAGACGAAATGTTAGTACGAGTTTGTGTTGCAAAAATATTAGGGAAAAAATATGGTATTGAAAGGGAAGAATATGAAATTGAAAATCAATCAAAAGGATATTTACATTTTAAAGATTTACATCAATTTATAACCGAAAAATTAGAGGGAAATCCAAATTATATTTCATTCAATGATTTTTATCCTGAGCTTATTTTGTTTTTGGAAAATTTAAAATAAACCCGAAAACATAACCCAATAAATTTCGTATATCAAACAATCGATAAAAAAAACATAAACATAAATGTAAAAAGTAAGAATAATTTACTTTTACAAAAAATTAAATTTTACTATGAAAGGTGTATTACTTGTAAATTTAGGTTCTCCAGAAAGTCCAACAGCCAAAGATGTTAAGCCGTATTTAGATGAATTTTTAATGGACAAATACGTAATTGACGTTCCGTTTTTATTGCGTGCATTATTAGTTCGAGGTATCATTTTACAAACGCGACCAAAAAAATCGGCAGAAGCTTATGCTCGAATTTGGACCAGCGAAGGTTCGCCTTTAATTGTACTTTCGAAAAAAATGCATCAAAAAGTTCAGAAATTGGTTGATATTCCTGTCGCTTTGGCAATGCGTTATGGAACGATGACCATTCAAAAAGGTTTGCAAGAGTTGAAAGACAAAGGCGTAACCGAAGTAATGTTGATGCCTTTATATCCACAACATGCTATGGCTTCTACAACTACAATTGTGGTTTTGGCAGAAGAATTGCGTCAGAAGTTTTTTCCTGAAATGACTTTTACCAATGTTCCAGCATTTTACAATAAACCCGATTATATTCAGGCATTAGCGAATTCAATCAAAAAACATTTGGAAGGATTTGATTACGATCATTTATTGTTTTCGTATCACGGAATTCCGAAACGTCATATCCGTAAAACCGATGTTACCAAATCACATTGTGCTATTGACGGTTCATGTTGTAATACGCCTTCGCCAGCACACGAATTTTGCTACCGTCATCAATGTTATGAAACAACAAAACAAGTTGTAAAATTATTAGGAATTCCAGAAGGAAAATACAGTCAAACGTTCCAATCTCGTTTAGCAGGTGATAAATGGTTAACACCATACACCGATGTTGAAATCAACAAAATGCCCGAACAAGGAATTAAGAAATTAGCCGTTGTAACTCCAGCGTTTGTTGCTGATTGTTTAGAAACGTTAGAAGAAATTGCCATGGAAGCCAACGAACAATTTTTACATCATGGTGGCGAAGAATTTATGGCGGTTCCATGTATGAATGACGAAGAGGAATGGTGTGGTGTTGTGGCGAACTGGATTGGGGATTTTAAGAGAAGTAATTAGTAAATAGTGATTAGTAAATAGCTTTTGATATGTACGAATACTTAAAATCACTACACTTAATTTTTGTAATCACTTGGTTTGCAGGTTTGTTTTACATTGTTCGGTTGTTTGTGTATCAAATAGAAGCCAATCAAAAACCTTCGCCCGAAAGAGAAATTTTACTGACTCAATACAAAATAATGACGTACCGTCTTTGGTTTATTATTACTTGGCCAAGTGCAGTTTTAGCTAGTATTTTTGCGTTTTGGATGTTGTTTTTCACCGATTTAGGAAAGGCTTGGCTGCAAATGCCATGGATGCACGTCAAACTTGGCTTTGTTTTTGTTCTCTATTTGTATCATTTGAAATGCCATCAAATTTATAAGCAATTGCAAAACGATAAATTCAACTATTCGTCTAATTTTATGCGACTTTGGAATGAAGGTGCCACAATTATTTTATTTGCAGTTGTTTTTTTAGTAATTTTAAAAAATGCTTTCAACTGGATTTATGGTGTAATTGGAATCTTTTTATTTTCAATTATAATCATGTTGGGATTTAAATTTTATAAACGATTACGAGAAAAGAAGTAATTAGTTATTAGTAAATAGTAATTAGCATCCTACTATTCACTAATCACTATTCACTAATCACTATCAAATGAACAACTTCAAAATGTCTATGCTTTCACTCCGAATTAGGATTTTCCTATCGATGATTGTATTGATATTAATTGCCTCGATTTTAATGGCGTCCATTTCGTTAATTCAGTTTAAAAACGAAGCCAAAAACTATCATCAAGAACGACTGGAACGAAAGGAAGACGCCGTAAAAGAACACATCAACTACATTTTATCAAATACTACTTATCCGTTAACAGAGAAAAATCTTCCGCTCATTTTTAAAGATAAAATTCATGAATTATCGGATATACATAAAATTGAAATCAACATTTACAGCTTAAACGGAATTCTTTTAAAATCTTCCAAAGCCACTTTTTCTGTCGATACCATTTCGCCTCCGGTTCCAAAATACATTATCAAATTAGTGCAATCGTCTATAGAAAAAAGATATGTTGACATTAAAAGTGTGGACGGAATTAAAAACCGTTCTTCCTTCAGTCAAATAAAAGACGACAAATTCAAACCACTCGGAATTTTAAATTTGCCTTACATTGAAGACGACAGTTTTTATGAAAATGAAATTCAAGAATTCTTAATTCGATTGAGTCAGGTTTACTTTTTTATGCTGATTATTGCCTTCGCTTTGGCCTATTTTCTATCTTCTTATATAACACAAACATTAAAAACTATTTCAGATAAAATCAACGAAACCAGTTTGAACCAAAAGAACGAAAAAATTCTCATTGAAGCCAACAGCAAGGAAATCAACTCTTTGATAAAAGCCTACAATGCCATGGTCGATAAACTGGAAGAAAGTGCAACGATGTTGGCACAAAGTGAACGTGAACAAGCTTGGCGCGAAATGGCCAAACAAGTAGCGCACGAAATTAAAAATCCACTAACACCAATGCGATTGACCGTTCAAAGTTTCGAAAGAAAATTCAATCCCGAAGATCCCGATTTGAAACAAAAACTAAACGATTATACTAAAACTTTAATTCAGCAAATAGATACCATGACTTCGGTTGCATCGGCGTTTTCTAATTTTGCTTCCATGCCAGCGCAACAAAACGAAACTCTGAATGTGGTTGAAGTTGTAGAGTTTTCGTTAGATATTTTTAACGAAGAATACATACAGTTCAAGAGTGATGAAAAAGAAATTATCACCATCATGGATCGAACGCAATTGATTCGAATTATTACCAATTTGGTGAAAAACGCGATTCAAGCGATTCCAGAAAATCAAGTTGAAAAGTCCATTTTAGTTGAAGTAAAACAAGTTAAAAATAACGTAAATATTACTGTAAAAGACAACGGAATTGGAATCGAACAGGAAAATATCGAACGCATATTCGAACCAAAATTCACCACCAAAAATAGCGGAATGGGTTTAGGCTTAGGAATTATCAAAAACATCATTGAAAATTACAAAGGAACTATTACATTTGAAACTGAATTTGGAAAAGGAACAACATTCACAGTTTCACTTCCTAAAATTGAAAAATAAAAATAATTAGAAGCGAATGGCTTGGGCATTTTAGCAATCCTTTTTCCTGCTTTCATCCCAAAATCCCGATAAAAATCGGGAGTTTTTCCTTTCAATCAGGGCTAAATAATAAACTTTATACAACAAAATATGAACTTCGAAAACATACTCGTTACTTCAGAAAACGGAATCGGACAAATTACAATCAATCGTCCATCAAAATTAAATGCGCTAAATGTTGCAACCATTCAAGAATTGCACACAGCTTTTGAAAATTTAGATGCCGATGCAGAAACCAAAGTTATCATTATCACTGGCGAAGGCGAAAAAGCATTTGTTGCTGGCGCAGATATTTCAGAATTTGCTCATTTCACTGTAGAAGAAGGCGCACAATTGGCACAACAAGGACAAGAATTATTGTTCGATTTTGTAGAAAACTTAAGAACTCCTGTAATTGCAGCCGTAAACGGATTTGCACTTGGCGGCGGATTAGAACTAGCAATGGCGTGTCATTTTAGAGTAGCTTCAGACAATGCTAAAATGGGTTTACCCGAAGTATCACTTGGAGTAATTCCAGGTTATGGAGGAACACAACGTTTACCACAGTTAGTAGGAAAAGGTCGCGCGATGGAGATGATTATGACTGCTGGAATGATTGATGCCGAAACTGCAAAAACCTACGGATTAGTAAACCATGTAGTACCACAAACCGAACTTTTAGAATTTGTAAAAGGCATAGCTTCTAAGATAATGCGTAATTCTCCAGTTGCAATTGGTCAAGCAATTAAAGCCGTAAACGCAAACTTTAAAGATGGAGTTGATGGCTACAAAACCGAAATAAAATCGTTTGGAAAATGTTTTGGAACCGAAGATTTTAAAGAAGGAACCACCGCATTTTTAGAAAAAAGAAAAGCCAGTTTTTCTGGAAAATAATCATACCAAACTAACCAACCCAAAACCAATTAATGAAAAAAATTATTCTATTCCTAACCCTAGGATTGTTCTCGTTTAATGCAAGTTCTCAAGAAATTCCAACAACACTCGTAAAAAGTGAAGTTTTTAAAGACGAGTACAAATACTCAAGTGTTGTTCTAGTCGAAGATGATGGAAAAGACGGAATTTTAATAGTAAGATCGTATCAAGGTGGCGTTTTTTCATCAGGTTCAGGATATTATTTTGAACATTATGATTCTAACATGAAACTCATTAAAGAATATGAATATGAAAGAGTTCAAAAAAAAGCGGATAAAAAAAGTGTAGGAACTATTCTTGGGATAATTCTTGACGGCGACAACATTAGATTGATTGATTATGCTTACAACAAAACGGATAAAGTTTTTATATGCAGCGCATTATCATCAAATATAAATGATTTTAATTTTACTTCTCAAGAATTATTTAGAGTGAATTCTGAAGAAATTCAAAGAGGACCAATAGTAAGTTTTATGGGAATTGGCAGCGGTGCAAGAAATTATGATGGCGATGCCGGAGCTAATATGATTATCAATGAGGATAGAACAGCATTTGCAATTACAATTGATATCAAAGATAAAACTGCAGAAACGCATAAATTATTTTTGTTTGATAAATCACTTAATAAAAAGATCGACCATACTTTTAAAAGAGAAATTAAAGACAGAAAATTTACATATGAAAATATAGATGTTTCTAAAGACGGAAACACACTTTATATTTTAGGCAAGGTTTACACCGACGAAAAAAAGAAGAAAAAAGAAGGCGGAAAATACCAATTTGAACTAACTCGAATTACAAAAGACAGCGAAAAAACTCAGGTTTTTGATACTGAAGAACATTTTTCTAGCTCATTAAAAACTATAATTTTTGAAGGTAGAATTACTTGCATCGGATTTTATTCTGACAGAAAAGATAATCGTTACAAAGGGATTAGTTATTTCGAATTAGACCCAACAACTTTGGCCATTAAAAAGTCCAAATTTAATCCGTTTACAGAACAGTTTATAATTGATAAATACGGAAAAGACAAAGATAAAGAATTGAAATTCTTGTCGTTTAGAAAAATTTTAATAACGCCAAGCAACGATATTGTTTTTAATGCTGAAGAGTTTTACATAACAACTACTTATATCTCAAACGGTATGAATGGTGGCGGACGTACTCAAACTATCTATCATTATGATGATATTGTAAGCGCAAAAATTAACGCATCTGGCGATATTGTTTGGGCTAGAAACATCAATAAACGTCAAGCTACAACTGGTGATGAATCGTACATTTCTTATACCTCAACATTAAAAGATAACGATACTTATTTCTTTATAAATACAGGTGAAAAAGTTAAGAAATTAAAAAATGACCGAATTCAATTTGGTCAAGCAAGCACAAAAAAATCAAATTTAAATGTAATTAGAATCAATCCTAATGGTGATTTTGATTACAAAGAAATTTTAGATGATAAAGACAACGAAGTTCCATTTATGGTTTCTGATGGTGCATTAACTGGAAATTCAGTAATTTTTATTGGCAGAAAAGGCAAGAAAAAACAGTTGCTAAAAATTACTTTATAAAACTAAGAAGAGAACCAAATTGGTTCTCTTTTTTATTTCTCTCCTTCCCATTCGGCATAAAACTGCGATAGAAAAAGTTCCATAAAACGATGTCTTTCTTCGGCAATTTTTCTTCCAGTTTGGGTATTCATTTTGTCTTTTAATAACAGTAATTTTTCGTAAAAATGATTTAGTGTTGGCGATTCACTATTTTTATATTCTTCTTTCGTCATAGAAAGATTGGGTGCAATATCTGGATTGTAAAGTGGTCGGTTTTTAAATCCGCCATAGTTAAATGTTCGAGCAATTCCAATGGCTCCAAGTGCATCGAGTCTGTCGGCATCTTGTACAATTTCTAATTCTTTTGAACTAAATTTCTTTTCAAAATTACCACCTTTAAACGAAATATTTTCGATGATGTTTACCACATGAACTATAATTTCTTCCGAAGCCTTTTGCGATTCAAGAAATTCACGAGCCACTTTTGGTCCAACCGACTCATCGCCATCATGAAACTTACTATCGGCAATGTCGTGAAGTAATGCTCCAAGTTTTACCACTTCTAAGTCACATTTTTCGCCATCGGCAATTAGCAATGCATTTTTATAAACGCGTTGCATGTGAAACCAATCGTGACCAGCTTCGGCATCTTTTAATTTTTCCTTTACAAAAAGAATGGTGTTGTCTATTAAATTACTCATCTTATTTTTATAAAAAATTCCAAATTCTTAGATTCCGAAACAAGTTCAGAATGACAAAGAAGTTGGAATTTTATGTATTGAGATTTTAAATTCTTTATTTAATCAAAGCCGGTTGAACCCATTTAAAAATATGATTTTCTTCTGGCAAAACCAATCGCTCTGAAATTCTCGCCATTCTACCCGGTAATTTCATTAAGTAATCACGCGCTTTTTCGGCTTCATCTGTTAGACTAGTGATTTTATCAATTTGCCATTTGTCAATTAATTTTTGCATAATATCTACATAATCATTAGCTGTGTAAACACCTAACTTTTGTGCAGAATTAGAAAATTGTTCGAAAGCTGTTCCAATTGACTGACCAGATTCTCTTAAAAAATGAGCAGGCATTGTAATTTTTTGCTTCATCATGTATTGAAAAGCAAGCATCATTTCGCTCGGATCTACTTTGAAAATTTGAGTTACAAATTCGCTATAAGCATGATGATGACGCATTTCATCGCCTGCAATCATTTTGCACACTTTAGAAAGCTTTTTATCACCATAATCTTTAGCCAATTGCGAAACTCTATTGTGAGAAATATAGGTTGCAAGTTCTTGAAAACTAGTGTAAACAAAGTTCTTATAAGGATCTTTACCAGTTCCAATATCAAAACCATCAGCAATTAAATGTTGCGTTGTAATTTCTACTTCACGCATGTTAACGCGACCCGATAAATACAAATATTTATTAAGCAAATCACCATGACGATTTTCTTCACTTGTCCATTGGCGCACCCATCTAGACCAACCGTTTCTTCCTTCATTGTCAACACCTTCTACCTCCATAAGCCATGACTCATAAGTAGGAAGTGCTTCTTCGGTAATAGTATCACCAACCATTGCTACCCAAAAATCATAAGGCAAATCTTTTGCAATTTCTTGTAATTCTTTTACTTCTTCAAAGAAGTTTTCACTTTGTGCATCTGGTAAAAAGTCTGACGGTTGCCAAATTGTTTCTACTGGTATTAAAAATTGATCGACAAAATCATCGACTTTGTTTTCTAAAAATTGCATCACTTCCAGACGCATGTTTTTTATTGACATTATAAAGTTTATTGTAGATTTTAGATTTGAGACAAAATAAAATCTGATTATTATTTTAATGATTGTACAACAGCTTTTTCGGTTTTTTGCATTATTTCTTCAAATGAAAAATCGCTTACAGCAATTGGATCGTGAATTATAAATTCCAATCGATTACCTAAACCCATTGGAAAAGCTCCAAATTTAACCATTTTCCATGAATTATTTATAGAAATTGGCACAACATAAGCAGATGGAGCGTATTTACAAAGAATTTTTAGTCCGCTTTGTGCGAATTCTTTTGGTTTTCCGTCTTTACTTCTCGTTCCTTCAGGAAAAATTACTGCCGATCGTTTGTATGTTTCAATATATTCTGCTAAACCTTTAATTGTTGGAATCGCTTGTTTTGGGTCTTTTCTATCTATTAAAACGGAACCACCATGTCTTAAATTGTATGAAACACTTGGAATTCCGGTTCCTAATTCTTTCTTGCTTACAAATTTTGGATGAAATTTTCTTAAATACCAAATTATACCAATAATATCATACATACTTTGATGATTGGCAACAAAAATTATTGGAGCGCCTTTTGGAATTTTATTGATGTTTCTAAACTGAAACCAAGTTCCAATTAGATTGGTGCATTTTACCAAACAAAAATTAAGATAATCTACACTTTTTTTATGTGCTTGGTATCCAAAAACGTTGAAACAAATCCACTGAATAGGATGAAAAACCACTAAACACAATCCGAAACATAAATAATAAATAACCGAAATTGGATAAGAAATTAGCTTTTCCATGACTGTAAAAAATTTGTTGGCTAAAGTAAGAAATATATTTTGGATGGAATTGTTAATCTCTATTTTAGAAGTTGAAGAATAATTGATAAAAAAGCTAAAAACAATCAAAAACCTTACGTCTTACTACTTTACCTTTATTTATTACTACTTTACCATTGGTGATTACTACTTTACCATTGGTTATTACTACTTTACTTACTGCTATTACTACTTTAGCTTTATAAATAACTAATAAAACATTTGTTATAAGTACAAAAGTGTTATTTATTACTACTATTGCATTACCAAATAAGGTTTTCGTTAAAAACAGTGACTTTAATTTTAAAAACACGTATTTATACCGGTAAATAGATGGAAAATAATGTTCATTTTTGAAAAATCAAAAACATTCAACAAAACATTCAACAAATTTAGAGCAATGGATTGAAGATATTAAACTAACGCAACAATCTGAAATTAATCCAGAGGTTTCTGGAGAATATTTAAATAGAGTTGTTGCCGAAGAAGTATGTGTAAGGACAATTTAGTGTGTCCGTCTGGCTTACATGGTATTGGTAATCTTGAAGAATGCACCTACGACTTCTTAGCTTGGATTTCAGTACTTGAAGTTATACCATGTGGCGATGGTAGCGGTGGTGGTGGTGGTGGAAACCCAGGAAATGATGATAATCCAGTCATCACTATCCCAAATCTTGAAGATGTTGAGGGAATAAACCACGTAAAAGAGCTTTTAAAATTATCTTCTAAATTATTAATAAAACAAAAAATTAATAATTATAGAGCTAAACTTGCAACACAAACAAAAGAGGAAGGTATAATGATAAACCCAAATGGCCCACTTAATGATACTATTGGAGGCGTTTCTCGAAAAACGGATACTAGATTTTATGATTTTACGCTACAACATACAGTAAACATAAACATGCACCAAAATTTGTATTATGTTGGAACAACGCTAAAACCAACGAACCCTATTCCATCAGATACTGATGTTATATCTCTATCTTTGGCCGCCTATAGGTTCAATAACAACCCCAATAACACCTCTATAATTGTAACAAGATTGGGTACCTTTGCCATTAGAATTACTGATACAGCCAAAGCTTTAGCAGCAATAAACACTATGGATCCTGATAATAACCCAGATACAAAAAGTGAATTGCAACAACAGTTTGAAGATAAGTATGATAAAACAGTTCTTAAAGCTCTCGAACAAGAAGGTGAAGCAGCTGCTTTACAGGCATTTATAAACTTCATCAATACTAATACGGTGAATGGAGAAAATATGGGTTTAAGTATCTATCAAGCTACATTTAATTCTAGTGGAACAACTATAACTAATTGGGTAAAACTTTAATATTAAAATCATGAAAAAAATAATCATAGTGTTAATTTTAATTTCTTTTAAAATTAATGCACAAATAATAACACCTATAGAAGATAGACTTTCACATATTCTTACTCAAACATATAATAACAGATATTTTAAAGATGTTAATGGTCATTTAAACAAGTTTATTGGGCAATGGAAGTATGAAACAGCCATTGATAAAGTAGAGATTACAATACTAAAAAGAGACAATGAAGATTGTGGAGGCAGGTATTTTAAAGACAACTTAGAAATAAGATGTAAATACACTAAAAATGGTATAGTAGAATTTGATACTAATGCACCACAAGATATTAACGATTATAATAGAATGCTCGGAGGTTTGTTTGATGAGCCAACAAATGTAAATAAATATCAGTTTTTGTATAGTGAACCCAACTTTAATCCATTAAACAAATATTATTTAAATATTCAATACGTTTTAGCACCTCTTGGAGGTTTGCCGCAGCTACAATGGACAACCTCATTTGAACCGGCAGAACTAGATCCTGCTCCACCGAGACTACCTTTAAACATGTTATTTACAAAAGTCCCTTAAATTCCAAACGCCTTTCCAATTAGAAAGGCGTTTTTTATAACAACAAAACCAATTGTTTAAAACTCATTTGTATAAACTTCTTTTACATCAAAAAAATATTTAATTTTACGAAAAATACAAGCAATTTAAATGAAAGAAAAAATGAGTTCAGAAAAAGAAGCTAAATTAAAAGCCTTACAACTAACGCTTGACAAATTAGACAAAACGTACGGAAAAGGAACCGTAATGAAGATGGGCGATAAAGCCGTAGAAGAAGTAGAAACAATTTCATCGGGTTCACTTGGATTAGATTTAGCTCTAGGAGTTAATGGATATCCTAGAGGAAGAGTTATAGAAATATATGGTCCAGAATCGTCGGGTAAAACAACTTTAACGTTACACGCGATTGCCGAAGCTCAAAAAGCTGGTGGAATTGCTGCGTTTATTGATGCAGAACACGCATTTGATAGAAATTATGCCGAAAAACTAGGTGTTGATATTGAAAACTTAATCATTTCACAACCAGATAACGGTGAGCAAGCATTAGAAATTGCTGAGAATTTAATTCGTTCGGGAGCAATTGATATTGTAGTTATTGACTCGGTTGCTGCTTTGACTCCGAAAAGTGAAATTGAAGGAGAAATGGGTGATTCTAAAATGGGATTACACGCTCGATTAATGTCTCAAGCTTTAAGAAAATTAACTGGAACTATTAGCAAAACTAATTGTACTGTTTTCTTTATCAATCAGTTGAGAGAGAAAATTGGTGTAATGTTTGGAAATCCAGAAACTACAACTGGAGGAAATGCTTTAAAATTTTATGCATCAGTTCGTTTAGACATTCGTCGTTCATCACAAATAAAAGATGGTGAAAACGTAATTGGAAATAGAACCAAAGTAAAAGTGGTTAAAAACAAAGTGGCTCCACCATTTAAAACTGCCGAATTCGACATTATGTATGGCGAAGGCGTTTCTAAAACTGGAGAAATTCTTGATTTGGCAGTAGAATTTGAAATTGTAAAAAAAGCTGGTTCATGGTTTAGTTATGGCGATACCAAATTGGGTCAAGGTCGAGATGCTGTGAAAGCTTTGATAAAAGACAATCCAGAATTGGCTGATGAGCTTGAAATTAAAATTAAAGCATTAATTAAAGAAAATAATGCTTAATACAAATCCCGTTTTAAAGCGGGATTTTTTTTTCAATACAACGCAACCTTTTTATGAAATTTGCATCTAACAAATAAATGAATGAAAATATAATGAAAAAGTGGATTTTTTTAATAAGCATTATTTTTGCTTTTAACTCATGCACAGTCGGAGATGAACCCGATAGAAGTTTTTTTCTATTACCAGTTGATCAGGTAGAAATGCCATCTAGTTACATATTAGGAAACATTTCTAAGATTAAAGTAAAATACAGAAGACCAACAGATTGCTATATTTTTAATGGTTTTAATGTGGCTTATGATGCACAAAATCATCTATCAAGAACAGTAGCAATACAAGCTGTTAGACTAAACAATTCAAATTGTCTTCCAGATACCGAAAGTTTATTTGAAATTGAATTAGATTTTAAACCAACTGTAGCAGGAGTTTATACGTTTAAGTTTTGGTTGGGTGCAGATGCAAATGGAGTAGATCAATATGAAACTCATGAAGTAGAAATATTATAAATTTTTAAAAACTATCTAGTTTGAGTTTAGAGCAACTCATAAATAACTGTAAGAAAAATGATATTAAAGCACAAGAAGCACTCTATAGATTATATTCATCTAAATTGTTCTCTGTATGCTTGAAATATTCACGCAACTATGAAGAAGCTCAGGACAACTTACAAGAAGCCTTCTTAATAATATTTGAAAAAATAGGTCAGTTTTCATTCAAAGGCTCATTTGATGGTTGGTTAAAAAGGTTGGTTATAAATTATATTTTACAACAATATCGAAAAGACACTTTTTTAAATATTGTTAATGAAAATATTGAAGATGAAGCGGTAGAAGTTGAAATCGATGATGAAGGTGTGTCGATGGATTATTTACTAAAAATTATTCAAGAGTTACCCGATAAATATAGATTGGTTTTTAACTTGTACGTTATAGACGGTTACTCTCATCAAGAAATTGCAGACATGCTAAAGATAAGTGTTGGCACATCTAAGTCAAACTTATCTAGAGCTAGAGTAATTTTAAAAGAAAAAATAGAATCTAGCAATGGTAAAAAAATAATTCCTTTCGTAAAATGAAAGAAAACAAAAATATAGATCGACTCTTTCAAGAGAAGTTTAGAAATCTTGATGTTAATCCTCCAGAAGACGTTTGGGAAAACATTGAACTTCGGCTGAGAAAGAAAAAAGACCGAAAGGTTATTCCGTTTTGGTTGAAAATTTCTGGAATTGCAGCTGCATTTATTATAGGTTTAGGCATATATAATTTTGGATTTGAAAACAATCAAGTTCAAGATGGTGTTGTAATTGAAAACGATGTTAAGGTTGATAAAAACAACAACTCAAATCTAAATGAAATTAAGAAAATAGATGATGAACAAGTAGTCTCAAAAGAAAATAACAATGCTGTTGCTAATAAATCAGATGAAAATAAAATTACAAAGAACAAATCTGACTTAAATAGTAACATTAAAAATAACAATGCTGTTGCTAATAAATCAGATGAAAATAAAATTACAAAAAACAATTCTGACTTAAATAATAACATCAAAAATAACAATGCTGTTGCTAATAAATCAGATGAAAATAAAATTACAAAAAACAATTCTGACTTAAATAATAACATCAAAAATAACAATGCTAAAAATAACAAAGCTGTTGCTAATAAATCAGATGAAAATAAATTAGAAATAAAAAATTCAAATAAAAACATATACACCAATAAATCATTAAACAATACACAAATTATTGCAGAAAAAACAAACTCTGAACTAAAAATAGGCGAAATAAAAAAAAGAGACTCAACATCAATTGCTAGTGTTGTACCTAATGCGATGGAAGAATTGCTAAATGAAAAAGAAACTAAAACAAGTAAAGAACCAAAATTAAATAGGTGGCAATTATCGTCAAATGTTGCGCCTATTTATTTTAGTTCAACATCCAACGGTTCGCCTTTAGATTCAGAGTTGAAAAATAACAGTAAGTCATACAAAACCAATTTTAGTTATGGTTTAGGTGTAAATTATGCTGTAAATAAAAAGATTAAAGTACGAACTGGTATTAACACGGTTTCGTTAAATTACGACACTAATGATGTTTTAATTTCTCAAAATGTAAATGCAAAAACATTAGATCATGTTAAACCGAATTCTACTGGTTCGTTAATACAAATTGAGAGCAAAAATTCATCCACAAGTGGCTTATTGGAGTTAACTACTTCTGGAAATGTTGTAAAGAAGTTTAATAGTGTTGTTAATCAGCAAATTGGATATCTTGAAATTCCTTTAGAATTATCATATAAGCTGGTAGATAAAAAATTTGGAATTGATGTAATTGGTGGTGTAAGTACATTACTTTTGAATCAAAACGAAGTTTCTGTAATTTCATCAGGCGTTGAAATGAATATTGGTGAAGCAAATAATTTGAATGATATTCACTTTAGTACCAACGTAGGAATTGGATTTAAATATGGTTTTTTCAAGAACTTTGAAGCTCGAGTTGAACCTGTTTTTAAATATCAGATAAATACATTTATAAAAGATTCTGGCGATTTTAAACCTTACTTTTTTGGGTTATACTCTGGAGTTACTTTTACTTTTTAATTTGGTTAGATTAGGTTAAGTTAGTTTAAAATTAGTTAAGGTGTTATTGCTTCCGAGTAATAACAGAAAAGAGCGCCTAGTTAAGCGCTCTTTTTTATGGATTAAACTTTTGTAATTGGGTCAGTATAATTTCTCTAGTTTTATTTTTTAATTCTTTTTTATCGTCTAATGCTTTTCCGTAGGTTTCAATAAACGAATGCACTTTGGCTCGCAACAATCCCGGGCTTCCGCTCATAAAAGTATAGGAAAAACGTTTTTTATTATCGGCAAATGTCATTGGTACAATTGGTATTTGATGTTCCGATGCCAATCTAAATGCGCCATCTTTAAACTCGTCAAGAACTATTGATTCGTCTGGAACGCCACCTTCTGGAAAAATGCAAATACTCAATCCTTGTTTCAATCTTTTTTGTGCGCGTTCATATACTTCCATTCTGCTTTTCGGACTGTTTCTATCCACCAAAA
Source organism: Flavobacterium aquatile LMG 4008 = ATCC 11947 (assembly GCF_000757385.1). Classification (GTDB taxonomy): domain Bacteria; phylum Bacteroidota; class Bacteroidia; order Flavobacteriales; family Flavobacteriaceae; genus Flavobacterium; species Flavobacterium aquatile. The sequence continues at coordinate 208,513 of NZ_JRHH01000002.1, read as the reverse complement.
TACAAGTACGTTTGTAGAAAAAACCAAATAACGGAATCTTCACCAACTCCTTTTTTCCAACAAACACAAACGGATTTTTTACAATGGCCAACATCAACATAATGTCTAACATCGATGTGTGATTAGCAACAAGCATATAACTTTTTTTATCCTCAAGCTCTTGCTCACGTTCTACTTTGTAGCGAAATCCCATTCCAATTAATATTCCTTTTGCCCAAATTCTAGCCATGATAAAAAAGTAGGGATACCATTCTTCTCTCAAGATAGAAATCACTAAAAACGGAAACATAATTATAATGATTGCGCCCATCAATATGTAAAACCAAATGCGCCAAAGCACCCAAAAAATAATTTTTAGTATTCTCATAGCGTCAAAAATAAACAATAGTATGTGAATTTTAATACAAAGGTTTAACTTTGCGGTAAATAATTTTAGAATGGCAAAAATACTTACAGGAGTTCAAAGCACAGGTACACCACATTTAGGAAATCTTCTAGGTGCAATTATACCTGCAATTGAATTATCGAACAATCCAGAAAATCAGTCGTTTTTATTTATCGCCGATTTACATTCGATTACTCAAATAAAAGACGGTGAAACACTTCGTAACAACACATACAGCACTGCTGCAGCTTGGCTTGCATGTGGTTTAGATATCAATAAAGTTACTTTCTACAGACAAAGTGACGTGCCACAAACTGTCGAATTATCTTGGTATTTAAGTTGCTTTTTTCCGTTTCAACGATTAACATTAGCCCATTCTTTCAAGGATAAAGCCGATAGATTAGAAGATGTAAACGCCGGACTATTTACTTATCCAATGCTGATGGCTGCCGATATTTTATTGTATGATGCTAATTTTGTTCCTGTAGGAAAAGATCAAATGCAACATATAGAAATTACTCGTGATGTAGCTTCGCGTTTCAATCATCAAATGGGTGAAACTTTTGTAATTCCAGAAGGAAAAGTACAAGAAGAGACCATGTATGTTCCTGGAACCGATGGCGGAAAAATGAGTAAATCTCGCGGCAATATCATCAATATTTTCCTTGATGACAAAGCCTTGCGCAAACAAGTAATGTCTATAGAAAGCGATAGCACACCACTTGAAGAGCCTAAAAATCCAGATACGTGCAAAATATTTGCTATCTATAAATTATTAGCAAATGAAGAGCAAATTGCATCAATGAGACAAAATTATCTTGGTGGAAACTATGGTTACGGTCACGCCAAACAAGCTTTGTTTGAACTAATCTGCGAAAAATTTAAAACCGAAAGAGAAAAATACAACTACTACATCAACAATCTTGAAGAAGTTGACGCATTATTAAAACAAGGTGCGCAAAAAGCACATGTAATTGCAAATGAAGTTTTAGGAAGAGTTAGAGTGAAATTGGGGTTTGATTAAACCGCTTCAAACAATTTTCCAGGCAATGGTCTTACAACGCCTTTCAATTCCATATTCAATAAAATAGAAGAAATTCTAAACACCGGAAAATCACAATCGAGAGCAATTACATCAAGTAGTTGCTTTCCGTTTTTTTGGAGGTAATCGTAGATTTTTTGTTCGTCGTTTTCTAAAGAAACAAACAATTGCTTTTGAATTACTTTAGTTTCATCTTGTTTCAACTCCCAATTTAAAATATAAATTAAATCGGCTGCCGAAGTTAGTAAATGTGCCTTTTGAGTTTTTATCAAATTATTACAACCTTGACTAAATCTATCGGATGTTCTTCCAGGAACGGCAAAAACATCTCGGTTGTAATCATTGGCTAAATTGGCTGTAATTAATGAACCTCCTTTTTCGGCACTTTCAATAACAATTGTAGCTTCACTAATTCCGGCAACGATTCTGTTTCGTTTTACAAAATTTTCTTTTTCGGGATTGGAATTACTCCAAAATTCGGTCATGAAACCACCGTTTTGTTCCATTTTGGCAACATATTTTTTGTGGACTTTTGGATACACTTGATTCAGTCCGTGAGCTACAACACCAATAGTTTGCAAACCTAAATCCATCGCTACTTTATGAGCAACAATATCAACACCATAAGCAAAACCACTAACGATTATTGGGTTTAATGGCGCTAAATCTTCGATGAATTTTTTGCAGAATTCGGTTCCGTAAGAAGTTATTTCGCGTGTTCCAACAATGCTAATTACTTTTCTGTTTTTAAAATCAATAGTACCCGATGTAAATAATAAAATTGGTCCGTCGATACAATGTTTCAATCGATCAGGATACTTTTCGTCTTGATAAAAAAGACAATTGATATCGTTCTCTTTTATAAATTTCAGCTCGGCTTCCGCCAAATTAAATACCAATTTATCCTTTAGATTTTTAATTAAAACCCGACCAATTCCATCAATAGATTCGAGTTGATTGGCTTTGGCTTTAAAAATGTTTTCGGCAGTTGTAAAGTGATTTAGTAGTTTTTTGGCAACAATATCGCCAACACCATCTACTTTTAATAAGGCTAATAAATGTAATAATTCTGTATCGTTCATTGTAAATAATTGGTTTTCAAAAGTAAGAAAGATTTTTAAAATTGTTAACAAAGTTTGTTGATAAAATTTTGCGATATGCATTAAATAATTAAATTTGTATTTATGAAGATTGACCAATACATATCACAATTATTGTATCGTTACCAATGTGTAACTGTTCCAGGATTTGGTGCTTTTTTAACCGAAATCCAATCGGCGCAATTGCATGAAAGTTCGCATTCGTTTTATCCGCCTAAAAAGTTGGTATCGTTTAATTCGTACTTAAAAAACAACGATGGTTTGTTGGCAAATCATATTGCTCAATCCGAGAAAATGAGTTATGAAGTTGCTGTTTCTGCAATAGAAAACCAAGTTCTATCTTGGAAAAATAAGCTTCAAGATTTTGGCGCAATTAGCATCAAAAATGTTGGAGAATTATCTTTGAATACAGAGAAAAATTTAGTTTTTGTTCCATTTGATCAATTGAATTATCTAACCGATTCTTTCGGGTTAACATCGTACGTTTCACCTGCAATTAAGCGTGAAGTTTATAATTATGTAGTTGAAACTCAAAAAATAGAAGAAGAAAAAGCTCCAATTGAGTTTATTGCAGAACCAAGAAGTTCGCGCAATTATATGAAATATGCAGCAATTTTTGTTTTGGGCGCAGGATTAATTAGCGCTGGTGGATTCTTTGGAAATGAGTTTTATCAAAATAAAATTCAGCAAGAAACGGTTGCGGTTCAAACGAAAGTTCAAAATCAAGTGAATCAAAAAATTCAAGAAGCAACGTTCTTTATTGCAAATCCAATTCCGTCGGTTACGCTAACGGTGAAAAGCGATAAATTACCTTATCATATTGTAGCTGGAGTTTTTACAAGAGAACAAAATGCTGAAAAAATGTATAAAAATCTTGTAAAAAAAGGATATAAAGCCAAACGCATTGCTCCTAACAAACATGGAATGCATCCTGTTCTTTACGGAAGTTTTTCTAATTATGCCGAAGCTCAAAAGGAAATGAATAGGATTAAAAATTCAATCAATCCTGATACTTGGCTTTTAATAGACGATTTATAAAAACAGAAAGTTCCGATTAATCTCGGGACTTTTTTTTAGCCCTGATAGTAATGAAAATCCTTTTCTTTTTTCCTTTAAAAAAGAAAAGATTGTAATGGATAGCAGGAATAGCTTCAAATAATTCCACTTATTTTTATCAAAATTAAATACCTTTGCAAAAAAAATTATGACTCCAAAACATCCTATAGATTCGTTAACGATACTTACCGATTTAGTGTTGCCAAGCGAAACCAATCCGTTGAACAATCTTTTTGGTGGCGAATTATTGGCACGAATGGATAGAGCTGCGAGTATTGCTGCACGACGTCATTCGAGAAGAATTGTGGTTACAGCATCTGTAAATCATGTGGCTTTTAATCGTTCTATTCCTTTGGGAAGTGTTGTTACTATTGAGGCTAAGATTTCTAGAGCGTTTTCTACATCGATGGAAATTTTTCTAGATGTTTGGATTGAAGACCGCGAATCGGGAACTAAAATGAAGGCTAATGAGGCAATTTATACTTTTGTAGCTGTGAATGAAACAGGAAATCCGGTTGAAGTTCCGCAATTGGTTCCAGAAACTGAGGAAGAAAAATCTAGATATGATGCTGCTTTGCGAAGAAAACAACTGAGTTTGGTTCTTGCCGGAAAAATGAATCCGCATGATGCAACCGAATTGAAAGCATTGTTTATGTAATACAAAAAAGTCCGCTAATTGCGGACTTTTTATTTTTTTAATTCAGCCAAGTTGCTGGATTATTGTAAGTTGTATTTTGAGAAACCATGAACTTGAGGATCGTTTTCCCATCGGCATTGGTTCTGATTTTTCCTAAGCTTTGTTTGATCGCAACTTTATCTCCAACGCTTACGCTCACAGAACTTAGATTTTGATAAACCGTAAAATAATCTCCATGTCTAATAAAAACGGCGATATTTAAAGGTGATATTTTAATTACTTTAGTTACTTCACCACCAAAAACGGCACGTGCATTAGAACCATTTTCTGTAGTGATTTCGACACCACTATTATGAACTACCAAGGATTTATAAACAGGATGTGCTTGATCTCCATAACCCAAAGTAATTGCTCCTTTTTCTACTGGCCAAGGTAAATTTCCTTTATTGGCTCTAAAATTATCTGATATAATTTTTCCTTCTGGAGTTAAAATAATTTTATCTGATGATTCGATTTTTTTAGTTTCTGCAGCAGTGGTTGTTTTAGGATTGGCCTTAGCTCTTTCGGCTGCCGCTTTTCTGTTGGCTTCGGCAATGGCTTCACGAATTAATTTTTTAATTTGAGCATCAATACGTTTACTTTCTTGCTGTTTCGCTTTAATCTCGGCAGTAATTTGCTTTTTACTTTTATTTAAACTTTTAGCGATTTTTTCTTGATCGGCTTTTTCTTTTTCAAGGTCTTGTCTTTGCTTTTCTTGATCGGCAAGTAGCTTTTCTTTCTCTGTTTTTTGACCTGATAATCTTTTAACATTATCGTCTAATCGTATTGTTTTAGCCTTAATTTCTTCGCCTTGCATTTTTCTATAATTAGAATATTGCTTCATGTATTGCAATCTTTTGTAGGCTTGTAAAAAATTTTCTGAAGACAATAAAAACATGGCTCGACTTTGTGTAGAACGACTTTTGTATGACTTTACAATCATTTCTGCATAGTCTTCTTTAAGTACAATTAAGTCTTTTTTAAGTTTGTTAATTTCAACTTGATTAATGTAAATATCATTACTCAACAGCTTAGTTTGCTTGGCTGTTGTGGTAATTAGTTTTTGCTTCAAGCCAATTTTTTCTTTTTGGATAGTCAACAATTTACTTACTGATTTCTCTTGTTTTCTAACATCTTGTAGCATCATCTCTTTCTCGCGAATTTCTGCTTGGATTTTAGCTTTACGTTGCTCAAGTTCTTCCTGCGTTTGTTGACTCCATGATAATGAAGTAAGTAAAACTAAAAAAAATGTAAATACTGCTTTTTGCATATTCGTTATTTGATGTAAATTCTTTCATATCCATCGGGTACGCTGTATGGAAAAGAAAAATCTTCGTTGAAAGTAATGGTTTTGTAATCGATATCTATGTTTGTTTTCCCTTTTTTCTGATTGGCTTCAATAGCAAATTTCAAAGGTACTATCTTATCGGATAGTTTTTGGTATTCGGGATAACTTATTTGCAATTTTCTATCTTGTTCAGGTTGTTCAATTTCTTGCTTTTTTAACAAGAAATTCTCAGCTTCAAAATAGTTCGTTTTTTTTGTATTGGAATTTTTAACCTCTTCCAATTTGTACATTTTATCTACGATTGATGCCGTGTATTTTGAGTTATTCAAATTATCTAAAGCTTGTCCGATGAGTAAATTTTGAACTTTATTAAAATCTAAATCGGTTCCAAGCCACTGACTTAATGAAGCATAATCGCCTTCAAAATAGTTGCCATTTAATTTCTCGTAATACTGAACCGATTGCGGCGTGATCAATGCTTTTGCCATTGTTATTCCGAGAAATCGTATGCTTACTAGAATCTTTTCATCTTTCTTAATTTTAATTTCAGCAGTTACGTTTTGCGTGTTTTTATCATCTTCATATCTTGCTCCTGCTTTTATATATAATGTAGAAAAGTCGAATTTATTGTTGTAATGGCTTTCTATTATTTTATCGGAGTTTATAATTTCTGTTGCTACGCTTTCGGCCAAAACGGCTTTCGACTTACAGGAAATCATCAAAATTATTGCTAATAAACTTACTATCTTTTTCATTTTATTTCTTCTGTTTTTTTAGCAATTCGTTTGCTTTTGTAAAATACATTTCTTTCATTTTTGCATCGCCCAATCCTTTGAATGCTTCACCCAATTGAATATTAAAATTAGTTTCTAATGCGATATCATCAACTATAAAATCGATTCCAGATTCTAATGCGTCTTTGGCTTTTTTATAATTTTTTAATTGATTATTAGCCAATCCGTTGTAATAATATAATTGCGGTTGTGTTGGAAATAGCTGCATTTGTTCCTCAGAAAATTTTGCTAAAATATCAAACTGAACATTTTCGGCGTAAGCCTGAGACAATAAAATAATCGTTTCCATATCATCGGCTGCCGATTTTAAATGCATTTCGTAATATTTTATGGCTTTGCTCCACTCTTTTTTAGCTTGATAAAACTTCCCTATTTCTTTGGCAACGCGCACTTCTTTATCGTTATCAAAATAACCAATAGCTTTTTCTAAATCTTTATCGTACTGCGGATTATTTTTAGAAAAAATTAGAAATTCATTCAATATTCTGTGTTTGATTTTTTTGTCGATTTTATCGCTTGCCAAAACAATGTTCATTGCTTTAACCGTTTTATCGCCATCATTATTGTTCAAATGAAATTTGAATAAACTCACTTGAGCCCAATCAGAAGATGGAATTTCTTTTTCTAATTGCTTAGCAACTTCCAAAGCTTTTTCTTCTTGATTGCTTTGTGAATACATGAAAATTAACGCAACATAATTGGCTTCGTCTTTTGGATTCTTTTTGATTTTCGCAATTAAATCTGCTTTTTCCGAACCTTGGTATTTGGCATCTTGAAGAATTCTAGCTTTGTATAATTCTCTTTTTTCTGTTTTTCCAACGGTTTCATTCAGGTCATTTATCAACGTTAACGCCTTATCAAATTGTTGCGTTTCCATGTATAACGAAGTCAAATCTTCTTTATAGTCGACTTTAAATTCGACCAATGTTTCAACAATAATTATAGCTTGATTAAAATCGCGCGTTTCATAACAAACGTCGTACATTCCTACCCAAGCCCAACGGTTTTTAGGATCGATTTTTGTTGCTTTTTCAAAATTATCGTAGGCATCTTTATACTTTTTTTGAGACAAATAATTCTTTCCTAATTCAAAATAAACGATGCCATTTTCTGGCTGAATGTCTTTACATTTTTCTAATGCTTCAACTGCTTTATCATAATTTTCGATTCCTTTTTGCTTCAATGATTCGTAGAAATAATTCTCGAAATCATTATTTATAGAAGCAATATCCTCTGGTTCTGCTTGAGCCAAAAGAGTATTGGGAATGAAAAACATCCCGAAAAGAAAACCGAAAACAATAATTTTTTTCATCTATATTTATTCTAAAACGGAATAATCTCCAATGCTGATATTTGTAAAATTACCATCAAAAGTAGCGTGATTTCCTATCATCGCATTGTCTAATGTGGCATTTTTAATATTAGAATGTGTTTGAACTAAACTGTTTTTAATTGTACTATCAATAACGTGACACCCTTTTCCTAACGAAACATTTGGTCCAACTGTTGCATTGATTAAATAAACATCTTCACCAATATAACAAGGTGGAATGATAGTTGAATTTTCTAATTTCACATCTGCAGAAACTAAATTTTCGCCGTCATTATGTAAAAACCCTAACATTCTTGAGTTGGTTTCAACGGTAACGTCTTTATTTCCGCAATCCATCCATTCGTCAACTTTACCTGGTACAAATTTCATGCCTTTTGCCATCATTTGTTTAATTCCGTCATTAATTTGATATTCGCCACCATGAATAATGTTGTTATCAAGAACCGATTGCAATTCATTTTTAAGAACAGCGACATCTTTAAAATAGTAAATTCCGATGACAGCCAAATCTGAGACAAACTCTTTTGGTTTTTCTACCAATTCAATTATTTCTCCATTTGCATTCAAATTTACAACTCCGAAAGCTTCGGGTTGATCTACTTGTTTTACCCAAATTACGCTATCTGCTGTTGTATCTAAATCAAAATCGGCACGAATTAAAGTATCTGCATAAGCAATAACCGCCGAACCAGCTAAAGAATCTTTGGCACACATAATAGCGTGTCCTGTACCTAACGCTTCATTTTGATAATATATTGTTCCTTTTGCACCTAATTTTTGTGCAATTGCAATTAAATCGTCTTCGACTTTTTTACCAAAACTTTCATGAATGATGAAAGCCACCTCTTCAATTGGTTGATTTAAAACGCCAGCGATATCTTCTACCAAACGGTGAACAATTGGTTTTCCAGCAACTGGAATTAATGGTTTTGGAATTGTTAAGGTGTGTGGACGCAATCTTGAACCACGTCCTGCCATTGGAACTATTATTTTCATATTTATTATTTTTTACCACAAAGGCACAAAGTTGTCACAAAGTGCACAAAGATTTATTTAAGTTTTTATCTGTTAAATTCTACTGAACTTTACTCACTATTTCACTCCTGTACTTCCAAATCCGCCTTCACCTCTTGAAGTTTCTGATAATTCTTGAACTTCAATCCATTCGGCACGTTCGTGTTTAGCTATGATTAGCTGCGCAATTCTTTCGCCATTTTCTATAATAAAATCTTCATTGGATAAATTTACTAAAATTACTCCAATTTCACCTCGATAATCGGCATCTACCGTTCCTGGAGAATTTAAAACGGTGATTCCTTTTTTAGCAGCTAATCCGCTTCTTGGTCGAACTTGTGCTTCGTAACCAATTGGTAATTCTATGAAAAGTCCAGTTTTTACAATGGTTCTTTCTAACGATTTTAACGTAATTGGTTCTGTTATATTGGCACGTAAATCCATTCCAGCTGAGGCAATGGTTTCGTAATTTGGTAATTCGTGAGCTGATTTATTGATGATTTTTATAGTCATAAATTAGGCTTTTCTTTTAATAATTTTTAATAAGGTTTCCTTTTCGTTGTAGTAGATGAAATAGGTAAATATCAGTATTAATGGAATTCCAACCAAATAATTTTCTCTGAAGAAATAGAATGATAGAATTGAAAATAAAATTGAAATACCTAAATATCCACCTATTTTTTTCATGTCATATGGAATTGGATAGTATTTATTTCCAAGAACATAAGATATTATCATCATGCTTCCGTAAGCTGCAATTGTACCAATTGCCGAACCCATATAACTGTATTTTGGGATAAGAAGATAGTTTAATAGTAATGTGAAAACTGCACCAACAATTGATATGTAAGCACCAATTTTTGTTTTATCTGTTAACTTGTACCAAACTGAAAGATTGTTGTAAATTCCTAGAAAGAAGTTTGCTAATATTATTAAAGGAACTACTTTCATGGCTTCCCAATAGGATTCGTCTTTAATCATTATTTGCTTTAATAAATCTGCAAAAACAATTACGCTTAAAAGTATTAGTGAGCCAAAAATTACAAAAAACTTGGTTATTGTAGCGTAGGTTTGTTTGGCGTTTTCATTTTTTGCATGACTGAAGAAAAAAGGTTCAATTCCTAAACGAAAAGCGGTTGCAAATAAAACCATAAATAATCCTAGTTTGTAACAAGCTGCATACGCTCCAACTTCAGATTTACCTATATTTTCTGGTAATAGATATGCCAAAATTATTTTATCTAAATGTTCATTTACTGCAAAGGCAATTCCAGCAATTAAAATTGGAAACCCATAAAGCATCATCCTTTTCCAAAGTGCAACATCTAACTTCCATTTTAATCGAAAATAATTTGGCGAAAGCACCACAAAAGTTGCTAAGCTCGCAATTAAATTTGCCATGAAAATATAGCCAATTTGAAAGTTCTCAAAGTATAAAGTGGCAAGAAAAGAATCTGGATTATTTTGTGCAATTTCTGGTAAAAACAATAGAAAGAACACGTTTAATGCCATGTTAATAACTACATTTCCAATTTTTATAACAGCGTATACAATTGGTCTTTGTTCCGCTCTTAATTTGGAAAAAGGAATAATAACCAATGCATCTAAAACTAAAATCCAAATAGCATAGGTTACGTATTCTACATCGACATTTATCCAGCTAGAGAGAATTTTTCTTAAAAATAATGAAATAAATAAAAACCCAATTGATGTCCAAAAAACAGAAATCGTAGAAGTTTGAATGACACCTTTTTTATTCTCTTCTGAATTATAAAAACGGAAAAATGCAGTTTCCATTCCGTATGACAAAATCACATTGAAGAATACCATGTATGCCAAAAGTATCGTAGTTTCTCCATAATCCTTTTTTACAAGTTTGTCTGTATGTACCATCACCAAAAGGAAACTCAACATACGCGGCAAAACCGTTGCTAAACCATAAATAAGTGTTTGTTTAAAAAGATTTTTATATAAACTCAAAGTGGGATTTTTATTAAATAGGAAACAAAAATAGCTATAAAATTGATGCAATAAAAAATTTGCTTAGAAATGTATCAAAGCAGAATCATTTATTGCCGTTAATTATATATTTGTAGAAATATTCCAACCCATGAAAATTTACTTTTTATTGTTTTTTTGTTTGTTCTCTTCTTCTTATTTTGCTCAAAATGTTCCTGTGACTAAAAAAGTTTCCTCCACTTTAGAAAAACATGATTTAAAAATACAAGATGATTATTCATGGCTGCAAAACTTAAAATCTGACGAAGTAACAAGTTGGGTGAATGCTCAAAATAGTGCTACTAACCAGGCATTAGATGAAATCAATGTTAGTAAAATAGCATCCAAAATTAAAGAATACGATTTTTTATCAACCAATAGTTTACCTGTAAAAAAAGGAAAATACTATTACTCGGTTTACAGACAAGATAAAAATCTTCCAGCAGCATTAAATTATAGAAAAAGGTTAAGTGATACGCCAATTGAAATTGTAAACCCTTTTAAAATTTATAAAGATGCGAATGCTTATTTAGGCGGATTTTATCCTTCAAAAAATGCTACATTAATTGCATACAATATTCATTTAGACGGAAGTGATCGCGGTGAGATTCGTTTTTCAAACATAGATAAACGAGAAGTTTTAAAGGACATTATTAAAGATTCTAAATTTTCAAATATTGCTTGGAATCAAGATAGAGGCGTTTTTTACAAGAAGAATTCTAATAAAAATGTGATGGCTAAAGATTCTACTTATCAGCTGTATTATCATGTTATTGGAACCAATCAAGAAGACGATAAATTGGTGTATGATGTTTCGGAAAAAGAAAGCACAATTAGTTTTTTTACTACAACTTCAAAGCTTTTCATCACTGAAGACAGCAAAGACGAACTTAAAAAAAGCATCTACTATATAAATTTGGATGATGAAAATTTTAAAAAACAAGTTGTCTTTGAAGATGATACAACTGGCTTAAAATTTCTAGATTATCATAATAATAAATTCTATTTTTCTACAAAAGAATACGATTGGGGTGAAGTGCGCTGTTTTGATCTTTCCAATAAATCGGATGTAAAAAGTGTGATTCCTCAAATATACAATAACCTATTAGTTGACACTTATTTTTATGACAATTACATTATTTGCAAATATAAAACGGTCGATAAATATTATTTAAGAGTTTATGATTCTAACGGAACTTTTATAAGAAAATTTGATGCGCCAGAAAGCATGGATTATTCCGTTCGTTTTTATGATTCGGACACTAAAGACTTATTTGTAACATTCTTTTCGCATGTAATTTCGGCTCAAAATTTTAAATTAAATCTCGAAACTGGAGAAGTTCGTCAATTTTTCAATGATTACATTAGACCATTGCCGACATTATTTCCTCTAAATCATTTTGTTACCAAGAAAATTACTTTTTTAAGTAGAGATAACAAAGATATTCCAATTACTATTATTCATAAAAAAGACTTGATTTTAGATGGTAAAAACCCGACGCTTCTTAAAGCCTATGGTGGTTTTGGATCAGTTTCTGGACCAAGTTATGATACTGGTTTGTTATATTTTCTAGAAAAAGGTGGTGTTTATGCTTTTGCCGAAATTCGTGGTGGCGGTGAAAAAGGTTTAAAATGGCATAGAGATGCAATGGGATTAAAGAAAATGAATTCGTTTAATGATTTTATAGATGCTTCAGAATTTTTAATAAAAGAGAAGTATACTTCGCCAGATAAATTAGCAATAACTGGTGGTTCTTATGGCGGATTGGTTGTTGGTGTTGCCATGACACAACGTCCTGAATTGTATAAAGTTGCAATACCAAAAGTGGGTGTTTTTGATATGCTTACTTTCTCTGATTATTCGGTTGGAAAATACCATTTAGACGAATTTGGAAATCCAGAAAACAAAGTAGACTTTACTAATTTATTGAGCTATTCTCCATTCCACAAAGTGAAAGAAGACATTAATTACCCAACAACTTTACTAATTACAGGAGAAAATGACGATAGAGTTCCGCCATTTAATTCGTATAAATTTGCTGCTGCATTACAAAATAGAACGGCGCAAAAGAATCCTATTTTTCTTAAAACTTTAGGGAATTCTGGACATTACGGCAAAATATCAACCTACGAAAGTCGAATAAATGAAAGCGCCGAATTTTACGGATTTCTGTTATATTATTTGAATAAATAAAAAACTAATTTTTAGGTCGTGCGGATGGATAAGCGAGAAGTTCTTTCTCTTTAACCGAATTTATTTTATAAAATTGGGTTTTATTGTCTTGTTCAAATTCTAAAATGGCTTCATTATCCTTGAGATCAAATTTAGATTTTATAATTTCTGGAGGATTGTTTCCGTATTCGTTAGATGTTTTCCCATCTAAAATTATGTCAGAATTTGTTGATTTTTGATAAAATCTTGCGACAAATGTAGTTTCATTTTCTTTTGTAAAATTGGCTACCTGATTTCGGAAATATACTTTTTTAAGATGAAAATTGGGTGAAAATGTTTCGCTAAATTTTAGATAGAAATTAATTCCGCTACCGGTTTTTTCTTGTCCACCAATCCATTTTTGAAAATAAACCGATTCTATTTTCCATGGCAAATTGGTTTTAACTTCTTGCTGTGAAGAGCAAGAGGTTAATCCGATAATTAAAAAAAACAGTGCTGTTTTTATTTTATTCATTTGTTTATTTTAAGAATATCCTTTTTCATCGATAGTTTTTATAAAATGAAAACCTCGAGGAACATAACCTTGATTATAATAAAATCGATGAGCATCAAAATTTCCGGTGAAAGCATCAAGAACGACGCAAGTACAATTTAATTCTTTGGCCTTTTCGTCTATAAAATTCGTTAGAAGTTTTCCAATTCCGTTTTTTCGATAGTCTGGATGAACAATAAAATTGTCAATTTCTAGATATTTGCCAGTCCATAATTTGGTGCCAAACCAAAAGCCAGTCAATCCAATACATTTATCTTCGCTGAAAACCGCTACTTGTTTGTAATTTTTTGGAATCATATCTGACAAGAAACTTTCGTATCTTTCTTTTGTCATATTTGGATAAAGAAACTTAATCATCTCTATTTGTGAGAGGATTTCATCAACTGTAGTTAAAACTTGTAATTTCATTTCTGCATTTTATCTGATATAAAAATAACAAAAAAGAGTCAACTACTGTTGACTCTTTTATATATTTTGAAATAATAATTTTAACCTTTTAAAGCTTCGCTTTTGAAATTTGAAAAAATTATAAAAAAATTTTCTTATCCTTTCAAAGCTTCCGCTCCACCAACGATTTCAAGGATTTCGTTAGTAATTGCAGCTTGACGAGCTTTATTGTATGTTAATTTCAATTGGTTTCTTAACTCAGTTGCGTTGTCTGTTGCTTTGTGCATTGCAGTCATACGCGCTCCGTGTTCTGAAGCAAATGAATCACGAATTGCTTTATACAATTGTGTCTTTAACGATTTTGGAATTAATGTTAAAACGATTTCTTCTTTTGATGGTTCAAAAATATAATCGCCTGTAGAAACAGGTTTGTCAGATTTAATTGGAGCTAATGGCAAGAATTGTTCAGTTTGAACGATTTGCGTAGCTGCATTTTTAAACTGATTGTAAACAATTTGAATCTTGTCGTACTCACCAGAAGTAAATTTATCGGTTAAGATTTGAGCAATTTCGGCAACATTATCAAACGTTAAGTTGTCAAAAACTTCACTTTTGTTTCCTGCGATTTTATTTGTTTTAGACAAAGCATCGTTTCCTTTTTTACCAATTGCAAAAATATCAACTTGCTTTCCGGCATAAGAATCGGCAATAAGTTTAGCTTGTTTAATAACATTAGAATTAAAAGCGCCACACAAACCTCTATTAGAAGTTACTGCAACGATTAAAACTCTGTTAACTTCACGTTGTGTTGTAAAGCTTCCGCCTACTTCACCATCAAGAGTTGAACTTAAACTTTGTAATAATTCCGTTAATTTTTCGGCATAAGGTCGCATTGCTGTAATTGCATCTTGTGCTTTTTTCAACTTTGCAGCAGAAACCATTTTCATCGCAGAAGTAATCTGCATCGTTGATGAAACGGAAGTAATTCTATTACGGATTTCCTTTAAATTTGCCATTGTTTTCTAGTAATTAGTAATAAGTAAATAGTAATTAGCTCTTCACTAATCACTATTCACTATTCACTTATATTAATTATATTTTGCTGATAATTCTTTAGCTGCTCTTTCAATAACGTCTGTAATGTTATCGTCTAATTTTCCAGCTTTTAAAGCATCAAGAGTATCTCTGTGTTTGTTGTTTAAGTATTCGATAAAATCTTTTTCGAATTCTTTTACTTTATTAACAGGAACATTTCTTAATAAGTTTTTAGAACCAGCGTAGATTATAGCTACTTGATCTTCAACTGTATAAGGATCGTTTAAACCTTGTTTTAAGATTTCAACGTTTCTTTTTCCTTTTTCAATAACGTTTAAAGTTACAGCATCAAGATCAGAACCAAATTTGGCGAAAGCTTCTAATTCACGGAATTGAGCTTGGTCTAATTTTAATGTTCCAGCTACTTTTTTCATCGATTTAATTTGAGCATTACCTCCAACACGAGATACCGAAATACCTACGTTAATTGCAGGACGAACTCCAGAGTTGAATAAATCTCCATCAAGGAAAATTTGTCCATCTGTAATCGAAATTACGTTAGTTGGAATGTATGCAGAAACGTCACCTGCTTGAGTTTCGATAATTGGTAAAGCAGTTAATGATCCACCACCTTTTACGATACCTTTTAAAGTATCTGGTAAGTCGTTCATGTCTTTAGCAATATCATCATCAGCAATTACTTTACAAGCTCTTTCTAATAAACGAGAGTGTAAGTAGAAAACGTCACCAGGATAAGCCTCACGACCTGGAGGTCTTCTTAATAAAAGAGATACCTCACGGTAAGCTACTGCTTGCTTAGATAAATCATCATAAACGATTAATGCTGGACGTCCTGAATCACGGAAATATTCTCCGATTGCAGCTCCGGCCATTGGTGCATATACTTGCATTGGTGCTGGGTCAGATGCGTTAGCTGCTACAATTACTGTATAAGCCATTGCTCCTTTTTCTTCTAGCATTTTTGCGATTCCAGCAACAGTTGAAGCTTTTTGCCCAATTGCTACATAGATACAAAATACTGGTTTCCCTGCATCATAAAATTCTTTTTGATTTAAGATAGTGTCAATACAAACTGTTGATTTACCAGTTTGACGGTCACCAATAACCAACTCACGTTGTCCACGACCAACAGGAATCATTGCATCTACTGCTTTGATACCAGTTTGTAATGGTTCTGTTACTGGTTGACGAAAGATAACTCCAGGAGCTTTTCTTTCTAATGGCATTTCATAAAGTTCGCCACCGATTGGTCCTTTACCATCGATTGGTTCACCAAGTGTGTTTACAACACGACCTACGATTTGCTCACCAACTTTTAAAGAAGCGATACGTTGTGTACGTTTTACTGTAGAACCTTCTCTAATTCCTGTAGATGGACCTAAAAGTACAACACCTACGTTGTCTTCTTCTAAGTTCAATACGATAGCTTCCAATCCGTTGTCGAATTGTACTAACTCACCATATTGAGCATTTGATAACCCGTAAACACGAGCAATACCATCACCTACTTGAAGTACTGTTCCAACTTCTTCTAACGATGCACCAGATTCAAAACCTGATAATTGTTTTTTTAATATTGCTGAAATTTCAGCTGGTTTAATTTCCGCCATTTTGATATATCTTTAATGGAATTCTAATTACTAAACTCTCTTTTTAATTCACTTAATTTACTAGCTACAGAAGCATTGTACTGCTTATCGCCAACTCTTAAAATAAATCCTCCAATAATTGATGGATCTACTATATTTTCTATAGTTATTTTCTTGTTAGAAAACTCTGCTATTTTAGCCAATACTTTAGTTTCTAATTCTGGAGTAATTGGGAAAGCTGTAGTTACTTTTGCAACTTCAATTCCGTTACTTTCGTCAAATAATCTATTGTATTGAATAGCTATTGATTCTAAAATTTCGAATCTTTTGTTTTCAAATAACAAATGAAATAAGCTATTTGTTTCTTTTTGTACGTTTGAAAATACTTCTGACAAAGCCGATTTTTTAACATCAATTCTAATAACTGGACTGGTTAAAAAGTCTTTCAACTCTGGACTGCTAGTGATAGCGTTAACAATAGACGTCATGTCATTATTAACTGCATCAGCATTACCTGAAGTTTGTGCAATGTCTAATATTGCTTTTGCATATCTAATCGCTGCTCTAGACATAATGATTAGTTTAATTTAGCGTCACCTAACATTTTCTCAACTAATTTAGTTTGAGCTTCTTTGTTAGATAATTCGTCTCTTAATACTTTTTCTGCAATTTCTAATGACAATGAAGAAACTTGGTTTTTCAATTCTGCCATAGCTGCATTTTTTTCGCTAGTGATTGCTGCTTTCGCTTGTTCAATCATTTTTTCTCCAGTTGCTTGAGCTTCAACTTTAGCATCGTTAATCATTTTATCTTTGATTTCACGAGCTTCTTTCATTAAAGCGTCACGTTCTGCTCTTGCTTCAGCTAATAATTTTTCATTATCTGATTTAAGATTTTGCATTTCTTTTTTAGCATTTTCTGCAGAAAGTAATGCATTTTTGATTCCTTCTTCTCTTTCGTTTACTGCGTCAAGAATTGGTTTCCAAGCGAATTTTTTTAACAATAGAATCAATCCAACAAATATTACTACTTGCCAGATAAATAATCCAAATGAAAAATCGTTTATTAACTTTTCCATACTATCTTAAAATTAATTTTTTAATAAATAAAATAAACAATAGTTACAACCAACCGTTATAACTATTGTTTTGTTTGTTTTAATTACGCGAATAACGCCGCGAAACCAATACCTTCAATAAGTGCAGCAGCAATAAGCATAGCTGTTTGGATTTTTCCTGAAGCTTCTGGCTGACGAGCAATAGCGTCCATTGCTGAACCACCAATTTTACCAATACCTAAACCTGCTCCGATTACAATTAATCCTGCTCCTACAATTTCTGGAATTTGCATAATATATATATTAAAAATTAAACATTCTTTTTTGAAGCTAAAGGCACAAGCCTTAAGCCATTAATGGTGTGCGTCTTCGTGATGATGTTCTTCGTTTCCTGCTCCGAAATAAAGAGCCGATAACATTGTAAAAATATAAGCTTGTAAAAAAGCAACTAATATTTCTAAAATTGACAAAGCAAATGCTAATCCAAATGACAATGAACTTCCGATCCAGCTTTTAAAGATAAACATTAATCCAATAATACTCATTAAAACAACGTGTCCTGCAACCATATTTGCATACAAACGAATCATTAATGAGAATGGTTTAATGATAGTTCCTAATAATTCTATTGGTGCTAGAATAAATTTCATTGGAGTTGGTACGCCTGGCATCCAAAAAATATGTCCCCAATAATTTTTATTAGCAGTAAAAGTTGTTATTAAATAAGTAAGGATTGCTAAAGATGCTGTAATTGTAAAATTACCAGTAACATTAAATCCAAATGGTGTTAATCCTAAAATATTCAAGAATAAAATAAAAAAGAATATAGTTAACAAATAACTCATATATTTTTTATATTTTTTTTCTCCAATATTTGGTATTGCAATATCATCACGAACATATAAAACTATAGGTTCAAATATTCTTCCAATACCTTTAGCAATTCCACCGTTTTTTGCATAAGACTTCGCTAAGCTTGTAAATACTAAAAACATTAATAATGCAATTAATAATATTCCCAAAACACTTTTAGTTATTGAGAAGTCTAATGGTCTAACGTTTGTAGGATGACCGTGTTCTTCATTTAGTTTACCAGAAGCATCGGTTTTGTAGATTTTTTCATGGTGAAGTACATAAAAATTTCCATTATGTTCTGCAACTTCTTCTCCGTTATGGAATTTAGAAGACGAGAAAAACTGAAATCCATTATCCCATAAAATTATAGGTAACGAAAATCCAAAATGTTTTCCAGATTCTTCATCAGCATTGAAATAGAAACTATGAGAATCTAAAAGGTGATGATTGATAAATTCTTTTATTTTCGCTTTTTCATCTTTTGGTTCCGCATGTACTCCTTCATGAGAAGCTTCTTCTGTTTTTGCAACAGCATGAGCCTCAACAGCTGTTGAATCATTTGAAGGATTTGCACTTGAAACTAATGGCATAAATGCTACTAAAAGTGCTGCGATAAAATGGAGTGGTTTTTTTGAAATCACCATAACTTTATTTTACTTAAATTTTAAGGTTTCTAAAATTTGGTGCAAAGGTACATTTTTTATTACTATTCCAAGTAGAATAAAACTATTTTTTAATTGAATTTGCAGATTTAATGATTGATTATTGTTTTTTATTTAATAATCTTATGGTTATTAACGTCTCTATTGTCAAAAAAAGAATAAATACTACAAAAAAATTAATTCTTTCAACTGTGTTTTTATTGCTTGACCCTATTATGTCAGAGAAAATAAAGAATAAAACTCCTGCTTTTATGCTTGTTATTAATAAAAAGGTCATTCCTACAATGTCTTTATTTCTGGAATTTACAATCATTAATGTTATTAAAATTATAACAGAAAACGCACAAAATAGGGCATAAATAGTTTCTAAGGAATAACTGAATACCTCGAAATTTTGGCTGAATGATTCAGTTTGTAAAATTAATTTATTGCCAAAAAAAAGTACAACCGCAATTAATAAAGTAAGGATTACGGTTTTAAAAATTTGAAGTTTCATTCGATATTATTGATTGTTTCCAATGTCTTTTACTTGTCTGTAAACATTATATAAGGCTAAAAAAACACCTAATAACGTTATAGATTTGGTGTAAACATCTTCTGGATTCGGGTATTTGTCATCGAGCCATTTTCCAACAAAGGCAAACACAAAAATTATTGCACCCATTTGGATTGGGATGTTTATTAACGACAACCATTTGTTACGCTGTTTTTTCTTCTGATTGTTGTCCTCCATTGGGTGATAAGCTTTTTACATTGGGTTTCATTACGCAAGTTGCTGTGAATTCCGCTCCTGGTTCTACGGCAAGTTTGCCACATTCTACTTCACCATGAATTATAGATTTCGCTTTTAAATTTAGAATTTCTAAAACCAAAATCTTTCCTTCAAATTTCCCTTCAATATCACAATTTTTACAAATGATATTTCCTTTTACACTTCCTGCTGGGCCAATTACAATTTTACCTTTCGATTGAAAATTACCAATTAAATGTCCATCCAATCTAAAATCGGCCGAAGAAGTAATATCGCCTTGAATGATTGTTCCTTCTACAATTCTATTGGTTTTTCCTAAAAGGTCTGTATATGATTTTGGCTTTTTTTCAAACATAGTATTATGGTTTTCTTGGCGGAGTTGAAGTTGGTGTTGGTGGCATCATATTCTGAGGCGTGTTGTTTGTATTACTATTTCCTTTTGAAGGAGGGTTTTGTTGTTGATTTCTTCCTCCATCCATTTTTCCGCCAGGCACGTCATTTTGAATCGTGTTTATTTCTTCTCTTTTTATTTTTTCTGGCTTTTGTTTTACAACATCTGGTTTTGGTAATTCAATTGCTGGTTTTGTTTTTAGAACAAATGTTGGTCCGTCTCCAGAAACATACTCATCCAAATTTTTATAAATTTGAACTATTCTATAATTTTCCGTTGAAATTACTATTGACTTATCTTCAATTTTATACTCTTTAAATTCTTTTAAAACTTGCGCTATTCCTTTGGCACTTTCTTCCGATTTTATTCCGTGAATAACAATTAAGTTTCTATCGATTGAATAAATATCTGTTGAAACTGTAAGTGTTTCTATTGTTCGTTCTTTAGCAAATTTATTTAGTTTATCTAAAAGTGGTTTTGTGCTTTTATCGTCTAAACTATTTGCTGGTTCAAATACAATTTTCCATGAAGTTGGTGTTAAATCATTGAAATATAATGATTCTAACATTGGGATTTTAGAAGAAATAAATGCTTCAGTTTCTTTACCTTCTTGACTATTAGGATACGATAATGCTACATAGTTCAATGCCTTTTTATAATCTTTTAAACCATATAATTTACCAACTAAATTCGCTTTTAATAATTCTAATTTTGGCAACATTTCATCACCTGTAAATTGAATAATTGCCAACTCGGTTTTACTCAAAGCTTCTCTGTAACTTCCAGATTCGTATTCTTTATATAGATTTGTGTACACCACTTCTGGCGAACCTAATTCCAAACTTACCGAATTATTATTTAAAATCTGAGCATAACGAGAATTTGGATAATTTGATGTAATTCTGGTTTTCATTGCTGCCGCTTTTGCTGGATCAATGATTTCATAAATTTTATACAAATTATACATTGACGGCAACACTAATCGCTCTTCCGGATTATTATTTAAGAGTGTTTCAAGTTTGTCGGCAGCACGTTTATATTCTTTAAATTTCTCTTTATAAATTACACCAAGCTGATAATAAGCAAAGTTTCTTTCTTTGGCTAAACTGTCTAAAGCTACTTGCGAAGTTGGAATTTTACTAATATAAAAATCGGTAGTATATCTTTCGTCTACAACTTTTTCTTTTTCGTCTGTTTGTTCGTCCGCTACTTCATCTGAACTATTTTTGTCTTGTGAAGAACCTAATCTCCAATTTGGACCAAAAGCTCTTTTTCCCCATTTTTTAGCAAATTCAATTTTACCAAAAGATACTGTTGCAGGATTATAAAAATAGAAATCTCCTGGTTTTGACGGTGTGCCATTTGTAACTGGAGCCGAATTATCTGTTTTGGATGCTTTTTGAGCCATACCAGCAGATGCTACATCGTCTGTTTTTCCTCCAGAAGCATTTTCCTCAGCACGTTGTTTTTTCTCTAATAAAATTCGTTGCTTTTCATCTTCTTTTTTTAAATTATCAATATACTTTTGATAATAGATGGCTTTGTCTGTTGAAGAAAGTGAAGCTACTTTTAAAATGCTATCGTTGCGTTGTGCAATTCCTTCAAATTTAATTACATCTTCAAGATTTTCTCTTTTCTTAGAAATCAACTTGAACTCACGTGTTCTATCATTTAAATAAACCATCGTGCTGTCATAATATTTTCCAGCGGTCACATATTTTGCAGTTGTGAAATTTATTTCAGCTAAGTTTCTATAATTGGAAGCAATTAAATAATCATCCGATGATTTAGCTTTTAGAGAAGAATTATAGAATTTACTAGCTTTATTGTAGTTTTTATTTTTATCATAAAACAATCCCATTTGATGATTTAAAACATCTAAAAATGGTCTGTTTTCTCTGTCTTCTAATAAATCTTTATATTTTTTAACAAATGCTAAAGTGTCGCCTTTTTCGTAATCAAACTGTTGGGCTTGTCGTGCATGTGCTTGAATTACATATTGTCTTGGCGATTTTCTTTTCATGTCAATAACCTCTTGATAAGATGCAAATGCACTATCCTTATGATTTTGACTTTCATAAATTTGACCCAGAATAAAATGGTAACGCGCTACTTCTTCGTTTTGTTTTGTAAATTCTTTGGCAATTTTAATTTTAGCAATCGCGCTATCGGTTAATTTTAAATTTAAAAATGCTTGCGCCAAAGTTGCATTTGCATCAGCAAAAATTTGATCTTTAAATTTAATTTCTTTTAATAATTTACGAAGGTTTGTAACCGCGATGGCATCATTATCCATACGCATGTTGGTCTTTTCTCTCCAAATTTTTACCTCATAAATCTTGTCACTTTTTGGATATTTGTACAAAACATAATTGAAAGCTTCCAATGCAGGAACAAATCGCTGATCATAATAACGTGATTTACCTAGCATTAAGTGCGCTTCATCCATTTGCGGATTTTTTTCTCCACCATCAATATTCATGGAGTGTTTTTGAATTGCTTTGGTAGCTTTGGTTTCGGCGCGTTCGAAGTCTTTGTTTTTAGTCTCATTTGGAGCTAAAACATCTTCTGAAATTTGCATTCTTTCAATAGGTAACAATTCCCAAAAATTATCTTTGTATTGCGATTTTAAGTCAGAAACTCCTTTATCTAAAGCAATTCCGCCATTATAAAGAATGTTATATTTGGTACTTAAAGCATGAGAATTTCTAGATAAAAAAGTGTTTCTTTTTGTAGAACATGCTGCAAAAAAAATTAATAATCCAGTAATTACTGCGTATTTAAATGTATTGGTTTTCAATGTAAAACGTTTTAATAATTAACTCTAAAAGGTTAATTTTAGTATAACTAACTGGTAAAAATACGTTTCTTTTTGATACGTGAAAATAAATTGTAAGTTTTTTTAAAAAAGAAATCCGCAAAAAACTTAAAAGTCTTGCGGATTTATTTATCAAATTTAAAAAATTATACAGCAAAAAATGCTTCTAATTCTTTCAATGTTTCTGGCGATGTTTCAATATCTTTTACAATTTCACCTTTGTTTAAAGCTACAATTCTATTGCAAACCTCAACGGTGTGAACTAAATCGTGAGAAGAAACTAAAACCGTAACCTCTGGATTTTCAGATAATTCTTTGATTATTTTCTTCAATCGATTTACCGTTGTTGGATCTAAATTGGCAAATGGTTCGTCAAAAATTACCACTTCTGGATTTCCTATTAAAGCCGCAATGATTCCTACTTTTTTCATGTTTCCTTTAGATAAATCACGCAAGTATTTTTTACTCTTCAAAATTTCTCCGTTAAAAAATTCTTCGTGTTTTGCTAAAAGCGCATCAACATCGGCTTTGTTTTGATTGCGTAAATCTCCGATAAAATAGAAATATTCTTCGGCTGTTAAATATCCGATAAGGAAACTTTCGTCAATAAAAGCAGCAGTGAATGGTTTCCAGGCTTCACTTAAATTTACTTGAATGGAATTGTTTTTTATAAATCCTGTTGAAGGCTGAATTAAATCTAATAACAAACTGAAAAAAGTTGTTTTTCCAGCGCCGTTATTTCCTACTAATCCGAAGCTTTGTCCTTTTGGAATATCAAGATTAGTGATGTTTAATACTTTAACTCCGTTGTTATATGTTTTTGAAAGATTGTTTACTTGTATCATTATTGTAGTAATTAGTGATTAGTGAATAGTAATTAGTCTAAAACTAGTTTTTTTGTTTGTAAGCAGCGATTGTTGCGTATTTTTCTCTTTTGTAGATTTTTTCAATTTGATTGAAAACATAATTTCTAAAGGCAAATCCTATGATTCCGGCGAGAGCTACAAACAATAATCCGATATTTTGCGAGAAAAAATAATTTCCAATTGCGTAAAGTGCCATTGGAAAGAGCATTTTTGGAATGGCAATTAACATCGTTTTAAAATTGAATGCTTGCTTATCGCCAAATGCTCCTTTCCCGGTTGTTAAATCGATTGGAGTTTTTACAAATGCTCCGCCAAGCATCACCAAATGTGAGTTTACACCAATGTTGAAAATCGCACCACAAACTATTAATAAATAAGTATGAAGTCCGAAAAACAGATAAAATGATGCTAGAATAGTTGAAATTAAAGTTCCAATAACCATCAACCACCATTTAGAACTGATGTATTCTCGGTATTGAATGTTTTGACTCATCATTAATTGATAATAGGCACTATCCCAACTCGGTACAAATTGTCCAAATGTGAAAAGAAATCCTCCTGAAACAAAAATTCCAGCAAAAATTTGAAACATCGGACTTTGATAAGCTTCTATCGAATTGGTGAAAAACAGCAATCCGTAAAAAATGAATAAGAAACTCATTATCAAGGTAGTTTTAGAACGTTTATTTCGTAATAATAATCGAATGTCATTTTTTAAGAATGTTCCTAAAGTTCCAAATTGGTCTAAGAAAGTGAAATTTTGTGTCTTTGCGATATCACTTTTGGTTGCCAAACCTTCGTCTAAATTTAAATTACTTTTGAAATAATTAAAAGCAAAATAATACGTCGCAGCTACCAAAATCATCGGAATTAAAAACACAAAAAAGGTTTCGTACATCGCTTGAAAAAACGGTTGAGTATAAG
This sequence comes from Flavobacterium aquatile LMG 4008 = ATCC 11947, assembly GCF_000757385.1. GTDB lineage: Bacteria > Bacteroidota > Bacteroidia > Flavobacteriales > Flavobacteriaceae > Flavobacterium > Flavobacterium aquatile. The sequence continues at coordinate 183,745 of NZ_JRHH01000002.1, read as the reverse complement.
TTGTAACATCAAATAATTCATAATAATGCGCCAAACCAAAACCTCCAACAACAGCTATAACCGAGTAGAAAACACTGTTTTTATTATTGATTAATACATTTATAAAATTGTTTAAATAAAATAATGACATCATTCCTAAATGCCACAAAACCACATTGATAGTATTGTAACCATTTAATAATAGAACAATTGAAAACGGAATAAAGAAAAGTGCATGCGACCAATTGAAGAACGACAAAGCGGTTTTCCCAAGTGTGAAATGAACAATCGTGTTTCTTTTAATAGGTAAAGTAAGTAATGGTTTAATATTTAAAACTGGCATTTTTTGAAGAAAATACCTAATTAACAAATCGGCAAATAAATAATAAATCATAAATTTATTTACGGTTGCCAGTGGTTCATATCCTTCTTCTTTTAAGATGTAAAAAGCGCCCACTCCGGCAGCAATAAAAATCACCATGAAATAAACTGCAAAAAATCCCATAAAGATTTTCATGGCAATATTAGTTCCTAAAGAAGCCGAGCGGAGAAATGCTTTCCATTCGAGCATAATAAAATGTTTGAACATAGTTACTTATTTATTGGTTTGTTAATTAGTTTATAAATGTAGATAATTGTTACAAATATTTCAAACTTTCAATACGAAGTAAACACTTGCGATTTATTATCTTTGTAAAAAAATTATCACAATGTCAGCTTTTTATAAATTACAAGTCAAAGAAGTAAAACGTGAAACGGCAAGCGCGGTTTCTGTTGTTTTTAATGTTCCAGCCGAATTACAATCTGCTTATCAATTTACTGCAGGTCAATACATTAACTTAAAACTGACGCTTGACGGACAAGAAATTCGTCGAGCTTATTCAATTTGTTCTTCGCCAGAAAGTGGTGAACTTCGAATAGCAATTAAATCGGTTAAAAACGGAAATTTCTCCAAGTTTGCTAATGAAAATTTGAAAGTTGGTGACATAATTGAAGTTGGTCAACCCGAAGGTAAATTTACATTTGAACCACAAGTTGGAAGACAAAGAAACTACGCAGCTTTTGTTGCTGGAAGCGGAATTACACCGGTGATGTCCATTCTAAAATCGGTTTTACATAACGAAAAAGACAGCACTTTTGTATTAGTTTATGGAAATAAAAATAACGACGAAACGATATTTCATCAAGAATTACATGATTTGCAATTGCAATATGTAGGACGTTTTTTTGTGCATTATGCTTATACTCAAATAAAAGTTGAGAATGAACTTTTTGGCAGAATTGATAAAGCCAATGTGAATTTTGTACTGAACAACAAACACAAGGAAAAAGAGTTTTCTAAATTCTATTTATGCGGTCCAGAAGAAATGATTAATTTGGTTTCTGATGTTTTAAAAGAACACAATGTTGCTGAGAAAAATATCAAATTTGAATTATTTTCAACATCAACTTCGGCAGAAAAAGAAATTGCAACTTCAGAAAATGGTCATACAAAAATCACGGTTTTAGTTGATGGTGACGAAGCAACATTTGAAATGAGTCAGAAGCAAACTTTATTGGAAGCTGCTTTAAAACAAGGCATCGATGCGCCTTATTCTTGCCAAGGCGGAATTTGCAGCAGTTGCTTAGCACGAATTTCAAAAGGTACAGCCGAAATGAAAAAGAACTCTATTTTGACAGATAAAGAAGTCGAAAGCGGATTGATTTTAACTTGTCAAGCGCATCCAACAAGTAGTGAAATATTTGTTGATTTTGATGATGTTTAGTCAGTTGGCTGTGTTCAGATTTCAGTGTTCAGTTGAATAGATTGTGTTTTAATTAATCCGTTAATTTCTGCTCCAGATTCGCAGATTTGTAAAATGGTTTCAAAATTTGAAAAGCTAAATCTTAGAGATTTGTCTTGATAATAAAAATTTATTTGTGAGCTGTAAATTATATCAACATAAATGAAACAAAAATTATATTTCTTTTCTTTAATTGGCTGGTCTATTTCTACTTTAATTGTTTTATTGAACTTATTTGAAATTGACCTGGTAAAAATAATTCCATTACTTTGGATTGTGTTTATCGGTGTTTTTATTTCTAGTGGTTCTTCAATTTTTTATGCAAAAAACAATTCTGTCATAAATGATTATGAATATGATAATAATCAATTTTTAAATTCAGGAATTCCTTTAATTCCATTTTTTGAAAAAGCGCCAAATTGGATTTTAGGAATATTAGGAATAAGTTTTTTTTCGGCAATAATTTTCTTTTCGAAAACCTTTAAAGAAACTGATATATCAAGTTCCATTTTATCGAGTGGTTTTTTTGGAATGTCGATGCTTTTTTATTCAACTTCTATCTTAATTTTCAACAGACTAATAGAGTGGGAAAGAAATGAAGTGGATTGAATCTAATTTTAAAAAAGCGTCAAATTTATCTTCTCCACAACACTTTCCACCGAAATACTTCTCATCACCTCTTCGTAACCTTCAACAGTTTTATTTCCATAAACCGAAGTTGGAAGTAATGGATATTTATTTCTATCAGAAACCAAGCAATTTTCTAAAGGTTGATTAAACGGTGAAAATCCAGCAAACGGATGTGTTGCACCCCAAAGTGTAATGACTTTTATTCCTAACATTGCTGCTATGTGCGCGTTTCCAGAATCCATAGAAAGCATTACATCAAGATTGGAAATGAGTTGTAGTTCTTGTTGTAAATTTATTTTTCCAGCTACTACAATTACATTTTGTTTGCCATTTGAAAACTGATTTAAGATTTCAATTTCCTTTTTTCCACCACCAAATAGGAAGATTTTATTGTTGTTATTTAATGCTAATTCGTCGATTACTTTTTGCATTAAATCGTGCGGATAAACTTTGCTTTCATATTGAGCAAAAGGAGCAATTCCAATCCATTTTAAGTTGCCTTTTTCACCAGAAATTTTCAAAATATCATTTGATAAAATAGCTTTTTCAGGGAAATTTGGATGTGATAAATCTATAGAAAATCCTAGTTTATTGAAGGTTTCTATATGGCGTTCAAACATCGATTTTAATTGTTTGAACTCTTTATTTTCGAGACTTGTTAATGCGGCTTTTTCTTTTCTCCCTTTATCTGTAAACGCAACTTGCTTTCCGTTTAGAGCAAATAATTTTCTAATAAATTTAGAACGCAACACATTATGTAAATCGGCAACTGCATCAATGTTTAGCTTTTTTAAATCGGGAAACAATTTTAATAATCCCCAAAAACCTTTATGACGCTTTTTTACATCAACTTCAAAGAAACTCACATTTTTAATTCCTTCAAAAAATGGTTTGTAAAACGGAATTGAAACAATCGTAATTTTCACACCTTCATTTTGCTCTACAAAAGCTTTAATAACAGGAACTGTCATGGCAACATCACCCATTGCTGACAATCGTATTACTGCTATATGTTGAATTTTTTTTGGCAAATGATGATTTTTAAAACCATAAAGGTATTAAGTTTAATTAAGTTTGCTCCTAATTTTTCTTAATACCTTAATGGCTTGAAACGTACTATTTATTTTTTATTTTGATACAAAATTGGATTCAAATCGTCGTCGTTGTACATTTTCATCTGTTTGTACACTTTCATAAATTTATCTCCATTTTCAATATCAGATAATAAATCGTCGATGGCAGTTGATAAATCGGTTCTTTGTTCTAACAGAACGTTCAATTTTTCTTGACATTTATCTCTGTGTTCTTGAGAAGCTTCTGTACGAGTTGCCTCTTCGTTCATGTGATAAATTTTTAACGCCAAAATTGACAATCTATCCAAAGTCCAAGCTGGAGATTCTGAATTGATTTTTGCAGAAGATTTTACATCAACATGAGCATATTTTTGAAGAAAATAACTGTCAATATATTCTACCATATCGGTACGTTCTTGGTTGGAAGCATCGATTTTTCTTTTCAAAGTTAATGCTGCAACAGGATCAATATTTGGATCACGAATAATGTCTTCGTAATGCCATTGAATGGTATCTATCCAATTTTTAAAATACAATAAATGTTCAATTTTGTCTTTCGGATATGGATTATTAATTGGTTGGTTTACATTGTTGTAAACGTGATAATCCTTAATGCTTTGTTCAAATATAGAATAGGCAAATTTTGAAAACATACTATTATAATTTTTTTACAAATATAGTTTTTATACTTTTGAAAATAGTTTAAAGCTTTAAAAAAGTTTAAAGCTTTAAATCACTTGCCTTTAATTCAAAATTTACTAAAAATGCATATTCATTATATCTCTGAAAATAATAGTATACTCAATCATTTTTTGGCTGAAATTCGCGATGTGATTATTCAAAAAGACAGCATGCGTTTTAGAAAAAATATTGAGCGTATTGGTGAAATTATGGCTTACGAATTGAGTAAAACTTTAGAATATAAATCTATTGAAGTACAAACTCCTCTTGGAATAAAACATACAACAACAGTTGCAGACAATGTGGTTTTATGCTCCATTCTTCGCGCTGGCTTAGCATTGCATACAGGATTTATGACTATTTTTGACAATGCCGAAAATGGATTTGTTTCTGCTTATCGTCATCATCCAAACAACGATGATTATTTTGATATTTTGGTTGAATATCAAGCTGCTCCATCATTTGAAAATAAAAATTTAATTTTAATTGATCCGATGTTGGCAACTGGTCAATCGATTGTTGCTGTGTTTAACAAGTTAATGACAGAAGAAACGCCAAAAGAAATTCATATTGCAGTTGTAATTGCTGCACCAGAAGGAATTGCTTATTTAGAAAAACATCTTCCTAATAACTGTCATCTTTGGGTTGCTGCACTTGACGAAAAACTAAACGAAAAAAACTACATTATTCCAGGTCTTGGTGATGCTGGAGATTTAGCTTACGGAAGTAAATTATAACTGCGTAAAAAAGCAAAATAATGCAGCAGCAATTGATACAAACAAAATAATTTCTTGCTGAATTTTATTTTGTAAATACTCAATCATATTGGTAGCCATAATTGACATTGGTAGAAAAGTAAATACTAAAACCTCATTGCTTTTATTGGTAGATAGGACAAAAATTGCAACTGAAATTACTACTGCAAATAGAATTTTTTTGTAAGAAGCTTGAAGATTTAATGGCTTATTTGTTAATGAAAAAACCGAAGGTAAGGTAAAAAACAATAAAAAAACCACATAAATTGAGAAGGCAATATTTTGATAATCATTTGTAAAATAATCAATTGCATAGTCAATTCCATCAGATGATAAATAGGTGTTTATTGCCGATTTATCAAATAGTAAAGCATAAAGAACAAAAACAATTGATGCTAAAAAAAGCGATACAAAAGGAATTAACCAGTTTCTGTAATCTCTTGAAACGTGAAAAATTATAGAAATATAAACCAAAAAAATAAACAGAATTGCCCAAAAGTGAAATAAACTTGCTACAAAAATCCATAAGGCAGCATCAAATATTTTTTCTTTTGGTGCTTTTAATGTTTGCAAAGAAACCAATCTTCGCATAGACAATAGAATAAAAAAATTGGCTAAAATCAAATTATAATTGTCTAAAACTTTTGGAAAAAACAATAAAAATAAAAAGTAAAAAAGTATTGTGAAGGCACTGTCTTTAGTCAATCCGTTCTTTTTTACAATAAAATTCGATAAAAAAACAGAAGCAAATAAAATCAACAACAATCCTACTTTTTCTCCTATTTGCCATAGTGAATTTGTCCATTTTGTGTCCTGAAATTGATACACAAAAAAGAATAAAATCATCATTATTCCAATGAAAGAATAATTAATTGGTGTAGATTTTTTAAAAACACTTGTTATCATGCGGATATTTTATACTTTTGTGGATGTAAATATAATATCTATTTAAAGATGAAAGCATTTTTTGAAGCAATACAATCACTTTTTGTTGATTTTCTTTTTAAACCACTAGATTGGTTACGTGCATTAGAGTTAGACAGTTGGTTTCTTGCCAATATTGTAAGTTGGATTCTAATGGGAATTTGCGCTTACTACATGATTTACTGGATTAAACAACTACGTAAATTTGACGAAGCTGGAACAGAAAACCAAGATACAACGGCACATTCGTTCTTAAAATAAGTCGAAACCGATATCTTTTCTAAAATACATCTTATCAAAATTTAGTTTATCTATGTTTTGGTAAGATTTTTTTATGGCTTCTTGAAAGCTTTCGCCAAATGACGTAACTGCTATAACTCGGCCACCATTGGTTACAATTTTTCCGTCTTTTAATGTAGTTCCTGCATGAAAAGCAATAGAATCTTCAATGTTTTCTAATCCTGTAATTTCAAAACCTTTTCCGTAATCTTCAGGATATCCGCCAGAAACTACCATTATTGTTGTGGCGCTTCTTTCGTCAATTTCTAATGAAACTTGATCCAAAGTTTGATTTCCAACGGCTTGAAAAAGTTCCACCAAATCCGATTTTAATCTCGGAATAACAACTTCGGTTTCTGGATCGCCCATCCTCACATTATATTCAATAACAATTGGTTCACCTTTTACGTTTATCAATCCTATGAAAACGAATCCTTTATATTCAATACCGTCACTTTGCAAACCAGCGATTGTTGGTTTAACAATTCGAGTTTCAATTTTTTCCAACAAAACGGCATCTGCAAATGGAACCGGAGAAACTGCTCCCATTCCACCGGTGTTTAAACCAGTATCGCCTTCGCCAATTCGTTTATAATCTTTCGCTGTTGGAAGAATTTTGTAATTTTTTCCGTCGGTTAATACAAAACAACTTAATTCAATTCCGTCAAGGAATTCCTCAATTACCACTTTTGCACTTGCCGATCCAAACTTTTCATGAACCAACATATTTCGCAATTCAGTTTTGGCTTCTTCTAAATCTTGAATAATCAAAACCCCTTTTCCAGCAGCCAAACCATCCGCTTTTAAAACGTATGGCGGTTGTAAAGTTTCCAGAAAATAACATCCTTTCTCGACTGTCTCTTTTGTAAAACTATCGTAAGCTGCAGTTGGAATTTTATGTTTGATAAGAAACTCTTTAGCAAATTCTTTGCTTCCTTCCAATTGCGCTCCAACTTTTGACGGACCAATAACAGGAATATGATTCAAAACTGAGTCATTTTTGAAAAAATTATAAATCCCGTGAACCAATGGATCTTCTGGGCCAACAACAACCATGTCAACTTTCTCAGATAAAGCAAATGTTTTTATGGCATCAAAATCTAAAATATCTAAAGAAACATTTGTTGCAATTTGTGATGTTCCAGCGTTTCCTGGAGCTACAAAAAGTTTAGAACATTTGTTAGATTGTAACATTTTCCATGCAAGAGCATGTTCTCTTCCTCCAGAACCAAGTAGTAAAATTGTCATTTTGTGTGTTGTTATGTTGTTTTGCAAAAATAGTTTGTTTTCAAAAGAATTTAAAGCTAATTGGTAGAAAAGTTTTTGTTTTTAGTATTTTTGAACAAAATAGATTTTTTGTGCTCCACCTTTTCAATTTATCGCTCAAACTAAATGGTTTTCCAATGAAGGAAGCAACGTCCGAATTTGAGAAAATTCAAGCCATTTCTGATGCTGATTATGAAGAATATGTTCAATTAAAACGAAAGGAAATTGTTGATTATCATTTAAAAAACACTAAATCATATCAAGAATTTGTTGGAAAATCTGAAATAGAAAATTGGATTGAACTTCCAATAATGACCAAAAAAGATTTTCAGAAACCTTTATCAGAAAGACTTTCAAAAGGATATACAATTAAAAGTGTTTACGTAAATAAAACTTCAGGTTCGAGTGGTGATCCTTTTATTTTTGCGAAAGATAAGTTTTGTCATGCCTTAACTTGGGCAAATATTATCAATCGATTTGGATGGTTTGGAATTGATTTTAATTCGTCTTTTCAAGCACGTTTTTACGGAATTCCTCTTGATTTTATTGGAAATAAAAAAGAACGATTAAAAGATTTTTTTAAGAACAGTTATCGCTTCACCATTTTTGATTTATCGGATGAAGTTCTTGAAAAAGTGTTGCTGAAATTTCAAGATAAAAAATTCGATTACATAAATGGTTATACTTCTTCTATCGTTTTATTTGCTAAATTTCTTCAAAAGAAAAACATTATTTTAAACTCGGTTTGTCCAACGTTAAAATGTTGCGTTGTCACATCTGAAATGCTATTTGAAGAAGATAAAATGTTGATGGAAAAACAATTTGGAGTTCCAATTATCAATGAATACGGCGCTTCCGAATTAGATTTAATAGCTTTTCAAAATCCAGATGATGAATGGCAAGTAAATTCGGAAACGTTATTTGTAGAAATTTTAGACGAAAATAATACTGTTTTACCTTATGGGAAAGAAGGTCGAATTGTGATTACGTCGTTGTATAACAAAGCACATCCGTTTATTAGATATGACATTGGTGATGTAGGAATTCTTGATGAAAAAAGCACGTTCAAAAAACCAATTCTGAAAAAGTTAATTGGACGAACTAACGATATTGCCATTCTTCCAAGCGGAAAAAAAGCACCTGGATTGACTTTTTACTACGTAACCAAAAGCATTATTGAAGACGACGGAAATGTAAAAGAATTTGTGATTAAACAAACAAAAATCGATACTTTTGAAGTAGAATACGTAAGTGAAAAAGCATTAACCGAAAGTCAAATTCTAACTATTGAAAAAGCAATTACAACTTATTTAGAAAGTGGTTTGACGTTTACATTCACTAGAAAAGAAAAATTACAACGAAGTAAAAGCGGAAAATTGAAGCAGTTTGTTTCATTAATAAAATAAAATGAAAATAACCATAATTGCAGGCGCAAGACCTAATTTCATAAAAATCGCACCAATCATTAAGGCGATTGAAAAGCGACAAATTGAAGAGGAAAATCTATCTTTTAGATTAGTTCACACAGGTCAGCATTATGATAAAAACCTCAGCGATACTTTTTTTGAGGAGTTGAATATTCCGCATCCAAATGCAAATTTAGAAGTAAAAAGTGGTTCGCAAGCTGAGCAAACTGGTGCCATTATGGTTGCTTTTGAAAAAGAATTAACTCAAAATCCGTGTGATTTGGTATTGGTTGTTGGCGATGTCAATTCGACTATGGCTTGTGCGATTGTAACCAAGAAAATGAATATTAAAGTGGCTCACGTTGAAGCCGGGATTCGCTCAGGCGATATGACCATGCCTGAAGAAATTAATAGAATTGTAACCGATAGTATTACCGATTATTTCTTTACAACATCAACATCAGCATCAGAAAATTTATTGAAAAATGGTGTTGATTCAGCAAATGTTCATTTTGTTGGAAATGTGATGATTGATACCTTATATCAAAACTTGAATCGAATTTCTGCTCCAAGTTTTTGGGATGAATTTGAATTAGAAACTGGAAATTATATCATTTTAACTTTACATCGACCATCGAATGTTGACGAAGAAAAATCGTTAATCAGATTGTTGGAAGGCATCGATAAAATGGTTGGCGATAAAAAGATAATTTTTCCAATTCATCCAAGAACTAAAGCTATTTTAGGAGAAACTAATTTACATTTGAAAAACATTTTGTTTGTTGAGCCACAAGGTTACTTGAATTTTATGTATTTGATAAAAAATAGCTTTGCAGTGATTACCGATTCTGGTGGGATTTCTGAAGAAACAACAGTTTTAGGAATTCCGTGTTTTACAATGCGAACCACAACTGAAAGACCAGAAACTATTGAAATTGGCACTAATAATTTAGTTGGAATTTCCATAGAAAATTTGACTTTAGAGTTTACAAAATTTCTAGAAAATGGTTTATCTAAAAGAGGAGTTCCTGAACTTTGGGATGGAAAAGCATCCGAACGAATTGTTGATATTTTACTTTCAAAATAATGAAAGAAATTTTAATCATATCGAATTACTATCCGCCAGAAAAAGGAGCTGCTGCCAATAGAATTGAGCAGTTGGCATTGAAATTACATCAAAATAATTATAAGGTTTCTGTAATTTGTCCGTTAGGAAATTATCCTAAAGGTGAATTGTTTCCTGAGTATAAAGGAAAATTTTCGGTTACTGAAAATCGGGATAATATTACGGTAAAACGACTTTGGATTTACCCAAGCGTAAGTAAAAATTTGGTTGTTAGAATTATTTCGGTTTTGTCATTTTCGTTGAGCTTGTTTTTTTATTTATTGTTTAAAAAAACTCCTGAAAAAGTGGTCGTTCAATCGCCACCATTATTACTTTCGTTTATTTCGGTTTTTGTGCTTTCGCTGAAAAATAAAAAAATAATTCTCAACATTTCAGATCTTTGGCCGATGGCTGCAATTGAATTAAAAGCTTTGAAGAAAAACTCTCTTTCTCATAAATTCTCCTTATTTTTAGAACGATTTAACTATAAAAATGCCACTTTAATTATTGGCCAATCGAATGAAATTATATCACATGTAAAATCGTTCTTTCCTGAAAAAAAATGTTTTTTATATCGGAATTTTCCAGATCATAAAGTTGAAAATTTTGATTTAATATTTGAAGAGAATCAGCCTATAAAAATATTTTATGCTGGGCTTTTAGGAATTGCTCAAGGAGTTTTAGAATTGTGTGAAAAAATAACTTTAGATAACTTAAATATTGAACTACATCTCTTTGGTGATGGTGCCGAAAAAAATCAAATAGAAACTTTATTTTCATCAGAAAAGGGCAAAAATATTTTCTTCCATGGTATGATGGAACGAAATGATTTACACGAAAAATTGAAAACTTTTGATATTGCAATAGTTCCGCTAAAAGTTCGAATTTATGGTTCGGTTCCTTCTAAAATTTTTGAATATGGTTCGCTTGGATTTCCAATATTGTATTTTGGCGGTGGTGAAGGAGAAACTATCGTTTTAGAAAATTATCTGGGCTGGGTTGCTTCTGTTGAAAGCTATTCTGATTTGAATTTTCAATTACAATTAATTTCAAAATTGAGTAAATCAGATTTATTTGAAATGAAAAAAAGAATATTTGACGAAAGTAAAAATAGGTTCAGCTTAGATAATCAAATTCAGTATTTAATGAAAAAAGATGTTTTTTAATAGGCCTTTTCTTCACCTTTAAAAATATTAATAACCGTTTGAATTATAATTTTAATATCCATAATTATTGACCAATTTTCTATATAAAAAACGTCAAATTTTACGCGGTTTATCATATCATCATCGGTTTCAATCTCGCCACGATAACCTTTTACTTGCGCCAATCCAGTTATACCGGGTTTTACATAGTGACGCACCATGTATTTTTTAATTTTACTAGCATACGATTTATTTTGCGACCATAAATGTGGTCTTGGACCAACTACAGACATATCACCGATTAAAACATTGAAGAATTGTGGTAATTCGTCAAGGCTTGTTTTGCGCATAAAACGTCCCATTTTGGTAACTCTTGGGTCGTTTCTAGAAGCTTCTTTTTCTGTAGTTCCGTTAACATGCATGGAACGAAACTTGTAACAATAAAATTCGTTTTCATCCAAACCTGGTCTTCCTTGTTTAAAGAAAATTGGACCTTTGGATTCAAGTTTAATTAAAATAGCAATTAATGGCATCATCCATGAAAGAATAAAAATGATGACTAATAATGAAAATAAAATATCAAAACCTCGTTTAATTCCTTTTATGGTTGGATTATGAAGTTGGGTTTTTTGGAGTGATAATACTGGAAATAACTCATAATAATCAATTTTTAAATTCTTGGAAAAAATCTCTTTAGAATCGGGAATGAATTTAATTTGTTTTTTATTATCGTCAGCAAATTCTACTAATTCTTTTAGTTTCTCGTTAGATATTTCATTTAATGAACAATAAATTTCATCGATATTCTTTTCTAAAACAAATTCTTTTAGGTCATCTACTTTACCTTTAATTTCAGCATTTTGTTTTTTATCCGAAAAATAACCTTCAAACCTATATCCATAATCTTTTCTACTTTCGAACACTTCTTTAAGTCTTAATGCTTCTGGAGTATAACCAATAATTATAGCGCTTCTAAAATTATTTTGAGTGATAATTCTATATCTTTTTAAATAGTAAAATAAAAAATATTTGAATAAAATAATAATCACAAAACTACAAGACATGAATATTGCAATAGCTTTTCCACTAAAAATTGCCGTTTTTGCAAAAGGAAAGAAAGCGATCACTACTAATAAAAACAAAGCAGCTTGACGAACCAATTTGGAAATGATTTCTACTGGAGTTGTAAACCTATATACGTCGTAGAACCGTACTATGAAAGCAATAAAAAACCACACAAACGTTTGATATAAAATATAATAAACCATATTCAAATTTAATTCTCTAAAGAAAAATAAACTCAAAATAGTTATAACCAAAACATCAAGAGAGACGCTTATTGGCCTTATATATTTAGAATATCTACCTGTTTGTTGAGCAACCATAAATTAATGAATATAACCTTTAAAATCTTTATGCTCCTCTTTTAAAAGTTCTTCTAAAGACAATGATTTAAAATAAGCATAAGTTAATTTCATGCCTTCATCTCGTTTCACTTTTGCTTCCCAACCTAACAATTCTTTTGCTTTTGTAGTATCTGGTTGACGTTGTAAAGGATCATTTATAGGTAGCGGATGATAAACTACTTTTTGGTTTGTACCGGTTAGTTTAATTATTTCTTCTGCAAAATCTTTGATGGTAATTTCGTCTGGATTTCCAATATTTACAGGATATGCGTAATCAGAATGTAATAATCTAAAAATTCCTTCCACTTGATCGGTCACATAACAAAAAGAGCGTGTTTGCATTCCATCTCCGAAAATAGTTAAATCTTCTCCGCGAAGTGCTTGCCCAATAAATGCAGGAATTACACGACCATCGTTTAGTCGCATTCTTGGACCATAAGTATTGAAAATTCTAACAATTCTTGTTTCAACACCATGAAAGGTATGATATGCCATTGTTATTGATTCTTGAAAGCGTTTTGCCTCATCATAAACACCTCGTGGTCCGATGGTGTTTACGTTTCCATAATAATCTTCGGTTTGAGGATGAACTAATGGATCTCCATAAACTTCAGATGTTGATGCTATTAGAATTCTAGCTTTTTTTACACGTGCCAAACCTAAAAGATTATGCGTTCCTAATGAACCAACTTTAAGTGTTTGAATTGGAATTTTTAAATAATCTATTGGACTTGCAGGCGAGGCAAAGTGAAGAATATAATCTAGATTTCCGGGAACGTGAACAAATTTAGTAACATCGTGATGATAGAATTCAAAATCTTTATGTTTGAAAAGATGTTCAATGTTTTTTAAATCTCCGGTAATAAGGTTGTCCATTCCAATAACATAATATCCTTCGGCAATGAAACGATCACAAAGATGCGATCCTAAAAAACCAGCAGCACCGGTAATTAAAATTCTTTTCATATGTTTTTAAATTTCTTTTTTAAATTTTGAAGCTATCATGTTGGTGTTTAAAAGACAATATAACATGGTGAAAAATACTACACCTCGTTGTCTCCATAAAAATGACTCTGTCAAAAATAAACTTATCATTAGAACTGCAAAAGAAAAATGTATAAAATCTTTGTTTTTAATTGCTGTTTTTAATGTTAAGAGGACAATTATTATCAAAAGTATAAATCCAAACACTCCTAAATCGGCAAAATTTTGTACGTATTGATTGTGAAAATTAAATCTTTCATAACCAGGATACAAATTATGTTCAATTCTTTTTTCTTTTATTTTTTCCCGAGATGCATTTAATCCGAAACCTGTAAAAAAAATATTCTCCTCGTGTAGTAACTCTTTAAAAATTCTAATTTGATATACTCGTAAAGCTGTCCCCGAAAAATAATCGTTGTGGCGAAATCTATCTTTATTCCAAGCATCATTTATGGTGACATTATAAACTGGTCCCTTATCTGACATGGAATTGTTGATAGTTTTTTCTGTTGCAGTAGATTGAATTTCAATTTCAAAGCGCTCTTTAATTTTACTGAAAAAAAATATTGAAGTGGCAATAAAAAGTATTAAAAATAGATAAATATAATTTTTTTTAATAGTGTTTTTTCTATTGAAAAATGCATAAATCAACAACAATATAATAAAAGTTATAATAATATTTTTGGAAGAAAGTAAGATTGTAACCGAAGTTAAAATAACAATAGCAACTTTATCAAATGTGCTCTTATTGATTTTTACTAAAAAATAAAAAAGGCTTACCACACAATAAACTGAAACGTGAATTGCATTTAGGTCTAATGTTACTAATTCATGATAGAAAAAAACGGATACATCATTTGTAAGAAAATATCTTACAATTGCTTTAATGAGATAAAAAATACAGAATCCGAAAATGGCATGACTAAAATAACTAAGAATTTTAAGTTTTTCTGAATTGCTAAATTGAATTATAAAAAAGCAAAATGGAATTAATAAGAGAGGTAATTCTTTAGAAAGTGCTTCAAAAGTTATTTTAAAATCTATTGTCCAAACAATAGATAATGCCATTAAAAAATAGAGTGCAATAGGATAAATTAAGATTTTTTGAAAGCTGAATTTATAATTTCTAGAACTGAAAATTGTTGATAATACAAATACTCCAACTGCAATACTATTGAAAATATATGGTAACGGTATGGTAACTAAAACTAAAGCTGCGAGTAAAATAAATAGATTATTTTTTCTTTCCTCTTGCCAAGCAGTCATCAAGTAATTGTAAATATTGCCCATTAATTTTATCCCAATTGAAATCTTTAATTATTGCTTGATAGTTGTTTTGAACCATTGGCAAGTTATCACTTTTTTTTATAGTTTCTAAAATATTCTTTACTTCTTCTGGATTACAAAAGTAATAGCTGTTTTCTTTTAGAATTCCCTTGTTAAAATCGTTGTTGTGTGCTATAACTAACGCTTGTGATGCCATGGCTTCTAATAGTGAAGGATTAGTTCCACCAACAGAATGACCGTGAAAATAGAGTTTAGAAAAATAGCGCAAATTGTTAAGATGTTCTAAATTATAAATTCCGCCTAAGAAGTTAATATTATTGAAGTTCTTATATTTATTTTTTAAGTATTCACCATACTTTGTATCGTGTTTTCCTATTACAAGAATGGGAGTTTTATCACTAGAAATACTTACCCCTTCAAGAACCATGTCTAAATTATTTTCTGGTTCGAAACGAGCCATAATCATGTTGAAGTTTTCTTTTTGAACGCCGTACTGTTTTAGAATTTCTTCAGTTGGATTATTAAATGGATGCGCGCCGTAAGCTATATAGGTTGATTCTTTATTGTATTTTTCTTTTAGAAATTTTTCAATTCCTAATGAATCAGAAATTAAATAGTCACTTGAAATTGCTGCTAATCTCTCGGCAAATTTTAGAAACTGTTGTACTGGCTTAGAATACTTTGTTCGCTTCCACTCTAAGCCGTCCATATTGGTTACAATAATTGATTTTTTAGGTAAAAGAAAATACCAAACCGAATTACTAGTATAACCTAATTGAAGAATGATATCAAAATCTCTTTTGCGAGAATCCATTATGCAATTATAGTCATAAATAAACTGTCCAAAAGTGCCGTATTTATATTCGGGATCATGCTGATGAATTATATTTACACCATGAAATGTCTTTTCTTGAAACTTATGATTGTGTGAATTGTAGCAATAAACTTCATGCCCTTTTTCTACAAGATAAACCGAGAAAAACTCTGCAAATTGCTCAAAACCTCCGTAATAATTGGGTATTCCTCTTGTTCCTAATATGGCTATTTTCATGCAATGGTGTTATCGATTGCAAAAGTACATTTTTTATAAATAATTTAACAAATGAATTTAAAAAAGTGAGAGTAATTATAACTCTAAAAGAAGCTTTTCAAATTTATTGACATAAGTAGCAACAGAAAATTCGTTTATTGCACGTTGATATCCGTTTTCTCCAAATTGTTTTCTCAACTCTGGATTTTCAATTAGTTTAGAAATGGCTTCGGCTAATTTGGTTTCATTATTTGGTTCTACTAAAAAGCCCGTTTCATTATTTACAATAATTTCTGTTAATCCGCCATGATTAGAACCGATAACCGGTTTTTTTGCAAGCATAGCTTCTACAGCAACTAGACCAAAAGATTCTGCTTCTGTTGATGGCATTATGGCAATATCTGTTATTGACCAAATTTTTGATAAATCTTTAGTAAAAGGAATGATTTTTACTCTATTACTTAATTTATTATCTAAAATTATTTCTTCTATTTCTTCTAAATAATATTCTTGGTTTTCTACAGGCGAACCTACAAACAATAGCTGCACCTCTAAATTTTTTGATAATTCATTTATGAAAGTAGATAACAACCATTTATGCCCTTTTAATCTGCTAATTCGTCCTACTAAAGTGAGAAGTAAATCTTGAGAGGCAAAACCAAAATCCTCTTTAGATTCAATTTCATTATACATAGTTGATTCAATCCCATTGTAAATTACAACTGATTTATGCTCTAACATTTTAGTTCTATCTGTTAGATTTTTCATAGTTGAGTAGGAATTACAAATAATCAAATCAGCATACTTATTCAACAATTTTGGAAACGTTGACGCTATAATTTTAGGATGAACAATAATTTCGTGAACATGCCAAATATGTTTAATTTGTCTTTTTCGGGAATAAATCATTCCTAATAAAACAGCTAAAGTATTAGAATATATTAAATCGAATTTATATTCTTTATTCAATATATCCAAAGCTTTGAATGCCTCTTTTATATCTACAAAAAACTTTAAAATGTTTCCTGGTGAAAACATTTTTCGGTACAATTTCAATACTGGAGCAATGACAACTTTAATATTTTCTTTTTCTAATTCGGTTTTTAATGGTCCGTCATTAGGTAAAATTACTACTGAATTAAAATTTGCTTTGTCTAGATGTTTTAATAATAACAGCAAGGTTTTATCTGACCCATAAAGTTCTGCAGATTGATGTATGAAAAGAATGTTTTTCATTGTTGAGCCGATTTTATTAAATTGTATTTGTAGGCAAATAAAAATCCTATTAACAACGATTTTGTATCAATTAGATTATAAAAACCCATAAAAACCCAATTTGATAAGATAAGAAAAACTCCAGTTCCAATAAAAAGATAATGAATGTTTACAAGATTAGGATTAGAATAAGTATTTCGTTTAAAAAAGAAAATTATAGAATACAAATAGATAAACAATCCTAACAATCCTGTTTTTAATAGTACAGTCATAAAACCATTATGTAGTATTGAAATATGTCTTAATTCCATATCACCAAGATAAACTTTTTGTTTTAAATCTACTTGAGATCCTATTCCTTCTCCAAAAAGCAAAGTTGAGTTGTATGATAATTGCTGGACGGTTCTTATGTTTTCATAAGATCTATAGTTATCGTTAAATTGTTTCCAATCGTTTCTGTTTATTTTAGTACTAAATGCTTCGGCAGGAGCCATTTTAATTTTATATAAAAATTCGTCAATCCCTTTTCCATTTCTAACTGGATTGTAATAATAAATTGAGGCATATCCGGCAATTGTTAACGCAATTACAATTGTAATTATGGTAAGTGATTTTTTAGTTAAAACAAAAACTCCTTTAATGGCCATTATCAAAATAATAAATTGAAGGAAATTGGTTCTTGCTAAATAAAAGAAGCTCGAAACGGCAAGAATGGTTAGAAAAACTATACTTTTTCTTCTAGAAAATTCTAAATTGAATTTATCTCTAAACACTAATAAAACCAAAGTATATATTTCAAAATCATTAAAGTAACCTCCATAAAACCTAATATCTCTCATGTTTCTAATATTTTGAAACACAAATCCATAACCAACCAATATTAAGTGATAAAGAGCAATTGAAATTCCTGCATAAACAACAAATTGGAAGGGATTTTTTATACTTTTATGAAACAATTGATATCCTAAAAGTAATCCTGAGATGGGTTTTAATAGATAAGTTATGTCTCTTATTGTGAAATACAAACTATAATCATAACTCAGACCAACGATGACTGCCAGTAAAAAAATTACAATAAAAATACTAATGTACTTTACAAATTCTAGTGAATAGTTGTTTTTTATTGTTAATACAACAGCTGTCATCCATACCACAAACGAAAGTTCATATATATTAAAAAAGGGAACAATTACACAAATAATAAAAAGTAGTTGATTTATGTTAGCTTTATTAATTCGTATTTTCATTCTAATGTAGATTTTAATACTTTGGCAGGAACGCCACCAATTATTGAATTTTCTGGATAGATACCATTAACAACTGCACCAGCAGCAACTACAGAATTGTCGCCAACAACGCAGCCGTCAAGAAAGGTGACTTTAGCACCAACCCAAATGTTATTTCCTAATTTTATTCCTTTAGAAGTAACGCCTTGCTCTCTTATAAGTTTGGACAAGTCAGTAAAATTATGGTTTTCTGAATGAAAACTTATGTAAGAACCCATGATTACATCATTACCAATTTCTATTCCTCCAGCAGCGCCAAACTCAGTAAATTGACCTACCGCAGAGTTGTCTCCCATCTTAAGACCTCTTCCATATTTTGACATATGACTTGTAGAACTTAAAGTTGAAAAAGCACCTATTTTTACACAATCACCAAAGATTATTTTTTCTGAAGAGAATCCGTCAATTAAACAATGTTTATCAATAGTAACGCTTTTTCCAAAATGGATATTTCCTGAATTTAGAATTCTTGTGTTATTTCCAATAAAGACTTTTTTACCTGTTTTAAGAAAACCTCTTACAACCATTATCATTCTTCTTATGAGAATATAAATTATAAGTTTTTGAGGGATCCTAGAATCTACAACATAGCTTTTTCCAGACTTATTTAATAACTTTTGAAATAAATTCTTAATCATAAAAGCTTTTTGGTTTTCTTTAGTTTGTAAAGATAAAAAATAATAATAATTAAATCTGTTGCTATTAAAGAATAAAAAACGCCATATACTTGAAGTTGTGGCAGTAAAATAATTATTGAAACTAAATTCAAAATCACCATAATCGAAGTTAATCTTACATAATAAAGTTTATGATTTAAAGCTAAAATTAATTGCTTTAACGGAATTGAAACGGCTAAAATTAATGGTATAAAAACTGCAACTTGCAATAAGTTACTTAATATATATCTGTTGGTTGGATTAAAAAAGGAGACTGTTTCATAGGAGAAAATGTGTAAAACAATCATTGCAATTGTTATAAAAAACAAATTAGCACCGTTATAAATAATCCAATTTTTAATCCCTTTTTCATAATCAAATTCTACTAAAAAGCACACTTTTGGGAAAACATAATTAAAAAATAAAAAGATATAAGTTTTAAAAATTACTATAATTTGTTCAACAATTCTATACTGTCCTGCCATTAAATTGCTTCCAAAATAACTTATTAAAACTACTGGAGCGTACAATTGTAATGAAACAAATATTTGTGAAGAAAACATAGAAAAATCATTTTTTATATGATTTACAACTTCAGATTTATTTACCGTTAGAAAGGAAAACTGATGTTTCTTTACTACTAAAATAAACATTACAAAGTTTGAAATTATCATGCCAATTCCCCACCACATATTGATGTAAATATAATCGTGTTCGTGTTTTACAGTAAAGAAAATTCCGGCAAGATAAATGGTTTTTGAAATTACATTTAAAATCGTTATCCACTTTACGTTTTCAATTCCTTGCAAAAACCAAGTTGGATTTATGAATTGTCCGAGTAATACTAATAGTCCTAGAAAGAACATTTTGTATTCTGAAAGAAAATAGGAAAAAGACAGAAAAATAATGCTTGTAACCACTAAAACAACGATTAAAATAATGGCTTTTACTGCGTAAGTTGTTGTGAAAATTTTATTTAGAGCTTTGGGATTATCTCTATTTACAGCAACTTCTCTAACACCAATTATATCAGATCCAAAATCTACAAATACAATTAAGAAGAAAGCAATCGCCATTCCAACAGCGGTTTTACCAAAATTTTCTTCGCCGCAAACCGATACAATGTATGGAACAACTAGCAAAGGCGTTACTAAATTAAAAGCTTGTCCAAAACCATAGATACCTAGTTTTTGGAATTGCTGGTGGAATACTATTTTCTTAAGCAATTGCACCATTTATTTGTGAAGTTTTTCAGAATATAACTGATTTAATTTTTTATATAATTTATCACCATTTGGATATAGTGAAGGTCCAACAATTTGGGTTTTTTCTTTCCTTTTTAAACTCCCTGTTAGTTTATTGACTGTAGTGTTTGATTCATCAACTCTAAATAAAAAATAAACTTCTTCGCCTTTAGCATCAAAGCTTTTTTTCTTGTATGAGAATTTCATCTCATTAACAATAATTTCTGGTTGTTTTATATTTCTACCAAAATCGAGACGAATTTGATTGGGTTGGATTGAATCTGGAAAAGTAATTTGAATTTTTTGGTTTTTTTTACTTCCTTTTACTTTTGTCCAAAAAGATTGCGGATCATTAAATTCGATTGAATTATTGGTTGTATAATACGTATTTATAGAATCTGTTGTTTGGATTACAGCATCTATATCTACTACTAACACATTGGTTTTGGGGTCTTTATTGCAACTAATTAAAAAAAATGATGCAGATAAATATAGAGTTGTTATAAACTTTTTCATGTATAAAAATAAAAACTACAAACAAAGATAAATCTTTATTTGTAGTTTTAAATTTTAAACTTAATTATTACTATTCAGGACTTCCTCCAGAAGTAACTTTATTGATTTTTTCTGATAAAATAGTTTGTGGATATAATATTGGTCCAGAAGCTTGATCTTTTTTATGTCTTTTAAGAATTGTAGTTCCTGGTTCAATATCGGTATATCCTTCAAAAGGTGTAAAATACTTGAACATTTCTTGTCCAGATACAACTTCGTTTTTACCCATATAAGATAATTCAAAAGATTTTAAATCTATGTCTGATTGAGTTTCATTTTTACCAAAACCTAAATCAATTCTTACCAAAGAAGGAATAATTCCTTCTGGTAAAACAAAAACTACATCTTGTGGTTTATCACTTCCTTTTACAGGCATCCAAACAGAATTTTCTTCTTCAAAATTAATACTTCCATCAATAGTGTAGTATAAATGCATATTATCGTCTTTTTTAACTATTAAGTTAAAACCAACTCGGAAAAGGTCGTCTTTAGCTACATTTGTTACTTCTTCACTTTTCTTCTCTTGACCATCTATTTCTTTTTTACATGAAAATAGACATAATGCAAGTACTATAATTGTTGCTATTTTAAATTTCATTTTTTTGTTTTTTTTGCAAATCTATAATATTTTTATTATATTTTGTTAATTATTTTATAATTGTTTTATCTGTCAAATTTAGACCTGATTTATTAGTTGTTTTATCCACTATCAAAATACCTAGTCTATAGTTTCCACTAGGCAAGTCCTTTAAATTAAAGGACGCTGTAAACCCTGAATTTGATAAGTTAAATGAACTTTTAAAATAACTGGTTACGTCAGGTCTATTAACTTTTTGAGAAGGTATTTTAATTGCAACGCCATCTTTTATTAAAACTAAATCTATTTTACTTTCTGTTGCATCTTGTTCATCAAAATATGCCCATCCAGAAGCAGTCAAAACGTAATTTGTGTTTTCAAAAACTTCTAAATTAAATTTAAATGGTGTTCCGTTAAAATCTTTTAATGTTCCAAATTTAGATACATCTACATCTTTTTTTACATCTTTTAAAAGAATAAAATGTTTGGTCCATGCGTCGAAACCATCAAAATTTTCGTCTATGTAGAAATTACTATTTACAAATTGCTGTGCGTTTTCTGATAATTGAAATGGTCTTCCGTGCGCATCCGTGTACCAAAAAGGTTTAGTTGTTGAAGGATTGGCAATCATTTCATTTATTATGGTTTCTAAATTTGGTTTTTCAACAACATTAAATTTAACATTGTTATTGTTTAAGTAATAATCAAACCAATATTTTAGACTTGTATAAACTGTTTCATTGTTTTTATTCTTATCAATTATTAATTGAGACGCTTCTCTGAATTGAGTTTTATTTGGTCCTCTATAATAACCTCTTACAATAGTATGATTGAAAAAAATAAATATTACTAAAATTGAAGCAAAAGTAGTTTTAATAGCATTGTTTTTTATCATCGCCAATCCAATTCCAAATATTAAAATTATGGCTGGAAATAAACTTGTTAAATATCTTGCTAAAAACAAGGAGGTTTGTGTGTACGATTTTAAAAAAATAACAATAAAATACAAGAAAGTCCAGCTTGCTAATATTAAAAAGCTAAACGTTTTTTTATCATTAAATATATCTTTAGTTTTTTCTAATTTATTAGTATTAAAAATTGTAATCATGAAAAATATAAAAATTGATAAAAACAGAAAGAGAGTAATTTCTGAATTTCCTAAAAATTCTTTTAAAATTAAAGAAATTGTTTCTGTTGTTGGCGCTGGTATCCAAAAAGATTCAATTCTTGATAATAACACTAATTTATAAATGTTGGGCGTAAAAAGTATAAATGTGATGATGATGGTTAAGAGTGTATATTTTATAAATGTTTTTCTTTTTTCTGCATCTAAAATAAAACAAAATAATACTAACAAAAACCCTTGAGAAACTACGTTTATTGCAGCAAAAAAATTCACATTTAATAGTAAACCTAATGAGAGTCCATATTTAATTGCATTTGTCTTGCTTACATCTTTTAAGTATTTTATTAAATAATAATACGTTAACAATATACAAAAAAGATAAAACGTGTAAGGCCTTGCATCTTGGGATATATATATTGCGTATTCACTAAATGCCAGAATTAATGCTGCAAAAATTCCTGCTTGTTTACTAAACATTTTTTCGCCCAGCCTAGCAATTATATAAACACTTAAAACGCCTAAAACTGCCGATAATCCTCTGGAAACAATTGGTGAATAACCAAAAACCGTATACAAAGTTTTTAAAAGTAGAAAATAAAAATAAGGAAATCCTTCTCTATTATTAACCTCTGTTATAATTGTTCCGTATGAATTAGCAGGATTTGAAACATTCATGGTGTAGATTTCATCCATCCACAGACTTTGAAGATTTATTTTGTAAAACCTTAAAATTGTTGCAACTAAAAGTATAACTACTAAAAATTTGTTTTCTTTAATAAAATTTAAAACTTTATCCATTATTCTACAATTTGATTAATTACTGTTTGTACATCTAACTCATAAAACAATGGAAGTCTTAACAATGTATCTGTAAAATTATCTGTGTTTGGCAATATTCTACCGTCATGCTTATCGCTGTAATATGGACTTGAATGTAAACTTATGTAATGAAAAACAGGATGTGTATTTTTCTCTTTTAATTTATTAATTATTTGAGTGCGTTGTTCTACATTTTTACATTTTATAAAAAACATGTGACCATTATTGGTTGCATAGTTTGGAATTAGAGGTAGTTCAATTTCATTTGATTTAGCCCAATTTTCTAATTGTATTTTATAGTTTTCCCAATGTGATTTTCTAACTGATTGTATTTTTTCTAAGTTTTCCAATTGTGCCCATAAAAAAGCAGCTATTATTTCTGATGGTAAAAAAGAACTTCCAATATCAACCCAACCATATTTATCAACTTCACCTCTAAAAAAAGCAGAACGATTCGTTCCTTTTTCCCAAATAATTTCGGCACGATCTATAAATTGTTCGTCGTTTATAGCTAACATTCCTCCTTCGCCAGAAATAATATTTTTGGTTTCATGAAAAGAAAATGCGGCTAAATGACCTATTGAACCTAATGCTTTTTTAATTCCGTCTTTTCCTGTATAATAACTATCTATGGCTTGCGCGGCATCTTCTACTACAAATAAATTGTGTGCTTTTGCTAATTCCATAATTACATCCATATCACACGATACGCCTGCGTAATGAACTGGAACGATTGCTTTTGTATTTGGTGTAATTAAAGACTCCAACTTACTGCAATCCATGTTTGGATGATTGGGCAAACTATCGGCAAAAACTATTTTTGCACCACGTAAAACAAAGGCATTTGATGTTGAAACAAAAGTATATGATGGCATAATTACCTCATCACCTTCTTCTAAGTTAATCAGTATTGCTGCCATTTCCAACGCATCCGTGCAAGATGTTGTAAGTAATGTTTTTTTGAAACCAAACTTTTTTTCAAAAAAATCTTGACACATTTTTGTGTACTTTCCGTTTCCAGAAATTTTTCCCGATGCTACAGCATCAGTAATATAATCGGTTTCTTTTCCTGTTAAATAGGGTTTATTAAATGGAATCATTAGAAATAATTATTTGTTATAAAAATATTTAGTAAATAAGCGATACCAGAAATAAAATGAATTCCAAAAATTATTAATTCGGGTAAATACTTTTTCCAATTATTATTCGACTTATTTATTAAAATCATTAATTGATAAAGACATGAAAAGAACAATAAAAAGACGCACATAAAAGTTTGCCATAAAAAATTTCCATCATTTTCTCTAACTCCAGTTTCTCTAACTGAAATACTAATTATAATGCTAAGTAGAACAGCTAAAGCTGAAAATTGAATCATTTTATTATGTAATAACTGTTTGTTTTTTATAATTGTTATTATTGGAAATAACAAACTCGACAGCAGCGCAATAAATAAGGCTAGAATAACATTAAATCCTTTAGACCAGTTTTTATAAAAGTAAAAGAAATCAACAGTAACTGAGCTTTCTTGAGTATTATTTTTTCCTAAATATATTAAATAATATTCACCAAAGATTAATAAACAAGCAATGAAAATTGGAATTAAGTTTATCCAAAAAACTTTTTTGAAAAAAGTATATGTTTTTAATAATAACAATGGATAAATAGGCAAGTAAACGAATAAAAAACTTGGCTTAATAAGTGCGTTCAGAATAATTAATAAACAAATGATATAGAGGTTATTTTTACTAGGAGAATCAAGCTGCTTATTTGAAATCCAAAAAAGTAATAATACAAAAGGCATTACAAAAATTGTAGTAGAATTGTGCCAAACGTTTGGAGGAAAATTTAATAAATAAAAATAATCTAAAACGAAATACAAGACGGGTAAACTAAAACAAAAAAGCAATAAAAATGATGAAATTGTTGCTGTTTTAATTGATACATTGGGTATGTTTTTCAGAAATATTCTTTTAACAATATAATATTTAGCAAAGGTTGCACTTGTTAGCACATAAACAGACATTACCAATAATGCAGATGATTTAGAAGAAAAAAAGGTTAAAAAATAAACTGCAAAATAATACAAAAAATTTACCTGAAAAGGTTTATTTCCGTATGCATAATCTTTAATAAATTGAGCATGTAGCTGAATATCCGTTTGGATTGTAAATGTGAAATTATAAAACAAATAAATCAATATTATAAAAACAATGACATCAAAATAGCCAATTTTATCATTAAATAATTTCATGTTTTAAATTTTTAAATGTTTTTCCAAAAATGTTTAATTGTTGTGGTTTCTATTATCTTATAATCTTTTTTTTCATAAAAACTGCAAGCATTCTTATTTTCTAACTGTGTTGGAATATTTAGTTTATAAATTGATGCTTTTAATAGGTGATTCTCTACTGCATCAATTAATTTACTTCCAATTCCTTTTCCTTGAACAAGCGAATCTACCGCAATTAGACCAATTGTCCCAAAATCATGATATATTTTATACGTGACAAATCCAAGTGTTTTACCATCTTCTTGATAAACCAATACTTCGTCTGCAAATTGTTTATTTAATGAGTTGTCAATCCATTTTTTATAAAGCTCTTCAAATTTTGTTCGTCCAAATTTTTTATCTAAATTAAATCGACTCATTTTTCCGCTTTCAAAAGCTAAATCATACAGAAAATTTATGTCGATATTTACTTTTGAAATTGAAAATATATTTTTACTTATCTCTTTTTTTTGAACAATTTCCTTAGTAAATAAAACTTTAGTTTCAAAAAATGAATTTATAAATCCATCTATTCTAACTTCATTATTAACATCACTTTTTGAGTAAATTAAATCAAAATCTTCATTCAAAACTATTAAATCTATATCAGGATTTATAATTTCGCCAACTTTAATATTAAAAAAGTCACTATCCCAATCTAGTTTTTTAATTTCCATGAATTTCATCAATTATATAAACAGGACGATTTTTTGTCTGATCAAATATTTTACCAATATAAATTCCGGCAACTCCAATTGTTGTGATAATTACTCCAGACAAAAACCATATTGACACAATTATAGAAGTATATCCTATGACCTCAATTTCGTGATGCATAGCTTGATAAATATAATAGATTCCAACACAAAATGATAAAAAAGAAATTATCATTCCAAACTTTACAAACAGTTTTAATGGTTTGTTAGAAAATGAAATAATGGTATTAAACGCTAAGCTAACTAGTTTAGAAAAACTATAACTTGTTGTTCCCGAATCTCTTGGCGCATGTTCAACTATAATTGATGTAGATTTATAGCCAACAAATTCTACAAAAAGCGGAAAGAATTTAATAGAATCTGAAATGTCTAAAATAGAATGAATAACTTTTTTGTGATAAATTCCAAAGTTTGCAATTTCATTATCATACTTTGTATCAGTAAAATAGCTATATACTTTTGAAAAAACTTTAGACGATAATTTCTTTAAAAACTTGTCTTCTCTATTTTTTCTTCGTGCCTGAACTATTTCAAAACCTTCTAAAGCTTTGTTGTATAATTTTACTATTTCTTTAGGCTGATCTTGTAAATCGCAATCCATTACAACAATCCATTCGCCTTTGGCTTGGCTTAATCCTGCCATAATTGCTGGATGCTGTCCAAAATTTCGGCTCAATCTAACACTCTTAACATAAGGGTTTTTTAAAGATTGTTCTTTCATTTTTTGCCAAGAATTGTCTTTACTTCTGTCGTCAACCAGAATTATTTCAAAGTCAACATCAAGAATATTCATAGCTTTTTGAATTTCAAAAACCAACTTTTCTACAAAGTGTTCTGCTTTGTAAATCGGACTTACAATTGATATTTTAGGATTAGTATTCACTTATTTCTTTTTTAAACTTTCTTCCCAATTATTAATTTCCAATCCAAAAACATTCTTAATTTTTGATTTATCCAAAACACTGTAAGCTGGTCTTTTAGCTGGAGTTGGAAAACTTGTGGTTGGTATAGGTTGTAAATTTATACTAATATTGTTTACTTCAAATATTTTTTTTGCAAAATCATACCAAGAACATTGTCCTTTGTTGCTGTAGTTGTATATTCCGAAGTGAGATTCTGAAACAAGTTCAGAATGACAAGAGGAAATTATCTTAATTAAAACCTCAGCTAAATCAACTGCGTGTGTTGGCGTTCCTATTTGGTCCGAAACTACAGACAAACTATCTCTTTCTGATGCTAATCGTAACATAGTTTTCATGAAGTTATTTCCAAATTGCGAATAAACCCAAGATGTTCTTATAATGAAATAATTGTCAAATGTTTCTTGAATGGCTTTTTCTCCGTCTAATTTTGTTTTTCCGTAAACGCCTATCGGATTTGGAATATCGGTTTCAAGGTATGGCGTTGTTTTACTTCCGTCAAATACAAAATCGGTTGAAACATGAAGCAATGTTGCTGAAAATTCTTTACAAACCTCAGCTAAATTTTTAGCACCAATTATATTTATAAGTTGTGCTTTATCTGGTTCGCTTTCGGCTTTGTCAACAGCTGTGTAAGCTGCGGCATTTATACAATAGTTAGGTTTAAATTTAGTAAAAACCAATTGACAATTTTCTTTAGAAGTAATATCTAAATCAGATGACGTGCAAAATTTAAAATCTATCTTCGGATGCTTATCTGATATAGATTGAATTGCTTGACCTAATTGTCCGTTGGCTCCAGTGACTAAAACTACCATGCTTTTCTAGCTGATTTAAAATTAGGCAGTGATTGATCTTTTTCGGAAATTATCAATTTATCAGTATCAAATTGCCAATCAATATTTAAGTCTAAATCGTCATATTTTATTCCGCCTTCACTTTCTTTATTATAAAAATTATCGCATTTGTAGAAGAAAGTTGCTTTTTCACTTAATACTAAAAATCCATGTGCAAATCCTCTTGGAACAAAAAATTGTTTTTGATTCTCTCCAGAAAGTAAAACAGTAATATGTTGCCCATAAGTATCCGATTCTGGCCGAATATCAACAGCAACATCAAGAACTTCTCCGCTTAAAACTCGCACCAATTTGGCTTGAGCATGATTGCCAGTTTGATAATGTAATCCTCTTAAAACACCCATTGACGAATAGGATTGATTGTCTTGAACAAAATGAATTTTTTGCTTGGTACCTTTTTCAAAAGTTTGCTCGTTAAAGCTTTCCATAAAATAACCACGTTCGTCTTTTATGATGTTTGGTTCTAAAATAAAGCAACCTTTAAGTTTGGTTTCTATAAATTTCATGTTCAGTTTCAGTTTCTAAAGCAAAAATCTTTATTCTACGCTCTTTATTCAATGTTATTTCTTCTTACTTTTCTAACAAACTCATTAAATGAACTCCGTAACCGCTTTTTAATAAAGGAGTCGCTAAAGATTTTAATTGCTCTTCATTAATGAAACCCATTTTGTAAGCGGCTTCTTCAATAGCACCAATTTTTAAACCTTGGCGTTCTTCTATAACTTGAACAAATTGTCCGGCTTGCATTAAAGACTGAAAAGTACCGGTATCTAACCAAGCTGTTCCTCTATCTAAAATACTAACTTTAAGATTTCCTCGGTTGAGATATTCTTTATTAACATCGGTGATTTCTAGTTCACCTCGATGGCTTGGTTTTATATTGGCGGCAATTTCTATAACTGAGTTGTCATAAAAATAGATGCCTGGTACCGCATAATTCGATTTTGGATTTTCTGGTTTTTCTTCAATGGAAAGTACTTTTCCTTCTTTGTCAAAATCAACTACTCCATACCGTTCTGGATCATGAACATGATAGGCATAGATGATTCCACCATCAGGATTATTATTTGTTTGTAGAAGCTCGGCTAAACCTGTTCCGTAAAAAATGTTATCCCCAAGAATTAAAGCTACTTTATCGTTTCCTACAAATTCTTTACCAATAATAAATGCTTCAGCCAATCCGTTAGGGTTTTCCTGAACAGCATACTCAAATTTACAGCCTAAACTTTTTCCATCACCCAAAAGTTGTTTAAACAAAGGTAAATCGTGAGGAGTTGATATGATTAATATTTCGCTAATTCCTGCCCACATCAATGTAGATAACGGATAATAAATCATTGGTTTATCATAAATAGGCATCAATTGCTTACTAACTGCTAAAGTTAATGGGTGCAATCTAGTGCCAGAACCTCCAGCTAAAATAATTCCTTTCATTATTGTAGTTTAGATTTAGCTAATTGTCTTCTGTAGAAAGATCTAAAAATTGTTATACCAATAAATATAAATAAAAATAAAAAAGGAAGTACCAATTTAAGTTTTCCATTAATCGATTTAATATTTTTAACATTTAAGGTTACGCTAATTTGTTTAATAATCTTATCCGTGTTAATTAATTCAATTCTGCGATTACCTTGTTCTGAAACTAACTCCTCTTTGGTTTTTATTACATCATTAAGTTGTGTGTTTTCATTAATGTACACAAGATTGTCATTGGATTGTGATTTATTTCCTTCGTTTGAGAGGGTATTTAAAAACCCGTTAATTTGAGAAATTATTGAATCGTTTTCTACAATTTTAACTTTAATATTGTTTATATATTCTTTTTGAATTTTTGAATAATAATCAGAATCATTTAAATATTTTAAAATTGGCTCAACAGTATTTTTTTCAGATGCTAATTTAGAAGTTGAAAAAGATATAGCATGAAAAGGATAATTCTTACTGGTAACTTTTTCTGTTATAATTTTTTTAATATCGCCATCTTCGGCCAACAATTTAATGAATTCAAAATTTTGTTCTCTATTTTCAATAAACTTATAGACATCATTAATTGGCTCAATCGCTATTCTTTTAAACTTTTTTGGCTCTTTCAATCCTAAAACATTTTTTAAGAACAAAGTATCTTGCTCTCCAATTTTAGAATTAATAAGTTCAATTTTAGAATATAAATAGTCAGTAGAACCAAAATTTGGTGTAACTATTACTTGATGATCATAACTTTTAGAAGTC
Organism: Flavobacterium aquatile LMG 4008 = ATCC 11947; assembly: GCF_000757385.1. Taxonomy (GTDB): domain Bacteria; phylum Bacteroidota; class Bacteroidia; order Flavobacteriales; family Flavobacteriaceae; genus Flavobacterium; species Flavobacterium aquatile. The sequence continues at coordinate 153,539 of NZ_JRHH01000002.1, read as the reverse complement.
TTATCAAGATAAATACCAAGAACTACACCAAGAACAAATAAACCTCCAATTATTAAAATGTTTCTTTTAAGAAACAAAATTCCTTTAAATATAGAAGTCGAAATATCTTCGAAAAATCCTCCTATTTTTTTTGAAATTTGAGACAAATCAATTTCTTGGTTATCTGAATTGTTTTGAGATTCTGTACTCATAAAATTGTATTATTTTGTGTTGAAAATTTGTTCTAATATTTTAATCGTAATCAAGTAAGTAGGCTTTACTCCTGTTGTTCCTAATCCGCCAGAAGCTAAAGTACTTCCTGTTTCTAATGGATTATCTGAAGCATAATAAGCGTATCTTACTTTTACATTTGGATTGATGCTTTTTCTAATTTTCGATGCCGATTGTATCGCTTTTTGATAATAAGCACCTTCCATCTCCAAACCAATTACACTCCAAGTAGATTCATGAAAAAACTTTAATAAATCTTTATTTTGAAGCGATGTTCCCAAAACGGTAATCATTGGTCCAGCAAAAACTGGTATGTCGTTTCCTTCAAACATGTCGGCAGTTAATTGATTTTCGAAAAAATAATTGTCTGCTGTTCCTTCATTTATGTGTGCGTTCGGAATCATAATGTCGCCTTTTCCTCCTTCTAGAATTCCGGCTTTTCCCATAATAGAAACCGATTCAACATTGATTAATGTTTTCTCTTTTCCGTTTTTATAAGGTTTTAATAATTCGTCGATGGTTTCATAAGCTTGCTCGCCAAAAGCATAATCCATTACAATAATCACCGGATTGTCTTTGCCAATTTTAGCATTTGGAAACGCCGATTTTACCCAATCAATTTTTGCTGTATCAAATATTTGAACGTCAATATTGGTTCCCGATGTGTCAGGTAACGAAATCATTCCGTGTTTCAAGGCAAATTCCTCTACTTTATCTCTCACATCATGAGCACCTTGCTTACTTAATTCTTCAAATATAAAGAAATCTGACTTGTCTTTGAATTTAGTTTTTAAAACATGAGTAGCAAAAATCGAATTCATAACACTGTGCATGTTGGCACTAATAATATGAATTGGTCTAACTAATAAATCGTTGTTTTTTAAAACTTCCTTAATATTATTTGCCCAAATTTCACCATGAATGTGATGTCCAAGACGTTCTCTTAAAATAGGAGAAAACGTAATTGTTCTTTTATTATTATCAACCACTTCTTCTATTGCCAGTTTTCCTAACCAATAAATTACGTGAAGAAAACGATCGGGTTTTTCTGTGGTTCCAAAAGCGTCGTAAATATCTAAAATTTCGACAAATGTTCTTCCTAAAACATTAGCTGCATGAGATATTGCTTGCTCTTTCTCTATTTGGGTAAGTTTCTTTGGTTGTAAAGCTGCTTGTTCAATTTTTAACCAATCACGAACTACTTCATTGTTGTTTTCATCAATTAAAACCTTGTCTTTAATTTTATGTGATTCAATAAAAATAAAGGTCAAATGCGTTAAAATATCGTAAATGTCTGATCGTCCACGAGTGATTTCAACATTCATTTGTTCTTCGTCAATTCGGTAGCAATTTCTTCTACGTTTTGGCGGAACAATAGCTTTAAAATGTGATTTTGAATAACCTTCGTCGGAAGTTAAATTGATGTAACGACATTCTTCAATGCCAACCGGAAGCCTTTCTATTACATAAAGCAATCCGTTTAATTCTACTTTTTCATCGGCTATTGAGCCGTAAATTTCTGGTCGAAGCTCTAGTAATGCTTCTCTTAAAGTTTCTCCCGAAACACCCATTGGTTTATAAAAACCTCTGTTAAATAAATGTCTCATGGTAATGTACAATCGTTCGATAGCTGCCGACGATTCTTGCGCTCGTGAGCGCGAAATGTTTTTAATTTCCTTCATTAAATTTTGTTTTCTAACCCGCAAATATAGGGATTTTATAGTTTAGTTGGTTAGGATAAGGTTAATTGCAGGTTCGTCAATTGTTGCTTTTTCTGATGAATTTGCACTTCTTTTATCTTGTTTTATCCATTTTCCTTTGGTGAAAGTGAATAGAAAATCTTTTTCGGCTCGACCATAAAGCACATACGGAAGATAAGTATTGTACTTCTTTGTGGTATTCAAACTGGCATTAGTTTGTGTTTTCTCAACCGTGTTTTTCTGGATTAATAATTTTTCAAATCCAACGAAAAGTCCAGTTTTTGGGAACGTTAAATTGTATTTAGATAAATTGTATTTGTTTTTAATAACTCCATTTTTAAGTGTGAGAATAATGTCTTTATTCATGAGTTCTTCACCTGGAAAACCATCCGAATCAACTTTGTAAAAATGTAGTTTTATGGTGGCATCTTCTATTCTACTGTCGGCAAAAATGGTTACGTTTTTTAAGTATTGCGTTTTCTTATAGGAAACTTGATATGGGAAAAATTTCACGTCAATTGTTGGTCCGTTTTCAAAGGCTTGATAGATTTCGCTTTTATCTATTTTACCAATTTCTATTTGTTTTTCGTCTTTTCTATTCGATATAAAAACATCATCAAGTTCATAACTCATCTCTTTTAAAAGAACAACTTTAGCATTGGAAACCGAAACTTTTTTCTTTTCAAAACCTAAAGCAGAGAAAATTAAATTAGCCTTTTTATTGGCTGGATTTATGGTGAATTCTCCGTTTTCTTCTGATGTTGTTCTAATGTTCTCATCCTCAACAAGAATGTTCACATACGGAATTGGTTTTCCCGAAATGCTGTCTTTAACAACACCTTTTATTTGAGCCGAAAGTATATTGGTGAATAGTAGTAAAAAAGTAATTGTTAGTCTCATTTCTTGTTTATAGTTTGCTATTTAGCCCTGATGCAAGGGAAAAGCTCCCAATTTTATTGGGACTTTGGAAAGGCAGCAGGAATTACCATTATTGAAAATGCCCAAGCGATTCGCTCCTACTTTTTATAATTGATCGGCTATTTTTCTATCGTTAGACAATCTTGGTAACTTGTTTTGGCCACCCAATTTCCCAATAGATTTCATGTATTCTTGGAATCCGTTTTTAGAAACCTTTGTTATTACTAGTGTTCGCAATACTTTTCCAACGATTAAATCATCGTAATACACATTTTGTTTGCGCATTGCGGCGTCGATTGTTAACGCAAATTCTTCGAGATTATTGGGTTCGTTTTCAAATTCAATGAACCATTCGTGATACGGCAAACCGGTTTCTGGAGCAATTTGTGGTGCAACCGTAAATTCGTTTACTCGAATGTCAGTATTTTCCATTGCTTCTTTCAAGGCGTGCTCAACTTCTTTGCCAATTACGTGCTCGCCAAAAGCCGAAATATAGTGTTTAATTCTACCCGAAACGATGACGCGATAAGGTTGTAAACTGGTGAACTGAATGGTATCGCCAATGTTGTAAGCCCAGAGTCCGGCGTTGGTAGAAATTATTAAAACGTAGTTTACATTTAGCTCGACTTCGCCAATAGTGTAACGTTTAGGATTGTCAGTGAAAAACTCTTCGGATTTTATAAATTCATAGAAAATTCCAGCGTTTAGAAGCAATAACATTCCTTTTTCTTTCTGCGAATCTTGGTAGGCAAAAAATCCTTCGGAAGCTGGGAAAAGTTCTATTGAATCTACTTTTCGACCAATAAGATTTTCGAATTTGGCTCTGTAGGGTTCAAAATTAACACCGCCGTAAATGAATAAATTGAAGTTTTTAAAGAGTTCGCCAACAGGTTTATTTGCTTTTTCTTGAAGTTTTTCGAAATACATTTGCACCCATGACGGAATTCCCGAAATAACCGACATATTTTCGTTGATGGTTTCTTCTACAATCGCGTCTACTTTGGTTTCCCAATCTTCTATACAATTGGTTTCCCAACTGGGCATTCTGTTTTTTTGCAAATAGCTCGGAACAAAATGCGCTACAATTCCGGATAATCGTCCGAGTTTTATTCCGTTTTTTTCTTCTAAAATCGGACTTCCTTGCAAGAAAATCATTTTTCCATCAACAAAATGGGCGTTTCCTGTTTCGTGAATGTAACTTAAGATGGCATTTCGTGCGGCAAGAATGTGAAATGGCATGGATTCTTTAGTAAGCGGAATATATTTGGCGCCCGAAGTTGTTCCGGATGTTTTAGCAAAATAAAGTGGTTTTCCTTTCCAAAGAACATCTGATTCGCCTTTAACAACTTTGTCAACATAAGGTTTTAGTTCTTCATAATCTCGAATGGGAACTTGCTTTGCAAAATCTTGAAACGATTTTATTTCATCAAATTTATGGTCTTTTCCGAATTGAGTATTTTTGGCTAAACGGATTAAATCTTCAAAAACTTTTTGTTGTGTTTCAACAGGTTTTGAAGCCCATTGCAAAGTTTTTTTGTGGATTTTCTTAGCAAATATTTTGGCTGCTATTGATTTTATTGACATATTAAAAGACACTTTTTTGCCACAAAGACACTAAGTCGCAAAGGTTTTTATTTTGATTTTTTAGATTCTTTAGCTTTTTTCAATTCTTTATCTTCCTCAGCTACTTCTTTTCTTAATTTCAATTCGGCTTCAGTGGCTGTTAATTGCAAATCGGGTAAAGTATCGACAGAAATGGCTAGAATAGAATCTTTATTGACTTTGGCATATTGTAAATCGCCGTTCAATACCTTTTTAATCGATTCGAGATAGGCTTCATTTTTCTTAATTGCAAATTCTAGCGAATCTGATTTTAGAGCTAACTCAGTAGCATCTTTCTTAAGTTTTGTTGATGTATAACCCGGAATGTATTCGCGTAAAGGCGTAAAAGCGATGATAAAAGTGGTGACAAAAATGATTAAAATCGCTCCAATTGTAGCAAAGACAAAGACATTCATCAAGGTAAGTTTTAATGAAAATACTTCTTCAAAGGTGTCTTCGTTTAGAATTACCAATCGGTTTTTAGTGAAGAGTTTTTTCTTTAGCAATTGCTTTTTAAGACGCTTTTGTGCCATTTTTTTTTATTATCATACAAATATAGAAAATTTGTTGCTGTATTGCTTGCGAAAGAATTAACGAAGTTTAACTATAAATAAATTGATGAAAATAAATTGTGAAGTTTTTTATTTTTACATTTGCAGTATAATTTTATTAAAAATCTGCGAAAGCATAAATTCTATATATCATGGGAAGAATGGGAGCAACTGAATGGATTGTTATTGGTGTTGTTATTTTACTACTTTTTGGAGGGAAAAAAATTCCTGAATTAATGAAAGGATTAGGTTCTGGAGTTAAAGAATTCAAAAATGCAGCAAAAGGCGAAGACCAACCTGCTGATTCTAAAAAAGAAGAAGAAACTAAATAGTTTTTTAAATCACAATATTGAAAATCCCAAACCACTAGATTCTGAAACAAGTTCAGAATGACAAATGGTTTGGGATTTTTTATATCACAATATCATCGTCAACTGAATGCGCTTTCGCTCTTCATCCACTTCCACCACTTTTACTTGAACGTGTTGGTGTAGTTTTACAACTTCATTTACATCAGATACAAATCCTTCTTTGAGTTGCGAAATGTGAACTAAACCACTTTCTTTAATTCCGATATCAACAAAGCAACCAAATGCTGTAATGTTGTTGACAATGCCGGGTAAAACCATTCCAGTTCGAACATTTTTTATAGAAGTTACTGTTGGATCAAATTCGAAAACCTTAGCCGATTTTCTTGGATCTAATCCTGGTTTTTCTAACTCTTTCACAATATCTTTCAGTGTTAATATTCCGATTTCTTTGGTAACGTAATCTTCTAATTTTATTTTCGAAATCTTTTCTTTATTGGCAATTAAATCGTTGGTTTTTAATCCTAAATCTTTTGCCATTTTTTCAACAATTCCGTAAGCTTCTGGATGAACTGCCGAATTATCTAACGGATTTTTCCCGTCTTTAATTCTGATAAAAGCTGCTGCTTGTTGATAGGCTTTTTCGCCTAAACGTGGTACTTTTTTTAATTGTTTTCTGTCTTCAAATGCGCCATTTTCTTGACGGAATGCCACGATATTTTCGGCCATTTTTTCTCCAATTCCAGACACATAACTCAACAACGATTTACTTGCTGTATTGATATTAATTCCGACCGAATTCACACAACGAACTACAACCGAATCCAATTCTTCCTTCAATTTTGTTTGATCCACATCGTGTTGGTATTGTCCAACTCCAATAGATTTTGCGTCAATTTTTACCAATTCTGCCAATGGATCTGAAAGTCGTCTTCCTATAGAAACCGAACCACGAACGGTTACATCGTAATTTGGAAATTCGTCACGAGCAATTTTACTAGCCGAATAAACCGACGCACCAGCTTCTGAAACTACAAAAACTTGAATCGGTTTGTCAAAAGCTATTTTCTTAATGAAGAATTCTGTTTCTCTACTTGCTGTTCCATTTCCTATAGAAATTGCTTCAATATTGTAAGCATTTACCATGGAACGGATTTTTTTCATCGCCATCGCACTTTCATTCTGTGGCTGATGTGGATAAATGGTTTCGTTGTACAATAAATCGCCTTTTTCGTCCAAACAAACTATTTTGCAACCACTTCGAAAACCTGGATCTATAGCTAAAATTCTTTTTTCACCTAATGGTGGCGCGAGCAATAACTGACCTAAATTGTTTGCAAAAACATCAATCGCAGTTTTATCTGCTTTGGCTTTAGCTTCTTGTAACGTTTCGTTGGAAATTGCTGGTTCTAATAATCGTTTGTAACTGTCTTTTATGGCCAATTCCAAATGAGGTTTGGCTTCGGAACGACTGTTTTTTATAACATTTTCTTCTATAAAATCTATAGCTTCTTCTTTTTCGATTTCTACATTTAATTTTACAAAACCTTCCGCTTCGGCACGCAACATGGCTAATAATCTATGCGATGGTGCTTTAGAAATTGGTTCTGACCAATCAAAATATTGTGAAAATTTTTGAGCGTTTTCGTCGTCTTTTTTGGCTTTTGAAACTTTGGTAGTTACAACCGCTTTTCGTTGAAAAATTCGACGGAGATTTTTTCTGATGTAGATGTTTTCATTAATCCATTCGGCGATAATGTCTCGTGCACCTTGCAAAGCATCATCTTCGTTGGCAACATTTTTATTAAGATATTTAGAAGAAATAAAATCGATATCTTCATTTCCTTGCGACATAATTATTTTCGCCAAAGGTTCCAATCCGTTTTCACGAGCTACATCGGCTTTGGTTTTTTTCTTCTTTTTGTAAGGCAAATACAAGTCTTCAATTTCTTGTAAATCGAAACTTTTTTCAATTTTCGATTTCAATTCAGGAGATAATTGTCCTTGTTCTTCAATCGTTTTTAGGATACTTTCTTTTCGTTTTACAATTTCATCGAATTGCTTCGAAAGTTTGGCAATAGCTTCTATTTGAACCTCATCAAGATTGCCTGTTTGGTCTTTTCTATAGCGAGAAATAAACGGAATAGTACAATCTTCTGAAAGCAGTTTTAGTGTTGCTTCAATGTTTTTAGGCGTAGTGTTTACTTGGCTTTGAATGAAATTAATGTTCGTCATTTTAATTGTTTATATTGGATTGGAATGTGAATATATTTTTAAACCTATTTCAAGATATAACAAACCCACAGGAATGTTCAATAACATTACCAGAAGTGTTTGATAAATCTGCTTTACTTTATATTTTTCTTTGATTGCAAAAAGTAACTTTATGAAAAAATAGGTATTTATAAAAAACGCCAAGACAGTAAATAGCAAGCTAAAATAAATCATCCCATTAAATTCTGAAAGATAGAATATTAATACTAAAATAGTGGCTATTCCAAAAGTTAGAAAAGTAATTTTTCTTGAAAGAGAAATGGTTTGATCGATGTGGCTTAAGTTGTCTAGCAATTTTAAAATAAATGAGGTTTAATTATATATTTGGCAACCAAAAATAAAGAAATTGTATAAAAAACAATTCCATAAATAAAAAACCTCCAATACTGTTTGTATGCTTTTTTATTTCCTTTACTCAATAATTGTGATGATTTTTCTATATGTCTTTTAAATAAAAAATAACTGGTAAACAAAATAGTAATCTTTTCCTTTAAATCAATTTCATTCTGATTTAAAGAAAGTTGTTCTAAATCGCGTTTATCAATTTCATGAATAATCGCTTTTTTTAATTCAGTATCAATATTTTGATTTCTAAATAAACTTATAAGCTGATCATCAGTTAGTTTTTCAATATTATTCACTTATTTACAAGCAATTTTATCTACTCTAGTTGCATGTCTTCCGCCTTCAAAATCGGTAGTTAAAAAGGTATCTACAATTTCTACCGCTTGTTGAATAGACGTAAATCGCGCCGGAATACTTACCACATTTGCATTATTATGTTGGCGCGCTAGCGCCGAAATTTCTTTCGTCCAGCAAAGTGCAGCTCTAATACCTTGATGTTTGTTAGCTGTCATTGCAATTCCGTTTCCGCTTCCGCAAATTACGATTCCTAGTTCTGCTTTTCCAGAAGTTACATCGGTTGCAACTGGATGACCAAAATCGGGATAATCAACACTATCAAAAGTATTGGTTCCGTGGTTTAAAATTTCATGTCCTTTTGAAACTAAATAATCCACAATTGCTTTTTTATAATCTGGACCAGCGTGGTCATTTCCGATAGATATTTTCATAGTTGTTTTGTGTGTTGTTTTGTGGTTACAAATTTAAGTAAACATTCTATTTTATCTTATTTATTTCAAAGTATTTTAAGTGCTTGATATTCAAATTATAACAAAAACCACAAATTTCATTATTTCTATAATTACCTGAAAATTAGTAGTAATTATGTAATCTAAATGTTAATTTTTTGTATTGTTAATAGCATTTTGTAATGTGTTGAAAATCAGTTAACCTTAAATTAACATAGAATGTTAACAACTTTATATAGTTTTTTAGAAGTTTTTCTTGCTTGTATGTAAATTAATTGTAATCAAAAATTGAGATTAAAAATCCTAATTTAGTTTGATGAATTTTTATAAAAGTTATCAATAAAAAAATTTACTTTTTCAACAGAAATCAACAATCAAACTTATCTACAAAAAGTATAATTTTTCACTTGTTAACAACTGTTGATTGTTTCTAAAAATCACTTCAAAATGAACGATTTACTTTCTTAAAAGTATGTTAATAAATCGGTATAAAAAAGTATAACTAAAAAAATACCTTTTAAAAAATAAAGTTATTGTAGTAATTAACACGCTATAATAACCATCAAAAATTTAATTAAATTTAAAATATTTTTTTGTTGTATTTAATATATGTTGACAACTTTCAAAATTTAAAAATAGATTTAAGATTCCTATGGAATGACAAAGTTGGATTTTATACAATATCTAGATTAGTATTTAAGTCGTTTAAAATTTCTTTTACAACTTCGATATCGTTTGGATGAACTTTTAAATGAATTCCGCCGTATGCAAAACTCGCTAATGGATCAACTGAAATTAAATTTTCATTTTGAAAGAAATATTCAATTTCTCTATTGTCTAAAATCGATTTTAAAACTATAATTTCATGAGCAAAATTAAAGGTTGTAATCGTTACAAATTCAGTCATTTTAATTTTTTTATAAAGATACAAAAGTTATATTTTAGATAAATAGCATTACTAATCACTATTTACTAATTACTATTCACTAATTTTATACTTTATAAGAAAAAAGATTATGAGTAAATTCCCAAAAAAGTTTGGAAAAAAAGAGAAAACATTCTCTGAAAAGATTTTAAAAATACTATCACAAAATGCAAATAAACCATTCAATTACAAGCAAATATGTGCTATTCTTGAATTGAACGATACCAAAAGTAGAAACGAAATTATTAAAGATTTAAAAATTCTTGCTGCACAAAAAGTAATTATTGAAAACGAACCTGGAAGTTATTTAGTGAAAGCCATTTCGCAAGATTACTACGAAGGAACGATTGATATGACTTCAAGAAGAACTGCTTATTTCATTTGTCCCGAATTTGAAGACGACGTTTTTATTCCTACCAATAACTTGAACCACGCTTTAGATAAAGATAAAGTTAAGGTTTATGTTTACAACCGTAGAAAAGGTAAAAAACCTGAAGGTGAAGTAATTGAAGTTTTAGAAAGAAGTAAAACAGAATTCGTTGGAGTTATAGACATTCAAAAGAATTTTGCTTTTGTTACTACTGCCAATGCTAAAATGTATACCGATATTTTTATTCCAAAAGACAAATACAATGGAGCTGAACAAGGTGATGTTGTTGTAGTTCGAATTGAAGATTGGCCTAAGAAAGCCGATTCACCATTTGGTTCGGTAATCAATGTTTTAGGAAAACCTGGTGAACATGATACTGAAATTCATGCGATTTTAGCAGAATATGGTTTGCCATATGATTTCCCAGTTGAAGTTGAAGTTTTTGCTCAAAAACTAGATACCGCAATTCATCCTGAAGAAATTGCAAAACGTCGTGACATGCGCGATACTTTGACATACACGATTGATCCAAAAGATGCTAAAGATTTTGATGATGCTTTATCGTTCAAAAAATTAGAAAATGGAAATTACGAAATTGGAATTCACATTGCCGATGTTTCGCATTATTTGCAAGAAGGAACCATTCTAGATGAAGAAGCTTACAATCGTGGAACTTCGGTTTATTTGGTAGATAGAGTTGTACCAATGTTGCCCGAAGTTTTATCGAATTTTGCTTGTTCATTGCGTCCGAATGAAGAAAAATATACGTTTTCTGCGATTTTCGAAATAGATCATAAAGCAACAGTAATCAATCAGTGGTTTGGAAGAACAGTTATCAATTCTGATCAACGATTTTCGTATGAAGAAGCGCAAGTAATTATTGAAACTAAAGCGGCTACAATTCCAGCAGAAATTTCACTTTCTGGAAAAGAATATAAAGCATCAGATGAAATTACAGAAGCAACTTTAAAATTAGACGAATTAGCTAAAATTCTTCGTAGAAAAAGAATGAGTGAAGGCGCAATATCATTTGATAAAGTAGAAGTAAAATTCAATCTAACAGAAGATGGCGAACCAGAAGGTGTTTATTTCAAAGTGTCCAAAGATGCCAATCATTTGATAGAAGAATTCATGCTTCTTGCTAATAGAAAAGTTGCAGAATACATCGGAAAACAAAAGAAAACATTCGTGTATAGAATTCACGATGAACCGAATGAAGACAAACTTTTTGCAATGCAAGCGTTGATTTCTAAATTTGGTTACAAAATCGATTTACGTGATAAAAAAGACATTTCTAAATCGTTAAACCAATTAATGTCAGACGTTAACGGAAAGAAAGAACAAAATTTAATTGATACGTTAGCAATTCGAACTATGAGTAAGGCCAAATATTCTACAGAGAATATTGGTCACTACGGATTAGCATTCGATTATTACAGCCATTTTACATCACCAATTAGACGTTATCCTGATGTTATGGTACATCGTTTACTTCAATATTATTTGGATGGCGGAAAATCGGTTTCTGCAGAAGTGTATGAAGAAAAGTGCGAACATTCGTCTAACATGGAAAGTCTTGCGACAAATGCCGAGCGTGATTCTATAAAATACATGCAAATTAAATACATGCAAGATCACAAAGACGAAGAGTTTTTGGGCGTAATTTCTGGAGTTACAGAATGGGGAATTTATGTAGAAATTGTTTCTAATAAATGCGAAGGAATGTGTAGAATTCGTGAAATAAAAGACGATTATTACACCTTTGACGAAAAACAATATGCACTTGTAGGTGAAATTTCTAAGAGTTTATTACAATTAGGCGACGAAGTTTACGTTAAAGTAAAGAACGCCGATTTAGTGAAAAAACAATTGGATTTTACATTTATTAGAAAAAACGAATAGTTATGAAAAAGTTAGTTTATAGTTTATTATTTATCAGTTCATTAACCTTTGCACAAAAAGAAAAAGAAGTTGGTGATTTTAATAAAGTTACGTCATTTGATAAAATTGATGTGATTTTAATTGCTTCAGATGAAAATAAAGTAGTTGTTGATGGTTCAGGATCGGATGATGTTGAAATTGTAAATAAAAATGGCGAATTAAAAATCAGAATGCGATTAACAAAAATGCTTTCTGGAGATAATGTTTCGGCTACAGTATATTACAAAAATATTGATGCTGTAGAAGCCAATGAAGGTTCAAGAATTGCATCAGATGAAACTTTTGAAGCAACGACTTTTGATATAATTGCCAAAGAAGGATCGGAAATAAAAATCAAAGTAAATGTGGATAGATTAACGCTTAGAACTGCAAATGGTTCAACAGTTAAAATTTCTGGTAAAGCTAAAAACCAAGAAGTTATTGTAAACTCTGGCGGAATTTATGAAGCCGAGAAACTTATTACAAATCAAACCGTTATTACTGCAAATGCTGGTGGCGATGCCGATATTTACGCAACCGATTTAGTAGATGCTAAAGTTCGTGCTGGTGGTGATATTAGAATCTTTGGTAAACCAAAACAAATCAATCAAAAAATTGTAGCTGGCGGAACAATTAAAGAAGGAAATGATTAAAGTGAAAAGTAATTAGTGATTAGTGATTAGTTTTTTTATTTTTGTTATATATTCAAATTTCTATTTACTAATCACTAATTACTAATCACTTGTTTTTTAACGACATTCTATCTGCCTTACCTTGGGGAATTTTACTAGCTTTTACTGTTGGTCCAGTGTTTTTTGTATTACTTGAAACCAGTATTACTAAAGGATTTCGAGCGGCAATGGTATTTGATTTCGGAGTAGTTTTTGCCGATTTTGTCTTTATCTTAATTGCTTATTTTTCTACCAATCAAATACTTGAAAAACTCAAAGACGATCCAGGATTATTCATCTTTGGTGGTGCAATCATGTTAGTTTACGGAGCAGTTTCTTATGTAAAAGAAAAAAAGAGTTATAGAAAACAATTAGAAGAAGAACTTGAAGATGATAACATTCAGAAAAACAATTATTTAGGATTATTTTTCAAAGGTTTTTTTCTAAATTTTATCAACATTGGAGTTTTGGCTTTTTGGATGGGAATCATCATTGTTTTTGGTCCGAAATTAAACATGGAAACCAATAGAATTATCCTTTTTATTGCTTCTATAATCATAACTTATTTCGCTGTTGATATTATTAAAATTCTAGTTGCCAAACAGTTAAAATCTAGAATGACGCAGCACAATATTTATAAAATTAAACGAGTTATCAGTATCATCTTAATGATTTTTGGTAGCTTTTTAATCGCTCAAGGTTTCTTCCCAAAAGAAAAAGAAATGCTTAAAGAGAAGTTTGAGCAGTTTAAGAATTGATTTCAAATGAAATATTTAATAAGTATATTTTTCCTTATTATTTCGATGTCATTTTATGGACAAAATGACACTATTTCGGTTATAAAACATACTGATAAAGACATTATTGTAGATAAAGATTCAAAAATAGTTTACAGAGGAATACCAAATAGTTTATCAATAGAAGTACCAAATTGCAAATCTTTTAAGGCATCTGGAGAAGGATTATCTTTGATGTCTAAAAACATATACAATCTCAATGCTGGAAGTGGTTTAGAAGCAATTATTACTGTTGATATTGTTTTAAAAAACAATAAAAAGAAAATAGAAAAGCATCTTTTTAAAATTAAAAGTCTTGGAAATTTGGTTGCTACGTTAAACTATAATGATGATAGTTACATTAGATTACAAAAGAGTAAACTTGATCAAGCTGTTTTGCGAGTAAAATTTGAAGATAAAAATTTACAGCAAGATTTTATAAGTATTAGAAAATTCAAAATAAAAATTGCTGATAGAAAGGAAATAGAAGTTTTAGGAAATAGAATAGACAGCAACGCATTTAAAATAATAAATCAATATTCTAGAATAAATGATGAAATCACTATTTATGATATCGAAACTCAAATTCACTGTGGAATTTCAGCATTAAAATTGAAGCCAATCGTTATTAAAATTTTATAATGCAAATACAACTTTAATTAATTTTTTCTAAAAATTTAAAACAAAAAAATCCTCTCGATTGTATGTGTTTTTATGAAGTCATCATCCGGATTCGAACATCACTTTAATTAATTTTTTCTAAAAATTTAAAAATTAAAAAAACCTCCAAGTTTCCTTGAAGGTTTCTGAGGCATCGTCCAGATTCGAACATAATTTTAATTAATTTTTTCTAAAAATTTAAAACAAAAAAACCTCCAAGTTTCCTTGAAGGTTTCTGAGGCATCGTCCGGATTCGAACCGGAGTAGGAGCTTTTGCAGAGCCCAGCCTAGCCGCTCGGCCACGACGCCAATTATTTATTGGACTGCAAATATATAAAACAATTGATAATTAGCAATTGATAATTAACAATTTTTAAAAATTCGTAATTCGTAATTTTTAATTCGTAATTATTTTCAATTCCTGTACTCTTCCATTTCAATGGTAACCGCTTCAACATCACCTCCAATAGGAGGATTTAGTTTAGAAACACCAAGTAAAATTCTAGACACAGAAGGAACTTCTTTAAAGATTCTTGTTATGATTCTTTGTGCTACATGTTCCAATAATTTAGAGCGAATAGCCATTTCTTCTTCAACAACTCTGTTTAAAAGCACGTAATCAACCGTATCTTTCAAGTCATCTGACACTGCAGATTTTCGTAAATCAGTTTTAATTTCTAGATCAACACGATAATCAGATCCTATTTTGGCTTCTTCTTCAAGACATCCGTGAAACGAAAAAGTCCTGATATTTTGTAATTTGATGGTTCCCATTTTTATAGTTTTCAGTCTCAGTTTTCAGTCTCAGTAACAAGTTTCTAAAAGAAAACTGTAAACTGTAAACCGAAAACTGTAAACTTTTTTATCTTTGCTAAAATTACAAAATAATTATGTCAACAGAAGAGAAGTCTTTAAATTTTATTGAGCAAATCATAGAAGAAGATTTAAAAAACGGATTATCACAAGATAAGCTTCGTTTTCGTTTTCCGCCAGAACCTAATGGGTATTTACACGTTGGTCATGCTAGTGCAATTTGTTTAAATTTTGGATTAGGAATTGATTATCAAGCGCCAGTGAATTTGCGTTTTGATGATACCAATCCGGCAAAGGAAGAACAGGAATTTGTTGATGCAATTAAAAAAGATGTACAATGGCTTGGTTATAAATGGGATACAGAATGTTATGCTTCTGATTATTTTCAACAATTATACGATTGGGCTGTTGAATTTATTAAAAAAGGGAAAGCCTATGTTGACAGTCAATCGTCTGAAGAAATGGCTATTCAAAAAGGTACTCCAACAACTCCAGGAACTGATTCACCGTTCAGAAATAGATCGGTTGAAGAGAATTTAGATTTATTTGAACGAATGAAAAACGGAGAATTTCCAAACGGAACTCATATTCTTCGTGCTAAAATAAGTATGGGTGCCAATAATATGTTGATGCGTGATCCGATTATGTATCGAATTTTGCACTCACATCATCATAGAACTGGTGATAAATGGTGTATTTATCCAATGTATGATTGGGCTCACGGTGAAAGCGATTATTTAGAACAAATTTCGCATTCGTTTTGTACACTCGAATTTTTACCTCACAGAGAATTATACGATTGGTTTTTAGATCAAATTTATGACACTAATAAAACGCGTCCTAAACAAAGGGAATTTGCTCGTAGAAACCTTTCGCATACTGTAGTTTCTAAAAGAAAATTACTGCAATTGGTTCAAGATAAACATGTTAGTTCTTGGGATGATCCTAGAATGAGTACGATTTCTGGAATGAGAAGACGTGGTTATACGCCAGCATCAATAAGAAATTTTGCTAACACAATAGGAATTGCAAAACGTACTAATTTAATTGATGTTTCGCTTTTAGAATTTTGTGTTCGTGAAGATTTAAACAAATCTGCGCCAAGAGTTATGGCAGTTTTAAATCCTGTGAAATTAATAATTACCAATTATCCAGAAGGGAAAGAGGAATTATTAGAAGCAGAAAATAGTCAGGAAGACGCAAGTTTAGGATTTAGAGAAGTGCCTTTTTCTAGAGAATTATATATAGAAAGAGAAGATTTTCAAGAAGAAGCCAATAAGAAATTCTTCAGATTAACATTAGGAACAGAAGTTCGTCTTAAAAATGGATATATAATTAAAGGTGAAAGTGTTGTAAAAGATCCTGATGGAACTATTACAGAAATTCATTGTACTTATGACGAAGATTCTAGAAGCGGAAGCGGAACAGAAGCGTCACAAAGAAAAGTAAAAGGAACGATTCATTGGGTTTCAATTAAACACGCTATTGAAGCTGAAGTTCGTTTGTATGACCGCCTTTTTACTCACGAAAATCCTGATGGAGATAAAGAAGTAGATTTTAAAGAATACATCAATCCAAATTCATTAGAAGTAATTACAGGTTATCTTGAACCAAGTTTAGCTTCTGCAAAAGATGGTGACAGATTTCAATTTCAACGTTTAGGTTATTATTGTGTTGATAAAGATTCATCTGCCGAAAAATTGGTTTTTAACAAAACCGTTGGACTAAGAGATACGTGGGCAAAAGTGGAAAATAAAGAATAATTTTATACTCACAATACTTTTAAAACCTGCATTATTGCAGGTTTTTTTATTTCATAATGTCTTATTTTTAAATAAGTTACCCCAAAAAATAGGGTTTTTACCCTTATGATAAAATAGGGTTTTTCCTCTACCTCAGTTTTTCTAAATGACTGAATTTTGCTTTGTTCAAGGCGAAACCTGAAAAGCCCCAAAAGAGTAAGGAAAACTTAAAAACAAAACCATTATGAAAACAAGATTATGTAGTATCCTTGGTGTCATTGCAGTACTTTTTTTAACACAAAGTTGTTGCAAACCAGGACTTATTGGAAGCGTAAACAACACACTTCATCCGCAGCAAACCGACAAGTGGTGTTGGGCTGCGACCACGCAAATGATAGCACAAAACGAAGGCATAATTGTATCGCAATGTGATTTAGCCAATCATAGATTTGGAAAAACAAATTGTTGTGACGACGAACCAACCGATTCTAGCTGTAGAAAGACAAACGATTGTAATTCGCCAGGTTGGTTAGAATTAGATTTCGCTGGATTAAAATTCACAGAAACTACTTCGGCTTTAAGTTGGGACGAATTGAAAAAAAGCATTTACTGTAGCAAAGATGTACTTGGTTATGCTTATGGAACCGAAGGCGTTGTTGGTCATGTTGTAGTTGTAAAAGGTTATGTATCAGTAAATGGCACAAATTATGTAGTACTAAATGATCCATGGTCACCATGTAACGGTCAAGAACGATTAATTACTTACGAAGAGTATGTAAATCCTTCAGGAACAAGCACACACTGGGCAACATGGCATAAAATAAGTAAAAAATAACTTTTAAAAATACATAAAAATGAAAAATTTATCAAAATACGTAAGTTTGTTTTTAGTGATGATTTCAGTGTCAGTTTTTGCACAGCCAACCACTTCAAACGGAAGCATTAGAGAAGCAGCAACTAAGGGAAAGGCTGACTTTTTACGAATATTATCCGATAATAAAGATTTTAATTTTGGCTTAAACGCTAGCGATCTTGACGGAACAGAAACTGGAAATCCAATTGAAGAATTCACTGCAAATTTCAATAGTTTATTGAGTAGTCAAGCTCAAAATTTAGGATCTATTTCTACTAGAAACGAACGATTTGTGGTTCCGTTAACTAAAGGAAGTACTGTTGTTACAACTGTTTCTGTCGCTTCAAATGGTAGAGAAACCAAGGCCGTTGAATTTGTAAATCAACAATATACATCCGAATTAAATCAGCTTCCAAGAACGGTAAAAGCAAGTGATTTTAAAGGTTTACGAATTGTTCATGTTCCTAATCTTGATGCGGTTCTTTATATTTCGGATGACAAATGTTACACAAGTTACAACGGAAGAAGTGTAAGTGAAGCTACAAATGTTTCGGAACTTGTTTCACAACTCCAAATCGATGCAAGAGAATTTCAAGCTAAATATGGAGAACAATTGAAAAGAGGAAAATTGGTTAGATAATTTTCTGATTATACAAAATAGATTTTACATATAAAAACCAGCAGAAATGTTGGTTTTTTCTATTATTGTAATTGATTATTAAAATCAGAATTACCATTATTTTTTACTATTAAAATTGACCTTCATAAATTGATTTTTATACATTTTCAGAAATCCTGAATGTCTTTTATCATCTTTAAAAAAATCATTTAATAAATCGCTTTAAAATAAGTTTTGTTGCTTTAACGGCTTATTAACACTAAAAAGAAATATTTTTTGTACTTTTAAAATAATTAAATCAAAAGTTATGTCAAGTAAAAATGGAAATGGCGCATTGGCACTTTTAGTTGGTGCAGCAATTGGAGTTGGAATCGGAATTTTATTTGCTCCAGATAAAGGTGAAAAAACTAGAGAAAAACTAAAAGATGGTTTTGATGATTTAAAAGATCAAGCAAAAGATAAATGGAGTTCGATAGAAGAAGAAGCGAAAGACAAATTTTCTAAATCTAAAGCAGATTTTAAAGAAACTGTGGAAGACTTACTTTCTAATTCGAGCTATAAAGCCGAAGAAGCAATTACGTTTCTAGAAGAAAAATTGGCCGAATTAAAAAAACAAAACGCTAAACTTCAAAAATAATGGCATTTGAAGATTTAAAAGAACACACTGACGCAGTTCAAGAAAATGCTAAAGCCTATTTAGATAGTAGTATTGCTTACTATAAACTTTGGGGTTTTAAAGTTGCAATGAAGTCAACCACATTAATGCTTAAGTTTTTACTTATCACCATTTGTCTTTCTATTGTGTTGCTTTTTGTATCAATAGCCGGAGCATTTGCATTGGGTAATTTGTTCGATAGTTATCCATTGGGATTTCTTGCCGTGGCCGGAATTTATTTAGTTCTAGCCTTACTATTATTTTTAGTGAAAGATAAAATAGTAGAAGGACCAATTTTAGAAAAATTCTCAGAAATATTTTTTAACGACTAATTTATGGAGACCAAAAAATATTCATCCTATGCTGAAATTGAGCAAGATTTAGAAATTCTAAAATTAGAAAAAGAAATCTATTACCAAAAAATGCTTTTAAGTATCGATAAAACTAAAGAAAGCATTCTTCCTTCAAAGTCGGTTTCTTTGCTCGGAAATTTGTATCAAAAAGTATTTTCTGGAACGTATGGAACGATTTTAAAGCTACTTATTCCGTATGTTTTCAATTGGTATATAAACAGAAAAAGAGGCGATTAAGCCTCTTTTTTTTGTAATAAAAATACATTTATACTTCGTCTGTCGGATTACTTGTATCCGATGGATTATAATCGGCAGAAGTGTTATCAATTTTTTTCTTTGGACGTTTTGGTTGATTTTTCATCGTTTCTCCAATTTGGTTACTTGCAGAAAAACTTGCCACCATATTATTCAACATGTCGCTTCCGGCTTGTGGCGAATTTGGTAACAAAATTAAATTCGAATTAGTATCGGCACCAATCGCCTGTAAAGTATCATAATGTTGCGTAACTACAATTAAAGCTGATGCTTCTTGTGAGTTAATTCCAACCGAATTTAATACTTCAACACTTTCAACCAATCCACGAGCAATTTCTCTACGTTGATCTGCAATACCTTGACCTTGAAGTTTTTTACTTTCAGCTTCAGCTTTTGCTTTAGCAACAATTCTAATTCTTTGTGCTTCACTTTCAAATTCTGCAGCCGTTTTCTCTCTATCGGCAGCATTAATTCTATTCATCGCATTTTTCACTTGAATATCTGGATCGATATCGGTAACTAAAGTATTGATAATATCATATCCATAAGTGGTCATTGCTTCGTTCAATTCACGTTTTACCGCAATTGCAATATCGTCTTTTCTAACAAATACATCATCTAAAATTAATTTAGGAACTTCAGCACGAACAACGTCAAATACATAGGCTGTAATTTGATCATGCGGGTATTCTAATTTATAAAACGCTTCATAAACCTTGTCTTGAATCACTTTAAACTGAACCGAAACTTTCATTTTGATAAACACGTTATCTTTAGTTTTGGTTTCAATCAATACATCAAGTTGTTGAATACGCAGATTTACTCTTCCTGCAACTCTATCAATGATAGGAATTTTAAGTTGCAATCCCGAATTTCTAATACTTGTAAATTTACCAAATCGTTCTATTACAACAGCCGTTTGTTGCTTAACAGTAAAGAACGAAGCAAATAAAATAAATAATCCGAAGACTATCAAAACAATAATAAATGGGTTCATGTGGAATAATTAAGTTGTTAATACGGTAATTATACGAGAATAACTTATGTTTGTTACAAATTAATTTACATAATGAATAAATATTTTTTAGTGGCCGTTTTTTCCGTTTTCACCAATGCAATTTTTGCACAATATGGTAATAGAGACGGAAATAGAATTGGTATCTCTGGCGGAATTTCACAATCTAATTTATTTACATCCAATTTCGATTCTAAACCTGGAATTGGTTTTGCTGGCGGACTTTCTGTAAGAGGAAATTACTACAATGATTTTAGTATGATTTTCGGAATGCAATTTTTCTACAACACGTTTTCATTGGAAACGACTTCTACTTCTTTGGCTAAAAAAGATACCGAATTCAGTGTTTCTGGAGCTCAAGTGCGATTATTACTAAGTTATAATGTAGTAAAAGATCATGTTTCTTTAGATTTCGGACCAGTTTTACAAGTAAACGGAAAAATGAGTGTACAAGAATCAGACGAAACCAATATCATCAACGGAACACTTTTACAGGCAAAGCAAATTGTTGATGTAACAAAGATCAACGGGAACTTATATTTTGGGGTTTCTGCTGGTAATAGAATAGTAAGAGCAGTTGTTTTTTACCAATATGGAGTGAACAATATTTTAAATAATTTAAACAAAGAAAGCAGTTTAAAAACATTAAACGGCGGCGATGATTTTAAAGGAAACTTAGGAACGGTAAGCGCTCAAGTATTGTTTAATTTGTAAAAATAACCGCAAATTCGCAAATTATTATAAATTGTTAATTTGCGGTAAAATCATTCTTTTTCTATAAACTAGCAATCGCTTTTTCCAATCGCTTGATGGTTTCTTCTTTTCCAATCAATTCTACAATATCAAAAAGATGTGGTCCTTTTAAAGCACCAACCAAACTCAATCGAAAAGGTTGCATCACTTTTCCCATACCAATTTCGTTTTTAGTCATCCAATCTTTTACAATTGTTTCGATGTTTAATGATGTAAATTCACCCACATTTTCTAACACTGAGATTAATTGTTGCATTAAATTTGGCGTTTCTTCTTTCCAATTCTTAGCAGCTTTTTCATCATAAGAAGTTGGAGCAACAAAGAAATAATCTGCTAATTCCCAGAAATCGGATACAAAATTAGCGCGTTCTTTTATGGAAGAAACTATTCTAACTAACGTTGTATAATCTACATCAATTCCTTTTTCATAAACAATAGGAGCAAAGGCTTTCGCTAAATCTTCATCACTTTGCTTTTGTAAATATTGATGATTAAACCATTTATTTTTCTCAGGATCAAATTTTGCTCCAGCTTTGTGAACTCTATTTAAATCAAATTTTTCTGCCAATTCTTCTAACGAAAATAATTCTTGATCTGTTCCGTCATTCCATCCTAATAATGCCAAAAAGTTAACTACAGCTTCTGGAAAAAATCCGTTTTCTCTGTAGCCTGATGAAATTCCTTCTTCGGTTTTCCATTCTAAAGGAAATACTGGAAATCCCATTTTATCGCCATCACGTTTCGATAATTTTCCGTTTCCAATTGGTTTCAAAATTAATGGTAAATGTGCAAATTCTGGTGCATCCCAACCAAAACTTCTGTAGAGCAAAACGTGTAACGGCATACTTGGCAACCATTCTTCACCGCGAATTACATGCGAAGTTTCCATTAAATGATCATCAACAATATTCGCTAAATGATAAGTTGGCATTCCGTCCGATTTGAATAAAACTTTATCGTCTAATAAATTGGTTTCAAATTTTATATCGCCACGAATAATATCCTGCAAATGTAAAGTTTCATCAACCGGAGTTTTAAATCGGACTACATAATGTTCACCAGCAGCAATTCTTTTATCGGTTTCTTCTTTAGAAATTACTAATGAAGTATCCAATTTTTCACGATTACTCCAGTTGTAAATAAATGTTTTACCTTCGGCTTCATATTCTTTTCTTAAATTATCCAAAGCTTCCGGTGTATCAAATGCATAATACGCATTTCCATAAGTAATCAATTGATCGGCATATTGTTTGTACAAATCTTTTCTTTCAGATTGTCGATAAGGTCCAAATTTTTCGTTCCTTCCAACTGTTTCACTTGGTGCAATTCCTAACCATTCCAATGCTTCCATGATGTATTCTTCTGCACCAGGAACAAATCTATTTTGATCGGTGTCTTCAATTCTTAAATAGAAAACGCCGCCATGTTTTTTAGCAAATAAATAATTAAATAAAGCAGTACGAACACCGCCAATATGTAAAGGTCCGGTCGGACTTGGTGCAAAACGCACACGAACTTGTTTAGACATTTTTTTTGTATAAAATTAATTCAATGTGCAAAGATACAATTTCAAAAATCAATTTCAATTTCAAAAATCAATTTCAAAAACGTAAATAGTTGTCTCTTAAATTTTATCATTTTTTAAAGTTATTCGAATCTTTAATAATTGACTTTTGAAGTTGACTTTTGAAGTTGACTTTTGAAGTTGACTTTGTCTTTAGTAAAGATTTAACTTTTATCGTAAGTATAAATTTGTATTTTTATCGGTTATAAACAAAGTATCAACAATTTTGGACAATCAAAACATAATTTACAGTAAACTCGAACAGTTTATTAAGAAGTTTTACACCAACGAATTACTACGTGGAACAATTTTCTTTGTAGGATTGGGATTACTGTATTTTCTTTTTACACTTTTTGTAGAATATTTTCTTTGGTTAAAACCAACAGCCAGAACAGTTCTATTTTGGACGTTCATCGCCGTGGAACTTTTCTTGTTGCTACGATTTATTTTGTTTCCGTTATTCAAATTATTCAAACTTCAAAAAGGAATTAATTTTGACGATGCCTCAAAAATCATCGGAAGTCATTTTAGCGAAGTAGGCGACAAGCTTACTAATTTTCTTCAGTTATCACAAGACCAAAATAAATCAGAATTACTTTTGGCATCAATTGATCAAAAAGCAAATACATTGCAACCAATTCCTTTTGGGAACGCCATAAATTTCGGAAGCAATAAAAAATATTTGCCATTAGCAATTATCCCAATTTTGTTCTTTTTGTTTTTTATGATATCAGGTCAAAGTGATATTATATCTCAAAGTTTTAATCGTGTTGTAAATTATAAAGACCAATTTTTGCCACCAGCGCCATTTGAATTTCAAATTTTGAATTCCAATTTACAAACCGAACAAAACAAAGACTTTCTTCTAAAAGTGAAAACCGTCGGAAAAATTGTACCTGAAAATGCGATGATTTTTATTGGTGATGAAAGTTATTTTATGGAAAGCAACAAAGCTGGAGAATTTCAATTTGTTATTCCGAAACCAAAAGAAAATCTTGAATTTCATTTTGAAGCCAACGAAGTTTCGTCTAATGATTTTGAACTTTCAGTAATTACAGTTCCATCAATTGCTAATTTCGAAATGATTTTGAGTTTTCCGGGTTATTTGAACAAAAAATCTGAAATAATTAAAGGAACAGGAAACGCCGTTATTCCAGAAGGAACAAGAATAACGTGGAAAATGAATACGCTAGCAACTCAAAAAGTTGATTGGGCAAGCGATGCGGCAAAATATTCATTCACTAAGCAAGACAATCAGTTTTTATTGACCAAGAATATCAGTCAAAATACAGATTATCAAATTCTTACTTCAAATAGTAAAGTTCAGAATTACGAAAAACTAAACTATCAAATCTCAGTTATCAAAGATCAATTTCCAACAATCTCTGTAGGAAATGCACCAGATAGCTTAAAAATTGCTAAAAATTATGTTTTAGGCCAAGTTTCAGACGATTACGGACTTTCTAAGCTTCAAATTGTTTATTATCCGAAAGACAATCCTAACAATGCTAAACGTGGAACAATTAACGTAAAGAGAGATGTTTATGATCAATTCGTTTTTGCTTTCCCGAGTAATTTGCCAATTCAAGTTGGAGTTTCCTACGATTATTATTTCGAAGTTTTTGATAATGATGCATTGCACAATTATAAAAGCACAAAATCATCTGTTTTTTCACATCGTGAAGCAACCGATGTTGAGAAAGAAGATCAAATGATGTTGCAACAAAACGACAACATTAATTCATTAGAAAAATCTTTAAAAACTCAAGAAAAGCAATTTAATGAAATGGAGAAATTGCAAAAGATGGGTAAAGAAAAAGACAACCTAGAATTTAAAGAACAGCAAAAAGTAAATGATTTTATCAATCGTCAAAAAAAGCAAGACGAAATGATGAAAGAATTTGCTGAGAAAATGAAAGACAATTTAGAGAAGTTCAAGACCGATAAAAAAGATGAAGTCAAAGAACTTTTAAAAGAACGTCTTGAAAAAGTAGATAAAGATTTCGAAAAGAACAAAAAGCTTTTAGATGAATTAAAAGAACTAAATGATAAAATCCAGAAAGAAGAATTGTTCGAAAAAATGGATAAGTTAAAACAGCAAAGTAAAAATCAAACCAAAAGTTTGGAACAACTTGTTGAACTTACTAAGAAATATTATGTCGAAAAAAAGGCCGAACAAATTGCGGATAAACTAGACAAACTTTCAGAAAAGCAAGACAAACTATCTGAAAACGAAAAAGAAAATAGTTCAGAAAAACAAGAAGAAATCAATAAAGAATTTGATGATATTCAAAAAGAATTGGACGAGTTAAAGAAAGACAACGAAGAATTAAAATCACCAGTTGAATTACCAGAAACTGCTCCAAAGGAAAAAAGCATCGATGAAGATTTAAAGAAAGCTTCCGATGAATTGAAGAAACAATCTAAAGCTGGAGCTAAACCTAAACAGAAAAGTGCTTCCAAAAAAATGAAGCAAATGAGTCAAGAAATGCAAGAAAGCATGGAGGCTGGTGAGCAAGAACAAATGGAAGAAGACATTGCGATGTTACGTCAAATTCTTGATAATCTTTTAGCATATTCGTTTTCTCAAGAAGACGTTATGAAGCAGTTTAAAGGTTTAAAACGTGGTTCGCCATCATTCAATAAAAACCTTAAAATTCAACAAAATCTAAAACAACAATTCAAGCATGTTGACGATAGTCTTTTTGCAATGTCATTACGTAATCCTAAGATTGCCGAAGACGTTACTGGAGAAGTTGGGAATGTGCAATACAATGTAGATAAAGCTCTTGAAACTTTAGCCGATGCAAATGTATCTAAAGGAACATCACACCAACAATTTGCTACAAGTTCTACGAATAAATTGGCAGACATGCTAGAAACTAAGCTTAACAATATGCAAATGGCAATGTCAATGTCAATGCCTGGTTCAGGAAAAGGCAAGCCATCGCCTGGTCAGGGTTCGGGAATGCAACTGCCAGACATTATTAAAAAGCAAGAAGGTCTTGGTGAAAAAATGAAGAAAGGAATGAAACCTGGTGAAAAACCTGGAGAAGGAAGTAGCGGAAAAGACGGTGAAAAGGAAGGCGGAAAAGAAGGGCAAAAGCAAGGCAAGGACGGAAAAGGAAAGGATGGAAAAGGCGGACAAGGTTCTGGTGGTAACGGAAATTCGCAAGGAAATAAAGAAGGACAAAATGGTGAAGACGGTGAAGGCAATGCCGAAAAAATAATGGAGATTTACAAAGAGCAACAACAATTGCGTGAAGCGTTACAAAACGAATTAAACAAACAAGGTTTGGGTGGTCAAGGTCAAAATGCACTTGAGCAAATGAAGCAAATCGAGAAGCAATTACTCAATAAAGGCTTCAACAACGACGTTCTTCAAAAGATGCTAAATCTTAAATATGAAATGCTAAAATTAGACAAAGCGATTCAGCAACAAGGTCAAGAGAAAAAGCGTCAAGCCGAAACCAACAAGAAGGATTTCATTAATTCAACTAATGCTTTGCCAAGTCGTCTTCAAGAATATTTGAATAGTGTAGAAATTTTAAATAGACAAACCTTACCTTTGCACCAAAATTTCAACCAAAAGGTTCAAGAATATTTCAAGAAAAATGATTAGTTTTAATTACGAAACCGAATTTGAATTATCCAACGAAGACCAATTATCCAATTGGCTTTCGAAAGTAATTTTATCCGAAAATAAAAAGGAAGGTGATATCAATTACATCTTTTGTGACGATGAATATCTGCTCAATTTAAACGAACAATATCTCGATCATGACACATTAACCGACATTATTTCGTTCGATTACTCTGTAGGAAACGAATTACACGGCGATATTTTCATTTCTATCGAAAGAGTTCGTGAAAACGCTCAAGATTTCAATGTAACATTCGATGAGGAATTAAAACGTGTCCTTGTTCATGGCATTTTGCATTACTGTGGTTTCAAAGACAAGTCGGAGGAAGATGAGCAATTAATGCGCCAAAAAGAAGACGAGAAAATCAAGATGTTTCACGTGGAACATTAACAGTTTTAGGAGCGAATCGCTTAGGAGTTTTCAGTAATGGTAATTCCTGCTTTCCGTTCCAAGTCCCGATGAAAAATCGGGAGCTTTCCACTTCAATCAGGGCTAGAAGACAATCTTGGTTGAATTTTTGTAAACGTTCCACGTGGAACAAACAATAAGAAGCGTGAAAAATTAACCATTCACCATTCACCATTCACAATTAAAAAAATGTTTAACACATACGATGTAATAGTAGTTGGAGCAGGACACGCAGGTTGCGAAGCAGCAGCTTCTGCGGCAAATCTAGGTTCTAAAACTTTATTGGTGACAATGAGCTTGCAGAACATAGCACAAATGTCATGTAATCCAGCAATGGGCGGAATAGCCAAAGGACAAATCGTCCGTGAGATTGATGCGCTTGGTGGTTATTCGGGAATTGTTTCCGATAAAACAGCCATTCAATTCAAAATGCTCAACAAATCAAAAGGTCCAGCAATGTGGTCGCCGAGAGTTCAATCAGATAGAATGCGTTTCGCAGAAGAATGGCGTTTAATGCTTGAGCGAACACCAAACCTAGATTTCTACCAAGAAATGGTTTCTGGTTTAATTATCAATAATGGAAAAGTTGAAGGAATTAGAACTTCATTAGGAATAGAAATTAAAGCTAAGTCTGTAGTTTTAACTAATGGTACTTTTCTAAACGGATTGATTCATATTGGCGACAAACAATTTGGCGGAGGAAGAGCAGGCGAAAGTGCTGCTTATGGAATTACAGAAGATTTAGTAAAAGCGGGTTTCGAATCGGGTAGAATGAAAACTGGAACGCCACCACGAGTTGATGGACGTTCGTTAGATTATTCTAAAATGATTGAAGAACCAGGTGATATCCGTCCAGATAAATTTTCTTATTCTGACGAAACTAAGGCTTTATCTCATCAAAAACTGTGTCACATGACGTACACGTCGTTACACGTACACGATATTTTAAGAGAAGGATTTGATCGTTCTCCAATGTTTAACGGAAGAATTAAATCACTCGGACCAAGATATTGTCCATCGATTGAAGATAAAATTAACCGTTTTGCAGACAAAGAAAGACATCAATTGTTTATTGAGCCTGAAGGTTGGGATACTTGTGAAGTGTATGTAAACGGATTTTCGACATCACTTCCAGAAGACATTCAGTTTAAAGCTTTGAGTTCGGTTGCAGGTTTTGAAAAAGTGAAATTCTTTCGTCCAGGTTATGCAATAGAATACGATTATTTTCCACCAACGCAATTAAAACATACATTAGAAACTAAATTAGTTGAAGGTTTGTATTTCGCTGGACAAATAAATGGAACAACAGGTTATGAAGAAGCTGCTTCTCAAGGTTTAATGGCTGGAATTAATGCACATTTAAAAGTGCATGAAAAAGAACCATTAATTTTAAAAAGAGATGAAGCTTATATTGGTGTTTTAATTGATGATTTAATCACAAAAGGAACTGAAGAACCATACAGAATGTTTACTTCTCGAGCTGAATATAGAACGCTTTTACGCCAAGATAATGCCGATTTTAGATTAACGCCAAAAGGTTTTGCTGTCGGTTTAGCTTCAGAAAAGCGTCTTCGTAGAATGGAAGAAAAATTTGAAGCAAGCGATAAAATGGTGAATTTCTTCAAAGAAACAAGTTTAACAATGGCAGAAGCAAATCCTGTTTTAGAAGAAAAAGGAAGTTCTGCAATTGTTCAATCAGATAAAATGTTTAAGATTTTCTCTCGTCCGCAATTAGAATTAGACGATTTCATGAAGTTTGATAAAGTAAAAGAATATGCTGAAACTAATAATTTAGATAGAGAAATTCTAGAACAAGCAGAAATTCAAGTCAAATATTCTGGTTACATTGACAAAGAAAGAAACAACGCTGAAAAACTAACTCGTTTAGAAAATTTTAAAATTCCAGTTGATTTTGATTACGAACAAATAAAATCAATGTCGATTGAAGCAAAGCAAAAACTTTCTAAAATTAGACCAGTTACAATTTCACAAGCATCAAGAATTAGTGGAGTTTCACCAAGTGACGTTTCAGTATTATTAATTCATTTAGGAAGATAGATATATGTTATTTGAAATCTAACATCTAATATCAGTTTTGTTCCACGTGAAACTTACTTTGTTAACGCCTATAAATAAAGAGATTTCTGGACAATTTTAAAATAATTGTTTCAGAATTAAAAAAAGAATAATGGATATTAAAAACACGAAACCTTTTTTAAAAGTAAAAGATTATTCGGTTTCTCAAGAAACTTTTGAGTTGCTTTATGATGAAGATTTAGATATGCTAATTACATATCCTCAACCATCGTTAGATAAATTACCAAGTTATTACGAAAGTGTAGATTATATTTCGCACACCGATGGAAACAAATCGTTGTTCGAAAAAATGTATCAATTTGTAAAATCAATCGCTTTAAAAAACAAATTAAAATTAATTAATTCCCAATCACCAAAAGGTAGAATTTTAGATATTGGAGCTGGTGTTGGCGATTTTTTATCGGTTTGTAAAAATGATGGATGGCAAACTATTGGAATTGAACCAAGTGATAAAGCTAAGAATATTGCAAAATCTAAAGGTGTATCTTTTGTAGAAAACCTTTCAGAATTAGAAAATCATTCGTTTGATATTATTACAATGTGGCATGTTCTTGAACACGTTCCAAATCTAGAAGAACAAATTGCTGAATTGAAACGATTGATTAAACCAAACGGAACCATAATAATTGCAGTTCCAAATTTTAAATCATTTGATGCAAAACATTACGGACAATTCTGGGCAGCATTTGATGTTCCAATTCACTTGTGGCATTTTTCTAAAACCGCGATTCAAAAATTATTTGCTAAAGAAAAATTAGAATTGATGAAAGTGCTTCCAATGAAATTTGATAGTTTTTATGTGTCACTTTTATCTGAAAAATATAAAACTGGAAAAATGAATTTCATCAAAGCTTTTTTTATCGGATTGAAGTCAAATTTAAAAGCAACTAGTAATTCTGAATATTCTTCGCATATTTATGTGATAAAAAATGCTAAAAATTAAAATAAAAGCAAAATTTTGATGAAAATCATTCAAAATATAGCAGAAGCTGTCAAAAACAAGAACGTTTCTTAAACCGCATTTATTGAAGCTGGTTTTAATAGAGATTAATTATATCGAATCCTAATCCAATAACAATCATTTATACCATTAAAATAAAGCCAATTTTATAACTTTTTATCATTTCAAATTAAAATTTTATACTTTTGGCAAAATAATAAATAGAAACTAAAAACAGAATGAAAAAAATAATCGCAGTACTTGCACTTTCAGCATCATTAATTTCTTGTAATCAATCAGGAACTTCAACAGCATTAAAAACAGCTTACATCGATACTTCAAAATTAATGGAAGAAAGTACAGAAGCTAAAGACATTGAGGCTAAATACAAAGCTAAAGCCGAAGAAATGGGCGCAGAATTAAAAGCAGAAGCTGCAAAATTTGAAGCTGAAGCAGCCAATTTCAAGAAAAATGCAATGGCAAATGGTCAAGCATGGGCACAACAAAAAGGAGCTGAATTGCAACAAAGAGAGCAACAATTACAATATGCTCAACAAGGAATGATGCAACAATTGCAAGGTGAAAGCGGAACAGAAATGGATTCGTTAGTAAAAAAATACAAAAAATTATTTAAAGATTACGGTAAAGAAAAAGGGTACGATTACCTTTTAGGAACTGGTGAAGCTGCAACAATTTTGTATGCAAAAGACAGTTATGATGTTACTAAAGATGTTATTAAATTAGTTAACGACAAATACAAATCTGAAGGTAAAAAAGAAGAAAAACCTGCTGACACAAAAGAAGAAGCAAAAAAATAATTTTTTAATCTTCAATAAATAAATTCCAAATTCCAAGTAGTTCAACTTTTGGAATTTGGAATTTTTTTTATTTGGAATTTAAAATCAAATAGTTACTTTTGTTTTTCTAAAAATACAAGCCAATGGAATTCATATCTGCCGAAGCAAAATACGTACTTCAATTCATTAACCAAACCAACCGATCTGTTTTTCTAACTGGAAAGGCAGGAACTGGAAAAACAACTTTACTTAAAGAAATTATCCAAACTACACACAAAAATTGTGTTGTGGTTGCGCCAACTGGAATTGCCGCTTTAAACGCTGGCGGAGTTACTATTCATTCGATGTTTCAACTTCCTTTTGGTGGATTTATTCCAGATAATAATGTTGACGTACAGTTTACCGATAGCGTAAAATTTGAATCGAAAGATACGCTTCGTCGCCATTTTAGAATGAGTGCCTTAAAAAAAGCGGTTATCCAAAACATGGAGTTGCTTATCATTGACGAAGTCAGTATGTTACGATCTGATTTGTTGGATGCCATCGAGTTTATGCTGCAAAGTGTAAGAAAGAAAAAACTACCTTTTGGCGGTGTTCAAGTGCTTTTTATTGGTGATTTGTTGCAACTTCCACCAGTAATTCGTGACGAAGAATGGAGAACCTTACGCAAGTATTATAAAGGAAAATTCTTTTTTCATTCGCATGCAATTTTACAAAATCCACCTTTATATATTGAATTGTCTAAGATTTTCCGTCAAACGGATGAAAGTTTCATCGACATACTTAATAATCTAAGAAACAATAAGATAACTCAAAGTAATGTTACTTTTTTGAATCAATTTGTTAAACCAAATTTCGATTTGAAAGAAAATAAAGGTTACATTACTTTAACCACGCACAACAATAAAGCCGATACAATTAACGTTCAATCACTAGCCGATCTAGAAGGCAATTCAAGGAGATATAAAGCAAGAATTGTTGACGATTTTCCAGATAAAATTTTTCCTCTCGAAGAATATTTGGAGTTGAAAATTGGTGCACAAGTAATGTTTATTAAAAACGATTTGTCATTTGATAAAAATTATTTCAACGGAAAAATGGGCGTAATTCATTCCTTATCAGATGATGAAATTCGAGTTCATTTCCCTGAAGAAAATAAAACAATCGAAGTAGAACGTTACGAATGGCAGAATATCCGCTATTTTGTAAATCCGATGACGAAGGAAATTGAGGAAGAAGTTTTAGGAACTTTCACACATTATCCAGTAAAATTGGCTTGGGCAATCACCGTTCATAAAAGCCAAGGATTAACTTTTGACAAAGCAGCACTTGATGTTTCGCAAGTTTTTCTTCCTGGACAAGCCTATGTTGCTTTATCGCGTTTACGCTCGTTAAACGGCTTAATTTTACTTTCTCCGCTGCAAATGAATGGTATTTCTAACGACGATGATGTTATGGAATATGCCAACAATAAAGCATCGACAGAAATTTTACACAATTATTTACAGCAAGACACCAAAAACTATATTCATAATTATCTTAGAAACAGTTTCAATTGGCTAGAATTGGCTCAAGAATGGTGCAATCATAAATTCAGTTATCTAGATTCGGACACTTCTGCCAAATCCAAACACAGCAATTGGGCAGCAAAACAAATGGATTTTTGCGAAAATTTAATTGACCCAGCATCCAAATTTATGTCGCAATTAGACAAATTATTTCGTGATGAAACGGTAGATTTTAATTTTATAAACGAAAGAATTCAAGCAGCTTACAACTATTTTTACGATAAATTAGATACTCTTGTTTATGAAATTTTATATAAAATTGAAGAAGTAAAACGAATCAAATTGGTGAAACAGTTTTACGAAGAACTATTGGTTTTAGAAGATTTACAAGTAAACGCCATTTTGCGATTAATGAAAGCCAAAAAGCTAATTGAAATCGTAATTGATGACAAAACCATCAGCAAGCAAAACTTAAATTCTGATGAAATAAAATCTTATAAAACTAGAAAAATTGAACGCGTTTTCGAAGATTACAAACGCAATAATGCGAGTTTGATTGAAGACAAAGAAAACCTAAGTTTGTACGAACCAAAGAAAAAGAAATCGGAAAAAACACCCAAAAAACCAACAGCACAAATCACGTATGAACTTTGGGTTGAAAAAAATTCGATAGCAGAAATTGCCACTATTCGAAAACTTACTGAAGCAACAATTTTGACTCATTTCACCAAACTTATTCAAGATAAAGCGGTTACCATTAATGAGATTCTTCCAGAAGATAAAATTGAAGAGTTGCAGAAATTATTTTATGGTTACAAAGAAGAGTCATTAACTCCATTAAAAGAGCAAGTTGGAGATGCTTTTTCGTGGGAAGAATTACGAATGTTTAAGGCGAGTTTGAATGTTTAAATTCTAAAATTCTTAGGATTTTTTAATGTTGAAAATACATCAAGAATATAAATTCTATCTTTCTCAATTCTATAAACAATTTTGAAATTCCACTTTGGAAAAAATTTGATGGAATCTTGATTATAAAGTGGTTCTTTTGGATTTTTTTCTGGAAAAATGTTTAATTTATCGCCTAAATCAAATAATGTATCTACAACTAAATCTGCATTTTGAGGGCTTTTTTCAACTATATAATCATAAATATTTTGAATTGAAACAATCGATTCTTTTGACCAAAAAATTGGTTTCATTTTCGAGAGATTTTATTTCGTGCTTCATTTGTAGAATATCCTTTTTCACCAGAATCGGATGCTACAATAATGTGATCCAAATGTTCTCTATATTCTTTCACAGACAAAGCTTTGCCAGATGTCGTATAAGTATAAACATCATTATCTAAAAGTTCTTCTATTTGAGAAAGTAATTTAGAATTTTCAATCTCTAATATTCTGTGAACTATGTTTTTACGTTGCGATTCTACATTCATAACTAAAATATATAATTATAAAATTAATAAAATAATTTAATAAAATTTGAAAAGAAATTGATTTTAACTCAACCAATAAACCCCTAAAATTGCAACCACAAAATAAATAGCAATCGTTCTTGCACCATCATAATCTTTAGCCAATCGTTGTCCAAAAAGCATAAGCAGTAAAGAAATACAAGAAAAAACGGCTCCATAAAACCCAAACATTCGTCCGCCATTTATGTAAAGTTCTAGAATTCCAACAATGCTAAAAATACCTGCAATTAATTCGAAAACAAGCAAAATTCCAGTAGTTACAGCAACACTATTTTTCAAAATAGTTTTCTCAAAATGGGGTTTCAACCAAGCCATATTATCCTTCCAATGAAAAATTTTATCGTGGGCAGACATAATAAAAGTTACGGCAAGAAAAACTAAAACTAAAACAGAAGCGGTATTGTTCATGACATTGTTTTTTTAGATTAACAAAATTTTGTTTGTTACTTAAAGATAGCGATTAAAAATGATTCTTTTATTACTTATTAAACTTATTTTTTATGAATTAATCGAGTTAGTTTAATAGATAAATCGGTTAAAATAATTTTCGCATTTCCGTTGCGTTCAATATGGTAAGAAGCGTCAGATATTTCTTTGAAAATTTCAGTAATATTATTTCCAGTTACAAATGGTGCGAAGTTTTCTAATTTAAATTTATCAACTGTTGGTTCAATATAAACCAACTTTTCGGCTTGATAATTAAGCAATAAAGCTTGACGAAACATGTCTATACAATAATTCAAAAACTTCTTTTGCGTTTCTCTTCCCAAACCTGCCACTTGATCACTCCAAGAAATTAAATCCAAAATTGCAGTAGCGTTTCCTTTGGCTCTAAAAGCAGCACGAACCCAATCTACAAACCATTTTTCAAATGGTAATTCGTCGTTATCTTCATGTAAAATATGCAAAGCTTTATTGTAATTTCCTTGTGCTTGATGGGCAATTTTATAAGCTAATTTTTCATCAATTTTTTCACGTGAAACCAATGCCTCTGTAATTACATTTTCAGGTAAACCATTGAAATGCAATACTTGGCATCGCGAACGAATAGTTTGAATTATATCTTCTTCGTTTTCAGAAATTAATATAAAAACCGTTTTGTCTGTTGGTTCTTCTAGCAGTTTTAAAAGTTTATTTGAAGCAGCAATATTCATTTTATCGGCCATCCAAATAATCATAATTTTATAACTTCCTTCTAATGATTTTAAGGCTAAGGCTTTTAAAATTTCCTGTGCATCATCAACCCGAATTTCGCCTTGTTTGTTACTAACACCAAGTGTTTTAAACCAATCGAATAATCCGCCATATGGAGTTTCTGTAATAAATTGACGCCAATCTTGAAGAAAATCAATACTTTTTGGTTTCGATTTTACATCTTCTGTAGTTACAGTCGGATACACAAAATGCAAATCGGGATGCGCTAAATGGTTGAATTTTATATTGCAAGATTCATTTCCGTTTTCATTATTACTTCCAGAATTTTGGCAAACAATATATTGCGCATAAGCTATTGCCATAGCCAATGTACCGCTTCCTTCTGGACCAACAAATAATTGTGCATGAGGAATTCTACCTTGGCTCGCGCTTTTAACCAAGTGATTTTTAATGTGTTCGTGTCCTAATATTTCTGAAAACTGCATAGCACAAATATATAAGAATTTAGTAGTTATTCCTTTAAAACGACATGATTTTTATGTAAGATTATTCTATCATAAAGTTGTGGTTTTTATAGGAATTATTGATTTTTAGATTTTATTTTGCAGTTAATCGATGAAAAGAGTGTTTAATCGATATTTTTTTTATTTTTGAATTTCAGATAAATTTTAAAACCAACTAAAAACCAGTATATTAATGTTGATAAGTGTCTTACTTCACGGAACGATTAAATCTTTAAAACATAGAAAAAATATGTTTTCAAGTTTATTTCACGGAATAGAAATTGGCGGAATTATTACAACTCAAAACGGATTTAGAACACTAACAATTGAAGAAAGGGAACAACAAAAGTCTAAAAAGCAACCCTGATGTTTATCATTTTCTAAGAAAAACAAAATGGTTATATTTGCAGAATACTATCAATTAACACTGTAAATTAATGAAAACTTTAAACGACTTCAATTTCAATTCAAAAAAAGCTTTAGTACGAGTAGATTTTAATGTTCCATTAGATGAAAATTTTAAGGTAACCGATGCCAACAGAATTGAAGCAGCAAAGCCAACAATTGATAAAATTCTTGCCGATGGTGGAAGCGTTATTTTAATGTCACATCTAGGAAGACCAAAAGGAAAAGAAGATAAATATTCATTAAAACATATTGTTGATACCGTTGCTCAAGTACTTGAAGTGCCTGTTATTTTTGCTTCAGATTGCCGCGGAACTATTGCTCAAAATGCAGCTTCCAACTTGAAACCAGGAGAAGTTTTACTGCTTGAAAACCTTCGTTTTTATGAAGAAGAAGAAGCCGGTGATGTTTCATTTTCTAAAGATTTGGCTTCGTTAGGTGATATTTACGTGAACGATGCTTTTGGAACCGCACACAGAGCACATGCTTCTACAACAATAATTGCGCAATTTTTTCCAGATAATAAATGTTTCGGATCTTTATTAGCTAAAGAAATTGAAAGTTTAAATCGTGTTCTTAATAATTCGGTAAAACCTGTAACTGCCGTTCTTGGTGGTTCTAAAGTTTCTTCTAAAATTACCGTAATCGAAAATATTTTAGACAAAGTAGATCACATGATTATTGGTGGCGGAATGACTTTTACCTTCATAAAAGCTTTAGGCGGAAAAGTTGGAAATTCTATTTGTGAAGACGATAAACTAGATTTGGCTATCGAAATTTTGCATAAAGCAAAAGAAAAAGGCGTTCACATTCATATTCCAGTAGATGTTGTTGCTGCAAATGCTTTTTCAAATGATGCAGATACGCAAATCGTTGATGTTCGTGAAATTCCAGACGGATGGCAAGGACTGGATGCTGGACCAAAATCGTTAGAAAATTTTAAAGAGGTAATTATGGCTTCTAAAACGATTCTTTGGAACGGACCATTAGGCGTTTTTGAAATGGAAAAATTTGCTCATGGAACCATAACTTTAGGAGAATATATTGCAGAATCAACAGCAAATGGAGCATTTTCTCTTGTTGGTGGCGGCGACTCAGTTTCGGCAGTAAAACAATTTGGTTTAGAAGATAAAATGAGCTATGTTTCTACTGGTGGCGGTGCAATGCTAGAAATGTTAGAAGGAAAAGTTTTACCTGGAATTCAAGCGATTTTAGACTAAAAATCAGACTTTAACAATAATTAAACAAAATTTTACGTTATTAATAGGTAAGTTTGCAAATAGCATAATATGCTGATTAATAAAATGTTGAATAAAATAATATGAATATCAAAAACAAACTGACATCGATTCTTATTCTTGCTTCGGCTTCTTTTTTCGCTCAAGAAACCACTACACAGCAAGATACAATTCTTAAAAACGTTGTAAAAGTTTCGTACTTAGATTCTATAAAAGCCACTTTTGTCAATGACGATATGGCCATGTGCATTGATAGTCTTTGGATGAAAGAAATGACATCGCTAGACATTTACTCTTCAATGCTTCAAGACATTAAGACTGTAGATATTGACAAAACGGTAGATTATGAATTGCCTACAGAATTATTAAAAGAACGACTGAAAAGACTTGATGAAAAATCGCCTTTTAATATTGAATACAATATTGGTTTAGAGAATGTTATCAAATCTTTCTTGAAGAATAGAAAAAAAGGATTCGAACGTTTAATGGGAATTTCTCAATTCTACTTTCCAATATTTGAAGAAGAATTAGCCAAGAAAAACATTCCGTTAGAAATTAAATATCTTGCAGTAGTTGAGTCAGCTTTAAATCCGTTAGCGGTTTCGAGGGTTGGTGCGACTGGTTTGTGGCAATTTATGTATCAAACAGGAAAACAATATGGTTTAAATATTTCATCATATGTTGATGAACGAAGCGATCCATTAAAAGCAAGTCAAGCAGCATCGCAGTATATGGAAAACATGTACAAAATTTTTGGCGATTGGGATTTGGTTTTAGCATCTTATAATTCTGGACCAGGAAATGTTGCCAAAGCCATTCGTCGTTCGGGCGGACAACAAAATTATTGGAACATTAGAAAAAATCTTCCTAAAGAAACACAAGGATATTTACCAGCATTTTTGGCTACAATGTATATTTTCGAATACCATAAAGAACACGGAATTGTACCAAATAAAGCCATCGCAAATCATTTTGCAACGGATACCGTAATGGTAAAAAACCACATGACTTTCAAACAAATATCCGATTTGTTGGATGTTCCAGTGGCCGAATTAAAGTTCTTCAATCCGTCGTACAAACGAAATGAAATTCCAGCAATTTCTGGAGAAAGAAACTTCTTGAGATTGCCAAAAGATAAAATCGCAATATTTACTTCCAACGAAGACAAGATCTACGCTTATGTAAATTATGAAGCCAATAAAAGAGAACGTCCTTATGAAAGATTGGCTACAGTAAAACAAAACGATCCTTCTAATCCATCGCAATCAGATGGCGATTTAACTACAAGAACTAAATATTACAAAGTAAGGAAAGGTGATAATTTATCTAAAATTGCAAATAAGTATAACGTATCAGTTTCTGATATTAAAAACTGGAATGGATTGCGAAGTAACTCGGCTCCGTTAGGCAGAAATTTAAAAATTATATCAACCGAAAAAATTGCTTACAAAGCCAATAACGATATTGCTTCCAATAAAACTGCAGCCGATTCTGTTTCGACTAAAGAAGCAAAAATTGTAACCGATTCAACTTCTAATATTGCATCGAATGTAACTAAAACTGACAAAGTTTTTAAAACCGAAAAAGTAGTTTCATACAAAGATGTTACAAAATACCACAAAGTAAAAAAAGGTGATGTTTTAGGAGAAATTGCTTCAAAATACGATGTTTCTGTAGCCGAAATTAAAAAATGGAATAAGTTAAAAGGAAACAATATTGGTCTTGGAGATAATTTGAAAATCATCAAAAACGAAAAAGTAACTACAACTGTTAGAAAAGAAGTGAAGCAACCATTTGCGACTAAAAATGAAGCAGTTGCTGTTGCCGAACCAAAGAAAGTTAAAGCTGAAATCATTAAGAAAGAAGTAAAAACAGACACAACTTCTAAAAATGAAAGCGTTTATGTTGTGGTTAAAGGAGATAATTTATCATCAATTGCAAAGAACAATAATATTTCTGTAGATGATTTAAAAGAATGGAATAATTTATCTGATAACAATATAAAACTTGGATCAGAGTTAATTATTTCGAATCAAAAATCAAATGAAAATAATGATGATTTAGCAAAAAATATAGAACACGTTGTAGGAAAAGGAGAATTTTTAGGAACAATAGCTAGAAAATACAACACCACAGTTAATGATCTATTAGAGTTAAATTCATTATCGGATACAAGTATTAAAGAAGGTGATAAACTTATCGTTGGTAAAGAAGTTGCATCTACTAAAGGTAAAAAAGTTAAAGACGATTATGTTGCAACAATTAAAAAAGCAAATCAAAAGTTATATCAAGTAAGACAAGGCGATACATTAACTAGTATTGCTAAAAAATTTCCTGGTGTTACCATTGCCGACATCGAGAAATTGAATAACATAAAAAGTGAGAATTTAAAACCTGGAATGAAATTAAAAATAGGTGGATAATCAAAAAATCTTATATAAATTTGGGTTTTATTTCAATATGAATAAAACCCATTTTTTATTTCTAGCAATTAGTATTTTATTTTTTTCGTGTAATCAAAAGAAGAACACCATTTCTGATGAAAACACTGCGAAAATAAACGCCATTTCTGTGATTATCGACGATCAACTTTGGAATGGTGAAGTGGGCGATTCTATCAGAAATAAATTCGCTTCGCCAGTAATCGGTCTGCAAGAAGAAGAACCATTATTTACTTTAAATCAATATCCAGTAAAATTATTAGAAGGTTTCATGACCAATAGTAGAAATATTATTGTGGTTAAAAAAGAAGCTAAAACTAAGTTTTACATTAAGCCAAACGAATATGTAACTCCGCAGATAGCAGTTCACATTTCTGGTAAAACAGTTAAAGAAATTATTGATAGTATTGAGGTAAATGCCCCAAAAATTATTTCGGAAATTAAAAAATCGGAGATAGATATTTTCCAAAAAAGAAACATTCGAAGATCATTAGAAAGAGACAAAATAAAGTCGCGATTCAATGTTCTAGTCAACGTACCTGACAAGTATAAAATTGTCTTGCAGGGCAAAAATTTTTTGTGGCTAAAAAAAGAAATCACCAGCGGCAATCTATGTTTATTGGCGTATCAAATTCCGATGAGTTCACTTAAAGACACTACCAATTTGGTTAACAGAATTGTAAAAATTAGAGATTCTATTGGTAAAAAATACATTCATGGTAACAAACCGAGAACGAAAATGATAACCGAAACTGCTTTTTCGCCTTATCTAACAAAGACTAAAATTTTCGGGAAAACAACTTATGAAACCAAAGGAACTTGGGATTTAAGCAACGATTTCATGAGCGGACCATTTATAAACTATGCAATAGTTGATGAAACCAATAAACGAATTTTGGTGCTTGAAGGATTTTGTTACGCGCCATCCAAAAGTAAAAGAGATTTAATGTTAGAATTAGAATCGATCATAAAATCGGTTCAATTTTTAAAGAAACCCGAAAAAAAATAACATGGCAACTATTGAATGGCAAATTAAGCGATTTGAGGCATTATCTTTAACCGAACTATATTCTTTGTTGCAACTAAGAAGTGAAGTCTTTGTAGTGGAGCAAAACTGCGTATATCAAGACATTGATGGCAAAGACGAGAAAGCGTTACACCTTTTAGGAATTTATGAAGGTAAAATTGTGGCCTACGCTCGATTATTCAAACCCAATGATTATTTTGAAAACGCCTCTATTGGAAGAGTTATTGTCGATCAGAATTATCGCGACAAAAAATGGGGACACGATTTAATGCAAAATGCAATTTCTGGAGTTAAAAGTCATTTTAATACTGATCAAATTACCATTTCGGCACAACTTTATTTACAGAAATTTTACGAAAGTCATCAGTTTG
Source organism: Flavobacterium aquatile LMG 4008 = ATCC 11947 (assembly GCF_000757385.1). Taxonomy (GTDB): domain Bacteria; phylum Bacteroidota; class Bacteroidia; order Flavobacteriales; family Flavobacteriaceae; genus Flavobacterium; species Flavobacterium aquatile. Next base: position 112,933 of record NZ_JRHH01000002.1, on the reverse strand, counting down.
TACAAACTAGCGAAATGTATTTGGAAGACGATATTCCGCATATTGAAATGAAGCGTAAATGATTAAATTTTAGTAATTAAAATCTCAACACGTTTGTTATCCGATTCGATTCCGTTTGGAATAGGAAATTTTCTACCGTAACCCATGTGTGTCATTCTGCTTGGCGAAATTCCTTTTTCAACTAAATAATCATAAATCTTTTTGGCTCGTGTATGCGATAAATTGGTTTTACCGGAATATTTATCAAATGCATCGCTGTGTGCACTTCCAATACAACAAACGTGACCTTGAATTTCAATAGTTGTATTCGGATTTTTGTTTAAATAATCGACTACTTTGTTTAGTTCAATTAGCGCATCTTCTTCTTTTTGAAAAACGGTTAAGTTACCTCTAAAAAGTAAGTTTTTGATAATAATTTTATCACCTACAACAAGTTCATCATCAAATGTTTTGTAGAATTTTAAAGCTGGATTAGTAGTTGATGTTTCATCAGATGGTTTCATTTCATCTTCGGTAAAAGTGTAGAAAATAGAAACATATCTGTTGTTTTTTCTAATTTCATCTAAATTAGAATTCAAATCTTCAATAGCAATTTCTCCTTTTCCAAGAGTTGAAGTAGCGTTAATATCAAATTCCGATTTCAAGAAATAAGCTACAGTTTGAGCTCGTTTATCTGATAAAATTTTATTGGCTTCAAATGAACCTATATCGTCGCAAAAACCGGAAATATTTATGGTATAAAAAGTAAGTGTTTCATTAGAAAAAACGTCATTTATAACCGCCAATTCATTTGATGCTAAATCACTAGAATTAGAATCAAAATAAACTTTAATAGTATTTGATTTCTGTTGTGCATTTGATAGAAAACTTACAAAAAGCAGTGCAATTAATAGGCGATTCATTAAGTTAAATCTTTGTAATTACAAGCTCAACTCGTCTATCATATTGTGGATCTTTCCCAAGTGGAACCGTATTTCCATAACCTTTAAAAGTCATGCGGTTTTTACTTACACGTCTAAAAGCCAAATACTTATAAACTGCTTGCGCTCTATTTATAGACAATTGACGTTTTTTAGTATCTTTATCAATAGCTTCTTTTTGATAAGGTGGCGTGCAACAAACATGTCCTTGAATTTCAAAGTGAATGTTTTTATAGCGTACTAAAAGCAAAGCAATCTTATCTAATTCTGCTTTTTCTTTTGTTGATAATCTACTGCTTCCTCTTTCAAAAAGAATGTTGTCTAGATAAATATGATCGCCAACAACATGGTTTTTATTAATGCTATGATAAAATCCGGGCATCACCAACGTTGGAAGTTCTTTAAGATTCAAAACCACATCGACGCGACGGTTTTTAGAACGTTTTTCGGGAAGATTATCAACGATATCATCGTCAATTAATATTCTTCCTTTTCCTTCAATGGTTACTATAATTTTGTTTTTTACACCATTTTCTAAAAGCTTTGATTGAATGGCATTGGCTCTGTTGGTTGATAATTTAAAGTTGTAATCATCTTTACCAATATCATCAGTATAACCAAAAATTTGAACCGATTCAATTCGAGTTGAGTCACTGTTTTTTATAAAATCAACAACTTCTTTGGCTTGTTTATCATCAAATGAATATTTGTCAAATTCAAAATAAACCGAGTGTACGATTTCTTCTTGAGCAGAAATAAATCCGAAAAAAAACAATGGTAAAATCCTTAAAAATCGTAACATTTAGTTTAGTATTTTAGAATATTCAGCTTTGTTGGCTAAAAGAGTGGTTGCTTTAATAATTTCTGGATTGCTTTTAGTATAATATTGATACAATCCTTCTTTATACTGATAACGTTTTATGATTTCGTCTAGTATTAATTTTTTAATTTCTTTCTGATTTTTGTCTAAAAGTGCTTCTTCACTTTTTTGAATTGCACTCATCAACTGATCGTATTGAGCTGTAATTGCTACATCAATTTTTTCTTTTTTAGCTTTTTCTAATGTGTTTTTCAAAGCCAATTCGGTTTCGGTATCAAAACTAAATTTTTCTCTTTTCAAGAACGCTTTAAAATCGGCAAAATCGGCATCAGAAATAGTCGGAATTTTATCACCTAAATTCGGATTTTTAAAGTAATAATAAGTTACATAATTAAAAATTCCGTCGTTTTTTTGCAATACTTCAGTAATGCTGCTAAGTTTTGTTTCTTCAAGTTCAACATCGGGTAAAATTCCTCCACCGTCATAAACTGTTCTTCCTTTTTTGGTTTTGAATGCATTGTATTTTGAAGCATCGGTTCTAGTTGCTTTTCCATCTTTGTCTTTATGCCAATAATCTAAAGCTTGAATACATCTTCCAGATGGCGTGTAATATCTAGAAATAGTAACTTTTACCTGAGTTCCGTAGGTCATGTCAAATGGTCGTTGTACCAATCCTTTTCCAAAGCTGCGGCTTCCAATAACAACAGCACGATCTAAATCTTGCAATGCGCCAGCAACAATTTCAGATGCAGAAGCACTTTTTCCATCAACAATTATTGCTAAAGGAATTTCTAAATCTACTGGTTCTTTAGAAGTTTTGTAAACGTTATTGTACTTTTCGTTTTTAGACTTTGTCGTAACAATTGTTTCACCTTTTTGCACGAAAAGATTGCAAATATTTACCGCTTCATTTAATAAACCACCCGGATTTCCTCTTAAATCTAGAATGATTCTTTCGGCACCATCGGCTTTAAGTTTTTCTAAAGCCTCTTTGGTTTCTTTAGTCGTTTTATTATTGAAAGCAGAAAGAACTATGTAACCAGTTTTATCATCAATTTTTGCGAAAAACGGAACCGCTTTTACTTCAACCTCATCAAGCACTAATTGGGTTGTTAATTGTTTTCCTTGACGGATGTATTTGATATCGATTTTTGTGTTTTTTGCACCTTTTAAAAGTTGCGAGGCATCTTCTTTAAAATCAGATAACATCACGTCACCAATTTGAATTATAGCATCACCAGCTTTTAGTCCGGCTTTATCGGCAGGATAACCTTTGTATGGTTCTTTGATAATTAGTTGATCTTCTTTTCTAGTAATCATCGCGCCAATTCCAGTATATTCGCCAGTATTATTAATTTTGAATTTTACAACATCATGTTCGTTGAAGAAATTAGTATACGGATCTAAATCGGCAAGCATGCTTTTGATGGCTTTATCCATTACTTCTGCAGGATTTACCTCATCAACATAATTTTGATTCACAATTTTAAAAAGCGAAGTAAAAATTTCTATTTGTTTGGCTATTTCAAAAAAATTGTCTTTGAAACTCACTCCAACTAATAAAAAACCACTGGCAATTATTGGAAGTATATATCTCTTTTTAAAATACTTAAGCATAATCGATTTACTATTTTTAGAATTAAAAACTAACGAATTTATAAAACAAAATCAAATATATTGCATAATAAGCAAAAAACTATTTTTTTATGTGTTTGTTAAGAAAGCGTGAGCGTTATTTGGGTAAGTTATCTTCGTTAATTTGACGAATAAATTTCTCGAATATCGCAATTGTTTTTTCGTTTATTTCTTGATAACTCAATCGTTCTTTTGTCTGATAAAAAAACATAATCGCATATGGTTTCTGCAAATTATCATGAATTAGGTGTTTGTTAAGACGGTAACATTCACGCAAAACACGTTTAAAATAATTTCGATCTACTGCTTTTTTAAAGTTTTTTTTAGATACTGAAACGCCAAAAGTGGTTGTTGTATTTTCTTCATCTGTAGCAACATAAACCATTCGTAACGGAAATTTTGAAACTGATTTTCCCTCAGAAAAAAGTGAATCAATCGTTTTTCTGCTTTTTAATTTTTCTGTTTTAGGATAGGAAAAATCCATTTTTGGGGTATTAATTGTAGATGTTGTAAACAAATTTTACTTCAGAATAATTGATGTAAAATTGCATTCTATTGCCTTCGTTTTTTCTTGTAATTACAATGATATTGCACTTAGAACCATTATTGTCAACACATTCAAATGGTGTGATAACATCTTTATCGGTTTCGGTTTTTTCGCCATAACTTTTTATAGTAAAAACTTGAATTGTTGGCGAGTTTACTACGATTCTATTCTTTTTGCCATCGATGGTTATTATCAAATCGGCTTTAGCAAAGTCAGACCATTTACTCCATTTTCCAATTTGGTTTTTTTCAGAATAACTTACGCTGCTTGTTCTTAAAGTAAAGGTTTGTGCGGTTACTTGAGAAGCAAAACCCATAGTAAGAAGAAGTAAAAACAATTGAATATGTTTCATATGTAAAATTTTATTTGCTTTTTAAAGGTCATATGGTATCGCTTTATTTTAGTTGAGTTTGCTTGCAAACTATGTGTTACTGGCGATTTCATATGTAAAATGTTAATAGGGTGTAAAACTACAAATTCTATTCCAAAAAAAAATAATTAAAAAAAGAGCTTAGTTTTGTTTATTATTCTATTTTTGTTTCAACTCAAATAAAACCAACAATTTATAATTATGAAGAACGCAACTTTACTATTATTATTTTTCACCGCTTTTTCTTTTGCTCAAAAAAAAGAAGTTGTGTTTAAAAAATTAGCCGAATCAACTTGTGAATGTACAAAAGCCAAAGGCGAAGCAACAATTTCTGATATTTCACTCGGACTTTGTATCTTTCAATCATTGGATAAATTAACGGCGAAAGAACAAAAAATCATTGGTTACAATCCGGAGAAAAAGATGGAAACTATTGAAGGTGTTGCCGAAAACGTAGGTTTGGAAATGGCACTAATTTGTCCTGAAATTTTTGCAAATATGAGTGATAGCGAAGAAGAAGCAACAGAAGAAGTAGCTGATGTTGAAGATACATTTGTTGTTGGAACTTATGATTCTATGGTTTCTAACGAATTTGTAACTATTAAAATCATAGATGAAAATAAAGCTGTAAAAGATTTTATATGGTTGTTTCCATTTGATGGTGACACTTTATTTATAAAGAAAAAAGTTGATAAAGGAGAAAAAATTCAAGTGAATTATAGAGAGCAAGAATTCTTTGATCCAAAGACAAATAGTTATCAAAAATACAATGAGATAACAGAAATTAAACTTTTATAACACAAAAAAAGCGGACAATTATTTGTCCGCTTTTTTTTGCTTTATTTTATCTCATATGAATTATTATCTTTCTTGACATCGGCCATCAATCCGCTTGGGTCGATGGTGATTTTCTTGATGGAAGTTCTTGATTTTGGCACTTCAAAAAAGTAATTTGAATTTCCCCAAGTCCAATCTTTTAAAACCGTTCTTTTAATTGGTGGCATTGGGTTTTCTTTTTCGAAACTCATCATTCGCAACGGAATGTAAAAGCTTTCTTTCGTTCCGTCGGTATATTCTACTAAAATGTCAATTGGCATTGGCATTCTTCCAATTCGTTCCAATGAAACTCCAGTTCTTTGAACGCCATCTGTTGCACTTTCAACATTTTTAATGGCATAATCAATCGTGTTTAACGTTTCGGTCCAATCTACCAAATACCAATCTAAATTGGCTCCAGAAACGCGTTCTGCCGTTCTTTTAATATCGTTTGGCGTTGGATGTTTAAATTGAAATTCAGAATAGAATCGTTTTACTGTTTTATCCAAATTTTCTTTCCCGATGAGGTATTGCAGTTGCGTTAGAAATAAACATCCTTTTACGTAAGATGCAATACTGTAACTTCTATTTTCATCATATCTATCTGCGTGAGTAGAAAGTGGTTGCTCTTTTCCAGAATTGGCCAAAGAAACATAAGCTTTATAAGAACCTTCAAACGGATTTTCCACTTTTTTATCAGACAATTCATTTAAAGCCATATCTTCAATGTAGGTTGTAAAACCTTCGTCCATCCAAGAATGTTTGCTTTCATTGGTTGCCAAAACATGTTGAAACCAAGAATGTCCCATTTCGTGAGCAATAACGCCAATCAATCCGTCAAGTTTTCCTTCTCCCAGAATTAAAGTACACATAGCATATTCCATTCCGCCATCGCCACCTTGAATTACAGAATATTGTTTGTAAGGATATTTGCCCACAAGCGAATTGAAATAACGCATTATTTCAACCGTTTTTGGCTGTGCCGTTTTCCAGTTTTCTATAATTTTCGGATTGTTTTTATACAAAAAATGTAATGTTGTTCCAAAGTCGGTATTCACAACATCATGAATGTAGTTTTTGTCTGCAGCCCAAGTAAAATCGTGCACATTTGGAGCTACAAAATGCCAAGTCAAAGTTTTTTGCTTCTTCGGAATTGCTACTTTCACTCCAGCATCTTGATAATTGTATCCAATTTCATTTCCGTTTTGTAAATAACCTGTTCCACCAAGAATGTAGTTTTTATCGATGGTAAGTTTTACATCAAAATTTCCCCAAACTCCGTGAAATTCTCTTGCAATGTAAGGATCCGCATGCCAACCTTCAAAATCAAATTCGGCCATTTTAGGATACCATTGACACATTGAAAGTTCAACGCCTTCTTTGTTATTTCGTCCAGAACGACGTATTTGAATTGGAACTTGACCTTCAAAATCTAAAGTAAATGTTGTAGATTTCCCTGGTAAAAGTGGTTTTGCTAAGGTAACTTCTAATATTGTTTCAACCTCTTTTGCAACAGCTTTTACACCGTCTTGTTTAAAATTGGAAACGTGTAAATAACCCATTTCATTAGGTTGTAATTTAGAAATTCTACTTTCTTTTACTTCTTTACCATCCACTTTTAGTCTGTTTACCATTCGTCCGTCAGGATCTTTTATGGTTTGCAATCGCATGTCCATTTCGCTTCCCGGTTGAAACGCATTGTTGTATAAATGATAGAAAACACGACGTAAAGTATCTTGTGAATTATTGGTATAAATTAATTCTTGTTTTCCTTTATATTGATAGGTTTTTACATCCATCGAAACCTCCATTTTATAGTCAACGTGTTGTTGCCAATAAGTAGATTTTTGCGAATATCCAAGGCTAAATCCAAGACATAAAATTGCAATTAGAACTGTTTTTTTCATAGTTTTTAGTTAAAAAAAATGGAAGGAAACCAAATTCCTTCCATTATCAATTGAACTTATTTTTTATTTTTTTGACATTTTTTCTGCCATCAGTAATGCGTTGTAAGCATTTACAATTTTACCCGATTTTGATGCATTTGTAAACGAACGTTTTTCTTTCTTTTCACCAAGGACAACTTCTGTAGTAATTGGTGTTCCAGAATCCATTATGATTTGTTTTACTTGTGATGCAGTTAAATTTGGATAATACGAACGAACTAAAGCTGCAACTCCAGCTACATTTGGTGAAGCCATTGAAGTTCCTTGTAAATATTTGTATTTATTGTTCGGAATTGTAGCGTAAATTTCGTTTCCTGGAGAATAAATATCTACGTTGTTAGTTGCATAATTTGAGAAATTAGCAACCATATTAGCTCCATATTCTTTATTTAATGCTCCAATTGACATGAAATTATTAGAAATTTCTTTTCCGTTTACTTCATCATTTGGAAAGTTTGGTTCTAGGTCTAAATCTTTTCCGTCATTTCCAGCAGCATGAATGATAAGAACATCTTTACTTGCAGCATATTTTATTGCTTCCCAAACCCATTCTTTATTTGGAGAATAATCTTTTCCAAAACTTCCGTTGATTACTTTCGCTCCATTATCTGCTGCATAGCGAATGGCAAGTGCGATATCTTTGTCATACTCATCTCCGTTTGGAACAGCTCTTAATGCCATAATTTGAACATTATCTGCAATTACACCATCGCCACCTTTTCCGTTTCCACGAATCTGAGCAATAATTCCTGCAACGTGTGTACCGTGAAGGCCATCTGTAACATCTGGACCTTTTACATTTCCGTTACCGTATTTTTTATCATTTATGTCGTCTGGATTATCCCCAACTGCTTTTCTACCATCGTGTTTTACGTTCAAATTGTAGTTAAGCATGTCATAAACCTGATCCATTTGCTCTTTTAAATCTGAATGAAAATTTGGTCCAACTTGCGACGCAACACTTAACATGATCATTTTATTTTGATTTAATGCCGAATCAGTAGTTGAAATTTTCTTCAAATCCTCAACAGTATAAAGTTCTTTATTTAAATGAGTTTTAATCGCTTTATCAGCTTTAGAAATCATGTCCATTTGAGGCTTGTATTGCATCATTTCGCCATATTGCTTGTCTAAAGCTTTCTTAGCTTCGGCATAATTTGGAGCACTCGGACCTTTTTTAACAATACGAGTTAACTCAAGATTTTCATCGTTAGAATCACCTAAGAAATTCCAACCATTAATATCATCAACATATCCATTATTATCGTCGTCTTTATTGTTTCCAGCAATTTCTTTAGAATTCACCCAGATTTTACCTTTCAAATCTTCATGATCAATATCAATTCCAGAATCGATAACTCCAACAACGACTTTTGTTCCTTTTTTCCCTTTTAGAAATTCAGAATACGCTTTATCGGTACTCATTCCTGGAATAGTGTCTTTTGCTAAATCTAAATGACTCCAACGTTTTAAATCGTCTTCTTTTACTACCGAAGTTTTTAATGGTAATTTATCAATATTAGTTGCATTGGTGCTTACCATTGGCGCAAGCTTCGGTGAACAACTTGATAAAATAAGTGCTGCAAATGCAGAAACGTAAATTGGTTTTATCAATTTCATAGTTAAAAATGTATTAAGTGTTCAAAAATAGTAAGTTTCAATTGTTTTGAAAGGGTTTCTTAACTTTATTTTATAAATTTAATAGTCCCAAAACAAAAATTTTGATGGCTGTAATTATGGCGACGGTCAAATAAAGTATTATTCGTATCATGATTTTTCAGTTTTAATGTTTACAGTTTTTTGTTATTTTTTGCAAAGTCTCATTTAAGATTTTTATATCATTTTCTGATATTCCGTTAAGTGCTTTTTTTCTATTTTCTAAAACAATTACATGTGTTTTTGCAAGAATTTTTTCTCCATTTGACGTAATCATAAGATCAAATTTTCTTCTGTCGTTAAGATTAATTTCACGTTCTACAAACTCCGATTTTACTAATAAATCTATAATTCTTGTAATCGATGCAGTGTCTTTAAAAACTGTTTCGGCAAGTTCTTGCTGATTAGCTTTCGGATTTTCTTTCAAGCTTTTTAAAACAAGCCATTGGTCAACCGTTATTTTTAAATCGTGTGATTTTATTTGTTTTTGAGCATACATTCTGTAGGTTTTGATGGCTTGCTCAATGTTGTAAAAAATTACATTGTTTAAATTTTCCATGGAATATATTTTAAACAAACTTAAAAATGATTTATCAAATATTGATATATCAATTAAAAGTTTAACAATAATTTAGAATTTTATAAAAAATAGAAAAGCGCAAAATCAATAAAGATAATGCGCTTAAAATGAGATTTATATTGAATTAAAATACATCTTCACATTTAAAAACATCTTTCAATCGAATGCCTTTTTCGGTTTTTTCTACTGTGATTATTTCGTTATGAGCATCGTGTTCTAATACTAAATAGAAATTATTTTCGGCACAATTTTCTAAAAACTTAGATTTTTCGGGCATCGTTAAAAGTGGTCGAGTGTCATATCCCATAACATAAGGTAAAGGTAAATGTCCGGCAGTCGGAATTAAATCGGCACAAAAAACTATCGTTTTATCCTGATATTGAATGTGCGGAATCATCATTTTTTCGGTATGGCCATCAACAAAGAAAATTCCAAAATCTAATTCTGATTTTCCTAAGAAATCTCCTTCAGATCTTTTGATGAAATTTAGTTGACCACTTTCTTGCATTGGCAAAATATTTTCTGAAAGAAACGAAGCTTTTTCACGTTGATTTGGTTTGGTAGCCCATTCCCAATGGTTGTCATTGGTCCAAAATTTTGCATTTTTAAAAGCAACTTCATAACCAGTTTTATCTTTATTCCAATTAACACTTCCACCACAATGGTCAAAATGCAAATGCGTCATAAAAACATCCGTCACGTCATCTCTGTGAAAACCATATTTAGCTAATGATTTATCAAGCGAATGGTTTCCCCAAAGTGAATAATAACCAAAAAACTTCTCCGATTGTTTATTACCCATTCCGGTGTCAATCAAAATCAGTCGGTTTCCATCTTCAATTAACAAACATCTTGCAGCAATATCAATAAGATTATTTTCGTCTGCAGGATTTGTTTTATTCCAGATTGTTTTTGGTACAACGCCAAACATTGCTCCGCCATCTAATTTAAAATTTCCTGCCTCAATTGGATAAAGTTTCATGATTTTTTATGATTAAAAACGTTGCAATTTACTAAAATGGTTGTTTTGAATCACGTTAAAATCATTTTTTTCTATTCTATTATTCGTTATAAAAATGTTAGTAATTATGTAAAAAACGAAATATGACGTATCTTTGCCTTTAATTTAGACAAAATCAAAATAGTAAATACACTTTTTTATCATGTCTAATTTTGAATAAAACGCTAATAATTAAAAAGTTATGATAAAAGTATCTGATGACGCAAGTAAAAAAATCGTTGCAATGATGCAGGAAGACGGTTTTGACGCTGCCCAAGATTACGTTCGAGTGGGCGTAAAAAGTGGTGGTTGCTCAGGCTTGTCATATGAATTAAAATTTGACAAAGAACTGGGTGAAAACGACAAAGTTTTTGAAGATAATCATGTAAAAATAGCCGTAGAAAAGAAATCATTCTTGTATTTAGCGGGAACAGTTTTAGAATTTTCTGGCGGATTGAATGGAAAAGGATTTGTTTTTAACAATCCAAATGCATCAAGAACTTGTGGATGCGGAGAATCATTTTCTCTATAAAACAAAATAAAATGTCAAAATACACAGAAGACGATTTAAAAATAGAATTAGAAACTAAAGAATATGAATACGGATTTTACACCGATTTAGATTCTGAGACGTTTCCTATTGGATTAAATGAAGATATAGTTCGTGCGATTTCTTTGAAAAAAGAAGAACCGCAATGGATGACCGATTGGCGTATTGAAGCCTTTCGTGCTTGGCAAGAAATGGTCGAACCAGAATGGGCAAATGTTCATTATGAAAAACCCGATTTTCAGGCAATTTCATATTATTCGGCACCTAAAAAAGCCGATCCGAATAAAACATTGGATGACGTTGATCCAGACCTTTTAGAAATGTATAAAAAGTTAGGAATTTCGATCGACGAGCAGAAAATGATGAACAATGTCGCTATGGATATTGTTGTCGATTCGGTTTCGGTAGCAACTACTTTCAAGAAAACATTGGCGGAAAAAGGAATTATTTTCATGAGTATTTCTGAGGCAATTCGTGAATATCCAGATTTAGTTCAGAAATATTTAGGAACTGTTGTGCCACAAAGAGACAATTTTTATGCGGCTTTAAATTCGGCTGTTTTCTCTGATGGAAGTTTCTGTTATATTCCAAAAGGCGTTCGTTGTCCTATGGAATTATCAACGTATTTCCGTATCAATCAAGCAGGTACAGGTCAATTTGAAAGAACACTTTTAATTGCCGACGAAGGTAGTTATGTTTCGTATCTTGAAGGTTGTACAGCGCCAAGTCGTGATGAAAATCAATTGCACGCTGCTGTTGTAGAATTAATCGCAATGGACAACGCCGAAATAAAATATTCGACGGTACAAAACTGGTATCCAGGAAATAAAGAAGGAAAAGGTGGAGTTTTCAATTTCGTTACGAAAAGAGGAATTTGTGAGAAAAATGCAAAAATCTCTTGGACGCAAGTAGAAACTGGTTCAGCTGTAACTTGGAAATATCCATCGGTGGTTTTAAAAGGAGACAATTCTATAGGAGAATTTTATTCGATTGCAGTTACCAATAATTTCCAGCAAGCCGATACTGGAACTAAAATGGTTCATTTAGGTAAAAATACCAAATCTACTATTATTTCTAAAGGAATTTCTGCAGGAAAATCTCAAAATAGTTATAGAGGTTTAGTTCGAATTAGTGCCAATGCAGAAAATGCTAGAAACTTCTCGCAATGTGATTCACTTTTAATGGGAAATAATTGTGGTGCGCATACTTTTCCATACATCGAAAGCAAAAATTCATCAGCCAAAATCGAACACGAAGCAACGACTTCTAAAATTGGAGAAGACCAAGTTTTCTATTGCAACCAACGAGGAATTCCAACCGAAAAAGCAATTGCTTTAATCGTAAACGGTTTCAGTAAAGAAGTTTTAAATAAATTACCAATGGAATTTGCTGTAGAAGCACAAAAATTATTGGAAATTTCACTTGAAGGTTCAGTAGGTTAATCAAAATTAAATCAGAATAAAAACACATTCAAAAAATGTTATCAATAAAAAATTTACACGCTTCAGTTGAAGACAAAGAAATATTAAAAGGAATTAATCTTGAGATAAACGCAGGAGAAGTTCACGCAATTATGGGACCAAATGGTGCCGGAAAATCTACACTTTCTTCGATTATTGCAGGAAATGAAAATTACACCGTTACTGATGGTCAAATCCTTTTGGAAGGAGAAGATATTTCAGAATTGGCTCCAGAAGAACGCGCTCACAAAGGTGTTTTCTTATCGTTCCAATATCCTGTAGAAATTCCAGGAGTTTCTGTTACCAATTTCATGAAGACGGCAATAAACGAAAGTAGAAAAGCCAACGGAAAAGAAGAAATGCCAGCCAACGAAATGCTGAAATTAATCCGTGAAAAATCAGAATTATTAGAAATTGACCGTAAATTTCTTTCTCGTTCGTTAAACGAAGGTTTTTCTGGTGGTGAAAAGAAACGTAACGAGATTTTCCAGATGGCAATGTTGGAACCAAAATTAGCGATTCTGGACGAGACCGATTCTGGTTTGGATATCGATGCGCTTCGAATTGTTGCAAATGGTGTTAACAAGCTTAAAAACGAAAACAACGCGGTATTAGTAATTACGCACTACCAACGTTTATTAGATTATATTATTCCAGATTTCGTTCACGTTTTAATGGATGGAAAAATCGTAAAATCGGGCGGAAAAGAATTGGCTTACGAGCTTGAGGAAAAAGGATACGATTGGATTAAAGCAGAATTAGAAGTTTAAAAAGTTCTCAGTTGTCTGTTCTCGGTTTCAAACTGACAACAAAAACAACTGACAACCGACAACAAAAAATATGGAATTAAAAGAAAAACTTATATCCTCATTCATGGCTTTCGAAGAGCAAATTGACGTTCACTCAGAACTTCACGATGTGCGTACTTCGGCCATAAAAAACTTTGAAAACAAAGGTTTCCCAACTAAAAAAGAGGAAGCTTGGAAATACACCTCATTGAATACCATTCTAAAAAATGACTATTCTGTATTTCCAAAACACGAAAATGCTATCGAATTTGCTGAGGTAAAAAAATACTTCTTGCATGAAATTGATACGTATAAAGTGATTTTCGTAGACGGAAAATTCTCTTCGTTTTTATCATCAACAACCCACGACGGATTGGACGTTTGCTTAATGTCATCGGCATTGACAAAACCAAAATACAAAATGGTAATCGATGAATATTTCAATAAAATTGCCAGTAAAGACGAAACGTTAACCTCGTTAAATACTGCTTTCGCAAATGAAGGTGCGTACATCAACATCCCAAAAAGTAAAGTCGTTGAAAAACCAATCGAAATCATCTATTTCTCAACAGGAGTAGAAGATGCGTTGATGGTTCAGCCTAGAAATTTGGTTATTGTAGGCGAAAATGCACACGTTCAAATTATTGAAAGACATCAATCGCTGAATGAAAATCCAGTGTTGACCAATGCTGTAACAGAGATTTTTGCTCAAAAACGTGCCATTGCAGATTACTATAAAATTCAGAATGATTTGCTATCGGCAAACTTAATTGATAATACGTATATTTCTCAAAAACAAGAAAGTAGAGTTTCGGTTCACACGTTTTCTTTTGGTGGAAACATCACAAGAAACAACTTGAATTTCTATCATTTTGGAGAAAGAATTGATTCTACGTTGAAAGGAATTACCATTATTGGCGACAAGCAACATGTTGATCATTACACACTTGTAAATCACGCAACGCCAAATTGCGAAAGTCATCAAAACTACAAAACCATTCTTGCCGATAGCTCAACAGGAGTTTTCAACGGAAAAATTTATGTAGAAAAAGAAGCGCAAAAAACAGATGCTTTTCAGCAAAACAACAATATTTTATTAGGTGATAAAGCTACAATAAACGCCAAACCACAATTAGAAATCTTCGCAGACGATGTGAAATGTTCGCACGGATGCACGATTGGTCAGCTAGACGAAAGCGCCATGTTTTACATGCAACAACGCGGTATTCCAAAGAAAGAAGCCAAAGCATTATTAATGTACGCCTTCTCAAACGAAGTAATTGAAAGCATCAAAATACCAGAACTTAAAAAACGAATTACTAAGATTATCGCAACTAAATTGGGTGTTAATTTAGGGTTTGATTTATAGATATAAAAAAAGGTTCAAATTTTGAACCTTTTTTTAAGCAGTTTATTTTCTTTAATTAAGTGTGTAATTAATTAACGATCTTTCGTTTGTAACACCACCATTCAAAGTTTCATATTCTCTTACTGGACCAATGTCTTTAGCAAACCAATATTCTGTAAACACTTCATTAATTTGTCCATCAACGTTAGTTTCTGCATCCATTGTCATTTTAATGATGTTTGTGTATGTTACACCGTTTATAACTTCTGTTGCATCTCTTGCTATTATTTTACCGGTATATGTAACCGTTGTAGGCAATGAACCGCTGTTACCATTATAACTAAAAGTTACTTTAGGACGAAGTGTTCCAGACCATGTTTCGTTAACATCCAAATCATCTTTTAACATCGGTATTTGATACCCTTTTATATTAATGGTAACACCACTTTGAACTGAAGTTACATCAGCAATTTTTTGATAATATGTAGCTCCTTTTTTAGTTACCCAATACTGTGTATTTAAACCAGAATCGTCACCTTCATCTTGAAGCTCGTAATAAGTTGTGCCTCCAAATTCATCAGTTCCAATCATTTTTAGTTGTTCTGTGTTTCCATTAGCATTAAAATTCCATGTATTATTTAATTTCATTGGAAAATAATCTCCGGTTGTAGTTCCATTAGATTCGCCGCTATCATCACTGCTACAAGATGTTAATAATGCAGTTGTGAAAATTAGTAGTAATGTAAAGATTCTGTTAGTTTTTTTCATTTTTTGTATATTTAATAAGTGTAAATTTATAAGATTATAGTCACAATAAATACTATAACTATATTTATTTAAAAATATTGTAAAGAAAACATGGGCAATTTGAGAATATTTTGGGAGATAATCACTATTCAAATACACATCTAATAAATAGAATTGCTCCAAAAATCATTAAGACAAAACCTAGTAAAAAACAAAAAGTATTGAATGGATGACCTATTGTTGTTGTGAATCCAAAACCCAATAGAAAAAAACCAGATAAACAAAGTAAAATAGGAAAAAGAGCTTTCTTATTCATAATATTACTTTTTCAAACTCCCAATAACTTCACTCAAAAACCCATTAAAATCAAAACTTTCGCTCAATCCCATGCGCACAATTACTAAATCATGACTTGGGAAAATTGCCACCATTTGACCTTGATAACCGCTTGCATAAAACATATCTCGAGGAACTTTAGGGAAATATCCACCAGCATTTAACCAAAATTGTCCACCATATCTTCCGTTAGAAGTATTGGTTGGCGTTGCTACAAATTTCGCCCAACTTTCATTAAATAGTTGTTCGCCCTTCCAATTCCCTTTGTGTAAATAGAGCAATCCAAATTTTGCCCAATCTCTTGTCGTTGCCCAACCATAAGACGAACCTACAAAATTTCCTGCCATATCGGTTTCTACCAAAGCAGAATTCATTCCGATTTTATCAAATAAACTATTGTACCAAAAATCTAAATATTCTTGATGGGTTTTAAACTGTTTTCTTAAAATTCCGCTTAACAAATTGGTTGTTCCTGATGAGTAATTCCAAGTGTTATTTGGCTTACCAACCAAAGGTTTGTTGATTTGCGATTGCGTCATGTCTTCTTCAATGAAAAGCATTTTGGTAGCATCACATATTTTAGAATAATTTTCTTCCCATTCCAAACCAGAATTCATGTGAAGTAAATCGTTGATGGTGATGTGTTTGCGCTCATCATTTTTCCATTCGGCAATTGGGGCTGGTTTTGAGATGTCGATTTTGCCTTGTTTTTGTAAAATTCCAAAGTACGTTGCAGTCAAACTTTTAGTCATCGACCAACCCAGAATTCTTGAGTTTTTGTTGAATCCTGTGTCGTATTTTTCAGCAATTATTTTGTCTTTGTAAATCACAATCACTGAACGTGTTCGCTTGTCTTTTTTGCCTTTTTTATCAAAAGCATTGACGACAGCTGTATTTAATTTTTCGTAATTTATGTTTGAAAAAACGGTGTCTTTAGGTTCGTTGTTTCCGTAGGGAAAAGGTAAATTATTCTCTAATTTGTTTCTTTTCGGAACATTATATGGTTTTGAAACATCAAAATCATCATTGATTAAAGTCGCGCCCAAACCTTCACGGTAAATGGCTTTGCGTTCTTTTAATCCGTAAACTGTTGCTGTTACAAATTTTTCAGAATCATTAATGGTGTTTTTTGCCCAATCAATTTTTGGGATATCATTATCGCCTTGCTGAATGGTTTCCAACGATCGATTATCAATAAAATGTCCCGAAGCTACACTTTTGGATGCAAATCCAGATATTAAATCGAGTTGTGGATAAATTGCTATTCGAAGATAAACTAAAAGTAGTACTACTAAAACAGCGAAGATTTTAAAGAATTTTTTCATCTAAAGTATTTTTCAAGCAATTTATAAAATTAATGAACACAAATTTCATCGATTATCAAAAATTGAAAACTAAATCTTTGGTAATTAACGAAATTCAAGGCGATTAAAACTTTAATTTTATTAACAAACGTTTGATAAAATTCCATTTCAAATTGTGTACTTTTGTATTTAGAATTTTTATAAATAAGGATGTTAGATATAAATAAAATAAGAGCCGATTTTCCGATACTTACGCAAAAAGTAAACGGAAAACCGTTAGTATATTTCGATAACGGCGCCACTTCGCAAAAACCAAAAGTTGTGATTGATGCCATCGTAAAATATTATGAAGAAATAAATGCCAATATTCATCGTGGTGTTCACACTTTAAGTCAATTGGCGACTGATGCTTACGAGGTTTCTCGCGGTAAAATCCAAAATCATATAAATGCAAAGTTCCCATATGAAGTAATTTTTACAGCAGGAACAACCCACGGAATTAATGCTATTGCAAATGGGTTTGCATCTATTTTAAAAGCTGGTGATGAGGTTATGGTTTCGGCACTAGAACATCACAGTAATATTGTTCCTTGGCAAATGCTTTGTGAGAAAACAGGAGCAAAATTGGTAGTAATTCCGATGAATGAAGAAGGTGAATTGATTCTTTCAGAATTCGATAAATTACTTTCAGATAAAACTAAGATTGTTACTGTAAATCATATTTCTAATGCGTTAGGAACTTTAAATCCAATAAAATACATTATTGATAAAGCGCATCAATTTGGAGCTGCAGTTTTAATCGATGGTGCGCAAGCTGTGCCACATTTAAAACCAAATGTTCAAGAATTGGATTGCGATTTTTATGTGTTTTCGGGACATAAAATCTGCGGGCCAACAGGAACTGGAGTTTTATACGGAAAAGAAGAATGGCTTAGAAAATTACCTCCATATCAAGGTGGCGGCGAAATGATTGCAACGGTTTCGTTCGAGAAAACTACGTATGCCGATTTGCCTCACAAATTTGAAGCAGGAACACCAAATATTGCAGGCGGAATTGTTCTTGGAACCGCAATTGATTATTTGAACGAAGTAGGATTTGAAAACATTCAAGCCTACGAACACGAATTATTAGAGTATGCAACTTCAAAATTATTAGAAATTGAAGGCTTAAGAATTTTCGGAACGGCAAAAGAAAAAACATCAGTAATTTCCTTTAATATTGACGGAATTCATCCGTATGATATTGGCACGATTATCGATAAATTAGGAATAGCAGTACGAACTGGACATCATTGCGCACAACCAATTATGGATTTCTATAAAATTCCCGGAACAATAAGAGCAAGTTTTGCTTTTTACAATTCTAAAGAAGAAATTGATATCTTTGTTGAAGCGGTGAAAAAAGCCAAAACGATGTTGTCTTAAAAAATTAAATTATGAGAAAATTAGCCTTAGTAGTTGTATCGGTTTTTGCATTTGTTGGTTGTAATAATCAAAAGAATGTGGTGGAAAATGAGTCTAAAACCATTTCGGAAGTGAAAGAATACAAAGTTCCAAAAATAGAATATGAAGCTTCCTCAAGAGGATTTTATGAAAAGATAACTATTGAAAATCAAATGGTTTCTGTTGTTAATGAACGAGATGTGAAAGATAAAGGAGAAGCAGTGAAAATTTCGGACGATGTTAACAAAGAACTAAATAGTTATTTGAATTCAGTAAAATTAGATCAATTAGCGACATTTAAAGATCCAACTCAAAAACGATTTTATGATGGTGCAGCAATTGCAAATTTAAAAATCACGGTTGATGGAGTAGAATACAAAACAGTTGATTTTGATCACGGTTTTCCTCCAGTAGAAATTGAAAAATTGGTAAATAAAATTGTATCTTTTAATGTCAAAAAATAATTTGTAATAGAATGACGATCAAAGAAATACAAGAAGAAATAGTAGATGAGTTTTCAATGTTTGACGATTGGATGCAACGCTACGAGTACATCATCGATTTAGGAAAATCATTGCCTTTAATTGACGAAAAATACAAGACTGAAGACAATATTATCAAAGGTTGTCAATCTAAAGTATGGGTTCACGGTGAGCAAAATGACGATAAAATCGTGTTCACAGCAGATAGTGATGCCATTTTAACAAAAGGAATAATTGCCATTTTAATAAGAGCATTTTCCAATCAAAAAGCATCCGATATTTTAGAGGCAAATACCGATTTTATTGACGAAATTGGACTAAAAGAGCATCTATCTCCAACGCGCGCTAATGGATTGGTATCGATGATAAAAGAAATAAAAATGTACGCTTTGGCATTTAATGCTAAAAATTAATAATTAAAAAGAAACTGAAACAAGTTCAGCATAGATATGGAAGAATTTAAAGACGAAATAAACTTAGGAGAAAGCGTTGTAAAAGTATTAAAGGGAATTTACGATCCTGAAATCCCTGTTGATATTTACGAACTCGGATTAATCTACGACGTAATGATTAATGAAGATAACGAAGTGAAAGTTTTAATGACGTTAACCTCACCAAACTGCCCAGTTGCCGAAACTTTACCTCGTGAAGTAGAAGAAAAAGTGCAAAAAATTGACACTATTAAATCATGCGAAGTAGAAATTACTTTTGATCCACCTTGGAGTAAAGATTTAATGAGTGAAGAAGCAAAGTTAGAATTAGGAATGCTTTAGATTTCTGATTGAAGATTAACGATTTTTGATTTCAGATTAAAAAATGTCACAAGAAATAATAAATAAAGTAGCTAATTCTGTGCTCGAAGTTTTCGATTTGGAAGATTATTATCCAACCGAAGTTCGAACACAGATTGATATTTCACAATGGCTTTACGAAGGTTTTTTACTTAAAGAAAAAGACTTTCGCGAAGCACTTAAGAATCATGATTGGTCACAATATCAAAATCATTATGTCGCTGTATATTGCTCAACTGATGCTATAATTCCGGCTTGGGCTAGTATTTTAGTTACTATCCATGCAGCACCATTTGCTAAGAAAGTAATTTCAGGTAATTTGGCGAATTTAGAATCGGCTATTTACCAAGATTTACTTGAAAATATTGATTATAATGTCTACAAAGACAAACCAGTAATCATTAAAGGTTGTTCTAAAAAACCTGTTCCCGAAAGCGCCTATGTTCTTGCAGCACAACATCTTCAGCCATTTGCAAAAAGTATTATGTATGGCGAAGCTTGCTCAGCGGTACCATTATTTAAGAGTAAAAAGTAGAACAAATTCTACAAAATCAACTGATTATCTTTACTTTATAATTTTCATGAATTAAAATGGATTACTACATTTGTGTTAGAAATTCAAAACTTAAAAACATGAAAAAAACTTTACTTTTACTAATGCTGTTTTTTGGTATTACATCACTTAATGCACAAAATACAGAGAAAGAACTTGCTCAAAATACAGAAAAAGCAGTTAAAAAATTAAACGACACCATAAGTGACGGATGGAGAAAAAAAGGAACCGTTACCTTTCTTTTTAACCAATCAAGTTTCAATAATTGGGTTGCTGGTGGTGAAGACAATATCTCGGGAAACCTTGCTTTAAACTACGATTTTAACTACAAAAAAGGTGATTTAACTTGGGATAACAAAATCTTGGCTTCTTACGGATTGGTTCAAACAAAAAACTCCAACTTCGAGAAAAAAACCGATGACCGATTAGAGTTCAATTCTATCTTAGGCAAAAAAGCATTTGGCGAATGGTATTATTCGTTTTTTGTAAATTTTAGAACACAATTTACCAAAGGTTTCGTTTATGGAACAGATGCAAACGGCGCCGAAATTAGAACCGAAAACACCAACTTTTTATCTCCAGGATATTTAACTTTTGGCCCAGGTTTATTTTGGAAAAAAAGTGATAATCTAAAAGTGAATTTGGCGCCATTAACTTCCAAAATTACTTTAGTAGATAAAGATTATACTTCAATTCCGGGTTATGTAGACGGAACTTATTTTGGAGTAGATGTCAATAAATCATTGCGTTACGAGTTAGGTTTCTACGCTTCTGGATATTACAAATTTAATATTATGGAAAATGTATCTGCCGAAAACACTTTAAATTTATACAGCAATTATCTTGAAGATCCACAAAATGTAGACGTCGATTACACACTTGCTATTGTCATGAAAATCAACAAGTATTTCTCAACAAATCTTGCCTTTCAAGCCGTTTATGACGACAACGCTTTTCAAGGTTTACAAACAAGACAAATTTTCGGTTTAGGAATCAATTACGGATTTTAAATACAAATTATCACAAAAAAGCTTCTAGAAATAGAGGCTTTTTTTAGGGCGAATGGCCGCGCTTTACATTACAAGTCCTCACAAAAAAGAGGTGGTTCTAAGTAGTAAAAAGAGCTTCTTTCAGTCGCTTTTTTACTACAAGAACCACACTCTTTTTTTGTTCCGGGCTTTTCATTGCAATCACTATCGCGACTTGGAATTACTCAACCACAATATCTTTAAAATCAGGATATAAAAATTTATTGTAAGGAAAACGAGTAACATGAATTTCGCGCACTTTTTCATAAATACGCTCTCTAAATTCTTCAAAATTTTCTTTTTCTATAGCAGAAATAAACAAGGCATTTTCGGCGCCAACATTACTCATCCAAGTTTGCTTCCATTCTTCAAGCGTATAATGTTTGGATGTTTTTTCAGTAATTAAATCGTCTTCATCAATTGTCAAATGTTTAAAAGCGTCAATTTTATTAAAAACCATAATAACTGGTTTGTTATTACTCTTAATATCCATCAAAATCTGATTTACAGACGCAATATGGTCTTCAAAATCGGGATGCGAAATATCAACAATATGAAGCAATAAATCAGCTTCACGAACTTCATCCAACGTGCTTTTAAAAGATTCTACCAATTGTGTAGGTAATTTTCTAATAAAACCAACCGTGTCCGAAAGTAAAAAAGGCAAATTTCCAATAACCACTTTTCTAACCGTTGTATCTAAAGTTGCAAAAAGTTTGTTTTCTACAAACACTTCACTTTTACTAATCACGTTCATCAAAGTAGATTTTCCCACGTTGGTATATCCAACCAAAGCAACTCGAACCATAGCACCACGATTACTTCGTTGCACCGACATTTGTCTGTCAATAGTTTTGATTTTTTCTTTTAATAAAGCAATTCTATCACGAACAATTCGTCTATCGGTTTCAATTTCAGTTTCACCTGGGCCGCGCAAACCAATACCTCCTTTTTGTCGTTCAAGGTGTGTCCACATACCAGATAATCTTGGCAATAAATATTGACATTGTGCAAGCTCTACTTGAGTTCTAGCATATGAAGATTCAGCACGTTGCGCAAAAATATCTAAGATAAGATTTGTTCTATCTAATATTTTAGAATCAATTACTTTAGAAATATTTTTTTGTTGTGAGGGCGATAATTCATCATCAAAAATCACCGTCGAAATTTCATTTTCCTTGCAATACAATGCAATTTCATCCATTTTACCAGTGCCTAAAAAAGTTTTAGGATTTGGCTTGTCCATTTTTTGCCAAAATCGTTTTACAACTTCTCCACCAGCAGTAAATGTCAAAAATTCTAATTCATCTAAATATTCTGTAAGTTTTTCCTCACTTTGATTTTGAGTTACAACTCCCACAACAACAGTCTTTTCAAAATTTATTTTTTCCTTTTCTATCATAATTTCTTCTTCTCTTGCAAAAATAGATAAAATGTGTAAAATATGAGACAATCAGCAATTTAAATTTTTGTCTGATAATTTAATTTAGTTAAAAACTGGATTTTTATCACTTTATTTATAAATTTTGTTAAATTTGGAGATTAAAATCAAACAAACACAATTAATCATTTAATTAAAAAAATCATTTGATGAAGAAAATTACTTTACTAATCGTTACTTTATTTCTTTCACTTGCTGGATACGCTCAGTTTCCAATTCCTGGCACTGAAGGATTTGAAAGCACAACAGGCCCAACGCCTTTGCCATCCACAAACTGGACTTTAGGCACTGGGAACTGGGCAGTTTTTGACAACGGAGTCGGCTTAGCCCAACGTTGGAATATCAATAATGGTGTAGTTACCCCGCCAACACCTCCATTAGTGTATGCTGGTACAAACGCAGCATACATGAACAGAGAAAACATTGGAATTGGTAACACCTCTGAGGATTACCTTGCTACGCCACTTATTACCATTCCTACAAATGGTCAGTTGCGTTTCTTTGCTCGTACTTTTACTAATGGAAATACGGGTACTATTTATCAAGTAAAAATTGCACCTGTAACAGCAACTCAAACCAATCCTGCTGATTATACATTACTTGAAGAATACGACGAAAACGAATTAACAATTGATGAAGATGGAGTTCAAAATCCTTTCAATGTTTATACTGAAAAAGTTATAGATTTTCCTGCATCAATGCCTGCTGGAACTCAAGTTTACATTGCATTCGTAATGAAATATACCCAAACGGTTACTGGTATTAGTGGTGACAGATGGTTATTAGACAATGTAAGAGTTTCAGAGAGATGTTTAGATCCTACTACGTTAACATCATCAGGTATCTTATTTAATCAAGCCAATTTATCTTGGGCTAACCCAAGTGGTGCAACTTCATGGGAAATTGAGGTTGTTCCAGTTGCTTCAGCTCCAACAGGAACAGGAGTTGTGTATAATGGAGCATTACCTTATACTGCCACTGGACTTTCTGCAAATACATGTTATAAATACTACGTAAGAGCATTATGTGGTGACGGTATCAATAGTGAATGGGTTGGTCCTTCACAATTTTGTACACCTATTGCACCTCCAATATGCGGTGGAAATTATTTAGATCCCGGCGCTGCTGCCAATTATGGTAACAATGTAGATAACACTCTAACAATTTGTCCTGTTACTCCTGGAGAAGTTGTCACTGTAACTTTTACAACTTTTAACACCGAAGCAAATGCTGATGGTTTATACGTTTTTAATGGAGCAACTACTGCTTCTCCTCAAATAACAAGTACAAATCCAGCGGGAACAGTTCCAGGTGGATTGGCTGGTTCTTTTTGGGGAACTTCAATTCCTGGCCCATTTACATCATCAAGTGCTGATGGATGTTTAACGTTTAGATTTAGAAGTAATGCTACAATAGTGGCTTCTGGATGGACATCTAATGTTACTTGTGGTCCACCACCACCATGTCCAAAACCAATATCAGTTGTTAGATCAGGTTTAACAGCAACTTCTGTAAATTTAGCATGGACTAATACAGGTACAGCAACACAATGGCAAGTTCTAGCTTTACCATGTGGCTCACCAACTCCAACAGAAACAACTACAGGTTTTGTTGATGCTCCTTCAAACCCATTTACACTTGGAGGTTTAACTCCAGATACTTGTTATGACTTTTACGTAAGAGCGGTTTGTGACGCAACTACTACTCCACAAGAAGTAAGCGAATGGACAACAATAGTTTCAGGAACAACTCTACAAGTAACGCCAGCTTGCGGAACTACATTTTCTGATCCAGCTGGTTCAACGGCAAACTATGCTAATAACTCAAATTATAATGTTACAATTTGTCCTTTAACACCAGGAGATGTGGTGACAGTAACTTTTACGAGTTTTAACACACAAGCTGTAGCAGATGGTTTGTATATCTATAATGGAAGTGCAGTTTCTGCTCCAGATTTAATCTCAAGTGGCAATCCAGCAGGTACAGTTCCTGGAGGAGTACCTGGTGCATTTTGGGGAACTACAAACCCAGGTTCATTTACTTCAACTAGTGCTGACGGTTGTTTAACTTTTAGATTTAGAAGTGGTGCTTCAACAAATGCACCGGGATGGACATCAAATATTACTTGTGGTCCACCACCAACTTGTCCTCAACCGCAATCATTTTTAACTTCGGCAATAACATCAACTACAGTTAATCTTGCATGGACAGAAACAGGAACCGCAACAGCTTGGCAAGTACTTGCTTTACCTTGCGGATCTCCTTATCCATCAGCATCAGCTACAGGTTGGATTGCTGCAGGATCAAACCCTTTTACTTTAACAGGATTAACTCCAGAAACATGTTATGACATTTATGTGAGAAGTTCATGTTCTCCTACTGATGTTAGTACATGGGCAGGTCCAAGACCTATCACTACAGCAATTGCTCCACCAGTTTGTGGAGGAACATTTGTTGATAATGGAGGAACAAACGGAAACTATCCAAGTAATTCAAATGTAACTTGGACAATATGTCCAACTATTCCTGGAGAACAAGTAACAGTAACATTCACTTCTTTTTCAACACAACAAAATAGTGATATACTATCGGTTTACGATGGTTCAAGCACTGCTGGAGTTTTATTAGGAACTTATTCAGGGACTGCTATACCACCACAATTTATTGCTTCTACTGCAAGTGGTTGCTTAACATTTGTATTTGTTTCTAATGGAAGTGTTGAATCTACTGGTTGGGTTGCTAATGTAACTTGTGCACCAGTACCAACTTGTCCAAGACCAACAGTTTTGGTGGCAACACCATTAACTGCAACTTCTGTAAACTTATCATGGTTAGAAAACGGTAGTGCAACTTCTTGGGAAGTAATAATTCAGCCAGCAGGTACTGGTTTGCCTCCAGCAAATGCTGTTGGAACAATAGTAAATACAAATTCATATATTGCTACTGGATTAGATACTAACATAAATTATGAATATTACGTTAGAGCAGTATGTTCATCAACAGATATTAGTACTTGGAATGGACCAACAAATTTCATTTTAATAACATCATGTACTGATAGTATATCATTTTGTGGTGATGATCAAACCTATAATGGAACAACAAATGTACCAAGTTTAGGTTCGCCAGGTTGTTTAGGTTCAACTCCAAATCCAGCTTGGTACAATTTTCAAATTGAAACGAGTGGCCCATTGACATTCCAGATATCCCAAACTAATGCAGTAACTGGAGCTCCAATAGATGTAGATTTTATTCTTTGGGGTCCGTTAACTGGACCAACTTGTACTGGACTTTATGATTATCCAGATGGAAATACAACTTTTCCAACTAACGTTGTCGATTGTAGTTATTCTACTGCTGCTGTGGAATTTGCAGATATTCCAAATGCAATTCAAGGTCAATACTATACTTTGTTAATTACTAATTTTAGTAATCAACCAAGTACTATAGAGTTTGGTCCAACACCAACAAGTACGGGTACAGCAATATGTCCATGTACTGTTGAGTTAGAACCAAACGTAACGGTTTGTGGTAATTCGTATACTATTGTTGCAACTTCAACGAATACAACAGATTTCACATGGTATAATGGAACAACTTTAATTCCTGGTGAAACCGGTCCAACTTTAACAGTTGCAACTTCTGGTACATACAAGTGCGTTGTGGCGTGTGGATTACTTGATCCAGAAGAAGATACTATAACTGTTACATTTAATACACCAGTAACTCCAACATTCGATCCAATTTCAAATCTTTGTCAAAATACTACTGCGCCAATATTGCCTTTAACTTCTACTAATGGAATTACTGGAACTTGGTCACCAAGTACAATTGATACTTCAGTTGCTGGAACATTTACTTATGATTTTACACCAGACACTACACCTACACAAACTTGTGTTAGTAATGTAACTGTAGAGGTAACAGTAATAGGCGAATCGACGCCAACATTTAATGCAATTCCAGATGTTTGTCAAAACACAACAAGCCCTGTTTTACCTGCTGTTTCAACTAATGGTATCACTGGAACTTGGTCGCCTGCAACAATAGATTCATCTGTTGTAGGAACTGTTGTTTATACATTTACTCCAGATACTACTGTAGCAGGTCAAGCTTGTGCTCTACCAACTACATTAAGTGTTACTGTTATTAATCAAGTAATTACTACTTTTGCGCCTATTTCTAATATTTGTATTGGAAGTACAGCGCCAATTTTACCAACAACATCACTTGAAGGAATTGCAGGAAGTTGGTTACCAGCAACAGTTGATACATCAGTTGCAGGAACAACAGTTTATACATTTACTCCTGATGTTGGAATATGCGCAACAACGGCTACTTTATCTGTAACTATTGATGCGTTAACGGCTTCAGTTTTTAATCCAATCGCTGGACTTTGTCAAAATGCAACCGCTCCTGTTTTACCTTTAACTTCAACAAATGGAATTACTGGTACTTGGAGTCCAGCAACAATTGATACATCTGTAGTTGGAACTTTCTATTATATTTTTTATCCAGATGCTGGTCAATGTGCTGATACAACAACAATTTCTGTTACAATTGTAACACCAACGGTTGCTTCATTTACACAAATTGGACCATTATGTAGTGGTACAACAGCTCCTACTTTACCTTTAACTTCTTCAAACGGAATTACTGGTACTTGGAGTCCAACAACAATTGATACTTCAGTTGCAGGAACATTTACTTACACGTTTACTACTACAGACACTTGTGCTACTGGTACAACAATGAATGTAGTTGTCGTTTCTACGCCAATTGTTTCAGCTGTAGCAAATGTAAATGCTTGCGATAGTTATACACTTCCTACTTTATCTGTTGGTAATTACTTCTCTAGTGCTGGAGGAACTGGTTCGCAACTAGCTGTTGGAACAGTTATTACAGCTACACAAACTATTTACGTTTATGCAGCCAATACAAATGGTACAACTACCTGTACAGATGAAGAAAGTTTTAATGTTACTATAGTTAATTCTCCTCAATTTAGTGTTGAAGGCGGATGTGATGGTGCAGTTTATGTTCTTGAAGTTGTTAATGCTAATTTTGATTCTGCACTTGCAACATACTCATGGACTAATCCATCAGGAACTGTAATTGGGACTAATAGTCCAACAATTACAGTAACTACACCTGGTAATTATACTTGTCAAGTTACAGTTGGTGCTTGCAGTACTTCATTTGTTTTTGAAGCAAATTCTACAACATGCTTAATTCAAAAGGGTATTTCTCCTAATAATGATGACTTAAATGATTCATTTGATTTAACTGGTTTCAATGTAAAACAGTTAACATTATTCAATCGTTATGGTGGAAAAGTATATGCTAAGGCAAATTATACTAACGAGTGGAATGGTCAATCTGATAAAGGAGATGAATTACCAGACGGAACTTACTATTATGTAATAGAACGTGATGGTATGGAGGCCAAAACTGGTTGGATTTATATCAACAGAGAGATAAAATAATTCTCAACTAATATCTTAATAAAAAAGAGACTGAAATTCAGTCTCTTTTTTTATTTAATAATGTTTAATAAGTTCTTGAAGAATTTCCAATAATACAGCACTATCAATTTCATCATCAGAATAGTACCTTAAAGATTTCATTACACTTCTTTTTTCTGATATTAACTTATCTTGATGAATTGTAAGTTGGAAACCTTTTACTATTCCTAAATCAACGTAATATCTTTTATGACTTGCATTAAAATAACAAAACGGCTTTCCTTTATAGTAATAAAATGGAATTTTCCATTTGTATAATAATTCTACTTCTGGAATTTGACTTTCAATAATTATTTGCAAATTAAATAGCATCGATCGATAAGGTTCGGGCTGATTTAAAATATACTCTTCTGCAGGTTTCATCTATTGTAAGCCATATTGATCAAACAAATACATTAAAGCCGCCATCGATGCAGCTCCGAGTTCTAATTCACGTTTATTAACGGCATCAAAAGTATCATTGGCTGCATGGTGATAATCAAAATAACGCTGAGAATCTGGCTGCAAACCAACTTTCACAATTTTGTCTGATTTTAATGGACCAATATCAACTCCTGTATGCCCTTTTCTAAAAATATGAATCAAATAAGGTTCAAATAAACTTTTCCAATTTGAAATTTTATCAAAATTAGTATTATCTGCATCTATAGAAAAACCCCTCGGAGTAAAGCCACCAGAATCACTTTCTAAAGCAAAAATATGATTCTCACTATTCTTATTGGACAATTCTTCATACTTCAAACCTCCTTTTACTCCATTCTCTTCGTTCATAAATAATACAGCCCTTATCGTATTTTTAGGTTTATAATTCAACTTTTTGAACATTTCTAAAACTGCCATACTTTGAACACAACCTGCTCCATCATCATGAGAACCATCACCTAAATCCCATGAGTCAAGATGCCCGCCAACAACCATAATTTTATTTGGAAACTCTTTTCCAGTAATTTCACCCACAACATTGTAGGAGAGAACATCATCAAATTGCTTACAAGATTGCTTAAAAAACAATTTTGCATTAGGATTTTCTTTCAATAATTTGCTCAAAGCTTCAGCTCCATTTGTAGAAATTGCTGCCGCTGGAATTCGTTTATCTAAGGCAATATCTTTATAATTCGTAGAACCCGTATGCGGAAAATCATCTAATCTTAAATTCATTGATCGGACTATAACTCCACTTGCTCCAAGCTCACCAGCTTCTCTTGCGCCAGACGATCGTTGGTCAACACAACTTCCATAGGCATGAAAAGTTTCTACAAATTCTGGATTCATTGGACGATTAAAAAATATGATTTTACCTTTTACTTTTTCCGAACCTAATGCTTTTAATTCTTCAAGGCTTTTAACTTCAATTACATTAGCAGTCAAACCATCTTTTGGAGTCGCAACCGACATTCCTAAAGCACATATTGGAAAGGAAACTTTCTTTTTACCATGAATCAGATACGCTATTTCCTTCTCGCCTCGCACCCATTTTGGAACCATAACTTCTTGAAGATACACTTTATCTAAACCAAGAGTTTCTAATTCTTTTTTGGTATATAAAACTGCTTTTTCAGCACCTACAGAACCCGATAAACGCGACCCAATTTTATTAGACAGATCATCTAACCAAGAATAACATTTACTATCAGTTAAAGCCGACTTGTAAATTTCTTTGAGCATTTGCTCATCTGTAGTTTGCGAAAAAGATAAAGATGCTTGAAGCAAAAGGAGTACCGTGATTTTTTTCATGTATTTAATATTTACATCAAAAATAAATGAAAAAACATTTGGTTGAACAATTATTATTCATTTACTTTGTACTTCAAAGTACTTTAAAATGGAAAACGAAAAATATCTTAATGACATTTCTGAAATAAAAAATATGATGAATCAATCATCGCGTTTTATTTCGCTAAGCGGATTATCTGGTGTTTTAGCTGGAATATATTCTTTAGTTGGTGCTTGGTTTGCCTATAAAACCATATACTTTGACACGACCACTATTGGAAATTATAAAAATTTAATAATTTCAGAATCTGCTGTAATTAAACTATTTATTATTGCTGCTTCAGTTCTTATTTTATCCATCATTACTGGAATAGTTTTAAGCGTTAGAAAAGCGAGTAAAACAGAAGATAAAGTTTGGAATGTTTCCTCAAAAAGATTGGTGATAAATTTCGGAATTCCATTAGCGACTGGAGGTTTTTTTATTTTATTTCTAATAGAAAAAGAAATATTAAGTTTAGTAGCACCACTAACTCTGATTTTTTATGGATTAGCTTGTGTAAATGCAAGTAAATATACGCTTGGTGACGTACGATATTTAGGACTTACAATGATATTTTTAGGATTGCTTTCTACATGGTTCTTAGGTTATGGATTATTATTTTGGGCATTAGGATTTGGCGTTTGCCACATTCTTTATGGCAGTGTAATGTATTTTAAATATGATAGAAATTAATTTGCTTTAAATTTGTACATTACATTCTAACGAAACTTATGAAAACCATCATCCAAAATATCAACAAAGCCTTTGATCACCGAATTCGTTTGGGTATCATGTCGATTTTGATGGTGAACGAAAGTGCCGATTTTAATATGCTAAAAGAACTTCTTGGTGTAACCGACGGCAACCTTGCCTCACACACCAAAGCCTTAGAAGCCGAAAATTATATTCAAATTGAAAAGCAATTTATCGGAAAAAAACCAAACACAAAATACAGTGCCAGCAAAGACGGAAAAAAAGCATTTTCGGCTCACATTGATGCGCTCGAAAAATTAATATCAAAAACTTAAACCTATTTTTTTATCTATTTACTTTGAATTTCAAAGTACTTTATAAATTATTAAAAATGAAATCATGAATTACTTTGTTGACGAAAATTCAATTGTAAGAGACATTTGGAAAAGAACCGATACTGTTCTACTAATTTTTGCTGGTTCGGCTGCCGAATTTGCTTTAAACAAAGCAGTCGATTGGTTGTATTATACTGGAAAGATTCCGACGAACCCATTGGAACGATTATTTTCTACTGTGGAATATGCCCAAAAAATTATTTTTCAAGAAGAGCAAATGGCTTTGGCAACGATTGATAAAATCACACAAATCCATCAAGGCGTAGAAAAAAGTCGCGAACAATCAATACCCGATTGGGCATACCGAGATGTCCTTTACATGCTAATTGACTATTCTATTCGCTCTTTTGAAATATTGGAAAGAAAATTAGAAATCAAAGAAAAAGAAGAAATTTTCGATGTGTTCATGAAATTAGGGCTACGAATGAACTTAAAAAATTTACCAATAAACTACAACGAATGGATAATAGACCGAAACATCCATCTAAAAAACGATTTGGAAAAAGGAAAATTCACTATCCATCTTTTCGAACAATACAAAAAACATTTAGGCAGTTTTCGGTATTTCATTTTAATACAAATTCAACAGATTTTAGTTCCGAAGATTGTGTATAACAAGCTTTTTACAACTTCGTACTTTCCCACAATTTTAGTTATTAATCTGTATAAATTTTCTAAAGCTCTAAAGCTCGATAACCTCCTAAAATCAATCCTACTTCCCGGTAAACACAAGCAAGAAATTGCCAACATAGGAAAATTTGAAAATCTATAAACAATATTAGTATGAGAGATTTATTAATCGAAAAAATGTACGAAATCACGAAGAAACCCTATCAAAAGTTCTTCAAAAAAGGAACTCCATGGAACATCACGCCATCAGAATTAATTCAATACAATCAAGACAGTTTAGGATTTCACCTAGGATGTTTTTTACTAAAATATAACTTCCAAATGCAACCCAAACTAGAAGATCACGATGTAATTCATGTGCTAACCAACACATCAGTTTCTGTTCCAGAAGAAATTGCAATGCAGTTTTTCTTACTCGGAAACGGTAAAAAAAGTGCCTATTTATTTATGGTAATCACTATTGGAACCATCTTCTATCCTACTCAAATTAAGCAATTTATAAAAAACTTCAATCGAGGAAAATCGGCACATCGCATTCATGATTTAGACTTTCAAAAGATGCTAGTGATTCCTATAAAAACAATTCAAACCACTTTTAATATTAAATGATACAATCTCAAAAATCAATTTCAATTTCAAAAATCAATATAAATAATTTTTAATCAGCAACAACATGGAAAATCTAGAATCAGAAACTAAAGGTTTCTTTCAATCAACAACTGCCAAAATGATTATGGTAGGTTTACTTACGTTAATCCTACTAATTCCGCTTACCTTAATTCAGGATTTAATTGCAGAAAGAAGCATTCGCCAAAAAGAAGTTATCGCAGAAACCATTTCAAAATGGGGTGAAAGCGTTTATTTTTATGGTCCAATTTTAAAAATTCCGTACAAAGATCCAATCACGAGTCAAGTCCAAAACGCCTATTTCTTTCCCGAAAAATTATCGAATGTAACCAACACCGAAATGAAATCGCCTTTGCAAAGAAGCATTTACAAATCGAATGTGTTTACTACTAAAATGGAATTTTCTGGAAATTATACCGAACCCAATTTCGCTAAAAAAAGCATTCCAACCGAAAATGTCTTTTGGGACAAAGCCACAATTGTTATTAGAACCACCAATCTAAAAAGCATCAACGACGAAGTAAAAATCAAAATTGGCAACACCAACTACACCTTCGAACCCAATCACGGCAACCAATCCAACGATTCTATCGAGTTACTAGAAACCGGTTTCATCGATTACAATTCCATTAAAAACGCCAACTTCAACATGAACATTACCTACAACGGAAGCAAGAGCATTAGTATCGTTCCTATTGGTAAAACCACCGACGCCAAGATGACATCCAACTGGAATTCCCCAAGTTTTAATGGAAGTTTTATTCCTAACGATAAAAAAATCTCCAACACAGGATTCAACGCCAACTGGAAAATCCTTCACTTCAACCGACCATTTGCGCAGGAAAATTTTGAAACTTTGCCCAAGCTCAATAAGTATGCTTTTGCCGTAGATTTTATCACACCAGTCGACGAATATCAGCAAAACGAACGCGCCTCCAAATACGGATTTCTAGTAATCGGACTCACGTTTTTAATCTTTTTCCTCATCCAATCCATCAGTAAAATCAGCATCCATATTTTTCAATACAGCATGATTGGAATCGCCTTAATCATGTTTTACACACTACTCATTTCCATCACAGAACACAGTAGTTTCAGCCTCGCCTACGCCATTGCAGGAACTTCAGTTGTAGTTTTAATCGCCTTATATTCCATTTCCATACTCAAAGACAGAAAATTTCCACTCTTTATAGGTGTTTCTTTATCAGTACTTTACACCTTTATTTACGTGATAATTCAGCTCGAAGATTACGCACTTTTAGTAGGAAGCATCGGTTTATTCTGCATTCTTGCCGCCGTAATGTACTTCTCTAGAAAAATTGAATGGAGTAAATAAATCATAAAAAACGTCAACGATGGTGTTGGTAACGTCAAATTTGGGGTAATTAACGCCAAACAAGACCTAACCAACGCCAAAATTGACGTAACTAGACGTATAATTTGGCATCACAAACGTATAATTTGACATAGCAAACGCCAAATTTCACGTCTACAACCCCAAATTTCACGTTTTTAAGTAACTATTTAAATAATCAGGAGCGAATGGCTCGGGAATTCTTGGTTTCCTTATTCCTGCTTTCCGTTGCAATCCCGATAAAAATCGGGATTTACTCTGCAATCAGGGCTAGTTAGCCAACCATTTGCACAAAAATAAAACTCCGAAAGAAACCTAAATTTCAATCGGAGTTTTTATATATAAAGTAATCACTATAAACTGAACACTGAACACTGAACACTATTTCTTAATGTCCGCCACTAACTTTTTTATCGAAGTTAATTCCTTGTGCTTTTAAAATTCCGCTTACTTTCCATGCGTAGAACGCTAGATAAGCAAAACATAAAACACCAACAATATAACTTGATTGAATGGTAGCCATATCGGCAACATAACCTTGCAATAAGCTTATAAATCCGCCACCCATAATCATCATAATCAAGAAGCTACTACCTTGACTGGTGTGTTTTCCTAATCCACTAACGGCTAATGTAAAAATACATGGCCAAAGCGTACTACAGAATAATCCAACACTTGTAAATGCATACACACTTACCATTCCGTCTGTTGCCATTCCAACAAGTAAAGCTGCAATTCCTAATCCAGAGAAGATTAATAACATTCTTGCAGGATTTCCTTTACTAGCGATATCAGCTGCAATTAAAACCAAAATTACTAAAGCATATACGTAGAATGGTGTTAAATCGTGTTTTGCAATCGCATTTACCGCTAAGAAAACTCCAAATGCTAAATAAGGTGCAATGAAGCGTAATATTTTTTGAGTGCTCATATTGTCGGTGAAAGCTTCAACTGCTCCAGTCCAACGACCAATCATTAAACTCGCCCAATATAACGAAATATATGGTGCGATATCTTTGGTTAGAAAACCTAAATTTTTCTCCATATAAGCTGGTAAATTACTTGCTGTAGAAACCTCAACACCTACGTAAACAAAGATGGCAATCATTCCTAAAACCAATTGTGGGTATTTTAAAGCCGAACTTCTAGAAGAACTTGCTTCAGCTTCCGACTCAACAATTGCTGCTGGTTTATCTGGTAACGAAGAAAATTTAAGCAAAATAGCAACCAATAAAAATGCCGCACCTAAAATCAAGTAAGGAATTTTCACACTTTCAATACTCATATCTGTATTTGAAGACGTAGCCGAACCAAAAATGGCAAAACTCACAATTAGTGGTCCAATTGTAGTTCCAAGATTATTGATACCGCCAGCCATTGTTAAACGCTGTGAACCAGTATTTATTGGTCCAAGTGCAATCGCTAATGGATTGGCAACGGTTTGTTGTAATGAAAATCCGAGTGCTACTATAAACAATCCAGACAACATTAAAGGAAACGAACCAGTATTTGCTGCAGGATAAAACAATAAAGTTCCAAGCGCAGAAATTCCTAATCCTAATGCAAGCGAATTTTTGTATCCAATTCTGTTAATTAAATCGCCTTTGGTTAAATACGAAATCAATAAATAAAGTAATGATCCAACGGTGTAAGCAATGTAGAATGCTAACGAAACCAATTGACTTTCTACTTGAGTTAAAGTAAAAGCTTCTTTAAAAACTGGAATTAAAATATCATTACTTGCGGCAACAAATCCCCAAAAGAAGAATACAGTTGCTAGCGGAATAAATTGCGCCCAATTCGTTTTAATTTGTTCTGAACTCATAATTTGTTTGTTTAGTTTTTGGTTAATTTTAGTAAATTATTATTGTAAAGTTCTCATTATTTAGCACTTATATTTACTATTATGATAAATATTAGTTGAAATATTTCATAAATATACATTTATATAAAAATAACTAAACCAATTCTTGAAATAGTTATTAACGAAAACGTTTTCTTAAAATGATTTCTATGATTTTTCAATAAAAATTCAACGTTTACAAATCGGTGATTTAGTCGACTTTTATCACTTCTGTGCGTTTGCTAATGCCGTTGCCGTTGAACGCTTCTATTTGAAAATAATAAGCATCTGTTCTATCCATTCCAGAAAAGAAATAATCGTTTTGACCATAGACCATAATACTTCCGTACAATTTGTCTGGAGATTTCCCGAAATAGATTACATAACCATCGGCTTCAGTATTTTGTTGCCAACGAATCCACGAGCTTCTTCGTTCGCCAAATTTCTTAGCATCGGCGCGCAAAACCATAAAATTCTGAACCATTTCTGGTGCTTTTCCTTGTCCTTTTCCAAAAACTCTAAAACCGCTTAAAGCAAATTTTCCTGATGGGATTTTGATGTTTTCAAGTTTCAAAAACCTTGCTTTTGCAGGCGTTTCTAGTTCGATATAATCATGTGGAACATCGGTTTTATTATTGCTTTTATCAATTAAAGTCGTCCATTTTTTACCATCATTGGAAGCCAAAATTTTATACTGATGGAATTTATCTAAAGTTTTTCCCATGAATTCAGCATCTTGATCGGCATAATTTATTTGGATAGCGTTTATTGTAGAAACTTCACCTAAATCGGTTTGAAACCACTCGCCTTTTTCACCCGTTTTGGCGCTCCAATAGGTTTTCATATCTTCATCAACAGCAAGATTGGATTGAAATCCGCCGAGCGTTGAGGAAACTTGAACTGGTTTGTTATAATTTAAAATCATCCAACCCGAGAATAATCCTTTGATGTGGTCGGCATTTTTTTGTGGTAAAAACGATGGATAATCGCCGTAGGCTGTGTTGCAATACATTACATCGTCTTTGTCGAAACCTGCAGGCCAAATTCCGATTCTGCGTTCAAAGTTATTTTTTTGTCCTAGAATTACGGTTGAAACGTGCCACCAATTTCCGAAATTATCTTGATACGTTGCGCCATGACCAGAACCACGGGCAAAACCGCCGGGTTTATATGAAAACGGATTGTGTGATTGATATTCAAAACCATCTAACGGTTCTTTACTCACATAAACGCCATCGGCATAACCAGAGAATTCGGTTGCTGGCGCGCCATATTGCAAATAGTATTTATTGTTGTATTTGGTAACCCATGCGCCTTCCATAAAAGGTTGTAGAAAAGCGTTGTCGTTGTATTCGCCGAATCGTTCCCAACCGTGATC
Source organism: Flavobacterium aquatile LMG 4008 = ATCC 11947 (assembly GCF_000757385.1). Taxonomy (GTDB): domain Bacteria; phylum Bacteroidota; class Bacteroidia; order Flavobacteriales; family Flavobacteriaceae; genus Flavobacterium; species Flavobacterium aquatile. The sequence continues at coordinate 76,174 of NZ_JRHH01000002.1, read as the reverse complement.
TTCGGGTTTTAGTGTAATCATTGGTTTTACAAATCCGTCTGATTGTAGTGTTTTGGTATTGATTTCGGTTCCGAGAAGCGGAAATTCGTTGCTTGAACCCCAATATAAAAATAGTTTGTCTTTTTCCTCATCATATAGAAATCCTGGATCCCAAGCGCCAACTTTGAAATTTTCTACAGCAACTTCCCAATCGTCTTTGGTTCCGTCTTTGGTTTTGTATAGTGCAAAATTTGGTCCGTGTGTTGAACCGATTAGATACATTTCGTCTTTCATTACAAAAGCGGCTGGTGCGCACAATTCGTCATAAACTTTTGCATCTGGTTTTAGGAATTTTCTAGAAACGAAGTTCCAATTGAGCATGTTATCACTCCACCAATAACCCCATTGATTAGTTGAGAAAAGAAAGTATTTCCCTTTGAAATTTATAATTACAGGATCGGCAGTTGCGCGGTGTTTTCCTTGTGTAACCATATTGGGAATTGGGCAATAACCATAATCTACATTAATGGGATTGCAGAATGTTTTTTGTTGGGAATAACTTTCTATTGATGCAAGTGTGAAAATTATGAGTAGGATTTTATTCATAGTTTTTGATGTTTTTGAAAAGTTTTCGTTTAAAATATAACGTCTTTTATATTCAATGGTTTAGCCCTGATAGCAATGGAAAGCCTTTTTACAATTTTTCTTGATTTTTGTTGGCTAAAAAGAGCGACCAACGGAAGCTCCTTTTTGGCCTTACAAAAACATGAAAAATGTGAAAAGCTTGGAATGTATAGCAGGAAATAGCTTCTAATAAATGTTACTTTTTATAAAAAACCCTTTAGCAAATACTAAAGGGTTTCCCTCGAAGTGCATGAAACAAATTATTTAACTAACTCAAATGCTTCTTTATTCTTGGTATCGGAATTGGCGCCGATGAACACCTCGAATGTTCCTGGTTCTGCTATAAATTCTAGATTTTGATTGTAAAATTTTAAGTCTTCTTCGGTGATTGTGAAGGAAACTGTTTTGGTTTCGCCTTTTTTAATTTCTACTTTTTGGAATCCTTTTAGTTCTTTAACTGGTCGCGTTACTGAGCCAACTAAGTCTCTTGTGTAGAGTTGCACCACTTCTTTTCCGTCGTAATTTCCTGTGTTTTTTATATCAACAGAAACAGTGATTTTATCGTTTTTAGCCATTTTATTGGACGATATTTTTACTTTAGAATAATCGAATTTTGTGTAGCTCAAGCCGTAACCGAACGGATATAAGGGTTCGATTCTTTCATCAATGTAATTGGATTTGAATTTTTCGAACTTTCCTTCTTCATTCCCCAAAGGTCTTCCTGTATTTTTGTGGCTGTAGTAAATTGGAATTTGACCCACACTTCTAGGCCAAGTTGCGGTTAATTTTCCAGATGGAACGACGTCGCCAAAAAGCACATCGGAAATGGCTAAACCAGCTTCGCTACCTGGAAACCATACGTTTAATATGGCCGGAATGGTTGCGTTTTCATCGACTAAAACTAATGGTCTTCCTGTAAATAATACTAAAACTACGGGTTTGCCAGTTTTTAATAATTCAGCTAATAAATCTTTTTGAGATTGCGGAATTTCTAAGTTGGTTCTGCTACTAGATTCGCCACTCATTTCTGCACCTTCACCTAAAACGGCTAGAATTACATCGGCATTTTTACTAGTTTCTAATGCTTCTTTAATCATTTCCTCTTTAGAACGTAAGTCGCGTTTTATTTCTTTACCAAACATGGTTCCGCGTGCTTCAAACTCGGCGTCGTAATCTAAATTACTTCCTTTGGCATAGACTATTTTGGCTTTATCTCCTGCCACAACTTTTAAGCCGTCTAAGAATGATTTCGATTTATCTTGTTTAGTTGCAACGCTCCAAGTTCCGCCCATATTTTCACTTGTGTGAGCTAATGGACCAATAACGGCAATAGTTCCCGATTTTTTCAAGGGTAAAATTTGATTGTCATTTTTTAGTAGCACCATTGATTCGGCAGCAACTTTACGAGCGAAAGTTCTATTTTCTGTGGTGAAAATTTCGGTTTTTGCACGATTTTCATCACAGTTTTTATAGGGATTCTCGAATAGGCCTAAATCATACTTAGCCTCAAGCATTCTATAAACTGCTTTGTCGATTGTTTCCATTGAAACTTTACCTTCTTTAAGTGATTTTTCGGTAGTTGACAATATTCCATCGGTAACCATATCCATGTCTACACCAGCATTTAAAGCCATTGCAGAAGAGGTTTGCATGTCGCCAACACCATGATCAATCATTTCTAAAATTCCGGTATAATCGGTTACAACAAATCCTTTAAAACCCCAATCGGTGCGAAGTAAATCGGTTAAAAGCCATTTATTTCCAGTTGCAGGAACACCATCAATTTCGTTAAAAGAAGCCATTACTGAACCAACTCCTGCATCGACAGCAGCTTTGTATGGAGGTAGATATTCGTTGTACATTCTAATTTTACTCATATCTACCGTGTTATAATCTCTACCAGCTTCTGATGCGCCATAAAGTGCAAAATGTTTTACACATGCCATCATAGATGTGGTATTTTTTAGATTTCCGTTTTGGTAACCGTTTACCATTGCTTTAGAAATTTGACTTCCTAAGTAGGCATCTTCGCCACCACCTTCGGCGATTCTACCCCAACGAGGATCTTTACAAATATCTACCATTGGTGAAAATGTCCAGTTTATCCCGTCGGCAGTTGCTTCGATTGCAGCTACTCTTGCGGTTTTTTCAATCATTGGCATATCCCAAGAAGATGATAATCCTAACGGAATTGGAAAAGTCGTTTCATAACCGTGAATTACGTCCATACCAAAAATTAAAGGAATTTTTAGTCTTCCTTTTTCCATAGCTACTTTTTGAACATCTCTGATTTTTGCAACTGATTTTATGTTGAACAATCCGCCTACTTTTCCTTCTCCTATCTTTTTAGCGATATTGGCACTTTTGGCTTGACCAGTTGTAATATCGCCAGATGTTGGTAGGTTTAATTGTCCTAATTTTTCCTCAAGAGTCATTTTAGACATTAAGTCTTTAATAAAAACATCTTTTGGAGCAATTGGTGCTTTTTTGGGTGTCTTTTTCTGAGTGTAACCTATGGTTAAACTAAAAACGGCTAGGAATAAAATTAGTTTGTTTTTCATTATAATGCTTGTGATGTAGATTTATTTTTTCTGATAACTATCAGATATTATTTGTGTTGTTCTAATAACCATTTGTAAAATTCAGGATTGGAATAAGTTGAATCCCAACTGTTATGATTGTCTTTAGAAAAAATTATTAGATCTGTATTTGGGTTAATTTTCTTCAATTCAAGGTACATTTCTATTGATTGATCTGGAGTAACGATATCATCCAATGCACCATGATATATTTTAATTGGAATATTTTTAAGTTTGTCGGCTTGAATTTTCATTAATCGATCTGCTGGAGCACAAACAGTTGCAATTGCAGCAAAAAGATCGGGATGTTCTTCGGCTAATTTCCAAGTTCCCCATCCGCCCATGCTTAATCCGGTTAAGTAAATTCGGGATTTATCAATATTGTATTTTGATGCGATTTCTAAAATTAGATGATAAACTGCGTTTGTATCCCACCAAACATTTTCTGGACATTGTGGAGCTAGAATTCCTACAGGTTCTTTAATTAAATTTTTATAAGTAAAAGGACTATGATTTTTGACAATTTCTAAATCGGTTCCGCGTTCGCCTGAGCCATGAAGAAAAACTAATAATGGATATTTTTCTTTTTGGTTGGATGGTAAATCTAGAATGTAATTTATTTCCAATTTCGTTTTTACTTCTTTGGAGAAATTTTGTCTAATTTCTTGTGAGAAGCAATTTAATTGAAAACTAAATACGATTAAAAATGCAATTGTCTTTTTCATATAAATGGAACTAAAATCCGTGTTGTGCTGATGAAAAGCCTAAGTTTTGTAAACCAACTTTAACTTCTGGTGCCTGCATGAATAAATTCCATAACAAACCAGTTCTATGATTTTCAATCATTGGAACAATTGTTCCTTGATCGATGGCTAAATATCTTGGTGTAACCCAATTGTGAGTTGGAGAAAACGCATCGTAAGGTCCGGCTACTCCAACATATTGCGCTTTTTTCTCTTCATATAAATAACGAAGGAATTTCATTGATTCTGCTGGCGTGTATGGAAAAGAAGACAATGCTGCTGTTGGTGAAATTACTCCAGTATCATTGTTGGGTTGATGGGCAGTATAACCTGTAGAACCATCATTATTTCTGGTGTAACTTGCAGTTAAACCCCAACATTTTTCGGAATAACCTGTCCAATTGTTCGGATTTGCAATACAATATTTATTCATTATTTTGGAATGATTTTGCGTAAGCGTCCAATAATTGGCATATTGATCTGACAAACCTCTTGGATCTAAGCCTAAATACGAATAATGCGACCAAAACATTGGACCAACATTTCCAGTTGCACCGTTATAATTAAGAACTACTGGAATTCCGTATTGCGAACCTCCATTTACAATTGCGCCACTTCTCGCCCATGCTTGATGATAAGCTGCGGCAGTAATTGGATGTGTTGGTGAAGCTGCTGCTAAAGTGTACGTAATCAAACATTCATTGTAACCTTCTAGTTTGAAATTCATTTGCCAAGCATAATTTGGAGACCAGTGCCAATACAATGCGTTTTCGCCTTTTGTGTACCAATCCCATTCGACACCTTTCCATAGATTGTCTGCTTTTTGTGCTAATGCTTGTTCTGCTGTAGAACCATTTTTAAAGTATTCTCTTAAAGTTAATAAACCTTGACATAAAAATGCGGTTTCTACTAAATCGCCACCGTTGTCCATCGTTCCAAACGGAATTACATTACCGTTAGTTCCGTCCATCCAATGTGGCCATGCACCGTGAAATCTATCGGCAGTTTCTAAAAAGTTTAATGCCGTTGTAAGTCTGGAAACAGCTTCTGCTCTAGGAACAAAACCTCTTTCGATACCCACAATTATGGTCATTAATCCAAATCCAGAACCACCAGTTGTAACAATATTAGCTTCGAAACTTGGATTATCAGTATGATAGCGTTCGCGAGCTAATTTAGAGTTGGGTTCGGCGTATTCCCAAAAGTATTTTAGGGCGTCTTTTTGGGCTTGGTTTAGAAGTTGTTCGTCTGTTACTACTTGGTTTAAATCTTCTGGTGCTTGATTATCATTACTGCAATTCAAAAAAACAACTAGAATAAAAAAAAATGAATATTTTAAATAGGCCATATTTATAAATTTAACCTGTCGAGATAATTACCTCGACAGGTGTAAAAAAATTATTTGTTAGTAGTGTAAAGCTCTTGAATTTCTGCATCTGACAAAGCAATATTATACATTCTGAATTGATCAATAGCTCCAGTCCATGAATTCATCCAACCTTCATTTGGATTTCCTGATCCACCAATTCTAAGACCTGTAATATTAGAATCATTAAATTGAATAGCACCATGATTTGCCCAAACTTGAGTAGAAAAAGCAATACCGTCTTTGTAAATTGTCATTCCTGAAGTAGTTGAATCATATTTAAAAACGATATGATGCCATTGATCGTCAAAAATACCTGGAACACTATTTGCTCCAACCCATTCAAACCATTTGTCACCTGGTTCTTCATCTACAAATAATTTTATAATTGGTGTACTTACGCTTCCTTCAACTAACATAAACATGCTTGCTTTCGCCCAATTATTACTGGTAAGACTAAATACAAATTCGGTTTGTGTTGGAGCACCATGTTTTGTCCAAAGTGATATTGTAAAACTATCAGTTGTTGTTGTAAAATCATTTGGTTTAGGATAAGCAATAAATTTTTTTGGTTCACCACCTTGAACTGCTTTACCACTTATTCCTTCAATTTGCGTTAATGGGTTTTCAGAAGGAAATTTAGCTTTAATCTGATCCACTGCATTCATCAATGGATTATCAGTTTCACCATCAAAAGGAACATAAAATTTTAATGGTCCTCCAGGAGGATTTTCATCAATTGGATAATCTCCTACTCCAGGACGATCCATATTTTGACAGCCAATAATTGAAAGTGAAGTCATAATTACTAAGCTCACTTTTGCTAAAGAAAATTTTAAATTTTTCATAATTATTTTATTTAGTAAGGCATAGCAATTGATAAATTACTATGCCTAAAATTTATTAATAATTTGGATTTTGTACTAAAACTCCTCCAGATTGGTCAATAGCCGTTTGCGGAATTGGATAAAATTCATTTTTTGGTTGGTATCCCAATCCACCTAATATAGCATTTGCATCACCCCAACGAACTAAATCATAGAAACGTTCACCTTCCATAGCAAGTTCTATTCTTCTCTCTTGTTTAATTGCAGCTCTTACAATTGCTTGATCTGTTGAAGTAATATCTGGCAAAACTGATGTATTAGTTCCTCTTGCTCTTGCTCTAACTTGATTAATATAACTTACAGCGAGTGAACTTTGTCCACTTTCATTGGCTGCTTCTGCCGCCATTAACAAAACATCTGCGTATCTAATAAGTTTTATATTAGACCAGTGGTTTTTATTTTCTCCAAAGAAAGCTCTTTCTGATGGTAACGTGTAAGCTTTTTTATTCCAATAAGGTTGGTCTAAAGGCGGACTTGTTGGAAGTATATTTCCATATCCATCATTTTGACCTGAGAATAAAACGGTCGCTGCTAACCTTGGATCGCCTGCTTCGTAAGCACTAATTAAATTAGGAGTAGGCACATTAAAACCCCAACCTAAATCCCAAGTACTTGTACCACGTACACCTTGAGATTCCCAATAATTATTAGAATAATTTACTCCAGCCAATCTGAGAAACTGCACTTCAAAAACAGATTCTGTAGAATTATCACCTGATTGTAAAAATATATCAGAATAAGAATTATTAAGAGCATATCCATAACCCATTACATCATTAAATTCTGTCAATGCTTGTGTCCAATTTTGTTGATATAAATATAATTTTCCCAATAAAGTTTGTGCAAAACCTTTAGTTGCTCTACCAGGATATGAAGGCCAAGTCATTGGTAAATTTTCTTTTGCAAAAGTTAAATCACTTACAATTTGAGCATCTACTTCGGCAATTGTTGATTTTGGTTTAACTGCATCTGCAGGATTAACTACTTTATTAATAACGATTGGCACTTCTCCATAATCTCTTCTCAACTCAAAATAGCAAAATGCTCTGATGGCCATTGCTTCAGCTTTATTAGTTAAACTTCCTGCATCTGTTGTACCAGACTCATCTACCAAAACAATTAAATCATTGCAAGCATAAATTAAACTGTAATGCCCATTCCAATTTGAAGCAGCAAATCCTTCTGCAGCAGAATATTGAAAACCATCGAATATTGTTCCAAATGCTGCAGCATCTGTCACTGAGCTTCCTTTTGCGGCATCGTCTGAACGGATACTTTGAAACCAATAGCGTGTCCAATCGGTTATACCTGCTTCTGTTCTCATTTTTCCGTATAAACCGAAAGCTTTTTCTTCTAAGGCACCAGCAGGAAGATCACCCTCTGTGGCAACACCTTCTGGTAATCTGTCTAAAAAGTCTTCGTCATTACAAGAAGTTATCATTAATGCTGTTATAGTAGTAATTAATGATAGTTTTACAATTGTTTTTATTTTCATCATCGTTTTTTTTAGAATGTTACATTTATACCTAATGAAGTTATTGCTGGTAAAGGATAACCACCAGTATCAACTCCAAATTTTGTAGGTGAACCACCAGCTTCAGGAGTAAATCCAGAATTGTTCGACCATGTTACAATGTTTTGAGCACTTAAATATAATCTTAAAGAATCTACTTTTACTTTACTTAAGAAAGTAGGATCAAAATTATATCCTAATTGAATATTTCTAAGTCTTAAATAACTTCCATCTTCAATCATGTATGTTGAACGATTATTTGTATTATATCCAGAAGCATCGTTTAATCTCGGTTCCCAGTTTGAAGTTCCTGGTCCATTCCAAGCATTTAGTCTATCAGCTCTGTAATTAAATTGTGCAAAAGTTGCTCCATTTCCCCAATCTCTCCATATTTCATTTCCATAAACTCCTTGAAAGTCTGCTGATAAACTGAAGTTCTTATAATTTACATTGGCAGAAAATCCATAAGTAATATCTGGAGTAGGATTTCCTATTTCTTTTCTATCATCAGCATCGATAATTCCATCGCCATTGATATCTTTAAACTTTAAATCACCAACATCATAACTTCCAAGTGTGCTTATAGGAGAATTTAAAATATCGGCATACGATTGATAAACACCTTCAACTTCATAACCATAAAAAGAACCAATTGGACTACCAGCACTTAAACGAGTTGGTCCATCAAAAATTTCAAATCCATCTGTGAATACAGAATTAACTTTATTTTTAATTGTTGTTAAATTTCCAGAAATTGAATAATTCCAGTCTTTAGTAATATTATCTTTCCAAGATGCAGCCAATTCAAAACCTTTATTTGAAATTTCACCTGCATTTGTGTAAAATCTATCACTGTTAAAAAGAACATAAGTTAATAAATCAGTTGTAGTTTTATCATAATAATTAGCTTCTAAAGTTAATCTATTATTTAGTGTTGCCATTTCAAACCCAAACTCTTTAGAAGTTACAGTTTCCCATTTTAAATTTGGATTATTTCTGTAAGCTAATACATAGGCTGGTACCAATTCTTCGCCAAAAACAGCACTTGAACCTGTTGTATATGTTGGATAAGTTGGATATCTGACAGATGCAAATCGGTTTCCTAATTGTCCGAAAGATGCTTTAATTTTTAAGAAGTCAAAAGTTTTTTGGTTCTCCATAAAAGATTCTTTTGTAACCTCCCAAGCTGCACCAAGAGCCCAAAAATTTTGCCATTTTCTAATTCCAGAAGAACCATCTCTTCTAAAAGAACCATTTAACATGTATTTGCCATCATAATTATACAAAACACGACCTAAATAAGAAACAGTTGATTCCTCATACTGATCCGAGTTTGCAATTCTTGTAGTTGGATCACCATATGGATAAACATTTAAGTACCACCATCTTGGATCGTTAGGAATTGCATTTTCATCAATACCCGCATCATTAATACTTGGTGAATACTGCTTAACTGTTCCACTCATACCGCTAAACATTTCTTCATAGCGAGTATATCCCAAAAGACCAGAAAAATTATGCTTCCCAAAAGATTTTTCGTAAGTTAATAATAATTCTTGTTGCAATTTTTGATTATTATTTTTAAACTGACTAACAGAAGTAAGTGCGTTTCCTCCATATAAATTGGTGTCATCAACTTCTGCAACATAAACATTAAATACTGGCAAGTAACCTCTTCCATTAGAATACCCCAAGTCTGCTAAATAAGCACCTCTTAATTTCAATTTATCAACAATTGTAAACTCCGCAAAAGCGTTTCCAACAAAACGTGTATTTCTATTTAATTGTGTGCCTTTTTTACCTTCAACTTCTAAAAGCGGATTTCCTACTTGTGCACCTCCAATATCAATTGGCAATTGATTATAAACACCTAACTCCGTATTAAATGGAGCTACAATTGGTGTAGCATTTATTGCTGAAATATAGTTTCCTAATCTAGGCAAACGCTCATCAGAACCATTAATACCAACTCCTACTTTAAATCGATCATTAATTGTTAACTCATCATTAACATTAAAAGTAAATTTTTTATATAATTCATTTTTAATAACTCCTTCTTCATTAACATAGCCAAAACCTAAATAAAATTTATTTTTTTCGGTTGCATTAGAAATTGATAAATTATGAAAATAAATTGTTGCACTACTGTTTGTTATTTCATCAATCCAATCGGTATCAGCAGTAAATAAATTATAATATGGATACGCGCCAACACCTTGATTTGCTCTTTGTTGATCATATAATGATTTAAACTGAGATGCATTAGTCATCTCTGGTTTATTTGTAATGTTCTTAACTCCTAATGATGTATTATAATTTACAGTTGTTCTACCTATCTTTCCTTTTTTTGTAGTTACAATTAAAACTCCATTTGCTCCACGAGCTCCAAAAACAGCTAAAGAAGATGGATCCTTTAAAACTTCAATAGACTCAATATCAGCAGGGTTTATATAGCTAATATTATCATTAAAAATACCATCAACTACATATAATGGTTTTGTTTGAAATAAACTAGCTGTTCCTCTAATTCTAATATCTGGTTCAGCACCTGGAGTTCCTGAATTTACAACAGATAATCCTGCAACTTTTCCTTGTAATGAATTAATAGGATTTGAATTGGGTTTGTCTGCAATTTCTTTACCTGAAACTTTAACTATAGAACCTGTTAAATCACGTTTTTTAGCAGTTCCATAACCAATCACAACAACATCTGACAACACTGTTGAATCGCCCTTCATAGTCACATTTATAGTATTTCCATTAACTTTGACTACTTGAGTTGCCATACCAATCATTGTAAACTCTAGTTGGTCTCCTGTTGTGGCTTTGATTGTATAGTTCCCATCAAGATCAGAACTAACTGCTGTATTAGTTTTTAATGCTCGAATATTCACTCCAATGAGCGGAATACCTTTGTCATCAATCACTTTTCCAGTAATATCTTGTGCATGAGACATAATTGGAAAAACAATCGATAGTAAAAAAAGAATAATTTTTTTCATTTGTTAAATTGTTTAAGTTAATTTGACAACTAAAGTACAAACTATAACGTGATAGTAACGCTAATTGAATACACTACATTACTACATCATAATTTAAAAAATATTTTATATTAAATTGAAAATCAACACAATAAATAGTGTTAAATAATGTTAAAGATACATCATTTATTATACAAATGATGTAGTTATGATGTACTAAGAATAATGAAAAAAATTAATTTAAAAATTAACGATTCAGCATAAAAGTAGGTATTAAATTTCTTAATTGAGAATCTACTTTTATATATTCATTAGAAATTTAGACAAATTTTCCTCTTGCGAGATACCAATTTTCTTTCTTAAACGGTAACGATGAAGCTCCACACCACGATAACTTATATTCATTAATTGTGCAATCTCCTTAGAAGATAAGTTCATTTTGAGATAAATGCAAAGGCGAATATCTTTTGGAGTTAGATTATTATATTTGGCAGTAAGCGCTTTTATAAATTCTTCGTTACTTTTGAAAAGGTTTATTTCAAATTCCTTCCATTCATTTTTATTTAACGAATTGATTTTGATTACTTTATTTATTTTGGATTTTAAAGATTGAATATTTCCTTCCGAATTCATGATGGTTTGAATACTATCAATCATCTCTGATTGTTTAGCGATAGAAAGGGATTTTCCAGCCACTTCTGACGCTTTTGTTTGCACTTGAATCTCAAGAACATGTTTTTCATATTCTTGCATTTTTATTTTATTTTCGGCATTTAATTCTAGCTGTATTATCTCTTTTTGATGTTTTAACTCTTCTTCTTTCAGTTTTATTTTTTCGAGATATCTAACTTTATTCCATCTGTAATAAAGGAAAAAAGTACCCGCAACTAAAAGAATGTAAAACAATACCATCCAAAATGAAAAATACCAAGGCCTAGCTACTTTAAACTCATAATCGGCTAATTTTATAAATTTGGTTCCTTTCCTGATATAAACGGTTATTTCTTTCCATCCATTGTCTAAATTATTTAGTATAATTTTTCCATTTTCAATAGGCAAATAATTGCTATTATTGTAAGTATAAAACAAATTGGCTTTATTAAATCCGTAATACGGAGTGATGACATTGAGTTCAACCGATTGATTGAAATTTACTGTAGTATCATCTGTAATAATGTTAGAATTATAAAATCCTTCAATTTGAACTTTCTGACTTTTGAGCTGTTTATTTTCTAATTCATAAATAAAAAAACCATCGTCTAAATTAATGACTATTTGATTTCCTTGCTTTAAAACTTTAGTTTCTTCATTAATACTCTTTCCTTCATAGTACTTCTTCGGAATTAAATTCCAAGCAAATTGATTATTTTCATACTTCACTACATAAAACAATCCTTCTTTTATAATTAGGAAACTGTTTTCATCAATAGAACTAATTCCGGTAATATCCTTAAATGATTTATTAAATTGTTCCGAAAGTTCTAATTTATTTGTAATTGAATTATTCTTGTACCAATTGTTATTAATGTAAAAAAGTATTTCGTTTTTGAAACTAAATAACTTTACATTAAAATCATTTTTAATACCGTTATTTTTAGTAACATTTATAATATTTTTGGCAATGTAATTGTCATCAAATTCTATTTTGTAGAGACTTTTATAATTGTCTACTGCCCACAATTCATTTCTATTATTTTGAGCAACATTCTTTATAGGTTTTGTAAGCTTGTCAATTTTATAAAAATTAGAAAAGCTGTCATTATCATAAACAACAATACCTGAATAATTAGCCTGAAAATAAGTAGTATTAAAATTGTTTTTTAATAATTTCCAGCCGCCATTTACATTATTAATTTTGTTTAATGATTGATCGTATATAAAAGTTCCATCATTATGACCAATTACATATTTTGAATTTACTTTATCAATTTGCCACACTTGACCTTGCGAACCATTAATAAAATATAATTTCTTATTTTCATACTTAAAAACACCATGATTTGAACCCAGTAAATATCCATTTTGCATTGGTGCAATTGAATATAAAGTTCCTAAAATACCTGTGTTATCAACAAAACTTTTATACGGAGAATTAATTTCTATATGTGTAATTCCGTTATCCATTCCGAGCCATAAATCGTTTTCTTTGTCAAATCCGATGCTTAAAACCGAGTTGTTTTTTAGGGAATTATTTCGATTGATACTGATGTATGAATTATCATTTATGTCAACAATGTATATTCCTTTAAAAGCTGTGCCTATTGCTACTCGATTACTATCAATAAATCGTGCTGTGTTGATTAATTCCGATTTTAAACTTTCATTTAAAACTGATTTCCATGGACTTAAAACGCCATTTTCTTCTACAAAAACACCATTTTTTCTAGTAAAAAAATACATTTTGTTGTTGTTAAATTCTATGGAATGAACAATATTGTTTTCTAATAAAGACCAACTGGATTTTTTTGAAAATTTACCATTTTCGTAAAGGTAAACACCATTATTTACTGATGCTACATACAACTTATTATCTATAGGAAAACAATAAGATATCTGACTTGGCAAATCTAGTTTCTTGATATTTTTACCGTCATAAATAAAAATTTGATTGAACGATTGGAAGTAAATTTTATCTTTAAATTTAAAGATTTTCCAAATTTCTTCATTTACTGCTTCTCCAAAAAAAAGATTCTCTTTCGACAGTGAAAAATAACGCATGACTCCAGCAACTCGTTTCCAATAACCCAATTCATTGAATGATCCTGTATAAATTCGCTCTCCATCTGCAAAAACCGAACGAATAATTGTCTTGTTAGGCAATGTATATTTCTCCCAAATCACGCCATTATATCGCAAGAAAAAATGATTGTTTGCAAAATACATGGCATTGTCATCACCTTGAGTAACACTCCATACTTGGTTGTCGCCGTTATAGTTAGCTTTGGTTATATTTTCTACAAATGGCAATAAATCTTGCGCATTTAACTTTGCAGTCAATAAAAAAAGTAAAACAATATTGAGAAAAAATCTTTTCATTTCTAATTAAATTCAACTCAAATATAGCCAATTTTATGAAATAAAAAATCCCGACAACAATCGGGACTTTAAATTATAATTTTAAAATAGGAATTAAATAAATGAATCTATTTGCCATCTACATACTCTTGTAAATACTTGAAACGTTCGGTTAATTGACCATTTTCTGTCATTTTTGCACGTTTTAAAATTCCGTCCTTATCGTTGTTGAAAAAAGCTGGAATTACATGTTCCATAAACATTTCTCCAAAGCCTTCACTAGCATCTTTTGGCAATTCGCAAGGCAAATTATCAACAGACATTACCATAATTGAACCTGGATGTGTAAAAGGAACTTCTTTATTTTCGCTAGGCAAATATCCAAAAAATGGATCTGCAATCGTCGATGCTTTAATGGTACAAGCAATTGGACCATCAACATCGCATGAAATATCGGCTACAACTTGAATTTTGTTTTTTGCAGATAACAACATTTCACGAGTTAAAATATCAGGTGCATTGTTTCCATGAAAATGTCCAGCCATATAAATATCGGCTACTTGCGAAAATCGTTCAAAATTTGAAGTATATTCCTTTGGATTTTTGTAAAAATCGTTGTTGTCTAAAATTTTTCCGTCAAGTCGTTTGTTGTAATCTAAAACATCAATTTGAGTATAAACTGGTTCAGAATATTTCTTATTTAAAAAATCATCAACTTGAACTTCTTTGATTTTCATTCCGTCAAGAATTTCTTTTGCGCCCATTCCAACTTTTCCGTGACCTGTAAGCACAATTTTTATATTGGGAAGTGTTTGTCTTTTTAATCTAACAATCAAATCGTCTTTACTTTTTAAAGTCTCTGCTTTTGGTAAATTAAATAATTCATATTTAATTCCGAAACCTCTAAAACCGTTGTAAGCACCTACAATTCCTGCATATCTTCCAAAACCAATTAAACGTCTGTGATTAGCGTCTACAATCGTTTCATGATCATACAATTCAATATTTTTTTCTAAAATCGCTTGCAATAATTTTCTATTGTAAGGCTGAAATTTGATTGTATGCGAAAAGAAAAAATATTTCTTATTCGGAATTAAAGCATCAACTGGAATCTCTTTTACACCAAAAAGCACATCGCAATCGGTCATATCTGTTGTAACTTCCAAACCAAGATTTGAATATTCTTCATCAGAAAAAACTCTAATATCAGAACTTTCAACTTTAATTTCTGCTTCTGGATGTTCTGTTTTTAATCGAACTAATTCTTCTGGAGTAAAAACTACTCTTCTATCTGGTGGATTTTTTCTTTCTTTAATGATTCCGAACTTCATGATATGCTATTTTTTTGCGCCTCAAAAGTAGCATTAACGAAAACGTTTTCAAAACTTTTAACCTAAAATTAAATTTAAGATTATTTGCTGAATTTCAAATAATTGCAAGAAACTGTTGATAATTTTATAATTATTATAACATTTTGTTCCAATTGTTTGATTTATTGTTTTATATATTTGTTTTTCAACCAAATTAATAATGATTCCAATTCGATTACCAAAATACTTATTTTTTACAGTCACTTTTTTACTTCTGTTTGGCTGCAAAAATGATGAAAAAGAAAAAAAGTCAACAAAAAGAAAAAGCGATTTAGAATATGCAATGCTTCCGTTAGAAGATTCCTTGCCAAAACTTTCTGCTGCTTATACCAATACCAAAAAAAGACAAATTGAAGGTTTTTTCGAAAATAATTTCGGACGAGGTTTTGAAAACGTGAGTTTTTTAGTGGCCAAAAACGGACAAATTATATATGAAAAATACGATGGTTATGCCGATAAAGAAAATAACATTTTAAACTCGCCAGAAACTCCGTTACATATAGCTTCAGTTACTAAAGTACTTACTGCCGCAGCCATTTTAAAATTAATTGATGCTAAAAAAATTGATTTAGATCAAAAATTGACTACGCTTTTTGAAGGTTTTCCTTATCCAGATGTTACAATTAAAACACTTCTAAATCACAGAAGTGGCATGAAAAAATACAATTATTTCTGTGATGATAAAGCCATTTGGGGAAGAAACAAAACCCTAACAAACACTGATTTACTCAATGTAATTATTACAAAAGACATAAAATTAGAAACTAAAACCGACACTCATTTTAGTTATAACAATACCAATTATGCTTTGCTTGCTTTGGTTATTGAAAAAGTTACCAAAATGAAATATGCGGAAGCGATGAAGAAAATTATTTTCGAACCATTAGACATGAAAAACTCTTTTGTTTTTGATGAAAATACTCCTAAAGAAAAAGCAACGCCATCGTACAAATACAACTATGTAAAATATCCTTTCGATTTTTTGGATGCTGTATACGGCGATAAAAATATTTATTCGACACCACGTGATTTATTAAAATTTGATTTGGCCAGAAATTCACCAGATTTTATAAGTAAAAAACTAGCTGATCAAGTTTTTAAAGGTTACAGTTATGAAAGTCGCGGCGAGAAAAATTATGGATTAGGAATTAGAATGCGCGAATGGGAAAGTGGACAAAAGCTATTTTATCACAACGGTTGGTGGCATGGAAATACGTCAAGTTACATTAATTTAAGGAAAGAAAATACGGTAATTATTGCGCTTTCGAACAAATTTACACGAAATACTTTTCAAATGAAACGACTGTCGGCTTTGTTTGGAGATTATCCATTTACACTAAAAGATACCACATCTAAAGACGAATAATTATTGACAACAAAAACTTAAACTGATAGGTTTTTGTGCTAAAAAAAATGTATTTTTGACAATTGAAAAAACAACCCAAAGTATCCAAAATATACACCTGTGAAGTAAATCTTTGTAAGAATGCAATTTAAACACCCAGAAATTCTATACTTCCTTTTTTTATTGGTAATTCCAATTCTGGTTCATCTTTTTCAGTTACGTAAATTTAAAACCGAATATTTCACGAATGTAAAATTCCTGAAAGAACTTGCAATCCAAACACGTAAAAGTTCGAAACTTAAGAAATATTTACTTCTCGCTACAAGATTATTGTTATTAGCTTTTCTAATTTTCGCTTTCGCACAACCTTTTTTTAAAGCCAAAGACAGTAAAAATGCAACTAACGAATTGTACATAATTTTAGACAATTCTTTCAGTATGCAAGCCAAAGGTAAAAAAGGCGAATTACTAAAACGAGCCGTTCAGGATTTGCTTGAAAACACTCCAGAAAACGCCAATTTTTCTTTAATTACCTGTTCTGATAATTATTGGAATACCGATATTAAATCAATTCAAAAAGAACTTCAGAATTTAAAATACAGTGCTTCACCTTTTCAATTGGATAATCTTTTGGCGAAAATTAAAGCACACAAATCGGCATTTGAAAAAGATATTGTTGTGATTACCGATGCCGTAGGATTGCAACCTAATCAGCTAAAAAATAGTAAAGACGACAAGAACTTATATTTCATAATTCCAGAAGCCGAAAAAACCGATAACATTGCAATTGACAGTGTTTATGTGAATCAGGTTTTGGATAATTTTTATGAAATCGGAGTAAAATTGGATGCTTTTGGTGAAGATTTTAAAGATATTCCAATTGCTTTATACAACAATAAAAAATTGACTGCTAAAACCTTAGTTAATTTTGAATCAAAAAATAAAACTATTAATTTTACAATTCCGAAAGAAGATTTTCATGGTTATGTAACTATTTCTGATAACGGATTGGAATACGACAACAATTATTATTTTAGCATTTCAAAACCAGAAAAAAGCAATGTTATAAGTATTGGTGAAGTTGAAAAAAGTAGTTTTTTATCAAGAATTTATACTTCGGATGAATTTAATTATTCTAATTTTCCATTGCAATCATTAGATTATAATTTGATTGACAAGCAAGATGCAATTGTTTTAAATGAGTTAAAAGAAATTCCGCAAGCGTTGCAAACAACCTTGAAATCATTTGTAGAAAAAGGCGGAAATGTAATATTAATTCCAAGTTCAGAAAGTACGCCATCAAACTTAAATAATTTTCTTGCCAATTTTGGAGCGTTTAAATTTAATGAATTAGGAACTACTGAAAAGATGATTACCAAAATCAATTTTAGTCATCCATTATTTAGCGGTGTTTTTGAGAAAAAAGTAGATAATTTTCAATATCCAAACACAAAAAAATCATTTGAAATAAGTAATTCAGCGCCAACGGTTTTGGGTTACAGCGATCAAACACCTTTTTTAAGTGCCATTCAAAATAGTGTTTCCTCGGTTTATGTTTTTGCTGGTGAAATCAATAAAGTGAATAGTAATTTTCAGAATTCACCAATTATTGTTCCAACGTTTTATAACATGGCTCAAAATGCTCAAAAAGCAGGAATTAACGCCACAATTATTGGAGAAAGCAAACCTTTAATTATGGAGACATTATTGAGTAAAGACGAAATTGTTAATGTAAAAAACGCAACAGAAAGCTTTATTCCGGTTCAACAAATACTGAATAATAAAGTCAAATTAACGTTCAATGATAATCCGAAAGACGCCGGAAATTTTGGTGTTTTTAACAACGATAAATTAGTAGAAAACATAAGTTTTAATTACAATAGAACCGAAAGTAACTTAACGAATGCCAATCCCGAAGCAGCAAGTGATTTTAAAGAAATAAGCAACGTAGATTCTTTATTCGACACACTACAAACCGATAGAACCGACAATCAGATCTGGAAATGGTTTGTTATTTTAGCGCTACTTTTTGTTGCATTGGAAGTTTTAATTCAAAAATTTGTAAAATGAAAATAATCATCAGAGAAGCCAAGATTATAGACCCTAAAAGTCCGTTTCACAACCAAGTGGTTGATGTACAAATCAATAATGGAACCATAGAAAAGATAGGTCAAAACCTTTCAAAAGCTGATGATTTTAAAGAAATAAAGCAATCCGATTTATTGATTTCTCAAGGTTGGTTTGACAGTAGCGTTTCCCTTGGTGAACCTGGATTTGAAGATCGAGAAACTATTGAAAACGGATTGAATGTTGCTGCCAAAAGTGGTTTCACAGGAATCGCACTTCAACCCAATTCTTTTCCTATAATTGACAACCAATCGCAAGTGCAATTTGTAAAACAAAAAGCTTCAAAAACTGTAACAGAATTGTTTCCAATTGGTGCTTTAACCAAAAATAGCGAAGGAAATGATTTGGCAGAGTTATTCGATATGAAAAACGCTGGAGCAATTGCTTTTGGTGATTATAATAAAAGTTTGAGTAATGCTAATTTGGTAAAAATTGGTTTACAATACGTTCAAGATTTTGACGGATTGGTCATCGCTTACAGTCAAGACGATAAAATAAAAGGAAGCGGCGTTGCCAATGAAGGCGTTGTTTCTACACGATTAGGATTAAAAGGAATTCCGAATTTAGCCGAAGAATTAATCATTGCCAGAAACTTATTTTTACTTGAATACACAGGTGGAAAATTACACATTCCGACTATTTCTACAGCTAAATCGGTGGAATTGATACGTGATGCAAAAGCCAAAGGATTGCAAGTAACTTGTAGCGTTGCCGTTCATAATTTGGTTTTAACCGATGAAAAACTAGACGGATTTGACACTCGATTTAAAGTTACGCCACCATTGCGAACTGACAACGATAGGATTGCACTAATTTCTGGAGTTTTAAATAATACGATAGATATCATTACATCCGACCATAATCCGATTGATATTGAACATAAAAAGATGGAATTTGATATGGCTAAAAATGGAACTATCGGATTAGAAAGTGCTTTTGGCGCTTTATTAACCGTTTTACCATTAGATAAAATCGTAGAAAAACTAACATTCGGAAGAATCATTTTCGGATTAAAAAGTTCTGAAATAGCCGAAGGTAATAAAGCGAATTTGACTTTATTCTCAACAGAAGGCGAATGGACTTTTACCAAAGAAAACATCTTATCTAAATCTAAAAATTCTGCTTTTTTAGGAACAAAAATGAGAGGAAAAATAATTGGAGTTTTAAATAACAACAAATTAATTTTAGGATAATCATGAATGAAAATCAAAATAAAGACGCCGTATTAGTTGCCTATTTAACCATTTTAGGAACTGTAATTGCCATTTTCATGAACAATGAAGAGAAAAAAACTGAGTTTGCTTCGTTTCATATTCGTCAGGCTTTAGGAATATTTTTATCCTTTTTTCTATTAGGATATTTTGTAGGTTATGCTGATAGTTGGACGGTTTCGTCAGCTTTCTATTTATTCTATTTTATCCTTTGGATTTATGGTTTTTCTGGAGCTTTATCTGGGCAAAAAAGACTAATTCCAGTTGTTGGTGCATTTTTTCAAACTACTTTTAAAAGCTTATAATGAATTTATCGTTACATCATTTAGTTCGTGAACCTAAAATAAAATTAGATAAAAATCCGTTGTTGTTATTGCTTCATGGTTATGGTAGCAATGAAGAAGATTTGTTTTCATTCGCATCTGAACTTCCAGAAGAATATTATGTAATTTCTGCTCGTGCACCTTACGACTTAATGTACGGAAGTTATGCTTGGTACGCAATCAACTTTGATGCCGACGAAAATAAGTTTTCAGATATTGAGCAAGCTAAAACATCACGTGATTTAATTTCGAATTTCATTGACGAATTACTTGCTAATTACGCTATTGATTCAAATAATGTAAATCTAATTGGTTTCAGTCAAGGTTGCATTTTGAGTTATGCTGTAGCACTTTCTTATCCACAAAAAATTAAACGTGTTGTGGCAATGAGTGGTTATTTTAATGCCGAAATTGCAACACAAAATTTTAAAGAAAACGATTTTAGTAATTTAAAAATATTTGCATCACACGGAAGTGTCGATCAAGTTGTGCCAGTAGATTGGGCGAGAAAAGCCGAACCAACTTTAAAACAATTTGGAATTGACATTGTTTATAAAGAGTATCCAATTGGTCATGGCGTTTCTCCACAAAACTTTTATGATTTTAAAAACTGGTTGCAACAGTAAAAAAAAGGTCTTGAAAATTTCAAGACCTTTTAATTTTATATTATTCAGTTATCGGAATTTCTTCACTATCTAAACTTCCCGATACTTTATTTCCTATTTCGCCATCACCACTGTAAAGAATTTCACCCGATTTCTTTAGAACAAAACCTTTCCAAGGAATTAATTGCCATTCGCCATTAACGTAAGGTTGACCTTCGGCTTTGCGAGTTAAAACAATTGATTCGTCTTGATTTGGTAAAAATAATTCGGCATTGTCTGCTTTTTGATCAAAAAGCACATAAGTACATAAAGTGGCATCATCGCTATTAGGATTGTTAGCTGGTGACAATTGTAATCCGCTAAAAACTCTAACGCATTCTTTGTTTAATTTTGACCAAGTATAACCTGCCGATGCCAAACATCCATTATCGTCTTTATCACCGCCAAGAACTACGTCTTTGGCAGCATCAACTGGTTCTGGTTTTACTTCCTCTTCTTTTTTAAAATAATCGCACGAGATTATTGAAATCGATGCGAATAACACTAGTATAGTTTTTTTCATTTTTATTCCATTTGTTGTTTCGGATAAAGAAAAGTTTCAATTGTTTCGAATGTAATTGAATTGTCTTCTTTCACAAAATATTTGATTAAAACATCACCCCATAAAGTTCCGTTGCTGTAATCTGCTACTATCCAACGATGATTTAATACTTTTATTTTATTAATTATGAATTTTTGTTCACCCATTTTTGGTTGATCGATGTATTTATTTCCTTCAGGCGCGTCATTGTATGCCAACAAAGCATCTTTTATTTGAGGAAGTAATTTGGTAACATCATAATTCGAATGATACTCTTGAGCATTTTGATTATTCTCTAATGAAAAATAATTTGCATCGTATAAAACATTCTCAAACTGGCTGATACTATCTTTCATTCGTTTATTTTTGTCTTCAAAACGCTTTTCGATAGTTGCATCTTTCTTGCTATAATACATGTAAGTAAAAACATTGATTAAAGCCGAAACAATAAATAAATATAAGAACAATTGCTTTTTCATGGTGTAATTTTATATTGAAATTTCTAAATTATCGTAAGCCAAAAACACATTTTTAGGTAGTTTTTTCTGCACTTCATCGTGAAAACCTAAAATATGACTTATGTGAGTAAAATAGGCGATTTCTGGTTGAATCAAAGTTACAAAATCTAATGCTTCCTGCAAATTAAAATGTGAATGATGTGGTTCTTCTCTTAACGCATTAACAACCAATACTTTTACGCCTTTAAGCTTTTCAATTTCTGATGGTTCCACTGTTTTTACATCGGTTAAATAGGCAAAATCACCAATTCGATAACCAAAAACTTGCAAATTTCCATGCAACACATTTATCGGAATAACTTGGAAACTTCCAATGGAAAATGGTTTATTATTTACAACTTCATTTGATTGAATTGATGGAGCGCCAGGATATTTATTTTCGGTTTCAAAAATATAATCAAAACGTTTTTCTAAATTTTTTAAAACCCTATCGTGAGCATAAATCGGAATTGGACCTTGCTTAAAATTAAACGGACGAATGTCATCCATACCAGCTGTGTGATCGGCATGTTCATGTGTAAACAAAATGGCATCTACTTTCTGACATTTCGATGTTAGCATTTGCTGTCTAAAATCGGGTCCGCAATCAATAACAATCGAATTGTTCTCATCGTGAATCCAAACAGAAACACGCAACCGTTTGTCTTTTAAATCATTACTCAAACACACAGAATGATTACTTCCTATAACAGGAATTCCTTGTGATGTACCAGTTCCTAAAAAATAGACTTTCATTTAGCACGGTTTTTGTTATGATTAATTTACATCAGTATTTTTAGATGTTAATTTTCTACAAAAATAGAACTATTTATCTTTTAATACCGCAATCGTTTTATTAACTTTGCAATGTATACAAATGATTATGGGAAATAACGGACTTGATATTAAATTAAAAGGCGACAGAGTAATTGAACAAATTCCTTCAGTTAAGGACAAAGCGTTGCGTATTAATTTGAATGAAAATATATACGGAACTTTTGCCGAAATTGGTGCTGGACAAGAAACCGTTCGTCACTTTTTTAGATCTGGAGGTTCGTCTGGAACTATTGCAAAAGCGATGTCGGCTTATGATAAAGATTTTAGTGATGCCATTTACGGAATTGAAGGCGACGGACGTTATGTAACCGAAAGTCGTTTGAAAAAAATGCTTTCTCATGAAGTAGATTTGATTGAAAAGCGTTTGGATAGAACAAAACATCCAAATAAAATGTTCTTCAGTTATGCAAATACTGTTGCTACGATAGATTTTGCTAAACAATTTAAAGGTCACGGTTGGGTTGGAATTAAATACCAAATCGAACCAGATGAAGATTACAATGAGATAATAATTCACATTAGATTTAAAGAAACTGATGCTCGTTTGCAACAAGAAACACTTGGTGTTCTTGGGGTTAACCTAATTTATGGCGCTTTTTACAAATATAATGATCCTAAAAAATTGTTGCGTTATTTGTATGACCATTTAGATAAAGATCAGTTAGAAATTGATACTATAAATTTTTCGGGACCACGATTTGCAAATGTGGACAACCGATTAATGAGTTTGCAATTGGTAAAAAATGGTATGACCGATGCCGTAATGTTTGGACCAGACGGAAATAACATTTTGCCAGCAGCAGTTTTATACAAGAAAAATATTTTAGCATTAAGAGGAAGTTTCCGTCCAGTTACGAAAGTAAATATGGACATGTATGAAAAATCACTTGAAATGTTTGTTGCCGAAAACAAAGTGGAAAAAGAAAACACCTTTGTAATTTTCGAAATTACTTTGTCTAATTTACGTTCAGAAGGTGAAATTGACGAGCGTGATTTTATGGACAGAGCCGAATTACTTTGTTCGCTTGGGCAAACCGTTATGATATCCAACTTTCAAGAATATTATAAAGTGGTAGAATATTTCTCTAGTTATACCAAAGCCAGAATGGGATTGGTTATGGGCGTAAATAATTTAGTTGATATTTTCGACGAGAAATACTACCGTCATTTAAGTGGTGGAATTCTAGAAGCTTTCGGGAAATTATTCTACAGAGATTTAAAAGTATATCTGTATCCAATGGAAGAAGATGGCGAAGTAGTGACCTCACAAAACTTAAAAGTACATCCTAGAATGAAAGAATTGTATAAATTCTTCGCTTACAACGGAAAAGTAGTTGATGTACCAGTGAACGAAAAAGACAACTTAAAAATATTCTCGCGCGAAGTATTAAAAATGATTAGCAAAGGAATTCCTGGTTGGGAAAAAATGCTACCAACAGGTACAGCCGAATTAATTAAGCAACACCAATTGTTTGGTTACGACCCAAATAGAATTTTAGAAGAAGCATAATTCACTGAAATAGAAATAACAAAATCCTCAATTGTAAAAACGATTGGGGATTTTTTATATATTTACAACTACTGAGAAACGATTATATATGTAATTGTTTGTTTGTGGTAGTTATAAACAAATCACAGGTGATTTTAATACATTTTAATATGAACAGACTAATTATTGTCGGTAATGGATTTGACATTGCGCATAGATTAAAAACCAAATATGGAGATTTTATAAAATATTATTGGAGTCAAATTAAAGATTCCAGTTATACAGACAATTTTTTGGGATTTCATATTCCAGGATATATTCTAGATGATTGTGATGGACTAAAATCAACAATAGATTATTTTAGTTCTAGAAATATCGATTTAAAAAAAAAGCTAAATAACCCCAATTATTTTAATAATGGAAAATTAGCAATTACTGTAAAGAATGAATTTTTCTGCAGAATAAATGAAAGATATGATGAGGCAGATTGGGTTGATATTGAAATGGAATATTATACAAATTTAAAAAAAATATTAAATCGAGAACCTACGCAAAATGTTGATGAATTTGAAAAGGAAACATACAATAAAATTCTAAAACTAAATGATGATATTTCTATTATAGCAAATGAATTTGATAAATATTTAGAAAGTCAAGTTTTACCAGAAATCGATAACTCTTTTAATCCAAGAATGAAAGAATTGTTTGATAATGATGAAATTTTTGAAAACGATTTAAAACATTTTTTTGCAGAGTTTCCTAAAAATCTTATTGGTAAGGAATTAAAACAAGAATTTGAAAAAAAGAAAAATGAAAGCGGAATAGTAAAAAAATTTGATCATACATTAGTTCTAAATTTTAATTATACAGAAACAATTTTTCACTATTTAAGACCAAAAATGGCTTCAATAATACATATTCATGGACAAGTTAGAAATTCTACAAATCCAATAAATCTTGGATTTGGAGATGAACGAGATAAATTTTACCCAACAATTGAAGACCAAAATGAAAATGAATATTTAAGATTTATAAAGTCTTTTTATTATTCAAACAACAATAATTATAAAGAGCTTTTTGACTTTGTAGAAGAATCTTCATTTCAAGTACAAATTATGGGACATTCTTGTGGTTTGTCAGATAGGACGTTGCTAAATGCAATTTTTGAAAATAGAAACTGTAAATCAATAAAAGTATTTTATCATCAATATCCATCGGCTAAACCAAATGGTCAAACTGATAATTATTCAGATATAGTAAGAAATATTTCTCGCCATTTTAATCAAAAAACAATGATGAGAGATAAAATTGTTAACAAAACTTTGAGTAGAGATTTACCACAACTAAAACTACACTAAACTACTTACATCGGAAGTTTTTTCTTAATAGTTGGTTTTCCTAAGTTCCACAAAAAACTTCCTATAAAATCCAAACAAATACAACCTAACTTTCCATTTTAATCTAACCAAAACCAAACCACATACAATCCAAACGCAAAATACTATTTATTGGTTTTCTAAATTCTCCTCAAACTTTTGTAACAAAAGACAATTTTAGCCGTCCTGTAACTACTAATAAACTCAATTTTTTATGACACAAAAAATCTTCTCAAAAATAACAATAGTTTTTACCCTATTTATAACAATTGCTATTATGGGATTGCTAATTTGGGAATACTACAATGGTGGTGTTTCGGGGCATCATTTTTTAAAAAGAAAAGATATGCCGTTTATTTCCAACTGGTGGGGATTAATTTTACTTCCGTTAGTAACATTTCTATCATTAAAAAGAATTGGGAAAGGAATTAATTATAATCCAGAATTGAGTAATCAACATTTAATTAAACACCATTTATTACCATTTTTAATTGCAGTACTATTTGCTATTTTAATTGTGGTATTTTCTTCAACAGGAAATTCTGAAATATCTTACTTCATGTTTTTGGCACTTTTTATTGTGGCTTTATTTATTCCAATTTACAAATCAGAGTATTTTTTAGGTTTTATTTTAGGACTATCTTACTCTTTTGGAGGTGCTTTACCAGTTATAATCGCAATTGTTTTGACAACTATTTTTTACCTTATTTTCAATTATATTAGACCAATATTTATTTTTATTGGAAATAAAATTAGTAAGAAATAATCTAATATCAACGAATACTTCCAATAAAGACCCAAACAAATATCATCTGACCTTTCATTTTAATCTAACCAAAACCAATCCATGAATACAATCGAAACGCAAAATAACACGCAATGGTTTTCTAAATTTTCTTTAAGTTCTTTAGCCATTGTTGGAGCTATCAATACTGCGCTTTTTGTAATCTTACCGCTTTTACCTTTTAACCTATCAAAGTTTATTCTTCCTGCAGGTTTTTTGGCTTTAGCCTTGTCCGTTTTATTTTCTATTGGGTTTTCTATTTATTGGCACAAAAAAGAGAAAAAAGGAACTTCTAATTCTATAAAATATATTTCGTGGCTTTCAACAATTTTACGTTACTGGATTGCATTTCTATTATTGGATTTTGGATTTCAAAAAATATTTGAAGTCAATTTTAATTATTCCTATCACATAAACGATTCGTTAGCAAGTGCTTTAACTGGTCAAGAATTAACTTGGAAGTATTATGGCTATTCTTATGGATTGGCTTTAATACTGGCGTCATTTCAAATAATTGGCAGTATTCTTTTGTTATTTAAACGCACCATTTTATTAGGCATAACAATACTTTTACCTGTACTATTAAACATCGTTCTTATCAATATTTTTTATTCAATCGGATTCATCACCTTATTTACATCGATTTTAATAACATTAGGTTTGGTTAATCTAATGCTACAGCAAAAAGTTGATATTATACATTTTTTCAATCTTTATAAAAATACTTTGCCGTCCATTGGAACCAATTTTTCACGGTCAATTGCTCGTATATTGTGTATTCTTATTCCGCTATTATTTGTTATTTATTACAATAACAGCGTTCATCTTTCTAAAAAATATTTCGGAAAATGGAAAGTCGAATCAATGACTCGCAACGGAAAATTAATTTCTGAAAATGAATGGCAAAAAGATACATTAGCGTGGAAAACAATTTACATTGAAGAACGTGGAAAAATGTTTTTGTGTCCAAATCCATACCTGTATGTTGACAGCACTTCTATATTTATGAAATACCATTACGATGATAAAAAACAGAATTTTGAAGTTATATCGTATGAAAAAAATCCAAAAAACCCAGATACTATAGCCGTTGATATTTCTAATTTCAACGAAAAATCAATGCAATGGAAAATGATTTTCTACAAAGATACCATTCAAATGAATTTGAAGAAAGTGAATCCAAATTAAGCTAAGATTTGCAAGAAAAATAAAAAATTGTTACTTGAAGTTTGCGTTTTTTTATTTAAAATTTTAATACTCAAAAACTCCATATTCACTGGTAATAGTAAGCTTTTTAGTTTCGCTCGCTTCTACTCTACCAACAATTTGTGCATCAACTCCGAATGATTTAGAGATTTCAATTATATCATTGGCAATATCTTGTGGAACGTATAATTCCATTCTGTGACCACAATTGAATACTTGGTACATTTCTTTCCAATCGGTTTTAGATTGCTCTTGAATCAATTGAAATAATGGTGGCACTGGAAATAAATTATCTTTAATAACGTGTACATTATCTACAAAATGCAAGACTTTGGTTTGTGCTCCACCAGAACAATGTACCATTCCATGAATTTCATTTGAAGTATAGTTATCTAAAATCGATTTGATAATTGGCGCATACGTTCGCGTTGGCGAAAGCACTAATTTTCCAGCATCGATTGACGAATTTGCAACAGCATCGGTCAATTTCACATTACCAGAATACACTAAATCTTTCGGAACAGAACTGTCAAAACTCTCTGGAAATTTATCGGCTAAATAGTTAGCAAAAACATCATGTCTTGCCGACGTTAATCCGTTGCTTCCCATTCCGCCATTGTAATCTTTTTCGTATTTGGCTTGACCGAAAGAAGCCAATCCTACAATAACATCACCAGGTTTTATATTGGCATTATCAATTACTTTATTGCGTTTCATTCTAGCTGTTACAGTAGAATCTACGATAATTGTTCGCACTAAATCACCCACATCGGCAGTTTCTCCGCCAGTAGAATGAATGGTCACGCCAAATGTTTTTAACTCAGCAATAAGTTCTTCGGTTCCGTTGATAATGGCAGAAATTACTTCGGCAGGAATTAAGTTTTTATTTCTTCCGATTGTAGATGAAAGTAGAATATTATCGGTTGCACCAACACATAATAAATCGTCGATGTTCATGATTAACGCATCTTGAGCGATGCCTTTCCACACAGAAATATCACCAGTTTCTTTCCAATACATGTAGGCTAACGACGATTTTGTTCCGGCGCCATCGGCATGCATTATTAAACAATACTCTTTGTCATTGGTTAAATAATCGGGAACAATTTTACAGAAAGCTTTAGGAAATAAACCTTTATCAATATTTTTGATGGCGTTGTGAACATCTTCTTTAGATGCAGAAACTCCGCGCATTGCATAGCGTTGGCTGTTATCAGAACTCATTATTTGCGTTGTTGAACTGAAATTTATTCCAGTTTAGTTGTGTGGTGCAAAGATAGTAATTTGAATTTCGAATAAAGAACTACAAATTAGTATTTTTTAAAGTTTTGATAATTATTTATTTCCAATCGACCATTACGGCATCATTGAACAAATTGACTCTTGAATTTAGTAAACCAACCGTAAACTTTTTAATCATCCTTTGCGAAATTCCATCGTTGGATGTTGAGATAAAAATTAAATCGGCTTCGTTAGGAGAAAATCTGACGTCTAAATCATTAAATCCAGATGGTTTTTCTACAGGAACTTCTGTGGTTAAACCAGTTACAAAATTATGCATGTAAATTCGTGAATCCAATTGTCGGTAATTTGCGTTTTCAAATCCTGTTATGTCACGACAAAAAACAATGCGTTGGTTATTTGCCGAAAGGTGAATTCCGTTAATTGCTCCGTTTATTCCTGAAATAACATTGTTTAAAACAGCGCCAAATGGATTTATGGTATATAGTTCGACATTGTAACCATTGCTATCATTGACTTTTAATGCAATTACCGATCCGTCATAACTCCAATCACATTCGGTTATGAATTTACCGTTTGGGGTTTGATATATTTGGGTTAAACCCGAACCATCAGCATTAATAATATACAATTTATTAAAATTTGGATAGATTATTTGAGAACCATTGGTTTTCCAAGCGAACTTAGCATAATCAAAATTGAATGCTGCAATTGGAACTGTATTGGTTACTTTAAACAAGCCCGAACCATCATAATTCATTGTATAAATATGATTTTGAGAACCGTCCGATTGTATAAAAGCAATTTTGCCCGACTGTAAATTCTTTACAGGTCGGAAACTATTTTTAGCAGAAGAAGTGAGTTGCAGTTGATTTCCAGCATCATCTGCGGTATAAATCACGCTATTAGATTCTATTTTTTTGC
The DNA here is from genome assembly GCF_000757385.1 of Flavobacterium aquatile LMG 4008 = ATCC 11947. Taxonomy (GTDB): domain Bacteria; phylum Bacteroidota; class Bacteroidia; order Flavobacteriales; family Flavobacteriaceae; genus Flavobacterium; species Flavobacterium aquatile. The sequence goes on along the minus strand of NZ_JRHH01000002.1, from coordinate 46,571 downwards.
TGAATAAAAAACGTGCATCCGGGAAATTTTTAGTTCTAAAAGAGCGAATCGGACTGTAAACTGGATCGTTAATTCCGTCAGAAACTACTACTTGCCAGATGTATTTTGTACTAAAAGTTAAATCGGTTAATGTTAAAGTTGTTGCTGTTAAATCTTCAAAAGTTACAACTTCGTCGGTAACGTCGTTTCTTAAAATCACGGTCGATGTCAATTCGTCTTCTTCGTCAGCATCGGTAACTGTCCAAGTCAAATCTACAGTTAGGTTTTGATTGGTTGCATTATCAGCTGGAGAAGTTAAAACCGGAATTGATGGTGGCATATTACCAGCTGTAGAGACTTTAAGTTCATACACAATTTCTACTTCGGTATCTGTAATTACTGTTACTGCTTCGAATTTCGCAATGTAACCATCTTTTCTAGCTTCAAAAGAGTAATCACCAGCTGGAATATCGTTAATTTGGAAATTTCCTTCGGCATCTGTGAAAACGATACTTGAGTTTGGACTTGAAGAAATTCTTACATTTTCGAGAGGCTCGAAGGTGTCTTCTTTTACGACTTTTCCTTTTATGGAACCTTTACCATCATCGCCTAGTTTTTCTTCGCTACAAGAAAATAGGAAAATTAGTAAAACAAATGTGGTATATTTTAATAGTTGATTCATAACAATGCCTTTTTATTTTTTTCCGAAGTAATACACAAATCCGATTCCTGCTCGCCAGTAATTATCATTTAATTTACCTGCTGAAATGTAATCTATCTCATCGGAAAAAGTTACATTTTGTTCTCCAAAAACACGTACACCAGCATTTTTAGCAAATAGATATTCTAGTCCAAATCCGAATTGCGTTTTCATATGATATTTTAGTACATACGAAGTTCCAGCTGCACCAAAACCACCATAAAAATAAGGAGTTAGCTTGTCTTTTGGAAGTAGAAAAAATTCGGTATTAATGTCAAATGAGCCGTAACTGTCGTCAAATTTATCTTTATTTGATAGACCAAAAAGTTGTAATGAGGCAGAAAAATTAAAATAAGGACTCAAAGCAACTTTACCACTTGCTCGCACAAAATGTCTTGCTTGTGGATTTTCATAATCGCTATCGATGTAAGTTACACCAGAAGCAAAATCTACTCCGTATTTTTTTCTGATTTTATTGGTTGTTCTTCCGTAAAGAAGTGCAGCATCGGCATCGGTTTCTTCAACAGAATACTTTGCATATACTTTATCCATAGTTTCTTTATCGGCAGTAGTTTTCCAAATTCCGTCTTGAATTCCTTCAATAACTAGAGATTCTACACCTTTTTCAATCGCTTCTGTAACCGCAAGATGTACTGGTTCGTTTTTGGTAAAACCAGTTTCCACCTCTAACAATCGTTTGAAACTAACATATCTAAATAAACTGGCGTCAATTGCTTGCGACAGTATCGTTTTAGAAACATAAACTGTTTTTAGAATTTCACCATTTGAAGTAGAAACCAATCGTAAATAAATTGATATACGATCTTGTCTGTATCTAGTTGATGAACCTGCTCCAAAATATCGAGCACCAAAACCTCCGGTTATAATATTGCTATCGTACGATACAATTCCGCCTTCAATTAAAACTCCTGCGTATAAAAGTGGTGTGAGTTGTGTATCATTCGGATTAGCATTTTTAAGATATTCTTGTCTTGTAGAACGAATAATATTACGTTCGTTAAGTAAGTTTCCTAGATTTTCTCTTTCAATAGGAATGAACCATTTAGAATCTTCTAATGCTTTAATTAAAATAGAACTTGCGCCTTGAGTAACCGCTGTACTAAAGGTACTTCCAGTTTCAAGCGCTTTATATTGCCCAGTTTGATCTCTAAATTTATAAACGCCAACTACAACTTTATCTTTTGGACTCGGAAGATTTTTTAGCAATTTAGTAGCACTAGTAGCTTCGCCTAAAGTTGCTTTCTCAACATCAACAGGTTGATTAAAATAGGCTCCGCAACTTGTAAATAGAAAAACTACTAATAGGCTTGTAATTTTTAATAACTTCATTTATTATGGATTTGGGATAATAACTTGAGTCTCTTCGCCAGTGACGGTATCTAAAATATTAATTGTTAAACCTCCTGTAGATTGATAAACTTCTACAGAAAGACTTCCAAAAACATAATTTCCTTCGGATATTCCTTCTTCACCAAATTGTTGGGTAAATAAAGATCGAGAAACTTGATTTAATAATTGTGCATTAAGATTTTCTGTGAATCGTTCAATCTCTGAGCGTTCATCTTTTGCAGCAGCTTTATCTTTGTATAAATTTTGAGATTCGGCAGAACTCAATAGCCATTGATAATTGAATGTATCGCCACCAAAAGCGGGATTTCTTGGTTTATAAACTAATTCTTGTGCAAATGAAAAACCAGAAATAAAAAGAAAAAAAAGAAGTAATAATTTTTTCATAATTTAATACCTAATTATTTGTTCACTTTGACGTTCTAAATTTTTAAAATGTTTAAAAACGGCATTAGCAGATTCCTGAGCCATATAAGTCAGATAGTCTTCATCTGGCTTAATAATAAACTCCGAAATCATATCTGTATCAACAAATATAGTCATTTTTGTATTTCTACCTATTGTTAATTCTTCAGTAAGTTTAACAATTTTATTGGCTTTCTTATTTATTTTACCATATTCGGTATAAAATAAGTCGTAGAAGTCTTTGCCAAATTTGGTTTTTGTTTCGTCAAATACTAGTCCGGTTAGCTCTAAACCATCTTCTGGTACTTCTTTAATTTCTAAAGTCTTTTTTTTTTCGCCTATTACAATTCGATCTTTACCGATGATATTTCCCTTTTCGTCAAAAAGTAACAATAACAATATTATTTCATCGTCTTTGCTTTTATTAATTTGAGTTTTAGATAAATCTTTAATTTGATTTGCTTCCAATGTTTCTCTACCAGATTGTGCATTGGTAGATTTATTACCGCCATTATTACCGTTTTTAATTACCGATAATTTGTATGAAATTGATTTGTAAACATCAGTTAAATTTTCGGCAGTTCCTTTAATCAAAATCAAATCTTCAGTATAGCTCACTTCAATTTTAGCTTTTACTTCTTTATTCATCGTTTGTGATAAAGCTACAAAAGGTAAAATTAAATAGATAAAAAGGAGGATTTTTTTCATGATTTATTTATTGAGAATTATAACCGAACCTGCATTTCCTGTTTGGTTTATAGTTAAATCTTTAGAAATACTATTAGCTCCAATATTGACAATATTTAAATTATTTCCTGTTTGGGTAAAATTAGAGTTGATTGAACTATTTGTTGACAAATTAAAATCAATTACATTATTGTTAGAACCTTGCTGCAGTACAAACTGATTAATTTGATTGGCAGTTTTATCTAAAAAAATAAAATTATCAGAACCATTTTGGTTAAGATTTACATTAGAATTAGACGAGTTGATAGTTGTTCTAGCTTGATTATTATCGCCAATTTGTTGAATAAAAACTGCGTTTTGAGTAGTAGTATTTACAGCATTATTATTTTCTAATGTAGAAAATTTAGAAAGTGTAAGTAATGAATTTTGCTTATTACTAAAAACGGAAGAAAACTCATCCTGCTCCTCTTGAGCAAAACAAGTTCCTAATGAAAATAATAAAATAATACCCGATAAAAATTTGGTTTTCATAATTTTCATATTATTAATAAAGCAAGGCAGCTTTAAAAGAAAACTGCCTTACTCTATATTTAAAATTTAGTTTGATTGTGTAACAGTAGACATGTTCATGTTACCGTTTTGAGTTACAGTACTTAAATGTAAATTACCAGTTTGTGTTGTTAACGCACCGTTTCCATTACCATTTTGAGTTATAAATGAATCATGATCATCACCACTTTGTAAAGTGTCTGCTTGATTCAAGTCTCCTGTTTGATTATGGTTAGCTAAGTTTCCATCACCAACTTGAGATTGGTAAGAATCGTTCATGTCACCATTTTGTTCAGCATAAGCAGAGTTAAAATCTCCTGATTGAACTTGAACAGCTAAACTGTTTGTTGTATCTGGAGTTCCTAATCCTTGATCAACAATTGCATTGTTGCTATCACCAGTTTGAGTTTGCATAGAAGTATTATCACCACCATTGTTAACATCATTTTGATAAGCTAATGCGTAGTTGCTATTACCAATTTGCCATTGATCAGAACTGTTTCCAGATTTTCCTTGGTAAGCAATAGCGTCGTTAGAGTCACCTGTTTGACGTTGTCTTGCCCAATGATCTGTACCTACTTGGAATACACGAGCATCATTCAAACTTCCATTTTGTCTTTGGATAGATTGATTGTCATCGCCAAGTTGAGATGCTAATGCATAGTTACCTGCAGATCCATTTGGTCCTGAACTTTGATCTTGCAATGCATCATTACGATCACCTGTTTGAGTAATGTAAGCATCATTGTTGTCAAATCTTTGTTTTTGCATAGAAACGTTACTGTCTCCTGTTTGAGTAGTAGTTGCATAGTTTCCTTCTGCATTACCAACACCTTGATCAATTGTAGCGTCGTTTAAATCACCGTCTTGTTCAACAAAACCTTGATTGAAATCTCCATTTTGGTTAACTAAAGACTCATTGTCAACACCAGCTTGGTCAACATCAGCTAAATTTGATAATCCACTTAATGGACCAACTGCACCAGCTTGAGTAACCGCTGAGTTGTTAGAACTTCCTACTTGTAGCACATTAGAACTGTTTGAAGTTCCAGACTGTGAAACACTACTTGAATTTGCCTGAGCAAGAGCTACCGTTGTAGCTAGCATCATTGAGATGCTTAAAAACACATTTTTCATAATTTAAATAATTTGGTAAATGATTAAAATGAGGTTAGTGTTTTAGATTTGGGAAAAAATAAAATTAAACTAAATTTTAAAATTCAATCCCACAACGACGTCTTTTTGTAGAACTTGAACTACACAAAACTACAACAAGTATTGTTAAGTAAATGTAAGTAATGAATTAAATTTATAAAAAATGTGAATATTTTCGATACATAATATTTATAGTCGCCAAAATACATCAAATTCACAAAAATATAAGAATTTTACCCATAAAAGTAATATATCACTACGTAAAAATACGTATTTTAGATAATTTCATTAAAGCTAAAGCGTTGATTTTAAGGAAATTAAAATCACCTTTCAATCACTAAAATTTCAACTCTTCGGTTGTCATCTTCTTCTAAAGCGTTTTTTTCTGGTATTGGATGAATTGGTCTTGACACGCCATAGCCTTTAAATGTCATGCGAGTTCTATCAATTTTATTTCGAATAAGATAATTATAAACTGCTCGCGCTCGTGCTGTAGATATCACTTCAGGTTCAGTTGGTCTTTTGCAACAAATGTGTCCTTGGATTTCTATTTTTAAATTAGGATTATCGACCATTACACACAGAAGTTCATATAGAATAGACTCAGATTTAGGAACTACTTTAGCAGAGTTATTGTAAAAATAAATATTATCAAGTTTTAATAAATCGCCTTTCTTAGCCGACTTAATTTTTTCGGTGAATTTATTTTTTTCTAGTTCAATATTATTTTCTGTAACTGCTACAGACGATTTTTCTTTAAATATTATTGTTACTCGCCTATTCTCATCTTGTATTTTTGACTGTTTAAAATCTTCTCCAAATCCGCGAATTTCGATATTCTTTACAACATCAACTTCGCTTTCTATCAAGAAATTATAAACTTCATTAACACGTTTTAAAGCTAATGTATCATTATAGGAGTTGGTTCCTTTCCAATCACAAAAACCATACAACTTTGTTACTTGATAATTTTTCCCTTCAGCAATCCAGGTATTTATTGTTTTTATTGCTTGTTCGTTTAGATTATGCTTATCAAAATCAAAATAGACATTGAGTTTTTCTTGAGCATTAATCCCAAGAGTAAAAATTAGAAATAAAATGATACATTTTTTCATGATTTATTTATCTATAATCATAATTTCAACTCTTCTGTTTTGAGCTGCTTCAAATTCTGTTTTTTCAGGAATAGGAAATTTTGGTTTTGACACTCCAAATCCTTTGACTTTAATTCTTCGTTCGTTGATTCCTTCATAAACCAAAATTCGTTTTATTTGCTTAGCTCTATCAAGCGATAGATTTTTTACATCTTTATCGACACAACAAATATGTCCTTGAATTTCGATTTTAATTTTTGGATATTTATCTAAAACTCTTACCAATTCCGTAATTGATGGTTTAGAATTTGCCATAACAGCGAACGTATTAATATGAAAATTGATGTTATTCAAACGAATTAATGTTCCTTTTGTAGAAAGTTCGATTTTGTCTTGTAAGGTTGCACCTTCAGGGAAATGCATACGTTCTTCTTCAATCGGAATAATCTCTTCTTCTTGAACAACTTTTGGTTTAATACCTAAAATCTCATCTTCGCGAGCTAAATCTTTTTCGAATATATAATGAATAATTGCTTTTCTATTTTCGGCTTTGTTTGTAGATGTTGCACCTTTTTCACCAAGGCTAATGCTTTTAAAATCGTTTCGAATTTTTAATTTCCCATTAACTAAAGCATAAATTGTATTAACACGTTTTTGCGAAAGCGTATCATTAAATCCGTTAGAACCTACTTCATCTGTAGAACCAGTGATTGATAAAATTTTAGATGTTTTATTTTCGATAATCCACTTATCAAATTTGGCCTGTTCTACTTTATTCAAATCATATTTATTGTTGTCAAAATAGACTACAAATTTTTCTTGCGCTTTTCCAATTTGAAAAACTAATAAAAATACACTGTAAAAAAATAACTTCTTCATACTACGAATTTACGGAAATTAAACTTGATGATTGCAAAAGTTGTTCCACAAAAAAACCTGCTAATTTCTTAACAGGTTTTCTCTATTTTTATTATCCAGAAAATTATCTTGTAAATAACAATTCTCTGTATTTTGTCAATGTCCAGATTTCGTCATCTACTAAAAGTTCCAATTTATCACAGTGTTCACGGATTTCATCAAAGTATGGTTTTACTTTATCACAATACGATTCAGCCATTTTTTGAGCATCGGTCAACGCATTAGCTTTTTTACGAGCTTCAGTCATTGCTTCAACTTTAGAATTTATTCCTTCTATATGACCTGAAATTTCTTTGATTAAAACAATCTGCTCTTTTCCAATTTTTTCAAATTCGCTTCCGAAGATTTCTTTCAACCCACGTACGTTTTCAATTAAAGTATTTTGGTAACGAATAGCTGTTGGAATTACGTGATTACGAGCAATATCTCCTAAAACTCTTCCTTCAATTTGGATTTTCTTAGTGTATTCTTCCAATTCAATTTCGTAACGAGCTTCAACCTCAACATGATTCATTACATTTAAATCTTTGAATAAATCTAATGCTTTTTTAGAAATTTTAGCTTTCAAAGCCGCTGGAGTAGTTTTGTGATTACTCAATCCACGTTTTTTAGCTTCTTTTTCCCAAGCATCGCTGTATCCATCGCCTTCAAAAAGGATATTTTTTGTTCCTTTAATATATTCTCTCAATACATTAAAAATCGCTTCGTCTTTCTTTAAATCTTTAGTTTCGATTAAAGTATCAACTTCTTTTTTGAAATCTTTCAACTGTTTTGCAACGATTGAATTTAAAGTTGTCATTGCATTAGCACAGTTTGCAGTAGAACCAACAGCTCTAAATTCGAATTTATTTCCTGTGAAAGCAAATGGTGATGTTCTATTTCTATCCGTATTATCTAACATTACGTCTGGAATTTTACCAACTACATTTAATTTTAAATCGGTTTTTTCTTCTGGAGATAATTTTCCTGTTGAAACACCTTCTAATTCTGCTAAAACTTTTGTCAATTGCGCACCAATAAATACCGAAATAATTGCTGGCGGCGCTTCATTTGCACCCAATCTATGATCATTACTTGCTGTTGCAATTGCTGCACGAAGTAATTCTTCATAATCATTTACCGCTTTGATTGTATTGATAAAAAATGATAAAAATTGTAAATTGCTCATTGGAGTTTTACTTGGAGAAAGTAAATTCACTCCAGTATCTGTAGCCAATGACCAGTTGTTATGTTTTCCAGAACCATTTACACCTTTAAAAGGTTTTTCATGGAAAAGTACTTTAAAATCATGACGCTCACCAACTTTAGACATAACATCCATTAAAAGTGAATTATGGTCAACTGCTAAATTCGTTTCTTCAAATATTGGAGCTAACTCAAATTGATTTGGAGCTACTTCATTGTGACGAGTTTTAACTGGAATTCCCAATAACATACATTCTTCTTCTAATTCTCTCATGTAATTTAATGCACGAGACGGAATTGAACCAAAGTAATGATCATCAAGTTGTTGCCCTTTTGCAGAAGTATGACCAAGTAATGTTCTACCTGTCATCATTAAATCGGGACGTGATTGTGCTAAAGAAGAATCAACCAAGAAATATTCTTGTTCCCAACCTAAAGTGGCTGTTACTTTCTTAACATTTTTATCAAAATATTTACATACATCAGTTGCCGCTTCATCAACAGCATTTAAAGCACGTAAAAGTGGTGTTTTATAATCTAAAGCTTCACCTGTGTAAGAGATGAAAACCGTTGGAATACATAAAGTTGTTCCAAAGATAAAAGCTGGAGAAGTTGGATCCCAAGCTGTATATCCTCTAGCTTCGAATGTATTTCTAATTCCTCCATTTGGGAAAGACGATGCATCTGGTTCTTGTTGTACTAATTGTCCACCACCAAATTTTTCAACTGCATCTGAACCATCATATGAAGTTTCAAAAAAAGCATCATGTTTTTCAGCAGTTGTTCCAGTTAATGGTTGAAACCAGTGCGTGTAATGAGTTACTCCTTTCGACAAAGCCCATTCTTTCATTCCCATTGCAATATAATCGGCTAATTTTCTGTCAATTTTAGTTCCGTGTTGCACGGCATCTTTTACTCCTTTGTGTGCATCTGAAGTTAAAAACTGCTTCATTGCTTTATCATTGAATACATTAGAACCAAAAAGATCTGATTTTCTTCCTGCTTCCTCAAATTTTACAGGCTTTCTACCTGATGCTTCTTTTAATGCTTGAAAACGTAAAGTTGACATAAAATTGATTTTAAAAAGTTATACCCTATTAATTTGATGCAAATATAGCAATATTTTAATTCAAAATTAATTATACCCTATTTTTTTAGGGGCAAATTTTATAAATTAATAATTTTACAATGAATTCATGTTATTAGGATAACATTTAGTGTCTTATAATGTAAAAAAATGAGCACAAAAAAAAGAGACTGCTTTCACAATCTCTTTTACCAAACAAACAAACTATAGACTAACCAAAATCTATTTCATTATTTTTATTTTAGATTCATCAATATTATAAGCTTTGATAACTGCATTATAATCTGAGAAATCTACTTGACTTGCACCTTTATTAGACAAATAGGCAGGAACTATTACAATTCTAAAAGTTTCATTAGTGATATATGTAGGAGTTGTTGCTAAATCATACGTTCCACCAGCATAAATTGTAAAATCTTCTTTACTAAAATCAAAATCGTAATCTAATTCACCTTCTGGCAAATATAAAGTTCTTGGAATTTGTTGCCAAATTGGTGTACTTGAATCAATTGTTCCAGCTAATCTGTATATTAAAATTACGTCTGATGCAAAAATTTGCGGATTCAAAGCGCGATAAATCGTATAACCATCAGCAGGATTGAAATCGAAATTTACATTTCTTAATTCAAAAGCTTCTGCAATTGTATCATTATCAATATCATCTTCGTTAGAGCAAGCGGTTGTTAGTCCTATCATCCCGATAAAAGCTAAAATCAAAGTAAGTTTTTTACTCATAATATTACTGTTTTTTAGGTATTCGTGAATCTTCGATTTCATAGTATATTTTTTTTAGATTAATGACATAAAGATATAACCAATTGTTGTGCCAAAGTTTATTAATTTAAAAAAAATGTATCTTTGACAAATGGAAAATCAGAATAAATTATACATGGTTATGCTTGGATGTCGTCCTGAAGGCAGATATACAGAGCAACACGATATTTTTTTTGGAATTGGAAAATCCTTGAAAGAATTACTTCCAGACATGAAAAATTTTTGGCCCGAAGCAAAAGGTAGAATTCATATTGATGCTTGGCGCGAAGTTACCCAAGTCGATAATTACAAAATTGAAATTTTAGATAAAGGTACGAGCGCACCAACTTCAAATAATTTATTTTTTATAAATCTTGGCGGATATAAAGAAAACGAATTTGAAGAATACCATTATAAAGTTCTAGCCGTTGGTCAAACATTAGCCGATGCTTCAAAAAAAGCAAAAGCAACCACTTTTTACAAACATTGCGGATTTAAAGGCGCAACATCTCATATTGATGATAAATTTGGAATTGATATTGACGATGCTTTTAAAGTTGAAGAAATATTAGCTGATACTTTTACTGAACGATTTGATATTCAAATTTCTGAATCTGATAACACTAACGAAGATAGGCTGCACATTGGCTATTTGAAAATTGATAAACTACAATAACCATGGGAAGAAATAACGAAAGAAATATCAAGAAGCACAACGACAAACTGCATAAAGAGCAAGATAAAGTCAAGGCTAAAAAAGTAGCACGTGAAGAGAAACTAAAAGCTATTGTGAAAAAATTCAATGAAAATAAAGAATAGTTTATGTCCAATTGCTATTGCGGAAATTTACAATCGTTAGAAAATTGTTGCCAACCATATATAATAGGTATAAAGAAAACACCTACTGCAGAAGCATTAATGCGTTCAAGATATTCAGCTTATGCCACGCAAAATGCTGATTATTTAGTAGCAACCACGCATTCATCTACAAGAAAAAATCATAAAAAATCGGATATTTTAGAATGGAGTAAATGCAACCAATGGATAAAATTGGAAGTTCTTGCTACAACTGAAACTACAGTAACTTTTAAAGCGTATTATTTAGATTACCAATTGAAAGCTCAAATTCATCACGAACATTCTACTTTTATTTTTGAAAATGGAAGTTGGTTGTATGTTGATGGAAGTTACTAATTTTATTTGAGCTTGATTGGAATCCAAATTTCTTCTTCAGATTCAGAACTATCATTTTTATATTTTTCTCCTAAAATTTCAAACTGCGGACGACTATCCAATTGATAACCCGAACTAGGTAACCATTCAGTATAAATCGAATTAAAAAATGCAGCCGCATTAGTTTGATCACCTTTATAATTAAAAACAGCATACAATCCTTCTTCCATTACTAAGGTTTCCATTTCATCTGGAATATAATCAAAATTTGTAACTGCAACCGCAGCCCATTTCACAAAAGGCGTATTGGGTTTAAAATCGAAATCTTTGGGATTGATTTGGATGTTGTAAACTTCGTTACCAATGACGTTTTTAATTTCTTTTCGTCTTGGCATGAAACTACTCCATAATTCGAAAGTGCGATAATCTACATAAGTAAACGAAAGGTTTTTACCGATGAATTTTGTGGTTGGGAAGGTTTTTATTGTTGGGTTCATTTTTCAAAAATAAAAAAAACCTTCTAACAATTAAACATCTTTTTGCAAGTTATTCCATTAATAAAATCAATTTTTCAATTAGATGGTAATTTTACAAATTTGCCAATAAAGGATATAATAAACTTGAGATGACTTAATAGTAAGTTTACAAAATAAAATTTAACATTATGAAAACCGAAAAAATTATTGGAACTGTATTAATCTTAATTTCGCTTTATGTTGGCTATTTAGGAATCGATAAAGTTTCTAACAACAGTAAAGAAGTCAAAGTTTTAGGATTAGAAATTGATGCTTCAAACGAATCTGGAAAAGAAAAAGGGTATTTGTTTATTGGTATCGCTGTAGTTTTATTTGCAGGTGGATTATATTCGATAAATAAAAAATAATAGAATAAAAAAAAGACCTTCCAATTCTGAAAGGTCTTTTTTTCTATTTTCGTTATTCTATTTTCTTAATTACATATTTCTTCTGTACTGTCCACCAACTTCAAACAATCCGTTTGTGATTTGACCTAACGAACAAACTTTGGTTGCGTCCATCAATAATTCAAAAAGATTTTTGTTTTTAATTGCTGCTGTTTGTAACAAATCTATTTGTTCGGCAACTTTATCAGCACTTGATTTTTGTAAATTGGTTAACATATCAATTTGATATTGCTTTTCTTCTTCGGTTGCACGAATAACTTCCGCTGGAATTACCGTTGGCGAACCTTTAGAACTCAAGAACGTATTCACACCAATAATTGGGAACTCGCCTGTATGTTTCAAAGTTTCATAATACAACGATTCTTCTTGAATTTTAGAACGCTGGTACATTGTTTCCATTGCGCCAAGAACTCCACCACGTTCTGTAATTCTGTCAAATTCTTGTAAAACTGCATTTTCAACTAAATCGGTCAATTCTTCAATGATGAACGAACCTTGAATTGGATTTTCGTTTTTCGCCAAACCTAATTCTTTATTAATAATCAACTGAATTGCCATTGCTCTACGAACCGATTCTTCGGTTGGCGTTGTAATCGCTTCGTCATACGCATTGGTATGCAACGAGTTACAGTTATCATAAATTGCGTACAAGGCTTGTAACGTTGTACGAATATCATTGAAGTCAATTTCTTGTGCGTGTAACGAACGACCCGATGTTTGAATATGGTATTTCAACATTTGCGCTCTTTCGTTGGCTCCGTATTTATTTTTCATGGCTTTTGCCCAAATTTTACGCGCCACACGACCGATTACAGCATATTCTGGATCAATTCCGTTAGAGAAGAAGAATGATAAATTCGGACCGAAATCGTTGATGTTCATTCCGCGACTTAAATAATATTCCACGTAAGTGAAACCATTAGAAAGTGTGAAAGCCAACTGCGTTATAGGATTTGCTCCAGCTTCGGCAATATGATATCCAGAAATTGAAACCGAATAAAAATTACGAACATTTTGTTTGATGAAATATTCCTGAACGTCACCCATCAATCGAAGTGCAAATTCTGTAGAGAAAATACAAGTATTCTGAGCTTGATCTTCTTTTAAAATATCGGCTTGAACCGTTCCACGAACTTGAGATAAAGTTTTAATTTTGATATCATTATAAACATCCAACGGTAAAACTTGATCACCAGTTACTCCCAAAAGCATCAAGCCTAAACCATTATTTCCTTCAGGCAAATCTCCTTGATATTTTGGTCGGATAGTTCCTTTTTTCTTGTAGATTTCGTTGATTTTTTCTTCTACTTCAACTTGAAGGTTATTTTCAACAATGAATTTTTCACAATTTTGATCGATGGCAGCATTCATGAAAAACCCAAGTAACATTGGCGCTGGACCATTAATTGTCATGGAAACCGAAGTTAACGGATGACTCAAATCGAAACCTGAATATAATTTTTTAGCATCGTCCAAACAACAAATTGAAACACCAGCATTACCGATTTTTCCATAAATATCAGGACGAATGTGTGGATCATTTCCGTATAAAGTTACCGAGTCAAACGCGGTTGAAAGACGTTTTGCAGGCAATCCAGCAGAAACATAATGGAAACGTTTGTTGGTACGTTCTGGTCCACCTTCACCAGCAAACATTCGGCTTGGATCTTCTCCTTCACGTTTAAATGGATACAATCCTGACGCAAATGGAAATTCTCCTGGAACATTTTCTTGTAAATTCCATTTTAAAATATCACCCCAAGCTTGGTACTTTGGTAATGAGATTTTCGGAATTTGAGAATGTGATAAACTTTCGGTATGTGTAGCAATTTTAATTTCTTTATCCCGAACTTTAAAGCTATAAATCGGATTTTTATATTTGGCTACTTTTTCATCCCAAGTAAGAATCACTTCCCAATTGTAGGGATCCAAATTCATTTTTACACGGTCGAATTCTTTTACCAAAAGATTTAAAAATTCGTTTCTATTTTCATCTTTTGAATGCAAAATAGTTTCTTCTATTCCAGCCTTTGTTAACGTAGGTTTGCTTCCAAAAACAGTTTCGATGGTTTTGTAAATTCCGTATAACTTTTGTGCCACCTCAACTTGAGATAGCGCTATTTCGTCGTATTTTCTATTATTCTCAGCAATTTCAGATAAATAACGTGTTCTGTGTGGCGGAATTACGAAAATTTTCTCGCTCATTTCACGTGTAATTTCGAACGTCGATTTTAAATCGGCACCCGTTTTTTCTACAATTTTATCCATAATAGATTTGTAGAGCGTGTTCATTCCTGGATCGTTAAATTGTGATGCGATTGTTCCAAAAATTGGCATCGAATCTACATTTTCATCCCACAAATTATGATTGCGTTGGTATTGTTTTTTAACATCACGGATGGCATCTAATGCACCACGTTTGTCAAATTTATTTAATGCTACTAAATCGGCAAAATCCAACATATCAATTTTTTCCAATTGTGTTGCAGCACCAAATTCAGGGGTCATAACGTATAGCGAAACATCAGAGTGATCCATAATTTCGGTATCACTTTGACCAATTCCAGAAGTTTCTAAAATAATGATATCGTATTTTGCAGCTTTCAAAACTTCGATTGCTTCGTTTACATATTTTGACAAAGCCAAATTCGATTGACGCGTTGCCAAAGAACGCATGTAAACTCTAGAATTATTGATAGCATTCATACGAATTCTATCGCCTAAAAGTGCACCACCAGTTTTACGTTTTGATGGATCGACAGAAATTAATCCTATGGTTTTTTCTGGAAAATCGATTAAAAATCTTCTCACCAATTCATCAACTAATGATGATTTTCCTGCGCCACCAGTTCCTGTAATTCCTAAAACTGGAATTTTATTGGTTTCATTTTTCTTATGAATTTCGTCAAAAGCCGCTTTTGCTATTTCAGGAAAATTCTCTGCAGCCGAAATTAATCGTGCAATTGCAGTAGGATTTTTATCTTCGATATGTGCCAATTCATCCGTTAATTTATCACCAATTGGATAATCGGAACGTTGCACTAAATCGTTAATCATTCCTTGTAATCCCATGGCACGTCCATCGTCTGGCGAATAAATTCTTTCAATGCCGTATTCATGTAATTCTGAAATTTCTGATGGAAGAATAACTCCGCCACCACCGCCGAAAATCTTAATATGACCTGCTCCTTTTTCTTTAAGCAAATCGTACATGTATTTGAAATATTCATTGTGTCCTCCTTGATATGATGTCATTGCAATAGCATTGGCATCTTCTTGAATGGCAGTATTTACTACTTCTTCAACACTTCTATCGTGACCAAGATGAATTACCTCAACACCAGTTGACTGAATAATTCTACGCATGATATTTATGGCAGCATCGTGACCGTCAAAAAGTGATGCAGCGGTAACAATTCTTACTTTATTTTTAGGAATATAGGGAGTTTGTGGTTCCATTTATAATTTTTATTCGAATTTAGGTGTGCAATTTACGAATTTAATAATTTTTATACGATTTTATTCTGGGTAAATTATCTTCAGAAATATCTGTAGCACTAATTTTACAGAAAATTTATATCTATCTGATAATTAATCAATTTTGAAATTTAAAAATTACTATTAACTTAATTTTAGAGCAAATATTTAATTGAGGCATTATCTTTGTTAACAACAAGAATATAAAAATAACGAAAATAAATACGTATGAAAATGAACAAGACACTTTTAGTAGCATCGATTTTGTTTTTTGGAACAACTGTTTCAGGATGTGCCGAAATGCAACAGGTTGCCAATCAATTACCCGGAATTTTAAATCAGGGAACCGGAACGCTTGATATTGCTGGCGGATTGAAAGAAGCATTGAATAATGGAATTAACAAACAAGTTGTAAAATTGACTGCCGTTGATGGATTTTACAAAAACCAAATGGTTAAAATTTTACTTCCAGAAGAACTACAAAAAGTAGACAAAGGATTGCGTAGTATTGGTTTATCAAGTTTGGCCGACGAAGGTTTGAAAGTATTAAACAGAGCAGCTGAAGATGCAGTAAAAGAAGCTACACCAATTTTTGTTGATGCTATAAAAGGGATGACTTTTGCCGATGCAAAAAACATTTTGATGGGTAATGAAAATTCGGCAACAACCTATTTACAAAATAGCACAACAACTGCATTGTACGGAAAATTCAATCCTGTAATTAAAAATTCATTTACCAAAGTTGGAGCTGATAAAGTATGGTCGAATATTATTACCAAATACAATTCTATTCCTTTAGTAAAAAAAGTAAATCCAGATTTGACTGATTATACTACTACTAAAGCATTAGAAGGAGTTTTTAAAATGGTAGCGGTTGAAGAAAAAAATATCAGAACCGATTTAAATGCAAGAAGTTCTGATTTATTGAAAAAAGTTTTTGCTTTGCAAGATAAAAAATAGTTGTATTAAAGTGTTTTTAAGCCTTTAAAACTGGCTAGTTTAGGGCATAGAATAAATCCTACAACGTTTTAATAATCAATAACATAAGAATAACATTATCTTAACATATAGATTTAAAAAATCGTCGGATATTTGCAAAGTAATAGATGAGGATTTATTATTTTGTTTGGTTTAGGTTAGTTAAAGTATGAACCAGTGTTTGGAGAAGCACTGGTTTTTTTTGTTTAAAACTTCAACTTATTGAATTTTAGACTGTAATAGTTTGAAGTAATCAAATGCTTTTAAAATTCTACTTCCGTACCACGAAAACATTTCTCCATCTACAAAAACGGTTTTGGCATGATGTGTAAATCGTCCGAGTTCAAAAGCGTGTTCATCATTAAAAGGAAACGGTTCTGATGATAGAAAAACATAATCTGGATCGCCTTGAATTCGCATTTTTTGGATGATTATTTCAGGATAACGCTCTTCCCTATTTTCATAAATATTTTCAAATTTATTTAGTTTCAACATTTCGTTGATAAATGTATTATTTCCTGCAACCATGTATGGATTTGCCCAAATAAAATACGCAGCTCTTTGAAACGGTTTGTCTTTCATGAACGACACAAAATCTGCGTAAGCGAAATTAATTTTATCTGATATTTTTTGTGCTTCGGTACGTTTATTGAACAATTGTCCGAAATCGTGAATCATTTTCAAATTGTCTTCAATTGTCACAATATCAGTTACCCAAACAGGGCAAATTTTTCTTAATTCTTCAACAATTTCAAGCGTATTTTCTTCTTTATTGGCAATAATAATATCAGGTTGAAGCGCTTTTATTTTATCGAATTTTACATTTTTTGTGCCACCAATAATTTCTTTAGTCGATTTTAAATGGTAAGGATGCACGCAAAATTTAGTGATTGCAATGATATTTTCTTCCAAACCTAAATCATAAAGTAATTCGGTTTGCGATGGAACTAATGAAATTATTCGTTTTGGAGAAGTTTCAAAAGTGTGGAACGTTCCTAGTTGATCTTGAAGTTGTTTCATGTTATTTTTAAACTACTATCTATATGTTTATTCATTTTTACTAAAGAAAGTAGCTAACGATTTGTAATTTGTTAATAATAAATAACCCAAAACAATATTAATTATTCCAATTGTTATTCCAAAATAATCAACTGATGTGCCTTCTATTGGAGCAGCACTTCCTTTATATTTGAATGCATTAACTATATCAAATAACAAACCTGGGATGTAATCTAAAATCAAGAAGCTTCCAATAATAATAATTGATAATTTCAAAATGCTTTCATTCTTCAAATTCTCTATCTGAATTTGTTCATCATCAAACCCTTTATCTAATTTAAGAAAGTTGATTATTGTATCTGTCTTAAAAATTAAAAGTAAAAATAATCCCGTTGGAATTAATATGGTACTTAAAATGATTAAAATTATAATTGTGTCTAGCTGATAAACTAAATTTGAAATATTATTTGGAATAACTGTAAACAGTGTTAATATTCCAGAATATAATCCGAAAATTTTTATTAAAACACGAAATAAATCTCTTTTAGTCATACAATTATCTTTTTAGAATCACATCCATTTCCTTTTGCATTTTCATAGCTTCTTCTCTTGCTTTTTCAGCAAAGTCAATTCCATTTGATGCATAAATAATTCCGCGAGAAGAGTTTATTAGAAGTCCAACATTTTCACTCATTCCGTATTTGCAAACTTCTTGAAGGCTTCCACCTTGAGCGCCAACACCAGGAACAAGCAAGAAACTATTTGGAATTATTTTTCTAATTTCTGTAAAATATTCAGCTTTGGTTGCGCCAACAACATACATTAGGTTTTCGGAATTTTTCCATGTTTTGGATGTTTCAATCACCACTTTATAGAGCTCTTTCCCATCAACATTTTTCGTTTGAAAATCGAATGCACCTTCGTTTGAAGTTAAAGCCAACATAATAGCATGTTTGTTTTGAAAAGCCAAAAACGGTTCAACAGAATCTTTTCCCATGTATGGCGCAACGGTTACACTATCAAAATTTAAATCATCCAAAAAAGCTTTGGCATACATAGTTGAAGTATTTCCAATATCGCCGCGTTTTGCATCGGCAATTGTAAAAATTTCAGGATACTTTTCGTTAATATAATTAATGGTTTTTTGTAATGATTGCCAACCTTTTATCCCGTAAGCTTCATAAAAAGCCGTATTTGGTTTGTAGGAAACGCATAAATCATTTGTAGCATCAATAATCGCTTTGTTGAATTCGAAAATTGGGTCTTCGAGTTCTAATAAATGTTGAGGAATTTTAGTTAAATCGACATCCAATCCGATGCAGAGAAATGATTTTTTAAGGCGAATTTGATCAATTAATTGTTGTGTAGTCATTGTTGTGTTTCGTTGTTTTGCAAAATTACAAACATCTATTCAATAAAACATAAAATAGTGCAACATTCTAAAGAAATTATGTAATAAATTATGGCTTCAATGGGATTAACTTTGTAAATACAAATACTAACAATATTCAAAAAACTAATGTTATGGCGGTAAATGAAACACGATTTGGATTATCTAAAAAAGAGATTACATCAAGCACAGACAACTTAACTATTATTTTAGGAAGTGAAATGGTCTTTTATGTAAAAATGAGGAATTATCACTGGAATATTTCTGGAAATAGTTTTATTGAATTGCATCGATTAATTGAAGAACAATACAAAAAAGTAGAGTTTTTAATTGATGAAATTGCAGAACGCATTAGTAAATTAGGCGGAAAAGCAATTGGAAGTATGCAGGAGTTTTTGAAAAACTCAGTTTTAGAAGAAGCAAAAACTACAACTGTTGGTCAAAAAGAAATGCTGGAAGATTTATGGAATGATCACAACACAATGGCGAAAAAATTGCGCGAATTTATAGAAACAATTGATGAAGAAACTAGTGATTTAGTTACTGTAGATTTCCTTACATCGGTATTAGAATCACATGAATCTATGGGTTGGATGTTAAAAAAGTACTTGAGTTAAAACGTAAAAATATAGAAATGATACTACAACTTAATCCTTCAATTTTGGTTGAAACACCATTAGGAACTGGACAAACTTTATTTATCATTGATTATGGCATGCATCAAAATTCGTGTTGGGTTGTAGCTTTGCAGGAAACTGGCGTTATAAAACATTTTGACTGTAATGATGTGATATTAAGCACTAATTACACTTACGGAATGAATTTAAGACATAACAAGTTTGTAGAAGAAAAAGCCAATAAAAAATAAAACAGATTATTAATATTTAAATATAGAAATCATGAACAGTACAGAACTTAAAGGAAAATGGAATGAGTTGAAAGGAACTTTAAAGCAAAAGTATGCCGATTTAACCGACGATGATTTGTTATTTGAAGAAGGAAAAGAAGACGAATTGTACGGAAGAATTCAGCAAAGAATTGGCTCAACCAAGGAAGAAATTAAAAAAATGATTTCTGAATTGTAATGAAATTTAGCACAGAGAAAAGTTTTTTCTGTGCTTTTTTATTTATAATTCACAGCGTTTACAGTAACACGAGTTTATTTTCTAATGCTTATACTAAACTTTAACAATTTATAAGTTATTAACATTCAACAATAAGCATTAAAACAATTACTAATGCATAGATCGAAAAAGACCTAAATGTTTTTAAATGCAAAAAAAAACTATCTTTACTTAAATGAATTAGCACTTATGAAAGTATATTTAAAATTTGATTACAACATTTTAACCAAAAAAATCATCCAAGAAAAGCTATCAGAGCTTGGTTGCAAATACACAATTGCAGGATTTGGTGAAATTGATTTCTTAGAAAATATTCCTGATGAAAAGATTAATGATTTATCAGCTAAGTTTGAATCTTATGGGATTGAAATGGTTGAGAATCAGAAGAGTGTTTTAGTTCAAAAAATTAAAGACACCATTACTGAATTGGTTACAAGTGAAGAACCATTAAATGTAAAAAGTTCAGTTTTTATAGCCGAAAAATTGAATCATAGTTACGGATATTTGTCCAATTTATTTTCGGATGTTACTTACACGTCAATAGAAAATTATATTATTATTCAAAAAATTGAGTTGGCCAAGCAACTGATTATTAATAATCAACTTAGTTTAACTGAAATAGCATATCGATTAAATTATTCTAGTGTTGCACATTTGAGTACACAATTTAAAAATACAACTGGAATTACTCCATCGGCTTTTCAAAGAATTATTACAAAAAGACGAGAATTATCGTCAAAAAATAACTAATAAAACCTAAACTAATGACTACAGATTTTATATATATTACGCTTGCAGATGATGATGAAGATGATAGATTATTTTTCACAGATGCTTTCAGTGAATTAAAAATTAATACCAAAGTAAATACTTTTAACGATGGAGTTGAATTGATGGATTATCTAAATAATAGTGAATCTGTTTTACCAAATATTTTATTTCTAGATTTAAACATGCCAAGAAAAAATGGTGTAGAATGTTTGTTAGAAATAAAACAAAATGAACGATTTAATGATATAGCAATTGCTATTTATTCTACATCATCATCAGAAGAACATATAGAAGAAACTTTTGTAAATGGCGCTAACATTTATATAAAAAAACCTAACGATTTCAATACTTTAAAGAAAATACTAGCCGAAGTGGTTACTTTAAACTGGCAATACCATACTTCTGGATTAAATAAGGATAACTTTTTATTGAGAATGTAATGTTTAAATACCTACAACTTTATAAATCCACAATATTTTTAAAAGTAATTTTTGTACTTTCAATCGCCATAATCTTTTTTATTGGTGGTATAACATTTAAACATATAACAGTTTTAAAAAATTCATCCATTTGGCTAAATAAAAGTTACGAAGTTAACACCGAATTAGAGCGTTTAATTTCATATATAAAAGATGCCGAAACTGGGCAAAGAGGTTATTTATTATCTAAAGATGATTCCTATTTACAACCTTACTATGTATCGAAAGACTTAGTAAAAGTATCGTTTGATAAGGTGTCACGTTTAACAAAAAACAGTAGAACGCAGCAAAGTAATTTGAAAAAATTACTGTATTACATCAACAAAAAACAGAACTATTTATCAAAATCACTCTATTTAATTAAGCAAAATAAAACGGATGAAATCGAGTTAAATAAAAATTTGATTGAGGGAAAAATTGCTATGGATTCTATTCGATATAAAATAGAAGACATGATGATAGCCGAGAAAAATCTTTTAAACGGACGGCAAAAAGCTTACGAAGACACGATGAGTTACACGCCAATATTCATTTACTTAACCTTATTAATCACTTTATTTTTAATTACAAGTGCATTTTTAAAAATGAATAATGATTTAAGTGTACTCAAAAAAGCCAATAACGTTCTTATGGTTAGCAATGAAGCTAATAATCTGGCAGAAATTGTAGGTAATTTTGGTAGTTGGCAGCTAAATATTGAAAATAACACTTACATTTTTTCCGATAATGAATATCGATTATTGGGTCACTTACCTCAAGAATTTGAAGCAAGTTTAGAATCGTTTTTAAAATTTGTTCATCCCGAAGATTTGGAGTTTGTAATTGAGAAAACAAAAAACATGTCTGTCGATAATAATCTTCCACCATTTACCTATAGAATTATAAGAAAAGATGGGCAAATAAGGTATTTTAGAGGTTTAGGTAGAATTGTAGAAAACGCATCGGGGAACAAGACTTTTATTGGAACTACAAGTGATGTTACCGAAGAAATTTACGATAAAAAATTAATTGAAGATCGAAACAGAGAACTTGAAACGACCAACAAAGAATTAACTGCTTTCAACTACATTGCTAGTCATGATTTGCAAGAACCACTGCGAAAAATTGAAACCTTTATTTCAAGATTAGTCGATAAAGATTTCAATAATATTTCTGAAACTGGACAACAATACATCACTAGAATTCAGTCGTCGGCAAGCAGAATGAGAGTATTAATTGATGATTTATTACAATTCTCAAGAACCAATAAAGCAGAAAAAGTATTTGAAAAAACAGATTTAAATAGTTTACTTGAAAATGCCAGACAAGAATTAGGTCAATTAATAGAAGATAAAAACGCTGTGATTGAGAATACCGATTTACCAATGTTAGACATAATTCCGTTTCAAATTCAGCAGTTGTTTGTTAATTTAATTGGAAACTCATTAAAGTACAGTAAAGAAAACGTTACACCGCTTATCAAAATTAAAAGTTCATTAATTGTTGCAAAAGATGAAGAATTACTACCTAAAACAAAAGATAAATTTTATAAAATAAGTGTAGAAGATAACGGAATCGGATTTGAACAAGAATATGCTAACAAAATTTTCATTCTATTCAACAGACTTCACAATAAAAATCAATTTGATGGAACCGGAATTGGTTTAGCAATTTGTAAAAAAATAGTCGAAAATCACAAAGGTTATATTTTTGCTGAAGGTCATCCAAATGAAGGATCGGTATTTACAATCTATTTACCTACAACTTAAAAACAGTAACTATGTCCAAATTTAAAACCATTATACAAGTTTTAAAAGATACTTTTGCCGGTTTTTTTGAGCATAAAATACTTAAAATGAGTGCTGCTTTGGCTTATACGACTGTATTTTCAATGGCACCATTATTATTAGTTGTTTTATTTTTATGCGATATTTTTTTAGGTCGTGAAGCAATTGAAGGTGCTATTTACAATCAAACCAATAGTTTTATCGGTCCAAATGCAGCACAACAATTGCAATTGATGATAAAAGGTTTGACAATTTCTAATGATAGCCATATTGCAGGAATTGTTGGTATTGTAATCTTAATTATAGGAGCAACATCGGTTTTCGCCGAAATTCAAGATTCTATAAATACTATTTGGGGAATTAGACCTAAGATTAAATCGGGATTTTGGTTGTATCTAAAATCAAGATTGCTATCCTTTGGTGTTATTGGAAGTTTAGGATTTATTCTTCTGGTATCGTTAGGATTTTCTGCATTGTTGGATTTTGCAAATGATAAATTATTTTCTGAATTCTCGACAGTTGGCGTTTATTTAATGAATATTGCAACAACGTTATTAACCACAGCAGTTATTACAATGCTTTTTGGATCTATTTTCACAATTCTGCCCGATGCCAAAATCGCCTGGAAACAAGTAAAAGTAGCTTCCATTACAACTGCAGTTTTATTCATGGTTGGTAAGTTTTTAATTTCCTATTATATTTCTAAATCCAATATTTCATCAATGTATGGAACTGCTGGATCGTTAGTTGTCTTAATGATTTGGGTATATTACTCTTCCGTAATTTTATATTTTGGGGCCGAATTTTCTAAATGTTATGCTGTAAAATTTGCCTCTCCAATAAAACCTTTAGAATTTGCAGAATTAGTTCAAGTTGTTGAAGTTCCAACCGATTCTAAAACAGTTCAAAAAGCAGATGAAGAAATTAAAGAATTAAAAAAAGCAGATGAAATAGAAATAAAGGTTAATAAAGCAAACCCTTCAGAAAAATAAATTTATTTTATAGAATAAGAAACAAAACTCTCCGTAACGAGAGTTTTTTTGTTTAAATAACTTTCATATGGAAATTCTGTAATTATTTATAAACATCCTATAACACAATAATTTCAAATCTGTTGCAACTTTGTAATGTAGATTATAACACGTTCTTTTTCAAGATTTACAAGTTCAATAGATGAAAATTCTATAACGATTTTGTAAAATGATATAACAACTAAATATCAGTAAAATTGGAACTTTGTAATGTAGAAAATCTATAACAACAAGATATATTCAACCAATATTAATTTAAAAAATCAACATCATGCAAAATTTACTTTACACAATCGCAATAATTTTAGTGATCCTTTGGGCTTTAGGATTTTTCGTATACAGTGCAGGTAGCATCATTCACATCCTTTTAGTGATAGCAGTTATAGCAATATTATTACGATTAATTAGAGGTCGCGGAGTATAATTCTTTAAAAAGTTTAATCTTAAAAAAAATGCTATGAAAGATAAAAATTTAATAATAGGATTACTTGGTGGAGTTGCCGTAGGAGCAGCTTTAGGAGTTTTATTTGCACCAGCAAAAGGAAGCGAAACGAGAAAAAAAATCAGTGACAAAAGTCATGATTTAAAAGATAGTTTAAAGGATACTGCTTGCAGAATTTCTGACAAAATATCTCAAACTGTAAGCAGTTTAAAAAATGAAACTCAAGATGTAATTGCTGATGCGAAAGAAATTTTACAGGAAGAAAAATCAAATCTTGATAACATAAAGCAAATCAATAAATCAAACATACTTTAAAACATAAAAAACTGAAAACATGAAAAACTTAATAAAATCAATCCTTACAGTAATGGCTGTAGCTTTTACTATTACAACAAGTGCTCAAGAAGCTGAAAAAAATTATGATCAAGGATTCCGTTTGGGAATTGGTATTAGTGGTGGACTTCCATTAGACGATCCGTATGATTTTAATTTAGGTGCTGATGCAAGGTTACAATATGATTTATCAAAAAAATATTCAATCACATTTACTACAGGTTTTAGCAACTTTTTTGTTTCTGGTGATGATAATGATTTAGGATATATTCCTGCAAAAGCTGGTTTTAAAGCATTTGTTCTTAAAGATCAATTGTATTTAATGGGTGAAGTTGGTGCAGCATTCGCTGTTACTAATGGATACGATAAAACATCACTTATATTAAGTCCAACTATTGGATATGCAACAAGTGCAATAGATATCAGTTTAAGATACGAACATTTCAATGACTTTCCTGTATTAGATGGAGCTTCTGTTGATACTGGATTAGGACTAATCTCTTTAAGAATAGCATACGGTTTCAAGTTGTAAAAAAAAAATCTAATGAAAAAGTTAATTAAAGCAACTGGATTACTTACAATTTTATTAGCTTTCGTGTCATGCACAAGTGAACAAGAAAAAAAAGCAGAACAGCTTACCGATAACTACATTCGATTTGTAGATTCGGTTGCGGCTATACCTTCAGATGAAGCAGCAGCTAAATGGAACGAAATTGAAAAAATTTACGATAAAAAAACAAATCAGTTAAATACTGAAGTAGATAAACTTGAGAACAAAACTGCCATCGATAAAAAAATCAACGAAGCAGAAGCAAGATATGAAAACTTCAAAATCTTAATCATAGAGAAAAAGGTAATTCTTGATGCTAACAATGAAGATTTGAAAGAAAAGAAAGTTCTTTTTGGAGCGGATTATGTAAGTGATAATTTTAAGTTTGAATGGGTAAATAAAGACAATATACTTGCTGTTTACGATCATTTTGTATCAACCGTTTCAACTTATAAAGACGCTTACTCAAGAGAAGATTGGGATGAAATTAAAATGCTCTATGAAGCATTAGACACTAGAAAAAACACGATTGAAAATGAAGGTTTAACTAGTTCAGACAATAGAAAAATTGCTATGTTAAAATTAAAATTTGCTCCAATGTTTACTATAAACAGAATGGGAGCGAAATCTAACGAAAATGCTACGGCAAAAAAATAAGGTTAAGTTTGAATTTTGTTTAAATTGGGGAAAGCCAGCGGAATTTATTTTCGCTGGTTTTTATCTTTCACAAAATATCAAATTGTATGTATAAAAAAAGCCAAACATAATTGTTTGGCTTTTATAATTCTATATGTTTAAATTAAAAAACTTCGCTTTCTTTAAGCTTTTCCATGTTGTTAACTAATTGAAGTTCGTCAACAAATTTCTGAATTTTTCCATTCATTACACCATCCATATCAAATACATCTAATCCAATTCTATGATCGGTTACACGACCTTGAGCATAGTTGTAAGTTCTAATTTTAGCTGAACGGTCACCAGAACTTACTTGAGAAGTACGTTTTGTAGCATCTTCTGCTTCTTTCTTAGCCAATTCTTGTTCGTATAATCTTGAACGTAAAACGTTTAATGCCTTATCTTTATTCTTATGTTGCGATTTCTGATCTTGACATTGTGCCACTAAACCAGTTGGAATGTGTGTTAAACGAACCGCCGATTTGGTAGTATTTACAGATTGTCCTCCAGGTCCAGACGAACAGAAAAAATCTACACGAACATCGTTCATATCAATTTGTACATCAAATTCTTCAGCTTCTGGTAATACCATAACTGTTGCTGCAGAAGTGTGAACACGACCTTGAGTTTCGGTTTGAGGAACACGTTGCACACGGTGAACACCAGCTTCAAATTTTAAAGTTCCATAAACATCTTCACCAGTAACTTCGAAAATCACCTCTTTAAATCCGCCAGAAGTTCCTTCATTCATATCAACAACCGAAGTTCTCCATCCACGCGCTTCACAGTACTTAGTATACATTCTAAACAAATCTCCAGCAAAGATTGATGCTTCATCGCCACCTGTTCCGGCACGAACTTCAACCATTACATTCTTCGCATCTTCTGGATCTTTCGGAATTAATAAAAACTTAATTTCTTCTTCTAATTCTGGCAAACGACCTTTCGCTTCGTCAAGTTGCATCTTGGCCATTTCAACCATTTCTGCATCACTTCCATCGGCTAAAATTTCGTTAGCTTCTTTAATATTAGCATCAAGAGTTACATATTCATCACGCTTCTCCATCAGGTTTTTTAAACCTTTATATTCTTGATTCAGTTGAACATAACGCTTTTGATCGCTGATTACGTCGGGTTGAATAATCAAATCCGAAATCTCATCGAAACGCTGTTTTACATATTGAAGTCTTTCTAACATTTTGTATTCTTTATTTGGAGTGCAAAATTACTAAAAAGTGTTCAGTAATCAATAGTGAGTTAACAGAAATTAAACACATTTTTTAAAAACACAATCAAACCAATTCATTTTCTTTTTTTTAGAAGCTATTTCCAGCTATTCACTACAATCTTTTATCTCGTTTAAAAAAACGAGATAAAAGGATTTTCGCTTCTATCTGGGCTAGTTGCCATAATTTTCATAATATTGTATAATCTTAAAATAAAAACATGAAATCCATTAAACCAATTTTAACCATATTCATACTATTTTCAATTTTACAATCGTGTAAAAATAAATCTCAAATTGAAGAAGCAAATTGGTTTATCGGTGACTGGGAAAATGCTAGTGATGAAGGAAGTTTTAGAGAAATCTGGACCAAAAAAAATGACAGTGTTTATTCTGGATTAAGTATTGTAGTTATTGAACAAGATACAGTTTTCTACGAAAATGTGAGTTTGGAACAAAAAAATGATTCTGTTTTTTACAATGTTTCTGTTAAAGGACAAAATAAAGACCAAGCCGTTTCGTTTTATTTAACCTCATCTGATAATGATAAACTTGTTTTTGAAAATCCAAATCACGATTATCCATCTAAAATAACCTATTCTAAAGTTTCGAAAGACAGTATTGTTGCTGAAATTTTTGGTTTAAAAGACGGAAAAAAAATAACAGAATCATTTCCGATGAGTAGAAAACAATAATTTTACATCACAAAAGAATGAAAAAGTTACATTTTATAGTTGTCGTTTCTGCAGTATTATTTTTGCATTCTTGTAAAAAGTATGACGCTAATGGTAAAGAAATTAAAGAATATGAAGAATTAAGCAAAGCCAATTTCTTACTTGGCGAATGGGAGAAAAAAGACAGCATAGGTGTTTTGAAAGAAAATTGGATTGCAATAGATGATAGCACATTTACAGGAACTTCTTATTTTATAATTAACGAAAAAGATACTATTCACAGAGAGTCGATGGAATTGATGCAAGATGGTGACTATTTAATTTATCGAACTACTATTAAAGGCGAAAATAAAGATGAATCGGTTCCTTTTCAAAAAATGGAGGAAAAAGATAGTTTGCTTGTTTTTACAAACCCTAAGCACGAATATCCTAACAAAATTTCTTACCAACTAAATAAAGATAAAAGCGTAAAAACTACAATTTCTGGCATTATAAAAGGTAAAAAAAGTAGCGAAACCTACACTATATCGCAAGCAACAGAATAAACTTCTATAATTAAATACCTTAAACCTTGAATTAATTTTTCAAGGTTTTTTTTATTTCTATTTTTCAGAAAACCAATCACTTAAAAAGAAACAATTGTTAATTATTTATATTTAGTCTAAATAAGTTTTGTAAATTCAAAACAGCAAATTATATTTGCCATTATTTTTAATTAATCTAAATAAGAATGAATAAATTTACAATTGTTGCCGCAATGCTATTGGTTACCCTTTCCAATTATGCACAAGAAAATAATGAGAAGAAGAAAGATTCTACTCAAGTATTGAAGGAAGTAATTATCAATTCCAACAAATACAAATACAAAAGAGAGAAAAGTACCACTGTTTCTAAAATGCCTTTAAACAATATTGAAAACCCACAAGTTTACAATACCGTTACAAGCGAATTATTAAAAGAACAAGTGGTTACAAACTTTAATGATGCTTTAAAAAATGCAACTGGAATAACGCGTCTATGGGAATCTACAGGTCGTGGTGGCGATGGAGCCGAATATTATTCAATGCGCGGTTTTGCAGTACAACCTACAATGATCAATGGTTTGCCAGGATTAAACAATGGTGCAATTGATCCAATTAATGTTGATAATATTGAGGTGATAAAAGGTCCATCGGGAACTTTGTATGGTAGTAGTTTAATATCATATGGCGGACTAATTAATATTGTTACCAAAAAGCCATATTCTACTTTTGGCGGTGAAATAAGTTATAATGCAGGAACTTATGGTCTTGATAGAATTACTGCCGATGTAAATATTCCGTTAAATAAAGACGTTTCGCTTCGAGTAACTTCTGCTCATCAAAATGAAGATTCATTTCAAGACGCAGGTTTTTCAAAATCGTTTTTTGTTGCACCATCATTGAGTTACAACGTAAATGATAAACTTTCGTTCCTGATAAATACCGAATTTACTAACAGAACTTCGGCAAATGCTCCAATGATTTTCTTAAATAGAAATGTTGATTTATCCTTCTTTTCAATGGACTTGTTTGAACAAAACTATAACAACTCATACACTACAAACGAGTTAACTATGAGCAATCCAACGTTTAATATGCAAGCTCAAATGTTCTATAAATTATCTAAAGAATGGACATCACAAACAGTTTTATCTCGAAGCAGCGCCAAAACAAATGGTTACTACCACTATTTATACGATGTAGGAAATGGTGATGAATTTACAAGATTTATTTCAAAAGCCAATTCTCAAACGCAAGGAACAGATATCCAACAAAACTTTATTGGTGATTTCAAAATTGGAAATCTAAGAAACCGAATGGTCGTAGGTTTTGATTATCTAAACTTAAATCAAAGAAATGCCAATGCTGGTTGGAGAGGATTTGGAACAGTTTCGTTAGCAAATCAAACTGACATATATGCAGATCCTATTTCTGGAGAAGTTAGTAATACAGAGTTAAGCCAAAATGCAGTTGATACGATTCTAGAAGGATCTTATGCTGGTATTTCAAATTCTGAAAATGAAGTAATTAGTGCTTACGTTTCAGATGTATTGAATATTACTGATAAATTATCAGTTATGGCAAGTGTTAGAGTTGATAGATTTATCAACAAAACTGAAGAAAGCTTTAATCAAACGGCGGTTTCACCAAAATTTGGAGCTGTTTATCAAATAATTGAAAACAAAGTTTCCGTTTTTGGTAATTACATGAACGGATTTAAAAACATCGCACCAGCAATTCAAGCTGACAATACAACCTACAAAAGTTTCAAACCAGAACACGCCAACCAATATGAATTTGGTTTAAAAACAAATCTTTACAAAGAAATTATTTCAGCAACAATTAGTTATTACAACATCGATGTTAAAGATAAAGTAATGACTGATCCTGTAACATTTATTAGCACTATCCAAGGAGGCGAAGTAAATAGTAACGGTGTGGAGATAAGTTTTACTGCCAATCCTATAAAAGGTTTAAACGTAATTGCAGGTTACAGTTATAATGACAGCGAAGTCACAAGAGATATTATTGATGATTCTTATTTAGGTCTAAGACCAGAAGAAGCTGGACCAAGAGCGTTAGTAAATTTTTGGGCAAACTATGCTTTCACCGATGGAAAATTAAAAGGATTTGGATTTGGATTTGGTGGAAACTATGCAAGTGAATATCAAGTTTTACACAGAAAAAACACTGGAACTTTCAAATTACCAGATTACACCATTTTGAATTCAGCGTTATCTTATAATACTGATAAGTTCAACATTGCATTAAAAGTAAATAACATTTTAAATGAAAAGTATTTTTCAGGTTGGTCAACCATTACACCGCAACGTTTAAGAAGTTTAACCGCTGGATTAACATACAAATTTTAATTATCAACTTCGGTAGTCATAATCTTGGCTGCCGAAGTTTTTCAATACACTTGTTTTCAAATGAAAAAACAAAAAAAGACTGGATTTAAATATTGGATTGGCAGACTTCATCTTTGGCTCGGATTATCTTCGGGCTTAATCGTTTTTATAATTTCTATCACTGGAGCTATCTATGTTTTTCAAGAAGAAATTACAAATTCTGTAAGAAGTGAGTCGATATTTCATCATGAGAAGAATATTACAAACAAAAATCCGCTTTCACTTACTGTTTTAGAACAAAAAGTAAACGAATATACTCAAGAGAAATATCCAGTTCATTGGGTGAATGTCCCAATTGATAAAAGCAGAAGTTATATTTTTTATTATTACGAACACAATCCCGACGGATGGAATTTTTACGAAGAATACATAATCTACAAATCAGTTTATGTAAATCCATTCACTGGCGAAATTAAAGGTGTTTATGATGAAACAACCGATTTTTTTAACATCATAAAATCCATTCACTTTAGTTTTATGCTCAATACAGAATGGGGAACTTATGTATGTGGAATTCCGACACTTATTTTCCTTTTCATGCTAATTTCTGGAATTATCCTTTGGTGGCCAAAAAATAAAAATGCTCGAAAACAACGTTTTACTTTCAACTGGAAAAACGTAAAAAATTGGAAAAGAAAAAACTATGATGTTCACAATATCTTAGGATTTTATGCTTCGTCGATAGCATTTGTTGTTGCATTTACTGGATTATTCTATGCGTTCTACTTTATTCAAGCGATTCTTTATTTTGTTTTTTCAGGTGGAAGCACAACCTATCCTGATTTTTCACATATCAAAACAAAAGCACCAATTGAAATAAGAAACGAGCATACGTTAGACAAAATAGGTAAAAAAGTCGAAGAATTATATCCTAATGCTTTTGGCTATAGTTTAGATTTTGGTCACGAGCACATTGACGATCATGAACATCCTAATTATGATGTTTTTGTAAAACAACTCTCCTATTCGTATCATGTAAATCACAGTTTAATATTTGATGAAAATTCAGGTGAATTATTACATGTTCGTTCGCACAACGATAAAAACTTAGGTGAAAAAGCAATTGCAGCTAATTATGATATTCACGTTGGAGCCATATTTGGAATTTGGACAAAAATTTTGGCGCTAATAATAAGCTTAATTTGTGCATCACTTCCAGTAACTGGGTTTTTAATTTGGTATGGAAGACGCAATAAAAAAGCTCAAAAACTAGAGAATTAAAACACAATTTAAAACCTTGAAAATTTATTCAAGGTTTTTTTTTACTCCTATTTTTCAGAAAACCAATTACTTAAAGCCGAACAGTTGTTAATTATTTATATTTAATCTAAATAAACTTTTTTAATCGAAATCTCGTACTTATATTTGCACCAGAAAATCAATATTATTTTTAATTATTCTAAATAAATGTTTAAATATACTTTCCTTTCAACCATCGCACTCCTATTTTGTGCCACAAGTTTTGCTCAAGAATCCTCAAATGACGATGACCTTTTAGCAATTTACGATACTATAAAAAATAAAAAAGGTGAAATTCTTAAAGAAGTTCAAATCACCGGAAACCAACAAAAAAATGCTTCAGTGATTAAATCGGGTATTAAACCAATGGATTTGCCACAAAGCGTTCAAGTAATTTCTGGAGCAGTAATTGAACAACAGCAATCAATTCGCTTAAGTGATGTTATTAAAAATGCAAACGGAGTTTATGTTGGTTCTGCTCGTGGTGGCGCTCAAGAATCTTTTTGGTCAAGAGGTTATGATATGTCTGCCAATAATATTTTTAAAAATGGTTTTAGATTTAATAGTGGTTCAATGCCCGAAGTTTCATCTTTAGAAAAAGTTGAAATTTTAAAAGGTGGTTCTGCTCTACTATTCGGAAATGTGGCACCTGGAGGAATCTTAAATATGGTTACCAAAACACCTCAATTTAAATTTGGTGGAGAAGCATCTATGCAAGCTGGAAGTTACAATTTCTACAAACCATCAATAGATTTATACGGACCTTTAAGCAACACCATTGCCTTTAGAATTAATGGTTCATACGAAAATTCAGAAAGTTTTCGTGATGTTGCAACAAGAGAACGTTACTATGTAAATCCGTCGTTTCTATTCAAATTAAGTCCGAAAACAGATATTACAATTCAAGGAGATTACTTAAATGACGATTGGACACCCGATTTTGGTACAGGAATGATAGGAACAACAATTGCTGATGTACCGAGAGATGCTTATTTAGGAGCAAGATGGTCTAATGGAAAAACGACTCAAGCAACAACAACTTTATTATTAAATCACCAATTTAACAACAATTGGAGATTGAGTTTTAATGCTTCATTCCAAGATTATCAAAGAGCTTCCGAAGGTACAGAACGTATCCAACCTGCAGCAGATGGAAATTGGAATAGACCTTTAGGAAAAAATAAAGCAGTTGAGCAAATCTATGCCAATCAAATAAGCCTACAAGGAAATTTCAACACAGGAAAAATCAAACATCAATTGTTCACTGGAATTGATACTGAAAAATCATTTGCTGATGCATATACTTATGTTTTTTCTCCGAATATTTATGATACGATAAATATTTTTGATCCCTCAACTTATGAAAACATAGATGAATTGCCAATTCCACTTTCAGAACTCACAAGAATTGTAAAAACAGAAACCAATCGTTACGGAATTTACGCTCAAGATTTAATTTCGATTACCAATAAATTCAAGGTTTTAGCCGGACTTCGTTATACAATTCAAGAAGCTAAACCAGTAACTTACAATCCTACAACAACGGTTGAAGCAGATAAAGTTGTACCTGGAGCTGTTAAAAACGATCGTGCATTTTCACCAAAAGTGGGATTAATTTACCAACCTAACAAGACAATTTCATTATTCTCAAGTTATTCTAATTCGTTTACTCCAAATACTGGTGGTGTAACTATTTTTAACGAACCTATTAAGCCATCTATTATCGATCAATTTGAAGCTGGTGTAAAAAAGGAATTCTTCAAAGGAATTTTAAGCACTAATCTTACTGTTTATCAAATTGTAAATAGTAATTTGGTTCAAACTGCTGAATTTGATGCCGATGGAAATGTGAATACAAATCCGCAAGTAAGAGAATTAAGCGGCGAAACTACAAGTAAAGGAGTTGAACTTGACATTATTGTTAAACCATCTGATGCATTTAATATCTTGGCTGGATACAGTTATAACGATATGAGATTTACAAAAACATCTGGTTTAGACGGAAGTTTTATTGAAGGCGATCGCGTTGCAAGAACACCTGCACATACTGCTAACTTGAGCTTTTTCTATACATTACAATCGGGTACTTTAAAAGGTTTATCTGTTGGAGCAATTGGTAATTACATTGGAAATAGAGTTGCCGGTTGGAACAATCAATATGATACTGACTCACCTGGAGGAATTTGGGAAAGAGAAATTCCACTTGAAGGTTATACAACTATTGACTTTTCATTGGGTTACAATTGGGATAAATTTTCAATTTTATGTAAATTATCGAACATTACAGACGAACTAAATTATACAGTTCACGAAAATTATAGTGTGAATCCAATTGCACCAAGACAATTTTTAACTTCTTTACGATACAAATTTTAAGACCATGATTTCACCATTAAAAGCTAGAAACCTTCATCGTGATTTGGGATATTTCTACATCGGATTAATTATTTCCTTTGCCTTTTCGGGAATATTAATGAACCACAGAGAACATTGGCATCCTGAAAAATATACTGTTGAAACGAAAGCTATTGCAGTAAAACTTCCGCCAGAAGAGGAAATTAGTGAAAAATATGCTGAAGAATTAGGAAAAAAACTAGGCATCGATGATAAAATTCGTCGTCACAATGTAAAGAAAGGAACGTTTAAAATCTCCTTTGAAAAGCACGACGTTGAAATTGATATGGAAACTGGAAAAGGCGAAATTGTATCGTTTGTAAAAACACCCATCATCAGTCAAACAATGAAATTACATAAATCTACATCCAATTGGTGGATTTATTACAGTGATATTTTTGGATTGTCATTAATTACAATTGCTTTTACTGGAGCAATTATGATTCCTGCTGGAAAATTCACTTTCAAGAAAAGAGGTTGGAAACTAGCACTCGCTGGACTGATAATACCTTTATTAATTCTTATTTTTGTTTAAAGTTAGAGAAGCTTCAAATTTATTTGGAGCTTTTTTTATTTCCCTAATTCCTTAATTTTATTCGAATAAAAAGCAGTTTTCTCAACATTATTTTTACTCTTATAATATAGTTCCAATGATTTATAAGAATTAATATAGGAAGGTTCAATTGCAATTGTTTTTTCAAATTGTTTTACCGCTTCAACTTCATTATTGTTTTTTAAATAGGTATTTCCTAAATTATATTGAATTCGATAATCGGCTGGATTTAATTCGATTGATTTTTTGTAATACTTGATAGCTTTTCCAAACTGTTGTTTTTCATCCGAAATCAATCCTAAAACAGCATAACTCATAGCATGATTTGGATTGGTTTTTGTAAAATCGAAAAGCATTTTTTCGGCTTTATTTTTATCACCATTTTGATAAAGTTTATAAGCTTCATCGTAAAGAGCAGTATTAATTGGAGTTGAAGTTTGTACCTGCGAAGAATTTGCGGCAACGATAGTTCCTTTTTTAAAATCAGCAACTAATTTAATGTAACTATCTACTTCAACATCATTAGGATAATCATTCTTTAATCGATTAAAATAATATTCGGCAGAATCTATATTTTTCAAATTAAAATGAGCTACGCCAATGTGTTTCAAATAAAAATCCTGAAGTAAGTTATCATTCTTTAGCAATTTAGAAAAAATAGTCAACGCATCTTGAGGTCTTCCACAATTAATATAACCAATTCCTAAATTTGCTTCAACAACCGGATTGTACTTGGCAATACTCCTAGCCTTCTCAAAATTAATTAGTGCTTTTTCACAATTTTTCAATTCCAAATAAGCAATTCCTTTTTGGATATAGGCTTCAATATAAATATCATATTGATTGGTTACCGTGTCAAGAATTTCAATAGATTTCAAATACAATCGTTTCTTTTCTAAAGTATCGGTTGTAGTTTTTGCTTCTTGATATAAAATCGCGGCATAATTATTTTGAACACGCAAACTCTTGGAAGATTGGTTATAATCATGCACAAATAAAGTTTCATTGTCTTTCCAATTGGCATTTCTTGTGATGGTTTTAAAGCTGTACAATGAAAGTATTGGAACTATAAAAAGCAATAAATAAACTTGCTTCAATTTCAATCGATTTACCAATTCGAATAACAAATAAACCAAAGCAATTACAAATCCTAAACTTGGTGTGAAAGCAAAACGCTCGGCAAAAGTGGCACCAATTGCAATGAAAAAATTACACGTTAATGAAAAAGTGATGAACATGAATACCATTCCAAAAGCTATTTTATTTTTCTTAATAATTCCTTTGTAAGTCAAAACTATTATTGAAATTATGGCAAGTAAACTCATCCAAACTTCGGGCGAAGCAAAACTTTTTTTACCAATATAATTCAATGAATAATCATAAAATAATGGATGTGGAACTAACATTTTGTAAAGATAAAATCCGACAATATAAATTCGGGTTGCCAAATTTTCAGCTGGATTCGAAATGCCAACCAACATATTATCTAATTCAGTCATTTGTGGCATTAAATTCATTCCTAAAATGATTCTTTGCAACATTAAATACAAAATTGCAGGAATTAAAAACAGTTTTAAATTCGCTAAAGCAAATGCTTTAAACCCTTTTTCTAAACTCAAATAGTAGTTTATAAACGGTAAAATTGCTATAAATAAAATCGCATTTTCTTTGGATAAAATGGCAAGAAAGTAAAAACTCAAACTAGCATACAACCACTTTTTTAAATTGGATTCTTTAAACTTTAGGAAACAAATAAGCATAATGGTTCCAAAGAGATAAGCCAAAATTTCATCTCTAGATTTGATATTAGCAACTACTTCTGTATGAATTGGATGTGCAGCGAAAAGAACAGAAACTGCAATTGCAATATTTCTATTTTTAAAAAGTTTCAGTAGTAAAATGAAGGTTAAAAATAATGCCAATGCATAATACAAAACATTCATTAAATGTAGATTGGAAGCCATTTTTGCTTCGTTATCATTTTTAAAAAACTGATAGTCTAAAGCAAAACTTAAACCAGTAATTGGTCTATATGGTTTGATATTTTGAGCTTCGGGAAGATTTTTCTCGGTGAATATTTTAGCAATTCCAGATAATCCAGAAGTTACTCCTTTGTCTTGAAATATGATTTTATCATCAAGAACAAAACCGTGATTTAAAGTATTAAAATAAAGTGCTACAGCAAATAATAATGGTACAAAAGCCCATTTATATTTTTGAAAAAAAGACAAATTATCAGTTGAAACAACCTCATTTTGAGCAGATTTATTTTTCATGTTTACCTATTAATTTTAACAAATATAATAAAGTAAATTCTATGATGAAATTTAAAAATCTGATGGTCGAATTTAATTAGTGTAATTTTTAAAAGCATAAATCCAAATCATCCGTGACAATCTAATATTGAAAAAACTCAATGTAAGAATTACAAAACCAATGATAAGCAGAATTCTGAAATCGAAAATTTTATCAAAAAACAAGGAACAGATAAAAAATGTTATCAAAGCCTGACCGACTGTAATAGCGTAATTAACGAACATTGCACCAAAAAAATAACCAGGTTCTTTTTCAAATTTATAATTACAATGACTGCAATGCGTATTCATTTTTGGAAATCCTATGCTAAAAAAGAAACTTTTATCGGCAAAGACTTTTCCTTTATTACAATTTGGACATTCATTTTTGAAAATGTGCGATAGCGTTGATAACATGATTAAAATTTTCTACAAAGTTATGTGCAATTTGTTTGAAAAACATTTTGTAAATTCGCTATTACTAATACAAAAAGGACATTTTAAAAAATGGGCAAACTTCCTATATATGGAATTTCTAATTTTAATTACAACACTGTAAATAGTGAATTGTATGTAAATACATTTAAAAATCATTTAACAGATCACAGTTTTATAGAAAAACCGCATCGTCATAATTTCTATCTATTAGTATTATTTACCCATGGAACTGGAATTCATGAAATAGATTTTGATCGATATAATATAAAAAGAGGAAGCTTATTTATGTTGCGACCTGGACAAATTCACAATTGGGAATTATCTGATGATATTGATGGATACATTGTTTTTTATTCGCAAGAAACCTATAATTTACATTTTGGAAATAAAAAAATTGAAGACTATTCTTTTTATCAATCGGTGAAATCAAGTCCTGAATTATTTTATGATGAAAAAGAACTTCAAGATATTGAGGTTTATTTCAATTTGATGAAAAAAGAAAGTGAATCGGTTAAATCAAAACAAAAAGAGGCGATTTTAAATTTGCTCGATATCATAAACATTGAAATTTCCAGAAAATATTTACCTGTGAACAATCACAAAACACCCATTTATAATCATAAAATAAATCAGTTTGAAAAATTAATTGACCTGCATTTTAAGTCTGAAAAATCGCCATCGTTTTATGCTTCCAAAATGAGTATTACGTTAAAGCATTTGAATAGAATTTGCAAAACAATTTTAAATAAAACAGCAACCGAACTAATTACAGAACGCGTAATTCTGGAAGCCAAACGACTTTTAATCGATCAAAATAAATCGATTAGTCAAATTGCTGATGAATTGAATTATGAGAACTACTCCTATTTTGCCAAGCTTTTCAAAAAAGAAACCGGAAATTCTCCAAGTGAATTTAGGAGGAATTTGATTTTATAAAAAAACCTCGCTTATTTCTAAACGAGGTTGCTATTTTCTATTTTCTTTTCTCTACTTTCATTCAGGAATATTCGCTAAAATTTCTAAGAAAAATTTCCAGAATTTTTGTGAAGACGAAATACTTGCTCTTTCATCTGGACTGTGCGCACCGTGAATGGTTGGTCCGAAAGAAATCATGTCCATTCC
Organism: Flavobacterium aquatile LMG 4008 = ATCC 11947; assembly: GCF_000757385.1. Taxonomy (GTDB): domain Bacteria; phylum Bacteroidota; class Bacteroidia; order Flavobacteriales; family Flavobacteriaceae; genus Flavobacterium; species Flavobacterium aquatile. The sequence continues at coordinate 7,710 of NZ_JRHH01000002.1, read as the reverse complement.
TGGATAATTCGTACCTAAAATTCCACATTCTAAACCTGCGTGACAAGCCACTACTTTTGGTTTATCGCCGTTTTGTTTTTCATAAATGGAAGTCAGAACGTCTAATATTTCCGATTTTGGATTTGGTGTCCAACCTGGATAGCTTCCGCCAAATTCTACTTCGCAACCAAATAATTCGTATGCTGAACGCAACGCATTTGCTAAATCAAATTTAGAACTTTCTACAGACGAACGCGTTAAATTTTGAATCGAAATTTCGCCATCTTTTACAATAACTCTTGCTATATTATTTGAAGTTTCTACTAAATCTTCCATATCTGGACTCATTCGGTAAACACCGTTGTGAGCTGTATAAATAGAACGAAGTAGACCTTCTTGAACTCCTAAATCCATAACTTTAGTAGGCAAATCTGATTTTTCGATTTCGATAGTCAAATTAGGCTCCATCACTTTGAATTCAGCTTTGATATCACCAATAATTTCTTGCATATCAAAGGCAAAAGCTTCATTATAAATTGCGGCAACAATCACTTTTGCAACGCTTTCGCGTGGAATAGCATTACGTAAACTTCCACCAGAAATTTCTGCAATTTGAAGTCCGAAATTCTCAAAACCGTCAAATAAAAGTCGGTTCATGATTTTGTTAGCGTTACCCAAGCCTTTATGAATATCCATTCCTGAATGTCCGCCATTCAATCCTTTTACGGTAATTGTATAACCCACAGAACCTTCTGGAGTTTCTTCTTCGTTGTATGCTCTAGTTGCAGTAACATCAACGCCACCGGCACAACCGATATCAATTTCGTCGTCTTCCTCTGTATCCAGATTTAAAAGAATTTCTCCTTTTAAAACACCTCCTTTTAAGTTTAAAGCACCGGTCATTCCGGTTTCTTCATCTATGGTAAAGAGCGCATCGATAGCAGGATGCGGAATATCTTTACTTTCTAAAACTGCCATTATTGCGGCTACCCCAAGTCCGTTATCGGCGCCAAGCGTTGTTCCTTTTGCTTTTACCCAATCACCATCAACGAACATATCAATTCCTTGCGTCAAGAAATCGAAATTAGTATCGTTATTTTTTTGGTGTACCATATCCAAATGTCCTTGTAAGACAATGGTTTTGCGGTTTTCCATTCCTAGAGTCGCTGGTTTACGGATGATTACATTACGGATTTCATCTTCAAAAGTTTCTAATCCTAAACTGGCTCCGAAGTTTTTCATAAACTCAATTACACGTTCTTCTTTTTTAGATGGACGTGGCACTGCGTTTAAATCGGCGAACTTGTTCCAAAGTTGTTTTGGTTCAAGATTTCTAATTTCTTGGCTCATTATGTTTGTTTTTTGCCACAAATTTCACAGATTTTCACAAATTTTGGAAACTGTTTAAAATGAAGCTCGATTTATAAAATTATTTTAAAAGACAAAGTTACAAAGTTTAATTTCTTTGCGAATTGATTTGTGATTATATTTACATTTCTAATTTTGATAATGAAAAGAAAATACATTCTCCCAATATTTTTACTATTTCAGATTTTATTTCTGAAGATAATTGCCTTTTTTCCTGAAGCGGTTGAACGCATTTACAGCAACGGATTATACATTTTTATTTCAAAAATTTCTCGAACAGTTTTGGGTAAAATTCCGTTTTCGGTTGGAGATGTAATTTATGGAGTATTAATTATTTATTTACTGATTCAACTTTGGAAAACCAGAAAATCGTGGCGATTGCAATGGAAAAATAATTTACTGAAAATTAGTAGCGTTTTGTCGGTGGCCTATTTTCTGTTTCATTTTTTGTGGGCTTTTAATTATTATAGAGTTCCTCTTTTTGAAAAAATGAGCATTAAACGAGAGTATTCTGATGAAGATTTGTATGCTTTTACAGAAAAATTGATTTTAAAAACAAATGAAATTCAGTTTCAAATTACAAAAAATAAAAATCTAAAAGTTACTAATTTATATTCGCAAGATTCTATTTTTAAGATGACTCAAAATGGATATGATGCTTTGGCGAAAGAATATCCGTTTTTTAAGTATGAAACTCCAAGCAGGAAAAAATCGTTGTTTAGTTTACCGTTGACTTATATGGGATTTGGTGGTTATTTGAATCCGTTTACAAATGAAGCTCAGGTGAATTATAAACTTCCGATGGTTGGTTTTCCGAATGTTATTTGTCATGAAATGGCGCATCAAATGGGTTTTGCAAGTGAAAGTGAATGCAATTTCATTGGGTTTTTGGCTTCTGTAAAAAACGAGGATTTATATTTTCAATATTCAGCATATTCTAATGCTTTGCGTTATTGCATGAATAATATTGGCATGAAAGATGAAGCAAAATTCAATTATTTTAAAGCTCAAATTAATCTAGGAATTCTAGAAAATTATAAAGAAACTGATGCTTTTTGGAAACAATACGATACTTTTATTGATAAAGGTTTTCATGCTTTTTACGATCAGTTTTTAAAGATTAATCAGCAACAGGATGGCATTGAAAGTTATAGTAAGTTTGTGGATTTGTTGATTAATTATTATGCAAATAAATCGCTATAATTTTTTTTAGATTAGATTATTAGTAATTTAAAATAACCGCAAATTCACAAATTTATTTTTATAATCTATTAATTACAATTTGCGAATTTGCGGTATATAATTTTAAACCTCGTCAGAAGTAAAAGTCACAAAACTTCTCTTTTTGAAAGGTCTTACAATTAGTCTTCCTTCTCTGTCAAAACGAACGTAGTTGTATACCCAATTTAGAAAAACTACAGCTTTATTTTTGAATCCGATTAGTGAAAAAAGGTGTACAAACATCCAAACGAACCATGCGAAAACTCCGTTGAAATGGTATTTTGGTAAATCCACAACGGCTAAATTTCTTCCTATGGTTGCCATGGAACCTTTATCGTTGTATTCGAAGGGTTTCATTGGTTTATTGTCTATTAATTTTACCAGATTTTCTCCTAATAAATCACCTTGCTGTAATGCCGGTTGCGCCATCATTGGATGACCTTGAGGATATTTTTCGCTTTCCATTGAAGCAATATCACCAATGGCAAAAATATTATTATAACCAACTACTTGATTGAATTGATTTACACGAATACGTTCTACTTTTTCTACAAGAGATTTAGAGTCTAAACCTGCTACTTTTGCGCCTTGAACTCCAGCTGTCCAAATTACAGTTGCGGTTTCAAAAGTTAAATCGGAGTTGGTTGTGATGGTTCTTCCGTCGTAATTGGTTACGCGAACATTTTTGTGCACAATTACGCCTAAATCCACCAAGAATCTTTCGGCAGCTTCAGATGATTTTTCAGACATTGTGTTTAAAACTCGATCGCCACTTTGAATTAGGTTTATTTCCATTTTAGAAATATCTAAATCGGGATAATCTTTTTGTAGAATGGCTCTTTTCATTTCGGCAAGTGCGCCTGCAAGCTCTACTCCTGTTGGTCCAGCACCAACAAGTACAAAATTTATTAATGCGTTTTTATCAGCTTCGTTTGTTGTAAGAACTGCTTGTTCAAAATTTTCTAGAATCAAACTACGAATGTTTAATGATTGCGGAATGGTTTTCATTGACATGGAATTACGTTCGATTTCTTTGTTACCAAAATAATTGGTTTTGGAACCGGTTGCAATTACTAAATAATCGTAGTGTAAATCGCCAATTTCTGAAATTATTTTTTGATTGGGCGTATCGATTTCTTTTACAGATGTTAATCTAAAATAGAAATCTTTGTATTCTTGAATTACTTTACGGATTGGATACGCTATAGAACCTGCTTCTAATCCGCCAGTGGCTACTTGATATAGAAGTGGTTGGAACGTGTGGTAATTATGTTTATCGAGTAAAACAACTTGTAGGTTTTTGTTTCTAAGTTTTTTGGCTATTGATAAACCTGCAAATCCGCCACCGATGATGACTACTCTTTTTTTATCTGAATGTGGAATGTTCATTGTAGAATACTATTTATCTGAAATACAAAGTTAGTTGTTTTTGATTGTAAAAGTTGTTTAAAAGTTTATGAGTTTAACAGTTTAAATGGTTTTGAAAATAGTGTTTTGAAAATCTGATTTTAGGTAAGACGATTACAGTTTAGCCCTGATTGGAGCAGTTACCTTGTAACGCGGAAAGCAGGAATAGGGTTTATAGAAATGCGCAAGTGATTCGCTCCTTCAAAAATCAACTTCAAAAAGCAATCTCAAAAATCAATGCTAAATAAAACACTTTAAAATTATAATTGACTTGTTATTGACCTTTTGTTCATTTTTGAAGTTGAAATTTGACTTTTGAAATTGAAATTGATTTACGTATCTTGTAACAAAATCTAGTAAAGGTTTACTAACGTATATATGAGCGAGAATTTGGAACAGACGTTTGTGCAGCAATTGCGTGAAAATCAGAATATAATCCACAAGATTTGTAGGTTGTACACATCTGATGGTGATGCGCATAAGGATTTGTTTCAGGAAATTACGATACAATTATGGAAGGCTTTTCCGAAATTTCGTGGTGATTCTAAATTCTCGACTTGGGCTTATCGAGTTGCTTTAAATACCGCCATTACTTTGTACCGAAAGAGTACGCGAAGTGTTTCTACAGTGGAGTATGAAAAGCATAGTTTTTTTATTAGTCAAGACGAATATAATAGCGAAGAAGAAGAGCAGATAAAGTTGATGTATCAAGCGGTGCATCAGTTGAATGATATTGAAAAGGCATTGGTTTTCATGTATCTCGAAGATAAAGATTATACAGAAATTGCCGAAACATTGGGTATTAGTGAGGTTAATGCAAGAGTTAAAATGAATAGAATTAAAGGGAAATTGAAAAAAATATTAAATCCGTAAGGCTATGATGGAAGAATTGGATTTATTAAAAAAAGACTGGAAAAAGAACGAAAATTCTTTTGAACAGGTATCGGAAGTGGATATTTATAAAATGTTACATAAGAAATCGTCTTCAATTGTGAAGTGGATATTGATTATTAGTATATTAGAAGTACTACTTTGGACAGGAATTAGCTTGGTATACAACTCAGATGAATATTTTATTAAAACACATAGTGAGTACTTGATTGAATATTTTAAATATTTGACTATTTTCAATTATGCTGTTGTGGCTGTGTTTATCTATATGTTTTACAAAAATTATAGAGCTATTTCTACCATAACATCAACGAAACAATTGATGAAGGATATTTTGAAAACAAGAAAAACAGTACAATATTATGTTTGGTACAATCTTGGAATGATGGTAGTTAGTATGATTATTGGTTTTGCGCTTGTTTTTACTGTAGATCCAAAATTGCATGAATTGACCTCCAAAGGTAATGCGATGATTTTTATGGTTGCATTTTGTACCATTTGCATAATTATCTTCGTTGGTTTATTTTGGCTATTTTACCGATTAATTTATGGAATATTACTTCGAAAGTTATTTAGAAATTACAATGAATTAAAGAAAATTGATTTATAAAAAAAAGTCTCGTTAATAGCGAGACTTTTTTATTAATATTCCCACTGGCGTAGGCGATTAAGTTTTTCTTGTTCTTCAATTTCTTCTGCAGGAATTACTTTCAAAAATGACGGATGTTGCTCTATAGCATATTCCACTTTTTCAACTATTTGTTCGATGGTTTCATTTTCATAGTCAATTTCGAGCGGTTCTTTTATTATAAATGATTGAAGAATGTTTTTCTTTTTAAGACGAAGCCCTTTTTTATCAAATGATCGACGAAAACCATCGATAACAATTGGAACAACAATTGGTTTGTGTTGCTTGATGATGTGGGCTGTTCCTTTTCTTACGGGTTTGAAAGATTTGGTAGTTCCTTGCGGAAAAGTGATTACCCAACCGTCGGCAAGAGCAATTTTGATGTTTTCGGTATCGTTTGGATTTACTTCTCTTTTTTCAGTTACGTCTTTTCCTCCTGCTCTCCACGTTCGTTCAACTGTTATTGCACCAACATAGGATAAAATTCTTGGGAGCAATCCTGCTTTCATTGTTTCACTCGCTGCCACATAGTAAACATTCATTTTTGGTTGCCACAAATAACCCACATTTTTGATGTTATCTTCTCTACCCGAGAGACTCGCGTTAAAAACATGAAACATGGCTACAACATCGGCAAAATATGTTTGATGATTGGAAATAAATAGCACATTTTTATCAGGTAAATTTCTAATAATTTCCGATCCTTCAATATGCAATTCATTAAATCCACGATAACGTCTATGAGTTATCACACCGAAAATTCGGATAAGCCATTTCTTAATAAAAAGTATATGTCCAAAAGGATTTCGTTTAAATAATCCCATAATATTCAGTAGAAAATTGAAAGGCAAACTTACAAAAATTAAAATTTATAGAACCATTTTCAGTACATCTTTTAACTCATTTAGCATCATTGCAGTTGCACCCCAAACAGAATGTTCCTCTATTTGAAAAATTGGAACATCAATTAATTTAGAGTAAGAAGTCTCTAAATTTTTACTACTGATAATAGAATCGTCTAACAGAGTTGACAACGGTAATTCTATTATTCCTGCAACTTCCTCTTGTTGAAGTGTAAACGTTAATTCTGATTGTGATATTCCTAAAAAAGGAAACACCAAAAAATTACTTGGCGGAATATAAATAGATGAAAAATCTCTAATAACATGAATATCATTGGGATGAATACCTATTTCTTCATGTGTTTCTCGTAAAGCAGTCTGTTTCAAATCAAAATCAATATCTTCCACTTTTCCACCAGGAAAAGCAATCTGTGAAGAATGAACTCCTGGGTAAGAATTCCTAATAATTAATAACAAATGTGTAATGTCATTTTTTGGATAAAACAACATCATTACAGCAGCTTTTCTCACAGAGCTAATATCATAACTATCTTCCTCCATCATTTTAACTCTTTCCAAAGGTGCCATTTTAATATGTGAAGAAATAGAAGGTAATTCTACATTCATAACATTTGGTATTGCATTAAAAAACAAATTGAAATTCATAGTTAATAGTTCTAATTATTTATAAATTTACCAAAAAAAACACAACAAACCCAAAAATTAAATTCTACATGTACAGTAAAGAAGAAAGTTTAAAAATTAAGAAAGAATTTTGGGTACAGTTTGCAGAAACATACCCAAGAAAATGGCTTTTATATGATACAAAGATAAAAGATGTAACTTTCAAATTCTATGTCGATAATAAAAAAGCAAAAGTCCTATTAGATATCGAACCAAAAGAAGAAGAAAAAAGAAAAATATATTTTGAAAAAATTGAATCTCTTAAAACTATTTTATTAGACGAATATTTACCTGATGCAATTTTAGAACGAAACCATTATCTAGAAAATGGTAAGATAATAAGTAGAATATGGATTGAAAAACTAAATGTAAGTCTAAACAATAAAAACACTTGGAACGAAATATTCGATTTTTTTAGTCAAACAATGACACAATTCGAAACATTCTTTTTTGAATACGAAGATTATATAAAAGACTTAGAGACCAATACTTAGTAATCTTTTATTTTGGCGTGCCCCAAGGGTCGTGCTATCCGCTCTATCTTTTCTTTTTTTAAGAAAAAAAGAAAAGGATGCCGCTACTATCACTCACGCAACCGCGTATAAAACAACAATTTTTAATAAATAGAAAATTTTAAACTACTAAGTGGACCAGTTTTACAAATTCAAATTAACATTTCACCATAATTTA
>NZ_JRHH01000001.1 GCF_000757385.1 Flavobacterium aquatile LMG 4008 = ATCC 11947 | reverse complement strand
TAATGAACGTCTGCCTTAATGCGGGTGCAAAAGTAAGTATCTTTTTCAATCTCGCAAGTCTTTTTTAATCCTTTTTTGAAAGTTTTTTTTAATTACCTGAAAACAAGATTGTTGTTTGCTAAAGTTTTTTTGATTATTTTTCTTAGAAGTGAAATTATAGTGAAATTGCTCCTGAAAATCCCTCCTCTTCGCAAATAGATTACTCAAATAGCCCCGATTGTAGTGAAAATAAAAGCAGTTTTTTCTTTAAAAACTGCTTTTATTGGAGCGAAAGCGGGAAAATGGACAACTGAAAATGCCCGAACCACTCGCTCCCGAAAAAAATACTAACTATTATACCTATATATATTGTGTGGGTTTTGTTAATCTTATATATTTGCAGTCCATAAAATTTAAGGAATGATAAAGATTACTCTACCTGACGGTTCGGTTAAGGAGTTCGCAAATGGTTCGACTCCGATGGATGTTGCAAAAAGCATCAGTGAAGGATTAGCCCGAAATGTAATTTCGGCTGCTTTTAATGGTACAACTATAGAAACTTCGACGGAATTGACGACCGACGGTTCACTTATATTATATACGTGGAATGACAAAGAAGGTAAAAAAGCTTTCTGGCATTCTACTTCTCACGTTATGGCTCAGGTTTTAGAGGAAAAATACAATGGTATTAAATTGACTCTTGGACCAGCTATTGATAATGGGTTTTATTATGATGTTGATTTTGGTGATAACAAAATAACGGATGCCGATTTTAAAGCTATTGAAGATAGAGTTTTGGAGATTTCTAGAGAGAAGCATGAATTTAAGATGCGTGCTGTTTCGAAAGCAGAAGCATTAGCTACTTATAAAGATAACGAATATAAAACAGAACTAATATCAAACTTAGAAGACGGGACGATTACTTTTTGTGATCATGCTAACTTCTTTGATTTGTGTCGTGGTGGACATATTCCGAATACTGGAATTATTAAAGCCATGAAGATAATGAGTGTTGCTGGTGCTTATTGGCGTGGTGACGAGAAAAACAAGCAGTTGACTCGCGTTTACGGAGTTTCATTCCCAAAACAAAAAGATTTAACTGAATACTTAGAGTTACTTGAAGAAGCAAAACGCAGAGATCACAGAAAGCTTGGAAAAGAACTTGAATTATTTGCTTTTTCTCAAAAAGTTGGTCAAGGTTTACCATTGTGGTTACCAAAAGGCGCTGCTTTAAGAGACAGATTAGAGCAATTCTTAAAGAAAGCTCAGAAAAAAGGTGGATATGAACAAGTTGTAACGCCACATATTGGTCAGAAAGAACTTTATGTAACTTCTGGGCATTATGCAAAATACGGTGCAGATAGTTTTCAGCCAATAACTACTCCTGCAGAAGGAGAAGAGTTTTTATTGAAACCTATGAATTGTCCGCATCACTGTGAAATCTATAACGTAAGACCATGGTCATACAAAGATTTACCAAAACGTTACGCAGAATTTGGAACAGTATATCGTTACGAACAATCTGGTGAACTTCACGGTTTGACTCGTGTACGTGGATTTACTCAGGATGATGCACACATTTTCTGTACTCCGGAACAATTGGACGAAGAGTTTAAAAAAGTAATTGACCTTGTACTATATGTATTTGGATCGTTAGGATTTGAAAATTTTACCGCACAGATTTCATTACGTGATCAAGAAAATAGAGATAAATATATAGGTAGCGACGAAAATTGGGAAAAAGCTGAAAATGCTATTATTAATGCAGCTGCAGATAAAGGATTGAATACAGTTGTAGAATATGGTGAAGCTGCATTTTACGGACCGAAATTAGACTTTATGGTGAAGGATGCTCTTGGAAGACAATGGCAACTAGGGACGATTCAGGTGGATTACAATCTTCCAGAGCGTTTTGAATTGACTTATAAAGGCGCTGATGATAAACTTCACAGACCAGTTATGATTCACAGAGCGCCATTTGGAAGTATGGAACGATTTATAGCAATTTTACTAGAACATACGGCAGGAAATTTCCCACTTTGGTTGATGCCTGAGCAAGCGATTATCTTGTCTTTAAGTGAGAAATATGAAAATTATGCTAAAAAAGTTTTAAATCTGCTAGAAAATCACGAAATTCGCGCCCTAATTGACAACCGCAACGAGACTATTGGTAAGAAAATCAGGGATGCAGAAATTCAAAAAATGCCGTTCATGCTTATCATAGGAGAGGAAGAAGAGAAAAACGGAACCGTTTCTATACGTCGACATGGACAAGAAGGAAAAGGAAATATCACGGTTACAATTGAAGAATTTGTGAGAATTGTAAACGAAGAAGTTGCCAAAACATTAAAAACATTTGAAGTTTAACTAAAATAATTACGCCATAGCAATTAGAAACAACAGAGGTTATCAACCTCGAGTAGAAAAAAAAGATGAACACAGAATAAATAACTTTATTCGTGTGCCTGAAGTACGTCTTGTTGGAGACAATGTAGAACCAGGTATTTTTAAAACGGCAGATGCTATGCGTCTTGCTGATCAATTTGAATTGGATTTGGTAGAGATTTCGCCAAATGCCGAACCACCTGTATGTAAGATAATGGACTATAAAAAGTTTGTTTACATGCAAAAGAAGCGTGATAAAGAATTAAAAGCTAAATCTACCCAGATTGTAGTTAAAGAAATTCGTTTTGGACCGCAAACAGATGAGCACGATTATGAATTTAAAAGAAAAAATGCTGAGAAGTTCCTTAAAGAAGGATCTAAACTGAAAGCATTTGTATTCTTTAAAGGACGTTCAATCATCTATAAAGAGCAAGGACAAATATTATTATTACGTCTAGCTCAAGATTTAGAAGACCACGGAAAAGTAGAAGCATTACCTGTCCTTGAAGGAAAGAGAATGATTATGTATATTGCTCCGAAAAAGAAAAAGTAAATCAGTTTCCTATTATCAGAATGCTGATTATCAATAAAGTAAGTAAGTTAAATTTAAATAAATTAGGGAAATTATGCCTAAAATGAAAACAAAATCTAGCGCCAAGAAACGATTCAAAGTTACTGGTTCTGGAAAAATCAAGAGAAAACACGCTTTCAAAAGCCACATCTTGACTAAAAAGTCTAAGAAGCGTAAATTAGCTTTAACACATTCTGCTTTGGTTCACAAAACAGATGAGAAAAGCATTAAACAACAATTAAGAATTATCTAATCGAATCGACAATTTATTGTCAACTATAAAATAATTCTTTAGGTTAAAACAATTTTAAATAACCTTGGAGTATGGCTTTAAGTTTCCTTGATTAAATTCGGAACGCCTGCTACAAAAAACACAAGAAAATTATGCCAAGATCAGTAAATTCAGTTGCTAAAAGAGCAAGAAGAAAAAAGATAATGAAGCAAGCCAAAGGTTTCTTTGGTCGTCGTAAAAACGTTTGGACTGTTGCTAAAAACGCAGTTGAAAAAGCGATGGTTTATGCTTATCGCGATAGAAAACAAAACAAGAGAAACTTCCGTGCTCTATGGATTATGCGTATCAACGCTGGTGCTAGACTAGAAGGATTAAGTTACTCTCAATTCATGGGATTAGTTAAGAAAAACGGTATCGAATTGAACCGTAAAGTATTAGCAGATTTAGCAATGAATCACCCAGAAGCTTTCAAAGCTGTTGTGAATAAAGTAAAATAAAAAACGTTTGTACAACCAGTTTAACTTACTTACATAAAGAAAATCCCAGTCGAAAGATTGGGATTTTTTTTGTTTTAGAAGCAGACGTCCATCTTTCAATCAACACCTGTCCTGCTTTTCGCTATATTCCCGATGAAAAATCGGGAGATGCCGCTTCAATCAGGGCTATATTAGAAATAACTATTTTCAATCAACATCTCTAACCAAAAACCTCTTCCTTCTCACCATCAAAACTCGCAAAAACCATACTTGGATGCGAATCTTGGTGAAACATGTTTCCATTTTTATCAATAGCAATTGCACCTGCAAAACCATCATAAGGTTTCAATTCGGCAAATGTTTTTTCGAATGCTTTGTCTAATGAAAATCCGTCGGTAACTCGCGTAACAATTTTAGCAGCGGTTGCATTACTTACAATATCTTCGCCTACTCCAGTCAAACTCACTCCACAATATTCATTGACATAATTTCCAGCAACGGTAGCACTATCAGATATTCTTCCCGGAATTTCAAATCCTTTTCCTCCAGTTGATGTTGCAGCAGCAAGATTTCCACTTTTATCTAATGCCACACAACCTACGGTTCCGGTTCCAGTTGCCGCTAATTTTGCTTCATATTCGGCTCTTCGCTGCGTAATTTCTGTAGAAAATTTTTCAAATCCGTGGTGTCTTGCAAAATTAGTTGCTCCACTTCCACCCAAAACTCTATCATCAACTTTCATCAATTCTAAAGCAACTTGTATCGGATTTTTGACTTCTTCAATATTGATAACTCCACTGAATTTTTGTGTTGTACCATCCATTAAAGAGGCACTCATTCTTATCTTTCCATCACTTTGAATCTGTGAACCAATTCCTGCATTAAACAACGCATCATCTTCTAATAAAGAAACTGCATAAACAACAGTCTCAACTGCCGAATGCGTTTGCAAATAAGCATACGAATCTTTTACAATTCGCAACAATGCTTCTTGTTTAGCAACTTTCGTTTCATGATTAGTAGAAGATTCTGAGAAAAAACCACCATGAATTATTATTTTCATCTTTAAATATTAGATTTAAATATTTGATATCAGATATCTACTATTTAATATGGAATTAAACGTATTGTGACGATTTAATAGTCATTTTAAAAGTATCCAAATCAAACGTATCATTCTTACTCATAACATGCGTTACCAAATGATTGATTGAAATTGGCTGACCTAATTCTACTTGAGTTAAATTAGTATCTTTCACTTCTCGTCCGTCAACTAAAATAACAAGCCCAGAACCAATTGCTTCCATCTGACGACCATTTGTAATTAACAAACCAGTGTCTTCTCCAAGTCCAATTCCGAGAACTTTAGGATTTCCCACAACAGCTTGAAAAAGTCTTCCAATACGTCCGCGTTGTACAAAATGGGTATCAATAATTACACCGTCAATTAATCCTAACCCAGATGTAATTTTTACTTCGCCTTTCAATAATGCTTCGCTACTACTTCCTTGATAAATCATGCTACTAGAAGCCGCAGCTGCACCAGCCGAAGTTCCTGCATAAATAAAATCTTCATTGATATATTTTTCCCTTAGAATATCGTCAAACTGAGTTCCGCCTAAAATAGAAGTCAATCGCAATTGATCACCACCGGTAAACATAACTACATCTGCTGCCCGTAAACGTGCTAAAACTTCTGCATCCATTGCTTGTTCACGACGTACAATATCCAAAATATCTACATTATTTGCACCCAAATAACTTAACGCTTTTACGTATTCTGGTCCAATCTCTTTTGGAATTTTAGAAGCGGTTGTAATTACTTCAATTCTAGATAATTCCTTAAGCTTTGATTCTTTTATTAGTCTTTTTAAAATTCCTTCTTCAAAAAAATTCAAGTTTTTTGGAGCATTCCTGTCCAAATTCGTTTCAGTAAAACTGCCTTTATCAACAGCACCACCAATTATTATTAATTTTCCTCGTATGTTCATTTTGTAAAAATAAATAAAAAGATATAACAAGCAATTATTGACCTCTTTTTTTTCAAATATTTTATAACCAAAAAAAGTTGATAATTTTAGTCGAAATAAATTTTGCCAACTAATTAAAAAAATCTATTTTAGTTGAATTATATCTAATTTTTTTAACAGAATCACTATACATTTCTAAAAAAATTATAGAATCTGATTAAGATTTACATATTAATACATTAATTATCAACTCATTATTATAATTCAAACCTTTCTGTTTATATGAAAATCGATAAAATTCAAGCGCTACGTGGACCAAATATTTGGAGTGTACAAAGAAAAAAACTAATCCAGATGCGTTTGGATTTAGAAGATATGGAAGAGCGTCCAACTAATAAAATTGAAGGTTTTCGCGAGCGTATCGAAGCTATGTTTCCTACAATGATTGAGCATCGTTGCTCAGAAGGATGCCGAGGTGGATTCTTCTCACGTGTAGAAAGAGGAACTTGGATGGGTCACGTTATTGAACATATCGCCTTGGAAATTCAATCGCTTGCCGGAATGGAAACTGGTTTTGGTAGAACACGTGAAACAAAAACTCCTGGAATATACAATGTAGTATTCAGTTACACAGAAGAAAATGTTGGACTTTTTGCTGCAGAAAGTGCCGTTGCTATTGCCGAATCATTAATTGCAGGTACAGAATATGATGTAGAAGGTGACATTCAAAAAATGCGCGAAATTCGTGAACGCGTGCGTCTTGGACCATCAACAGGAAGTATTGTCGAAGAAGCTGTTGCAAGAGATATTCCATGGATTCGTCTTGGAACAAACTCACTGGTACAACTAGGATATGGAGTAAATCAATTGCGTTTTCAAGCAACTATTACTTGTAAAACCAGTAGCATTGCAGTAGATATTGCTTGTAATAAAGAGCAAACCAAGAAGATGTTAGATGCTGCTTCAATTCCTGTAGCAAGTGGCGGAATTTGTGTTGATGAAGATGATTTGGCTGCAGTTGTTAATAAAATTGGATATCCAATCGTACTAAAACCATTAGACGGAAATCACGGAAAAGGTGCTTCAATTAATGTGAAAAAATGGGAAGATGCTGTTGAAGGTTTAGCCTACGCAAAAAAATACAGTCACAGAGTTATTGTAGAAAAATTCATTACTGGTTACGATTTTAGAGTTTTAATAATTGACAATAAGCTAGTTGCTGCCGCAAAAAGAGAACCTGCTCACGTAAAAGGTGACGGAAAACAAACTATCCAACAATTAATTGATGAAACTAATCTTGATCCGAAACGTGGTTATGGTCACGAAAATGTGTTAACCCAAATTGATGTCGATAGAGATACTACAGATTTATTAGAAAAATTAGGCTATTCTTTAGAAACAGTTCCTAGAAAAGATGAAGTTGTTTACTTAAAATCGACAGCGAATTTAAGTACTGGTGGAACTTCGGTAGATGTAACTGATATGATGCATCCCGAAAATATTTTCCTTTGCGAAAGAATTTCTCGCGTAATCGGATTGGATATTTGTGGTGTTGATATCATGGCAGAAAATCTAACGCAACCGTTAAAAGAAAATGGTGGTTGTATTCTTGAAGTTAATGCTGCGCCAGGTTTTAGAATGCACTTAGCGCCAAGCGAAGGTTTGCCTAGAAACGTCGCCGCTCCAGTTATTGACATGCTTTATCCTCCAGGAAAACCTAGTAGAATTCCGATTATTGCAGTTACCGGAACTAATGGAAAAACCACTACTACTCGACTTATTGCACATATTGTAAAAAATAATGGTTACCGAGTTGGATTCACCACTTCCGATGGTATTTATGTTCAAAATCATTTGATGGAAAAAGGCGATACAACCGGACCAATTTCTGCCGAATATATTCTAAAAGATCCAACCGTAGAATTTGCCGTTCTTGAAACAGCTCGTGGTGGAATCCTTCGCTCTGGTTTAGGTTTTAGCCGATGCGATATCGGAATTATCACCAACATTCAAGAAGATCATTTAGGATTAGCCGATATTCATAATTTAGATGATTTAGCTCGAGTTAAAGCAACTGTTGTTCGAAGTATCAAAAAAGATGGATGGGCAATTTTAAATGCCGAAGACGACCAATGTTTGAAAATCGCAAACGAATTGAGTTGCAATATTGCGTATTTCTCTATGGATGAAGACAATCCGAAAGTGAAGCAATTTGCTAAAGAAGGAAAAATTGTAGCAGTTTACGAAAACGGATACATCACCATCAAGAAAGGCGAATGGAAAATTCGTGTAGAAAGAGCAACGCATGTTCCCTTAACTTTAGGTGGAAAAGCTAAATTCATGATTGCCAATGTACTTGCGGCAACTCTTGCAGCTTATTTACAAGGATTCAAAACCGAAGACATCAGTTTATCACTACAAACATTCATTCCAAGTGCGGCACAAACGCCAGGCAGAATGAATATTTTTGAGTTCAGACGATTTAAAGTATTGATTGACTTTGCTCACAATCCGTCAGGTTATAGAGGTGTTGAAGAATATTTAAGTAGTGTTGAAGCTACCAAAAAAATCGGAATTATCGCAGGTGTTGGTGACAGACGTGACGAAGACATTAAAGAATGCGCTACAATTGCAGCACGAATGTTTGACCACATCATCATCCGTCAAGAAAAATACCTTCGCGGAAGAACCGAAGAAGAAATTATTGGTTTGATTATGGAAGGCATCGCCGCTTCTGGCAGAAATGTTACACATGAAATTATCAGTAAAGAAGTAGAAGCCATTAAACACGCCATCGACAATGCCGAAGACGGAACGTTTATTACAGCTTTAAGCGACGTAGTAACCAATGCAATAAATATTGTACAAGAATATTTAGATAAAGAACAAGAAGAGAATATTTAAAAAATAAATTTTGAATACTAAAATCCCAAATCCTATAAGTTTTTGGGATTTTTTTTAAATTTTACATCATGCAAGATCTCGAAAATCTAATTTCCCAACTAGAATCTAAGATTCCTTTTTTCGATAAGGCAAACCCTTCAGTTTCTAATTCCACTGTTGGTTGGCAAATAGAACACAGTTTGAAAACAATACATCAAATTTCTTTAGCTGTTAAAAACTCCAATCCTATAGAATACCAATGGAAGTTTAATAAAAGTAAATTGTTTATTTCAATCATTGGTTTCATTCCAAGAGGTAAAGCCAAAGCTCCAAAAGTAGTTCTACCTGACGGAACTATTTCCGAAGAATCACTTACAAATAGCTTACAAAATGTAAATACAATTATAGAAGAATGGAAATCTCTTGATAAAAATGCCTACTTTCAACATCCTTTTTTTGGAAATTTAAATAAAAAATCAACCGAATGGTTTTTGAAATTACACACCAACCATCATTTAAAAATTGTAAATGATATTTGTAAATAAAACATTTTGCAAGCAAATATAAATTTTATCAAAAGCAAAACTACTTTTAAATATATGCTTCTATTTTTCAATGAGTTTTAAATAATTTGATTTGCCAAAATAAAATTAGAAATCTTCAATAAAATATAAGACCTTTGCACACTTTTATTTAAGGAAATTAGTTGATGAAGAAAAAAATAGAAATACTTGCTCCAGCAAAAGATTTAATTCACGGAATGGCAGCAATAAATGCAGGTGCCGATGCAGTTTATATTGGTGCACCACAATTTGGAGCGCGTTCCAATGCCAACAATTCTATCGAAGATGTTGCAGATTTAGTAAAATATGCACACCTTTTTAACGCCCAAGTTTTCGTAGTTATCAATACCATATTATATGATAACGAACTAGAAACGTGTCGCAAAATGATTTATCAGTTGTATGATATTGGTGTCGATGCGCTTATCGTTCAAGACATGGCGATTATGGAAATGGAGTTGCCTCCAATTGTTCTTCACGCAAGTACGCAAGCCAATAATCGTGATGCGGATAAAATAAAATTCCTAAAAGATGCCGGAATTAAACGTGTTGTTTTGGCGCGTGAATTGAATTTGCATCAAATAAAAGAAATCAGTGAAGCTAGTGATGTAGAACTAGAATTCTTCGTAACTGGTGCGTTATGCGTTTCCTTCAGCGGAAATTGCTACATGAGTGTTGCCAATGGCGAACGTTCTGCCAATCGTGGTTCGTGTGCTCAAAACTGCCGTTTGCCTTACAACTTAATTGATGGTCATGGCGATACTTTAATAAAAAACAGTCACTTACTTTCTATAAAAGACTTCGATGTTTCAGATCAAATTCCGAATTTAATTGAAGCAGGAATTGTATCCTTTAAAATTGAAGGACGTCTAAAAGATATAGTTTATGTAAAAAATAATGTGTCGTATTTACGTCAGAAATTAGATGCTTTTTTAGAAGAAAATAGTACTAAATATACCAAAGCTTCGTCTGGAAAATGCACTTATACTTTTGATTCTTCGCTAGATAGAAGTTTCAATCGTGGTTACACCGATTATTTTGTAAATGAAAGACACCAAGCTATCGGTTCTTGGGAAAGCCCAAAATCGAAAGGTCAATATATAGGGAAACTAATTCAAACGGTTGGAAATTCGTATGAAATTGAAAACGGTCATTTATTGAATAATGGCGACGGACTTTGCTTCATCAACGAAAATAACGAAGCAGATGGTATTTATGTAAATAGAGCCGAAAACGGATTCGTTTTTCCAAATGTTTTAAAGGAAATCAAAGAAGGAACTTTCATTTACAGAAATAATGATGCTGCTTTTATCAAAATAGTAGAACGTGAAGATAGTGCGGTTCGAAAAATTAGTACGACTTTATTATTATCTGAAACCGAAAACGGATTTCAATTAATGGCAACCGATGAAGATGGAAATGTGAGCACGGTAACTTTGGTTCATCCGAAGGAAACTACTAAAAATAACGAATCGATAGAAGAAAACTTCAAAATAAATTTAGCAAAAACAGGTTTTACACCTTACACTGCTGATGAAATTGATGTAGTATTTTCGCAAAATTGGTTTCTTCCTATTTCAAAAATCAATGAAATGCGTCGAACGGTTTACGAACAATTATCTGAAATTCGTTTGGCAAATTACGTTCGTCACGAACATCAAATCGTAAAAACATCGCATCCTTATCCAGAAAGTAAGTTGGATTTTACGTATAATGTTGCTAATAAAGTGGCTCGTAAATTTTATGAAAGACACGGCGTAACGGAAATTGAAAAAGCATTCGAATTGCAATGGGATCCAGGAAAATCACGAGTGATGACTACCAAATATTGCATCAAATACGAATTAGAAAAATGTCCAAAATATCATAAAGATACAATGGAAACTAAGCTTAAAGAACCATTAGTTTTAAAACAAGGCGAATTAGAATACAAACTAAAATTCAATTGCAAGCCATGTGAAATGGAAATTTGGGAGAAAGATGCCGAATTTGAAATTGAAGAAGATTAGATTGAAGATTTCAGATTGCTGTTTGAGCTTTACAATTCATAAAATGTAACAAAGGATAATGATTTTAGTCTAACTAATCATTATCCTTTTTTTATACCTTTACAACAACAAACAAATAGTAATCATGAACAAAAAAATTATTGTTTTCTTTAGCTTATTCCTTGCTTTTACATCGCAAGCGCAATTAAAGAAAATTACATTAGAAGACGGCGTTTTACAACAAGGAAGAAAATTTGGAGCCGATAGATTAACTGGTTTTCAATGGATTCCGAACTCAAACAAATACGTTTATTATACCGATGGTTGGAGCAAGATGGTAACTGCTACAACATCAGATAAAAAAACATTTGAATTAGTTACTTTAGCAGAAATCAATTCGGCTTTAGGTACAAAATTGAAAAACTTCTTCGGATTGCAGTGGATTGATGCAAGCACAATCATAGTTTCGGAAAACGGAAATTATTATTTGTATTCGCTTACTTCAAAATCTGGTAAAAAAATTCAAGATGCGGTTGAAAATGCAGAGAATCTAACCTTTGATAAAGCCAATCAAAACCTTGCTTTTACTGAAGGAAACAATTTATATTTCTTAAATAAAAACAAAGAAAAAATTGCAGTAACTTCTAATACTGATAAAAATATCGTTTCTGGACAAACTATTTCTAGAAGTGAATTCGGAATTTCAGGCGGAATTTTCTGGTCACCAAAAGCATCTTTATTAGCTTTTTACCAAAAAGATGAAACCGAAGTTGCCGATTATCCATTATTAGATGTAAATGAAACTCCAGGGAAATTGGTTTCGATAAAATATCCAATGATAGGTCAAAAATCGGAAAAACCAAAAGTTGGAATCTACAATCTTGCAACTGGGAAAACGGTTTTTATCGCTCCAAGAAATAATTCAGAAGATTATTTAACAAATCTTTCATGGACACCAGATGAAAAATACATCTTGATTGCTGAGTTAAACCGTGGTCAAAATGATATGTGTTTGAATTTATATGATGCAAATTCGGGTAAATTCATCAAAACTTTATTAAATGAAACGAATCCTAAATGGGTAGAACCAGAACACGATGCGTTTTTCCCTAGTTCAAAATCTAATAATTTTGTTTGGCATAGCGAAAAAGATGGTTTTCAAAACTTATACTATTACACAATTGATGGTAAATTAATCAAACAATTGACCAATAATAAATTTGTTACAAGAGATATCATAGGAACAAATCCTGCTGGAACCGAAATTTATTTTAAAGCAACAGGACCAAACCCAACGAATATGTTGGTTTATAAAGTAGATTTAAAAGGAAAGCAAACCTTGATTACCAAAGACGAAGGCGTTCACAACGTTACAATTTCATCAGATGGAAATTGGTTTTTTGATGAATATTCTAATCATTCTACTCCTTCAAAATCAGTATTGTATGATAAAAATTTAAAAGCTACTACTTTATTAGAAAGTAAGAATAAATACGACGGTTATGAAATGGGTTCGGCTGAAATTAAAACGATTAAAGCTGCCGATGGAACAACCGATTTATATACACGTTTAATAAAACCAAGTAATTTTGATCCAAATAAAAAATATCCAGTAATGGTTTATGTTTATGGCGGACCACATGCACAAATGATTTCCAATTCCTATTTAGACGGAGCGAATTTATGGATGTATTGGATGGCAGAACAAGGTTATTTGGTATTTACAGTAGACAATCGTGGTTCTGACAATCGCGGATTTGCATTTGAAAGTGTTATTCATGGAAAATGTGGAACCAACGAAATTGAAGATCAAATGAAAGGTGTAGAATACTTAAAATCATTACCTTATGTTGACGGAAATCGTTTGGCTGTTCACGGTTGGAGTTATGGCGGATTTATGACAAATTCATTAATGCTAAGAAAACCAGATGCTTTTAAAGTTGGTGTTGCCGGCGGACCAGTTGTAGATTGGAAATGGTATGAAGCAATGTATGGCGAGCGTTATATGGATACACCAGCAGAAAATGCTAAAGGATTTGAAGAATCAAGTTTACTAACTTACGTTAAAGATTTAAAAGGAAAATTACTTTTAATTCATGGTACAAATGATGATGTTGTGGTAGAACAACACAATTTATCCCTAGTAAAAAAGTTCGTTGAAGCTGGAAAACAAGTAGACTATTTTCCTTACCCAATGCACAAACACAATGTTATTGGTAAAGACCGAGTACATTTAATGACCAAAGTATTGAACTATATTATAGACAATAATAAGTAAAAGTCTATTAAAGTTGTTGATTTACTGGAATTTTAAGTAGGTGCTGAACTCTCACGTTCCTACCATTTAACGTTCCAGGAATCCAACTAGGAGAAATTGACATCACTCTTATAGCTTCATCTGCAGTACCAGAACCTGCATCACTAAGAACTCCTACTTCCGTTAAACTTCCATCTATTTCTACTACAAAAGCAACTAAAACTTCGCCTTTTACTTTTGATTTTTTAGGTTGTACAAAATTTGCTTTTAAAAAAGAATCAAGCGCAAGTTGTCCTCCAACAAATTGTGGTACTGTGGTTACCTCATTGTTAAAGTAAATTCTAGAATTTGAAGTGCTTTCTTTTTCTGCTTGAGAAAAAGCAACTTGAGTAAGTGTAAGAAATAATATGATAATAGTTTTGTTAAACATTTAGTTTAGTAATTTATAATTCAATCTGTAAATTTAATAATTTATAATTTTAAAAGATTTCATAAAAAAAGTATAATCTTATATATTTTATGTTTTTTGTTTCTTCTTTCTAGCTGCCGGAAACAATACATTATTTAAAATAAGTCGGAAACCTGGAGAATTTGGATGTAAGTCTAAAACAGTTGGTTCATCTCCTACCTGATGTCTGTAATCTTCTGGATCATGGCCGCCATAGAAGGTGAAAAATCCTTTTCCTTTTTGACCATGAATGTAACGCGCTTCTTCATTTATTTGATTTTCTCCTAAAACAAGTACGTTCGATTTTATTAACTCTCTTTCAAATGAAGTGGTTTGCCCCATAAATCCTTTTACTAATTGCGTATGATTTTGACATAACATACTCGGAATTACATCCCATTTTGCTGAGAATTCCATCAAGGTGAAATAATCTTTTTCAAATTGGATTCTTCTTTTTTCAGTCATGTCGATATCCGAAAACTCGTATCGTTCTGGTCTTCGTTCCAACACAAAATCCTTAAAAGCAAATGTATTCGAATAATCAATTTTCGATTGATAGTTGGCTTCACTTTCATCACCATCAAACATTGGCTCGCAAATATCAACACCTTCAGCAGATAATGCAATATCAAAACTATCGGTTGCAGAACACATGGCAAACATAAATCCGCCGCCAATTACAAAATCTCTGATCTTTTTAGCAACGGCTAGTTTTTCTTCAGAAACTTTAGAATAACCAAGTTTTTTGGCTAAAGCTTCTGCTTCTTTTTTCTGTTCAATATACCAAGGAGCATTTCTATAAGCTCCAAAAAATTTACCATATTGACCTGAGAAATCTTCGTGATGTAAATGCAACCAGTCGTATAAAATTAATTGATCACTAAGAACTTCTTCATCATATATTGGTGTAAACGGAATTTCGGCATAAGTTAAAACCATTGTAACCGCGTCATCCCAAGGTTGCTTTCCTTTAGGTGTATAAACAGCAACTTTAGGCGCTTTTTCAAGAACAACGGTTTCCATATTTTGTGATGGAGAGGAAATTTCATCTAAAATTTGATTGGCCTCACTATCAGAAAGTATTTCGAAACTTACATTTCTAATTTGGCATTCTTTTCTAATTTCGGGTGCATCTGGCAATAAAAATGAACCACCGCGATAATTTAGTAACCAACTTGCTTTGTACTGCTTATCTAAACACCAATAGGTTATTCCATAAGCTTTTAGATGATTTTTTTGAGAAACTTCATCCATTGGCAAAAGAATAAAATTGGCTCGTAATGGTGTTACACAAACCAATAAAAGCAATAGACAAACTAGTTTTAAACTTTTCATTTTAAACAAATAAATTTAATCCGAAGATATATTTTAAATCACTAGAATCAAAGATAATTTTTTGTTAAAAATAAAATTTGAAAAAAATTAAAAAACACGTAAAACTACGTATATGGGAGAAAAAAATACTACTTAAATTTGAAAATATAAATAAAGGGAATTAAGTATGAATATTAATATAACATCAGAAATGAATAACTCTTTTAAAAGTATGAATTTATTAAAAAAAGTTGGTTTATCACTATTTGTAATCATGATAGTAGTGTATTTGATATTATCATTAAAATTTATTTTTAGCTAGAAACAAAAATCTAATAAATTTATAAAAAAAAAAGATGTAAAGAACAAAATCAAAGTTCCTTACATCTTTTTGTGTTTTAAAAAAAATAGCTAGAAATTTTCTAAAACAACGACTTTCTTTTGAATTGCATATACTACTAAACCTGCAATGTTTTTGGATTCGGTTTTTAATAGTAAATTATTTCTATGGCCTTCTACAGTTCTTGAGCTTATACTTAATTTTTCGGCAATTTCATGTGTACTAAATTGCATGCAAATCAACTCCAAAACCTCTTTTTCTCTAACGGTAAGATATTCTTGGTCAAATAAATTCACAATACTTTTATCTGTCGCAATGATATCATCTTGAATAACTTGCAAAACGGCATCGTTATAATAAAATCCTTTTTGTGCGACTTTATTTATAGTATCAATCATTTCCTTTGGTGTTGCACTTTTCACTAGGTAGGATGATGCACCAACGTTAATCATATTAGCAATAAATGCTTTGGTATTGTAACTAGTTAATGCTATAATTTTTACAATTGGAAATTCTTTATGGATGATTTTTGTGGCATCGATTCCGCTTACGACTGGCATTTTTAAATCCATCAAAATAATATCTGGATAATTATCCGTCTTTTTTAAGTATTCAATTACTTCATTGCCATTAGAAGCTTCGAATACAATTTCGATATTTTTTTCACGTTGCAATAGAAAATAGATTCCTTTTCGAAATAATTCCTCGTCGTCAGCCAGTATAATTTTTATTGTTTTACTCATATTTAAAATGTGAAAATTACTTTTACACCTTCATTAACCTTGGAAAAAATTGAAAATGTACCGTTTAAAAAACTAATTCTACTTTCAATATTTTTCATTCCTAATCCTTTTTGAGATTCATTATTGGATGTGTCAAAACCTTTTCCGTTGTCGCTATAAGTGCAAGTTTCAATATCATTAATTTTACTAAATCTGATAGAAACTTCGGTTGCTTTACCATGACGTATAGAGTTATTTAACAATTCTTGAAGTACTCTAAAAATGTGTAAATGACGTTCGGTATCTTCAAATTGAAATTTTAACTCATTTAAATAATTCACTTTAACCGTTTTACTACTTGTAACTTCTACGATTAACTCTTCAATTCCAGCATTTAATCCGAATTTTTCTAAGACTGGTGGTAATAAATCGTGTGCTATTCGTCGAGAACTTTCTAAAGCTTTTTGAGTTAATCCTGTGATATTATCGGTAATTTCTAGAATTTCATCATCCGATAAATTTGGCGTTTTTAAAAGATGTGTATTTAATGAAACTACATTTAATTTAGAGCTAATATCATCGTGCAAGTCTTGAGCAATGCGTTTTCTTTCGGCTTCTTGAGTAAGAATAACTGATCGTAAAAGTTCTTTTTGATGGTTAATTTCTAGAATTTTTTTTTCGATTTCCTTTTGAATAATTTTCTTTCTTGAAAAATAAAAAAACAAAATTAAAACGCCAGCCATTAACAAGAAAGCTATGAATAAATATCCTAAAACAACATAAATGTCAACGCTATTGCCACCAATGGAATCGTTAATTTTTTTCATCCTTTACTTCTTGTTTTAATTTGTCGCCATTCTAAAAAAATAAAAACTAGATATACTATATATAACAGAATGTTTAATATAGTTAATATTATTGTAAAACTTTTACCATAAATAACATGCAAATTTCTTGGTAAGAAAGTAACTGTACTTCCAAATAAATATATTAATATTCCGCAGTTTATCAAATAAAAATCTTTTTTATTGGACAGCATATTGTAAAAATGAAAAGTACTATAACTAATTATTGTTACAGAAGTTAACAATATTTCAACCATTGAAAACTCGTGTAATTGAGATGGAAATATTGAAAAGTTCACTAGTAATAACAGAGGAATTATAATTAAATTAAACTTAATAATCTGCTTTTGATAATTTTCTTTTAGCAATTGTAAATAAAATAAACTTAACATAACAAATTGTCCTGTAAAGTATAAATGTGATAACATTAAATTTTGATATCCATTGGCAATTAATACTCTTGATGACACTTCAATTAAAACAATCAGTCCTAAATAAACCGTGTAAATTTTATAAGTTCTATTTTCCTTTTTAAATTGCGAAAGAAAAAGAATAAAATTTATAATTAATAGAATAATTGGTATGTACTTGAATATTTTATACATTTTTAAATGTTAAATAATGGACTATTAACATCACAATCAGGTTGGCAAGCCGTCGTTAAATCATATATATACTGACCTTTTGTATCGTCTATCAAATCATTTCCACTTGCGTCAACGCCTACTATCATTAGTTTACATCTATTATCATCATCAATTCCTAAATACGTTCGAACATTTACAGTATCACGTTCTTCGATAACTTGAGTAAGATCAATTTCTGGAATTAAAAAAGCAATAACATCAGGATTGGGATTGTTTCTCCAATTTTGCGCCCATTGTTGAGCTTGTGCTAAAGTAATTGTGTTTTGAGACATGGTTTTATTTTTTGGTTAGGGTTAAATATTTGTTTCTGTAATAATGAAAGATTATTATTATTAAAAATGCAAAGAATAAACAAGCTGTAAAAATAACTTCTATTATTTCAATTATCTGTGACTCGTTAAGTTGAAAATCTCTCATCTAGTTTAAACCTGAAAATATTTGAGGTAAATTTAAACTATTATTGAGACATACAACCACGTAAAACTACGTGTTTTTATGTGAAAAAAAAAATCCCAATTTCTTGAGATTTTATATTTTAAAAAGGAACATCACTATCATCATCATTGGAGTTCGAACTACTACCAAAAGCCTCATGTGCAGTAGGTAAATTCTTGGTCATGAACGGATTATCATCATGATTCATTTTAGATGGTAAATCGTCAAAACCGCCACCATATTCTTCAAGATTATCAAATTTACCAAGATTTCCGATGAATTTTAATCGAATATTTTCTAAAGAACCGTTTCTGTGTTTCGCAATTATAAATTCGGCTTGACCTGCGGTTGGAGATTGTTCATCGTCGTCCCATTCATCAATTTTATAATATTCTGGACGATAGATAAACGATACAATATCGGCATCTTGCTCAATCGCACCCGATTCACGAAGGTCAGAAAGCAAAGGTCTTTTACTAGAACCACGAGTTTCAACCGCACGCGATAATTGAGAAAGTGCAATAACAGGAACTTCCAGTTCTTTTGCTAAAGCTTTCAAGTTTCTAGAAATTGTAGAAATTTCTTGCTCACGATTTCCACCACCTTTTCCATTTCCACCAGCAGTCATTAACTGAAGGTAATCGACAATAATTAATTTTATTCCGTGTTGCGATGCTAAACGTCTTGCTTTGGCACGTAAATCGAAAATAGAAAGTGATGGCGAATCATCAATAAATAAAGGAGCTTTTTCTAAATCTTTTACCTTTACAGAAAGTTGTTCCCATTCGTGCTTTTCTAATTTACCAGTTCTTAATTTTTCTGAAGACAAACCAGTTTCAGAAGAAATTAAACGTGTAATTAACTGAACAGAAGACATCTCTAGAGAAAACAATGCAACAGGATGACCAAAATCAATCGCTATATTTCTTGCCATAGAAAGTACGAAAGCCGTTTTACCCATACCTGGCCTTGCAGCAATAATAATTAAATCGGATGGTTGCCAACCCGAAGTAAGCTTATCTAATTTTTCAAATCCAGTAGCAATTCCAGATAATCCCTCTTTGTTAGCAATTTCTTCAATTCGTTTTTTGGCTTGAATAACTAAACTTTGAGCCGTTTCTGAACTTCGTTTGATGTTTCCTTGCGTAACTTCATACAATTTAGATTCGGCTTTGTCCAATAAGTCAAATACGTCAGTAGTTTCATCATACGATTCTTCAATGATTTCTGATGATATTCTTATCAAACTTCTTTGGATGAATTTCTGCAAAATTATACGCGAGTGAAACTCAATATGTGCCGATGAAGATATCTTTTGCGTAAGCTGAATTAGATAAAAATCGCCTCCAGCCAAGTCTAGCTTTGCATTCTTCTTTAACTGCGAAGAAACTGTTAATAAGTCAATAGGTTGAGAATCTGTGAATAACTGAAAAATCGCCTCAAAAATGTGTTTGTGTGCATCTTTATAAAAAGCTTCAGATTGAAGTATATCAATAACCTCATCAACACCTTTTTTATCAATCATCATGGCACCAAGAACTGCTTCCTCAAGGTCTAATGCTTGTGGTGGAAGCTTTCCTTTTTCAAGATTTATGATTGTAGTTTTATCTACTTTTATTGGGTTTATATTTCTGAGATTTTCCATTAAGCGAAAGTAACTATTTCTTTAATTTTTAGTGAGTTTAGTTATTACATATGTATGTTTATAACTAAAGTTTTTTTGTTAACAAGTAAAAAAAAATCCGAAACTAAAGGGCTTCGGATTTTAGATAAATTTGTAAGATTTTACTCTTTATACTCGCCCATATTGCTGTATTTATCCATTCTCTGCGCAACTAAGTCAGTTGTTGATAAATCTTTTAATTCGTTATAAGCTTTCATAATATATTGCTCGACAGTTTTGAAAGTTGTTTCTTTATCATAATGAGCGCCACCAAGTGGTTCTGGAATAATATCGTCGACTAACTTTTGTTTTTTCATATCGGCTGAAGTTAGCTTTAATGCATCTGCTGCTTGTTCTTTATATTCCCAACTTTTCCACAGAATTGATGAACAAGATTCCGGAGAAATTACAGAATACCATGTGTTTTCCATCATTAAAACGCGATCTCCAACACCAATTCCTAATGCTCCACCAGAAGCACCTTCACCAACAATTACACAGATGATAGGCACTTTAAGACGACACATTTCAAAAATATTTCTTGCAATAGCTTCACCTTGTCCTCTTTCTTCGGCTTCCAATCCTGGATATGCACCTGGAGTATCGATAAAAGTTACTACTGGAATATTGAATTTTTCAGCCATTTTCATCAAGCGTAATGCTTTTCTATAACCTTCTGGATTCGCCATACCAAAATTTCTAAACTGACGCATTTTGGTATTAACTCCTTTTTGCTGACCAATTAGCATGAACGATTGACCATCAATGCGACCCAATCCACCAATCATGGCTTTATCGTCTTTAAAATTTCTATCACCAAAAAGTTCTAAAAAAGTACCTTTTGTTATAGTTGTAATATGCTCTAAAGTATAAGGCCTATTAGGATGACGCGATAATTGTACACGTTGCCAAGCCGTTAAATTTTTGTATATATTCTTCTTAGTTTCGTCTAATTTTTTCTGAATTTGTTTACACGTATTGGTAACATCAACATCAGATTCTTGACCAATTATTTGACATTTGTCTAATTGGTCTTCCAATTCTTTAATAGGAAGTTCAAAATCTAAATATTCCATAGGATTTGTTCGTTTTAATTAAAATTCGAATTACAAAGATAAAATTTTAAATCGTCTGTAAAAGTAATTTTGCATTATAAGTTTCAAACAATAGCTAAGTTGCTTTTGCTCTGCTTTTTATGATTCCGTTTATTATAACTGTAATTAAAATTATTACTGCTCCAATATAAAATTCTGGACTCATTTGCTCTTTATCTTTAAACCATAAAACGGCAAGAATGATTCCGTAAATAGGTTCAAGATTTATAGTAAGCATCACAGTATAAGGACTTAAAAATTTCATAACAGCTGTTGATGCAATAAAAGCATAAGCTGTACACACCGAACTCAATATCATCAAATAAACAAAATCTTCTACTGATAATTTAAAGAAATCAGCATTAAAACTTCCTAAAAAAAGCAGAAAAACTGAGAAGAAAAGTACACCGCCTGAAAGTTCATAAAACGAAATTACCGTAGCATCATACTGCTGGACAAACTTACTATTAATCACTGCAAATGAAGCTGAGAGAAAAGCAGATGTCAATGCCAAAGCAATTCCTTCAACGTATTTACCTTCTACATTAAAGATAATTGTGAGTCCGAAAACAACTATTAATCCGAAAAATATTTCGTACCAAACCATCTTCTTTTTAAAGAAAATTGGTTCTATTATTGAGGTAAAAAAAGCTCCTGTCGATAAACAAGCTAAAGTTATCGACACATTTGAAACTTTTATTGCTCTAAAAAAAGTAAACCAATGCAATGCAATTATCAATCCTGCGACAAGAAATTTAAGAATTACTTTCTTAGGAACCGTTATTGGAATTTTCTTCCATTTGATATAAATTAGAATAAAAAATACCGCAAATAACATGCGAAACCAAACCAATGGCATCGCTTCAAGAGTTATCAGTGCGCCAAGAATTGCGGTAAAGCCCCAAATAAAAACTATGAGGTGAAGATGTAAATAACTTTTGGTATTATCGCTTAGCATTTCTAAGAAGGTAAATTGCTAAAATTCCGAAAACAATATTTGGAATCCAAACAGCAATAATTGGTGGAAAAGATGATTTTTCGGCTAAAACACCAAATATTTTATCGAGAAATACGAATGAAAATGCTAGTAAAATTCCGATTGCTAAGTTAGAACCCATTCCGCCTCGACGTTTCATGGAGGAAACAGAAACTGCAATAATTGTTAGGATAAAAGCTGCAACTGGAATACTATACTTTTTGTAAAGAACAACCAAATAGGTATTGATATTAGATGATCCGCGCTTACGTTCTTTTTCGATAAAACTAGTTAATTCTCCATAAGAAAGTGTTTCGGCAATAAAAACTACAGGCGATAAATCATCTAAATCGAAATTGAATTTAGCATCTTTCTTATCGGCTTTTTCAAAAACATCATCCAACAAACCTATTGTTCTTTTTTTATAGTTGAACATTGTGTATGTACTATCTTTTGGATTCCATTTTAATCGAGAAGCATTAATTTTATATAATAATTTTCCATCTTTAAATTTTTCAAGCGAAAAATTAAAAGCAACTTTTGAAACATTATTGAAATTACTAACATAAATGTATTCATCATCACTAATTTGTCGGTAAACATCCGAGTTATCTCTCATTCCGCTAATACCAGAATTATTTAGATACATATACCTAAAATTTTTAAATCCGGCACTTGCACTTGGAACTAAAAAGAAACCCATTAGCAAAGCAAATAAAGAAACTGCTGTTGCACCAATAATATAAGGTCTTAAAAAGCGAGAAAATGAAATTCCAGAACTTAAAATGGCAATAATCTCAGTATTATTGGCCAATTTTGAGGTAAACCAAATAATTGATAAAAATAAAAATATAGGGAATAGTAAATTGGCAAAATAGATTGTAAAGTCAAAATAATAGATAGCAATTTCCTTGAAAGGTACTTTGTTCGCAATCATTTTATTTACTTTTTCAGATACGTCGATGATAATTCCAATAGGAATAAACATCAACAACATCACTGAAAATGTTGCTAAATAGCGCTTTAAAATGTATTTATCAATTATTTTTAACATTCATAAAGTTTATGGTTTCTCATTTATAGTTAACTATAAACAATAAACGGTTAAAGTCTTTGGCTCATATTTTTTACCATCATATCTTTCCATGTTCTAAAATCGCCAGCTAAGATATGTTTTCTTGCTTCACGAACCAACCACATATAGAAACCTAAATTGTGGATTGTTGCAATTTGCTTTCCTAAATATTCGTTTGCAGCAAAAAGGTGACGAAGATAGGCTTTAGTATATTCGGTATCAACAAATGTGATTCCCATTTCATCTACTGGAGAGAAATCGGCTTCCCATTTTTTATTTTTAATGTTTATGGTTCCGTTTGCTGTGAATAGCATTCCGTTTCTCGCATTTCTTGTTGGCATTACACAATCGAACATATCAATTCCGAGTGCAATATTTTCTAAAATATTTATTGGAGTTCCAACGCCCATTAAATATCTTGGTTTGTCTTCTGGAAGTATTTCACAAACTACCTCAGTCATTGCATACATTTCTTCGGCTGGTTCACCTACAGAAAGTCCACCAATGGCATTTCCTTGTTGATTAGAATTGGCAATATATTCTGCCGATTGCTGACGTAAATCTTTATAAGTACTTCCTTGAACTATAGGAAAGAACGTTTGCTCATAACCATATTTGAAAGGTAATTTATCCAAATGATTGATGCATCGGTCTAACCAACGGTGCGTCATTTTCATCGAACGTTGCGCATATCGATAATCGCAAGGATATGGTGTACATTCGTCAAATGCCATGATGATATCAGCACCAATTGTGCGCTGAATTTCCATTACATTTTCGGGTGTAAAGAAGTGGTACGAACCATCAATGTGCGATTTAAACTTCACTCCTTCTTCTTTAATTTTTCTATTTGCAGAAAGCGAATACACTTGATATCCACCAGAATCAGTAAGAATATTTCTATCCCAATTCATAAATTTATGTAATCCGCCAGCTTTTTCAAGAATTTCTGTTTGTGGACGCAAGTATAAATGATAAGTATTTCCTAAAATAATATCTGGATTAATATCGTCTTTCAATTCGCGCTGATGCACACCTTTTACAGAGGCAACAGTTCCTACAGGCATAAAAATTGGGGTTTCTATAACTCCGTGATCGGTAGTTATTGTTCCTGCTCGGGCATTAGAATTTGGGTCTTTTTGTAATAAATCGAATTTCATATAACTATTTGAAGTGGCAAAGATAACAGAATAAAAAAAATTGAATTAGTAAATGTAAATTTTTAATACTGATTTATGATTTTGTACTATTAAAACCACAAAAGAGTAAATAATATAAATTAAAACTAAAATAGTATAAGAGATAAAAAAGGTAAAATTCTGAAATTTGATTAAACGAAATAAGTAACCTTTAAACAAAAAATATCATGCAAAATCTACTAAAAAAAATCGTTCCTTTATTTTTGATTTCATTTCTATTTACAAGTTGCGAACTGATAGAAGGCATTTTTAAAGCTGGAATGGGAGTCGGAATTTTTATCGTGATTGCAGTTATTGCAGTTATAATATTTATTATCAGCAAGTTTTCTAAAAAGAGTTAATTATGAAATTAAATTATCTACTAAAGATTGAAATTGATTTAAAATTGATTTCAATCTTTTTTATTTCCAATTTGTAGATAACTTTTTAAAAGTCTAAAACCTCATTAAACTAAAAATCGAATTATCTGATTATCTTTGCGGCAGTTTAACTTTAACAAACAAAATGAAGACTAACACACAACAATTACAAGATTTTTCAACACAAGTACGAAGAGACATTCTTCGAATGGTACATGCCGTAAACTCTGGACATCCTGGAGGTTCATTAGGTTGTACTGAATTTTTGGTGACATTATACCAAGAATTAATGGACAGAAAAGAAGGATTTGACATGAATGGTATTGGAGAAGATTTATTTTTCTTATCAAATGGTCATATTTCACCAGTTTTTTACAGCGTTTTGGCTAGAAGTGGTTATTTTCCAGTTTCAGAATTGGCAACTTTTAGAAAATTAAACACACGCTTGCAAGGACATCCTACTACACATGAAGGTTTACCTGGAGTTAGAGTTGCATCGGGTTCATTAGGACAAGGTTTATCGGTTTCTATTGGAGCAGCACAAGCTAAAAAATTGAACAATTGTAATCATTTGATTTATGCACTTTTAGGCGATGGAGAATTACAAGAAGGTCAAAACTGGGAAGCAATTATGTATGCATCGGCTAAAAAAGTGGATAACTTAATTGCAACAATCGATTTAAACGGAAAGCAAATTGACGGAACAACAGACGAAGTTTTAAACATGGGAAGCGTTCGCGCTAAGTTTGAAGCATTTGGTTGGGATGTTTTAGAAATTACTGCTGGAAATGATATCGAAGCGATAATTGCTGGAATGACTGATGCTAAATCAAGAACAGGAAAAGGAAAACCCGTTTGCGTTTTATTGCACACAGAAATGGGTCATGGTGTAGATTTTATGATGCATACTCATGCATGGCACGGAAAAGCACCAAATGATGCGCAATTGGAAACTGCATTGGCACAAAATTATACTGAAACACAAAGCGACTACTAGAATCATGAAAAAATACGAAAATACAGGAAGTAAAGATACCCGTTCAGGATTTGGTGCAGGAATGACCGAATTGGGACAAAAAAACGAAAACGTTGTTGCCTTGTGTGCCGATTTAATTGGTTCATTAAAATTTGACGATTTCAAAAAAAATCATCCAGAGCGTTTTTTCCAAATTGGAATTGCTGAAGCCAACATGATTGGAATTGCTGCTGGTTTAACTATCGGTGGAAAAATTCCGTTTACTGGAACATTTGCTAACTTTTCTACAGGAAGAGTTTATGATCAAATTCGTCAATCGGTTGCTTATTCAGATAAAAACGTAAAAATTTGTGCTTCTCACGCCGGATTAACATTAGGAGAAGATGGAGCAACACACCAAATATTAGAAGATATTGGTTTGATGAAGATGTTACCGGGAATGACTGTTATCAATACTTGCGATTACAATCAAACAAAAGCAGCTACTTTGGCTTTGGCAGATCATCATGGTCCAACTTATTTACGTTTTGGTCGTCCTGTTGTACCTAACTTTATGCCAGCAGACGAACCATTTGTAATTGGAAAAGCAATACTTTTAAACGAAGGTTCAGATGTTACTATTATTGCTACAGGACATTTAGTTTGGGAAGCATTAATTGCAGCAGAAGCACTTGAAGCAAAAGGAATTTCGGCTGAAGTAATTAATATCCACACTATAAAACCATTAGACGAAGAAGCAATTCTAAAATCGGTTGGAAAAACAGGTTGTGTCGTAACTGCAGAAGAACACAATATTCTTGGTGGATTAGGAGAAAGCGTTGCTAGAACTTTATCGTTAAACAATCCAACTCCGCAAGAGTTTGTAGCAGTTCAAGATTCATTTGGCGAAAGCGGAACTCCAGAACAACTTATGGAGAAATACAAACTTAACAATCAAGCTATTGTTGAAGCTGTAGAACGAGTTATTAAAAGAAAATAATTTCATTATTAGATATAAAAAAACCAGTTCAAAATGAACTGGTTTTTTTTATGCTTTATTAATTTATAAAAGGTGGTTTACAAGTAGGATCTAAATATCTTCTTACTCTAGCAGGATCGGTTGCTAAACCGTCACATCCTGGAACAGTTTCAAAGGTGTGATAAGTTCCATCTGGTTTTTTTAATTCAAATTTAGTCAACACTCTGTCTCCATCATCATCGTTATCAAAATAATTAGGAATGTCATCGCCATCACTATCATACTTTCTTGGATCATTATTTAAAACATTTTCAATTTCATCTTTTGATAATATACCATCTCTATCATGATCTCTATATCTCAACTCATAAAGCTTAAATGAAAATACTAAATTAGAATAGGCACTAATTACACCTTGAGATATGTTATAATATCCCATTCCAGATGGTAAAAACATTACACCGGCGCCATAACCACTAAAGGTTACCGGGTCAGGTCCATCTGCTGGATCGTAAGTGCCAGTTTTAAAATATGGCATTATTTCACTCCAACCTGGTACTAATTCATCTGTATTAAACCACACAGGATTTTGAGCAAAATCAAATTGTTCTCCTTCGATAGTTTCTACTCCTCTGTAGCTAACATGAATTGAATCTACAGCTGAAGGTCTTTCACCATCACCTTCACGAAGTTTTATAAAGTAAATTTTATAATCAACTCCATGAGTTTCGTTGGTTACAGTTTTAAATTGTAACTCATCTGCATACTCATCTCTAATATTAAGAGTTCCTGGTGGAGATTCGGCTGTAATCTCTGTAAAAGTAACATTATAATCAGCATCCACTGTCATTGAGTGTGTATCAATAAATTTATCAATTGAGTCAATATCTGCGGCATACTGTTCTGTATAATCTCTCAGCTTTACTACAGGATTATTATCTTCTTTTTCACATGAAAAAAGTGTTACAATAATCGATAGAGAAAAAATAATTTTAAAATATTTGTTCATTATTATATTAAATTAGGTGCGCAAGATACAATATTGATTTATTTTTGTAAACTATTTAACGCTGATTTTAGAAAAAATTATGAGAGTAGACAAATACTTATGGTGCGTACGTTATTACAAAACTAGAAATATGGTAACAGAAGCCTGCAAAAAGAACCATATTACTGTAAACGGTCAAGTTGCCAAAGCTTCTAAGGAGGTTTTTGCTACCGATAAAATCACGTTTAGAAAAGACCAAATTACTCATATAATTACGGTTTTGGATGTTCCAGCAAATCGTGTTGGAGCTAAGCTTGTTGATGTATATCGAAAAGATGAAACTCCAGCAGAATCATTTGCTCATTTAGAACTTTTAAAACTTTCTAAAGAACATTACAGAAAAACTGGAACAGGTAGACCAACTAAAAAAGACCGACGTGATCTAGACGATATAGAATTCAATACCGACGAAGATGAAGTTGAATAGTGATTATTGGGAAAACCGTTATAAAACCAATGAAATTAGTTGGGATGCAGGAACAATTACAACTCCACTAAAAGAATATATTGATCAGATTGAAGATAAATCGATTAAAATTTTAATTCCTGGAGCCGGAAATAGTTATGAATTTGAATATCTAATAAGCAACGGATTTCAAAATGTTTTTGTATTGGATTTTGCGCAATCACCATTGGATAATATTAAAGAAAGAGTTTCAAATTGCAATGAAAATCAATTAATTAAATCTGATTTTTTTGAACATGATGATACCTATGATTTAATTCTGGAACAAACTTTTTTCTGTGCAATTGATCCTTCGTTAAGAGGAGATTATGTAACAAAAATGAAATCATTATTAAATTCAAATGGTAAAATTGCCGGATTGTTATTTCAATTTCCATTAACCGATGTTGGTCCGCCGTTTGGTGGTTCTAAATCAGAGTATTTAGCGTTATTTCAAAATGATTTTGAAGTAAAAAAGTTAGAAACTGCATATAATTCGATAAAACCAAGACAAGGAAACGAACTCTTTTTTATATTTACAAAAAAATAAAACCATGAGCCACAATATTATTTTAAACAAACAGGAAATCGATCATAAAATCAAGCGAATTGCCTATCAAATATTTGAAACATTTGTTGATGAAGAAAGTATTATTGTAGCAGGAATAGCAAGTAATGGCTATGTTTTTGCCGAAAAAATAGCAGCCGTTTTACAATCAATTTCTCCACTAGAAGTAATTTTGTGCGAGGTGACTTTAGACAAACAAAACCTAAATTCTGAGATAAAAACATCGCTTCCAAAAGAAATATATCAAAACAAAGGAATTATTCTTGTTGATGATGTTTTAAACTCTGGTTCTACCTTAATGTATGGTGTAAAACACTTTTTGGATGTTCCGTTAAAGAAATTTAAAACTGCTGTATTGGTTGACAGAAATCACAAAAAATACCCAATAAAAGTTGATTTTAAAGGCATTTCACTTTCAACCTCATCTCTAGAACATGTTACAGTTGTTTTCGAAAAAGATAACTCCTATGCAACTTTAAGTTAGTAGCTGATACATTTCTTCAACAATGCTATCGATACTTTTTCCATCAACACTCACTTTAAAATTAGCTTGATTGTAGTAAAAACTCCTGTCAAATAAATGCTTAGCAATGAATTCTTTTGTCTCTTCGTCATTTAAATGAGCAATCAATGGTCGTTTGTGCTTTTCATCAACTAAACGATTAAAAAGTGTATCTATCGAAGCCTTTAGGTAAATAGAAACCACATTATCTTTTTGCAAAAGTTCATGATTGTTAAAGTAACAAGGTGTTCCTCCACCAGTACTTATAATTAAATTATCATCAGACTCTAATAATTCTAAAAAAAGTTGGTGTTCAAGTTTTCTAAAAAACAATTCGCCTTTAGTTGCAAATATTTTTTCAATACTTAAATCACATTTTTTTTCGATCATTTCATCCAGCTCCACGAAGGAAATTCCAATTTTATCAGACATTTTTTTAGACAAAACCGACTTACCACTACCCATGTACCCTATTAAAACAACTTTCTTCATAAAATAAAACCTTATAAATTAAGGCATTAAGAGATATTATTAAAAAAAGGTAAATTTAAAACAAAATTGCTTTGAAAAATAAATAATAACGCCTTATATTTGCACCCGCGTTCAAGAAATGATTATGACTCGATAGCTCAGTTGGTAGAGCACATCACTTTTAATGATGGGGTCCTGGGTTCGAGCCCCAGTCGGGTCACAAAATTGACCAAAGTCTAAAAAAATTATTGAACGCAAAGACTCGATAGCTCAGTTGGTAGAGCACATCACTTTTAATGATGGGGTCCTGGGTTCGAGCCCCAGTCGGGTCACAAATAAAGTCGAGCATTTTGCTTGACTTTTTTTATTTAGGCCACGTGGAGAAACGGTAGACTTGCCAGCTTGAGGTGTTGGTGCTCGAAAGGGCGTGTGGGTTCAAATCCCACCGTGGTCACATTTTAATCCCCAAACTACTATAAATGGTGGCTTGGGGATTTTTTTTACAATAGTTTATATTGTATTTCTGTATTAAAAAACTTTGAACTTTTTTTCGTTAAAAAAACCTGCAAATCAATCTAAAAACTATAATGAACTTAAAATCAC
Source organism: Flavobacterium aquatile LMG 4008 = ATCC 11947 (assembly GCF_000757385.1). Classification (GTDB taxonomy): domain Bacteria; phylum Bacteroidota; class Bacteroidia; order Flavobacteriales; family Flavobacteriaceae; genus Flavobacterium; species Flavobacterium aquatile. The sequence goes on along the minus strand of NZ_JRHH01000001.1, from coordinate 612,047 downwards.
TGCAAAATCCAATTTAAGAAGTAACTACAAATTTTGAGTTAAAAAACTATTTTAAGGAAGAATTGCCAACAAATTAGGAAAATGTGTCATGTTCAATACCTACGAGTTTGGTTAAATTTGTTGTCACTTTCATGCAAAATTTCCAATCTAGAAAAATTTAAAAGGAATATATCTGCATGAAAATATTGACTTTATCAAACTTTAATTCCTAAATACAATATTAAGACTAGTAAATTAATCAATTATCAGTAGTTAAAGTTTTAATTATCAAAATAATATAAAAATCATGAAAAATCAAATTTTATACAAAAAAATTGAAATTGATTCTCTATCTATTTTTTACCGTGAAGTTGGCACAGAAAATCTTCCTACTTTACTTTTATTACATGGTTTTCCTTCTTCTTCACATATGTTTCGTGATTTAATAAATGACCTTTCAGATAAATACTATATTATTGCGCCAGATTATCCAGGTTTTGGTCAAAGTGACTCACCAAATACAGATGAACTCAATTATACATTTGACAACATTTCTTTAATTATAGAGCGCTTTATAGACCTTTTAGATCTTAAAGATATCAATCTTTATGTTCAAGATTATGGCGGTCCAGTAGGATTTAGAATTGCTAGTCGTCGTCCAGAACTTATACAATCATTGATTATTCAAAATGCCAACTCCTATGTAGAAGGATTTGGAACTGCTGCGCAACCATTAGTTGCTTATATTGAAAATCCTGAGGCTAATGAACAATCTGCACGCTTCTTTTTATCGATGGATGCTACAAAATGGCAATATCTAAATGGAGCCGATAATCCAAAAAAAATAAGCCCGGACAGCTATTCAATGGATCAATATTACCTCAATCGATCTGGAAATAATGAAATACAATTAGCACTTTTTAGAGACTATGGTAGTAATATTAGTAAGTATGAAGAATGGCAACACTATTTTAGAAAACATAAACCACATGCACTTGTAGTTTGGGGAAAAAATGATGAAATGTTTATTGAGGCAGGCGGAAATGCCTATAAAAAAGATTTACCTTCAGCAGAAATTCATTTCTTTAATGGTGGACACTTTATTTTAGAAGAACACCATTTAGATGTAGCAAAACTAATAGATAACTTTATCTTGAAAAATAAAAAATAAAATTATTAATTCAGATACTATTTTATGTTCACTTTATGTTACAATAAAGTGAACTTTTTAATTTAAAGTGAAATGCTTTAAAATCATTAATTTCAATAGTAATAGTATTTAAAATGGAAATTAGACTAATTGTTATTAGAACAAATAACCAAAGAAGACTCGTTGACTTTTACAGTTTACTAGGTCTAAAATTTCAGTTTCATAAACACAATAATTCTCCATTTCATTATTCAGCAACCATTGGAAGTTTGGCTTTTGAAATTTACCCTTTATCAAAAAATCAGTTAGAAACAGTCCAAAATTTAAGATTAGGTTTTGCAATTGAAAACTTTGAAGAAACTTTAAAACTTTTAGAAGATAATAACATTACAATTTCAAAACCTGAACTAACAAATTTTGGTTTTTTAACTGTAGTTTCTGATCCTGATGGAAGAAAAATTGAACTTTATAAAAAATGATTTTTCAGTAAATTGATAATTTGACTCAAAATCATCAATCTATAAAAAAATATTTATCAAATACCAACTGCTATTTTATTTCCAAAATAATTCAAATAGCAATATCACACTGTCCTTATTTTTTTTACAATAATCATCAATATTGCTTTTTAATAGATTTGAAATGTTGTTTTCATTGTTCATTGAGTTTATTGTCACGATATATCGAGAACGATTTATTTAATATTGATATTTCGCTACAAATCGATTTTACTAATCGACATAAATTATTGTTTTTCAACAGCTTATGTTTTGGCATATGTTTTGGACTTCAATTATTAACACTTCCAAGATTCATTATGATCCTAAAAAACAGTGCCATTTTTACCTCAATTCTAGGTGATAACAAAAACATTAAAACAAATCATTATGATTTACAATAAAAATACTTTTGAGTTTTTAAGTCTGTTAGAGATTACTAGTAAAAATAATAACAATTTTTTTGAACTTAAAACTACTGATGTAACTTTTGTTTGGAATAGAGGATGTACAATGAAGATTTTTGTTAACCAAGTTAGTTATCAGTTATTAAAAAATGATATTATTATATTAACTAAACACCATGATGTTGAAAATTTAAATTTTGAATCTGCTCGATTAATAAAATTTAACCTTCCATTCTTTAGTCAAATTGCTGATGAAGTAGAAAATGAACTAAAGGGAGCTATTTTTTTTAATGCATTAAGTCTGCCAATAATATCGATTAATATAGATGAGTTAATCACTTTTGAAAATTCATGGGATACCTTCTGCGAAGAGATGAAATCTAAAGATAGCCTTCAACATGCAATGTTGCAATCGATATTAAAACGTATCATTATACTTTGCACCAGAAAATTAAAAAAAGAAAATAGAGTAACATCTGAAAATAGAAAATCAAACATTATTAAAGAATTTAGTTTTCTAGTTGAAAATTATTTTTCTAAACACCACAATGTAGCTTTTTATGCTTCAATGTTGAATAAATCGCCTAAAACTTTGTCAAATATATTTTCATCATTGTCTAACAAAACTCCTACTGACATAATTCATGAACGAATAATGGTTCACGCTCGTAAACAAATTTATGATACTACCAAATCAATAAAAGAAATTGCCTACGAATTAGGATATGAAGACATCCAAACTTTTAGTAGATTTTTTAAAAATAAAGAAGGATTGTCTCCAATTCAATATCGTGAGAGAGTTAGATATACATCTAATGCTGTTGTCAGTAGTCTAAAAGTCAATTAAAATACTATTAATAATATGACAATCAATTAGTTATACCAAAATTACATTTCTATAATACAAACTATTACTAAGGAAAAATAGTCAACCTATCGGGAAAATATGTTTACTAGATTAGGTATAAAGCTAAGCATCTTTGTAATATCAATTTAATAATTAATTAAAAAAATAATCATGAAAACAAATTATCACACAAAGAAAATCAATGGAGTAGAAATTTTTTACAGAGAAGCAGGTGACAGAAATAAACCTACTTTATTATTATTACATGGCTATCCAACCTCATCACACATGTTTAGAAATTTGATAAATGACTTGTCAGATAACTATCATTTAATTGCTCCCGATTATCCTGGATATGGCAGAAGTGAGCAACCACCGATGGCAGAATTTAGCTATACATTTGAAAATATGGCGGCATTAATGACTTCGCTACTTAAAGAGTTAGATATTCAAAAATATAGCTTGTATTTAATGGATTATGGCGCACCTATTGGTTTTAGAATTGCTAGTGCAAGTCCAGAAAAAATTGACACTTTAATTATCCAAAATGGTTGTGCATATGAAGAAGGATTAGAAACTTTTTGGGATCCAATTAAAGTGTACTGGAACGATAGAAACAATAAAGAGGCTGAAGAAACTTTAAAAGGATTTCATAGTCCTGATGGATTAAAATGGCAGTATACACATAGTGTTCCTGATACAAACTTGATTTCACCCGATAATTGGGAACTTGATTTAAGACATCTAGAACGGCCAGAAAACGGAGCTATCCAACTTCAAATGTTTTATGACTATCAAACTAACGTAAAATTATATCCACAATGGCAAGAGTATTTTAGAAAATATCAGCCCGAAACGCTTATAGTATATGGAAAAAATGATTATATATTTCCAGGAGTTGGTGCTGAAGCTTTTAAAAAAGATTTAAAAAACATAGAATTTCATCTTTTTGATACAGGACATTTTGCTCTTGAAAGTTTTGGAGTAGAAATTGGTGTATTGATTGGAAATTTTCTTAAAAGAAAAGTTGTAAAATAAATCAAATCTTTTCAATGACAAAATATTATAATGATTTTACAAAACTAAAAATTTAAAATTATGTTAAACGATACTAAAAAATATCAGGCACTAAATATGCCTTGGGAAAAAGAATATGGTTATGCTCAAGCAGTACAACACAAAGATTTTGTATGGATATCTGGTCAATTAGGTCATGACGACAAAGGTTCATTACTTGAAGGAATGGAAAATCAAATGCGACAAACCTATGCTAATATTGGAAAACTGTTAAAAGGCTTTAATATGAATCCAGACGATATTGTAGAAGAAGTAATTTATGTCATTGATATGGCATCTGCCTTTGAGTGTAGAAAAAAATTGGGGTATAAATTCTATCCCGATCCAATGAGAATTGCTAGTACAATTGTAGTTGTAACTGGATTGGCTCTTCCTGGGCAATTAATAGAAATAAAGATTGTTGCTCGTCAGTGATTTTAATATTATTATTTATAAATCTTAACTTTCAAATCACACTGCACTATTTCTTCATTGAGTTAAAGATTATATTATAATAGCAATAAATTTGGTTGTAATGTGATATAAAATTCAAAAATATTAGAAATTATTAATCATGGAAAAAAAATATCCTATACCTCCTTTTACTTTAGAAACAGCATTAGAAAAAATACAATTAGCAGAAGATGCTTGGAACAGTCAAGATCCAGAAAGAGTTTCTAAGGCATACACTATCGACAGTGAATGGCGTAATCGATCAGAATTCATTAATGGTCGTGAGGAAATTGTTACTTTTTTAACAAGAAAATGGAAAAAAGAAAGAAACTATAAACTAAAGAAAGAATATTGGGCTCATACAGAAAATAGAATAGCAGTTCGATTTGAATATGAGTACCAAAATGAACAAGGAAAATGGTTTAGAGCATATGGTAATGAAAATTGGGAGTTCAATGAAAACGGATTAATGAAAAGGCGATTTGCTAGTATTAATGATTTGGAAATTCAAGAAAAAGATAGGAAATTCAAAGATTTATGAACTCAAGTAATGAAAAACTAAATAAAGTAAGTTATCAATATGTTTTAATTGATGATGTAAAAATCGCTTACCGTGAAGCTGGACAAATTGGCAATCCAGTGCTATTTTTACTACATGGTTTTCCGGCTTCATCACACATGTTTAGAAATGTAATTCCAAACTTATCTCAACATTTTCATGTTATTGCTCCAGATTTACCTGGATTTGGATTTAGTGATATTCCGAGCCCTGCTGCATTTAAATATAGTTTTGAAAATTATTCTGATTTGATTTCAAAATTCCTCCGAAAATTGAATATCAATAAAGCTAGTTTTTATCTATTTGATTATGGTGCACCAATTTTAATGCGTCTTTTCACAAAGCGTCCAGAAATAATTGAGATGCTCATTTTTCAAAACGGAACTATTTACAACGAAGGAGTTGGAAATGTGTTAAAAGATATTGGTAAATTACTTATGCATGATACAATTGAAAGTAATCTTAAATTAAAGAAATATTTCGAGTTAGATTATATAAAATGGGAATATTTAAATGGTGTTCAAAATGTTTCTAAAATAGCATTCGAAACCTACTCATTAGACCAACTATTAATAAACAGAGATGGCGTTCTACAAATTCAAATAGAATTAAAGAAGGATTATAAAAATAACATCACATTATATCAAGTTTGGCAAAATTTCATAAAAAAACTCCAACCAATAACCTTAATAGTTTGGGGCGAAAATGATGAAGTATTTAACAAAGAAGGAGCACAATCGCTAGCGAAAGATTTAATTTATTCAAAACTGGTATTTTATCCCACAGGACATTTTGCCCTCGAAGAGTTTGGAGATGCAATACAAGAGGAAATAATAAACTACTGGAACTTAAACTTTAATTGATTATTGTATGAGTACATATCTTGAATTTATTTTTTTATTTATTATCGCAATAATTGGTGGAGTATTAAATAAAACAATTAGTGGCGCGTGGTTTATTGTATTTCCAAGCCTAATTTATAATGGAATCCAGCCAGTAATAGGTAATTCAACAACTGCAATGATTCTTTGGTCTGAGCAAATTGCAACATCAGAAATCAACAAAAGAAATCATGAAATATCAAAAAAAAACATACAATTTATGGTTTTTATTTCTGCAATTGGTGGTTTTATTGGGGCATTTTTACTTGCAACCTTATCTCAAGAAATTTTTAAAAAAATCGCACCCTATTTATTACTCTTTTCTTGGTTTTTATTTGCTTTTTATCATCAAATTCTAATTTACATTAATTCACTATTTGAAGATAAAAAAAATTTCAAATACTCACACTGGCAATTAATTCCTCTTTTTTTATTGGGTATTTATGGAGGTTATTTTGGTGCAGCTTTAGGTATGTTAATTTTTGCTTTATATAGTTTTTATGGCGTAAAAAATAAAACCAATCTTGAGGCATTAATTATTTTAATACTATTAGTTAACAATGGAATTGCAATACTTGTTTATGTTTGGAGTGGATTGATTTACTGGCCATACGCTACAATTATGATAGCTGGATGCATCATAGGCGGAAATCTCGGAAAAAAATTTGAACCAAAAATAAACTTGACCGTTGTCAAAAAAATTTTAAGTGTTATAGGTGCAATAGTGACTCTTTATTTTTTAAATTTATAATCAAAACATTCAAAATAATCAAGTTATGAAAAAAATAGCAATTAATGGATTTGGTCGAATTGGTAGAGCAGCATTAAAAATCATCATGGATACTCCGGGTTTGGAATTGGTAGGAATTAATGATCTAATGGATATTGAAAATGCCGTTTTCCTACTTAAAAGAGACAGTATTTATGGAAAGTACGAAAAAGAAATAAAGTATAAAGAAGATTCTATTTTTGTTGAAGGAAATTCTATTAAGTATACTTCTATCAAAGATCCATCAGCACTTCCATGGAAAAATTTGGGCGTTGAAGTGGTTATAGAAAGTACAGGATTGTTTACAAATAAAACAGATGCTGAAAAACATTTGGTTGCTGGAGCAAAGTTTGTTGTAATTTCTGGACCTACAAAAGATACTCCAACTATTGTTCATGGTGTCAATACCGAAGAAGGAAAGGTTGCGATATTTTCATGTGCAAGTTGTACAACTAATAATATTGGTCCAATAATTGAAATTCTTGGAAGACGAATTGGTATTAAGAAAGCAATATTAAATACAACTCACGCCTACACTGCATCGCAAACACTAGTTGATGCACCTTCCAAAAAAGAACCTAGAATGGGTAGAGCTGCCGGAGTAAATTCGGCGCCTGCAGCAACTGGTGCCGCTATAGCAGTAACTAAGGCATTACCTCAATTTGTTGGCAAGTTTGATGGTATTGCTGTACGAGTTCCTGTTCCTATTGGATCTATATCAGATATTACTTTTGTAACTGAGAAACCAACAACCGTAGCAGAAATCAATGCCATATTAACTGAAGAAGCAAAAACAACTCGCTACAATAAAGTTGTAGAGGTAACTGATGAACCATTGGTTTCAACAGATATTATTAAAAGTCCATTTGCTGCTACAGTAGATCTTGAAATGACACGAGTAGTCGATGGAGACTTAGTAAAAGTAATGGCTTGGTATGATAACGAATGGGGATTTACAAACCAAATGATTAGGCAAATTCAAGAACTGTAATTACTATTTTTGAATTTAATTAAACTTACATAAAAACCTATTTATGAATTACTTAGAAACAGCATTTACGAATACTATTAAAAAAATGCAAGAAAAAATTGGCAGTAGAAATAGCTACGCAAGAATGGAACAGATGTCGTATGTTGATGGATTAACCGATTATGAAATAGAGTTTATTACTCAACAAGATAGTTTTTATATGGCAACTCATGGTGAAAACGATTTTCCTTATGTACAACATAGAGGTGGACCGCAAGGTTTTATAAAAATTATAAATGACTCTAACATTGGAATAGTCGATTTTATTGGTAATCGTCAGTATATTTCTGTTGGAAACATAATAAATAATCCTAAAGTTGCTCTAATTATGGTTTCATATCCACGTAAAGCAAGGTTAAAAATTTATGCCGAAGCTCAAATTATTGAACTCAAAGATGATGATAAATTGTATGAATTTTTAAAGCCAGACGAATATAAATTTAGACCCGAAAGAATGATTGTTTTTAATATTAAGGCCTATGATTGGAATTGTCCACAACATATAATACCCAGATTCACAGCAGCCGAAATTGAAGAAGCATTTGCACCTCAAAAAAAATATATAACCGATTTAGAAAATCAAATTAAAGATTTAAAAGAAATTCTTTCCAAAAAATAATTATTGTGATTACAGGAAATACAACTACAAAAACAGGAAATGATGGAATCCTACTAAATTTGACCTCCTTTTGGATTTTTGTAGAAGGCGGATTAGGCGGAGCTATGCATCTTTTACACATTCCATTTACGGGTTTTTTAATAGGTGGTTTTTCTGTAATTACAAATATTCTTATTGCATATTTCAGTAACAATTCAAAACAATTTCTTAAATCTCTATCTATTGTATTGTTAGCAAAACTTTTAATTAGCCCATATTCGCCACCAGGAGCTTATGTAGCAGTTTTTTTTCAGGGAGTTTTGGCATCCTTTATTTTTCCTGTTTTTAAATTAAATGCATTTTCAGTATTTTTATATTCGTTATTAGTGATGTTAGAATCTGCAATACAAAAACCATTAATGGCCTATCTAATTTTTGGTAATGAGTTATGGCAAGGAATAACATTTTTTATAACGACATTTTTTAAAAACAATCAGGCATCACAATTTATTTTAAAAATATTGATTGTTATCTATTTTACAATTTATGCAATATGGGCATATTTAATTGGAATTTGGGCATTAAGCTTTATAAAAAACTATACTCTCTTTAAAAAAAAGTATAGTAGTGCTTTAAATGAAGTACCATATAAAAAGCTGGCTATTGCCAATATTAATGGATCAACTAAAAAAATAGGGTTATTTATTTTACTATTCTTTTTGTTAAGCATTTCTCTAATTGCTGTATTTACTAATACACAATCTGTTAGCTTATATCTAATTAAAACCTGTTTAATTTTAATATTATTTTATAAGATTACACCTGAACTATTGCTTTTTTATCAAAAAAAAACACAATTCAAAAAAAAGCATATAGTTAATAAAGTGCAAGAATTAATTTCTTTAATGTATCAAAATTCTTGGCGTGCAAATATAATTAGTAAACAATATAAAGGTCTAAAACGAATAGAAGTTTTTGTTCATCTAATGATTTGGTTAAATGTTTTTAATAATGGAGAAGAAACCTAAAATAGTAGTTTTATCTGGAAAAATAAAAACTGGGAAATCGAGTTCACTTTTAAATTGGATTAAACACAAAAAAGTAAGTGGTTTCTTGACACCTACAATTGAAGGAAGAAAAGAATTTTATGATATAGAAAAAGAAGCTTACTATCCATACCAATTAGAAAAAAAAACAAGCGATTCTGTTATTATTGGTGACTTCATTTTAAACAAGAATACTTTTAAACTTTCCAATATAATTATAAAAGAAAGTTCTCAAAAAAAATTTGATTGGATAATTATTGACGAAATAGGAAAATTAGAATTACAAAACAAAGGTCATAACATATTATTTAAGAAATTACTTCGAAACTCAAATTCTAATTTATTAATTGTAGTGCGATCTAATCTGTTAGATGAGGTCATCATAAAATATAATTTAAATGAGATTAATATTATTGGAATTGATGATTTAAGAGAATTGTATTAAAAAGTAAGATATTGATTTATAACAAACTAATTATTACTAAATAACTTGAACTATACAATAAGTATGAATTATAAATTAAAAAAATATTTTAAAAACTAAATACTAAAAATTATGAAACGCAAAGCAACAGCCGTTTGGAGCGGCACAGGTATGGATGGTAGCGGACATCTTTCTACACAAAGCGGTGTATTAAATGAAACACAATACTCATTTAAAAGTAGGTTTGCTGATGGTTCTGGAACAAACCCCGAAGAATTATTAGCAGCAGCACATGCAGGATGTTTTACAATGAAACTCACTTTTTGGTTGCAAGAAAAAGGGTTTATTGCTGAAAAATTGGAAACTAATGCAGTAATTTCATTAGAAGAATTCACTATTACCGAATCACATTTAACAGTAAAAGCAAAGGTTCCTGGACTTAGTGAAGAAATATTTGCAGAGGCTGTAAATGATGCAGAAAAAAATTGTCCTGTGAGCAAGGCACTCAATCTTAAAATTTCTGTAGAGTCAACTTTAGAAAGTTAAAATTTTAATTTTTTTGGGTCAGAATTTTAGAGAGCCAATTTCTTTTTTAAATTTAAAAATTTAGACTTAAAAGACTACAATTATCTATTGAATCTTTCAATTAAATAACAAATTATTAAATAAAGCGAGTCATACTCGCTTTATTTTTAATTAAAACAAATTATCCGGAAATAAATTTATCATAACTTATTTTTTGCTTGTCAATTACATTTTTTTCAAAATACAATTTTAATAAAGTTCCATTATTGATTTCTATTGAAAAATCTCCATCTAGGTCATCACTTAATCCTTTAATCAAACTCATTCCAAATGAGGCACTAACTTTTTTGTTTGAATTAATATCAATTCCCACTCCGTCATCTTGAATAGTAAGTAAATAGTGATTGATATCTACAGCTGTTAATGTTATGGAAATCATTCCTGATTGATTATCAGGAAAAGCATATTTTATTGAGTTGGTGACAGCTTCGTTGATTATTAATCCCAGTGGAACAGCTTGTGAAACATCCAATTTCAACTCATCAATTTTAATTTTAAAACGAATACGTTGTTTTAAATTAAAAGAGTCTTTTAAATATTCGGCTAACTCCTTTACATAAATAGGCATGCTTATTGTGGAAATATTTTCAGAAATATACAGCTTTTGATGAATTAGGGACATTGCATGAATTCTATGCTGACTGTTTTTTATTGTAGATAGCGCTAAATCATCCTCAACATATGCAGATTGAGAATTAAGTAAACTAATTACTGTTTGAAGGTTGTTTTTTACCCTATGATGAATTTCTCTTATTAGCCATTCTTTCTCAGCTAACAAATGTTGAAGATTTAAATTTTTTTGGCCAATTTGCTTTTCTTTAATCTCTAATTTTTTATTGTTTTTTTGTTTTAACAAATATCGGTTAAATAATAATATAATTATTATGATGAGTAAAATTATTGATCCTGTTGACAAATTGATAAAGAGTTTTGATCTATCCAATTTACTTTGTTGTAATTTACTTTGCATTTCCAATGTCTTGATATCATCCTCTTTCATCAAAGTTTCATATTGAATTTTTAATTCTTCAATTTGCCGGTTTTTTGACTGATTGTATAAAGAGTCATTAATTCTATTATAACTCTGGTAATGACGTATTGAAGAGAGATAATTGCCCTCTATAGAATCTATCTTAAATAAAGAAAGTTTAAGATTGCTAAAATTAAATTTCTGTTTCATTTTCACGCTTAAATCGGAAACTTTATTAGCATAATACTTTGCTTTAACAGGATTTCCATTTTTTGCATAAAACAATGAAATATCTGAATATCCATTAGCTACGCTAGTTGCAGTTCGTAAAGAAATTATATCCTTTGCATGTTTCTCCATTTCAATATAAAACTTTTCGGCAACCAATAAATTACCAATTTTTTCATAATAAGAAGCTTTCGTTTGGGATAGAAAAAAAATATCTAATTCGTTTTTTGGAGGATAATCATTAGTTTTCTCTATATATTTTAGTGCTTCATCATATTTATTTTCTTTAAGAAGCGACTGAATAATTAACGGAAAACTTTTAAACCAACTTCCGCTATTGAGATTTTTAGTGCCAAAATCAAAACTCTTTTTATACAATTCTATTGCCTCTTCAGAATGACCCATGCTGTCATAAGTACTTCCTAAACGTAGGTAAAAGCTATCGGCACAAATCATGTCATTCGTCAAATTCATTGATTCTAAACTTTTTATAGAATAAAATAAAGCTTTATTTAAATTAAGTTTGGATGTATATATGTAGGATAAAGGTGCCGAAGTATAATGAATATGCTTAAAACCATTTTTTTTTTGTAATTCATAACTTTCTAAAAGTTGCTTTTCTGCCAAGTTAGTATCTCCATTCCAGAAATGAACGGTAAGCATTTTCATGAGCATTTCTATTTCTAACTCCTTTTCGTTAATTGATTTATATAATAACATTGCTTCAGATAATATCTTCACTTTATCAGGTTCGCCTAATAATAAATAAGTACCTTGATTATTTAAGGCTTCGGCTAAAGCTTTTTTATCGTTAACCCTTCTAGTTTCATTTACAACTTTTGAAAATAGCTTTTTGCTCTCTACAAGATTATTTATTTGTGAATAATATTTAGCTAATAGTAAATCACTCTGCCATTTCCATTTACTTATTCCTATTGAAATACTTAACTCTTTGGCTTGTTTAATATACATAAATGCTTTTTGTGTATCAACCTTTTTCTCGCCAGTTTTAAAAAGATAATGGCTTGCTATATGTAACAATAATTTTATGCGATCTTTTTTTTCTAACTGATTTAACCTTTTAACTGCTTCATCAATATTATTTTGATCAACCATTTTAGCTTCTGGAAAATATCTTCCATCGTTATAACCTTCGTCATATGAAAAGGATATTGGAACCCTATTTGCATTACATGCCAAAACCATTGCACTATCCATATCAATCACACCTTGATTGATTGAATGAATATACATACCTGTGGCTTTAATTAGCAACCTCTTTTTTTTAACATTGTAATTATTAAAAATAGATGTATTAGATTGACCATAACTAAGTACAACAACTCCTAAAAATAGACAAATACAATGCAATAATTTCATATTTACTTTATTAAATATTTTTTTTTAATCTTATTATAAAGATATTAATATTATTTTTATTAATAAAATACAAATTCATTGAAAAAAAACAAATTTTTATCACTATTCATAAATACCCAAACAATTAAATTATTAATTTTAAATATCTTTTTTTACAATATTTTTAATTTTACATCATTAAATTTGAAAATAATTTATCAAAATCCTTTTGAAGTTAATTTTTTCTATTTTAATCAATCAAATTTATTAACTTTTTGTATTTTTATAACACAAAATTATTTTATTCCACTTTAATGTGACTAACCATGGAATTAATAAAAAATACTACCGATAGAAAAAAGAAAATCCTCATAGTTGAAGATCAATTTATTGAAGCACATGATTTACAATTAATTCTTGAGAAGGCAGATTATTCAGTAATTGGTATTGCCCGTTCTGTAAAACAGGCACTTGAGTTTATTGAAAATGAAAAACCAGATTTAGTTTTTGTCGATATTTGTTTAAAAGGTATTGAAACAGGCATTGACTTAGCCAAAAAATTGAATGAAAATTTTATAGGTTTCATTTTTCTTTCTGCAAATTCTAATAGATCTATTTTAGAGGAAGCAAAAAAAACACATCCTTATGGGTTTATCGTTAAACCATTTAGAGAACAAGACGTATTAATAACCCTCGAAATTGCCTGTTATAGACACAATCATGGCATTGAATCACAATTACAACAAGAAAATATTTTACGAGAAAATATTGATGCTATAAGTTATTATCCTTTAAAATGGGAACATGCCTTGTTAGAATTAGCAAAAGTATTACAAACCTACATGCCCTTTGACTATATGCAAGTTGGCTTTGTAGAAAATGAATATAACCCAGTAACACTATTTAGAAAAAATTTTGACAATTATGATATTATCGATATTGATAAATTTGCAAAAATAACAGGCAAAAACGTAAAAGAATTGACTGATTTAAAGTCAAATTCTCCAAAGCATGAATTTCCAAAGATTTATAATGGAGATTCTTTCAAGGATATTTTTCAAAATTCTGCTATTAAAAGATTGATTATTAAAACATATGGGATTAAATCATTTATAGCAATTCCAATACGAATTGAAGATGGCGGCATATTCAATTTTTTCTTTTATAATAGATTTGCAGATACTTACACCAAAGATCATTTGGAACTTTTAACCAAACTAGAAACCATCTTAGCCAAGTTTGTAACAACAATGAATACTTCCAAAATTGAAATTCCCAATGATTTAATAAAAAAAAAGATACCCGTAATTATTGAGGAAAATTCCAATGGTTTTTGCAATATGATTGGTAATAGTCAAAAAATGTTGTCCGTTTTTGATTACATAAAAAAAGTAGCACCTTCAGAGACCTCTGTTTTAATCTTAGGAGAAAGTGGAACAGGTAAAGAAAAAGTAGCGCAAAGTATCCATAATTTATCACCTAGAAAAGACAAGCCACTAATAATTATTAATTGTGGAGCTATTCCTGACAATCTTGCTGAATCATTGCTTTTTGGTCATGAAAAAGGAGCTTTCACAGGTGCATTAGACAAGCGTATTGGAAAATTTGAAACTGCAAATGGAGGCACTATTTTTTTGGATGAAATCGGTGAAATGCCTATGGATATTCAAGTCAAATTATTACGAGTTCTTCAAGAAAAAGAAATTGAAAGAATTGGTGGAAGCACTCCAATTAATATTGATGTTCGCATCATTGCAGCAACCAATCGTAATTTAGAAAATGAAGTGGCGTCTGGTCGTTTTAGACTTGATTTATATTACAGACTGCATGTTTTTCCAATTACTGTTCCGTCACTTAAAGAACGTAGAGATGATATTCCTGTCTTGGCTTCTTATTTTATTGAAAAAATTTGCAAAATAGCAGGTACTAAATCACCTGAATTATCCGATGATGCATTAAATTTAATGATGTCTTATGATTGGCCTGGTAATATCAGAGAATTAGAACATGTAATTCAAAGAAGTTTGTTACTTACTGATGGTAACTTAATAAAAGAAATTTTGTTACCAAACTTTTCAAAAAAATCGGAAGAAGATAAAATGCAAGAATTTTTAATAAAAACAATTCACGAAAATGAACGAGACTATATTACGTACATTTTAAAGAAATGCAAGGGAAAAGTTTCTGGAGCTGGCGGTGCTGCAGAAATTTTAAACATTCCTGCTTCTACTTTAAATTCGAAAATGAAAAAACTTGGTATAAAGAACAGCTCTTTTCTATAATTTTTTAAAAAAAATCTATAAAAATACTACACATTCAATTAAATATTAGACATTTTAAATTTTGAAATTAATAATCAAAAAAAAAATTAAAGTTAACACATAAAAAGAGATGCTCATGGACATCCTAACAAAAATCCACGAACATCTTAAACAAGTAAATAACTCAAAATCATCAATTTATTTTTACTAAAAGCGCTTCTATTTCTTTTCTTTTTGATTCATGCTGTGCGGGCAATTTTAACTCTTTACCCAAATTTTCTAAAGTTTCGTCAACTGTGAATCCTGGATTGTCTGTAGCAATTTCAAAAAGTACTCCTCCAGGTTCTCTAAAATATAATGAATGAAAATATTGGCGATCAATTTGCGGTGTAATACCAAATCCTAATTCACTAATAATTTCACGAAAATACATTAAGCTTTCATCATTTTTTACACGAAATGCTACGTGATGGACTGATCCGTTAGCTACATGTCCACGTTTTTCAAACTCTAATTCAACTAAATCCACAATGGCAGCATTTTCTACCGATGACGTTGAATAACGAAATCGATTTGCTTCTTTATCTAATAATCTATAACTAAAAATCTCTGTTAAAATTGCAGACGTAGCTTTAATACTATTTAAAGTTAAAGTAATATTATGAAATCCTTTAAGTGCAACTTCACTTTTTATTTCATTAGTCTCCCATGTTTTTCGGGAATCTAAAGTTTTCGATTCGATAAGTTCTAATTTTAAACCGTCTGGATCTGTAAATGTTAAATATTTTTCGCCAAATTTTTCTGATGGATTACTGAAAATTACATTATGTTCTTCAAAACGTTTAATCCAAAAGTCTAAACTTCCTTTTGGTACTGAATATCCAATTTCGGTAGCCATTCCTGATCCTTTTCTTCCTTGTTGAATGCCTTCTCCCCAAGGGAAAAATGTTAAAATTGTTCCTGCACTTCCAATTTCATCTCCAAAATAAAAATGATACGTTCCTGGATCATCGAAATTAACTGTTTTTTTTATAAATCTTAATCCCAATATTTTTGAATAAAAATTGAAATTTCGCTGTGCATCTCCAGCAATTGCTGTGATATGGTGTATCCCTAAGATAGTGTTTTCCATAATTCTTCTTTAAATTAATTATAAAACAAATTTTTAATCGTTAAAATGCATCAAACATTTTATTAGATTGAGATCTTTTAGTTTTTAAGCTCATTTTTAAAAGCAAATTCAAATTTTGAAGTAGTAAATAATTGTTCGGAATAAATGGTCCAAAAAAACACTGAACAAAAAAAATTGATACAGTTTCTGATATTTCAACATCATTTTATATTTTTCAATTGATCAAAAATTACTAATCTTGAAGCAAACTATTATCCTAAAAATTAAAGCAAAATTGATATAGTTAGCACTCAAATTAATTTTACATTAAAACTAACAATTGCTGCTTTTCGGCTAAAGCTCTTTATTTGATATAAACAGAACAACGGAAATTAAATTCTTAACAACTATTTTTTATTTAAAATAATTTAAAAACCAGAGATAAAAGTCTCTGGTTTTTTTATAACTTAGATTAATGTTTTATCACCGTACGAGCATATTGAATTCCTACGCCATATGCACCTCCATATTTAACTATTAAATCTGTAACTGCTTTATAAGTTGCACTTCTTGACCAATCGCGTTGTAATTCTAATATATATTGTAATGAAGTAATAGGACGTGCTCCTGCTTGAACCATTCTAGTTATAGCCATCTCATGTGCCTCGTTAGAAACATCTCCGCTTGCATCTGTGAGCACATATACTGTATATCCTTCATCAATTGCAGATAAAACTGGACCTACAATACATACACTTGTCCATAAACCACCTATTACAAGTATTTTTTTACCTTTATTTACAACAGATTTGTGAGCGTTAACATCTTCCCAAAAATTCATTGTAGTTCTATCGATGTAATTTGAAGTTGCTTTTGGGTAAAATTCTAAAACTTCTGGAAAAACTGGACCACTAAAAGTTGTTTCTGCTACGGTAGTTACTGTCGTTGGAACATTAAAAATTTTTGTAGTGCCAGCTACCAATGCAACATTGGTTCTCAACTGATCTACACTAATATTTTTAGTAGCAAATGCCATTTGACTTTGATAATCAACCATTACTAAACTATGGTTTGTTGGTGTTAATAAACTTGGACTTGGTTTTTGTGCAAAAGCAACTATTGATTCTAATGCTAAAACTATTATTAATATTAATTTTTTCATGATATTTAATTTTTTAAAATGTTATTGTTTGTAAATTTTTATTTGATATTTAATTTAAATTTAATCCTTGATGATAAAAACAGTTGTTATCTTAATTAAAATTCTATACTTTACCATCATAATTTTAATTGATATTCACTTTAAAATAGTATTATTTATTTTGAACTTTCATTTGTTGCCTGAGCAATAATATCCGCTACTTCTTTAGCATGTGATATATAAACTACATGACTAGATTTAATTTCTGTAACTTTTGCATTAGCCCTTTTCGCCATGAATCTTGCACCCTCAACTGGTAGTGTTTCATCTTCTGTCCCTAAAATATACCAAATTGGCTTTGTTTTCCATGCTGGCTTTCCAATTTTGGCTACAAATGCCGATGCAGCAATAGGAACTTGTGAATCATACAAAAATTTAGCTTTTTCTTTACTTATATCAGCACAAAAACCAGAGTGAAATTTTTCTTTTCCATACCATACAAATCCATCAGCAGATGGTGGTTCAATACCAGAGTTTTTTGCAGGTGGACCAGATTGAAGCAACTGTAATAGAGTTTCTCCTTCATCAGGAACAAAGGCAGCAATATAAACTAGTCCTACAACTTTATCAGAATTTCCAGCTTCTGTAATGATTGCACCTCCATAAGAATGACCTACCAATACTATTGGTCCATCTAGCCTATCAATAGTTCGTTTGGCAGCGGCAATGTCTTCTTCAAATGAAGTATTAGGATTAGCAACAATACTCACATTTAACCCTTTCTTCTTTAAGAGTTTATAAACTCCTTCCCATCCAGATCCATCGGCAAATGCTCCATGAACCAATACAACATTTTTAACTTGCTTTTGAGCAAAAGCAACATTTACCGACATAATTACTAGAAGAACCAGCATGATTGCTTTTGTCATGATTCTTACAATGTTTTTTGTGTGATTTACATTTTTCATTTTTTTTGATGTTAATAGATTATTTCTTTAGTTTATTTAATCATCATTTTTTTGATGCTTACTAAACAAAAAAGACCAAGCTTCATGCCTTTTATTTAAAATGCTAAAAATCAATTACTTAAATTATTTTTATAATTAAAGTTTAGCGATATATCGAGATCGATAAAATTATGTCAACGATATAGAGTAAATAATAATGCGATTATTGACTGATTAAAGTATAATTTTTTTTAAAATTAAAAATGAACTGATAAAATTAAACATAGGAGTATACTCAAATCAAAAAATATCTGAAAACTCTATTGAGCGCACTATTTTTAATATTTTTTTTGCTAAAAACAATACTTAAAAGGTTGTTTTTTTTATTTCAAGTAAAATTTATAATTATATAGATATTTTTCACTAATTTTGTTTAACAAAAAATAATAAATGATGAACAATGTAAAAAATACTTTTAGCATTAAAGATTTAGAAAATCTTTCAGGTATTAAAGCGCATACTATTAGAATATGGGAGAAACGATACAACGTATTAGAACCTATGCGAACAGATACCAACATAAGATTTTACGATTTGAACGCATTGCAAAAGTTACTAAACATAACATTGTTGCATGATTATGGCTATAAGATTTCGAAGATTTCTAAAATGCCAGCTGAAAAAATTCCAGAATTAGTTCGCGATATTGTGTCTAACAAAAGTGCTAAAAATCATGCTATAAGTTCTTTCAAACTTGCCATGATGAATTTTGATCAAAATCTTTTTTTCAAAACTTATGACACTCTGTTATCTGAAAAATCGTTTAGAGAAGTTTTCTTTGAAGTTTTTATTCCGTTAATGGAAGAAATCGGATTTCTTTGGCAAGTAGATACCATAACTCCGGCGCACGAACACTTCATAAGTTATTTAATCAAATTAAAATTACTTGTAAATACCGAAAAAATTCAGAGTAAGGAACCGACTAGAAATGATAAAGTTTTTGTCCTATATTTACCTATGAATGAAATCCATGAATTAGGTTTGATGTATCTAAATTATGAAATTTTAAGTCAAGGTTACAAGACAATTTATCTTGGTGAAAGCGTTCCTACTGATAGCTTGAAAGACATTAAAAAATATTTTGACAACATAGTTTACGTTTGTTATATGACGGTAGAACCAGAAAAAGCAGAAGTTAATGATTATATCAAAAATTTAAAAGAAGAAATTCTAGATGAAAATTCAGAAGTTTGGCTTATCGGTAGAATGACAGAAAATGTTGACCCAAAGAGCGTATCTCACAATGTAAATGTATTTAATTCAATAAATCAATTAGTTGAAAACATATAAATTTTTCCTAAATAGTTTTTATTGTTTAACTTTTTATTATTTTTGTTAAACAATATGAAAAAGAAAATAAAAATAATAGGTTCAGGTTTTTCAGCATTAGCCGCAAGTTGCTATTTAGCTCAAAAAGGCTATGATGTTGATGTGTACGAAAAAAATAGTACCATTGGCGGAAGAGCAAGACAACTTAAAAGAGACGGATTTACATTTGACATTGGTCCAACATGGTATTGGATGCCCGATGTATTCGAACGATTTTTTGGAGATTTTAATAAAAAACCCTCCGATTATTACGATTTAATCAAATTGTCGCCAGCGTATCAAGTATATTTTGGAATAAACGAGTTTGTAACAATCGCAGATAATCTTCCTGAAATCGTAGCCACTTTTGAATCAATTGAAAAAGGAAGTGGAGAAAAACTGACTACTTTCATAAAAGAAGCTCAAAGTAATTATGACATTGCAATAAAAGATTTGGTTTATCGTCCGGGAGTTTCGCCTTTGGAATTAGTAACACTTGAAACCGCAAAGAAAGTTGATCAATTTTTTGGAAATATTTCTAAAGACATTCGTAGAAGATTTAAAAACAAAAAACTAGTTCAGATATTAGAATTTCCTGTCCTTTTCTTAGGTGCAAAACCATCTGATACTCCAACTTTTTATAATTTCATGAATTTTGCGGATTTCGGATTAGGAACTTGGCATCCAAAAAACGGAATGTATTCTGTAATTCTAGCCATGGAAAAATTGGCTAAAGAACTTGGAGTAACAATAAATACCGATTCCAACGTAGAAAAAATAATTGTAGAAAACGGAAAAGCTACTGCAATTGTTATCAATGGAGAAACTTTATCGGCTGATGTGATTTTATCAGGTGCCGATTATCATCATTCTGAAACTTTATTGGATGAAAAATACCGTGCTTACTCTGAAAAATACTGGGAAAGTCGCGTTTTTGCTCCTTCTTCACTCCTATTTTATGTAGGATTTGATAAAAAAATAGAAAATGTAGAACACCATTCGTTGTTTTTTGACGTAGATTTTGATGTTCATGCCAAAGATATTTACGACAATCCAAAATGGCCAGAAGAACCACTATTTTATGCAAGTTTTCCATCTAAAACTGATGAGAACTCTGCACCTGTAGGTAAGGAAGCTGCAATATTTTTGATTCCATTAGCGCCAGGATTGAACGATACAGATGCACTACGCGAAAAATATTTTGAAAAAATTATGATTCGTTTAGAGCAACTTACGCAACAAAGTCTGAAAAATAACATTATCTTTAAACAGTCTTTTTGCGTAAATGATTTTATAAACGATTATAACTCATACAAAGGAAATGCTTATGGAATGGCAAATACGTTATTGCAAACCGCATTTTTAAGGCCAAAATTGAAAAGTAAAAAAGTGAAAAGTCTCTATTTTACTGGACAATTAACAGTTCCCGGACCTGGAGTTCCGCCAGCATTAATTTCTGGTAAACTGGTTGCCGATTTAATACAAAAACACAGCTAAATTTTAAAAGAGTTAATTCTATGAAATCTATTTTTGACACAGTATCTTTTGAATGCAGCAAAAATGTAACTAAATCTTACAGCACATCATTTTCGGCTGCTGTAAAGATGTTAGCGCCTTCAATTCGTCAAGATATTTACAACATCTATGGCTTTGTGCGCTTTGCAGATGAAATTGTAGACACGTTTCACGACTATAATAAAGAAGATTTATTCGATTTGTTCGAAAAAGATTTACAAACTGCTTTACAAAATAAAATCAGTTTGAATCCGATTTTAAATTCTTTTCAGCATACAGTTCACAAATATCAAATTCCAAATTCAATGATAAATGCTTTCATGAAAAGCATGCGTTTGGATTTGGTTAAAACCGAATATAAAACATTTGAAGAATACAACGAATACATTTATGGTTCGGCAGATGTTGTAGGATTGATGTGTTTGAAAGTTTTTGTAAATGGCGATGATACAAAATATAACGAGCTAGAACATTCAGCAATGCGATTGGGTTCTGCTTTTCAAAAGGTGAATTTCCTTAGAGATTTAAAAGCCGATTTTGAAGATTTAAGTCGTACTTATTTTCCGAATACCGATTTATCAAAACTAGATGAAGAATCTAAAAATAAAATCATTCAAGAAATTGAAGCCGATTTCGAAGCTGGTTATCAAGGAATTGTAAACTTGCCATTGGAAGCTAAATTCGGAGTTTATACAGCGTATATTTATTACAAAAAATTGTTATCTAAATTAAAGAAAACACCTTCGGCAGAAATCAAAAATACTCGAATTAGAGTTTCCGATTATCAAAAATATGGCTTATTTGCCAAATGCTATTTTACTTATAAATTAAATATTATTTAAATTTTACACGTTATGTGGATTCATATTCTAGTTTTTATTTTAACTTTCTGCATCATGGAATTCATGGCTTGGTTCACACACAAGTATGTAATGCACGGTTTTTTATGGAGTCTTCATGCCGACCATCATAAAAAAGATCACGACTCATGGTTTGAAAGAAACGATGCTTTTTTTATTTTCTATGCTGTAGTAAGCATCGGATGTTTTTTACTTTGGCAAAACGGAATTCTAGAGATTGGATTATCAATCGGTTTAGGAATTTTCGCTTATGGTTTGGCTTATTTTATTGTTCACGACGTCTTTATTCATCAACGCTTTAAGTTGTTTAGAAATGCCAACAATATCTATGCAAAAGGAGTTCGTCGCGCTCACAAAATGCACCACAAACATATTGGAAAAGGAGATGGAGAATGTTTTGGAATGTTGTTTGTTCCTTTAAAATATTTTAAAAAATAAAAAAATCCCGTTCAACTTGAACGGGTTTTTTACTTTACAACTAACCTCTTATAATTACTTCAATAAACCTTGCAATGGTTTTAATTGCTCCATATCAATATTTGACTTTTGCAAAACCGATAACATTGTCATCACGTCATTAGGATCCATTTGGTCTCCTATAACTCGAACAACGGCAAAACCATTTTCTTTTTTATTGGCATAAAATATAAACTCTTCAATATTATCTTCAGTTCCAACAAAACTAACAGAAGCACCTTCACTTCCTGATCCAAATTTCATTAATTGTTGGTACTTTTCGTCTTTTAGAACGGTATTTAATTTTGCTTTCTCAACTTCATATTCGGCGTTATTTTTTCCGTCTTTTTTGAAAGCAATTATATTCATTTTCTTAAACGATTCTAAAGCACTTTTTTGCTCACCTGTCAAACTCGCTTTATCAACATTTAAAATGGACGGTGAAACATCCAAAGCAATAAAATCTTTTTTCTCCTGATTTTCTACAAAGAACTTTTGCAAACTAGGTTTCGATTCACAGCCAACCAAAATTAAACTTACGGCGATGGCAATATATAGTGCAGTTTTCATCATTTTAGATTAAATTAAATGGCAACTTATTTTTCAAAGTTGCCATTGTTAATTCCTTATTTTTTACCTTTTCCAGCTTTGATTAACTCTTCGCCGCCAGGTAAGTTCATTTTTTCTGTTAAAGCAGATAACTCATCGATATCAAAATTACCAGTTAATGACATTAAAACCGATTCTTCTTTTCCAGAACCTTCAATAAACATTAATAGTTCTTTTACTTGTGAATCTGTTGCTCCCGATTTTACAGAAATTTTTACATTTTTACCTTTATCAGATACACGCATTAACTCTTCTAAACCAGCAGATTTTTGGTATTTTTCGGCAACCGATTTCATTTCGCTTCCTTTTTTTGTATTGGAAGTAACAAATACTTTTAGGTTGTCTAACTTCTTAATTAAGTTGATGTATTGTTGTGATTGCTTGTCTTTGGCATCCACTTTACTCAACATTGTAAACATTTTTTTATTTACAATTACAGTTGTGATATCGTCTTGATTGTCAAATTTATCAAAGACAGATTGTGCAAAAAATGTATTAGATACTAATACTAACGCGATAATTAAAATTACTTTTCTCATGATTTCTATTCGATTTTTGATTTGATTATTTTTTAAAAATTTTATTTTTTGAGTTTTGATACTCATTGATGTAACTCACACTTTCAATGCCAGTATTTAAATGTTCTGATACCAATGCTAATGCTTTTTCTGTTTCGGCTAATGCTTTTTCAGGATCATCATAAGTTCCATAAGCTGTTGCAGTTGATGGAATTTCTTCAATTGTATTCAGATACATAAACGTTCCTACGCCAAGCATAATCACAAACGAAGCAGCAATTGATAACCACACAGCGACATTGCGCTTTTTAGTGTTTAATGGAATCTCAGCTTTAAACTCTTCTGCTTTTGCTTGAGAGAAATAACCAAAAACTGGTTTGTACTGCTGTAAATGCTGCGCAACATCTAATGAAGAAAAATACGTTTTTAATTCGTTTTCTTCGGCAATACTTGTTTCTCCTTCAAAGTATTTGTCTATTAATTTTTCTATTCTATCCAATGCCATAATTATGTGTTTTGGTCATTACTTCTCTAATTGTTTTTCTAGCTCTTGAAAGTGCAACTCTAATTGTTGCTTCGCTCATGTCTAGTATTTTTGCAATATCTTCAAATTCGTATTGCTCTATATCTCGCATTTGAATAATTAATTTTTGCTGTTCGGGCAAATCGTTAATTATTTTTTCAACCCAATTCAAACTATCAACATCCTCAATTTTTTGCTGCAAACTCGCTTGACTATCGGTGTAATTATTATGAACAATCGTCATATTTCCAGCACGTTTCGATTTTAATTGATCTAGACAATAATTTTTTGTCATTGTCATTGCCATCGCCTCTACACTTTTCAATTCGCTTAGCGTTTCATTTCTTGTCCATAATTTCACTAGAACTTCTTGCGTTGCATCTTCTGCTTCTTCTGTGCTTACGAGCAGTCGTTTTGCCAATCTAAAGAGCTTGTCTTTAAAAGGAGAAACTGTTTTTATAAACTCGTTTTGGTTCATTTGGTTGTTGGTTATATAGTAAAGACGAGACACATTTATTTTTGTTACAAGATAACTAAATATTTTTTAATATATTTGATGTTAGCTATGTAAAAGACTCATTTTCAATGAAAAAAATATTTTTTATTCTTCCAATTTTCCTATTGGTAATCGTTACTTTAAGTTGTGAAAAGCAAGATGATTTATCGGTTCCAGAAGATTTAGAAATAAATAATTTCGTTTGGAAAGGTTTAAATTTATATTATCTGTGGCAAGAAGATGTTTCTGATTTATCAGATGATCGATTTGCAAATCAAGATGAATTGAATACTTTTCTATCCAATTCAGATTATTCTAATCCTGTAAATTTGTTCAATCATTTAAGAGTTGATTCATCAATCGATAGATTTTCTGTTATTTATAGTAATTACTCCGTTTTGGAAGGAATTCTAACAGGAAACACATTAAACAATGGAGTTGATTATGGTTTAAGATACAAATCTGGAAGTTCGACTGATATTTTCGGATGGGTTCGATATATTTTACCAAATTCTGATGCTTCCGCAAAAGACATTCAGCGTGGTGATTTATTCTATGCGGTAAACGGAACGCCGTTAACTGCTAGCAATTTCCAATCGTTGCTTTCGGCTACAACTTATACTTTAAATTTAGCCGATTATGATAACGGAAACATTACTCCAAACGGACAATCGGTGACATTAACCAAAACGGCTCTTGCTGAAAATCCTGTATATGCAACCAATGTATTTACACAAAGCGACAAAAAAATTGGCTATATAATGTACAACGGATTTTTTACTGGTTATGAAAATCAATTGAACGCCGCTTTCGCAAATTTTAAAACTGAAAATGTAACCGATTTAATTCTCGATTTACGCTATAATTCTGGTGGATCGATTGCAACAGCAACGCGTTTAGCAAGCATGATTACCGGACAATTTTCGGGACAACTATTTGCAAAAGAACAATGGAATGAAAAATTAGAAAATTATTGGCAAGATAATAATCCAGGACAATTCGTTAATAATTTCACGAACTCCATCGGAAATGGAACTGCTATCAACAGACTAAATTTGACAAAAGTCTACATTTTAACTTCAAGAAGTACCGCATCAGCAAGTGAATTGGTAATCAACGGATTGAAACCTTATATAGATGTAGTCCAAATTGGCGATAGAACTACAGGTAAAAATGTGGGTTCAGTAACTTTATATGACGCACCAAATTTCAAAAAATCGAGCGCACGGAAAACCCACAAATATGCCATGCAACCCATTGTTTTAAAGGTAATTAACGCAGACGGCTTTGGCGATTATCAAACAGGATTGTTAGCTGATTTTCCTTTTTTAGAAGATTATGGAAACATGGGAGAAATTGGAAATTCAAACGAACCAATGATTAGTTATACTTTAGATTTAATATCCAATGGCAATCGAAAGTCGAACCAAAATAAGGTAAAACAATTCGAATACCTTTCCGATTCCAAAGAATTAGAACCTTTACGAAGCGAAATGTATTCGGAAATAAAATAAAAAAATGCCCAAATCTAATTTATAGTTTTGGGCTTTTTTAAAATTCTTAATTAACTAGTTGTTAAAGTAAAAACCCGCTGGAATTACTCCAACAGTATATTGGTGTTCTAAAGTTCCAGTTGAAGAATAGATATATACTTTTCCATTAGAACTGTAATCGGCTGCATCACCTACATAAATTTTATCATTTTCTACTGCAAAACTATAAACACCATAAACTCCTTGGGCAGTTGTTGTAAATAATGGAGTTGTTGGCAAAGTCGTTTCATTTAACCCTTTTGAGAAAATAGCATCGTCAATAGTATAAAAAACTTTATCATCTTCAATTGCCAAATTCGATGGATGTGTTGCTGCTGGAAAACTTATCGTATTTGAAACTGAATTATTTGACAAATTAATTTTCACCAAACTTCCAGCTGTTTCTGTAGGAGCATAACTCGGATTTCCTCCACAAATTACATACAAAGAACCATTTTCTACTTCTAATGAATTTGGCACATCTCCAACATTTATAGTAGTTGAAAGTGTATTTGTAGAACCATTAATTACAGAAATTGTATTTCCGTAACCATATCCACCAGCGTGAGCAACATACAATTTATTATTTTCTTCAACAATACGTTCTGGACCTTCAGCAACTGAAATTGTACTTGAAACTGCATAAGTCGAAAGATTTAAAACAGCAACAAAATCGTCCGAAGTACTTCCGCCATCACCCCAATTGGTTACAAATCCTTTTCCGTTTGAAAAAGCAATATATCTTGGGTTACTTAATCCTGTAGAAATTGTAGCAACATGCGTCATTGTGTAACGATTTACAACTTCAATTTTATTTGAATAATTTAAAACTACAAAAGCCAAATCTTGATATAAACCAATATCTTGAGCCGTATCACCAAGCGTAATAGTTGGATTTACAATCGAAAAAATATCGTTTTGATGAGTCACAAAATCTTCAGATATATAAGAAATTGTTGCATTTCCGTTTCCAAAACCACCTTGATTTAAAATTAAAACGCCATTATCATAACTACCCAAAGGTGTTTCATTATTGTCATCATCGTCGCTACAAGATGTTAAAAAAATCGAGCTTACTAAAGCTACAAATACTAATTTACTGAATTTCATTCTATTAAAAATTAAAGGTTAGATTTATTGTGTAATTTCTTCCTGGCATTGGTCGTGTGCTAACACTTTGATAGTTTTCATTAAAAACATTGAGTACATCAAATCCAAGTTGCAAGAATTTCTTTTTTCCAAATTGATAATCGATTCCAAAATTAGAAACCAAATAATCGTCGAGTGTGTAAAAATTATCCGAAGAAGTAAAAACTTCACCATTGTATAAATACTGATAATGCGCCGACAATTTATTAAATGAATACGCCAAAGCAGCTGTGAATTTATGATACGGTACATAAATTAATTGCTTCTTTTTTTGTTCATCTTCAGATATTGTGTAGGCATAAGTTGTAGTAAAATCAAATTGATTTTTACCTATTTTTTTGTTGTAATTCAATAGAATTTCGGCGCCATAAGTTGTAACTTTCGCAACATTATTAGGCGTCCAATTGCCTCCTGAACTTGGTGACCAACGTAACAAATCCTGAATTTTTATGTAATAATTGGTAAGTGAAAAAGTGGTGTTTTTAAATTTAAATTCTTGTCCGATTTCAACTTGATACGAACTTTCTGGTTTTAAATTCAAGTTACCACTTCCTTGATAATACAAATCGTTAAACGTTGGAATTCTGTAATTTCTTGAAGCGTTTATCTTTAAATTATAAAATGAAAATGCCGAAAAATTGGTTCCAACAGAAAACAAAACCGGACTTTTATAATTATCGGTTATTTCTTTTCGAACCGTTATTTCGTATAAAAATTTAGTGAAAAGTCTGTGTTTCAGCAATAAAATTCCAGAACCAATTTGTCTTTTATTTTCGCCAATATCACTTCCAAAACCTTTGGTTTGAGTAAAATCTACAACCGAATTCAACTCTAATTTTGAATTTACTTTATACAATAAATCATATTTTGCAGTAAAAGTTTCGGCTTTGGCATCACTAAAAATTGAAGTCGCAGCATTTTCGAAATATTTATATTTTTCAGATAAAAAAGCTACTTTTACCTTTGATGTAAATTGATTATAGCTTCCAATCCATTCTAATAAATTTCTGATATTCAAGTCGTTGTACTTACTTTTAGAAGGCGCAGCAAGTGTTCCCGAAAAATGGCGCTCACCATCAAATAAATAACTATACAATTTCAAAATATTTTTAGAATCCAATTTATAACCCAAATTCACATTGAAACTGGTGTTATAAAATTGTCCATTTTCGTTTTTTTTATCAGAATCTAAATAGTCATAATCGTTATCGGAAGAATTTCTAGAAATGCTAATTTGCGAACTAAATTTAGCAGATGCCAATTGCATTTTATAATTTACACCAAGCGTATTGAAACTACCATAGTTACTTTGAATTGTATTATCAAATTTATTTCTAAAGCTTAAATCGTTGTTCAAATGAATACTTCCACCAATCGCACTACTTCCATAAACAGTACTTCCGCCACCAGCACGAATCGAAATCGAATTAAAATCTTTGGCAGAAATAGTATTGAAATCAGTTTGACCGTTAAGTTGTGAATTGATGTTTATTCCGTTCCAAATAACCGCAGTTTGTTGCGCAGTTGTTCCTCTAAATGACGCTGACGAAACCATTCCGAGTCCGTTTTCTTTAAAATAAATTACTGAATTGTAGTTTAATAAAGTGGTTAACGAAGTTCGATTTTTAGAAAGTATTGAATCTGGAAGTTTTACAACCGACTGCGAATTGGAGAATTTTTTAAGCTGAAGATCTGAAATTAAAACATCGTCTAAAATGGTAATAGAATCTTGTTGCGCACAAATAGCTTGGCACAGAAACAAAACTGCAAATAAAAACTGCTTTCTTAAAGTCATAATTTCAGAATCTTTTTTCCCGAAGATTCGATATTTGTTATAAAAAAGGCAGGTCTCCTGGCTTGCGTCTTGTTGTTTACCTTCTCATTCCGATGTATCGGAACAATGGTTTTGTAGTTAACAACAAGCTTGATAGCTTACAGTTGCGGGTACAGCTTTGGTTTTTATCCAAATTCCCTTTTAATGTGATTTTAATGATTCTAAATCACAACCTTATTTCGGATGCAAAGATAGATTTTAAAACTCATTTGGCAAATTAATAGCAATTAAAAAAAATTAGTAACTTTACGCAACCGTTAAACAACTCTTTATGAAAAAAGTAGTACTACTTTTATTGTTTTTCAATTTTAGTTTTGGTCAGTCTTGTCCGCCAATGATGGACATAAGGTTAGTAAATGCTACCATTGGATTACCTGTAAGCTCCACACAATCAAATGATGCAGGTTTAAATACAATTTTAAGTAATTATGGAGTACAAAATTATGAAGTGTATATAATTCATCCGTATCCAGGCTACTCTCAAAGAACAGTAAGAATTGCAGGCACCTATTCTCCAGCATTAATTACTGACTTGACAAATTATTCAAGTGTTATTCAATTTGCAAGAATATCAGATGATTGCTCCTATACTGATGCAGTACAACTGAAATTATCGAATATTAATCTCGGTTCGCCAATAGGTGAAAGTAGTGGAATAATAACTACCAATGATGCGGGTTTGAACGCTATTTTTCAAAATCATAATGTATTTTATTATTCACAAACTTATCCTTCGGCATCAATTGGTAATGATCTTTTAAAATATTACGACGTAGTTTGTAACTGCGATAAAAATCTTCTTAAAACCGCGCTTGATACTTATACAACCGTTGTTCAATCTACACAAAATATTGTTGGAGGAATTGCGCTTTCCAATACACCATTTGAAAATACTAAAACAATTATTTCTCCGAATCCATTTACAAACAATTTCAATATTCAAACAGAAGAATTAATTTCAAACTACTTGCTATTTGATGCCACAGGAAAACAACTGATTAATACAACTTCCAAAGAAAAACTTGATATTTTATCTTCGCATTTGCATCAAGGAATTTATGTTTTAGCTGTTACGTTTGAAAATGGTCAAAATGCAAATTATAAATTGGTGAAGCAATAATTTATTTATTATCTTTCTTTTTGGACAATTTAATTATTAGCCAAATGAATCCTACAATAAAGTGAAGCAGAATAATACCTGCAACGACATACATAAAAGTGTTAGAATTATCTCTCATGATTTTTCTTTTATCAAATTTACAACCAATTAAGATCTGATTTTGTATCAAATGTAACACAATGACAAATTTGTAAAAACATTATTTTACTTTTGCCAAAAAAAAGAATGCTTCGTAATTTACAAATCTGTTTATCGTTAACCCTATTTTTTCTTTTTGTAAAATGCAAACAAGAAACCAAAATTACCAACGAAATTTCTTCTGAAAACACAGTTAAATATGCCAAAGGTTTTTCTATTGAAAACTATGAAGGTTATACAATTATCACTGTAAAAAATCCGTGGCCAAAAGCTTCTAAAACGTATCAATATCTTTTAATAGAAAAGGATGGAATTGTTCCTGATAGCTTAAATTCATTACTAAAAATTAATGTTCCTATTAAAAATATTGTCGTTACTTCTACTACACACATTCCATCTTTAGAAATGCTGAAAGAAGAAAATTCTTTAGTTGGTTTTCCAAATTTAGATTACATTTCTTCGGATAAAGTTCGAACTTTAATTGATGCTAAAAAGATAAAGGAACTTGGCGGAAATCAATCGTTAAATACCGAAGTTTTAATCGATTTACAACCTGAAGTTATTATTGGATACGGACTTGACAACAACAATCCAACATTAGATAATTTGCAAAAAAGCGGTTTAAAAGTGATGCTAAACGGCGATTGGAACGAAGAAACTCCTCTAGGAAAAGCCGAATGGATTAAATTTTTTGGGGCATTATATGGCAAACAAAAAGAAGCAAACGAAATCTTCGATAAAATTGAAAAAGACTTTTTAAAAACAATTGAAATTGCTAAAATGGCAACTTCAAAACCTACAATTTTAGCAGGAGATATGTTCGAAGATAAATGGTATTTACCAAAAGGTACAAGTTGGGGTTCGCAACTTTTAGTTCATGCTCAAGGCGATTACTTATGGAAAGAAACCAATGGAACAGGAAGTTTATCATTATCTTTTGAAACGGTTTTAGAAAAAGCAAAAGAGGCCGATTTCTGGATCACATCTGGGCAATTCTCTTCGTTAAAACAAATGACTGATGCTAATCCGCATTATGAACAATTCATGGCGTTTCAAAATAAAAATGTATATTCATTTACAAGAAAAAAAGGGAAAACTGGTGGCGTTTTGTATTATGAATTGGCTCCGAATCGTCCTGATTTAGTATTGAAAGATTTGGTTAAAATTTTGCACCCAGAATTACTTGTTGGTTATGAACCATTCTTTTTTGAGAAGTTGAAATAAAACACAATCTTTGTCCTGCTGAATTTATTTCAGCATCTTACAATTAAATTTTAGAATCTGAAACAAGTTCAGATTGACATATAAACATATAAATGTTCCAAAACCGAAATACTTTTCTATTCACATTCTTACTACTTTTATTAGTGGTATCATTGCTATTGAATATTTCGTTTGGACAAGTTGCGATTCCGTTAAAAGAAGTTTTTAAAAGTTTGTTGGGTTCAAATGCAAGCAAAGAAACTTGGGAATACATCATCATCAATTTTAGATTACCAAAAGCAATTACTGCCATTTTAGTTGGCATCGGATTATCAATTTCTGGATTATTGATGCAAACCTTATTTAGAAATCCACTTGCCGGACCTTATGTTTTGGGTTTGAGTTCGGGTTCGAGTTTAGGAGTTGCTTTTGTGATTTTAGGAGCAGGAGTTTTACCAAATTTTCTCTCTGAAATGTTACTTTCGTCTTTCGGAATAATTATAGCATCTTGCTTAGGAAGTTTATTCGTTTTACTATTGGTTTTATTGGTTTCTAACAAATTACGAGACACTATGTCGGTACTAATTGTCGGATTGATGTTTAGCAGTTTTGCTGGCGCAATCGTATCGGTTTTAACCTATTTTAGTACGGCAGAACAATTACAAAAATTTACTTTTTGGAGTTTAGGAAGTATCGGAAATCTATCTTGGAACAATATTATTTTCTTATCAAATGCTGTTTTAATCGTACTAATATTGAGTTTGTTTTCTATTAAATCGTTAGATGCTTTGCTTTTAGGAGAAAATTACGCTCGTAGTTTAGGTTTGAATATTAAAAAATCAAGATTGATTATCATATTCGCAACCAGTATTTTAGCAGGAAGTATTACTGCTTTTGCAGGACCAATTGCTTTTGTTGGATTGGCAGTTCCGCATTTGGCAAAACTACTTTTTCAGACTAGCAATCATAAAATATTATTTTTTGGAACGATATTAATTGGAGCCATAATCATGTTATTTTGTGACATGGTTTCACAAATGCCAGGAATGGATTTTACGCTTCCAATAAATGCGATAACATCAATTGTTGGTGCGCCAGTTGTGATTTGGTTGTTGCTTAGTAAAAAAAGAATGATTTAATTTGATACAAATGGAAGACAAAAAAAACATTCTTACAACTTCAAATTTAAGCATTGGTTACAAAACTAAAAATGCCGAAAATACCATCGCCAAAAACTTAAACATCAATTTATCTGAAGGCAAACTTATCAGTTTAGTTGGTGCCAACGGAATTGGAAAATCGACACTTTTAAGAACTTTAACTGGAATTCAGAAACCACTTTCTGGAACTGTTTTTTTGAATAACAAAGACATTCAAACTTTTGATTCGGTTGCATTGGCACAAAATTTAAGTGTGGTTTTAACCGAAAGATTGCCTTCAAGTAATTTGACAATTTTCGAGTTAATCGCTTTAGGAAGACAACCTTACACCAATTGGATTGGAAAATTATCTAACGACGATTTAGAGAAAATAAACAGCGCCATTGAACTGACTCAAATCGATCATTTATCAGATAAAAAACATTACGAAATAAGCGACGGACAACTTCAAAAAGTACTAATTGCAAGAGCTTTGGCACAAGATACGCCTTTAATTATACTGGATGAACCAACAACTCATTTGGATTTATTACACAAAGTTTCGGTTTTTAAACTGCTGAAAAAACTATCCAAAGAAACTAATAAATGTATTTTATTTTCGACACATGATATCGATTTGGCAATTCAATTATCTGATGAAATGATTGTCATGACCGAAACCACATTTGAACAAGATGAACCGTGCAACTTGATTTCAAAAGGCGTTTTTGATACACTATTCAAAAATGAAAACATTTATTTTGATCCTGAAAAAGGAAAGTTCATTGTTACAAATTAATTTTTCCCTTTCAATAAGTTAATACTCACAGTTGCATAATCGGCATCTGGAAAACGTTTGAATATTTTTTCATCTGGAAACAATCCGGCTTCAGCAGCAATTTTATTAAAAACGGCAATTTCAACTATATATTGATCTGAAAAACCGTGTGTTGCATCGTAAGCTGTTGCAGCAGATTTTCCAATATTTGACGATGTTAAAGTTGGTGAAATAGTATGCAATTCAATTAATAACAATCCGAATTTTGAAACATAAGGCGACCACTTTTGTAAATGTTCTAGTAAATTTTGTTCTACCAAATTATTGCTAATTCTAACGCCACGATGCGCAAAAGCTCCAGTTGAAGTACTTATTCTATTAGGAGTTTCATTTTTTGGAGTTTCCCAAATTCGATTATGATCTAAAAAAGTACGCACATTTAATAAATCTTTCAAATCGATATTATAATTTTCCATCAAGTCGCTACTCAACAAATCGGGTCTTCCGATATCGCCAAAAATAACTTTTGCCCAAATATCAGCTTTTATTAAATTGGCACGCGTCACTTTTAAAGCCGCTTGATTATAATCGGCACCAACTAAAAATAACGGATAATCGTCGAGCATTTTTCCGCGTAAAGTTTGCCTGTCGATAACCTCGAAAATGTGTTGTAAAAAAGCACCGTTACCGCAACCCATATCTAAAATTCCTTTGGGTTGTTGCTCAATTGGCAGGTTAAATAATTCAATTAAAATTTCGTCAACTACTTTAAAATAGGTATCGTGCGCACCACCACTTCCCCAAACATTCATTTCTCTATCTACGTGAATTTCGTCTGCACCATTATCTAGTAATCGTAAAATTGCTGGATTTCCAAACATTAATTCTTCAATTTTAGCAAATGTTGGTAAATAGGAAACCGTAACTCCATAAGCCGAAGCACGTTTGGCGAAAAATAAACCCTCTTCTGTGAACTGATAGTTGCCGTTTTTTTCATTAAACCAACCTAAAAACACAAAGAAATCTAGAATTTTAGTAAATAATTCTGGTGATTTATGGTATTCTTCGGCGCGGAAAGAACTTTCCATAAAATATTTGTGAAACATTCCGTTCATTCCTAATCGAACCAATGTAGGTCCAACCAAATAACCTTCAACATGTTTAATGATTTGGTATTGAATTGCTGCAATTTCTAAATCATCAGAAAAAGTAATTCCGTAGTTATTTTTATATTTTTCGAAAATTAAATTCAGACGATTAAAAGGTTCTTCTTCAAATAGACGCGGATGAAACTGACTTGAAAAATGCAACAAATCGACAACTTCATCGTACAAATAAAACAATGAAAAAGCGGTTTTAGATTTACTATTTACCGCGAATTTTATTTCTTGAGTTTCATTATTTACATGATAATCTAAAAAACCTTGAGAGCACAAAACCCGGAGACCAACATTTAGATAACCTTCATTGCAACGAAATTGCAAAACCAATCTTTCAAGAGTAACTTCTTGATTTTGAAGAATAAAATCTAGAATTCCTTTTTTAGATAATGCTACTGCAACTGGCGCGGTTGCCAATCCGTCAAGGTGTTTAAAAATGGTGCTTCGAAGTTGGTTTTTATCCATCATATTTTGAAATTTAGAAATTCTAGTCTTTCAAATATAAGGATTTTTTTTTGGAACTTAAAGGTTAGAATCGTTAACAAAAACATATTTAATTATGACGGATTACTTTTTTCGAACCGAACTCGGTACACCTGAAGAAGGTTTTCGAGTTTATCAAATTTAATATCTAAGTTATCAATAGAAATTTTCTCACTATTATAAGAAAGATAATTTGTAGAATGTTTACCATGAGATTCATTGAAAACTCTATCGTTGTAAACCTGATTCCATGCTGTTAAACTTGAATTTTTTAATTTAATTCCTTCATTATTAATAATAATTTGTGGCGATTTATCCAAATATTTTTTGAAGCACGAATAAAAACTATAAATTCCAATTAGAGGTAAAATCATCCAATAAAATCCAGAAGAATCAGTCCAATAAAAAAAAAGACCAGAACCAATCATAAATACTCCAATTATAAATTCAATAACCATAGTAGTTTTTGAAAAGTAAATAGCTGTTTCTTTCGGAACGCTAATATCGTCATGATAAACATCCTTTTCTAAGAATTTTTTTTCTAAATGTTTGAGTTTTTGCTTTTGCTCATAACAAACTATTTCAGTTTTGTTAAACCAACTATCATCATTCCAGATCAACCTTTGTTCAATGGCTTTTCTTTTTAGTTCATGTACGTTTCTTACATTTTCAAATGCCCAAACTTTCCATTCAACAACAAAATAACTCCATGCCAACCAACTTAGTAAAAAACCAACAATACCCGAAATCCCGATTGCCCAACCACTATATAGTTCAACTGAATTTAGATAAAATCCGACACCAAATGATAACAACATAAGAAGTAGTGGAATATAAATTAACTTTATTTTTCCTTTATTTAATGCTTGCTGAACGGTAACATTTTCTCTCATAACTACTTTAAATTAATCTGTCTTTTAGCTTCTCCAACTACAAAAGCAACAGAATTGGCAATGTTAAAACTACGAATTAATTTCGACATTGGAATCGTTAAATGATTTTCGAAAAGGGATAATACTTCTTGACTTAAACCTACGCTTTCTTTTCCAAAAACCAGCCAATCGCCATCTTGAAACTCATTTTCATAAATAGATTTTGTAGCATGCGAACTCATCAAGAAAACTCTTGATTTATCTGGAATTTGAGTCATCCATTCGGCAACATTTTGATATTCGGTAACGTCAAGATATACCCAATAATCAAGCCCAGAACGTTTCAAGTTTTTATCATTAATTACAAATCCAAACGGATGAATTAAGTGCAAACGACTTTCGGTTCCAACGCACAAACGACCTATGTTTCCTGTATTGTTTGGGATTTCTGGTTCTACTAAAACTATGTTTAACATGGGATTAACGATTTAAGAATTTTGATTTTTGATTTAAGAATTACTAATATTTGAAAAATCTCCAACTTCGAGAACTTCTCCAGGTTTTAATTCATTTAAATGGATGTTTCCAACGCGAATTCTTACCAATCGTAACGTAGGAAATCCAACAGCTGACGTCATTTTTCGAACTTGTCGAAATTTGCCTTCATTGATTGTTATGGATAACCACGAAGTTGGTCCATGACGTTCATCACGAATCTTCTTTGCACGATCTGGGAAGTTTGGAACTTCTTGTAAAATTCGAGCTTCGCATTTTTTGGTTAAATACTTCTTTCCGTTAAAACCAATTAAAACGCCGCTTTTTAATTCTTCAATAGCTTCTTGAGTTACAAGTCCATCCACTTGAACGTAATATTCTTTTTCTACTTTTTTACTACGAACAATTTCGCTCATCATTCCGTCGGTTGTAAGCAAAAGTAAACCTTCTGAATCTTCGTCTAATCGACCAATTGCCATAGTATTTTCGGGAAAATTGTATAATTCTCCGAGCAACTTTTTAGGACGTTTTAGTTCGTAAATAAACTGCGATAAATAACCGTAAGGTTTAAAAATTATAAAGTGATGGTGTTGCGACATGAAATCTATTTGTGGCAAAAATACTATTTAATCTGGTAAACAACTATTACATTTTTTAGTACATTTACATTCTTATACTTTTATTTTTATGAATTCTGTTTTACCATTTTTAGTAGTTTTTATTATCGCCTTAGCCATTGGAATTTTTCTTGGTAAATTATTATTTTCAGCCAATTCTAAATCGGAAAAAGCATCATTAGAAGAAAAAATCAATGGTTTATTCTCCCAAATTAATCAGCAAAAAGAGCAATTCCAAATCGAAAGAAATCAATTTGAAAAACAAATTCAACTGGACAAATTAGATTTTGAAAAACAACTCGCAGCGACCAATTTCGAAAAAGAAACTATTCGTTCAGAAAAAGATGCCTTAGCCATTCAATTGTCTAAAAAAGAAACCGATTTTGAAAACCTTTGGGAACGCAACAAAGAGCAAAAGCAAGAAGTGGAGCAATTGCAAGAGAAATTCACTAAAGAATTTGAAAATTTGGCTAACAAAATATTAGACGAAAAAACCACAAAATTCACTGAGCAAAACAAGGAGAATTTAAAAAATATTCTTTCGCCACTGCAAGATAAAATTCAGCTATTTGAAAAGAAAGTTGAAGATACTCACAAAGAAAGTATTGATTATCATGCAGCTCTACGCCAGCAAATATTGGGCTTGCGCGAAATGAATGAGCAAATGAGTAAGGAAACCTTAAATTTAACCAAAGCATTAAAAGGAGACAGCAAAATGCAAGGAAATTGGGGTGAATTGATCTTGGAACGTGTTTTAGAAAAATCGGGATTAGAAAAAGACAGAGAATATTTTGTACAGCAAAGTTTTGTTACCGAAGACGGAAATCGTGTTTTTCCTGACGTAATCATCAACTTGCCAGACGGAAAGAAAATGATTGTCGATTCTAAAGTAACTTTAACTGCTTATGAGCGCTATATAAATGAAGAAGATGACAATTTAAAATCACAATTTTTAAAAGAACACGTCGTTTCTATAAACCGTCATGTTGAACAATTGGGAAGCAAAAATTACCACGATTTGTATCAAATGGAAAGTCCTGATTTTGTATTGCTTTTTATTCCAATCGAATCGGCATTTGCTTTAGCATTAAACGAAGACACGAGTTTATACAACAAAGCATTTGAAAAAAATATTGTAATCGTTACACCTTCTACTCTATTGGCAACGTTGCGTACAATTGATAGTATGTGGACGAATCAAAAACAACAAGAAAATGCATTAGAAATTGCACGACAAGCTGGAGCTTTATATGATAAATTCGAAGGTTTTGTATCTGATTTAATAAAAATTGGAAAGAAAATGGACGAGGCCAAAGTAGAATATCAAGGCGCTATGAATAAACTTGTAGACGGAAAAGGAAACCTAATTACAAGCGTTGAAAAATTGAAAAAAATGGGTGCTAAAGCTAAAAAATCTTTACCAGAAAATATTGTAAACAGAGCCAATGCATTCGATAATTCATTAACCGAATCTGAAAATAATTCAAATTAAAAAAGAAAAAATTATGTTACGAAAAGCCATTATGTATTTTATACTTGCCACAGTTGTAGTATTTACCGCTTATTTTTCATTTGTATATTTTGCTACTTATAGCGAAGGAAATCGTTCGGGTGAATTGATAAAATTTAGTAAAAAAGGGTATGTTTTTAAAACTTGGGAAGGCGAATTGAGTCAAGGAATTTCTGGTGCTCAAATCTTTAAGTTTTCAGTTATGGATAACGAAGAAGAAGTAATTCAGCAAATGAAAGATTTACAAGGCGAATATGTAAAAGTAACTTATGTTGAACGTTACAGAACTTTTCCTTGGTGGGGCGAAACAAACTACTATATTCAAGAAGTTGTAAAAGAAGATTCACCATTTAAAGTAAAATAAATGGAAGGTAAATTTAAAACTGTAAATTCTTCACGTGTAACAATCTCACAATTGATGCTTCCGTCGTATACTAATTTTAGTGGAAAAATTCACGGTGGTTATTTGCTCTCTTTATTAGATCAAATTGCATTTGCATGTGCTAGTAAATATTCGGGGAATTATTGCGTAACTGCATCAGTTGACACGGTAAATTTTTTGGCTCCAATTGAAGTTGGAGAATTAGTTACATTAAAAGCAAGTGTCAATTATGTTGGAAATAGTTCCATGATTGTTGGCATTAGAGTGGAAGCTGAGAACATTCAAACTGGCAAAGTAAAACACTGCAATTCGTCTTATTTTACTATGGTTGCCAAAGATGAAAACGGAAAAAACACAAAAGTTCCCGGATTGATAATTAAAAATCAGGATGAAGTAAGGCGATTTTATAATTGCTTAAAGCAAATTGCCACTAAAAAAGAATTTGATAAGTATGAAGAAGCCTTCGATTATAAGTCGGACGAAGCACTATTAGCATTAAAAGAACACAATGTTAAAGTCGAATTAAATTAAGATTTTTACGAATAAATAACAATAATTACTCAAAATATATTGTCACAATCTAATTAATATTAGGAAATTACATTTTTTTTCTTATTTTTGAAACGAACAAAAAAATCATGAAAAAAAATTACATTCTCCTATTCTCGCTTGTTATATCGCTATCATTATTAATTTTTTCTTGTACAGATAATGATGATGAAGAGCAATATATTCCAGTTTCACCTGTAGTTGTAGATCTAACTCAGGTTCCCTACCCCAAATTATCAGATTATAAGTTTTTTGAAGGCGACATGAAAAATCAAACGCCAGCATTAAACGTGCTTCCTTATGAACCTGCATCATCATTATTTACAGACTACGCCCATAAAAAAAGATTTGTGTGGATGCCAATTGGTACTAAAGCAAGTTACAATGGTGATGGAAATGTATTAGACTTACCTGTAGGTTCTGTTTTAATAAAAACATTTTATTACGACAATGTTCAAAATGTCACTCCAGTTGGAGCAACAAGAATAATTGAAACGCGTATAATGATAAGAAAAACATCAGGATGGATATTTGCTGAGTACGTTTGGAATGCTGAACAAACAGAAGCTTTTCTTGACTTAGATGGTAGTTTTACTGAAATCTCGTGGTTAGAAGATGGTATTCCAAAATCTACAAACTATAGAATTCCCAATGAGGTGCAGTGCATAATCTGTCACAAAAGTGAAGAAATGGTAAATGGTTCCGAAGTTATAAAGCACATTCCAATAGGTATCAAACCTCAAAATTTGAATTTCAATTACAACTATAATGGTGTAACCAAAAATCAATTAACTAAATGGATTGAGCAAGGATATTTGAATAACAATTTTAGTTTACCTACTGCAGAAAATACTACTGTAAATTATAATGATGCTTCTAAATCGGTAGAATTAAGAGCAAGATCTTATGTAGATATAAACTGCGCACATTGTCATCAAAACGAAAGACATTGTGATTATAGACCAATGCGATACGCTTTTAGTGAAACAGCAAATAATTTAACCAACATGGGTGTATGTGTAAACACTCAAGATATGCAAGATTTTAGTCCTTCTTTAAGTAAAATTGTGAGTCCAGCTAACATCAACAGGTCGATGATGTACCATAGATTAAATACTGAAAATGAAGCAATAAGAATGCCTCTTCATGGAAGAACAATAATTCATACTGAAGGAATAAATTTAATAAAAGACTGGATAAATTCATTACAACCATGTCCGTAAATCAACTAAAAACAACCAAACTATAAACAATGAAAAAACTACTACTTTTAATACTTTTCATGACAGGATTTATTTCGTGGTCACAAAGTACTTGTGCAACTGCCGTTCCAGTTACAGCTGGAAACACAGTTGTTGTTTCTATAAATGGAACTCAAATTCCGGCGCCTCTTTGTGCGGCAGAGAATGGTGGCGGAGCTACTTTTGGAAAATGGTATACTTACACTCCAACAATTAACACAACAGTAACTATCACAACAGATATAACTGCAAATACTCCAAGAGTTGACACAAGATTACACGTTTACACAGGAACTTGTAATACACTAACTTGTTATTCTGGAGATGATGATTCCGGAGCAAATTATTCGTCTATTGCAACATTTAATGTTACAGCTGGAACAACATATTATATTGGATGGGACAATAGATGGACTTCTAATGGTTTTACTTTTCAAATAATTGAAAATTCTCAAACACCTACTCCATCTTCACCAATTAACTATACAACTCAATCCATTTCAACTATAAATAGTGATTATAATATCTGTGTTGTTGATATGGATGGTGACCATAAAGATGATATTGTAGGTGTGAATAATAACAACTTAAAAGTACATTATCAAACTGCAACACCAGGAACATTTTCAATAACTAATTTCCCTCTTACTGGTGTTACTTACTTACCAACTTGGAGTTTAGCTGCTGGAGATTATAACAAAGACGGATATAACGATATTGTTTTAGGTAGCGGAAGCGGATTATCAATTTTAAGATCTAATAATACCGGAACTGCTTACACTGGAATAACTCCAGGACAATATATTTTTTGCCAGAGAACCAATTTTGCAGATTTAAATGATGATGGAAATTTAGACATTTTTTCATGCCACGATATTGCACCAAACGTTTATTACTTAAATGACAACGCAGCAAACTTAACTTATTATCAAACTAGTGTTACACCTGGAGCGATGAATTTAGGCGCATCCGGTGGAAATTATGCTACTCTCTTTACAGATTTCGACAATGATGGCGATTCAGACGTTTTTATTTCAAAATGTTCTGGTCCACCTTGTGAACTTATTAGAAATGATGGCAATGGTGTTTACACAAATATTTCTGCTACAGCTCAAGTAAACGTCACTCCAATTCAAACTTGGTCGTCTGCAATTGCCGATTTCGACAATGATGGTGATATGGACATAATTATTACCGCAAGTGCTGGAACACATAGATTTTTTAGAAACGAATTGAATACGTCAAATAGTGTTGAAGAAGCTTACACAAATATTACAGCGGGTTCTGGTTGGGATACTAATACATCAACAAATATTGACAACATTGCTTATGATTTTGACAATGATGGCCGTGTAGATGTTCTTGGTGCAGGAGGGAAAATAATGTTTAATCAAGGAAATAATGTGTTTGCACCTATAAATTATCCTGGGATTTCTGTTGGTGCGGTTGGCGATTTAAATAATGATGGATTCCTTGATATTCAAAATGGAACAACAATAAAATACGCAATTCCAAACGGAAATAACTGGGTTAAGGTAACTTTAGACGGAATTCAAAGTAATAAAAACGGAATTGGAGCACGAATTGAAATCTATGGCGCTTGGGGAAAACAAATTAGAGATATCCGCAGTGGTGAAGGATTTAAATACATGAGTTCATTGAATGCTCATTTCGGAATTGGAACTGCAACAGCGATTACTCAAATTATTATCAAATGGCCATCAGGAATTGTGGATACTATCGATAATCCAACAATCAATTCAGTAGTAAATGTAGTTGAAGGCTCAACATTGGCAGTAGGTGAATTTGCTACAAACGGATTTAGTATATATCCTGTTCCAGCAAAAGACATTCTAAATATTAAAATTGTAGACGGAATTTCTATGAAATCAGCTCAAATATATGATTTAACTGGTAGAATGGTTTTAGAATCAAATTTAACTAACGACTCAATAAATGTTTCCTCATT
Organism: Flavobacterium aquatile LMG 4008 = ATCC 11947; assembly: GCF_000757385.1. Lineage (GTDB taxonomy): Bacteria > Bacteroidota > Bacteroidia > Flavobacteriales > Flavobacteriaceae > Flavobacterium > Flavobacterium aquatile. Next base: position 569,233 of record NZ_JRHH01000001.1, on the reverse strand, counting down.
AACAATTGGAAATTATATTCTTTTAATGAAAGACGATAACGGAAAAGCCTACAGTCAAAAATTCATTAAAGAATAAAAAAATATTAAATTTAAAAAACAGCATCAAAAACTTTATGATTTTGATGCTGTTTTTTTTTAAGTATTTATCCTTTTAAACTCTAAACTCTCCTACAACTTTACCATTTTATATATAGAATTCACAACAGCATTAAAATCGGAGGAAAGTTTCAATTTATAATTTACAAATACATAAATGATTGTTACTATAGTAGATTTAAGAATGATATTGATTACTGGATGGAACGAAAACTCCCAAAAATAAAATGCACAAAAAAGTGAAATTAGTATTGCAAATGAAATCAATGTTTTACTTGTAAACGGAAATAATTTCATCTTTATAACTACAAAAAGCAACTTAGCAATACTATACAAAGTTATGGAAATCAATGTAGCAATTGCCGCACCATCAATACCATACATAGGAATAAAAATCATATTTAAAGTTACAGCCAAAAAGGCAAGCAATAACCCAAGAAAAAGAACCGCTTTATAATATTTCGAATTAAAAATGATAGCATTATTATTACCCAAAATCAAATCAAAATATTTAGATAAACCAATGATAAAAACAACAAAAACTCCTCCACTATAATTCTTTGGCAACAACAAATACAACTGATTGATATTTACCAAAATTCCAACCAAAACCAAACCTCCAATAATCTGTAAAGTAATAGAAGTTTTTTTGTACAAATCATTTAATTCATCATACTTTCCTTCGGTCATTAGCTTTGCTGTAATAGGATACGTAATTTGATGCATAGCTCTACTTGGAACCGCGATTACCGTAGCAATAAAAATGGCAACCGAATAATAAGCAATGTTTCCTATTTTTAAATATTGATTCAACATAGTTTTATCAAGGTCTAAAAGCATGTTGGCAACACTTCCAGATAATATTATAAAACTAGAATAAATAAGTACTTGCTTATAATTATTGGGCAATTTAAAATTAAAATTTATTTTCTGCACCTTGTTGGCATAGAACAACATAATTAAAGTACTAACCAAATAAGCATACATTGTCGCGGTAATAAATTGTGCAACGGTAATGAATTTAAAATAAACCGCAAAAAGCAAAATAGAAATCAAAACTCGTAATCCAATTTCTTTAATAAAATTTCCAAAAACCGATTTAAAATGCACTTTTACCCAAGCATAGAAAATCTCGAAATAACCCATACACAATCCTATAATTGGAATTTGCCATACGTAATCATAAACTATCGAATTTTTTCTTGCTAAAAAAGTTGCAATCGGATTGTAACCAATTATTCCAACTAAAAATATAGGTATAATTGCCAAAAAAGGAAGAAATAAAACAAATGTTAAAAACTGACTTTTCTCTTTATCAGATTTGTATTCTGAGAAAAATTTAAACAAAGTATTATGAACTCCAAACGCCAGAAGCGGAAAAATAACATTAGCCGAAGATAAAATATAACCTGTTAATCCATAAAAATCTTCTCCCAAAAAATGCGGATACATAAACAAAGTATTTGCCGCGCCAATCGCAAAACCCACATAGGTAATAACAAGGTTTTTAATAGATTGGTTGATTACTATTCCCATGAAGAAGTTATAAGTTTGGCTAAATTTTCCGTTAAGTATTTTCTAGAATATTGTTGCAATCCAACAGGGAAAACCTTCAATTTCTGCTTTAAAAATAAATTATAATGTGCTGTAATTACTGACTTTAAAGCTTCCTTTTCATCATAAGTAAAGAAGACGCCGGTGTTAGTAGATTTTATAATTTCAGCAAAATCAGAATCTTTTGGTCCAATAGCAATTATCGGTCGCTCGGAAACCATGTATTCAAATAATTTTCCGGGTAAAATGCTTTTGGTATTTTCAGAATCAATTTCGATTAATAATAAAATCTGTGAAGTTCGTTGATGAGAAACCGCTTCTTTGTGCGAAACATATCCGAGATTATTAAGGTACAAATCCAATTCATATTTAGAAATCGTTTTTAACACTTCTTGACTTACAGCTCCAATTAATTTCAGCTCCAAATCATTCTTAAAACTCGGAATTTCTGCAATTAATTCTGACAAACATTGCCATAAAATTTCCGGATTTCTTTCCGACAAAAACGAACCAATATGCGCCAAACTAAATTTAGAATCTAAAGGTTTTTTATCAACTTTTTCAACATCATAACCATTGGTAATTACTTCAATTGGTTTAGATGTTAAAGCTTCAAATTCGATTTTGGTAGTTTTACTTGTAACAATAATTGTATCGGCAGAATTCAATACTTTGCTTTCTAATTCTTTGTGAATTTTACTAGCATACAATGATAATTTTAACTCTTTATGATATCCTATTGTAGTCCAGGGATCACGAAAATCGGCAAACCATTTTACGTTTAAATCTTCTTTTAATTTTAATCCAATTAAGTGTAAACTGTGCGGCGGACCCGAAGTTACAATGGTATCAATGTCGTTCTCTTGAATGTATTTTTTCAAATATTTAACCGATGGTTTTATCCACAAGAAACGAGCATCGGGAATAAAAATATTACCACGAATCCAAAGTAAAAAACGTTCTAAAATGGATTGTTTTTTTTTGTTAGGAATTATTCCAGAACTGATTTTTTTAGTTTTGTTTTTCGAAAAAAAACCAGCTAATTGGTACGGTTCGAAAATTTTGTTTTTAAGAATAATTGCTTTATCAGAAACTTCCTCAATCAATTGTTTATCAATAATTGGATAAGTAGGATTTTCGGGAATATAAACAATCGGTTGAATATCAAAATCGGGTAAATATTTTACAAACTTTAACCAACGTTGCACTCCTGGTCCGCCAGCTGGAGGCCAATAGTAAGTGATAATTAGTAGTTTTTTTTGTTTCAAAATTATATATTATTTACTCTATTTTGGTAGTTTTCTTTCTCTCAAAATAAATGCCGCCAACCAATAACAACAGCATTCCAATAGTACTGATTAATGCAATGGTGCTTCCTGTTTTTACAACTTGTGGCTCAAATTTAAATTCAATTTTGTGATTTCCTGCTGGAATTGTCATTGCTCTCAAAACATAATCTGCTCTAAAATGACTTGTCAATTTTCCGTCGATGTAGGCATTCCATCCGTTTTTATAATACATTTCTGAGAAAACCGCTAAGCCTTCATTTTTGTTATTAGAAACATAAGTCAAATGATTTGGCAAATATTCTGTTAACTTAATTGTAGCTGTAGAATCGGTTACATATTTTCTTGGTATTCCAAATTTCGAATTTGCTTCAACTTGAGTTACTGCTTCTTTTTTAGTATCCAAATTATCCAAAGCTTTCATTTCATCATCGGCAGATTTTACTACTTTCAAATCAGAAACAAACCAAGCATTTCCATTAATAAACGGATTGACAATTGAAACATCACCGCTTTCTGTTGGAACAATTAAATATTTCACATTCAAGGCATCCAATAATGAGACACTTTTAGTTAACGTCATCGTTTGTGGATCGATCATTTTACCCAAATCGGTAAGTTTTTTATCAATTTGATATTCAAATAATTGTTCAAATCTTCTTGGTCTAACGGCACTATATCCACCAACGGATTTATGAAAATACGAATTTCGTCCTTGTAATCTTCCTTGCAATTCATAAACTCTATAATTTGATTTATCATTAAGAATTTGTAGATCGGCTGGAGTTGGTTGAAATGGTTCGTTTACTTCTCTTGCACTTACGAAATCCTTTTTACTAACGTAATTTTTATCCACAAAAAACAAATCAGAAACCATAAGAATCCCTACCAAAACAACAGCTGTATATTGTGCTAGCTTGTTTTTAGTGTACAACCATAAAACCAAAAATGCAATTGCAATAAAGAAACCTGAGCGCAATAAATCGGCTGCGTACAAAGCTTTTCTATCTTCTTTTAAAGCATCTAAGAAATTAACTCCGAAAGACTTATCTTCACCTTGACTGAACATTTGCAACAATTGTCCGTCCATTGAACCTGCAAAATCGAAAGTTCCTCTAAAGAAAAATAATACGATTAGTAATCCTAAAGTTGTAGCTCCAGCTTTCCATAAACTTGACCACTGCTTTTCTTTATCGGTTGTAAAAAACGAATGAAATCCTAGTATCGCAATAACTGGAATACACAATTCTAGCAATACTTGAATAGATGAAACCGCTCTAAATTTATCATACATCGGAACGTAATCAATAAAGAAATCGGTTACCAATGAGAAGTTTTTTCCCCAAGATAAAATCAGTGAAAAAATAGCTCCAGCAAGGAAAGCATATTTAATTTTTCTTTTATCATGATACAATCCTAAAACGCAAAGAAAGAAAACTATCGCACCAATGTAAGCTGGCGCTGCAACGATTGGTTGGTCGCCCCAATAGGTCATTCCGTAACTTTCTGTAAATTGTTTGGCTTCTTCTGGCGATGCTCCATATTGTAACATGAAATTGTAAACGCTAGAATCTTCGTTTAATTTTTCGCTATTTCCGCCACCAAAAAGTCGAGGAGCAATTAGATTAAAACTTTCTGCAATACCATAACTATACTCAGTGATGTATTCTCGAGACATTGAAGCTGTAGCATTATTTTTTGTTCCATCTGGATTGAAAGTAAGCTCGGTTTTACCACGAATACTAAAATCGGCGTACTCTTTTGTCGCTAATAAATTGGTCGCATTTACACCAATTGCAAGAATCACTGCAACTGCAAATACGCCAATAATTTTCGGTAATTCTTTTAACTCTTTGTCTTTAAATAATTTGTAGCAATAGTAAATTCCGATTATTAACAGTAAAAACAACAAATAATACGTCATTTGAAAGTGATTCGCATTAATTTCTAAAGCTGTCGCAACCATAGTTAACAATCCGCCGACGATGTATCGCTTTTTGAAAACCAAAATAACTCCAGCAATAACCAATGGCATATAGGCAATGGCATGTGCTTTTGCATTGTGTCCAACGCCCAGAATAACAATTAAATAGGTAGATAATCCAAAAGCTAAAGCTCCGAAAAAAGCTTTTAACGGATCAATTTTCAACACCAATAAAAGTGCATAAAAACCAAAGAAATAAAGAAATAAATAATCTGCTGGACGAGGTAAAAAACGTAAAGCATCATCTAAATCCCCTATGTAATCATGCGGATAATTGGCACCTAATTGATAGGTTGGCATTCCTCCAAAAGCTGCATTTGTCCAAAATGGTTCGGCATTTTCAACAGCTCTAAAATCATTTTGTTCTTTGGCCATTCCGGTGTATTGCACAATATCCGATTGGTATATTTTTTTTCCTGAAAGTACTGGATAAAAATAGATTAATGAAATTACTATAAAACCAATTAGGGCTAAAAAATGAGGATATAACTTTTGAATTTGCTTCATTACGTTTTAATAAGTGTTAAATAATGTTCTATTGAAATGTGAATTTCAAGTACTAATCAATCTCTTCATAATCAATATACTCGCCTACTTTGTTCTTTTCACGAGGTTTATCAGATTTTAAATTTGGATTAGGTTTAGCAGTATTTTGGTGTTGATTATTCTGTTGATTTTGATATTGTTGTTGAAATTGCTGTTGTGCTTTATCAACCATTTTTTTTGCTAAAACAGGTAGAAATAATCGAGCTAAAAACTTGATTATGTAGTAAATTACGAATCCCCATAATAACATTTTTACTAGACCTTGAAAGCTTGCTTCTTGCATTGTATTATAATTTTTGTCAAAAATACTAAATTAGTCCGTTCAAAATTAGGAGTTGCTCTTAAATAAATAATAAATATTGTACCTTTAAATTTCTTATTTTTGAAATCTTAAAACCAAATTAAAGATGAAATTAAAATTTTTAACTATCATAATCGCTTTGTTTTGCTTAGAAAACAATTATGCACAACATACCGATGTAATTAACTCCAATCGTCCAGGCGAATCTTTTTCGGCTTTTGCAGTAGGAAAAACAGTAGTTCAGCTAGAATCGGGAATTAATTATTTAAATGAAAAACATACTTTATTAGATTACAAAGCAAATGGTTTGGGATTGGATTTTGTAACTAGATATGGTTTTTTTAAAGAAGAACTAGAAGCATTACTAGAAATAAATTATCAAAATGACACGTATCAAACAGATTTAGGTTCTAAAGGAAGATCTGGAGTGAAGTCGGCAACGCTTGGTGCAAAATATTTAGTTTATGATCCTTATAAAAACAGAAAAGAAAAAGTAAACATTTACAGCTGGAAAGCCAATCATAAATTTAAATGGAATTCACTAATTCCTGCAGTTGCTGTTTATGCTGGAGCCAATTTAAATTTTAGTGACAATCCGTTTTTACCAGACACTGACAATTTAAGTGTTGTTAGCCCAAAAGTGATGTTGGTGACACAAAATCAATTTGCTGGCGGATATGTTTTTGTTACCAATATTTTTGCCGACAGAATATCAACCGACTATCAAACAATGGAATACGTGATTACTTTAACCAAAGGATTTAATGAACAATGGTCTGGATTTATTGAAAATAAAGGAATACAAAGTGATTATTATGCTGATTTGATTTTTAGAACTGGTGCTGCCTATTTACTTTCTGATAATTTACAACTTGATGCTTCTATAAGTAAAAATTTCAAGGATACACCTTCTATTTTTTATTGTGGAGTTGGTGTTTCATGGCGTTACACCGGAAAATACGAAGACGTAGTTCTTAAAGCTCCAAAAGATAAAAGTTCTAAAAAGAAGAGCAAAAAAGACAAGGAAAAAGAAAAAACAAAAAAGCGTTTAGACGAAGTAGAATTAACAAAACCATAATGATTACAATTAGAGAAGCCAATACAAAAGCATTACTAAAAGACTATATAAAATTTCCTTTTGCATTATATAAAAATCATCCATATTGGGTTCCACCATTGATTCAAGATGAGTTGGAAACTTTTGATAAAACCAAAAATCCAGCTTTTTCCAATGCCGAAGCTTACTTTTATTTGGCATATAAAGACAGTAACATCGTTGGAAGAATTGCTGCAATTATCAATTGGGATGAAGTAAACAATCAACAAAAAAAGAAAGTTCGATTTGGTTGGTGGGATGTTATTGATGATGTTGATGTTACTCAAGCATTATTAGAAAAAGTGTATGAATTGGGTAAAAAAAATAATTTAGAGTATGTTGAAGGTCCAATGGGATTTTCAAATCTTGATAAAGTTGGTGTTCTAACTGAAGGTTATGAAGATTTAGGCTCTATGATAACTTGGTATAATTACCCCTATTATAAAGAACATTTGGAGGAATTGGGTTATAGCCAAGAGAAGGAATATCTCGAAAATAAATTTCCGTTCGCAAATGTAAAACCTGAGGCTTTTGAAAAAATTGTTCCGTTGATAAAAAAGCGTTATCAACTTAAAGAATTGAATTTTTCTAACAATAAAGACATTATGCCTTATGTGGATAAAATGTTTGATTTATTCAATTCATCCTATGCAAATTTATCGTCATTTGTAGCAATTAATGATGTTCAAAAAGAATATTTTAAGAAAAAATACATCAGTTTTATCAATCCCGAATACATAAAATTTGTGATGGATAAAGACGATAATATGATTGCGTTTAGCATTGTAATGCCTAGTTTTTCTAGAGCTTTGCAAAAAGCAAAAGGTAAATTATTTCCATTTGGATTTTATCATTTGCTTAAAGCAAAAAAAGAAAGTAAAGAAGTTTTATTTTACCTAATTGGTGTTGCTCCAGAATACCAAAGTAAAGGTGTTACAGCAATAATATTTGAGGAATATTATAAAACATTTACCGAAAAAGGTATTAAAGAGTGTATTAGAACACCAGAATTAGCCGATAATATTGCCATCCATCAATTATGGAAACATTTTGATCCAGTAATTTTTAGAAGACGAAAAACTTATAGAAAAGAATTATAAAAAAGAAAATCCATTCAAAATTAATGAATGGATTTTTTTATTTTTTACTTACAAGGAATTTCATTTAGAATCATATTTGAAGAAAAATTTAGTGTTTTAGAATCTTTAAAAACCATTTTCCCTTCTTTCTCTTCGCTGTCGCCATAACCTTCAACAAGTGATTTGTTTTTTCGCAAAAAAGCTACTTGTCTAACCGATTCTTTCCCTTCTGAGTTAAAAGTATAATCGGCAATTAAAGTATCGCCTTTTAATGTTCCGACGATTGTTCCAACATTTTTATCTTTTTCAAATATTTTATAAACCAAATCACCACTTACAGTTTGCGATTGCACTAATAAATTTGCCTGAATAGTATCATTTCCTTGAACATATTCGTAACATTCTTTTGTAGCAACTTCTTGAACTTCTGGTTTTGGATTGTCTTCTACAACTGGTTCTTCTGCTTTTTTACACGAAAATAATACTGACAAAACTACGCTCGCTAATAAAATTTTATTTCTCATCATATTGAATTTTAGAATTATAAAAGTACAAAAAAAATCCACTCAAAATTATTGAGTGGATTTTCTATTATTATATATTTAAAATTATGCGTCTAAGTCAACCGTTGTTGCGTCGGCAATTTTCTTATAAGTTCCATTTACTAACTTCTCACGAATAGCTTCAAATGCTGTTAAGGTTTCATCAATATCAGCTAAAGTATGTGTTGTTGTTGGAATCATTCTTAATAAAATAATTCCTTTTGGAATAACAGGATAAATTACAATTGACAAGAAAATACCGTAGTTTTCTCTTAAATCATTTACCATTACCATTGCCTCTGGAACACTTCCTTCCAAATAAACAGGTGTAACACAAGTATTTGTATCACCAATATTGAAGTTTCTAGCTCTTAAACCAGATTGTAATGCGTTTACGTTTTCCCAAAGTTTGTCTTTCAATTCTGGGTGATTTCTCAATAATTCTAAACGTTTTAAAGCACCAACTGTCTGAATCATTGGTAATGCTTTTGCAAACATTTGTGAACGCAAATTGTATTTTAAATAATCAATTATATCTTTATCGGCAGCAAGGAAAGCTCCAATACTTGCCATAGATTTTGCAAATGTTGAGAAATACACATCAATTCCGTCTTGACAACCTTGCTCTTCTCCTGCTCCAGCACCAGTTTTTCCTAGAGTTCCAAATCCATGTGCATCATCAACTAATAAACGGAAGTTGTACTTTTCTTTTAAAGCAACAATCTCTTTTAATTTACCCTGTTGTCCACGCATTCCGAAAACTCCTTCAGTGATAAATAAAATTCCACCACCAGTTTCTGTAGCCATTTTGGTAGCACGTTGAAGATTTTTCTCCATGCTTTCCATGTCGTTATGTTTGTATGTAAAACGTTTTCCCATGTGAAGACGAACACCATCGATAATACAAGCGTGTGCATCTACATCATAAACAATAATATCGTTTTTAGTAACCAAAGCGTCAATACATGACATAATTCCTTGGTATCCAAAGTTTAATAAATAAGCCGATTCTTTCATTACAAAAGCAGCTAATTCTTTTTCAAGTTGTTCGTGAGCATCAGTATGACCGCTCATCATTCGTGCACCCATCGGATATGCCGCACCATATTGAGCAGCAGCTTCTGCATCGGCTTTACGAACTTCTGGATGATTGGCTAGACCTAAGTAGTCGTTCAAACTCCAGTTCAAAATATTTTTCCCTTGAAATTGCATTCTTGGTCCAAGTTCTCCTTCTAGTTTTGGAAAAACAAAGTAACCTTCTGCTTGAGATGCCCATTTTCCTAATGGTCCTTTATTGTTTTGTATTCTTTCAAATAAATCTTTTACCATGATAAATATGTTGTTTTAAAACGATGCAAAAGTAATGATAATTTTGTTTGGATTTTGAATTATTTTAAGTTCCTATTTTTAATAATCGTAATTTAAAAAATAATTTGAAATCAATCGAAAGTCTGTGTGATTTTATCGATGTTTAAACTATTTGCCATCGCTGTAAATATTTCGAAATACGGTCCTTTCAATTGATACAAATCGTCGTGTGAGCCATTTTCTACGGCTTTACCTTTTTCTAAAACTACGATATGTGAAGCATCAATTATTTGAGAAATGCTATGCGAAATGATAATTACGGTTCGGTCTTTTTTAATGGCGTCTAATGAATTTTTAATCTGTTCGGTAGCAATTGCATCCAAACTTGCGGTTGGTTCGTCGAGAAAAATAATAGGTGGATTTTTTAAAAATAATCGTGCAATTGCAATACGTTGTTGTTGTCCGCCTGAAAGCAAATGGGCATCCGAATTATAACCATTAGGCAATTGCATAATTTGGTCATGAATGTAAGCTTGCTTAGATGCCGCTTCGATTTCTAATTGCGTCGCATCTGGTTTTCCGTAAAGAATATTATCGGCGATTGTTCCTTTAAAAATATGATTTTTTTGTAAAACCAATCCGATGTTTTTTCTAAGAAAATCAGTATCATAATCGAATAAATCAACACCATCTAAATAAATTGTTCCTGCTGTTGGCAAATAAAATTTATCCAATAAATTGATGATAGTACTTTTTCCTGCGCCACTTAATCCTACCAAAGCAGTAGTTTCGTTTGGTCTAATTTTGAAATTTATATCCCAAAGCGCTTGCGTTCCATTTGGATACACAAAATCGACATTTTTAATTTCTATCAAACCAGTGATTTTCTCAGGAATAAAGCTGCCGCTTACTTCTTTTTCTTTTTCAGATTCTAAAATATCGAAAAAACCTTCAGAATAAATTAGTGCATCATTTACCTCATCGTAAATTCGATGCAATTGTCTTATTGGAGCAGAAACGTTGTTGAATAACATAATATGAAACATGATTGCACCAATTGTCATCGAACCATTTAGTACAAAATAAGCTGTGAGAATAATGATTACAACAACTCCAATTTGTTCTACAAAACCTTTTACACTATCAAATATAAAGCTGGTTTTTCTAGTTTGCATCTGATTTTCGGTCATGTCGAATTGAATTTTCTTGTGGCGATCGGCTTCCATTGGTTCGCGAACAAACGATTTTATGACAGTAATCGATTCAATTAAACTGATGATTCCGTTGTTTTTAGTTTCACGATAATTGCGCATTCGCCTTCTAAAACCACTCAACTTTGTAGCTTGCAATTGACTGATATAAAAATATATCGGTATAATACACAAACTCACCAATCCGACATAGAAATTTGCGTAAAACATTATAATTAAAGCCACAAAAGCATTTGCAAATAAGGGTAAAATATCAATAAAGAAATTTTGAACTAATCGTGTTAAACTACTAATTCCTAAATCGATACGCGTTTGCAATTTTCCACTTTCATTTTCTGATGATGTGTAAAATTCCATTCTATAAGTGAGAATTTTTTCTACGATAGTTTGCGAAATATCTCTTGTGATGTAAATGCGGAGTTTCTCACCATAAAATTTTTGTCCAAATTGAATTATAGAATACAACAACTCTTTGGATAACAACACAATACTAATTACAGTAAGCAAATAAAATCCTTTCGATAATGGCTCGCCGGCAACCATCAATTCACTTATAGAATCTACGGTGTATTTTAAAATCAATGCATTTACTTGTGCGGCAAATGAACCTAAAAAAGTTAGCAGTAATGTTGCAACCACCAATTTTTTATAAGGTTTAACAAACGGAGAGATTTTTTTATAAAGTGCCGATAAAGTCATATTAATGTGAAGTATTTATCAAAAATAAGACTTTAAAAATTAGTTTTGAAATAAAAAACAATAAAAAAAGCAACCTGTTACAGTTGCTTTCTCCAATTTAATAATGAGTTTCAAATCTTAAAAAAGTATAAAAAATGAGTCCCAAACAAATTTATAACCCTAGAAGAAAATCCAAGAAAAGTTATAAGATATGAACTATTATTAAATTTTTTTTTGCGCTTTAAAAAACTTTTTAAAGTCTAAATAATTTTTCAAAACAAATATTAACCTACTTCGTTAGCAAAGATAAGTTGTTAAAAATTCATGCATCCACGTAGTTTTACGTGTTTTTCATCTTTTTTACGCACATTTTTGAATAATTTCAAATAATACGTCTTTATTTACCGGTTTAGACAAGTAAAAATCCATTCCAATTTCTTTAACTCTATCTTTTGTAGATTCCATAACGTCAGCAGTTACAGCGATTATCGGAATATTTTTATCGTTAATTCCCGAATTTCCGCCTCGAATTTCGATTGTAGCTTCATAACCATCCATAACTGGCATTTGAAGATCCATCAAAATCACATCGTATTTTGACTTTCTTAAAAACTCCAAACCTTCTTCACCGTTAAAAGCATAATCAACCTCGGTATTGAGCCATTTTTTGGTAATCATTTTCAATACCATTTGATTCATAGCATTGTCTTCCACCACTAAAATTCGTTTTCCGTGAAGGTTATAATTGTTTATTTCTTCCAACTTAACTTCCTCTTTTATAGCAACTTTAATTAGATTTATTTTCACATTACAAACCGTTCCTTGATTTACAATACTTTGAACTTCAATGTCGCCTTTGTACAAATTAACCAATGCTTTAACGATGTACAATCCTAAACCAAGTCCGCCGTATTTTCTGGAATTGTTTATTGACTGTTGCGAAAATGAATCGAAAATACTATCAATCTTTTCTTTTGAAATTCCGTCTCCAGTATCAGAAACAATAAAATTTAAGGCAACTTTATCGTTAATAATTTCACAATCCACTTTAAATTTCACGATACCTTCACTTGTAAATTTCAATGCATTCGACAATAAGTTTACAAGAATCTGCCTAATTCTATCTACATCACCAAAGACCATTTTTGGTAAATCTTGACATTGAATGTATTGAAAATCTAGTCCCTTATTTTGAGCTCTGTTTAAAGTATCAGTTCTGATTTCGTTTAATAATCTATATAAATCAAAATCGGCTTCCTCTAATTTAATTTCGTCTTTTTCAATTTTAGAAAAATCCAAAATATCGTTAACTGAACTCAACAAACTACTGGAGGAACTTCTAATTACTTCACATTTTTCTTGAATCGATTTACTATCAGTTTCACCATCAATAGATTCTATAAAATTCATTATTGTGTTTAATGGCGTTCGCAACTCATGACTTATATTAGAGAGAAAATACGATTTCATTTCGTTCATTTCCTCCGACTTTTGAAGCGCCAATCCTTGCAAATTTTCTCTTTCTTCTTTAAGATCTTTAATCAAACTTGCCATTGAAAGTGACAGAAATACTACTTCAAGACCAGTTCCTAGTTTTGAGCTATTTTCTGTTATGAAATTATAAGGCAACAAACTAAAATTTTTCAATATAAAAACAACAAATCCGGTCACTAAAGACAAAATACCCAAGGTAAAAAATGAATATATTTTTTTAGTTTCTACATAGATATGAATTAACGAACTGATAATCAAAATGAGTAGAAGCAATCCAAGAAAATTCATCACTGGATAACCATATTGAAACCATTGTGGAATAAAAATTATTACCAAAAACAACAAACCAAAAAACACATACAAAACGTTAAATAAAGTATTCAATCGAACACTAACTTGCGCGACTTTTAAATAATTTTGGGCATATTTTCCTAAAAAGAATCCTGAAATTATAGCAAATAATAAAACCGATTTATTAGAAAGCCAACCTGCGTTCGGCGTAATGAATTGATAAAAATATCCATCCAATGAAAACTGAAGCAATCCAATAAATACAACGTATAAACCATAATACAAAAACACTCGTTCTTTCATTGCATAGAAAAAGAAAAAGTATAAAATTGAAGCAATTACTAAGATCCCATAAAAAAATCCGAAAACGATTTGTTCAAATGAGGTTACTTCAACTAAATTCATTGGCGTTCTTAAAATAACCGGAGCATTTATAACTTCTCCATCACTTTTTAGATTTATGTAATAATCTGCTGTTTCGTTTGGTAATAAATAAACAGTAAATAATGTTTTTCTGTGCTTAAAACTACGTTCCTTAAACGGAATATTGTCGCCACTTTTTTGGATACTTACCACTTTATTACCGATCACTTTATAGAAGTTGGCAACATCAACAATAGGTCGAGACGATTCTAAATAATATTTTAAATCACTATTTGTTTCGTTCTTTACCGAAAAATGCAGCCAATAGTTATCTGCTGTAAATCCTAAATCATGATTTTCATCATTTAGCGGATTAAATTTAGTTTTATCTATTTTAAGAACTTCATTAATAGACAATTGATTTTGCTTGGAATCAAAAATAGTAGTGAAATTATGCAATGATTTCTGATTGAAATCTATGTTTTTACTGCCTATTATATACTGAGAAAAAGCTGTATTTTGGAAGAACAATAACAGAATTGCAGTCACAAAAATGGTAAGTAATTTTTGTTTCATAGAACTATAAGTTTAATTTGGGTGAAGTTATATACGGAAACAATTTGAATATGGTTTTATTTTGATAAAATAAGATTAAACTATAGATTACAATTGTCGATTAAAAGTGATTATCGTAGTTTTACAAAATCAAGTTAATCCTTTCAAATTATAGCTATGAAACTAGTTTTTGCTTCAAATAATAAAAATAAGATTCGTGAAATTCAACTCTTGGTTTCTTCTACTATTGAGATTGTAAGTTTGGAAGACATTGGTTGCACCGAAGAAATTCCAGAAACTGCTGATACAATTGAGGGAAATGCAGTTTTGAAAGCCAATTATGTAACAGAAAAATATGGGTTCAATTGTTTTGCAGACGATTCTGGTTTAGAAGTCGATGCATTAAACGGTGAACCAGGAGTTTTTTCGGCAAGATATGCTGGCGAACCCAAAAATGACGATAATAACATGAACAAATTATTGTCCAATCTTAAAGATAAAACCAACCGAAAAGCCAATTTCAAAACAGTTATTTGTTTGAATCTAAATGGCGAACAACACCTTTTTACTGGAATCATCAACGGAAAAATCATTGATGAAAAAATTGGAGACAATGGTTTTGGTTACGATCCAATATTTGTAGCCGATAAATACACTAAAACTTTCGCAGAGCTTACCATTGAAGAAAAGTCAACAATAAGTCACCGAGGAATTGCCGTAAAACAATTGATTGAATTCTTACAATAACCGTATTTTTTTTTACAAATAGTAAAGACAAAATAGTTTTTCTATTTGTTATCCTAAAGTTAAAAATCACAACCTACTGATTATCAAATACAAACAAATTAGTTTATATCGTATTTAAAACCTACCTTTGCACCCAATTTTAAAATACTTTATGAATAAATTTGAACAATTAGGTCTGAATGAGTCGTTACTGCTGGCGATCAAAGATCTAGGATTTGAGAATCCGTCAGAAGTGCAAGAAAAAGCCATTCCAGTCTTATTGGAAAAAAACACAGACTTAGTAGCTTTAGCACAAACAGGTACAGGGAAAACAGCAGCATTTGGTTTTCCGCTAATACAGAAAATCGATGCCGAAGACAGAAGTACACAAGCGTTAATTTTATCACCAACGCGTGAGCTATGCTTACAAATCACCAACGAAATTAAACAATACTCTAAATACGTAAAAGGTATTAATACAGTGGCAGTTTATGGTGGTGCAAGCATTACAGAACAAGCCCGAGACATTAAAAGAGGTGCACAAATTATTGTGGCAACTCCAGGTAGAATGCAAGACATGATAAATCGTGGTCTTGTAAACATCAAAAACATCAACTTCTGTATTCTTGACGAAGCAGATGAGATGTTGAACATGGGTTTTTATGAAGACATTGTATCGATTTTATCCGATACTCCAGATGAAAAAAATACTTGGTTATTCTCTGCAACAATGCCTGCAGAAGTAGCAAGAATTGCAAAGAAATTTATGCACGATCCAGCAGAAGTTACTGTTGGTAGCAAAAATTCAGGTTCGGCTACAGTTTCTCACGAATTTTATTGTGTGAATGCTCGTGACCGTTACGAAGCTTTAAAGCGTTTAGCCGATGCTAATCCAGATATTTTTTCTGTAGTTTTTTGTAGAACAAAACGTGATACACAAGCTGTTGCAGAAAAATTAATTGAAGATGGTTATAGTGCTGCTGCATTGCACGGAGATTTATCTCAAGCGCAACGTGATGGCGTAATGAAATCGTTTAGAGGTCGTCAAATTCAAATGCTTGTTGCGACAGACGTTGCCGCACGTGGAATTGACGTTGATAATATTACTCACGTAGTAAATTATCAATTGCCAGATGAAATTGAAACCTACAATCACCGTTCTGGCCGTACTGGTCGTGCTGGTAAATTAGGAACTTCTATCGTAATTATCACTAAAAGTGAGTTGCGTAAAATTTCGTCTATCGAAAGAATCATCCAACAAAAATTTGAAGAAAAAACAATCCCATCTGGAATTGAAATCTGTGAAATTCAATTGTTGCACTTAGCTAATAAAATTAAAGATACCGAAGTTGACCACGAAATAGACAACTATTTACCGGCAATCAACGAAGTTCTTGATGGTTTAACTAAAGAAGAATTAATCAAGAAAATGGTTTCTGTAGAATTCAACAGATTCATCAATTACTACAAAAAGAAACGCGACTTATCTGGTGAAAAAGGAGAAAGAAGCGAAAGAAGTTCTGAGCCAAGAGAAATTAGAGCTGGTGATCCAGTTAGATATTTTGTAAACATTGGTTCTAGAGACGATTTCGATTGGATGCAATTGAAAGATTTCTTGAAAGAAACGTTAGACTTAGGTCGTGATGACGTGTTTAAAGTTGATGTTAAAGAAGGTTTCTCTTTCTTTAATACTGATGGCGAACATACTGATAAAGTAATGTCTGTTCTTAACGGATTTGACCTTAACGGAAGAAGAATCAACGTAGAAATTTCTAAAAATGATGGCGGAAGCCGTGAAAGACGTGACCACAACGGAAGAAGTGGCGGCGGATTTGGTGGTGGAAGAAGCGGTGGCGGATTTAGAGGCGATAGAAATTCTGGCGACAGAAGTTCGGCTCCAAGAAGCGGAAGTTTCGGACCAAGAACAGATAGAAACGAAAGAAGTTCAGCTCCAAGAAGAGAAGGCGGATTTTCATCTGACAGACCAGCAAGAGAAGGCGGATTTAAAAGCGCAGCCCCAAGAAGAGAACCAGGTTCTTCTCAAAGAGAAAGTGCTCCAAGACGCTCTGAAGGTAGTTCTGATAGACCAGCAAGTCGTTCATTTGATGATGCTAAAACTAGAAGACCAAGAAGAAGTTAATTCTCAAAAATAACAACTTTTAAAAATCCAAATTCCAATGATAAACTATTGGGATTTGGATTTTTTCGTTTAAAAACCCTTACGCATTTGTTAATTTTCTTATAATAATTAGCCAATCCTATATGATTTCTTGCAGAGTTTTATACTTTTAAACCTTCAAATAAAGACATGAAATATTTTATAGCTTTTTTATTACTATTTACCACAACACTAACTTTTTCGCAGGAAATTCAAACTAGCAAAAAAGTAACAGGAACCATTGTAAGCAACAATACTTTACTTCCTTTAGCGAATGTAAACATCATAAATGTTAATAAAGTTAAAGGTACCATGACCAATGCAAAAGGGTATTTTGAAATTGATGTAACCCAAAGCGATACACTACATATTACCTCTATCGGATTTCAATCGATAAAAGTTAGAGTAACAAGCGACTGGATTAAAAACGGAAATGCCAAAATACAACTTACAGAAAAAGCCATCGCACTTGAGGAAGTTGTAGTAAAACGATACCAACTTACAGGATATTTAGAAATTGACACAAAATTAATTCCAGAAGTTGAAAATTACCGATACAGCATCTCTGGACTACCAAATGCTTACGAAATTGGCGATCGCTCACCAAACGCATTCTCAAGAGTTTTAAACTCTATATTTAATCCAGCCGACATGCTTTATAATTTCTTTGGAAACAAACCTAAGGAGTTAAAAAAGCTAAAAGAAATGCGTAAAGACGACACTGTTCGTAATTTATTGGAATCTAAATTTGATAGAGAAACACTAGCTGTTTTACTAGGAATAGACAAGAACGACATTCCCGAAATTCTACAACATTGCAACTATTCACAATCGTTTATAGAAACCGCCAACGATATGCAAATTATGGACGCGATAAGCCAATGCTACGAAGAATACAAAGTTTTAAAGAAAAAATAACTTTCCCATTTTAATAAATTCACCAATCCTCAATTGTAAAGCAGTTGAGGATTTTTCATATATTTACGGATGTAAAACAATTTTCAAACATTTACAGATGACCATAAGTGTTTGTAAATATTTGTTTGTGGTGCCAAGAAATAAGTTGTGTGACATTATAAGTGTTCGCCTATATGACCAACAAGTATTTTACAATTTTCAACATTTTCTTTTCCAAAATAAAAGTAAATCCTATGATAATAATGATGTCCATCTGATGTATCATTACAACATAATTTCATATGAGGTTCACAAACTATACTTTCAATTTTGCCATCTTTATTTTTAAAGCTAAATTTTAATCTATCTTTATTTCCACCTTCTAAAGAAGCTAGATCATCTAAGGATGCTTCAATTGAAAAATTAGTGAGTAATTCAGTATGATTGTTATAATTTTTTTTAATTAATAAACTTGGCAACTTGTCATTCAAACAACTTAAATGAAATATAATTTTGTTTGAAAATCCATCTAAAATTTTACCTGTAGAAGTGTAATTGTTTTCGTGGAAAAATAATTCAGTATAATACTTCTTGCATTCATCAATAAAGTATTTTGCATCGCCAAAAAATAAACCCAAATGATATCGCCTAAAATTTAACCACGAATTTTTATCATAAATAATTTGATTTTCATCAGCAATATCTTTGATTTTTGACAAAGAAATAATCCCGTAACAAGAATCAATAGAATTACTTTTAATCCTATCTTTTATATCATCAATAGAAAATTCTTCGTGAACTAATTTAGAAAAAACACTTGATAAAAACTTTTTAATTGATATATCCTTACCTTCAAAATTTGGATTATCGGAATATATAAATTCCGCTAAAGATTTTCCATTAGGTAAAATAATTTCATATATTTTATCTTGAATAATTATCTTGTTTTCTTCTTTAAACTCTACAATTTTATAATATTCAGAAATAAAATTTTCTAATGAAGATAAAAACTGTTCATCATTCAAGCTACTACTACTTAAAGATTCAGGAATAATATAAAAATTAGCAATCATTAAATTCTTGAATGATTAAATATTAATGAATTATCTATATCTGTTTGGTCAAAAAAATCTTTTGGCCAATTATTAATAAAACCTTTACTATCAATATTTAGTTTTTCAATTTTAAAATTCTCCCCAAAGAAATAAGAACTGACAGTTTTTTCATTAATTGAACAGTTTTTGTTGGACACACTAACTCTTAATCCATTTAAAATATGTTCACTATGACTTTCAATAAATAATTGAACTTTACTAAGTGATAATCTGGCAAATAAGTGAGTTAACCTTGATTGTGCTTTGGGGTGCAAATGAGCCTCTGGATTTTCAAAAATTACGATATCATTTTCTTTTGCCAAAAGACATGTTAATACAATAGAAAGAATATAGCTATAACCAAATCCAACATTTACTGACTTATATAATTTTCCATCTCTAGGATTCATTTTTAATGTCAAAACACTTTCTCCTTTACTATTTATCTCAATATTTGCTCCATCAAAAATATAACTGAGCCACATTTGACATAATTCAATTAAATTTTTTGGTATTTCATTTCCAATGAATAATTTCTCATTTAACTTTTCTGTGTAAGAAGACAATATATTTATTGAATTTTCACCTCTAGAATCTGTTTTTTCTAAATTTCCAATTCCAAATTTATCTACATATAATCTTGGCCCTACTCGATCAGCACTTACATAATGTATGTTTTTAAAAATATTAAGAATACGAGAGTCGTCTTTATAATTAATAGATTTATTAATACTTGCTGTTGTTTCTGAATCAGAAATTGACTCTTCGGAACTTTTTATACCGTTTAACTCAAATTCGTTCAATATTCCTCTTTCGGATAATTGCTGATTTTTAATATATTCAAATCCAAAACTTTCCATTTTTTCAACGTCAGTCTTAAATTCAAACTTAATAAACTCTTTTTTAGAGTCTGAATTCTTTATATCATTGAATCCACCCAACTTCAAAAAATTGGCTGATATAATTAATTCCTTTAAAGAATCAATTTCATGAATAGATTGAGACATTAACAAAATCGCTTGTAATACGCTTGACTTACCTCTCCCATTTAATCCGAAAAATAAATTTATCTCTGATAACTCAAAAACTTCCTCTTCAAAGCACTTATAATTATGTAAAGAAATTTCTCTTATCATAATTGAGTTGTATTATCTTTCAACCACTGCCAGTTACTTGAATGCATCCAACCCTGTCTATCCAAATCATCATTCTTTACAACATATAGCAAATCTCTTTCGTCCATAACTGATCTTAAGCTTTGAGAAATATCATTAGCTTTCAGATTTTTAACTTTAACTAGCCAAACTGATTTTAATATTCGTTTAGCATTCCCAAGATTTTCAATCGCAGAATATAATGATGTATAATCCTTATCCTCTGAACTCAAATCGTATGTAATTAAATAAATTGCCATAAGTTTTTTACTTCCGTATTATAATACAGGACACAAAAGTATGAAAAAAAATCACAACAAATTGTTACGTTGAAATAATAACGTCACATAACAGCAGTTTCAAGAAATTGCTAGGCTTGGTTTTTGTCAGAATTCATTTTGCTGAATCAAAGGTTTGCCTATATTTATAATTGTTAGTTAATGAATTACGCAACTTCTTGTGGCCGCATTCCAAGATCAAATCCAAAAAAAACACCTACAAATAAAAAGTCTCATTCTTAACACTTATCCCTTTTTCTTCTAGAACAGAAAATAGATACAAGCTGTGGTTGGGTTCGTATTTTTCTGTACCGCTTTGGTACCATTTGGATAAAACATTTAACTGAAAAGGTGTGTAATCGTTAGTGTCGATGTTTAAACCTAATAATCCTGCTAGAAGGAAATCTTCAAGAATTTCTTTGGTAATTACTCGTTTTGGAATTCCGTTAGATAAGCCTCCGTTCCAACTTTCATAATCCATTCTTCCTGCATTAAATCCTGTTGAAAATGCTTCGTTTGTAATATTTATATCAATTTGAGAATTAGGATTCACACCCACAAAATAACCCTCAAAATAGTCTTGTCTGTAAATAGGATTGAAAATTTTATTCATAACCAACAGTTACTTGTTTGTAATTATAAATCAAATTTAGAAAGATTACTTTTAACCAAGTCTAAAAATCGTTTAAAGGAAAATATAGTCTTTAAACCACACAGGCTATGTATTTAGTCGATAAAATGGAAGCGCATTTCCAAAAAAAAATCCCGATGTTACTCGGGATTTTTTATTTTATTTACTCAAATACATTTTTCGTCTGCTGTATAATTCGTAGAATTGATCGTCTTTTAAATCATCTATAAACAAAATGCTTTCACCTGTCGATTTCATTTCTGGTCCGAGTGCTTTGTTTACATCTTTAAATTTACTGAAAGAGAAAACGGGTTGCTTAATCGCATAACCTTTCAACTGCGGATTGAAAGTAAAATCGGTTACTTTGTTTTCGCCTAGCATTACTTTGGTTGCATAATTCACATAAGGTTCACCATAAGCTTTTGCAATAAACGGAACCGTTCTCGATGCTCTTGGGTTGGCTTCGATGATGTAAACCGTATCGTCTTTTATCGCAAATTGGATGTTTATTAATCCAACTGTTCGTAAAGCCAAAGCAATTTTCTTTGTGTGATCTTTTATTTGTTGCATTACAAATTCACCTAAATTAAATGGTGGCAAAGTCGCGTTAGAATCACCTGAGTGAATTCCGCATGGTTCGATGTGCTCCATAATTCCTATGATGTACACATTTTCTCCGTCGCAAATCGCATCGGCTTCAGCTTCAATTGCTCCATCAAGATAATGGTCAAGTAGCAATTTATTTCCTGGAATCGATTTTAATAAATCAATTACATGTTCTTCTAATTCTTGTTTGTTGATGACAATTTTCATTCCTTGTCCACCCAAAACATAAGAAGGACGAACTAATAACGGAAAGTCTAAAGTATCTGCTAATTTCGAAGCTTCGTCAGCACTTTCAGCAATTCCGAATTGTGGAAACGGAATATTTAATTCGGTTAATAATTCTGAAAAACGTCCTCTATCTTCGGCTAAATCTAAGGCATCGAATGAAGTTCCAAGAATTTTGATTCCGTATTTAGATAATTTTTCTGCTAGTTTTAAAGCGGTTTGACCACCAAGTTGCACAATTACACCTTCTGGTTTTTCGTGGCGAATGATGTCGTAAATGTGTTCCCAAAAAACTGGTTCGAAATACAATTTATCCGCCGTATCAAAATCGGTTGAAACCGTTTCTGGATTACAGTTTATCATAATCGTTTCGTAACCACATTCTTTCGCAGCTAAAACTCCGTGAACACAAGAATAGTCAAATTCAATTCCTTGCCCAATTCTATTTGGACCAGAACCTAAAACAACGACTTTCTTTTTATCGGTTACAATACTTTCATTGTGAACGTATCTTTCGCCGTTTGCCGTTTGAATTTCTGCTTCAAAAGTTGAATAGTAATAAGGAGTTTTTGCTTTAAATTCGGCAGCACAAGTATCCACCAATTTATAAACACGCTTGATGTTCATGTCATCACGCAATTTATAAACCTGACTTTCCAAACAACCCAACATGTGTGCAATTTGTCTGTCTCCGTAACCTTTTTGCTTTGCTTCAAGTAATAATTCTTTTGGCAAAGTATCTATTTTATAGTTTGTGATTTCTCTTTCCAACGAATACAATTCTTCGTATTGTTTCAAGAACCACATGTCAATTTTAGTAATTTCGTGAATTCTGCTCAACGGAATTCCCATCGCAATAGCATCGTAAATTACAAAAACTCTATCCCAACTTGCGAAAGTTAATTTCTCAATAATTTGTTCGTAGTTTTTATAACCTTTTCCGTCTGCTCCAAGTCCGTTTCTCTTAATTTCAAGTGATTGCGTTGCTTTGTGAAGCGCTTCTTGAAACGAACGACCAATTCCCATAACTTCACCAACAGATTTCATTTGAAGTCCTAAAGTTCTATCGGCGCCTTCAAATTTGTCGAAATTCCATCTTGGTATTTTTACGATTACGTAATCTAAAGTTGGTTCGAATAAAGCTGAAGTTGATTTTGTAATTTGGTTTTGAAGTTCGTCTAAGTTGTAACCTAAAGCCAATTTAGAAGCGATTTTTGCAATTGGATAACCAGTAGCTTTTGACGCCAAAGCAGAAGAACGCGAAACTCTCGGATTGATTTCGATGGCAACGATATCTTCCTTCTCATCTGGTGAAACGGCGAATTGCACGTTACAACCTCCGGCAAAATTTCCGATAGAACGCATCATCAGAATTGCCATATCACGCATCTTTTGAAACGTTGTATCCGATAAAGTCATCGCAGGCGCAACCGTAATCGAATCTCCTGTATGAATTCCCATTGGATCCATATTTTCTATCGAACAGATGATAACTACGTTGTCATTTTTATCACGTAAAAGTTCTAGTTCGTATTCTTTCCAACCCAGTAAAGCTTTATCAATCAAGACTTCATGAATTGGTGACATTTCTAAACCGTAGGTTAGTTTTTCGTCAAATTCTTCTTTGTTGTGTACAAATGCTGCTCCAGTTCCACCAAGAGTAAACGATGGACGAATTACCAATGGAAAACCAAATTCTTGAGCAATTTCTTTTCCTTTTAAGAATGAAGTTGCTGTTTTTGCTGGCGCGGCTGGAATTCCGATTCGTTCTAATAATTGTTTGAATTGTTCTCTGTCTTCGGTAATATTGATTGCATTTACATCGACACCAATCATTTTTACATTAAAGTCTTCCCAAATTCCTTTTTCGTCGGCTTCTAAACAAAGATTTAACGCTGTTTGTCCGCCCATTGTAGGAAGAACAGCATCAATTTGAGGATGTTCTTTTAGGATTTGGATAATGGATTTGGTTGTTAATGGCAATAAATAAACATGATCGGCCATACTTGGGTCAGTCATGATTGTTGCTGGATTGGAATTGATAAGAATTACTTCAATTCCTTCTTCACGAATGGAACGTGCCGATTGTGAACCAGCGTAGTCAAATTCGCATGCTTGCCCAATAACGATTGGACCTGAACCAATAATTAAAACCGATTTGATTGAATTGTCTTTTGGCATTGTAGTTTGTTTGTTGTGTTGTTGTTATGAAACCTTTAGTTAATAAATTTAAAATATAGTATAAATTTAAAACTGAACTTTACTGATATGCTTAGCCCTGATAGCAGTGGAAATCCTTTTTAATTTTGTTCGGAGCTTGCGGAGTGCAAAATTAAAAAGATTGCAACGAATAGCAGGAACTAGCTTCTAAAAATTATCAAAATTTATGAACAAGTTTAAAAAAAAGCCGCTACTAATAAAAGTAACGGCTAGATATTGATTAGAAACTAATCATTATTTTTTGTGTCTTGGTTCTGAAGATACAGTTAACTTATGTCTTCCTTTAGCTCTACGACGCGCAAGGACTTTTCTTCCATTTGCAGAAGCCATTCTGTCCATAAATCCGTGTTTATTTCTTCTTTTTCTTTTCGATGGTTGAAACGTTCTTTTGCTCATTGCTTTTTATCTTTAAAATCGTATAATAATCTTTTCTTGAGGTCTTTTTTAAACCGAGTGCAAATATACAATGATTTTTATTACTTGCAAGTAGTTTTTTAAAAATATTTTAATTTCTATTTATTATCTTTGCAACCTCAAAAATACAAAATTATGTTTCACAAAAATATCAAACTTGTTTTAACCGGATTAATCTTTATTGCTGCGATATGGCAGTTTACTGAAAGCAACATTGGAAATGGGATTTTCCTTATATTATTATCTTTGATTCCGTTGTTTCTTTATTTCAAAAATGAATATATTTTAATGGCTTTCTTACAATTACGTAAGCAAAATTTCCCTGGAGCTAAATCTTGGTTAGACAAAATTAAAAATCCAGAAACGGCTTTGGTGCGCAAACAACAAGGTTATTACAATTACTTAAACGGAATTATGTTGTCGCAAACCAATTTAATTCAAGCTGAAAAATACTTTAAAAAAGCAATTGAACTTGGTTTAAGCATGGATATGGATTTAGCTGTTGCAAAATTAAACTTAGCTGGCGTAGCGCTTTCTAGAAGAAGAAAACTAGAAGCGACCAACTTGATTGCCGAAGTTAAAAAACTAGACAAACAAGGTATGTTAAAAGACCAAATTAAAATGATGAAAGACCAGATGAAAAAGATTTAGTTGGCAGTGTTCAGTGTTCAGTAATCAGTTATTATGATACTTAAATAAAAAAGTTCGCAAAAGTTGCGAACTTTTTTTATGGACAAAATATTCCTGCCAACTGAACACTGAATACTGAGCACTAATAACCTTGCGTTGGAATTTCTATTTGATAGACTTTCTTTGTTGGATTGGCTAATTTTTTATCGCGCAACCACGGATTGTGAATTTTTAATATTTTATAATTTATTCCTTGTGCTTTTGCAAATGTTGCTAAGTCGGTAATTGTGCTATCAACGGTTACGATTTTGGTTGGAATATTAGAATACAATTCATATTTAGCTATATCAAAACCATACAATGATGGATTTTTCATAATTTCTTTTAAGGCTAAAATTCTGAAAACATATCTAGATGTTTCATCAGTAAGCAATAAATCATAATAATCATTTACTTTTTGCTCATCAATTTTATTGTTTACACCAGTCATTCCGCCATTATAGGATGCAGCAGCAAGTGTCCAAGAGCCAAATTTTTCTTTTGCCTTTAGTAAATATTTACATGCGGCTTCGGTAGATTTTTGCAAATGGTAACGTTCGTCAACGGTTTCACTAACTTCCATTCCTTTTTCTTTCGCGGTTTCTGGCATAAATTGCCAAACGCCTCTTGCTCCAGCTGATGAAACGGCGTTTACTAATGCGCTTTCAATTACAGCCAAATATTTAAAATCGTCTGGAACTCCGTATTGTTTTAATATAGGTTCAATGATTGGAAATGCGCGATTGGCACGCTTTATTACTAAAATTGTTGACGAATGCAGATTGGCGTTTACCAATAATTCTCTATCAAATCGTTCTTTTACATCGGCAATTTGCAAAGGAGCTTTTTCTCCAGCAAAATCAACTTCGGTTGGAAAGTATTGCGTTGTTCCTTCTTTGAGCATTTTCTCTTTTTGACTGCCATTTATAGAATAAATAAATAATCCGCTGGCAAATACTAAAAATAATGTAGCTCCAAATACTTGTATCTTTTTCATCTTTCAATTCTTTTGTTATATACAAAACTACAAAAACTAAGCCGAAAACCTATATTTGTTGGTCTAAAATGATTTTGGGCAAGTTTTGATTGAACCATCTAAATCGATTTAAAATCATCAAATGCGTTCCTCCTTTAATATTTATAAAATTCTTGATGTTTTTTACTGGAAAAACCTCATCGGCATCACCTTGAATATGAATGACTTTAGCGTCTACTTCTACTCTTTCCCAGCAAACCATTTGTTCAATTGCCCAATCTAAATAGTCTTTTTCTCGCCTGTGCAAATACTGTTCGTAGAGTTTTAATTTCTTTTTTAAAACATCTCCAAAAGCATATTTTGTAAGTAATTCAACATCTTGCATCAATCCAGTTGGCAATAATTTGTATGCTTTTGTTGTTTTGGCAAGCTTTAACCTTCGTGGTAATTCGGCGTTGCATTTTACACTTGAAACGATAATTAATTTTTTCAAATTTAGAAATTGAGCCATTTCTTGAACTAAAACGCCTCCGAAAGAAACACCAACTAAAACGGCATTATCGTGTTTTACTTTTTCGGCCATTCGCTTAGCATAACTTTGCAACGATTCATTTTTATTAGGTAAAAACCATTCTAGTAAATGCATTTCGAAAGTATCTTTGGGCAATTCAATACGCTCAAAAATAGACGAACTAGCAGCTAATCCTGGCATAAAATATACTGGAATTTTAGTCATAACTTTAACTTATTTTCGGTAGTTTTATCCATAATTTATTCCGAAATTTGCATAAAATTAATTTATTTATCCCACTTATACATGAACTCAGAGTTAATTTTAGAAAAAATGGAAATTAAAGACAACACTTTTGCTCGACAATTTGAAACTTTAGTTGATGGAAAGCTGATTTCGGTTGAATATTCTTTCCAAGAAAAGAAAATATTTCTAACTAGAATTAATGTTCCAGAAGGATTTACAGATGAAAATTTCATCAACGATTTACTAAAAAACATTATGGAAATTGCTTACGAACGCAAGTTAAAAGTAGTTCCAATTCTTCCAAAAATTGCATTATTTTTTAGAAAAAACACTATTTATAGAGATTTATTGCCTCCGGGAATTAAGATATAATTAGAAATTCCAAAAAAAACAAATCCCAAATTCCAATAACAGTATTCGAATTTGGGATTTTTTATTTATTTTTATCAAATGAATTCTGAAGAACTTAACCTCAACATTATCGCTTTTTTTGAAACTATTCAGAAATATTATGGTTGTAAAACTGAGATTACAGAAGGTTTGTATTCTGATATTGAAGATTTAGACGCCAATTTAACTACCTGGAATTTATCAGAATTTGAATTTACGCGTTCGGCTTATCGAACAAATGGTAAACGATTCATGTTTGAGGGAAACGGAATGTACTACGAAATTTCGGGTGAACGAATCATCGAATTTAAACAACCTGGCAGAAACAAATTTGAATTTATCGAACAATACAGCGAAACTGTTTTTAGGATTACTAAGATTAGGTTTCACTACAAGTATTAAATTAATTACGAATTAAAAATTACGAATTACGATAATTTGGAATTCTTAATTTCACTAAACTCCATTCGCACGCTTCCATCTTCGTCAATTCTTGTCAAATTAATTTCGTGTAAAGTATTTACTAATTCTGGATTCCAAGGTGTTTTTACTTTTACGTAATTTTCTGTAAATCCGTGAATGTAACCTTCTTTATTTTCTGATTCAAATAAAACGGTTCGGTTAGTTCCTATTTGACTTTCGTAAAACGCACGACGTTTTTTAACTGATAATCCTCGTAACATCTTACTTCTTTTAGAGCGAACATTCATCGGGACAACATTTTCCATAGTTGCCGCTTCAGTATTGTCTCTTTCGGAATACGTAAAAACGTGTAAATATGAAATATCCAATTCGTTTAAGAAATTATAGGTTTCCAAAAAATGTTCGTCGGTTTCTCCCGGAAAACCTACAATTACATCTACTCCAATACAAGCATGAGGCATTACTTTTCTGATATTTTCAACTCTATCTACGTAAACTTCACGTTGGTAACGGCGTTTCATTTTACCCAAAATTTCATTACTTCCAGATTGTAGTGGAATATGA
Source organism: Flavobacterium aquatile LMG 4008 = ATCC 11947 (assembly GCF_000757385.1). GTDB lineage: Bacteria > Bacteroidota > Bacteroidia > Flavobacteriales > Flavobacteriaceae > Flavobacterium > Flavobacterium aquatile. The sequence goes on along the minus strand of NZ_JRHH01000001.1, from coordinate 540,667 downwards.
AAATGAGGGACAAATGTTCTACTTTTTGAAACAAAATCAATAGTTTCGTTTTTCAAAAGATTTGGTTCTATAGAAGAAATTCGTAAACGTTCAATCCCTTCTACTTCGTCTAAAGCCTTTACTAAATCTAGGAAAGTATGTTCGTGTTTTTTATTTCCGAATTCTCCTTTTCCGTAATCACCAATATTTACACCAGTAAGAACGATTTCTTTTATACCTTGTTGTGAAATTTCGTAAGCGTTTTTCAATACATTTTCTAATGCATCACTTCTTGAAATTCCTCTTGCCAACGGAATGGTGCAATACGTACATTTGTAATCGCAACCATCTTGAACTTTTAGAAAAGCACGAGTTCTGTCACCAATAGAATAACTTCCTACATAGAAATCGGCTTCTTCAATTTCGCATGAATGTACTTCGCCCATGTCATTTTTGGACAAATCATTGATATAATCGATAATTTTAAATTTTTCTGTAGCACCAAGAACTAAATCGACTCCATCAACTGCAGCCAATTCTTCGGGTTTTAATTGCGCATAACAACCAACGGCAGCAACAAATGCTTTGTCGTTAAGTTTCATGGCTTTTTTTACAATTTGCTTGAATTGTTTGTCAGCATTCTCAGTTACTGAACACGTGTTAATCACGTACATATCGGCAACTTCTTCAAAATCTACTCTATCAAAACCTTCGTCTTGAAAATTTCTCGCAATGGTAGAAGTTTCTGAGAAGTTCAATTTGCATCCTAAAGTGTAGAATGCGACTTTTTTTCTGTTTTCCATAAGTAACCTCAATTAATGAAATCGTTGTCAAAAAATTGAGAGTGCAAATTTACATATAAATTTTAACGCTGTTTATAGTAAATAAAAAAATTAATTGAAAAATTTCCGATAGTTGATTATATATTTGCATTTATTATAAATCATTATGAGAAATTATTTTAGAATACTAGTAATGCTATTTGTTATAATCGCCGCACTATCGTGCAGTACTGATAATTCCGATGCTACAGAAAATCCATTGAAAGATTACATAAAAAATGCAGGTTTTGATCAACAAGAACCTCCTCATATTAATTCAAACTATTTTGAATTTGGTTTAAGGTTCATTCCAAATACCAATGGAGTTATCAAAAAAATAACGGTAAAATTGCCCGATAATCAAACCAATTTGCGTGTAACGATTTGGGATGTTGCCACTCAGGCAGTTTACAAGACAGAAATTATCACCTATGTAAAAGCGGACAAAGAAACTTCAAAAAACATAACTCCACTATCGTTGACAAAGGACAAAGAATACATGATTACTTGTTGCGCTAATGATTGGTATTATTATAAGAAAAGTGATGATTCTAGTGTTACTTATCCTGTAATTGTTGGAAACATTTCAATAACTGGATATAATTTTCTGAATGTACAACCTCAAACCCAACTTTATCCATGGGATACTACAGAAGTTGGATATGCAGGAGATATTAGTTTTGGTTTTCAGCCAAATTAGAATGACAGTTTTACTCTTTTCTATATTTCTTAGTTTCTTCAAAAACGTGTTCTAAAATTTTAGCATCCTCTTCAGAAAATTCTACATTTCTTCTTGCCATTACAATTTTAGCAGTTTGAAAAGCTTTGTTGGTTAAGTAAGTTGTAAATCCAGAAGCGCCGCCCCAAGAGAAACTCGGAATAAAATTTCTAGGAAAACCGCTTCCAAAAATATTAGTTGAAACACCAACAACAGTTCCAGTATTAAACATTGTGTTGATTCCGCATTTACTATGATCGCCCATCATTAATCCGCAGAATTGTAGTCCGGTTTTGGCGAAACCTTCTGTTTCATAACTCCACAAACGCACTTCTTCGTAATTATTTTTAAGGTTCGAATTATTAGAATCGGCACCAATATTACACCATTCTCCAAGAACTGAATTTCCTAAAAATCCGTCATGACCTTTATTAGAATAACCAAAAAGCACCGAATTACTGACTTCGCCACCAATAACAGAATGTGGTCCAACGGTTGTTGCGCCGTAAACTTTGGATGCTAATTTCACTCTACCAAACTCGCATAAAGCAAATGGTCCGCGAATTACTGAACCTTCCATAATTTCCGCATTCTTACCGATGTAAATTGGTCCGGTTGATGCGTTTAAAGTTACAAATTCAAGCTTTGCTCCTTCTTCAATAAATACATTTTCGGGTGCAATTACATTTACCGATTTTGGAATGGGTTGCGATGTTCTATCGTCTGTAATTAATTCGAAATCTTCTCTTAGTGCGATATCATTTTTGGCAAAAATATCCCAAGTATTTTCGATCGTGATGCATTCTTCATTGAATTCGATGATTTCATAAGTATCAAAATCTACTTCTTCTTGAGTATCGTTTGTATAGAATGCAATTACTTCATCTGCTTTAAAAATAGCTTGATTTTTCTCTAGATTTTTTACCATTTCAGATAAAATATCGTTGGGTAAAAAAGAAGCGTTGATCATTACATTATCTTCCATTTCTACCATTGGGTATTTTTCTGAAAGGTATTCTTCGGTTAACGTTGTAGTTGTATAACCTAAATATTTCTCCCACTTTTCACGAATAGTTAAAATTCCAACGCGGATTTCGGCAACAGGTCGAGTAAATGTGAATGGTAAAAGTGCGTTTCTAACGGTTCCGTCAAATAAGATATAATTCATTTTAATTTCAGATTTCAGATTTCAGATTTCAGATTAATGGCTTAAAGCAAAATTTAAAATCATTAGTAATGTTTTGTCAAAGTTACAAAAGTTTGCTACATAAAAAAACCTCGAATAAATTCGAGGTTTTAATAAAATTTGAACACCTAAATAATTATTTAGCGTGTTTAGCGTATTTAGTTTTGAATTTATCGATACGTCCTGCAGTATCAATAAGTTTAGATTTACCTGTGTAAAATGGGTGAGACGTTCTAGAAATCTCCATTTTGTAAACTGGATATTCAACTCCTTCGTGAGTGATAGTTTCTTTAGTTTCTACTGTAGATTTAGTAATAAAAACATCTTCGTTTGACATGTCTTTAAAAGCAACTAATCTGTAATTTTCTGGGTGAATTCCTTGTTTCATCTTGTAAATCTTTTATTTGTTTATGAAGTAGTTTGTTGTGAAGCTTTTACACTAAAAGGTATCAACTGGCTACGACTTTTAATTAATATTTTTATTTGAGTGTGCAAAAATACAACTATTTTTTATAATTCAAATAATTAGTTGCATTTTTTTTCGTGTTTATGTGCAAATTATTTTTTAACACAATCTATCGATAATTACTATATTTGTAAATTAATCTAAACAAAAAAAACATGAACGCAATTGTAAAGAAAAACGGAGTTACTTTCGGAATTATTTCTGGGTTGATATCAATATTATTAACTACTTTTATCTATGTAATTAATCTAGAATTTTTTACAAAATGGTGGCTAGGATTATTAACTATTGCTATAAGTTTAACTTTGTCAATAATATTGATGGTAAAAACAAAAAAAGAAGTTAAAGATGAATTTACTTTTAAAAATGCATTTACAACTTACTTTATCTATACTTTAATTGGTATATTTATTTCTGTACTTTTTAATGTCCTTTTATTTAATTTTATAGATCCTGCAGCCAAAGAAACTATTAAAGACCTAACATTAAAATTTACAGTAGAGTTAATGGAAAGTTTTGGTACTCCAAGAGAAGCAATCAATGAAACAATTGAAAAATTACAAAATCAAGATCAATTTGGAGTTTTAGAACAATTTAAAGGAATGTTTTTTACGATCGCAATAAGTTGTGTCTTCGGTTTAATATTAGCTGCAATTTTTAAAACAAAAAGGAGAGAAGAATTTTAATGAATCTATCTATAGTTATCCCATTATTAAACGAACAAGAATCGTTACCCGAGTTGCATTCATGGATTTATAAAGTCATGATAGAACACAATTATTCGTATGAAGTTATTTTTATTGATGATGGAAGTACCGATGCTTCGTGGCAAACCATAGAAGAACTTTCTAAAAAAGATGCCAATGTAAAAGGTATCAAATTTTTAAGAAATTATGGGAAATCACAAGCGTTACATGCTGGTTTTGCAAAAGCTCAAGGTGATGTCATTATTACAATGGATGCCGATTTGCAGGATAGTCCAGACGAAATTCCGGGACTTTTTAAAATGATTACTGAGCAAAAATTTGACTTAGTTTCTGGATGGAAAAAGAAACGTTACGACTCTGTTGTTTCTAAAAATTTACCGTCAAAATTATTCAATTGGGCTGCGAGAAAAACTTCTGGCGTTCACTTAAATGACTTTAATTGCGGATTGAAAGCTTACAAGAATATTGTTATAAAAAACATAGAAGTTTCGGGAGAAATGCACCGTTATATTCCGGTTTTGGCAAAAAATGCTGGTTTCGGAAAAATTGGAGAGAAAGTTGTTATTCATCAAGCTCGAAAATATGGCGAATCTAAATTTGGAATGAGTCGTTTTATAAACGGATTTCTGGATTTGATAACTATATGGTTTTTATCACGTTACGGAAAACGTCCGATGCATTTATTTGGTGCTTTTGGAGTGTTGATGTTTTTACTTGGATTGGTTTCAACTGGTTTTATAATATTTTTCAAACTATTTAAATTGTATAATGGTTACGAAACAATTTTAGTAACTAATAATCCGTTGTTTTATATTGCTTTAACGGCGATGATTATTGGTACACAATTGTTTCTTGCAGGATTTTTGGGCGAGATTATTCTTAGAACAAAAAACAATGAAGAACGTTATAAAGTGGCTACCGAAGTAAATTTATAAACTTGAGAATTGATATAGTTTTGAAAATGTAAGATTACAAATTTAAAACTACCTTGATTTTAAAAAATTAAGTTAACAAATTGGCTTAGCCCTGATTGCAATGGAAATCCTTTTACTTTTTTCTTTAAAAAGGAAAAGATTGAAATGGAAAGCAGGAATAGCTTCAAATAAAAAATAAGTATATGCACATTGAACAAAATATATTAGACAAAGTTAATGAGTGGTTGACACCAACATTTGACGAATCTACACAAGACGCAATTAAGGAAATGATGACTTCTTCTCCGAAAGAATTGGAAGAAAGTTTCTATAAAAATTTGGAGTTTGGAACTGGTGGAATGCGCGGAATTATGGGCGTTGGAACCAACCGAATTAACAAATATACGTTAGGAAAGAACACGCAAGGTTTGTCTGATTACATGACAAAATCGTTTCCTGGCGAACAATTGAAAGTGGCAATTGCTTATGATTGTCGTCATAACAGTAACACGTTGGCGAAAGTAGTTGCTGATGTTTTTTCTGCAAATGGAGTTCATGTGTATTTATTTAGTGATATGCGAACTACTCCAGAATTATCGTTTGCTGTGCGACATTTAAATTGTCATGCAGGAATTGTGTTGACAGCATCTCACAATCCGCCAGAATATAATGGTTACAAAGTATATTGGCAAGATGGCGGACAATTAGTTCCACCGCAAGATGGCGAAATTATTCAGCTAATTGAAGCATTGAATTATGACGAAATTAAGTTTGAAGCCAACGAAAATTTAATAGAATATATTGACACTGAAGTTGATGCCGCTTTTGAAAAATCTACAGTTGAAAATTGTAGTTTCAATACGCCAACATCGGCTAAAGAAAATTTAAAAATAGTTTACACTTCGTTACATGGAACTTCGATTAAATCGATTCCTAGTGTTTTGACAAAAGCAGGTTATACCGATATAAATATTGTTGCTGAACAAGCTGAACCAAACGGAAATTTCCCAACAGTAAAATCTCCAAATCCCGAAGAGCCCGAAGCATTGACAATGGCATTAGCATTAGCCGAGAAAACAAATGCTGATATTGTTATTGGAACCGATCCAGATTCAGACAGACTTGGTGTTGCCGTGAGAAATACCGAAGGTAAAATGGTTTTACTTAACGGAAACCAAACCATGGTTATCATGACAGCATTTCTATTAGAACAATGGAAACGTGCTGAAAAAATCACTGGAACCGAATTTATTGGTTCAACAATTGTTTCAACGCCGATGATGCAAGAATTAGCATCGGCTTACGGAATTGAATGCAAAGTTGGATTGACAGGTTTCAAATGGATTGCCAAAATGATTAAAGATTTTCCTAATCAGAAATTTATTGGTGGTGGTGAAGAAAGTTTCGGATTTATGGTTGGTGCTGCTGTCCGTGATAAAGATGCAGTTGGCGCTACTTTATTAGTTTGCGAGATTGCTGCTCAAGCAAAAGCCGCTGGAAGTACATTATACCATGAGCTTTTAAATTTATATGTAGACCACGGATTTTATAAAGAACACCTAATTTCATTAACCAAGAAAGGTATTGACGGATTGAAAGAAATTAATCAGATGATGATTGATTTACGCGAAAATCCTGTTTCTGAAATTGATGGACAACGAGTGGTTTGTATTGAAGATTACGATAATTCAACTTCAAGAAATATGTTTTCTGGCGAAATTGAATCTTTGAATATTCCAAAATCGAATGTTTTAATTTATTACCTTGAAGATGGTTCTAAAATTTGCGCTCGTCCAAGCGGAACTGAACCAAAAATTAAATTCTATTTTAGTGTAAATACCACTTTAGATTCGGTTGAAGATGCTAAATCTGTAGAAGTAGAATTGGACGAAAAAATTAAAAATATAATCGCTGGAATGAATTTGATCTAATGGACGAAAATTTAAAAAAAATTATTCCTTTTGCAAAAAAATATAAGCATAACGTAGTATGGAACGTTATTCATAATATTTTATATGCTCTTTTTGGAACAATTGGAATGGTGATGATTTTTCCAGTTTTGAAAGTGCTTTTCGGAAATGAGGAAAAAATCACTGAATTACCTGTTTATGGTGGAATTACAACAATTGATTCTTACCTAAACGATACTCTTTTTTACTATGTAAATTATTATTCAGAAACCTACGGTGATAATTATGCGTTGTTATTGACAGTTTCTCTAGTTGTAATAACTTTTTTATTTAAAAATTTATTTGGATATTTAGGGTTACAACATCTCACAAAGTTAAAAACTGGTGTTCTTAGAGATTTACGCGAGAAAATGTTTAAAAAAATAATTGAACTTCCTATTCCTTATTATTCTGAAAAAAGAAAAGGAGATATAATGTCGCGAATGTTGGGTGATATTAATGAAGTTCAAAATTCATTTTTCATGGTTTTAGAACTCATTGTTAAAGAACCGCTTACAATTATTTTCTCTTTAATCGCGATGATTAATATAAGCTGGAAGCTAACTTTATTTGTATTTATATTTATACCTATTTCTGGATTTATTATTTCTAAAATAGGTAAATCCCTTAAAGGTAAATCAGCTAGAGCACAACAAGAGAATGGACAATTAATTTCTGTTGTAGAGGAAACTTTATCAGGATTAAAAGTAGTAAAAAGCTACAATGCTGAAAGCTTTTTTTCGCAAACATTTAATAATTCTGTAAACCGACTATACAAATTAACCAATAGTATTGGAAAAAAGAATAATTTGGCTTCACCAATGTCAGAATTTCTAGGTATCATTGTTATTGCTGTATTACTTTTTTACGGAGGAAATTTAGTTTTAGTCGAAAAATCTTTAGATGGCTCTTTGTTTATTTCCTACATCGCTTTAGCTTACAACATTTTAACACCCGCAAAAGCCATTTCAAAAGCATCGTATCAAGTTAAAAATGGGTTGGCAGCAGCCGAACGTGTCTTTGAAGTTTTAGAAGTTGAAAATACAATAACTGACAAAGTTAATGCTACAGAATTAAAACACTTTAGTGAAAACATAAATTTAAAAAACATTACGTTTGCCTACAATGATGAACCAGTTTTAAAGAATTTTTCACTTACTATTCCAAAAGGAAAAACAGTTGCACTTGTTGGACAATCAGGTTCCGGAAAAAGTACGATTGCCAATTTATTAACTCGTTTCTATGATGTAAATGAAGGTGAAATTCTTATTGATAATCATAATATAAAAGATATAACAATGCAATCGTTGCGCGGATTAACTGGCTTGGTTACTCAAGACAGTATCATGTTTAACGGAACAATAAAAGATAATATAAAAATTGGCAAACAAGATGCAACCGATGATGAAATAATTGAAGCGTTAAAAATTGCAAATGCCTATGAGTTTGTAAAAGATTTACCAAACGGTATCGAAACCAACATTGGCGATAGCGGAAACAAACTTTCGGGCGGACAAAAACAACGTCTTTCTATCGCTAGAGCAGTTCTAAAAAATCCACCAATCATGATTTTGGACGAAGCTACTTCTGCATTAGATACTGAAAGTGAAAAATTTGTTCAAGTTGCTTTAGAAAATATGATGCAAAATAGAACATCAATTGTTATTGCGCACCGACTTTCTACCATTCAAAAGGCAGATAAAATTGTGGTAATGAATAAAGGAAAAATTGTAGAACAAGGAACACATGATGAACTTCTTGCTTTAAACGGAAATTATTCTAAATTGGTGATGATGCAAAGTTTTGAGTAATGTACAAAAACAATCCAAATATTACACTTCCAGAAAATCCAGATACAATTGTTTGGAAGTACTTGGATTTATCTAAATTTTTGGATTTACTTCTTTCTAGAAAATTATTCATGTCACGATCGGATAAATTTGAAGATCAATACGAAGGAACATTTAGCGAACCAACCTTTGAGGAAATCAAAAAACTGTCTGTAAACAATCCCGAATTTTTAAATTATTATAAATCGCATCGTGAAAAAGTTGTGATAAGCAGTTGGCACATTAACGAATATGAATCATTTGCAATGTGGCAAATTTTTACACAAAATAGTGAAGGTTTGGCGATTCAATCTACCATTGGGCGATTGCAAAAAGCTATGGAAGTTGAGAAAGATTTTAATCAATACATTGGTGAAGTAAATTATATCGATTACAAAAAAGAGTACATTCCGTTTGACGATATGTTCTTCCCTTTCTTATTTAAACGAAAAAGTTTTCAATATGAACGTGAGGTTCGAATCATCGCTGATTTATCTGAACAAGATATTAAAATAAACGACGGATTGAAAATTGAAGTTGATATTTGTCAATTAATAGAAAAAATTTACATCCATCCAAAATCAGAAAACTGGTATAAAAAATTGGTAATTGAATTGGTAGACAAACTCGGATTTGATTTTGAAATAGAAAAATCTGATTTAGAAAGTGATATTTTGATATAGCAAGAAGTAGATAGTTTAATTCCGTAATAACTAAACATTGGAGATAAAATTCTTTAAACCGAAAAATGAAATTCTTCAAAATTACATTGAAGGTTATTACTTCTTGACTAATTCTAAATCAGATTTACCGATTGAATATTATACTTTTCCAAATAATTACAGCATCATTTCAATCGTAGAAAATGCAGAAATTATTTATTTAGAAAATCAAGGAATTATAAAGGAAAAAAGTACAGTCAATTTTAATTCTGATTTAATTTGTCACTACAAAAAACCCATCAAACTAAGCTACGAAGGCAACATTAATGAAATAACTTTTTATTTCAAACCACTTGGCATAAATGCCTTTCTCGATAAAACATTAAGCAATTTTACTTCCAACTTTTTTTCTAACTTTCAGCCATTTGATGATTATAAAACCACTTTTACTACTATTTTAAAAGAGTCTGAAATTCAAAAAAAATGCGAAATGATTGAAAATTATTGGTTGTCAAAGCTAATTGGATTTCAACATCCGTTTTTACATGAATTACTAATTGATATTCAGAAAGATTATTCTATAAGTGAATTAGCAAAAAAGCATGCAACTTCTCGTCAGAATTTAAGCAAACAATTCGAGTCGCATTTGTGCAAATCACCATCCGATTTTAAAAAAATCCAGAGGTTTAGAGAAGCTTTAAAATCTCAGATGACTAGCAAAGCTAAAAACAATCTAACAACTTTGAGTTATGATATGCTTTTCTATGACCAATCGCATTTGATTAAAGATTTTAAATCATTAACAGGTTTAACTCCAAAAAAGTTCTTCAAAAACATTTCATCACAAGAGAATGGTGAAGTAAATTGGTTATTTGTATAAGATTACATTTTTACAATTTTTTGTTCAATGTTAATCCTACATTTGATAAAAATATTTTACATGAAATCATTTTATACATTTCTTTTTATTGTAATCTATACCGCTTCTAATGCTCAAGATTGCAATTGCGATAGTATATTCTATTCAGTTAAAAATACTGTAGAAAAAAATTATGCAGGATATTTTGATAAAGTCAATTCTCAAACTCAAATAGAATATGAGGTTTGGACCAAGAATTCAATTGAAAAATTGTCAACCATAAAATCAGATAGTTTGTGTTATGCTGAAACAAAAAAATGGTTGACATTTTATAAAGACAAACACATTCAATTAAAGTTTATAAGTCCAAAAAAAACTACAACAGCTATTGTAAAAACATCCAAAACAATAGAGATTTTACAATTGAATATTTCTGAAATAGAATTTGAAAAATACTTAAAATCAAATGCAAAAAAAGACAAAGTTGAAGGCATTTGGGAAAATAGCAACTATAAATTAGCCGTTAAAAAAATGCAACCTAATTTATTTTATGCTACTGTTTTAGAATCTAAAAATTCCAATTGGAAAGCTGGTGAAGTAAAAATGGTAATTGAAAAAAAAGATTCTAGTTATAATGGAACATTCTATGCTGGAGATAAAGACGATACATCTAATCATCCTGTAAAAGTTGTAGATAACATTTTAGATTTTGATATTATCTTTTTTGAGAATAAAAATTCTGCTTCAAAAGTTGTTAGAAATATTGTCGAATATGAAATTCAGCAAGATAAACAGGCACCAAAATTAAATTTTATAAATTCGGATTTAGCCGTTTTTAGTTTTCCGAATTTTTATGGAAACTCTTACGAGCAACTGGAATTTTTATTAAAACATAATAAAGACAAACTTGAAAAAACTCCTTATTGGATTATCGATTTACAAGATAATGATGGCGGCGACTACAGTGTGGGAAAACAATTATTGCCCTATTTGTACACCAAACCAATTGTAGATTATAATTCTAAAATGCGAATTACAAAAAGTAATATTCAGCTTTGGTTTGATACCTATTTACAAGAATACTATAATAATTTGACAAAAGAAAAACAAGAAGCTTTAAATTTAGAACTTAAAAATCTTTTGCAAAATCACAATAATGAAATTTATGACGACAAACCAGCGTCTTCAATTTTAAAATTCGATTCACAAATGAGTTTTCCCAAAAAAGTAGGAATAGTGATAAATAAAAACACTTTAAGCAGTGGTGAATTATTTACTATGCTTGCAAGACAGAGTGATAAAGTTAGCGTTTATGGAGAAAATTCGACTGGAATGATGGATTATGGAAATCTAGTGACATACAAAACACCTTGTAAAGTAATTAATTTGAGAATTCCAATAAATAGGCAAAATTGGCTTGATGAAGGATTTTCTGTAGATAAAGAAGGTATAAAACCCGATGTTTACATCGATAAAACTACAAAAAATTGGATTGACTATGTTTACTCACAATTAAAAAAATAAAAATCATGATAAATCTAGTTGTTAAAATCGTTGTTACCGCTTTAACGTTGGTTATCAGCTGTTTGTTTTAAATTATTAATTAGTATAAACTAATGAATTGACATTATGTTAATTGTACTTTTACATTTAAATTATTAAATTGATAATTTAACATAAATCATTGCGAATAATTTGAATTAATCAAAACAAATTCTATTTTTGATTAAACAAACACAAAAACTATGCACCATAATCTTTGTAAAAACTGCGAACATACATTTGAAGGAATTTTTTGCTCTAATTGTGGGCAAAAAACCAATACAGTTCGGTTAAATTGGCATTTTATTAAAGAGGAATTACAATATACCTTTCTGCACGTTAACAAAGGTTTTTTATACAGTATTAAGGAGTTATTAACTCGTCCTGGTGATACCGTTAGAGAATTTTTAGAAGGAAAACGAATAAAACATTACAAACCAATTTTATTGGTATTTATATTAGCAGGTTTGAGTGGTTTCCTATCCCTATATATAGAGATGGATTATTCACAAATGGTTGCTGAAAAAAATGAAATCACTGATCAAATACCTAAAATAATACATTGGCTTTTTGGCCACTACGCACTATTTGAACTAACTTTAATTCCGTTACTATCTATTTGGTCTTGGCTATCTTTCAAGAAATATGGTTATAATTACATTGAAAATATAATAATTAACTGCTTTGCATCTGCTCAACGTTTAATAATTGGAATAGCTGCTGCTCCTATCTTACTTTTGGTAGACTCAAAATATACCATGACAGTGGCAACTTATTTGTCTATTCCAATTTATTTAGCAACGATTTGGCTTTACCTTCAATTATACAAAAAACATACTATAGGAGATGTGATTGTGCGACTGCTTTTATTTGGATTCTTGGCAATGATAACCTTTTTTATCGTTTTAACATTGGGATTATTTTGTTACATTTATTACTTGTCAAAAACCGGACAAATACATATTAATTAACTATCGAAAACTCTACAGCTTTCAGATCTTTATCAAATAAATCTGCATAGTATTAATGTACTTTGTCTGATTTGTTGAAAGCGACATTTTAATTGAAGAAAAAAATATTTTAAAAAATTAAAATTAAAAAAAATCAATTTTAAGTTATGCAGGTCAATAATAAGTATAATAGAATAAACTTATTTTAGTTAATTCGCAATATTACAATATTTGAAATATCAAAATAGGTGATTTCTTATATAATGACTTATAGTAAAAAGAAAAATCATTCCTTTCAACTTTGATAATTATGGTAACTTAAATTAACTTATGAAAATAGTTTATACAATTTTATTTTTTGTGGTTTATCATTATATTTTAGAATTCTTATTCATAAAACTAAGAAAAACTAAAGTAATTATTTATATGATTAAATTTTCAACATTATCAGTTTTATGCTTAGGAACGGTTTTCCCGATATTAATTTTATTATTTATTTTTAATTTCGATACTTATTTAAACATTGGATTTGTGATTTCGCTTTCATTCCTATACACAAAATATTTTTTTAACTACAAAATTTTAAAAAATGATTCAACGAATTAAAAAAGCACTGCTTCTTTAATATAACTGGATTAATTTCATGGAACTTTATTAACAGTTATGATGAAATAAAGTAAAAAAGAAAACTACTATCGAAATAGATGTGTTTATTATTAAACTAAAAAAAACAATAGAAATTGAAACTTTCTATTGTTTTTTTTAGCTTAATATTATTTTAAAACCTTGAATTAAATAGGATTAAACTCCAGAACTTTCAACTCTTTATCCAATAAATCTACATAGTGATAATGCACTTTGTCTGATTTGTCGAAAGCGCCATTTTTATTAATGTCCTCAATCGTTCTAAAGTACAATCTGTTTTGTGAATCGATAATATTCCAATCGATTAGTTCTTGAAAGTCTGTCGAAAGTTTTTTGAAGTTACTTCCGCTGATATCACTTATGTACAAATCTTTGATGTCGTTACTGTCTAATTTTCCGTCTTTGTTAGAATCCATGTCTTCTAGAACGTAAACAAGAAAATGCTTTTTTGTTTTATCTGCAAATGTTTTTAAGTAGGTTACTCGTTCTATTAAAACTGGTTTATCGGTTAATACAGATAACGAATCTGATCCAACTTGTTGAAATTTGAAGTTACTCAAATAACCAGTAATTTCATATTCACTTGAATTAGAAACCACAAAACTCTCTCTTTCTGAACTTGAGTATTTCACTTTAGAACTTCCGTTAGAAACACTAAACTCGCCTATTGGAAACAATAAAACCGAAGTTCCTTCCATTTGAATTGGTAAATCCGAAACTAAAATTTTTGAAGTATCGATTTTTTGTTGTGATCGTTCTTTATTAGTTGCGTCGTAAATTACTTTAGGAGTTTTAGGTTCTTCTTTACAACTTACAAAAAGTAAAATTGATGAAAGAAATAAGTATGTTGAGAAATTTTTCATTCGTATAATTATTTATTCAAAAATAGTGAATATTTCTACAATTTCGCTGTGAGTTTCAAATTAAAAACGCGCGTTGTCATGTAGTTTGGAATTCCGTATTGATTTTTAGTATAAGCATCACGAACCCATGTATTTGTTATCGCATTTTGATTGTCAAATAAATTAAAAATTTCTAAACCAAGTGATAAATCCTGAAATCGTTTCATCCAATGTCCATCGGCTCTTTCATTATTTTTTTCTGTAAATACATAAGAAAATCCGACATCGGCACGACGATAATCTCTAAGACGACTTTGGTATTGATACACATCGGCATACGATGGCGAACCACCAGGCAAACCAGTATTGTAAACCAAATTCAGATATAATTTCACATTAGGAATGTTGGGCATGTAATCTTGAAATAGAATTCCAAATTTCAATCGTTGATCTGTTGGACGAGCAATATTTCCTCTACCATTTTGATTTTCTTCGGTTTTTAAATAGCCAAAACTAAACCATGATTCGGTTCCTTTTACGAATTCACCATTAATTCTAGCATCAAATCCGTAAGCATAAGCCGTTGCTTCATTATTAGCTCTATATCGAATTCTTACATTTTCTAATGTGTACGTATTTACATCATCCATTGTTTTGTAATAGGCTTCAGAAACTAATTTGAACTTTTTCTTATTATCGCCATCACCAAGGGTAAAATTATAATCATTTGAAAAAACAAAATGCACCGATTTCTGAGCTTTGACATTGGGTTGAACTGCTCCATTTAAATCACGAAGTTCTCTGTAAAATGGTGGTTGATAGTAAAATCCAGTTGAAAACCTAAATAACATATCGGTATTTTTCCAACTTGGTTTAAGTGCAAATTGTGCTCTTGGTGAAAATACGGTCTGACTTTTAGAATCATTTATATTATCTCCAGAAACCAACCAATTGTGCGCTCTTACCCCAAAATTAATATTCAATTGATTCGAACCTATATTCGTTTTAGTATTAAACTGTGCGAATCCCGAAAAACGATCAATCGTAACAAAATTGGTAGCGCGAACATCTTGAAAAGGCACAAGCGGACCAACATAAGGATTATAAGGTTGGTCATTTACAGGAATATCAATAATTGGCGGATTTATAGAAAAACCAGCCGAATCAATCACTTCCCATTCTACTATTCTATCGCGAATGTCTTCACGAGTATATTTTAAACCCCAATCTATTTGAAATTTTTTCTTAGCATTATGTGAACCTTTAATTTCAGCATTGATGATTAACGCATCTAAATCATTTCGTGCATGATTTAATTGCGAACCAATTGCGCGACTAAATGCTACATCACCAAAAGTTTCTGAGCCAATATTTGTATCCACTTCACCTAATGAATAAGCTGCATCAATATCATAGTATTCTTGTTCTTGTGTGTGATAGGTTGAAGCAATAAATTTATAAGTTGAATTTTCTGATGCTACATAAGTGGTTTTTAAAGCACCGAATAAAGTTTGATATTCATCATTCTCTTGTCCATCATAAAAGACGAGTAAAGCAATTGGATCACTTATTGTTCCAAAGTTAGTTTGACGCGTTAAAGGTTGATAGTTGTACTTATTTTGAGAGGCATTTCCTAAAAAGCTAAACTGCCATTTGTCAGACATATCGAAGTTGACATTCGTTTGAACATCAACAAATGTTGGTCTGTAATTGGTTTGTGTTTCTTGACTATTTACCAAAAGCGAATTGTCTCTATAACGAATTCCGGTAATTGCTGTCCATCTTTTATCTTTCGAAATTAAATCAACCGATGCGCTTCCGCCAAGGAAACTTGCTTCAAAAGTTGCTCCAAATTGCTTAGGAGTTCGATACGTAATATCTAAAACAGACGACATTTTATCTCCAAATTTTGCTTGAAAACCACCTGCAGAAAAATCGATATTCTGAACTAAATCTACATTTGTAAAACTCAACCCTTCTTGTTGACCTGAACGTACTAAAAACGGACGATACACTTCTACTTCGTTTACATAAACTAAGTTTTCATCATAATTTCCACCACGAACAGAATAAGCCGAACTCAATTCGGTATTTGAAGAAACACCTTGTAATGTTTTAATAACGCTTTCGATTCCGCCACTAAGATTTGGATTTTTTCTCACAACATCCGATGAAATACTTGTAATTCCTTCTACTCGTCTTCTATCGCTTGTAATTACAACTTCAGTAAGTTGTTCTTCAACACTCATTATAGGATTGTACTCTAAAATTTCGTATTGTTTTAATTGAAATGGCGCAGTTATACTTTTTAAAACAGAATGTGTGTAAACTAAAACTACTTTTTTGTTGGCTGGAATTTCAATTACATAAAATCCTTCTTTTGTAGTTATTGTCGAATTATTTTGATAACTCACCGTTACACCTTGAACAGGATTTTCATTAACGTCTACAACAACTCCGGTAACTTTGGCTGTTTGTGCAAAAGTGATGCAACTGAATAAAACGAAAATTAGGGATAAAAGGTTATTTTTTGTTTTCAATATTTATTTTTTTTGACTTCTATTAAATTGAGTTTCAAAGATAGTTGAATTTCCGACATTATCTGTTACAACAACTTTCAAATTATTGGCGCCATCAAGCAAAAATTCGTCTTTAAATACATGCGTTATTCGTTTAAGTTTTGATTCATATTCGAATAAAACCCATTTTCCGTTTAAATATCCGTTAAAGGTTTTTATACCAGACAAATCATCTGAAATAGTTAAATTTACACTTTTCTGATTTGTAATCCACTTACCTTCAATAGGTTTTGAAATACTTATTCTTGGCGCTGTTGTATCTTTTGCTAAAGTAAATTTTCCAAAACTTCTGGTTTTACAAGAAAACGTGTTTCCAACTAATTTTGTTGTAATGTAATACAATTTATTTCCACTAACCGAAGCAATAAACATTTTTTCTTTATCTTTTTCTGATGATTTTGTGTCTTCAATTGAGATAGTAAAATTAGAATGAACTGGAACAAGATCTTCGTGTAAAGTAAGAAAATTATTTGCTACATCAAAGTTCAAATAAAAATCTTCATAGAATGTTTTTTCAGGAAAATAAACCGATATATTTTCTTTTTCGAAATTGGCTTCACGATCATATTTAATAAAATAAGGTGTCTTTTTAACATCCGATGCCAAAGTTGTTTTTTGAACCGAATATTCGATAGGAATATTGATCACTGTTTTATTATTTTTAAAATCAGAAACTTCTAAACGGTTTATTTGATTCGAATTGACCGAAATATCTAAAATACCATCATTTATATGAGAAAATATATTACTTAGCGGATATGGGTTTTTAGAAAACAATTTTTGAACACGTTGATGCATTGTTTTGTATCGTTTGTAATCTATAAAATAATTAATGTAACGAGCTTCATCAAAAACCATTTCATCAAATTGATATCCGAAAATTGTTTTACCATTAGATAATAACTCGGTTCTGTAAGTTCCATTATTATTGTACGAAACATTATCAATATCGTGAGCACTTATTCCGAAGCCAATTTTTCCCATTGCCAATACTTTTTCAGATAAATAAGTACCGTCGGCTTGAAGGGATAAATTTAAACTTACAGGTCTTTGCGATTGATTGGCAACAGAATTTTCATCGATTGGATATACTAAAAGTGAAGAAACAATAGGTTTTTTGGAATCTGGAATTAATTTATCATAACCAAAAAACATCGGATTAATAATTTTTTCTGTGGCAGAATCTCTAAATTCAAAATGCAAGTGCGGACCTTCAGAACCACCTGTATTTCCTGAAAGAGCAATTATTTCTCCTTTCTTTACCAATAAATCGGTTGGTTTTAAAAATAATTCGACTTCGTAAGCTTGTTCTTTGTACTGCGTTTCTTTAATTTTTTCATCAATTACACCAATTGCATTTTGCAAATGACCATAAACCGAGGTAAAACCATTTGAGTGCGTGATGTAAATTGCTTTTCCATATCCTGAATTGGAGATTTTTATTCTGGAAACATAACCATCGGCAACCGCATAAACATTCAAACCTTCTTTTTGTTGTGTTTTAAAATCGAAACCTGCATGAAAATGATTGGGACGTAATTCACCAAAATTTCCTGACAATTGTAACGGTATATCTAATGGAGATCTAAAATAATCTGTTGGATATTTAGTTTGTGCACTTGCAAATACTGTAAAAAATAGAATAATACAAAAGTTCTTCATGGCTAAAATGGTTTTTGGCTAAAATATAAAAAAGTTCTTAAGTTCAAAAATAAATGTTAGAATCTTATATATAACTAACTATTAAACAAAATATTAGAAGTAAAGCAAAAAATAAATCAACTTTTTTACAAAAAATATTGCTTTAATAGATTAGGAATTATAAATTTGTATGATAAAGTAATGAATTGTGTCGTGAATGAGTGAGATTGTAGAAATAATTGATACTCTTGAAAGTAAAATCCAAAAGTTGTTTTTAAAAATCAACGAATTGGAACGGAAAAATCAAGCGTTGGAACAAGAATTAAAGGTTTCTGCTACAGAATTTCAAAATCAAAATACAGCAGTTGAAACGCTAAAAAAAGATTATGAAACGCTAAAAATGACGAATTCATTATTGGGCAGTGAAGATTATAAAAGAGATACGAAGCTAAAAATAAATTCATTAATTCGTGAAATTGATTACTGTATAGCGCAGCTTGCAGATTAAAACTATGGATGAAAAGCTTAAAATTAAAATATCAATTGCTGATCGAGTTTATCCGTTAACGGTAAATATGTCGCAAGAGGAAGCAATGAGAAGTGCTTCTAAGAAAATTGATGTAATGATTAAGCAATTTGAAGAAAACTATTCTGTAAGAGATAAGCAAGATGTTTTGGCAATGTGTGCCTTACAATTTGCATCACAACTAGAACAAAAAAATGTTTCAAACGCCATCGATGGTTCAGAATCAATTGAACGATTATCTAAATTAAATAGTTTGCTAGATGACTATCTCAACCAATAATATCACAATAAACACGTTCTTTTAAATAAGCTAAAAATACTGCCTACATTAGTTCATTTTTGGTAAACTCAACACTAACAAATTAAAATGAGTAAATCTTCGCTTCTATAGTAAGCCCATTAAGTTGGGAAACTTGAACAGTGAGTTAGCTCAAAACTTGTCCTTACGAGTTTATACAAGCAATTAATGTAGGTTTTTTTTATATATAAATTTTTTTAACAACCATGGACATATTATCTATAATTATCGGCGTGATAGTAGGACTTGCAGGAGGTTTTGCAGTAGCAAAAATGCTCGAAAAAAGCAATGTTTCTAATCTAATAAAGAACGCAAAAAAGGAAGCAACATCTATTTTAAAAGATGCAAACTTAGAAGCTGAAAACATCAAAAAAGACAAACTTTTACAAGCAAAGGAAAAGTTTTTAGAATTAAAATCAGAGCATGAAAAAGAAATTTTAGCCAAAGACAAAAGAATGGCTGAAGTTGAAAAAAGAATAAGAGATAAAGAATCTCAAGTTTCTAGCGAATTATCGAAAGCTAAAAAAGTAAACGATGATTATGAAGCAAAAACATTAGAATACAACGCCAAAATTGAAGTTCTTGACAAAAAGCATCAAGAAGTTGAAAAAATGCACAAAAGTCAAGTAGAACAATTGGAAGTAATTTCTGGTTTATCTGCTGAAGAAGCCAAAGAACAATTAGTAGAAAGTTTAAAAGCTGAAGCTAAAACTAAAGCGATGGCACACATTCAAGAAACTATTGAAGAAGCCAAACTTACTGCAGCACAAGAAGCTAAAAAAGTTATCATTTCAACAATACAACGTGTTGGAACGGAAGAAGCAGTAGAAAATTGCGTTTCTGTTTTCAACATAGAATCGGATGATGTAAAAGGTAGAATTATTGGTCGTGAAGGTAGAAACATTCGTGCTCTTGAAGCTGCAACTGGTGTAGAAATTATTGTTGACGATACTCCAGAAGCTATTATTTTATCATGTTTTGATCCTGTGAGAAGAGAAATCGCTCGTTTGTCATTACATAAATTAGTTACAGATGGTAGAATTCACCCAGCAAGAATTGAAGAAGTTGTTGCTAAAACTACCAAACAAATCGACGATGAAATTATCGAAGTTGGTAAACGTACCGTTATCGATTTAGGAATTCATGGTTTACATCCAGAGTTAATAAAAATTGTAGGCAGAATGAAATACCGTTCTTCTTATGGTCAGAATTTATTGCAACACTCAAGAGAAGTTTCCAAACTTTGTGGAATCATGGCTGCCGAACTTGGATTGAACGTAAAATTAGCTAAACGTGCTGGTTTACTTCATGATATCGGTAAAGTTCCAGATGCAGAAAGTGATTTGCCTCACGCATTATTAGGTATGCAATGGGCAGAAAAATTTGGCGAAAAAGAGGAAGTTTGCAATGCAATCGGAGCTCACCACGACGAGATTGAAATGAAATATTTAATTTCTCCAATTATCCAAGTTTGTGATGCTATCTCTGGAGCTAGACCTGGCGCACGTCGTCAAGTATTAGATTCATATATTCAACGTTTAAAAGATCTTGAAGAAATTGCATTTGGATTTAATGGAGTGAAAAGCGCCTATGCAATTCAAGCCGGTCGTGAACTGCGTGTTATTGTAGAGAGCGAAAAAGTTTCAGACGACATGGCATCTAATTTGTCATTTGAAATTTCACAAAAAATTCAAACAGAGATGACTTATCCAGGTCAAGTGAAGATTACTGTAATTAGAGAAACCCGTGCTGTAAATATTGCAAAATAAGTTTTTCAAACTCATAAATAAAAAAGCCGTCTAAAATTTTAGACGGCTTTTTATTTGCATGATTAACCAAAAAAAATACAACTATTACAAGAAATAAACCTTAAATGCAGTTCCTTCATTCACTTTACTTTCAACTTCAATCTTTCCTCCCATGGATTCAATTTGATTCTTAGTTATATGTAGTCCAATTCCCGTGGAATTCTCATTTGCATGAAACGTTTTATAAAGTCCAAAAATTTCATCCTTGTGTTTTTCTAAATCAATGCCAATGCCATTATCTTTCACAACTAAAACAGAATGGCCATCAATCAATTCTTTAGAATACTCAATAAACGCTATTTTATTTTTATCGGAATATTTAATAGCATTTGAGGTTAAGTTTAATAAAATACTTTCTAAGTAACTTTTATTAAAATTAACAATGAAATTTTCATCAATTTTATTTACAATAGTAATTTTGCTTTTATGAATATCATCTACTAAAATATTTAAAACTTTATCTAAATAGCAATTTACCCTAAGCCCTTCTCTATCAAAATCTTTCTTACCTTGTATTTTAACTAATTCTACAAGATTATCAATTGTTGACGTTAACTCATTAGAAACAGTATTAACATAAGAGAAAAACTCGTCATCATCAACCATATTAGATGCTCTTAATTGAACAAGTGAACTAATATTTCCAGATTGTGATTTAAGATTATGAGAAACTATATAAGCAAAATTGAGTAATTTATTTTTTTGATCATTAACTAATTTAAAAGTTTCTAAAAGTATTTGCTCCTTTTCTTTTTGATCTGTAATATCAGTGTGCGTACCAACAATTCTTATAGGATTTTCTTTTTCGTCTCTTGCTACTACCTTACCTCTATCTAGAATCCACTTGTACTTACCTTTGCATAAAACCCTATGACAAGTTTCATAATGATCTGATTTGCCTTCTAAATGCAATTGAATGTTTTTGAAGTAAAGTTCTTTGTCCTCTGGATGAACCAATTCATCCCAACTTTCTGGCCTTACAAAAAATGAAGATTCATTCACATCAATTTCTAATATCTTTAACGATTCAGGTGAATAAAACACTTCATTAGTTATCAAATTCCAATCCCAAACACCAATTTCTGATGCTTGAATTGCAAATTGACTTCTAATTTCGTTTACAACATAATCATCATTTTCATTTATTGAAAAATAATCAATTTCAGAACTCATACCTATTAAGTTAATTTAATTATTACAAATAAAACAATAATTTTAACTGATTGAAAAATAAATCTGTAGAATGAATTCTACATATGAAAACTTTAACATTAAGGTCTTATTATTTTCTAGGATGAAAGTTATTCATTATTTGACTAAGGTGTTTTCTATCAAGGTGTATATAAATCTCAGTTGTAGTAATTGATTCATGTCCTAACATTAATTGTATAGCACGTAAATCGGCACCATTCTCTAATAAATGTGTAGCAAAAGAATGACGAAAAGTATGCGGACTAATAGCTTTATTCAAACTAATTTTAACAGCCAAATCTTTAATAATTGTAAAAATCATAGCTCTTGTAAGTTGCCTTCCTCTTCGGTTTAGAAACAAAGTATCTTCATGCCCTTTTACAATTGAGAGGTGATTTCGAATTGCATTCCTATACAATAAAATATATTTTTGAGTAATCTCACTTATTGGTACAAATCGTTGTTTATTTCCTTTACCAGTAATTTTAATAAAACCTTCCTCAAAAAACAAATCAGAAATTTTAAGATTTATAAGTTCAGATACACGCAATCCACATCCGTATAACGTTTCGAGCATCGCTCTATTTCGTTCACCTTCGGGTTTCGACAAGTCTATTGCTGCGATTAAATTATCGATGTCATCAACAGATAATGTATCTGGTAATTTTCTCCCTAAACGCGGTGCTTCAATTAATTCCATCGGAGAATCTGTTCGGTAATCTTCAAAAATAAGATAAGAAAAAAAACTTTTTAATCCCGAAATAATACGCGCTTGAGAACGTGCATTCACCTCTTTGGAAACCGAATAAATAAACTGCTGAATTATTTCTTCGGATATTTTTAAAGGAGAATAATCTAAATTGTTTTCTTGCAAATAAAGGCACAATCGCTCAATATCGAAAGTATAATTATCAATGGTGTTCTTTGATAATCCTCTTTCAATTCTCATATAGGATTGATAACTTTTAATGTAAGAGTTCCAGTTCATGAAGACAAAAGTAGTGATTAGTAGGCATAAAAAAACCTCTCAAGCTAGAGAGGTTTATTGTGAAATAATGATTAGTTTTTGAATTTATAAGCCAATGAAAGTGCAAAAACACTATTTTTAACTTTCTCATCATCCGATTCACTTTCGGCAATATTAGTTAATCCAATATTATATCTAAAATTTGCACTAAGCTGTTTTGTAAAATTATAACCCAAACCAAATCCTAAACCTAAATCAATTTTTTTAAATATCTCGCTTGCGTCTTGTTCATCTGATCCAAAACCTTTTACTTCGGTTTTTAGTTTAGCAGAAGTTAAAAATCCAATTTGCGGACCTGCCTCAAAAAAAATTTTATTTTCAGAATACTTCATCATTAAAGGAATATTTAAATAGTGTAATTTAAAAGTATTTCTTGTATCATAAACTGTTGAACCTTCAATGAAAATTAATTGAAATTTTGCTCCTTGCATTGAATAAATCAACTCTGGTTGAAACGCCCATTTATCGTTAATTCCAATTTCTAAAAAGGCACCAATATTTAAATTTGGAACTGCTTTTGTGCTTGGTGCTTCTGTACCAGAAAAGTTTAGATTAGCAATATTTAAACCACCTTTAATACCAAATTGCACTTTACTAGATTTAGATTGACTTATTGTTTGTGCATTTGATAATACAAAAGTAAATACTGCCATTACTGACAAAACTAATTTTTTCATTTTGTTTAAATTTTAAAATTTGGGCAAATATATAAAAATATGAGATAATTCCTATTTATAAATAAAAAACCACGCAAATTGCGTGGTTTTAAATGTATAAGAGTTTCAGTTTATTAGAATCTATAACCCAAACCTACATTAAATGAATTAGTAGTAATTTTACCATCAAATTCTGTATCATTTAAATCTGCTAAACCTAAATTATATCTAGCATCAAAAAACAAACCTGAAGTTAATTCATAAGCAGCACCAAATCCTAAACCATAGTCAAAAGATTTTAAACTGTCTTTTACATCTTCTCCACCAGCAACAAATCCAAATTGTGGACCTGCTTGAATGTTGAAACCATCAGCTACATAATATTTAGCCATAACAGGTATTCTAATAAAATCTAACCCAGTTTCTTCGTTATCTGCACCTTCCATTGAGTATAACAACTCAGGTTGTACGTGGAATTTTTCTGAAATAGAAATATCAGCTAAACCTCCAATGTAGAAGTTTGAAGCTGCATCTGTTTCAGCATCTCCTCCAAAATTTGTGTTAGCGTAACCTGCTTTCACACCAAACTTAACTTCTTGAGCGTTTGCAAATCCGAAAGCGAATACTGCAGCAACTGTTAAAATAACTTTTTTCATGTTTTACTTTGTTTAAAATTAATAGAACAAATTTAAACGTATTACTTTTTGTGTTAAAGTTAGTGCTTTTGAGTTATCAACATAGTTATTAACATCGCATTATTCACAAGTACTTAACACAATAATAAAAAAGCAATTTCGTTAATAACTAAATGTATAATGTAATTTTACAATCTTAATCAAAAACTGAAATTTTATGAAAAAAGTAATTTTATTTGTTATTCTTTTAGGCTCAATTAGTTCCATGCAAGCTCAAATGCTAAAGTTTGGTTTAAAAGCCGGAATCAATTATGCCAACTATACGGGTTCTGATGCTAATACTGATGCCATAACTAATTTCCACGCTGGATTAGTTTCTGAAATCAAAATTTTTGAAAACTTCGCTTTGCAACCAGAACTTTATTATTCTACTCAAGGAGCAGAAATTGATAATTTAGGCGAACAATTTAAAAACGAATTGGGATACATATCGATTCCAGTTTTAGCAAAATTTTATCTTACCGATGATTTAAGTCTTGAAGTTGGCCCGCAAGCTTCCTTTTTATTAAGCGAACGAAATGAAGTTGATTCTAATGATTCTAATACATTTGACTTTGCTGTTGTCGGTGGTTTGAGCTATAAATTTGGCAAACACTTTTTCGTGCAAGGAAGATATGGACTTGGACTTACAGAAGCAAAACGTGATGCCGATGTAAAAAATAGTGTTATTCAAGCTTCAGTTGGATTTATGTTTTAACGAAAAAAATCATAATCTTTTGCAAAACCGCTTCTTTATTAGAGCGGTTTCTTTATTTTTACACAAATCTAAGGCATATGAAAGTACTAATTATCAATGGTCCTAACTTAAATCTTCTAGGAAAACGAGAACCAGAAATTTACGGAAGTGAAACATTTGAAGATTATTTTAAACAATTACAATCCAACTATCCATCTGTAGATTTACATTATTTTCAAAGTAATATTGAAGGTGAATTGATTTCTAAAATTCAAGAAGTTGGTTTTTCCTTTGACGCCATAATTTTAAATGCAGCAGCTTATACTCATACTTCTATAGGAATTGGCGATGCTGTTAAAGCAATTTCAACACCAGTTATTGAAGTTCATATTTCCAATACATTTTCTAGAGAATCTTTCAGACATCAATCGTATATTTCTCCAAATGCAAAAGGAGTAATTATTGGTTTTGGAATGAAAAGTTATGAATTGGCTTTGCAATCGGTTTTGTAAAACTTTTATTTAAAAAATAAATTCAAAAGCAGTGCAACCATTTAGCAATAATAATCGTCTATAAATTTAATACGATACTATAAAAACCAACCAAGTAAATTAATCCAATGAAAAAAAACTTTACGTTACTATTTCTTTTTATTGCTATTTCATCTTTTGCACAAATAAAAGGAACCATCACCGATTCTAAAGGAAATCCGATGGCTTTTGTTAACATCTATCTTCAAGACACTTACACAAGTACAACTTCCAACGAGCAAGGAAAGTATGAATTGAATGTAAAAACAACCGGAAAACACATAATTCTGTACCAATATTTAGGCTATAAAACCGAAAAGAAAATTGTAAATGCCGAGAAATTTCCACAAATAGTTGATGTTCAACTTACAGAGGAAGACATCCAATTGAATGATGTTGTGATTGATCCAAAGGCTAATCCAGCAAACGAAATCATAAGAAATGCAATTGCAAATCGTAAAGAAAACTCTTCAAAAACTGCTAAATATAATGCCGATTTTTACTCAAGAGGTATCTTTAGAGTAAAAAATCTTCCGAAGACAATTATGGGTCAGAAATTAGATTTTTTTGATGAAATAATCGATTCTACTCGAAGCGGAATTTTGTATTTATCAGAAACTGTATCGAAAATAACCTTTCAAAAACCAGACAAGTTAAAAGAAGTAATTGTAGCTTCAAAAGTTAGTGGAAATGATAACGGATTTAGTTTTAACAACGCTGCTCAAGCCAATTTTGACTTTTATGAAAACTACTTAGACTTTGATGTAAAAGTAATTTCACCAATTGCTGATGGCGCATTTAACTATTACAAATACAAATTTGATGGCTCGTTTGCCGATGAAAACAACAAAGTAATCAACAAAATTAAAGTTACACCAAAGCGCGATTCAGAACCAGCAATGGAAGGATATATTTATATTGTTGATGATACTTATGCTATTTATGCCGTTGATTTATCTATTAAAGGAAGTCAAATGCAAAATCCTGCACTGAACAAATTGACTTTAAAGCAAAGTTATAGTTTCAACAATAAAAATAAAATTTGGGCAAAAAACACACAAACTATAGATTTTGAAGCCGGAATGTTAGGTATTAATATCTCAGGAAACTTCACTTATGTCTATTCTAATTTTGAATTTAAAGAGCAATTCGAAAAGAAAACATTTACTGCAGAAGTTTTAAAATTTGAAGAAAACGCCAATAAAAAAGAAGATTCATTCTGGGAAACCATTCGTCCTGTGCCTTTAACAAACGAAGAAACTACCGATTATGCCAAGAAAGATGCCTTGCAAACCAAGAAAAAATCGCAAGTATATTTAGATTCTATCGATGGAAAACGAAATAAATTTGGTTTTTCTGATATTTTAATGGGTTATAGTTACAGAAATTCGTTCAAAAAATGGTCCATAAATTATGATGGTCCGTTACTTTCAACTTCTTTCAATACGGTTCAAGGTTGGAAAACACAAGTAGGATTATCGTTTGTAAAAAGAGATGAAGACAAACGAACTTACACAAGAATTGGTTCCCGATTTGACTACGGTTTCGCAGAAGAAAAACTTCGTGTAACTGGGGATTTTTATAGAAAATTTAATAATACCAACAACAGTCAATTATATGTAAATGGAGGAAGCAGCGTTTCTCAATTCAACGGAGGCAATCCAATTACAAATCTAGGAAATTCAATAAGCACACTTATTTTTAAAAATAACTTCATGAAAGTGTATGAAAAGAATTTTATTTCTGCCAATTTTGGAAGAGAAATAATCAACGGATTGAACCTAAATTTCAACTTAGAATATTCTGAAAGAAAACCACTTTGGAACAATACTGATTATGTTTTAATCAAAAATGATAAAGTTTACACTTCAAACAATCCTTTGTTACCTAATGATTATGTAACTCCAGCGATTGAAAAACACAATTTAGTTAAAGCAAATGTCAATGCGAGAATTAAATTTGGACAACAATATTGGACACGTCCTGATGGAAAATACAACATTGGCAATGAAAAATACCCAACATTAAACATTGGTTACGAAAAAGGATTGGCTGCAACAGACAAAAAATACGAATATGATTTAGTTTCAGCTCGAGTAACTTACGGTTTATCAATTGGAAATAAAGGCGATTTAGATTTGAATTTAAAAGCTGGAAAGTTTTTTAACGCCGAAAACATCTCATTTATAGATTACAAACATTTCAACGGAAACCAAACGCACATCAACAACGGTGGAAGTTACACCAATGTATTTAATAATTTACCGTATTATTCTTCAAGCACGAACGACAGTTATATTGAATTTCATGCCGAGCATAACGACAAAGGTTTTATCATGAATAAATTACCATTGTTGAAATATTTAAAATCGCAATTGGTTTTAGGATTTCACAATATGGCGGTTCCAGATAGAATTCCGTATCAAGAGTTTACTGCTGGTTTGGACAACTTAGGGTTTGGAAAACTTCGAATTTTTAGATTGGATTATGTTCGTTCTTACCAAAATGGATTTCAAGGAGATGCTATCGTTTTCGGAATAAAAATACTTGGTGGCGCTAATTAAAAGTTTTAAAATTACAAATAATAAAATCCAAATTCCAATAATTGTTAGTTATGGAGTTTGGATTTTTTTACTTATTTCAAATACTAAACTCTGTAATTTTTCGTTGTAATTTAATCAAAATCAATCCAATGAAAAAAATTATTTACATTCTACTAATCATAGTTTTTGCCTTTTTTGCATTAGCGTTAATTCCGATAAATACTTCTAAAGAAAATAGTATAGTAATTTCAGGAACTGTAAAATCACTATCCGAAGCTGGTATTAAAGATTTAGTTTTTGAATTAGAAAATGATAAAACTACTTATTACATCAATCGAGCACTAGAAAACGGATTTCAATTGGAAAAATCTAAAACCGAATTTATTGGGAAAAAAGTCACTTTGAATTATGCCAAAGGATGGACACCATTAGCACCATTTGGCACAACTTGCAAACACATTACTCAAATTTCTGTTGATGGCAAGGAAGTTTATACAGAATTCAAATAAAAAAAAATCATACCTTAGCTTTATCTAACCAATAAAACTAAACAAATGAATACAACAAATTCAAAACCAAGCGGTTCGTTTTGGGCAATTGCAATCATTGCTTTACTTTGGAATTTAATGGGTGTAAATCAATACATTCTAATGGCTTACAAATCTGAAAGTGTAAGAGCAGGATTATCGGCTGAAAAATTAGCTTTAATTGATGCCACTCCAGTTTGGTCAACAGCCGCTTTTGCTATTGCAGTTTTTGCTGGTGCACTGGGCTGTGTAGCATTACTTTTAAGAAAGAAAATCGCAAAATTTTTATTTACAACTTCATTTATTGGAATTGTATTTCAAAATATTGATGCTTTTATGAGATTTAAAGTTTCAGAATTTAATGGTGTTGAACTAACAATGACACTATTGATTCCTGTAATTGCATTGTTTTTAATATGGTATTCTAAAAAATGTATCTCTAAAGGTTGGTTAAAATAACCATCACAACAAAATCCAATTTTGTCTAAAAGTAAAGATGAGATTGGATTTTTTACTTAAAGAAAACATCATATCCAAAACGGATTAATGTTCCGACCACTACAATTAAAAAGAAGATTCTAATAAATCCATTTCCTTTTTTAATAGCCAATTTTGCTCCGATAAATCCACCAAGCGCATTACAAACCGCCATCGGAATTGCAATTGCCCAAATGATTTTACCTTTTAAAACGAATAAGCAAATCGAACCAAAATTTGTCGCAAGATTCACCATTTTAGCATTTGCGGAAGCATGAAGAAAATCGAAACCAAGAATGGCTACAAATCCTAAAACTAAAAAACTTCCTGTTCCCGGACCGATAAATCCGTCGTAAAAACCAATTAAAATACTAATAATTATGGCATACAAAAGTTGCCTTTTTGGAGTATGATTTTTGTCTTTACTTTGCCCGAAATCTTTTTTGGTAAACGTATAAATTGCAATTAAAACGAGTATAATTAATAGCAAAGGTTTCATAAAATCATTACTCACCGACGTTAAAAGTTGCGAGCCCATAAAAGCAGAGCAAAAAGAGATTACAGCCATTATAGAAAGTAACTTCCAGTTCATATCTACTTTTTTCAAATACTGTCGAGCTGCAAACGAAGTTCCACTAAATGCTGGGATTTTCAACGTACCAATAATAGATGAAACCGCAGCGTTAGGTAATAAAATCAGTGCTACCGGAGTTTGAATCAATCCGCCACCGCCAACAATAGCATCAACAAAACCAGCGAAGAAAGACGCAATGCAAAGAATAATAATTATGTAGGTTTCCATAGTTTTAATTAAAAAATCCCAATCTACAGCAGCAGATTGGGATTAGATTATTTATAAGGTATATACTCGTCTTTCCATTCTTTCCAAATAATTCCTGCAAATTTTCCGTCTGGTTTTACCCAAATTCTAACTTCGTTTAGGAATTCATTTCTTTCAAAATTAGCTTTATACCTATATATTTTTGTGTTAGAACCGAAACTATCGTCAATGATTTCGATAAGTTTCATATCGATAAATTTTCCATTTCTTTTATCAAGTACATCACATGCGTGTTGCATTTCTTCTAAAGAAAGTGTTGACAAACTCTCAGTTACTTCTTTTTTACTTAACTGAATGAATTTTCTAGTCTTACATGTTTCCACAATTCGTTTTCCAAAATCATAAACTCTTTGTCGTTCCGTAATCGAAACAGAATTTACAGGAACTCTTCGAAAATTTGTTTTACAGGAAAATAGAACTAATAAAAGGCATAAAGATAAAAACCTCATGAAATTATTCTCTTACAATGTTTGCACCAAGAGCTCTCAATCGTTCATCAATTCTTTCGTAACCTCTATCAATTTGCTCGATATTTTGAATCGTCGAAGTTCCTTTAGCAGAAAGCGCAGCAATTAATAATGAAATTCCGGCTCTAATATCTGGCGAACTCATCACTGTTGCTTTCAATTGCGATTGGAAATTATGTCCCATAACCACAGCTCTGTGTGGATCACATAACATAATTTTTGCTCCCATATCAATCAATTTATCCACGAAGAACAAACGGCTTTCAAACATTTTTTGGTGAATCAATACGTCACCATTGGCTTGCGTTGCAACTACCAAAACAATACTCAATAAATCAGGCGTAAATCCTGGCCATGGCGCATCGGCAATAGTTAGAATTGAACCATCAATATCGGTTTTTACTTCATAGTTTTCATGTGTTGGAATATAAATGTCGTCACCACGTCTTTCTAAAGTGATTCCTAATTTTCTAAACACACTTGGAATCACACCTAAGTTATCCCAAGACACATTTTTAATTGTGATTTCACTTCTTGTCATCGCCGCAAGACCAATCCAAGAACCAATTTCAATCATATCTGGAAGAATTCTGTGTTCGCATCCTCCAAGAGAATCAACTCCTTCAATTGTCAATAAATTAGAACCTACTCCGCTAATTTTAGCTCCCATAGAATTCAACATTTTACACAATTGTTGCAAGTAAGGCTCACAAGCTGCGTTGTAAATTGTAGTTGTTCCTTCGGCTAAAACGGCAGCCATAACAATATTTGCAGTTCCAGTTACTGACGCTTCGTCAAGCAACATGTATGCGCCTTTTAATTTTCCATCAACCTCAACACCATAAAAATGGTCTTCTCTTTCATAACGGAATTTTGCTCCAAGATTTATAAAACCTTCAAAGTGCGTATCTAATCTTCTTCTTCCGATTTTATCACCACCAGGTTTTGGAATATAACCACAACCAAAACGTGCCAAAAGCGGACCAACAATCATAATAGAACCTCTTAAACTTCCGCCTTCTTTCTTGAACGCTTCTGTTTTTAAGTAATCAACATTTACTTCATCAGCTTGAAAAGTATAATCGCCTGGACCATTTTTTTCAATTTTAACTCCTAAATTTCCTAGAAGTGTAATTAATTTATTGACATCAATAATATCAGGAATATTGGTAATTCTAACTTTTTCTGATGTTAACAAAGCAGGACATAATACTTGCAATGCCTCATTTTTAGCTCCTTGTGGTGTAACATCACCTTTTAGTCTAATGCCTCCTTCAATTTTAAAAACTCCCATATTTTTTTCTGTATAATGTAAAAATTGTATAGTGCATAATGTAATATCGATTTACAATTTACATTATAAAAATATACAAATTAAATTTTCGGATTATTGTTATTGTTATTTTTTACAAAAGGTTTTTTACCTGGAATTGGCTTTTTAAAACCTTGAATTTTTAAGTTTTTTTGCTGTGGCATTAATGATTTATTCGATACTTTTTTATTAGTTCTAATTAAATCATTTGTCGTTAAAAGCTCTTCTTGACTTTGAGTCAAATTGAATTTCCCATCCGAAAGTTCGTATAAATGTTCAAAGATTACTGCATCTGTAACAGTATCTTTATTCCAACTCAAATAAGATTTTTTCATGTGGTTGGCAATCACTTTTATCAACGCACTTTTCATCTCGCCTTCTTCCCATTTATCGGCAACTTCTATCATGTATTTGATATTATTACCATAAAAACGATACTTTGGATTCTTTTGCGGATAAGCTAAACGCTCTGGCTTTAAATTAATTACCTCACGAGTTGGAATTGGATAAGGTGAATCAACAACCAATTTGAAATCAGACATAATAAAAAGCTGATCCCACAATTTGTGCTGAAAATCCAAAACATCACGCAAGTGCGGATTCAAACTTCCCATCACCTGAATGATGTAGCGAGCGGCTTTATTTCGTTCTTCATCGTTTTCAATAACCGTAGCCTGATCAATCAGTTTTTGCAAATGACGACCATACTCTGGAATAATTAAATGCGGACGTTCGGCATTGTATTCTAAGTTAAATACAACATCGTTGGCATTCTCTTTTATATATTTTGGTACCATATTAAAACGAAATTATTCCTTCAATTGTAGAAACTTCAATGTATTTGGCAACTACATCTTCTGGCGAATTCATGTTTACATTTATAGAAACACTCGTGTATTTTCCAGTTTTAGATTTTGTAGTTTTTATAACCGCGCCCATATTATCAAAAGCATTTTCAACTTCTTCGATTTTTTTAGCTTCGGTAGGAACAATAAATTTATATAGGTATTCTGTCGGCCAAGCGGATGTATTGCTCAATTCCTCTTTTAGCCGAATGTAAAATTCTTCGGTCTTTTTATCCATTCTTCAAGTTAAAATAAACGCAAATATACATTTTTGAAATTACAATTTGTTTAGTTTTTAGTTTTTTTTAGGAGCGAATCGCTTGGGCATTTTTTGGATTCCATTTTCCTGCTGTCCATTATATCCCGAAGCTTCGGGATGCCATTCCCATCAGGGCTAGTTAGTAATTGCATCGAGTAGAAAATAAAATTCCAAAACACGTTCAATTATCAAATTAGTTTCAATAAATTTGCGCCTTTATTCGAAAAATTTTGGAAAAAGAAATTGTAGTTATCATCGGCGGACCAGGAACTGGAAAAACAACAATCATTGATGGATTAATTTCCAAAGGATATTGCTGTTATCCAGAGATTTCGCGCGAAGTAACCATGGAAGCCAAAATGCAAGGCATAGAACAATTATTTCTAGAAAAACCACTTCTTTTTAGCGAATTACTACTAGAAGGAAGAAAGAAACAATACGCCAACGCAATCCAAGAACCAACAAACATTGTCTTCATAGATCGTGGCATTCCTGATGTTTTAGCCTACATGCACTACATTGGCGATAGTTATCCGGCCTTTTTTGACCAAGCTTGTCGTGATCACATCTATACTAAAATTTTCATTCTTCCGCCTTGGGAAGAAATTTACGAAAGTGATGACGCGCGTTATGAAAACTTTGAACAAGCCAAATTAATTTACGGTCATCTTGTAGAAACCTACGAAAAATATGGCTACAACTTAATTGAAGTACCAAAAGGAACCGTTGACGAGCGCATTGACTACATTTTAGAAACCTTAAACTAAGTTTCTAATGACACGTCAAAAACTAGAAGAAACTTCAAAACTGGTTTTTGAAAAACTAGATTTAAAAATCTCAAATTTACTTATCGAAAACGAGAGTCACGATTATTTTGCCGCTCAATTTGAGCTCAATAACTTGAAAATAATTTTTCGTGAAGCCAAAATTACTCCAACTAAAATTGGTCAATTTGTAACCTTATGGAAACGAATTGAAGAAAAACCAATTCAACCTTTCTCCACATCAGACGATTTTGATTTTGTCATTATCAATACAAATACACCAAAAAACTCTGGACAATTTGTATTTTCAAAATCAATTTTAGAACAAAAAGGATACCTTCAAAATCAGTCTAAAAAAGGAAAATTAGGCTTTAGAGTTTATCCTTCTTGGGACAAAACATTGAATAAACAAGCACAACAAACTCAGAAATGGCAACTCAATTACTTTTTAGAAATTCCAATTGATTTGGCAAAAGCAAAGTCACTTTACTCAAAAAGTCTATAAAATCAATTATATTTCTTGTTTTTAGTACTTTTACAAAATATTCCTAATTTGTAATTCCTAATTTCGTAATTGAATACAATGTCTAAACCATTAGAAATCCTTCAAAAATATTGGAAACACGATGCGTTTAGAACTCCGCAAGAAGAAATAATTGCATCCGTTTTAGAAGGCAAAGATACTTTTGGTTTAATGCCAACTGGCGGCGGAAAATCAATTACTTTTCAAGTTCCAGCGATGATGATGGAAGGCATCTGTTTGGTTATTTCACCACTCGTTGCCTTGATGAAAGACCAAGTTAAAAATTTGCAAGATAAAGGTATCAAAGCCATCGCATTAACTGGCGGAATTTCATCAGATGAAATGATCGACTTGTTGGACAATTGCCAATTTGGAAATTTTAAATTCTTGTATCTTTCTCCAGAACGACTTCAAAACGATTGGATTTTAGAACGAATAAAAAATCTTCCTATAAATTTAATTGCTGTTGACGAAGCGCATTGTATTTCGCAATGGGGACACGATTTTAGACCAGCCTATTTAAAGATATCCAAACTTAAAGAATATTTTCCTAAAGTGCCTTTTTTGGCATTGACAGCATCAGCTACTAAAAGAGTGCAAGACGATATTATTGAGCAACTTCAGCTTAAAAATCCTTCACTATTCACCAAATCATTTGAAAGAGAAAATTTGGCTTATATGGTTTTTAATGTAGAAGACAAATTACGGTTGATGGAGCAGATTTTGAAAAAAAATCCACAACCATCAATTATATATGTCACGAATAGAAAAGCATGTTCGGAAACGGTTAAACAATTAGAATCACTCGGATTTTCGGCAACTTATTACCACGGCGGATTATCATCTAAAGAAAAAGACAACCATATGAAACTTTGGATGGATGAAAAAGTGCAAACAATGGTCGCCACAAACGCTTTCGGAATGGGAATTGACAAAGCCAATGTAAAAACGGTGATTCATTTACACATTCCTCCCAACCTAGAAAATTATTATCAAGAAGCTGGTCGTGCTGGCAGAAATGGAGAAAAAGCATTTGCAGTTTTACTCACAAATCCATCCGATGTAATTCATGTTGAAAGTCAGTTTTTAAGTGTTTTATCGGATAAAGAATTCTTAAATTTAGTTTTCAAAAAACTGTGCAACTATTTTCAAATCGCTTATGGTGAAGGAATTGACGAAAAATTTAGTTTCAACATCAATCAGTTTTGCACCAAATATGGATTTTCTGTTTTAAAAGTTTACAATGCTTTGCAATTTCTTGATCGACAAGGAATCATTAGTTTATCACAAGAATTTACAGAAAAAATTTCGTTACAATTTATCATTCCGTCTAAAGAAGTAATTCGGTATATGAGTTTGAATCCGCAAGATGAAGAAGTTGTTTTAACCATTTTACGGACCAATCCTGGCGTTTACGAATCGCAATCGGTTATCAACATTTCGTTGATTGCAAAAAAATCCAATTCAGAGGAAAATAAAGTATTGGCAATTCTTCATAAACTTCATGAGAAACAAGTTATAGAATTACACGCAAAAAATAACGATGCAACTATTACTTTTAACGAAGTTCGAGAAGATGAACGAACTATAAATAGAGTTGCAAAATACCTTGAGGCACAAAACAAACTCAAAACCGAGCAATTAAAATCGGTGCTTCATTATATAAAAGAAGATAAAATATGCAAGAATAAATTGCTTTTAAGTTATTTTGGAGAGACAATTTCTAAAGAATGTGGTGTGTGCTCTTATTGTATTTCGAAAAGAAAATTAAAAATTGATACGACAATCGTTCAAGAAAAAATCATCGGATTATTAAAAATTCAAGAAATGGATTCTAGAGAAATTCAAAAGTTGACAAAATATCCCAAAGACGACGTTATCTTTGCACTTCAAAATTTATTAGAAAACGATTCGATAATCGTACAAACAAACAATACCTATTCAATAAAAACACTGAAATAATTTGGCATCAATGGAAAAATTAAGAATCGTTTTTATGGGAACACCAGAATTTGCTGTAGGCATATTGGATACCATTTTAAAACAGAACTACGAAGTTGTAGGTGTTATCACTGCTGCCGACAAACCTGCAGGTCGTGGACAAAAAATAAAATATTCGGCTGTAAAAGAATATGCATTAGAACATAATTTAAATTTGCTGCAACCAACGAATTTAAAAGACGAAAGCTTCATATCAGAATTAAAAAGTTTGAATGCGAATTTACAAGTTGTTGTTGCTTTTAGAATGTTACCCGAAGTAGTTTGGAAAATGCCACAATTGGGAACTTTTAATCTTCATGCTTCACTCCTACCTAATTACCGTGGCGCTGCGCCAATAAACTGGGCAATCATAAATGGAGAGACCAAAACTGGTGTTACTACATTCTTTATTGATGATAAAATTGATACTGGCGCGATGATATTGAGTAAAGAAACTCCTATTTCTGCAACAGAAAATGCTGGCGAATTGCACGATAGATTAATGCATTTAGGATGCGAGGCCGTAGTTGAAACTTTATCGTTGATTGAAAAAGGAGAAGTTACAACCACGATTCAAACTGATTCATCAGAAATAAAAACAGCTTATAAATTAAACAAGGAAAATTGTAAGGTTGATTTTAGTAAATCGGCAACTGAAATTTATAACTTAATTAGAGGATTATCACCATATCCAAATGCTTGGTGTATTATTAAAGATGGCGAAAACGAATGGAATATAAAAGTTTATGAGGCAAATTTAGTTTTAGAATCACATGATTATAAAGTTGGAAGCATCATTACAACTAAAAAAGAGATGAAAATTGCATTAGAAGATTCATTTTTAGAATTAAAGAGTATTCAGTTTCCAGGGAAAAAGAGAATGACAACATCGGAATTATTGAACGGAATGACTTTTTCTGCTGATGCAAAAGCATTGTAAACCTCTGTATTCATTGATTTAACCAAGTATTACCGATTAAACGCATACTTTTATTAACAAAAGGCGTGAGTTATCAACAAATTGATTAAAAAACGCTTCAAGCGCTTGTGTAGTCTGTATTTTCTTTTAAATTTGTTATATTAACAACAATGTTTAACCAACAATTAATAACTATTATTATGAACAAATCAGAATTAATCGATGCTATTGCTGCTGACGCAGGAATCACAAAAGCAGCTGCAAAATTAGCTTTAGAATCATTTTTAGGAAACGTAGGTTCTACTTTGAAAAAAGGTGGAAGAGTTTCATTAGTAGGTTTCGGATCATGGTCAGTATCTAACAGAGCTGCAAGAGACGGAAGAAATCCACAAACTGGAAAAACTATCAAAATCGCTGCTAAAAATGTAGTAAAATTTAAAGCTGGAGCAGACTTAGAAGGTTCTGTAAACTAAATCTAGTTTCATTTTTGATATAGAAAACCATCTGTTAAGTCCGATGGTTTTTTTTTGCAATAAAGTTTTTTTATCTAACTTTTATTTGTACATTTATTAAAATTGTCAGAAAAATGATATCAGAAAAACTACAAAAAGGACAACTGCTTATAGCCGAACCTTCTATAATAGGAGACTTATCATTCAATAGATCAGTTATATTATTGGCAGATCATACTGATGAAGGATCAGTAGGATTCATTTTAAACAAACCACTAGATTACACCATAAATGACTTACTTCCAGAGATTGAAGCCTCATTTAAAATCTACAATGGCGGTCCAGTAGAACAAGATAATTTATATTTTATTCACACAATTCCAGAACTTATTACCGATAGCATAGAAATCTCAAATGGTATTTTTTGGGGTGGCGATTTTGAACTTACTAAGAGTTTAATAAATGAAGGAAAAATCAGTAAAGAAAATATTCGTTTCTTTCTTGGTTATACTGGCTGGGATGCTAATCAATTGGAGACTGAACTTCAAGCAAATTCGTGGATTATAACTTCTAACAACCATCAGTCTGCTATTTTAAGTAAATCATCCAATCAATTCTGGAAAGAAAAAATTATGGAACTAGGTGGCGAATACATAATTTGGTCTAATGCTCCTGAAAATCCAATTTTAAATTAAAGAATTTAAACTTGTAAGAATTTCCTTAGATAAATCACTTTTATAATCTTTCTTCCTGTATTTTGTTATTGGTTGAATACCTGAAATTACATTTGTAATAAATAATTCATTTGCTTTTTGCAAATCAAATGGCGAGATTACATCTTCAATTACTTCTATCGCTTCTATTTTTTTTGCTATTTGAAGTACTTGCTTTCTCATAATTCCGTTTAAGGAACCTTCGCTAATTGGTGGTGTTATTAGTTTGGTTCCCATCATCATAAAAAGATTTCCGTTTAATGCTTCGACTACATTTTTATCGTTATTTAAAAGAATACAATTTTGCAAATCGTTTTCCTCTGCAAAGATACTACCAGTAATATTGATCATTTTATTGGTAGTTTTGATAGTTGAAAGTAATTGTTTAGAAATAAAAAAATCTTTGTACAAATCAACTTCATAATTTGCATCCGAAAAAGAATACAACTTATTTTCTAAATGAAAAACCTGAATTTGAAAAGAAACCGAGTTGTTATTTGGCAAATAAAATCCGCCATCATTTCTAAAAACAGTAAATCGAACTCTCGCAGAATTTTCACAATTTTGAGCTTTCGCCAAATTAAGAATTTGAGTTTCCAAATATTCCAGAGTGAAATTGTTAGGAATTTTCATTCTGACGATTCGCATAGAAGCCATTAGTCGAAAATAGTGATCTTCTAGATAAAGAATTTTGTTGTTTACAATTTTCAAAGTTTCAAAAACACCATCTCCATAAAGAAACGCACGGTTTGAATTGGATAAATTATTGTCTGAAGGAAGGATTTCTCCGTTGTAATTAATCATAAAAAAGTCCCGATTTTTAGCGGGACAAATATAACTTTAATAAATGGAATTTATACAGAACCAATCACGTGTTTTAAATCGGATACTTGATTTTCCCATAATTGTTTTGATTCGTCAATTTCGTCTTCTTCGGCAAAATCGACCACCATTAAGGAAACATCTTTAGTTATTTCATCTTCAAGAATTCGAAGTTCAAAATAATACTCGGTATCTTTTTTATTGTCGTCAATCCATTTAAACTTAACTTTCTCTCCACTCTTTTTGGATGCAAGACGTGCATTTTCTTCTCCATCATTCCATTCGAAAGTAAAAAACTCACCACGAGAGTTCACAGTATCAGCAAACCATTCTTGTAAACCAGAAGGTGTTGAAATGTATTGATACAATAATTGAGGTGATGAATTTATAGGAAATTCAATTTCGTAACGGATTTTTGAAGTCATAATCTAATTTTTGCGAAATATATAATTTTTATTTAAAAAAGCAGTAAATAAAAAAAATATTTTTTTTCAAATTTATATTTGCAAGGTTTGATATTAGTCTTATATTTGCACCCGCGTTCAAGGACGCCCAACTAAATGGCGAGGTAGCTCAGTTGGTTAGAGCGCAGGATTCATAACCCTGAGGTCGGGAGTTCAAATCTCCCTCTCGCTACTTAAAAATAAAGGGCTGTAGAATTTTCTACAGCCCTTTTTAATTTCTTGCTAAAACAATACTAAAACATTTGTTAAGTATTTGATATTATTTTTAAAATACTTTTCTTACTAATTACATAGATTTTTTCCCAATAAATATAGAAATACCATTACTTTATGTATTGAAGTATACTTATATTTGCTCTTCATTTTTTAAAGGTTGAACAAAATGGCTGATGATTACAAAGACGAATATCTTCCGCGCTTAGAAAAAAGCTTGTTGTATATTACATTATTAGAGAAGACTAATCCAAAGGACAAAGAAGTTCAGGCTCTTGTAGACTCTGCTGTTTCTTATTCATTCCAAAGAACAAAAACAATTTTAAAACATATGGGAGAGTATACCCTCCATGATGGTGACCACTTATTTCGTGTGCTCAACATCATGGAAAGATTACTCGGTTCTGCTGTAATAAAGAATCTTTCTGCTCCTGAACTTATGCTTTTAATTCTTACCGCATTCTTCCACGACATTGGAATGTGTCCTGACGAAGCCGAAGTAATTGCATGGAAAAAAGTTTGGGATACTGAACCTCAGCTTATTAATAATTTTGAGGAGTCTGCATACGAGGATTTCAGAAGATTTTATGCTTCCCGTCCAGACCAAAACGATATTATTTCCAAACTTATCTCGCAAGGAAAAACGACACAGGCAGACACAATCAAAGGTTACCTCATCAGTGATTATATAAGACAAACTCACGCAGAACGAGCACGCAATATCATTGAGAAAGACTGGAACGGAAAGATAATTTTTCGTGATTGTGATTTAACTGTGGAACTTGCCCAACTTTGCCTAAGCCACAATGAAGACGCTTTGAAATTGATTGACTTTGATAAAAACTACCTTTGTGCAGTAGACACTGTAGCTTGTTTACCTTTGGTAGGAGTAATCCTTCGATTAGCTGATATTTTGGATTTTGACTCAAAAAGAACACCGTCTATTCTTTACTCACATTTATACGTTCGCCACCCTGTTAGTCTTCTTGAATGGAATAAGCACCGTGCAGTAGAAGCTTGGGAGATTAATCCCGAACTTATACAGTTTAGTGCAAGATGCACTCATCCAGCTATAGAAGCTTCCATTCATGAATTTTGTAATTTTATCGATCATGAATTAACTATTTGTAATAATATTATTACAAATTTAAATGATTTTAATATAACTAAAGGGAGAAATATCTCTCTAAAATTCCCCTTCAAAGTTGACCGCGACAAAATCCAGACAAAAAAGAACATTAAAAATGAACCATTATATATTTATCGCGATACACAATTTAACCTTAGTAAAAGGCAAGTTATAGACCTTCTAATGGGTACAAAACTTTACGGCAACCCACAAGTTGCCTTAAGAGAGCTTCTACAAAATTCAATTGACGCATGCCTCTTAAGAGAAGCACAGGAAAGAAAGTGGAATAATTTATATGTCCCAGAGATTACTGTAAAATATTACGTTGAAGGCGAGAATACAATTTTAGAAGTGTCAGATAATGGCACTGGAATGGATCAATATATAATTGACAACTATTATTCAAAAGTTGGCTCATCCTTCTATAAATCAACTGACTTTTACAATTTAAAATCTGAATCTAACGCTGATTTCACACCTACTTCTCGCTTTGGTATTGGCATTCTTTCTTGTTTTATGGTTGCAGATACATTGATTGTCGATACAAAAAGAGTTTATGCACCACATACTTCAAGTGACGCGATAAATATCACGGTCGAAGGACAAGAAAGTATCTTTTGGATACAAAAAGGAAACCGTGAGACTCCTGGAACAACAACAAAATTAATATTACGAAAAAACAGAAATCCATGGGAGAATCTTTCCGAAACAGGTTTTATAAAGTCAGTAGAAAGTGTAATTCCTAACCCTCCCTTTAAGATTCACATAGAGACTTCGACAAACTCAAGCATAAGAGACGAAAACAGTTTCAAAGACATTACTGCAATATCACTTAAAGACTATTCTTGGAATGCACATGATAATATCAGAACTTTTGAAATTTCACTTGAAAATAAATCTATAGGAATAATTGGGTCAGTCATTGCAGCAGTATTGGAAAGCCATGGACTACCTGTAGAACAAATTGACCTAAACTTAAAACAAATCGAAATAGAGGGCGAAACCTATAATCTTCAAAAAAGCATTAAAATAGAAGAAAATGCAATTAAGGAATCTGGAACTTCAATTAGTATTAATGACAATGGAGAAATAAGCCAAGATAGTTCTTCAAGTGAATATACAAGATCTCGTTCTCGTCTTTCTCTTCATGGAATAGAAGTACCTGCATCCCTTTTCCCCCCTTCGTACGCAATGAAGCACAATCAGGTAAAACTATCATGGCCCTTTCCTCTCATTTTAGTAATTGATATTTGCGGTGTACGTGACTTAGATATGAACTCACCTCGGACAGAGATAATAATGAGTGAAAAATGGCTCAATTTTGAGGAAGAGCTAGCCTATCTAGTCTGTGACCAAATTGCGAATTCTGTAAGTGAAGAATATTGGATTAAATTGAAAGAGATTTTTTCAAATCAATCGAAAAATGAAATATTTTTAAGAGGACTTAATAAAGTAGAGAGATTTTAAAAGTTATTAAAAAAAAATGTCTTAATAATCCTTTTTATTAAGATTAAATTGTTTAACAGTAAGCTTTGAATTATTTAGACCCACAAGCGAATTGCTTGTGGGTCTTTCTTTTTAGAAGGACATAATCATTTTTTTTAGAAAGGGCAATCGAGGTTCTTAAGTCTTCCCTCGTCAGCCATTGACGCATATCCGTCTTGCGTAACGACGATATGGTCAAGAATAGAAATATCAAATAATTTTGCCGCTTCAACAAACTTTTTAGTCAGTTTCAGGTCACTATCGCTAAATTGCTTGTTTCCTGATGGGTGATTATGCGACAAAATAATTCCGCTTGCTCTTGCTTTTAGTGCCGTTGCAAACAGAATTTTTGCATCAACCATGCATTCAGAAATACCACCTGTTGCAATTGTCGAGACACCCAAACAACTATTTTTGCGGTCAAGAAGCAAAACTCTGAACTGTTCTTGCAATTCTAGCTTACCATCGTCCCACGTATCGTAAAGAAGTTTAAAGGCATCATTGGAAGTCGTTATTTTCATTCTCTCGGATGGCTTGACTTGGCTTTTATAAACCAGTTCAACTTCCGCAACACGTAAAAAATCCGCTCTTAAATGAGACATTCATTTTCCTTTCAATGTTAAAGAGATTATTTTTAGTGTTTTTTCTTACACTTTTGGTTTATCCATGTGCCAAGCGTTAACGTCTTTATGTGGTGAGTAGCTTTTATTCATGGCTTGAAAAGTCAGAATACCTTCCTTTTCAGCAAGCTCTTTCAAAGCCTGCGTTGCCAATAATCCTGCCGTATCATTGTCGAGCCATGTATAAAGGCTTCGGTAATGATAGTTTTTGATATACGGGAATGCTTGAGGCAGGCAGCTCACAGAATTAAGAATGATAGCATCGCCGACAAATTGCTGTCCCTTTTGTTCAGACACGGCAGAAAGAAAATCCATGATGCCTTCAAAGACATGGATTTCAACGGCCGGTATTTGCTTACCTCTGATAAAAGAAATACTTTTCGACCCGATGCAGCCCTTAAAGACTTTGTTTCGGACTTCGTAGCCCTCACTTACCGTCTGCCAGCCGATAGCATGAAACTTTTTGCCCGTGTTGTTGTTATTGACGACAACTTCTTTTAGGTACTTCTTGGCAAGAGCCAAAGAGATACGTCTTGATTCAAGGTAGTTAATCAGTCCGTTATGCTCCAACTCGAAAACCGTGCTTAAAGTCAGGGTTGCTTTTGTTTCTTTTGGCTTATCTCTTGGTACGTATAAAATCGACACAGGGGAAAGCATCATATTATTGACCCAACGCAAGGCATCGGCAGGCGTGTAGTCTTCGCTTTGGCTTTGCAAATAAGATTGAGCGAAGTTAATAACGTCCCCGCCTCGGTCAGAGCCGAAGTCGTACCAAACGTTTTTGATTGTATTGATGTGGAAACTGGCGGTTTTCTCTTCTCGGAATGGCGAGAGATACCAAAGGTCATTGCCTTTGTCCTTAACTGGTACACAACCGATTTTTTGCAGGATTTCGGGCAAAGAAAGAGCGTTGGCTTGTTCTATGTTCATAGAGACACCTCATTTTTGTTCGTTGATTTAGGAAGATTTTATAAAGCAGAAACCCGTTTAAGGAGTCATCTGCTCTAAAAGGAAAGCATCAAGCACCGATTTGCGGTAGCGGACTGCTCGCCCTATCTTGATGGGCTTTAAGTCATGTCGCTTATTGCAATCCCAAACTGCCAAAGTACCCGCTTTAAAGCTGATATAGTTTGCAGCCTGTTTGCGATCGAGCAAAGGATCTTCGTTAAGGTTCTTATCTTTGATTGGCATTTTTAACCCCTGTTAAATTAACCACTATTAGTAGTTGTCACTCCCCAAGCAGCAACCGTAACCTTAATATAACGCGATATTTGAAATGCCAATGACCTTTTTTGCTTTATATGAAACAATCAATATCGATTAATGACCCAACATAAATTTAGAGAATTTTATTTCAATTCTACTTCTAGTTGTTTAATAAAATTTCGCATTAATACTGCTATAAAAAAACTATAAAGAAAAAAGACTTCTTCTTTATATATGCAGGACGTTTTTTTCTATGTACCATCCCGAAAAAAGATTGACGACATATACTGATATTCACTAAAGTATTTTCAAGTAAATGAGAAAATCAGGGTACTTACTGGGGTATCTCGAAAAAACAGTTCAGAAGTAACTAAACTTTTCAAAGTAGTTACTTTCTGAATTTAGCAGTGACTCCGGGCACCACCCACTCATTTACCCACATTAAGCGTTGTATATAAAGTCATTTACTTTCAATGACTTCACCGTTTCGTGTTTCAATAATAATGTGCCTTGATTTACCGACCCCAACGAAAAACGGGGGTACAAATCGGGGTACTTTAAAATGGGAGAATGAGCCATGAAACTGTCTGATTTTGTCTGCAAAAAATCCACGCCAGAAACCAAGCCTTATAAATTATTTGACGGTGGCGGTTTGTACCTACACATCACCCCCAA
Organism: Flavobacterium aquatile LMG 4008 = ATCC 11947; assembly: GCF_000757385.1. GTDB lineage: Bacteria > Bacteroidota > Bacteroidia > Flavobacteriales > Flavobacteriaceae > Flavobacterium > Flavobacterium aquatile. The sequence goes on along the minus strand of NZ_JRHH01000001.1, from coordinate 495,735 downwards.
AGGCGGAAAACTTTGGAGATTAAGATATAGGTACAATAATAAGGAAAAGCTTCTTGCGCTCGGCAGTTATCCGCTAATTTCCTTGTCTGAAGCACGAAAAAAAGCCTTTGAAGCTAAAGAACAATTGGAGCAAAACGTTGACCCTCTAGCCTCTAGGCAAGAGGCAAAACGCAAGGCGGTTTTAGAAGCGGTTTCTACTTTTAAAGCAGTGGCTTTAGAGTGGTATGAGTTGCATGCTCACGAGTGGAGCAAAAAACATGCTGAAAATGTATTAATTCGTTTGGAGAATAATATTTTTCCGCACTTTGGTAATAGACCAATCTCCACTTTAGAAGCACCAGACTTGCTACTTGCTTTGAAAAAAATCGAACAACGTGATGCCTTGTACACAGTTGGACGTGTTCGCCAAATCTGTGGTCAAATTTTTCGCTATGGGATTCAGACAGGGAAATGCAAGCATAATCCAGCACCTCATTTGTACGGGGCATTTAAAACAAGGAAAACTAAGCATTTTGATGCAATCGAGCCGCACGAATTGCCTGAACTGCTGAAAGCTATTGCGGATGATACAAAATTATATCCTCGAACAATTAGAGCCATACGGCTTTCCTTACTGACCTTTGTGCGACCGAATGAACTGCGTGAAGCTGTCTGGAGTGAAATAAACTTTGAGAGAAATGAATGGCGAATCCCTGCCGTACGGATGAAATCAAGAAAAGACCATATTGTCCCCTTATCAACCCAAGCAGTTTCCATTTTAAAGGAACAGCAACAAGAAACGGGACACTACAATACACCATATATTTTTCCAGGATTTTTCCAGCCACGAAAGCATATGAGTGACAACACTGTACGCGTAGCCCTTCACAATTTAGGTTTTAGAAACCGTATGACTCCACACGGCTTTCGTGCTTTAGCCCGCACTACAATTCGAGAGGAACTAGAGTATGAACCTGATGTAATCGAAGCTCAATTAGCGCATAAGCCTTCTGGACCGCTTGGCGCAGCATATGATCGCTCTAAATTCATTAAGCAACGTGTCAGAATGATGCAGGATTGGGCTGATTATTTAGACCGTGTCTGTATCAAAAGTGGTTAACTTTCATATCTACTTTTAATCACTCACTCGATGGGAGTACTGGCGCAAGTTGATAAAAGCCGTCCGGCAGTCAATCACGCTGCCCGCTCCATTCGCTACGCTCCCGTGTTGGTGGTGACTTTTGTCCTATGGCTTTTCTACTTTTTTGCCCCGTCCTCCACGGTGGAGGCATTAAACAAAAGGAGTTAAATTATGAAAGACACAATCACAAAAACAGACCTCGCACAATTTACAGGCACAGAAAACTGGTATCGCCACCCGATTGCAAGAACCGTACTTTATACCGATGGTATTCAATACCTTGCCGAAAAAGCAGGCGCATACTGGCTTATCGACGAAATCGCTTTTAATCAAATTAAGCCAAATATCAAGAAAGAAGAATTTCAGACTTGGACGTTACGTGTTGACCTAGAAAAAAGCACCGCAGCTCTGACTTGCGATGATGGTAACAACAACATCGTTTTTAGTAAAAAGATAGAATATACAGATTTCCCACTTCAAGAAATCCGCATCTTTTTTGTAAATAACGTCATTCTGCTACCTAGTGAGTATTAATCAAAAAAATAAGCCGCCCCGATAGGGGCGGCTTATAATAACCTAACTCAAAATTAAGGTTATTGGGTGGTATTTGGATTATTAACTCGGTTTTACTTCCTCAACTCATAGTATTTTTCAAAACCAATCTCTGTTAAATATTCAGGCAAGCTGGGCTTAGTTTTAACAGATGAAACGATTTCGAGTTTGTCGCCCTCTAATTTTCCAATTGTGGTTCTATAAACCATTTCTTTTTTTGGTTGTTCAACAAATTCAATTTCAACAATGTTAGGAATATCTCTCTCTTTCACATTTACCATTTTGCTCTCCGTAATATATTGATATCGTTTTTCACTTGCACTCAAGAAATATTCTATACGAAATGACGCAAGTTTTTCATGGTTTGGAATTTCATCAAATGGGATTTCAATTGAGTTGTCTTGATTGAAGCTCATTATTTTTTCAATATCATCTATTTTAATTTCAGCATAAAAATCATACATATATACAATTTTAATACTTCTGTTTTTTAATGTAGATTTTTTGTCAGTTGCGAATTTTAATAAATACTTTTTGGTCGAGTCTTTAGCAAAAGTTAATCTTGTATCATTTTCAGTTACTTGATATTCGCTTAAAAAAGTATAAATATTCTTTTCCTTTTTCCACTTCCCTTTGATTTCATTCCAAGTATAACAACTTAAATGCGGTCGGCTGTAAAAACTGAAAGTTGAATCCTGAGAAATAGTTAAATCACAAAATGAACGTTCGTTTGAGAACTCATCAAAATTTTTATTAGAATATGCTTTTGCGTTATTTTCAAAAACAATTGGCTTTTCCTGAGCAAAAAGAAACTGTGTCGATAGGATTAAAAAAAATATTTTGAAATTCATATTTTATAAATCTATGGTTTATTAATAAATAATCCTTTCAAAGCCTTAGTTTCATAAACAAAAAAAAATTACTTATGTTTCCACTGCTATTGATTATAGCTCTTACACCGTCAATAATTTTTTGAGCAGGAACAGCAATCGAGGAAATTACAATAAATAGAAAACTTAGTAACTTCACATTACTTACTAAATATCAGCATTATCGTTAAATATATAAACGGAAAACATAAAAGAAAGAAATTTAAATAATTTATCCTTCTGTTATGTAGCATATTATTAATGCCTATTAATGAAGCTACAAAGCTTAAAAATAAAAAGCCATAAATAAAAACCGCTTTTAACTTTCGACCTATAGTGTAATCAGGAATAAAAGTTACAATCAGGTAGACTGTAAAAAATAGTAACGTGAAAATTATAAATCTATGTTTGTGAAATTTTATTCTGGATCGCATCCTCTTACTTTTTGATTAAAATATTGGTAATAATACCCGCAAGGGAATCTGTTTTAATGTATACAATTGTATTACCATCATCTAAAAAATCTATTTTAGTTACTTCTGATAATGGTTCTTGTTTAACTTCTTTCACTTTAGTAGGAGAGCAAGCCGCAACAACAAAACTTAATATAATTATTACTTTTATCATTTTTTTGTTCTATATTAAGTGGCATTGGTATGTGCCCCAAAAGAAAACAACTTGAATTAGTTTATATTAAACAACTTGAACAAAACAGTTTCTCTATTTTCTTTTTTAATCAGTTCTTCAATGGCGGTAAAATTTTGAGTTTCATAACCTTTATCTTTGTATTTTACCTTCAGTTCAGCAATTTCATTTAATGAAAACTCTTTTCCCTTAAAGTAATTATCCAAGGAAACTCTATAAAATTCATTACCTGATGTTGGATCTTTTATTTTATAGAAATCTTTATAAACACTATCAAGAAATTTATCTGAATCATTGTCCTTCATCTTTAACATGACAATCCCTTTAAAAAGCTTAAATGCAGGATCATCAGAGGCTGAAACCAAAACATTTATTGTTTTGATAGCATCATCAAATCTTTTAATTTCAGTGAGAAACTTAGCTTTCGTGAATTTATAGTTATTATTTTCAGGATCACAGTCTATAGCTTTATCTAAATATACTAGTGCACTATCGCTTTCTTCTTGCACATATTTCTCATTATACTTCTTAAAGAACTTCTTACAGTCTGGATTTTCCGTTGCAGACCTTACAACATTATTAGGAATAGGATTGATACTTTTTTTGTCATTACAATTCAGAAAAAGCAAAGACATGAATATAAGCGTAAATTTTGTTATCATTAGTTTCCAGTTTTAAATTGTTCTTCGTCACCAGTTTGTTGATTCACAGTATTAGCATAAGTTTTAAATGATAAGTTCAATCCCGTTGACACCCCTGATGAAGTATTTGTTAAATTCTTGTAGGTAGATAAGCTTACATTCATGGTGGCGTCACTCGTAGCATGAAATGGAGCATTACTTAACATTTGTCCTTTAAAATCCTGAAAAGGAGAACTTTTTGACGTAAAGTTAAATCCTGATGGTGTCCACTCTTTTATTCCAAAAAAACCGCTTACACCCTCTATCTGTGTTCCTGGAGCAAATGTCGAAGTGCTAACTCTAGCGTCCACATTTATTCCGCTAATTTCGGTTTTTCCACTTATCAATCCACCTCCTGAATCAGTATTTTTTAGAGAAAAATCATAAGTTACTTGTGCATTATTATTGAATATAACAGGAGCAAGAGCAAAACCTGCCTTTCCTGCACCATTTTCACCGTCAAAAGCTGTACCGCTCACCGTTGTCCAACTAGTATTTTGGCTACCTGTAGGAACATTTAGGCTTGTTTTTACCTGATTTAGATTTGCTCCTACATTTGTCCATTTACCTCCATTTGTATCTGTAAATCCTTTTGAAGTATTATCAAACCAAACTACTCGACCTTGCTGATTTTTAAACCAATCCACCGGAGCTTGTCCGTCTGGATCAACAAATTTCATTGGGTTATCAAAACACATATTGTAAGGTGACCAATCTGCAAACTCTTCGCTTTTTGGGTCAGGTGAAAGCCAACGACTTGCTATATCTCCGATAGGTCTGGAGTATTCATCACTCAATACATCAGGCTCAACTGAGCCAACGATTTCTTTTCTATCAACGTGAAATCTAACTGACCCTATCGTAACAATACTGTCTAAATCGTGAACCTCAAGGTATTTCCCTTTGCTCAATGTTGCGACTTTGCCTTTATAGCCAAATTGTTTAAACGGATTTCCAGCCTGAATATTTTTCTCCCTACGCTCTTTTTCTTCTTTAGATAATTTTTCCTGTGCCGACAGACCCACAAATGATAAAAGGCAGAATGCTAAAAAATAAAATCTTCTCATAAATTATTTTTTGTTAAAGTTAGTCAATTTTTTGTTTTCGTATTTTTCTCTTTCTGTTTTTAAAGAAACGAGCCAATTTAAATACATTTCTTCGGGCATATAGCGATATCCTAATTTATGGATATGAGAGTATTCTACCTCAAGCTTTTTAAAATCTTGCTTTGCCTTATCAATATTAGTCTCTTTTTCAATCTGCTTTTTATGGATTTCCGCTCTCATAATTAATGCAGAAGTTAGATTTGGGAATACGCTCAAAGCAGTTTGAGAGCAATTCAAAAGGAAAGAGCCGTCATTATTTGGAAACGTCTTTTGATAAGCATCCGCCAAATCCATCATGACGAGCGCAATGCTTTCTTTATTATTCAAAGCTTTCATATAAACACCGTTCTTAATGGCATCCACATGAATAAATCCAGAAGCCATCAACCAAGCATCATTCGGGAATATTCCGCTTGTGAGTTCCGTATTGTACCAACCGTTTTTCTTGTTTTGGTGCTTGATATAAATATGGTTAGGCGCAAGTGCCAAATTTGCAGTTGTCCCCAGTTCCTCACAAAGAATTTTGTATAAATAAGGTAATGAATGACAATTCCCTTTTCTTGTCGTCAGAAGCTTTGAAATAAACATATTCGATAGTTCTTGATTGCCGAAAACATCGTCAAAATCATATCGAAAGGGAATATATCTATATTCTTGGTCTTTAATGATGATAGGAATGCTATCGCACATGACTTGATAAACAGAAGCCCATTTATTTACATCAGGTTTATCACTCTCCACATACGCCAAAAACCGCCCATTTATTAATAAACTACATAATTCTTTTAAAACCTTAATCTGACCATTAACTGCTAATGAATCAAGCTTCCCATTCAAATAAGCATTCTCTACAGAAAAAACAGCTTTCTTAAAACTGTAATGACTTTCATTGACGAGCATATCATTTAAGGTCAGCAAACTTTTCTCAAAAAGTGCTTCCTGATTTTGCGCCTTTACCGATAATGAAACGGTAAATAATAGAACTCCTAAAATATAATTTTTTATCACCCTTTAATTGTAGATTTTTTATTAGATAATGCTTTTTTAAGCTGTTTTGTTAATTCCTCGTTTTTCTGCTTTTGATTTTCCTTGTTCATCGATTGCAACCATTCTTGATAAGCCTCTTCTGGCATATCTTCATATCCCAATTGATCTATAAAACTATATTGGCTTTTAACCTTTTCTATCATGTCTATCGCCTGTGGATATTTTTCGAGAGGTCTGTTTCCAATTTGTCGCAAAACAAAGTCCATCCGCGCACTATCAAGATTGGCTTTAATCATATTTGCACGAACACTGTTCGGCGATAGTTCAAGAGCCTTGTCGATTACCGTTTTGACAAATTCGTCATATCCGAATTTATGAATATACCCATCTGCCAAATCTGTCAAAAGCCCAGAGAGCATTTCTTTTTTGGTCAGGTTCTCCATATAGATTTTATTCTGCAATGCTTCCGATTTAATATATCCCGATTGAGAGATGTACGAGTCCGTCGATAGCATCCCGTTCGTGAGTTCGATATTGTACCATTTGCCTTTATCGTCTGGAAAACGGATATATGAATGATTTGGCGACAGTGCCAAATAAGCTTCCGCTTTGATTTCATCCGCTAAAATCAAATAGAGTAGCGGCATCGAATGACATTGTCCTGTCTTGGTGGCAAGCAGTTTGGAGACAAACATTTTGGCATAATTTTTAATGCCTCTATAGTCGTCAAAATCATACTTAAAAGGCAGATGCTTTTGATTGGTGGATTTAAGCTGTAGGGTTTCCGAGAAGAATTGAAACAGCATAAAATTTTTGGCGGCATTGCTATTTTGGTCATAGCCTTGCTCTTTCATTTTCGCATGGATAAAATCCCCGCTTTGCGTAATGATTTTATCAAATTCAGCTTTATCAAGTGTATTCCCGAAATAAGCGTTTTCGACAAGGAAGTTATTTTCTTTAAGCGAAAAAGTTGTATCGAGCAGGATTATTTTTTTAAAGGCTTCATAATAAAATTGTGTCCCTTCAAATTTGGAATAAGTCTGCAACGTATAACGTACCGCACCTCTTAGCTCCTCAATATCTGTCCTTGCTTCTTTCATTGCAGTTTCTTGTAGCTTTTGGTTTTGCTCGACTTCCAACATAATATTTCTATTCTGTTGTTGTTGACGATTTAGGTCTGGATTGAATGAAGACGGCGTAACGGGTATTTGATTTCTGTTATTGCTTTGATTGACAACACCATTATTGGCATAATTAGGAAATGGGTTAATCGATGGAGCTTGTGGGTTTGGTACTTGAGAATAGAGCGCAGGACTATAAAGCGACACCACCAAGATGCACGCCGAAACGCCCCTTACCATCCAATCCTTAAACAACACCATAACAAGAGATTAGTATTACAAAGAAATAAAAATAATTCTCATAACGAGAATTATTTTTATCCTTTTATTTGTGGATTTAACACTTTTACAAAACAACAAAAAGAAAACGATTTGGAAGTAAGTAAAAATACGTGTTTTTAATTTTTTTTTATAATCGGTATTAACCTCTATTCTCATTAAAAATTTGAATGATTTTTTCTTTGAATTTTTTACCGTTTCGCGTCGCCGTATTTAGCCTTGAAAATACATTAAACAACAGTAATCCCAAGACACCGATTCCAATTAAGAACCCAACCCAACCAGCAGACTCGCTTTTCGTTGCATCATAACAAAAGTAAGACAAAGTAAGCGCACCTATAAAACCAAGAACAACAACTAAACACCCTGCACTTCCCGCAGGACGGCTGAAATATCCCTCAGGCTCATTCACTTCACGTAAAACATCCATTGTCTTGTTATACGCAAGTGCATAATTTTGTTTATGAGGGCTTTGCGCCCAAATAAAAATAAGTTCATGCCCTGTCAGCGCAGGTAAATCCCAATTTCTTAAATCAATGGCAATCGGCTTTTCGTCTGCGCCTTGTATGTAAACTTTCTGATGATGGGTAGAGTGTGTTGATATGCCTGTTACATATCCGTGTGAATCTTTATGACTTCTAACAGAAGTTTCAAGACCAGCTTGATTATCGAGGACAATGCCTCTGTAAATCTCATATTCTATAACTTGATTTCCTATTGTGAATTTCTGCATATATTACTTTTTAATGAAACGTATGTTTTGTTTTCCGCTTTCAGTTTCCATTGAAACAATGAAAACGCCTGCCGATAATCCCGACACATCGAAAGACTTTGTTTGTCTATCAAACGGCAAGGCAAATTTGCGCCCGTTTATGTCGTAGATAACAGCCGACAGTATTTCCGCTTCGGAAATATAAATGCGGTCGGTAGCAGGATTTGGATAAACCACAAAAGAATTTTTAACATTTTCGGCAATTCCTAACGCAGTACAGCTATATGCTGTTGGAGTTGAAACAGGCGTTGAGCCATCGCCGACCAAATTTGTTGTACCCCATGTCCAAAATGTACCGTCCGATTTTACGCCACTTGACTGCTGATAACCCGCAAATGCGTCAACCCAATTTGTTGCCGTTCCGATTTGTGCAGGGCTTGAATAATCTCCCGCCGTGCCATTTCCTAATTGCTGAAAATCATCGTTACCCCAGCCCCATAAAGTGCCGTTGGTTTTGGTCATTAAGACATATTGCGTACCTTCATATTTTTTCACAGAAGCCGTCTTCCAATTGCTATCTATCCCAATTTGCAGGGGAACATTGCTATTTAATGAAAACCCTGAATTACAAAAACCCCACGCCCAAAGTGTATTGTCGGTTTTCATAGCAAAAGAAAGGCGAGAGCCGCAATCAATCCATTTCCAGTTTGTACCAGTACCTATTTGAATAGGCGTGTAGCTATCCGTCGTCGTTCCGTTCCCTAGCTGACCGTTTTGATTTAGACCCCAAGCCCATAATGTACCGTCAAGTTTAATCGCGAGACAGCTTCTGCCGTCGTTACCCGCAATATGGTTCCAGTTTGTTGCCGTACCAATTTGTATGGGTACGCTACTCTCAAAGCTGTTGGTCTGCCCGTTACCGAGATAGCCGTTGTTATTGCTTCCCCAAGCCCATAACGTGCCGTTTGTCTTGATGGCGACCGTGCCACGCTCTCCGGCGACAACCTCTTTCCAGTTGGTATCTGTCCCGATTTGTAGGGGAGTGGCTGAGTTACCGCCTGAGCCATTACCTAGTTGCTCATTACTATCACTTCCCCAAGCCCAAAGTGTGCCATCTGCTCTAATAGCAACAGTATGTGTCAATCCTGCCGAAACAGAAGCCCAGTTTGCGGAACTGATTAAGACGGGTTGCGGTCTGTCGATTATTGTACCGTCACCCAGTTGTCTTGAGCCATTCTCGCCCCACGCCCAAAGGCTACCATTTTGACTAATGGCAATAAAATGTAGCTCCCCTGTGGAAACTTTTTGAAAACATTGAGCAAATAAATTGCCCGAAACCGCGAATAACACGGCAGTTAAAAATAACCTCATAATATTCTGTGTTTAGAATTTACCGTTGAATGACAGCGAATGCGTCAACACAAATTGAGGAAATTTTCTACGAAATGAAGAATTTTCAACTATCAATTTGTTAGTTTAAGTATTTTTTTGTTACTTTGACTAACTCAAATACAGTTAAAATACATGGAGACTAAGCAGTTAAATATTGGGGACAATGTTAAAAAGTTCAGAGAGCTAAAGGGATTTACCCGTGAGCAGATGGCAGATTACTTGAATTTAAGCGTCAGCGCATACGGCAATATTGAGCGTAATAAAACGGACTTGACCATTTCTCGCATTCAACAAATTGCAGAAATACTTGAAGTTGAAATGTCGCAAATTTTAAATTTTGATGCTTCACAAGTTTTTAATATCGAGCATAACGATGTGATACAAGGGTCAAATTCTAAGATTGAGAATCACAATTACGTGGATGAATATTTGAAGAAATATATTCTTGTTTTAGAGAATGACAATGCTCGTCTAAAAAAATTAGCTGGCGAAGCATAAGGATATGGCAGATTCAAAAATAATTACGTGCAGACATTGCGGCAATATTTCTAAAATGGAGATTACTGCATCAGCTGAGATAAACGAAGCATATGGAGATTCTCAAACTGGATATAGTCCAAATATGGGAACTTCTTACGATGTTCTAACATGCCCTGCCTGTAAAAAAGCTACTATTGTTACTTATTTTTGGCACGAGGATATGGAATCTGAGGATATTAAATATGAATTCCTTTTTCCAACTGAAAAAATTTATCCCTTAGGATTACCGGAAAATATTCTAGCTATTTATAAAGATGCTGAAAAGATTAAAGCTTTGAATGTTAATGCATACGCAACTGCGGTGCGCCGTTTACTAGAAACTGTTTGCATCGAACATGGCGCAAAGCCAGACATGCTTGCAAAAATGCTGAAAGAGCTAGCAGACAAAGGTGAGATCCCTCAAAAGCTTGTGAAAGTTGCCAGTGGTCTTAGAAACTTTGGTAATGTGGGCGCACACGCAGCGGCTGGTGAATTAAGTCCAAAAGAAATTCCAATTATTACAGCATTAACGACTGCTTTATTAGAATTTCTGTATAGTGCTCCATATTTGGCGACACTTGCCGAGAATAAGTTAAACGAATTAAAATCTAAAAAAACATAGACATGGCATTTAGTAATATTGTTGAAATTTGCGTGGCGATAGATATCGCCATTTTAGGCATCGCATATCCTATCATCATTGATAAAATTTCAGGTATAGGCGAAAAATTTTCATCAAATTACTTGTCAAATATTTTTAATTCGGAATTCCCTCAAAGACCCATTAAGTACAAGTGGCGAAAATACAGTGGCGAAATTTCAATTTTTAAATTAATTCTCTATTGTACGATAATATCATTTTTACTTTTGATATTTGATGCAGAACCTTGGTTCGGCTGGGATAATGGCTTTATCAATAATTCGGCGAACCTAATCGTTTTACTGATCACAATTGTATTGACTGTATGTTTTTTTCAGTGGCTGGACATCGTGGTAAAATATAATGGTAAGGCAACATCATTGTTGCAATATCTAACGACACGTTACCATGCGAGCGAGGCAACTCAGGATGATTATAATTTAAAGACTATCAATGAATTTGCTATTTATGCCATTAATCAACAGGACGAGCATTTACAAGAAACGTTATTAGAATTTTACTATTTAGCTTTTTCCAATATCAGACAAAAACACGACAGAACCAAACCTCTAGTTTACCCATATGATCTTTATGAAATAGTTTATCGACTTTGTTATAAACTTGTTGATACTGATAATAAAAACTTACTTGCTTTAGAGCATAGAGCTGTAAGTGCTACTTGGTTGCTTGGGGAAGATTTTGAAGAAATAGAAATCTCCGAGGAGACTTATGAGTGGTTATGGCGTATAATGTATGCAATTAGTGACAAGGAGAAATTTATTAGAATGTATTGGTCAACTGCACATCAGTACACCGATATGCAAATGCCGTATATAATGGCAGAACACAATGATAAGTTCGAAATTATTAATCAGGTCGCAATTGATAAGCGACAGAGAGAAAAGAAGAGATATTTCGAATTTCATTTTGCCTTAGGTGGATTGCTTTTGTACCGCGAACAATACTCAACATTAAAATATATTTTTACTTATACACAATCTCAACCCCCTAGATACGCTTTACTACCTGAAAGCATGACGCAAATCTTTGCATGGTTTGAATCATTCTCAAACGAATTTAAAAGCCGCCGTGAACCTCTAGACCGCAGATACTCATTTCCTGAACTCGATAATCTAGGAACGCGAAGACAAGTTAATTTTTGGATGTGTAGCTATATGACGTTGCTATTTGTTAGGCTTTATTCCCTAAATCAACATTACACATATCAAAATTTTACAGCACAGCCGAACCTTCCAGACTCGATAGCTGAACTTCGCGATTGGCTTCAAGCAGTTCCATTTTTCGAAAGTTGCTTAAAGAGAATATTGGAAAATGAAAAACTATTAAAGATATTGGGATTTGAAAAAGTTGTGGAAGAGCATCAAGCTGATTTCTCAAAATACATTGAAGATCTTAAAGCAAGATTGATAGAGAAGAGTGGGACGCAAAAATTAAATGCTGCCCTTTCAGCAGAAAAATTGCAGAAGTTTAAAGATTCATCAATTGCAATAATTAAAGAAGCGTTCTCAAAATATGAGAGCATTAAAAATCTTGGAGAATACACAGAGCAAGAAAATGATTTGAAATTAACCGTTACAGGACAGACGATTTTAACAGGGAAAAACTCTTTCATCGAAGATACTGGTGTTCATCATTTAAACTTCGACACAATTCTTGCCGAATCCATAGCATCACATAGTATTAGAAAATATATACCAAATTCATTCCTTGTCGCAAAATCAAGACGATATTTGTTAAACCAAGAAAATATTAACGACGGGATTCAAAAATTAATAGGCAATAAAAAAGATGTTGTAATTGTTGCTGTGAATTTGAGCTACGATACCAAAGCGACCTTAGAAAAGTACAAATCACAGATAATTGAAATTAAAGGAAGTGAATACAGGATACAGGATTGTCTCTTTGTTTTAAAGAAAAGCGATTTACCTTTTATTATCCACCGAGAATTAGATGCAAAAGTCGTCGCTGATGAAAAATTTGAGCTTATTGATAATAACCTTAAACTTTACTCCGCTATTCTCGACCTAAGCCTAGCGGAAAATACATCTATCAGGGAAAAATATACGAAGGAAGATTTAGAAGATGAATTAAAGGTACAGACAACTTTAGCGTTTCTCACATTAATTGTTTATAAGAACAAGCGCGAAATTGTGCAGCTTAATATCGCTTCCCAATACAAAGAGCAGGGTATTCAGAACAAGATTGAAGAAATTGAACCTTTAAGTTAATTCAGGGCTTATTCACTGTGCCTGTACTGTCAATTTTTGGCTCATTCTTGCTTTTATTTTTTCCAGTACCCAAAACTTTTTCATCAGCAGCCTTACGTCCAAATTCAGCGATTTCGTCCAAAGTGTATTTTCCACTCGCTAAGAGAACAAAAAATGTGGTGATGATAACAACTGTAATCGCTCCTGCTTTTTTTACAGTATCGTATAATTCAAATGCTGCAAAAACGGACAACGCTATTGTAAACATACTTGCAAGAAATAATCCGGTTTTATATGGCTGGAGAAAATAGATACCAAAACATAATAGGATAATAGTTACACTAAATATTATTACCTTTTTTCGTAGTTCATTTTTTGAGATTGCAGATTTTTTTGCATCCGCTTGCCGTGCCGCGTAAACACCCTTTGCATGACCGTAAGATAAAATGCCAGCGACCGTTACATCCTTTTTCGCCTGCTTTTCAATCGCTTCCTGAATTACAAATACTTCAACATCAGCCATACGCCTACTTTTTTAGAATTTTAAGAGCATGAGAATTGATGCTATTTACTTCATTGATTGCCGATTCCTCTTTCCAAAATTCATCGTCAATACCCTTAACAATATAAATATAGTCCGACAAATAAATTCCAGTCTTAGTAATGCTTGTCTCAGATATTTTATTAGCAGGTAATATCTCTATAATATTTTTGGCGACACTATCAAAAGCATCTTTTAAACTTGAAACCTTTGGAAGGAAATTATCAGAATTTGTTAAACCTGGTTTTTGCAATATGCGAAGCAAAACGCCATCATCGAATGGAACAATATCGAAAGTTTGCCCAGCATTCGTTTGCATGACGGAACAAGCGGCACTTCGAAAACAATTGACGTAATTTTGAACATTCTCTTTTAATTGGCTATCCATTTTCGGCTCCTGAGCGATAATATCGGCTTGTTTAAAAAGTTGATCGGCCAGCATAGCTGAAACAAGTACAGCTTTTGCTGTACCATATAGCTTTGGACTAAATCCGATAGCATTATGGTACAGCAAAATATTCTTATTATCTATAAGTTCTTGTAAAGGTGCATCTACATCGAAACCAAGCTCTAGCGATGCTTCTGCTTTCTTTTTTTCATCCATGATAAAAGTTGTAAGCAGCTAATTTACATAATTTTAACATATTTACAAACTTAAATCTTTAACAATAACGTCATACACGACAATTTCGCTTTCCTCTTTTGTTCCCTCATATCGTTTGTCAACCGCCACAATCTGCCTTGGCACATGCGCCATAAGGGTTTCAAATAAGCCCTCAAGGTTACGCCCCTTGAGCGTAATTTCATGTGTTGTATAGACAAGCTTAATCGTATTTGCCTCAGGCGAATATTCTCCAGATACCAAATAAGCGTAATTCAAAAATAACCGCTTCCCATCCGCTTGCAAAAAGCAAAGATTGCGGACGTGTCCAGTCGTAGAATAGTTTTCAATTTCTTGAGTATCTTTAGGATTTGACGCATCAGTATTCTGACCGTCCTTGCCTCTGTTCAGTTTATCAAAATTACCTGTCAGGTTCATAATCTTTGATTGGGTTATGGTTTGTCTCCTGTTCTTTGTCTTGTCTTTGTAGGTCGGTCACAAAATCTCGATGACTTTTGCCTTTGCTAACCAGTTCAATTGCCGACTGGCGTTCGCCGAGTTCGGCAGCGTGTTCGAGTAGGCTCTCTTTATCATCCGTATAAATCCGAGCGTTATCGCGCCCCCTCGATACAGAAACATAAAACTGTTTCGCATCCGTTGCCGGAAACGTCCCCGCAGGCTGATAAATGAAAACCTCGTCAACCGTTTTTCCTTGCGAAGCATAGGACGTAATAACGTGAGCATGATTAAGGTGTCCAAAACTCTTATCGAGTTCATAACTTGATTTACTGACCTCGTTTTTGAGTTCAATCTTTCCGCTTGCAGAAACTTTGGTCACTTCGAGCATCGTCCCATTATTCAACCGCTTGCCGTTTGCATCAAAGCTGTTATCAGTAATCAGCACTTTGTCGCCTTTGGCGAGTTGTATCTCTTTTTCTTGGTAAAGGCTGTATCGATGGCTACTTGACATCGGCAAGGCTTTGCTTTCGCTTTTGTCATTCACTAGCTTGATTTGTTGGTCGGTTTTTTCAACCGTCCAAATACTGCCACGATTGAAGCCTGTTACATTCTGATTGAATTTCACAATCTGGCCGCTTTCGTAATTTCGTGTATCGGCTTTCTCGGCTTCGGTTAGGTTGATGCTTTTATACCGTGTGGCGGTAATTTCCTTTTTACCCATCAAACCCGCCTCTTTCATTTTTTGGCGAATTTCTTTTGTGGCTTCCTCGCCCTGGGCGTGGGTCGGTGAAATTACAATCGCGGATTTTCCTTTTTTCAAGGCATCCATATAGTCCCTTACCATTTGCTCGTTTGGCTTCATTGGGTCAACGGCGATAATTGCCCCCATATCATCCAATTTATCAAATGCTTCTTTGACCTTTCCTTTGGAAAGGTCTTCGACCGTCGCCTTATAATCCTCATTTTTTTGGCGGTATATTTTACTGACCTCAGCCGTCTTAATGCCGGCAACGGTGTTCAGTATGCGTAAAGCATCGCCACGCACAACGCTTGCGTGCTGTCTTGTATCGCCGCCTAAAATAAGCTGTGCATTTTGCTTGTTGGCAACTTCGAGCAAGTCGGTCATGTCTTTTGTACCAAGCAATCCCGCTTCATCAACCCAAAGAACCTGATTTTTGACCTTTTCCTGCATTTTGACATCGGTCAGTAATTTGGCGACGGTTTCGGCATTGTCGAAACCTTCCTCTTTCAACACGCCACGGGAAGCTTGCGCCGTAGGCGCAACCACCATCACGGTTTTACCCGCCTGTTCCATCTTAGCAACTGCTTCTTTCATCAGCGTGGTTTTACCCGTGCCTGCCGCCCCTCGGACGATGGAAACACGGTTTGAGGTCGTCAAAACGTGTTCGACCGCTTCCCGTTGCTGACCCTCAAGATTTAGGTCAGGGGCTTTCTCGTAAGTAGGAACAAGCTTGCCCTTGCCTTGGCGTGCCAAATCGACCATGTGCTTTTCTTCGGTCAGCACTTCCTTGGTCGTACACATCGGGCGGAATTTCTCGGTAATATGTATTAAGCGTTGGTCTTGTTTGAATTGCTCGGAGATAGCCTCAACACTTGCGCCCGATGTACCGACCGCGTGGCGGTACGCCGCTTCTAAAACGCGTCGGTCATGGCTGACCGACGCGCGCTCAAAACAATGCTCAATCGCATGGTCTATGCATTGCTCGGCGGTCAGCTCCCGTTTTTGACGGTCGGGCGCATGGCGCACGATTTTAGCGTCTTCCTCGGTTTTACCGAGTTCGGCAATCTGGGAGCGCCACTCGGTTTTAAGCTCGTCCATACTATGACCTTTTTGCTTTTTGGCGCGAGTACGTGCGCCGAGTTCTGCCAATTCCTTGGCATCCGTCACGCCCTTTTCCTTGGCGATACGCCCGATTTCATCGGTACGCTTGGAAAACAAGTCCAAGACCTTTTGTGGTACGCCATCAATCTCGAAAGACTTGTCCGTCTTTCGGATGCCATAGCCAAGCTCGGTCAGTTTGTCGGATAAGGTTTTGTGAAACCTTGCCTGATAATAAGGCATGTCCCGCTTGATATCCTTAAACTCACCCGCCTTGATGCGGTTTTCGGTATCGTCCCAAGTCGCATTAAAGACAAAGCAATGGCTGTGCAAATGCGGGTCAGGCACACGACCCTCGACGGGTCTTGCCGTCTGGTGGGTAAAATGCGCCCAAGCAAGCTCGCTCGTGCCTCGCTCGCTTTGTTGTCCGTCAAGCCTTACCCGTGTCTTCCCGTCAGCCTCGATGCATTGCATGGTCTCCGTGACGCTCTCCTGAAAGGCTTTCAGAATATGGTCGTCTCCTGCCAAGACATGGAGAACTGAGACGGATTTCGGGCAATGAAAGTTAATGTCATAGCCGACCTTCCGATGCTCTTTCGTTCGGGGTGTCAAAGACTCACCATTTCTCGGGTTCACGTTTTCACACAAAGCGAAAAACGTGTCTTTCATATCCTTGTCGAACAAGTCCAAGCGTTCGGACAAGCGTCCTTGCCAAAAGCCTTGAAGCTCTTGGTCACTGACGTAATAGTCGGACTTCATTAAGGCATCAGAAAAATATGCCTTGGCGTGTCCAGCAGACTGGCTTTGAATCATTCTAATCATAGAAAAAGTGTATAATCATTTTACGGAAATAAGATTTATTTCGGCATCCGTATAAGACAAATAACGATGCCTAAATTGTGGTTAAAAAAAAGCCGCCCCTAACACAGCTTGGCTGTGCGAAGAGCGGCATAGCAGTACATTAAAGAAAACCCATCAGACATCTCCCCTAAACACTGCTTAGGCTTTTATTTTTGACCTAAAATATCTGTTACAGCCGTTCCTCCTGAGGTGTTTTTTGGAGCGGTTGGAGCAATTGGACTTGACGCTTCTGTGACGATTTCTTCGGTCATAAAGGGCATGATTTTACGGCGCATCTCAGCACCATTTGGCTTGCTTCCTCGGAATTGAAAACCTTTCGTTTCGTCTGCATTGACATCATTAACAAAGGCATTTTCCAGTTCTTCATTACAGATGATTTCGTCTATTTTATCCAAGATAAAGTTATCACCGCCGATATAAGCGGAAATGTAACTCATGGAATAAAAGAAGCTACATACAATCAATAGCCATCCTAAAGTCTGGCCAATAAGGGCTAACAAAACACCCGCGGCAAAGAAAATTGCAGGCTCAAGATAACATTCGATAAATCGAACATTCGGCGAAAATCCACCAATTTTAAGATTGCGAATAATGGGATGAATAATACCGCTTGAAAGACTAAACCTTCCAAAATCAAACACAGAAGGAGCGCGTAGATTATCTCTGTAATGCTTGATACAGAAACCCAAAAAGGCAACCAAATAAAGATACCAAGTGATGTAATCGGGCATGATACCGCCTTTGGTTTCGGGTTCTATATTCTGCGTTTGTTCGATAACATTTCCGAAAGTTTCGTCATAAGAATAGCTTTCGGTCGCCAATTCCGAACCGTTCCAACTTTCCGATACTTGCGAAATACCCATAGGCAAAGCCGCCAAGATAAGCGTTAAGATAATAGCCGTTGAAAGGCTGAAATATCTTTCTCCAAAGTCCTTACGAGTAAAAACCTCAATCAGCATACGCGGGTATGACACGAACATAGAGCAAAAAGAAAGAAATAATAATTTAATGGCATTGCCACGACCGAAAGTGTCTCGGTAATAAAGATTTTTTATTTTATTTTGATTTTCCATTTTATAAGTAATTTAATTGTTATTAATATTTGACATGAAATTTTGGTCGAAAGTGATTTTGATATGACTGCAATCGTCTTTAATCGGGTTTCCCTGAAGGTGTAAATAACCCTCGACCTTGGCATTATTTAAGTCCCCGCCTGTTGTCAGCCTGACAAAATCTTCCGGTCTGACGATACGGTCAATTTTGAGCGACTTGGTTCTGGATGCCGAGAACTGTCCGGCGGCGGTTGCCGTTCGTGACGTTTCCTCAAAATACCCGTCACCGATCAGTTCAGACGCATAGCGGTTGGTTTCGACATCGGCATTGGCGTGGAAAATTTTAGTGCCGAGCGTACCGAGAAAACTTTTGACCTTATAAGCGGATTTTGCACCGCCCATATTGGCAAGGTAATTAGGGAGATTTTGCGAAATATATACCGTTGCAATGCGGCTACTTCTTGCGGTTGCCTGATAGTCAGGGTCATGCTCGTGCAGGAAGTTTTGCGCCTCGTCCGCCCATAGGAAAACAGGCAGACCGTTCTTTGAAACATCCCGCTTTTCCATCGCTCTCTGCCAAATGTATTTAAACATGATTTGGCTATCGATACCGACTTTGTGGTAAAGCTTGACAGGCAAATTGAGCAGGATGATTTTACCTTGCATACAATCATCAGGCGTAAAAGTCGAAGCATGACGGCAAAACAAGGAATAAATCGGGTCACGTAATAGACGAAACAAAAAGCCTGAAAAAGAGAAGTCAATAATCGATCGTGTTTTCTCGCTTAAGTTCATAAAGCTTTCGAGAAAAAACTGGTCAATGGCTTTTAATGTTCGTGCGTCAGACAAGGCATTAAAAAGAGCTTCCTGATAGTCTGCTTGACATAGTCGCTCTATAACATCCTCATTTAATTGTTCCCAAACTTCTATTTGATTTTTGACATTTTGTTGCGCAAGTTCAAAAGCATCTGTAAAAGCAAGGTTTCTTTTATCATTGCTCGTAAAACTTTCAGCTTTTGGAATTGCCTGCACGATATCAAACATTCTTTGTACGGAAACTTTCCCATAGGCAAGTTTGCAAAGGTCAATCACATTAAAAATAAGCATATCGAGAGCCGATTCCCAAAATGGGTCGTCAGCTCCACCGCCTGACTTTTCTTGTGACGCACGAATAACCGTTTTAAGAACTTGGACAATGTTTTCGGTCATTCCTTCGCCTTTACTCTCATAATCGAGAAAGTCGAAATAATGCCCCTGTCCAGGTTCAACGATAATCAAATCGTCCGTTCTGCCTGTGAGTTTACAGTATTCTTGCCAAAGGGCTTTTTCATCGGGTTTAACGGTCAATACAAGACCGCCAAACCCTGCTGATAGGTATTGAAGAGCAATCATCCGACCTGAGCCAGAAGTCTTGCCTGAGCCGATACCCCCGAAGATTTGAACACCTTCGACCGCATTTCTAATCGTCCAACAACGCATAGGTTGTTCCTGTCCGCTTAAATTAATAAGCGGATAATCAAGATTGATTTTATCCATCTAGTTATTTGAGATTAAAAGTATTGTGAGCGTATTTGTCTAAGTAGGCTTCGATTGAAGCACGGTCGTAGAGAATGACCTTCTTTTGCGGTTGGGAAAATCTAATTTTCCCTTCGTCACGCAAATTTTGGAGTGTGGTTTTAGACTTAACATTCAAGAGACGCATGGCTTCTTTTTGCGAAACCCATTTGTCCTCATGTTTGTTTTTCTTATCAAGATATGTAGTGACCTCATTTAAGAGGGCATAAAAAGCCTCATCTTCGAGACAGATTATTTGCATAGGCAATATATTACTTAATATTCAGTGAAAGGATTTTATAACACCTGAATCCCAAAAAGGTTTACCTAGATGACGAAGTCCAATAATGAACTCACAACTGAAAATTACATAGCTTTAATATTTAAGTGTTTTGTAAGATTAAAATTAGTGAGAAAGGAAATGCGAAGATTAATTTATCTATGAAGGAAACGGAAATCCGATTAAGTGTAAAAAGGAAGTATTACAACGGTAAAATTAGCCTGTGGAGAATTTAGCTTTAGAAAAATTTGCGATGAAAAAAAAATAGATTGTAATAAAAAAGGGACTCATTACTGAATCCCAAATTAATTTTTTCGTGTAATTTTCAATGTTTTTTATAGTTGGTCATTAATTAGGCGTAAGGTATCCTGAATTAGACCGTCAAGCTCTGGTGCCGTTAAAGTTGCAGGGTTCACAGTTAACGTTGCAAAATCAGGTGAAGGTGTGCCATGGTGAGGCTTCCATGAAACACTATTAATCAAACGAAGCTGTGCAATGATTGTAACTCTGTTAACATTATCCTTAAACACAACAGGAGAAGCTTCCAAGAAAGTAATCAAGTTACCAAATGTTTGTAGAGTCGTCATTCCTCTAACATCCATATAAAATTTAAAGCGCAAATGCGCCTCAAGTACATTTCTCAACAATCCTAATACTATATCTTTATCTGCATGATTAGGAGATATTCTAAAAGCTTCCAAAGTCTCAATATTCCTGAAATATTCGTTTTTAACCAATTCATCCAAATCGCATACTTCTAAAATTGATGCCTTTGCAGCAAAATTTTCCTTTACCCGCAAAGTTCTTTTTTGAGCACCGCCAAAATCTTTACCAATTTCATGTAAAAAA
This sequence comes from Flavobacterium aquatile LMG 4008 = ATCC 11947, assembly GCF_000757385.1. GTDB lineage: Bacteria > Bacteroidota > Bacteroidia > Flavobacteriales > Flavobacteriaceae > Flavobacterium > Flavobacterium aquatile. The sequence continues at coordinate 474,848 of NZ_JRHH01000001.1, read as the reverse complement.
TACTCATTATGACTAAGTACAATTACTTGTTTCATTAATGGCACTAATGCCCTAATTATTCCAATAGTGTTTGTACGACGGTTAGTATCAAGACTTGAAAGCGGATCATCAAAAACCAAAATCTTATCTATACGCTGTGGGTCAACATCTAGCTTGGAAAGAAAGAAAGCAAGAGCAATTGTACTTTTATCACCTTCACTTAAACATTCTCTAGCACTAAATGGCTGACCCTCAACAAACGATATATCTTTACCGTCCATTGTTAACTTGTAGCCTATTTTGCTTTGCGTTGCCCCGCCTCGTGGAGCGATATGTATTACATCCTCTATTTGAAAAGCTGTCTTAAAAACTGCGCCTAAGTAATGATTAATCCTTCCACTGTAACTCGTAAAGAAAGCTGTTGCCGCTGCTTCTTGCTGTGCTGAAAGAGTAGTATAGGCAGTTTCAAGGGCACGCAGTGTTTGCCGTTCAGTTGTTAATTGAGTGCAAAGAGTATCAATTGCAGGCTCAAACCTTTTTTGAATTCTTTTAAGCCTATCAACTTCTGCCTGTGCCTGCTCAACTGTTTGAATTCCTCCTTTAAAAGTTGTAATTCCTGCATTGTAGTTGGTCACCGACTGATTATAAACGGTCATATTGGTATTAATACTTTGTATTGAACTCTCGAAATTTTCAACATCATCGACAACAATGGCGTTTGAAGGGTTTTGTGTTTTCTGACGTATAACCGCTAAAACTCTGGCGTATTCTGCACGCAAAGCTGTCTCATTTGGAGCGTTATAGGTAGGTGCTGTCACTGTTCCCGGCAAATGAGTTGACCATGAAGCAACCGAATTTGAATTGGTTTGATTTACATTGGCTAGAGACTGTAGTGTTACATCCAAATTGAAAGCTTCCACATCAGAAAGATGATTTTGTATTCTTTGAGTAAGCGCATTGAAATTTTCATTAAACAAAGATGCATAAGCTCTGATGATATCAAGATTATTACCCAGTTCTTGACGGCAAAAAGGACATCCTAATACATCACCCTCTGTCTCTTTTCCTTGCTTGTTACCTAAATATTCAAAACCCTGTTTAAGCCATGTTTCGGGGCTATGAATACCATTTTCAGAAAGGTCTTGGCAATGTGTACTAAACAATTCCTGCAATGTTTGGTCTTGAATTGTGTCAGTTGTTGCCAGTAAATCTACTTTCAAAGATTCAAAATTTATATTTGTGTTAATTGTTGAAAGTAATGTCAAATTTGGTAACGCTTGAATTGCCGTATTTGCTGTCGCGCTCGCAAGTGTCCCCGTTGCTGTTACAATCAAAGGAGCAATTCCAGCTGCGCTTGCTAATTGAAGGTTAAGAAAACTGTTTAGAGATGCAGAAGTGAGTCCATTTCCAACTTGCGCTAAAATCTGCTGCTCTAATGATGCGGATGAAGCCCGAAGTGCGGTCTTGCTGGTCTTATTAGTTTCAATTTGCTGTTGAATAGCTACACCCTGTGCCCCAACTACAAATTGATGAAGTTGCTTTTTATGATCATCACCGAAATCGAAACCGGAATAAATATTGTCGTTGATAAAGTGTATGTCAAAAATTTCTATCTCTGGCAAAGGTCGCGTCCAACCAGCAGTACCAAAAGTGTGGAAAACTTGAGGGGTTCCCAATTGTATAACCTGAGCGGATTGTACGGCAGTATTATTTGTAGAAATTCTACTTCTAACAATTTGCGGATTATTTGTATTTAATGAACGTAAGATAGAAGTTAAAGTTGTTTTACCACTTCCGTTATCGCCATATATTAAATTTAATTTTAGAAAATTGACTTGTCCGGCTGCTTGATAATTGCGGAATTTGCCAATGGAAATTAGTTTTTCAATTTTATGTATCATATATATTAACCGTCAAAAATTAACAAAGATCAAATACTATATTGCTAAAAGACAATTAATAATAGCTGATTTAAGTTACAAATATAAGAAAATTTAACATTTTAGAATCTATCCCAATACAGCATCCAAAGCCTCGTCCGCATCTTTATATATAAAGTTAGCCTGATATCCGATAGTCGTCTTGATATCGCTATGTCTGTATAGCTTCTGTAACATCTGAATCGGAATTTTGTCGCCTGCCAAAGTCGCAAAAGTATGTCTTGAAATATGCATCGTTACCTTGCTTTCAATTTCAGCGGCAGGAAGCACAAATTTGTTCAATATCTTATTATAACGATTTACAGCCTGTGCAATCTTCCTTTTAACCTCAAATTCGTCATTCAAGTCAGGCAGGATTTTTAGGTCCGGAAAAATAAGGTCGTTTTTATTCTCTTTATCGCTTAAGTATTTATTTAAAATCGCAAAAGCTTTCTCAGGCGTTTTTAAAGACCCTGCTTTGTTGTTTTTACCCATTGTGTAATGTAATCGCATTTCCTTGAAATCCGACCAACGCAAACGCAAGACATCCGAAACGCGCATCCCTGCAAAGTAATAGGAGACAAGCCATATATTCCTTGCATGGTCATGGCTGAATATAGGCAAGTCCACCGTTTCAAGTTTTATAACATCTTCGTTACTGATGCCGACCTTTGTACTATCCGGAAACTCGATAGAGGTTTTACCTTTGCCAAATGGGTAATGCTTTTCTTCCGTCACACCGTCCCTGATGGCTTGGCTGAAAACAGAGCGTATCATAACCAAGTAGTTTGCTATGGTGCGGTCACTACTTTTGCGCTTGGAAGCTAATTCTACTTTAAACCTTGCTAAAAGCCCCATGGTAATATCAGAAAAAGCAATATCGCTGAGACCCGTTTCCGCGACATCTTTTTTACCCGTTGGTTTGTCCGCTTTCGTAATATCTCGACCACTAACAAATAACTGAAATATTTTGACACGGGATTTTTCAGCGATGAAACAATTATAGTTTCCCGTTTTCTCCAAATTCTTTAAATAAATATGTGCCTGTGCAAAGAATGTCGAACCACCCTTAGGCTTTAACTTTTGTTTTATCGCCCGTGTAGAAACCTCTTTTTTATGAGTCTCCACCTCAAGAGAGGTATCGCTTGCCTCGGCTTTCTTGGCGAGAATGTAATTATTAAGCCTTTTGGAATTTGGATGTGATGTTTTTACACGCTGTTCATCCTCAATCCAGTCTTCTTTTTTGATAGAATAATCCGTAAAAATATAAGAGGATTTTCTATCTTTGGTAATGCGTAACGCAAGCGGGAAAGTCCCGTCTTTCTTGGCTCTTGGATAGAGCACGACTTTAATTGAAGCCATAGTATTTGTTTTTATTACATATCAAAGATACGAAATTTTGCTAAAACAATGCTAAAACAAATGATGTTTTTTTATGGTTTTTTATGAATTAGTGTTTTTAACAAACCCAGTAAAATAAGGTTTTTTAATACATATTGAACCACATAAAACCAAAAAATAAGGATTCATAACCCTGAGGTCGAGAGTTCAAATCTCTCTCTCGCTACAATGACAAATATCAGAATTTAAACGGTTTAGTGTACGCTAAACCGTTTTTTTATGTCTAAAATTTTTATACATTTACAAAAAGTACACGCTACAGTACACGATTTGCAATTTAATGCCTTCAAAAACTTGTTAAAAAAGAAGAATTTTTCAACGCCAAAAATTTCTACTGGAGGAGTAGATATTTCGCAATGGAGTAAACTAAGTGAGGCAGAGAAAAAGAATGCTCTTACAAAAAATTGGTTTATCTATTATAGTTTTAGAGATTCAGAAACTTGCAATTTAAAACGCATGCCAAATATTAAAGGTGGAGCAAATCGATTAAAAACTAAATCCGAAAGATGGAATTATCTTAAAACATTGAGAGACGCATTAGAATTTTTACTTGAAAAAGGTTTTAATCCATACACCGACAATGACCTTGCATTATTAAATGAGAATCCATCAGAAGATAAAAAAGTAATTTTAGATACTGCTAATAATACAGTCTTACCTCAACAAATTGAAGTTGAAAACACTTCCATGACAATAAAAGAAGCATTTGATTTTGCTTTAAAAATTAAGAAGAATTCAATTAGTGATACTTCTTATAAGAACTTTGAACTACGAATTAGAAAGTTTAAAAAATCATTAGATGAAAACCAACCTATAACTTTTATCACAAAGAAAGTTGTTAATGACTATTTAAATGAGATTTTGAATGATACTAGTGCAAGAAATAGAAATAACTCACGAACAGACCTAAGTTCATTATTTCAAGTATTGGAGGACAACGAAATCATTTCTGAAAACATCATTAAGAAAATTAATGTTTTAAAATCCAATCCAGAGCGAAATAAAACTTATACACCCGAAATGCAAAAAGACATTTATGACTATTTAGAAATAAATGATCCGTTACTTTTACTATTTATAAAATTTGTATGTTACAATTATCTTAGACCAGTTGAAGTTTGTAGGCTTAAAGTAAAAGATATTGATATTGTTGACAAAAAACTTTATTTAAAAACGAAAAATAAGAAGGTAAAAATTAAAATTATACCTCAAATATTGATCGATGATTTACCTGATTTATCTCAGTTAAATCCTGAAAATTATCTCTTCACTCCTATTGGTTTAGGTAACGAATGGGAAGCAGCAGAAAATAACCGAAGAGATAATTTTAGTAAGCGTTTTAAAGAAGTTGTAAAAGAACCTTTCAAGTTAGGGATTGATTACGGAATGTATAGTTTTAGACACACTTTCATCACTAAACTTTATAGAGAATTACGTAAAAATCATTCGCAATTTGAAACCAAAAGTACTTTAATGTTAATCACTGGTCATTCAACCATGACCGCATTGGATAAATATTTGAGAGATATTGATGCAGAGTTGCCTGAGGATTATTCTGATTTGTTGAAATGAATTCACATCTATATATTTAATGATGGTGATTATAAAATTTCTGTAAAAGATACAGATAAAGTCAAATACATTATTTTAAATTAAATAAGCTATATAAAATCGAATCTTTTAATCATGCAAGACATTCACAATTTATATCTCGAATTGCAATTAGAATTAGTAAAGAATTTTATTGCATACATACCAACTGTTTTATCAGAAAATGGTTTGTTAGAGGAGATTGCAAGTGAAATAAAAGCATTGCATTACATTGAAACAAATTTAAGTCATAAAGACAAATTGCTATTATTCGATTCAGATATAAATTTGATAGTTTCTCCAAATTTTGAAGAATTAAAACCATTTTATGCAAAAAACATAGAACTTCAAAAAAACAACTTTAAACTTATTGAGTTAAGTAAAACTTTATCGGATGAAAGTTTTGATTATTTGTATCATAATTATTTGAATAAGTTAAATGGATATATCAATGCAAGTGGTTTTTTAGTAGATAATTTTGAAAGTAATTGTCCACAAGATTTACAACCTAAAAGAACATTATTTGTGATTCAAAATGAATTGTTTATTAATCACTTAAATGAATTGCAAAAAACAATTGACTTTATTTACAATTATGATCTTGATGAAAATTCTTTAGAAAACAATATTCCTGAGACCAACAAAGAAAACTCAACGGAATTAAATAATATAAAAACTAAAAAATCTCCTCTATCAAAAAAAGATGCTTTGGATTATTTACTTGCAAGCGTTTTTAAAGCGAAAAAATAATTTGATTGCAATTAGCTTGCAATTATTATTTGTTTTTTATTGCACAACTAATCTTCATTTTAAGCTTATACTTTAATATAAAATAACACTTTTAAGAGGTATTGCAATTTTTCATGCAAGCAATATTTAAATTGCAATCAATTTTGAAACGATAATTGCAATTAGGTTAAAAGTGAAATATACTTCTAAAATGAAAAAATAGAAATGAGTTTAAAAATGAATTGAATACTATTTTTTCAAAACATATATTGCAATATACATATATTAATTACTCATTTTAAATGAAAAAGCTGAAAAAATGTGCTACGATAGTATTTTACAGCTGTGACGGGAGTACAATGTTCACCGAAGTTCACGAATGTTCACGAAAGTTCACAAATGTTTACAAATGTTCACCGAAGTTCACACAAGCTAACAAATCTTCACAAATAAAGTATAGAAAAATTAATATTTGTGAATCCTTTTTTAATACTCAAAGGATTTACAATTATGATTGCAGAAAACATTTATACAATTGCAATGCATCTTCCTGAAAAGGAACTTGAAAGGCTGTATATTATGTTAGGCAAAAAAACAAAGCAATTTCCAAAAAAGAAAAAATCAAAACAATCTTCAATAACAAAAGATGAAGCCTTGCAATATTTACTTGCAACAGTTTTTAAGGTAAAAAAGTGAGTTTAATAAATTCTTAAAATGTATAAAATCCCAAAAATATAATTATACATAAATCTCTATAAAGTTATTGTGATACAAACTTTTATATACTTTGGCATGGTTAATATTTTCAAAAAGTACTTAATCGAGTTTAATTGTCATTCATAGATTAATTAAAATAGTGCATCCCATATGGATTAAATTTGTTATTGAACATTTTAATATCTAAACAAAATAAATATGGCCAGATGTACAGCACCGATTAACGGGCACAGAACTTCAGCAGCAGAAGCAGCTTGTCCTGCATGTAGTAGTAGAAATTACAGATCATATTATAGTGAACCACGATACACTCCAACATATTCTAGTGGTAGTTCGACAAGCAGAAGTAGCGGTGGATCGAGTAGAACATCAAAACCTAGATGGTCAAGACAAAATTCAGTAATTTATTATACACCTGCAGAAATACAAACATTAACTCCAGTCCGTGAAAATGTAGAAAAGCGTTCAACAACTCCAGATTTACGTGATGTATTTTTATGTCACGCTTGGGACGATAGAAAAGAATCAGCCAAAGAACTACATGATTTACTGGAAAAAAACGGCGTATCGGTTTGGTTTAGCGAAAAAGATGTTTTGTTAGGAACTTCATTGCTCCGCGAAATTGACAAAGGACTTGCCAAATCAAGAGTAGGAATTGTATTAGTAACCCCAGCATTATTAAAACGTTTGGCAAGTGAGGGTATTGCAGATAAAGAACTTTCTGCTCTTTTACACCGTGATATGTTAGTGCCAATAGTTCACAATACAACTTATGACGAATTACGTGATGTTAGTCCATTACTTGGATCACGAAGCGGACTAAATACTGCTGATGATTCAATGGCTGGAATTGCAGCAAAATTAGCAGAACTTACAAACTTAGATGTTGCTATTTGCTAAATAAAATATTAAATAATAACCCTTAATACTTATAACTATGTCAAATTTAAAACCAGGACCAAAAAGAATTGCTGAATCAACAGGGAAACCGGATAGACGTCAACATGACAATAAAGACACTCCGGGCAACACTCCATCTTTAAAGCCTAAAGGAGCACCAAGAAAATAATTTTTAATATACTCAAGAGGCAGGACTAACCTTGCTTCTTGAGTAATTTTTGTCTTAAAATATATTCGATGAGAAAAAACGAAATTATTTATTTATTATTGGGAATTGTTCTACTATTTACTTCTGTATATTTATTTACAAGACCAGCAATATTCTCAGATTTTGATTTAACAAAAACTGGTCCCATTGGAGATACAATTGGAGGAATAACCGCACCTTTAATAAATTTAATTGGGGCCTATTTAGTTTATATTTCGTTTAAGGCGCAAGTCTCAGCAAATAAAATTCAGTTAGATACTTTAAGCACAGAAAGAATTAGGTATGAACGAGAAAATAATTTTCAAATGCAAGTTAATCACTTCAATGAAATTAAAAATGCGGTTAATAATTTAGAGTTCATAATAGACTCTAAAACAATTTACGACTTTAGCGGAGAAAGAACTTATCGTGATCCTGTTAATTATAAAGGCATTAATGCCTTAAATGAATTTACTAAAAGATTAAATAGATATAATTTCCGTGATGAAATTTATGATTTATACGGAATGTTGTTAAATTTTGAATTTATCCTATTAACAATCAATGAATTATTAGAAAATGTTGATAGACAGATACTTTTCGTAGAAGATAAAAAATATTTTTTTAAAAATATTAATATTTATTTTGATTCATTTATTTTACCATTTGCTATAACAATATCTAAATCAGATCGACTTGAAAATTATGATATAGATAAAATTGAAAACTTAACAAATTTAGTAGCAAGTAAAGTTTTAAAATTTAAAAAACAAATTGAGGATCAAAAAAGAGAAAATCAAAACAATCTTCATTAACAAAAGAATAAGCTTTGCAATATTTACTTGTAACAGTTTTTAAGGCAAAAAAGTGAGTTTAATAATTAACAATTCAAGTATTCACAACTATTTTCTCGTTCACAAATATCATTTTTTAATTACTGTGAATCTCAGAAATAATTACTTGCAAGTATATTACTAAAAACCATTGCAATACCTAAATGCAATGGTTTTAAAAATCTATTTTAGTTTTACTTTCAGAATAAAAAAGTCTTTAAATAATCATCCCCAAAAGTAAATTCTTATAATGCAATTTAAAATTGAAAAGTTACGAGTAAAGCAATTGTTTTTTGGGTTTAATCGATTAAGATGTGTCCGTAAGAATAGATTTTTTCTTTCTATGTTATAAGTTTCATATTGTTTAAATTAGAGAATTCTATGATAAATAAGAGATTTGTATATCATTAACTTTTTTACACTAACGCATGATTTCTAAAATTTTGTTCGTTTTAAGACATTATCAAATGTAAAAAAGACAAACTACACAGCTTGCCTTTTACTTTTAAATTTAATTTATTTATTATTTTTCAAATAGTAAAATGATGTAATATTGTCCATCACTAACTTTGATACATTAACCAAATGCAAATGAATTAGTTGATTTCATAAATCTATTATCATCAAATTGAAATTATATGATTCATTATCAATATTACTTTATGCATATTATAGAAAAATAACAACTATAGCTTTTTGAAAAATAGAGAAATGATCTGGATCTAGTTCCTATAATGTTGCTGAAATCTTATATTTCTTTATTAATTAAACTTTCTTTTTTATTCATACGCCTTTTCAAGTATTGGCGTCTGCTCATAAAGGTAAAATTTTGATATCTTTCCGTTTTCAACTTTAAAATGAATGGCAATGTACATTAAAAAATCTTTATCACTATTTTTAAACCGCCTACCCAATTGAGCAAAAATTGCGGCTTCATTTCCATCAATAATAAAACTATCCAGTAGGAATTTATCTTTGTTCTCAACGAAATAAGAGAATAAGGTTTTGAAAACCACTGCGACATCCGAACGCTTAGTACGCCTTCCTGTCCATGGAAATTTGGGAGATTCAAAAATGTACCAATCAATGTTTTCCGCAAAACAAGAAGCTATTTTTTCAGGATCCTTATTACCTAATTGCTCCAAAAAAGTTTCTACTACTCTTTTAGTTCGTAAGTCCTCATCATCCATTACCTCCTTAGATTGCGCATTCGCAAAGCTACTAAGATATAAGAGAGCAAACAAGAGAGTGATTTTATTCATCTTTAATGTTTTAACATTTGTCTAGCATACTGAATACCTATACCATATGCACCACCATATTGCTGCATTAAATCATTGACGGCTTTATAGGTTTCTTGACGTGCCCAATCGCGTTGCAGTTCAAGTATATATTGCATTGATGTCATTGGCTTTGCTCCAGCTTGAATCATTCTTTGCACGGCCATTTCATGGGCTTCTTTAGATACATCACCACAAGCGTCGGTAATGATATAAACTTCATAACCTTCAGAAAGAGCTGAAAGTACAGGGCCAACTATGCAAACGCTAGTCCATAAACCTGCCATTACAATACGTTTCTTTCCTTTTCCCGTAATAGCTTTGTAAGCATTCATGTCTTCCCATGTGTTCATTGTAGTCCTGTCAACATACGTTGAAATGTCGGGATAAAACTGAGTTACCTCGGGAAATACAGGGCCACTAAATGATTTTTCTGCTACAGTTGTTACAACTGTTGGTATTTTGAAGATTTTAGAAGCTCCTGAAATAATAGCAACATTAGTTCGCAGCTGATCAATTGGTATACTTGCTGTTGCAAAACCCATTTGGCCTTCATAATCAATTAATAAAAGTGAGTGATTTGTCGGATTTAAAAGTGATGGTGATGGCTTTTGTGCGACTACTGCAGACGTGATTAGTAGTATTACCAGTAATAATTTGTAATTTTTCATAATGTTTACTTTTTTAGATTAATATTATTTTTGTTATCATTTGCAATCTATCTTAAAAATGAAGCTGGACGGTAACTCCTGTAAAAAAAATATCCTTGCCTGTTCCCGACGCTTTGAGATAATCGCCAGCTTCAAACCAAGTAGCTTCAACCCTGAAATAAAGATATTGGTTGGGTTGCCACACTATTTCACTACCTAACTGGTTTCCTATTTTTTTGCTTTCTGTTGTATTGCTTGGATAAACTAGTGAAACATTTGGCGCATATATTCCGTCGCTACTGCTGTATCTCCAAAACATATCATAATCAATTACCCAGTCAACTTTTTCTGAAAGTTCAAAACTAAGCGAAGGATGAAAATCAATAAGGTTAGAAGGTCCGACTACAGCTGCCAAACCAAAATAAGCACCTCGAGGAAAAAAAGGATTAAAGGTTTCCAGCTGGTTATCGTTTAGTTGACGATCACCACTGATGAGTTCACCTTTCAGCCCTATCTCAGGATGAAATTTCATGTTTGTAAAACGATAGCCAGTATTCAATGAAGCTGTCCAAGCATTTATCTGTTTTCCGGATATATTACCAAACTGGTAAACAGCTTCTCCATCGTAACGCCAATTCTTTGATTTTCCCCATATTCTTGTTCCTACAGATTGTCGATTTTCTTTTCCTGTTGCATCATTAAATGCAGCTTCGGCTGTTTCATAACCCAAATAATAGACATCTATATTTTTAATTATCGGTATTTTATTAAATACAAAATAACTTCCCCAAAATTGTCTTTCATTATTTGATTCGTCGTCAAAAGTTCCATTGCGAGCCACAACATAATGACTATAAAATAATTCGGTTGTAAAACTATCTTTAGCTACAATTGCTTTTACTCCATCAAAAGATTGTCGGTTATTAGGACCTTCCCTAACTGAAACCAAACGTTGTGACCCGTAAGTAAGTTCCTGTCTTCCTACTCTTAAAATAAGTCTTTTACTTTCCTCATCTATTATCTTGAAATCAGCGAATGCTTGATGTATTTCAAGTGGATTTTGCTCCACAGGATTCGGATCAATTCTTCCGTCAGCCATACTGCTTTGCAATTGTACAAAAGTTCGGAAGTGCTTTCCAGAATGGAAATCGGCATGAAATAAATATCTTCCTAAAACATAACCATCATTATCTTGCAGGCCATCTCCCCAATTTTCATTTTTAGCATAGAAGTATTGAAACCTTATATCCCCACCAAAACTGATATAGGTCTTTTTCGAAGAAGAAATGGGTAGAAATTTCATTGTTTTGTACCAATCCTTGCTCACGGTATCATTCTCTAAAACACTATAATTTTCATCAAATCGAATCGATTTAAAAACTGGATAGCGTTGTGCAAATCCTGATATTGAAAACATCAAAACGAGTAATAGTATCTTGTTTTTCATAAATCAATTTTTAAGCATTACTAGTTGATTTACCTTTTATTTAGCTCTGTTTTGTTTGATATCCTTGTAGGCATTCGGAACATTGAAATTAAAATGCAGCCAATCGAAAAGTTCGTAACCCTTGTTAAATTCCTTCATCTTTACAGTGGCTTTAGTTTCGTCTAAAGTGAGTCCTTCTTTTACTGCTTTTTCAACATTGATTTGCAAAGCTGTTACATAATCGATCGTATATTTTATTCCTGCTTTATTGGTAATGCGTCCATGACCAGGAACGACAATATCTTGATCTGAAATCATATTATAAATTTTGTTCAAATTTTGAACTGGTTCTAAAAAATACCCGTCAAACAACCATGGAATCGTTGGGCTTTCTGCAATAAAAGGATTTCCCGCCCACAATACATTTCCCGAAGCCGATTTTAGATAGACAAAAAGATCTGCTGGAGATTGTGCCGTTCCTACATTTATTACTTCAACAATATTTTCTTTTCCCATATCAATTTTTAGCGTTTGATCTATAGTAATAGTGATGTCGGCAGGACGATAAATACTTTCTTCGATCCCTCTTCCTTTACCAAAAAGCTTAATCATAAACTGTTTAATATTCTCGTAATTTTTAGAAAGATTGTCTTTACAGAATTCGTTCTGAATAACAATTGTTTCTTTTGGAAGCAAATAGTTTCCAAAACAATGATCGCCGTGATCGCTCGTATTGATGGCATAAATTATAGGTTTTGGTGTTACGGATCGTATCAATTTATAAAGCTGATCGTAGAGGCCTTTGCTCAGCATCGTTTCAATTAGTAAAACCCCTTTATCGCCCACAATAAAACCTGCAGAGGTGGCTTGAGGAATTCCTTTTGTGGTTTCGGTTTCAGTTGTACTTGGAGAAACAGCATATACATTATCCGAAATTTTATGCAATTGTAAAGTCACTTTGTTAGCATCCCAAATTGGCACGTGGTCGGGCATGGGAAACTGTGCGTATGCTCCCGTATTAAACACCATACAAAATGTGAGTACTGCAAATGCTGAAATTATTTTTTGACTTTTCATAATCTAAATTTTATAGTTTATCGTTTATTTATTTTAAAGTTTTGGACTGTAGCCGCCAAAATATTTTACTGGTGACCATTCCGGAATTACCGGAGCGATTGCAGGATCCAATGATTTAAAATCTCTAGCTCCATAAACAACTTTTCCGTTTACAATTGTCAAATCCGATTCGATATTGCGTACTTTATCGGCTGGTACTGTAAAATAATCTTCTGATAAAATAGAGAAATCGGCATACATTCCTTTTATTAATTTTCCTTTTTCAGCTTCTTCGCCAGAAAACCAAGCACTTCCTGAAGTGTATAATTTTAATGCCGTAAACTTGTCCAAAACCTGATCTTTTGGCCAGAACTGCATTCCTCCTAAAGTTTTTCCTGTAATGAGCCAATGCAACGCCATCCAAGGATTGTAAGTTGAAATACGGGTAGCATCAGTTCCCATTCCGACAGGGATTCCCATTTCCAGCATCTTTTTAATCGGAGGCAATTGTGTTTTTGGAGCGCCATACATTTTTTCATATAATTCTCCTTGAAAGTACATCCTGAATTGTACCGCTATTCCGCCATTCAACGCTTTTACGCGTTCTAATTCCTGAGGCGTAATGGTTTCGGCATGATCAAAAAGCCATCGAAGTCCATTAAAAGGAATTTCTTTGTTTACTTTCTCAAAAACATTCAGCATTCTGTCAATTGATTCTCCATAAGTAGCATGCAATCGAAACGGCCATCTGTTTTTAACAAGCAAGCGAATAATGGGTTCCAAGTCTTTTTCCATTTCATCTGACAACACAATTCTTGGTTCCAGAAAATTTTCAAAATCTGCCGCAGAGGCCACTATGTTTTCCCCAGCACCTTCTTCAGTATATCCGTTCGCTGTCAAAAGATTATCGTTTTTATTAATAACTGTTTCGGCAACCCATTTTTCATAATCCTGAAGTTCCCTTCCTTTTTGCTGTGCAAACAAATAGTACGAGATTCTCAGATTCAGTTTTCCTTGTTTGGCTAAATCCATTGATGTGGCATAATCTGATGGAAAGTTTTGAGAACCTCCCGCTGCATCGATTACAGATGTTAAACCAAAGCGATTGAGTTCACGATTAAACTGAAGCGAACTATTAATTCTCTCTTCGGGAGTTAATTTTGTGGTTAATCCTAAAGTTGTGTAAATTGCTTTTGGAGTTTCTTTCGCAAACATTAATCCTGTTAGATTACCGTTTTTATCTTGTTCCAAAACACTCCCTTCATAATGTGTGTCTTTGGTGTAACCTAAAACTTCAATTCCTTTTTTGTTCAAAAAAGCTTTTCCGTATAAATAAGTTATAAAAACAGGTTTGTCCGGAACTGCGGCGTTTATTTCATCAATAGTCGGTTGTCTTTTTTCTTCAAAACCAAATTCATTCCACCCTCCAATTACTTTAATCCAAACTCCCGGTGGTGTCCTGGCTGCTTGTTCTTTTAACATTTCCATGGCTCTTTTCAAGGTTTTTACACCGTCCCACCGTAATTCTGCATTATAATTTAACCCTTCCCTAATTACATGAATATGACTGTCATTTAGACCTGGAATAACTGTTTTCCCTTTTGCATCAATAATTTTAGTTGCAGTAGTTTTATAACTTTCTAAAATGTTTTTTGATGTTCCTGTAGCTAGGATAATTCCATCTTTTGCCGCCAGCGCCTGAACAAATTCTCCAGGTTTTTGCATGGTTGCAATTTTTCCGTTGTAAATAATCAGATCTGCTTTTTCCTGAGACTGTGCAAACAGCCCAAAGAAAAATAATAGAGTTACAAATAGTTGTTTCATTTTTTCAAATTTAATTGGTCTGTTTTTTTTTACTAATAATTTATTTTGAAAGGAAAAATGCCAGCAAATCTTTTTGTACCTGAGCGGTATTTTCTTGAACAAGCCAGTGTCCTGATCCCGCAATTTTTGATTCGGTTACATTTTCGGCAACCAATTTAGAATGGTCTTTTAAGAATGCAGCAGCAAAATATTCTCCACCCATTGCCAACAAAGGCATCTTAAGTTTTGTTTTTGCTAAAACCAGATTGTCTTTTCCATCTTGTGGAAAAGCTCCAAACCATTTAAAGCTTGATTTAGCACCATCTTTAACAGCATAAGCTCTTACAAATTCTGCAGTTTCATCGGCATTAAAAGGATCTTTAGCATGTCCTACCATTGGCCAGAAATTAACTAAGAACTCTTTTTCTTTTCCTTTAACAATATCTCCGGAAGCTGGCCATGCGAAGAAGCCAAACCACCATGCGGAGGCAGAAACATTAGACCATACAGGCTCAATTCCGGGAAGAAGAGCATCCATTAAAGCTAATTTTTTGACTTCAGTTGGATATTGAGCAGCATACGCATAAGCAACCATCAATCCGATGTCATGTCCAGCAAGGTTGATATCGTTGTATCCTAATTTTTTTACCAGTTCATGAATATCTGTGGCCATTGTTTTTTTATCATAACCTGTTTCAGGTTTATCTGATTCACCAACTCCTCTAAGATCTGGCGCGATCACAGTAAAATGTTTGGAAAGTTCTGGAAGCAGACGGTTCCACATGTACCAGTTTTGACCAAATCCATGGACTAGCACAAGCGGTTCTCCTTTACCGCCGATAACGTAATGAATGTTTACGCCATTTACAAATGCAGTTGCATGTTTAAAATTCGATGGTGGATTTGCTGGTTCCACTTCATTGGTTTCGATTTTTGCTTCAGATGTTGTTTCTGTCACAGACGCTTCTTCTGTTTTTTTATTACAAGAAATTAAAGTCAATAGTAATAGTCCAAAGGTAAAAAGCTGAGCTGCTCCATTTTTGAAGTTTAAAAATGCTGTGTTTACTAAATTTGTTTTCATAATTAAAATTTTAATTGGTTACTAAAAATTGGTTTTTATAATTTTATGCGGGCAGCTTTCCTATCCAGTCCTCTATAAAAACTGCAATTTCCTGCCAGCCAGGCTGATTTAAAACAAAATGATTTCTTTCAGGAAAAACCTTGAAATTGGTAATAGAATTTTTGTCTGTATATTTTTTGTAATTAGAGTAATTCAACGATTCTGGAATAGTGTTATCAGTTGATCCTGCAATTAATAACAATGGCCTATGCGGAGCTCGAAAATCTACTTTTGCAGCTGATGTGATTGTATCACGAACAATTAATTTAGATTCTGGAACAACAGAGTCACAATACGATTTGTCCTGCCATTCTTCGGGCATTCCGTTAGTAAACGCATACTGCCATTGACTGAAATTCATTAAAAAAGTTTTTTTTGAAGAAGTAAAAAAACCAAGAGGTCCCCAGCCAGCTTTTAAAAAAGAAAATTTAAAAGTCATAATTCCCTGCGGAGGAACCGAATGTATCGCAATTGCGGCCGATGCCAAATTACGCTGTAAAAGTATTTGGGCTATAAGCCCGCCAATAGAATGACCAATTATTATAGGTTTTTGAGGAAGCTTTTTGGAAACGTCATTAAAGTAGTCGGTAAGTTGAGTTAACCTAAGACTAGCAATTTGCGGATCTGGATGACGATCACGTAAAACGGCTGCCGGAGCATCTTTATACGGCCATGCAGGAGCCAAAGTTTTGAAGCCTTTATTTTCGAAAAAGACTATCCATTGATCCCAGCATTTATTGCTTACAAATGCACCTGTAATAAAAAGTATTGTTGTAGGATTTTCAGTTAGCATAATATATATTTTAATGTTATGCCAAAGTGTAAACTAAAATCGAACCATTTTTATAAATAACTGTTTTACAGTTTCTTAAACTTAATGCTTGATTATTGACCTACTATATTTCGTCGTACAACGAAAATAAAACAACTTTATATCGTTCTAATAATTGTGAAATGTAAAATGAGAAACGTGAGATAGGAAAAGTAAAATATGATATTTAGAAATTAATTTAGGAAATATAAAGCATACTTCGTATCGCTAATAACGATTCAAAATTTACAATTCATAATTAAAAGTGACTTCTCTTAATACCTAATTTTTGCATTCTTGAAGCTAATGTAGTTGGAGGAAGTCCCAATATCTCTGATGCTCCGCCGCTTCCTCTGATTCTTCCGTTGCATTTTGCTAAAACATTGATGATATGTTCTCTTTCGTTTTCCTGAATAGTTTTAAAATACCATTCATTTGACATATTGTTTATTTTAGTTTCTTCAAAAGCAGGTAGGGGAATATGCTCAATAATATCAGCCTTTGCCAAAAGAATACTTCTTTCAATAAGATTCTCAAGCTCACGGATATTACCGGGCCATTGATACGATAGTAGACTTTTTAAAGCGCTTTCCGATATTTCCCTCACATTTTTCCCAGTTTTAGAACTATAAACAGCAATAAA
This sequence comes from Flavobacterium aquatile LMG 4008 = ATCC 11947, assembly GCF_000757385.1. Classification (GTDB taxonomy): domain Bacteria; phylum Bacteroidota; class Bacteroidia; order Flavobacteriales; family Flavobacteriaceae; genus Flavobacterium; species Flavobacterium aquatile. The sequence goes on along the minus strand of NZ_JRHH01000001.1, from coordinate 457,804 downwards.
ATGTCTGGCTAGAAGTCCAATATCTTCTTTACGCTCTCTCAATGGTGGCAATTGAATAGGAAATACATTTAATCTATAATATAAATCAAGTCTGAATCGCCCATCGGCAACTTCTTTTTCAAGATTTTTATTGGTAGCTGCTATAATTCGAACATTTACTTTTATCGAAAGATTTCCTCCCACACGTTCAATTTCTTTTTCCTGAATCGCCCGTAACAGTTTTGCCTGCATTTCTAATGGCATATCACCAATTTCATCGAGAAATAAAGTTCCGTTATCTGCTTGTTCAAATTTTCCAATTCGTTTTTCTGACGCTCCAGTAAAGGATCCTTTTTCGTGACCAAATAACTCAGATTCAATAAGGCTTGGAGGTAAAGCCGAACAATTAATTTTTACAAACGGCTGATTTTTTCTATTTGAAAGTTGCTGGATACTATGAGCAATACTTTCTTTTCCTGTACCGCTTTCTCCTGTAATTAAAACAGTGGTATCAGCAGGAGCAACTTGCATGATATTATCAAATAACCTCAGTAGTATTGGACTTTTACCTACGATTGATTCAAAGCCTGAAACTTTTACACTTTTATCCGCAGTATGGTTTACGGAAGAAATATTTTTTAGCTTTAATTTTTTATCATGACTGATTAAATTTTCAATCGCATAAATTAAAGGTTCCTGAAGTCTTTCGCAAAGCGTTAAATGATTTTTGTTGTAATTATTAGATTGTCTACTGTAAAAAGATAAATAGAGTCCTCCGTTTTCATGCAGTGATAAGGGAATAGGAAGCATGAGATTTGACTTCATATTCATTGAATTGGCAATCAATTTTTTGATAGGAGTTTTATCGCATATTTTTATAAAATCCTGATCATTATAGAAAGCCATTTCGTTTTCAACTTTACTTTTGTTTCGTAAATCATTTATTTCAGATTCTTTTAACCCTGTTATAATCTGCAATTCCTCAATTCCTATTCTTTGGTATTCGTGTAAACCCGTTCTTGTATATCCTATAACTCTGCTGGATAATTTATTTTCTATATAAAAAACTGCCATTACAAGATCATAAGAAATAAGAGATTGTAAGGAGGTAATAATATTAAAAACCCTACTATCCCAGCTACCGCTTTCTTTTACTATTGTTTTTAATTGTTTCTGAAATAAAAGCTCTTTTCTAATAGACGATTCTATTCCATGTTCCTGATGATATTGGGCAATTTCAATTGTTATTAATAAATCTTTTTCTCTAAAAGGTTTCACCAAAAAGCCGTGAGGATGTGTCAATTTAGCTTTACTGAGAACTTCTTCGTTAGAATTAGCAGAAAGATAAATAAAAGGGATATTATCTTCTTTGAGTATTTCGGCAAGATCAATTCCGGTTTCTTTACCCGAAAGAAAAATATCAAGGAGAACCAATTCTGGTTTTTGCTTTGCAATATAATATTTTGCATCGGTTACTGATCGCGCCATTCCAGTAACAGAATGCCCTGCTTTTTTCAGCATCAACCGTAAATGATTTGCCTCAACAAACTGATCTTCAACAATTAGTATTTTTAGTGGTTTTATCATTATGTAGCATTAAAATTAATGAAGGTTATTTTCCTTAAAAGTAAATTCCAAAGTAATTTTGGCACCATTTTCATTAGAGATTTGAAACTTTCCATTAATATCGTCAGAAAGTCCATATAATAGTTTCATACCTAATGAGGGATTGTCACAAGGATCAAAATCAGCAGAAAATCCTACACCATTATCATGAATAATTAAAAAAAAGTTTTGTTTATCACTTGTTTTAAGTGATATATTAATTATTCCGTTTTTATTATTTGGAAACGCATATTTGATAGCATTCGTAACCGCTTCGTTGAAAATCAATCCAATAGGAATTGAGTGTGATAAAGGCAGCGCAAAACTGTCTATATCCATTATAAATCGGATTCTATTTCTGATTTCGAATGAATCCTTTAAATATTCTGCTAATTCAAATATATACGATGGCATATCAATTATAGATAAATTCTCTGATTGATATAATTTCTGATGAATTAATGACATAGCATGAATTCTATTCTGACCGACACTAATTGCCTGAATTGCCTCTTCATTTTTTAAAAATTCTAACTGGCTAGCTAGTAGCCCCACTATCATGTGCAGATTATTTTTTACTCTGTGATGAATTTCACGCAAAAGCCATTCTTTTTCAATTAACATATTTTGGAGTGTCTCATTTTTTTGATTGATATCCTCTTGCTGCGTTTCGAGTATCTTATTTGTTATGTTCTTGAACCTATAACTTTTGTAAAGTAGAACAATAATTATAAGTAATAGCAACATAAAAGTCAAGATCGATTTACGTAAAAACACCTCATTTTTAAGTTTGCTTTGATCAGTAAGGGTTTTATTTTTAAGTTCGATAATGGCCTTGCTCCTTTTTTCTGCTTCATAAATAATATTCAGCCTAGATGAGATTGGATAAATTTCCTCTTCTTTGAGATTTGCTGCTCTATAAAAAAAAATTGCTTTTTTTAGAAAGTTTAGAGAAGAATTAAAATTTGAGATTGAAAAATACAGTTCACTGATTTCACCATAGCAGTCACCAGCTCTTTTAGTATTTCCAGATTTTTCAAATAGAGATGCGGCTTTAAAAATTGGCTCAAATCGCTCTGCAAATGGTGCATGAGTGCGCATTTTTGCTGACCAAACCATTACCCAGGCTTCTGCTAAATCATTTGTTTGGTTTGTTTTACTTAATTCTTCTATTGCTTTTCTGGCGTTGACTTCTATCATTGGATTGTTATTTCTCAACTCTTCCACCATAGAAATTTGTAGATAACATTTACCCGAATAAATATTAGAATGAAGGGCTTTGCTTATCCGAAGAGCTTCTTGAGCATATTGTAATGCTTTTTCCAATGTTAAAGGGTTATGATAAGAGATTTCATACCAATCACTTACTTTCAATAAAGTCTTTATTTTATCAACTCCTTGTAATTCTCTTAGAGAACTTTCGTCTTTTCTTACCTCTGCCTCAGTATACAAAGGTATTTGGGCATTTATACTAAATGAATTAACCCCTAGCAGGATAACGATAACGTAGTTTTTACAGGCAGAAGGTTTCATCTATCAATTATAATAGTTAAAATACTTAATACAAAGTTATTGATAAATTACAGTAAAATAATAATGAAAATTTATTTTTTGAAGCCAACGATATTTCGTTCTTTTTTGTCGGTATTTTATTTTTGAGAACTCTATTTCTGTGGAATCTATAGAGCAAAACATTTCAAGAAATAAATTCTAATCTTAATTGTTTTCAAAATGATTTAAACAATTTTATTTGACATTTTTTTCCTAAACTTAATACATAATAAAAACCACCCATAAAAATGAGCGGTTTACTATTTTAGTATTTAGAATATTATAACACAGATAACAAAACCTTCAGCACATCTTCAAAAACCTGTTGTGGAGTTCCAACTGATCGAGCCAAAACTCGTATCCCAGAATAATTATTAAACAGAAAACGGGATAATAATCTTGGATCAGTTGATGATGAAATTTGATTTAATTCCTGCCCTCTTTTAACAGCTAGAAGAAAAACCTCTTCCATCATTTGTCTATTTTCATTAACTACATTTGCAATTTCATCATCATGAAGCGCCAACTCAACGGTGCTATTGACCATAAAGCATCCTTTTGTGATTTTATCTTCAAAACTTTCAATTATCGCTTGTGCAAAAATTTCTTTAATTGTTTCTTTGATATTATTAGAATTTTGCAAGACCTTGCTTACATCGTCAAATGATTTTTTTTGATATCGTTTTAATGCTTTAATAAATAAGGAATGTTTATCTCCAAATGTATCATAAAGACTAGATCTGCTTAAACCTAAATATGTTACTAAATCTTGTGCTGAAGTACCATTATATCCTTTATTCCAGAAAATTTCTATTGCTTTATCAAGTGCGTCATCTTCATTGAATACTCTTAATCTTGCCATATAACATCATTTATATCATTATTTGCAAAGATACTTAATTCAGTACTTTTTTTCGTACTTTACTCTAAAGTTAAACAACGGCGTTCACCGTAAGTCCACCATCAACAACAATTTCAGTTCCAGTAATGAATGAAGAGTCATCAGATGCTAAAAAAGTAATAGTTTTTGCAATTTCAGACGCTTGTCCAAAACGTTTCAATAAAATTTTATCTCCTAAAACTGAACCAAATCCTTCAACTTCTTCTTGACTCAATCCTAATTTACCATAAAGTGGTGTTTCAACTGGACCAGGAGAAATTGCATTAACTCTAATTTTTCTTGGAGCAAGTTCAGTAGCAAATACTCTATTAAAAGATAATACAGCACCTTTACTAGCAGCATAAACACTAGAATTTGGCATTCCGATATTTGCATTAATAGAAGTGTTAAAAATGATTGAACCACCATCATTTAAAATTGGAAGTAATTTTTGAACTGTAAAATATACCCCTTTTACATTTACATCCATGATGCTATCATAATGATCTTCTGAAGCAAGTTCTAGTGGAGCAAAAGATGCAATACCTGCATTAAGGAAGATAATATCGATTTTACCAAATTTGCCAGCTACTTCACTTACTAAATTATCTATTGATTTTAAATCAGCTTGATCAGCAACAATTCCAGTTACATTTAATTCATTTTCAGCTTTTACTAATGCTTCTTTATTTCTACCAGTGACAATTACTTTTGCACCTTGTGCTACTAAATCTGCAGCAGCTGCATACCCAATTCCACTATTTCCCCCAGTTACTAGGGCTACTTTGTTTGTTAATTTTGACATCTTATTTAAATTTTAAATTATTACTTATTATTATTTTTATTTAATTATTTTTTATCTGTGAAGAAATCTAACAATCCTTGTTGAACTGCAGTAGTATTCTCTTGAACCACCCAGTGACCAGAATTAGGAATGTTTGTTTCGTAAACATTATTAGCAACTAACTTAGTATGCTCTTTTAAAAATGCTGCAGCAAAATACTGACCTCCCATAGTTAAAATTGGCATATTAAGTTTTGTTTTCATAAATTCAACATTGTCAATTCCATCTTGTTTGAATGCACCAAACCAATGAAAACTTCCTGTTGTTGCTCCTTTAACGGCATATGCACGAATAAATTCAGCTGTTTCTTCTTTTGTGAATGAATCTTTTGCGAAAGCAACTTGAGGCCAGAAGTTGGTCAAAAATTCTTTTTCTTTACCAGCAACGATATCTCCAGAAGCTGACCATCCAAAAAATCCAAACCACCACGCTGAAGCCGAAACTTGAGACCAAACTGGCTCAATTCCTGGAAGCAAAGCATCCATTAAAGCCAGTTTTTTAACTTCAGATGGAAATTGTGCAGCATAAGCATAAGCAACCATTAACCCAATATCATGTCCGGCAAGGTTGATTTTATTGTATCCTAATTTTTTTACTAACTCATGGATATCAATAGCCATAGTTTTTTTGTCATATCCAGTAGCTGGTTTATCCGATTCTCCAACTCCTCTTAAATCTGGAGCGATTACAGTAAAATGTTTAGATAATTCAGGTAATAATCTGTTCCACATGTACCAGTTTTGGCCAAAACCATGAACCAATACTAATGGTTCTCCTTTTCCTCCTATTACGTAATGAATGTTTACACCATTTACATTTGCAGTTGCGTGTTTAAAGTTTATTGGAGGATTAGCAGCTTTTACATTTTGACCCTGAGCTTCAGATGTAACTCCTAATAAAATTGCTATTGAAAGCAATGCGATTTTTTTAATTAATTTTTTCATTATTGTTTTTGTTAAATTTTACACTGCAAAGATATAATAACGGAACGTTCGTTCCGTTATTTATTTGGTTAAACTTTTGTTAATGATAAAACATTAAAAAAAACATATTAAAGTCTAAAATATTTAGGCTATTTGAAATAATTATTTTAAAAGCTAATGATGTAAAAGTTGTTATTTTTTAGTAACATCTTTTTTAGCTTATAAAATTAGAAAAGAAACGTTTGATGTAGCTTATGCGGTAATGTGTAAAAGTTAGTTATACACATTTTTTAAAAATGTTTTTTTTTATATTAAATCATATTATAAAATTGCTAAATTGCGTTTAATTAACAGTACACGAAACAGTACACGATTTTGAAAATATAACGTCTTAAAAAGGTGAAATTTCGATAAATAATCGAATTCATAACCCTGAGGTCGAGAGTTCAAATCTCTCTCTCGCTACGAAAATCCCAAAGTTAATTCTTTGGGATTTTTTTTTTGCTTAACACTTTTATTCCGTATATTAGAATCCAAAAAAAATATTTTAAATATCATTCTCAATTGATAATAGGTTTAGTAAATAAAAATAATTGTTTTTTCAATTTTGTAATACTTATTTTACAAAAATAAAATAAAAATGCATTTTAACGTAATAAATTGCATTTTGTCGATAAAAAATTTTGTCAGAATTGAACAATTAATTAGGTTTGTCATTCAAAAACCCTAAAATGATGAAAAAAATTACTTACCAATTGCTATTGGTTCTTTTTTGCTTAGGCAATTCATTTGCCCAAAAAAATAATTCTTTCGAAAAAGCAAATTACTATTTAAAAGAAAAAGGCGAAGTTGTACTTCGATTTAAAGCCACAAGTGTATTGCAACTTGAAAAGATTAATAAAATTTTATCAATTGGCCATAAACACATTGATGAAATTGAACTTGAAGGTGAAGCTTATGCTAACACTAAAGAACAACTACAAAGATTTATCTCTTTAGGAATTCAATATGAAGTAACAAAGGAAGACAATGAAATTCCTCAAGAATTTACAGCTAGAGTTGCTGATACCGGAACTGGATTGGCCACAAATGCTTGGGATACAACTTGGGATGCTTATCCTAAATACTCTGAATATGTTGCTAAAATGCAATATTGGGCAACAACTTACCCAAGTTTATGTACATTACAAAATATTGGAACTACAGTAAATGGACGTACTTTATATGTACTAAAAATTTCTGACAATCCAACGTCAGATGAAACTGAACCAGAATTTTTCTATACTTCATCAATGCATGGAGATGAAATTACAGGTTATCCAACTATGCTACATTTTATAGATTATTTACTTACAAATTACGGTTCATTATCTGAAGTAACCAATTTACTAAATGGAACTGAATTATTTATAAATCCATTGGCAAATCCAGATGGTTCATACAAAGCAGCAATAAATGACACTTATAATGCATCTGGTTACGCTGCAACTAGAGCCAATGCAAATGGCGTTGATTTAAACAGAAATTACCCAGACGCCATTGGAGGTTTACACGATGATGGTTTCGCGTATCAACCAGAAACCATTGCATTCATGAATTTTCAAGCAACTAGAAATTTTGTTTTAGCGGCTAATTATCATGGAGGAACTGAAGTGGTAAACTTTCCATTAGACACCTCAAATACACCAGGAACAGGAGCATTTAGCTATCATCCGCATGATAATTATTTTAAATTTATTTCAACAGAATATGCGCAACTTTGCCAAACAGCTGATGGAAATTTAAATTACATGGATGCAGTATATAACTCGGGCCAATTTCCTGGAACTACAAATGGAGCCGCTTGGTATTCTGTTTACGGTGGAAGACAAGATGCGAGTAATTACTTTGATCATAATAAAGAAGTAACCATAGAAATTTCAGATTTAAAAACACCAGCTGCTGCCAATTTACCTTTCTTTTGGGACAGAAATAGACAAGCTTTATTAAATTTTGTCAAACAAGCAAGTTACGGACTACATGGTGTGGTGTCCGATGCAAATGGAAATCCAATACATGCAAAAGTATATGTTGGTGGTACTGTAGATAATTTTGGATCATGGGTTGAAACTTCGCCAACAAAAGGAGACTATCACAAAGTACAAATTGCTGGTACTTACAATGTTATTTTTGAAGCTCCAGGTTATGTATCACAAACAATTTCTGTGACTTTAACGAATTTCAACACTACAACTTTAAATGTTACAATGGTACCTGTAACATCATTACCAACTGCAAGTGATACTACAATTTGTGAAGGTCAAACTGCAGCGCTAAGTGCGACAGGAACAGGAACAATTCGTTGGTATGATAGTGCAACATCTACAAGCGTTTTAGCTTCAACGGCAAGTTATACAACTCCTGCTTTAGCTACCACTACTTCTTATTGGGTTGAAAGAGAGGTAGCCCTTACTGATGTTGGTCCAACAACAGTAACAGGAACAAATACACTTAATTCGGGTCTAGCAAATAGATATTTAATATTTAATTGTACAACTCCTACAAAATTAAAATCAGTTAGAATAAACAATACTATAGCTGGTGATTTGTTAGTTGAATTACAAAATAGTTCGGGCGTAATGTTAGAATCTAAAGTTGTTAGAATGACAACTGCAGGTGTTAAAGACATAGCATTAGACTTCTTTTTACCTGCTCAAAATAATTTAAGACTAGTTTCAAGACAATTATCTGGAACTGGAAGGCTAGTTTGTGCAACTACTGGAATTACTTATCCTATAACAAGTGGCAACATTTCAATTACAAGTAATAGCGGATCAGGTACTTTCTTTCAATTCTTTAATTGGAAATTGGAACCTGTAAAAAGTAATAGAGAAGAAGTGATCGTTACAGTAAAACCAAATCCTGCTATAACAACTATCTCTCCTGATACAAGAGAACCAGGATTGGGTGCATTAACATTAACGGTTAACGGTACAAATTTTGTTAATGGTGAATCAATCATAAGATGGAATGGAAGCAATAGAACAACAACATTTGTAAGTTCTACTCAGTTAACCGCTGCAATAACTGCAAGTGATGTTTCGCTGTCAGGCACTTTTAATGTGACTGTTTTTAACACTTGTAATTCAGCAACATCTGCAGCCCAATCATTTGTAATAAGTGGTAGCTGTACATCAACAACGAATTACAATGGTTCGGTTTGGTCTAATGGATTACCTGCAGCAGACAAAATTGTAACTTTTACTGGAAGTTATTCAGGACCAGCAATATCGGCATGTATTTTAAATGTAAACTCACCTGCAAATGTAGTATTCACAAGTGGAAATTCTACAGTTGAGGGAAGAATTACTGTTCAATCTGGCGCTTCCTTGACATTCAATAATAATGTAAATTTGATTCAAACTACAGATGCAGTAAATTCAGGAAATGTAATTATAAAACGTAATTCAAATCCTTTAATGCGATTTGATTACATAGCTTGGTCTTCTCCTGTATTAAATCAGGGATTGTTAAACTATTCACCTTTAACATCTATTAGTCCGACAGTTCGTTTTTATACTTTTAATACAAGTACAAATTTATATACTAGTGTTGGTAGCCCAGCAATTAACACTGCTACTTTTGATTCTGGAAAAGGATATTTAATCCGATTACCATTCGACCATCCAACAGCTCCTACTACATGGACTGGAACATTTACAGGTCAAGCCAATAATGGAACTAAAACAGTAGCATTAGGAAATAATGTTTCCGATCCAACAAAACGATATAATTTAATTGGAAACCCATATCCTTCAACACTAAGTATTCCAGCATTTGCTAGTGCAAATTCGGCCAACATTGAACCTTCAATATATTTTTGGAGAAAAACAAATAACTCTTTGAGTCCATCATATTGTTCTTATAACATTGTTTCTGGCATATATGCAGATAACGGAGAAGCATTCACAGAAAATCCAAATGGTGTCATTCAAATAGGACAAGGATTTTTAGCACAGGCAAAACCTGGCGCGACTCAAGTAGTTTTTGCAAATAATCAAAGAATTGCTAATAATGCCAATCAAACTTTTAGAAATTCTAATGCAACTTCAAACACAACCAATTCTGAAAATAATAATTTTTGGTTAAACATGACTGGAGCAACAACAGCGTTTTCTCAAGCAGTCATAGGTTATCATACTAATGCCACACAAGGTATTGACGATTATGACAGTGTCTATTTCAATGATGGAGCAATTGCGTTTACCTCAACAGTTGATGGGCAAGACTTAGTAATTCAAGGAAGAGTTGCACCATTTAATGCATCAGATGTTGTACCAATGAAATATAAAGTTACAACCTCTGGGACTTATTCAATAGTAATTGATCATGCCGAAGGAATATTCTCTGCTGGTTCACAAGCTATTTATGTCAAAGATAATTTATTAAATACTTATCACGATTTAAGTACTGGAGCATACACTTTCACATCAGATGCTGGAACATTCGCAAACAGATTTGAAATTGTTTATCAAACAGCTTTAAGCAATGATTTTGTAGAATTTACTGCAAATAATGTATCGTTATACAATGAAAATCACGTTTTAAATATCAATTCTGGTACTACTTCTATGGATAACGTTAAAGTATTTGATATAAGAGGCAGACTATTAGTTGAAAAAAAGAATATTGATTCTTCTGAAACTCAAATAAATGTTCCTCCAACCAATCAAGTGCTAATTGTAGAAATAACTTCGCTTGAAGGACTTAAAGTTGTCAAAAAAGTTATTAACTAAAAAATACAAAAAATTAGATACGAAAGCCATTCTCATGAATGGCTTTTTTGTTTTAATAAATTCTACTAGTAACCAATCATAAACAACATTTGGATTAGTTAAACAAATTAAGTTTAATGAAAATCTTATCATTTCTAAGGGTGTCAATTTTTAATTTGTAAGATTTATACTTATTAAATTGTGTAAAATATGCATTTCATCGATTATTTTATACACTTTGTCGATTTATTTGATTTTCATTATATATTTGTAGTGTCAAATTAATTACGATGATTTTCTCATCTAATAAAAAAAAATACGAATAACTAAACCCCAAGAGTTATGAAAAAAATTACTTTAACGAAACGATTTTTATCCTTTCTATTAGTCATGCTTTCTTGCGTAGCATTAAACGCACAAACTACAACGCAAACTTTCACTTCAGATGGCACATTTGTTGTTCCAATTGGTGTAACTTCAGTTCAAGTACAAGCTTGGGGTGGCGGTGGTGCTGGCGGTGGATGTTCTAACAATGCAAGAAATACTGGCGGTGGCGGTGGCGGTGGTGCTTACAGATTGGTGACTAATGTTGCTGTTACTCCGGGAGCATCAATTAATGTTACAGTTGGTGCTGGTGGTATTGGCGTTAGTAATGCTAATGGAGGAAATGGAGGAAACTCTACTTTTGCATCAGGAACACCAGTCGTTGCCAATGGTGGTTCAGGTGGTGGTAGAGGTACAACTTTACTTGCCATAAATGGAACTGGAGGAACTGGAGGAACTGGAACTTTTAATGGAGGAACTGGAGGAACTGGTAATTCAGTTGCAGGTGTTTCTACAGGAAACAGCGGTGGTGGTGGCGGTGGCGCCGGTGAAGCAGGAAATGGCGGAAATGCAAACATAAATAATCCAGGAAATGGTGGCGCATCAAATGGTGGAAATGGTGCAAATGGAAGAACTACTAATGGAAATGGTGATGATGCTACTGACTTAGGTGGTGGCGGTAGCGGCGGTAGAAATGGAAATAGTGGCACAAGCAACAGAAGTGGTGGCGACGGCTTTAGAGGTCAAGTTATTTTAACCTATGTGGTTCCTGAAATGAATGTTTTAGGTAATGCAGTTTCTATAACTGATGAAGATACAACTCCAACGACAGCCGATTTTACAGATTTTGGTTCATCTAATATTGCAGTTGGTGTAACACGCACTTATACAATTCAAAATACTAGCTCATCTGCACCATTAAGTATAGGAGCAATTACTTTTGTGGGTGGAAATTCTGGAGACTTTGCTGTTACTACAGCACCAAGTGCTACAGTTGCAACAAACAGCTCTACAACTTTTACAGTAACATTTACCCCAACAGCTGGTGGATTAAGAACTACAGAAATAAGAATTGCAAATAATGACCCAGACGAAAACCCATATAACTTCAATATACAAGGCACAGGAATAGCTTGTGAGGCTAATATTTTAGGAAGCGGAATTTCAATAGCCGATGGCGACACTACTCCATCTGTAGCAGACAATACTGACTTTGACGGATCTAGTGTTGGTGTAGGACTATCAAAAACATTCACAATAGAAAACACAGGATTAGCCAATTTAACTATTGGAGCAATAACTTTTTCTGGAACAAATGCAGGAGATTTTACAGTTACAACAGCGCCAAGCGCAACAGTAACTCCTGGCAGTTCAACAACATTTACAGTAACTTTCACGCCGGGAGCATTAGGAGCTAGAACAGCGGCAATATCAATTGTAACTAATGATTCTGACGAAAATCCATACAATTTTTCAATTCAAGGTGTAGGATATACACCGCTAACTTATGGTCCAGGAGGAATAACTGGTAATCTACAATTATGGTTACGATCAGATTTATTAAACGGAACAACAAGTGTAGCTGATAATACTCCAGTAACTACTTGGAATACTCAAGCTCGTGGTTCTAATGCTACTAAACCAGCGGCAGTTGGTGCTCCAACCTACAGAAATAATCCTGCTTTTAATATAAACTTTAATTCTGTTGTAGATTTTAATAATAACTATACTACCGCTCCTCAAGTTTATACTGACAATGATCCAACAAGACAGTATTTAAAAGGGCCAACTGGTTTTTATTCACAAGATATGTTTGTTGTAATGATTCCAGATGTAACCATAACTTCTGCATTAGCAAGTAATGATATATTTTGTGGAGATAGACAACCTGCAGTTCAAGAAACTGATGCTACAGGAATGGGATATGCTGCATATACTAGTAGAATGACAAATGAAGTTTTTACATATTGCGTAGGCACATCATCTGGTGTAGGATTAGGATACGGAGTTGCCGATAGAAGTACAACATCTTCCTATTCAACAGCTGGTATCTTAAATGCAAGAAATAATGCTACAATATCTGGAACAGAATTAACCTTTAATGCAAATAATGTTATCAATCATACAACCGATCCTGGTTTATTTCAAAATGTAAGCAATAGTCAATATTGGATTGGTCGAAGTGAAGGATGGGACGGAAGTTTAGAAGGTCGAGTTGCCGAAATAATCACATTAAGTAGTAGAGCTTCAGACATACAAAAAAGTAATATTCAAAGTTATTTAGCTGTAAAATATGGAATTACTCTAGGTGTTAACGGAACTTCGTTGAACTACACTAATTCTGATGGAAATACAATTTGGGACATTACTGCAAATGCCGGTTATAATTTTGATATTGCAGGTATAGGTAGAGATGATATTTCCAGATTAAATCAAAAACAATCAAAAAGCATCAATCCAACAGAAGTAATGACCATTGGTTTAACTGATATTTTACCAACTAATACAGCCAACACTAGCACATTTACAACTGATAAAAGTTATTTAGTTTGGGGTGCAAATGGTGGAACAATGGTAGACTCTGGAGTAAATTTAAATATTGACCTTGGGCCTACAACAATCACTACAATTACTGAAGTAGTAAATAGAAAATGGAAATTAGTAGAAACTGGTGGTGATGTAGGAACTGTAAGAGTAAACATTCCAACAGCTTCTTTCTTGAGCGGATTACCTGCTCTTGGACCAACTGATGCTTATGTAATGGTTGTGGCAACTAATGCGGCTTTCACAACTGGTTTAGAAACTGTTTTTATGTCAACAATTGGTTCAAACGAAACTTGTACCTACGACTTTGACGGAACTAAATACATCACTTTCGGTGTTGCTCATAGAGCTGTAAATCCGTTACACATCACTCTTGATGGTATCGATGACTTTGTTAGAATTGACAATGTAAATGAATTACCTGCTAATTTCACCGTTATGACTTGGGTAAGACCTAATGGTGCTAACACTTTAGGAAACGAGAGAACAATCTTATCTAAAAAAGGTGGTCCAACAAACGGTTACCAAATAGTTTTACAAAATGATAATAGAGTTAGATTTGAATGGTATAATGGTGGTGGGACTTTAAGAACAGCAATTACAACAACAGCGCTACCAAACGGTATCTGGCATAATATTGCTTTCACTTACACTGCAAATACATTATCGATATATATTGACGGAGTTCTAGAAAAAACAGTTGCAATGACTGGTGCACCAGGAACTTCTACAGGAATGTTTAGCATTGGTGGACAATACATCAATAAAACTACTATAAACAATTTATTTAGAGGTGATATTGACGAACTAAGAATGTGGAGCAGAGTGTTAACTGTGACAGAAATGCGCTTTATACTTAACCAAGAAATTTTACAAAACGGAACAGGTACAACTGGAACAGTAATTCCATCAACGGTTACTAAAAACGATATTTCAGGATTGCTTTGGAATAATTTATACGCTTATTATTCTATGAATTCATACATTGGAACACACTTAGATGACGACTCTATAAATGTAAATAGAGGTAGTTTAGTAATTCCAGATAAAATATCTATCAATCCGCAAACGGCTCCAATGCCTTACGAAAGTACTACTAATGGTAGTTGGGCTACAACCTCAACATGGAGAAATGGTGCCATTCAAGATATAGCTTACAGTTTATCAATAATTGATGCTACAACACCAATTGCCTGGAATATTGTAAGAACGGATCACAATGTAACTTCAAATGGTAACAAAGATCTTTTAGGACTTTTTGTTGATGTTAATACGTTAACTGCTACAAATGATAGCAAAATTGAAATTACTCATTACCTAAAATTAGACGGAAAAATTGATTTGGTTGATAAATCACAATTAATTCAAGTTACAAACAGTGACTTAGATCCTACAAGCGCTGGTTTTATCGAAAGAGATCAACAAGGAACTAAAAATGTATTTAATTATAACTACTGGTCATCACCAGTGGGAACAATAAACAATACAACAAATAATAATCCTTACTCTGTTTCTGGTGTAATGAAAGATGGTACAACAACAACGCCTCAAAACATTACATGGACAAGTGGTTTAAGTGGTAGCCCAACAAACCCAATTACATTGAGTAGCTATTGGATTTTTAAATTCCAAAATCTTACACCATTGTACGCAAACTGGACTTCTGTTGGTACAACTGGGATGTTAAATGCTGGCCAAGGCTACACTTTAAAAGGTAGTGGAGCAATAGGTCTAACTCAAAACTATACTTTTGTAGGTAAACCAAACAACGGAACAATTACAAGCGCAATCGCAGCAAATAATTTAAATCTAAGCGGAAATCCATATGCTTCTGCAATTGATGCGACTCAGTTTATAACTGATAACGCAGCGTCTACAACTGGATCTATTTATTTCTGGGAACACGCTCCAAATAACACAACGCACGTTACTGCAGGTTATCAAGGTGGTTACTCAGCAAGAAATTTAACAGGTGGTGTGCCGCCAGTTGCTCCTGCAGGAATTACAGGATTAGGAAGTAGTGTTAAAATTCCAAACAGATACATTCCTGTTGGACAAGGATTTTTTATAACTGGTTCTGCAGCCGGAGGTACGATAACTTTCAACAACGGACAACGCTTATTTATTAAAGAAGATAATGGATTATCAAATTATTTATTTAAAAATAATACAAACGCAACTTCTGCAGTAGACCATTTTAATAATAATTTAGAAGACGAAGTTGATGAAGATACATTCAAAAAAATACGTTTAGGATATCAATCTACTGATAATTTTTATAAACAAGCGCTTTTAGGTTTCATGGAATCTAATGCAACAGATGGTATCGATTTTGGTTATGATGCTGTAAATATTGATAGTCAAGCTAACGATTTATACTTCATTAGCAATGGCGTAAACCTAAACATTCAAGGTGTAGGATATTTTGATGCAAATGCCATCTACCCTATCGGAATCAAAAATAATGTTGCAGGTAACGTAACATTTCAAATTGATGAAGTTCTAAACTTTGATAACAACTTTCAAGCATTTATTCATGATAACCTAACTGGTATTTATCACAATGTTAGAAATGTACCTGCAGTTATTAATGTGCCACAAGGAACAATTAATGATCGCTTTTCATTAAGATTCCTAAATAACAGCACAGCTCTTGGTAACGAAAGCTTTGATTTATCGAACGGAATTCTAGTTGCATATACTAATACAAATAGCATTTTAAATATTAAAAATTATGTGGTTGATACCACTGTCGAATCAGTAGCACTGTTTAATT
This sequence comes from Flavobacterium aquatile LMG 4008 = ATCC 11947, assembly GCF_000757385.1. Taxonomy (GTDB): domain Bacteria; phylum Bacteroidota; class Bacteroidia; order Flavobacteriales; family Flavobacteriaceae; genus Flavobacterium; species Flavobacterium aquatile. Next base: position 441,624 of record NZ_JRHH01000001.1, on the reverse strand, counting down.
TATTAGGACAATCAGTTGGAACTTGGGATGTTGAAAACCAAAATCAACAAGACATTCAATTGCCTATTTCTAAATTAAGTACTGGAACTTACATTGTAAAAGTAATTACAGACAAAGGTGATACAAGCAGAAAAATCATTATTAAATAGGGTTTAAATAATTGATTTGACACCGAAAAGCCACGCTAATTGCGTGGCTTTTCAAGTTTACATAAGTATGGTTTTTATTGTAATTCTAAAATTAATTCTTCTAAACTAACCGCTGTTTGATTACCTGATAAAATATTTTTTAAAGTGAATTTACCGTCAACAATCTCTTTTACAACATACGGAATGTTTCTTCTTTCTGCATGTTTAAATTGTTTATCAATTTTTGAATTATCTGGATATAACTCCGATTTAATATTTTTAGAACGCAATTCGGTTATAACTTTCATCGCTTCAAATGCCTGGCTTTCGCCAAAATTTAAAAACATCACTTTAGTCGATGTAGTAACCGTTTCTGGAAACAAATTCAACTCTTCAAGCACCAAATAAATACGATCCAATCCAAACGAAATTCCAACACCAGACATATTTTTCAATCCGAAAATTCCAGTCAAATCATCATATCTTCCGCCGCCACCAATACTTCCCATAGCAACTGTTTTAGGAGCCGAAACTTCAAATATTGCTCCTGTGTAATAATTCAATCCGCGAGCTAAAGTTACATCCAAATCTAAATTTGCTTTAAGCAAACCTAATTTTGAAACCGTATCACAAATAAATCGCAACTCTTCAATTCCTTTTTTTCCTTCTTCTGATGCTTCAAGTAAAACCGAAAGTTTATCAATTTTCTCAGAAATTGAACCAGTAAAATTAAATAAGGGCTGCACTTTTTCAAGAGCAACTTCCGAAATTCCTTTTTCAATCATTTCCTTTTTTACTCCGTCCTCACCTATTTTATCAAGTTTGTCCAACGCAACGGTAAAATCAATTAATTTATCTGAAGCACCAATAACCTCAGCAATTCCAGATAATATTTTTCGATTATTAATTTTGATAGTTACACCTTCCAAACCTAATTCTGCAAAAACCGAATCGTACAATTGCACCAACTCAACTTCTTGCCATAATGAAGTTGAACCAACCACATCAGCATCACATTGATAAAATTCTCTAAAACGTCCTTTTTGTGGTCTATCGGCACGCCAAACCGGTTGAATTTGATACCTTTTAAAAGGAAACTCTATCTCATTTTGGTGTTGCACAACATACCTCGCAAACGGAACAGTTAAATCATAACGCAATGCTTTTTCGGAGATTTTTGAAATTAAATTTTTAGATGTTAAATCTTCATAAAGATTAAAACCATTTTCTTTTAGTCCATTTAAAAAATCTGCATAAATTTCGCTCTTTAAAAAATTCCCAACGTAAAATGTATCAAAATTAAATTTAAACGTAGCATTTTTTAATAAAGTATTTTCTTTTACAATCTTAATTGAATTATGAAAATAATTTTTATTTACAATAATAAATTGTTTGACATAATTTACTAAAGAATCATTTTTTAAGTAGGTAAAGAATCTATTTTTAGATTCAATTAAATCTTCCAAGATTAATTTCTCTAAATCTAAATCTTCTTCGCTATCAGAAACTCTTTTGAATAAGTCTTCTAATGCTGAATATGTAAACAAGTTCAAATAATTAAAATTCTTTTCACCTAAATATTTATCGCCTGTTGCCTTCTCAAAATACTCTCCACTGTCCAATATCTTAAAAATAAGTCGATCGCCTTCTTCACCATATTTACCCATCAAAGTATCTGAGTTTTCAAAACTTGGCGTTTCAATTGGTTGAAAACCATATTTTTCAAAATGTTTGCGCATTATCGAAATAATATAATTACGTTTAGAAACCTCAATCGGTGAAAAATCTCTTGTGCCTTTTGGAATACTTGGTTTAGATGCCATTTTTTTTTTAAGTTTGAAGATGGAAGTTTGAAGATGGAAGAAATAGCGACTAAATACTACTATTTCTTTACTACTCGCAAACCAATTGCAAATATCATAATTTCTAAAACATTTTTAATCATTTTCTAATAGATTTGATTTCAAAACACAAATTTTTAATCTTCCGAATTTTAAACTTCCAACTTCCCTCTCCCAACTTCAAACTTTTTTTCAAAAACTTGTAACAAAAAGTGTATTTTAGTGTCAAATTAGCACTATGGTAAGTTTATTCAAAGAAAATGTCAAGATAGCTTTTAGTTCAATTCGAACTCAATTGCTTCGTACTGTGCTCACAGTGTTTATTATAGCCATTGGAATTTGGGCTTTGGTCGGGATTCTAACTGTGGTTTCTGCATTAGAAAATACATTGAACTCGAATTTTGCTTCAATGGGTTCGAATACTTTTAATATAAATCAATACGAATTCACAACCCGAAATCAAGGAAGTGGCGAAGCCGAAAAGATAAATCCTATCATTTCTTATCCAGAAGCTAAAGCGTATAAAGACAAATACGATTATCCGTTAACGCATACATCGTTGTCATTTGTGGCGACATCAACTGCCGAAGTAAAATTTGAAAACGAAAAAAGCGATCCCGAAATCACCATTGTCGGTGTTGATGAATTTTTCACTACCAATTCGGGAATCGAAATAACTGATGGACGAAATTTCAACACTTTTGATATTACCAACAACGCTTATGTGTGTTTAGTTGGAAGCGATTTTGTAAACAGAGGATTATTGAAAGATATAAATCCGATAGATAAAATTTTGACGGTTCGTGGAGCCAAATTCAAAGTAATTGGAGTTTTAAAAGAACAAGGTTCTACTTTTGGGAACAACGAAGATTTACGAATTTTGATTCCGATACAAGTGGCTCGATCTATTTTTTCTGCACCAAATATCAATTATACCGTAAGCACAATGGTTGATGATAAAGAAATGCTAGAAAAAGCAGTCGATCATGCAACGTTAACCATGCGACAAATTAGAAAATTAAATCCTGTAGAAGAAAATAACTTCGGAATTTCACGTAGTGACGATTTAGTACAACGAATTGCCGAAATGACTGGAGTTTTAAGTATTTCTGCTTGGGTAATTGGAATTATAACAATCCTTGGTTCATCGATTGCATTAATGAACATAATGATTGTTTCTGTGACTGAGAGAACTCGTGAAATTGGTGTGAGAAAATCGCTTGGAGCAAAAAAATCAACTATTGCTTGGCAATTTTTTGTGGAAACCTTAATTATTGGTCAATTTGGTGGAATTTTGGGAATCATTCTCGGAACTCTAACCGGATATTTCATTGCATTAGGATTAGAATTCGATTTTGTAATTCCGTGGAGCGCAATGATGGCAGCGGTTATTACAACGTTTATTGTTGCTGTAGTGTCTGGTTCTTATCCGGCATTGAAAGCTTCTAAACTTGATCCTATTGAGGCATTGCGTTATGAGTAATGTTTTTTATTGAAATGAAAAAAGCACTATTTATTACACTTTATCATTCGATCATTACCGTAAATATCTTTCTTTAATTCAATATTTTTAAAACCTAAATTCTCTAACAAATCGACTGTTTCTTTACCTAAATATTGATTGATTTCAAAGTACAATTTTCCGTTTTCTGATAGATTTTTCAGAGCCAATTGGGCAATTTTTCTATAAAAAAGTAAAGCGTCATTATCATCTACAAACAATGCTAGATGAGGTTCAAATTCTAAAACATTGGGTTTGATTTCGGCTTTTTCAAGATTTCTAACATATGGCGGATTGGAAACTATAACATCGAATTGATTCTCTAAATCTTCTGTTTCAAGAATGTTTTTCAGAATAAAATTTACTTCAACTTCATTAATATCAGCGTTTTTATTTGCCGTAGCCAAAGCTTTTTCTGAAACATCTACAGCAGAAACTTCAGCATTTAAAAAATTTTTTGCTAATGAAATTGCAATACAACCTGAACCAGTACCAATATCCACAATTTTCAAATTCGTAATTTGTAATTCGTAATTCGTACTTTCTATTATCCATTCTACTAATTCTTCCGTCTCTGGCCTTGGAATTAGAGTGTTTTCGTTTACTAGAAATCGTAATCCATAAAATTCTGTTTCTCCTAATATATACTGTATCGGTTTTTCCTTTTTCAATTCAGATAAAACAGTTTCCCATCGAAGTAACTGCAAAGCATCCATTTCCATTTCTGGATTTAGTGCCAAATCAATTCGTTTTTTATTGTGGAATTGTTCTAAAATAATGTAGAAAAAACTCTCAATTTCTTTCTCATCATATAACGAAGAAAGTTCTTTTAAAAATTCAGATTTGTATTCTTTAAACAACATTAAACTATTTTTTAAACAACATTAAACTATTATAAACTTTTAATCATCCAAACAGGGCAACTTGTATGACCCGTTCCGCCCAAAGGTTCGCAAAGGTATTCAAATCCAACTTTTTTATACAACTTTTGAGCATTTAGCATTTCGGGAAGCGTTTCTAAGTAACATTTTTCATAACCAAATTCTGTGGCTTTTTCTAGACATTTCAAAATCATTTGATGACCAATTCCTTTACCACGTGCTTCTTCTAGAAAATACATTTTCTGCAATTCACAAATATTTTCTGTAGAATTTTCTAACTGACTTACTCCTGCTCCACCGATTATTTTTCCATCATCTTCAACTACAAAATAAACTGATTTTGGTTTATCATAAGCTTCAAACATAAAATCCAATTGAACATCGGCAAACGCAGTTCCAGTTTTAGGATAATTATCTGATATAAAAACCTCACGAATTACATTGGCAATTTGTTTATTATCTGACTGTTGAATTTCTCTAATTAACATGTAAACTAAACTTCTAAATTTATAAACTTCTAAACTCAAAAAAACTTATTTTTGTGATGTGAAGATACATCAAACGCTAACTACAAACAAAAATAAAAAAGTAATTTTAATGGCGTTCCTGACGACCTTAGGCAAAAAATGAAATTGACGGAAGAAAAATACATAATGCGTTGCATCGAATTGGCCAAAAATGGTTTGGGTACAACCTATCCAAATCCGTTGGTTGGCAGCGTGATTGTGTATAATGACGAAATTATTGGTGAAGGTTGGCATAGGAAATCGGGTGAAGCACATGCAGAAGTTAATGCTATAAATTCGGTTAAAGACAAATCACTACTTTCAAAATCTACAATTTATGTGAGTTTAGAACCTTGCAGTCATTTTGGAAAAACGCCGCCTTGTTGTGATTTGATAATTGCAAATAAAATTCCGAATGTGGTAATTGGAACTATTGATCCGTTTGCAAAAGTATCGGGAAACGGAATTAAAAAATTAATCGAAGTAGGAAAAAATGTAACTGTCGGAATTTTAGAAGACGAATGTAATAATTTAAATAAACGTTTTTTTACTTTTCACACTAAAAAACGTCCCTATATAATCTTAAAATGGGCGGAAAGCAGTGATGGATTTATTGCTCCAATTTCTAAAGAAAAACAAGAACCAGTATGGATAACCAACACATTTTCAAGACAATTAGTTCATAAATGGCGAGGTGAAGAGCAAGGCATTTTGGTTGGAACACAAACAGTAATAGACGATAATCCAAAATTAGATACAAGAAATTGGAGTGGAAACAACCCAACGAGAATTATTTTAGACCGAAGCGGAAAAATTTCTGATCATTATAATGTAAAAGATAAAAAGACGAAAACAATTGTAATCACAGAAAAAGAAAATTTACAATCAACTGAAAATCTAATCTACGAAAATTGTATCTTTGATATTCGTCTTGTTTTTTCGATGTGCGATATTTTATTCAAACACAATATTCAATCTGTAATTATTGAAGGCGGAAGACAAACGATACAAACATTTATTGATGCCAATATTTGGGATGAAGCTCGAATTTTTAAAGGACAGAAATCTTTAGATGAAGGAGTGAAATCACCAGTTATTGCATACAAAAATTTTGAAAAACAAGCCATTCACGACGACGAACTAATAAAAATTTTCAATCATGATTGATACTATAATTTTTGATTTTGGTGATATTTTTATCAATTTAGAAAAAGAAGCTCAAATTGAAGCGTTCAAGAAATTAGGATTAAACGAACCTAACGAAGAACTTATCGCAATGAATGATTTATTTGAAAAAGGAAAAGTATCCGAAATTCAATTCATTGAGTCGTTTCATAAATTTATTCCGAATGCGAGTTTAAATGATATTCGTGATGCTTGGAACACTATTATTGGTGAATTTCCTTTGTATCGATTGGAATTTTTACAACTACTTTCACATAAATACCGTCTTTTTTTACTTACTAATACTGATGAAATTCACATTAACAGATTTGAAAATAATGTAGGTGTTTCCTTTTTCAGCGATTTTTACCAATGTTTTGAAAAAGTATATTATTCATACGAAATGGGAATGCGAAAACCAGATGCTGCAATTTACAGTTACATTGTCAACAAACACGATTTATCTCCAAAACGTACTTTATTTGTAGACGATAAAAAAACAAATACTGACGCCGCAGCAAGCATCGGACTTCATGTTTGGAATTTAGAAGTTGGCAAAGAAGATGTAGTAGATTTATTTGATCAAAAACATTTGCCACTATAGTTTTGAATTCAACAGATACCTACAAAACGCTTTCATTTCCATCGGAAGAAATTTTATTTAAAGAAAAAAACAGCAAGTTTTTTGGCTACGCATTTCCAGTAACTACCGAAGAAGAAATAAAAAATCATTTAGATATTTTAAGAAAACAACACCACGGCGCAGTACATTTTTGTTATGCTTTTCAGATTGGCACCGATAAAATTCAGTTTAGAGCAAATGATGATGGCGAACCAAGTAATTCTGCCGGCGCGCCAATTTACGGACAAATACAATCGTTTGGCCTAACCAATGTTTTAGTTGTAGTAGTTCGATTTTTTGGAGGTGTAAAACTTGGCGTTGGCGGATTAATATCGGCTTATAAAACTTCAGCACAAATGGCATTAGAAGTATCAGAAATAATTGAAAAAACTATAGACATACATTATATAGTATCCTTCGATTATAAAAATATGAATAAAGTAATGCGTGTAATCAAGGAAAAGAACCTCCATATCATTTCTCAAAACATGAAAGAAACGTGCGAAATAGAAATTGCTACGCGAAAAAAAAATGCCGAAATAATTTTCGACATTTTTACTAATTTATTTGAAATTGATATCAAATTGAAAGATTAAATTTCGGTTTCCAAAATATCTAAAATAAATTGCGGAGGAAGAATAGGTTTTCCATTTTTTATATCCAAAAAAACCAAAATAAAATGAGCAGTTGTTAATAACTCTTGGTTTTCGTTACGAATTTCGCAATCAAATTCTATCTTTACGCCGCTATACTTTTTTAATTTAGTATTTATGGTAAGTAAGTCATCATAACGCGCTGATTTTTTATAATTTAAATGCATTGACACAATAGGCAATGCAATACCGCTTTCTTCAAGTGATTTGTACGAAACGCCTTTGTTTCTTAGCCATTCCACTCTACCAATCTCAAAATATGGCACATAACTACCATGATAAACAACACCCATTTGGTCGGTTTCACCATATCTTACTCTTACTTCAACTTCGTGTCCTTTCATCTATTTTATTTATTTTTATTCTATTTAATTTTCACTCATTACAACAAAATTTTCAAAAAATCAATACCATTTTATTTTTTTTTAAAGAAATTTGTTCACATATTTGTTAACCCAAAAATAACACTAGAAAACCCCTTTTCTTCTGTAGGAAAACCTTTAAGTAAATTAATAATTTTTAAGAATATATGAACAAAACTGCGCAATCAGTATGGGAAAACTGTCTGTCTTTTATAAAAGACAATATTCAAGAGCAAGCATACAAAACTTGGTTTGAACCTATTAAGTCAGTAGAACTAACTGATAACGCATTATACATTCAAGTTCCTAGTAAATTCTTTTACGAATGGCTAGAGGAACACTATGTAAAATTACTAAAAGTTGCCCTTACCAAAGAACTTGGAAAAAACGCAAAGTTACTCTATAAAATTAAAATGGAAAATACTTATGGCAATAAACAACCGTTTACGGAACAATTGCCATCAGCACATCGAGGTCCAATAAAATCCCAAGACGTTGATGCTCCATTTAAAAATTTAAATCCTGAACTTAAAAATCCGTTTGTAATTCCAGGAATTAGAAATTTAAAAATCGAGTCGCAATTAAATCCAAATTATAGTTTCGACAATTTCCTTGAAGGTGATTCAAATAGATTAGCGCGTTCTGCAGGTATGGCTGTTGCCAACAAACCAGGTGGAACTTCATTCAACCCTTTATTAATTTTTGGTGGTGTTGGATTAGGGAAAACCCATTTAGCACACGCTATTGGTGTTGAAATCAAAGATAAATATCCTGAAAAAACCGTGTTGTATATTTCTGCCGAAGTATTCACACAACAATATATAGATTCTGTTAAGAAAAATAATCGTAATGATTTTATCCATTTCTATCAATTGATAGATGTGTTAATCATTGACGACGTTCAATTTTTATCAGGAAAAACAGGAACTCAAGATGTATTTTTCCACATTTTCAATTACTTACACCAAAACGGAAAGCAAGTAATTCTTACTTCAGACAAAGCTCCGGTTGACATGCAAGACATTGAACAACGTTTATTATCACGTTTCAAATGGGGTTTATCTGCCGAATTACATCAACCCGATTATGAAACAAGAGTTTCGATCTTGAATAATATTTTATATCGTGATGGTGTTGAAATGCCAAACGAAATCATAGAATATGTTGCTCAAAATATAAAATCTAACGTTCGTGAATTGGAAGGTGCAATTATTTCGTTGATTGCTCAATCTTCTTTCAATAAAAAAGAAGTAACATTAGAATTAGCAAAAAGCATCGTAGAGAAATTTGTTAAGAATGTAAAACGTGAAATATCAATAGATTACATCCAAAAAGTAGTTTCAGATTATTTCCAATTAGATTTAGATACTTTACAATCAAAAACTAGAAAACGTCATGTTGTGCAAGCAAGACAACTGGCAATGTTCTTTGCAAAGAAATTTACAAAAGCTTCGTTAGCAAATATTGGTTCACAAATTGGAGATAGAGATCACGCTACAGTTTTGCACGCTTGTAAAACTGTTGATAACTTAGTCGCTACCGACAAGCAGTTCAAAAAATTTGTTGAAGATATTCACAAAAAATTATCATTATAATTAGTGGTAATCTTTACATTTGCATTTTAAAGCAATAAAGTATGTCCGTTAAAATTTTAATGGTTTGCTTAGGTAACATTTGCCGATCACCATTGGCAGAAGGAATCTTAGCATCTAAATTACCCAAAGATAAATTCCTTGTAGATTCTGCTGGTACAGGAAATTGGCATGTTGGAAAACAACCCGATTCTCGTTCTATCGCAACTGCTAAAAAAAACGGGCTTGATATTTCTTTTCAAAAAGGAAAACATTTCACTCCACAACATTTTGAAGAATTTGATTATATTTATGTAATGGATGGTTCCAATTTTGATGATGTGCTTTTTTTAGCAAAAACAGAGGAACATAAAAAGAAAGTAAGTCGCATTCTTGACGAACTTTTTCCTGGAGATAATGTTGATGTTCCCGATCCGTATTATGGTTTACAAAACGGATTTGATATGGTGTATGAAATGCTCGATGAAGCTACCGATTTATTGGCAAAAAAATTAATTGAAAAACATTCTTGATGAAACCAGTAAATCTAATTGGTAAATTATACCTCATCCCAACCACTTTAGGAGAAAGCAATCCAATGGATGTATTGCCACAAACGGTTAAACGTACTATCGAACTCATTGATTGTTATATTGTTGAGAATGAAAAAACTGCAAGAAAATTCATCAAAAGCATTTATCCCGAAAAAGTGCAAGCCGATTTACAATTAAGCACTTTAAACAAACATACCGAAGTTGCCGATCATAATAAAATGATTCAACCTTGCTTAAACGGAATTAATATTGGATTAATGAGCGAAGCTGGTTGTCCTGGCGTTGCCGATCCTGGAGCAGCAATTGTAAAAATAGCTCACGAAAAAGGAATTCAAGTGATACCACTTGTTGGACCATCTTCCATTTTGTTAGCAATGATGGGAAGCGGAATGAACGGACAGAGTTTTGCTTTTAACGGCTACTTGCCTATTGACAAAGACAATAAAAAATCGGCATTAAAAGGTTTTGAAAAATTATCTTTTGATAAAAATCAATCGCAATTGTTTATTGAAACACCTTATAGAAATAATAAATTGCTAGAAGATTTACTTCAAACGCTGCAACCAAATACTCATTTATGTATCGCCGCAGACATCACGCTTCCAACAGAATACATAAAAACCATGAAAGTATCCGAATGGAAAAAAGCGAAAATAGATTTACACAATCGACCAACGATTTTTATTATTCATAAAACTTATTAAACAAAAAAACATCAGCGTTAACTGATGTTTTTCATTTTTTAACTATAATCTTCTTATCTAACTTTAGGATTGCTATCGGCAACAATATTATGAGTTTCATATCCGCCAAATTGCTTCATATAACTCTTAATTGATGTTCCGTAGTTGTCTTTTACTTTTCGTTTTCCGTTAGATTCTAAGAACTTTCTAACTGAACCAGCACCACCTAAATGCGCTGCCGCTAGAATTCCCGATTCTGTTATACGCACGCCATCGATTACCTTTCCTCTATAAATTTTAATCTCTTCGCGAAGTTCCCATTTATTCTTTTTCAATAATGCCACAAATGCTTTTTCTTGCATCTTAGGATTGTTTAAAAAAGTCGCGCTATCCTTAATTCCGATGGATTCAAGTGTAGTTTTACCAAATTGGTATTTTCCTAAATATCCTAACGAATTTACTTTATGGTATTTTCCTTGTGATTCTTTAAAAGCCAAAGCTTCTTTGAATCCAATGAAAAATTTTCCGGTAAAAGGTAATGAGAGATTGACGTAGTCAGAAGGTTTTTCGGATGGGAATTGATATAACAATTCTTCGTTTGCATCCACATAAAACCATTGTTGATTTTGAGAATTTATTGGTTTGAATCCTGTACTAATTAAACCAACTATCAGAATGATTCCTGTGTAATATGCCCATCTTTTTATCATAAATTGTAATTTCCAAGCGCTGTCACCATCTTGATATTGACAGTGCAAATATACAACTTAATTCTAAATAAAATTGATTATCAACTAGTTAAAGTTTTCTAAAAGTACAAAAAGTGAAATTTAGCATCTCCTAAAGACCTGATTTCAAACGTTGGAGCAGGAATTTTAATCGTATTAAAAACAGAGAAAATAGTTTTTAAAAAGTGTGATTTTGTCTTAATTTTTGTCAAATCGGCATCAAAACTCAGGTAAAATTGACGCGTTCTTTGCTGTTCAGGGAAGAATATTGGGTTCACTAAATCGTCACTTCCAGTTACCATTCCTTCACCTCCATAACCAACAGCAATGTTCAACCACTTCGGGATTTTGGAGTTTTTGAAAAAGGAATGAATATTAGCCGAAAGCCAATAGGTTTGACCATTATAATCTTTAAATAATTGTTCAGAGACTGAACTTCCAAGAACTTCTGGTCGAGCCGAAGCATATTGAGTAGTATGAAATGAAAACTTCGGAACAATTCGCTGCTCTTTCCAAGCCAATTCTTGTGAAACATGTAAAGCAGTTCCTCCAGCATTTGCAGCCAAATCTCCTAAGGAAAATCCCCATTCAGAAGAATAACCGTCAAAAACCTCAACAGTTGAAAGAAAAACAAATCCTAAAGTGGAACCATAAATAAGCTGACTTTTTCTATCGCAACCACTCCATTTTAAAGCTTGTGCTCCAAAACTTCCTAAATGATAGGAAGAATAAACGTGTCCAACTTTATCCATTTGCAACCACTGATCGTTATCATTTATAAAATGAAAATCAGATTTTGGATAATCGGCATACCAAAGCTGATTTAAAGCGACCAAAGCTCCAGTTGCCAAAACAGCTTCTGAAATTATCAAGCCATTTCTTCGTTGTTTATTCAACGAATCCGATGGTTTTAAAAAAGAATCAATAGACGATTGTGAGAAACCAAAGTTGGAACTCACTAGCAAAAGAAAAAGTATGATTTTTGTTATTTTCAAATCTATCTATTTGTTCCTGTGCTATTTAACCATTCAGCATATTTTCTAGCATTCACTTGATGTTGTGCGTAAGTTGACGCAAATTCGTGGTATCCAAACTTCTCTACACTGGCACAGAAATAAATATAATCATTATCATCTGGACTTAAAACGGCTTCTATAGCATCAATATCTGGCATTGCGATTGGTCCTGGTGGCAATCCTAAATTCACGTAGGTGTTATATGGAGATGAAATAGTTAAATCGGCATAAAGAACTCTTTTTATAACTTGTTCAAAATCATTATCTCTAGATTTTACGGCGTAAATTACTGTTGGATCGGCTTGCAATAACATTCCTTGCTCTAATCGATTAAGATATACTTTTGCTACTACTGGACGTTCGCTTTTTTTAACGGTTTCTTTATGAACAATTGATGCCAAGGTTATTACTTGAACTGGAGTTAATCCTAATCTTTTAGCTTTAGTTAGTCGTTCTAATGTCCAAAATTTCTTGTATTCTTTAAGCATCTTATCTCGAAATTTTTCGGCAGAAGTGTTCCAATAAAATTCATACGAATTTGGAATAAACATTGCAATCACGTTATCTTTAGTAAATTGATTTTCTTCTAAAAATTTTGGATCTCTAAAAGTCGCTAACAATTTAGTTGTATCTGGTTCTATCTGAGAACTGATTCTAACACACAGATTTTCTAAACGTTCTTGATTATTGAAAGCCAATTTTACTGGAACATTTCTTCTTAACGAAGCAACAATGGCAAAATTTCCCATTCCTTTTTTAAGCAAAAATCGTCCTGGTTTTACATTTTCATCATACGAGCGAAGGTTTGCCATTAATTCAAATCCGCTTAATCCATTTACGTAAGGTGAAATTATTTTTTTTACGTCTTCATAATTAGAACCTGTAGGAATTTCTACAAATAATTCTTCTTTAGAAAATTTAGTATTCGATGAGAAAAATTTTACATAAACTACAGATGCTACTACTAAGAATAGTAACGCTCCAATTCCTAAAATGGTTTTTAATTTCTTGTTCAAAGCAAATTATTTTAATTGTTGATGATTGATTAACTGATAAATAGCCTCGTCATGATAGGAATTATTGTGAAAAATCCAGTCTTTTTTGATGCCAATTTTTTGAAAGCCAAATGTAGCAAAAAGGTTTAAACTTGGTTCATTATCGACTCCAATATTTGCATAAAGTTGATGTAACTGCAGTTGTGTAAAACTATAATTAATTAATAAACTCAAAGCTTCCTTCCCTATTCCGTTGCCACGATTGGTTTCGTTTTGGATTAAAATTCCAATTCCGGCGCGACTGTTTACAGGGTCAAAATCGAATAAATCAATTAATCCAATTGCTTCTGATGTGTCGTTTTTACAAATTGCCAAGCGTAATTGTTTGGCTTCAAAAATATCTTGATGTGCATTTTCTAGATATTGCCGAATTAAAAATTTACTGTAAGGCGTTTGCGTATTGCTCACATGCCAAATGGATTCGTCGTTTTCTAGGTTATAGACAAACTCTAAATCTTCGGGTTCGAGTGCGCGTAAATGGATGTTTGTTCCTTTGAGTGTAATCATATTTATTCAAATTCAAAAATCAACTTCAATTTCAAAAATCAATTTCAAAAATCGTTCATTTTAAATTATATCTCTATTTCTCCTTCAAATACAAAAGTTGCTGGACCGATTAAAAATACTTTTTCAAAACCTTTGTCTGATTTCTCAAAAGTTACTTTTAGTTTTCCGCCTTCTACGTTTATTTCAATAGCATTTGAATTGGTTTTTCCGATGGCATTCATGGCGATTGCTGTTGCTGTTGCTCCAGTTCCGCAAGATAATGTTTCGTCTTCTACGCCGCGTTCGTAGGTGCGTAAAGCAAAATGATTATCTGAAATTTGATTGACAAAATTTATATTGCTTCCTACTTTTCCGTACAAATCAGAATATCTAATTGTTGCGCCGTTTTCTTTTACACTATAATTTTCTAAATCGTTTACTAAAGTTACATGATGAGGCGAACCTGTGTTTAGGAAAACATATTCGGATTCAATTTTTACTTCGTTTACGTCTTTCATTTGTAATGAAACTATTCCGTTTTCATCGATTGTTGCGTTGTGCAAACCATCTGTTGCTATGAAAGTTGCTTCGTTATTAATAACATTTAAACTTTTGGCAAAAGCTACAAGACAACGACCGCCGTTTCCGCACATGGAACTTTCGTTTCCGTCTGAATTGTAGTATACCATTTTAAAATCTGTCGAATTGTCATTTTCTAATAAAATTAGTCCGTCGGCACCAATGCCAAACCGTCTGTCGCAAAGACTTTCTATTAGTTTGGTATTATTTTTGGGGAAATTTTCTAGACGATTGTCGATCATCACAAAGTCATTTCCTGTTCCTTGATATTTGTAAAATTTCATTTTTGAGTTTCTTATAAGCTTATTGAAATTCTGATTTAATGCTATGGATTACTATTTAGCCCTGATTGAAGCAGTTACCATGTAACGCGAAAAGCAGGAAAATGGAATGTAGAAAAGCGCAAACCATTCGCTTTTGTAAATTTAAAGCATTACAAAGTTACAAATATTAATGGGAAGTTAAAGTGTGTTAAACGAGCGTTAAACTGATTTTATGAAAATAATAAAACTGTAATTTTGATGTTAAATGATTTAAACAAGTAAGATTATGAAACGATTATCAAGTTTATTTTTAGTGTCTTTATTGAGCGGTGCCACAACACTTGGCGCGTATAAATTGTTTATTGAAAAGGATAATAATGGCAATTCTATTGTCACGCAAGCCCAAAGTTCTAACTTTAGGACGGTTGGTATGGGCGCAGAAAATGTTGATTTTACAGCTGCTGCCGAAAACGCTGTTCATGCTGTAGTTCACGTAAAAAATGTATCGGTGCGAACGGTTTATAATCCAATTATGGAATATTTTTATGGTTCTCGCGGCGGACAGCAACAAGAGCAAATTGGTACTGGTTCTGGAGTTATTATTTCGGAAGATGGCTATATTGTTACCAATAATCACGTGATTAAAGATGCAACTGAATTGGAAGTTACTTTAAATAATAATAAAGTTTATAAGGCAAAATTGATTGGAACCGATTCTAAAATGGATATTGCTTTGTTAAAAATTGATGCCGATGGAAAATTGCCTTATTCTACTTTTGCTGATTCAGATCAGGTGAAAGTGGGTGAATGGGTTTTGGCTGTTGGAAATCCTTACAATTTAACTTCTACAGTTACTGCCGGAATTGTATCTGCGAAAGCTAGAAACTTAGACACAAGAGGAATTCAATCGTTTATTCAAACTGATGCTGCTGTAAATCCAGGAAATTCTGGTGGTGCTTTGGTAAATACTCGTGGTGAATTGATTGGAATTAACACGATGATTTCTTCTCCAACAGGAAGTTACGCTGGATATTCGTTTGCTGTTCCTTCTAACATTACTCGTAAAATTATTGAAGACATTATGGAATTTGGTAATGTTCAAAGAGGCATTTTGGGTGTTGAAGGAAATGCATTAACTGGAACCATGTCTAAAGAATTTGGAGTGAAAGATACTGAAGGTTTTTACATTAATAAGGTAAACAAAAATTCGGGTGCTGAAAAAGCCGGGTTAAAAGAAGGTGATATTATTAAGAAATTAGACAATCAAAAAATTGGAACTTTTGCAGAATTGTCTGGTTACATTAACACTAAACGTCCAAATGATAAGATTAATGTTACTTATGTAAGAGATGGAAATATAAAAACGGTGCCGGTTACATTGGTAAAAAATGACATCATTCTTACTGAATTTAAAGGATTGGAATTGGAAAATCTTTCGGCTGCCGATAAGAAAAACTTCAGAATTGATTATGGTGTGAAAATTAAAGAAGTAAATAACGAACGATTAGAACCATATAAAGAGGAATTACAAGGAAGTATTATTTTAGACATAAATGGTGTAAAAGCTACAGATGTTGAAACAGTTTCTAGAGCAACTAATAATGCTGATGAAAACCAAGGTACAAGTGTTAAATTAATGACGAAAAATGGTCAAGTGATGCGAATCATTATATAAAAATCAATAATTCAATTAGTTAAAAATCCAATCTTAATCGATTGGATTTTTTTATTTTAAAAAAAGTAGCGAAATCGTTTTCGTAGAAGGTTTTAAAATTCTATTTTTGCACCGAAAATTAAAAACTCTGAAATTAATTTGGAGTAAAACAACACACAACAAAAAATTTCTTTTCCTTATGAACAACAACGCATTATACGAAAAAGAGCTAGCATTTCAAGCAGACAGAAGAAAAGCTGGAGTTGAATTTATCAAAATCATCAGCGACTTATGGTTTGACAAATCAATTGAATTAGTACTTTTTAGAAATCAATTAATTGACAGAAATGTTAGCGACATTATCAACCTTCATGAATATGCAGGTGAATTTGTTCAAAAACCAATTAATGTATTTGATTCGGTTGAAATTGCTCGTGCTATTCAAAATTTAGATTTACCACCTTCACGAATTGATATTGGAAAACTAACTTACGAATACCATCTTGAAGACAATAAATATCACGATGCAAGAGCTTTTGTAATTGATAAATTGAAAAATGCAAAATCATCGAAAGACATCAAACCTAAAGATGTAGTTCTTTACGGATTTGGTAGAATTGGTCGATTGTTAGCTCGTGAGATGATGAGTAAAATTGGAAAAGGACAACAACTTCGCTTAAGAGCGATTGTTACTCGTGATAAAAATGATGCAGAATCGTTAGAAAAAAGAGCTTCATTATTACGATATGATTCAGTTCACGGAGATTTTGAAGGTTCTGTAACTGCCGATCCAGAAAATAATGCTTTGATAATTAACGGAACAACAGTTCACATTATTACAGCAAATTCTCCAGAAGAAATTGATTATACTTTATATGGAATTGAAGACGCTTTAGTAATTGATAACACTGGAGCATTTACAAGTGAAGAAGCATTGAAGCGTCATTTAACTTCTAAAGGAGCAACAAAAGTATTGTTGACTGCGCCAGGAAAAGGTGTTCCAAACATTGTTTATGGTGTAAATCACGAAGAATTTAATCCTGATACAGTTGCTATTTTTTCGGCAGCTTCTTGTACGACTAATGCAATTACTCCAATATTAAAAGCTGTTGAAGACACACTTGGCGTTGTAAAAGGTCATCTTGAAACGATTCATGCTTATACTAACGACCAGAATTTGGTTGATAATATGCACAAAAAATACCGTCGTGGACGTGCTGCGGCATTGAATATGGTAATTACAGAAACTGGAGCTGGAAGTGCTGTTGCAAAAGCGCTACCAAGTTTAGCAGGAAAACTAACTTCAAATGCTATTCGTGTTCCTGTACCGAATGGTTCACTTGTAGTTTTGAATCTAGAAGTTGGTAAAGAAACTTCAGTAGAAGAAATTAACAACATCATGAGAAAATATGCTCTTGAAGGAGAACTTGTTGAGCAAATTAAATATTCATTAAACAACGAATTGGTTTCATCTGATATTGTAGGAACATCGGCGCCATCAATTTATGATAGCAATGCTACTATAGTTTCGGGAGATGGAAAAAATATCGTTTTATATATTTGGTATGATAACGAATATGGTTACAGTCATCAAGTTATTAGACTGGCAAAATATATTGCTAAAGTAAGACGTTATACTTATTATTAGTAGATTATTAATTCTGAAAATTAAATCCGTTTGTCTTAGATAAGCGGATTTTTTTTGTCAAAATCTAGGAATATTTAAGACTGTTAGAAATTAAAAAACGTCCATTAATTTCATTGTATTTAATACAAATTACGCGAATATAAATTGTAAGATTTTTATTATTTATAATATAAATATTCGCATTTCGTCAATTTATTGTTACGTTTTATAGAGTAATTATTCAAATTTATTTAAATTTAGGTAGTCAAACTTAAACCCACAATAATGAAAAAAATTTACCTACTCTATTTCATTTTTTACTTAACTCCAATTTTCAGTCAAGTTGGAATTGAAACAACAGCTCCAACAGCTAGTTTAGACATAAACGGCAATTTAAGAGTTCGAAGCAGTACCGCAACTAGTAACGAAACTGCAGCTAAAGATTCTATCTTAGTCACTAACAATCTAGGTAACGTAATGCGAATATCTTCGCAAAAAGTCATCCAAAGCTATTTTAAAACGTGTATAAAAGGATCATTTACAAGTTCAAGTGACGTTAGTTTAACGCTTTCATCTGGAGCAAAGAAAATTCCATTTGATTACATCGAATTTGATTCAAATAACGAATTTAACACAAGCAACTCAACGTTCACAGCTACTCAAGGCGGAATTTATTCGATAGATATTCATATTAAATCTACTTCTGCAATTGGAGTGGCATTAGATTTTGGCGTTGCCATTGTAAAAAACGGAACAGTAATAACAAGAGATTCCTTTGCTAACATCGGAATATTATCAATCAATGCAACGCCACCAGTGCGGTCTTCTCGAACACTTATAAGTTTAGCACCGGGAGATGCTATAACTTTTAATGTTATAAGTACTTTGGGCAGTTTGAATATTCTAGGCAGTAAAGAAGATTGCTATTTTACGATTCATCAAGTAAGGTAGTTTTTAATTTAAAAAAAATCTAATAAATCTGATTCATTAATTTGAATCAGATTTTTTTTTGCAGATTAATCAATAAAAAGTAATTACAATAATATTAAAATCAATTATGTCAATAACAAATTAGCCCATATCATGTTTTTCACTATAAATTTAACTAAAGCTATTACTTTTTATTAACAATTTGGCATCTGTTTCCAATATTTTACTATTTTTAGCGTTTTAAATTAGTATCCCAAACTACACCTACAAATGCGTATCTCTTTATTAATGTTGCTATTAGCGACGCAACTTCTATTTTCACAACAAGAGCCACAAGTGAGCACCTATAAATACGGTTATAACGGAATGGAACTTATTATAAAGCACAAATCTGAAACCGTAATCGTTAGCACTTACAATTCTAAAAAGGTTATAAAAGATGAAGTTGCTCAAAAAGTATACGATTACTTTAAAAACAACACAATAAAAACTGGTGATACAATTAACATAACAGCAAATGATGCGTGTGTAACTGGAAAATGTTTCATCACTAAAAAAGGTAAATTAACTTCTATAAACTTTTATTACGAAACCATAAAATGGAAGAATGGTCTAACCGAGGTTTACAAAAAAACTTAAAAAAAAATGCTCCAATTATTAGTTGGAGCATTTTTTTATTCTTTAGAACCCATCAAATAATAAATCGGAATTCCAGTAAGCATTATTAAAACACCCCAACCGCATGTTGAGAATTTTGTAATTATTAATCCGATGCTTAATGCTGTTGCAATTATAATATACAACGCAGGAAGAAATGGATATCCAAATGCTTTGTACGGACGTTCGGCATCTGGTCTTTTTTTACGAAGTATGAAAATTCCGTAGATGGTTAAGATGTAAAAAATCAAGACAATGATTACAACAAAATCCAATAAATCACCGTATTTCCCGGTTAAACATAAAGCAGATGCCCAAAAACATTGTGCCCATAAAGCCCAAGATGGAACACTTGCATAATTTAATGTCGCTGCTTTTTTAAAGAATAATCCGTCTTTAGCCATAGTATAATAAACTCGCGCTCCGGCCATAATTAATCCGTTATTGCAGGCAAAAGTCGAAATCATAATCATCACAGCAATAATAATTGTTCCGCTGTCGCCAAATATATTTTGAGAAGCTACAACCGCTACTCTATCTGATTTTGCAAAAGCAATATCTTGTAACGGAACAACTGCCAAATACATCATATTTGCTAAAATGTAAATAACACTCACAATAAAAGTTCCTAGAAACAAACTTAAACCAACATTACGTTTTGGATTTTTAATTTCGCCAGCAATAAAAGTTACGCCATTCCATGCATCGCTAGAAAAAACAGAACCAACCATAGCCGCAGAAATAGCAGCAATTATTGCAGAACCTGAAATTGGTAACCAAGAACTAGAATCTTTGTTATAGGATTGTAATTCAAAAGCATTAGTCCAATTGGCATTCCAAATTTCTGACTTTGCAGCCAATAAAAATCCGAAAATAATCAATCCGGCTAGCGATAAAATTTTTATAATTGTTAGTACGGTTTGAAGCATTTTACTGTCTTTTACACCACGACTATTAAGATAAGTTAGAAAAATAATTGTAATAATAGAAATAATTTGTGCAGCGTTAAGATTGAATGAACCAATAGTATATAAAATATTTTCATCACTTAATGGCGGAAATAAATAGGCTGCAAATTTTGAAAAAGCAACTCCAACCGCAGCAATAGTTCCGGTTTGAATTACCGCAAAAAAACTCCAACCATAAAGAAATGCTATTAATTTATTATACGACTCTTTTAGATAAACATATTGACCGCCAGCTTTTGGAAACATGGCACTTAATTCGCCATAACTTACCGCAGCAATAACAGTAATCAATCCAGTTAAAACCCAAATTATAGTTAGCCAACCTGCGCTTCCAACTTGTCGAACAATATCAGCACTAACAATGAATATTCCTGAACCAATCATCGATCCAACGACAAGCATTGTTCCGTCTAGGAGTCCGAGTTCTTTTTTAAATTCTTCTTGATTATTTTCTTCCATTCTTGGTTATTTTGGTTAGGTTTAGTTTTTGATAAAGATAAAAAAAAGCTTGAATAAATTTGAAATAAAAAAAACGCTCCAAAAAATTGAAGCGTTTTCTTTATAAAACAATTTACTAATTAATATTATGCATTAGCAGCAATTAAGTTCAAAGCAGAACCAGCAACAAACCAACCAATTTGGCTTTCGTTGTAAGTATGATTTGCTAAAATAATATCTTTTGAACCATCAGCGTGAACAAACTCTAATGATAACGGTTTTCCTGGAGCAAATTCTTTTAAATCTAAGAAATTGATAGTATCGTCTTCTTTGATTTTGTCATAATCTGCTTCGTTAGCAAAAGTTAAAGCTAACATACCTTGTTTTTTCAAATTCGTTTCGTGAATACGAGCAAATGATTTTACCAAAACCGCTTTTACACCTAAGAAACGTGGCTCCATTGCGGCGTGTTCTCTTGAAGAACCTTCACCATAATTTTGATCACCAACAACTATTGAAGGAACTCCAGCAGCTTTATAAGCTCTTGCTACTGCAGGAACAGCAGCGTATTCTCCAGTTAATTGATTTTTAACTTTATTGGCTTCTTGATTAAAAGCATTTACGGCTCCAATTAACATATTATTTGAAATATTATCTAAATGTCCGCGGAAACGCAACCATGGTCCAGCCATAGAAATATGGTCAGTTGTACATTTTCCAAACGCTTTAATTAATAATTTCGCACCTGTAATATTTTGCCCATCCCAAGCATCAAATGGCGCTAAAAGTTGTAAACGATCTGAAGTTTCGCTCACTAAAATTTGAACTCCACTTCCATCTTCTGCTGGAGCTTGAAAACCTGCATCTTCTACATCAAAACCTCTTTTTGGAAGTTCATCACCTGAAGGCGGATTTAATTTTACAGCTTCACCATTATCATTCAATAAAGTATCTGTAATAGGATTGAACGATAAATCACCCGAAATTGCTAAAGCCGCTACCATTTCTGGAGAAGTTACAAAGGCATGAGTATTTGGATTTCCATCAGCACGTTTAGAGAAATTTCTGTTAAACGAATGAACGATTGTGTTCTTTTCTTCTTTATCAGCTCCAGCTCTATCCCATTGTCCGATACATGGTCCGCAAGCATTTGTAAATACTTTAGTTCCCATTTTTTCGAAAGTTGCTATAATTCCGTCTCTTTCAATAGTGTAACGAATTTGTTCAGAACCTGGATTGATTCCGAATTCTGCTTTTGGAGTAATTCCGTGAGCAACCGCTTGTTCTACAATTGATGCAGCACGAGCCATATCTTCGTAAGATGAGTTGGTACAAGAACCAATTAAACCCCATTCTACTTTTAAAGGCCAACCATTTCTAGCGGCTTCTTCTTTCATTTTAGAAACTGGCGTTCCTCTATCTGGAGTAAAAGGTCCGTTGATGTGTGGTTCTAATTCAGATAAATTAATTTCGATAACTTGGTCAAAATATTGCTCAGGATTAGCATAAACTTCATCATCACCTGTTAAGTATTTTGCAACTTTATCGGCAGCATCAACAATATCTTGACGATCAGTTGCAGCTAAATATCTTCTCATTGAGTCATCGTATCCAAAAGTAGAAGTTGTAGCACCAATTTCGGCACCCATGTTACAAATTGTTCCTTTACCTGTACAAGACATATTTATTGCGCCTTCACCAAAATATTCTACAATTGCACCAGTTCCACCTTTTACAGTAAGAATATCAGCAACTTTAAGAATTACGTCTTTTGGAGCAGACCAACCGTTTAATTTACCAGTTAATTTTACTCCGATAAGTTTTGGAAATTTCAATTCCCAAGACATTCCAGACATAACATCAACAGCATCAGCACCACCAACACCAATTGCTAGCATACCTAAACCACCAGCATTTACTGTATGAGAATCGGTACCAATCATCATTCCACCAGGAAATGCATAATTTTCTAAAACAATTTGGTGGATAATTCCCGAACCTGGTTTCCAGAAACCAATTCCGTATTTATTAGAAACAGACGAAAGGAAATCAAAAACTTCTTTTGATTGTGAATTTGCTACAGCTAAATCGGTAGTTGCTCCTACTTTAGCCTGAATTAAGTGATCGCAGTGAACTGTTGTTGGAACAGCTACTGTCTTTTTTCCAGCGTGCATAAATTGCAATAATGCCATTTGAGCTGTTGCATCTTGGCAAGCAACTCTATCTGGAGCAAAATCTACGTAATCTTTTCCTCTTGAAAAAGATTGAGAAGGCGCTCCTTCCCATAGGTGAGAATATAAAATCTTTTCTGAAAGTGTTAACGGACGACCAACCAACTCACGAGCTTTATCAACACGTTCTGCCATTGTTCCGTAAACTTTTTTAATCATTTCAATATCAAAAGCCATAATAAAATAGGTTTATTTGTTTGCAGTGCAAATTTAATCAAATTAATGATAATTAAAAAATATTTAATAAAACCTATGTTTCAAAAGATTATTATTGCCAAATCACTAATATGACTACTTATTATTAAATAAAAATCAAATTTTAGTGAAAATTTTGATTAATTGTTAATTAAAAAACTTTTTTTTGTCATATTCGAAATATAGCAAACTAAATCGCACCAAAGAACGTTTCTAAATTAGGGTAAAATAGACCATTCAAGTTAAAAATAAGGACAATAATTACTAAAACAATTTAGGATTAAAATCTAAAATGCTTTTGAGACTGATTTATAAAACATTCCGATAGAAGAAGAAATTAGTACAAAACAGATTAAAAAGCCTACTGATATTAATTTTATAGTAGAATAATCAATTGTTGTAAATTTTGTAAACTCAGATAGAACGGCCAAAACCATATATAATCCGAAAAAGAAAAGTATGGAACCCAGCATAATTCCAACTATTTTATTTTTCAGAAAAATTTGAAGAGCTACAATTACAAAAACAGCTATTGCAAAATAATTGATATGCCCAGAGCTCATATAATTTTCTAAAAACCAATAAATTGATAATGCAATGATAAAAAATTCTGGAAGTAATAGTAAGTATTTTTTCATGATTAGTTTGTTTTATTAGTTAACGAATAAATTATTTTTTTAGTATATCAATTCAATTTTAAACAAAAAAACCTAACAAGTTCAACACAAGTTAGGTTTCAAATATATTTGAAATTATCTTTTACAATAATTTATCAATAATCATTTCTTCTGTAATTCCTTCAGCGTCGGCTTTGTAATTTTTAATGATTCTGTGACATAGAATTCCGGTTGCAACAGCTTTTACATCTTCTATATCTGGTGAGAATTTCCCGTTGAATGCGGCGTTAGCTTTGGCTGCCAAAATTAAATTTTGTGAAGCTCTTGGACCTGCACCCCAATCTAAATAGTTTTTTACGTACTCATTAGAAAGCGGATTGTTTGGTCGAGTTTTACTAACTAGAGTCACTGCATATTCAATAACATTATCGGCAACAGGAATACGACGAAGTAAGTGTTGAAAATCGATAATTTCTTGCGCTGTAAAAAGTGGATTTATTGTTGGTTTTGCATCAGAAGTTGTATTTTTTACAACGTCAACTTCTTCAGAAAATGAAGGATAATCTAGTTTTATAGCAAACATAAAACGGTCTAATTGTGCTTCTGGCAACGGATATGTTCCTTCTTGCTCAATTGGGTTTTGCGTTGCTAAAACAAAGTAAGGTAAGTCTAATTTATAATTTTGACCAGCAATTGTAACAGCTCGTTCTTGCATGGCTTCAAGTAATGCAGCTTGCGTTTTTGGTGGCGTTCTGTTAATCTCATCGGCAAGGATAATATTTGAAAATATTGGTCCTTTTATAAATTTGAATTCTCGGTTTTCGTTTAAAATTTCACTTCCTAAAATATCCGAAGGCATCAAATCGGGTGTGAACTGAATTCGTTTAAAATCTAATCCTAAAGCTTGCGCAATAGTATTTACCATTAATGTTTTTGCCAAACCAGGAACACCAACTAAAAGTGCGTGTCCACCAGAAAAAATACTTAATAAAATTTGATCAATAACTACATCTTGACCTACAATTATCTTTGAAATTTCTTTTTTAAGTTCGATTCTTTTTTGAACTAAATTCTGTATCGCTGTTACGTCTGACATTTAATTTTAGATATTAGATATTAAATTTTAGAGATAATTCTACTATTGTTTTTTTAACCAATCACTAGTAAATTCACAACCTTTGTAATCGTCACCAATGCTAATGTAAGATTCTTTAATTTTCTCATTAGTCCATTTTGTGATGGCTTTGATTTGTTTTTCTTTAAGCGCTAAATCTTTAATTTTAGTGTAATCTTTACTATAATCGGCAACGTGTTCGTTAATTCTATTCGTTACCATGATAAGTTTGATTTTTTTACCCGTACGCGGATCTTCCTCAAGAATTGGCTCAGAGATTTCATTGTCTTTTAGATTTGAAACGTGACCATATAATTCGGGATCCATTTTAGTCAACTCAAAATGAGTGTCTTGAGTTTTTGGATTTATTAATGTTCCACCGTTAGCTCTAGTTTCTTTTTCTTCAGAAAATTGTCGTGCTGCATCTGCGAAAGTAATTTCTTTATCTTCAATTCTTTTCTTAAGTAAAAGTGCTTTTCCTCTAGCTTCACTCAAATCTTCTTCAGATACTTTTGGCATCATTAAAATATGTCTCAACTCTAAATCTTGACCTTTAATTTTCTCTAAATAAATGATATGATAACCAAATTCAGTTTCAAATGGCTCAGAGATTTCTCCTTCTTGCATAGAGAAAGCAACGTCTTTAAATTCTTTTACGAAACCTGTTTTCTTATTAATTGTATAAGCTCCACCTTTTGGCGCTGAAGCTCTATCATCTGTGTAAATGACAGCTCTAGTTTTAAAACTTGCTCCATCTTCAACTTCTTTCTTAATTTCCTTGAGCTTGTTAATTACTCGTTGCTTTTCTGTTTCAGAGACTTTTGGAACAATCACAATTTGAGCAATTTCAAGTTCAGCACCAAAAACTGGTCGTTCCATTTCTGGAATAGATTTATAGAAAACTCTTGTTTCTTCTGGGCTAATTTGAATTTCGTCAATAATTTTTCTTCTCATTTCATCAGCTAATCTTTGTTGCTTTAAAATGTCGAATAATTCTGTTCTAAAATCTTCTTCACTGTTCTTTTTAAAATATTTAACTACTTTTTCCATTGAACCCAATTGTTCTACCATGTATTCCAATTGTTGGCTCATTTTATCTCTAATTTCCTCATCTTTTACAACAATGGAATCTTGAATAGCTTGATGTGCATATAATTTATCTTCAAGCAGTTTACCAAGTATTTGACATCTTGTGATATCTTTTACAGAGTTACCTTGACTTGAAATTTCAAGAAATGCCTTATCAATATCTGAATCTAAAACAATATAATCCCCAACAGTAGCAATAATACCGTCAATTTTTTGTCTATTTCCCGACTGAACTACTTTCTCTTTTACTTTAACCGAATCTACAATTATCTCTTGTGCATTGGCATAAAATCCAGCAGTTAGAAATGATAATAGCGTTAAAATATATTTTAATTTGATGATTTTCATTGTTTTATTGATATAATTTGTAATTCTATGTTTAGTTTGCTAATTTATTTTTTACTTTTTCGAAAACATCTTTGTTAATTTTCACTTGAAATTCTTTTCTCAATTCATTAACCCAATTTTGTTCTAAATATTGTTGGTATTCGTTAACTATTTTACCTTTAGCTTCTTCAAATGATTTGTTAGCTTCTGGAAGTACTTTTTTAACATTGGTCACAAAATAATAATCACCTTGTTTTATAATTTCAGAAAAACCAACTTCTGCTTTAGTTCCTTTTGGTAATGTTGGTGCATCATATTCTAATAAAGCATCACTAATCATGACGTTTACAACGTCTTTTGTATTTAGTTTTCCTTTAATTGCATCTGCTGTATTTCCTTTTTTCATCATGGCAAGTGCTTTTTTAATAACATCTTGTTTAGTTGATGATGCTGTAGTTACATCAAGTCTAGTTTTCCATTTATGTTTATCTTTTTGAGTTTCATAAAATGCTTTTAAACCTAATGTATCTGTTTTAGAACGTTCCCAGATTTCTTTTTCCATTAAATCGAATAAAAGCAAACCGTCTCTATATTCTTCAACAACAGCTCCAAATTCTGGAAACTCATCTTCTAGATTACTATTATAATAGGTATTCAATTGTTCATCAACATATTTGGCATACAAAACATCAACTAATTTAGAAACTGGTTTTGTAGCAATTCCAGATTTTTGTTGCGATTTGATAAAAACTAAAAATTGATCTGCAGTAACTGGTTTTTTATCTAAAGTAAATAATGTAGAAGTACTATAATCTTTAGTGTTTTCTGGTGTTTCCCATTTCCCTTCGTAGAAATCATTTGTAACTAATTTGGAAACAGAAGCATATACTTTATCGTCACGTTTAACTTTGTATTTTTTTCTTAATTTTTCGGTTAATGAATTCGTAATCAATCTAGAACGATCGTCTTTTGCGATTTTATTTTCTAATTCGGCTTTCGAATCTTCTAATCCTTTTATAGGAAATTTATCAATTAACTTAACAATATGCCATCCAAACTGCGATTGAAATGGTTGCGAAATTGGATTCTCTTTTGTTAGAGAAAAGGCAACATCTTCAAATTCTTGTGAACTCAATTGTCCTGATCCAAATTTGTTTAAAACTCCACCTTTTGTAGATGATGATTTATCTTCTGAAAATTGTTTTGCTAATTCTTCAAAACTTTCGCCTTGCTGAAGCTTTTTATAAATATCATTAATATTGCTTTTAATGCTTTGTGGCGTTGCACCTTCTTTATTATTCATAAGCATTATGTGTGCCACGGCAACTTCACCTCTATTCGATCTTACGTCATTAACTTTAATAATGTGGTATCCAAAACGAGTTCTGATAGGCTTTGAAATTTGACCTTTTGGGGTATTGTAAGCTGCTGTTTCAAAAGCATAAACCATTCTAAAACTAGAAAAATATCCTAAATCACCAAGATTTTCTTTAGCTGATGGATCTTGAGAAAATTCTTGAGCTAATTTTCCAAAGTCTTGACCAGCAATAGCTTTATTTCTAATTTCTTGAGCTTGTTTGTAGGCTATTAAAGTATCTTCTGGCGATGCATTTTCATCCACCATAATCAATATATGAGAAGCTCTAATTTCTTTTTGCAACCTATCATGACCTTCTTTAATTAATGCAGAAGTAACTTTAGAATCGGAAGTGTAATTTTTAGACAGTTGATTTCTGTAGCTTCTTAATTCGTTTTGGTATTGAACGTTATTTTGAAGACCAATTTTATTGGCTTTGTTAACTTTCAATTTATAACCTACAAATAATTCTAAGTATTGATTTAAATCTTTTTGTGATTCATCCTTAACCAAATCTAAGTTTTTCTTGTAAACTCTTTCAAACTCGTCGGTATAATACGGTTTATCATCAATTGTAAATAAAACTTCTTTTGGATTATTTTGCGCATAAGACACAAAATTTAATGCTAGCAATAATCCTAAAAACACTTTTTTCATCTGTTATAATTATATTAAAAATCTTCGGTAATTACAATCAACAAAAGTAACAATTCGTTGTTATTAAACAAGTTTAGGATGTACTATTAACAAAAATTTATTAACAAATAAAACGCCTTACTTTACAGAGAATGCTTATTTGAATTAGTTATTTTGCTAATTAATAGTATTTTTGCAGTCCATTAATTAAGATATGAGTTTTTTAAAAGAAATACAACGACGAAGAACATTTGGAATCATTTCGCATCCAGATGCTGGAAAGACCACTTTAACAGAAAAATTACTTCTTTTTGGAGGAGCGATTCAAGAAGCTGGTGCAGTTAAAAATAATAAAATTAAGAAAGGTGCAACGAGTGACTTTATGGAAATTGAACGCCAAAGAGGAATTTCGGTTGCTACATCTGTTCTTGCGTTTATTTATAAGGACAAAAAAATCAATATTTTAGATACGCCTGGTCACAAGGATTTTGCCGAAGACACTTTTAGAACATTAACAGCTGTTGACAGTGTAATTGTGGTTATTGACGTTGCAAAAGGTGTTGAGGAACAAACGGAGAAATTGGTCGCCGTTTGTAGAATGCGAAAAATTCCGATAATTGTTTTCATTAATAAATTAGATCGTGAAGGGAAAGATGCCTTTGATTTAATGGATGAAGTAGAGAAAAAATTGGGTTTACATGTTACCCCGCTAAGTTTTCCTATTGGAATGGGTTATGATTTTCAAGGAATTTATAACATTTGGGAACAAAACATCAATCTTTTTAGTGGTGATAGCCGAAAAAACATCGAAGATACTATAGCAATTTCTGATATTAATAGTCCCGAATTGGAGAAATTAATCAAAGAAAAGCCTGCAACTAAACTAAGAGAAGAATTAGAATTAATTGACGAAGTTTATCCAAAATTTGATAGAGAACAATACTTAAATGGTGACTTACAACCAGTTTTCTTTGGTTCGGCATTGAATAATTTTGGTGTTAGAGAATTACTTGACTGCTTTGTTGAAATTGCTCCAACGCCGCGACCAAAAGACTCCGATACACGATTAGTAAAACCTGAAGAGGAAAAATTATCTGGATTTGTGTTTAAAATTCATGCTAATATGGATCCAAAGCACCGTGATAGATTGGCTTTTATTAAAATTGTTTCAGGAACATTTGAACGTAATAAACCCTACTTACACGTTAGATTAGGAAAAAGTTTGAAATTTTCTAGTCCGAATGCATTTTTTGCAGAAAAGAAAGAAATTGTTGATATTTCATATCCAGGTGATATTGTAGGACTTCATGATACTGGAAATTTTAAAATTGGAGATACATTAACTGAAGGAGAAAACATGAATTTTAAAGGAAT
The DNA here is from genome assembly GCF_000757385.1 of Flavobacterium aquatile LMG 4008 = ATCC 11947. Taxonomy (GTDB): domain Bacteria; phylum Bacteroidota; class Bacteroidia; order Flavobacteriales; family Flavobacteriaceae; genus Flavobacterium; species Flavobacterium aquatile. Next base: position 411,817 of record NZ_JRHH01000001.1, on the reverse strand, counting down.
TCCGAGTTTCTCACCAGAGCATTTTAGATACATCAATAATGCCGATCCAATGAAAGCAAAACAACTTGAAAAAGGTGTCGATCAATTAATGGATGAAGGCGTAGCGCAGCTTTTTACACTTGAAATGAATAATAGAAAAGTTATTGGAACAGTTGGCGCATTACAATATGAAGTTATTCAATATCGATTGGAGCACGAATATGGCGCAAAATGTACCTATGAAAATTTCCCAGTACACAAGGCGTGTTGGGTTAAACCAGATGATGCAAAAAGTGAGGAATTTAAAGAGTTTAAAAGAGTAAAACAGAAATTTTTAGCTCATGATAAATACGGACAATTGGTATTTTTAGCCGATTCCGATTTTACAATTCAAATGACACAAAGTAAATATCCAAGCGTGAAATTATTCTTTACTTCTGAGTTTAATTAAAAAAAACATGTCAATAAACGATAAATTAATACACATTATCATAAATAATAACAATTTAAAAACATTTATGTAAAAAAAATATTTTACATTTGAACTTTAATTAAACCTCATTTATGAAAAAGATATTTAAATTATACTTGTTAGGATTTTTCCTTTTATCGGATTTTATTGTTTTTGCTCAAGGTCCAAATGATGAAACTGATACTGGTGGAGGAGAAATTCCATTAGAAGACACTTCAGACCCACAACCAGCTTCAGTAGATTCTAAACTAATTTACCTTCTAATAATAGGTGTATTATTTGCAGTTTATACAATGCAAAAAAGAAGTAGAAAGGCATAATTTATACTTTACACATAAAAAAATCCTCTCAAATTGAGAGGATTTTTTATTTTTAAACTAACCGAATTATATATTAACTAATCTATACAATTGCACTATTCTGACTGCTAACTTTTTTCATAAAAGTTCTGTATAAAACTTTATTTGGTGTGATTCCTAGGAATAAGATTTGTTTTTTCGTTACCACTTTAGATGAATTCTGATTTGATTTTGAATCAATCATTTGAGATTGTTTAGTTCCCATAAACCAGCTTACAAATTCAATTTGAGATTCTACAGAAGTAATTTTATTTTCTTTTGAAACAATTATTTCTGTAGTTGTTTTAATTTCTAAAGAATCAACATTTGATTGACCAAACATTCCAATACTTGACAATAAAAACAAAAAAACAAAAAACAAAAGTCTGTTTCTGCTTTCGGTTGTGAATTTGATAGAAGTATTGTTTTGAGTGATCATTTTATTTTTGTTGTTATTTCTGGGTCAAAACTACACCCAAAATAACAGCGTGTAAAATATTTTCGACAAAACACCCTAATAATCGTTAAACCAACTTTAAGTTACCATTAATCTTCTAAATCTACTGTTTATCTAATGTTAAGTTGAGTTCTTTGATTGTACGTAGCAATAAAGTTTACATAAAATAAAAACAATGCCAAAGTGCAATTATTAACTGATTTGATTTATTAGGTTTGTTTTACGAAACCTATTAAAAAGAAAAAAGCCATCCTAAAAAGAATGGCTTTATTAATTTGAAAAATTAATTCCTATTAGTTTGCAACTTTCTTAACTACTACAATTCCTTCAGATGAAGTTATTTGCACTATTAAAGCTTGATTAGTTGCTGGTATATTAATTTGAGTTTGTGAAGCGTTAATTTTGTTACTTTGAGCTAAAAGTCTACCCAAAACATCATATACTTTTACAGTACTCATTGTGTTATTTCCAGAATTAATATTTAATACATTATTTTGATTGTAGATAGAAACATTATTTGATGTGAAATCTACAACATCTGTGCTTAATGCATTTTGATAAATCACATCAAATCTTCCATTGAAAACTCCGACTTGTGATGTAAAGTTGTATGCACCAGAATTTAAGTTTTGAATGCTATTTGTAAGGTTATCTCTTAAGTAAATAATCTGTCCATTATTTGCAAACAAACCGTCTTTATCAAAGATTGAAATTGAATAATCTCCAGCAGTTTCTGTTTTGAATCCTAATGGTACAACGTCAGTTGCAGTAAAAGGTAAAGTCTTTCCTTGAATTGCATATTCTTGACCTTCAATTAATGATGTTAAAGCAGTAGCGCTATCGTTAATATATTTACCATCAATTTGAGCATCTAAACCATTAGTTGCACCTGTCATATAAGAAACCATTGTTTGTCCAATTGTCTGGGTAGCATCAGATAAATTTAACCAAAATCTATTTCTTTCAACAGTTGTAGGTAATTCAGAAGAAGCACTTTTGAAAGTTTGATTGTCATTATTTGGAGTACTACGCATAGTATTATCGAATGCTAACGAAGTAGAAGTTGCTTTAGCTATAAAGCCTTGTCCCACTTGAATAGTTCCGTTTGGTATTGCACTTGACGGTGACGCCAAAGTTCCTGGAGATGGAGCAGTTCCTCCAGCTAAAGTATAAGTTGCATAAGCAGAACCTGATGCTCCATTTGTTTTTCTCCAAAAATACAAAGCATCTGTTAAACCATTTGTCAATATAAAATCATCAGCATCAATAGTTGATGGATATGGATTTCCGGTTGCATAAAATAATCCGCTTGTTAATGAACTTAAACTGATTGGACCATTATTTGGCACACCTGAGAAAGTTCCAGTCCAAGCAACTGGTGCGGTTGGATGATTAAATGGTAAACGAATTAAATATCCTGTAGCATTTACAAATTCTGTTGTAGATGGAGAAGAAACTGAAGTGTATACATTATTTGCACTATCATAATTGTAAAATCTGATAGTAGGTGAAACAGATGTTAATGGTGAAAAATCTAAAAGTTTTTGCGTTCCATCAACTGGTGTTGACCACATCACATAATCAAAACGCATTAATGGATTTGTATCGCGTTTTACAGCTATGTTTCCAGTGTTTGCAACATTATTCACTTGAACTAAATTTGCATTACTTTCAACCGTTAACGTTCCATTATTGATTACTTCGTCTTGAACTGTAATATTTGTACCAGAATTAATTGTTAAATTACCATTTGTAGTTACCGTCAATTTTTTGGAAGAAAATGCACTATTTGCTGATGTTGTGTAAACATCGTTTATAACTGTTTTCAATAATGAAGTTGGTGTTAATCCATCAGTCCAAGCAGAAGTTTCCCAAACAGCAGCTAACTCGAAGTCAACACTGTTTAATGCAAAAGGAGTATTATTCTTTGTCCAATTTGCAGGATTATTTACTAAAAGTTTGTAAGCAGAGAATGATGATTTTTCATCCTTTGGCGCCAAAGCACCGCTGTACTCAACATTATCAAAATCACCAGTAACAATATTTCCATTAACAACGTTTAGTGCTGTTGGCAAATAGGAATTATTTGTTGTTACTGTTCCGGAGTTTATCCAATTTAAGTTTGATAATCCGTAGATGAAAAATGGACTTGCCGCAGAACCTTCATAAATAAAAACATTTTCACTTGAAGTTGATAATCCACTTAATACACCTGTAACAGAACCTAAATCTGTAGATGGAGTTACTGTATTTATATAAATAACAGTTCCAACTGGAATTACATTTCCAGTATTATTTTTCCAAACCATTGTCTCTTCGTTTAACAACAATGAAGTGCCATTCCAAGCATTATCAGTTAATGACAACTCTGCATCAACAGGAATTGGCACCCAGTTTACAAAAGAAATACCATCTGGTGCATCATTAGCTAATGCAGTAATACTAATATCACCAACGCTAAAATTAAGAACTGCAGCTTTGGCCGTTACAGCAAAATCAAATGTTGAATCTGTTGGATCATTATTAGAAATTAAAACAGAATCATTAAAAGTTCCTGCTAATGCACTATTGAAGGTTACGGTGAATGTTGTTGATGAATTAGATACTATGGTCGATGGAAATGAAATACCGCCAATAACATAACTTGAAGTTGGAGCATTGGACATTAAAATATCATCAACAATCAAATCTCCAGTTCCTGAATTTTCAATTGTAAATGTTTTAACTATATTTGAATTAGTCGCAGCACTTCCAAAATCAGTATTATCTAGAGCTGACGGCGTAGTATCTCCTACAGTTATTACTATATTATTTCCTTTAACAATTATATTTGATACAGGAATCTCAGAAATTGCTTTAATTGCAAAATTATAAACAGCTTCATCACTATCATTACTTAAAACTTCAATAACTTCATCAAAAGTACCTGCAACAGCACTATTAAAAGTAACAGAAAAAGTTGTTGATTGTCCTGTAGGTATTGTAGTTAGTGAAGGTTGTGTAATTGTAAATACTGAAGTTGACAATGATTTTTGAACGTATGGTGCTGTTAGAACTAAATCAGTTGAGCCAGTGTTTTCAATTGTAAAAGTTCTTGTAACGTCAGTATTTGTAGCAACTGTCCCATAATCAGTGCCGTTAGGAATAGATGCTGGAGTTGCTCCATCTAAGATAGAAGTTGTATTGTACTTTAAATTTATTTCTGGACCCGAAGAAATTACATTTCCCGTAATTGATATATCATCAATTCCAACTCCTACTGTATTTGAAGTTCCACCAACAGTAAATCTAATTTTAACTTGAGTTCCATTATAGGAGCTTAAAATAAAAGGTGTTTGATCATTTAAAGTTGAATTACTAGGTGTTCTTGTTCCGAGAACAGTCCAACTATCACCGTTATCTGTTGATATTGATACCGTCAAAATAATTTCAGCTGCTGTTGAACCTCCAAAAGTTCTAGCTTTAAAATTTAATGTTTCGTTAGTAAAACCATCAAAATTCATGGCTGGACTAATAGTTGAGGATGAAGCCGTTAACAATTGAACGTAAGTTGAACCCGCAACTGCATTATCAGTCCAAGCAGAAAAACCAGCCACATCTGTACGAATAGGCGTTATATTAACTTGCCCAAAACTCATCTGAGCATTAAAACAAAAAATTGCTAGGAACAAAAACGTTTTTAAATAATTGTGTAAGCGTAAAGATCTTTTCATATACATTAAATTTATTTCTATTTTATATTTTGCTTTTTGCACTACATATGAGATAATTAGTTAATTAAAATTTAGTACAAAACAACAATTAATAGCAAAATTAAGGGTAAAGCCACTAATAATCAACACACAATCTTTATTAAATTGTAAACTTTAAAGTTTTTCGATGAACGACGGATTTTAACGATTAAATACGCGTGAATTTTTCTCTATTATTTTTTAAGAAGCACTTTTACCTAAAATGTATCAAAATAAAAAACTCCTCAATTTCTTGAGGAGTTTTTTTTATCTGTATAAACTTATAAAATTTAAGCTTGACCAGTTGGACCAAAATTTAAAGGAACATGTGGCTGTTCTGTATCTTTAATTTCACCATGAGCAGATTCAAATCGGTGGATATTTTCTCCAATAGCTTTAAGTAATCTTTTAGCATGTTGTGGAGTTAAAATAATTCTCGATTTCACTTTCGATTTAGGAACACCAGGCATGATGGTCACAAAATCTAAAACAAATTCTGATGGAGAATGATTGATAATTGCTAAGTTAGAATAAATTCCTTCCGCAGTTTTTTCATCAAGCTCAATGTTGATTTGTCCTGGTTGTTGTTGATTATTATCGCTCATTTCTTAGTAGATATATTCTTCTTTATTAGCCATCATTTCGTTATAATCATCTTTAGAACCTACAATAGTATGATCGTAATCTCTCATACCTGTACCAGCAGGAATTCTATGTCCAACAATAACATTTTCTTTAAGACCTTCTAAAGTATCTATTTTACCTGCAACCGCAGCTTCATTTAATACTTTAGTTGTTTCTTGGAACGATGCTGCAGAAATGAATGACTTAGTTTGAAGCGAAGCTCTAGTAATACCTTGTAATACTGGAGTTGCAGTAGCAGTGATAACTTCACGAGCTACAACTAAGTTTTTATCATTACGTTTCAACAATGAATTTTCATCTCTCAAATCTCTTGGAGAAATAATTTGACCTGGTTTAAGATTGTCTGAATCACCTGCATCTTCAACCACTTTCATTCCGTATAATTTATCGTTTTCACGAATAAAATCACTTGTGTGAATTAATTGCTCTTCTAAGAATAAAGTATCTCCTGGATCTTCAACTCTTACTTTACGCATCATTTGACGAATTACAACCTCAAAGTGTTTATCATTAATTTTTACACCTTGAAGACGGTAAACTTCTTGAATTTCGTTAACCAAATACTGCTGAACAGCAGATGGTCCTTGAATTCTTAAAATATCGTCTGGAGTAATTGCACCATCAGATAAAGGAACTCCAGCTTTTACGAAGTCATTCTCTTGAACAAGAATTTGACTAGATAATTTTACTAGATATTTCTTAATCTCACCAAATTTAGATTCGATGATGATTTCACGATTACCTCTTTTAATTTTCCCGAAAGAAACAACTCCATCAATTTCTGAAACTACAGCAGGATTAGAAGGATTACGAGCTTCTAACAACTCGGTAATTCTTGGTAAACCTCCAGTAATATCACCAGCTTTTGAAGAACGACGAGGAATTTTTACAAGGATTTTACCTGCTTTAATTTTCTCTCCATCTTCTACCATAAGGTGAGCTCCAACTGGTAAGTTGTAAGAACGAATAAGTTCTCCATCTTTACCGTAAACTAATAATGTTGGAATTAATTTTTTATTTCTTCCTTCAGAAATTACTTTTTCTTGGAAACCTGTTTGCTCATCGATTTCAACTTGGAACGATTGTCCTTGTTCTAAATCTTCGTAAGCAATTTTTCCAGTAAATTCTGAAACAATTACACCATTATATGGATCCCATTTACAAATTGCAGCTCCTTTTTCAACAACGTCACCATCTTTTACGCTGATAACAGAACCGTAAGGGATGTAATGCGTACTTAATAGAATTCCAGTTTTAACATCGATTAATTTCAATTCAGTTGAACGAGAAACTACGATATCTACTTTGTTTCCATCAGCATCTTCACCAACAACAGTTTTTAAATCTTCAATTTCTAGTTTTCCACCAAATCTTGCAATAACACTAGATTCTTCAGAAACTCCACCAGCAACTCCACCAACGTGGAATGTACGAAGTGTTAACTGTGTTCCTGGCTCACCAATTGACTGTGCAGCGATAACACCAACAGCTTCACCTTTTTGAGTCATTTTTCCAGTTGCTAAGTTTCTTCCGTAACATTTAGCACAAATACCTTTTTTAGCTTCACAAACTAGAGGAGAACGTACTTCCACTTTTTCAATTGGAGATTCTTCAATAGCTTTAACGATAGCTTCAGTAATTTGCTCACCAGCATGAACTAATATATTAGAATCAAGAGGATTGATTACATCTTGTAATGCAACACGTCCTAAAATTCTTTCTCCTAATGTTTCAACAATTTCTTCATTTTTCTTTAAAGCAGAAACTTCAATTCCTCTTAAAGTACCGCAATCTACAGAGTTTACAATTACGTCTTGAGAAACGTCATGTAATCTACGAGTAAGGTAACCAGCATCGGCAGTTTTAAGAGCCGTATCCGCAAGTCCTTTACGTGCACCGTGAGTAGAGATAAAGTATTCAAGGATAGAAAGACCTTCTTTAAAGTTAGAAAGAATTGGATTTTCAATAATTTCACCACCACCAGCAGTAGATTTTTTTGGCTTAGCCATCAAACCACGCATACCAGTTAACTGACGAATTTGTTCTTTAGATCCACGCGCTCCAGAGTCAAGCATCATATATACCGAGTTGAAACCTTGTTGGTCTTCACGGATATTTTTCATTGCTAATTCTGTTAATTGCGCATTTGCAGAAGTCCAGATATCAATAACTTGGTTGTAACGTTCGTTATTGGTAATTAATCCCATGTTGTAGTTTACAGAAATACCTTCAACTTGAACACGAGCATCAGCAATTAATTTAGTTTTTTGCTCTGGAATTCTAATATCTCCTAATGAGAATGATAAACCACCTTTGAAGGCAAATTTATAACCCATATCTTTCATTTCATCAAGGAAAGCTGCAGTTGTAGGAACGTTAGTTACCGACAAGATTTTTCCAATAATATCACGTAAAGATTTTTTAGTCAATACTTCATTAATATATCCAGCTGCTTCAGGTACTACTTCATTAAATAATACTCTACCGGCAGTTGTTTGAATAATTTTATAAACTTGTTCTCCAGATTCGTTAAAATCTTTAGCTCTAATTCTAACACGAGCATTCAATTCTAATCTACCTTCATTTAAAGCAATATTTACTTCTTCTGCAGAGTAGAAAGTCAAATCTTGACCTAAAATTGGATGTTCTGGAGTAGACAATCTTTCCTTAGTCATATAGTATAGACCAAGAACCATGTCTTGAGAAGGAACCGTAATTGGAGCACCATTCGCAGGATTCAAGATATTGTGAGAAGCCAACATTAATAATTGTGCTTCAAGAATAGCTTCTGGTCCAAGTGGTAAGTGAACCGCCATCTGGTCACCATCAAAATCCGCGTTAAACGCCGTACATACTAATGGGTGTAATTGGATCGCTTTTCCTTCAATTAATTTTGGTTGGAAAGCTTGAATACCAAGTCTGTGTAATGTAGGAGCACGATTCAGTAATACTGGGTGACCTTTAATTACATTTTCTAAGATATCCCAAACTACAGGTTCTTTTTTGTCAATTATTTTCTTTGCAGATTTAACTGTTTTAACAATTCCTCTTTCGATTAATTTACGAATAACGAATGGTTTGTATAATTCAGCAGCCATATCTTTAGGAAGACCACATTCGAACAATTTCATTTCTGGTCCAACAACAATTACCGAACGAGCAGAATAATCGACACGTTTTCCTAACAAGTTTTGACGGAAACGACCTTGTTTACCTTTTAATGAGTCAGATAAAGATTTTAATGGTCTGTTAGATTCAGTTTTAACAGCAGAAGCTTTACGAGTGTTATCAAATAATGAATCTACCGATTCTTGTAACATACGTTTTTCGTTTCTTAAGATAACTTCTGGAGCTTTAATCTCCATTAATCTTTTAAGACGGTTGTTTCTAATAATAACTCTACGGTACAAGTCATTCAAATCTGAAGTTGCGAAACGACCACCATCAAGTGGTACTAATGGACGCAATTCTGGTGGAATAACTGGTATTACTTTAAGAATCATCCACTCTGGACGGTTCTCTCTGTTTAAGTTAGAGTCACGGAACGATTCAACAACTTGCAATCTTTTTAATGCTTCTGTTTTTCTTTGTTTAGAAGTTTCATTGTTTGCGCTGTGTCTTAATGAATAAGAAAGTGCATCTAAATCAGTTCTAGCTAATAAATCCATAATACATTCTGCTCCCATTTTGGCAACAAATTTATTAGGATCAAAATCATCAAGATATTGATTATCTGCAGGAAGTGTATCTAAAATATTTAAATATTCTTCTTCTGTTAAGAAATCAAGTCTTTGTAATGATTCACCTTCGGCACTTTTAGCGATACCAGCTTGGATTACTACATATCTTTCGTAGTAGATAATCATGTCTAATTTCTTAGATGGCAAACCTAAAATGTAACCAATTTTGTTTGGAAGTGAACGGAAATACCAGATATGAGCGATTGGCACAACAAGGTTGATGTGTCCTACTCTATCACGACGTACTTTTTTCTCAGTTACTTCAACACCACAACGGTCACATACGATTCCTTTGTAGCGAATTCTTTTATATTTTCCACAAGCACACTCAAAATCTTTAACTGGACCAAAAATACGCTCACAAAATAAACCATCACGTTCTGGTTTGTGCGTTCTGTAGTTGATTGTTTCTGGTTTTAAAACCTCACCTCTTGATTCTGCCAAAATTGATTCTGGAGAAGCAAGTCCAATAGTTATCTTATTGAATCTTTTAATGGTGGTTTGCTTGTTGTCTTTGTTGTTTCTATTATTCATCATAGTTTTTACTATTGATTTACTACTATTAATTGAACTTAGATTTATGATTTTTGCTTTCCTAAAAAAAACTAAACCATTAAGTTACTACCTCGAATTACTTCTCTAAACTTCAAACAAAACTTTTGAAGTGCTAGTTATGAAAACCTATCGGCTTAAATAAAAAATCGGAACGGTTTACGGGTATAAATCCTTAAAAACTTGTTATAATAAGTATTCAGTTCCGAAAATTCGAAACTGAATACTGCATTCTTTTTTTATTCTTCTAATCTGATGTCTAATCCAAGACCTTTCAATTCATGCATTAATACATTGAATGATTCTGGTAATCCTGGTTCTGGCATAGTTTCACCCTTAACGATTGCTTCGTAAGTTTTAGCTCTACCAATTACGTCATCCGATTTTACTGTTAAGATTTCACGTAGTGTACTTGACGCACCGTATGCTTCAAGTGCCCAAACCTCCATCTCTCCAAAACGCTGACCTCCAAATTGAGCTTTACCTCCAAGTGGTTGTTGTGTAATAAGTGAGTATGGTCCGATTGAACGTGCGTGCATCTTATCGTCAACCATGTGTCCAAGTTTCAACATGTAGATAACTCCAACTGTTGCTGCTTGGTGGAAACGTTCTCCTGTTCCTCCGTCATATAAATACGTATGACCAAATCTTGGAATTCCTGCTTCGTCTGTTAGTTCATTAATTTGATCTAAAGTTGCACCATCAAAGATTGGAGTTGCATACTTACGACCTAATTTTTGTCCTGCCCATCCAAGTACAGTTTCATAAATTTGTCCAATGTTCATACGAGAAGGTACACCAAGTGGATTCAATACGATATCAACTGGAGTTCCATCTTCAAGGAACGGCATGTCTTCATGACGAACGATACGAGCAACGATACCTTTGTTACCGTGACGTCCAGCCATTTTATCACCTACTTTTAACTTACGTTTTTTAGCGATATATACTTTAGCCAATTTCAAGATTCCTGCAGGAAGTTCATCTCCTACAGTAATTGTGAATTTTTCTCTACGTAAAGCACCTTGTAAATCGTTTAATTTGATTTTGTAGTTGTGGATTAAGTCGTTAACCAAACGGTTAGTTTCATCATCAGCAACCCATTGTCCTTTAGTTAAGTGAGCGAAATCTTCTACAGCATAAAGCATTTTTTGAGTATATTTTTTACCTTTTGGTAAAACTTCTTCACCCAAATCGTTCATTACACCTTGAGATGTTTTTCCGTTTACAATTAGGAATAATTTTTCAACTAATTTGTCTTTTAATTCAACAAATTTTGTTTCAAATTCTAACTCTAAAGTAGTTAATGCATCTTTATCTTGCGTTCTCTTACGTTTATCTTTTACCGCTCTTGCGAATAATTTTTTGTCTAAAACTACACCGTGTAATGAAGGAGAAGCTTTTAATGAAGCATCTTTCACATCACCAGCTTTATCACCGAAGATAGCTCTTAAAAGTTTCTCTTCTGGAGTTGGATCTGATTCTCCTTTTGGTGTAATTTTTCCGATTAGGATGTCGCCAGGTTTAACTTCGGCTCCAATTCTAATCATACCATTTTCATCCAAATCTTTAGTAGCTTCTTCAGAAACGTTAGGAATATCATTAGTTAACTCTTCGTTACCTAATTTTGTATCTCTAACTTCTAATGAATAATCATCTACATGGATTGATGTAAAAATATCGTCACGAACTACTTTTTCAGAGATTACAATTGCATCCTCGAAGTTGTAACCTTTCCATGGCATAAATGCTACTTTAAGGTTTCTACCGATTGCTAATTCTCCGTTTTGAGTTGCGTAACCTTCACAAAGTACTTGACCTGTTTGAACTCTATCACCTTTTCTTACGATAGGCTTTAAGTTAATAGATGTACTTTGATTCGTTTTTCTGAATTTGATTAATTTATAAGTTTTTTCATCTGGGTCAAAACTTACCATTCTTTCTTCTTCAGTTCTGTCGTATTTGATGGTAATCATGTTAGCATCAACGTATTCAACAGTTCCGTTTCCTTCAGCATTAATTAATACTCTTGAATCTGAAGCAACTTGTCTTTCAAGACCAGTTCCAACGATTGGAGCTTCTGGACGTAATAATGGAACGGCTTGACGCATCATGTTTGATCCCATCAAGGCACGGTTCGCATCATCATGTTCCAAGAAAGGAATTAATGAAGCCGAAATAGAAGCAATCTGATTTGGAGCAACGTCTGTATAATGAATTTCAGTTGGTTTAACAACTGGGAAATCACCTTCTTCACGAGCAATAACTGTATCAGCAGTGATTGTACCTTTAGCATCCATTTCGATGTTTGCTTGAGCAATCATTTTACCTTCTTCTTCTTCTGCGCTTAAATAAACTGGAGTAGATTCTAAATCAACCACTCCATTAGTTACCTTACGGTAAGGAGTTTCGATGAATCCCATTCCATTTACTTTTGCATAAACACCTAAAGATGAAATCAATCCAATGTTTGGTCCTTCAGGAGTTTCAATTGGGCAAAGTCTTCCATAGTGCGTATAGTGAACGTCACGAACCTCAAAACCGGCTCTTTCTCTTGAAAGTCCACCTGGTCCAAGTGCTGATAATCTTCTTTTGTGCGTAATCTCAGCTAGTGGATTCGTTTGATCCATAAATTGAGATAACTGGTTAGTACCAAAGAAAGAGTTGATAACCGATGATAATGTTTTAGCATTAATCAAATCGATTGGTGTAAACACCTCGTTATCTCTAACGTTCATTCTCTCACGAATAGTTCTAGCCATACGAGCTAAACCTACACCAAATTGTTGAGAAAGTTGTTCTCCAACAGTTCTAACACGACGGTTTGATAAGTGATCAATATCATCAATATCTGCTTTAGCATTTATTAATTCGATCAAATATTTAATGATAGTAATGATATCTTCTTTAGTTAAAACTTGTTTTTCCATTGGAATATCAAGGTTTAACTTTTTGTTCATTCTATAACGACCTACTTCACCTAAGTTGTAACGTTGGTCAGAGAAGAACAATTTATCAATAATACCACGAGCCGTTTCTTCATCAGGCGGTTCAGCATTACGTAATTGTCTATATATGTGTTCAACAGCTTCTTTTTCAGAGTTTGTTGGATCTTTTTGTAATGTATTGTGGATGATTGCATAATCAACTTGATTATTTTCTTCCTTGTGTAATAAAATTACTTTTACATCAGCGTCAAGAATTTCTTCTACATTATCTTTATCCAAGATAGTGTCACGATCTAAAATAATTTCGTTACGTTCGATAGAAACAACTTCACCAGTATCCTCATCCACGAAATCTTCGTGCCAAGTATTCAATACTCTCGCTGCTAATTTTCTACCAACATATTTTTTAAGACCTGTTTTTGAAACTTTGATTTCTTCTGCAAGGTCAAAAATTTCAAGAATATCTTTATCTCTTTCAAATCCGATAGCACGTAAAAGAGTGGTTACAGGTAATTTTTTCTTTCTATCAATGTACGCATACATTACGTTATTGATATCTGTAGCAAATTCTATCCAAGAACCTTTAAAAGGAATAACTCTGGCAGAATACAATTTAGTACCATTTGCATGGAATGATTGACCAAAGAAAACTCCTGGAGAACGGTGTAATTGCGAAACTACAACACGCTCAGCACCATTAATAACAAATGTTCCGCTTGGCGTCATGTAAGGAATCGTACCTAAATAAACGTCTTGAACTATAGTTTCAAAATCCTCATGTTCAGGATCAGTACAATATAATTTAAGGCGTGCTTTAAGAGGTACACTATACGTTAAACCTCTTTCGATACATTCTTGAATAGTGTAACGAGGTGGATCAACAAAGTAATCTAGGAATTCTAATACAAATTGGTTTCTTGTATCTGTGATTGGAAAATTTTCCATGAAGGTATTGTATAAACCTTCGTTGCCTCTTTCGTCAGATTTGGTTTCCAATTGGAAGAAATCTTGAAACGATTTTACCTGAACATCTAGAAAATCTGGATATTGAGGAATGTTTTTAGTTGAGGCAAAATTCAATCTTTCAGTCTGATTTGTTATCATCAATGGACAAAATTTTGATTAAAAAAAAGTAATTGTTTTTTGTAATGTATACTTTCTTTTATTATCAATACATCTTAAAAATAAACCAGTATCTGTAAATTTTCTTCTTCGTATTGACTAAAAGGATTTCGTATTTTAAACTCTTTAAGATAAATTTTAGAGTATAATTTTATTATACGAAAAATGGTTTAGGTCATTGAGTGATTAAACTCAAGACCTAAACCTAGTTCTAAAACTATGTAAGAGTTATTTTAACTCAACAACAGCTCCAGCTTCTTCTAAAGATTTTTTCAAACCTTCAGCTTCAGCTTTAGTAACTCCTTCTTTAATGTTAGCAGGAGCACCGTCTACCATATCTTTAGCTTCTTTCAATCCTAAACCAGTTAATTCTTTAACCGCTTTAACAACTGCTAATTTAGAAGCACCAGCATCTTTTAATACTACAGTGAATTCTGTTTGCTCTTCAGCAGCAGCTTCACCACCACCAGCAGCAACTACTACAGCTGCAGCAGCTGGTTCGATACCATACTCATCTTTTAATATTGTAGCTAAATCGTTAACTTCTTTTACTGTAAGGTTAACTAATTGTTCTGCGAATTGTTTCAAATCTGCCATTTTTTCTATCGTTTAAAATGTTTTTAATTCTATTTTTGTTTACTTGTGCGCTAATTATTCTGCAGCTTCACCTTTTTGTTCAGCGTTATTTAATAAAGCTGAGATGATGCGTTTAGCAGGAGATTGAAGTAATCCAATGATTTCTCCAATAACTTCTTCTTTCGATTTCAATGAAGCCAAGCTGTCTAAAAGATTATCTCCGATGTAAATTTCACCATTGATATAAGCTCCTTTAAAAGCCGGTTTTTCTGATTTCTTACGGAAGTCTTTAATGATTTTTGCAGGTGCATTTGCAATATCTGCAATAAAGATTGAAGAGTTACCTTTTAATACTGATGGTAAATCACCATAATCATTTGCAGATGCTTCCATTGCTTTTTCAAGCAAAGTATTTTTTACAACTTCTAATTTGATTCCCGCTTTAAAACAAGCTCTTCTTAAATTTGAAGTAGTTTCTGCATTCAATCCTGATGTATCAGCAATATAAATGATATTACTTTCAGCCAACTTTGCAGTTAAATCTTCTATCGCGATTGATTTTTCTTCTCTAGTCATAATAAAATTTGTTAACTACCAATTATACAGCTTTAGGATCTAAAGCGATAGCAGGACTCATAGTACTAGACAAGTGAATAGACTTGATGTAAGTACCTTTAGCTGCTGTTGGTTTCATTTTGATTAATGTTTGAATAATTTCGTGAGCGTTATCTACAAGTTTATCAGCTTCGAAAGAAATTCTTCCAATACCTGCATGTACGATACCTGTTTTATCTACTTTAAAGTCGATTTTACCAGCTTTAATTTCAGCTACAGCTTTACCAATTTCCATGGTTACTGTTCCTGTTTTAGGGTTTGGCATTAAACCTCTAGGTCCTAATACACGACCTAATGGGCCTAATTTACCCATAATAGCTGGCATTGTAACAATTACGTCAACATCTGTCCAACCATCTTTTATTTTTTGAAGGTAATCGTCTAAACCAACATAGTCAGCACCAGCAGCTTTCGCTTCTGCTTCTTTATCTGGAGTTACTAAAGCTAATACTTTAGTGTCTTTACCAGTACCATGAGGAAGCGTTACAACACCTCTTACCATTTGATTTGCTTTTCTTGGATCTACTCCTAAACGAACAGCAATATCTACAGACTCGTCAAATTTTGCTGAAGCAACAACTTTCAATAAAGACGAAGCGTCTTTTAAAGAATATAGTTTGTTTTTTTCAATTTTTGAAGCAGCCTCTTTTTGTTTTTTTGTCAATTTTGCCATTTCTTACCTTATTTTAGAGGAGAATCTCCAGTTACAGTTATACCCATAGATCTAGCTGTTCCAGCAATCATGCTCATAGCTTTTTCAGTTGTGAAAGCATTTAAATCGACCATCTTGTCATCAGCGATTGCTTTAATTTGATCCCAAGTCACACTAGCAACTTTTTTTCTATTAGGCTCGCCAGAACCAGATTTTAATTTAGCAGCATCCAATAATTGAATTGCAGCAGGTGGAGTTTTTACAACAAAATCAAACGATTTGTCTTTATACACGGTAATTTGTACCGGTAAAACTTTGCCAGGTTGATCTTGGGTTCTAGCATTAAATTGCTTACAGAATTCCATGATATTAACACCAGCAGCTCCCAGAGCAGGTCCAACCGGTGGCGATGGGTTCGCAGCACCTCCCTTAACTTGTAGTTTAACTACTTTACTAATCTCTTTAGCCATTGTTTAAAAATTTAACACATTATCATTGGAAGCGATAAATGTGGATTTATTATGTATGTAACAAAAATTATACTTTTTCAACTTGCATAAAACTTAACTCTAATGGAGTCTTTCTTCCGAAAATTTTCACCATTACTTCTAGTTTACGCTTTTCTTCATTGATTTTTTCAATAGTTCCGTTGAATCCATTGAAAGGTCCATCAATAACCTTAATTGTTTCATTAATCTTGAAAGGAATAGATTGTGTATCAACATTAACAGCTAATTCATCAACTTTCCCTAACATCCTGTTTACTTCAGATAAACGTAAAGGCACAGGATCTCCACCTTTTACTTCTCCTAAGAAACCAATAACACCTGTAATCGATTTAATAATGTGTGGAATTTCGCCAGCAAGATTAGCTTCAATCATTACATATCCAGGAAAATAAACTTTATCCTTAGAAATCTTTTTTCCATCACGCACCTGAACTACTTTTTCAGTAGGAACTAATACTTGAGATATGTAATCACTCATTCCAAGTCTGCTAATTTCAGTTTCAATATAAGCTTTCACTTTATTTTCCTGACCGCTAACAGCTCTTACAACATACCATTTTTTCACACTAATATCTGCCATAGCAAAATTATTTCTATTTGATCAAGTTAAAAAATCCAGCTATTGCTTTAGCAAAAAACACATCAACTCCCCATGTAGCGAGAGCAAAAACTACTGAAAAAACAGCTACAATAATTGTATATTTTTGCACTTCAGCCCACTCTGGCCAAGTTACATTTGATTTTAATTCTTCAAATGCTTCAGAAAAATAATTAAATACTTTTGACATAATAGTATATTTTTTTTTTGCACGGGCGGAGGGATTCGAACCCCCATCAACGGTTTTGGAGACCGCTATTCTACCCTTGAACTACGCCCGTTTATTAAAAACCAGTGTCGTTAAAAAAACGACACTGGAATTTTATTTATTTAGAAATTACTCTACGATTTCAGTTACTTGACCAGCACCAACTGTTCTACCACCTTCACGGATAGCGAAACGTAAACCTACGTTCATTGCAATTGGGCTTAATAAAGCTACATCAATAGTTAAGTTATCACCTGGCATTACCATCTCTACACCTGCTGGTAAAGAAATAACTCCTGTTACGTCAGTTGTACGAACGTAGAACTGTGGACGGTAGTTATTGTGGAATGGTGTGTGACGACCACCTTCTTCTTTTTTCAAGATATAAACTTCAGCTTTGAATTTAGCGTGTGGTTTTACTGAACCTGGCTTAATGATAACCATTCCTCTTTTGATAGATTCTTTATCAACACCTCTTAACAATAAACCTACATTATCTCCAGCTTCACCTCTATCTAAGATTTTACGGAACATTTCAACTCCAGTAATAGTAGAAGTTAATTTTTCAGCTCCCATACCAATGATTTCAACTGGATCTCCAGTATTAGCAACACCAGTTTCGATACGACCTGTAGCAACAGTTCCACGACCTGTAATTGTAAATACGTCTTCAACCGGCATTAAGAATGGTTTTGCAGTATCACGAATTGGCTCTTCAATCCAAGAATCACAAGCAGCCATTAATTCAATAATTTTTGGTACCCAAGCTGGATCGTTATTTAATCCACCTAAAGCTGAACCTTGAATTACAGGACCATTATCTCCATCATATTCGTAGAAAGATAATAAATCTCTGATTTCCATTTCAACTAATTCTAATAATTCCGCGTCATCAACCATATCCACTTTATTCATGAATACAACGATTCTTGGAATACCAACTTGACGTCCTAAAAGGATGTGCTCACGTGTTTGCGGCATTGGTCCGTCAGTTGCAGCTACTACTAAGATAGCACCGTCCATTTGAGCAGCACCAGTAACCATGTTCTTTACGTAATCCGCGTGACCTGGACAGTCAACGTGTGCGTAGTGACGATTAGCAGTTTCATACTCAACGTGTGATGTATTGATAGTAATACCTCTTTCTTTTTCTTCTGGAGCATTATCAATTTGATCAAATGATTTTGCTTGACAGTAACCTGCATCAGATAATACTTTAGTGATTGCAGCAGTTAATGTAGTTTTTCCGTGATCCACGTGCCCAATTGTACCAATATTAAGGTGTGGTTTGTTACGATTAAAATTTTCTTTTGCCATTTTAATTAATTTTAAACTTAGTTATATATTTATTAGTGTTCAAATTTTACAATTTTGAGCCAATGACGGGAATTGAACCCGTGACCTCTTCCTTACCAAGGAAGCACTCTACCCCTGAGCTACACCGGCAGCAGAGCTTTCATTCAAAAGAAAAAAACTCTTGAATTTGTGGGGAGAGCAGGATTCGAACCTGCGAAGTTTTCACAGCAGATTTACAGTCTGCCCTCGTTGGCCGCTTGAGTATCTCCCCATTTTTTTTATTTCCAACAATATTATGAACAAATTCCAAATCGCATTTGGAATAAAAAGAGCCGGCGGAGGGACTCGAACCCACGACCTGCTGATTACAAATCAGCTGCTCTAGCCAACTGAGCTACGCTGGCGATATCAATAAAAAAAGTCCGCTATTTCTAACGGACTGCAAATGTAGGCATTTTATTTTTTAATCAAAATATTTTTTGTAAAAAATTTTCTTAAATATGTGTTCTTATTTTTTCTTTTCTTTTTACAAGCAATCTTTCTAATGATTCTGCTGATAACTCAACTGCTTCTTCAAAGGTTTTACATTGTTTTTTTACTAAAAAATCATCACCCGGAACATGAATTTTAATCTCTACGATTTTATTTTCCTTATCACTTGTATTCTCAACCTTCAAAAAAATGTCGGCAGAAACAATTTTATCATAATATTTCTCTAATTTATCCATTCTTAACTGAACGAAATCAACCAGTTTTCTGTCAACTGTAAAGTTCACTGCATTTACATTTACCTTCATAATTATTTAATTAATGGTTATACTTGAGAATTATTTTTGGTTTCTTGGATGTGCCTCTCCATACACCTTCTTCAATTCAGACAAACTACTATGTGTATAGATTTGTGTTGATGCCAAACTTGAATGTCCTAATAATTCTTTTACTGAATTCAAATCTGCTCCGTTGTTAAGCATGTGAGTTGCAAATGTGTGACGCAAAATATGCGGACTCTTTTTTACCTTCTCGGAGACATTACTAAAGTAATAATTTATTAGACGATAAACAAACGAATCGTTTAATTTAACGCCTTTTAACATTAAAAAAAAATATTCATTATCCTTAACTTGTTCTAATCTAGCTCTCTCTACTAAATAAAGATTTATTTGTTTTGAAATTATTGGCAAAATGGGCAATATTCTTTCCTTATTTCTTTTACCTAAAACCTTTATTGTAGCATTTGAAGTACTTACATTTTGAAGTTTTAGTCCAATTAATTCTGATCGTCTTATTCCTGTTGTGTAAAATAAATCGATAATGAGTTTGTCACGAACACCATCAAAACCATCTGGATATTTAATTTCATTTAATACATTATCTAATTCTTTTTCTGAAAAAGGAATTTGTAGAATTTTTGGTGTTTTTAAAGATTTATGTTTTAATAAAGGACTTGAGCTTATTTGTTTGATCTTTAATAAAAATTTATAAAATGATTTTAAGGATGCAATTTTTCTATTTACAGAACTGTTAGACATTTCTTTGTCTACCATAAAAACAATCCAGCTTCTTATCATGCTGTAATTTACATCTTCTAATGTTTCTTGTTCGAAATTGGTTTTTAGGAATTCTTTAAAAAAAAGCAAGTCATTTACATAAGCATTTACTGTATGCATCGAATAGTTTTTTTCGAGTTGAAGATACTCTTGAAATGCTTGTAGGTTGTTCATTAATAATTTGGGATTATGACATAAAAAAAACCGCTAGTAACAAAGTTATAAAACTTTATTGACTAGCGGTTATATTTTTATTCTAAAATTTAATTAACTTTCTAATGAGTCTCTTAAGTTTTGAATATACGCTGCTTTTTGAATTTGAGCTCTTTTAACAACTGAAGGTTTAATGAATGCTTGACGCGCACGTAACTGACGAACAGTTCCTGTTTTATCAAACTTTCTTTTATAGCGCTTTAATGCTCTATCGATATTTTCTCCGTCTTTAATTGGTATAATTAACATAATCTAGACACCTCCTCTCATTTAGCCTGCAAAAGTAATACTATTTTTTAATTTTAAAACAAAATTTTACAAATATTTTAGCCCAGATAGAAACGGATATCCTTTTTTAATGAAATTATAGTTTTTCATATAAAAAAAGAGCGACCAACGGAAGCTCCTTTTTTTATATTAGAAAAACATAATTTTATAAAAAAGATAGCAGTAAATAGCTGGAATAGCTTCTCATGAATCTTAAAAAATTATTTAACTGCTGGTTGATAGTTTTGATTATCAATTATCATTTTGGATAGAATTTCTTTCAGAATTTCTGAAGTTCCGCCACCAATTGGTCCTAAACGGCTGTCTCTTGATAATCGTGCTAGTGGATATTCTTCCATGTAACCGTAACCGCCTAACATTTGAAGACAACTGTATATTGTATCGTCGGATACTTTTGTAGATTTTAATTTTGCCATCGTGGCTTCTTTCACTACATATTCTCCTTGATTTAATCTAGCAACTGCTGCGTAGTTGAATACTTTGCAGTGTTCTACTTCTGTTGCGTGATCGACCATGGTGTGGCGTAACGCTTGGAATTTATCGATTGTTCTACCAAAAGCTTCGCGTTGTGACATGTACTGAATAGTGTATTCTATTGCATATTCGGCTCTTGCATGAGCGTTTATTGCCATGATTAGTCTTTCTAGAGCGAAATGTTGCATAATGTACGGAAAACCTTTTCCTTCTTCGCCCATTAGATTTTCTGCAGGAATTTCTACATTATCGAATGCGATTTCGGCAGTGTCTGAAGCTCTCCATCCTAATTTATCTAGTTTTGTTGCTGAGATTCCTTTTAAATTGGTATCCATCAAAAACATACTTATTCCTTTATTTCCAGCTTCTGAATTTGTTTTGGCAGCAACTACATAATAATCGGCATAAACTCCATTAGTGATAAAAGTTTTTGAGCCATTGATGATGTATTTGTCGCCTTTTTTAACGGCAGTTGTTTTCATTCCGGCAACATCACTTCCACCGAAAGGTTCTGTGATACAAAGTCCACCAATTTTATCTCCAGCAATACTTGGAGCAAGATAATCTTGTTTAATTCGTTCATCGCCTTCTGCATTTAAGTGCGTCATTGCAAGGTAAGCATGCGCCCACATTGCTGCTGCAAAACCAGAAGATTTAATTTTTTGCAATTCTTCAAGAAAAACTACGGTATAAAATAAATCTAAATTCAAACCTCCGTAAGCTTCGGGATAATTGATTCCGAAGAAACCCATTTCGCCTACTTTTTTCCAAATAAAGCGTTCAATTGTTCCTGTTTTTTCCCATTTTTCAATGTGAGGAACAACTTCTTTTTGTAAAAAATCTTGCAAGCTTTTCCTAAATAGTTCGTGCTCTTCTGTAAAGTATAATGAATTCATTTTAATGTAGCAATTTTTAAAAATTTATTGATTTATTTTAGAATTCCAAATATAAGGCAATTATTTTTATTTTATCAACAGGAAAAGCTTTAATTTTTGTTAAATCCTCAATTTTTATGTCTCCATTCATACTTCTATAGGTTACTATGTTTTTGGAAATTGGATATCTAAAATAAGGAAATTGCCCTAACTCCTTAATTGATGCAGTGTTGATGTTGATTTTAGAGACTTTTGGAGTGAATTCTATTTTGAAATATCGGTTTAAACTGATTACCACTTCTGGTGATAATCCCCAAATTTCTGAAATTTGATCCATCGAAAGAAATGCTCCGAAGACTTCTCTTTGTATTAAAATTCTATCAGAAATTGCGTCACCTATTCCGAAGACTTTCATCAAATCTTCTTTGGTTGCCAGATTTATATCTTTCACTTTCATAGCTTCCTTCTTTGGAAACTCTTTCCAATTGGATTTTGGATAATTATTCTGATACGAATTTTGATTCTTTTTATTAACCCAATCTGGAAATTTAAAATAGGGTTCCATTGTTGCTAGAAGTGAGTCTGAAATCCCAGTAACTTTTTGAAATTCTTGTGGCGAATTGGCAAATTTACCTTCCTTTCTAAAAGCTAAAAGCCGGTCAATTTGTTCGACAGTCATTCCGAGTTTGTATCCTTTAAAATCTGTTATGAAATTGGGATTGAACGGATAGATTTTATAACCAGTTTCAGGTTTCTCCAATTTTAAGGAATCAACTGTATTTTGGAGTGACAGCCAAGTTTGTTCTTTTTTAGATACTTTTTGATCTTTATTAAAATCGATATAAAAGTAGCCTAATTGCAAAGCGATGATGATTAAAAATAAAAAAAGTATTCCTTTTCGTTGGTCTTTAGTGAAATTAAAAAATGATTTTATTGAATTTTGATTTTCCATGATGCATTTTATTTGGCGTGAAACAATTTAATAGTCAATGATTTATAATAAACTATAAATCAAAAACAGAAGTTCGTTTTGCTCGTACTAAATCTTTTAATTTTATCCAAAAAGCCAATGTTAGATAAAATCCGAAACCTAAACCTACGGTTACAAATGATATATAAATAAAAAACAAACGTACGTTGGTTGCTCGCATTCCCAATCTATCGGCCAAGCGAGAAGAAACGTGAAAACCGTGTTTTTCAAAAAAGTAGCGAATACTTGTTATCATTATTTGTTTTTTAAAAGTTCTAATCCAACTGCACATTGCAAACATTTTTTATGATTGCAATATTCATTTTTCAATTCTAATAAGGATTGCGATTGAAAAGCATTTTTAGATTTAATACCAAATGTAGTAAACTTTTCAATAATGGAGTTTTTCTCTGATGGAATATTTGACAATAAATCCGTTAATGTTTCAGAAATTTCTTTTCCTTGTGCCCTTGCATAGGCGAATCGAACTGGAATTATTGTATTAATAATCACTAAATCTATAAATGATTTTGATAGCGATTTTTCTTTTTTCGAACTAGCTTTATCAAAGTTATAATGTGTTTTCCAATAATCACTTACCGAAAGATTGAAAATTTTATAAATTTCTTCAATTGAATTGGCTTCAATAATTTTCGAAAATAAATTGCGATGCAAATGATACAACATTGCTAATTGTGACAATCTGATTGTTGGAAAATTATCCGGTCGATGTTTGAAAAACTGAATTGGTTCGATAGCTGGCTTCGATAATTTATATTTTAAAGCTATGTAATCGTACCAAGATTTTAGTTCCTTTGGATAATTATCCTCCACATCAATCGGAATCATATCGGCTTGACCGAAAAACAATGCTTCAAGATACATTACTTCAAGAGCTTCTTTTCTGATTAATGAAAACGTAATGGACTTTGCCATTTTCAAAAACGATTCGCCATTAGTATTCAATCCAAAATTTTTGGCTAACATACAAAACAAAAGTGATTCCCAATCGTTTTCTGATTCTTCCAAAAGTTGGTTTACAGGTTGAATTTTTCGTTCTAATCGTTCGTAGAACAATCGCTCTTGCCAATTTGAAAACACAAACTCATCAATATTAGCCACTTGATTTTCGCAAAAAATCCATGACTTTTGGGTAGTTAATGATAAGTAATTATTGAGTTCTTCTTTAGAAACATAGTTTTTTATTTCTAATACCGGAATTTCTGAATTGTCTTTTCTAAAAATTGGCGTGTCATGATCCCAAACAACATGAAGAATTACGTTGTTGTAGTTATCATCTTTTTCGTGGTGGTGCAAATACCAATCGGAGGATTTTAAATGGATTTCAACATTTCCAGCCCATTTTTGATTTTCTAAAATTATTTGTGCGTTGAAAAAGTCGGGACCTGCTTTTTGCAAGTATTGGCCTGAATTTACAATTACCAAATTTTCACCTTGAGTAGTTTTTAGATTTGAGAAATCAAATTTCTTGTAGTTCCAAACGTAGTGTATAAAATCTTCTTTCATAACATTTTCTGTATCGAGTATAAAACACTAAAGTAATAAAAATGATAATATGATTTCAAAATTTTATATTTGTATTATAAAAAAATTAAAATGAAATACTATATTCTGATTTTAGTTGCCTTTTTTTCCTTGCAATCCATTGGGCAAAGCACTTATAAAATTACTTATTTAAAAAGTTCCAACGGCAAATTGATAGAAAATCAAGATCCAACAATTATTTATTCTAACGACTTTTTGACAAGAGTAATTTCTAAATCAATTGATGATAATAAGATCGTTTATCCGTCGGAATATTTTAATTTGAATAGAAAATCGAATACGTTTATTCAAATTGCAGCATTAAATTCAGAGAAAACTATTTCTACACAAGACAGTATTTCGTTAGCAAAACAATCATTTGAACTACTAAATGAAACTAAAAAAATATTAGGTTACAATTGCAAAAAAGCAAAAACTATTATTAATTCTAATACCATTGAACTTTGGTATACAAATGATTTGAAGATAAAAGGTGCTCCAACACAACTCGGACAAAATTTAGGTTTGGTTCTTGAAATGGTTCGAAATGGAAACTTTGTGATTGCTGCAACAAAAGTTGAAAAATTAAAGAAAGTTCCCGAATTTTCAAATAAAGATGCTTTTATTAATTCATTTGACTTATTGACTTATAGAGATTTGCTATGGAAAAGTAGGTTTACTACAATTTCAATATTTAAAGATGAAATCATTAATTTTTCTGATGCTTCTAAATCTAATGATAGTATTTTAAGATTTGCAAACGGAACCGTAATTGTTCGAAAAGTAAAGATTCCTGCTATTGCAAAAGGAAGTCAAGTTTTTATTGATGTAACCGAGCAATCTAATGGTGATGCATATGATAGAACTGGCTCGGTTTTTATGATTCCGATGGATAAAAAAAGGTCTTTTTTAGACGGTTTGCAAAACGGAGTAAAATCGCTTCCAGTTTATGAAAACGGAAATGGAAAACAATATCAAGGAATAATTTCGACCGATGAGTATTCACCGATAATCGAACTGATGCGCTTTTTTACACCTTTTGGAATTAAGCAGTACAACACGATTCAGTTAAAAGACAAAACTTGGGAAGATCGTGTAAATTACCGACAAGACATTTCTGAACTAACGGCTGCGATTGATAATAAAGAGATTTACATTGGAACTTTCATTGGGAACTATGACAATGGCGGACATAAGGTTTCGGTAAATATTACGATTCATCCTGAGGAAAATGGTGTTGCAAAAGCTTCCAATGTAATTCCGATATTTAATTCAACCAATGTTATGGAAATGGCTGGACAAGAATATGGAACGTTATTTAATTCGAAGGAAGGATTGATTGTGAATTTTACTTTGGAGAAAGATTTAAAAAATGCTAAACTTCGTTACATCACGACAGGTCATGGTGGATGGGAAAATGGAGATGAATTTGTACCAAAGAAAAACACATTGTTTTTAGACGAAAAAGAAGTATTCCATTTTACACCTTGGCGAGAAGATTGTGGTTCATACCGATTGTATAATCCTGCTTCGGGAAATTTTCCTAACGGATTATCATCATCAGATTATAGCAGATCGAATTGGTGTCCCGGAATGGTTACAAATCCAGTTTATATCGAATTAGGAGATTTAAAAGCTGGAACTCATTCCATTCAAGTAAAAATTCCTCAGGGAGAAAATGAAGGAACAAGTTTTAGTTCGTGGAATGTTTCTGGAGTTTTGATTGGAGAATAAAAAAAACCTACAACTTTCATTGTAGGTTTTCAATTATTTTATCGAACCAATGATATCGTATTTTGTGATGATATGATGCTTTCCGTTTCCTAAATCTACTAGAACAGCTTGATTGTCTTTTGTAAATAATTTAGAAACTTCTTCAATTGGTGTTCCTAATTTTACAATTGGATACGGTTTTCCCATAACTTCTTTAATAGGCTTTTCGGCTACATCTTTATCCGATACGTAACTTTGAAACAAATCGGATTCGTCTACAGAACCTACAAATCCTGTGATATCAATTACTGGAATTTGAGAAATTTTATATTTACGCATTCTTTCGATAGCGTGTGAAACCAATTCTTCTGTACGAACAATAACCAATGACTTATCGATGTGATCTTTAATTACATCTTCTGCTTTTGTGATTTCTTCGTCTAAGAAACCGCGTTCACGCATCCAATCGTCGTTGAACATTTTACCAACGTAACGACTTCCCGAATCATGAAATAAAACTACAACCACATCATCTTTTGTGAAATGTTCTTTTAACTGGTGTAAACCTTTAACGCAAGAACCAGCAGAATTTCCAACAAATATTCCTTCTTCTAATGCAATTTTACGTGTGTAAACGGCAGCATCTTTATCTGTTACTTTTGTGAATCCGTCAATTAGAGAGAAATCTACGTTCTTTGGAAGAATATCTTCACCAATTCCTTCTGTGATGTAAGAATAAATTTCGTTTTCGTCAAAAATTCCTGTTTCGTGGTATTTTTTAAAAACTGAACCATACGTGTCAATTCCCCAAATCTTTATGTTTGGATTTTTCTCTTTTAGGTATTTTCCGATACCAGAAATAGTTCCGCCTGTTCCTACTCCAACTACAAAATGGGTAATTTTTCCGTCGGTTTGTTCCCAAATTTCTGGTCCCGTTTGTTCGTAATGAGCTTGAGCATTGGATGGATTATCGTATTGATTTACGTACCAAGAATTTGGAATTTCTGTTCCTAATCTTTTAGAAACTGAATAATACGAACGTTCATCGGTTGGTTCTACATCGGTTGGACAAACTATAACTTTTGCACCAACGGCACGCAGAATGTCCATTTTTTCTTTGGATTGTTTGTCGGTGATTACAAAAATACATTTGTATCCTTTTACAATTGCTGCAAGAGCTAACCCCATTCCGGTATTCCCAGAGGTTCCTTCTATTATTGTTCCACCTGGTTTTAAACGTCCATCGGCTTCTGCATCTTCTACCATTTTAAGTGCCATTCTGTCTTTGGTAGAATTTCCTGGATTAAAAGTTTCTACTTTTGCAAGGACTAATGCATCGATTCCTTCGACAACTTTGTTTAGTTTTACTAATGGTGTATTGCCAATAGTTCCTAATATATTTTCTGAATAATTCATATGCTGAAATTTTATTTTTTAGCGGTAACAGATGAGATTGCTTTTTTAATCGTTGATGTTTGCTTACGTAAACTTGTTTTTAATAGCGATTTCATAATTATAAATTGCGATTGCAAAGGTATTGATAATAAAATGGTTTTACAACACCTTGATTTTAGAGAAAATGGAATACTGCCTAACCCTGATTGTAATGGAAAGCTTCCGATTTTTATCGGAACTTGGAATGGAAAGCAGGAAAATGGTTTAGAAAAAGGTACTATTGATTACGTTTCTACTGAAAGAAATTCCAAACTAGACCGAATCGAACCATGAAGTCGCGGTATGGTGTATTTGGTGCTGAGTAAAATTTGCTACCTGTAAAACCAGAGTTGAAATGTTCTGCTTTTACAAAAATTCTAGTTTGACGAATTCTTGCATTTACAAAGAAATCTAACATTGGGAAATTACCGTTTTCAGCACTATTTTGAGTGAAAAACTCACCTAAAACTGGGCTGTAATCATCCATGTAATATTTAGAAAAATAGTTTAGAGTAACACCCGTTTGAAGATACAATGCTTTTTTGAAGAAATAATCTGTGAAGTAAATTGTATTTCTTGTTACGATTTGTGGCACGTTTAGAATATTATCTTCTTGAGATACGTTTTGGTAAAGAATTGTATTGTCTAGAGCAATTTTTTTATACTTAATTTCTTTGCTTACTTTGAACGATAGGTAACTTATAGAATTACTATGTTGTTTTGGTGACACTAGTTGAACATTATAGGAAGCATCGTCGTCTGAAAAATAGAGATAATCATTGAGAGTTGTGAATTCGGCTGAAGCAGTTAGCCATTGTGTGTTGGCAATTACTTCTAATTTATTTATTTTTTCATTATCAAAATTATTCTTCCAATTGTATTTTTCATAACTACTTTGGTGAA
The DNA here is from genome assembly GCF_000757385.1 of Flavobacterium aquatile LMG 4008 = ATCC 11947. Classification (GTDB taxonomy): domain Bacteria; phylum Bacteroidota; class Bacteroidia; order Flavobacteriales; family Flavobacteriaceae; genus Flavobacterium; species Flavobacterium aquatile. The sequence goes on along the minus strand of NZ_JRHH01000001.1, from coordinate 383,417 downwards.
GTATAAAGTTATGATTTGGAATTCGGCTTATGTTTTGATATTGGAATGAGAAATTGTTTTTATCATTTAGTTTAAAATTTAAATTGGCATCAATTGTAGAAAATGTTTGGTCTGAAATTGCTTTACTTAATAGAAATTTACCTTTCCAATTGTTTTTTTGGTAGGTATATTGACCGCCAAGCGCATTTATACGCTCTGACAATTGATTTGGAATAATACCATCTTCAAGAATCAAAATTTTGTCGTATTTATATACATACTTAAAGTCTTCAACAAAAAATTGAAATTGACCAAGTGTTTTATTTTCATAGGTTACACCAAGTTTATTGTACAATCTTTGATAGCGTGTTTGGTCATTAATATTACTAACGACATAGGAATTTCCGAAACGATAAACTGGGACTTCATCAATAATTGTTGCTATTGTTGCTTGATTGTATTCAAAAAATTTATTTTCTAAATTAAACTGATGATTTATGTATAAATTGTTTTCCGATTCTTTAGGATTTATTCTAAAATTATGATCTATAAATAGTCTTTTCCCTTTTAGAAATGATTTTGCATCAGCTAAAAAAACTTGAAGACGCGCCCGGTTTTTAAAATCCTGGTCGTCACTTTCGAAATTTTCTAATGAAACTATACCTCCATTCTCACCATTTAATATATCTTGTCCTGTGAAATGTGCATTGACTAAGTAACGCTTATTGGAAGTAAAATAACTAGTTGTAAACCTAAAATTTCCGATACTAGATAATTGATTTATGTATTTACCCAATGACCTAAGTCCTCGATAAGCAATTGAGAAATTAAATCTTTCTGAAGTATTAGCAGTAATTAATGCATCAACACTTTGACCTTGTTCCATAACTGTTTTAAAATAAAGTTCAGTTAAAGGAGTTGCTACAGAGTAATAATTAATATCTTCAAGTTGCAAATACCCAAATTGCTTTGATTTGAAACCAAAATCAGGATAGGGATTGTACTGATTTAATCCAAAAAATAGTTTATTGTAAGTTTGACCTTCATTAGCAAATTGCTGAAGACCAAAAATATCTTTTCGTAGATAATTATATTTATATTCACTTTGAATAGTTAGTGAAGTATCTACATAAGTTGTATCTCTTTCTAAATTATAAATTTTATATTGTTCTTGCTTCGCCTTAGGCGCTACTAATGGCGGCATTGCTAAACTTGTTTTAGTAGAATCTTGCTTCACTAAACCAGAATCTACCTCTTGAGCAAAAGATAAAAAAGAAATCAGAAAAAAAATAAAAAATAAATAAACCTTCATTTTCATAATTGAATGTTGGCAAATGTATACAGAAAAATTCAATAAAAAAAGGGCTACAATAATGTAGCCCTTTAATACTTAAGAAAAAAAGATTAAGAATTGAAACCTTTTATTTTTTTCTTATTTAAATTATTTTTTGCTTTTAAGCTTTTGAACGCCTTATTGACTTTAGAATGTTTTCCAGAAGCAATAGCAGTATTATCATTTAATAATGTAAATACACCATTGTTAACATTTACTGTAACCACATAATATAATTGTGCAGTAGCTGTTGGATTTGGCAAAGTATTCGAATCTATAGCATAGGCAGGATCTTGTGTGAATGTTCCATCTAAAGAAGCACTTCCACCTCTAAGATAATGAACCTTAACAGGAATACTGAAAGCAGGAGTTATACCGGCAGATGACAAACCATTATCATCATAAAGATTCTGATAAATTTTATAATTACCATTAGGATAATCAGCTAAATTCATAGTGAAAGTTTCTGGACAATCACCAGTTGCAGCAGCAGCATCTGTTTGAGTAATAAGTGGATTTAAAGATGCACCATCATAAATGTAAAAATCGTTGTCATAAGCAATATCACATAAAGTAAAAGTAGAACCCCCAAAATCAAATGATTGATCCCAATCAAAAGTTAATTGTAATTCGTCTTGAACACCATTAGCAATAGCAACATCAAACAAACGAGAAGACTCTGCTAAATTACCATTGTGATTACCAGCCATTGTTAATCTAAAACTTACATTTTCAGTAACTTCTGGCAAATCATCTAAAATAGTAGATATTGAGAAAGTGTAAGAAGTTGTATTAGCTGGAAATTGAACAAGATAACCTTGAATTCCGTTCCAAGGATCTGAACCAAAAACAGTTTCTGGTACATTAACTGTAAAATCATCAATAGCAACAGCAGTGTTACCTGAAAGAACCTCTAAATTGAAATCTAGAGAAGTTCTGTATGGTTTATCTGCAACCATAGTAACTAACACATCTCCACCTTCAGTAACTGAATAAGAAGTAGCGCTGATAGTGACATTTGGTCTATCTGAAACAGTGCTAGCATAATTTTCATCATCTTTAATACATGACGTTAAAGACAAAAATGCAGCAAAAGCAGTAAAAAGTTTTATATAATTATTTTTTTTCATAATATAATATTTGTTATTGTTTAATCAATGTCCAAGTTCTATTTGTATAGCCTGCAACACCATCAATAGTAAGAACGAATCTTAAATTTCCATTTGGTTGAACAATACCAGTTCCGCTCATAGGGTTTGAATCTTGGAAATCCCATCCAGTTGGGCTTAAAGCACCACAAACGTCAACAAAATCGAACGAATAGACACCAGTACCCCAACCAGGAGTTGAGTTAGAATGATAATTACCTGAAGTAGTTTCTTCAACTGTAAACACAGCTACAGTACCAGAAGAGTAAGTAATTGTGTACTCACCAGCTAAATTTGAGAAACATAAACCAGTTAAAGTAATAGTCATTTTCTTGAAATTACTAGCAACTACTACTTCATCTTCAGTAACAATTGTAGTAATGTTCACAACAATAGTTTTAGAGTTAGCCTCACCAGTTTCTAAATTTCCAGTATTAATTAAAAAAGGAATAGAAGTAGACGTAATACCGCTTGGTAAAACTACACTGTTGGTAGTATTTACTAAATCATACTCATCGCCTGCAACAGCAGTTGATGTAGGATCAATTTCATAAGAAACTGTAACATCAGAACCTATTGGCGCACCTTCTTGACCACCAATAAAAATAACTGGAACATTCAACGGCACTACATCACCAGTAGCTACATAACTCTGATTAAGAGAAGTTCTTGGAAAACCAACTACATAAGTTGAATTACCAGCATTTTCTGTATTGTCATCAGTACAAGAGACAAAAGAAAGCGATAAAACAAATAATAAAAATAATTTTTTCATAATTTCTTTTTTTTAATTAAGGAACATCCCAGAATGCACCTTGAGTGAATATTTGACTTAATGTTACATTTGGTACATTAGCTGTATTACCAGTTAACTCAGATGTAGGATATAATAATCTTTTAGGTAAGCTTGGGAAATTTGCAACAGTTGAAACTCCAGTTGCTGGGAAACCAGTTCTAGTAAATTCAATAAAAGACTCTAAACCATTAATACCATTTAAAGCAACCCATTTTTGAGTCATAATAGCCTGTAATTTATTAGTACTTGCATCCCAACCTAATCCATTTACAGAATTACTATTAGCAATGTAAGATGCTCCACTAGCAGGAACTCCTAACAAATCAAATGAAGCTTGAATACCGCTTTCAAACAAAGCCTTAGCATCACCAGCTAGAGAACCTCTCCAAACTGCCTCAGACTGCAAGAAATAGCTTTCAGAAGCTGTCATTAAATAACCATCTTGATCTGGACCAACAAGTAAACCATTACCTAATCTAGATATTGCTGGTGGAGCAATAGGCGCCTCAACACCCTGAACGTTACCTACATAAGTACTACCTGAAACTGGAGCATAAATTTTAGAAATTCTAACATCAGGAATTGTATTAGGCAAATTACCACTTAAAAAGTCAATAGCATGCTTAGTAGCTACAACAACTTGAGCTGAAGTACCAGGATTACCTGCAGCATCTAAACCATAAGTAAAATAAAATGGATTGATTTGGTCATTACTTGCATTACTATAACCAGGATTAACCGTTACGTCTTCTGTAATAAAAGTAGCAGAAGCCAACTCAGCATATTTAGAAGCTAAATAAGTAGCAGACTCAGCATTAGTAGCTGCATAACCAGATTCTCTGATTAATAATCTTAATTTAATAGTATTAGCAAATTTAACCCAACCTGTCATATCACCAGCAAAAACTGGATCCTCAGCACCAACAGCTATAGTGTTAGCGTTTGCAGAAGAGTTTTCAATTAAAGCAATAGCTTCATCTAATTGAGTGTATAAATTTCTGTATACAGACAAATCATCATCATAAGCTGGAGTTAAGATACCTTTAACGTGAGCCTCAGAATAAGGAATATCACCATAAATATCAACTAAATGTTGAAAATAAAAGGTCTTCATAATTTTCGCAATTGCTTTATGATTATCATAATCAGCAGAATCGTAATTAATTATGTTTTGCAAGTTAACTGTTAACAAAAAGTAGTTATCCCAAATAGGGTTGTAAAAATTGTTTCCAATTTGCAGTGAAAATTCAGTAGCATAAGCTCCTGTAATTTGATTCACATTACCTGTCCAATTGTTCATCCAAATGTTACCTAATTGATTTGAATTTAACGTAAATGTACGATATGGTCTAGTAATAGCAGCAGACAAACCTAATTTTGGATTAACAAGATTTGAAGTAGGATTGTTGGGACTATCATTTATATCTAAATAATTGTCACATGAATAAAATGTTGCTAAAAAAACAACAAGTATGTATTTTATTTTTTTCATTTTATATTTTATTAAAAGGTTAAATTAAGACTAAATCCAACACTTCTTGTACTTGGGTATTGCCCTCTGTATTGAAAGCCTTGACCATTACCTGATGTTACAGAAGCCTCTGGATCAGCATAACCACGATTTTCTTTTGGCAATACCATGAACGGATTTCTAGCATTAACACCAATGGTTAATGATTCTAACATTGTACTATCAAGCAATTCTTTAGAAAATGAATAGCTTAAAGCAATTTCTCTTACTTTAAATGCAGTCGCATCAAGAATGAAATTCTCTGCAGCTTCAGTAAAGTTGGTATTATTATAATTTAAGTAACTTGAATAAGATGTACCACCTGTAACAACACTGGTATTAGCAATGTAAGAACCTGGATTAGCTGGATCTTCAATAGCAGAATTAGGGAAAACAAAACCTGTTCTTCCTCCTTGAGCTGATTCAACTAAATATCCAAAAGTAGATAATCTGTACATCGTTTCTGAATAAAATTCTCCACCTTTTCTGTAGTCAAATACAGCAGCTAAACGAATTCCTTTGTACTCAAACGAAGTATTATAATTCAAAACATAATCAGGATTAGCAGTCCCTAATTTTACAAAGTCATTTGTAAGTAATGGTAAACCTGAACTAGCATCTACAATAACTCTACCTTGATCATCTCTTTGGTAAGCGATACCTTTAATTAAAGGAAATTGCTCGCCTTCTTCAGCAAAAATATCTACATTATATGCGGCAGCAGTTCCAAATCCTTTATCAATTGAAACTGAAGAAGCTTGATCAGAAACTTTGATAACCATCATTTTACTACTAGAATAACCTAATCTGTTCGTCCATTTAAACCCTTTGTAATCAATTGGTGTAAATCCTAAATCAATCTCAAAACCTTTAGTTTCAGATTCACCAACGTTAATTCTAGAACCCGAAACTCCAGAAGCAGAAGAAGTACTAATCCTAGTAATTAAATCTGTATTACTTGTGATATATGCAGCAGCATCTATAGTTAATCTATTTTTAAAAAAACCTAAATTAATACCCGCTTCTCTAGTTGTAAAAAACTCTGGCCTGATATTTGGATCTGTATTGCTTTGAACTTGAAGATAAGAACCAACTCCATTAAAAGGATAACCTGCCGTTGAAGCATATAGCGAATTAATATCGTATGGAGCAATATCACTTGTTCTACCAACTTTAGTATAATTTACATAAGCCTTAGCGTAATAAAATGTATCACTTTTTAAACCCTCAAATGCATCTGTTGGTACAAATGACAAACCAGCACTTGGATAGAAGAAATTATTATTATTTTCATTTAAATTTGAAGTCCAGTCATTTCTTCCTGTTAAGTTTAAGAACAAAAAGTTTTTGTAAGCTAAATCTACTTGACCAAAATAAGAATACTTTCTTAATCTATTATTAAAATTAAAAGTAGTACCCCCAAACGTTGGTAAACCAGTTAAAAAGCCAATATTATACAAACCATCAATAGCTAAATTATTACCACCAACACCAACTTGAGTATTAATAACATCTTGTACGTTATTACCTAAGTTAGCTTTCAAGTTAAGATTATCTGTTAAATCATAATTAAAGTTGAAAAGTAAATCAGCATACAAAGCTTTTCTAGTGTTATTAAATGTAGAGAATGAAGACGAAACACTGTTATCATACAAAACAGTATCAGGGTAAGCATTATTATAAGCATTTGTAAACGACAGACCACTTCTATTGGTAATATTAATGTTTGCATTGTACGACACATTAATGTTCTTGTTAATGTCATATTGAAGCCTAGCAATACCATTGAAAATATCTGTAGTATTATCATCTCTAATATTTTCTAAAACCCAGTATGGATTGTTAGTATATACCGACCAATGACCTGCATTTCCTGAATTAGCAAATTCTTTAATAGGAATATTTGTAGCAGTTTGTAATAAATCATCATACAATAATGAACCAGCAGCTGAAGTTTCAATATTAGTATAACCTACGTTACCATCAAATGAAATTTTACCAACTTTTTTACCTGCTTTAAATAAGAAACTTTTTTTATCATATGTATCTCCATCAACAACGAAATCTCTAGCTTGTTTTTCAGCAGTTAGAGAAATGTATCCATCATTTGAACCAGAACTTAAAGAAACTCTGTTTTGAGAAAACACACCAGTTTTGAAAAAGTCTTTAATATTATCACTTCCTCTAGATGAATAAGGAGCCATAACGTAACTTCCGTCAGCTTGAGGAAGTCCAACAGCAACCATAGTACCATCAAATTCAGCACCCCAAGCACCATTTTCATAAGAAACATTTTGACCATTCCAACCTTGACCATATCTAGTTTGTCTAGTTGGCAAGAAAGCAATATCTTCAAAATCTATTGATGAAGATACAGATACTTTCATTTTCTCATTACCAGAACCTCTTTTAGTTGTTACAATGATAACACCACTCGCACCATCAGAACCATAAAGAGCCGAACCTTGAGCACCTTTCATAGTGTTAACACTTTCAATACTTCCTGGATCTAAACTTGAAAAAGCTGTTGCAGTAGAAATAACACCATCAATAACAATCAAAGCTGTATTAGTCCCAGTAATAGATTTGTTATTTCTAATTACAATTCTTGTAGTTGGATTAACACCACTATTAGTTGTGCTAATCTGCAACCCAGAAACTTTACCAATCAACGACTGAACCGCATTTGGGTTAGCTGCTTGGGTCAGCTCTTGAGCCTTAACAACCTGATTAGAAGAGGTAATTGCTCCTGGCTTCTTAGTAATACCTAAACTTGTTACCACAACCTCGTCTAACAATTTAGCATCAGGAGCTAATGTTGCATTGATTGTGTTAGAAGCACCAACAACAACTGACTTATCAGCCAATCCTACGAAAGAGAACACTAAAGTCTCTCCTACTTTTGTCTTGATAGAATACTTACCATCAACATCTGTTGATACTCCATTTGTTGTACCTTTTACAACAACGTTAGCACCTGGCAATGTCCCACTTGCGTCTGACACCACACCTGATACAGTTTTCTCTTGTGCAAACGAAAACTGCATTGATAACGCTACTAATAGCGTAAAAATCCATTTGAACTTCGATCTCATATTAAATTTATTTGAGTTAGTTATTCCGCAAACTTCTTAATAATTTCTTAAATAAACAAATAATACTTCGGAATATTTTTATTTATTTATGTTAATTTTATTTACGTAATACTAACGATGTGGTTACAATACACTCATTAGATGCAGAATTATGCAATAGGTTGCGTTTATTTTTATATTTTTATCAAAATTAATTTTATGTTAAATTTAAAGTTTTCCAACGAAACTATTGAGTGTGGTACTGACGAGGCTGGACGCGGTTGCTTGGCCGGACCAGTTACAGCTGCAGCCATTATATTGCCTGATGATTTTGAATTACATCTTCTCAATGACTCGAAGCAATTGACCGAAAAAGTTAGAGAAAAATTGAAACCAATTATTGAAGAAAAATCAATTTCTTTTGCAGTTACGCATTTGGAACCTCTAATTATTGATAAAATCAATATTTTAAACGCATCAATAAAAGCGATGCAGGAAAGTATTCTTAAATTAAATCCTAAACCATTATATATTATTGTGGATGGAAATCGATTTAAGCCTGTTGAAGATATTCCCTATAGCACAATTGTTAAAGGTGACTCCAAATACATGAGTATTGCAGCAGCATCTGTATTAGCTAAAACTTATAGAGATGAATATATGAATAAAATTCATGAAGAATTCCCGATGTACAATTGGAAACAGAATAAAGGTTATCCAACCAAAGAACATCGCGAAGCAATAAGAAAATATGGCACGACCAAATACCACCGAATGAGTTTTAGATTATTACCAGAACAGTTAAAACTAACTTTAGAATAATAAATTAAATAAATGAAGCTTCAAATTGTTGTGAAAAATGTTTTAAGATTTTTTCTTTAATTTCATATTCATCAATTGTTCTACCTAATTCTGCGTGAAGTGAAGTAACTGCTTTACCTTTAATACCACAAGGAATGATGTTATCAAAATAACCTAAGTCGGCGTTAACGTTTAGTGCAAATCCGTGCATGGTAACCCAACGACTTGCTCGAACTCCCATAGCACAAATTTTTCTGGCAAATGGCGTTCCTACTCCTAGCCAAACACCGGTCTCGCCTTCGCTTCTTGTACCTATTATATTGTATTCGGCTAAAGTTAAAATGATGACTTCTTCTAGAAATCGCAAATACTTGTGAATATCGGTGAAGAAATTTTCTAAATCTAGAATTGGATAACCTACAATTTGTCCTGGTCCGTGATACGTAATATCTCCGCCTCGATTTATTTTATAGAAAGTTGCTCCTTTTGCTTCTAATTGTTTTTCAGATAACAACAAATTGGAAATATCACCACTTTTACCCAAAGTATAAACATGCGGATGTTCTACAAAAAGAAAATAATTGGGAGTTTCATCATTTTTCTCTTCTCTCCTATTTTGGATTTTCACCTCTACAATTTCCTTGAATAATTGTTCCTGATAATCCCAAGTATCTTTGTAATCTTTATTTCCTAAATCTTGAAGTTTGATTTTCTTATTCATGGCACAAAGTTACAAAGTTTTCTACAGATGTTCTATTTTGAATTTCTACAAATAAAAAAAGCAACATCTATTTTACTAAATGTTGCTCTGTATATTTAATAGGTGTAAATTATTTTTCGAATTCTACTTCAAAATTTAATTTGTCTGGATTTTCCATGTATTCACTAAATGGATATTCAATGGTAACCGATTTTCTGTCTTCACTAAAAAGTGCTGTTGAATTGGAAACCTTTTTTACTCTTTTAGGGAAATGGTATTTTATAACATAAGTCGACGATTCAAATATCATTTTGTAGGCTTCTGCCGAATCGTTTTCTACTTCGAGAATTTCCTTTTTTAATACGGTGGCTTTTCTTGTGAATTTTTTACCGTCGTAAGTGTATTTCAAATCAGAATTATTACTTCCTATTCCGCCAGCAGCTAAAAGTGGATTATCGGCATCTTTAGAAGAACCTTTTGCTTGATTCATCGTTGCCAAAGCGTCTTGTAAATCACCAACATTTTTAAAATCGGTGAACATGCTAAATATAAACTGTTTATCGGTAGGATCCATTTTGGTTCTAACCGAAAAATTTTCTAGTTTCTTTAAACGGTCTTGATCTGCTTTTGGAAGTTTGGAAATACTATCGCTTTTTCCAGCAAATAAATCTTTGAAAGAAAAAGTAGTATCGACTGCTTTCTGAGTTTTGATTGAGTCTTCTGGAATCATAGCCATTAATCCCGAACCGTCCATGTCGATGGAGAATTTCCCTGTTCCGTCTTCGTTTAAATAAATGTTTTCTGTGAAGGTGCAACTTGTTAACGTTATAGCAAACAAAAGCACTACTAAATAGTTACTATATTTCATAATTGGGTGGTTGATTAGTCTACAAATATATAAAAATAAATTACTTTTTAGCCCTGATGGTAGTGGCATCCTTTTTCTTTATTTTCAAAGAAAAAGATAGAACGGACAGCAGGAAAACGGATTACAAAAACGCCCAAGCCATTCGCTCCTTATAAAAAAAGTGTTCAGTATTCAGTAGCAGTTTGCAGTTAGACTGATACCCAACAAACTTTTAAACTATAAACTTTTAAACTTTTAAACTAATACCTATCTTTGCACGCTTAAATACAAAACTACTATGCAACTTTCGGAACAAGAAATCATTAGACGAGAAAAACTTAACGGTTTACGCGAACTTGGAATTAACCCTTATCCTGCAGATTTATATCCTGTGAAGGACACTTCTAAACAGGTGAAGGAAAATTTTGAAGACGGTAAAAAGGTGGTTCTTGCTGGTAGATTGATGAGTGTTCGCGACCAAGGAAAAGCATGTTTTGCAGAGTTGCAAGACAGTGAAGGCAGAATGCAGTTGTATTTTAACCGAGATGTAATTTGCGAGGGCGAAGATAAAACGCTTTACAATCAGGTTTTTAAAAAACTGACTGATTTAGGTGATTTTATTGGAGTTGAAGGCGAACTTTTTACTACTAAAGTGGGTGCTCAATGTGTAATGGTTAAAAATTTTACTTTTCTAAGTAAAACACTTCGACCTTTGCCTCTACCAAAAGTAGATGAAGAAGGAAAAGTACACGATGCTTTTAATGACGCCGAATTGCGATACAGAATGCGTTATGTGGATTTGGTAGTTAACCCAAATGTGAAAGAAGTTTTTGTAAAAAGAACCAAACTTTTTTCTGCCATGCGAAATTTCTTTAACGACGCTGGATATATGGAGGTTGAAACTCCAATTTTGCAAGCCATTCCTGGTGGTGCTGCGGCACGACCATTTATTTCGCACCACAATGCTTTGGATATTCCTTTGTATTTGAGAATTGCGAATGAATTGTACTTAAAACGATTGATTGTTGGTGGATTTGACGGTGTTTATGAATTCTCGAAAAACTTTAGAAATGAAGGAATGGACAGAACGCATAATCCTGAATTTACCGCAATGGAAATATATGTAGCGTACAAAGACTACAACTGGATGATGGAGTTTACCGAAAACCTATTGGAACATTGTGCCAATGCCGTAAACGGTACTACAGACGCGACTTTTGGCGAACATAAAGTAAGTTTTAAAGCGCCTTATGCAAGAGTTACAATGACCGATGCAATTAAAAACTTTACAGGATTTGATATTTCGGGTAAAACGGAAGCAGAACTTTTTGAAGCAGCAAAATCAATGGGAATTGAAGTTGATGCGACCATGGGTAAAGGAAAATTAATTGATGAGATTTTTGGAGCTAAATGTGAAGGGAATTTTATTCAGCCAACGTTTATAACTGATTATCCTAAGGAGATGTCGCCGTTGTGTAAATCACACAGAGATAATCCTGAATTGACAGAGCGTTTTGAGTTGATGGTTTGCGGTAAAGAAATTGCCAATGCCTACTCAGAATTGAATGACCCAATTGATCAACGCGAACGATTTGAAGCTCAAATGGCACTTTCTGAAAAAGGTGATGATGAAGCTAACGGAATTATAGATGAAGACTTCTTGAGAGCTTTAGAATACGGAATGCCACCAACATCTGGATTGGGAATTGGAATGGATAGATTAATCATGTTCTTGACCAATAATCCTTCTATTCAAGAGGTGTTGTTTTTCCCTCAAATGCGTCCAGAGAAAAAGCAAATCGAATTGACGGAAGATGAAAAATGGATTATCGAAATCTTGAAAGCAAATGAAGGAATTTCGATTGGTGATTTAAAAGAGAAATCGGCTTTAAGTGGCAAAAAATGGGATGCTGCAAGCAAAGGCATTAGCAAACACGGATTGATGAAAGTAGTGGTTAATGGCGATGCTAAAATTGTAGAATATTTAGGAAAGTAAAACGCTTCTCTAAAGAAACTAATTTATCGATATAAGTTAAAATCCGTTTGGTAATTCAAACGGATTTTTTTGTGATCTATATTTAACCACAGTATTTGAGAAATAATTGGTTTGTAATTAATTATACTGGTTGGTTTTGATATATTTGTTTTAGCAAACTTTCAGCTGTACTTATTTAGATAGTGAGATAGGCGAAAGTTTGTTTCTCTTACAAACAAGTTAGCCGCAAGTTTACGATACGAGATAGACTCAAAAAACACTTTTAAAAAGAAAAACAATAAATAATAATGTGTAAAAATTGTTTCGACAAACAGTATTATGGTTTTCCTTCACAAACTGAATTTGAATATTTTGAGGATATTTTAGACTTAAAATGTAAGTCAGAAAAAATTAACATACTGGAATCAAAAAACGAGATTGAAATCGGGTTAATTGATTATAGAATGTATTATCAATGTAATACTTGTAAAGAAAAGTTTGTAATGTCAATTCCAGATAATGCATGGAGAGGATATTTCTTGACAGAGAAAAAAGCAATTGAATATCATGAGAAAATAAAAATATCAGACAAAAAGAAACGAAATGGATGTTTAGTCATCATATTTCTAATAGTAATATTCACAATTTACTCAATTGTAAAATAAAACCTACTGCTAACACCCATTTCTCACAATAACAAGTTTCATAAAAAACAATCCCACCTAAAAGAAATCCGTTTGGTAATTCAAACGGATTTCTTTGTTAAATACAGTTCTACACGCTTGTAGAATGTTTACTACAAGCGTTTTAGCTATTAATTAATTACATAAATTAGTGTTTTTATTAATTAATTTAAAATTTTTTTTATGCCCTTTACCAATTTTGACAGCAGGCATTTTTCTGTAGCAGAAAAAACTGCATTGAACACAGCAGTAACATCAGTAGAGACTGCATTAGCACCAAAACTTGCTAATTTATCGCCCGAAGAACGCCAACAATATGGAAGCGTTAACGAGCAAAACAAACTTATTATTAACAAGGTTAAAGACTACCGCGACAGTCAACCTACCTTAAGTAGTCCTGATGTAGATTGGGTAGAATTTACAAACGATCACGACACCCGTACCTTTTTGCAAACTACCATTCAACGATTGCAAAGTTTGATTGATGGTCTATCAAATGCAAAAATTCTCCATGACTGGGATAATTATCAGGCGGCATTAACCGACTATGATTTTGCTAAGTACAAACTTAGCAACAATGCTATTGGTTATCAAACGAAGGTTGCCGAATTGGCACAATTTTTCACAGGCGGAGCAACTACAACACCTGCCGCTAAGGCAAAAACCACTCCAGAAGCTCCTGCTACAGAATAGCAAGTTGTATTTCTAGAAAAAACGGAACCCTGAAAGTGCTGCTTTCGGGGTTTTTTATTTAAAATAGTCAATAACCCCATTTACCACGTTATGCAACGTGGTTAACCACGTTATACAACCCCATTTACCACGTTGGTGAACGTGGTCTACCACGTCCTGAAGTGCGTTTACCACGTTGGGTGACGTGGTCTACCACGTCCTGAACCCCATTTACCACGTTGTATGACGTGGTCAACCACGTTACGAACCCCATTTACCACGTTGTAGGACGTGGTCAACCACGTTACCAACGTCATCTACCACGTTGGGTAACGTGGTAAACGGAGTCTAGGACGTGGTCAACCACGGTATTTGAGAAATAATTGGTTTGTAATTAATTATATTGGTTGGTTTTGATATATTTGTTAAAGTAAACTTTTGCCCATACATATTTAGATGGTGTTACAGACGAGAGTTTGTTGCGAGTATATATAAGTTACCGGCAAGGCTAAAACAAGACAAACAACAAATAAATTAATATGACATTAGAAAATTTCAGAGAATTTATAATTGAATCCGATGACTCAGAAAAACAACTTTTGTTCATCCAGAAATTTTTATTTCATGGAATACCTACTGTTTTTAAGGACAGAGAAGATGATTATTTTGAATTCCGAAATCGAATTGCAAATAAATTTGGTGTTGGCTTTCATGAGGTTTTTATAGTAGGTTCAGCTAAACTTGGTTTTAGCTATTACAAAGGGACTGAATTTGATTACGATTCTGATATTGATGTTGTTATAGTTAATGAAAAATTATTTGAAGAATTTTATTTCAAGATTACAGAATATCAATATCAACTTGACAGGCAATACAAAACTGTTGATCTTAAAGAATTGAAAGTTTACAATGACTTTTTAAGATATTTGGTAAAAGGATGGATGCGACCTGACAAATTACCAACATCATTTCAAGTTAATTTACTTAAATCAGAATGGTTTGATTTTTTTGAATCAATTTCATATGACCGTTCTGAAGTTGGAAATTACAAGGTCGCAGCAGGACTTTTTAAAAACTACGAATACTTGGAAAAATATTATACAAGAAGTATAGAAGACGTATATAACTCATTAACAAAAAACTGATATGGCAAGACAAATTCCATCAAGTCCGAGTAATAAAAAAATAAGCGAACTTTATAAGCGAATTAAAGAGAACACACTTGTGTTACAGCCTGACTTTCAAAGAAAATTTGTTTGGACACCTGGACATAAAGAAGCATTTATAGATACAATTCTTAAAGGGTTACCTTTTCCAGAAATATATACTGCACAATCTGGTATAGACATTGAGAAAATTGAAACACAGGAAGTCGTTGTTGATGGTCAACAAAGATTAAGTACATTAGTTCAATATATTGAAGAACCTGAAGGTTCAAAAATTTTCGGAAAAGTTGTTCCTAAATTCAAAGATTTAGGAACAGATAGCCAAAAAGAATTCCTAAATTACAATGTAGTAATTCGCGACCTTGAGGACATTTCACCAGACTTGATTCGAGAAATATTTAAGAGAATAAATCAAACAAAATTCAACCTTGAACAAGTTGAAATTCAAAATGCAGTTTATGATGGTGAATTCATATCAACCGCAAAAGAAATTCTAAATTCTGTTGAAAATGAACACATACCTATTTTCAGTGAATCAGAAATGTCAAGAATGTCAGATTTACATTTTATACTTTCGATTATGTCAACACTTGAGATAGGCGGATATTTTACAAGAGATTCTGAAATAGAAAAAATGATTGCTTTGAACAATGACAATTTCCCTAACAAAGAACTTGCATTAAATAAAATAGTATCAGTTTTGAAAGGCATTAAATCAATGAATCTTGAACCCGATTCAATTTGGTATAGAAAATCTAATTTTTTCACACTCGTAATCGAACTATCTAAACTTGAAAACATAGATTACGAAATTATCAAACCAAAGCTTTTGGTCCTTGAAACAAATGTAATAGCAAACAAATACGCTCCTCGTGAAGATAATGAATTTGCTACTTATTATGGTTATATGTATACAGGTACAAATAGCAGACAAGCAAGGGTTGTAAGGTCAGAAATTTTTAACAGAAACATATTACAATAAATACGAAGCGCAGCCGGTATCAAGCATCTATCAAGATTGCGGATTATGTAATAAATTTAAGTACATTTTGGAAGAATATATATATTTGATAGAAAATAATCGTTTTTAAAGCTCGCAACCTCACCAAGCCGCCGAAACGTTATTGGCAACCTTTACAATACCATCACATGAAATTACATAAACTGAAAGGACAATATCTTATCTGCAAGGGTGAAAAGTATGTTGAGAAAAAATTTAGAACAGCCTTATCCAAATTAATCGTAGAAAAGTTTGGAAAAGGTCCATTTGATGAAACCCAGATACGCGAAATTCTCACCTTAAGTATCGATTATTATATCAAAGAATTTAATTCAATTTGCCACAGCGAAACTTCAGTTAGATTTTACCAAGACATATTCACATTTCATGAGGAAATAACAGAATTTGTATATAAATATAATAACGAAAAATTATCTGGAGAAATTGATTGGGCATATATTGCAGGTTATAGGAGAATTTTAAAATTCATACTTGAAGCCGGATGTGATATAAAAATGTTGAATGGTGAAATAAAAAATGAAGTTTACATAAAAAGAGTTACCCCAAAAATAGATGAACTTCTATTTCTTGGAGAAATGATTTTGACATGTGTTAGTTTGTATGCAGAGCAGTCAATGATTGAGGATGTAGCGGAGGTTAAGTTTGATGAAAACGACGAATATACTTTTAGTCGTCGGCACCATTACGAATTCATTTTCGACGACATTACACGAGAATTAGATGGTCAGTTTACTAAGACCGTTGTTGACGATAATGATTTAGCTGGATTAACTGATTTAAAAAAGGCAATTGAAGAATGTTTCAGCATTAAGTATGATGAAGTTGGAGGATTAATTGCCAGAATACATGAGCAACTAAAACCTCAAGGAGGTCAAATAGTTGGCGTTGGCTGGAAAACTCTACCAATTAATCTTAATCATTTTTGTAAAGTTCCAATCGAAATTGCAGAGCAATTTTTTAGAGGACTTACACTTGACAGGACAAACAAGATGACATTATTGGATTTAGCTTGTAGGCCTTATAATCTTAATCGATACATTTACAAACCTATAATTATTTGGAACATTAACGATGAAGATTATGCTCTTTTCGGTAAAAATGCTTGGGCGGAAACATTCATACAACTTTCATCAAACGCGATACCTTGGGGAAAAGCTCCAAAAGAATGGCTTGAAAACAAATGCTTCAAAAAATACGTGCATCGAAAAGAAGATGCACATGACAAATGGTTAGATGATGAAGTTGAAAAACGTTTAAAAAATAATAAATTACTTTACGATAGAAATGTAAAAAAGATTAATTATGATGAAACATTTTTTAATATTGATGTTCAAGGTTTAGGAGAAATAGATTTCATAATCATCTCTCCTAACACCAAAACTGTCTTTATCACTGACTGCAAACATCTGATAGGTCGATATGATACGGTTAATCAAAAAAATGATTTCAACGTTTTTTCTAAAGGATCAAAAAATACAAAATCATATAATGAAACTATTAGTCGGAAAGTAAAATGGTTTGACGAAAACAAAGAAAAATTGAACGATCATTTTAACAAAAAGTATCCATTATCTAATACAGACATTAGAGATTATAAAATTGAGGGAATATTTATTATTAATACTCCGACGTTATACATGTATAACTCGGAATACAGGATTTACACAGTTTCACAAATTGAAGACGTATTAAATGGTAAGTTTATAGATAAAACATTTACTTTACTACAAGATGAAGGTGAAAATCAAAAGCTTATAACCATAAAATACCCATATTTTAAAAAACCAACCTATATAATGTATGATCCATTTGAAGAAATTGAGTAACCAAGGCAACCACTTACAAAGTACTGCACTTAAAAAAACAAAAAAGGATTCGACCAAAAATCGAATCCTTTCTTTATTTATAAAGCATAATTAAAATTTACGCTCCATCGGTACTTGGCATCTACATTGCCGCCCGAGAGATTTTGGTTAATGGGTAGCATGGCATTGGCTCCAAAGGAGAATTTGTCTTTGCCTATTTCAAAGCCTATTTTGCCCATGAAGATATCGCCAGAGGTTTTACGAACGCGTTGGTTGTATTGGTAATTACTGTCGTACACTTCACCTGCAAAACCTACTTGTGGTACGATAGAAAACTTAGCCGTTTCGTGTAAATAAAACAAGGTGGACGCATAATTAAACTGGTTCCCAAAGCGGTAGTTCTTTTGGTTTTCGGTTTTAATGACGTAATTGAGTATAGAATTTAGTCCGAATTTCTTTCTTTTTATGATGTATTCTGTTGCTAGTAGATAATCTAAACTTCCGGTGCCTACTTGGTAACTTGGGTTGACGCTTCCGTTATTGGCTTCGTCAAATTTCCCTATCGGAATTTTAAATCCGCCACCAACTTGCAAGGTATGTACCAAAACAGTACTGTCTTTGTGGGTTTGATACAATTGGTACATCGCCAAAACTGTGATATCACCCAAACCACTGATGTTTTGCTTACCTGTTGGCGTTTCTCGGTTGTGAAAATGATACGGAACCAATGCCGAAACTTGTATTTTCTTAGTCAAAGGGATTCGTGCCCAAACCTGAATGGTATTGAAATTTTCTTTGTTCCAAGGCGAATTGCTGTACAATCCATCAGTACTTCTATAAACCTGATTGAAGTAGCGAACGCCCACAAAATTGGAGTTTAGCATAGAGGCAAAACCCATGCTTCCGCCACTTGCCGAGCAGCCACAAGCATCGCAATCATCAACTAAAGTGGTGTTTTCAAATACATTGTAGTAGTTTTTGAAATTAAAATTAGGAACAGAATCTTTTACCGATGCGTTTGCCCATTGAAACGCTATGGTAAAAAGTAATAGATATTTTTTCATGTTAATATTCGGCATATTTTGGATTGGTTAAAAACTCATTATCCGTTAATGTTTTTAAAAAAGCGATCAATTTTGATTTTTCTGAAGCAGATAAAGGAATTCCTAAAGCACCAGAGTTGTTCAAACTTGCATCTAAAGTTGAAGAATTTACAACACCAGACGAATAGTGATTTAAAACGGCTTCGAGTGTAAAAAATCGTCCGTCGTGCATGTATGGTGCCGTTTTTTCGATATTTCGTAAACTCGGAACTTTAAACTTGTATACATCTTGCTCTAATTCTGTAACGCGGTATCTACCAATGTCGTTGACCGCAGGATTTACAGGTAAGCCATTATTCCTATACGAGTTATCTGTAAAAATATCGGTAGCGTGGCACGAAGCGCATTTGTCGTTGAAAATTTCATAGCCTTCTAATTCGTTTGTAGATAAAGTTCCGCCTGGTTCGTTTCTTCTGTATTTATCAAATTTAGAATTACTTGAGGTTACCATAACCATAAATTGACCCAGCGCTTTTAGCATATTCTCTGAATTAATAGCGCCATCAGGAAAAGCTTGTTTAAAAAGTTTTCTATAGTTGGCGTCGCCTTTCATCATAATAATAGCGTCAGAAAAGTTACCGTTCATTTCAAGCGGACTCGAAAACGGAATTATAGGTTGTAAATCTAAATGCGTTGTAGCGCCATCCCACATAAAAGCGGTTTGAAAAGCCAAATTTTGAATTGGTGGTGTGTTTCTATTTCCCACATTGTTGTTAACACCATGACTTACAGTATGACCATGATGGGTAAAAGCATCTTCTTGTATATGGCAAAAACCGCAGGAAACAAGTCCGTCAGACGCTAATCGTCCGTCATAAAAAAGCTTTTTACCGAGTTCAAATCCTTTTTCGGTTAGTGGATTGTTGGCTAAATCATAGGCCAATGGCGGAAAATTACTTGGCACCTGAAAGTCAATTGGTATATTTTGATATTCTTGCTCATCGTCGTTGGAGCAACTCATCAAGAAAGGAAAAACGAGTAGTATCACTAAATATTTCATAGTTGCAGATAGTTTTTAGCCCTGATGGCAATGGAAAGCCCGGAATGGTGATGGCTTACAATTTTAGCAAGTACAAAGCGACCAACGGAAGCTCTTGTAGTTGCATAAAATTGTTGCCATCGCCATGAGGACTTGCAATGTACAGCAGGATTAGCTTCTAATATTAGTCGTTATGAACGTGATCAATTTCAAACATATTTGAAAGATTTGCAGTGATTAAAGGCAAATTGGCTCCACCCATAATCATGGCTCCCATTCCGCCCATGTTATTGTTAGAAAGATTTATTTTATTGGTACCGTCAATGATATGAGCAACGTCTGTCAAGATATGAACTTGCGGCGTGATGTTTGTTCGAACCAATGCGTTTTCGGGTAAATCTAAAGTAACTTCGGTGTAATTATAGGCAGTACCAGTTTGTCCAGTATGCACCATAAACGAAGTATCGGCAGCAACCGTTGGCGATGTAAATGTTCCTTCGAAAGCAACGAATTTGTAACCGGCACTCCATGACCACATCATTCCGGCGTCTTGTGCTGTGGCTAGAAAATTTCCTTGACCAGTGGCACCTAGATTGAATTGTTCTTGGTCTACACCAATTCCGAATTTAATTTTAGTGTAATTTCCTGCAGGAATATTTGCTAAATCTAATACCTGACTTGAAAGTGTAGCTTCGTCAACAATGAAATAGCTTTCGCTTTTTGGATAGGTAAAAGTTGTTCCGTCTGCGTTGGTAAGAACGATGTTGCTGATGATGTATTTTACTTGAGAAATCTTTAAATTTTCGGATTGTGAAGTAGTATTGATTTGGGTATCTAAAATTAAATTAGCGCCACCAAAAATATTGTCAAACTCTACTTTAAGATTGCCTTCACCGGTGATTTTAGTATCATCATCATTCGAACATGAAGTTAATGCGCATGCGATAGCCACTACAGCTAGTATATTTTTTAATTGAAATTTCATCTTTAAATTTATTAATTAATGTTTATAGAAATCTAGTTTGAAAATTGTTTTCAAACGATTTTGGATATAGAAATCCTGTCAATTCATTTTCTGAACTGAAAAAAAACGATGGTGAAACAATTTGATTCTGAGATTGCTTCGTACCTCGCAATGACATTAAGAAATAAAAGTGGGCGGATGAAAAGTGGTAGTAGTGTTTAAATAACAGTACAAATTAGTGTAGTTATTTGAAGTTTCATTTGAAGTAGAAACTGCAATTTTTGTGTCAACTAAGGAATTAATATCTTGATAAAATAAGACTTCAATTTCATGTTTAGAGTTGTCTTTTTTATCGGTAGAAAGCGGTTTTTCGTTTTCAGATTGTTTAGCTAGTTCTTTCATTAAGTGACATTTACCATTACACTGAAGTTGTGGTTTGGCTTTATTTTCGCAAAGAACATTGGCGATGTAATCGTAATTTATAATGTAATCTAAAACCGGAAGTATTGGTTTTAAAAACAGCGCAAGTGCTACTATGACTACGATTTTTTTCACAACGCAAAGGTACAACTGAAATTACATTTACAAAAGGAAAACACAATTTTAACTAAAGTTTTGTTAAGGATTAAACCTTTAAAGTTATTGCGCGTCTTATCTACATAACAATTAAAAAACAGAAATTATGAAAAACGTATTTTTAGCAATTGCATTAGTTTTAGGATTAACAACATTTGCACAAGAAGGAAAACCAGCAAGAGGCGAAAGAGAAAAATTAACTACTGAACAACAAGTAGAACTTCAAACAAAAAAGATGAAGTTAGAACTAGATTTGAATGACAAGCAAACTGCTGATATTAAAAAAATCGTTGAAAAGCAAGTAGCAAAAAGAGAAGCGAAACGTGCTGAAATGCAAGCTAAAAGAGAGAAAGGTGAAAAACCATCTAAGGACCAAATGTTTCAGATGAAAAGTGAAATGTTGGATGCTCAAATTGCACACAAAGCGGAAATGAAAAAAGTTTTAACTGCTGAGCAATACACTAAATGGGACACTAACCAATCGGAACGTAAGGAAGGCTTTTCAAAAAGAATGAAAAAAGGTAAAAGAGGAATGAAAAAAGAAGATATTCAGAAATAAATTTTGAATTTTCAAAAAAATAAATTAGTTTTGACTTCTATTTCACTTAAACCATAATAAATTATGAAAAAAATATTTTTTGCTCTTTCATTGATGTTAGCTTTCACAATCAATGCTAATGCACAAGAAAACAAATCAAATGCACAAGAAAATGCTAAAAAAGAAAGTTTAGAATTAGCACAAGTTGTAGGAATCAGCGGATCACAAGTAGTTGATTTTGAGCGTTTATTTGAAATGAAACATCAAACATTTGAAGTTAAAGATATCTCTTTAGAGAGAAAAACTGAAATGTCTAGAATTATTGATTTGAAAATCAGAGCTAGTCTTACTCCAGAGCAAATGGCAAAGTTGGAAGCGAATACTGAATTATACAATAAATTAGTAGGGAAGCAACCTGAGAAAAAATAATTAGAATATAGAATTAAAAAAAAGCTCCGATTTTAAATCGGAGCTTTTTTTATTTAGAAATCTTTTGTCACTTTTTTTATTGCGTTAATTGTAAAATCTAAATCTTCATAGGAAAGTGCATCTGTTATAAACCAGGTTTCATATGCCGATGGAGCAATGTAAACTCCTTCGTTTAATAAACCATGAAAGAATTTCTTGAAACTTTCATTATCGCCATTTTTTGCTGTTTGAAAGTCAATTACTGGCTCGGCATCAAAATGAACCGATATCATTGACCCTACTCTATTTACTGTAAAAACGACATTGTTATTGGTTAAAACTCTTCGAATACCTGCTTCTAAATAAGCTGTTTTATCTTCAAGTCTTTGAAAAATTTCAGCATCGTTATTTAAAGATTGTAACATTGATAATCCTGCAGCCATCGCCAATGGATTTCCAGATAATGTTCCAGCTTGATATACAGGACCAATTGGTGCTAAATAATTCATGATTTCGTTTCTAGCTGCGAAAGCTCCAACAGGCAAACCACCACCAATAACTTTTCCGAAACAAACAATATCGGCTTTGATGTTGTATAATTCTTGAACTCCACCTTTTGCTAGGCGAAATCCAGTCATTACTTCGTCAAAAATAAGCAAGGCGTTATTATCTGAACAAAGTTGTCTTAAACCTTCTAAAAATCCGTTTAATGGCGGAACGCAACCCATATTTCCGGCTACAGGTTCTACAATTATTGCAGCAATTTCATTTTTATTAGCTTCAAATAAAGCGCTTACACTTTCTAAATCATTGTAATTAGCTAACAACGTGTCTTTTGCAGTTCCTTGCGTTACACCAGGAGAATTTGGCACACCAAATGTGCTCAAACCGCTTCCAGCAGCAATTAAAAAAGAATCGGAATGACCGTGATAACAGCCTGAAAATTTAATTATTTTATCTCTTTTTGTAAAACCTCTTGCCAATCGGATAGCACTCATACAAGCTTCTGTTCCCGAATTTACAAATCTAATTTTGTCAATATTAGGAACCATTGAAATAGCTAACTCGGCAATTTTGGTTTCTAATTCTGTTGGCATTCCGAAAGAAGTTCCAAGTTGGGCTCTTTCAGTAATTGCATCAACAACTGGCTGATGGGCATGACCTAAAATCATTGGACCCCAAGAATTGATGTAATCTATCAACTTGTTTCCGTCTTCATCATAAAGGTAAGCACCTTTTGCTGATTTTACAAAAATTGGAGTTCCACCAACACCTTTAAACGCTCTAACTGGTGAATTTACTCCGCCAGGAATTACTTTTTCTGCATCAGCAAATAACTGACTGCTTCTTTGATATAACATTGAATTTATTATAAAATTATTTTACTTCTAATAGTTGTCCGATTGAAATGGCATTCTCAGAAAGGTTGTTCTTTCTCTTTAAATCGTCCACCGAAATATTGTATTTTTTTGATAGAGAATATAAAGTATCACCTTTTATAACTTCGTGTTTGCCTTCTTTTGAAACGTACTTTTCTTCGGCATCAACATTTTTATTTTTATAAGAAGGAACATATTCTGTACCTAAAACTTCGGCATCGTATTTATTTAATTGATACCTTTCAATTAGTCCGATAAGTTTTGATGGATAATTTGGATCAGTTGCATAGCCTGCTTTTTTTAGTCCGTACGCCCAACCTTTGTAATCATTTTTTTCTAATTTGAATAACGGTTGATACCATTTTCTGCCTTTTAAAAATGCCGCATAATCTTCATAAGAATCGTACACTTTGTCATATTTTCTGAAGCATTCTTGCGCTTCATCATCGTCGTGTTTTACGCTTTCACCATTCCAATCTTTATGACATTTTATCCCAAAATGATTGTTGGCTTGACTACTCAAATCACCAGTTCCTGCACCCGATTCTAAAATGGCTTGCGCCAATGCAATACTTGCTGGAACTCCGTGGTTTTTCATATTTTTTTTAGCAACATCCTTGTATTGATCAATGTATGCCAAAACGATTTCTGTAGTTACTTTAACTCTTGAAGTTGCTTCAAGAACTTCCGTTTTAGGCTCGTTACTTTTATCATTTGAAGCCGTCTTAGTTTCCGTCTTTTTAGTTTCAGTTGGTTTTGAAATGGGCCTTTTTGTATTCTTAGCAACTGGTTTTGTTGCGGTAGGTTTTGTTGTCCTTACAACTGGTTTATTTGTGCCACAAGCAACAAACAAACTTACAATTAGAAAAACGATTATCTTTTTAAACATATACTTGTATTAATGGTAAATTTTTACTTTTTAACTTCAAATTCATTCCTTCTATTCCTTGTAATCCGCCAGTATGAATCATTAAAATTTTAGAATTTTCTGGAAAATAACCTTGACTAATTAAATCTATAACGCCAAAAACCATTTTTCCAGTATAAATTGGATCCAATGGAATGTCATTTTCTTGATAAAAGGAATTTATAAACGCAATAAGTTCAGTTGAAACCTTACCATATCCGCCAAAATGATAGTCAGAAATTAACGTCCAATTCTCTTTCTGCGCAAATTTACGAATATCTTTTTGAAGAAAATCACCTTTTAACGATGGAAAACCCAAAACTTTTTGATGTGGTAAAGCGCTATTTATAACTCCAGAAATGGTTCCGCCAGTTCCAATTGATGAACATATAAAATCGAAATACGAATCCTCTTCTTCTAAAATCTCTTCACAACCTTTAACTGCTAAATCATTTGTTCCACCTTCTGGAATTACGTAAATATCACCAAATTTGTTTTTTAAATTTTCAATAAAATCATCTGATTCTTTCAATCGATAGGTTTCTCTTGATACGAATTCAAATACCATTCCGTTTTCTTGAGCAAATTTTAAAGTAGGATTTTCATTGATTTTAGAAGCCAATTCGTCTCCTCGGATAATTCCTATTGTTTTAAAACCATTTTGCTTTCCTGCGAAAGCTGTAGCAGCAATATGATTGGAGAATGCGCCACCAAAAGTTAGTAAAGTGGTTTTCCTTTGATTTTCTGCTTCAAGCAAATTATACTTCAGCTTTCTAAATTTATTACCAGAAACAAACGGATGAATTAAATCTTCACGCCTGATGAATAATTTAACCGAAGTGTTTTTAAGAAATATTTCTTGGGTAATAACGTTCAAAACTTTTTTTTACAAAGTTAGTTATACTAGAAATGATTTCATAAAAAAAGGCGTTCCGAAATTGAAACGCCTTTAAATTTATATCTATTTGTATTATTTACGTCTTTCAATAATAACTTTCTGTGCTTTGCTTTTTCCGTCAACAGAAATGATTTTTGCAATGTAAACACCATCGCTTAAACCTGAAGTAGAAAATTCGTAACTAGATTTAACACCTAAATCTACTTTTTTGAAAATTAATTTTCCACTGATGTCAAATAAATCAGCCGATTTAATATCTAAACCATTTGGGTTGTTAACAGTCAATGTTTGATTATCATTATTTTGAATGATTAGGAAATCGTTTATAATTGTTTCATCAACATTTAAAGAATTATTTTGGAAAGTAACCTCAAATCTGTTGTTGTTTTCTCCGGTTTGCAATACAACATTATATGGATTTTGATTGATGCTATGGTAAGAATTATCCAATGCGTCATAAATATAAATTGGTTGCGTTGTATCAAAGTCTTGAACTTGTTTTAATGAAAAGCTAAAGTTAGTATTATCACTTGTAACTTTAACACCCAATTTAATTCTTTTGGTAACATCAAAAGGGATACTTTGAATTACATATTGAGTATTATCTAAAAAGAAATACGAATCGGTTGCTGTACCAGCTACGTCAGGACTTTTTCCATCCATACCTCTATCAACACCATCAGTAGCATTATTACTCAAAGCAAGCGCCAATTCTCTACTGTAAAGATTATTCATTGTTATTTTCAAACGAATTAATCCAAATGAAATTTCATTTGATGGTGTTTCGCTTAAGTTTTTACTTCCAGTAGAACCCTGACTTCCAGATTTTGCAAATTGAGAATATGGTAATGACTCTGTATACCAAGCTCTATGAGAATTTTTTAAAGTCACTGTGTTTGGCGCAACTAATGAAGCAACACCTGTTACTAAAAAGCCTTGTCCAATTGGAGCAAATCTTCTCTCATAAGGTAATCCAGCTCCAGCATTATTATTATTAACAGTTCCGTCTAAATTAAATGTTTGGTAAGTTGCAGGTGTGTAAAGACCATATGATGTTGGAGCCATTGGAACATAAGTTCCATAACCACCTACATAACTCACAATATTATGTGAAGAAGGATTAGCTTCTTGATCCCAAAAATAAGCTTCTCCAGTACAATTAAAATTATCTGTATCTAATAAAAAAGCATTTAAATCTAATGCAGAAGGATATGGATTTCCAGTTAGCGTAGAAGAACTTGCAGCTAAATTTACTGTTATATTACCATCGTTTGGTTTTCCTCTAAAGTCATAACGCTGAGCACTAGCAACTGCAGGCGGATTTGGAAAAACTCCTGGTGTATATGGATTATTTTCAACCGCTTCACCAACATTAGTAAAATCAGAACCATTTGTTCCTTTCATAGTAAAGCCTTGTCCAGCTTCTATGTTTGTACTAGAACCAGAAGCTTGCCATTGTGAGTAGGTTGTCGCTGACAAAAAACGGTAAATCCAAGCAGTCGAAATTTGTAACGGATTCGATTGCGCATTATAACTTGTACTTACCATAATTGCAGGAGTCGAAGCTGTTACAGACGTTGGCTGATGTAATAAAGAAACACCAAACATACTGTTTCCAGAAGTAGCACTTGGTTCGCCAACTGGCGAACACCAATAGTTATAACGGTATTGATTACTCGTTCCCTCTTGAAACACAGAAAGACTTCCTGAACCTCTATTTGTTGACGTACCTGTTGTTCCTTGAACTAACTGCCCTTCATTTCTTAAATAAAAAGTACTTGTTGCAGCATTTAACTCTAAATCGCCTTTAATGTAAACCAAAGAACCTCTGTTAAATACATAACTGTTTGCACCAACATACATTTGCGAAAAAACCGCATTTGAAGCTAAGCAAACCAATAAAGAAATAGTAGAAATTACTCTCATAATCGTGAATTTAAAGGATAAAAATAGTAAAATTTGTCATATATCAACTTGTTTTTTAAAATTATTTTGAAGAGCATAAAGTTCATCGGATTTATTTGCTTTAAAACGATTATTTAACTCATTTTTCTTACAAAATTTTACAGCAAAAAATTAAAAAATTACATTTTTTAATTTTATTTATTAATGAAAACTAGTGTATTTATTCTACGTAAAAAAATAAAAAAAAGTTTGATTTTAAGAGCAAATATTCACAATAAGTACATATAAATCTCTGAAAAACACAAGAATTAATTATTCAAAAAAAGAAAAAAGGCCATTTGTCGTTTTTATAAGTTACTTATCGATTAAAAAAGGTAAGATAAATTCCTATTAATATATTTGAAAATTAATAAGAATTTTAATTTTTCTAAAACCCCAAGAATGAAAAAATTTATTTATGTTATCGCACTTTTTACAAGTGTGATGCAAGCTCAAGTTGGTATAGGAACCACAACCCCGAGTGGCGCACTTGATGTAAATTCATCGTTACCACTTCCATCTACCCATAAAGCTGGATTATTACCTCCAATTGTGGCGTTAACAGCTACTAATTCATTTACAACAACTACTGTAGGTTCTGATATTATAAATCCAAATGGTGGTGGAAATCCTCTAGCAGGAACCATAGTTTACAACACCAATACTTCTGCCGCTGGAGCAAATCAGGTAACACCAGGATATTATTATTACAATGGCACTGCTTGGGAAAGATTTACGAGTGGTACAAATTCAAACTGGTCACTTTATGGAAATGCTGGTACAACACCAGGAACTAACTACATAGGAACAAGTGACTCACAGGCATTGGTAGTAAAAACTGACAATACTGAAAGAATGAGAGTTGAAGCAGATGGCGATGTAGCTATTGGAACTCCAACAGCATCTAATAAACTTTCAGTGCGTCATGATCAAGATGGTTATGGAGTAATGTCGGTAGATAATGCAACTGCAGGTGGATTTAGCGGAATTTACTTTCAACAAAATACTGCTTACCGAGGTCATATTGGACATGTAAATACTGGAGGCACTTCTACTTTTGGAGGTAAAGGATTATATCAATTGGCATCTGGCGACAGACCTATGATATTTAGTGTTGGTCCAGCTGGATCAGAACTATTTTCGGAGAGAATGAGAATCGATCAAATAGGAAATGTAGGTATAAGCACAACAAACCCAACTGCCAAACTAACCATAGGTGCAGGAACCGCAACAATTAATACAGCTCCTTTAAAATTTACAGCTGGAACTAATTTGACCGCCGTTGAAAATGGCGCAGTTGAATATGATGGTACAAACTATTTTGCAACCTCAGGCGGAACTAGATATACTATTGCAAAAATATTAACAGGCAGTGCCACAATAGATTTTGGCAATAGAGCTAGTGAAAATTCAAATCCACTTACTCAAACTATCACAGTTATTGGAGCGCAACCTGGCGATCCGGTAATCTTAGGTCTACCAAACGCAGTAATGAACAGCAATTCTGAAAGACATGCTCATTATATGGCTTGGGTAAGCGCTGTTGATACTGTTACAATTAAATTTTCAAATCCAACATCAGCTGATATAGATCCTGATTCAGGCACTTTTAAAGTTTCGGTAGTAAGATACTAATATTATCTCAACTTAACATTCAAAAAAACCTTAACCTTCAATAAGTTAAGGTTTTTTTTATGCCTTCTTATTAAATAAATCTCATACAAATAATAAAAAAAGAGTATTTAATCGGTTAAAAATGTAATTAATCGGCGAAGTGATTTGTTAAATAAATATTATTTTAACTTTAATTTTAAATTAATATTTTACTTTATGAAAAATAATTACATTTTACTTAGCTTTATTCTAATTTCTATAAATATAAGTTACTCTCAAGTAGGTATTGGAACAACAACTCCTAACGGAGCTTTAGATGTAAATTCATCATTACCGCTTCCGTCAACTCATAAAGCTGGATTAGCACCTCCAATTGTAGCACTAACAGCAGCCAATTCATTTACAACAACAACAGCTGGCTCAGATGTGATAAATCCCAATGGTGGTGGAAACCCAATAACTGGCACAATCGTTTATAATACAAATACATCAGCGGCAGGAGTCAATCAAGTCACACCAGGTTACTATTTTTATAATGGCAGTCTTTGGGAAAAACTAGCTACCAGTGGACAATCATCAACAAGCTACTTTACTAATGCTGCAACAGCAATTAACACTAATACAACATTGACCTATCTTTCAGGTTACCCAGTGAATATTGACGCACCTACCAACACTACAACATTAATAACTTGCGACGTTGGAGTTTTAAACAATGGTAATGGAGCTAACGCATTTTCAATGGTTGACATTGTTCTAATTGTTGATAGCGCTGTATTAACAAACGGAGGTTATCAAAGGGTGATGCCAGCAAACAATGGCAATACTGGAGGTACAATTGACTACGCATCATTTAGCCAATCAATAGAACTTACACCAGGAACTCATACAATCGGACTTGCGGCAGCCGGAACTGGAGTAGGAAATAACGCTACTGTAGGCGGAGACAACACATCGGTTCTTCAAGGAGAAGTAACTGTTACAATTTTGAAAAAATAAAAATAATTCAAATGAAAATCTTACTATTCTCTTTACTTTTTAGTTGTAACTTATCTTATTCGCAAGTAAGCGAAAAATCTGTTTTGAAAAATAAATACATTGGAGTCAAACCAAAAATGCCCGACGTAACTCAAATCATCACAACTACTCCACAATATTTACAAAAAAAAATCTTTACCAAAGTAAATCCATCAAATACTTTGCAAGTTGCAGAACAAAATAAGAAGATAGCTAAGCCACAATTTGAAAAAGTTTTACCAGCTCAAGCAGTAATCAAACTAGAAAATTAAACATACCTAAAAAACCTCCAAAAAGACCTTGACTTTAAATATGCAAGGTCTTTTTCATTTGTATAAGCTTCCTTCTCAAATGAAATCGAATAATAAGCCTTTTTTCTATCTCCATATTGAAGTAATCGAAACAAATATTCCGTAATATACCAAAGATAAAATGGCACAATTAACAACTCCAATTGCTGTCTAATATGGATTCGTTCATGGTTAATAAATACTTCATTCAACTTATCATCTTTATCTGCTAAAAAAACAAACGGATAAAAAGTCAAACCACGAAAACCTCTTGGCGTAAAATATTTAAAAACAATTAGAATCATATACTGCAAAGTTGCTAAATTTGTAGCTATGAATGAAGAATTAAATCCAAATAATTTAAAAGAAGGAGAAGATTATTACATCACACCCGAAGGCTACCGATGTTTCACCGAAAAGTACCATTTAAAACGTGGTTACTGTTGCAAAAGTGGTTGCAGACATTGCCCCTACGGATTTGATAAAAAAACAGGAAATTTAAAAAAATAATTTGGGCGTTACCTTACAGGTCGGGCTTTCGCACTCGCTTTTATTGTTCCGCTAACGCTACACAATAAAGAGCTCAAACAATTGCTCAATCCCTAACGCAGCCTATAACAACACTAGAAAAACCAACAACAAATGACTTTTCAAGAACAAATACTACAAG
This sequence comes from Flavobacterium aquatile LMG 4008 = ATCC 11947, assembly GCF_000757385.1. Taxonomy (GTDB): domain Bacteria; phylum Bacteroidota; class Bacteroidia; order Flavobacteriales; family Flavobacteriaceae; genus Flavobacterium; species Flavobacterium aquatile. Next base: position 352,620 of record NZ_JRHH01000001.1, on the reverse strand, counting down.
GAATTCCATCGGTTTTACCAAATCCAAAACCGTATGAAACCGAAATAAATCACGCACCAAAACGAAAAGAAATTCTTTCAGAAGAGGAAAAAAAATTAGCCTTAAAAAATGCTTTACGCTATTTTGAACCTAAACATCATGCCGAATTACTTCCTGAATTCAAATCCGAATTAGAAACCTACGGAAGAATTTATATGTACCGCTTGCGTCCTGATTATAAAATGTATGCACGACCAATTTCAGAATATCCTGGAAAATGCGAACAAGCAAAAGCCATTATGTTAATGATTCAAAATAATTTGGATTACGCAGTAGCACAACATCCACATGAATTAATTACTTATGGCGGAAATGGAGCAGTTTTTCAAAATTGGGCTCAGTATTTACTGACCATGAAATATTTGGCAGAAATGACCGAAGAACAAACTTTAGCCATGTATTCTGGTCATCCAATGGGATTATTTCCTTCTCATAAAGAAGCGCCAAGAGTTGTGGTCACAAACGGAATGGTTATTCCAAATTATTCAAAACCTGATGATTGGGAAAAAATGAACGCATTAGGAGTTTCCCAATACGGACAAATGACTGCAGGAAGTTATATGTATATTGGCCCACAAGGAATTGTTCATGGAACAACCATAACCGTTTTAAACGGATTCAGAAAAATAAAAAAATCACCTAAAGGTGGATTATTCGTAACTTCTGGATTAGGCGGAATGTCTGGTGCACAACCAAAAGCAGGAAACATTGCAGGTTGCGTTACCGTTTGTGCCGAAGTAAATCCGAAAATTACTCACATTCGTCATTCGCAAGGTTGGATTAATGAAGTGATTGAAAATATTGAGCAGTTAGTTCCAAGAGTAAAAAAAGCATTAGATAATAATGAAATTGTTTCCATTGCCTATCTCGGAAATGTGGTTGACGTTTGGGAACGTTTCGACCAAGAAAATCTACATATCGATTTAGGTTCCGATCAAACTTCGCTTCACAATCCTTGGGCTGGAGGTTATTATCCAATTGGATATACTTTTGAAGAATCCAATGATTTAATGGCAAACAATCCTGATAAATTCAAAGAAGAAGTCCAAAAAACATTGCGTCGTCATGCAACAGCAATCAACAAACATACCGAAAAGGGAACGTATTTCTTCGATTATGGAAATGCCTTTTTATTAGAAGCTTCTCGAGCTGGAGCCGATGTTTTTGCAGAAAACCACATCGATTTCAAATACAACAGTTACGTTCAAGACATTATGGGACCAATGTGCTTCGATTATGGATTTGGACCATTCCGTTGGGTTTGCGCCTCAGGAAATCCTAATGACTTGGCAAAAACCGACAAAATTGCCTGTGATGTTCTGGAAGAAATGATGAAAAATTCTCCAGAAGAAATCCAACAACAAATGGCCGACAACATCCAATGGATTAAAGGCGCACAAGAAAATAAATTGGTCGTTGGCTCGCAAGCAAGAATTCTTTATGCCGATGCCGAAGGAAGAATCAAAATTGCCGAAGCTTTCAATCAAGCCATTGCAAAAGGAGAAATTGGCTACATCATTTTAGGACGCGATCATCACGACGTTTCCGGAACCGATTCGCCTTACAGAGAAACATCAAACATCTATGACGGCTCACGATTTACAGCCGATATGGCTATCCAAAACGTTATTGGAGACAGCTTCCGCGGCGCAACTTGGGTTTCCATTCACAATGGTGGTGGCGTTGGTTGGGGTGAAGTAATTAATGGTGGATTTGGTATGGTTCTTGATGGAACTAAAGAAGCATCAAAGCGTTTAGAATCAATGCTTTTCTGGGATGTAAACAACGGAATTTCAAGAAGAAGTTGGGCAAGAAACGAAGGCGCAATTTTTGCAATAAAAAGAGCCATGGAGACGCAACCTTTATTGAAAATTACCATCCCTAATATAGTGGACGAAGAATTATTATAGTTTCTGGTTTAAAGTTTCAAGTTAAGCTTCTCAAACCCGAAATCTCACACTTGAAAAATAAAATAAAATACTATGAAAACAATTAAATTTTTACCGTTACTTCTACTCTTCGTTTTCGCTTCGTGCAGTTCGGTTAGAGTAAATTATGATTACGACAAAAAGGCGACATTTGAAAATTACAAAACCTATGCTTATCACAAAAGCGGCATCGATAAAGTTGAGATTTCCGATTTAGATAAACGAAGAATTCTCTACGCAATCGACGAACAATTGGCAGCAAAAGGTTTTTCTAAAAGCGAAACACCCGATGTTTTAATCAATTTCTTCACCAAAGAAAGAGAGCAAGTTGATGTAAACCAATTCAATATGGGTTGGGGTTACGGATGGGGTTTTGGCTGGAGTCCATGGATGTGGGGAAATAACACCTCAGTAAATCGTTACACCGAAGGAACTTTAACCATTGACATCATTGACGCCAAGAAAAAAGAACTAATTTGGCAAGGTCAAGGCGAAGGTGTTCTCACCGGAAATGCCGATAAAAAAGACAAACTCATCAACGAATTTGTAACTAAAATTTTGGCACAATATCCACCGAAAAAATAATCGTCAATCTGAACTTGTATCAGATTCTCCATAAAAAAACACTATCTCGTAATTTCGAAATAGTGTTTTTTTTATGAGCGAATGGCTTGGTTCCTTTTGGTTTCCTTATTCCTGCTTTCCGTTCTACTTCGTGCCACTGCAATCAGGGCTAGATAGGTTTTGCATTGAATAAAGGAAGAATTTCTACGAAACTATTTGTTTAAATTACAACTAAAGAATTTTGAATTTGAAAAACAATTTGTCTTTATAACCCAAAAGCCCTAGCCCAGATTACTTCACATAATTTTTATTTTCATAGGAGTTCAGTGAACTACGTTTGCAATGAAAAGCTTTTTGTGAAAGAATGCTATTTTTTGTTGGCATAAAAAAGCGACCAAAGGAAGCTCTTTTTTATGACTTACAAAAAAAGCATTGTTTACAAAAACTTGTAATGGAAAGCTGGATTAGCTCCATAAAAAAGTAAGCAGTGTTTAGTATTTAGTATGCAGTAACTGAGATTCTGAAACAAGTTCAGAATGACAAAACTGTGGTTAATAATTCAAAAGTTCTTCCATTTTAGCTTTCACTTTATCCACATTCGGAATCATGGTAAACTCCAACGTGCTATTCAACGGAATCGCAGGCATATTCTCTGAACCGATTACCATAACTGGCGCATCTAAATATTTGAAACAATTTTCTTGAATTAATCCAGCTAAACTTCTTGCGAAGGAATTGTTGGTTGGCTCTTCGGTTACGACTAGACATTTTTTAGCTTTTTTAACCGATTTGAAAATCGCTTCTTCGTCTAATGGATACAACGTTCGCAAATCGATAATTTCAATTCTCTGTTTGTCATTCTGAACTTGTTTCAGAATCTGTGCCGAAGCATTCAAAGCCCAATGAACGCCCATTCCGTAGGTAATTACCGTAATAGTTTCGTCGGTTTCTTGTTCCCAAATTTCTTGAACGATATTCGCTTTTCCGAAAGGTAAAATATAATCTTCGCTTGGTTCGTTTACTCTTGCGGCATCGGTTCCTTTTACTTTGCTCCAATACAAACCTTTATGTTCTAAAATCACAACCGGATTTGGGTCGTAATAAGCAGCTTTCAATAATCCTTTTAAGTCGGCACCATTGCTTGGATACGCAATTTTTATTCCGCGAATATTTGTCAAAACACTTTCAACCGATGACGAATGATATGGTCCGCCACTTCCATAAGCTCCGATTGGAACTCTCAAAATCATACTTACTGGCCATTTTCCGTTGGATAAATAACACGAACGGCTGACTTCGGTAAACAACTGATTCAATCCTGGCCAAATGTAATCGGCAAACTGAACCTCAACAATCGGTTTCAATCCAACAGCTGACATTCCAACTGTTGAACCAACGATAAATGCTTCTTGAATTGGCGTATTGAAAACACGATCGTCTCCAAATTTTTGTGCTAAAGTCGCTGCTTCTCTGAAAACGCCACCCAATCGTCCACCAACGTCTTGCCCGTACAACAAACATTCTTGGTGTTTTTTCATTAATTCTTCCACAGCAAAAAGTGCGCAATCTACCATAACGACTTTATCTTCTCGCTCTGGATTTCGTTCTCCAACTTCTTCAGTAATTGGCGTTGGAGCAAAATCATGTGTGAATAAATCTTCTGGAGTTGGATCTTCAGCTAATTGTGCTCTATCAAAATCCGCTTGAACTTTGGCAACAGCCGTATTTTCTATTTTTTTAATTTCATCATTTGTAAATCCTGCTTCCAATAATTGTTTTATCAAAACAGGAAATGGATCACGAGATTGTGCTTCTTCCAAATCGTCACGATACCATTCCATTCGAACACCTGAAGTATGATGATTCAACAACGGAACTTTAGCATGAACTAAAAAAGGACGACGTTCTTCACGAATCGTTTTAACCACTTTTTGAACCGCTAAATAGCTTTCAGTAAAATTCGCGCCATCAATAGAAATGGCTTCAATTCCGTGAAATCCTTTGGCGTATTCAAAAGCATTTTGCGCTCGAGTTTCAGCAGCATTTGCTGAAATATCCCAACCGTTATCTTGCACTAAATACAAAATAGGAAGTTGTTTTAAAGCTGCCATCTGCAATGCTTCGGCGATTTCTCCTTCGGTAACTGATGCGTCACCAAGTGAGCAAACAACTAATGGTTTTTCTTGATTAGTATCTTGAATTCCTATATTTTCTTTATACCAAAATCCCATTGCTGCTCCAGTTGCTGGAATCGCTTGCATTCCTGTTGCCGATGACTGGTGCGGAATTTTAGGTTTATCAGCATCTTTCAAACTCGGATGACAATAATAGGTTCGTCCGCCCGAAAACGGATCGTCTTTTTTTGCCATCAACTGCAACATCAAATCGTAAGGTTGCATTCCGATTCCCAGCATCATAGCATCATCACGATAATACGGAAACGCATAATCTTGCGGCAAAAGTTGCATCGCCATTGCAATTTGAATCGCCTCGTGTCCGCGAGAAGTTGCGTGCACGTATTTGGAAACAATTTTGAAGTTATCTTCGTACAAGGTGGCCATAGCTTTGGCAGTTGCCATTGTAGTGAATGCTTTTTTTAATATATTTTTATCTAACATTATGAGATTTTATTCTTTTTTTAGCCACAGATTAAACAGATTTTCACAGATTTTCACAGATTTTTGAAATCTTTATAATCCATTTAATCTGTGGCTATTTAATTACTTCGCTTCTACAATCCAACCAAATTCATCTTTGATATCTTGAACTTTAATAGCATTCAAAGTATCATTAACCATTACCGAAACTGGATTTTCTGCCGGAAATTTAATTGATAAATCGTTGTTGCCAATTTCTTCTACCATTGCAATTCCAACTGCTGTTCCTGTTCCAAAAGCTTCTTCTAAAGTTCCGTTTTTGGATGCTTCAATGATTTCTGAAATCGTAATTGGTCTTTCGGTTACTTCAAAACCTTTACTTCTTAATAAATCGATTACACTCATTCGAGTAATTCCTGATAAAATTGAACCTGTTAAACTTGGAGTAATGAATTTTCCATCAATTTTGAAGAAAATATTCATCGTTCCTACTTCTTGAATGTATTCAAAATCTTGAGCATCTAGCCATAAAACTTGGTCAAAACCTTTAGCTTTTGCATATTCTGTTGGACGAATGGCTGCTGCGTAATTTCCGGCTGCTTTGGCTTCTCCAGTTCCACCATTTACGGCACGAACGTATTTTTTCTCAGCAAATAATTTGATTTTTCTACTAAAAAATGGTCCGGCTGGCGACGCCATTACGATGAATTTGAAACTAGTTGCTGCACGCATTCCAATGAAAGCTTCATCAGCATACATAAACGGACGCAAATACAAAGCACTTCCTGTTGATTTTGGAATCCAATTTTTTTCTAAAGCGGTGAATTGTTTTAAGGCTTCTACAAATAAATCTTCAGGAAATGAAGGCATTCCCATTCTATCCGCACTAAAATTCATTCGTTTGGCATTTTCTTCAGGACGAAATAATAATGGTGTTCCGTCTTTCCCTAAAGTCGCTTTCATACCTTCAAAAATAGCTTGTCCGTAATGTAAAGCCATTGCCGCAGGATGCGTTGGAATTAACACCAAAGGTTCAATTCGGGCATTGTTCCATTCGCCATTTTCATAATCGCAAATAAACATGTGATCGGTAAAATTGGTTCCCATTGTGATGTTTTCAAGATTCACTTCTGAAACTCTTGATTGTGTGACTTTGGTTATTTTTATTTCTGATGTCATACTCTCTGTCATAATTTATATCGTTGTGTTTGCGTCAAATTGTTCTAAATAATCGCCTACTTTTCGTAAGAATGATCCTCCTAGAAATCCGTCCACAACTCTATGGTCGAAAGAAAGAGAAAGATACATCATACTTCGGATAGCTATTTCGTCTCCTTTTTCAGTTGTGATAACTTCGGGACGTTTTTTTATAATTCCGAGTGCTAAAATAGCCACTTCGGGTTGGTTGATAATTGGTGTTCCCATCAAACTTCCAAAAGTTCCTACGTTGGAAATTGTAAACGTACTTCCTTGAATTTGTTCGGGTTTTAAGTTGTTATTTCGTGAAGCTTCCGCCAAAGTATTTACATCTTTTGCTAAAGCGACTAAATCTTTTTCATTGGCATTTTTTACTACAGGAACTATCAAATTCCCTGATGGTAATGCGGTTGCCATTCCGATATTAATATCATTGTGAACGATAATATTTTTCTCATCAACAGATACATTTATCATAGGAAAATCAGCTACAGCTTTTGCTACAGCTTGAACAAAAACTGGTGTAAACGTTAATTTCTCGTTGTGTTTTTCTTGAAATTTATCTTTGTTTTCGTTTCTCCAATTTACCAAATTTGTAACATCTACTTCAATATAGGAAGTTACGTGTGGCGACGTTTGCTTAGAATACACCATGTGATCTGCAATCATCTTGCGCATTCTGTCCATTTCTACAATTCTGTCTTTTCCTTCTACAAAATTGATTTTTGGTTTAGGATAAGACGAAGTTGTCGGTTGTCGGTTATCAGTTATCGGTTTTGACTGAATAGGATATTTACGGTTTTTCAAATAATTAAAAACATCGCTTTTTTGCAAACGTCCATCGGTTCCTGAACCTGGAATGGTTTGTAATTCTTCGATTGAAAGGTTTTCTTTTTGAGCAATTGAAATTATTAATGGCGAAATGAAAGCGTCCGAGTTGCGAGTTGCGAGTTGCGAGTTTCGGATTTCGGGTTGTGGCGCCTCAACTTTGCTCGGTGTGATACTACTTTTTTCTACAACTTCTTGCTTCTGACTTCTTGCTTCTTGAACTCCATCAGAATCAATCAATGCCAAAACGGTTCCAACTTCAACGACGTCATCTTTTTGAAAACGAATTTCAGTGATTACACCAGAAACCAGAGCAGGCACATCACTATCTACTTTATCGGTAGCTACTTCTAAAATAGTTTCTTCGGCTTCCACAAAATCACCTACGTTTTTCAACCAACTGATTATTGTTGCTTCGGATATACTTTCACCCATTTTGGGCATTTTAAATTCTGTTATCATTTTAATTTTTTTTTTGCCACGAAGACACAAAGTCTCAAAGTTTTATTTTTTTATTTCTTTTTAAATTCATTTAATGTAGCATAAAACGCTTCTTGCGTTGGTCGATTGACTGGAATTTCACGCAATGGCTCAACAGCTTTTAAGGTTTCGTAACACTCTTTTGGCAACTGTTGATACAAGGCAGTTCCTTTTGTTTTCCAATCAATCATCTCATCGGAAACATCTTTTATTATTGTTGCTGGATTTCCCACTACCATTTTACGGTTTGGAATTTGCATTCCGGCTTTTACGAAACTCAATGCGCCAATAATACATTCATCACCAACGTTCACGTCATCCATAATTACGGCGTTCATTCCGACGAGGCAATTTTTTCCAATATTTGCTCCGTGAATAATAGCTCCGTGACCAATGTGCGCTCCAGCTTTCAAAACCATTGACTTTCCTGGAAACATATGAATAGTGCAATTTTCCTGTACGTTACAACCGTCTTCAATGATAATCTCTCCCCAATCGCCACGAATCGCTGCGCCTGGACCAACGTAAACATTTTTTCCAATAATTACATTACCCGTAACCGCAGCTTGCGGATGGATGAAACTACTTTCGTGTATTACTGGGATGAACCCTTTGAATTCGTATATCATTTTTTTAGATTATAGATGAAAGACCGCTTCGCTGCAAGATGAAAGACATCCTTCTAAGAAATTTTTCTTGTCTCTTGCTTCTTGCTTCTATCTTCTTATTTAAACTTCTTCAACGTTTCTTTTGTAAAATCAGACAACACTAATCTTCCGCTAATAGCTGCTCTTTCGGCTAATAAATTATCCCAATCTTCAGTTCCTCTCCAAAAAACCTTTTTCATTTCGAGCATTGCTTCTGGATTGTAGGTGCATAAATGTTCGGCGAATTTTTGAACTGCTTCGTCCATCTCTTCTATATTTTCAAATACTTGAGCAAACAATCCTTTTTCTTTTGCCCAATTTGCATCATAAAATGTGTTGGCATCAATGGCAATTTGTGACATGGCTGAAACTCCCATTTTTCTTTCGATGGCTGGCGAAACTACGAATGGTCCGATTCCGACGTTTAGTTCGGATAATTTTATAGCTGCAAATTTAGTCGCCATACAATAATCGGTTGCTGCGGCAATTCCTACTCCGCCACCAACGGTTTTTCCTTGAATACGTCCGATTATGAATTTTGGACATTTTCGCATGGCGTTGATTACGTTGGCAAATCCTGAGAAAAATACTTTTCCGGTTGCAGCATCGTTTATGGAAATTAGTTCTTGAAAACTTGCTCCAGCACAGAAGGTTCGGTCTCCACCACTTTTTAGGATGATTACTTTTACTTCGTTACTATTTCCAACTTCAGTTATTGTGTTGGCTAATTTTGCTAAAACATCGCTTGGCAAGGAGTTTTGTTCTGGATGAAAAAACTCGATTGTGGCGATGTTGTTTTGTATTTCTTGTTTTACGTATGCTTCTGACATAATTATTTTTTTGGACGCGGATGACACAGATTAAACTGATTTACGCGGATTTTTTTTTATTCTATATTCCTAGCCCTGATAGTAGCGGCATCCTTTTTCTTTTTTCTTTAAAAAGGAAAAGATATAGCGGATAGCAGGATTAGCTTCTAATTATTATTCTACAAAATATTAAATTGTTCAAAGTGATGATTTAAATGCTTTCTTTCTAATAGATAAGAAGCGTATTTATTCATTTCTCCGAAAACCATATTCTTTAAAACCGCTTCTGGATTTTCTTTGAAAAAGGTTTTATAATTCTCTCTTGCTTCAAAAAATTTGGCTTTTGCCGTTTCAAAATCGGGATGGATTAAATCTTCCAATTCGTCTTTTTTCATCGTTGGAAACTTGGTTCCCATTGGAAACTTGTCATAATTGTATAACGAATTATGCACTTTATCCAAAATCTTTTCGGGAGTTGCAATTTCGAAATCCTGAATTTCACTCGACATGATTCGATAGCCTTGTTCCAAATGTTCTAACAAATGTTGTGGCGTTAAAATTCCCCAACTTGGTTTTAAATTTTCGGTTAATTTATTTAGACATTCGGCTATTTTTTCATCAGTCATTTCAACGAAAACCTCTTGTTTTTTCTGAACCATTGTTAGAATTGTTGCCACTGCCACTAATTCGTTTTCTGTGTCAAAAACCTCAACAAACCATTTTACAATTCCGCTTGGATGTTCGGCTGAAGCTACATCTCTGTCTACTTTTTGTTTGCACGTTAAACGTACGTAAACCGTGTCGTTGTGATAAATTGGGCGCAAGAAACGACATTCTTCTAAACCATAATTTGCTGCAACCGGACCTTTATTTGGATAAACGAATAAACCTGCTGCAGCTGCTAAAATGAAGTAACCGTGAGCAGTTCGTTTTTTGAAGATACTTCCATCAAGCGAAGTAATATCAGTATGAGCATAAAAATGATCCCAAGTGATATTAGCAAAATTAATAATATCGGTATCGGTAACTGTTCTGTTGTGCGTTCGCAATGACATTCCGGGTTGGATGTCTTCCCAATGGTATTGAAACGGATGTTGCGAGATTTCTTTATACGCCGAATTCGCTTGATAAATTCCAGTGATTTCAGTTAAAGTCGTTGGCGAACCTTGAATGGCGCAACGTTGCATGTAATGTTTGATGCCGCGAACGCCACCCATTTCTTCTCCGCCACCAGCACGACCTGGACCACCGTGAACTAACAAAGGTAATGGCGAACCGTGACCTGTACTTTGTTTGGCATTTTCACGATTCAGCACTAAAATTCTACCGTGATGTGATGCTGCGTTTACTACGTATTCTTTAGCAATTTCATCTGAATTTGTCACTATTGATGACACCAACGAACCTTTACCCATTTGGGCTAATTCGATGGCTTCATCTAAATTTTTGTATGGCATTATTGTTGAAACCGGACCAAAAGCTTCGGTTTCGTGAATGGCTAAATTGGCGAACGGATTGTCTTCGCGAAGTAAAATTGGACTCACGAAAGCACCTTTTTCATCGGCTCCGATTATGTTGGTTTTATCTAAATTTCCGTAAACTATTTTGGCAGATTTGGATAATTCTTGAACTCTTCCTTTTAAGACATCGACTTGATCTTTACTTACCAAAGCACCCATTCGAACTTCTTTCAATCTTGGGTCACCAATAGCAACTTTGTCTAATGATTTTGAAAGTGCAGCTTGAACGTCATCCATCAGTTTTTCTGGGACAATCATACGACGGATTGCAGTACATTTTTGTCCGGCTTTTACTGTTATTTCACTACGAGCTTGGTTAATGAATAAATCGAATTCTGGTGTTCCTGGAGCTGCATCTTCTCCTAAAATTGATGCATTCAAACTATCAGCTTCCATCGTAAACGGAACTGATTCTTGTATTAATCTTGGATGTGATTTTAATAATCTTCCTGTTGCTGCCGAACCTGTAAATGTGATTACGTCTTGGCTTTCAACAGTATCGAAAATATTTTTGGCGGTACCGCAAATCAATTGTAATGCGCCTTCTGGTAATATATTGGATGCAATAATTTCTCTTACAACAGCTTCAGTTAAATAGGCTGTAACTGGCGCTGGCAAAACAACAGCTGGCATTCCAGCCATCCAATTACATGCACATTTTTCTAACATTCCCCAAATTGGAAAATTGAATGCATTGATGTGAATGGCAACTCCTTTTTTAGGAACCAAAATATGATGCGCCATAAATCGGCCACCTTTTGACAAATCGATTGGATCGCCTTCTACGTGATACGGTTGGTTTGGGAATAGTTTTCGTAAGGATGCATTGGCATAAAGATTACCGAATCCACCTTCGATGTCAATCCATGAATCGACTCGAGTGGCACCGGTTCGGTAACTGATTTCGTAAAATGCTTCTTTGCGTTTGGTTAAATACATCGCCAAACTTTTTATCATATTGCCACGTTCTTGGAAGGTCATTTTGCGCAATTTTTCACCACCTTTTGTTCTTCCATAATGCAAAATGGCTGGAATATCTAATCCTTCAACTGAAGTTTCTGCAATGAATTCTCCGGTTACCGCATCGTAAGAAGGTTTTCCTTCTCCGGTTGCAGATATCCATTTTCCTTGTACGTAATGTTGTGTTTTGTTCATGTTCTATTTTTTAACCGCGAAGAGCGCAAAGATTTACGCAAGGTTCGCTAAGTTTTATACTCTTTCGATAATTGCAGCATAGCCTTGTCCAACACCAATGCACATTGTTATTAATGCGTATCTTTTTCCTGTTAGTTGTAACTCTAATGCTGCTGAATACGCGATTCTTGCTCCGGTTACTCCTAGTGGATGTCCGATTGCTATTGCGCCACCATTCGGATTTATTCTTGGATCGTTATCTTTTAATCCTAATTCGCGAATGCACGCTATACTTTGGGCTGCGAATGCTTCGTTTAGTTCTATAATATCGATTTGGTCTAATGTTAAGCCTGCTTTTTCTAATGCTTTTTTGGTGGCTTCAACTGGACCAATTCCCATGATTCTTGGTTCTACTCCTACTACCGATGAACTAACTATTCGAGCCAATGGTTTTAGGTTGTATTTTTTAACAGCTTCTTCTGATGCAATTATTGTTGCACAAGCTCCATCATTTAATCCTGAAGCGTTTCCTGCGGTTACACTTCCGTCTTTTTTGAAAGCTGGACGTAATTTTGACAAACCTTCCATTGACGTACTTGGCTTGATAAATTCGTCTTTTGAGAATTGGATGGCATCGCCTTTTCGTTGTGGAATTTCAACTGTTACAATTTCTTTGGCTAATCTTCCTGAAGTTTGTGCTGCAGTTGCTTTTTGTTGGCTATTTAAAGCGAACGCATCTTGGTCTTCACGTGAAATATTATATTTTTCAACTAGATTTTCTGCAGTTTCACCCATTGCGTCTGTACCGTACATTTCGTGTAGTTTTGGGTTGATGAATCTCCAACCAAAACTGGTGTCGTACATTTTAGAATCGGTTCCATAAGCTGATGATGGTTTGGAAACTACTAATGGTCCGCGTGTCATGTTTTCGATTCCTCCTGCTATAAAAACGTGTCCGTCACCTGCTTTTATAGCGCGATTGGCGTGAATTATTGCTGACAATCCTGAACTGCATAAACGATTTACGGTTTCACCAGGAACCGTGTATGGCAATCCTGCTAATAAAAGTGACATTCTAGCCACGTTTCGATTGTCTTCTCCAGCTTGATTGGCGCATCCCATGATGACGTCGTCGTAAGCTTCTTTTGGGATGTTTGGATTATTTTCTACAACGGTTTTGATTACCAATGCTCCTAAATCATCTGGGCGAACCGATGCTAGTGTTCCTTGATAACTTCCGATTGGAGTTCTTACTCCGTCTATTATGTATGCTTCCATTTTCAGATTGCAGATTTTAGATTTCAGATTTCAGATTTAAAATTCTTGAAAATGACCTCTATTTATATTTCTTTTTAAATTCTATTTTTCGACTCAATACATTTACTATTTAGCCCTGATTGGAGAGGAAAGCTCCCGATTTTTTTCGGGACTTGGAACGGAAAGCAGGAATTGCCATTGTTGAAAATGCCCATGCGATTCGCTCCTGATAATTTTAATCTTCCCAATCTTTTTGTGTGCGATACACCACGCCTTTGAAAAGCGCTACCAATTCATCGCCTCGTTTTACTTCTATAATATTGAATCCGAGTTTGTTATTTACTTTTTCTATGACGGATTCGGCGGTTAAATAATCACCTTCATTTACAGCTTCGATGTGGTTTATTGAGGTTTCGATGGAAACGGCAAATTTACCGTGTGTGTTGGCGGCGAATCCGAATGCTGTGTCGGCTAATGAAAATGTTATTCCTCCATGAGCTTTTTTCATACTGTTGAGCATCTCTTTGCGAACTGTCATGGCGACTTTGCAACGACCAAGTTCACACTCGAGAATTTCGATACCAAGCCATTGACTATAGGCATCATCAGAAAGCATTTTGTATGGTATTTTTGTTCCTTCCATTTAGAAAAAGTTTTTATTTTCTTTAGCCATTCTACGCAAAATTGGACTGCAACGGTATCGGTCTTCGTGGTATTCGTTGTATAATTCGTCTAGTTTTTCTACACACCAATTTATTCCGAGTTCGTCTGCCCAATCGAGTAATCCTTTTGGGTAATTTACTCCTTTGGTCATGGCGTTGTCAATATCTTTGGCTGATGCTATGTTTAAGAATAATGTGTCTGCTGCTTCATTGATAAGCATTACAATTACTCTTTCGAAAATGGTTTTTGCTAAAACTAAATCTTCAGTTGGTTTTGGTAATTCTTGATTGTAATTATAAAATCCTCTACCTGATTTTCTTCCTAGAAATCCGGCTTCCAATAGTCGTTTTTGTGTGAATGATGGTTTGAATTTTGGATCGAAATAGAATGCTGTGAATACGGTTTCTGTTACTATATAATTTACATCGTGACCAATCATGTCCATTAATTCGAATGGTCCCATTCTGAATTCGCCGATAGTTTTTAAAGCCCAATCAATTGTTGCAAAATCGGCTACTCCTTCATCGTAAATTCGTAAACTTTCGCTGTAAAAAGGTCTTGCGACACGGTTTACTATAAATCCAGGCGTGTCTTTGGCTACGGCTACTACTTTTTTCCAATCGGAGATGGTTTTGACTGCTGTCTTCAAAACCTCTTCGCTGGTTTGTATGGCTGGAATTACCTCAACCAATTGCATTAATGGTGCTGGATTAAAAAAGTGAATTCCAATGACGCGTTCTGGTTTTTGGCAAGAAGCAGCAATGGAAGCTATTGATAATGAAGACGTATTGGATGCTAAAATGGTTTCGGGCGAGACGTAATTTTCTAGTTCAGAAAATAATTTTCGCTTGATTTCCATATTTTCAATTATGGCTTCGATGACTAAATCGGAATGTGATAATTCACCTAATGTATGTGCGTAGGAAATGTTGTTTTCGATTCTGAATTTTTCGTGCTCGTCTATTTTGGTTTTTTCTACTAATTTAGATAAGGTATTTTCGAGATTGAATTTGCTTTTGGCAAGCGCATCAAGATTTGTGTCGTAAATTTTTACTTCACAACCTGCTGTTGCGGCAACTTGCGCGATACCACTTCCCATTGTTCCTGAACCTATGATTGCGATTTTCATTAACGATTGCTGATTAACGATTGCTGATTTTTGATTTTTTTCGTCCATTTTAAAATACACATCTATTTTTTTGAAGAAGCCGTTTTTACGCTTGCAACAAAAATTGAAATTAGCTCATCGTTTTCTTTTAACAATTTATTTAACATCTCAATATCAGTTACTAACTCAGCTCCTTTTTGGATTTTCATATTGATAAAACTTTCTCTTAATTCTTTCAAACAAATTTTCATTTTATGAAGAAAATCATTTGTAGATTCTCCACTTCTGGCTTCTCCATAATTTAAAGCGGAGGAAGTTGCAGAACGAATTAATTGTTTTGCTAAATGTTCAGAAGCAAAAGATTTATCAATT
The DNA here is from genome assembly GCF_000757385.1 of Flavobacterium aquatile LMG 4008 = ATCC 11947. Taxonomy (GTDB): domain Bacteria; phylum Bacteroidota; class Bacteroidia; order Flavobacteriales; family Flavobacteriaceae; genus Flavobacterium; species Flavobacterium aquatile. Next base: position 337,477 of record NZ_JRHH01000001.1, on the reverse strand, counting down.
TTCTTACACATTATAATTACATCAACTGCAAACTGAATTAATCTATCTTCTAAATTTATTGGTTTCATACACTTACTTTTAATTCAAAAATCAACAATCAAAATTCGTTAATCGTTAATCAATTCCCTTTAAATTCTGGTTTTCTTTTTTCTACGAAAGCGGTTACTCCTTCTTTGTAATCGTTAGATGAACTTGCTTCGATTTGTAAATCACTTTCTAAAGCTAATTGTTGTTCTAGATTATTTGTCATCGATTGATTTAATAATCTTTTAGTCAAACCAATTGCTTTTGTTGGCATTTGAGCTAAGGTTTTTGCCAATGTCATTACTTCTTCTTCAAAAAATGATGTTGGATAAATTTTATAAATCATTCCCATAGTTAATGCTTCTTCTGCAGATACTTTGTCGCCTAACATCATTAAAGCTGTTGCTTTTTGGAAACCAATTAATCTAGGCAAAAAGAACGTTCCTGCACTGTCTGGAATTAAACCAATTTTACTGAAAGCTTGGATGAAACTTGCGTGATCGGTTGCTACAACAATATCACAAGCTAAAGCAATGTTTGCTCCTGCTCCAGCTGCGACGCCATTTACTGCACCAATAATTGGCTTTTCTATGTTTCTGATTTTTTGGATGATTGGATTGTAGTGTTCTTCCAATATTTTTCTAAAACCGGGATTTAACTCTGGATCGGTTACTTCTTTTAGGTCTTGTCCGGCACAGAATGCTTTTCCGTTTCCGGTGATTACTATTGCACGAACATTTGTATCGTTTGCACAATTATCTAGAGTTTCTTGAAGAAGAAACGCCATTTCCCGATTGAAACTATTGAAAACTTCGGGTCTGTTGAGTGATATCCACGCGACATTGTTTTCAATTTTTAGTTCTATTGAATTGCTCATACCTTATTTTAATTTAAAACCTACAAGGTTTTGGAAACCTTGCAGGTTATTTTAAACATTTAAAGTAGTCGAAAGGTTCTAGGCAATCTTCACATTGAAAAAATGCTTTGCAAGCTGTTGAGCCAAATTGACTTACTAATTTTGTATTGAATGAACCGCATTGCGGACATTTAACAACTTTTTTATTTCCAAGAAGTGCTTCTTTATCTGCTGATTCTGACAACGGTGAAGCAATTCCGTATTTTTCTAATGCAACTCTACCTTTTGGAGTAATCCAATCGGTTGTCCATGCTGGCGAAAGGATTAGTTCTACTTTGGCTTCGTAACCTTGTTGTTTGAATGCTAATTTTATATCGTCTGCAATTACGTCCATTGCAGGGCAACCGCTGTAAGTTGGTGTGATTTGAACCTCGACAATATTGTCTATTATTTTGGCAGAACGCACTACTCCCATTTCCATAATTGACAAAACCGGAATTTCTGGATCGGAAACCGTTTCGAGAATTTCGAATAGTTTTTGGTCGATATTTGTTAGTTGTTCTGTCATTGTTGTTTTTATGAGATTCTGAAACAAGTTCAGAATGACAAATCATGTTTTACCAAGTCATGTTTGGATACGTGCGTTGCATGAATTGTAATTCGGTTAGAATATAACCCATGTGTTCGCTATGAATTCCTTGTTTTCCTCCTTTTTGGAAGTATTCAATTGTTGGAATTTCTAACGTTGATTCTTCTAAAATTTCGTTTACTTTTTTAAAGTAAGTTCCTTTTAAAAGCGTTACATCTACACCAATTCCTTCAGTAACCATTGCTTTATCTGCATCGGTTTGATGAAATAATTCGTCTGTAAAAATCCATAAATCGTTGATTGCGATTTGGATTCGGTTATGACTTTCTTCAGTTCCGTCGCCTAATCTTCTAATCCAATCGGAAGAAAATCTTGTGTGATATGAAACTTCTTTGATACTTTTTTTGGCAATAGCTGATAAGGTTTCGTCTTTGCTATTTTGCAATTCTTCTAACACTAATAAATGATATACATCAAATAGAAATTGTCTTGCAATAGAATAAGCAAAATCTTGACTTGGTTGTTCAACCAACAAAACGTTTTTATATTCTCTTTCTTTTCTTAGGAATGCAATCGTATCTTCTGTAGCATCGCCTCCGATTAATTTGGCTGCATATTGATAATAACTTCGTACTTGACCGAATAAATCTAGAGAAATATTCGTCATTGCGATATCTGTTTCTAGACTTGGACCGTGACCGCAAAGTTCACCGAGACGCTGTCCTAGAATTAGAGAATTATCTGCAATTCCGTAGATGTATTGAATTAAATTGTTGTTCATAATTTGTTATTTCTTGCAAAGACGCAGAGTCGCAAGGACAATTTTACCGCAAATTCGCAAATTATATTAAAAACCTACAAGGTTTTGAAAACCTTGCAGGTTGTTACATGTGTTTTAATTCGTCTGGTAATTCATAGAATGTTGGATGACGGTAGGCTTTGTCCTTTGCTGGATCGAAAAGTTCTGCGCTATCCTCTGGATTTGAAGCTGTGATTTGTGCTGATGGAACTACCCAAATACTTACGCCTTCCATTCTGCGTGTATAAACATCGCGAGCGTTTTCTAATGCCATTGTTGCATCGCTTGCGTGTAAACTTCCGCAGTGACGATGTTCTAATCCGTTTTTACTTCTTATAAATACTTCCCAAAGTGGCCAGTTTTTCATAGTGTTGAAAGTTATCGGTTGCCGGTTGTCTGTTTTCAGTTAAAACTGATAACAGATAACTGACAACTGAATTATATTGCTTGTTTTACTTCTTTGTTTGCTTGTTTTTCGGCGTATGCCATTGCTGCATCGCGAACCCATTTTCCGTTATTCCAAGCGTTTACTCTGGCAGAAATTCGTTCTTTGTTGCATGGTCCGTGGCCTTTTACTACTTGCCAAAATTCATCCCAATCTAGTTCGCCAAATTCGTAATGTTTGGTTTCTTCATTGAATTTTAGTGTTGGATCTGGAATTGTAAGTCCGATCATGTGTGCTTGCGGAACGGTTTGATCTACAAATTGTTGACGTAATTCGTCGTTGGTTTTGCGTTTCAATTTCCATTTCATGGATTGTTCTGTGTGAACTGATGCCGCATCTGTTGGACCTAACATCATTAACGACGGAAACCACCATCTGTTTAAAGCATCTTGCGCCATTTCTTTTTGTTCTGGAGTTCCTTCTGCAAGCGTCATCATGATTTGAAAACCTTGACGTTGGTGGAAACTTTCTTCCTTGCAAACACGAACCATAGCACGAGCATAAGGTCCGAATGAAGTGGTTGTTAATGGCACTTGATTAATAATTGCTGCGCCGTCAACTAGCCAACCAATTGCTCCCATATCTGCCCAAGTTAATGTTGGATAATTGAAGATACTTGAATATTTTGCTTTGCCAGAATGGAGTTGATCATACAATTCTTCGCGAGAAATTCCTAAAGTTTCACAAGCTGAATATAAGTACAAACCGTGTCCGGCTTCGTCTTGAATTTTGGCTAAAAGTGCTACTTTTCTTTTTAAAGAAGGTGCGCGAGTTATCCAATTTCCTTCTGGTAACATTCCGACAATTTCAGAATGTGCGTGTTGGGAAATTTGACGAATGTGCGTTTGACGGTACTTTTCGGGCATCCAGTCTTTTGGTTCGATTTTTTCGTCTCTAGCAATTCTTGCGTCGAAAATTTCTTCTAGGTTTTTTACTTCGTGTTCTGACATAATTTTTTTGAATTAGTGTTCAGTGTTCAGTCGCCGTAATACTTTACTTTGCAGTAACTTTGAACGATTATTTTTTTATTTTTCTTTTTTGAACCATTAAGTTATTAAGGTTCATTAAGATATTGTTGTTTTATATTTTATTTTTATTCAATTCGTTTGCTTTCTAGCCCTGATTGGAGGGAAAAGCTCACGATTTTTATCGGGACTTTGGAAGGAAAGCAGGAAAATGGATTGCAAAAATACCCAAGCCATTCGCTTCAAATTATTTTAAACTCCGAAATCGACTACTACTTTTTCTGAGGTTGGTACGGCTTGACAGCTTAGCACCAATCCTTTTGCAACTTCGTTTTCGTCGAGTGCGTAATTAATTTTCATTTCGACGGTTCCCGACACAACTTTGCATTTGCATGTGCTGCAAACGCCACCTTTACAGGCGAATGGTAAATCGGCTCCAGCGGCTAATGCACCGTCTAGAATGTTGTCGAAATCGTCGTCCATCACGAAATGGAATTCTTTTCCGCCATCGATAATTGTTACCTCTGTTCCTTCTACTTTTTTCTCTACAATTTTTGCCATTCGGGCTTTGTCTTCCTCAGTGATTCCTGAGGTAAACAGCTCGTAATGGATTTTGTTTTTATCTAAACCTGCGGCAACTAATTCGTCGCGGATTAAGAATATCATTTGTTCTGGACCGCAAATAAAACATTCGTCTGTTGATGGAATGTCGATGATGTTTTTGGTTAGAATTTGTAATTTTTCTTTGGTAAATCGTCCGTTTAATAGTTCGATGCTTCGGTGTTCTTTGGTTAAGAAATGGAAGATTTCGAATCGGTCGAAATAGGTATTTTTTAACTGTTCAATTTCTTCTTTAAAGATAATTGATTTTACGGTACGATTGAGATAAAACAGTTTAAATGTGCTGTTTGGCTCCGAAATTAAGTGCGTTTTTATGATGGAAAGAATTGGTGTGATTCCGCTTCCTGCTGCAAAAACGATATAATTTTTAGGCTTATCGGAGTTGATTGCTACATTAAATTCACCATTTGGCGCCATAACTTCGATGGTGTCACCTTTTTTTAAGGTGTCGTTTACGAAAGTTGAAAACAATCCGCCGTTGATTTTTTTAACAGCTATTTTCCATATATTTTCGTTTGGAGAAGAACATAATGAATAAGAGCGACGTGTATCTTGACCGTTGATAATTGATTTTAGGGTAAGATGTTGTCCTTGTTTGTATTGAAATTCTTGCTTTAATTCTTGTGGAATTTCGAAAGAAAGTACGGAACAATCTTTTGTTTCCTTGTAAATATCGGCAATTTTTATGCTGTGAAATTTTGACATAACCACTGAATAATTTTTAACTAACACTTGTTAGTTTGTTATGCAAATTTAGTGAAAATTTTGATATGTTACGAAAACGTTATATTTTTTTTGCTTTAAACCATTAAGGCATTAAGGTTCATTAAGTTTTAGTTTTGGAACACAGATTGGAGAAATTTGAGAAATTTAAAAAAATTATACAATTCCGTTCAGTAAGACTTGAATCATATTTGCTTTTAGGATTTCAGGTTTTATTGTTTTTTTCTTTCCGTACCAAATATAAAGTGTTCTTAGTGTTGAAAGCGTTGAGAAAATTATGACTTCGATATTTAGGTTTTTGATTTCGCCGTTTGCGATTCCGGATTTAATAATTTTTCTGAAACTTTCTTCGTAGTCTTCACGCATTTTGATGAAATAGATTAAATCATCGTCGGTTAAGTGCATCCAATCGTTGTTTAGGCAGGCTAAAGCTTCTGAATTCCTTAATGTAATATCGATATGAAGTTGAATAACTCTTTCAATTTTTTGGATGGTTGTTTCATCAGAAGCTAGAATTTCATCGATTACAGAAGTAAATTCTTCGGCTATTTCGATAATGATTAAAACTAAAATTTCTTGCTTTGATTTGATGTGATTATATAGACTTGCCGCCTTAATATCCATCGCTTGGGCAATGTCACGCATGGTTACAGCGCTGTATCCTTTTTCTTTGAAAAGTTTGGCAGCTACATTTATGATTTCGGTTTTTCTATCGGTAATCTTCATATGTGTCAAATATATAGAATATTTTTAGTTGGGTAACTTTTGTTACTAAATTGTGTTTGAGATTAGATTAGTTTTGTGGTGTTCTTAATTTCAGGGAACACAGATTTGAGAAATTAGAGAAATTTAAAATAAAAAAAACATGGGATTATTAAGTATGTTGGGATTAAGTGGAAAATCAGAAAATGTAAAAGAATTCATGGATAAAGGAGCCGTTATCATTGATGTTAGAACTCCTGGAGAATTTCAAGGTGGTCATATTAAAGGGTCTAAAAATATTCCGTTGAATACTATTGGAAATCAAATTGACAGCATTAAAAAATTGAACAAACCTGTAATTGCGTGTTGTGCCAGCGGAATGAGAAGCGCGCAAGCAACATCGATTTTAAAAAATAACGGAATTGAAGCAATGAATGGCGGAGGTTGGAGCAGTTTACAGAATAAATTGTAATTCTTAAATTGTTGAAACAAAAAAACCATCCGCTGTAAAACGGATGGTTTAGAAAAAAACTATAAATTACTACTTACTCTTTTATTACTTTGAATGTTTTGGTTTTTTCTTCTACTGAAACTCTAACAATGTAAGAACCTGATGAATATCTAGACATATCGATTGTTGTTTCGTTTTCGTTTATCGATTTTGAAAAAACAATTTGACCGAGCATGTTTATCACTTCAAGATTTGTCATTATTTCTATTGAAGAAATTGTTACGACATCAATTACAGGATTTGGATATAATTTGATAACATTTGCTACAAATTCTTCATTTCCTAAACATCCACCTAAAGTCATTGTTACTGCCAATCTTGTTGGACTTTCACAACTTGTTACCGTTTGAGAAGCATAATAGGTCGTTCCTGAAACCAATACTGTTCCGTTTGGAATTACATTTCCGCCCGACGCTGCATCATACCAAATAACATTCGAACCTGTAACCGAAATTAATCCGACAGTTTCTCCTGCACAAAACGTCTGATTTGCAAAACCTGTTGGCGCAGCTGTTGGGATTATTGAAGCTGTAACTGCAACTCTAGATGAAGTACAAGATCCATTTGTAGCTTCTACATAATACGTTGTAGAAACCGAAATACTTGGTGTTGTAAAACTTGTTCCTGTTCCAAGCAAAGTTCCTCCAGAAGGCACATTATACCAATTCAAAGTACCAACATTTGAAGTTGCATTTAACGTTAAATTTCCTGCATCACATCTACTCGCTGGCGTTGTTGAAGTGATTGTTGCTACTGCAAATACTGTTGCGTTCACAGCAGTTCGAGTCGAATTACAACCTCCATTTACAACCTCAACATAATAAATTGTTGTCGTTCCTAAAATTGGAGTAGTGAAACTTCCGCCAGTTGCCACTAAAGTTCCGCCGGTTGGAGCGTTGTACCAATTAATTGTTCCGATACTTGCTGTTGCTTGTAATGTTAAACTTCCGTCGCCGCATCTACTTGCTGGCGTTGTTGAAGTTATTACTGGAATTTCATTAATAGTTGCTGTAACCGATGTTCTTACTAGTGATGTACAAACTCCGTTAGTCGCTTCTGCAAAATACGATGTTGTTGCAGATAAACTTGGCGTTATAAAGTTAGAACCAGTTCCAACTAAATTTCCACCAACTGGTGCATCATACCAATTTACAGTTCCAGATGAAAATGTAGCTGATAAAGTAACTGAACCATTTCCGCATCTTGAAGTTGGCGTTGAAGACGTGTTTGTTGGTCTATTTGTAACTGTAACTTCTACAGGAGTTCTTACAGACGAACAACTTCCATCAATTGCTTGAGCATAGAAAATTGTTGTAGTACTCAAACTTGACAACGAATAATTACTTCCTGTTGCGAGCAAAGTTCCACCTGTTGGTAAATTATACCAGTTAATTGTTCCTGAACTAGCTAAAGCTGCTATGTTAAACGAATCGCCACTACAAATACTCGCAGGACTTGTTGACGTTATTGTTGGACTTGCATTTACCGTTGCCACAACCGATGTTCTCACAGAAGTACAAGATCCATTAACTGATTCTACATAATACGTTGTAGTTGCAGAAATACTCGGCGTTGTAAAACTTGTTCCAGTCCCAACTAAAGTTCCACCAGTTGGCGCGTCATACCAATTTAACGTTCCAGCATTTGCGGAAGCAAAAAGAGTAACACTACCTGAATCACATCTACTTCCTGGAGTTGTCGACATTATACTTGGAGTAACATTCACTGTTGCTGTTACTGCAGTTCGCACTGAATTACAAATTCCAGAAGTTGCCTCAACATAATAAACTGTTGTAGAGCTAATGCTTGGAGTTGTAAAACTTATTCCAGTTCCAACTAAATTTCCAGCTGTTGGTGCATCATACCAGTTCAATGTTCCGCTTGATGCAACTGCTTGTAACGTTACACTTCCTGCATCGCATCTGCTTGCTGGTGTTGTTGATGTAACTGTTGGCACAGCATTTATTGTTGCAATTACTGGAGTTCTTGGCGAAGTACAAAATCCGTTGGTTACCTGAACATAATAAGTTGTAGTTGTGGATAAACCAAATAGATTTAATGTTCCACCAGTCGCCAATAATGTTCCGCCCGAAGGTAAATCATACCATTGAATTGTTCCTGAACTTGCTGTTGCAGATAAATTTATATTTCCAGTTCCGCATCGAGCTGCAGGAGTTGTTGCTGTTATCGTTGGCGTATTATTTACCGTTGCAATAACCGAAACTCTAGCTGATGTACATGAACCTACAACCGATTCAACATAATAGGTTGTGGTTACAGAAATACTTGGTGTTGTAAAACTTGTACCTGTTCCAACTAAATTTCCTCCTGTTGGCGCATCATACCAATTTAAAGTTCCCAAAGTTGCAGTTGCTTGCAAAGTTACCGTACCTGAATCGCATCTACTTGCTGGAGTTGTTGAATTTACAACTGGAATTGCAGTGACTGTTATATAATCGGTAAACGTAACTGTGTCACTTCCGTTATAATTAGTTGCAGTAAATACGACAGTGTAATTTCCTGCAGTATTAAATACAAAAGTTGGGTTTTGAACAGTTGCTGTACTTGGTGTTGCGCCAGTTATTGTCCAATTCCATACAAATGGGATATTGGTTGATGTATCTGTAAACGTTACAGATTGACCTACACACAAAGCCGTTGTTGATGCTGTAAAACTTGCTACTGGTGGTTGCGTTGGACATATTGGAGCAGTTGCATCCAATGAAAAGCCATCACCATTTCCACCAAAATAAGCATAAAACTGTGGTGGAAATCCACAAACAGTGCTTTCTAGGGTTTCGACTCCTGCTCCATCATTATTTCCGCCAAAATAAGCGAAGAAAGATGGCGGAATTCCACAAGTTGTGGCACTTAATTCTTCTGTTGCTGCGCCATCTGAAACTCCACCAAAATAGGCATATTGGAAGTTTGAAAATCCGCAGGTTGTTGCACTTAACTCATCGACACTTGCACCATCGTTATTCCCTCCAAAATAGGCATAAAAATGCGCTGGAGTTGAACAACTGGTTACGCTAATTTCATCTAAAGTTGCTCCATCCGAAACACCTCCGTTGTACTGTGAAAAAGCGTTGAATTGTGTCAAAAGAAATGTTAAGCAAACAACTAAATATATTTTTGTTGTTTTCATCTAATTTGATTTTTAAATTATTATAATTCATTGTATTGCAAATCAAAACTATTGAAATGCAAATCAAATTAGAATGTTATCTTACACCACGACCGCCATAAACTGGATATTTTGCAGCATCAACTGTTGTATTTCTATGAGAAATTCTTGCTGATGTAGCAGGACTTACATAATCACCACCTTTAAATGCAATTCCAATTGCAGTAACTGGTGATGGCCAAGTAGCTTGATTAGAATCTCCAAGAGGTGTTAATGTTCCATCGCCAAGTGTACCATTGAAAGCTGTACCTGTTGCATTTGCTGTTGTTACACATCTTTCTTGTAAATTTCCACTCATTTCCATTGCACCATAGTAAGCTGCACCCGAAGAAGCTCTACCAGAAGTACCTGTAGCAAACACTCCTACTTTTAAAGGACCATATATACCACTTATACTTCCAAGACCAACCGCGCAAGCTCCATTAGTTGCAGGAGTATAAGTTTCGTTTGCTTGAAAATCATTTATTAAACCTCCAGAATAATTATTTATCGCTACAATATCTGTTGATCCCCAAGCATATTCTCCACCAACTCTTGATAAAGTTCCTCTAGTTACTTTTTCGAATTCCATTTCTGTCATTGGACGTAAAGCAGCCCAATCTAAATAGGCAGATAAATCGGCATAACTCATTCCGCTATTAGCAATTGCTTGACCGTCATCGCTATTGTTTTCTACACCAGCAGTTGCATCACAAGCATAAACAGCTGGGATAGCAGCATTGTTTCCTGGTGTTAAAATTCTAATTCCGTTACGATAATTAAATCCTGTAAACATGGCATAAGTTCCCGCTGCACTAATTGGATCATTAAACGTTCTTGATTTTTGTTGATCATAAGTTAATGCGTTTAAAAACTCAACATATTGTTGTTGTGATATTTCATATTTCATACAATAAAAAGCATTGAATCCCATTGGGAAAGTTGCTGGAACCGCTGCAGAACCACCACCAATTACAGCAGAAGTTAATCCTGTAGATTGTGAAGTTGCAGTTATAGAAATACTGTTATATGATGAAGTACTTGTACCATCACCAATTTCAAAATTTCCTTGAGGTACATTCACCATTTCGATACCAAAAACTTTAAAATTATATGGTCCAGCTCCAAGGCCAGTCATTTTTAATGTGATTGAAGTTGCAGTAATATTTCCACCACCTAATGAACTTCTTCTAATGAAAACACCTCGGCCATCGGCAACTGGATCTACTTGTAATGGAGAAACTGCAGAATGATCGCCTGCAACTGTACTCAAACTAGTGTGAGCCCATAAACGTGTATTACAATCTTGAAATTTCACGAATACCCAAACAGCATCCCAATTATTTGGTGCGACATTGGCATTCCAACAGTTTTCCCAACTAATATTAAAGGTAATGTCTGAACCTGAAACTGAAGTTCCTGTAATCTCTACATTATTTGCATTTGTGTTGATAGCAAATAATAAAAATAATGCCGAAGCAATTTTTGAAAAATAATTTTTTGATTTCATTGTCTTGATTTTTAAAAAGTTATAAGGCAAATCTATCTCGCTAATTGGCATAAAAAAATACGCTAAATTGCGTATTTTAACATTTTTATAATCAGAAAAATTGTCTAAATTATTTTATTAGATTTTGCTTTCTGAATAGCTTCTAACTTGTTATGAACTTGCAGTTTATTGTAAATATTTTCAACATGTTTTCTAATGGTGCCGACAGAAAGAAATAAGTTTTCGGCAATAGAATTGTACTTCAAACCTTTACTCAATTGTTCTAAAACCTCAATTTCTCGTGTGGTTAAATTATATTCTTCTTGGTTTGGAATATCTTCAAATAGTTCTGGATTTCTAAATAATTTTAATGTCTTTAAAGCTATTGAAGGCGTCATAATTGCGCCACCTTTTAGTGTTTCTAAAATGGCATTGTGTAATTCTTCTGGATTCACTTCTTTTAATAAATAACCATCTGCGCCAGCTTTAATTGATTTGAAAATATTTTCATCATTATCAAAAACAGTAAGCATAATTATTTTTATTTGAGGATACTTACTTTTCACTATTTCTGTAGCTTCAATTCCGTTCATTTTTGGCATTTCGATATCCATCAAAATCAAATCGATATTGTGATTTTTATCTAATTTATCTAACAAATCTTGGCCGTGATTGGCTTTAAATTTGATTTCAATTTCATTAAAAAAAATCAATTTATCCTGAATTGCTTTTTGTAGAAACGTGTTGTCATCAACTATGGCTACTTTTATCATCTTATTGATTTTTATTAATTAGAATATTTATTATAGTTCCTCTATTTATATTTGACTCTATTTTTAAAACTCCAGCTACTTCTTCAACTCGCTTCTTCATGTTGTATAAACCATTCCCAAAGTCTATTGTATTGATATCAAATCCTTTTCCGTTGTCTTGAATTTCAATTTTAATTTGATCATTTTCGTTTGTTATATCGACAGAAATTTCACTCGCTTCAGAGTATTTAACAGCATTATTTATTGCTTCTTGAATGGTTCTGTAAATATTAATTCCAACTAGCGATGACAATTTAATGTCTTGCAATGCTTCATCAATTGTAAATTTAAAAGCTACGTCTTCTCTAGCAAATTTAGCTTTTTCGATAAAATTAAAAATTCTTGAACGCAAATCTTCAAACACAAATTCGCTATTATTCATTGCCCAAATGGTATCGCGAAGTTCAATGATGGTTGCTCTTGTAAAATCACTAATTTTTGTTAGTTGATTGGTGACTTTACTGTCTTTGATTTTATTTCCAAATTTTAAATTATCAATTGATGAAATTACAAAGGTGAGCTGTGCACCAATATTGTCATGCAAATCTCTTGAAATTGACAACCTTTGTTCGTGCAATTTATTTTGCGTTTCTATAACAGAAATTGCCGATTTTAACTGAAATTCTTGCTTTTGCTGTATATTTTTAAGCTTCTGTTGACGGTAAATTAAGTAACCAATTAAACCAATAAACAATGCCAATGATGAAACCGCAATCAATTTATTTCTAGTATTTTTTACTTCAATTTCTTTTTCTAAAAGTTGTTTTTCCTTATTTTTAGTTTCAAATTTCACTTCGAGTTCTGCAATCTTCGAATTGGTTTCGGTATTTAAAATACTGTCTTTATAAAACACATGTTTCTTGTAGGCAACCAATGCAGCTTTAGAATTATTCGAATATTCGTAACATTCAGAAATCATTTTGTAATTATGTCGAAGCAAATTATTGAATTTGTATTTCAAACTAAATTCCAGCGATTTATCATAATTTAAAATGGCCTCATCATACTTTTTCTCGGCATGATTTAAATCTCCAAGATAAGCATAACTGTCTGCTATACCATATTTATCATTTCTTAAAATCCTAATTTTCAATGATTTGTCAAATAATTTTTTCGCTTCTGCAAATTGCTTTCTGATGATAAAAATCTCTGCAATATTGTTTAAACTATAAGGAATTCCGACGCTGTCCTTAATTGATTCTTTAATTTTTAAACATTTTCTGAAGAAATACAGCGCACTATCCAATTCGTTTTGCTGCTGTTTTAAAGTTCCATAATTATTGTAAATTCCTAAAAGTGGCTTTTGAAACTTATTTTTTTCTGAAATTTTCATTCCCTTTTGCATGTAATACAGTGCTTTCTTAGGATTTCTTTTATTCATTCTAAAACCCATTTCGCCGTATTCATTGGCTAACTTTTCAATCTCATTCAGCTTTTCATAAATAGCAATTGCTTGCAACGAATAGCTAAAATTATCGTCGAATTTTCCACTGAAAAACGACATCAAACTCAAATTGCTATAACTTTCGGCTTCACCCAATGGATAATTTATCTTCTTAGCATCAGAGGCATTTTTTTTATATACTTTACAAAAAGCCACACAATTTTCCAACTTGGTTTCGTAGGCAATATTATTAATAGAATCTATAGATTTCTTGGTTTGCGAGAATATACAATTTGCAAAAAATAGAAAGAAAAATATAGTTATTCTATGCTTCATCTTTACCCAATAAAATTGTAATTGTTGTTCCTTTATTTAATGTTGATTGTACCGTAAAACTTCCATTAATTTCTTCAATTCGCTTTTTCATGTTTAAAATTCCGTTTCCTAAAACGATCGTTTCCATATCAAAACCTTTTCCGTTATCGGTAATTTCGATTTCAATTTTATCATGAATTGCAGCAACATTAACCGAAATTTTTTCAGCTGCTGAATATTTTATAGCATTGTTTATAGCTTCTTGAATGGTTCTATAAACATTAATTCCAACCAGCGACGAGATTTTTAACGCCGATAATGTTTCGTCTATTTTAAATTGAAATTCAATATTTTCTTGAGCAATTTTGGCTTTTTCGATAAAATTAAAAATTCGAGAACGCAAATCCTCAAATGAAAACTCGCTGCTATTCATTGCCCAAATAGTATCGCGAAGTTCGATTATTGTTGACTTTGTAAAATCACTTATCTTAGTTAATTGATTTACAATTTTAGAATCGCTTATTTGATTTCCGAATTTTAAATTATCTACAGACGAAATTACGAAAGTTAGTTGTGCACCAATATTATCATGTAAATCTCGAGAAATTGACAGTCTTTGTTCGTGTAATTTATTTTGAGTTTCAATCTCTTTAATGGCCGATTTAAGTTGAAACTCCTGCTCTTGTTGTTTGTTTTTAAGTTTCTGCTGACGGTAAATTAAGTATCCAATTACTATTAAAGCTAGAGAAACCAAAGCCAAAATTTGAAATTGCGTATTTTTCTTTTTTATTTGAAGTTCGCTTTCGGCTATTTTATTTTTAGAAATTAGGAGTTCTTTTTCTTTTTTATCAGTTTCGTAAATAGTTTTAAACTCGGCTGCAGCAATTTCTTTTCTATCATTAATCAAACTTTTATAAACCGACTGATATTTATTAGAATATTCGTAAGCATTTTTATAATCACCTTTGGATTTATAAAAATCAATAAGCAAATTGTAATTTTTTGCAATTCCGGGATGATAATTTACATTTTGAGCAATTGCAATACTCTTTTCGGTATAACTTTTCACATCAGCATCATTCTTATAAAAAACGGCTAGTTGTGCTAAATTGGCATACGAATCTGAAATTTGTTTTTCATTTTTACCAATTAAATCTAATTTCAAACATTCATTAAAATAATATTTGGCGCTGTCCAATTGATTTGAAAACATGAAACAATTGGCTTTGTTATCTAAAAAAGTTGCTTTTAAATCGTTAGACTTTAGTTTATTAGAAATCTTCAAACCTTCTTCATCGAGTTTCAAAGCTTCAGTAAAATTTCCATTCATTCCGTTTAAATTGGCTAAGGTGTGAATAGTAATTAAGTAAGCTGGTTTATGTTTCTTTTTATCTAAAAGATTTTTAGCTAAATATAAATTGTGTTTGGCTTGTTTTTGATCATCTTTTTGAAGATATAATTGTCCTAAATTAGCATAAATTACCGCCATATCCATGGTGTCTTTTCGTTTTTCTGACAATTTTAAAGCAGTTAAAAAATGCTCCATACTTTTAGGATAGTCACCAGTATGTTTGTAATAATTCCCTATTCCGTAGTAGGCTGAAGTTAATAAACTATCATTTTTTGTTTGTCTAACTATATTTAAAGCTTCATTATAATTTTTAAAAGACAAACTGTCGTTGTTAATAGAGTTATAGTAATTTCCATAACATAATAAGCCGAGAGCTTTAAAATTTGGACTTTCGTTTGCAACCTGTTTTGTAATACTATCAGCATATTTTTCTATGAGAAAATGATTTATATTTCTTTGCGCAAGTGCAAGATTAAACCACGAAATAATTTGTTTTTGATTTTTTGTAAATTGAGAAGATTGCTCGATTGTTGCATCATCATTTTTACACGAAAACAAAACTAAAACTACTAGTAACAATGTCTTTTTAATCATAAAATTCTTATTTACATTGTCTAAAGTTAGTTATAATTTCCATTCGAAATGATATCGATAAAAACTTTTTGTAGTTCTACAACTTCGTCACCCAAAGCCTTCATGTCTTTGGAATAATTGGATTTATAATCATCAGAAATAACGACTTGATTGTTGAGCGATTGTTGTTTAGAATGTAAGGAAGAAATTATGAGTTGCAATTTTTCCATATTTTTAGCGTGTTCATCCTTTATACTTGAATTACTGATAAACAAATAGATAATGATGAAAAGCATCAAAATAATTAAAATTACTAATATATAAATCATAAAAAAAGTCATTAAATCAATTACAAATTTGACTTAATGACTTGATTAAAACAATACGTAGAAATGCGTATTTAATTCTTGAGTTGGGTTCCAAATTCCTTATCAGAATTTACTATTTCACCGTTGTATTGCAACTTCCAACCCATAGAATTGGTCACAATTAATATTTTTGATAATTCGCTAATCAATCTATTTTTTGCATTTGATTTTAATGTAGATTTTTCAATTTTCTTAGCCAAATTCGCCTTCACTATTTTATTGATTTTGTTATAATCCTCTCCAGTAAATTCGTTAAACGTACTTTGATCAACATTATAATATTTAATATCGGGACTAATTTTTATTTCTTCTTTTGGAATACTTGTAATTTTAACCGTTTTAGCTTTTTCATCAATATCATATTTTATTTTACTCAAGTCAAAACTCACAGCAACATCAGCATTGATAACTACTAGCGCCTTTTTTTCAAACGAAATTAAATCTCCAATATATTTCTTTTGATCTTTATACGTCATCACTTCTGAAAAATGACCTTCAGTAACTACCAATTTCCCTACATTTTTAATTTGTTCCTGAATTAAAGCCGTATCATATTCTACCGATGACGTTCCGTCGTTTTTTGTCACCAATTGATAGATTAAAAATCCGATAATGGCAAAAAGAATCAAATAGATAATTTTTCCAGATCGAATTAATGCTTGAACTAAAGGTGTCATTACGTTTTTAATATCGGTTTCGGTAGAAGTATTTCGTGTCATAAATTTAAAATTGTATCAATTTCAAATTTATAAAATAAAACTCAGCTAAAGCAAAAAAGACTGCCTTTAAAAAGACAGTCTTTAAAATCATATAATTAGGTTTTTAATTATAATTCTAATCTAAAAGAACCATTAGTAACATTTTTTGTCGCACCATCGCAAGTTTCATCCATTTTCACTTCTTTGCCTACAAAACTAAAAGTTCCTTCAATTTTTGTAGCATCGATGAAAGTAACTTCCAAAGTTCCAGTTGCATTTTCACAATTTAAGGAATTGTAAGATTGTGTAGTAAAAGTGTCTAAATTCACTGTTGCATAATTCAAACTTCCTGTGTAAGCATCATTTTCATTAGTTGCATTCATGTTGTAAGTTCCTGTTTCAAGCGAACCATCTAAAGCATATAACTGAATAGTAACCGATTTTCCGTCTAATGTTGTTCCTTGTAAAACCATTGCGCCACTGTTGTAAGTTCCCACAGTTGTCATGTCGTCTGATTGGAAATTGGCACCTGCTACTTTTGCTTTAATAAACCCGCCAGTTGCTGGTCCAGATCCGCCACCGCCATCGCTATCACTACTACAAGATAGACTAAGAAAAGAAAGAAGTAAAATTGCGGAGAATTTGTTGAAATTTTTCATGTTTTTTTGTTTTTAAGTTAATTAAGACAAATTTCATTTTTAACTTAAACACAATCAATACGTAAAAAAACGTATTTTAACTGAACTTTATTGAAGGAAGCACTTCTTGAATTTTAGATATTTTCAAATTTAAATTAGATAAAAACTTCAAATGACTTTCAGATTCTGGGTTGAATGGTCTATGTTTTAAAGCTCTTTGAATTTCACAAACCTTATTCATAGTTGAAAATTCATTTTCAGAAACATAATTTTCAAAGAATTTCATCCAAATATAATCGATTGCAGTCTGGCTTGGATGCAACATATCATCTGCATAAAATCGATAATCCCGAAGTTCATCCATCATGATTTCGTAGGAAGGAAAATAGTTTGCAGATTGCAGATTACAAATTGCAGATTGTAAAGCCGTAATCAAATGTGCTTTACTTCTTTGATTTTCTACAAAGCCGTCTTTAATATGTCTAACTGGTGAAATTGTGAAAATGAAGTTGCAATTTGGATTTATTTTCTGAATTAAATTGATCGTTTTTTCAATTGATTTTTCGATAGTTTCTGCCGATAAAATTTCTTTATCAAATTGATTTTGGGCAACTTTATGACAATTGGCAACAACTTCATTAGAAGTTTTATTTCGATAAACCCAACTCGTTCCATAGGTTATTATGATGTGAGTTGCATTTGAAAAAGCATTAAAATTTTCTAATAAAACTCTGTTTAAAATAATAAGAAAATCTTCTTTATTAGCATTTGATATTTCCGAATGAACTTCGTAGCAATGCCATAAATCGTTATGAAAAAAAATGTCGTTTTCTTTAAATTCGATTTGATTTACAATTCGATTTACTAATTTTTCAATAGAAACTGAGTTGAAAATTATACCAAACGGATTCACCGAATTCTGAAACTTAAAATATTCAAATTTCTCACCTATATTTTCAGCAAAACAAGAACCTACAGACATAATCTTGGAATTATAATCTATCGGATTTCTATATTTCTCGATTGGTACTTTGGTTGTAAAATTCATATTTTAAATTTTGAACTTCAAAAATACAAAATGATTGGTTAACCTTAAAATCTTGTATGAACTATAAATTAATGCAATCGAAAACGGCAACTTGATGTCTTTTATTTTCTACTTTTGTATGAAATTTTAAAAAACTTCATGAAACTACTATATTCTTATCTCAAAAAACATAAAATGCTACTGTTTATCGCTTTATTAATGGCGGCAGTTAACATTTGCTTCAGCTTATCAGACTCCATTATTACCGGAAAATTGATGCAGGATTGTGGTGTTGGAATTGGCAAATACAAAGGCAACGAACTGGGCTTCATTAAATCGGTTGCATTTTGGCTAGGATTATCACTTGGCGCAGCGATGATTTCCAGAATTACCAAAAACTTTCAGGATTATTTTACCAATATTGTAATTCAGCGAACAGGTGCAGAAATGTACACTGACGGAATTAAGAAATCACTCGATTTACCTTATGAACAATTTGAAGATCAACGAAGTGGCGAAACATTGAGTAAATTAACCAAAGTAAGAATTGATTCAGAAAAATTAATTACGCTTTCGATTTCATTGATATTTCAAACCGTTATCGGATTTATTTTTGTCATCGTTTACGTTTCTCGAATAGATTACAGAATTTCGATAATTTTCTTAATTACGGCTCCAATAATTGCTTTAGTAAGTTCGTATTTAGGTAAAAAAATCAAAGTAGTTTCAAGAAAAATTGTTACTCAAACCAATGCTTTGGCAGGTTCAACCACCGAAAGTTTACGAAATATTGAATTGGTTAAAAGTTTGGGATTAACGTATCAGGAAGAAAAACGATTGAATTTAAACACATTAAAAATTCTACAACTCGAATTACAGAAAATTCGTTTCATTAGAAGTTTAAGCTTTATTCAAGGAACGACAGTTCATTTTTTAAGAACTTGTGTTGTTTTTACCTTATATTATTTCTTATTTGGAGAAAAGATTATTGTTGGAGACTTATTGACAATGGTGTTTTTTACCTTCTTTATTTTTGGTCCGTTGCAAGAATTGGGGACTTTTATTATTGCTTTAAATGAAACCAAAGTTTCTATGGAAAACTTCAAAGAATTGTTGAATGCACCCAAAGAATACCGTCCGAAAAATGCTAAAAATGTTGGCGCAATTAAAGCATTACACTTTTCTGATGTTAGTTTCAAACATAAATCAGCGAAACACAATGCGGTTGAAAACATCACTTTTGACATAAAACAAGGAGAAACTGTAGCGTTTGTTGGTCCATCTGGTGCTGGAAAAACTACATTGGTCAAGCTTTTGGTTGGATTGTATCCGCCAGAAAAAGGACAAGTAAAATACAACGAAATTGATTCTAAAGAAATTGATTTGCTAGATTTGAGAAAACAACTCGGATTTGTAACGCAAGATGCCCAATTATTTTCTGGAACAATTCGTGAAAATTTATTGTTTGTAAAACCATCAGCAACCGATGAAGAATTGCTAGAAGTGTTGCACAAAGCAAGTTGCGACCGATTATTAGAACGTGCCGAAGACGGATTAAATTCAACCATTGGAGAAGGCGGAATTAAAGTTTCTGGTGGCGAAAAACAACGATTATCAATTGCAAGAGCAATATTGAGAAACCCGAATTTATTGATATTTGATGAAGCAACTTCGGCTTTAGATTCAATTACTGAAGAAGAAATTAATGCCACCATCAGAAATATATCTGACCAAAACAGAATAACAGTTTTAATTGCACACCGATTATCAACGGTTATGCATGCTGATAAAATTTTCGTTTTAGAACAAGGAAAGATTATTGAACAAGGCAGACACGAAGCATTATTGGAAGAAAAAGGTTTGTATTATGCTATGTGGAGACAACAGATTGGTGAGAGGAAGTAAAATAAAATAATTTCTTCATAATTTGTACCTTTGATTAGATTTAGTAAGATTTACAGACACAACTATTTTGATTATGAACACCATTTGTAAAAACTGCCATCAAACTTTTTCTGGTAATTATTGTAGCAATTGCAGTCAATCTGCCGAAACGCATCGATTGGATATACATTTTATTTGGCACGATATACAACATGGATTGTTTCATTTTGACAAGGGAATTTTCTATTCTGCAAAAGAATTATTTACAAGACCAGGTCACACAATTAGAGAATACATCGAAGGACAAAGAGTACAGCATTTTAAACCAATTTCTCTAATTATTGTTCTTGCTACATTGTATGGATTATTGTATCACTTGTTGCATATCAATTTAATGGGTACTGGCTCTTCGAACGAAATTATTGATTCTGAAAAATTCAATGAATGGGTTGCCACACATTTTGCTTGGGTTACATTGGCAACGATACCGTTTTACACACTTGGAACTTATTTATCATTTAGAAAACAAAATTATAATATTACAGAATTATTTATTCTAAATACATTCAAAGGATCGCAACGTTTGTTCTTTCATATATTTTTATTGCCTGTTTATTATTATTTTAATCATTCTGAACATATAAAAACAGTTACTGCAATCGTATATTTTGCAGATATCATACTAATTTTTTGGACTAACATTCAATTTTTTAATAAAATATCTAAAACAAAGGCATTTGTATTATCTATTTTGAGCCATGCTATTTTTTTAATTGCTTTTATTGCTTTCGTGGCATTAGGGATTTTCATTTTTAACAAAATGCATTACTAATTTTAAAATTAAGCATTAAAAAAAATACTATGATGATTAAAAATCACATTCATACCAACGAAGGTTTTTCCCAAGTTGTAGTTGTTGAAACTACAGAAACTAAAACATTACATATTTCTGGACAAATTGGTGAAGGCAGTAATTTAGAATTACAAACAATTGCGACGTTTAAAAATTTAGAACGACTATTAAAAGAATGTGATGCAAGTTTTCAAGATGTTGTAAAAATGAATACTTACATTGTAAATTTTTATCCCGAAATTGATTTACCAATTTTTAGAAAAATACGCCAAGAATTTTTAGGAAGAGACAACTATCCTGCTAGTACATTAGTTGGAGTTTCTGTATTAGGAAATCGAGATTGGCTAATTGAAATTGATGCTGTAGCTATCGTCAAAAATAGATAAGATAAATTAATTTGTTAATATTTAACATTTTTTACAGCGAACTTGGCATAATTTAAAATTCAAAAAGCATTCTTGATTCACTATTTTTTGAAACTTCTTTCGGGAAACCATTATTATACTGATAAGATAATTGATTATAGTCTGCCTCAAAGCTTAAATTACCATTATTGTATTCTTTAATTGTTGAAAAAGTTAAATTATTTTTTGCTCCTGCATAAATACCTAATCCCTCCATATTATAAAAATCATTGTTATGAAATATATTATATAACTTTAAATTATTAAAACCTACAACTTCTGAAAGTATGTGTTTGTTTGTATCATAATTCATTATATATTCTTTATCAACTATATATCCAAACTCCTCATAATTATTTTTTATAAGTTTATTAACGTTGTTTTCGTCAAACATTACACTACCAATATAATCTTGCTCATAATTAGAAGTAAAAACGAAATTAGCATTTTGGTCGTCAATATAAGTAAATACTACACTCTCATCTACTTCAGAACTAGAGCCTGGATAATCAAATTCAAACTTCTCCAATCTGTCTAAAGAATCGTAGAAAAAATCTACACTAAAATAAAATTCTGATTCTCCGTTTATCCTAATATATTTATCAACATGTGTAATTAAATTATTTGTATAAAAAAAATCAACTTTATGACCAGTACCATCAGAATAACTGATTATTTTTCCATTATCATATTCGAATTCAATTATGTGATTCTCAAAATCAAAATTCCAATTTGCACCAACAAACTTAATCTTTTTGACAAGATTCCCTGCATCACTTTCATCACTACTACAACTTGAGAAAAAAAATATTGCTGAAAAAATCAAACCAATAAGTAAATATTTTTTCATATCTTTTTTTTGTAAATAAAAGAAAAAAAACTAACAAAACAAAAAGCCTTTCACTCAACTTGAATGAAAGGCTTTTTAATTTATGCAAGTCAAAACTATTTTACAAAATCAACCGATTTCTCCAAAGCTTCTTTAACTCCGTTTACATTTTTACCTTTTCCTGATGCAAAGAATGGTTGTCCACCGCCATTTCCGTCGATATATTTTCCTAATTCTCTAATTATATTTCCTGCATTTAATGATTTTTCAGCCACTAATTCTTTCGAAATATAACAGTGAATATTTGGAGTATTATCTTCAACTGAAGCTAAAAACACGAACGAATTTGGTTTAGAAGTTCCGATAGCTTGCGCTAAATCTTTAGTTGTGCTCATCGATAAATCAACTTGTTTTGCCAAAAAGTTAATTCCGTTTATTTCTTGAAAATCAGAAACTAAAGTATTTTTTAATCCGTCGATTTTCTCTTTCAATAATTGTTCAATTTGTTTTTTCAACTTCGCATTATCGTCTTGCAATGAAGCTACTGATTTTAAAATATCTTGTGGATTTTTTAAAGTTTCTTTAATTTCCGCTAAAGTACTTTCTTGATTTTTGTAGAAATCTTTCACAGCATCGCCAGTAATTGCTTCAATACGACGAATTCCTGCGGCAACTGCTCCTTCAGAAATGATTTTGAAATGCCAGATTTCGGCAGTGTTTTTCACGTGAATTCCACCGCAAAGTTCTTTGCTTTCGCCAAATTCTATCATTCGAACCGAATCACCATATTTTTCTCCAAACAAAGCCATCGCACCTTTATCCAATGCTTCTTTAATAGGAATATTTCTATGTTCTACCAATTGCAATTGTGCTTCAATTTGAGCGTTCACACTTGCTTCTACTTGACGTAATTCTTCATCAGAAACTTTAGAAAAATGCGAAAAGTCAAAACGCAAGTAATTTGGATTTACCAACGAACCTTTTTGCTCCACATGCGTTCCAAGAATGTTTCTCAAAGCCAAATGCATCAAATGCGTAGCCGAGTGATTTTTGGAAGTTGATGTTCTTAAATCGGTGTTTACTTTTGCTACAAATCCGGCTTCAATATTTTCTGGAAGTTGTTTTGCAAAATGTAATATTAAATTATTTTCTTTTTTAGTATCAATAATATCAATGGTTTCGTTTGCAGAAACTAATGTTCCTTTATCGCCAACTTGTCCTCCACCTTCAGGATAAAATGGTGTATTGTCTAAAACAATTTGATATAAAATTCCGTCTTTTTTAGAATCTACTTTACGGATTCTGGTGATTTTTACTTCGTTTTCTGTTTGATCATAACCAACAAATGTTTCCACATTTCCAGGAATTAAAACCGACCAATCTTCGGTTGAAACTTCTGATGCTGCACGAGAACGCGCTTTTTGTTTTTGTAATTCTGATTCAAATTCTTCTTCGTTGTACGAATATCCTTTTTCTTTCAGAATTAAAGCAGTCAAGTCTTTTGGAAACCCAAACGTATCGTACAATTCAAAAACTTTTGCACCTGAAACTTCATTTACTGACGTTTCGGCAACAACTTTATCTAATAATTGTAAACCTTGATCTAAAGTTCTTAAAAATGACGCTTCTTCTTCACGAATTACATTGGTAACCAATTGTTGTTGCGATTTGATTTCTGGGAAAAATTCGCCCATTTGATTCGCTAAAACTTCAACTAATTTATTGATGAAAGGTTCTTTGGTATTTAAAAATGTAAATCCGTAACGAATAGCACGACGTAAAATTCTACGAATTACATAACCTGCACCAGTATTTGAGGGAAGTTGTCCATCGGCGATAGCAAATGCCACAGCACGAACGTGATCAACAATTACACGAATGGCAATATTGGTTTTGTTTTGTTCTTCACTTACATTTTTAACTTCGTTGGAAGTATATTTTAATCCTGTAATTTGCTCTACTTTTTCAATTAGCGGCGTAAAAACATCGGTGTCATAATTGGAAGTCACATTTTGCATTGCCATACACAAACGCTCAAATCCCATTCCGGTATCGACATGTTGCGCTGGTAATTTTTCTAACGAACCATCAGCTTTTCGGTTGAATTCCATGAAAACGTTGTTCCAAATTTCAACTACTTGCGGATGATCAGCATTAACTAAATCTCTTCCAGAAGTTATCGCTCTTTCTTCGTCAGAGCGAATATCAATATGAATTTCGGAACATGGACCACACGGACCTTGATCACCCATTTCCCAAAAGTTGTCTTTTTTATTTCCTAAAATAATTCGATCTTCCGATACATATTGTTTCCAAATATCGAATGCATCTTGGTCAAACGGAACATTTTCGGCTGGATTTCCTTCAAAAACAGAAACATACAAACGGTCTTTATCTAATTTCAAAACTTCGGTTAAAAATTCCCAAGCCCAAGCTAATGCATCTTTTTTGAAATAATCGCCAAACGACCAGTTTCCAAGCATTTCGAACATGGTGTGATGATATGTATCAAAACCTACATCTTCAAGATCGTTGTGCTTTCCTGAAACACGAAGACATTTTTGCGTATCGGCAATTCTCGGACTTTTTGGCGTTCCGTTTCCTAAAAAGTATTCTTTGAATTGCGCCATTCCCGAGTTGTTGAACATCAAGGTTGGATCATCTTTTAACACGATTGGCGCCGATGGAACGATTAAATGTCCTTTGCTTTCAAAAAAATTGAGATAGGCTTTACGAATGTCTTGTGATTTCATTATTATAATTTATTATTCTGATATTTTTTTTAATTCTTGCAATGCTAATGGAAATTTTTCATTCATGTAATTGATGTATTCTGGAACGCAATCAATTTCGGCTGTTACGGTTGTAATTCCATCAACTTCATTTAATTTATAGGTTTCAAAACTTCCTGTCCATCGTTCTGCTTCTGCATCAAGTGGTAATTCTTTTAAATCTTTTAAATTTCCAATGTGTTTAAAAATGATTAATTTATTTGGAATTAGATAAAAAACATCGCTGTACATTCCGTCAAAACTTGGAGCAATAAAATGAATTCTACCTCCTAATTCAATTTCACCAGTAAAATAAGTTCCTGCACAAAAAGGTGTTGTCCAATAAGTATATGATTTTTTATCCCACATTTTATTCCAAACAGTTTCTGCAGATGCCTTAATTTCTTGTTCGAAAACTATTTTTTTAATGCCGTAAAGATAGTTTCTCAAATTGGTTTTTACAATTGCATCCCAACCCATTTCATAATTTGCTGGTGCAAAATTTGGTCCGCCATCTGCAAAACTTTCTAAACCTTCATGTGACAATGAAACTTTTACTTTATTTTCTTCAATTTCTTCAATTTCCCAAGTTACAATAGAACTTCCTTTGGATTGTTGTGGATGCTTCCAACTGTGTTGTAGCACTTTATTTTGTTCAACTTTTAGGATTTGGCCTTCGTGTAAATATTCCTTTTTTTCACCTTCGTAAAATGAAAATTCGGTTCCAACAGCTAATTTGAAATTTGAAATATCAAAATACCAAACTTTCATAATTTCTGTATTTGTCAACGCTTCCCAAACTTGTGATTTGGCAGCATCAAAAACGGCTTCTACTTTTACGATATCCATAGTGAGTATTTATAGTTAATGAAATTACTACAATTTAAAAATAAAAATAGTTTAGTTTGAAACATTTCTTAAATTTGTTCGTATAACCATTGTTATTCTTAAAACGATTACAAAAATAGTATAATTTAAGAAATGTCGAAGAAAGTTAAGTATTATTACGATACAGAAAATCTAGCTTACCATAAAATCAAACCTCAAAAGAGGAAAAAAGTTGGTTATGCCTTGTTATTCCTTATTGCATCGGCGTTGTTCGGATTTTTATGTTTTGTAGTTTTGATGAATACACCCTATTTTGAAACACCAAAAGACAAAATTCAGGCGCGAGAAATTGATAATATGAAGATTCGATATTCGATTTTGAATAAAAAAATTGAAAATATTGAGCAAGTTGCCGCAGATTTGGAAGAAAGAGACAACAACTTATATAGAATTTATTTTAACTCGGCTCCAATTTCGAACGAAAAAAGAAGAGGAATAATAGATATTGAACGTTATAAAGAATTAGAAGGATATAACAATTCTGATTTGGTAATAAACACATCAAAAAAAGTAGATGGAATTTCGAAAGCGTTGGCATTTCAATCGAAATCGTTGGATGAAATTTTGAAATTAGCTAAAGCGAAAGATAAATTATTGAGTGCAGTTCCAGCCATTCAACCAGTAAAAAATGAAGATTTACGGCACATGGCTTCTGGATTTGGATACAGAACCGATCCTTTTACAAAAGCAAAAAAAATGCACGAAGGAATGGATTTTACGGCAAAAACTGGAACACCAATTTATGCAACTGGTGATGGCGTTGTGAAAAAAGCAGACAATTCGTTATCGGGTTATGGAAATCATATTGAAATAAGTCACGGATTTGGATATTTGACCTTGTATGCACATTTAAGCAAGTACAAAGTTCGACCTGGACAACGAGTAAAACGTGGTGACATTATTGGTTATGTTGGAAGTACAGGAAGAAGTCAGGCACCACATTTACATTATGAGGTTCATAAAGATGGAAAAGTCGTAAATCCGATTAATTTTTATTACGGAAATATTTCAGCGGCCGAATACGTTGCGATTTCAAAAATTGCGAATCAAGAGAATCAGTCGCTTGATTAACGATTTAAGATTGAAGAATTTTGATTTTTGAATGAATAAAAAATAAAAAAATGCACATAGAATTATCAAAAGATAAATTATATTTTAGTATGGGTGAAGTTGCCGAAGCATTTGGAGTGAATGCCTCGCTTATTCGTTTTTGGGATAAAGAATTTGACATCTTGAAACCAAAGAAAAATGCTAAAGGAAATAGAATGTTTACGCAGGAAGATGTAAAGAATTTGCAATTGATTTATCATTTGGTGAAAGAACGCGGATTTACATTGGAAGGTGCAAAAACGCATTTGAAAGAAGGACAGAAAAAGACTTTAGATAAATTTGATATTATTTCGAAATTAGAGGGAATAAAAGCCGAATTAACTAACATAAAAAACAATTTATAAATCAATAATAAACTTAAAAACAAATAGAAATTATGAGAAAATTTTTGCCTTGGATAATATTAGTAGTGGTAATCTTAATTGGTTACTCATGGTTTAAAGGAATTAACAATACTGCTGTAACATTAAATCAAAACATTGAAGAAGCTTGGGGAAATGTTGAAACATCATACCAAAGACGAAATGATTTAATTGTAAATTTAGTAAAAACAGTTCAAGGTGCAGCTGAATATGAGAAAGGAACGCTTGAAGCTGTTGTCCAAGCTAGAGCAAGTGCAACAAAAACAGTTGTAGATCCAACAAATATAACGCCTGAACAATTAGAGAAATTCAGTCAAAATCAAAGTGCATTATCGCGCTTACTTGTTACTGTTGAAAATTATCCGAGTTTGCAAGCTAATCAAGGATTTTTGAAATTACAAGATGAACTCGCAAGCACTGAAAATCAAATTCTTACAGCAAGAACACGATTTAATGAAGCTGTTAAACCATACAATACTCATATCAAAACTTTTCCAAACAGTTTATTTGCAGGTATTTTTGGCTTTAAAGAAAAACCATATTTCAAATCTGTTGAAGGTGCAGATAAAGCTCCAGAAGTAGAATTTAATTTCGACAAAAAAGAAGCTAAATAATGTCTAAAGTAGAAGATTTTTTAACTAAAGCCGAAGAAGCTGAAGTCGTTGAAGCGATTCGATTGGCAGAAAAAAATACTTCTGGCGAAATTCGCGTGCACTTAGAAAAAGAAACCTCCATTGCTCCTATTGAACGAGCAGTGGAAGTTTTCCATGAATTGGGAATGGATACAACCCAACTTAGAAATGGCGTTATAATTTATGTTGCCGTAAAAAGTAAACAATTTGCCATTTATGGAGACCAAGGTATAAATGATAAAGTGGATGACGATTTTTGGAATTGTACCAAAGACATTATGGTAAATCATTTTAAGACAGGAAATAACGTTCAAGCATTGGTAGAAGGAATTCATAATGCAGGCGAACAATTAAAAAAACATTTTCCTTTCGAGGATGACGACACTGATGAACTTTCTAATGAAATATCAAAAGGATGATACACTTTATTTTTAAAATTGCTAAATTTCTTTTGATTCCGATACTTTTTTTGATGTATCAATTTGGTTTTGCACAATTTACAATTCCTCCGAAACCAGAATTTCAAACTTCGGTTTATGACTATGCAAAAGTTTTAAGCGATTCAGAAAAAGCACAATTAGAAAACAAATTAATTAAATATTCTGATTCTACTACTACTCAGATTGTTGTAATTACAATCGAAAGTCTGAAAGGTGAAGATATAGGAATACTTACGCCAAAATGGGGACAAACATGGGGAATTGGTGGAAGCGAAAAAAACGACAATGGAGTAATCATACTTTTAGCCAAAGAAGAACGAAAGATTTGGATTTCGGCTGGTTATGGACTAGAAGATAGACTAACAGCTGGAATTGGTGGTGAAATTACTCGAAATATTATCATACCAGAATTTAAAGCTGGTAGCTATTACAATGGCTTAGATAAAGGTACAGATGCTATTTTTGATGTATTTAAAGGAAAATATAAGGGTAAACGAGTTGAGAGATCGGATGAAGGTGGATTTTTACCCATATTGGTTTTTATCGTTATTATCGTTGTTGTAATCATTATTGCGTCGAAAAACAAAGGCGGAAATTCTGGTGGAAATTTCGGAAGCGGCTCAAGCCTTCTTGACATTATTATTTTAAGTAATATGGGAAGAAGTAGCGGCGGTGGTTTTGGAGGTTCTTCTGGTGGAGGATTTGGCAGCGGCGGCGGATTCGGTGGTGGATTTGGCGGTGGCGGATTTTCTGGCGGTGGTTCTGGCGGAAGTTGGTAATTCAGTTTTTAGCACTCAAAAATGAAATAGTTCAAATAACAGAAGTGAATCTAACTAATTAAATAAAAAAACGCCTTTCAAATCTGAAAGGCGTTTTTGCTTTTTACCACATAAATCGATTGCTTGGTTTCTTTTCTTTAGCACCAAACTTTTCTAATTTGTACGTTAAAGAAAACATTACATAACGCTTAAGAACAATGTTTTCTTCATCTCTAATAGAAGTAGCAGTAATTGTTCTAGTAGAACTTAAATTCTGATTTAAAACATCATATACTTTTACTTTAGCCATTAATTTCTTTTCGAAAAAACTATACGACAAACTGGTATTCCATAAATAGAAATCTTTTTTAAATCCTTCGGCAATATTAGAATTGTAGGTATATCCAAAATCATTTCCGAAAATCCAATTTTTTGGCCAATAATTGGTTACTTGAACATTTACTTTGTGAGTAAAATTAGAAGCCGAATTTACTACGTAATTGGTGAAATCTGTTTTATTAAAGGTGTAACTATACGTTGGATTTATTGTAAACAATTCACCATACTCATAAGTGAAATTTGCTCTTGGAGAAATTGATAATGTTTTTGACGAAAACATTTCACCATCAGTAAAACCTTTGGATTCGTTTCCGTTATTATTAAGTCTCAATCCGTATTTAAAGGTATGCAAATCTTTCTTAATCGTTTTATTCATGTAAAATCCGAACCAATAATTACTTGTTCCTGAAACATTTTCGTAGGTTGTAGTTCTTTTTCTATCGGCATCAAATGTAGTTGATGAAACGACTTGACTTGTGTAGAAATTTCCTCCAGAGTAAAATCCGTAACCCGAACGAGTTGCATAATCGTAGTTACTAAAATTCAAATAAAGACTGTGGTATTTATTTAAATCTAAATTTTGATTACCAACAATCGTATTTAAAGGGTTAGATAAATCTTCGATAGGTAAAATTTGTGTTGCAGACGGCATATCATAATCATAATTATAACTTAACCAAACACTTTGAGCTTTGGTAAAACGATAATTAAAGCTCGAACTAATGTAAGGCAAAAGATAATCTTTAGACAGATTAGTTTTAACATCAAGGTAATCCGAATTATTGTCAAATTTTATAATATTAGTTCCAAGGTCAAAACTCACTCTAAACTTACTTTTATTCCACTCAATACCAGAACGTGGCGTCACTGTTTTGGTAGAAGAAGAAGTTCTCATGGTTAGCAGATCATTTTCTAATGAATACTCATTTTCAATTCCATCAAAATCAAAAGTGTTTAATTTTCTAATTGTTTTATCCAATCTTACGTTTGTTCCAACTTTAACTTGAAGTGAATCGGTAATTGGTTCAGAATATTCAAAATCGGTATTGAAATTATCCGTTATATTATTGGTAATTCCAAGTTGATTTCTGCTATCATCTGGTTCTGTTCCTTGGTAGAAAATAGTATTCGATTGTATTTTATTTTCATCCGTGGATTTATTATTTTCGTTGAATGCAGAAATACTTAAAAAACGACCTTTCTTCTTAAATGATCTTGTAAAAGTAAGTCGGTTACTAAAATTATTTGAATCACTTTCGCTAGAATTATCAGAAGTACTTTCGTTTAATAATGCATCTACATTATCTCTGGAAATTTGAGATGAATTGCTTTTATAAGTTCCAGTTGCTTTAGAGAATTTTGGTTCGAAAACAATTGAAGTTAAGGAATCAATTTTATATTCTAATTCAAAATTTACATTATGTCCAAAACGTTCATCTAAAGTTTTAGAAGTAGAATTGGTAGAGAAATTTCCAGAAGGTAATAAATTGGTTTGATTTGTTCTGTTTACATTTTCAGAATTTGTATTTGAGAAAAAATAACTTCCAGAAGATTCTAAGTCTTTTGCCCATTGATCAGAATAATTAATTCCAACCATATTAGATCTTGTAATTCCAGAACCACCACCAAAACGTCTTCCGTTAATTCCAAAAGAACCATCACTATTCATCCAAACACTACTCGATCGTCCTCCGCCCATATTGTCAAATATTTCGTCCATAGAAAAACCTGTGGAATTAATATTGTTGGAAGAAGCTAGTACACTAATCTTGGTTTTATTTTTAAAATAATTGGCTAATCCAGAACTTTCATACCGTTTATCACTTCCGGCTCCAGCCATGACTTTTCCAAAGAACCCTTTGTTCTTTTTTTCGTCAATCGTTAAGTTAATACTCGCATTATTGGAAGTTGCAGCCTGACCTGTTTTCTCTTCTTTAGTAGTTTTTGTATCAGAAACTTGAACTTTATTTATAATATCTGATGGTAAATTTTGAAGCGCAATTTTTCCGTCTTTATCAAAAAATGGTTTTCCGTTTACAAGAATTTGATTTACTTCTTTTCCGTTTACTGTAATTTTTCCTTCGGCATCAATTTCAACTCCAGGCAATTGTTTAAGTAACGATTCTACATTAGCATCTGGACGAACTTTAAACGACGAAGCATTGAATTCTAAGGTGTCTTTCTTAATTCTAATTGGTGGTGCTTCACTTTTAATAACAACTTCATCTAGATTTTTGGCGGCTTCTTTAAGTGCGATTACATCAAAATCTTGATCGGCAGATACATCTTTTAAATTTACTTTAAAATCTTCATAAGAGATAAAAGATATTTTAAGGTAAACTGGTTTATCAATTTTCTTAATTTTAAAATTAAATTTACCGAATTTATCAGTAATGGTATAATCTACAACTGACGAATCTTTTACAGAAGAAATATAAACAGTAGCAGATTCGATAGGTAATTTGGTAGCCTCATCAATAACTTTTCCTTTAAGTGTGATTGTATTCTGACTAAATGAAAAAGTAAAAAATAAAAATGCAAGAACGGCGTAAATCGATTTTAACATAAAATTTTGGTTAGTTTTTTGATAATAACTGCGAAATAAGAACTTTAGTATTTAATGTTATAATTTCTTACAAAAATTTAACAATAATTTATTTAAAATTTAAGAAAATAAAAAAACCGACTCAGTTACGAGTCGGCTTCTATTTGAATATCAATAGATTATTTAAGCAATTTTAAAGAATCTAAAGCGTATGAATTTGTAGGATCTAATGCTAACGTTTTATTAAAAAACTCTTTAGCTTTTGCTTTATCAGTATTTGCGTAATGCGCGGCAATACTATTGTAAGATTCAGTAACTTTAGCTTTATTTTTAGTTACTTCTTCTTCACCTTTTGCTAATACAAAATCTAAATATTGTTGGTAAGTAGCTGCCATAACATCATCTTTTTCTAAAGAGCTATTAATTCTAGCTTTATAAAGATATGATTCTAAATAAGTTGGAGAAGCAACGATTACCGCATCCATTGCTAAATCTGCTTTTTGCAAGCTAGCCATATCTCTATCTTTTACCTCTTTACTTCTGTTTACAGTGTAAACTGCTAATCCGTAATAGATATTATCTTCAAGGAAGTTTTTAGAATTTGGATTAGAAATAGCAATTTCAAAAATTGCTGCAGAAACATCATACAATTTATCTGTGAAATATTTTTTACCAATTTCATTTAAAGCATTTGCTAAAGATGGCTCAGCATCTACAGCTTTTTTCACGTTTGCAATTCCAGAAGCTAATAATGTTGGATCTACTGTTTTCATATCGGCACCAACCGATTTTTTAACTGTAGCTAATCCTAGATAAAAATAATCTCCAGAAATAACTTTGTTCGAACCTTTATTGATAAATTCATTTAAAGCAGTAATTGCAGCATCTGGATTTCCATTTTCATAAGCTGAATACCCTAAATAACGTAAAATTCTTGGATTTACTTTATCTAATTTTTGCATTTCGTTAGCTTCTTTTTCTAAAGCTTTATAATCTCTAGCTAAGATTAAAAAGTCGGCATGACGCATACGAGAAGACAATGAGTAATCTGTCAATGACATGTATTTTTCATAAAATCCAAGTGCTTTTTGAATATTCTCTGTGTACGTTTTTGGCACATTGTTAGCCCATAAATAGTAAGTTTCAGCAAGTTCTCTGTAAACAGGACCATAATTTGCATTTAAACCAACTACTTCATCAAACGCTTTTACAGCTTCAGTATATGCTTTTGCACCTTTAAGTAATACACCCAATTGCATTTTAGCTCTAATTAAAGAACTATCTGCTTGGTAAGCACTTCTGTAAGCTGAATAGGCTTCATTTTGGTTCTTATCACCATAATAAGCATCTCCTAAAGCTAAGTTTACATAAGCATTAGTTGGATTTGCAGCTTTCGCTTTCGTCAAAACAGCAATAGCACTTTTATAATCTGGTTTGTCTGAGTTCATGTATGCTTTAGCAACATAAACATATTCTTCAACATCTTTTTTCTTAAGATCTTTTAAAACTTGATCGAATTTTGCCTTAGCAGAAATAACATCACCTTTGTTCAAGTCAAGTTGACCTAAACCAATGTTGTTTATTTTTCCGCCATCTGCTGTTAATCCTTTATCAAAAAAGATTTTAGCTGAATCTTCTACACTTTGGGTTAAATAAATATTTCCTAAAAGAAACGAAGCTTTACCTGTGTTCTTTGTTTGGACAATACTTTTTAACATCGATTTTGCCTTTTCATACTGTTCAGCATCAATTGCTTTTGTAGCTTGATCTAAATCTTGCGCTTGGCTCACGGCTGAAGCTAACAAAGCGATACTGAAAATTTTAAATTTGCTCATCTTATTTTACTTTTTATTTTCTATTTGATTTCTAATCTTAATATTTCTGCTTGGTTCACGAACTGGAGCAAGTCCAGATTGTAAAATTATTCGTTGTCCGATTTCACCGGCGATGAATGAAGCAAAGCCCATTCCTAAACCATCATAACCTTGACAATTGATAATATACAAAACACGTGCCAAAGGATAAGTTCGAGTAGCGATGTTGTCTTGAGATGGCGAAACATACACACCATCAACACCTTTAACACTTAGAACTTTTAGTTCATCGATGTATTTTTGCATTTCTGGTTTTGGTTGTGTTAACCAATTCATACCTACCACACCAATCAATCCGTTATTTTCTGAAACAAATTTAATTACCTCATTGTTTGTTTTTACAGAAAAAACTCCTTCGGATGGCAATGACTCAATTCCTGCAAGTTCACATAAATAACGAACCGAACTTGAATTCGGATTATCAAAAACCAATCCTTTAATATCATTTTTTGATCCTTTCAAAAAATCAATAATTTGTTTTAACTCAATTAAAGTATCGTTAGATTTATTGTTCTTTACAAAGGCAACTGCATCAATTGCAAACGATGTTACTTTAGGTTTAATTTTTTTATTTTTAAAAAAAGCTTTTTCGTCATTATTCAAATCTCTTGATAAAATAATAATATCAGCAACTCCTTTAGAAAAATCTATAACCGCTTCTTTTTCCGATTTAGGAAGTAGTTTAATTTCGGCATCATACTGACTTTGAAAAACAGAAACTTGATCTTCAACAATAGGCATTAAAGATTCATCAACTAAAATAGAAGTAGTTCCAGAAATTATTGAATCGGGATTTCCTTCCTTACTATCTTTTTTACCACATGATAAAACAATAGCTAAGATAATAACTGGGATCAATGCAATATATTTTACTTTATTCTTCATCATCGTTATTGATATTAAAAGCTCGATAAAATCTAAAAAATCCGTAAACCATCATTAATACACCTAAGGCAATTCGGTACATTGGTTGTAATCGTATTGGAAATTGTTCCCAAAGAATTATAATTACACCAAATGTTAAATAAATCAAAAAAAACAGAATTCCTATAAATAGAAGAAATCGCTCATGAAGCGATTTCTTCTGGAAATTATTTTTAAAATTTTCAAACATTATTATTCTTCTGGAGTTTCAACAGAGAATGTTTGAATGAAAGAACATCTTACTTTTTTACCATTTTGTTCAGCTGGTGTCCATCTTGGTCCTTTTTTAAGTACTCTTTCTGCTTCTTTACCTGTTCCAAAACCGATATCTCTTAAAACTTTAATATCTGTTAATGAACCATCTTTTTCTACAACGAAAGAAACGATAACTTTTCCTTTTAACCCTGGCTCATCTGGAGCTTGGAAGTTATTTTTAAGAAACGAATACCACTTTTGAATACCACCAGGAAATTCTGGTTTTACTTCAATACCTGCAGAGTTGTAAATGGTATTATCTTCGGTAACTTCTGCTTGTTTTGGTCCATCGCCTGGAGGAGTTAAAACAAGATCAGCATTAGGATCACCTTTGATATCCTCTTTACCAAGATTTTTATCTTTAATCTCTTCTACTTTTGGTGGTTCTTCTGTCACCTCATTTGTTTTAGCCACAA
This sequence comes from Flavobacterium aquatile LMG 4008 = ATCC 11947, assembly GCF_000757385.1. Classification (GTDB taxonomy): domain Bacteria; phylum Bacteroidota; class Bacteroidia; order Flavobacteriales; family Flavobacteriaceae; genus Flavobacterium; species Flavobacterium aquatile. The sequence continues at coordinate 302,137 of NZ_JRHH01000001.1, read as the reverse complement.
CTGGCTTAACAAATTTTACCTGATCCACTTTTGGTGGTGGTGGTGGTGGTGGTGGAATATTTTCTTTTGGTTTTTCCTCTTTTGGCGGCAATTTAACAGTTACAATCTTGTCATTTAATGTTGTATCCTCATCACTAGAATCTGGAATTAACTCCATTAACATTGGCGTTGCAACTGCAAAAGCGAAAATAACTGCACCAATAATGAATGCACGAATATTAGTCGAAGTGTTTTTTTTACGCAAATCGTAAGCACCATAACTTTTATTACGTCCTTCAAAAACGATGTCTAGCCATTTATTTTCAAATAGGTCTATCTTCATTTTTTGTCTTTTTTTATATTAGTACTATTCTGCACTTTTATTAAGTTCTTCTGCCAATTTTTTCTCTGGATCAGTTAAATCATTAACTATTGCGTAAGTAGGTACTTTTGAAATTGCCATTTCATCTAAAATGTCAACTAAATTTTTGTAAGTTGCTTTTTTAGTTGGTTTGATGATTACAATCATACCATTACCTTCTTTGTAATCTGGTCTGGTTTTGCAGTATTCTGCTATTGAAGTTACTCTTGGCAACAACACTTTACGAATACCTTCTTTTCCGTAACCAATAGTCGCTGGACTACCACCTGGCTCAGGAGTTTCAAGTAAACCATGAAACCATTTAATTTGATTATTATCACCAAGAATTACCGTAACAGTTCTCTTTTGATCAACTTTGATATCAGTATTAACCTCAGTAGAATCATCTTTAGGAGGCATACCCAAATCCATAGATTTTGGTTTTGATAACGATGTGGTAAGCATGAAGAACGTAATCAATAAAAATGCCAAATCTACCATTGCAGTTAAATCTACTTTAGAGTTTTGCTTTTTACTTCTTACTTTTCCACCGCCTTTTTTACCGCCACCGTCGCCGGTATTTAATTCAGCCATTTTTTAAATTTTATTTGAATTAATAATCTTTACCTCTAGAACCAGTAACTAAGTTGAAGCTATTGATTTTTTGGTCTTGCAAAATATCCATAATCTTTTTGATTTGAGGATACTCTTGTTTAGCGTCACCTTTAATTGCGAAGTCTAGATCTTTATTTTTTCCTAGTTCGATATTAGCTTGACGTGCTGTATAAATCCAATCTTTTAATTGATTGTTTAAAGAATCCATTGGAACACCCGGTTGTACACCAGCTTTATTTCTATCGGCACTTTTCATAGCAATCACTTGCTTTAAACCTTCGATTGGCACACCAAATTCATCAATTAATTCAAACTGAGCAGCTTCGGCAGGTGTAAATGTCACACCATATTTAGCTCCCATTAACTCAAGTGTTTTTAAACGAACATCTCTGTCCTTCATTCCAAAAAACACTTTGTCTTTACCTTCACTTTTTCCAACTGTTAAAGTCACTAATCCTGTTTCAGGAAGTTTAACATCTACAGTTGAAGCTGGCGTATCTACTGGCAAAGGCTCTGGAGCTTTTGCGGTAGCAGTCAAAATGAAGAACGTAAGTAAAAGGAACGCTACGTCACACATTGCTGTCATGTCAATAGATGTTGCCTTTTTAGACATTTTTATTTTTGCCATCTGTTATTTGTTATTTAGTTTGACACTTATATAATAAACGTCAAAATAAAATTAATATTATTTTAAACCTCCTCTAACTTTTCTGTATGTATTAACGATAGCAGTTCCTGCTTCATCAATAGAATAAGTAAGAGTGTCAATTTTAGAAGTAAAGAAATTGTAAGTTACAATTGCTAAAGCAGATGTCGAGATACCTGTTGCAGTGTTGATAAGTGCTTCAGAGATACCATTTGCTAATGCAGCTTGATCTGGAGTTCCAGCAGTTGCTAATGCACCAAACGCTGTAATCATCCCCATTACCGTTCCTAATAAACCTGCAAGAGTACCTAAAGATACTAATGTAGAAAGAATAGTCATGTGTTTTTCTAACATTGGCATTTCTAAAGAAGTAGCTTCTTCGATTTCTTTGTGAATCATTTCTGCAGCTTCTTCGCTATTGAATCCTTCTTTTTTAACGTCTTGGTATTTTACTAAAGCCGCTTTGATAGCATTTGCTACAGAACCTTGTTGTTTGTCACAATCGTTGATTGCTTCTTCCATGTTTCCAGCTGCAATGTTAGCTTGTACTTTTTTCATAAAAGTATCTAAGTTACCTTTTCCTGAAGCTTTAGATATAACAAAATATCTTTCAATTGAAAAAACGATTACCATTAACAATAATCCCATTAAGACCGGTACAATTTTACCACCTTTGTATACCATTGCTAAATAATTTCCTGGTAGTGGATGACCTGTATTAACTCCACCTTCGAAGTTAGCACCATTACCCATTACGAATTGCCAAATTAACCATCCAACAAAAATACATGCTACGATGATAATTCCAGAAATCATTCCTCCTCCGTTTGAACCGTTGTCTTTTTTAACGTTTGCCATTTTTTAAAATTTTAAGTTTTTAATAATTTATAAGTTCTTAGTTGTATATAAACTTGAATAGGAGCAAATTTAAATTTTTAGTTTAAATAAAAAAACTTTTTTTGTTATTTATAACATTCTCTTAAAACAAAGAAATTCATAAAATTAATTTTAGCAAAACAATTCTTTTGATGCTAAAAATTTAAAAGTTCTAGAAATTAATCATTTAAATCAACTACCATACGGAAACTATAACGCTTTTATTTTCTCAAATAGTATAAAAAAAAGTTCGAGATTGTTAAATTTACAAAAATATTAACTTTTACTATGTCAGAATTTGCAACTTTAGAATTTCAAAAAAATAGTATCTTGCACTGATTTTAGTCCAAATTCAACCATAAATATCGAGCAAAATGAGTAAAAAGGAAGATTTTATCCAACATATCAATACAGGTTACACTTCAAAAGGTGAAAGTTTAGTACTTGGAGCAGCAATTCTAGATGGTGAAACTGTAGGTGAAACCAAAGTAAAAATCCCGTTAAAGACTTTAAACCGTCACGGATTAATTGCTGGAGCAACAGGAACTGGAAAAACAAAAACCATTCAAGTTTTGTCTGAACAATTGTCTTCTTTTGGAATTCCGGTATTAATGATGGATATAAAAGGTGACTTTTCTGGAATTGCAAAACTCGGAATTGAACAAGGATTTATAACAGAACGTCACACTAAAATTGATATACCTTATACTATAGCATCATTTCCGGTTGAGTTGATGACACTATCTGCTCAAGATGGCGTTAGAATGAGAGCGACAATATCGGAATTTGGACCCGTTTTATTTTCACGAATATTAGATTTGAACGACACGCAAGCTGGAGTTGTATCGGTAATTTTCAAATATTGTGACGACAAAAAGATGCCTTTACTAGATTTAAAAGACATTAAGAAAGTCCTTAATTATATAACTGAAGAAGGAAAAGACGAAATATCACAAGAATATGGTAAAATTTCAACAGCTACCACAGGAACTATTTTGCGAAAAATAATCGAACTGGAACAACAAGGTGGTGATTTCTTTTTTGGCGAAAAATCATTTGAAATTGATGATTTATTACGAATTGACGAAAACGGAAAAGGTTATGTAAACATCTTACGTTTGACCGATATTCAAGATAAGCCAAAATTGTTTTCTACTTTTATGTTGAGTTTATTAGCAGAAATTTATCAGCAAATGCCAGAAAAAGGTGATGTTGATCAACCAGAATTGGTTTTATTTATTGATGAAGCTCATTTAATATTTGATGAAGCTAGCAAAGTTTTATTAGATCAAATTGAAACGATTATCAAATTAATTAGATCGAAAGGAATTGGCGTTTACTTTGTAACTCAAAATCCTATGGATATTCCTAAAGGTGTTTTGGCGCAATTGGGATTGAAAATTCAACATGCTTTAAGAGCTTTTACAGCAAATGATCGACAAGCAATCAAACAAACTGCTGACAATTACCCAACATCTGATTACTATCAAACGGATGAAGTATTGACATCGCTTGGAATTGGTGAAGCGTTTGTAACCGCATTGAACGAAAAAGGAATTCCAACACCATTAGCAGCAACAATGATGCGTGCGCCAATGAGTAGAATGGACGTTTTAGAAAGCAATGAAATTGACGAAATCAATGCCAAATCTAAATTGGTGAAAAAATATTCTGAGGAAATTGATCGAGAAAGCGCGTATGAAATTTTGAATAAAAAAATAGAAGATGCCAACTCTCAAGCCGAAGAAGTTGAAGTCGAAGAAAAGAAAAGCAACGAACCAAGTACAGCAGAAGTTATAGGAAAATCGGTTACAAAAGTGGTTACAAGTGCATCTTTTATTAGAGGTGTTTTCGGGATTTTGATGAAGATATTTAAGAAATAGTGATTAGTGATTAGTGATTAGTGATTAGTGATTAGTGATTAGTAAAAAAACTTCAGAATGAAAGGATTTATTACAATAGGATTACTGGTGCTTTCCAATGTTTTTATGACATTGGCTTGGTACGGACATTTAAAATTTAAAGAATTAAAATGGTTTGAAAATGCCGGATTGATTACCATAGTTTTAATAAGTTGGGGTTTGGCATTATTTGAATATTGCTTTCAAGTTCCAGCCAATAAAATAGGATACGATGGCAACGGCGGACCATTTACACTGTTACAATTAAAGGTAATTCAGGAAGTAATAACGCTGGTGATTTTTGTGATTTTCTCCATGTTATTTTTCAAAAATGAAACTTTAAAATGGAATCATTTGGTGGGAATGTGCTTTTTGGTTTTGGCTGTGTATTTTATTTTTAAACGATAAGTCATTGCGAGGCACGAAGCAATCTCATAATCTAAATCAAATATGAAACCAGGCTTTATTTACATTGTAACAAATAAATACAATAACACTCTATATATTGGAGTAACATCGAATTTAGCCAAAAGAATACTGGAACATATTGAGAAAAGATATGAAAATTCTTTTTCTGCTAGATACAATTTGAATAAGTTGGTTTATTATGAGCAATATCAAATGATTGGTGATGCAATAGCAAGAGAAAAACAATCAAAAGCTGGTTCACGTGCAACTAAATTGAATCTAATTAAAAATTTCAATCCTTTATGGAACGATTTATATGCAGATATTGAAGATATAATGACAATTTAATAAAATGTGGCAAAGTTGATTATAAGATTGCTTCGTGCCTCGCAATGACAAAAAAAAATGAAAAAATACTTGGTAAGTATATAGATAACTACGGTAACATTATTTATTAACAAAATTATACTATTAATTTCCAAATTTATAATTTTACTGTAGAATTTTAAATTAGACATGTTTCCAGAGCATATTACTTCACTTCGTACATTACTTGATACTTTTTCAACAGAACAATCTTGCATAGAATATCTTGAATTCCGTCGTTGGAATGGCAATGTAATTAGTCCTTTTGTGGAAAATGGAGAAGTTTGGAAATGTAAAAACGGAAAGTACATTTGTAAAACCACAAACAAATATTTTACGGTACGCACTGGAACAATATTCGAGAAAACTAAAATCTCTATTCGGGATTGGTTTATTGCTATATGGCACATGACTTCTTATAAAAAGGGAATTTCATCTGTTCAACTTGCAACGGAACTAGGCGTAACTCAATCAACTGCCTGGTATTTGGCTGCAAAAATTAGACGACTATATAATATCCCATCTGAAGAAAAACTAGATGGAATTGTAGAAAGTGATGAATCATTTTTTGGTGGCAAGAACAAAAATCGTCACAAAGATAAAAAAGTTCCGTTTTCTCAAGGTAGAAGTTTTAAAGACAAAACACCTGTTTTGGGATTACTACAACGTAATGGCGATTTGCGTGCCTTTGTGGTTCCAAATACACAAGCTAAAACGTTGCAGCCAATCATACGAAAGAATGTTGAAAAAGGAAGTGTTTTTATTTCTGACGAATGGCTTGGCTACAATCATTTGCATTCAGATTATGACCATCATGTTGTTGATCATGCTAAAAAGCAATATGTTGATTTTGACAATCCAGAAATACACAGCAATACAATAGAAGGATTTTGGTCAATAATGAAACGTAGTTACAACGGTATTTATAATTGGTGGTCCAGAAAGCACATGCAATTTTATGTAAACGAATTCGTTTACAGATATAATACACGAAAAATTAAAGCTTCTGTTAGATTTTCATTATTTTTGGACAATCTATTTACTCTCATAACTTACAAAAATATCAGAGATACAAAATGCAGTTTTTAGAAATAACATTAGACGTTCTTTTAGAAAACCCAAACATCAATCATGCTTTGATTGGTGAAGATTGGTATTTCAATCATTCTGATATTAACAAAGCATATGGCAACAATTTTAAATATCTTCCTGTAAAATTACTTTCAATTGAAATTGAAAATAAAAAAAAGTTGGTAAAGTATATTTCCTACTCCGAAATAAAAGAACACATTGAATTCTCAAAAACAAGAAAATCATTTCAAAGTAATATTGATAAAGCGCTTGGACTTTAATTTCAATCTAAAAAAGAATATGTTTTCTTTAACAATTTTTTCAAATGTCTCTATAAATAGGCGTTGTTTTTAAATTTTATGTATTATTTTCTTACAAAAATATAAATAAATTATTCTAAAAGATAATTTTTTTATAAATGTTATTAAATAGAGGAAATATAGTATGTACAATATATGGCACGTGCACAACAAAAAAAAAGAGTGAAAACAATGCTGTTTTAAATGGTTAAAAAGGTGTTAGAAGATGTAGTAAATTTGTAACATGGTATGTAATTTGTATATATTTGTTTCATAATTATTCAAAGGACTGTTTAATTTAAAAGATTGTAAAATGAAAATCGCAAAAATTGACATGAGTAAAGTAAAAAGCAAAAATGCTTTTGAAGATGTAAAATGGAAAAATGCTACTACAAGTGAAGCAGCAAAAGTATATGCAGCAATGGCAAGAATTTCAACTGCACGTAAAACTAAAGTAGCATAAGTATGCCATATGATTATACTCAAGAAGAGCTCTATGGAAGAGCTCTTTTTAATTTTACACATGGAAATCAAATAATAAATGTAGCCTTTGAGCCAATTGGAGAAAGAGAATATATGTTTATTATTTTTCCTGAAGATTCCGCAACTACCATTAATCCACACGATGCAGAATTTATAGATACACTTAATGAAATCTTATTTACGTTTGATAATGGAAATAAGTTTACGTATGAAATAGCTGCATTTTAAAATAAATAAATAAACCCACTCATTTGAGTGGGTTTTCTTTTTATTCTTCCTTATAAACAGATTCTCTAACTGTTGTTCCTGGATTTTTTTAGCATAATCTTCAGTCACAAGTCTACCTGTTTTTGCATCTCTATAAATATAATGAGAGAATACTTTCTTTTTTGCCATAATTAAATTGGTTTAAAGGTTAAAGACAAATGTAAAACTAAAAATTAGACCCAAAGCACGTATAATTACTTGTTTTTCAATTATTTGAAATTTCAATAATGATCCCAGAATTTAGCTTCTATAAACTTACCGTCTTGCTTACAATAGCATTTTATATTGTTATCTTCTGCTAGTTTTAAGGCATTCTCTATAAATCCAGATGGTGATACAAAATAAACTTCGGTGAATTTATATTCTTTATTTCCACTATTCTTGTATTCGTTTACCTGACTAATTGTTAGTTGTATTTGGCGTATGTCGGTTTTTGTTTTACGGTTCTTAGACTCAACCCAAGCATGTTCTTTGTTGAATAAAGTACTCAAAAATATTGTAAGAAGAGATAAAAAACTTGTACTTACACTCAAGTATAAAATAATTGTTTTTAAATCACTATCATCCATTACAATTCCAACAAAAATAAGTGATACGGCAATTATAATATAAAACCATGCAACTTTAGTGATTCTTCTGCCTCTATCATCTGATCGCTCTGCTATCACATCAACTTGAGTTCCTCTCATGTTATTTTTGGCTGACATTTGCGATCTTATTCGTGCAGAAGTCCATCCTAAATTAGTTTTTAAAAACTCACAAAATTCTTTTTCAAGCTTTAACCCTTTAGCAAACGCCGTTGTTTCAACTTCATTCACTTCTTCGATAACTTCAGACATTTTAATAGTCTTTACCTAAAACTAGTTTGTACTTATCTTTGGTTTGACTTGCGTTGTAAGCATCAATTTCATTTATAAGTTCTGGAGAATATTTAAACGAACCATACAAAGTTGTATAAATGCTGTTTTGAATTTTAAACAAATAATCTTGTGGAATTTCATTCTTATCGTACCAACCTGTGTAGCTTCGGTCTTTATTTATATATCGTATTTGACGATTCATTGTAAAAACTACTCTGTAAGGTCCAGATCCGATTATTTCGGTCGTAAAACCTTCTTTAAAAGTATCACCTTGATCATATCCTTCAATAATTCCTTTTTCAAAATCTTGTTTCTTTATTTCTTTATATTCTTGCTTCATCATAACATATACTGCATCCCAAATTTGTTGTTTCGAAACATTATAGGAAGCATTTAATACTGTGGAATTTTTAAAAGAATTGAGTTTGTAAATTAATTCTTGTTTTTCTTTCTTTTGAGCAAAAGAAGTGATCATTGAAATGAATGCGAAAAGTGTTAAGAGGTTTTTCATAAATGGGTTGAGTTTTGTTTCACTCAAACCCTAAGTGAAGTTTATAAATGACAAGCGTGGGTTTGCAACCATATCTGTTTCAAGGTTCTGACAAAACCCTACACCAAGATAAGTTACACCCACGCCATAGCATGAGCATAGTCTTATTATCTTGTGTGGTGTGAGTAAAATTGTCAGATTTTGAAACCACGATAATAGCTAACGCTAAATATTTTCAGAAACAAATATAGAAATCTATTTTAGATTGTAACTTAAAAAAAGAAATAAAAAAAAACCTCGAAATGAGGTTTTAATGTATTTTTGTATGAAAAATAAAATTACCGTAGTTATCTATATACTTACCAAATACTTAATACAAAAGACTCCGTTCGTAGTTCCGACTACTGATGGGAAATTGATTGAAGAGCATCATGGGAAAGTAGCAACGAATAATAACGAAATTTCAATTGCTCACATGATTGCGCCACCAAAATGGAGCGAACCGTTCCAAACTCCAGAATTTGAAGAATACACCTATATTATATCTGGAAAAAAACAATTCATTATTGAAGGAGAAACAATTGTTTTAGAAGCAGGTCAATCGATTAAAATTGAAGCCAATACAAGAGTTCAATATTCTAATCCCTTTGATGAATCTTGCGAATATATTGCTATTTGCAAACCAGCATTTGATTTTACAAAAGTACACAGAGAGGAAAATTAGATAGCAGATTTTAGATTGCAGATTTTAGATTTTCTAATATCAAGTTTTCTACTTCTTCACTGTTCCATTTTTCTTCAATATCCTGGATTTTTAGAACTTTTTCCATGATTTTATTTTGAAAATCTCCGATGGCCAATGCTTCTGAATAAGGTTGCAAACTAAAGGTTACACGACTGTATAGCGGCATCCATTTGTCAGGATGTTTATCTGAAAACCATTTTTCTATTTTTTTCTGTAAAAGGAATTTTTCATCAGCCGTTTTTGAACTCATTTCCATAAAATTTCGATACGATAGTTCGGCAATGGCATCCGTATTTGGTTTTCTGGAATTTTCATAATCGTTTAGCAAATTCGCCCAATCATCGCCATATTGTTCAATCATTTGATTTAAAACAGTAATGTCTTCAAATCCTGCATTCATTCCGTGACCATAAAATGGAACTATTGCATGGCAAGCATCACCAATAAGCGCTACTTTATTACTATATGTCCATGGAAAACATTTCATAGTAACCAAATAACTTGTTGGATTTTTAAAGAAATCTTCCACAAGATTCGGAATTACTTCTTTTGTATCTGGAAAATGTTTCGCGAAAAAAGTAACCAGTTGTTCTGTTGTTTTTAAATCTTCAAAAGAATTTTCGCCGTCATGTGGCATAAACAAGGTGCATGTAAAACTCCCATTTGGATTAGCTAACGCCATGAGCATGAAATTTCCTCGTGGCCAAATGTGTAAAGCATTTTTATTTAGTTTGTGCGTTCCGTCTGGATTGGCAGGAATATTTAATTCTTTGTAACCAATATTTAAAAATTCTTGCGAATAATTAAACATACTTTGGCGTTGCATTCTGTGTCTAATTCTTGAAAAAGCACCATCGGCACCAAATGTCAAATCGTAGTCTTTAGTTGTCCACTCGCCTCTTTCGGTTTCACCAATAGATATTGTTGCTGTAGTTAAATCGACATCCCAAACTTTTTGCTCAAAGAAAAATTCAACACCAGCTTGTTCGGCTAAATCGACCATTTTTTTATTCAACAAACCTCTCGATAACGAGTAAATTACTTCGCCATCTTTGCCATAAAATTGTTCGTTAACAGTACCAACTCCTGTATGAATTGCTCTTTTTTCAACAGGAATTCCAATACCCAAGACTTCGTCTTCTAAACCAACATCTTTCAGTGCTTTTATTCCTCTGTCAGACAATACAAGATTTATGGAACGGCCTGAAAAATTAATTTTTCTAATATCAGGACTTCTATCGTAAACGTGAACTGTGTGACCTAATTTTTTAAGATATATTGCCAATAAAGTTCCAACTAATCCAGAACCTACAACGGCTATTTTTTTGGGAGTTTGCATTTAAATAGTTTAAAGCGATTGTGCAAATTTACTGATTTTTATCCATTTTAATTCATCTGATTAAGGAAGAATTACTTATTTCTTCGGAACAAAAACTAACTTTGTTGATGTAGCTTCGATTTCCATTTTGTTCATTTTCATTTTTCTGAATTTGCCTTGAGCATACATTTCCGCTTGATCATTGTAATGCTTACTTGACGGTACTCCAGATTGCCCTGTTGGAAGAATACTCACACTATTTTCTACATCCGAGAAATCGATAATTCTTCGCGTTGATGGTCCAGCTTTTACTTCGTAAGCAGGATTGTCAGAAAAAGTAAAAGCCAAATTATTAATGACTTCGTTAGAACCTGCAATTTCCATTGGCCCAACATTAAAATAACTACGCAAAGCAGCAACTTTACTTAATGGATGCTGATGTTCTAAGGTATGCACTTTATTCCAAGTCCAAGAATTTACATCATTTCCTAGTTGTTTTTCGAGCGAAGCAATGGCTTCTTTGAAGGATTTATTTAAAATTTCTTTTCGAGTTTCTTTGCGGTTTTTAGTAGTAAAATCATCCCACCAAACCGACGATTCATTCGCAATTTGTGGTTCAATTATTTGTTTTAAAATATGAGTAGAAAGTAACGCAGCAAAATCATCTTCGCCCAATTCATCCTTAAAAGTATTCTTTAAATAGTGGTAGATAAATTTGTTGTAAATAGTTGGAGCAATATCTTTTTCATTAGTTGAACCAGACCATTTTCCTAAAATCTCATAACCTTTCTTTTCATTTGAAGTTGCTTTATTTGAATCAATTTGAGATAAAAAACTTGCCACAACAGTTGCAGAAGTTGACGAAGTATTATCGACAATCATTTTTTGAACATCGGTTGCAGTCCAATTATTTTTTGGAGCCAGCAAACCGTCAATTCTTTTGGCTCTGTCTTTGGGTAAATAATATCCAGGATACAAATATCCGTCAACTGCTTCAGGTTGATTATTGGAAGAATACACGTAATTCCATGACGGATTTACAGCCGAAGGATTTTTAGAATACGGAAGAAATTCTTTTTTATCATCGATTCCGTTGGCACCATTTAGAATAAAATTTGGATTGACTGATTTATCTAATTTATATAATTTCCCTGATGTTATCCATGCGATATTATCTTTAGCATCGCCATACATTACGTTCAATCCCGGTGCGTGAATGAGTTCAATTTTATTATAAAAATCAGTAACATCTTTAGCATGACAAAGTGAATAAACGGCATCAAGAATTTGGTTTTTCTCTTGCGTGTAAATCCACGACATGGCAATTGGGTTTTTGGTTTTTAAAGTCGTCAACAAATCATTCATAATTGGTCCGTGAACCGATTCTTTTATGTTTAAAGTTACCGATGTGCTGTCTTTTATTTTGATGATTTTCTTTCGAATAGTATAATTTTTAAAACCGTCAATTGTCTTGTATTGATTTTCATCATTCGGATTATTTTCTTCTTGAAACAAATCTAAATCGTCGTTTTCAAACATCGTCAATCCATAGGCATAATCGCGGTTATGACCCAAAAGCGGAAATGGTGTTCCGGCCAAATAGTAGCCATAAATTTCATAATCTGGTGTAACTATATGGGCTTCATACCAAGTGCATGGTTGTGAGAATCCAATGTGTGGATCGTTGGCAAAAATAACTTTTCCGTTTTTGGTTTTTTGTGCGCCAATTACCCAACTGTTACTTCCTATAAAAGGCGGAATTGGAGAATTGTCTAACAAACTTGCTACCGATTTGGAGATTTGAGCATAATCATTCGACTTGCCTTTGTAACTTTTTAATTGCGTTGTTCCCAAAGAACCATCAAGACCAAAATCTTTAAGATATTCTGCGCCAAATTTATCACGAATATCAGTCATTAAAGGATCGCTTTTTTGTGCCATTGCAAAACTGAACGACATGAATCCGAAGATATTATAAACATCTTTTAAAGTGTATTTTTCTTTTTTAACGCCAACCAATTCAAATTCTAAAGGTGTTTTTCCGTTTTCAATAAACTGATTGACACCATCGAGATAAGCAATTGCCAATTTATAAGCTTCAGAATTTTTATCTAATTGAGCAATGGCTTTTTCGGAATTCTCATCAATGCCAACTCCTGCAAAGAAAATATCATTCGGCAACGCTTTCGAACCAAATAATTCTGATAATCTTCCTGGAGCAATTCTACGCATGAGTTCCATTTGCCACAATCGGTCTTGCGCGTGAACGTAACCTAAAACCGTCATGGCATCTTTTTGCGAATCGGCATAAATGTGAGGCACACCAAAATCATCAAAATAAACAGTGGTATTCTTACTGATATTTTGCAAAGCCACTTCACCATCGTAAACAGGTTTCTTGTACTTTGTATATCCAAAAACTGAAATTGCAATAAGAATAATTAATGATAAAAGAAGTAGCAGAATTTTTTTTAATCGTTTCATTTGGGATTTAAATTGGTAATTCAAATCTACTTATTTATTATTTATGAAATAAAAAAAGTGCGTTTAAATTGCTGCTACAATTTAAACGCACACTAATAACTAACTTAAACTTTTATTTTTATTTCTTTTTACCGTCGATAATTGCACCAGTTCCTGCACCAACTCCAGCTCCGGCTAAACCACCAATAATGGCACCTTCACCTTTTTTCTTGCTGATAATTGCTCCAGTTACAGCACCAACTCCGGCGCCAATAACGGCTCCTTTTGCAGCACCACTCCAACCTTTTTTCTTGGCTGTAGTTGTCGTTGTTGTTCCAGCAGCAGTTTGATTAACTACTACTACTTCTTTTTGTTGTTCGATTTTGGCAGCTTCTACTTTCATTGAGTCGATGATTCTTTGCTTTTCGGCAACTACTTTCATTGAATCAATACTTGTTTGTTTTGCCTCTACTACGGCGTCACTATTTGTGTTTTTACAAGAAAAAATAACTAGTGACAATACTAATACATATAACGTTTTCATATCAAATTGTTTTTTGGGATTATTGATATGACAAAGTAACAAGATAAACTGAATGTACTAGTTATAGAATTTTTAGTAATTGTTACAGAATATTAATATTGAGAGATAATTTCAATTTTATCTGACAATAATTTCAATTTTCTCTAGAAAAGTTAAGTAAAATAAAAAGATGTTATGAAGCTAAGAAACTTATAAAATTCACTCAAAAACTACTGGAATAACTATATTTGTACCCGTTATAAGAGTTTTTGTATTTGTTATTACTAATTATTGTCATGTTATAACTACTTTTGTATCTGTTATTACTACTTTTACTCTCGCTATAACTACTTTTGTTGATGTTATAACTACTATATGTATTGTTATAATTATTTTATGATTAGCAATAAGTGATTTAAGTAAAAAAACATTTTTTATAAAATAAGAAACTATGATCAGAAAAAGACGACCTTCAATTACGATGAATCAAAGTAGTATTGTGCTAAATTTAGAGCCTATTATGGCTACTAGAAACATAAAAACAAAATACACTTACTTAAGAAAAAATGGCGTGAGTGGTAATGCAGCGCAAAGAATGTTGAATGGTACGCTAACGCAACTAACTTTTAGTCAGCTGACTTCTTTGTGCGTAGGACTAAATTGCACACCCAACGATATTTTGGCAACCCGAGATTTAGCGTTGCCAGACCATCATGCATTACAAAGTTTAAAGAAATTTGAACCCGAAAAAGTGGTTTCAATAACCAATTGGCTTGCCAATAAAACCATAGAAGAAATTGAGGCTATCATGAAGAATAATGAATAGAAGAATTTAAGTTTATAAAAAAACTGCAAGTTTTGGGCTTGCAGTTTAGTTGTATTGTGATAATGGGATGAGAATTTAAAGCTTACTTCAAATTTCGTTCTTTTAAAATAGCTTCTAATTCTTTGGTATCGGTTTTCGAATTATTTATCAATTTGTAAGCAAGAAACAAGGGAATTAAAGTTAGAAAACCATAACTGTTTTTTACAACACTATAAAATATAACTCCAAATAAAAAACCAATTAATACCGCATTAGTGATTTTAGTTGATTTCATCTTTTTGGCTTCTTGCAACAATTCTTGATCTGTTAATTCTGATAGGTTTTTTTCTTTCATTTGAGTTGGTTGTTTGTTTTTTTTTTTAAAATGTAGGCAACTTAGGATAAACTAAATTATGGGTTACATATTATCTAGGAAATTTGATTTTTGTTCCTGTTTGTAAACCGTTATTTTTGGCTAGAACACCACACATGTGAAACAACATTCGGGCACCAACGTTTCCATCCCAATCGTCGTTTTCGCCTGGAGCAACTTCTACTAAATCGAAACCAATGATTTCTTTACCGCTTTCGGCTAATTTATTGAACAAATAGGTAGCTTGCTCAAATGAAAATCCGCCTGGCACTGGTGTTCCTGTGTTTGGGCAATACCATGGATACATGCCGTCAATATCAAATGAAATACATACTTTTTGTGGCAACGAAGCAATAATGGCGTCACATTGCTCTGCCCAAGTTTTTCCTTCGAAAGTTTCTTTTTTCAAATCAGAATCGGTGTGTACTAAAACTCTTCCATTTTCTGCATTTACAACATCAACTTCTTGCTCGCAAAAATCACGAATACCTACTTGAACGATTTTGGAAATCTGAGAAATTTGCAACGCATTGTACATAATTGACGCATGCGAATAGGTAAACCCTTCGTAGGCAATACGCAAATCCATGTGGGCATCGAGGTGTAAAATTCCGAAATTATCGTGTTTTGTAGCTAATGCTTCATAATATCCAAGCGGTGTAGAATGATCGCCACCAAGAAGAACGACTTTTTTACCTTGGTTCATCCAATGCAAAACAGTTTCTTTTACTTGCGTGTGCAAGTCGCGACAAACAGTATTTATTGCATCTAAATCGGTTTTCAAGGCTGGAATTTGATTTACATCTTGACCATCTTCTAAAGCTTCGATAATAGGTTGCGCTAAGGCTTTGTATTTATCGGAATAGGTTTTCCATGTTTCTGGAATTTCGGCGTAGTACATCCCGAGTTTCCACAATTCTGGAAAATCTTGATGATTTAAATCTACTTGAAATGAAGCATCAAGAATAGCTTCTGGACCTTCTGATGCACCAGCACCATAACTCACGGTAACTTCCCATGGCACCGGAATTATAATTATTTCTGATTGTTCTGATGAAAATGGTAATCCGAAAATAGTTGCATCGGCTAATCCTGGTTGCGAAGGATCGAAAGTGTTTATGATTTCTTGTTTTGTCATGGTTGTAGATTCAAATTTGAAAAGCACAAAGTTAGTGTTTAATGTAATTTTTTGAAACTATTTTTTCTACAAATCAAATTCTTAATATGATAATTGTCATTTTTTTAGCGCTTCAAAACTAACATCTTTGGCGATTACAATTATTAATAAATATTTAGGTATGAAAAGAGAATCAGTACATACGTTTCATATTCCGGTGATGGGATTGGCTTACACCATTGATAGTCCGATTCGTGTGGCACATTACGGAATTTCGTCGGTTGTTTCGATTACAGATGATGAAGTAATCGAAAAAATGAGGGCTTTCTACAGCGAAAAATTTAGCATTCCCTATCAAGAAATTACTCAAAAATTCCACGATTATAGAGCTGAACGAATTACACATTATTTAAACTTAGTAGATACAATTGTAACCGAAAAGTTTGAAAATTTTAAAAACGAATTGGCAGAGAGCAAAACTTCTTTAGAAAATTATATTGCGCTGTTGCCTAATAAATCGGATTTAAAAAAAGGATTGCAACACTTTATTGACGAAGGAATTACGATTAAAGAAACCATTAAAAATTACTTGGAAGAACATTTATTTGCAGGTGAAATTGATGTCAATATTATGACGAAAGTCGATAAAGATAATTTTGATAAAAACAATCAATTGCCAGTGGAATTCAATGATGCGCATGCAGCACTTCGCGGATTTGCAAATAGTAATTTGACATCATCAGTAGTGCTTTCTGCAGGAATGAATCCTAGGTTGTACAGTTATTTTGAGAATTTTAAAGATTTTTTTCCAGATGCAAATTCGAATTTGAAGAAGAAAATTATTTTGAAAGTTAGTGATTTTCGTTCGGCGATGATTCAAGGGAATTTCTTGGCTAAAAAAGGACTTTGGGTTTCGGAATACCGAATTGAATCGGGATTGAATTGTGGAGGACATGCTTTTGCAACGGATGGTTTTTTACTCGGACCAATTTTGAAAGAATTCAAAGAAAAGAAAGACCAATTGATTCAATCGGCACATGATTTAATGGTGAAAGCTTTGAGTCAGAAAGAAATGCCAGTTCCAGAAAATCCATTGGAATTAAAAATTACAGCGCAAGGCGGCATTGGAACTGCCGAAGAACATGACTTTTTATTGGATTATTACAAAGTTGATTCTGTAGGTTGGGGTTCGCCTTTTTTATTGGTTCCCGAAGCGACTTCGGTCGATGCCGAAACTAGAACTTTATTGGCAAATGCAAAAGAAGAGGATTTTTATTTGAGCAATATTTCTCCACTTGGTGTTCCGTTTAATTCGGTTAAGGGAACTTCTAATGAATATTGGAAACAAAAACGAATTGACGAAAACAATGCCGGAAGTTCTTGTCCGAAACGACTTTTAGCTTTGAGTAAAGAACATGATGATAAAGGACTTTGTATGGCTTCAAAGAAATATCAGGATATAAAACTGGAAGAATTAGAAGTTAAAAAAGATGAAATTTCATCATCAGAATTTGATAAACTGAAAAATAAAATTACTGAAAAGGCCTGTCTTTGCGTTGGTTTGGTTAATGCTGCTTATTTAGAAAACGACATTAAAATAAAAGGACAACAACAAGGAATTGTAATTTGTCCTGGACCGAATTTGGCTTATTTTGATAGCGAAATTTCATTAGCCGATATGGTAAAACATATTTATGGAAATACCAATGTAATGACCGACGCCAACCGACCAAATGTATTTATAAAGGAATTAAAAATGTATGTTGACTATTTAAGAAACGAAATTTCAGATTATTCTACCGAGATTTCTACTGGTCAAATTAAGAAATGGAATTCGTTTAAAAATAATTTATTGGAAGGAATTGAATATTATAAATACCTTTTTTCTACAATAGATTTTTTTAAAAATGATAGTGTAAAAATTCAAAAACAATTGGAGGATTATCGATTGGGATTGATTGAAATTGAAATTCCGAGTTTGGTAATGGCGTAGTTTATTTGCCACAGATTAAACGGATTTTACAGATTTACACCCATTAAAAAAAGGAATCTCGTTATTGATGTAGCGAGATTCCTTTTTTCTAATTAAACCTGTTTGTTATTTAATGATTTAAAATTCCTTGTTTTAAAATCTGTCCAAAGTTGTACATATCTTCATACGACGTGTATAACGGAACTGGAGCAAGACGAATTACGTTAGGTTCGCGCCAATCAGTGATTACTCCATTTTTCATTAAGTAATCAAATAAACTGCGGCCTTCACCATGAAGAAAAACCGATAATTGACACGCTCTTTCTTCTTGTTTTGATGGCGTTATTATTTCGAAAGTACTGTTGACTTCTTTGTCTATTTCGTGCAGAATAAATTCTAGATACGATGTAATTTGGTTTCTTTTGGCGATTAGTTTCTCCATTCCTACTTCGGCAAACATTTCTACTGATGCTAAATATGGAGCTAAAGATAAAATTGGTAAATTAGAAACTTGCCAACCATCGGCACCATGAACTGGATCGAATGATGGTTCCATTTTGAAACGGCGTTCTTTATTGTGTCCCCACCAACCTGCAAATCGTGGCAAATCGGAATGATGGTGTTTTTCATGAACAAAGCAACCCGAAGCGTTTCCTGGTCCAGAATTCATGTACTTATACGAACACCATGCGGCGAAATCTACGTTCCAATCGTGGAGTTCTAATTTGATATTTCCAGCTGCGTGCGCTAAATCGAAACCTACTATTGCTCCTACTTTATGTCCGGCTTCGGTGATGGTTTTCATGTCGAAAACTTGACCTGTGTAGTAATTTACTCCGCCAAATAATACTAATGCTAGTTCGTCGCCAACTTCTTCAATTTTTGCTAAAATATCTTCTAGACGAATGTTGTGTTCGCCTTCTCGTCTTTTAATTTCTACAATGGCATCTTCTGGTTTATATCCATGGTGATTGACTTGCGATTGAAACATATATTGATCTGACGGAAATGCTTTTTCCTCACAGATAATTTTGTAACGCGTTGCCGTAGGACGGTAAAACGACACCATCAACAAGTGTAAATTGACTGTTAACGTGTTCATTACTGTAACCTCTGACGGTTTTGCACCGACGATTTTACTTAATGGTTCTGCAAAACGTTCGTGGTAATCCCACCAAGGTTTTTCTACATAGAAATGTCCTTCTACGGCGTGCGTTGCCCAATCGGACATTACTTCGTCTACGAATGTTTTTGCAGATTTTGGTTGTAAACCTAGTGAATTTCCTGTGAAGTAAATTACGTTTTTGCCGTTGTGTTGCGGAAAAATGAATTGGTTTCTGTAGTCTTTTAATTCGTCTTGTTGATCTAATTGCTGGGCGAATTGAAGTGTATTTTGGAATGTCATTGTGTGTTTTGTTTGTGGTGTAAATGTAGAGAAAAGTTTAAAAGTTTAAAAGTTTACCCTGAAATAAATTCAGGGCTTGTAAGTTTAAAAGTTAGTGCACTGGAAAAATGATTTTATGTAAGACGATAGCAAGCTAGCCCTGATGCTGGAATTGTTTGAGCTCTCCCGATTTTTCGGGAAGCGAGTTCCAGCAGCAGGAATAGGGTTTGTAGAAATGCGTAGTGATTCGCTCAAAAAAAAATCCCAATCAAGTTTTCACAAGATTGGGATTGTATTTAGACTGATATTGTTTTATTAGATGATTAACATCGCGTCGCCGTAAGAGTAGAATTTATATTTTTCTTTGATGGCTTCTTCGTAGGCTTTTTTCATTAAATCGTGTCCGCAGAACGCTGAAATCATCATTAATAATGTTGATTTTGGTGTGTGGAAATTGGTTACCATACAATCTGCAATGCTGAAATCGTAAGGTGGAAAAATGAATTTATTAGTCCAACCGTCGAATGGATTTAGTGTTCTTTGCGATGAAACTGCGCTTTCAATTGCTCTCATTGAAGTTGTTCCGATGCAGCAAATTCTTTTCTTTTTGGCTTTAGCGTCATTAACGATATCGCAAGCTTCTTGATTGATTTTTAGCTCTTCCGAATCCATTTTGTGTTTCGACAAATCTTCAACTTCTACTGGATTGAACGTTCCTAAACCTACGTGAAGTGTAACTTCGGCAAAGTTTATTCCTTTAATTTCTAATCTTTTTAAAAGGTGTTTTGAGAAGTGCAAACCAGCAGTTGGAGCGGCAACAGCGCCTTCTTCTTTTGCATAAATCGTTTGGTAACGCTCCGCATCGTCTTCGTTTACTTCGCGGTTGATGTATTTTGGAATTGGCGTTTCACCAAGTTCTGTAAGTTTGTTGCGGAATTCTTCGTACGAACCGTCGTATAAGAAACGTAATGTTCTACCACGAGAAGTTGTATTATCGATAACTTCGGCAACTAGAGAATCGTCGTCACCAAAATATAATTTATTTCCAATTCTGATTTTACGAGCTGGATCTACTAAAACATCCCAAAGGCGTTGTTCTGCATTTAATTCTCTAAGTAAGAAAACTTCAATTCTTGCACCCGTTTTTTCTTTATTTCCGAACATTCTTGCAGGGAAAACTTTGGTATTGTTAAGAATCATCACATCGCCATCGTCGAAATAGTTGATGATGTCTTTGAACATTTTGTGTTCTATTGTTCCTGTTTTTCTGTCGATTACCATTAAACGAGATTCGTCACGGTTTTCTGCAGGATATTCAGCTAATAATTCTGTTGGTAAATTGAATTGAAAATGAGATAATTTCATTTAAGAGAGTTTAAAAGTTTAAGAGTTTAAAAGTTTAAGGTTGTTTCCTATAGACATTTAAAATTCAGAGTGCAAATATACGATTGTGAGATAGGCGTTGTCAAGTGTTTTGCCTTTTATTTTTGACATTGCCACAAAGACGCCAATTAACGGAGTTTTTTATTTTTTTTCTAACTGAAAACCAATACTTTCTAAATCCTCCCAAAAAGTTGGATATGATTTAGAAACTACCTCAGCATCTTTAATAATTATTGAAACTTTTAAAGCCAGCGGTGCAAATGCCATTGCCATTCTGTGGTCTTGATAGGTCGCGATTGTTACATTAGAATTTAGATTATTAGATTGTTCTATTGTTAACGAATCATTTGTTATAGAAATAGTTGCTCCAAGTTTAGAAAGTTCTATTTTCAAGGCTTCTAATCTATCGGTTTCTTTGATTTTTAAAGTGTGCAAACCTGTAAGGTGGCATCCAATTCCTAATCCGAAACTCGTTACAGCTATGGTTTGAGCGATATCGGGTGAAGATTGCAGATTGCAGTTAACAGATTTCAGATTGCAGATTGCAGTTTTTGAAATTGTTATTGAATTATTTTCAAAAACGGTTTCAACTCCAAAATTTTTATAGATTTCTACTAGTGCTGAATCGCCTTGAAGACTGTTTTCTTTATAACTTGAAAGTGTTATTTGAGTTCCTATTTGGGAAAGTGCAACTATGGAATACCAATACGATGCTGAACTCCAATCGGATTCAATGGTTAAATTAGATGCTGAAACTAGTTCAGCATGACAAATTGTAATCTTATTATTTTCAAAAGAAGTTTCTACACCAATTTCGTTTAGTAATTGCAGCGTCATTTTGATGTAAGGAATAGAAGTTATTTCGCCTTCGAGCGTTAATTCTAATCCATTTTCAAGTTTTGGCGCGATTAATAAAAGAGCCGAAATGTATTGACTACTTACATTTGCTGGAAGCGAAACTTTACTTTGAGTCAATTTTTTTCCGATGATTTTTATCGGAGGAAATCCTTCGTTTTCTTCGTAAGTTATTTCAGCTCCGAGTTGTTGCAATGCTTCTACTAAAATTTTAATTGGACGTTCTTTCATTCGCGAAGAACCAGTTAAAACTACTTCTTTTCCTTCCTGAATAGCAAAAAAAGCTGTAAGAAATCTCATAGCTGTTCCAGCGTGGTGAACGTCTATTAATTGTGAATGGTGAATTGTGAATTGTGAATTTAGTGCACCGGCCATAACTTCTGAATCATCAGAATTGGAGGTGTTTTCAAGAGTTATATTTGGATATAATGCTTGCAACAATAATAATCTGTTGGTTTCAGATTTGGAACCTGTGATTTTTAAAGTTGAATTTTGATTTTTGTATGTTGATTTTTGTAATTGAAGATTCATTATTTTGTGACTACTTTTAAACCTATAATTGAAATTATTAATGTGCTGATGAAGAAAACGCGCCAAAAAGTAGCTGGCTCTTTAAAAATAAAAATCCCAACGAGTACGCTACCAACAGCGCCGATTCCTGTCCAGACAGCGTAAGCCGTTCCAATTGGTAGTTCTTTAGTGACTTTTACAAGTAAAACCATACTGATTGTAAGGCAAACCAAAAATCCGGCATACCAAAAAATCATGGTATTTCCAGATGATTCTTTAGCCTTTCCAAGACATGTTGCAAATGCTACTTCGAACAAGCCAGCGATTATTAATAGTATCCAGTTCAATTTATTTTAATTTGTCGTTGTTGTGATGTCTGTCGTGATCGCGGTTGGTTTTTAAATCCAACTTTTTATCAAATGCCGCTTGAAGATCGATTCCTGTTTGATTAGCAAGACACAAAACTACAAAAACCACGTCGGCTAATTCTTCGCCAAGGTCTTTATTTTTATCGCTTTCTTTCTCAGATTGTTCTCCGTAGCGTCGTGCAATTATTCGAGCAACTTCACCTACTTCTTCAGTAAGTTGCGCCATATTGGTTAATTCGTTAAAGTAACGAACACCATGGTTTTTTATCCAGTTGTCTACTTCTAGTTGGGAGTTTTTTAGGTTCATATTATGTTTGAATTAAAGAATTGCTTCCCAAAAATCGGGATTGTGAGTACCTTGTTCTTTTTCTAATGCAATAATTTTTTGTGCCAATTCTTTCATCTCGGCAGCATTGGGTTCATTGTTTACAATACAACTCAACACATACTGTTTTATTCCCACAGTAGTAGTTTCTATTTGTTGCATTGCTTTTTCTTGTTCTTCTAAGGCTTCTTTATGTTGTGCTTCGGCATCTAGTTCTGCTAGAACTTCTTTTTCATATTCGTCTATTGTTTTAGACAATGCTTTTACGGTATCTGCGATGCTAAAATTTTGACTTTTAAACATATTTTGCAACACCATTTGCTTAAATTCTCTTAGTATTACAACTTGCTCTTTTAACGGTTGCTTTGTTAACCATTTAATAAAAGAAGTTGGATTCTCATTGAAAATAATATCGAATAATTGTTGTTTGTAATACATACTGATTTTTTTGGTATTCTGTTAGTCCAAGTGCTTTTATGTAAGCGTCTATAACGTCTTCTTCGCTTGTTGCTTTCTGTAGTTTTTCGTAAAGACTCATAGTTTTTAGGGTAACGATTAGTTAAGAAAACAAATATAAATATAATTGTGAATTATAAATTGTGAATTGGTAACGATTTTCTCTAAAAACGCCTACGATGGCGTGATGAACCCCAACGATGGCATTGTTGATGCCAAATTTGACGTTCTTGATGCCAAATTTGGCGTAGGCCTACCCCAAAATTTACGTTAGTGATGCCAACATTGGCGTTACAGATGCCAAACTTGGCGTTGCTTGCGTAAAGGATGGCGTTTTTGGGAGTTTTTTATAATGAACAACACTTTTAGATTTTCTAAAAGGGTTTTTGTATTGTTTTAATTCTACTTACGAAGAAAACTTCGCCTTTTTTTGTCATGTTGACTAAGGAAACATCGCATCATAATTTGCTTTGTGTGATTGCTAGTGTGATTCTTCGTGCCTCAGAATGACAAAAAAAATAGAAAACTACGATGTTGGTTCGCCAGCTGTTGGCGTTTCTGTTGATGGCGTTGTAGTGGCTCCTGTTCGGTTAAAAAACTGTGCCATATCGGCTACTTTAGTTTCAAATCCTGCAGCTTTAGTACTTGCTTTGTATTGGCTGAAACCATAATCGGTAAGTGCTGCTTGGTAATTGTCAAAGTCGTGCAAAATCTTGTTGTTGTTTAATCCGTCAATGATATTTTGCAACTTAGCAATCGTAGCTTGAATAAAAGATCTCGAGTCGAAATCGTTTTGAAACTCTACCCAATCTACATCGGCACTACTCAATGCTGGCTGATTGATTCTGTAGTCTAATGCTTTGTTAACTATAAGTTTGTTTTGTTCATTGATGCTTCCGTAGCGTTTGCGCTCTTCGGCTGTAAGATTTCTAAATTTTTCTGATAAAGCAGTTTCTAGTGCTGTAATGGCATCGGCAGCAGCCGTTTTTTCTGTAGCTGTGTAGTGAACGTTGTTTAAATTATCAAAAGGCATAATAAAAAGATTTAAGTTAATACTATTGTTAAAACTCAAACCTACAGCATATTATCGATTTATTGCGTCGAACTATCACTACTTCATAAGTAGAACTTTTACTACGCTACTCTTTGTTTTTTTTGAATATTTATGAGAAAATTGGAAATAAAAAAACACTTCAACTGAAGTGTTTTATAGTAATTTTCGGTATTTGTTTCTAATATTTGGAGAGTTCTTCAAACAATTTAAAATATCTTGATGTTCGTTTGGTTTCAATTTTCCAACCAACTTATAATCTTTTGGTTTGTATATATATTGAATTGTTGTAATTGATTGATTTGTAATTAAACCTGCGTACACATACGTATCTAAAGGAAATGAAAAATCACATTCGGTTATAGGAACATTATTTTGAAAGAAGTAACAACCAATTTGCTTTTCAGGAATATTGATACAGCCATGTTTTTTTTCAATAGTTGAAGGTATATAATCTTTGGAACTTGGCAACGATATAAGTATCATACCATCAGAGTCAGCTTTTAAAACTAGAAAGTATTTTGGTTTGGCCGGATTTCCGTTTTCAAAATAATACTCGTCAAAGTACAATAAATTCCTTTCTTCAAACATGTTAGTGCTTTAATGAAGAAACAAAACTTAGAAATTCTTTGTGTTCATTGTAGAAATCCAACTTTGACGAATCGTTTTTAATTAATTCTGTAAAATCAATTTTAATATTGGTAGTAGGAAGTTCTTCGCTCAAAAGTAATTCTAAAACTCCATTTTCTTTAGCTGCATTGTACCAAAGCGAATTTTCTCGGTGCGTATATTCTACTAAATCGCCACAATTTGCGCCGGAAAATTCATTGATTATTTCATTCATCAATGCAATATCTGAATCTGAAAATTCATCATCATTGAAATGATTTACTTTATCAAAAACGAAACCACTTCTAGTGTTTCTTTTTTTGATGTAATCCTTTAAAATTGTTGGCTCTTCGGTAAATTCAACGTAAAGATTTTGACAAACAGGACCAAATTTCCAAACCTCAAAGTCAAGGTTAAAAAAAGGCATACTACGTTTTTCAATGGATTTTTCTTCAATTATGTAAACTAATTTTAGTAAACTAGTTTTTGGAAGAGAACCCATTTGCTCAATTAAATAAACAAGTGCATTGCCTAATTTATCTATTTGTTCGTGGTAATATTTATTGTTGATAGTCATGGTTTAATAAAATAGTTAACATGTTGATTTACAAAAACATAAACTAATTAAGGAGTGCAAAGATAATACCATTTGCGCTAACTTTTATTAAAAGTATGGAATATTTACCATATAAGCGCAAGTTTTACCAAATAATTGTAATTTTTACAAATCAAAAAAATGTTACTCTTTATTTTTTGTATCAATAATTATAGTAACTGGACCATCATTTACAAGTGCAACTTTCATATCGGCTCCAAATTGCCCGGTTTGTACTTTTTTACCCATTTCAAGTTCCATTTGACTAATAAACTTTTCGTAGAGCGGAATGGCAATTTCGGGTTTGGATGCTTTTATATAACTTGGTCTATTTCCTTTTTTGGTTGCAGCGTGAAGTGTAAATTGCGAAACCACAATTATATCTCCATTAGAATCTTTTACAGAAAGATTCATGACCTCGTTTTCGTCTGGAAATATTCGGAGATTGGCTATTTTAGAGGTTAACCAATTGATGTCTTCTTGATTATCGGCATCTTCAATTCCGATTAAAATCAATAATCCATGTTGAATATCGGCTACAATTTTAGAATCAATTGTTACAGACGATGATGAAACTCTTTGGATTACTGCTTTCATGTTGATTAACGATTGAAGAATGACGATTTTGGATTTTAGAACTTAACACTACTTGTTCCTCGTTGCATCACTGGCGATTCGATCATCATTGTAAATGTCTGTTCTATAATTATCTTCATCGCCTTCTAAAATTTTTAAATAACTGTTGTAACGCGT
This sequence comes from Flavobacterium aquatile LMG 4008 = ATCC 11947, assembly GCF_000757385.1. GTDB lineage: Bacteria > Bacteroidota > Bacteroidia > Flavobacteriales > Flavobacteriaceae > Flavobacterium > Flavobacterium aquatile. The sequence continues at coordinate 275,910 of NZ_JRHH01000001.1, read as the reverse complement.
CCAAGAAATTTCATCTTTTTCTAATGCTTCTTTAATGGCGCATTTGGGTTCTTCTTTGTGAAGGCAATTATTGAATTTGCATTGATCTTTTAATTTAAAAAACTCTGGAAAATAACCGCTGATTTCTTCTTTTTCCATATCTACAATTCCGAAACCTTTTATTCCTGGTGTGTCAATAATTTTGGCGCCGAAAGATAAATCATACATTTCTGCAAAAGTCGTTGTATGTTGTCCTTGCATGCTTTGTTCAGAAATTGTTTTGGTTTTTAAATGCAAAGTCGGTTCCAATGCGTTGACTAATGTAGATTTTCCTACGCCTGAATGTCCAGAAAACATGGTGGTTTTACCAATCATTAACTCTTTTAATTCTTCAATTCCTTTTCCTTCAGTAGAGGAAACTCGCAAACATTTATAACCAATTTGTTGGTAAACGTGTTGCATATAAAGTTGCTCATCTAAAGTAGCATCATCTAAAGTGTCGATTTTATTAAAAACCAAAATAGTTTCGATTCCATAAGCCTCGGCAGTAACAAGAAATCGATCAATAAAATTGAATGTTGTTGGTGGATTATTTACTGTTATCAACAGAAAAACGTAATCTAAATTGGAAGCAATGATGTGCATTTGATGTGAAAGATTCACCGATTTTCTTACGATATAATTTTTCCTATCGTGAATATTATGAATCGTTCCGGTTACAGTATCGGAAGTTTCATCCAAATCATAATCTACAATATCGCCAACGGCAATGGGATTGGTACTTTTGATGCCTTTAATACGGAATTTTCCTTTAATACGGCATTCCATAAAATCGCCTTCATTCGATTTTACGGTATACCAACTTCCGGTAGATTTATATACTGTTCCTGTCATTTGGCAAATTTACAATTTTAGATTTTAGATTTTAGATTTTGACAAACAAAAAAAAGGCTGTTTAAATTAATAAACAGCCTTTTTTAGTATTTGGAAAATCTTAGTATTTGTAAGCTACACCAGTTTTGATTGCTTGTGAACCTCCAAGAGCATTAGAATTTGCACCAACTGTAGTTTTATCTGCAGTTAATAAAACGAAAGGACAACCTTGTTTTGCAGCATCCATTTTCAATTTCTTTTGAGCTTTTTTATCTCCTGTGTTTCCTGTTTGGAAATTAATTAAACCTGTTTTACCACGTACTTCACCAACTTTTTTCAAACCAGCGATGTATGATTTCTCTTCAAGGATAACCACTTTTTCCCAATCTGCTTCACTGCTAACTACGATTTTTTCTGTTACATCTTCTACTCTTTTTGTTTTACCATATACAATTTTTTCAACTGCATATTTTCCGATGGTATTTTCAGCATCTTCACCATCATATTTGAATACAACTGTGTACTCGTCTAATCTAATCACTTTACCTTCAACAGTTTCTCCACTGTGTTTTGTAATAACGTCAACTTGTGCATTTGCAACTCCAAAACTAAAAATTGTTGCAAGAACTAAAATAATTTTTTTCATTGTATTAAGATTTTGTTTAAATTGACTGCAATTATACAATTTTTTTGTTAAATTAGTATACGTAAAACTTCGTATTTAAATTTTATTTATAACTTTCTCTTGGTGACTAATACTTTCTTGGTGAATTGCTTTAAATAATCTTAAAATAAATTCTTCACTTAATCCCTTTTCCTCTCCGTCGAGAATCATTTTACCTAGAATTTCATTCCATCTTTTGTTTTGTAAAACAGCTACATTTTTGGCTTTTTTTAATGCTCCAATTTGCTCTGCTACTTTCATTCTATTTCCTAAAATCTCTAGCAGTTTAGCATCCGCAACATCAATATTTGCACGAAGTTTAATCATTTCTGTATTAAAATCTTCTTCGTTAGACGATGTTTTTTTGACTTTTAAATCTTCAAAAATTTGTTTTAAAACTGTTGGAGTAACTTGTTGCGCTGCATCACTCCAAGCATTATCAGGATCAGTGTGTGTTTCAATAATTAAACCATCATAGTTTAAATCTAAAGCTTGTTGCGAAACTTCTTGAATCATATCTCTTCTCCCAGTAATGTGCGACGGATCACAAATTAAAGGCAAATCTGGAAACTTACTTTGTAACTCAATAGCAATTTGCCATTCTGGAATGTTTCTGTATTTGGTTTTTTCGTAGGTTGAAAAACCTCTGTGAATAACACCTAATTTTTTAATTCCTGCATTGTATAAACGCTCAACGCCACCAATCCAAAGTGCCAAATCTGGATTTACAGGATTTTTTACCAATACAATTTTATCGGTGTTTTGCAAAGCATCAGCAATTTCTTGAACTGCAAATGGATTTACTGTGGTACGCGCACCAATCCATAAAACATCAATATCGTGTTCTAACGCTAATTTTACGTGCGCAGCATTTGCAACTTCAGTCGCCATTAACAGACCAGTCTCGGCTTTTGCTTTTTGCAGCCATTTTAATCCAATTGCACCAACGCCTTCAAATCCTCCTGGACGCGTTCTAGGTTTCCAAATTCCGGCTCTAAAAATTGATACATCAGAATTTTTTAATTCGTGAGCAATTTTCAATACTTGTTCTTCTGTTTCTGCACTACAAGGTCCAGCAATTACTATTGGATGTGGCAAATTGAAATCATTTAACCACGTTCTCATTTCTTTTTTATTTTCCATTTTTCTTTGAGTTGGAAGCTGGAAGTTGGAAGTTGGAAGTCAATCTTCCCGCTTCCATCTTCTAACTTCATGCTATTTTAATATCTCTTTAATTCTATTAGTATTCTGCATTTCGTTAAAAACCTCATCGTAATTATCTTCCTCTAATAATTTTTTGAAGTTAGATAAATTATGAATGTATTCTTCTAACGATTTTACTACTTGTTTTTTGTTTTGTTTAAAAATTGGTGTCCACATAGCTGGTGAACTTTTGGCTAAACGAACGGTACTTTCAAATCCTGAACCTGCCATGTCAAAAATATCTTGCTCGTCTTTTTCTTTTTCAATTACTGTTTTCCCAAGCATGAACGAACTTATGTGCGATAAATGCGAAACGTAAGCAATATGTTTATCGTGCGATTTTGGATCCATGTATCGAATTCGCATTCCGAGTTTTTTAAATAAATCCATTGCTTTCTCTTGCAATTTAAATGTTGTTTTCTCAACTTCGCAAATGATGTTAGTTTTTCCTTCGAACAATCCTTTTACTGCTGCTTTTGGTCCAGAAAATTCGGTTCCAGCAATAGGATGACATGCTAAAAAATTCCTTCTTTTCGGATGATTTGCAATCGCTTCACAGATTGGGGATTTGGTTGAACCAACATCAAAAACTAAGGTTTGCTCTCCTATTTTATCTAAAATGTTAGGCAAAATTACTAAACCCACATCAACTGGAACAGAAACAATTATCAAATCTGCGTTAATTAAATCATTTTCAGACGCTTTCTCGTCAATCAATCCAAGTTGAATTGCTTCGTCCAAATGCTTTTCGTTGGCGTCAATTCCGAAAATCCTTGCATCGTCATAAATTGATTTTATGTCTAACGCCATTGATCCGCCGATTAATCCGATTCCTATTATGTATATTTTCATGACTTAAATCTTTTTATTGCTTCAAGAATATTTTCTTCTTTCACACACAATGAAAACCGAATATATCCTGAGCCGTTGCTTCCAAATATTGTTCCTGGCGTTATAAATAAATGTTTTTCATATAATAAATTATCAATGAATTCTTCTGATTGAATTCCAGCAGGTAATTTTGCCCAAACAAATAATCCGACCGAATTTTTATCAAACGTACATCCTAATTTTTCTGCCAATTGAAAGATTAAATTTCTTCTTTTGGTATAAATTTCATTCTGACTTTCAAACCATTCTTTTCCTAATTTCAATGCTTCGATAGCGCCTTTTTGAATTCCGTAGAACATTCCCGAATCCATATTGCTTTTTACTTTTAGAATGGCATCAATAAATTTTGAATTTCCCAAAACCATTCCGACGCGCCAACCAGCCATATTGAATGTTTTGCTCAATGAATTCAGTTCTAAAGCAATTTCTTTTGCGCCTTCAACTTGTAAAATTGATATTGGATTATCGTTTAAAACAAAACTGTACGGATTGTCGTTTACAATTAAAATGTCGTGTTTTTTTCCAAAATCAATTAGCTTTTTATACAATTTTAAAGTTCCGTTTGCGCCTGTCGGCATATGTGGATAACAAACCCACATTAATTTCACTTTTGATAAATCAGTTTTTTCTAATGCTTCAAATTCGGGTTGCCAATTGTTGTCTTCTTTCAAATCGTAATAAACCGACTTTGCTTGAATCAATTCGGTCACAGAAGCGTATGTTGGATAACCTGGGTTTGGAATTAAGACTTCGTCGCCTGCGTTTAAAAAAGCTAATGAAATATGCATAATTCCTTCTTTAGAACCCATTAATGGTAACATTTCAAGATTAAAATCTAGGTTAACATCAAATTGATTTTTATAGAAATTAGCAAAACCTTGACGCAATTCTGGCAATCCTTGATAACTTTGATATTCGTGTGCTTTGTCATCAAACATTGCGTTTTGAATGGCTTCAATCACAGAAGAATGTGGTGCCATATCTGGGCTTCCAATTCCCATATTGATGATTGGTTTTCCTTCGGACGCGAGTTGTCTTACTTCTTTCAATTTTCTTGAGAAGTAGTATTCTTGTACGGTTTCTAATCTTTTTGCTGTTGTAATCATATTTTTACACGAATTGCACGAATTATCACGAATTCCTACTTTTTAAAATTTCAATAATTGAATTTCGCTATTGTTTTTTTTGAAATTGATTTTTGAAATTGACTTTTGAAATTGTTATTGCTTTTTGTTTTTTGTTTTTATATTCACCTAAAACCTTAAAATGATTGGTCATTATTTGTAAAATTTTAGTGGCTTTTTCATAATGTTTGTACTTTTCAAAAACTACATCTACAAAAAATGAATATTGAAAAGGCGTTTCTATAATTGGCATTGACTGAATTTTGGTTAGATTTAATTTGCAATTGGTCATCACATTTAAAACTGTTGCCAAACTTCCTGGCGTGTCGTCTAATTCAAATTTTAACGATGCTTTATTTATTTCTTCTTTTGGCACTTGACTTTCTTCTTTACTTAAAATAAAAAATCGGGTCATGTTATTGTTAACAGTTTGAATTTCGGGTGCAATTATATTTAAATCATACATTTTTGCAGCAACTTTGCTTCCGATTGCTGCGATGCTTTTTATTTGATTCTGATGAATTCTTCTTGCTGTTTCGGCAGTATCTTTATCTTCAACTAATTTAATACTTGGATGCTTTTTCAAGAAATCCATGCATTGCAATAACGCCATTGGATGCGAATGTACTTCTTGAATTTCATCTAAATTTTGTCCGTTTAAGACCATTAAATTCTGAATTATATCTAAATAATACTCGCCAATAATGTGCAAATTGTTCTTGTCAATTAAGGCATAATTTGGGATAATCGCACCTGCAATAGAATTCTCAATTGCCATTACAGCAAGTTGCGATTGATTGTTTAACAAACTATCCGTCAATGCTTCAAACGATAAACATTCGTCAACCTCAACATTTTCTTGAAAATATTCTAGGGCAACTTGATGGTGGAACGATCCTTTTATTCCTTGTATGGCTACTTTTTCTTTCATTTTGGTCAAAAAAAAAATCCCGATTTACATCGGGATTACTATTTATGTTTTTTATATAAATTACTTTTTTACATAACACAATAACAATCCCTGTTTCTTCCAAAAAAAGAAATAAGAAAAATTGTTATAATATGTTGCGAAAATTGTGCTCATTGTTGTTTTTATGTTTTGCTAAAGTAACAAAAAATGTTACACAAGTATAATTTATTTAAAAAAAGTTACTTAATCGTTTTCGTAAAATCATAAACAAAACAATTAAACGTTATTCAATTACTAGTTTATATTTCCTTTAGTATTTATTACATTTGCTACAAATATCATATTATGTCTATAGAAGTTCAAAATATTTCAAAAAGTTATGGTGCTCAAAAAGCATTGGATAATGTTTCATTTTCTGTTAAAAAAGGTGAAATCGTTGGTTTTCTTGGTCCGAATGGTGCTGGAAAATCTACGTTGATGAAAATTTTGACTACTTATATTAATTCTGATGAAGGAACGGCTTCTGTAAATGGAAATGATGTTAACACCAACCAAAAAGCGGTACAACTTTCTGTGGGTTATTTAGCAGAACACAATCCGTTGTATTTGGATTTGTATGTTCGTGAATATTTAGAATTTAATGCTGATGTTTATAAAGTTGCTAAATCACGAATTGAAGAAGTAATTGAATTGACTGGATTAACACCAGAAAGTCATAAAAAAATTGGTCAATTATCTAAAGGTTACCGCCAAAGAGTTGGATTGGCAACAGCATTGCTACACAATCCAGATGTTTTAATTTTGGATGAACCCACTACAGGTTTGGATCCAAATCAGTTGGTAGAAATTAGAAATGTGATTAAAAACGTTGGTAAAAACAAAACGGTTTTTCTTTCTACACACATTATGCAAGAAGTGGAAGCCATTTGTGATAGAGTAATTATCATCAATAACGGAAAAATTGTTACCGATAAAAAACTAGACAACTTAGTTTCGGATATTGTGGAACAAGTGATTGAAGTTGAGTTTGACAAAGTTGTAAATGAAGCATTATTTACCGCTTTCTCTGATTTAAAATCTACTAAAAACACACACGATAATGTTTGGGAATTGACTTTTGAAACCGAAGAGGACAAACGCCCAGCAGTTTTTGATTTTGCTCAAAATAATGGTTTACGTGCGCTTCAATTGTCTTTGAAAAGTAAAAACTTGGAAGAGATTTTTAGAGAGAAAACGAGTAAAAAAAGTTAGAAGTACAATTTACGAAATGCGAGATTTAGCCCAGATAGCAGTGGAAAGCTTGGTGAAGGAAAATTATAATTTTTCTTGAGGTAAAATTGCGACCAAAGGAAGCGCATTTTAGCTCTTAGAAAAATATAATTTTACAAGCCAACTTGCAACGTATAGCTGGATTAGCTTCTAATTATAAATCAATTTTCCTTGATATAATTCTTCAACATCAACTAAAACTGGATTGTTTTTTAAGATAATATTTCCGGTGCTCACAATTTTTCCAGTGATACTTTGAATTGGTCTAACCGTCATGTCGTTGTAACCGCGATGAAAAACTTTGATATTTTGAGCCGTTAGATTTTCGGCCTCAATTCTTCCGTTTCCTTCGTAAAAATTTAATAAAGCTTCGTCTGTTTGACCCGAAATATAATATCTTGAAACGTTATTATTTTCTATAACTAATTGACTGTTATTTACTTGAATATGAAAATCATTTGTTCCTGCGCCCGGACCTAAATCTAAGGCATTGAGTCTAACTATTTCATGAGTGAGCACTCCATCTGAGTTGATGTCTTGCTCGGTTCTTGAAGTTATATTTAAAAAATCGAGCGTTGGCGTGGTGACATAAACTATTGTTTGACCATAATCGCGCACCCAATTGCAAGATGAATTATCTTTTAAAAACAATCCGTCGTTCTTGAATTCGACCGAAATATTATCTATTAAATTTTCGCCTGTTCGCACTTCAACTTTATATTCTGTTCCTTGTTTTACAACCAATCCTACACCTTTTTCAACGTAAATTGTGTGGAAATAGTTGGCTTCTAGAACTTCAAAATTTTTAGTGATTATATTGCCTGTCGATTCAATGCAATCTGACGGTTTAGAGCAGTTTACAAAAGACAGCAAGACAATAACAATTAGTATAATTTTCTTCATATTTATAATTTTATAAACGAACGCCAATTGCAAACTCCATTGCTTCGGCTAGAAATCCATGGGTTTTAATTGACAATCCTGTAAAGATTTTTTTATTGAAATAATACTTCATTCCAACTCTGTCATAAACCGGGATGTTGTATTTATAAGGTTGGTAAACATAATAACCTACTTGTCCTTCGAGTGAAATTTTATTAATAAATAACTCATAACCAACGAAAACGCCTACTCGTTTAAAGTCTGTATTTGGATCAAGGTTTTTTTCAGGATAAGCAACCGATTGGTATTTTATGAAATCTTTAAAGAAATTAGACAAAAAAAGTTCGGATCCAAGTTGAACAGCGCTTTTTCTATTAAGACGTTTATCGGCATAAAAACCTAGATGATAAAAGGCATGTTGACCGCTTCCGATTATTGGACTTTCGTTTACACCTGTTCGAAGAATAATATTGTAACGAATTGGCTCTTTGAAAGTTAAATCAACTTTAGCTGTATCTTTTTCACGCTTAACTTTCTCTTCAAAATTATAATTTACACCAACACTTAACGAATATGTATTAATACCACTATTGGGTGCTTTCATTCTTCCGTTAGAGAAATGAGTAAATAATATTCCGGCTTGAAGTCCGAAATTATCAACAAGATAATCTTTTTTATAAGTCAGTCCGAAGTTAGTATTTCCTAGAAGTTTAGAGCCAAAAGCGCTGTTTTTACTGTTGGTTTCCTTATCATGCGGATTGGTTGTTATGGCGATTCCTTGTGCCAATTTAAACACCAGATTCCTGTTTAAAAAATAAAAATCATAATGCATTCCGGCTGCATAACTTTTACCTAAAATTTCGTTTTTAAAGTCTTGATACAAGAAATAAGCACCATAATCTGGATAACCAAAAATCTTATGCCACTCTTTGCTACCGTGAGTTTGTTTAGAAAAATTAATCATCACACCTTCGGGATGACCCGTCACCAAATGATACAAATCATCTGTATGAGGCAAAACATTTCCTCTTAAAAAAGTAACATCAACCGCATTGGTTTCTTTAGTTTCTTGTGCAAAAAGTGTTGCCGAAAACAAAACCACCAAAAAGTACAATTTCCTCATCCTAAAATTTTAAGTTCACAAATATAGCAGAATAACTTTAGGATTTATAAATTTAATTTGGAGCGAATGGTTTGGGTGTTTTTGGTTTCCATTTTCCTGCTATCCATTACAATAAAAAACCTCCAAACAATGGAGGTCTTTTATTTTCATTACTATCAGGGCTAGGTTGTAATTGTATTTTATAAAATCAGAATTAAAAAACATCCTTTGCAATTGCCTTAATATTTTCAGCTTTTCCCATAGAATAATAATGTAAAACCGGAATTCCTGCAGCAACCAATTCCTTACTTTGTTGCGTACACCATTCAATCCCTATTTGTTTTACAGCGTCGTTGTCTTTTGCTTTTACAACTGCCATAATTAAATCGTCTGGTAATTCTAATGAAAAACGATGCGGAATTAAATTCAGTTGTTTCTTAGTTGCAATAGGTTTCAATCCAGGTATAATTGGAACTGTAATTCCAGCAGCACGACATTTGGCAACGTAATCAAAGAATTTTTTATTGTCAAAAAACATTTGAGTAATAATATAATCGGCTCCATTTTTTATTTTTTGCTTCAAGAAGTGAATATCACTGTCCAAACTTGGAGCTTCCATGTGTTTCTCTGGATAACCCGCAACACCAATACAGAAATTAGTACAAGCCGAATTCTGTAAATCTTCATCCAAATAAATTCCTTTGTTTAGGTTATCTATTTGCAAAACCAAATCGGTTGCAAACTCATTTCCTTCACGTTCCGGTCTGAAATACGTTTCGTTTTTCAAGGCGTCACCACGAAGCGCAACAACATTATTGATTCCAAGAAAATCCAAATCAATCAATAAATTCTCAGTATCTTCTTTTGTAAATCCGCCACAAAGAATATGCGGAATGGCATCAACATCATATTTATTCTGAATTCCAGCACAAATTCCAACTGTTCCAGGACGCTTTTTTACAATTTTCTTTTGTAACAAACCACTTGGTAATTCCTTAAATTCATATTCTTCACGATGATAGGTTACGTCAATAAATGGCGGATTAAATTCCATCAACGGATCAATACTATCAAAAATAGATTGAATATTTTGTCCTTTCAATGGCGGAAGAATCTCAAAAGAAAATAATGATTTTCCGTTGGCGTTTTCTATGTGTTCTGTTACTTTCATAATTTTTAGTTGTCTGTTGTCCGTTATCTGTTTCCAAAAAAACTGAAAACTGATAACTGACGACTTTTTTTTTAATCTGCTATATTCGGCGAAAGCCATTTGGTTGCCATTTCGGTAGAAATTCCTCTACGTTTGGCATAATCGATTATTTGATCTTCTTTTATTTTTCCGAGTCCGAAATACTTGCTTTGCGGATTGGCAAAATAATATCCAGAAACGGAACTTGCTGGCCACATTGCCATACTTTCGGTAAGCGTTACTCCTATTTCTTTTTCCACATTTAGCAACTTCCAAATTGTTGGTTTCTCTAAATGGTCTGGACAAGCTGGATAACCTGGTGCTGGACGAATTCCAGCATATTCTTCAGAAATTAAATCTTGATTGGATAAATTTTCATCCGATGCGTAACCCCAAATTTCTTTACGAACTTTTAAGTGTAAATATTCGGCAAATGCTTCCGCAAATCGATCGCCGAGTGCTTTTACTAAAATCGAATTGTAATCGTCTAATTGTTTTTCGAATTCAGCAGCTTTTTCATCTACTCCAAAACCAGTTGTTACACAAAAACATCCTATGTAATCTTGTTTTCCTGAATCTTTTGGAGCAATAAAATCGGCTAAAGCAATATTTGGTGCGCCGGCGGTTTTCTGTGATTGTTGGCGTAGCGTTAGAAATTTGGTTGTGAATTGAGCCTGAACTTCAATATCATCATCATTAATTGTATTTGCTTGAAAGATTCCTAGAATTCCTTTTGCAGTCAACCATTTTTCTGAAACGATCTGTTGTAACATTTCTTGCGCGTCGGCAAATAAATTGGTGGCCTGTTCTCCAACAATTTCATCCGTTAAAATCGCAGGATATTTTCCGTACAATTCCCATGAATTAAAAAATGGCGTCCAATCTATAAAATCAACCAATTCAGAAAGTTCCACTTCAATGGTTTTTGTTCCGATAAAATTTGGTGTTATTGGTGTGAAATTATCCCAATCTAATTTTAGTTTATTTTTGCGGGCATCTTCAATCGAATGAAAATTTTTGTCGCGACTTCTATTCAAATAACCATCACGTAACTTGTCGTATTCTTCACGAATTGCTTTCACGTAACGTTCTTTGGTTTCGGCTTGCAATAAATTACTAGCAACCGTTACGGCACGCGAAGCATCGTTTACGTGAACAACGGTTTGCTTATATTCTGGTGCAATTTTCACGGCTGTGTGCGCACGAGAAGTTGTCGCTCCACCAATCATAATTGGAATTTTGATATTTAATTTATCTAATTCTTTTGCCAAATAAACCATTTCGTCGAGTGACGGCGTAATCAATCCGCTCAATCCTATAATATCTACATTGTGCTCAATTGCTGTTTGAATAATTTTTTCTGGCGGAACCATAACTCCTAAATCAATAATTTCAAAATTATTGCAACCTAAAACTACAGCTACAATATTTTTTCCAATATCGTGAACGTCACCTTTTACAGTTGCCATCAATACTTTTCCTGCCGAAGATGATTTTCCGTCTTTCTGTGCTTCGATAAACGGCAATAAATAAGCAACTGCTTTTTTCATTACACGAGCCGATTTTACAACTTGTGGTAAAAACATTTTTCCACTTCCGAATAAGTCACCAACGACATTCATTCCGGCCATTAAGTTTACTTCGATAACTTCGATTGCTTTTTCAGATTGTAATCGTGCTTCTTCGACATCAATTTCGATAAATTCGTCGATTCCTTTTACTAACGAATGAGTTAATCGTTCTTGAACCGAACCATTTCTCCATTCGGCAATTGCTTTTTCATTTACTTTATAATCACCTTTGAAGGTTTCTGCTAAATCTAATAATCGTTCGGTTGCGTCTTCTCTTCTATTTAAAAGAACATCTTCAACGTGTTCTAAAAGTGTTTTGTCGATTTCATCGTAAATCTCAAGCATTTCCGGATTAACAATTCCCATGGTCATTCCGTTTTGAATGGCGTGATACAAAAATGCCGAATGCATCGCTTCACGAACGGTATCATTTCCTCGAAACGAAAACGAAACGTTACTTACACCACCAGAAATATTGGCATAAGGAAGATTTTCACGTATCCATTTTGTGGCTCTGAAAAAATCTAAGGCATTCAGTTTATGTTCGTCCATTCCTGTTGCAACCGGAAAAATGTTTGGATCAAAAATGATGTCTTGCGCTGGAAAACCTACTTCATTAACAAGAATATCATAACTCCTTTTACAGATTTCAATACGTCTTTCATAAGTATCGGCTTGACCATCTTCGTCGAATGCCATCACGATTACTGCTGCTCCATATCGTTTAATTAATTTGGCGTGATTCATGAAAGTATCCTTACCTTCTTTAAGTGAAATGGAATTTACAACGGCTTTTCCTTGTACAACTTTCAATCCGGCTTCTATGATTTCCCATTTGGAACTATCAATCATAACTGGAACTCGGGCAATATCTGGTTCGGCAGCAATTAGATTTAGGAATTTGGTCATGGCATAAACACCATCGAGCATTCCTTCGTCCATATTGACGTCTATTATTTGTGCGCCACCTTCTACTTGTTCTCTTGCAACAGAAAGTGCTTCGTTGTATTTTTCTTCTTTTATTAATCTTAGAAATTTACGCGAACCTGTTACATTGGTGCGTTCGCCGACGTTTACGAAAATGGATTCTTCGGTAACGAAAAGCGGTTCTAGACCTGAAAGTTGTAAATTTATTTTGTTTGTTCTTGACATGTTATTTTATTTTGCCGCGAAGGCACGAAGACTCAAAGTTTTTTTAGCCACAGATTAAATGGATTTTTACAGATTTTAATTTGTTACTAATTCTGATTTTCTTGGTTTGAATTGTGATGCAATATCTGCAATTGCTTTAATGTGTTCTGGTGTTGTGCCGCAACAACCGCCAATTATATTGATTAAATTATCTTGCAAATATTCTTTAATTAAAGCTTGCATTTCGATTGGTGTTTGGTCGTATTGTCCGAATGCATTTGGCAAACCTGCATTTGGATGTGCCGAAATATTTAGTTGTGTGTTGTGTGCCAATCTTTTTAAATACGGTTTTAACTGATCTGCGCCAAGTGCACAATTGAAACCGATACTTAACAAATCGATATGCTGAATTGATATTAAAAATGCTTCAACCGTTTGACCAGAAAGTGTTCTTCCTGAAGCATCTGTAATTGTTCCTGAAACCATTACAGGAATGTCTAGATTGCGTTCTTCTTTTACTTCTTCGATTGCGAAAAGTGCAGCTTTTGCGTTTAAAGTATCGAATATTGTTTCTACTAATAAAACGTCGCAACCGCCATCGATTAACGCTTCAACTTGTTGTTTGTAGGCGATTCTTAAATCGTCAAAAGTTACGGCGCGATAACCTGGATCGTTTACGTCTGGTGACATTGATGCTGTTCTGTTGGTTGGTCCGATTGAACCTGCTACGAAACGTGGTTTGTCTGTAAATTCGTCGGCTACTTGTCTTGCTATTTTGGCGGATTCGTAGTTTAGTTCATAAACTAAATCTTCCATGTGGTAATCTGCCATTCCGATGGTTGTTCCAGAGAATGTGTTGGTTTCTACAATATCTGCTCCAGCTTGAAAATACAGACGATGTACTTCCATTACTGCTTGGGGTTGCGTAATGGAAAGTAGATCGTTGTTTCCTTTTAATGGATGTGGGAAATCTTTGAAACGTTCACCACGGAAGTCCTCTTCGGAGAAATTATTACGTTGCAGCATGGTTCCCATTGCTCCGTCTAGAACTAGGATTCTTTCTTTTATTGCTTGGTTTATTTTTGACATAATTTATTTGCCACGAAGGCGCTAAGTCACTAAGTTTAATTTTTTTTAACCATTAAGTGAGTTAAGTTTTTTTTTAAGAAATACTTCTTTTTGAAACTAGACTTTTACAAAAATGAATTACTTTTTAGCCCTGATTACAGCGGTATCTTTTTATTTTTTTCTTTAAAAAATAAAAAATATAGCGGAAAGCAGGATTATGGATTGCAAAAATGCGCAAGCCATTCGCTCTTGATACTGAAACAAGTTCAGTATGACAAGTTGGTTTAAAAATTATTTATGTTATTGTGAAAGTGAGAGGAAATTCTCGGGGTTATCTGTTTCCGATAAATCGGAATAGAATGTAGCACCTTCTACAGTTGTAGGGTTGCTAAGCTTTCATCGAGTCTAATCTCTCCAGCTTTCGTGATAACAGTCAATAAGTTTATGAACAGTGCAAAGTAATGACATAGAAATTTATTTTGCAAGTGTTTGTTAAAAATAAAAACCTACAACGATATAGTGTTGTAGGTTTTTGGGTTGGGTTGGTTGTAAATTATTGAAAAACAGCTTCTTGAATTTTTATTTTATCGGCTATTTTTAGAATATCGGTCAATACGCCGCGAGCTGTTACTTCTTTTCCTGCGCCTGCACCTTGAATGACAATTGGAATTTCGCCGTAGGATTTTGTGTAGATTTCTATCAAGTTATCGGCACCTTTTAGCTGACCTAATGCGGTTGATTTTGGGACAGAAATGAGTTTGACTTCGAGTTTTTGAGTGATTACATCAAGTTCGCCAACGTATCGTAAAACGTGATTTTGAGCTTGGGTTATTTTGGCAATGTTAAACGGTTTATCGAATAGCGTTTTGTTGATTGCATATTGTGCTTTGGAATGTTGTTCGTTTAATTCTGGTAGCAAAAGTGATGCGATTTTGATGTCGGAAAATTCAAATTTCTGTTCGATTTCTCTTGCTAGAATTAATAATTTTCTGGCAACATCGTTTCCTGATAAGTCTTCGCGTGAGTCAGGTTCGGTGTATCCGTTTTTTTCGGCATCGGCTAGAATTTTGGAAAATGTAGTTTCTTCGGATGAAAATCTGTTGAAAATATAACTTAATGAACCCGAGAAAACACCTCTAATTTTTGTGATTTTTTCGCCTGAAAAGTGTAAATCGTTGATGGTTTGAACTACAGGCAATCCTGCTCCAACATTTGTTTCATAAAGAAACGTTTTATCGAAGACTTTTAAATTCTCTCTTAATTCGTTGTAGAAATTTAAATCTAATGTGTTGGCTTTTTTATTGGCAGTCACAATATTAAATCCGTTTTGGATTAATGGAATGTAGCTGTTTACAATTTCGGAACTTGCAGTGGCATCGACCGCGATTAGGTTTTCGAATTGTTGTTCTTTTACATATTCAATAATATCTTCGATTCTGAATGGAATTGCCGATTGTGCAAAATTGGCTTCCCATTGATTTTTAACGCCTTCTTTTTCGAAAAAAGCTAGTGTTGAATTGGTGATTATTGGAAATCTCAAATCGATATTTCTTTTTTCCAAGAAGAATTTCTGGCTTTCGATGACTTGGTTTATTAAAGTGCTTCCCACATTTCCGATTCCGAAAAGGATTACATTTATTCTAAGCGTTGACATAATTTTGATGTTTTTGTTTATTAAAAATAGGTTCTAAAATTTGTGCTAGTTGGTCAAATTCAATCAAGAAAGCATCGTGACCATGGATGGATTTTATTTCGTGATAGAAAACATTTTGCTTTATTGGTTCTAAAATTTCAAAGGTTTCCCGATTTTCATCTGGAATAAAAAAGTAATCGGTATCGACTGAAACTATGTGAATGTTGGCTGAGATTTTACGAGCTGAAACTGCAAAATCATTGGTTTCTTTTGTTATATCAATGGTTTTTAGCAGATGATTCATGAGTTTGTATGCAGCTAATTTGAAGCGGTTCTGTAATTTGAGTCCGTGATTCACGAGCCAGTTTTCTATTTGAAAATCATTTAAATCTGCTTTTTTATTTCTGTTGAATTTTTTCTTGAACGATTGTGGCGTTCTGTACAAAAGCATCGCATGAAGTCGCGCATCGACAATTGGATTATCCGAATTATTCAGAATTTGATCTTGCACTAAAACATTAGCAATTACCCAATCGGAAGCTTTCCAATCGGTTGCAATTGGGATTAGATTTTGAAATTTATCTGGTTGCAAATTTGCCATTTCCCAAGCAATTCCGCCACCTAAACTTCCGCCAATTAAAGCAAAAACAGATTCTATTTTAAGAACATTAATTCCTTCTAAAAAAATACTGGCAATGTCTTTCGCAGTAAAATCCTTGTAATTCGTGATTAGATTTTCTGGATTTCCGTCAAAACCATTTCCTGGAATATCGAATGCGATTATCGTAAAATTATTGGTATCGATAATTTTATCAATTCCGATTAAATCGTTCCACCAGCCGTTTTCTCCAGTAACATATGAATTTCCGGTTAACGCATGATTGACAATCACGATAGGAGCATTTCCAATTGGTTGACCAAAAGTTTGATAGAACAATGGAGTTTTGGTTAAAACTTTTCCATTTTCTAATTTGAAATTTAGAATTTCTATTTTTTGTAACATTTTATATTTTTTTAAACCATTATGGCACTAAGAAAATTGAGTTTTGATTTTATTTTCTAATTCATTTTTGAAAAACTGCCTTCAATCGCGACATTGAAGACAGTTTCAACAAACAAAAACCTAAACAAAATTTTTATTAAGCCGCTTCCACAGCTTGTAAATCTTTAAATAAAACTACCGAAACTGGCGTTGGATTTACCAAATTATCTTGAACCGGACATCGATTTTCAATTTCTATTAGCCAATCTTTTAGTTGTTCCAAGCTAGCGTCAGAAGTTGGTTTAACAATCACTTCAATAGAACTAAAGCCAGCTCTTTCATTGCTAATTTTTCCCTGATATTTGTCTAGACTTAATTTGGCAGATAATTCTACTTGAAGTGATTTTAAAATAATTCCGTGTTCTTTGGCAACAATTTTTCCAACAGCATTAATGCATCCAGCGTAACCGGCGAGAATATATTCTAATGGACTTGGACCTTCTAATTCTGGAAAATCATCGTTTTTACTAATTCGGACATCAAAGTTTTGAGCTTTGACTACAAATTGATTTTGCTGTTTTGCATATCCGACTACGTTTACAATTTTCTGACTCATGATTAGACTTTTTGCGAATTTTTAATAGTTTCAAAAACTTCTTTTAAATCAGCTTTCAAGTCATCGATATCTTCTAAACCAACAGAAAGACGGATTAAATCTTTGGAGACTCCTGTGGTTTCTTGTTCCGCATCAGATAATTGTTGGTGCGTTGTGCTTGCCGGATGTATTATTAATGATTTAGTATCGCCGATGTTGGCTAAAAGCGAGAACAATCTGGTTCCATCAGCAACTTTTTTGGCTGCTTCAAATCCGCCTTTTAATCCGAAAGTTACGATGCCGCTTTTTCCTTCTGGTAGATATTTATCGGCCAATTCTTTATATTTTGAAGTTTCTAAACCTGGATAATTTACCCAAGCTACTTCTTCTTGAGATTGCAACCATTTGGCTAAAGCAAGAGCATTTTCAGAATGCTTTTTGATTCTGATTTCTAAAGTTTCCAATCCTTGAATGGTTTGAAAAGCGTTAAAGGGACTTAAAGCTGCACCAAAATCACGCAATCCTTCAATTCGAACTTTGGCAATAAATGATGCTGCGCCAAGTGCTTCGTAGTACTTCAAGCCATGATATCCGGCTGATGGTTCTGTGAATTCAGGGAATTTACCGTTGCTCCAATCGAAGTTTCCTGCATCGATAATTACACCACCAAGTGATGTTCCGTTTCCGGTAATGTATTTTGTCAGTGAGTGAATTACGATGTCGGCTCCATATTTTATTGGGTTTAACAAAAACGGAGTTGCAACGGTATTGTCCACAATAAACGGAACTTTATAGGCTTTTGCTTCTTTAGAAATGGCTTCTAAATCCAACACATCAAGTTTCGGATTTCCTAAACTTTCTACAAAATAGGCTCTTGTATTTTGTTGCGATGCTTTTGTGAAATTTTCAGGATTTGATGGGTCAACGAAGGTAGTTGTGATGCCCAATCTTGGTAAAGTTACTTTTAGCAAATTGTAAGTTCCTCCATACAAACTGTTGGATGCAACGATGTGATCGCCAGCTTTTAGTAATGTTAAAAATGTTGTTGCAATTCCTGCAGTTCCAGATGCTGTAACGACAGCTCCAATTCCGCCTTCTAGTTTTGCCAAACGTTGTTCTAGAATGTCGTTGGTTGGATTGTTTAATCTGGTGTAGATAAATCCGGCTTCGGCAAGTCCAAAAAGATTGGCTGCGTGATCTGAATTGTTAAAAACATACGATGATGTTTGGTAAATTGGGACAGCTCTAGTTCCTGCGTTTTTAGTAACATCGTGTCCTGCATGAAGTGCGTTGGTTGAAAATTTTTGTGTGCTCATGATTTTTAGTATTAAGATATTAGTATTAAGTATTAAGATTTTTGAAATAAAAAAAGTCCCTTTGGATGGCTTACCAAAAGGACTTTTACAATAGAAATGTAGATTTCATTTATGTTTTCCGTTTATGGTAATAGCTGATGTCGATACAACACATTGTGCGCATCATCATACAAGACATCATCATATTTTTTGCTATTACGTTCATTTCGAAATTGTTATTTTTAAAAAAGCACTTCGACAGCGCTCAGTGTGACAAATTTGTTTAAATAAAAAAACCTCTGCGGTTTGCAGAGGTTTCATTTGAATATATTTTAAAAATTTAAAATTATGCAATAGAAGTGCTCTGCGGAAGTTTCCACATCATACGACACATATTGCACATTGTTAAATTCATTTTTTCTTTTTTTTGATGGAGCAAACTTCTGAAGTTATTTTGAATAAAAAAAATAAAATTTAAATTTTAACATTTTTGTAAATAAAAAAACCCACTTAAAAAGTGGGTTTAGAATGACTTATCTGTTGATTAATTCTTAACAATTTTAGTAGTTCCAGAACCATCTAATGTGCTAATTTTCAAGAAATAAACTCCTGAATTTAAATCAGAAATATTTATAGATTCTATAGAAGATCTAAACTCTTTTACAATTCTACCGTTGATATCTGTAATTGTAGCTGCAGAAATTTCAAGGCTGTTAACATTTGAAATATTAATTATATCAGTAGCAGGATTTGGATAAACTGCAAAGTTGTTTTTAAAGAAATCATCTGTGCTTAAAGTTCTGTCAACAGAAAATGTATCAATACCAATAATGTCAGAATTAGCACCACTTGGACCACCATTTGTAACAAAATATCTGAATGCAAATTTCACTGGAGTTGGCCCAGTTAATCCAGCAACAGTATATGTATATTGCGTCCATACTTTAGGATATACAAATCCATTTACCAAAGTTGGATTTACACTAACCCCAAGAGTTGTAAAACTTCCGACATCTAAAGCTCCAGATGGCAAAACAGTTGTAGCTGCTGTACTCATTCTTAGCTCTAAACGATCTGGATAATCAGTAGTTCCATCTGTACCTTTTCTAGAATAAAAAGTAACAATATCACCATTTTCAACAGTAATATTTGGCGTAATTAACCAATTGCTAATTGTTCCTGCTCCAGTTGTACTGTTGAAGTTGACTAATGCAAAAGAATTATTTCCACCAGCTTGCCCAATAGGAACAGTAGTGGTATTTCCACTTCCGAAAATTGCATTTGCAAGAGGAACTGTGAAAGTTGCATTATTCCATGTAGAAGCACCAACAGGTGAACTTTGATTAGTAGATTGCCATCCAGCTGAAATCATAGCCGCAGTAGTTCCATCAAATCCAAAAGAGAATTGATTTTGCGCTATTCCAAAAAATGGAATTAATAATAAAGAAAGTAAAGTTTTTTTCATAGTTAAATGTTTTAAAATTGATTTATCACAAAGCTATAAAAAAAATAGTACAAAAAATTTAATGCTCACTATTTTAACATCTTGTCCTACGTAAAAAGTAATTAAAGAATTTTGAAAAATTTGAAATCATTTAAAAATACATTTTATATATTTGCACTCGAAATAAAGAGGAAAAATTTGAACTGATTGCAACCTCGTAAAAAAATGCTAAAGCAGAAACTCTCCTTTAGCCTTTTTTCCCGCAATTCGAATTTTTCTTCACAAAAATTAATTTAAAATTAAATTATATTATGGCTTATTTATTTACGTCAGAGTCAGTTAGTGAAGGACATCCAGACAAAATAGCAGATCAAATCTCTGATGCATTAATCGATAATTTTTTAGCATTTGATGCTGAATCGAAAGTGGCTTGTGAAACGCTAGTTACAACTGGTCAAGTTATTCTTGCTGGTGAAGTAAAATCAAACACGTATCTTGACGTTCAACACATTGCTAGAGAAGTAATTAGAAAAATTGGATATACCAAAAGTGAATACATGTTTGAAGCAAATTCTTGTGGAATTCTTTCTGCAATTCACGAGCAATCGGCAGATATTAACCAAGGTGTTGATAGAGCTAGCAAAGAAGAACAAGGTGCTGGAGATCAAGGAATGATGTTTGGTTATGCAACAAATGAAACTGAAAATTACATGCCATTGGCATTGGATTTATCTCATGCTTTGTTGAGAGAATTGGCAACTTTGAGAAGAGAAAATAACGAAATTACTTATTTACGTCCAGATGCTAAATCGCAAGTTACTCTAGAATATTCTGATGATAATAAACCGCAACGAATTGATGCGATTGTAATTTCTACACAACACGACGATTTTGATGAAGAAGCGACCATGTTGGCAAAAATTAAATCGGATTTAGTTTCTATTTTGATTCCGAGAGTCAAGGCAAAATATCCTCAATATGCTCATTTATTTAATGACAATATTACGTATCACATCAATCCAACTGGGAAATTTGTAATTGGTGGACCACACGGAGACACTGGATTGACAGGAAGAAAAATTATCGTGGATACTTATGGAGGAAAAGGTGCTCATGGTGGTGGTGCATTTTCTGGAAAAGATCCAAGTAAAGTGGATAGAAGTGCAGCTTATGCAACACGTCATATTGCGAAAAACTTGGTTGCTGCTGGAGTTGCTGATGAAATTTTGGTTCAGGTTTCATATGCTATTGGAGTTGCTAAACCAACTTCTATAAATGTAGTTACTTATGGAACTTCGAAAGTGAATTTGACTGATGGAGAAATTAGTAAAAAAGTAGAAGCTATTTTTGATATGCGTCCGTATTTTATTGAGCAACGCTTGAAATTGAGAAATCCTATTTACAGCGAAACTGCAGCTTATGGGCACATGGGAAGAACGCCACAAACGGTTACAAAAACTTTTCACGCTCCAGGTGGACTTACAAAAACTGTTGAAGTTGAATTGTTTACTTGGGAGAAATTAGATTTTGTTGATCAAGTGAAAGCCGCTTTTGGGATTTAATCTTTAGATTCTGAAATAAATTCAGAATGACATTATACAAAAACCTAGCTTCAATTAGTCAGGTTTTTTTTAGCCCAGACTGGAATGGAAAGCTCTGAAAACAAAAAATGCCAATTTTTCTTGTAACAAAAAAGCGACCAACGGAAGCTCTTTTTGTTGCGTAGAAAAATGGCATTTTTGTTGAAGACTTGCAATGGAAAGCTGGATTAGCTTCTTATTACAAATTGTATTTTAAACTAAGAATAATGTATCTTGGTTGCACTGTATATTGTGATGTTCTTGTTGAGAATTGCGAGAAACTATCATCATTTAACGAAGTTGTATTTAGCAAATTGGTTGCCGCAACTTTGTATTCCCATTTACTGTCTTTTTTCTGATAAATTAAACTTGCTGAAAGGAAATCGTACTCGTTTTCAACAGTTTTATCGGCGTTATAATAATGATAAAATTCATACTCGGAAACAAAAGAAAAACTCTTTAAAAAGTAATAATCCAATCTTGCTGATGGTCTATCAGTATAGAATTTAGAACCAGCATAATCATTTATTGTTAAGCTATATCCAACTTCTAAGTTTGGTAAATTTTTATAATTTGTAGAAAGAGAAAGTGAATGCACTTGTGTAAAACTTTCGTTTGTAACCAAAATAGTATTTTGAATATTATTAAATTTAGACCAGTTCAATCTTGTGTTGAAAGAAGCTTTGTAGTTTTTCAAGAAAGAACGACCGTAGCTTGCAAAACCCGAAATTGATTCGTCTGCAAAATCTGAATTAAATGGAGAAGAGGATTGATTTACTCCATCAAAAACCGATTGCGTTTTAACGGCATCCACTGATTTTGTGTAGTTAATATTGGCGTTTATGTTCTCGAAATTGAACATATTAAATTTTCTAAAAGTAAGCGAATGTGACTGAACTGTAGAGTTTTCTAATGTTCTTGAACCTCGCGACAAACTGTTGTATCCGTTTAAAACAAAACCTTCCGCAAGACGATTAATATCTGTAAAATTATTTGTTAATCCGAAGTTATACGTTAATGTTTCTGATTTTTTTATTTGATAAATAGCTAGAAAATCCGGTAAAATTCTAAAGAAATTCATATTGAATTTAGAACCCAATTGTGTGTTGGTCATATCATAACTATGAAAACTAACTCCTGGTGTGAACGTGAATTTTCCTGAAAGAATTTTATAATGCAGTCCTAAAAAGGCGTCATTAAAATTATAAGTTACATCATTTGTATTAGTAGGATTGTCTAAATCATTTACAGAACCATCGTCTAAAACTTGGTAAATTGACGAGTCGAAAGTTTGGTGCGAATAGGTATTTCCTAAAGTCACATTGATATTACTTTTAGGTGTAACCATGTAATAATAATCTAATTTCGCATCGATTTTGTTGGTCTTAACAAAACGACTTTGATTAATATCGTTTCTATTTTCTCCTGAAGTGTAACCTAGTAAATTAAAAGGTTGCGTTTCTAAATTTGCATTGTAAAACGGATCTTCATCTTGATACAAATGTTGCATTTCGAAAGCAAAAATGTTCTTGTCACTTTGTGTGTAATAGGCGCTCAAATTCTGATTTAACGAAGTTGGATCTTGCTTTTTAGAAGTAAAAATATTTTCTGTATCTGACGTTCCTGAAACAATTGATTCTCGTAACAAATTGTTGTTTTCGTCTTGCTTTGAAATTTTTCCTAAAACATCGTAATCAAATTGAAATCGTGCACTTGGTTTATAACTCGAACTCAATTTGAATAATCCTAAACTACTTTTTTGGTGTGCAACTTCTTCTCTATTTTCTGTAGTAGCAACTTCGGATGAATTTGGAACAAAAATATTAGTTTGTGATTTCGTTTCTAAATCGGTTATTGATGAAGATATAATTCCGAATCCGCTTAAACTCCATGTTTTAGTAACATTATAAGAGAAATTTGTTGCTCCAAAATTGGTTTCAATTTCTTTAGCTCGATTGTTTCTTAAAAGCGAAATTCCTAAATCATTAGAAGAAACATTAAAACTAGAACCACCTTTTCCCATCATGTTTCTAAAACCGCCTGTGAATTTAAAATAATCTTGGATTGTCAATGGCAACTCACCAATATTATTAAAATTAGTGATGATATTTATGCTGTATTTTGGGTTGTAATAGAATAATTTTGGATTGATTAAATAGCGTTCTTCGTCGTGACCAACACCAATTCCTGCAGTCATATCACCAAACCAGAAGTTTTTCTTTCCAGATTTTAGTTTGATATTCATCGCAATATTATCCTGATTGTTTTCAACACCTTTTAAGATCGAGTTTTCGTTGTAATTTCTTAAAACCTGTACTTTATCAATCGCATCGGCAGGAATATTTTTAACCCCTAATTTGGTATCACCATCGAAGAAATCTTTTCCTTCCACCATCAATTTGGTAACTTTCTTGCCTTCAACTTCTACTTCACCATCAGCATTTACTTCAACTCCGGGAAGTTTTTTTAAGATATCTTCTAGTTTTCTTTCGGTTCCAGTTTTAAATGAATCTGCATTGTAAACAATGGTATCACCTTTTATAGAAACTGGCATTTCACGAACAATTTCTACACCTTCAAGTTCAATTCCTCCAGGTTCCAAAGTAATATTTTGAGTAATATTTTCAGATTGTGTAGTTATAGTTATCTCCTTATTTTGCATTCCGAGATAACTTATCTTGACGTTATAAGTTGCGTTTTTGTTTAAATTTAAAACAAACTTACCTTTGTCATTGGTAATTCCGTAGGCGTCAACCGCTTTTGTGGCTTGATTTACCGCCATAACATTAGCCATTTCAAGAGGAGTTTTACCCGATTCTAAAACGCTACCTTCAAAACGAATAGTTTGTGAAAGTGAAATTGTATAAGTAAATAAAAGAGCGAATAAAAGTATTTTTTTCATCGATTAGATTGTGGTTATTTTTGTTTGTTTGTGAAAAAATTATCTACTCATTCTCATTTGCATTCCACCTCTTCCGCCTTGACCTTGATTCATTGATCTAAACTCCTCCATTTTTTTGATAATTGTTTCGTCGTAATCTTTTTGTGAAATTACTTTTCCATTATTAGGTGCTTTTATTTCAACTCTATCTTTCGGATTTAAAACAATTTTTGAACATAATATTATTGTTTTACCATCGTTCACTTCAAGAATTAATCCTGGCAAACCCCAATATCCTTCTGGACCTTGATTTACAGGAATATCCATTGTATACCATGCTGTAATTGTAATTTCTTTAGGCATATCTAATTCGTCAAAAAAGCTAGTTGTTTTTGCTTTTCCATCGGCTGCTTTCGCTTCTGCAGCTTTCTTTTCGTCTGCTTTTTTGTCTTCTTCTTTTTTAGGTCTGAAATTTCTAAAATCGGTTTTACTTGCCGGAATTACCGCTGTTGCTTTGTAACAAGTGTAACCACCTATTTGACGTGTTTCACCTTCCATTTTCCATTTGTAAGTCGTTAAAGAATCTTTTATAAGAAATTCTTTTCCCATAAATTCTTTATCAACCGCATACGACTTGTCTTTTACATTTTTGTAATACGTTCCGCCGCCGCCCATCATAGAAGCCATCATTCGCATTCCGCCGCCTTGACCTGGCGCGTCTAATTTTTCTTCTTCTTTATAAATAGAAGCTTGTTTATCAAAATTTAAAATGAATGTTTTTTCGAACATTTTTTTCATTCGTTCTTCTATAGTTTTCTGCATCTCTGGCGTAATATCTCTATTTCCAGACATTTGAGCTTTAAAATCGGAAGTACTTGTTTTAGATTCGTAAACCGCCATGCCTTGAAAATCTTTTTGCGCATGCGAAACAATAAATGTTAGTATCATACTAACCGAAAAGAATATTTTTTTCATAAGAAGTTGATTTTTAAATACGACGTAACAAATATGACGATTGAAAACCTATTTTGTTACCAAATTGATGTTAAAATAATTGGTATGACTTCTTAAAATTTAAAAGGTTTAATGTAATTTAGCATTATGTTTAAAAAAGGGTTGGCAATTTTATCGTTTCTATCGTTTTCAATTGTATTTGCTCAAAAAATTACAATTGAAAAAAAAGATTTTGTTACCCTAAACGCTACCGAATTTGTTGGTTTTGATTCCTTTAGAAATTACTTTTACATAAAAGACAATGTAATTTATAAAAAAACAGATGTTGAATTGCTTCAATATCAAAATCTTGCCTTAGGAAAAATAGCCAAAGTCGACATTCTAAATCCGTTGAAAGTTATCGTTTTTTACGAAGAATTCAACGCAGTAATCATACTCGATAACTTCCTTAACGAAATACAAAAAATTGAATTCTCCAACCTTGAAACTCCAGTTGTAACAAGCGCAATGGGAATTTCTGGGCAAAATAAATTATGGCTTTTCAATACCTTAAATCAGCAAATTGGCTTGTATGATTTAACAACCAATCAATATCAAAATCTCGGAATTCCAATTAACGACGGATTCCAATACTATCAAACCGATTTCAACTATTTTCATTGGATTGACAAACAAAACAATTGGTTTACTTGCACGATTTTCGGACGAATAATTGCTAACGGAAAAACAGAATTTGCTACAAAATCCAAATTCATCAGCGAAAACAAAATGCTCTTCTCAAAAGATGACAAGCTCTATTTGAGTGACCTAAGCACAAACAAAACCTACGAAATAGAAATTGTTGAGAAAACGTTCCAAAAATTTTATTACAAAGACCAAATTTTATCTATTTTTACCGACCAAGGAATTACAAATTATAAAATTACTTTACCATAATGCATATAGCTGTAGCAGGAAATATTGGTGCTGGAAAAACAACTCTTACGCGTTTTTTAGCCAAACACTTTAAATGGGAACCTCATTTTGAAGACGTAGTTGACAATCCGTATCTTGACGATTTTTACCATCAAATGGAGCGTTGGTCGTTCAACCTACAAATTTATTTCTTGAACAGTCGTTTTCGTCAAGTGCTACAAATTCGCGAAAGCGGAAAAAAAATCATTCAAGACCGAACAATTTATGAAGATGCGCACATTTTCGCACCCAATCTTCACGCCATGGGATTAATGACCAACCGCGATTTCGAGAACTATTCATCACTTTTTGAATTAATGGAAAGCTTAGTTGAAGCGCCAGATTTACTGATTTATTTGCGTAGTTCTATTCCAAATTTAGTTGGGCAAATTCACAAACGCGGACGCGAATATGAAAACTCCATTTCTATCGATTACCTAAGTCGATTGAACGAACGTTACGAGGCTTGGATTACCACATACACCAAAGGAAAACTATTAATTATTGACGTTGACAATATTGATTTTGTAAACAATCCTGAAGATTTAGGAATGATAATCAATAGAATTGACGCCGAATTAAACGGTTTATTTTAAAATATTTAGAAGCGAATGGCTTGGGCATTTTTGTTGTCCATTTTCCTGCTTTCCGTTGCAATAAAAAATGTCCCAAAACAATTGGGACATTTTTTATTTCCACTGCAATCAGGGCTATATTAGCCAATGTCTTTTGTAAATATCAAAGTTCCAAACACCTTTATTTTAAAGTATCAAATAACGATTTTACAACAATATTTTTAACTGGTTTCGAGAGTTTTACAATCACTTTTTCATTTGGTAAAACATCAAAATAATTATCGCTAAAAAAAGTATTTTCATCACTAGATAAATAAACATTTTTAGCCAAAACATCACTTGAAACCTCAATAGTTACATCGTCAATTTTATTGATTTTAATTGATGGTTTTGTAAGTTTCAAGTCTTTGGGTTTCACAAAATAGTAAAGCGAATTAACTATTTTGTCTTGTGAATTAAAATGAACAGAAAGTAAAACTTCCTTCAAATTAAACGCCTCAAATGCTTTCTTAGAAATCTCAAAATGAATCAAAGAAGAATTGGCTGGAACAACAGCGACGACATTTGAACTCCATAATTTGTTTCCATTGAAGTCAAGTAAATCAAAATAAAAATTTCCACCAAAATTTTCAAGAGAATCATTTACTAGATAAATTTTATAATTCAATTCGTCTTCATCAACAGAAATCAACAAATTCTCAAAACTCTTTCTCACTTGATAATGAAGAGCTTTCCAATTTCCAAAATAATCCACCGAACTCCATGAAGTAACTGGCCAGCAATCATTCAATTGCCAATATAAAGTTCCCATACAATTAGGTTTGGCTCGTCGATGTGCTTCAATTGCTGTTTTCATTCCATCCGCTTGTAGCAATTGCGAAACATAAATATAATCTTCAAATAATTTCGGAACATTGTAATCGCGTACCATATATTCATTAATTGTTTCATATCCAGTTCCATGTTTTTGATGTGATTTCACAGATTCTGAAGTCAAATTCAACTCTTCATTTGATGCAAATTTTTTAAACGTTTTCAAATTGGGCATTCCTTGAAAACCGTATTCACTCATAAATCGACCCACTTTTCTCTCGTAGTTTTCAAACGGTTCTTTTCCCCACCAAATTCCCCAATAATGCGAATCGCCTTGCAGTAAACTTTCCTTTTTTCCCCAACCAATCGATGGCGATGATGGCCAATAAATATTCTTTTCCTTAGAAAGTAAACTGTCTAAAGTTTTTGGAATTACGTCATGAAATAATCTGCCGTAATCGTTCCAAATCTTAGTAGAATCTTGTACCGAATACTTGTATTGCTTTTGCCAACCCCAATTTTTCCAACCTTCGTCACTTTCGTTATTACCACACCAAAGTGCAATACTGGCGTGATTTTGCAAACGGTTTACATTATCAATAACTTCATTTTTTACATTTTCAATAAACTTTTCATCACCCGGAAACATCGCGCAAGCAAACATAAAATCTTGCCAAACTAGTATTCCGTTTTTATCACATTCATCATAAAATATATCCTCTGCATAAACGCCTCCGCCCCAAACTCGTAGCATATTCATATTTACATCGACGGCATTTTTCACAATATTTTTATAAACAGAATCAGAAACTCTTGGTAAAAAACTATCTGGCGGAATGTAATTCGCACCTTTCATAAAGACTGGAATTCCGTTTAATTTTATGTAAAAACTAGTTCCGATTTTATCTTTTTCCTGAATTAATTCAATAGTTCGTAAGCCGATATTTAACTTTTTACTATCAACAATTTTATCATTTTCCAAAACATTAATTTGAAAAGAATACAAATTAGCTTCACCTAAACCATTCGTCCACCAACGTTTTGGATTTAAAATTTCAAAAGGAAATTGAATTTTATTTATACCTTTCTTCAAATTAAAACGCGAAGTTTCATCATTGATTTTCAAATTATAATCTCCATCTTTTTGACAATTCAGCGTGATTATAAAATTGAGTTTTGCCAATTCATCGGTTAAACTATTTTGCTCGTAGCGAATAGTTTCAATTTTTAAATTATTCCAAAAATGAAGTTTAATTGGTCTGTAAATTCCAGCAGTAACAAATCTCGGACCCCAATCCCAACCGTATTGATATTGCGCTTTTCTTGTAAAAACTTTCTCGTCGCCCGGTAAAACATACGGCAATTTTTTAGCTTCTTCTTTTCCAAAATTCACTGCCGATTTGAATACTATTTTAAGATGATTTTCTCCTTTTTGCAATTTGTTTTTTACAGATGTGTTCCAAGTTCGAAACATATTATCGGTTTCTAAAAGTAATTTTCCGTTTAAAAAAACTGTTGCATAAGTATCTAAACCTTCAAATATCAAATCGATATTTTGATTTTTTAATTCCGATTCTGATAAAGAAAATGTAGTTTCATATTCCCAATCTTCGTTTTCAATCCATTGTAATTGCTTTTCATTTGTTCCCAAAAATGGATCTGGAATTATTTTATTGGCTAATAAATCGGTGTGAACTGTTCCAGGAACTGTCGCTTGAAGCAAATTAGAATCGCCTTTTTTTTGGAATTTCCAGTTTTCTAAACTTAAATTACGTTCGCTATTTTGAGACCATAAAAGCAATGGAATAAGAAATAAAAATAACGATTTCATCAAAATATTTTTCATTTCAAAATTGATTTTAATGCTGTAATTTCATCGGGATTTGCAGTTTCAGATCCGTTTGTAATAGCAGAAGAATGATAGAAAGCTGCTCTTGTCTTTTCTTGAATAGAATTAAGATTTGAAGCACGTAAACCTCCGCCAGGCATTATCGTTATTCGTTTATTTGCTTTAGAAACTAATTCTGCTAATCTATTTGCACCTTCAACAACATTTGGCATTTGTCCTGAAGTTAAAATGGTTTGAAATCCACATTCAATAATTTCTTCTAGCGATTGAAAAACATGTGAAACTTCATCAAAAGCACGATGAAAAGTACACGTAAATGGTTTGGCCAGATTCACTAATTCTGTATTTTGAATGATATTTATCGAATTATCTTCATTCAAAATCCCGAAAACAAATCCGTTTACATTTAGCTTTTTGAATTCGATTACTTCTAGTTTCATTTGATTAAATTCAGCATCAGAATAAACGAAATTTCCACCTCGTGGTCGAATCATCACATTCAAATCGATGTTAATTAATTCTTTTATTTTTTTGGTAATTTCAAAATCTGGTGTAGTGCCGCCAACTTCAATTGAAGCGCAAAGTTCTACTCTATCGGCTCCATTTTCTTGGGCGATTACAGCAGATTCAACATTAAAGCAAGCAATCTCTAGTTGGTTCATTATTTTAAAAAGTAATCAGCATCGACCAATTTATTTCCAGAAGTTTGGTTCACAGCATAATTAAATCCACCTTGAATGCAATACGAACCATACTCACCTTTTTTATTTAAAGCGATAAAACCAACTTGAATATCTTTAAGGTTTTTACCTCTATTTTTCGTCAGTTTTACAATTCTGGAAACCGCTTCTTCGCACGCTTTTTGAGGTGATTTTCCTTGACGCATCAATTCTACAACCAAATGACAACCCGAAATTCTTATCACTTCTTCGCCGTGACCAGTTGCAGTTGCTGCTCCAATTTCGTTATCAACATACAATCCAGCTCCAATAATTGGCGAATCACCAACGCGTCCGTGCATTTTAAAAGCCATGCCACTTGTGGTACACGCGCCAGACAAGTTTCCTGAACTATCAAGTGCAATCATTCCAATTGTATCGTGATTTTCAATGTTTGCAATGGGTTTGTAATGACTGGTTTTGAGCCATTCTTTCCATTCTTTTTCTGAATCTTCAACTAGTAAATTTTCTTTTTGAAATCCTTGAGAAAGTGCAAATTGTAATGCGCCATCACCTACTAACATTACATGTGGTGTTTTTTCCATCACAGCTCGCGCCACAGAAATAGGATGCTTAATATGTTCTAAACATGCGACTGAACCAATATTAGCATTTTCGTCCATAATACAAGCGTCGAGAGTAACTCGTCCATCTCTGTCTGGTCGGCCGCCATAACCAACGCTTCTTTCTGTTGGATCGCCTTCTGGAATTTTAACTCCAGCTTCTACAGCATCGAGTGCGCGACCGTTATTTTTTAGAATTTCCCAAGCTGCGCCATTGGCTTTGACTCCAAAATTCCAGGTAGAAATAACGATTGGTTTATTTACTTTTCCATCAAAAAATGGAATTTCATCTTCGTTAGATTTGAACGAATTTAAAGCCATTGCCACCGAACCAATTGCAGCGGTTTTTATAAAATCTCTACGATTTGCCATACTTTTATTTTTTTATTCTACACCAATTTCGTCAACAAACAACCAAGCATCTGAGCCTGCGCCTGGATTTCCATCTGATATCTTACCTAAATTAGTTGCTATTACTTTTATAAACTGAGCTTTCTTTGATTTAACTTTCAACACAACTTCACCTTTTACATCTTTAATTTCTGATGAATTGATTTGGGCAACACTTTCAAAATCTTGCCCATCATAAGAAATTAAAACTTCAATTTTCTTTGGAAAATAAATCCAACTTCCTTGACTTTCTAAAACGCAAAGCTTGACTTTATATATAGTTTGTGCTTCACCTAAATCAATTACAGCATTCAAATCTTTACCTGAAAAACCTAGCCAATCACGACCGAATTTACTTCGATTTCCAATAATTCCATCAACCAAAGTTAATGCGCCACCGATACTATAATTTTCATGTGGTTGATTTACTAAAGTTATCTTTTTTCCAACTGCTTTACTCCAATAAAATCGCTGTTCAATTGCCGCACTTTTCTGTTTTTCATTTTCAAATAATGCTGCTTTTATAGTTTGACCCTTTGTGATTTCAATTGGATTGAAATATTGAATTGAACTTGAATTTGGAGTCGAACCATCGGTAGTGTATCGAATTCCGTTAGAGTTATTGGCCGATTTTAATTCGAATCCTACTCCGTTTCCAGAAGTAGAAGGATTTACTTTTGTAGTAATTTCAAAAATCGATTTACTATAATTGATTCCTTTTTTATCGAAAACATCAAAATGTTGAATCATCCTATTTTGAAAATCGGCAAACTTTTCTGGATTTGAAGTTCCCCAAACAACTTCAGACAACGCCAACATTCTCGGAAAAATCATATACTCAGCATGACTTGGAGTTTCTATGTATTCGGTCCAAAGATTGGCTTGTGCGCCGAGAATATATTTGGCTTCATCTGCTGATAATTCTTTTGGAGTTGGATTAAACGAATAGACTTTTTCAACCGTTGTATATCCGCCAAAAGCAATTGGTTCGTTTTTTGGCTCACCTTGATAATGATCAAAATAACAATGTGAACCTGGAGACATTACAACAAAATGTTTTTGTTTGGCAGCTGCAATTCCGCCTTCGGTTCCACGCCAACTCATGACTGCTGCGTTTGGAGCCAATCCGCCTTCGAGAATTTCATCCCAACCAATTATTTTTCGACCTTTAGAATTTACAAATTTCTCGATTCTTTGAATAAAATAACTTTGCAATTCGTGTTCGTCTTTTAAGTTTTCGTCTTTGATTCGTTTTTGGCAATTTGGACAGACTTTCCAACGCACTTTTGGAGATTCATCACCACCAATATGAATATAATTAGATGGAAACAAAACTATTACTTCGGATAAAACATTTTCTAAAAACGTAAAAGTTTCGTCTTTTGGACAAAAAACATCATCTAAAACACCCCAAATTTTCCCAACTTCAAATGGTCCTCCTGTGCATGAAAATTCAGGATACGATGCCAATGCCGCAACTGCGTGACCAGGCATTTCTATTTCTGGAATTATGGTGATGTGCCGTTGATTTGCGTAAGCGACAATTTCTTTAATATCATCTTGAGTGTAAAATCCGCCGTATCGTTTATCATCAAATTTTTGGTCGGAATAATGTCCAATCATGGAACCATTTCGCCATGCACCAACTTCGGTAAGTTTTGGGTATTTTTTAATTTCGATACGCCAACCTTGATCGTCTGTAAGATGCCAATGAAAGGTATTCATTTTGTACATGGCGAGATAATCGATGTATTTTTTAACGAACTCTTTCGGGAAAAAATGTCTGGCACAATCGAGGTGCATACCGCGCCACGCGTATTTGGGTTCGTCTGTTATAGTTAAACAAGTAAGTTTAATTTCGGATGATTTTTCTAATGGAAGCAGTTGAGAAAGAGTTTGAATTCCGTAGAAAAGACCTTTATTTTTATCTGCGACAATAAAAATTACATTTTTTTTGATATTTAATTGATAAGCTTCATCTGCTAAAAACTGTTTTTGATCATCAAAAAGTTGTAATGAAATTTCATTACTTTCTTTAGAATTCGATACAATTTTTAAATCAAAACCTGTCTGTTGTTTTATGACTACTTTCAAATAATTTGCTTCAAAAGAATCTTTTCGATTGGAATAAATTACTGTCTTTTCATTTAAAATAAAATTTCCGCTTTCCAATTTTAAAGATTGAGGTTGAGGAATCAACGGCAATTGATTCTGAGAAAACGAAACAGAAACTATTAGAAATAATAAAAATGTGAGTTTTTTAGACATAAATATTCGTAATTATCAATGGCTAAATTTACATAAAAAACCATAAAAAAATGCCTCACTTTCGTAAGGCATTTTATATTTAGTAAAAAAGAAAAACTTATTTCTTTTTGAACTCTTCTATTTTTGCTGAAACTTCTGCTTCAGTTCCTTCAAATGTTTCAGTAGTTGGTGCACCATCATTTGAAGTAGTTGTGATTGTAGCTTTAACTTTACCATCAACATTTACTTTTTCGATAGCAACTTCTTTAGTAATTTCTTTTTTAACTTCAGTTGTTGCATCATTCATGTGTTCGCAAGTTGTGCTAGTACAACCTTTAGCGATACATTCTTCTTTAGACATCGAAAAACATTGAGCTGACATTTCAGTACAACAAGATGCTTTTTTAGCTTCATCTGAATGACCATTTCCTAAAATTGGCGCAATTACTAAACCAATTAAACATGTTAATTTGATTAAGATATTCATCGATGGACCAGAAGTATCTTTAAATGGATCACCAACAGTATCACCAGTTACTGCTGCTTTATGCGCATCAGAACCTTTGTATGTCATTTCACCGTTAATCATAACTCCAGCTTCGAAAGATTTTTTAGCATTATCCCACGCACCACCAGCATTGTTTTGGAACACAGCCCAAAGTACACCAGAAACGGTAACTCCAGCCATATATCCACCTAACATTTCGGCTATTAATTGGTTATTATCTCCGTACACTAATTTACCTAAAAGTACAATTGCAATTGGGAAACCGATTGTTAAAACTCCAGGCAACATCATTTCGCGTAAAGCAGCTTTAGTAGAAATTTCTACACATTTACCATATTCAGGTTTTCCAGTTCCTTCCATAATTCCTGGAATTTCTTTGAACTGACGACGTACTTCATATACCATATCCATTGCAGCTTTACCTACAGAGTTCATTGCTAATGCAGAGAAAACTACAGGAATCATTCCACCAACGAATAACATTGCTAATACTGGAGCTTTGAAAATATTGATACCATCAATTCCTGTAAATGTTACATAAGCAGCAAATAATGCTAAGGATGTTAATGCTGCAGAAGCGATTGCGAAACCTTTTCCTGTTGCAGCAGTTGTGTTACCAACTGAATCCAAGATGTCTGTACGAGTACGAACTTCTTTTGGTAATTCACTCATTTCGGCAATTCCACCAGCGTTATCAGAAATTGGTCCGAAAGCATCAATTGCTAATTGCATTGCTGTTGTAGCCATCATTGCTGAAGCAGCAAGAGCAACTCCGTAGAAACCTGCAAAAGCATAAGAAGCCCAAATTGCACCAGCAAATAATAATACTGTTGGGAAAGTAGAAATCATACCCGTAGCTAAACCAGCGATTACGTTTGTTCCAGCACCGGTTGACGATTTTTGAACGATTGCTAATACTGGTTTTGTACCTAAACCTGTATAATATTCGGTTACTGAAGAGATAACTCCACCAACCACTAAACCAACAATTGTTGCATAGAAAACTCTCATTGAAGAAATTTCTTTTAATCCTTCACCGTAGAATTCCATTTGCATAACTTCTGGAAGCATATATTTTACTAAAGCATAACAAGAGATTGCAGTTAAAACAATAGAAACCCAGTTTCCAACATTTAATGCACCTTGAACTTGTTTTTCTTTAGCATCATCACTTGAAATTTTAACTAACATTGTTCCGATGATAGAGAATAGAATTCCGAAACCTGCAATTGACATTGGCAATAAAATTGGTCCAATTCCGCCAAAAGCGTCTTGAATATTTCCGCCCATATCTTTAATAACGTAGTTACCAAGAACCATTGCAGCCAAAACTGTTGCTACATAAGAACCAAATAAATCGGCGCCCATTCCAGCAACGTCACCTACGTTATCACCAACGTTATCTGCAATTGTTGCAGGATTTCTTGGATCATCCTCTGGAATTCCTGCTTCAACTTTACCAACTAAATCGGCACCAACATCAGCCGCTTTTGTGTAAATTCCACCACCAACTCTTGCGAAAAGAGCGATTGATTCTGCTCCAAGAGAGAAACCAGCTAAAGTTTCAAGAACGATAGTCATGTCTTCGGTTGAAGTCCAAACACCTTTCATGAAAAATTGAAATAAGATAATAAAGAAACCAGTTAAACCAAGAACTGCAAGACCTGCAACTCCTAATCCCATAACTGTTCCACCACCAAATGAAACTTTTAATGCTTGAGGCAAGCTTGTTCGCGCAGCCTGTGTTGTTCTAACATTCGTTTTTGTAGCGATTTTCATACCCATATTTCCAGCTAAAGCCGAGAAAAATGCTCCGAAAACGAAAGCTACTACTATTAATATATGAGTAGTTGGAACTACAAATGAAATTCCAGCTAATACAATACTTGCTAAAACTACAAATATTGCTAATAATCTGTATTCGGCTTTTAGGAAAGCTAATGCACCTTCGTAGATGTAATCTGAAATCTCTTTCATTTTACCATCGCCGGCATCTTGTTTTAAAACCCAAGCTCTTTTGGCTGCCATAAAAAGCAGACCGATTATTGCCATAATTATTGGCACATAAATCATAAATTCATTCATAATAAACTGATTAGATAGGTTGTTAATATTTGTTAATAAAACAAACATATAAAAAAAAAGACAATCTTAATTTATCAAGATTGTCTTTTATTAATAATGTTATTAACTTTTTATGCTGAATAATCCTTTTGGTCTATCAGGAATTGCTTCAAAACGATCTATACATTCCTTAATGATTCGGTATGCTTCTTTAACATCACCCCAACCTTCCACATCTACCTTCTTGTTTTCTAGGTCTTTATATACTTGAAAGAAGTGCTCAATTTCTTTTAATAAGTGTTGATTGATGTCTGATAAATTTTCTAATGAATTCCAAATTGGGTCAGAAACTGGAACGCAAATTATTTTTTCATCTGGACCTTTGTCATCTGCCATATGGAACACTCCAATTGGTTTCACTTCAATTACACAACCAGGAAAAGTTGGCTCGTTAATTAAAACTAAAACATCTAATGGATCGCCATCTAATGCTAATGTTTGAGGAATAAATCCGTAATCTGCTGGATACATCATTGATGAAAATAACATTCTATCAAAACGCATTCTTTTTATAGCAAAATCGTATTCATATTTATTTCTACTTCCTCTTGGAATTTCGATTAAAACATCGAACGTTTTTAATTTATCTGCAGTCATTTTATTCTTTATTTTTTCGAGTGCAAAAGTACGTAAACATTAAAGTTTTACAATAAAAAATCACGAAAATTATAGCGGTTTTTGGCAGTTTTTTATTTTCGATAACAATCTTGATTTTACAATTACCAAAAAAAACTATATTTGTATAATTACTAACCAATTAAGTCTGGATTTTGGACTTTAAAAAAACTAAAAACTGTATGAATAAACTAAAATTATTTTCGGGACAAGCGATCAACATGGATCTTGGGTTACTATTAATTAGAGTAATAATTGGCGCTTTAATGGCTTTTATTGGCTATGAAAAATTAATTCATTTTAATGAAATGGCCAATTCAGATTTTTGGGCAAAAGAAGTGAGTTTTCTTGGAATGAAAGGAGCAGTACCTTTGGCTTTGACTGTTTTTGCTGAATTTTTGTGTAGCTTACTTTTAATAGTAGGATTGTTTACTCGAGTGAGCTCGTTTTTTCTATTGTTTTGTATGGCGTATATCTTTCTAGTAATTTTCCCTGGTTCTATACTAAACAAAGGAGATAATGGATATGAATTTAATACTGCTTTTACTTACTTTATAATTTACTTAGGATTGTTTTTTACTGGCGCAGGAAAATATAGTTTAGATGCTAAACTTTTAAGAAAGTAATTTAGATTTTACCTCTTTTCTTTAAATAATAATGCCAAATAGTGAAAGATGCAAATGTTCTAAATGGTTTCCAACTATCAGATAGCATTTGCATTTCTTCATGAGTTTGGCATTTATATAATTCTTTTAATGTGTTTTTAATTGCGATATCGCCCAAAGGAATGATATCTTGTGATTGAAGACAAAACATTAAGTATACTTCTATTGACCAATTACCTACTCCTTTTATGGTGATTAGTTCGGCACGAATTTGCTCTTCGGATTTTGTTGCGAAACTTTTAAAGTCTATTTCTTTAGCTACTACTTTTTGTGCTAAATCTTTTAAATAAATTATTTTTTGTCGAGAAACTCCGCATGATCTTAATTGTTCATCAGTTGCATTTAAAATTGTACTTGGCGATATTTTGCCTAGAAGATTTTCAATTTTTACATAACAAGCTTTTGCCGATGCAATTGAAACTTGTTGTTCGAGTATAATATGGCACATGGAAGCAAATCCTTCTTTTCGTTTTTGAATGATGGGATTTCCAAAATTATCGAGAATGAATTTTAGTATTTCGTCTTTGGAAACTAAATGGGTTATTGCTTGCTTCATGGATTAGCCCTGATAGAAATGAAAAGCCCGGAGCTAAAAAAAGTAGTTTTTCTTGCTGTAAAAAAGCGACCAACGGAAGCTCTTTTTATAGTGTAGAAAAACACTTTTTTTAGCGAGGACTTGTAATGGATAGCAGGATTGGCTTCTAGAAATAAAATCCAAACGAGCCTTTAACAGTGAAATTACTTGCATCTGGAACGTCTCTATAATTGGCTCTCCAACCGAAATCTAAACGGAAAACTTTGAAAATATTTCCGATACCTGCGCTGTATTCCCAGTAGGGTTTTTCGGGTGCGAGATACGTTAATCCTGATGCGTTTAATTGTCTGTTTTCATCAGAAATGGTTCCGTAAACGCCTCGAAGTCCTACAATTTCTCTCCAATTTAATTTTCTCATGAACGGAATTCTTGATAATAATCGTCCTTGAAAATTATGTTCCCATTGAAAAGTGGCATATTCGTCGGTTACAAATTCGTAGAAATTCAGGTTACTGAAGGTGTTTCCTATGATGAAATAAGTTTGGTTTCCTGGCACAACACTCATTAATCCGAGTGGAATTTTACCGAAAGTTTTACCTAATTCCATTGTTAAATTGGTTCTTCCAAGTGGTCCAATTGTGATGGGTTGTCGATAATACAATTGTACTTTTTGGTAATCGAAATCGCTATCAATTAATCCTTTAAATCCTTGGCTGTAATTGATAAAAAAGCGACTGTACGGACTATCGACTTCGCGTCTTTCTACTCCGTAACCAATAGTTTTTCTACCTGGTGTGTATTCTATTTGAAGGTTTACTTCTGATTGCTTTACTTCACTTTTAGTTGTGGTAAACGTGTTATCTGTATAATAATCTAAGCTAAAAGTATTGGACGCAGATTCTAAAGTTCTGTATGAAAAACCGGTTTGAAAAGTTAAGTTTTTTACTGGTTCAAATTCGATAGCCGCTGTGGTTAAATTGATGTTGGTTAATTTTCCGTTACTTCCAGAACTAAATAAACTTGATGAGGCAAAACTTCGACCTAGAACGTCATTTGTAGTAGTTAAACTGGCGCCAATTTGTTCAATATCGCGTCGATTTCCTCCGGAGATTATTACTCGGTTTTTCTTATCGACCATCCATTTTCCTGATAAACCATATTTAAATTTATTATCGTCAAAACCATAAGCCGTGTAACCTTGCAATCTCCAAATATCATTTGGACCAAAGTAAGTTCGTCCTCCAACTCGAAGTCGGATTCCTTCTACTTCATTAAAACCTACTGTAGAGAAAATTGGACCGTAATCAAAATTTCCTATTTCTATGTAACCGCTTCCCAAGATGGAAACTAGATTATACATCTGCTTGAATTTCTTAACCGTTTTTAACGTGTCGAGCATTTTGTAAATTCCTTGTTCGTCTTTATTGAGTTTTTCAAATCGGTTTTCATTCCAATAATCATCAGACCTTGCATAGACCGCATTATCAATAAAGTTTACTTCTTGTTTGTAGAATTTATCAGGTTTTTCTTCGTTGAATTTGTGGTTTCTAATTAATGTTGTGCGTTTACCATAAACACCTTTAGAAGATTCTTTTTTATTGAGTGCAAAATCAGACATCATATGATCGCGCGTTAATAAAAATACAGAATCATTTAATACTTCAAATTCTTGTTCGATATAAATTTCTTTAACCCAGTTAATATTAGCACTTTTTGTAACTGCCATATTAATATTTTTAATGGCAAATGTGGTATCGTTTACCCAAAAATCACCTTTAAAAGTTAGTTCATTCTTTCTTCTAGGATAGAAAATAATATTGTAACACCATTTATTATCTATAAAAGTACTGTCTGAAAGCACGTAATTATAAACATCAATTCCTGTTCGAGAAAGTGGACTTGTAAAACTTTTATCGAAGAAATTTAGATAATTGTCATAGATGTCATAGTCGTTATATAAGTCTTTTATAAAGGTATTTACACCATCACCATTTGTTAGTCCAGAGTTTTTATTGGCTTTTAAAATTTCTTTAACTTTACCTTTTTTA
Organism: Flavobacterium aquatile LMG 4008 = ATCC 11947; assembly: GCF_000757385.1. Classification (GTDB taxonomy): domain Bacteria; phylum Bacteroidota; class Bacteroidia; order Flavobacteriales; family Flavobacteriaceae; genus Flavobacterium; species Flavobacterium aquatile. Next base: position 236,085 of record NZ_JRHH01000001.1, on the reverse strand, counting down.
TTATCTCCATAAACGTCAGAAATAGCTTCGTTTATAAACATTGGCAAATAGGTTTTACCGGTAACTTTGGAAGTGTCGACTTGATCGAAAACAAATTCCATTCCTTTAAATATCTTGCTTTTCATAAAAGCACTATCGATTGTATTTAAATCGAATTCTACTTTTTCGTACTTTTCATATTGGTATTGATTGAACATTTTGAGTCCGTTTTTTCTTCTACGTTCCCAAATTTTTCTCAAAATGTCTAAAGCAGGATTATTTTTTTTGGATGTTTTTCCTCTAAAGATTTTAACCTCCTGCAAAACTTCTTCAGCATTAAGAACAATTTTCAAGTCGTACATCACCGATTTTGTGATTTCAACTTCTCTAGAACTATAACCATCGAATGCTACGAAGAAGGCTTCATAGGTTTTATTTGATTCTAGATAAAACCGTCCGTCTTCATTACTCACAACACCTTCACTAGAGTTTTTAAAAGCGATACTTGCAAAAGAAATGGGTTGGTTTTTTTTATCAACAACAATTCCGCTGATCTTTGTTTGCGAAAAAACAGCACTTGAGAATAGGGCGAATACTAAAATCGGAAAAAACAATTTTTTAAACATGTGCTTACAACATTGAAATTTTAGAAAAAAAAAGCTTCATCAAAATTTCTCTGATGAAGCCTCAAATATAATAGTTTATATTATTTGTACATTACTTTTTTCACAGCTTTAACAACATCGTTTGCATTTGGCAACCATTCTTTCAATAAAGTTGGTGAGTAAGGTGCTGGCGTATCGGCAGTTGTGATTCTTTGAACTGGCGCATCAAGATAGTCAAAAGCCTTATCTTGAACCATATATGCAATTTCTGAAGCAACACTTGCAAATGGCCAAGCTTCTTCAAGAACTACCAAACGATTTGTTTTTTTAACAGAATTGATAATTGCATCATAATCCATTGGACGAACGGTTCTTAAGTCTATAATTTCACAAGAAATTCCTTCTTTAGCCAATTCATCTGCTGCAGCAAATGCCTCTTTGATAATTTTTCCGAAAGAAACTATAGTCACATCGGTACCTTCTCTTTTTACATCGGCAACACCAAGCGGAATGATATATTCTCCATCTGGAACTTCACCTTTGTCGCCATACATTTGCTCACTTTCCATGAAAATAACTGGGTCATTATCACGAATAGCAGCTTTCAACAAACCTTTAGCATCATAAACTGTTGATGGAACTACTACTTTTAAACCTGGCGTATTTGCAAACCAGTTTTCAAAAGCTTGTGAGTGAGTTGCTCCTAATTGTCCTGCTGAAGCTGTTGGTCCACGAAAAACCATCGGCATAGGGAATTGTCCAGCAGACATTTGACGCATCTTAGCAGCATTATTTATAATTTGGTCAATTCCAACTAATGAAAAGTTAAACGTCATGTATTCTACAATAGGACGACAACCATTCATAGCAGATCCAACTGCGATTCCAGCAAAACCTAATTCAGCAATTGGAGTATCAATAACTCTTTTTGGACCAAATTCGTCAAGCATACCTTTCGATGCTTTGTAAGCACCATTGTATTCGGCAACTTCCTCACCCATTAAATATACTGCTTCATCGCGACGCATTTCTTCACTCATAGCTTCGGCAATAGCTTCTCTAAATTGTATCGTTCTCATATATAATATGTATTACTTCGGATTTTTGAAATGCAAAAATAAAAATTTAAAACGACAAAAAAACATATTAAAGTGTAAATAATCAATGTTAATAGTTTGTTTTTTCAATTCAACAAAAGTTAAATCTGTTGCAATGAAATTACATATAGCTACGAAATCGATATAATACTGATGTTTTTTTAAAAAAATAGTATGCACGCATATAAATATTAGAAATATATTTTATACTTTTACAATCTGAAAAATCTTTTAATTTATATAAAATGAAAATATTAGTTTGCATCAGTCATGTACCTGATACTACTTCAAAAATCAACTTCGTCAATGGCGATTCAGAATTTGACACCAATGGCGTTCAATATGTTATCAATCCAAATGATGAATTCGGATTAACAAGAGCGATTTGGTTTCAAGAACAACAAGGAGCAACCGTTACTGTTGTAAATGTTGGCGGTGCCGATACTGAACCAACCCTAAGAAAAGCATTAGCAATTGGAGCAAACGAGGCAATTCGTGTAAACGCTGCTGCAACTGATGGTTTTTATGTTGCTAAACAATTAGCAGAAGTTGTAAAATCTGGAAATTACGATTTAGTAATCTGCGGAAAAGAATCATTAGATTACAATGGTGGAATGGTTCCAGGAATGCTTGCTGGATTATTGAACTACAACTTTGTAAATTCTTGCACAGAACTTAAAGTTGACGGAACTTCTGCAAAAGCATCAAGAGAGATTGATGGTGGAAAAGAAATCATTGCAGCTTCACTTCCATTAGTAATTGGTGGACAAAAAGGTTTAGTTGAAGAAAAAGATTTACGTATTCCAAATATGAGAGGAATTATGACTGCTAGAACTAAAGCATTAACAGTTCTTGAACCAGTTACGGCTTCTGTAGAAACTAAAGCGGTAAAATTTGAAAAACCAGCCCCAAAATCGGCAGTAAAATTATTCTCTGCAGACGATTTAGACGGATTAGTTAGCGCATTACACAATGAAGCGAAAGTTATCTAAAAATTATTATAAATTATAAATTCTGAATTTTAAATTAATTCAAAATTTATAATTCAAAATTTAAAATAAAAAATTATGTCATTATTAATATACGCAGAATCAGCCGATGGAAAATTCAAAAAAGTAGCTTTTGAATTAGCATCGTATGCAAAAAAAGTAGCCGAATCTCTTGGCACAACTGTAACAGCAGTAACTGTAAACACATCAGATGTTTCTGAATTATCAAAATATGGTGTAGACAAAGTTTTGAAAGTAACTAATGATAAATTAGCCAATTTCAATGCCAAAGCTTACGCCGATGTTGTAAAACAAGCAGCACAAAAAGAAGGTGCAAAAGTAATTGTACTTTCTTCTACAACAGACAGTTTATATCTTGCGCCAATTGTTGCTGTAGGATTAGAAGCTGGATTTGCATCAAATGTTGTTGGCTTACCACTTTCAACTGCACCATTTCAAGTAAAAAGAACAGCTTTTTCTAACAAAGCTTTCAATATCACAGAAATTTCAACTGACGTGAAAATTGTTGCAATTGGTAAAAACTCTTTCGGATTAGTAGAAACTTCTTCGTCATTATCTGAAGAAGATTTCGCTCCAACATTAAATGATGCCGATTTTAACGTAAAAGTAGAATCTGTAGAAAAAACAACAGGTAAAGTAACCATTGCCGATGCAGACGTTGTAGTTTCTGGTGGTCGCGGATTAAAAGGTCCAGAAAATTGGGGTATGCTAGAGGAATTAGCATCAGTTCTTGGAGCTGCAACAGCATGTTCTAAACCAGTTTCAGATCTTGGATGGCGTCCTCACAGCGAACACGTTGGACAAACAGGGAAACCAGTGGCAACCAATTTATACATCGCTGTAGGAATTTCTGGAGCAATCCAACACATTGCAGGAATCAACTCTTCTAAAGTAAAAGTAGTTATCAATGCCGATCCAGAAGCACCATTTTTTAAAGTGGCTGATTACGGAATTGTAGGCGACGCTTTCGATATCGTACCTCGTTTGACTGCGAAATTAAAAGAATTTAAAGCTAGCAATCACTAGAAATAGAACTAACTCAAATTTGAAAAAGCTATCTAAAGTAATTTTAGGTAGCTTTTTTTATAAATGAATTTTTAGAAGCGAAACTTTTTTGTTACTTTGCAGTCGCAATTCCTGCTATCCGTTGCAATCTTGCTTTTTTAAATAAAAAAGCAAGGATTTCCACTGCTATCAGGGCTAAATTGTAATCTGTATTGAATAGAAATCTGTTTTCAATACACTTTCATAAAAACAAGAAACTTAGTGACTTTGCGCCTTTGCGGCAAAACAATATAATATGAGTTTAGTAAAACTAACAATAAAAGGAATCTCTTATAGTCAAACACAAAATGGTGCTTATGCATTGATTTTGAACGAAGTTGATGGTGAACGAAAACTTCCCATAGTAATTGGAGCTTTCGAAGCACAATCTATTGCAATCGCTCTAGAAAAAGAAATAAAACCGCCACGTCCATTAACGCACGATTTATTTAAAAGTTTCGCCGATAGATTTGACATCGTCGTAAAACAAGTTATTATTCACAAATTAGTTGACGGTGTTTTCTACTCAAGTATTATTTGCGAAAGAGATAAAATTGAAGAAATAATTGATGCGAGAACTTCAGATGCTATTGCTTTGGCATTGCGTTTTTCTGCTCCAATTTTTACTTATAAAAACATTCTTGATAAAGCCGGAATTTATTTAAATGCCAATCCATCAGAATTAGAAGGTCAAAATCCAGATGATGACGGCGTTTTATCTACACCAGAAACTTTTGGCTTAGAATCTGACGATCAAAAATCGAATGATGGATACAATAAATTTAGTTTATCAGAACTTCATGAATTTCTAGAAATGGCAGTTCAAGAAGAAGACTATGAAAAAGCAGCACGAATTAGAGACGAAATTTCTAAAAGAGAATCTTAAAAAGATTGCAGTTTGCAGATTACAGATTTGTCACCCTGAGCACTTCGACTTCGCTCAGCATAAACTAAAGTCGAAGGGAATTTATTTAGAAAGTATAACTAAAAAAACGATACAATTTTAAGATTGCTTCGTTCCTCGCAATGACATGAAACAATACCACGACTTAGTAAAACACGTTTTAGAAAACGGAACTCAAAAAGGCGACAGAACTGGCACCGGAACCAAAAGTGTTTTTGGCTACCAAATGCGTTTTGATTTAGCAGAAGGTTTTCCAATGGTAACAACTAAAAAGTTACATCTAAAATCAATCGTTTACGAATTGCTTTGGTTTTTAAAAGGCGATACTAATATTGGTTACTTAAAAGAAAACGGAGTAAGAATTTGGGACGAATGGGCGAATGAAAATGGTGATTTAGGCCCGGTTTATGGTCACCAATGGCGCAATTGGAATAGTGAAGAAATAGATCAAATCACTGAATTAATCGATACTTTAAAAACAAATCCAAACAGCAGACGAATGTTAGTTTCTGCTTGGAATCCATCGGTTTTACCAGACACATCAAAATCATTTGCAGAAAATATAGAAAACGGAAAAGTAGCTTTGCCTCCATGTCACGCTTTCTTCCAGTTTTATGTTGCAGATGGAAAATTATCGTGTCAATTGTACCAACGAAGTGCCGATATATTTCTTGGCGTTCCATTTAACATTGCTTCTTATGCTTTATTTACAATGATGATTGCACAAGTTTGTGATTTGCAAGTTGGCGAATTCATTCACACCTTTGGTGATGCCCATATTTACAACAATCATTTTGAGCAAGTAGAACTACAATTATCACGCGAACCAAGACCACTTCCAAAAATGATATTAAATCCAAATGTGAAAAACATATTCGATTTCACTTTTGAAGATTTTACTTTAGAAGATTATGATCCGCATCCGCATATTAAAGGAGTTGTTGCGGTATAATTTATTGACCATGAAAAAAATCATCTTTCTATTTTTAATTATCTCTAAAGTTGCATTTGCACAAGAATCCAATGACAAAATTACTTATTTGGATTCCTTGTATAAAGAAGTTAATGAAGAAAACAAGTTCTACACTAAAGTTATAAAGGATTACTACCTTGAGAAATCGGAATATAAAAACTTACTGTTTTATAAAAGCAATAAACTTAAAGAAGAGAAAACAGTATCAGAAAAAGATGGTGGTTACTTAATTGGTGAAGAAATACAATACTATGAAAATGGTAATAAAAGCTGTTCTGTTTCATACGAAAATAAAACAAGACACGGTAAAACTTATACTTGGTATGAAGATGGAAAACTAAAAGAGGAGGGCGAATTCAATAGCGAGAAATCCGCGACAGAAAAACATTTTAAAATGATAAATTTTTGGAATGAAAACGGTGAGAAAACGGTAATTAATGGAAATGGCTTTGTCAATTCAAAAAATGAATACTACGATGAAAATGGAAATTATAAAAATGGTTACCGTGATGGAAAATGGAATGGTAAATCATTAAAAAAAGCTTTTCAATATGAAGAGATTTACTCAGACGGAAAATTAATTTCTGGAATAAGTACTGAGGAAGACGGAACTAAAAATGAATATACCGTTTTAGAAGTAAGGCCGAAACCTAAAAAAGGTGTGCAGCATTTTTACGATTTTATTGCAAAAAAATTCTCCTATCCGATAGCCGCCAAACGACAAAAAATTAACGGCAAAATTATTGTTCAATTTATAGTGGACAAAGATGGTAAAATAGTTGAACCAAAAATTATCAAAGGACTAGGTTATGGACTTGACGAGGAAGCAATCAGAGTCTTACTCAGTTATGACAAATGGATTCCTGCACTTCAAAGAGGAAGAAAAGTTCGATGTTCTTATTTACTTCCGTTTACCTTATCAAGTGAATAGTAAAAAGCAATTTCACAAATTCCAAAATATCACTTGTTCTTTCGAAAAATAAAATTATCTTTGCACACGAATTAGGAAAATCCTTTTTCATACATAATAATCATTTAACATAATATTGGAATGTATTTAAGTAAAGAAACAAAAGCTGAAATCTTCGCTAAACACGGAGGAAAAGCTGAAAACACAGGTTCTACAGAAGGTCAAGTAGCACTTTTCACTTTTAGAATCTCTCACTTAACAGAGCACTTGAAAAAAAATCGTCACGATTATAACACTGAGCGTTCATTAGTTCTTTTAGTAGGTAAAAGAAGATCTCTTCTTGACTACTTAAAAAAGAAAGATGTTGTAAAATATCGTGAGTTAATTAAAGAATTAGGTATTAGAAAGTAATACATAAAAAGAGGTGCTCACGCGCCTCTTTTTTTTTGCATCGTTTATAGAAAAAAGTTTAGTTTTTCATTGGGTTTTAGGCAACAACTACACAAACAACAACACAACTAGAACCCATGTTTAACTTAGAGAATTAATTTATGATTCCACAATTATTTGTAGAAAGCATCGATTTAGGTGATGGCAGAAGCATCACAATCGAGACAGGACGTTTGGCAAAACAAGCTGATGGTTCTGTAGTAGTAAGAATTGGAAAAACTGTAATATTAGGTACAGTTGTTTCCGCTAGAAAAGCAAGTCCAGGTATCGACTTTTTACCGTTAACGGTAGATTACAGAGAAAAATTTGCTGCAGCAGGTCGTTTTCCTGGTGGTTTCTTTAAAAGAGAAGCACGTCCAAGCGATAGCGAAGTGTTAACAATGAGATTGGTTGACCGCGTATTGCGTCCGCTTTTCCCAAGTGATTATCATGCAGAAGTTCAAGTTATGATTCAGTTAATGTCTCATGATGATGAAGTTATGCCAGATGCACTTGCAGGATTAGCAGCTTCGGCAGCACTTGCATTGTCTGACATTCCATTTGAAACATTAATTTCAGAAGCTAGAGTTGGAAGAATTGATGGTAAATTTATCATCAATCCGTCTCGTGCACAATTAGAATTGTCGGATATCGACATGATGATTGGAGCTTCAACAGATTCTATCGCAATGGTAGAAGGTGAAATGAAAGAAATTTCAGAAAAAGAAATGGTAGAAGCAATTAAATTTGCTCACGAACATATTAAAGTACAGATTGCTGCTCAAGAAAGATTGGCGCAAGCATTTGGAAAAAAAGAAGTTCGCACATATGAAACAGAAAAATCTGACGAAGCTATTTACGCTAAAGTAAAAGCTGCGGCTTATGATAAAATCTATGCTATTGCGAGCAAAGGTTCGGCTAAGCACGAACGTTCGGCTGCATTTGACGCTGTAAAAGAAGAAGTAAAAGCATTATTTACTGAAGAAGAATTGGCAGAAAATGGAGATTTAGTTTCTAAATATTTCTACAAAACCAATAAAGAAGCAGTTCGTAATGTAACTTTAGATTTAGGTACTCGTCTTGACGGAAGAAAAACTACTGAAATCAGACCAATTTGGTGTGAAGTAGATTATTTACCATCAGTTCACGGTTCGGCATTGTTTACACGTGGAGAAACTCAAGCATTGGCTACTGCAACTTTAGGAACTTCTAGAGAAGCAAACCAAATTGATTCACCATCTGAACAAGGAGAAGAAAAATTCTATTTACACTATAATTTCCCACCATTTTCAACAGGAGAAGCTCGTCCATTAAGAGGAACTTCAAGAAGAGAAGTTGGTCACGGAAACTTGGCTCAACGTGCCTTAAAAAACATGATTCCTGCTGAAAATCCGTATACCATCAGAATTGTTTCTGAAGTATTAGAATCTAACGGCTCGTCTTCTATGGCAACAGTTTGTGCTGGAACATTAGCTTTAATGGATGCTGGAGTTCAAATGATTCGTCCCGTTTCTGGAATTGCAATGGGATTAATTACTGATGGAGAACGTTTCGCTGTTTTATCTGATATCTTAGGTGATGAAGATCATTTAGGTGATATGGATTTCAAAGTAACTGGAACTTCAGAAGGAATTACAGCGTGTCAAATGGACATCAAAATTGACGGATTGAAATATGAAATCATGGAGCAAGCGTTAGCTCAAGCTCGTGACGGACGTTTACATATCTTAGGGAAATTAACTGAAACATTGGCTAAACCAAATGCAGATGTGAAAGTTCATGCTCCAAAAATTATCATGAGAACTATTCCTGGTGCTTTCATTGGTGCGTTAATCGGACCTGGAGGAAAAGTGATTCAAGAATTACAAAAAGCAACTGGAACTACAATTGTTATTAACGAAGTTGACGAACAAGGAGTTGTTGAAATTCTTGGTACTGATCCAGACGGAATTGCAGCAGTTTTAGCTAAAATTGACTCTATCATTTTCAAACCAGCGATGGGAGAAGCTTATGAAGTTAAAGTAATTAAAATGTTAGATTTTGGTGCGGTTGTAGAATATACTTCAGCTCCAGGAAACGAAGTTTTATTGCACGTATCTGAATTGGCTTGGGAAAGAACAGAAAATGTAGGCGATGTTGTAAACATGGGTGACGTGTTTATGGTGAAATATTTAGGAGTTGATCCTAAAACTAGAAAAGAAAAAGTTTCTAGAAAAGCACTTTTACCAAGACCTCCAAGAGAAGAAAATAAAATTACTCCAAAAGCGGAATAATTTATTTCAAATCATAAAAAAACCCCAATTCAAATGAATGAATTGGGGTTTTGCTTTTATAATCAATACCTTTATAATTATTAAATAAATTTTTATGAAAGTGAACATCCAAATTAAATCGATTTATTCCATTGAAGAAATTCCTAATTATTGGACAAACGAAGATTATGTAGCATTGCTTGATGCATTTAGTTTTGAAGATGGAAAATCGTTGAATCCAGAAAATTTGTTTGAAATGTTGCAGATGGCTATTAGTGATTTTGAACCTAAAGAAGCAGCTAAAATAGTGCTGACATATAAATTAAGTAACGATTTAAATGAAGGTCAGATTGATCAGATTTCAAATGATATGCTGATTGATAAAGTGTGTGAGGAATATCCTGAAATTCATATGCACAAACATTTATTTTCGATAAACCAACTGCTTTACAAAGCCTATAATGGAACTTTTCCGAATGCAAAAGCGAGTTTGATAAAATTTTCTATTTCAGATAACGAATTGGAATCCTTATCAAAATCGGATATTTTAAAAGCGTTTAACAACAGCTTGAACGACAGCAATCTTATCAGAAGATTATTTGACGAACCAATGACAACCGAAGCCGAATTTCCAGATGCTGAAAGTATAATATGGGAATTAAACACTTCAGATAATTCCAATTTTGAATTAATTACATCCGAATATTGGATTGACAGAGAATCATTTTTGGAAATGGAATTTGAAGGAGAAATTTTAAAATCGGAATAAAAAGACGAAAACCCCAATTCAAGTGATCGAATTGGGGTTTATTTTTAATCTAATTTTTGATAATAGTTATTGAAGTTTTATCGCCTTTCTTTAAATTAGTCGACATTTCAAAAACCCTTTCATTATCAATTAAATGAAGCATTGCCGTATTCATCTTTTTCTCTCCTTCACTTATTGCCTCAATTCTAAAAACATTTTTATCGCTATCTAATTTAATAGTAAACGTTTTCTTTTTATTTAAAAAATTATAGTAATTAAAATTACTAGATAATTAAACCCTAACTTATTTTTGAGTTAGGGTTTTTCTTTGCCTAAAAAATCCCTAAATGTTAAAGTTTAAACATTTTAAATTTGTAAGTAAATTAATACTATTTTTGAAAGCACCAAATCAATCATTTCCAAAAATACCAAATGCAAAAAAAAACTTTATTTTCACTCCTACTTCTTTTATGTTTTAAAACAATATTTTGTCAAGAAAAAACAAAAAATTCATTATCAAATTGGTATGACTCAGAAATAGGAAACCACAATTTAGCCGTTAATAACGGACGCCTTTTCAACGATGTTTACCCAACTAATAAAAAGACTAATCGCTATTTTGAAGATGAAAAATTTCTAATTGGCGAAGTTTTATTTGACAATCAGTACTACAATTCTATTTGTATAAATTATGATTTATTTGAAGACGCCTTATTAATTAAACCTTACAGCGAAAAGGACAGAAATGCATTAATTCTGATTAAGAAAAGGAACGAATCATTTATTTTTAAAGGGAAAAAATTTGTAAACTTAAATTATAATGACGCAATAAAAAATGATAATGTCAATGGTTATTATGAAGAAGTTTTAACCAATAATTCATTTCAATTTTATGTAAAGCACAAAAAAAGCAAAAGAGAAATATTTGCAGAAAACAAAGTTATATATGAGTATGAATTAAGAAAAGAATATTATCTCTTTTACAAAAGTAATTTTCACAAAGTAGATTCTAAAAATTCAATAACAAAACTATTTCCAGAGTTAAAAACACAAATAAATAATTTTTTCCTACAAAACAATAAATCGTTTGAAGCTGATAGAGCATCATTTATGAAAAATTTATTTAATTATATAAACGGTTTACAATAAAATTTAATTCATGAGGAAAATTATTTTCACCTTGTTACTTTTTCTTTTTAACATTAGTATTTTCGCACAACAAGCAAAAGAAAAGACATCACTGCAACTCAATAATGCAACTTTAAAAAATAGTATAGAAACATTAGAAACAGAATCGGGTTATAAATTCTATTTTGATGAGAAATGGCTGATTAACGATACATTAAAAATCACTAAAAATTATCAAGAAAAGTCTATTGATGCAATTTTAACAGATCTTCTTGACGAAACCGATTTAAATTATTTTATATATGATGAGAAAGTTATTTTAACTAAAAACACTAGTATAATAAGTGATTTAGAAAAAAATTTAATTGACCTTCCATCTGAAACCAATGTTAAAAAAGAAGAGATTTTCACCCGAAAACCAATCTATTTAAAACAATACGACTCTATAAAGCCAACATCTAGTGAAAGAAAAATTGACCAATTTTCTATTGGAAAAGAGTCAAAATCGAATTCAAAAAAGCTATATACTTTATCTGGTTTTGTAAAAAATTTAAAAACTGGAGAAGGAATTTCAAATCTTTTCATAAAAGTAAAAAACAGCAAAAGAAACACAGTTACAGACAATTCTGGATTTTACACCATTGATTTGGAACCAGGAATAAGCGTTTTGGAGTTTGAATCAGTAATTTTTACAAAGTCAACAAAAAAAATAGTTTTATATAATGACGGAAAACTCAATGTAAACCTTAAAGAAAACATCAATGAATTGGATGAAGTTATAATTAATTCTAAAGCTTCAGAAAAAATAAAATCGACAGTTACAGGTGTTACAGTTATTGAGATAGAAAAAATAAAAACAATACCTCTAATTCTGGGCGAACGAGACATTTTTAGAGTAGCAGCTGCTTTACCAGGAATTAAAAATGTTGGAGAAGGCGCGTCTGGATATAGCGTTAGAGGCGGAAAAGAAGATCAAAATTTAGTTCTTTTAGACAACGGATTAATCTATAATCCATCACATTTTTTTGGTTTATTTTCTGCTGTAAATCCATTTACTACAAAGCGAGCTATGGTTTACAAAGGAAGTATTCCTGCAGAATTTGGAGGAAGACTTTCATCTGTTTTTGACATTACAACAAAAAGTGGTAATCTCAAAAAACTATCTGGCGAAGCTGGAATTGGACCAGTTACAAGTAATTTATCGTTGGAAATTCCAATTTTAAAAGAAAAATCAAGTTTAATTGTTGGCGGACGACTAACCTATTCAGATTGGATTTTAAAATCACTAAAAGACGAACAACTTAAAAATAGTCAAGCTTCATTTTATGATATTATAGCTAAATACAGTCATAAATTTAATGCTAAAAATCAAGTTGAAACAACTTTTTACAACAGCAAAGATGCCTTTAGCATTTCATCTGATTCAGTATTTAAATATACAAACCGATTATTTACCGCCAAATGGGATCATACTTTTAATGAAAAAAGTAAAGGTGAATTGATTTTTACAAATTCAGAATACAAATTTAATATTGAATATGATGCTAATAATCCGAGATCGTTTGATTTTGGATATAAAATTTCTGACACACAACTTCAACTTAAATTGGGCTATTTATATAATGAAAAGCATAAAATTAGTTACGGAATTTCAAGCAAATTGTACGGAATTAATCCAGGAAATTTGGATCCAAAAAACGGAGAAACAATATTAAATCCTATCAATATAGAAAAAGAGCGTGGTATAGAATCGGCAGTTTACGCATCTGATAATTATAAGTTTTCAGACAAATTACTTATTGATGTTGGATTGAGATATTCTAGATTTTCTGCACTTGGAGCATCATCACAAAGAATTTATCAAGCTGGAGTTCCAATAAACGATGCAACCGTTATTGAAGTAAAAAATTATGGTAAAAATGAAGTTATAAAATCATACGGAGGATTAGAACCAAGAATATCGGCACGCTACTTTTTAATGGATGACTTAACCATAAAGGCAAGTTATGATAAAACTTATCAATACATTCATTTATTATCAAGCAACACAACGCAGTCTCCAACAGACACCTGGAAATTATCTGATTTAAATGTAAAACCTCAAGCTGCACAACAATTTTCATTCGGAATATTTAAAAACATTTCTAATCCCGATTTAGAATTTAGCATTGAAGGATATTATAAAAAATCTAAAAACTTTTTAGACTATAAAGTAGCAGCTCAAATTTTACTTAACGAGAATATAGAAACTGAGTTATTGCAAGGCGACGGAAAAGCGTATGGAGTTGAATTTTTAATAAAAAAATCTGCAGGTAAATTAAACGGTTGGATTGGTTATACCTATTCAAGAACGTTTATTAAACTTGACAGTCAATTTAACGAGGAAAAAGTAAATAACGGAGAATATTTTCCTGCTAACTTTGATAAGCCTCATGATATAAGCGTTGTTTTAAACTATAAATTCACACAACGCTATAGTTTATCGTCTAATTTTGTATACCAAACTGGACGACCAATAACTTATCCTATTGGAACTTACGAATATGGCGGCGCAGAATACACATTATATAGCGATAGAAATAAATTTAGAATACCCGATTATTTTAGATTAGATATTGGTATTAATGTAGAAGGTAATCACAAATTGAAAAAACTCGCACATAGTTTTTGGAACTTTTCTATCTACAATATATTAGGAAGAAACAACCCATATTCTGTATTTTTTGTAACTACTGACGGACAAATTAAAGCTTATAAAACTTCAATTTTTGCTATGCCAGTTCCAACAATTACTTACAATTTTAAATTTTAGCATCTATGAAAAAGGTAGTAAATAATAAATTATTAATATTAATTGGACTCTTCTTTAGTCTTGTTAGTTGTGTTGATCCGTATCAATTACAAAATTCAAATTTTGAAGAAATAATTGTAATTGAAGCAACTGTAAGTAATGAATTAAAAAAACAAGAAGTAAAAATTTCTAAAACTTATAGATCTGGAGAAGACAATGAAGATGCTTTAATTAGCGATGCAGATGTATTTGTACAAGATTCTGATGGAAACCAATACAACTTTGAATATGAAACTGATAAATATGTTTCAACCGCAGAATTTCAGGCTGTTGCTAATAAAGAATATGAATTACATGTAACAACAAGCGATGGAAAATCATACAGTTCAACTAAACAAAAGCTAACCACTCAAACCGACATAGAAAGTGTTATAGCTTCTGTAGTAACTAATAATGACGGAATTAGAGGTGTGGAGATAGCTATTAATAGTTTTGACCCAACAAATACCTCTAAATATTATCGCTATGAATATGAAGAAACTTCAAAAGTAACTGCGCCAGAATGGAAATCTGAATATGCAGTTGTAAATCCTGATCTTGACAATGCGGTTGGCCATCCATATATCGAACTTTTCCCTAGAGTTACAGAAGCAAGAATATGTTATTCAACAGAAAAAAGTAAAAATCTTTATTTAACTTCGACCAACAATTTGATAGAAGATAGAGTAATTAATTTTCCTTTACGATTTATTGCAGATAGCGATTACACTATTGGAGAACGCTATTCTATTAATGTAAAACAATACATTCAAAATCTTGAAGCCTTCACTTATTTCACTACATTAAAAGAATTATCTGCTTCTGGTGGCGACATATTATCGCCAAATCAACCTGGTTTTTTATTAGGTAATATTAAATCTGATACCAATCAAAATGAAAAGGTTATTGGCTTTTTTGAAGTGGCATCTGTATCGTCAAAAAGAATATTTTTTAATTACGAAGAATTATTTCCAGGAGAATTACAACCTCCGTATTTTGTAGATTGCACTATCCAGGAGTTTGATTATTGTTTTGATCCTAATGCTGGATGCGATGGCGAAAGACTAAATGGTTATGTAATAAACAACCAATTTACTTTTGTAGAACATCCTATTCCACCATCACCATCTATAATTTACAAATATGTATTGTCACCTTGTGGCGATTGTACAACTTTTTCATCTAACATAAGACCTACATTTTGGATAGACTAAAACAACTTTCATTGTTATTAATTATATTAATTAATTCAACCTTGCTTTATGCTCAAAAAAGCAACACCTCCACTATTGAAAAAAATATAAAAATTTCTACATCAGAAACCATTTATGTTCATTCTAATAATGACGCATTTGTAACTGGCGAAACTTTATATTATCAATTATATTGCTTAAATTCAGAAAACTTTAAGCCAAGTGAAATTAGTAAAATTGCACATATTAAACTCTTAACATCTGACGATAAAGTTGTTGCCGAACAAAAAATGGCTCTAAAAAATGGCACAGGTTATGGAGATATTTTTATTCCGAGTTCTTTAAATTCAGGAAATTATAAACTTATAGGTTATACAAACTGGACGCTTAACAAAAGAAAAGACAAGTATTTTACAAAAAATATAACCATTGTAAATCCATTTCAAGAAGAATCTAAAAACATAATTAGTAAACCTTTAGAAACAACAACTACAATTGTTAATCAATCTAAAAACAATAAAACAACCACAAGCACAATTATTACTTCAAAGAAAAATTACTCTCAAAGAGAATTAGTAAGCTATAAATTAAACTCATTATCACAAATAACAGATGGAAACTACTCGGTTTCTGTAAATAAAATTGATGCCTTTACTACACAAAAGCAAGATAATTCAATTACTTTTTCAAATTTAAATACAAATTCTGAAATTATTTACACCTCTTTTTTACCCGAATTTAGAGGAGAAATAATTTCTGGAACCGTAACAACAAAAAACAATCAAAATACTGTTAATGAAATATCAGTCGGACTTTCTATTCCTGGAGAAGATTTTTTATTTAAAATAGTGAAAACAAATTCATTAGGCAAATTCTTTTTTACAATTGATAAAGAATATACTAATCCAAATTTCACCATTCAAGTAATCAATCCTAATAGAAAAGAGTACGAAATTTCGATTAACACCAATAAAAATATAGAAATAAATTCAGCCACAACTACTAGCCTATCTTTAGATAAAAGCATGATTCAATCTATTAAGGAAAGAGCAATTGCAACTCAAATAGAAAACGCCTATTTTAACAATAAGAAAGATAGCATTGTAAAAATATCAAATTCAAAATTATTTTACAACCCAATAGAAAAAGACTATATTCTAGACGATTACAATAGATTTCCAACATTTAAAGAAACTATAACAGAAGTTTTAAAAGAAGTATATTATACAGAAAACGAAAATCAATACAAAATTGGAGTTAGAGATTTTGACAAAAAGACAGAAATTGAAGCACCAACTTTATTGCTAATTGACGGATTACTAATTCAAGATGCAAATGAACTTATAGATTTAAAAATGGACTCTATTTACAAAATAAGCACTATTAAAGGCGGATATTATTATGGTCCAAATATTTACAACGGTATGGTAAGTATAATTTCTAAAAATCATGATTATGATTCAAAACTAAGTGGGAGTTTTATAGTAAAAAGTAATCAAATTCTAACAAATTCTAAAAAAGAATATTATTCGCCAGATTATTCTAAACAAAGTAATACCAGAATTCCCGATTACAGACACCAACTTTTATGGCTTCCAGAATATGATATAAATAAAACAATTTCATTTTATACATCTGATGTAAAAGGTACATTTGAAATAATTATTGAAGGATTTACGAAAGACGGAGAACCTGTTTCTATATCGGATACTTTTGAAGTAAACTAAAAAAAAAATATTTTTTTGTAACTTTTTTGGGTTTCATAACGTATAACTACTTGAACGCTTTAAATTAAAGGAGAAAAGAATACATGAGACAACTCAAAATCACCAAGCAGGTAACTAATCGTGAAACTGCTTCTTTAGACAAATACCTACAAGAAATTGGAAAAGTTGATTTGATTACTGCCGATGAGGAAGTAGAATTAGCTCAAAAAATTAAAGCCGGTGACCAACGTGCGTTAGAAAAATTAACAAAAGCTAATTTACGTTTCGTGGTTTCTGTTGCAAAACAATACCAAAATCAAGGACTTACATTACCCGATTTAATTAACGAAGGAAACTTAGGTTTAATTAAAGCAGCACAACGATTTGATGAAACTCGTGGTTTCAAATTCATTTCTTATGCAGTTTGGTGGATTCGTCAATCGATACTTCAAGCTTTGGCAGAACAATCTCGTATCGTTCGTTTGCCATTAAATAAAATTGGTTCTATCAATAAAATCAACAAAATGTACGCTTTATTAGAGCAATCTAATGAAAGACCACCTTCTGCTGAAGAAATTGCAAAAGAACTAGACATGACAGTAAATGACGTAAAAGAATCTATGAAAAATTCTGGTCGTCACTTATCAATGGATGCACCTTTAGTTGAAGGAGAAGATTCTAATCTATACGACGTTTTACGTTCTGGTGAATCGCCAAATCCTGATAGAGAATTAATTCACGAATCGTTACGTACAGAAATTGAGCGCTCGTTAGAAACTCTTACACCAAGAGAAGCAGATGTTGTTCGCTTGTATTTTGGTTTAGGAGATCAACATCCAATGACATTAGAGGAAATTGGAGAAACGTTTGACTTAACTCGTGAAAGAGTTCGTCAAATTAAAGAAAAAGCAATCCGCAGATTAAAACATACCTCAAGAAGTAAAATCTTGAAAACATATTTAGGTTAATCCTATAAACACAACAACAGTTTCAAAACTGTTCGTTTTTTGATTGATGATTGAAACTCCGGCTGATTACCGGAGTTTTATTTTTTTATAATTATCTTTGCAAAAAAACAATACACAAACTACAAAATGAAAAATACACTTATTGCACCTTCAGTTCTTGCTGCTGATTTTGCCAACTTACAACGCGACATCGAAATGATCAACAATTCTGAAGCCGATTGGTTTCATATTGACATTATGGATGGCGTTTTTGTTCCGAATATTTCCTTTGGAATGCCAGTTCTTGAAGCAATTACTAAACATGCTACAAAAACAATTGACGTGCACTTAATGATTGTTGATCCTGATAGATATATTAAAACATTTGCTCAATTAGGTTCAAATATTTTAACCGTTCACTACGAAGCATGCACGCATTTGCACAGAACGCTACAAGCTATTAAAGCCGAAGGTATGAAAGCTGGAGTGGCATTAAATCCGCATACTAATGTGAGTTTATTAGAAGACATCATTAACGATATTGATATGGTTTGTATCATGAGTGTCAATCCTGGTTTTGGAGGTCAATCATTTATTGAGAACACGTACAAAAAAATCAAAGATTTAAAAGAAATCATTATTAGAAATAACGCTTCGACAATTATCGAAATTGATGGTGGCGTTACTAATAAAAATGCAACGCAATTGGTTGAAGCTGGGGCTGATGTATTGGTTGCAGGAAATTATGTTTTCAAGGCAGAAAATCCGACGCAAACAATTATTGATTTAAAAAAGCAAACCACATTTTAAGTTTGTACTAATATTTAATTATTAGCAAAATGGCGGCAACATTATCTGGAGAAAGTCCATTTCAAATTCAAATTTCATTTCATAAACTTATCGAGAGTTTAGAAGAAATTGCTCTGTCAGACGTTGACTACAGATCCAACTATGCCAAAGGTTTATTGAAGCAAATTGAACCAATTCCTGAGTTTAGAACAGGTATAAACGATTTATCAGTAATAGAAAAAAATGAAACTTTAATAAAGTATTTATTAGCCGATTTATTTCCAACAGCATTAACAAACAATGAGATAAAAGCAGTTTCTATTCCGTTTCAAAATTTTACTTTCAATTATTCTGAACGCTTTAAGAAAATACTAAATGATGCTGGAGTAACATTTGACGCCAATTTTAGAGACTTTAACAACGATCAATTTTATATCATGAGTTGTTGTTTAATTTTAAACTTTTATTACAAGCAAAATATTGATTTTAACAGTCCTCTATTTTATGATATTCCCGATGCAAACGGCATTATAAAACACTATCGAATTCTTTACAATGCCGATTTTGTTGAAATAATTCCAACAGAAAAAGCATTGCCAATTTCACAAAATGACATTGATATTTTAATTGATAGTTATGAGAATATAGAACTTTGGAAAACTTATTTTCCAGAGCAAAGTTGGCTAATGAAAGGTTTTAGTATTGTACAATTATTTGATGCAACGATCGAAAGTGCCGTTTCTATATTGAAAGGCGACTTATTAAAATCGGATACTAAAAAGGATAAATCTAGTAAAAATTTTGAAGATATATTTCGTTCTATTTATAAAATTCCCGATTTAAAAGTTGGATTTACCGTTTATAATGAACTTGAAAAAAAGTTAATTCACACTCCTTACGAGTCGAACGACATTCCCAGTTTTATTTTAGACTGTAACAATGAAGTTTCCTCTGACGATGCAATGATTCAGTGCTTTTATCAAACAATAATAGAGAACAAAGAGCCGTTTACTATTTCAAATGTTGCTCATTTTATACAACAAAAAGAAAACAAACTTTTAGGAAATCATTTATTAAAGCAAAACATTCAGAGTTGTATTCTTTACCCAATTGTTAAAAACGATAAACTAATGGGAATCATAGAATTAGCATCAGAAAAACCTAAAGTTTTAAACAGCTTAAATGCCAATAAGTTAAGTTTAATATTGCCATTTTTAATTGATACAATTGATCGCTATAATATTGAATTAGAAAATCAAGTCGAAGCTGTGGTACAAAAAGAATATACTGCAATTCACCCAAGTGTCTATTGGAAATTTACTAAAGAAGCTAAAAAATACTTAGAAACCTTTGGTAATTCTAAAGACTATAGTTTTAAAGAAATTGTTTTTAAAGAAGTCTATCCGCTATTTGGCGGAATAGATATAAAAGGTTCGTCTGAACATCGAAATTTAACGGTAAAAGAAGATTTAAAAAATCAGTTAACGACACTTTTAACCATAATTGAAAAATTAAATTCTCATTCTAATTTAGTGCTTCTCGAACAAAAAAAGTTTGAATTACAAAACTATATTGATGAAATTGAACAACCTTTACGAGCCGATACCGAGCAACAAATTCAAAATTATGTTGAACAAGAAATTCATCCTATAATTAGGAATGCCAATCTTGATGAAGACACGCAACTTTTAACCAACAAATACTTTAAAAAAATTGACGAAATAACCGGAATGTTTTATCATTCACGAAAAAAATTCGACAATTCCTTATCTATAATTAATAAAAAATTAGCTTCTATTTTAGACGAAAAACAAATTGATGCGCAACAAATTTTTCCGCATTACTACGAACGATTTAAAACTGATGGGGTCGAACACAATTTATATATTGGTGCATCGATTGATCCAACAAAAAAGTTTGAAAAAATGTATCTTAACAACTTAAGATTATGGCAGTTACAAACGCTTTGTGAGATGGAATTGGAACATCATAAACTAAAAAAAGAATTGCCTTATAGTCTTGATGTATCTTCTTTAATTCTGGTTTTTAGTTCTCCTATAACTATTAGATTTAGAATGGACGAAAAACGATTTGATGTTGATGGAGCTTACAACGCAAGATATGAGGTAGTCAAAAAACGAATTGACAAAGCACATATTAAAAATACGGACACTAGGATCACCGAAAAAGAAAAAATAACTATTGTCTATTCTCACAAACACGAAGAAGCCGAATATTTAAATTATATCAAATATTTACAATTTAAAAACATCATAGAAAACGAAATCGAGCAATTTGAAATTGAAGATTTACAAGGTGTTTCTGGACTAAAAGGTATAAGAGTAAAAGTAATAAATTCTGAAAATTAATACAATTTATTACGGATTAAATGATTTGAAAGCAATTACAAATGATATTACTGACACAATAATTCCTATCATAAAAATATTGTAAGTAATTCGTAATAATCGGTATTTTCGCTCTAGAACTAATCCTAGATAATACAAATCTTTAATCATAGAATTATGTAAATACTGTTTATCGTTTATCATTTCTTTCATTGCCCATTCAAACTCTTCGTACGGCATTTTAAAAAAATTACCAAAAAACAACAAGTTTACTTTTCTATCTTCAATATCTTTTCTAGTAAATTTTCCAGATGTAACTTTTGGTTTTGTAGATAAAATAGCAAAAATTATAGAAATTACACTAAATAATATCATCACAAAAGTTGGGCCAATAAGATGCACGTTACTTGGACTATCGAGTTTGGGAATCAATGTAGACAAGGCAATCGAGATGATAATTGCATTAACCGAAAGTAAAATATTGGCTTTACTATCAGCAATTTCACTCAATCGAATGTGATTTGTAAGCGTGATTTTAAACATGGTGTCAACACTCTTTTCAGCTCGTTCTTCCTTTGCTTTTTTCTTGCTTTCACTATCTATTATTTCGTTATTTCCCAAAGTGAGTTTGTTTATTTGTTTTACGATTTTTGAAATATTTTTTTCTTTCTTTGGTTGCCAATGTGACAAAGCATAAGACGAATAATAATTATGCTTATTTTTCAGCATATCTAAGTTGGAATTCAACCATTCTAAATCGGTAAAAACTTTCTTTTGTGTTATTTCCCATTCTTTGCGAAGTAATTCGCTATTTGAAATATATTCTTTTGAGGTAAAATGATAATAATCAGCATCTTTAATTATCATCTCGTTGCTAGT
Source organism: Flavobacterium aquatile LMG 4008 = ATCC 11947 (assembly GCF_000757385.1). Classification (GTDB taxonomy): domain Bacteria; phylum Bacteroidota; class Bacteroidia; order Flavobacteriales; family Flavobacteriaceae; genus Flavobacterium; species Flavobacterium aquatile. The sequence continues at coordinate 214,314 of NZ_JRHH01000001.1, read as the reverse complement.
TTTTGGAATAAAATCCATTTTAGTAACCAAAATCAAATTGGAAACTTCCAAGATATAATTAGAATCATATCCTTGTTCAGAAAGAAATTTGCCAGCAATTTTTGCGCTTCTTTCTTCATGATCATTAGCACCTTCACAATAACCTGTATCGTGAAACCAAGCAGCTAAAAGAAGTACTTCTTTTTCTTTTGCATCACTCATCTGTGAATCTAGTGCTTCTTTTACTGCATTTACAACAGATAAAGTATGACTAAAATTATGGTACAAAAACGAATTAGAAAGTTTATCTTTGAGAAGTTTATAGACGAAATCTTCGGCTTGTTCTATGATATTCATAAGTTAATTTTTAAAACACTAAATTATGAAAATGTTTTGGGTAAATTCAATAAAATTAAAAAATATAATTTATGTTCAATTACTTGTTGTAGTTGTTTTATCCCAATCTTGTGCCACGCACAATCAACAATTTGGAAAAAACAACTCCTCACAATTCACCAAAAATGAGATAGACACTTCTTCAATAGAACATTCTTTTTACTTAATTGGTGACGCCGGAAATGCAGATGAACAAAATACACAATCTACACTTTCAATTTTAAATAACGACTTACAATCGGCTAATACTAATACTACCCTACTTTTTTTAGGCGATAACATTTACCCTAAAGGAATGCCAGCTAAAAAATCGGATTCAAACTATGCTGATGCCGAAATTAAAATCTCCAACCAATTAAAAGCAACCACTAATTTTAAAGGGAAAACAATTTTTATTCCTGGAAATCACGATTGGTATAATGGTTTGGATGGATTAGAAGCACAATCTAAATTTGTAACAACCTATCTAAACGATAAAAAAGCATTTTTACCTAGAAAGAATTGCGCCATTGAAGATGTTAAAATCAGTAAAAATATAGTTTTAATTACCATAGATAGCGAGTGGTTTCTTGAAGATTGGAACAAACATCCAAGAATAAATGATGATTGTGACATAAAAACTAAAGAAGATTTTTTTGTTGAATTAGAAGATATTTTAAACAAAAATCAAGACAAAATTAAAATCATTGCAACTCATCATCCGATACTAAGCAATGGAACCCATGGCGGACAAACTTCTTTAATAAAACAATTGTTTCCTCTAGAAATCAATTTTCCTTTACCTGTAATTGGTTCGTTTATCAATTTACTCCGCAAAACTTCTGGTGCAAATCCGCAAGACATTCAAAATAAACATTATACCATTTATAGTAAAAGAATTAAAGCGCTACTACAAGGCCAAGATAATGTCATTGTAGTTTCTGGCCACGACCATAATCTACAATATATTGACAAAGAAAACATTACACAGGTAATTAGTGGTTCTGGCTCAAAAACTGAAGCCGCAAAAGCAGTCAATAGAAACGATTTTTCGTATGGAAGAAACGGATATGTCACCATTGATGTTCTAAAAAATGGTGAGCAAATTTTATCTTTTTACGGAACTGACAAAGGCAAAAAAGAACTTATATGGCAAAAATCTATTAATAAAACGATAGAAAAACTTGAAGTTACTTACAAAAGTTCATTTCCGTCTAAAACAACGACATCGGTTTACACCAAAGAAATGACAACCAAAACATGGTTTCACAATTGGTTTTTAGGAAAACATTACAAAGATTATTACAGTTTGCCAATAGAAGCCAAAACGGTAACTTTAGACATGCTCTTTGGCGGATTACAACCTGTTCAAGCCGGTGGCGGACACCAATCAAACTCACTTCGATTGAAAGATAAGAATGGTAAAGAATATGTAATGCGTGCCATAAAGAAAAGTGCTTCACGATTTTTACAATCGGTTGCTTTTAAAGATCAATATGTAGAAAAAGAATTTAAAAACACCTACGCCGAAGATTTTTTATTGGACTTTTACACAACATCGCATCCTTACACGCCTTTTGCTGTAGGATTATTAGCAGATAAAATTGGCGTAAGTCACTCCAATCCAAAACTATATTACATACCAAAACATAAAGATCTAAAACTTTTCAATAATGATTTTGGCGACGAATTATATTTGGTAGAAGAACGACCTTCAGACAGTCAAAAAGATTTAGAATCTTTCGGAAAACCTGATGCAATTGTTGGGACCGATGATGTTTTAAAAAATCTAAATAGTGACGAAAAATATGCTATAGACGAAAAAGAATACATAAAAGCACGTCTTTTTGATATGCTTATTGGTGATTGGGACAGACATTCCGACCAATGGCGTTGGGGTGAATATAAAGTAAATGATAAAATTATTTACAAACCAATTCCGCGTGATAGAGATCAAGCTTTTACAAAATATGACGGTGCTTTTTTGGCAATAGCAATGAATATTCCCGATTTGCGTCACATGCAAACATTCAATCATAAAATAGCAAACGTAAAATGGTTTAATCGCGAACCTTATGCTTTAGACTTAGCCTTTTTGAAATCGTCAACGAAGCAAGATTGGATTGCTCAAGCCAAATTTATACAAGAAAATTTATCAAATGATGCCATTGCTGATGCTTTTAAACAACTGCCAATTGAAGTTCAAGACAAAACCATTGAAAGCATCAAGTATAAACTAAAAACTAGAAAATCAAATTTAGAAAAATATGCTTCGGCTTATTACAAAGTGCTTCAAAAAACCATTGTAATAGTAGGAACCAATAAAAAAGAGAAATTTATAATTTCAAAATTTACTCCGAAACAAATTGAAATTCAAACTATTAGACTTAAAAAATCTGGTGAAGAAATTATTTTAAAGAAAACTATTTTTGAAAATGAAACCAATGAAGTTTGGATTTATGGATTGGATGATGATGATGTTTATGAAGTAGTTGGTAGTGAAAAATCTAAGATAAAAATACGATTAATTGGCGGACAAAATCACGATAATTACAAAGTTGAAAATGGTAGAAACGTAATTATTTATGATTTTAAATCGAAGGAAAACACCTTTGAAATCGATGGTGCATCTAGAAAAGTCATTACCGATGATTATGATGTAAATTTATACAACTATAAAAAACCAAAGTTCAACGCTTGGACAGGTTTACCAGGAATTGGATTTAATCCAGATGATGAAATTAAAATTGGTGCTGTTATAAATTACACCGTAAACGGTTTTAAACAAAATCCATACACGCAAAAGCACAGTTTTAGAGCCAATTATTACTTTGCTACCAACGGTTTCGAAATTACATACGATGCTAAATTCCCTAAATTATTTGGCAAATGGGATTTCGAATTGGAATCACGATTTACAAGTCCAAATTTTGCTCAGAATTATTTTGGTTACGGAAACGAAACCGTAAACGATGATCGTGAATTTGGAATGGATTACAATAGAGTTCGAATTCAAATGTTCAAAGTTTCACCAATTTTGAGAAAACTAGGTCGATTTGGAAGTGAAATCATTATTCAACCTATATTGGAAAACATTGAAGTTGAAGAAACAAATGATCGATTTATAAACATCCCCAACAGCATTAATCCTAAAGTATTTGAATACCAACAATTTGCTGAAATAAAATTGCAATATGGTTATGAAAACTATGACAATAAATCCAATCCAACTATGGGAATGGGTTTTGCTATTGCTGGAAGCTGGAAAACCAATTTGACTCAAATTAAAAGAAACTTTCCAACATTGGAAGCAAAACTTAATTTCAATCACAAAATTGACGCCAACGGTCGTTTTGTTTTAGCCACATTATTAAAAGGAAAATCAATTTTAAACAATAATTTCGAGTTCTACCAAGGTGCTACTTTGGGCGGAGATACTGACTTGAGAGGATTTAGAAACGAACGCTTTCTAGGAAACCAATCGTTTTTTCAAAGTAGTGATTTACGTATTAGTGTTGGCAAAATTAAAGGAAGTTTAGTACCAATGAGTTACGGATTTATTGGCGGTTATGATTATGGTAGAGTTTGGCTAGATGGTGAAAAATCCAACAAATGGCATCAATCGGTTGGCGGCGGAATATGGCTGAACGGACTGAACGTTTTAACAGCAAGAATTACCTATTTTAAAAACTTAACTGATACCGACAAAGCGAGAGTCGCCTTTGGACTAGGGTTTGGGTTTTAAACTTGAAATAGTATATTCATATAAATTTCCACCAATTTTTTTGGTCTTTTCGTCTGCAATATAAAGCGTGTTGTTGTCTTTAAAACAAATAGCTTCCTTTTGAGAAAAATTATCTAATTGCAAAGCTGTTGCCTTTCCGTTAAGGAAATTATCATCGGTGAAATTTTCGAAAAGCCAAATTGCATCATGACTTAAAATCACTACTTTTTTCAGGTCTTGACTTATAGCTGCACTAGTAATTACGCACGTGTTGTATTCGCTACAGGTTTTAAATTTTCCAAGTAAAACCGCCTGGTGATTTCCGGGAGTATTCGGAATTTTATACACAAAAGTTGTCCCGTCAAAACCTTTACTTCTATTTTTTGTAAATAAATAAAAGTGATTGTTCATTTCAAAAAAACCTTCACAGTCGTAAAATAGCTCTTTCTTTTTGGGCGGAAAATCGGTTTGCTCTGGATAAGAAAACATGATTTTATACTCCGACTCTACTTCGGATTGTTCCAAATTTTTACTGCTTATTTTATAAATAGCTAAATCTTTTCGTTCGTTGTTATTGTTACCAAAATCGCCAATGTATAAATTTCCTTCGTTGTCTGAAGTGATGTCTTCCCAATCGATATTTTCTGCATTTGACACAGAAATGGTTTTAGAAACCGAACCTTTTTGATCAATACCATAAATTTCGTTAGGATTACCACTGTCTTGAATAGTCCAAATTAAATTAGAATTAGCAGTAGTTTTAATACCCGAAACTTCTTTAACTCTTTTAGGAAACGAAAAGAGCAACGTGTCTTTTTTAGTAGTTGATGAACACGAAACCAAACCCAATAACACGATATATTTTACTAATTTCATAGTTGCAAGCTTACATTAATCAACCAATAAATAATTGAACCTAATTATTGTTTTATTATTTTACTAGTTAGGATTCTGTTTTGAGTATAAATTTTAAGAATATAATTCCCTGATTGTAATCTATTTACATCTAGTTTATTGTCTAAAATTGAATTTGAACTTAAAATTCTTCCAGAAATATCATAAACCTCAACTTTGGAAATTTCCTCTAATGTTTTAAAATACAATACATCACTTACCGGATTTGGATAAACCGATACATATTCGCTTTCAAATTGGTCATTACTCAAAGGGTTTTGAATTAGTGTCACATAATTATTAGTTACAATTGGAAAATTATAATCGAAATAAATATTTACTTGATTACTAAAAGTATCGCCTTCAATTAACGTTGGTTTTGTCTTTATTTTAAAAGAAACATACCCATTGTTGGATCCATTGGCAAAAGGCAGATTTATATCTTCAAAGATAAATTCTACCTCATTTGTATTTGTAATTCTAGTATAAAAATTATGACTTCCACTAATTGGAACTAAAGTTGAAACATCAAATTTTGTGATATCGATTAAATCTTTAACCACAACATTTTCCGCATTAGCAGTTCCTGTATTTTGAAAACGAACCATATAATGTACATATTTCCCTATTGTACTAGTCGTTACAACTGGACCTTCTAAACAATTTTTATCGTTTGGATCGTATGCATTCACTGCAGCTTGATCTAAAATAGAAGTGTTATCACTAATGTTTTCATCGGTCAATCCGTTGATTTGCGCATTATAATTTAGAATTGTACCCGATACAACTGGCGGAGTTTCTGTTGGTGTATTTACATTTAAAGTTACCGTGATAGTTCTAGTTTCAAATGGCTGTAAATTGGTAAATGTCCAGTTTAATAAATTTGTAGTTTGACTTACTACAACAGGACTACTTGAAACAAAATCTAAAAGAGCATCGTTAAAGTTCAAATCTATTGTTCCAGATTGCACTTGATTTCCTTTGTTTTTATAAGTTAGTTTATAAACTGCATTAAAACCTGGCCTTGCAGGAACAAATGGTAAAAAAGTAATTTCTAAGTCATTGTGATTTCCGTTTGGAGAAATACAAAATGCTTGGTTTAACGGACTTGCCGTTGTTGGGAAATCAACATTTATTGAAGCTGGTGAAAAGGTGTAATACGTTGGATTTTCGAATGATGGTGTAATTGTATATTGCCCTTCTATCAAAGGTAATGAATAGGTTCCTGTAGTATTGGCAAAATATGTAGAAGTAACTCCTTGAGACAGTATATTTAAATTGATCATAGGAAATTGAATATCCGATGAATCGCAGCCGTTATTATTGGTGTCTAAAATACTATTTCCTTGAACAACATAATACGTTCCGCCTGGAGTAAAAGTGCAATAGGTTGTAAAAATTGTTGTTGCTAAATTCGAATTTAACGATTGTAATAGTGTTTTTTCTGCAGTAGTATCTACACAAATTTTGGCTATAGGATTGGACTCAAAAATTGCAAAGTTCGGATTTCCATTCTTTAAACTTATGTAAGGAATAGTTCCGTTTGATGTGTAATTAAATAATATATAATGTAATTCATTCAGCAATGGACAATTAGACAAGTCTAAATCGGCTAATTTATTATTGTTGTAATTAACATCCAATTTTGTGAGTTGCGGAAGATCTAACACAATAGGAATTTTATAAGCACTTGATGTAATGGTTGGTTGTAAATAATTACAAACCAATTCATTTAAAGACGGAAAATTGGTTAAAGTTAACGTGTTAAGCCTATTACTAGAACAATCTAAATAAGTTAAATTTGGTAAATTACTAAGTGTTAAATTAAGCAAATTAAATTTCGCAGTTAATGAGGTTAATTGTGGAAAATTTGTAAAATTTAAACTTGATATAGAAGTGCTCGCTATGAATGCAGTAGCATCAATAAAAAATGTTTGCAAAGTTGCATTTGTATTGCCTAGACTAAACGAATTAATATTAGTGCAATTTTGAATTTTAAGGTGTTTAAAATTAGGCAAATTATTGAACGCAAGTCCATTGATTGTTGACATCTCTTCAAAAAAAACAGTTTCTAATGATAAGTTTTCAAAAGAATACGATGGACCAATAATTGATTTTTTTAATTTTAAAGTGTTTAAGTTTGGAACATTAGAGAACACAAGATTTGATGTTACAATATTATCCAATTGAACATAATAAAGGCTTGGGAAATTATTTATTAAATAGTTCATAGAATTGGATTGATAAAAAGCACTAGATTCATCAACGGTTACAATCAGACTATATAAACTAGGAAGATTAGCTAGGTTTATTCCTCCTATATTTGGTCTACTTACTTTTATTGAATACAAGCTAGGAAAATTTTCTATGTTCAACATTGGTAGTAATGCTGCTGGCGAACCTGTTTGTACGTTGTAAATTAGGCTGTACAATTGTGGTAATGAACTTAGGTTTAATGATGTAAATTTTCTATTCTCAATCTCTAAATCGTGTAAACTATTTAAGTTAGTAACACTTAAATTGGCTAAATCCCAATCAAATAATTTTACAGTGTAAAGTGCTGGCAAATTATTTAATGTCAAACTAGATGTTGTAGCATTGCAGCTTGTGCCACTATTGCTGAAACTTTGTAATAATGGTAGTGAATCTATCACCAAAGTTCCGAGTTTAATTCTTTTAATTACCAATGAAGTTAAGTTGCTAAAATTTTGAATCGATAAATCAATACAATTTGAATTTGCTGAAGAATACACACTTCCTATTTCTAGCGTTTGTAATGCTGGCATTGAATTTACCGTTATCGATTGAAGAAGATCACCATCAGGGAATTTTAACGAGGTTAAATTTGGCATTGTGTCTACAGCAAAATGAACCACATTAAAACTTTGAATGTTAATGGTACTAATTTCAGGTGCATTGGTAATATGAAAACTATTTGCATGGATATTTATTGAATTTGGATCTCCAAAACCTGTATTTATAGCGGTAAAACCCAGATTATTTGACAAGACTAAATCACTTGCTGAATTTTGAAAAATTACAGCGTTTAACGATGGCAAATTAGCTAAAAGTAAATCATTTTGAATGGTGGCATGTACACGTAGATAATTTAGCGAAGGTAATTGCGACAAATTAATTTCTGGAACTAGTACTTGATATTGAAAAGTTAATGATTGAAGTGTTGGCAAATTGGTAACATTGATCACATTGTTCGAATAGGTCGAGAAAACTAAAGTGGTTAAAGGATTATTGGCGTATTGAAAATTTACTAAAGCAGGAAAATCAACTGTAAAACTTGTAAACTGATTATTACTAATGTTTAAATCGGTTAAATCATTATAATAACCACTGTTCTGAGTTATTGATGAAAAATTATTATTTGAAATATCTAAACTTGTAAGCGTTGTATATAAAAGATTGATCGCCGTGAGCTGATTGAAAGAACAATTAACCACATCTAAATTTACTAATTGCGTAAAATTTGGATATAAATTTAAACTTGTTAACGAATTATGAGAACAGTCTAAATATTCAAGACTTGTTATTGCGCTAAAACTAGTTGCCAAACTAAGCGTTGTAAGCAAATTATTATCACACAACAAAATTTTTAAAGTTGAAAAACTAGAAATACCAGTAAGACTAGAAATAGATTTATTGGAAACCTTTAATCTTTTAACGGCTTGCGCTTCTGTAAATTGAATCTGCCCATCATTGTTTAAATCGGCATCACTTTCATAAGTACCATTTAAATCGGCATCAACGCACAAGGAACTAATTAATGCATTTTTAAAATTAATATCAGGAATTGTAACCGTTTGCGCTGTACAACACAGTGTAAAAACAATAAATAAAAGTGATAATTTTACTCTCATAATTCAATTTATATTTAGTAAAGATTGACAAACCCAAGTCTAATCTGCCGAAAATCAATTGTCAAGCTAGATTTTTTTAATTAAAGTCAAATATAATACAATTCTACAAATGAGCAACTTGATAATTAATTCCTATTTAGCTATACTATATACACCCTAAATCAATAAAAAAGGTATTCTAATTGTGCTTTTTGGCTGTTTTAGTTTTCAAATAACAAGTTTAGGTCGTCAGATAACAAGTTTGGGTTATCATATAGCAATAATTGGTTGTCAGATAGCAAGTATGGATTGTCAGATAGCAAGTATGGGTTGTCATATAGCAATTATAGGTTGCTAAATAACAATTTTGTACTGCCAAATAACAATTATAGGTTGTTAAATAACAATTTTGGGTTGTCAAACGACAATTTTCGTATATTTGACTATTGTATCATTAAATTAGGCCATTATGTTTGTACTACAAGTGAAAGAAATGTTCCTTCAAAAAGGAATTTTGAGACCTTATTTTCAGTTATTAAAGATGGGAATCCCGAGAACGCGTGCCCAAAAAATACTTAACGGCACCCAAAAGACAATTGACCTTGCCGACCTCTACAAGTTTTGCACCTACTTAAACTGCACACCTAAGGAATTACTAGCCATAGAACTGCCCAAAGACAGCACCAGTCTAGACAACACACCGCTAAAAGAATGGGTAAAGCAAACCGACATAAACTTGATAAAAGAGTTAATAGAAATGACACCCAACGAACTCCAGCGCATGAAAGAATTTGTAAAGGAACTGCGCAAGGAAGATAATATTTAATATATTTGGAAAGAAATAGAATAGCCAATTTATGGCACAAAGCCACCTACTAAAAGGTAGATATGTGTGATTTATGGCTTATATATACAAGTTAGCTGACATTTTTAACCGTAACCATGAAAACTTATCTTTTCTCCGACGAAGAATTATTCCATTTAAAATATATCAAGGACAATTCACCAATCCGCATTTGGTTCGAAAATATTTGCTATGTCTTTGAATATGGAAGCTTTCACTTTTTACTAGAAATTAAACTTGCCGAAAAAATAAATCTTTCTCAATCTTCAAAAAGCAAAGAAGAAGATACTATTCAGACTCAATATGCTATGAAGACACAAATTATCTTTAAAGATGAAAAGTTTGTTGCTCAATCGGGAAGCGAATTATTGGTTGAAAATGAGGAAATATCAGAAATAGAAATGGTTAAGACAAAATTATATTTTACTGAAGTAAGAGAAATCAAAAAAAATCTCTTTGAATCAGAGAGCTCCCAAATAAATCCAACTGAAGATTTACCTACAGAGATTAATATTAAAATAGAAAAAGTAATAATGGCCGACGTTGGGATAATTGTGAAGTTTGAAAGTAAAAAGATATTAAACCTTTTCATAAATGAAAATGAAGACGACTTCCAATCTACGAATCTTCTTTATCAAGAAGGTAATTTTTATGCAGAGTTAAAGTCAAAATATCAGTTTATTGCGCTTAGTTAAAACGTCAGCTAACAGTCGTTTGGCAAGATTGCGAATTTTGTAGTAAATTCACGTTTACATTTCGCATGAAATTTTATCTTTAACAGAAAATAATCGGTTCCGAACTTCGCAACCTCGCCAAGCGCCGGAACGTTGGCAGTCATTGTGAAGAACGACAAGACAAACAAAAAAAGGACAACATAAATGAGAGGTATAATTACAATTTTCGGTTTGACGCTTTTCACTTTAACAGCGTGTAACGAAGACAAAACAGAAACTAAAAGAATGGAAGTAGCAACGACAAATGAACTGACTTTTGACAGCGGATATTCCGAAGTGAACGGACTGAAAATGTATTATGAGATTTACGGACAAGGCCAACCGCTTGTCCTCATTCACGGTGGTGGTTCGACAATTCAGTCCAACTTTGAAAAAATTATTCCATTATTCGCAAAAAACAGAAAGGTAGTTGCGGTTGAACTTCAAGCACACGGACGGACAAGCGACCGAAACGCAGACTTAACGTTTGAACAAGATGCGGACGATATTGCAACACTTCTGAAAAACTTAAACATTGACAAAGCGGATTTTTTCGGGTTTAGCAATGGCGGGACAACCACTTTGCAAATCGCCATTAGACACCCTGAAATTGTAAATAAAATTGTCTTGGGTTCTGCCCTTGCTAAACGAAGCGGAGTTCCCGAATGGTTTTGGGGTTTTATGGAACAAGCGAAATTGGAAAATATGCCCGAACAACTGAAAACGGCATACAAACAAGTTGCAACAGATACAAGTGGTTTACAGGTAATGCACGACCGAGATGCAAAGCGAATGGTGAATTTCAAAGATATTCCAGATGAGCAGATAAAGTCCATTAAGGCATCGACATTAATCATCATTGGCGACAAAGACATTATTACACTAGAACACGCCATTGAATTGCACAGACAAATTGAAAACTCTGAACTGGCAATAATCCCAGGTGGACACGGAGAATATATTGGAGAAATCACAACATTAAAATCTGACACGAAAGAAAGTGAATTTGTTGTGCCAATGATTGAAAAGTTTTTGAACAAACCGAAAGAATAAACAACGAACTGCCAACAATGGCTATAAGTAATTGCTTGTTCTCACCTACCTCTGAAAATCCTCGCGGATTTTCAGTTTGGTGTGTACTTGCACAGTTAATCGCTAACCCACGCAACTACTCATAGCCGAGACCGTTGTGAGCAATACTATCGGACGAAAGTGATAAAATAAATTATGAGTTTTGACAAACCTTTTCACAGAAATTATCGACCAGTAAAAGCTGGCCCCAATTCAGGATATAGTAGTTGGGCGTATATTGTTGACCGCAGTTATTCCGAAAATCCTGAATATTACACGAGAGCTTTTTCAATAATTCAAGAAGATGTCATTAAACTATTTGAATATGTTGAACCTTCCGATATTAATAATGCGACTTATTCGTTTAGAATTCACGAATTATTAATTAGAATTTGTATTGAAGTTGAAGCCAACTTCAAAGCTATTCTAAGAGAAAATATTTTTGATCCAAAAGATAAATTTGGGAAACTTCGTTCTGAAAAAAATTGGAAAATTGACGATTTTAAAATTGTGAATAAAACACACCATTTAGATGATTACGGGATTGAATTACCGTTTTGGAAAGGACAATTAAATATAAGAAAGCCATTTGAAGCGTGGAAAAATAATCTTCCATTATCATGGTATCAAGCATATAACCAATCTAAACATGATAGAGTTCATAGTTTTGATAAGGCAAATTTTGGTAATTTAATTGATGCATACTCAGGATTATGCGTTATTCTTTCTTCACAATTTAGAACTGAAGATTTTATGCCTGGCGGTCAAAGTTTAGGAGTAAATACAGATTCCTACTTTGGTGGCGGTTTTGGAATTGGAAATTACTTAATTGTAGATTTTCCGGACGATTGGAAAGACGAAGAATTATATAATTTTGATTGGTCAAAACTAAAAACAGAAACAGAAAGGTTCGCAAAAATTGATTATAACAATTTAATATAAGTACTGCTCACAACAGCGGTTTGCAGAAATTGCGAGAATTTTGCAAAATTGACAAATTTCTTTCGCAGGAAATTCTATCTTAGTAGAAAAAAAACGGTCACGAAGTTCGCAACTTCTGCAAGCCGCCAAACGTTATGTGAAATTATTATTTAGAACGCATAAAAATGAAAATGGTCCAAAATTTGTATATTTGCAAAGAAAATTATATTTTTACTAAAATTATTAATTATGGCAACAACAATTAAAATTACTCCGGTTGTAAAAGGTAAAGAATCTAAAAAATTCAATGCTGTCATATCTACTAGTAAAACAAATAAAATTTCTGAAGCTAAAAAAGACAAAATTTTTACTCTAGTAGGTAAAGTGCTTGCGAAAAAAGCATAGTAAATGGATTTATCAGATTTTGCATTTTTATCATTAACTCATGATGAAGTTTTAGATAACTTTGATTGTGAAGACAAGGAAATAAATGAATTCTTTCTTGAAGATTCTAAAAATTTTCAAAACGAAAAAATCACTAACACATATTTATTCAAAGAAGGCAATGTAATAGTTGCCTTTTTTTCTATATCGAACGATTGCTTAAATGATTTAGGTTACGAGAATTCCATTTGGAATAAGTTGCATAGAAAAATTAAACTGCCAAATGAAAAGAGGATTCGACAATATCCAGCTGTTAAAATTGCAAGGTTAGGTATCGATAAAAATTACCAAGGAAATAAGTTGTCCCATCAATTATTAGATTTCATAAAGGGCTGGACATTTATTGAACACAAACCTGCTTGTAGATTATTGATATTAGATGCTTATAATCAACCTAAACAAATAGCAATGTATCAAAAAAACGACTTCATATTTATTTTAAATTCTGACGAAGAAGAAAAGCATAGATTTATGTATTTTGACTTGATAAGATTAGAATAATAACTTCACATAACAGCCGTTTCTCGCAATTGCGAATTTTGTAGTAAATTCTCGTTTACATTTCGCAAGAATTTTTATCTTTAACAGAAAATAATCGTTCACGCAGCCGCTACTGCGCCAAGCACCGGAACGTTAGCAGATATTCATAGCAATAAGGAAGTATATATAACAAATAGAACTTATGAAAAACACTAGTATTTTTTTCCATTTAACAGTACTTTTTTTGAGTTTGATTTCATCTGCTCAAGTCACCAGAAAATACAATGTTTTCAATGACTTTGTTAGTAATGCCGATTTTGCTCCAATCATAGATACATATGATGGTGGACACTTATTACAATACAGTTACGACTCTTCTAATGGACGCGACGATAGTACTGTACTTATTAAGACTGATGCTAATTTTGCTCCTATTTGGAAAAAAAGTTTTGGAGGATATTTAAATAATAAAAGGGTACTTACTTTCCCTGATGGAAGCTCAGTTCTTTTTGCAAGAGCTGGTTGCTTCTATGCTCAGCTATCACCTTCGCCATCTTCAGTAAAATGGTATTGCCCTAGATTTGTACTCCATAAATTAAATGATCAGGGACAGACAATTTGGTCAAAAGAAATTGGGTCAGTTGCTAACAACGATTTTATTACTCCGTTCGATGCCTTTCTCAAAAATGCTAACACTATAAAAATTGGCGGTCGGAAAGGACCACCAACTCAATTCCCGGTCCCGGTCATAATGAATTTCGATTTGGATGGAAATTTATTGAACGGCACTATCCTGCAAGGATTAGGAGGGACGGTTTACTCAATGAGTAAAGAAGAAAGTACCGGAAACTATTTTGCTTTAATTTGGAATCAAATATGTAAATTCAATCAGAATGATATATTATTATGGGCAAGAGAAATACAATTTCAAAGTACATCAACTTTTTTAGCTGATAGTGTTAATGCTCCAAATACCAAAATCCTTAGCAATGGCGACTTATTAGTTAGCTGTATTTTAGAATATGCTAATAACTTTGGAAGATTACTTCTTAGAATTGATACTAACGGAAATTTAGTTTGGGCCAAAAAAATAGCATGCGATTACATTGGAGGCATTAAAGAATTGGCTTCGGGTGAAATAGTTGTATCCATAATTGACCAGACTTATTACACTGACAATGTACGTTTAAACTATGTTCTCAAAATTACAGCCAATGGGAATCTTATCTGGGCAAAGGGATACAGAAATAGTACATCAGCCAGTGAGCTTTACGAAAAAAATGCAAACGAATGGTATTTTGCAGTTAATGGATTCGATCAAAATTGGATTAATATAGATAATGATCAACCCACAATTTTTAGTACTGACAGTTCGGGAAACTCAGCATGCAACGGATTCGATGCAAACATAACTATGACTAACGAAAACATAACCTTATCAGTTCCTACAATAGCTATTACCCAAACGCCATTACTTACGCCGCAATCAATACCTGATACAACAACTTACCTTATTACGTTAGCGAACCTAACTTCAACTACAGAGTGCTTACCATTAGCTATTTCCGACTTTAATAGCAATGACACTTATCTATATCCAAATCCTAGCAATGGAAATTTCACAATTAAGTCTAATTCCTTAGTTGAAAAAGTAGAAATATTTACACTATTAGGACAAAAAATAAATGAAATAATGCCATTACAATTAGAATTCTCTACATCAATAGAACATTCAGGCATTTACATAGTAAGAATTCAAACTACATATGGTAATAAAATGGTCAAAGTTATTGTTACTAAATAAAAACATCTACTAACAGGCGTTTCTCTCAATTGCGAATTTTGTAGTAAATTCACGTTTACATTTCGCAAGAATTTTTATCTTTAACTGAAAATAATCAGTTCCGAAATTCGCAACCTCGCCAAGCGCCAGAACGTTATAAGCAAGTTTTGAAAAAACCGTAGAAATAGAAAACGAAACATAAACCAGAAAACTTAATTTAAAATGAAAAAAATTATTATTTGTAGCTTACTAGCAATGTCAATTTTGTCTTGTAAAAATACTGAAAACGAGAAAAAAGCTGAAATTGCAACAGAAACTAAAAAAGATTCAATTGTTGAGGAAAAAATGACAATTACGCAAATATCTGACACTTTGAAAAAAAGTGATTATTCAAAAGAATTTGCCAAGTATTCTGACGAAATAATAAATAAAATTTCTGAAAATATGACATATGTTTTAACAAAAGAAGAAACGGCGAGAGCAAATGACGAAGAATATTTGAAAGAAATAACAAGTTTTAAAGACAATATAATTTCACTTTATTGGGAAACTTGCGGAACAGGTGGTTGTGTTCAACATCAAAAATTACAAATAAAAAATAATGACTTAATTGATTTAGGAAACGGTTATGAAAAATTAACAGAAAGTGAATCTAAAAAATTAGATTCTGAAATAAAATCTAAAATTAAAAATTACTCATATATTTCTGGTAGAAATGAAAATGAAATTAGCATAACTAAAAATGGAAATTATTTGATTGGAATCAGAGGTTTAACTGATGAAGATGGAGAAGCTACAGGTGGAACTATTGAAATTAGTTATGAAACTAAAGATTTGAAAACTTATATTCCATCAACATTGAAAATAACAAAAATAAATTAAACCTGCTGGCAACAGCAGTTTGCAAAAATGGCGGGCTTGGGCTTTATTTACAATTGGTTTTGTACTTGGATAATAGTCATTAAGCAAAAGTTTAGGCTTCCTTAATTCGCCACTTCTGCCAGCTACAAAATGTTAACCGTCAAGCATAAAAAAAGTTTAATAATAAAATTACTCAGTTTCAAGTTAGTTACTATCTCAATTTTTTATTAACTTATTAAAACTATATTGTGATTGATTTAATTTAGAAATTTTTAAAATATACACTCCACTTTGAATATGAGAAACATCTAATACTTTTTTGGCAATTCCTTGCGTTACAATAATGCCATTCATAGCATAAAGAGTATAGTTTTTTTCAGATTCATCATTAAAAACAATCTGATCATGAGCTGGATTAGGGTAGAAATTTTGTTCATATATATATTCAGGAATATTTAATGAACAATTACTAGTAATAGGCGTAAATGTTACAATCCCTAATGAAACGTTATCGTAGCCGTCGTAAATAGTTTGAGATATATCATTTGTATTACTTGAACACCAGCAATTATTAGAGACATTAATAGGGTAACTATAGAAATGTTTAAAATTATATTGGGTGTTGTTGCAAATTGTATTGTCGTGAATAGTGCTACCAGAAATTGGAAATGGATAATTTAACTCAACTCCAATAATATTGGATTGGATAATAGAGTTTGTTACTTCTAATGCTGGCAACATTCTAATCCCGACCGCATTATCATGAATGTAACAATTATCAATTTGCCCTTCTGTATTAAATGGCCATACACTAAAATTAAAAAATTCACAATTAGATATGAGCATATTAGGAACAATTTCCCAACAATGTATTCCTTTTTCTCCATCAGAAAAAATACTGTTTGTTAAAGTAACATTTTGTGCATAGATATAGCCGTAATCATTATGATGAACATTTAAATTATTTAAAACTACTGTATGATTTGAATGCCCATCTCTACCAAAGAAAGCATAATTACAATTTTTTATTTCTACATGATTTAAATTCAATACTTCTCCATTAGAACTATCCAAGATTTTTATAAAATTATCTGCATATTCACCTATCATATGGGAACCGATAATTTTACCACCTTGCAGGTTTTCTATTTCGATTCCGTTCCAACTACCAGCATTTGGATTAGTTGCGGCGGATGTGAAAATTATTTTATTTGTTAAGGTACCGTTACAAATTAATGAACCTCTTAAAATTAATTTTGTAGAAGGATTGAATTTTACAATTACACCAGGTTCAATATTTAGTGAATATCCTGGAAACACTGCTATATCGTCAGTTACAATATATGGACTTCCACTTAAACCCCATGTGGTATTACTAAAAATTCCACCACTCACACTTGTCTGTCCAATTGCGTAATTTGTAAGTAGTAAAAATATTAGCTTCAAAATATTTTTCATTTTTTATTTTTTTTTGTTTTCTTTCATGTTATAAAAATATAATATTTGCATTGAAAAATAATATTATTTCACATAAAATCTAAGTAAAATAATTTCTGTCTTGTAAATTACTTGCTAACATAAAATGATTATTACCTACTTTTCCAATCATAATGATAGTAATAATTGTAAACAAACCACAATCGCTAACAACCGTTTTACTCAATTACTGAGCTTGGGGCTTATAAAATAGCTTTTGTCTTTAAGTTTTTACATAAAGCATTTTCTAATAATTAAATTTGCTTGCGACAATTTTAGAGATTTTAGTGACTTCAAGAATTGAGAAACTCATATTATAGTCTTTGTCTTCAGGGAAATATTGAAAAAAAATCTAATGTTTATGATTGAGCATTTTACTCACATTACTATAAAGTTTAGGAAACTCTTGCTTAAATGAGTTGGGTGATTCAAAATAATGTTCCAAAATAACAGCTAAAAATTCGAATTGATTGGTATAGGCATAAATTCTGAAATAATTGGAATTGATTAATTTATCTCTATTAGCTGGGAAATTTATTTCTTTTTGAATTTGATTGTACATTCTAGAAAAAATAATGGCGCTTGTATCTTGACTTTTTAATCCGTGAATATGCAAAACGTGAGCAAATTCATGAATTCCGAGATTTAGGTTGTCACTGGTAGTTTCATATCCAGCGATGAAATCTTCCCATGAAAAAACTACGGCTTTCATTCTTGGATTGAATTCTCCTTTATGAAAGGCCTCGTTAATGTTGGAGTAATATTGTGATGGATAAATAACTATTTTATCAAAATTAGTGAACAAATAATTTCTTAATCCGAAGCTTAACATTATAGATGTAGATGCAATTAGAACTTTAACTTCGTCGGTTATTATAAAATCTTCTTTCCCTATAAATTCATATTTCTCAATGAAAGTGGCTACTCGATGTTCGAAATATTTTTTCTTTTTATCGGAAAGCGAATTATAGTAGTGGAACTTTTTGTTTAAAATGTATGACTGATTAGCGTCCAATGTTTTTACAGTTGGATAGAAATGAACAAAAAATGGTTTATGAAAAAGCACACCATATTTTTCTTCGATTATTGAGTAAATAACAAAAAGAAAAAATGCTGCGCCTAATGTAAATAGTAAGTATAATATAATCACTTATATTTTTTTAGTGAACGCTATTGACCTATTTTCGAACCAAAACATTCAATTTCTAACAAATTTAAGCAGTTTGCTTTAACTAAAATATAAATGCGATACATGTCAGTCAAAATATCAAACCAACAGCTGATTCATTTTTACGACTTTTCTAATTTTGCAAAGTCAATTGGAAACTATATATTTTATATTTCTTACATGTATAAAACAAATTCAAAATTTCATTTTCTGGATTCGAACCGCGTTCAAAATAGCCAATAAAGCAACTCCAACATCAGCAAAAACTGCTTCCCACATTGTGGCCAAACCACCTGCACCTAAAATTAGGACAATTGCTTTAACAGTAAATGCTAGAATGATATTTTGCCAAACAATTTTCTTTGTTTGTTTACCAATATTTATTGCCATTGGGATTTTTGAAGGCATATCGTCTTGAATTACTACATCGGCAGTTTCTATGGTGGCATCGCTTCCTAAACCACCCATTGCTATTCCAACGTTACTTAAAGCAACTACAGGCGCATCGTTTACACCATCACCAACAAAAGCAACTGTTTCATTTTTTGCAATTATTTCTTTTACTTTATTTACTTTATCCTCGGGTAATAAATCACCATAAGCATTAGTAATTCCGAGTTTTTGTGCTACAAATTGAACTACATTGTCTTTATCTCCACTTAACATTATGGTTTTTATACCTAATGCTTTTAGTCTGTCGATTGTGGTTTGTGCGTCTTCTTTTATACTATCTGCAATTGTAAGATAACCAGCGAATTTTTTATCATAAGCAACTGCAATTAACGTGTAAACAATACTTTTTGGATCAATATCATAAGCAATCGAGAATTTATCCATTAGTTTGAAATTACCAACTAACAATTCTTTTCCGTCAACTTCAGCTTTTAAACCATGTCCTGAAATTTCTTCTACATTTTTTAGTTCAATTGTACTATCAATTTTTCCAACAAACTGATGAATAGCTGTTGCCACTGGATGTGTGCTTTGACTTTCTAAAGCATTTACCAATTGTAACAAATCCTCTTTGTTAAAATCAGTATTAAAAACAACTTCCTGCACTTTGAAGACGCCTTCGGTCATTGTTCCTGTTTTGTCCATTACCACGTTTTGAATAGAGGACATTACATCAAGAAAATTACTTCCTTTGAAAAGGATTCCGTTTTTAGAAGCTGCTCCAATTCCTCCAAAATAACCTAAAGGAATACTTATAACTAATGCACAAGGACACGAAATAACCAAGAAAACTAAAGCTCGATACAACCAATCTCTAAACTGGTAATTTTCTACAAATAACATCGGTACAACACATATTGCAATGGCTAAAACAACTACAATTGGTGTATATATTTTGGCAAACTTTCTGATAAATAATTCTGTTGGTGCTTTTTTGGCTGTAGCATCTTGCACCATTTCGAGAATTTTTGACAGTTTACTATCTGTATAAGCAACCGTTACTTTTACTTGACAAACCGAATTTAAGTTTATCATTCCTGCTAAAACAGTTTCTCCTTTTGCTTTGGTGTCTGGCTTACTTTCTCCTGTTAATGCTGCTGTATTAAAAGAAGCAGTATCTGAAAGTAATTCGCCATCTAATCCTAATTTTTCTCCTGCTTTTAGTTGAATAATATCTCCAATTTTAGCAGTTGATGCTTTGATTGTTTTGGCAACATTGTTTTCGAGAATAGTTACTTCGTCAGGTCGCTGGTCGAGTAAGGTTTTTATGTTTGCTTTTGCTCTTTGAACCGCCAATGTTTGGAATATTTCGCCAATGGCATAAAACAACATTACAGCAACTCCTTCTGGAAACTCGCCAATGGCAAACGCGCCAATAGTTGCAATACTCATTAAAAGAAATTCTGAAAATATATCGCCTTTGCGAATGCTTTCAAATGCTTCTTTGACTACTGGCAATCCTACTGGAATGTATGCTAAAATATACCATCCTATTCTAACATAACCTGTAAACCACAATTGTTTAAAATAATTATCAAAACCAATGGCAACCAATAATAAAATAAAACTTATGATTGCTGGCAAAAACATTTGAAACGTAGATTTTTCTTCGCTGGAATGCTCGTGATCGTGTCCGTCATCATTAGAATGATTTTCGGTTTTTTTATTTATTTTTTCTTCGAGAGTGCAACAAAGCTGATTGCCTTTAGCATCGTATTTATGTTGATGTTCCATAGTATTTTGTTTTTTATTTTTGTTGTGTAAATAAAATCATTAATCATTCTCACCCATCTAACCTATTACAAGCTCTTTGGCTACTAATTGCCATCTATTTTGTCTGTGTCTATAAAATGATTTTGCCCACCATGTAATTAAACCGGTGAGTATACCACCATAAATAACTATTTCATCCTCATACATTATTGTAAAGTCGGTGATTTTTTTTAATGTTATTTTATGGTTCCATACTTTCGCAGCATCGTCCCATTCTTGTGTCTTTAAAATTTTATTCTTATCATCTATTTTTTCAAAATAGAGTGAATGGAGTCCACCAAATGGAATACAACCATAGACAAGCATTTTTGTTGTAACCGTATTTCCTTCTTTCCATATTTTAGGAAATTCTCCTCCTGTAGGTTTGAATCTGACCTTTCCTTTCGTGACAAAATTCAATAATGCACTCGTCTGAACTTTGCTCCAAGCTGTATCGATATCTATTGGAATCTCTGACGTAATGGTTAGTTTATCAGCTGTAACTTTTTTTCCTTTATAATCAATTTTTACTTTTTCAATTTTTGTTTTAATTTTCATACGATAAGGAATTAGCGTGTATCTAATTGATTTTTAAATTCATAATTGCTATGCTTTACAACACCCATCCAAAGAAGCAATTCCTTCGGCAGTAGCCTTTACTTCGTCAGCATCATAACCCAACTTGGCTATGCCTTCCTTAATAGCTTGCAGTGTAGTTTTCTTTGGGTTGTAATAAATTGTAAACGTCATCGCTTTATCATCTAACTCATACATTTTTACACCTTTTATTTTGAGCATTTCGGTTTTGAATTTCAAGCCACAAGTTTCACATTCTTTACAATGATCACAATGTAAAAAAGTTTTGATTACAGCTTTTTGATTGGTTTTTTGAGCAGAAGCAGTATTGCTTGTAAAAAATAATAGTGTTAAAAAAAAGATTGATTTTAAAATTGAATTTTTCATTTGAATTTATTTAATGATTAATAATTTATTTTTAATGTTCGTGTTCTCCGCCACCTTTTGAAGTTGCTAGTAAGTAAAAAGCACCTTTTATAACAATTTTCGCATCGGCAGGAATTTCTTCGACTAATTTTATTTCGGTGTAACCTAAATCAGTAGTTCCAGGAACCACTTCGATTGCTTTGAAGTGCACTTCATTGTGTCCTTCTTCTTCGCCTTCAGCGTGGTCTGAATGTTCTTCTCCTTTTTTATGTTGATGCTCTTCTTCTTTTACTTTTGGAGCTTGTTCTTGGTGTTCTTCTTGAATGTAAATGTAATATTTATCGCCATTTCTAACAATTGCATCTTTTGGTAGTGCTTGAACTGTTTGATTGGTGATATTGATATTGGCAGCGACATACATTCCGGAAATTAAATCTTTGGCATCGCTTGGATTGATTTTGGCATGAACCGCAACTGTTTTGCTTTCGTTTGAAAATGATTTATTGATGCCAAATATTTTTCCTTTAATGGATTTATTGGACTGATTGGTTAATACAAAATCGACTTCTTGACCTACGGAAATTTTTCCCAAATCTTTTTCAAACACATTTAAATCCAAGTGCATTTGGCTGTTATCAACTACTTCAAAAAGTGTTACGCCTGTTTCTGCAAATGCTCCTTTTGTTATACTGATTTTACCCACATAACCGCTTATTGGCGAAACAATTGGAATTAACGAAGTGTTTCCGCTTAAACTAACATTTAACGCTTGTAGCTTGTTTTTTGCGGCTTGTGCTTTAGCTTTTTCTACTGCTAATTTTGATTTTACTTCTTGAAATGTTTTGCGAGGATTTACATTTTCATCGCTCAATGTTTTTTGACGATTATATTCCAATTGCAAGTATTCAATGTTGGCAATAGCTGAATTGTAATCTTCCTGCATTTCGGTAACTTCAAGGTTTTGAATAGTTGCCAATGTTTTACCTTTTGCAACGTAAGTTCCTTCTAACACATAAATATCTTTTACTACACCACCAATTAAGGTTGAAATATTAGCCATGTTTTGTGGTGGAACTGCTGTATAACCATTGGCTTTGATTACCGTATTTAGGTTTTTCATTTCGATACTGCCTGTTTCGATACCAATAGTTTTAAATTGCGCTTCTGTCAAGGCAACTTCGGTTTCTGATTTTTCTTCTTCGTGGGTTTCTTCGGTTTTCTTTTCTCCACAAGAATTTAGAGTAAAGAGAATAGAAAATAGAATAAAGAGGTTGAAGTATGAACTTCGATTACAATTTGGTTTTAAAAATATATTTTTCATATAATGGAATATTAATTGTTGTTGAAAGATGGAAATTGCAATTGAATAGCACTTTGATTGTAAGTATTAACGGCTTCGGCATTTTGCTTTTTGATGTCAATGGCTTGGTTTAAAAAACTAATGTATGACCAGTAACTCATATCACCATTGGCATAGCTTTTTTGAGCCGTTGTAATAATTTGTTCGGCATATTGCAATCCTTCGTTTTGGTAATATAAAAGTGCTTTTTTCTGTTTTTCGAACTCATTTTGTAGTTCTTCTTTCTGTAATTTCAAAGTCAATTTGCTTTTATCTAATTCTAATTGCGATTGCGAAATACTAATTTCTGATGCTTTGGCTTTTGCTGTATTTGCACCACCAAATAAAGGAATTTGCAATCCGGCAGTAAAACCCTGAAAATAGGATTTGGTATCGATGGTTTGACCAAAATAACCCAAACCTAATTTAGGAGTTCGCATTGCTTTGAACGTATTGGCTTCCTTTTGATACACTGAAATTTGCTGTGTGTAATAATCGCTTACTAATCCTTGTATTTTGTCATCTTTACTCGTTGTTGGTTTAGCATATTGCAATGGTGTATTGGTATCAGGAACTATGTTTTCATCTGTTTGAATGAAGTATTGCAATTGCTTTTGATAGATTACCAAATCATATTCTAACTGTGCTTTTTGGGTTTCTATTTCTTTTGATTTGGCTTTGGCACTTATTACTTCGATATTCCCACTTTCTCCAGTTTGAAAACGAAGCTCTGCATTTTTTAGGAATTTGGAATAAATTTCAAATAACTCATTATTTAGTTTTTGAATAGAAACTCCATATAAATATTGATAATAGGCTAATGACACTGCTTTTTCAATTTCATACTCCGTTAATGCTTTTCGTTTTTCAGCTAATTTTGCCAATTCTTCTTGCAACTGACGGTTGGCTTTTGTGATTTTACCAATTGGAAAATACTGTTGAATGGAAACATTGTGGTCGTAATCAACACTATTGAATTGTCCGCCTTGGTACTGCACTTGTAAAGGATCTACTTGAAACGCCGTTTTCTTGAGAACAGTTTGTTTTTCAATTTCCTTATCCGCGATTTTTAAGTCGATGCTATTTGCTTTTGCTTTTTCAATGGCTTTTTCTAAAGTAATTGTTTGGCTGTTTTGAGCAAACGAAAAGCTACTAATTAACAAAACGAGTATTGTTACAATTGGATTTGACATTTTTTTTCTTCTTTTAATTCCCTTTTCAAATAATAAATAAAGTATTGGTAAAACGATTAAGGTTAGTAATGTTGCCGAAACTAATCCGCCAATAACTACTGTTGCTAATGGTTTTTGTACTTCGGCACCACCACTAGTTGATAATGCCATTGGCAAAAATCCTAATGAAGCAACCGCAGCAGTCATTAATACTGGTCTAAGTCTGGTTTTTGTACCTATTAAAACCCGTTGTAATGGGTCAGTTATTCCTTCGGATTTGAGTTGATTGAAATAGGATATTAATACAATTCCGTTTAATACAGCTATTCCAAACAAAGCAATAAATCCAATACCTGCCGAAATGCTAAAAGGCATTCCTCGTAACCAAAGTGCAAAAACACCACCGATTGCCGATAATGGAATGGCTGTGAAAATTAATGCGGCTTGTTTCATACTATTGAAAGTAAAAAATAACAACACCATAATTAATCCTAAAGCGATTGGTAGAGCTACCGAAAGACGCTTATTGGCTTCGACTAAATTTTCAAATTGTCCGCCATACGTAACATAATACCCAGCAGGAAGTTTAAAACTGGTTTCTAATTTTTGTTGGATTTCTTCTACAACGCTTTTTACATCACGACCACGAACATTTAAACCTATTGTAATTCTACGTTTACCATTTTCACGAGAAACTTGAACCGGACCTTGTTCATAATTGATTGATGCTACTTGCGCAAGTGGTACTTGTTGCCCATTTGGTAATGGAATAAACAAATTACTAACATCAGTAATGTCAGTACGATTGTCTTTATTTAAACGCACGACTACATCAAAACGTTTGCTTTCTTCGTAAATTTTACCTGCGCTTTCGCCTGCAAATGAAGAACGTATAATTTGATTGATGTCGGCAATATTTAAACCATACAAAGCAATTTTATTATAATCGTATTTGACTGTGATTTGAGGAAGTCCTGTTACTTTATCGGCTTTTAAATCACCAATACCTTCAATAGTATTTACTTTAGAAATTAATTCTTTGGCTTTTGTATCTAAAACTTCTAAATCATCGCCAAAAATTTTAATGGCAATATCGCTTCGGCTTCCTGTCATTAATTCGTTGAAACGCATTTGAATGGGTTGCGAAATTTCGATGTTTGCACCAGGAATGGCTTCCATTTCTTCTTTCATTAAGTTGGCTAAATCCTCCCAATTGTCAGCAGATGTCCATTCGTCTTTATCTTTTAAAACAATAATCAAATCGCCACTCTCTATTGGCATTGGATCGGTTGGGATTTCTCCACTTCCAATTTTTGTAACAATTGTTTTGATTTCCGGGAATTTTGCTTTTAAGATTTTTTCGTATTTGGTTGTGGTTTCTACCATTTGGGATAGCGAACTTCCTGTCATAATAGTAGCATTAATGGCTAAATCTCCTTCTTCGATAGTTGGAATAAATTCGCCACCCATATTCTGAAAAACGATAATGGCAAAGACAAACATTGCTAACGAAATGGCTAGAACCGCTTTTTTAAATCGTAATGCTCGGTCTAAAAATGGTGTGTAGATTTTTTCAAACCACGCCATCATTTTATCACTAAAATTAGTTTTGTGTTCGGTGTTTTTTGATAAGAACATTGCACTCATCATTGGTACATAAGTTAATGAAAGTATAAACGCTCCAATAACTGCAAAACCTACTGTCATTGCCATTGGTTTGAACATTTTTCCTTCTGTTCCTACTAATGCAAGGATTGGCAAGTAAACAATTAAGATTATGATTTCCCCGAATGCTGCACTATTACGAATTTTTGAAGCCGATTTATATACTTCAGTATCCATTTCTGCTTGGGTTAAATTCTTTTGTCGTTTGAGTTTTTGTAAATGGTGCATCGTTGCTTCTACAATAATTACTGCTCCATCGACTATAATTCCGAAGTCGATTGCTCCTAAACTCATTAAGTTTCCGCTTACGCCAAAATGGTTCATTAAGATTACTGCAAAAAGCATTGAAAGCGGAATTACTGATGCAACAATTAATCCAGCTCGAAGATTACCTAGAAATAATATCAGTACAAATATTACTATTAATGCACCTTCCAAAAGGTTTTTAGTAACAGTTCCTATTGCGTTATCCACTAATTTACCTCTGTCAATGAATGCTTCGGCAACCACTCCTTCGGGTAAGGTTTTATTGATTTGCGCCATTTTTTCTTTCACTCTTTCTACAACGGCACTTGAGTTTTCGCCTTTTAACATTAAAGCCAAACCGCAAACAATTTCGCCTTTACCGTCTTTGGTCGAAGCACCATATCTTAATGCAATTCCCTCACGTACATTAGCTACATCGCGAACTAAAACTGGTGCACCATTTCTGTTTTTGACTACTACATTTTCTAAATCTTTAATGCCAGTTGCCATCCCAACACCGCGAATAAAGTAAGCGTATTGGTCTTTTTCGATATAAGCTCCACCTGTATTTTGATTGTTTTTCTCTAACGCTTCAAAAATTTCTGTAATGGTTACGCCCAAACTATTTAATGTATTTGGATTAACTGCGATTTCATATTGTTTTAGTTTTCCACCCCAAGTACTAACTTCGGCAACGCCTTCAATACCTTGTAATTGTGGAATAATAATCCAATCTTGAATGGTTCGTAATTTTACAGCATCGTATTTGTCTTCATATCCTTTTTTGGCATAGACATCATACTGATAAATCTCGCCTAATCCAGTTGATATTGGTGCTAACTCTGGAGAACCAGCATAAGCAGGAATATTTTCTTTGGCTTGACTAAGGCGTTGAAATATTTGTTCTCTAGCCCAATAAATATCTACATCGTCTTTGAAAACAACGGTGACTACTGAAAGTCCGAAACGAGAAATACTTCGTAACTCGATAACTTTTGGGATTGTTTTAAAAGATTGTTCTAAAGGATAAGTAATTAATTGCTCGACTTCTTGACTGGCTAAAGTTGGAGCAGTAGTAATTATTTGTACTTGGTTGTTGGTTACATCGGGTAACGCATCGAGTGGTAACTGTTTTATAGAATAGCTACCAAACGCTATTAGAACTAAAGTAAATAATAGTATTATAAACTTGTTCTTGATACTGAATTGTATGATTTTGTCTAACATTGAAATTGTATAATGAATTAGAAATTAGCAAAAATAGTTTTGCTATTATTTGTGATAGGCTCACAAGTTTCTAACCCGAAACTACTCGGGCATCATTATACTATTTGAGGCGGTTGCCATATACTTCCGAAGAAATTGGAAGTAAATATAGAGGTATACGACGGTAATTGAGTTTTTATACTCTTTGTAATTGGTGTAAAACTAAAAGTAGTAATCTTAAAATAACTTACTATTTGTGAGCCACAACAATTGCAGTTGCAAAAAGGCGAACATAAATCATTTTCTTTATCGTGATTATGAGATTTTTCATCATGATTATCTGAAATCTCAACAGCTTTATGTGCTGCGCTACTTACTTCCATATCTGCACAAGGCAAACATGATAGTACCACTAGATAGATTGATAATATGTAGTTTAAGAGTTTCACGAGTGTAAAAATAGGATTTTTTATTTATAAATAAATTAAGAGTATTAAAAGTTTGTGTTATTTTACGATTGCGATGGTCTTTTAATAATTCAAATTTACACCTACACCAAATCCCATATCACTGTCATAATGAGTCCTGGCACTAAAATTTCTTTTGATGATGTATCGTAATCCTGCCATGTATTCTTTATCTGTATTCCACATTAAATCCATTCGGACTCTTTTGGAAACAGGAATATCCATTCGTTCTAATTGAAATCTAAAATTACCATCAGTAAATACCTCAGCTTGTGCTTTTATTAGCATTGGTAAAGTGTATTCAAGACCTGCGCTAAATACGGAACGGTTATCTTTGGTATTGGATTGGTTGAATAGGTTTCTTTCCATTTCGCCTTTTTCCATTTCGCGGTAACGCCAATCAAAGCCAATGAACGGCATTAACCATTGCATTTTTCCAATGTATCGACCAATATGAGTTTCTGTTTCATAGCCGTGATGATCGTTGTAACCCAATCTCCATTCTGTGCCGATGCTCCAACGTGTGTTGCTGAACATTGCCATTCCGTCGTTTCCGTTAGTAGCAAAATCATTTTCTGCCATGAAATGAAACTTTCGGTCTTCGCCAAATAGTTTTCTTTGTGCTAGTTTAGGATTAGGAATTAATGGGTTTGGTGCTTGATTTTCATACGTAAAAACTCGTCCCATACCAGCCATCATGTGGTACAAAATATGACAATGAAAGAACCAATCGCCTTCTACATTCGCATTGAATTCGATAACATCAGTTTCCATTGGCATGATGTCGATGATGTTCTTTAATGGTGCGTAGTCTCCTTGACCGTTTAAAATTCGAAAGTCATGACCGTGCAGGTGCATTGGATGGCGCATCATAGAACCATTGTATAATGTAATTCTAACATTCTCACCTTTTTTAATCAAAATTTTATCTGTTTCAGAAACTACTTTATTGTCTAAACTCCACACATAGCGGTTCATATTTCCTGATAATTCAAAACGTAATTCTTTTATTGGTGCATCTTTTGGCAGTGTAGTTTTTGTAGGCGACTTTAACATGGCATAATTTAAAGTGGTAATATCTGAAAGTTCGTTACTGTTATAGTCGCTTTCATTCATCTTCATGTTTCCCATTTTATCATCTTTTTTTGACGCTGCTTTTCCAGTGATTTCTGGGTACATTACTACGTTCATGTCCATTTGATTGTAAGACATCTGCATTCCCATATCATCCAAATCGCCATTCATTTTCATCATTCCGTTCATCATTTTCATTCCGTCAAAATATTTTAATTTTGGTAATGGTGAAATCAATTGCTTAACGCCATCGCCAATGTAAAGTGATGCCGATTTTGTTCTGTCTTCTGGTGTTACAAGGAATTCAAACGCTGTATTATCAGCAGGAATAGTAACGATAACATCGTAGGTTTCAGAAACTGCAATTAATAATCTATCTACTTCTACAGGTTCAACATCGTTACCGTCATTGGCAACAACCGTAATTTTGCCACCTGCATAGGTCATCCAAAAATAAGTTGATGCACCACCATTTGAAATGCGTAATCGTACTTTATCGCCACCTTTGAATTGGGATAATTGACTATTACTTTTACCATTGATTAAAAACTTATCATAGTACACATCGCTTACATCCATGGCATTCATTCGTTTCCATTCGTTTGTTATTTTTGTTTTGAAATGACCTTGCTTAATTGCTTCTGCATAACTTTGGGTAGTTCCTTTTTGTATGGCGAACCAATCGGTTGCATTGTGAAGCATTCTGTGTACGTTATTTGGATTTAAATCGGTCCATTCGCTTAAAATTACCGGAATGGTTGGCAAATCGTCAATACCTTTTCTAAAGGTTTCGTCTTCTGGTTTTTTGTTTAAAATCATTGAACCGTACATTCCGATTTGTTCTTGCAAACCAGAATGACTGTGGTACCAATGGGTTCCATGTTGTATAATTGGAAAGGTATATTTATGTGTTGTACCTGGTTCAATTGGCATCTGAGTTAGATAAGGTACACCATCTTCCTTATTAGGTAAAAATAAGCCGTGCCAATGCAATGAAGTGCTTTCTTTTAGTTCGTTGTGCACATAAATTTCGGCAGTATCGCCTTCGGTAAACGTTAGCGTAGGCATCGGAATTTGACCGTTTACTGCTATTGCTCTTGTAGGTTTGTTTCCTATATTTACAATAGTATCACGAACGTATAAATCGTATCTCACTGTTTTAGCTATTGTCTTAACTATAGGTTTGCTTTCAGAAATAGGAATATCTTTTGGAACTTCAACAATTTTTGGAGTTTCTTTTATTGGTTTTGAAGCTTCTTTTTTTGTTTCAGAAATTACTTTTTTTGTAGCGACTGGTTTTTTTACAACTGCTTTTTTAATTGGTTTAGCTTTTTCTTTCACTAATGCCATCCCACATTTTGGGCATTTTCCGGGTTTGGGTGAATGAATTTCGGGATGCATCACACATGTATAAAATGTTTGAGGTGCATTATTTTGTGCTGTAACAAAATGATTTATAAAAAAAAGAAAAACTATAATTGACAATTTGATTTTCATGACTTTAATTTTTTGATATTATTTCCCAATCGGCTATTCTTTTATTTAGTATCTCGATTGTACTTTTCATTTTTTCCTTATCGGCCAATGTAATTGCTATTTTTGCTGCTGCAATTGCATTAGAATAATCTTTTAATTCGGATGCTATTTTTTGCCTCAAATTTGGGTAATAGAAATTTTTAGGATTTAATTTTTCCGCTTCTAAGAGCCATATTATTGCTTGTTTATAATCTCTATTTGTACTAAAATAATAATTAGCTGCCTGAAATAATAGGGTGTCGTCTTGCGTTTTCCCTTTAATGATATGTTGCTCTATCAATGCTAATATAGTATCATCTTCTATGCTCTTTACCGGTATTTTAACCATTGTGTTTTCCCAAAGTATTTTTAGAAATGCTTCGCTTTTGCTATTGATGTCATTTAAGTCAATAGTAAAAGTTTCATAAAAATTGTGGCTTTTTTCTAAAGGGACTTTGAAACGCATTATATCTTTTTTTTCATCATAGCCCGTTTCTCCATGCAAGGTAGTATCTGAGTTAACAATTATAGTCCAGTCATTTATTGAAGGAATTGAGAATATTGAATAGCTTCCTGCTTTTAATACATTGTTACCAAAAGAAATATCTTCGGAAGTGGTTATGACGGTACAATCACTTGCGCCAGTTCGCCAAAGCTTATCAAAAGGTACTAACTCACCAAATATTTTACGCCCTCTGACCAACGGTCTGCTGTACGTTATTTTGATTTTTGCACTACCTACTTCTTGCTCAAATGAAGCTGCCGGACTGGCAGAAGTAATTCTTATCTGGACTTTGTTTTGTGCAGAAATAAATACTGATTGTAAAATAATTAGGGGAAATAGGAATATTTTTTTCATTGTTTTGAATTATTGGTTACTGTATTTTTATACTTTATGTTATATTGATTTTGTGATTTCTAACAGCAATTATCTCCGGCTTGTATTGGTGGACACTTTACAGTTCCGTAACTACAATAAACGCAACAATCGCCTTGTTTAGGTCTTAAAACTGTTTTGCATTTTTCACACTCATAAAAAAACTGACAAGCATCGGTTGGCATTATTTCGTCTTTACTATACCCACAATTTGGACATGTTAATGTAGATTTTAATTCTACTGATTTTCCATTGTAGATAGTGCAAGTATCACAATTTCCGTGTAATTTGTTTCGATAATAATTTACTATCGTAGCTATAAAAAGCCCAAGCATACCAGCATAAATTAAATAAACTGCATTTTCTGATTTGCTAAAATAATAGGCAAATAATATTGTTATTCCACTCGGGATTGCTATTAATAAAGGATACAGGCAACGATGTTTACGATAGGAAATGATTAAGCCAACAATGGAAATTAAAACCATCGCTTGAAAAATCCACATCGTCCATCCTCCAAATAATTCAAAGCTTCCAAGTCCAAGAGCTGATGCTGCAAATGCAAAAAGAGGAAAACAGCAAGGCGAAAACAGTGCTGTGAAAAAAAGCCCCAGAGTGCCTAATTTATCTACATTATTAATTAATTTCATTTTGTTGTTTTTGTTATTATTTAAAGTTTTAAATTTCGTAATCTCAATGCATTTACAATTACAGATACAGAGCTAAATGACATTGCTAAAGCGGCGATCATAGGAGATAATAAAATTCCAAAAACTGGATATAAAACTCCAGCTGCGATTGGTACACCTAATACGTTATAGAAAAAGGCAAAAAATAAATTTTGCTTGATGTTTTTCATCACAGCATGGCTTAAATTTTTGGCTTTTACGATGCCTTGTAAATCTCCTTTTACTAAAGTGATTTTGGCACTTTCAATGGCTACGTCCGTTCCGGTTCCCATAGCAATTCCAATATCGGCTTGTGCTAATGCTGGAGCATCATTTATACCATCGCCAGCCATGGCCACAATTTTGCCTTCGGCTTGTAATTTTTTAATTTCTTTTAGTTTGTCTTCTGGTAAGCATCCTGCTTTATATGACGCTAACCCTAATTCATCTGCAACTGCTTTGGCGGTGTTTTCATTGTCTCCAGTGAGCATAATTACTTCGACACCTTGACGCATTAATTCTTTAATGGCTGCCGCACTTGATTCTTTAATGGCATCGAAAATGGACACAAACCCAACAGCAATACCATCAAAAGCTATATATGAAACTGTTTTTCCTAACTTTTGTTCTGCACTAATTCTGTTTTCTAAATCATCAGAAACTGTTGCTTTGACTTGTTCCATTAATTTTTTATTGCCTAATGCCACTTTTTTGTTGGTTACTGTTCCTGTAACTCCTTTTCCGGCAACAGCTTCAAAATCTTTTACTTCGATTAAAGAAATAGATTTTGTTTTCGCATAATTCACAACAGCTTGCGCCAATGGATGCTCACTGTATTGGTTTAGTGAAGCTATACTTTTTAGTAAATCAGTATCGTTGTTATTGGCAGCGTAAATTTTTTCGACAGATGGTTTTCCTTCGGTGATGGTTCCTGTTTTATCCGTAATTAAAACATTAACCTTATTCATATTTTCAAGAGCTTCAGCATTTTTTATCAAAACTCCGGATTGTGCGCCTTTTCCAACACCAACCATTACCGACATTGGCGTTGCCAAACCTAATGCACAAGGACACGCAATAATTAATACTGCGATGGCATTTATAAATCCGTACACTAATGCAGGTTCAGGACCAAACTTAGCCCAAATGAAAAAGGTAATTACCGAAATAATCACCACAATAGGCACAAAATATTTGGCAATACTATCGGCTAATTTTTGAATTGGTGCTCTAGATCGTGAAGCATCGTTGACCATTTGCACGATTTGAGAAAGTAAAGTTTCTGAACCTACTTTTTCAGCTATCATAACAAATGATTTATTACCGTTTATTGTTCCGGCAATTACATTATCGTCTTTCTTTTTATCTACCGGAATTGGTTCGCCTGTAATCATGGCTTCATCAATACTGCTTTCGCCATCGGTTATTTTACCATCAACTGGAATCTTGTCTCCAGGTTTTACCCTTAACAAATCGCCTTTCTTGATATCGTGGATTGAAATTACTTTATCGCCACCATCAATTACCAAAGTAGCTTCTGTTGGAGCCAATTTTAATAATTCTTTTATCGCTCCGCTTGTTTGACTGTGCGCTCTGGCTTCTAACAATTGCCCTAGCAAAACCAAAGTTAGAATAACAGTTGTTGCTTCGAAGTATAGTAATACTGTTCCGTGTTCTGTTTTGAATTCGCTTGGGAAAATATCAGGAAAAAACATTCCGACCAAACTGAAAAGAAAAGCTACTCCTGTACCAATTCCGATTAGGGTAAACATATTTAAGTTCCACGTAATTATGGATTTCCAAGCTCGGACAAAAAATATCCAACAGGCATAAAACACTACAGGAAGCGATAATATTAATTGTACCCAATTCCATTTTGAAGCATCCATTAGTTGTAGTAAAGGATTGTTGTGTGCCATTTCTATCATTGCAATAGCGAAAATGGGAACTGTAAATGCAACCGCAATTTTCATTTTCTTAACCAAATCCTTATAGGTCTTTTGGTCTTCGCTTTCACTTGGTTCCATTGGAACTAAATCCATTCCGCAAATAGGACATGAACCCGGACCTTCTTGAATTACTTCGGGATGCATGGGACACGTATATAACGTTTTAATCACCGTTAAATCTGGTGCTTTGACTAAATCCATTCCACACACAGGACAGTCGCCTGCTTTGTCGTATACTTTTTCGCCTTCGCAATGCATTGGGCAATAATACTTTCCTTGTGCATTGGTTGGGACAACAGTTTCTTTATTATGATTATTGGAATGCATTGAGCAACATGATTTTCCCGAAGCTTCATTTGTTTTACTATGCTCCTTGGTTTTACCGTTGCTCATTTCTATGGTGTATTTTCCGACTGCTGTCAATGCTTCCTGTAGCTTTTCTGTTGGAATGTGCTTTTCCATAGTTATTGTTGCTACTGGTGGATTTAATGAAACTTTTGCCTCAATACCCTCAATAGTATTCAATGTTTTTTCGACTTTAGCGCGACAACCATCGCAAGTCATTCCGGTAATGTTGTAAGTATGTATCATCTTTAATTTCAACAAATAATGTAAACTAATCCTGCTCAATTCCTAACAAAATTAGTTCAGCTTGTTTAAATATTATTATTTGCTTTCTTCCGCTTTTTCAGGAACAGGTTCTGTTAAATCCATCCCGCATTTGGAACACTTGTCATTCAGTTTGCCTTGCACTTCCGGATGCATTGGACATGCATACATTTTTTCGTGATTTTCCATCTCTTTAGTTTTGTTGTCTATCATTGTTGTATCATTATCCATCATGGTATTGTCGTTGCCCATGTTGTGAGAATCACCAGTTGTTGCTTCCTTGTTTTTTTGGTTACAAGAAACCAATACAAATACTATTACTATGGCTGAAAAGATTATTTTTTTCATTTTTTCATTTTTTAATTCAATACAAAATACTATTTGATTAGCATTTTGTATTGAATTGATTATTTTTTACATTTTGCAGGCTTCTGCACATTTTTTGCATGCTTCTGCACATTTTTTGCAACACTCCATATCGTGTTTGCTGCACTCTGTAGCACACGCTTCACAACATTTTACACATAAAGCACATAGTGCATCTGCAAATTGGGAACCTCTAGCACACAATCGGGCACATAATGCACAAATGTCGGCACAATCTTGACACAATTTAACACATTCTAAATGATGTTTTGCTGTAACACAACCATCAATACATTTTTCACATTCAACCATACAGGCTAAACACGCTTCGATACTCACTTGAACATTTTTCATTGTAATAATTAATTAATT
Source organism: Flavobacterium aquatile LMG 4008 = ATCC 11947 (assembly GCF_000757385.1). GTDB lineage: Bacteria > Bacteroidota > Bacteroidia > Flavobacteriales > Flavobacteriaceae > Flavobacterium > Flavobacterium aquatile. Next base: position 179,058 of record NZ_JRHH01000001.1, on the reverse strand, counting down.
GTAGATTAATTTCTACACAACAAAGTTCAATTATTACTTTACTTAAATCATTGTAAAACTTTAGTTATGATTTGTATAATTTATATATCTTCTATTTGAATACGGTTATTATTTTTAGATCTTTTGAATGCAGTTGGCGTAAAACCCGTTACTTTTTTAAATTGATTGCTTAAATGTGCCACATCACTATACTGCATTTTATCAGCAATTTGACTTAATGAAAGTTCATCGTAAATTAACAGTTCTTTTACTTTTTCAATCTTTTGAGAAATATAATAATGCTCAATAGTTGTTCCTTCCACATCTGAAAATAGATTGCTAATTGTATTGTAATCCTGTAATAAATCTTGTGATAAATATTGAGATAAATTGATTTTCAATACTGTGTTTTGATTATGCACCAAATCAATAATTAGATTTTTAATTCGTTCCACAGTTTTACTAATTTTATTATCTAGTAATTCAAAACCAAGTAATTGGAAACTTTTTTCTAATTTTTCTTTTTGATTTTCGATACTTTCCTCAAGAATCTCTACATTTCCTAAATTAACAGTAATAATGTGAAGCCCGAGTTTTTCTAGCTCAGACTTCACTACTATTTTGCATCTGTTGCATACCATATTTTTAATGTGTAGTTTCATCCTTGAAGTCTTAAATTGTTTTTGCTATTTTATCCATAATAGAATGATCTGAACCAAATTTGCAAATAGCGTCACAATTGGTTCTCAATTCTGAAAACAGTATATATTTGATAATCATTTTTGAATTTTTTATGACAGGTCTATTTAGTTGTTGAATCACATCTTTTTCACGACTGTCGGGGATAATAATATAGAATACTTCATCGCCGTCAGAAATACTAAAATAAAGGTCGGAAAGACGTAAAATACCCGAATAAATGCTGGTGCTTTTTTCTACTTCAAATGCGCCAATAATGTTGTTTGTTCCTTTTTCAAACCATAGCACATCAATAAGTTTAATAGTGTTTTGTGTGTCTTTATCGCAAGGCAATTCAGGAAATTTATTCATAGAGATAAAAGAAAAACTTTGCCCGTTGAAAGCTTTGCTTTTGTCATTACTAGCAGGCGTAACATCAAAACCTAACGAAGCTCCGATTTTTAATAAATGGTATTGCATTTCGCTATGTAAGTTCTCTTCTTGCTTTTCTTCTTGAATTTCCTTTTGTCGTTTCACTATGTTTTTTTCAAACTTATTGCGCTCCTCTTCACTCAAGTATTCATCATTACCAATCAACATTTTTTGTGTTCCAATTTCAAAACACAATCCTGAAATTGCTCCCAAATCATTAGATAATTCGGATTTATGTGAGCTGTTAGTTTCGAGAAGTGTTTCTCTAATTTTTAGGTATTCTGTCCAACTCCCTAGCTTCTTTTTGTCTTTGTATAAAAAATTAAATCCGTTGAGAATAGCAGTATTGAACGGTGGAAACCAAGTAGGATGTATGAAGTATAAAATACTGGCAACAGCCGGACCAAGACCTTTTATTTTTAGCGTGTCTAATTTTACAATCTCTTTTACAACTTGTTCTTCAGTTTTAGCATTAATGCAATTTTCGAGGAACTGACCAAAAGCGATTTTGTTGTTTTGATTTTCGTAAATATCAGGAATACGCAACTTGGGTTTCCAATAAAAAGGATGTGAAACACCAACAAAAACTTGCTTTTGCTCTGCAATGCAATTCAATACAAACTCTAAACTACTGTTCTTGAAATCGTTTGGGAATGATTTGTTTTTTATATCTTCAATAACCTGTAAAACACCCCGCCTTATAGTTCGGAATGCTTTTAGTCTTTGATCATTGTCAACAAACCAGGTATTATAAACACTTTCGTTGTCTTTTTTGTATTGTTGTATTATTTGATTTAAATTGTTCATCCTTACTATTTTAAATTACATTTTCATGCCTTCCATCGGGTCGCTGCCTTTACGGAATTTATATTCACTATTGATAGCATAGGCTCCTGTTATCACAACTTTTTGACCATTAGGAATTTTTGTTTTTATTTCTATAAGTCCGTTGGTTTCGATTCCTGTTTCTACCATTAGATTTTCATAAACACCAGGCTTCTTTTCTATCCAAATGTATGATGCGCTTTCTTCTCTAATTACCGCATCGGTTGGAATATAGATTCCTTTACCTCCGGTAATCCTCAACTTTGCGATAGCCTGCATACCGGGTTTTAAGATTTGAGTTTGATTTGGTATTTCAAATCGAATCAAAAGTAAACGGGTTTCCGGATTTATTTCCGGATTTATAAATGATACTGTGGCACTTATTGATTTCTCGGGGAAATCGGCAAATGTTATTGTAGCAATTTGGCCGATTTTGAGGCTTTTGAAGTAGTTGATATTAACTTGTGTTTCAAGCCAGAGTTTACTTAAATCAGTTATCTTGATAATTGGAGCACCTTCCATGATATAACTACCTTCAACAGCACTTATTTCTGAAATTGTACCACTAACAGTATTGTAAAATGTGGTATAGGGTGAAACATCTTTATTACTTTTAATATGCTCAATTTGACTATTCGACAGACCATAGAAGAGGAGTTTTTGTTTGGCCGAATTCAACATGTTTTTTGCGTTTTTACCAAAATCACCAGGCATTTCAAGTTGTTTAAATGCTGTATAATAGTCTTGTTTTGCTATTGCAATATCTTCACTATATAATTGATATATTGGTTGGTTTAAAGTTATATAATCACCGGTAGATTTGAAATATAGTTTTTCAATTCTACCCATTGCTTTTGATGAAAAAGTTTTGGATTTTTCTTGATTGAATGTTAAAACACCAGTATAATTTTGTTCTACATTATTTTGTGTTTGCTCGATAACTTGGGTTGTAATATTGCCAAGTTGTATTTGTTGTTTACTTAAGCTTATTTGGTTTGCTTCATTTTCATCACGTTTTACAGGTGTTAACTCCATATGGCAAATAGGACACTTTCCCGGTTTGTCTTCTTTCACCTGGGGATCCATAGAACATGTATAAAAAGTTGTTTCTTTATTTTTATCATGTTGAGAATGCTCTTTTTTATCAGTCACTGAATGGTCGTGTTTTTCTTTAGAATTGCAAGCCATAAGTATCAACACAAATAATAAAAGGATGCCTATTTTATTTGATTTTTTCATATTTACTCCGTTTTAATAAAGCTTTCGCTATCGATTAAATATTGTGCATTTTTTGCAATGGTATCTTTTACTGAAATACCAGTAATGATTTGAATATACTCTTTCATTTCAAATCCTGTTTTTACCGGTGTTGCCTTAAAACCATTCTGAAATTTGATAAAAGCGATTTTTTTATTTCCAGTACTTACCAATGCATTTTTTTGCACCCAAATACCGCTTATTGATGTCGTTTTTATGATACCCTGCAATCTCAATCCTATTGGCAGATTGAGTGTGTTATTGTTTAAATAAACCCTAATTCTATTGGTTCTGTCGGCAACATTAAATTGAGTTTCAATAAAATTAATTTTGGTTTCTATCGATTGTTCACCATTGAGTTCAGACGTTATTTTAATGGCTTGATTTACTTTAATAAGACTACTGCTTTCTTGTGTAATATTGAATATTCCCCAAACTTTAGCTGTATTTACTAATCTAAAAACAACCTCTCCCTTTTTCACATAGTTTCCTTCTTTTAATTCCAGTCTTTCTGTACTGTTGTTCATGTTTTGCATCGCGGAATTTGATGGAGTAACCATTGTTTCTGTTCCCATCACTATTCCATTTGAAGGGCTGTAAATAGCTATTTTAGGATTAGCCTTTTTGGAATTAGCTAAAGTGCTTATTTGATTTTGAGTCATGCCATAAAGCAATAGTTTTTGTTTAGATGCCTCAATGATTGAATGGTTTTCGCTATCATTTGAAAGTATATAAATAAAGTTTTCCTGTTCAGTTAAAAGTTCAGGACTGTATAAATCAAATAATTTTTGTCCTTTATTAATACGTTGGTATTTGAAATTCACATACATTTTTTCTATTCGGCCACTTATTTTGGCTGCAATATTTATGGCTGAATTTGGGTCATAAGCGATAATACCCGGAAGATTGATTTCACTGCTCAATGTTGAGTCTATTGCTGTTGTGGTTTGAAATTTACCTACTATAAAGTTATCTGTAGGCTTAATGACATTTTCGAGATTATGGTCTTCATTAGCATGATTGTCGGTTACTTTTTTTACTAAAGTCATTCCGCAAATAGGGCAGTTTCCCGGTTTATCTCTAATGATTTGCGGATGCATTGAGCAAGTATAGACAACAGGTTGATGAGAGCCTTCTACATGCTCTTTGGGTTTTACTATAATGAAATAGATGATAGAGCCGATTATGGCTATTGCGCTTAAAATCAAACCATATTTGATGTACTTATTCATAATTACTTAATTTCCAATTGTTTTTCGATTTCTACCTGAGTGTTTAGTATGGACAACAATTTGTCTAGTGCATCCATTTGAGCCATATTCAAAGCTTCCCAAGCATCTAAGACAACAAATAAATCCCCCGTGTTATTTTGCCAAGCTAATACTGCGGTGTCATAATTTTTACGCAATGATGGAATAATGCTCTTTTCGGAGATAGTGTATTGTTTTTTGAGGTTTGAAAGTTCTGTATTCATACCTGAAATCATGCCAACTGTTTCATTTAAAATCATTTGTTTTTGCCAATTAAGACTTTCGTTTTTAATTTGAAAACTACTAATGTTGGCTTTGTTCATTTTGGTTGACCAAGGCATAGGAATAGTTATCATACCCATCAGTGAGAATTGTTGTGGTTGCTGTCCAAAAGCAAACATGTGATCATATTTTATTCCAAACTCGGGCAATAGTTTTGACTTTTCAGCTTCGACTCTCAGTTGATTTATTTCTATGGCTCTTGTTATAGCATTTATATCGCTTCTGTTTTTAGAAATTAAAGTAGTGTCTAATAATTGTGTGTTGTATTCTTTTAGTTCGAATGTTTCTTCAATTTCAAACACGGTATTTTTATCTCTTGACATTAGTGTGTTGAGCATAATTCTTTTTTGTGAGATATCATTCTGAAGCATTATAATCATACTTTCCAATTCATTGTATTGAGATTTTGCTTTATAATAGGTTGAGAGTTTATCCATATTGTACTGATACCTTATTTCCATGCTTTTTATCATGTAGTTTAATAGTAGTAAATTATCATTGGCCACCTTGGCTTTTTTATTTAGTATAAGCCATTGATAGTAATTTGTTTTGGCTAAGGCATAAAGCTGATTTAAAGTGTAATTTTTGTTTTCTTTTTCAACAGACGACATGGCACTCATATACTTGTATTCGGCATTTTGTTTTTTTGCATTGGGAATCATTTGTGAAACTCCAATCATATAACTGCCCATACCTAGGCTCATATCATCTGCTTTCCACATTTTAGTATTATATGGCGCCATAAAAAAACCTGTTTCTACTTGTGGTGCCATCCAGCTTTTAGCACCTTTTGCAGCGGCATCCATACTTTTGATATCAGCATCGTACATTTTTAGCTGTGGATTATCGGTTTTGATTGTACTTAAAATATTTTCTAACGAAAGTATTTGTGCATTAGCAGTTGTAAAGCTTAAAATCAAAAAGCTTATAACGATATTATATTTATTCTTTAACATCTATAAGTTCTATTTTGCCTTTAGTTTTTAATTCGTGAAGTTTCACCATTTCAAAAACAATAGGAGTTACTAATAATACATAAATTGTAGAAGTAATTGTCCCTCCGATAAGAGGAACTGTTATAGGCAACATCACATCCGCACCTGTGCCTGTTGCCCAAAGTATCGGAATAAGACCAAATAAAGAAACAGAAACCGTCATTAATTTTGGTCTCAATCTTTTTGCTGAGCCATCAATAATGTATTTTTTTAATATGTCTTCTGTAATTGTTTGTGAACTATTGCCATGCTTTTCGACCATTTTGTTCATAGATTCATTTAAATAGATTGTCATTAACATGGCTGTCTCTATGGCCATTCCGAAAAGTGCAATAAACCCGACTGCAACAGCGACAGATAGATTTATACCATAAAAATAGACCATAAAAACACCTCCTATTAAAGCAAAAGGTACTGTTATCATTGTTATCAGCGCTTCCTTCATTGAGTGATAGGTAAAATACAATATGAGGAAGATAATTATTACCACTATTGGTAGTATCATACTTAGCGTTTTATTTGCTCTTAACTGATTTTCCCACTGACCACTCCATTCAATGTAATATCCTTTAGGCATTTTAGACATCATTGAATTTAATTTTTGCTGGGCCTCTTTTACGGTACTTCCCAAGTCTCGGTCACGAACATTAAACAGCACACTTCCTCTTAGCATAGCGTTTTCACTATTTATCATGGGAGGTCCATCACTTATTTTTACCTCTGCAACTGTTTCTAGAGGAATTGGACCATATTGCATCGTTTGGACTTGCAATTTTTTGAGTGCCTCAATACTGTTTCGATACTCTTGGGCATATCTGGCATTTACTGAAAAGCGTTGTCGTCCTTCAATAGTAGTTGTTAGTTTCATTCCTCCGATAGCGGCTTCTACTACTGCATTAATATCATCAATTGAAAGACCATATCTTCCCAACATTTCCCTTTTTGCCTCAATATCAATGTATCTCCCACCGGTTATTGGCTCTGCATACAAATCTTTTACACCCGAAGTACCTTCGAGTGCTTTTTTAATTTTTTGAGATAAAGCATTAATGGTATCCAAACTTTCGCCATAAACTTTAATTCCAACATCAGTTCGAATACCGGTTGAAAGCATGTTTATTCTATTAATTATAGGCTGTGTAAAACCGTTGGTCACTCCCGGGATTTGTAGTTTGTTATTTATTTCGGTAATGATGTCATTCTTTGTTTTATCCTCTCTCCATTCCTTTTGAGGTTTTAATAAAATGATGGTTTCAATCATACTAATAGGGCTATTATCAGTAGCAGTATTGGCTCTACCGGCTTTTCCTAAAACATGATCAACTTCGGGAATTGATTTTATTAGTTTGTCCTGAACCTGCAATATTCTTTTTACCTCAGAGTTAGAAACATCAGGTAAAGTAACCGGCATGAAAAGTACTGAACCTTCATCTAAAGGAGGCATAAATTCAGAGCCTAAGCGAGTAAACATTACAATGCCAATTATTAAAGCGACTATGTTAAATCCTAACACTGTTTTTCTCCATTTCAAGCAAAAAACCAAAATAGGAGTGTATACACTTTCCAGTTTTTTATTGATTGGGTTTTTATACTCTGGACGAAGTTTACCTTTTAATAAAAAGCTTATAAGGACCGGCGTAAGGGTGATGGCTAAAAAAGCATCAACAATTAGAATGAATGATTTTGTCCAAGCCAATGGGCTAAATAACTTTCCTTCCATACCTGTAAGTAAAAAAACAGGCAGAAAAGAAGCAATTACGATTAGTGTTGAGTAAAAAACACCTGGACCCACTAATTTTGATGAATTCTCAATTAGTTGTAGTTTCTCGTCAGAGGATAAAGGGTCATGCTCCTTTTTAAATAAATTTTTAATTTTTTCTATCATAATACCAGCTTATTTGTTATCATCCATTTCTTCCTGCTTCTCCGAGATTGTCCTGTAAGCGTTTTCTACCATTACAATACCATCATCGACTACAACACCAATAGCGAGTGCAATACCGGTTAGTGACATAATATTAGAAGAAATTCCAAATGCTTCAAGCAATATGAAGCCAATTGCTACCGATATAGGAAGTTGAATCAAGATTATAAGCGCACTTCTCCAATGGAATAAAAAGATTAAAATGACTAATGAAACAGCTATCATTTCTTCTATAAGTGTTCCTTTGACAGATTCAATAGCTTTTTCGATTAACTCACTTCTATCGTACGAAGTTTTGAATTTCACCCCTTCGGGCAATCCTTTTTCAACTTCTTTCATCTTTGTTTTGACAGCTTTGATGACTTCATCTGCATTTTCGCCGTAACGCATTACTACTATACCACCCACTACTTCTCCGTTTCCGTTTTGGTCAAAAATCCCGAGACGTAAATCACCACCCATTTGCACTGAACCTATGTCTTTTACCTTAACCGGAATAGAATTGTAATTTTTAATTGAAATATCCTCTATATCTTTAGTGTTCTTTAAGTAACCTAAACCTCTGATGATATATGACATATTGCTCATTTCAAACTTTCGCCCACCAACATCATTGTTATTAGCTTTGACAGCATTCATTACTTCCATCATGCTTACATTATAATATTGCATTTTTAATGGATCTAAAACCAATTGGTATTGTTTTTCAAAACCACCAAATGAAGCCACTTCTGCTACACCAGGTACAGTTTGTAGTGCAAATTTCACATACCAATCCTGTAACGCTCTTTGTTCGCCTAAGTCCATACCGTTAGCTTCCAAATGGTACCAAAAAATATGACCAACACCAGTGCCATCTGGTCCTAAGGAAGGCACTACATTTTGAGGTAATAATCGTTGGGCATAGTTAAGTCTTTCTAAAACCCGAGTTCTTGCCCAATAGACATCAACATCATCTTCAAAAATTATGTAGACAAAACTCATCCCAAACATAGATGCTCCACGAATGTTTTTTACTTTTGGAATTCCCTGTAGGTTGGAAACTAAAGGATAGGTTACTTGTGCTTCGATTACCTGTGGACTTCTTCCCATCCATTCCGTAAAAACAATAACTTGATTTTCTGATAAATCTGGGATTGCATCAATAGGATTTTGCTGAACACTGTATATTCCCCAACCAAACAAAACGGCTGCCACAAGCAAGACAACATATCGGTTTCTAAGAGAGAATGTAATTAGTTTTTCTACCATAATTAATAATTTTCTGAAGTATTATCTTCTTCATTGATTGACTCAATCCATTGGATTATAGCTTGTTTTTGCGTTTCAGTAAGTACTGCATCATGATGTAACAAAGTATAAGAACTTAAAGGCATCTCTCCCGATTTAATTTGTTTACTTATTGCTTCTAACTTACTTTGCTGTTTTCGATTGGAATAGCTACCAAATTCATTGAAATTTAACTCTTTTTTACCGTCACTAATATGTGCTTCTACAAACATTCTGGCTGGTTGAACATAATCGTACCACAAATACTTGGTATTATTGCTATGGCAATCATAACAAGCCTTTTGCAATGAACTAAGTACTGTTGGAGGCACTTTGTAATTGTTTGCAAAGTTTTTTCCAATGTCGAATGAACTACTTACATTTTGTTTTGGTTGGTAGAATTGAATAGCTATAAAGACTAAAAAAAATGTTATTGCAATCTTTTTTATCCTTTTCATCTTAAAGAGTTTTTTTCAAACTACCACAAGTCAACATTTGAGAACCATAAAATGGATTTTTAATTTCTTTGGTTTCACTAATCCAAATAGCACCTTTACCATCGTTGTACATTGGGCAGTAATCTTGATATAATTTTTGTTTCGTTCCAAACATTTTAATTAAATCATTGATGTCTTTACTAAGTGTAGCAAAATGTTCTCTTTGGTGATCAATTTTCCCTGCATTTTTCCCAATATGTTCTGCGTGTTCTTTTGCATCATCAGCGATCTCTAAATATTCTTTTTCCTGTATTGGGTTTAATGTTTTTGTGTTGAATCTATTTAAGGATGCTAATAACGTTTTTGCTTTCTCAGCTGCAGCATCCGAATTATCTTGAACTAATTTGTTTTTAAGATTAATATAACTAATCAAAATATCTTCTGTATAATCTGATGGTACAAGATTATCTGTTTTAGTTTCTTCTGTAGCTATTGTTTCAGATTTTGTAATAGTATCGTTAACATCTTCTTGTTTTTTGGTTAATACAGGTTCAGTTAATTCCATACCACATTTAGAACATTTTTCGCCTTTTTTGCCTGTAATTTCTGGGTGCATAGAGCAAGAGAATTGTTCATTTGAACTTGTTGAAGTTTCTGTGGTGGTGTTTTCTGTTTCTTTGTTATTTTGATTACAAGAAACTAAAGTGATAGCTATAATAGCTGTTAGAATAAGTGTTTTCATAATTTAAGTTTTTTAATTAATAATTATTTTTTTGCTTTGTAATAACAATAAGTTCCTATTGAAGTGTTGATATAATCTATTTCGTTTACTTCTTTAAATTTTGCGTCTGAAATATATTTTGTCATTAAACCATTTACATTGTCATTTGTTGTTTTAAAGCCATCTAATAGCTGTACGAGGTAAAATGAAAATCGCATCCATTTTGTTTTAGCTTTACCCCAATCACCAATTATTATTTCGCCATTTGGTTTTAAAATTCTATTAATTTCTAATAAGCACTTTAGTTTTGTTAAGTTATCTAACTGATGAAACACCAGAGAACTATATACTTTATCAAATGAATTATCTTCAAATGGTAATTCCTTTCCATCATATAAAAAAAGTGGCACTTGAATTCCTGCCTTATTTAATTTGTATTCAGCTATTGATTTAACTTTAGGATCAATATCGACACCTAGAACATCACACTTAGGAAAACGTTGTTTGAGTATGATAATGTTTTGGGCCGTTCCGAAACCAAACTCTAAAATTTTTTCATCGACCTTTGGGTTAACAATATCTATTAATTTGTTTCTGAACTTTTTTTCAGGCATTGTTATTTTTATGGCTAAATCATAGTACTCAGTTAAAAAATCATAACCTAATGCAGGAATAAACTTTTCTGTTGTCATAAAGTTTTTATTTTTTTAAATCAAAAAAAGTATAATACAAATTGAAGTAAAACCCATTTGGTGCTGAGCGAATCATTGAACTTACTAACTCTTGACGGTAGGCAAAGTCTAGTCGTGCCTGACTATTAAAAATAAATTGTATGGCAGGAACAACATCTAAATACGATTTACCATTTTCATTGATAGTTTGACCTACAAATTCAACCATTAAGTTGATATTGGTTTGCTTGAAACTCGTGTATTTTTTAGGGTACATCAATTTTCCAAAAGACAAAGTATAGTTCGTTGCATTATCACCAATGTTATCCGGAAAAGGATAGTTTGGTTTGTTGTCCAATGCTTTTTCAAAACTAACCGAAGAACTTATGGCTACCTTTTTGACCAATTTTGTAGCAATTATTCCTGTTTCGAACCCAGTGTTGTGCCCAACAATTTCTATTTGTTCTTGATGGATATCGCCTCGATTGAAGCTAAATCTTCCATAAGTTGCTAAGCGAAAGTGACTGTTTAAATCATCTGTAGAATAAAACCTGTACTTAGCCATAAAACCACCACCTTCTGCATACAATGCATTAGTTCTTGTGCTGATAAAAGCGGAACCACGAACCATTAAATTTTTATTTATACCATAAGTTACCTCGGGCATTAAATGATAGTTGTAACCTGGCTCAAATTTTTCTTTAAAAGCAGATTGCATCACATTTACGGCTAATGAATTAGCAGGAACATTACTTGCAGGATCTGTTACTACAAATAATTCTTGACTAAAAATAGTTTGGCAACTGATGGCTGCAAAAAATAAAATTACCTTTCTCATTAGTTTATCATTTTAATGTGAAAATCATCTTCATTATTCGAAGCATACGTATCAATATTCTTATAGGACTTTGATAGTTTTTTAAATTCTTTCTCGGTTACATATCCTTTGTCAAGTACTTGAAACTGTATTTCAGAAACATTACTTTTTTTATCATTAACCATGATATAAGTATTTTGTGCTATGGTATTTGATTTTGCTGTAACTACTAATGAACCAATGAAGAAACCTGCTTTTTCGACTTTTTCTTTAAATACTTTAGGACTTAATTCATTTCCTTCTTTCAGAATTACTGTAAATGTATTGGTATTTAAATCGATTTCTACGTTAACTACTTCTGGTAATGACTTAAGTTGCTTATTAATAGCATTGGAGCACATTGAACACGTTAAACCAGTTGCTCTAATTTCGGCTTTTACGATTTGTGCATTACTTTTTATTGATAACATCAAAACCATTGATGCTATTATTATATATACTTTTTTCATTTTATTATTTTATTAATTTGATTATTTCTTCAGCTGACGGATTTTTAGCTATCAATATTCCTTCGGGATTAAATAGGTATTTTGATGGTAATTCATCTACCCCAAATAATAAAGCTGCCTTGGCATCAAAACCATTAGGGTCTATCAATTGAGTGAATTTGATTTTATCTTTTTCAATTGCCTTCAACCATTTATTTGTATCGGTGTCAATTGATATTCCGATAATTTCAATTTTATTTGTATTAGCTTCATTGTGAATTTTTACTAACTTTTTGTTTCCCAATCGGCAAGGCGCACACCAAGAGGCCCAAAAATCGACAAGCACATATTTACCTTTAAAGGATGTGATATCAACCTCATTATTGGTATTATTCTTTAGTGTAATTAAAGGCATCGTGTTTCCAATTTTTATTTGAGCAGTAGAAGTAATTGAAAAACTGATGAATAATATCACAAAGTATTTTAATTGATTTTTCATTGTCATAGTAGTTTTTATTAAACTAAGCCCAATTTAAACATTAGGCTTAGTCTTGTAAGGATTACATTTTTATAACTATTCCGTTTGGTTTTTTACCAACATTTATAGTTTTGATTACAGTATGATTAACAGTATTAACAACAGAAACTGTATTTGCTGTTTGATTGGTTACATAAGCTGTGTTTCCATCATTAGTGAATGCAATTGCATGAGCACCAGCGCCTGTGTTAAGTGAACTACCATGCATCCACATATTCATACCTGTATCCCATGTCCAATAGTGCACTTTTCCAGCCATAGGATCTGAAACCCATAGCTCATTTTTCGAACCATTGTATGAAGCTATTCCCGGCATGAAGCCTAAAGTAATTGTTTCATCTACTGAGTTCGTTGCTACATCAATCACAGAAATAGTTTGTCCGTCTTCGTTGTCTACATACATTTTATTATTACTTCCTGTCCAAGCACCTACTGGATTGTCACCAACAGTAATAGTTGTGATTATAGCTTTTGTGCTGGCGTTAATAACTGTAATACTATCATCATCACCATTTGCGACATAAGCTTTGGTACCATCAGAAGAGAATGTTAATTCAGCTGCCATCATCCCAACATTAATTGTATTTAATAACGCATTTGTAGTAGCATCATATACCAGAACTTTGCTATTCATTTCATCCATTTGTGGCACCCAAATTTCATTACCACTTGGTGAGTAAATAGAATTATGGTTCATCAATGGAAGGTTTATATTTTTAACGATTGAACCATTTATAGCATCGATAACTACTAATTTACCATTCATTCCGGCAGTATTTAATCCTGAATGTCCTGCACTCAAATCCATGCCTGGAACTCCAATTGCTAAATGATTTTGATGTGAAGAAATATGATGTGGCCACATAATCATATCTGAACCTGTTGTCATTAAAGGAATTGTTGCAGAAACTTCATTAGTACTCAATTTAAGGACAGTAACTGTGGCATCTTCGCCATTTACAATGTATGCCGCAGGATAATCAACATTTAATGTCATATCCATATTGTCATCGTTATTATTGCAAGAAGTGAATAGTATTGCTCCAAAGAATGAAGCTAGTATTGATAAATTTTTCATTTATATTTATTTTAAATTATTTAATAGTTTCTACAGTCTTACCACAGCTCAACATCATTGAACCATAATAAGGATTTTTTACAGAATTTTCTTTACTTAACCAATTAGCACCTTTGCCGTCATTGAACATTGGACAGAATTGATAGTACACCGGATTTTCATATTTAGAAATCTTGATTAATGTATAAATTTCTTTAGATAATGATGTAAAATGATCGCGTTGGATTTTTACATCTTTTGTATTAGCGATGTTTTCTGCATCTTTCTTTATCGTATTTACAACTTTCATCCAAACCATGTGAACATCCATATCAAGCCTGTCCATTTTGACATTATTGATGGCCATTACCAATTCTTTTGAAGCTGATGCCGTGCTATTCCCATCAGAAGTGATTAATGCATCTTTTACTAAAAAATAATTATCAAAAACCGCTTTTAATTGATTTTCACTCTTAATTACTGTAGTAGTTGTTTCAGAATGATTACTATGATTGGAATGGTCTCCGTTGCTAGCAATCGATGTTGTTTCTTCTTTTACAGGAACTTTTGCTACACGGTCATATTGGCAACATCCGTGAAGATTATTGTATACATCATCTGGAGCAAGAAACTTATCACTATCGTAACCAACTAATGCAATTCTTTTTAGGATTTCTTCTTGATTGGTTTTTTTAGCATCATAGGTTAGTGTTGCCATTTGGGTTTCCTGGTTCCAATCTACATTGGCTATTTTTTTGATGTTTCCTGCTTTTTCGATTTTGGTTTCGCACATACCACAATTGCCATAAATTTTTACACTTTCTGTTTTGGCATTTTTTATTTGTGCATTACCTGTAGTTGATAACAATACAGAAATTGCTATCATTATTTTCATTAATGAATTTTTCATTTTGAATAAAATTGTAATCAAAGCAAACTACCTTGATTAGTTGATAAAATAAATTTGGATAAATAACAGTTGCGAAAGCATGTTATTACAATACCAATAATGGTATAAAAAACAATACTTAACTGTTATATTGAATAGCAAAATGCTATGAATTTGACACACTTATGGCTGTCAAAAATGGATTTAGCTTATTTTAGGAATGAGCCAAATAGAATAAAAACCATCTGAGATTGATGGTATTGTGTATGAAAATTTAACTTTCTCGATTGAAGAATAGCTAAACATGTAATTTTTAAAAATGATTTCAGATAAAAAACTTACTGAAGAGGTTAGACAGGTTGAAGAACAACCACATTTTGAGTGGCCGCAATTGCCTTTACAACCTTTGTGATTTTTCTCTTTAGAATTATCGCTATCGCAACAACTCTTTTTTTCTGATTTAGTAGAGGAAATTTCTTTTTTGCAAGAACTCTTGTCTGAACCTTTACCACAAGCCATCGCATCATTAGGCAAAAGAAACATGCCTAAAAAAACTAATAGTATAAAGTGGTATTTTTTCATATATCTATTAAAACAGTACAAAAGTAATTAAAAATTATTGCTTTATGTTAAAATTGTTGTTAAAATAGATGCTTTCATTCTTGAACCGTTTGTCCAGTTGAATAAAATAGTTGATTTCATCATTGTAAATCCTAAAAAAATGCGATTCATTTAAGAAATTGACTATTTCGATTTATTGAGAGAATTTCTAAATTCTGGTGGTTTTTTTTGTAAAAAACGGTCAAATTGACCACCTAAATTTTTGGATAAATTAGACATTAAAAACGGTACTTTTTTTCATGTTGTTAGGCCATACATTCGTATAAAAAACGGATTATGGCAAACAAAGTAACAGACATGAGTAAAATTAGAAAAGTAATTAAATTTCACCGTAGCGGTAAGAGTAAGTTTTTTATTAGCAATTTACTTATCGCTTTCCAGAAATACAATAAAGGAATATATTTTTTTATTTGAACTTCTAAGCTTAGGTTTTGAAGCTATCGATGCCAAAACGGATGCTGAACTTGAAGTTTTATTTTCACAAATTAGTAGTAGATTCTATATATCCTATACTCAAAAAGATTTCTGATTTTTTTCCTCAAATGTAACGCGAACCTTGCTCCGGAATTAAGTAGTAACTTTAAATTGGAATTAAATGGTCAATATCACTGGAATTTGCACCAAAATTATAAAGAAATTATTTATCTGTTGAAGTTTCAAAATAATTACCTGTACATAGTTCTTTTCCTCTTCCTCCAATATCCGAATCCGAAATCAGGTGATCAATTTGAATTGGAACCTAGTGATTACTTTAAATTGGAATTAGATGGTCAATATCTGGAATTTACAGTCAATCCGAGAAAAAGCATTTTGCCTGTGATATTACACTTAAAAAGATTGGAAACTTAAATGGAAGTAACGAAAACCAAATTGAATTGCACAAAAATAGAAATGCATTTCTTGAAAGAAAAAAAAGTAGATTAAATTCAGTACTTTTAGAGTTTGTAATTTATATCGAAAGCTTGAACAAATAATTTTGTATTTGAAATGAAAATAGAGACTAGCTTAATCAAAGAGAAAACAAGAATTACTAATGATAAAAAATTAGATAAGGAACTAAAAAGTTTCGTACTTTTTTTGAACAGTATCCATAAGCTAGAATTCGAAACATCTGACTACCCTAATTCTTCCTACCTTTTAAAAGAGAGAATTATATATCTTCATAATACGTCGTCATACAGAATTGAAAACTTTACTTTACTAGCTCTAAAATTATATGAGAATTATAAACAGATTCTAAAGTTTAGGCAAAGTAAAAATCTACAAAAAGACATAGAATTCTTAGACCAAATCGAAAAGAAATTTACTCAAGAACATTTTATCCATCATTACCATTCTCTGGAAAAGGAGCTTTGGAAAATTATAGTATTCGAGAACAACAACAAATATCAGTCAGACTTCCACGAATTCCTTAAAACATTATTAGAAAACAAACACGAGAAAACTTTTCTGCTTGTAGAAGCCTATTCTCAATTATTACCAGTACTACAAATCAGCAACCAGGCTATCTATGATAACTCCCTGATTCTGCTTGATATTACAAAAAGTGACGCCGAATGGAATATACCTCGTGGCGAAGTGTTAATTGGCTTACGAAGTTGGGCCTTTCAATATACTTCTCGAGGGAAGGAATTACTAAACCTTTCTCTTTTAAAAAGTGATGATAATGTAGACATAATTTCCGCACTTATTGCAGGTATATATGATAAATTAGGCTTAAAATTTTATACTGAAGATATTGAAAACTTTGTAAATTCAAAATCTTCCTTGTTTGGAATATTTAATGGTTTAGCAATAATTAAAGATATTGGTGAAAAGGAAGCAAGTCTATATATAAAATTATTTGACCTTCATAGTTCCGACGAAAATTTGTTGATTCCACTTGTAAGAATGTTGCTTGCGGTAATTAAAAGTAAAAGCAACTTTAAAAACAAAATAAAATCCACAAAGCAAATTTTTTTCAGATTAAATGAGGTATTTAAAAGAGATAATCAAGGAGTTATTAGATATGTACTTAATGAAATTTCATTCCTTGATAATTATTATTCAGAAAAAACAGATCTGTTACTAAATTTAATAAGTCAAAACCATTTTTCCAATGACAAATATATTAATGGAATTTGTCAGGTATTTTGGCATCTAAAAGAAATAGATTCTCTCAAAAAAGTGTTGTTAGCCCTTGCCGCCTTTCGCCCATTTAAAAATACTGCCAAATACTTTACATCATCATTTCATCATTTTGATCCTCTCGAGCTCGATAAAATGATAATTGAATTCTTGTTGGATAACAAAGCTTATATCCGTCATTTAGGAATATCAGTTTTTGATAGACTTTCTCCTGATTCTGGGTATTTATTTAAGAACAATATTCTCAAGCTTGAACCATTAGAGCAATATAAATTATGGGTAGCAGTTTGTCGAAACTTAAAGGAACCAAAACATTTCCTTCCATGTCTATTACCATTATTAAAATCCAATTCAGAGACAGTAAAGGAAAGTTTCATTTGCAAATTAGAAGAATTTAGTGAAGATTATGGTGGTCATATAACACAATTGTTAGAAGAAAAAATAGGTATTTATGTATCTCAGCAGATTTTTGAAAGAATTAAAAACTATTCCGATAATTTTAATGCGACTAACCTTGATGTAAAAAATAAAATACTAGAATTAAATCCATACTATACGCACAATAAGCTTTTTATTGAATTCAACGCAATGTATCGACGTGACTTCTCAAAAAAAATTAATAAAGGTGGGCAGGAAAATAGCTTTTTGAGCCAGTTAGCAACAACGGTCCAATTAGGAAAAGGTGGTGGTTGGAGAATTGGTGAGCGTGAAGAAATATCCAAACTCGGGAGTTTTGGTGTAAGTTTCGCACTTCCACGAAGCTATTTTATTTTTCCTGACAAATATGATATGGAAATGGGTGTCGAAATGAGAGAAGATTGGCAAGAAGGAGATTTTGATTTAATTAAAGAATTTATCAGTAATGAGCAGCAATAATATAATTGTCCAGGAATATTTAGGTTCACTAAAGGAAGATAAGGAATTGGATTATCTTTTCCCAATTTTGCTCAATTCAATGGGATTCAGAATTGTACAAACAGCAAAAGAATCCAAAGGGCAGTCTCAATATGGCAAAGACATAATTGCCATTGGAAAAAATAAACATGGAGAAAAATTTCGCTGGTATTTTGAATTAAAGGGATATGGAGATAAGGATATTACTGATAAAAATTATTCTTCAACGGATGGGATAAGAGAATCAATTATTGAAGCGAAAGACACTGCATTTAATGATACATCTATTCCAGAATTCAATCAATTACCTATAAAAATTGTTTTGGTTCATAATGGGATTCTAAAAACAAATATTCGACCAACTTTTGAAGGCTTTATTAGTAAAGAATTTACAGATGGTGAATTTGAAAGATGGGACATATACTACCTCACTGATCTTTTTTCAAAGTACTTATTCAGTGAATATTTGTTATCCGACAGTGATAGCAATCGATTGTTTAAAAAAACGCTGGCATTTTTAGATACGCCTGATAACAATTATACTGATTTTAAACAATTAGTCAATTTGCAATTTGCTAAAATAGATACAATAAAAGGTCGCGCATTCACGAAACTGTTTGCAACATTAAATATATTAGAATCTATAATTTTTCATTATAGTATTGAAAACAATAATCTCATAGCAGCTAAAGAGTGCTCAAAATATCTTACACTTTACACATGGTCATGGATTCTCAAAAACAAACTTGACAAGAAAATTCCAATTTTGCGTGAGTACAATAAATTAACAAAAACTCAGTATGACATCTTCAATGCCTATTTCAGTAAAACATTTAATGTTGCTAAATCTCAGTACGGACTTTTCTCAGAAAACAGTGCGTTTTTTGAAAGAATTGGTTATCCTTTAAGATGCTTTGATTATTTAGATGATATAATCTATTACTGTCGATTACGAGAACACTTTTCTAAGCGAAATACAGATGACACAAATATCCGTAATTTAAGAAATAAACAAAAAGACTTAATAATTGAGCTTATTCAAAATAATAATGGATTTTATCGACCGATATTAGACAATAATTCTATTCCTATCATGCAACTTTTTGTCTTTTTTTCAGATAAAAAGTACTTGCGTCAGAAAGATGTAAATTTTATAACTTCATATATTTTTGAAACTGTAAATAATATTTTGATTTCAAAAATTAAACATGATTTACTACCTGAGTTATATAGTAATGTGTCAGCAGTTTCAGAAGCTTTTGCAACTGGTGAAAAACCTGAAGAGTATTATGATACTTCTTCAATGCTTCTTCCTGTACTATTGGAATTACTTGTGATTTTCAATGCTAAAGAGGTGTATGAAGATGTTCACAAGTTTTTGCATGAAAAATCAAGTCTCCAAATACCATCAATAGATTTTGATGAGTATGATGTTGAACAATTATTATTTGAAAGACATCTACATCAGGAATATCATGTAGACTATATTGATAAATTCTTTAACGATTTTGAAGAGTTTAAAGAGCTAGTAGCAAAGAAAGTAATTATTAAAAGAGATTATAGAACAGATAAAGCGGGATTATCGTTTTTACGTTATTTAGCTCATAGTTATTACAAGAATGAAATACTACCTGAAGAATGGAGAATTCACCTTGAAAAATAGTTCTCAACTTTAGCTTAATCCTGATAACATAACTATAATTGCATATCGCAATATGAAATATTGAAGAATTAAAAAAAGTTATACTAAATGTTTTTTGTCCCATTTTTTTACTAAATTTGGGACAAACATAACGTTAAAATGAAACCACAATCTATTCACAATCAAATAGAAGAAAAAATAAAATCTTTAAAAAAAGGAAGCATTCTATTTATAGCCGATTTTATAGAGTTCGGTACTGCCGAAAATGTAAAAAAGGTACTCTTGCGTTTAGAAAAAAAAGAAGTTTTAATCCGATTAGCACACGGTATTTATCTATATCCCAAAAAGGATAAAATCCTTGGAATCCTATTTCCTTCAACCGAAGAAATTGCAGTAGCCATAGCAAAAAGAGATAAAGCAAGAATAATTTCTACAGGTGTACAAGCGCTACAACAACTTGGCTTATCAACACAAGTACCTATGAATGTAATCTATTTGACTGATGGAGCACCAAGAAAAATTAAAGTAGGTAAAAGAACCATCACATTCAAAAAAACTACTCCCAAAAACCTGACCATTAAAGATAAAAAACTCAACATTGTAATTCAAGGATTAAAAGAGTTAGGTAAAGACAATGTAGATGAAAATGCTAAACAAAAAATTAAAAAAGTATTGCACCAAATGTCCATTGAAAGCATAAAAGAAGATAGTGTTGCAGCACCAACATGGATTAGAAATACAATCCTTGAATTAATAAACAAAGACTAATATGAACGAGTGGCTTAAACTATCCGAAAAGAGACGGCTTGAAATACTAAATCAAGTCAATAGTCAAACAGGACTTCCAACCGATGCAATAGAAAAAGATTGGTGGGTAACCATTACGTTAAAAGCAATATTTTCATCAAAATTTGCACAACATTTAGTTTTTAAAGGCGGCACATCACTAAGCAAAGCCTATAACTTAATAGAACGTTTCTCAGAAGATATTGACTTATCAATTGATAGAACGATGTTAGGATTTGAAGGCGAGTTATCAAAAACACAAATAAAAAAACTTCGTAAAGCTTCAGGTAATTTTATAGTCGGAGAATTTAAAGAGGAATTGATTTCAGAACTAGAAAAGCTGGGAGTAAATAAAGAAATTTATAATTTAATCTTTGATGATGAAATAGATGATACCAGTGATCCGCATCGTATAGAATTAGAATACAACTCAATAGTTGAAGCAGGAGAATACATTCCGCAAAGAGTTATCATTGAATTAGGAGCAAGAGCTTTGCTAGAGCCAAACGAACAAAAAGAAATTCAATCAATCATTGGCCAAATATATCCGGAACAAGCTTTTACAATTCAACCATTTGAAGTAATTGTAGTGGTACCAACAAAAACCTTTTTAGAAAAAATAATGTTGCTGCATGAAGAATTTCTTAAGCCAACCGAAAAAATCAGACATTACAGAATGTCAAGACATCTTTATGATGTAGAAAAACTAATGGACCACGATTATGGAAAAGAAGCAATAAAAAATAAAGTGCTATTCGAAACACTAGCCCAACACCGAAGTAAATACACACCAGTAAGAGGAATTTCGTATGATTTACACACACCACAAACAATAAATTTCATTCCACCAGCAGAAGTAACTGAACTTTGGAAAAAAGACTACCAAGCCATGCAGGAATTTATGATTTATGGAAAGACATTGGAGTTCGAAGAATTGATTGAAAGATTAGAGGAACTTCAAAATAAGATTAAAGAATAATTTTATGAATAGAGAAAATTTATATAAAGAATTATCAAATAAGTTATTTGAAACATTTTATGTTGATGACCTTAAATATGGGAGACAACAAAAAGATGGTAGTTATAAACTTATTAAAGAAAGAATAACTCCAGTCACTATTGATGATATGCTAAAAAACCAAAAAAGTTTATTAACATATCAAGAATTACATATTGTAGACACTGCGCTAATAAAATGGATATGTATAGATTTAGATATTGTAAAATCTGAGATAGATACCAATGAAGTCAATGAAGAAAATTTAAAATCTGTAAAAAAGACTTCTGATGCTATAAGTGAATTTCTAGACTCAAAAAATATTCCATATTTAATAGAATTTTCTGGTAGAAGAGGATTTCATATTTGGATAATATTTGATCGACTTATAACAAAAATGGATGGTTATAATTTGGTAAATTATATATATTCAAATGTTAAAGATAGTTTTGAAAAAATAATCGTAGCAGACAAATTTCCTAAGACTCCTTTTGTAAATAAAAATTCTAAAGGTATAGGTTATGGTGCAAATTCCAGTGATATTGACCACCCAATTCCAATTTAAAGTGACCACCTGATTCCAATTCAAATTGACCACCTAATTTCGGAGCAAAATGACCACCTCCAATTTTCATTAAAAACTACTTTTTTTCTTGTGTTAATTTGTGATTCAAATATACTAAAATTACTCTTTGTTGATTCCTCTTTTCTTTCTCATGGATTCGCCTTGTAATTCAATGCGATGAGATTGGTGTATTAGTCGGTCTAAAATAGCATCAGCTATTGTTTTTTCTCCGATTATATCGTACCAACCTTGTACTGGTATTTGTGAAGTTACGATTATAGAACCATTATTGTGTCTGTCTTCGATGATTTCTAAAAGCGTAATTCGGTTTTGACTATCTAATGCTTGAAGACCAAAATCGTCTAATATAATGACGTCTTGTCGTTCTATTTTGGCTAATTCTCTTAAGTAAGAACCATCTGCTTTTGCCATTTTTAGTTTAGCAAACAACTTAGATGTGCTGTAATAACTAACTTTATATCCCTGAATACAAGCTTGATAACCTAATGCGGTTCCTAAAAAACTTTTACCTACTCCCGTACTTCCTGTGATTAAAACATTCTGATTTTTCTCAACAAAATCGCATGCAGCTAATCGTAAAACTTGGTTTCTATCCAGATTTCGTGAAGCATCAAAATTGATGTTTTCGATATTAGATTTGTAATGGAATCGAGCGTTTTTAATGCTTCTTTCAATACGACGATTGTGACGCTCATCCCATTCGGCATCAATGAGCATGGCGATAAATTGGTCTAGTGTGTAATGGTCTGTTTTTCCACTTTCGATAGCGGTTTTAAAAGCGTTATGCATTCCATAAAGCTTCATTTGTTTCATTTTGGTTGTGGTGATTTCATTCATAAGTGTTTGATTTTAATTTATTTATAATAGTTTTTCCCTCTAATGTTGTTGTGATTTGGTAATTCAAATTCTTCTTCTTGCTCATTATCAGCGTTGTCTAAATTGTTTTCTAAAATGTTTTGGATGGCTTTAAAACTGTAAATTCTAAAATCGAGTGCGCGTTTACAAGCGTTGATTAATCGTTGTTTTCCAACTTTCTTTTCAAAATTCAATATCCCTAAACAACTTTTATAAGCTTGTTCGGGATGATTTCTACTTTCGATAATTTGGATAATATAATCTGCTACGGCTTGGTCAATACTACTTGCCCAATCCATAAACCGACTAGCACTCCAATCAGCCACAAACTGATGTGTGCTAGCTAAATGTTCAGCAATAGTCGTGTAATCATAAGGTTTGTAATTTCTCGGATGAATAGCGATTCGATTGTATTTGTAGAAGATTTCAACCGAGGTTTTGGTGTATAAAAGTTTTACCTTTTTTCTTATGTATTGATAAGGAACACTGTAATAACTCTTGTCTTGACTCAGTAATGCATGACCGTTTTGCATTACCGTAGCAAAGGATTGGTACTTGATTTCAAAGCGTTCTTGAGGCAATGGACGTAGTTTTTGCTTCTCATCTTCTATAAATAATTCATAACGAGAATAGGGTCTTCCTGTGAGCTTTTTATGATTATGAGCATCTAATAAATCCCATATTTGTTGGTTTAATTCTTCTAGACTATAGAATTGTTTTTGTTTTAGATGCACATAAATTCTTCTATATAAAATTTTTACAGCACCTTCTGCCAATGATTTATCTCTTGGTTTGTAAGCTCTTGCAGGTAATATGGTAGTTTCGTAATGCTCTGCTAAATCAGCTAAGGTTTCGTTGATTGTAGGTTCAAAACGACTACTTTTAATTACGGCTGACTTTAGATTATCTGGAACAATTGCCGCTGGAACGCCTTCAAAAAAAACGCATAGCATTCTCTACCGATGTGACAAAATCTTCTTTCTGTTGGCTCATTGAAGCTTCTGCATACGTGTGTTGACTTGCGCCTAGTATGGCAACAAAAAACTGAACTTCTTTAATCTCTCTCGTATCTTTATCAACTATAGAAAGTGTTTTTCCAGCATAATCCACATACATTTTATCACCTGCTTTGTGATTCATGTGCATTACTGGATTAACGCGTTTACTCCATATTTTAAAGTAATGTCTAAATTGGGAACTCTTAAAACCATCAGGATGTAAAGCAATATATCGCTCCCACATGTGTTGTACGGTAACACCAACTTTCTTGAGTTCGCGTTCCATCTGTGGAAAAAAATCATAAAGCTTTTGTAGTCTGGGATCTATGGTTTCAACCGTATTTTGTGAAAATAAAACTTCAAGTTCAGCATCTGTTTTGGCATCAATAGCTTCAAAACTTAAGCCTAGAAGTTCAAATAAAGAAATATATTTCTTTACCGTATTTCTTGAAAGTGATAAGTAGCTGCTAATAAACAGCTTACTCTTGCCACTACAGTGAAATTTAATTACTTTTCTAATCTTACTCATGTCTGTTACTTTGTTTGCCATAATCCGTATTTTTTGTACGAATGTATGGGCTAACAACATGAAAAAAAGTAACTGTTTTTAATGTCTAATTTACCCTAAAATTTAGGTGGTCAATTTGGACTGGAATTGGGTGGTCAGTTTGCACCGAAATCGGTGGTCAATTTAGACTGGAAAGTGGTGGTCAATTTGACCGTTTTTTCCAGCCACATAAAAAGATTAAAACACATATCGATTATCATAAAAGTCATTGGGAATTATCAAAAGATACATCAGGATTATCTAAAAATTTATTCACAACAAAAGAACTAACTCTAATAAATGATTTAATACAAAATCAAATGTGGATTGAAGAAGAGTCATTCAACTTAGAAAAAATGATACAAGAATTAAAATTATAAAAATATATCAATTGAAATCAGTGACAACCAATTTTCACTGATTTTTAGCGGTTTTAATTCATCGAAATTTACAGTTAATATAGGTTTTTCAAAACTGATAATTTTCAAAAAAATGCTTTCTATAAAAAATCTTGTATCTATAATTTTAATACAAAAAAAGCTATTTGCCTTATTAGACTAATAGCTATTTTTTGTATTAAACAATGGATATTTTATAATGATTCTTTTTTCTGCTTATTACTTTCAATATAATTTAATACATAAATTGCTACTATAGTGATAACAGAACCAACTAGTACATATCCGAAAATATTGGTTCGGTTTTGTTTAATTGTAAGATTTGTATCGACAAGACCTAAATCAATACATCTGTCCATAGGAGATAATAGCTTTTGATGCGATGTTAATTGTATTTCGTTCATAATTAATTTTTTATAATTATTATTTTTTGTTCTTTTTTTGAATAGTAAAATTCTATTTCTTTTACATAAAAGACATTTATAAGTTCATCTTTAATTTTATATAACTTTGGATTAGCTAGATAATCTATATTGAATTCTAAGATTTTCAAAGTTTTAATATCAATTTCAAGTATATTTTTATCGTAACATTTTTTAAGAGCTAAATAGTTCAATTTAGTATGTTTCTTTACTAATTCGAATTCATAGTTTTCGGCAGCACGATTTAGATAACCTGCTCTATTTCTACAACGATCATTACAATACGTTTTCTTAGAACTTTTATAGTCTACAATAGCTTCCTCACATTCCGGATTTTTGCATTTCTTGGTTGGTTTTTTCATAATAGTTTGAAATAATAGTCAAAGATAGTATTTTTTATGTTACATTTGTGTAATTAAAAATTGATTTAATGAATATATTAGAGTTTTATCCAAAATTATTAGAGAAAAAAATACCTCTATCTGCATTAGAAATAACTCCAAGAGTGTTTCATAATTGGAAAGAAGAAAAAGTAATAGACTATTACGAAGAAATTGAGAGTACCGATATTGGTGTTACAGGAAAAACTAAAAAAAGAAAGTGGGTTTTGTTAAATGCTTTTGATGCGATATGGTTGTTAATTGTAAAAGATTTAAGAAAACTAAAAGTTGACTTAAATACTATAATTAAGTTAAAAGAATACATATTCAGCACAAATCCAGTAAAAGATTTTATATCAAGCTTTAACAATGAGGAATTCATTTCATTTATGGAAAAATCCGCCACAAACAAAGAAAATATTCAATACGATTACTCTTTGATAGATATAGAAAGTGTTCTAAAATTTTACGATGATCATTCAAATGAGATTGAAAAATACACATCAAATATTGCTACTCTTTTTTTTACTGTACTGATACTTGAGGAAAGGCCTTCAATAATAATTTCAAAACAAGAAGATGAAGTTTATTTCAATATATTAAATAAAGAAGGGCACATTAGACAGTTTGGAGAAAATGATTTGTTTAACATTTTAATGACAAGACTTTCAAATGAATATTTCATAAACGTACCAGTGATAGAACCTTTCATAAAGTTGTTTAAAGATAAAAAATTAGAACAATATTGTAATCACTATGAGTTATTTTCAGAAAATGAAAAACAAATTTTAGAAATTTTTAGAGAAGATAACTTTAAAGAGATAAACATTTTTAAAGATAATAATGAAAATTTAACCATTACAACAACAAAATCAATTGAAGTAAAAAATGAACAAGCTATTGAGTTAAGAAAGATTTTAGGCTTAAAACAATATGAAAAAGCTGAAATTGTATATAGAAACGACAAACACCTTGTAATAAATAGAACAAATAAAACAAAAATCAGTCCTGACTAAGAATCAGCACTTCACGTCCAAAAGTTACCAACAAGTGAAAAACTTCTTGTTAACCGTAATGGAAAATGGATTTCAATAAAGCAAAGACAATATTAAACAGTAGTAAAGAAGCAGTCTACACAGACAAAGAAATCAAAGAAATTTTAAAAGTTTTAGAAAACCTTAAAATAGTTTTCATCAATAATCAAATTAAAAGTAAGAACAATGAAAAACGTAATCATTTATGTAAGAGTATCAACAGATGAACAAGCCAGTAAAGGTTATAGTCTGCGTGATCAAGAACAAAAATTAATAAATTACTGTTCCCATAACAATTATAACATAGTTCATACTTTTCGTGAAGATTTTAGTGCCAAAACCTTCAAAAGGCCGGAATTTAAAAAACTATTAGATTTTTGTAAAAAGAACAAGAAAACTATTGATGAATTAATTTTCATCAAATGGGATAGGTTTTCAAGAAACACCTCTGAATCTTATCAAATGATAAGCATTTTTAACGATTTAAATATTGGTATAAATGCAATTGAGCAACCACTAGATTTATCAGTTCCTGAACAAGGACTTATGCTAGCGGTATATTTGGCAGTTCCTCAAGTTGAAAACCACAGACGATCTCTTAATGTTATCTCTGGAATGAGAAGAGCATTTAAAGAAGGAAGGTATGTTGGGAGCGCACCCAAAGGCTATTCAAATGGTCAAGATGCAAATAAAAAACCTTTATTAATACCCGATGAAAACTCCAAATTTATTCAAGAGGGATTTGAATTAATGGCAACAGGATTATATAATCAAATCGAAGTTTTAAATAAATTGAAAATTAAAGGATTTAACATGAGTAAAAATGCTTTTTCAAGCTTACTGAAAAATCATCTTTATTATGGATCAGTATACATAAAGTCCTATAAAGAAGAAAAAGAAATTATTGTCGATGGATTACATGAACCAATAATTACTAAAGCACTATTTGACGAGGTACAAGATGTGATAAGCGGAAGGAAAAAACAGTTTCATACAAAACATAAAAAACTCAATCCTCTTTTTCCTCTTAAAGGATTTTTAATGTGTCCAAACTGCCAAAAACCACTTACTGCAAGTACCTCACAAGGAAGATCGAAGCATTATAGCTATTATCATTGTATAAGCCCATGTAATGGACGTTATTCAATTGAGGATACAGATGTTTGGTTTTTAGACTTTTTAAAAAGTATATCGTTAAAAAGCCCAATTCAGAAACTTTTTATAGAAATGATAAAAGAAGAGTTAAATCTCCAACTTGGAAAGAATCAACTCGGACCAAAACATTACGAACAAATTAAACAAATGGAAAGCAGGCTCGAAAAACTTCAAGATGCGTTTTTGGAAGGTGACATTTCAAAAGAAGATTATCATAGCGGCAAATTAAGATATCATTCAATACTTGACGAACTTAAACTTAAGGAGGAAGAAAAAAGCAGCAAAGAAGAAATTCTTAAGTTAATAAAAGAAGTAACGAACAAGACAGAAAACATTGATATTCAATATAAAAACTCCGATATAGAGGATAAAAGAAGGATTATTGGTTCGATATTTCAAAATAATTTCCGTTTTGAAAATAAAAAAGTTCGAACCGCAGATATTAACCCGATAATTTTTAAAATGTCTAGTATCAATGGGAGTTCACAGAGTAAAAATAAATGGGACAAATCTAAAAAAATAGATTTGTCCCACAGGGTGACCTCGGCAGAAGTACATTTTTGATATATTTTTATAGCAATTTCGACTTAACTCGACGTTTTTTAAAGCTTTTTTTGGTTT
The DNA here is from genome assembly GCF_000757385.1 of Flavobacterium aquatile LMG 4008 = ATCC 11947. GTDB lineage: Bacteria > Bacteroidota > Bacteroidia > Flavobacteriales > Flavobacteriaceae > Flavobacterium > Flavobacterium aquatile. Next base: position 150,486 of record NZ_JRHH01000001.1, on the reverse strand, counting down.
GATTTTTTTTCATTGTGGACATAAATGGACATAAAAGGTTCTAAATGGACACAAAAACGGTCACAATATTTTGATTAAAAATCATCAAAATCTAATATTACATTACTAATAATTTTAAAAAAATTAAGCAAATGAAAATTAGATTTTACTTACGCAAAAGTACCAAAAATTATTCAATTAACTTTGAATTTAGAAGTTCAAATGGAAATATCAGATTGAGAACTTCAACAGGATTTATTGTTCAAAATTCTAAACAATGGGATGTCAAAAAAGAGCGCCTGAAAATACCTTCATCTATTTTGGGTGCATCTGATATAAATTTGAAATTATCCGAATCAATTTATAAGTTCAATAAATCGATTTCTAATTTTGATGACAATTTTTTTTCAGAATTGATGATTCAAAATTTAATGAATGAAGCCTTTGGTAAGAAAACAGAAAAGGAAATACAAATAGGTTCAAAAAAGAATCTTATTGAATATTATGAATGGTTTTTGGAATATTATTCTGTAAATAATAGCCCTTACACTAAAAAAATATTAACGAAAGGTACTTTAAAAACTTATAAGTCCGCCTTAACGCGACTGAAAAACTACATTGATGATAGAAAATTAAAAAGATTTTCATTTGACGATTGCAACAGAGAATTTTATAATGATTATGTTGGTTTCTTAACAAGTAAAAACTACTCATTAAATTATGTTGGCACAATGATTCAAAAGTTAAAAACGATAATTGGTTTTGCTTTTGAAGAGGGAATTCATAGTAACACAGAATTTAGAAAGAATTATTTTTCTAAAATGACAGAACAGATTGATCATGTATATCTAACAGTTGAAGAGTTAAAAAGAATCGAGGAATTAGAACTTAAAGATGTTCTTTTAGATTCTATAAGAGATATTTTTCTTATTGGTTGTTATACTGGTTTAAGGATTTCCGATATTATGAGCTTACTTAAAAAATCGAATCAGGCAATTTTTATTGAAGATGGTATAAAATACTTTCATATCAAACAAATAAAAACATCTAACACAGTAATTATACCTTTAAATAAGATTATTAATAAAATTCTAGAAAAAAGAGGAGGTAAATTACCAGATTATTTACACCAAAACGTGTTGAATGAACATATCAAATCTATTAGCAAAAGAGCCAAAATTACAGAAAACCATATTTTACGAAGAACAGAAGGAGGAAGGGAAATAGAATATAATTTACCAAAATATAAGTTAGTCTCTTCGCATACTGCAAGAAGATCATTTTGTACAAATGCTTATAAGTCTGGAATGCCTATTCAAGATATTATGGCCATAAGTGGGCATAAATCCGAAAGGGTATTTCTAAATTATGTAAAAGTTGAAAAGGCTGAAAATGCTAAAAGAATAGCTAAGTACGTCTTTTTCAATTGATGATTTTCAATAGTTTAGATAACAAACAAAAATGATATTCGCTTTAATTTTTAATTAACCTTTCTTAACAATTAATTTTCCTTTGCATTTTAAGCAAATTCCTGTATCACTAACTTTACTACACGAGAGCATAATTTTTAAAATTTTGTTCATTTTAAGACACTTTCAAAAGTAAAAAAGGCAAACTATACAGCTTGCCTTTCACTTTTAAATTTACTTTATATATTGTTTTTCAAGTAGTTAAATGATGTAAAATTATTCATCACTAACTTTGATACATTACCTCTTTAAAAAAAGGCAAACTATACAGCTTGCCTTTTACTTTTAAATTTACTTTATTTATTGTTTTTCAAATAGTTAAATGATGTAAAATTGTTCATCACTAACTTTGATACATTACCACCATTACCATACTTAATTAACATTGACATCGAAAGAAAGTGTGTCAATAAAAACTGGTGTAACTTTGTCTTTAAATTCATATTTAACAATACTGCGAATTGTATTTACACCTTTTTTAATTAAAACCTCTTTTACATCAATTTGAGTTGGTGGAATACTTTTTAAAATTCGTTTTGTTTTGGCATTTTGAACACCAACATTTTCTATGGTAAAACTTCGTTCCGCATTTGGAATATTAGCAACAATATAACTGTATTTTAATGTATCGCCTATTTTTAAAGAAACATTATTTTGTTTTACTTCGTGGTTTTCGATATTAATCTTATGCTGATAAATTTCCAATTGAGGATTTCCTTTGTAACTATGAACAATATTTCTTTTATCATATTTTATAATGAAAATTGGTTCTCCAAAGTGTGTATTCATCACATAACGTTCAAGTTGACCATTAGGGTAATTCCATTTACTTTCTAAAGTAATATCCTTGTTTTTTCTAAAGTGAATTTCTTCTATTTTACCATTTCCATAAAAGTATTTACAATTACCATATACATCATTATCAACAAATTGACCCTCTGATATTTTCACACCTTTGTCATTGTAGTTTACAAACTTCCCTTGCATAATAGTATCACCATTTCTAATAATATATTCATTTGTCCCAATTAATTGCCCTGCTTGGTTGTATTGTTTTAAAATATATACTTCATTTTTTATATAGAAGAATTTTATACATAAAATAATACCTACAATAGCAGCTATAAAAATAATTATTTGCTTGTTATTCAACTTTTTTAGGTGTGCCATCTGAATTGTAATAAGTTTTATTTAAATAAATTGTGTCCCCTGTTTTTTTATCACGACTTATGTAATATAAGTAAATTACATCGTCAGGTTTTTGTGATGTTGGTTTGGCTTCTTTTTTATTTCCTTCTTTTGTAGCGTTATATATTTCATTAGCCGCACCTGTTCCTGCACCTACAGCATCAACACCATCATTTACTTTATCTAACATGGTCGGGGCTCCTCCATTTGTTCCTTTATCCATAAGTCCTTTTGTATTTGTGACTTTGCCTGGTTCTCTTCCAAGTAATAAATCTATTAGCGCTAACATCCCTCTAAAGTCTATCCATTGAGCGTCTCTGCCTCCTTTTCTTAATTCCTTTGGATTTTGGTTATTTCCACCGTCGGCAAAAGCAAAACCACCATAACTACCACCTTTATTTTTATTGTAATCATAAAGCACTTTTCCGTTATAACTTATTTGCTTTGTGTCACCATTCATTAAAAATCTATTACCATTTACGTCCGTACTTCCATATGTATGACCTAAATTTTTATATCCTAATCGAGAACCTTGACCATCTTTCCAGGTTATATTACCTGTAAATAAGTTCATATACCAATCCGTCGGTTTCATTCCATCAGGGTCAATAAAATACACAGGGTTATCGAAAGCATAATTATAAGGACTACATCTTCTCATTTTTTCAGCCAACGGGTCAATATTCTTCCATCTACCAATTGCTGGGTCATAATTCCTCGCTCCATAATCATACAAATTAAGCCCCAACTCATCCTGCAGTTCTTTACCGTTGTACTTATACTTAAAACTAGAAGTTAAAAATGGTGTTGTTGGTTTAATCCTTGCCTCTACATCGTCACCTTCACGACTCCACATTAATTCAAGAGCATTATAATCCCTATGTCTTAATCCAAATGGATAATAATGGTTTTCTTCTAAAATTTTTGCAGTACTAGTTGTACTATCCCAACTATAACCTAATCTAACATTTCCTAGATGGTCTGTATAATTATAAACATAGTTAAACAAACTCAACCCATATTTTCCAGGTGTTGCTTTAACATAACCTTCGGTAGTTGTAAAGAACTGTAATATTTCATTTTTATATTGAAAACCTGAAAGATAATCTGTTGTCGTTATTGTACTTCCTTCCGTAACTACCTTTTTAAGTTTTTGCCCATTTGCGTTATAAAGATATTCAATTGATCCTAAAGTTCCAAACGAAATAGTTTTTGGCAAATTTAAATGATTGTAACTTATACTTGATATATTTTTATTATTATCAAGAATCATATTTCCATTATCATCATAATCATAGTCATTGCCAATTATATTTCCATCATTAAAACCGCTAGAAACACCCTCTAAATCTTCAACTTTCATTAACCGATTGGGTTTGTCTGCATGGTAAACATATTCTAAATTATCAATTTGAATATTATAAATATAATCGTCATACTCTCCTTTTCTTAGTAGTTTAGTTATGTTTCCGTTTTTATCATAATCTAAACTTTCATTAAAACTGTTGGTTACAACAACAGCTTCTTCAGGCTTTTGATAAATAGCATCACTTAACCTGTTTAGATTATCGTATTTATAACCGTATTTTCTTAGTTTATTATCTCCTGCCGTACGCCAATAAGTTTCAGATATATTACCATTATACAGTTGTGTTCCTGTATAATCTGTTTCATTTTCTACAGTATTGTAATTTATTTTAAATGCAAATAAATCTTGTGGATCTCCTGGAACACTTAAATTACCAGTATCATTTATTCCTTTAAGCCAACCTCTAATATTGTATGTATAATCTACTTTTTGTAAATAAGTTGTTCCGGTTACATCGGTTCCTCCAATACGTTTTGAAATTAATTGACCTAATTCGTCATATTCATTGTTAGCTAAAAGCTGTATTGTACCTCCATTAATTTGGTGAGTATGGGTAAGCAATCTGTCTTGAGTTGTGTAGGTAAAAGCATCTTTTACAGTAACAACTGAAGTTAAAGTTGACCTACTGTGTGTTGTAATTGTATATTGTACTTTTCCAATAAAATCTAATTTTGTATCTACTTGTATAAAACCGCCTAAATGGTTTAATGAAAAGTTGCGTATTGGTCTCGCTTTTGAATCATACAAAGTATAACTAGTTTCTGCATTGTATAAAGAACTCGTTTCTGGAACTCTTACATAAGAACCAGTTAAAAGTCCTTTGGGTTTTATAGTTGTGTTATAATAAACAGGTTCTCCTTCCACCGAAGTAGGTATTGATGTTGGTGCATGTGGAAAATTGTAGTCATCATAATAATTAACCGTTAGTACGTGATAACCCGAGGTTGGTATAGCAAGATTAGAATATCTTAAAGCAACACCGATTATTGTGGTATTTGCTGTTGTTGCTGTTTTAGTTTCACTAAAATTAGCTGTTGCTCCATTGTACTGTACTTGTAAATTTTTTCTAGCGTCACTATTTATGGTGGCTAATGGTGACCATCCAGTATAAACTACTCTGTTGAATACATCGTATTTTGTAATCAACCATCCATTGCCAGAGGCATCTGTAAATGGTGATAATGCAGGTCCAGTTGCTACAACTCGATCTAGTTTGTCATATACTATAAATTCCCATTGCTTGCCAGGTAGTTTCTTTTCAACAAGTCTATTTCTGTTATCGTATTTGTATTGGTAGCATAAGCCATCTAATATAGCCGATGTAATTGTAGTAGTTGTATTAACCAACGGAGGCAAAACAAAAGTCAAATTGCCATACTGATCATAAATATAGTATGTATCATGTTTAACTCCGCTATTGTATGTTCTTTTTAATATTATTTTACCTTCTTTGTCCTTAAACTCTTCTGTTGTATTATTGGTGCCACTAGTCCAATTTTCATCTTTGGTGATTGTTTTGTAAAGTTGGTTTGGCAAATAAAATCCATCTTGAGTCAAAGCTATATTATATAATCCTAGTGATGGTGTTGTTGCATTGGCTTTGCACAGTACAACTTCATTACTACTATTAAATTGGTAATCAAACTTTATTTCATGACCAGAATCTAATGCCCAATCATTGCCAGGTGAAGCCTGTTTTAATACACGGTTAAGAGGTGAATTTTCTATTAATTTTTTACTATATGGATTGTTTGTGCCCTCATATGCAGGTGAATTGTAAAAAGTTAAAACATCACTAAGAGCAGTTGTAGCATATTTTCCTGTGGCTTGTTCTGCTGGAAATGAAAGAAAATCTATAATCTGTTTTCCAAGTTCATCATAACTATATGATGTTACAATATCTTTACCAGAACTACCTGCTCTAATTAAGACTGTTTGTAAAGGTCTTCCTAGACCATCAAAATATTGATTTATGTGTTTCTTTACAGTAGAGTTATCAATTGTTGTAACTCCTACTGAGGGTATAACAGTATAAACATAGTTTTCTGTACTAGTATGTAATGTAGGATTAGTGCCTAATGGACATCCAAAATTTGAATTGAAAGCAACCGTTGGGCATTCATCAAAAGGTCTGTTTCTAATATACCCAACAGGCTGATTACAATTTAAAACGACATTGTTTTCGTCTCCAAAATTATCAGTATCAGCATCTTGATACCATTTAGTTTGAGGATTTAACGTAGCATCATTATCATTACAATCTAAATTATTTGAAACATAATTTCCCATAGGTTTTACCCAATCAACTATTGGCGTTGAACCTGCAAGACCAAAAGTGTCATTATCGTTATCTAAATACCAACTGGTTTGAGGTATACTAACACTAAATGAAACATTCATACCATACAAAGAAGTGCATGTTGAACCACTGTCACAGTTAAAATATATCCAGTTATTTTGTATTGAAGCACTAATTGTTGATACTTGTCCATATGAGTTTTTAAGATATCCAAGATATAAAAATGGAATTTGACAAGGGATATTTACAGGTAAAACACTTCCCATTTTCATACTAGTACTTGAAGTTGAAGGATTAATTACCCATGGAATAGTGTTATTAAAGTTAACACTTAGTGTAGCGTTGTTTATTGTTAAAGTGGCTATATTTTGTGTAGAACCACTACCATATCCGTCAGGAGTCACTAATAAATCATTTCCAATCCATTGCTGTGTATAGTTATGACAATCTTGTGCATTAACTCCATAAAAAATAAAAACTGAAAAAAGGGCTATAATATTTTTCATATACTAGTTTTTAAAATGATATTCATGTGCTTTTAAAATATTTCCATCTTTATCTGTAACTTTAACTAACCTATCAAGTCCGTCATAAAAATAAAACTCAACATAACTATTTGGAAGTGTAAGTGTTTTCAGTCTGAGATGGGAATCATAAGTATATGTAGTTATCATAGCATTGGGAAAACTATTACGTAATGTGTTTAAAGCGTTTCTTAAATCAAGTTCTTTTTGGACATTTCCAGTTTCTCCTAAACTACCATAATATCCAGTTGCTAAATTCATAATATTACTAATGTTACTTCCCAATTCTAAATTGGTTATACCTTCAACTTTAGCAACAATTTTAATATCACTATAACCATATATATATGAAGTGAAAATTCCATCATTCGATTTTACTTCAGTTGGCAATCCTTTCGAATTTAACTTCGTAATGGACATTTTAGATATAGAAATATCAGTATCTCTATACTTATTTACTTCATTAACTACATATGCAGTTGGAATACTGTTTATTGTATTGTAGCTTAACGTTTCTTTAGATATCTGGGATGAGTTTTTAAAATTTGTAGACGATTTAATTAAACCAAAAGGGTTCTGATAACAATTCGTACCTAATGGACAATCAAACTCATAAGCAATGTTATTAGTTATTATCTGACCTTCAGAATTTACTCTGGATGATCCATAGTTTCTTCGAAAGCCTGTATAAACGGGTATTGAAGTATTTTTATATGGAAAGTCTGAAATGTTATAATTTACTTCTGTCATTAACGAATTAGTACCATTTAAATTAAATTCTCTAACAATTTCTTTTACCACATCATAATCGCCATAATAAATTTTGTACAAATTGTGTGGAGGTTGCATAAGCTGAAATCCCTTTACATATTGGGATTCAAGAGTAGCGTTGTCATTTCTGTAAATATATAGTGTACTCCTTGTTAGCAAATGATCTTTATTGTATTCAAATTTAGACAACATTTTTCCACGCATAAAAATCCTGCTATTTCTTTGGGCATATATATTATACATGAAATTTGGATAAACTGTACTCAAAAACGGAGTGTCTGGAAAATTTGTGTTGTCTGTAAAATTATATTCGGTGTAAAAAGTTCCTTCACTAGTAGTTTTTGTTTCGAAAACTTTACTATATATTATGTGGGGACCAGAATAATTAATTAGACGAAAGTTATCTATACTTGAAAAAGTATAGTTACCTGTGCCAGTCCAAACATCTCCTACTAAACTTCCAAAATAAAATGGGCGCATTTCCAAAATTCCGCTACTAATTGAACTAAAATAGTCATTAGTATATTTATAATTAGTAATCTCAACATTTGAAGTATTTTGGTCAGCTTGATTTAAAATACTTTTTATTCGCAATCCTCCTGTATAAAATGATGTTCCTGCTTCTGCTGGATATATTTGATCAAAATCACCCATAGCCATATATTTTGAATAAGTATTCTTTTCAAACTCAAAACAAGAAATGCCTCCAGTAGGATATATTATCTTTCTTAAAACTCCAATTTTACCAAAATATGGATTGGAATTTGTTTCTCGATATGCTAAATAATCCGCTGGGTAAGTTACTGAACCTCCTTCAATTAATCTGTTATAATAACCCCAATGATCAACACCTCTAAACAATAAATTTGGTAAATCTCCTGTGAAATTATAGTCTGAGTCGTTTCCTGCATTATAGGTAAATTTATATTCGTATTCACCATCAGTAATTCCTAATGATTTCCCTTCGAACTTTACTTTTTTTAAAAACAGACGTTCGGACGGTTTGTCTTCAAATTCAAAACTAATAATCTTGTCTAAAACACCATTATTTTTGTAAACTGTTATTGAGTTTAATTTTTTCCATTTCATCAAGTTACACAACTGATTCCAATTACTAAAAGTATATGGATTATTTTGATAAAAGTTGGTGTATAATAGTTCAAAAACACCTAAATTACCAGTGCTTTGTAATTCAGCGAATTTACTTTGAAGAACAGTTTCATTACTATAGTTTAAAGCATTACTATTTGAATATGAAAAGCTTAAAGATTCGTTTGTTGATATTGCCGAACTAAGATAAACCGGAGAGATAAGATTTCCACTGACCTTATCTAGATGTTGCATATCGTTTGTATATGTGAAAATTTGTGAAATTGGCTCTGCTCTAAAGTAATTGAAGCTGTATAAATTGTTGCCAAGCCTATCAATAACACTATCAAGATACCAAGCTGAAGCATGAGTCGTTCTAGGCGAAAGTTGATTATAAAAATTAGCTGTTGTATATTCTACAGAATTGTCTGTTGCTCCAAAAACATACATATTCCCTTGATCATCTTTAATAGTAATTTTGCCAATACTTTTAAAATACAAACTACCTTGACTATAACCATTGATTGGATATCTAAAATCGCTCTCATTGATAGTTACTGATAAATTAGAGTCTGATTGCACCTTCCATGTTCCGTCTTGCCCAAGAAAAAATCTACCAGACATCCCCATAAAATTAAATGTAAAAATATCTGGTTCGTAATCTGTAGTGCCTGTTTGAAGTAAGCCGTCAATTGAATTATTAAAACTCTGTAATCCAGAATTTGTTTCAATATCCGTTCTATTTAAAACACTGTAAGTGTAAAAATGCCCAGCAGCTGGGTTTTCATCGTTCTTTATCTCATCAGCAGTTCCTTTAATTGCCCTAGTGATAACGCCTTTCGAAGATAAAGACCAATTAGAACCAACTGTTCCAGAAGGAGAATTAATTACAAGTCCAGAAGTATCATAATTTAAACCTATATTATAAGATGGTCCATTACTAGTCATTGTATATATTGGAACATTTACCGCTACTGTTCCATAAGCATAGGAAACAGGTTGTTCACCATATCTACCTAAGGAAGCAGCGTCTGGAGATTTAAGATCATCAGGCCTTTTTGCGAATTGTGCATTTACTAAATTACTTAGGAAAAACATATAAGTAATAATTAGGTATGCTATATTATTTTTATTGTACTTCATTTTGTTTTAATTTTTACTAATTCTTTTTATAATTTTCACACCATCACTTTGCTTTTTGGTTTTGATGTTTACAATGTAAATACCCGCTGGATAATCTCCTAAATCAATGGGTATCGTTCTACTATTGACTTCAAAAGTTTGCAAAACTCTACCAGCTAAATCTACTACTGTAGCTGTTCCTTTTTCAAATTCATAACCAACTATTACATTGGTGTATTGTGCAGTAGGATTTGGAAATGCTTCTATGGCTTCTTTCTTTTCTTTCAATTTATTCTCATCTTTAAGCTTAACAACCCAAAAGTCATTGCTTCCTAGATTGTCTTTTTTGTCTCTCGAAGCAGGTTGTTTCTTAAATGGTTTTGAGTTTCCTCCACTACCAGAACTATTATTGTCATCTCCTAATGAGGGTAAATTAATTCCGTTGTTGTTGTCAGCAGCTCCAAGTTTGAATCTTGAATCTTCATTCATCCCAATAGCGTCTTTTCCTTTTTGAATAAGATTGTTTGTAGTATCGCTTATCTCTTTATTTACATCGTTAGAAACTTTGCTAATTTCATTATTTACTTCATTTGTAGCTTTTTGAACATTCTTATTTTGTTCAGTATATTGACTTAAATTGTCCAAGCCACTACCATTATTAACATTCAAAGTAACAGGATACGGATTGGATGTGCCTGCCATCAAATAACTTCCGTCTCTAGTTTCGATAACTTTCTTTAGAACATCTTCGCCATTACTTCCTATAATTCTGCTCCACAATTCTTCTCCTTTTTCATTAATTTTTAGAGCAATATAGTCGTCAATTCCTTCATGAATTTTTTTGGATTTGTCGGTTCTAAAAGCAATGTTTCCTTTGGCATAACTACCAATTAAAAAAGAATGGTCGTCGTTTTCTAATAATGATGTAATTACATCTACTTTGCCAAAATCATAGGTTTCTTGCCAAACTATTTCTCCTTTTTCATCTAATTTCAAAACCCAAATATCAGTTCCTTCTCGGTTACTTTTACTTTTTTCATTACTGCTTGAGGAGTTGGAATTTCCTCCGATAATATATCCTTTGTCATAGGTTTGATGTGCTACATACAAATGGTCATCTTTATTGCCACCGATAGTTTTTTGCCATTCAACAGTGCCATCTTTATCTAATTTTAAAACCCAATAATCACCAATTCCTTTATTTTCATCTTCTTTATTTCCTGAAAAGGGTGAGTTAGAGTAGGCACCAACAATATAGCCACCATCAATAGTTTGTTCAATACTACGTAGTTCATCTACATACTTACCACCGTACGATTTTTGCCATTCAATTTTACCTTTGGCATCCAATTTTACAATCCAACAATCTTCATTACCAAACGATTCTTCAGTTTTATCACCTGATTTGTCTGAACTTGACGTTCCGCCTAAAATGTAACCACCATCTCTAGTTTGCTCAATACTATGCAGTTTTTCTTGACCATAACCGCCAATAGTTTTTTGCCATTCCTCTGAACCTTTTGCATTAAGTTTAATAATCCAAAAATCATTCTGACCAATACAATCCTCTTTTTTATCAAAGGATTTTTTGGAATTTGATGCACCGGCAATTATGAAACCACCATCATTAGTTAAATCAATACTTTGCAAAAAGTCACTTCCTGTGCCACCAAAATTTTTCTGCCAGTCTAAATCGCCTTTTTCGTCCATTTTCCAAATCCAATAGTCTAGATCTCCATTGTTGCCCTCGGTTTTGTTTCCCGATTTTTTTGAGAGTGAACTTCCAGCTAGAATAAATCCGTAATCCGCGGTTGCTTTGGCATCCATTAAGTAATCGGCGTGTTTGCCTCCAAATGATTTTTCCCAGAGAATGTCTTGGGAGTAACTAGTAATAGTTGACAAAATGACAGCTAACACCAGTGGTCTAAGATTAGTTTTTTTCATTTAATAAACGTGTAAAATTGGGTTGTAATTATTTTCATAAAAATATAAAAAATTGATTTCCAAACTAATAAATTTTTGTAGAATTAATACTACAAGTTTAAAATCAATCAATCCTATTTATTTTTTCAAATATAAAGTATGAATCTTAAATTTAGGTAAGCAAAAAGTGTACATTTTGTGAACTTTTTATTTTTTTTTCAAAAATAAATACTTCGATTAAATAAAAAACACGTAGAAATACGTGTTTTTTATTTATTTAAAATGATTAATGGCTTTTAATTGAATATTATTCAAAAATAAAGCCACTTTCAGAGTGACTTTATTTTTGAAAAAGATGCTCATAAAATTAAAAAACATAAGATACAGTTAATTCAAATCTCAATGGTATTGATGAGTTATTTACTGTTATAGTTGTTGGAAAGCCACCTGTAGAATTGTATGGATTAAATACTAATCCTCCCATAAATTCATTTGAAGATGTAGAATCATAATCGCCCAATATTATAGCATGCTGTTGTGTTGGAAATAATAATTCAATTGGTGTGTTTGGAGTAAAATCAAAAAAATTTGTTCCATCACTTACAGCATCGGCTATGTAATCACTGGTAAATAAAACAACAGTTGATGCACTTCCATCACCTATTCCAAGTCTAACAAAGATATCGGGTGCAGAACCAATGTCCCAGTTATTTCCTCCATTAGTATTCGGAAACAACTTTACCCTAATTTTACTAATTACAATTCTTGTGGGTGTAATTTGTGTTGTACAATCTATTCCATTGTATCCAGTTGGACATACAAGTGGCTCTGTAGGTTCTGAATCATCAGATGAGCAACTAAGTAATGAAGTTGAAACTATCAGTAATAAAACTGATTTAAAAATAAATTTTTTCATAAAAGGTTTGAGTTTTTTTCACTCAAACCCTAAGTGAAGTTTATAAATGACAAGCGTGGGTTTGCAACCATATCTGAATTCGAGGTTCTGGACAAACCCTACGCCAAGATAAGTTACACCCACGCCATAGCATGAGCATAGTCTGATTATCTTTTGGCGTAGTTGAAATTGTCCAGATTCCGAATACCATGATAATAGCTAACGCTAAATATTTTCTAAGACAAATATAGAAATCTATTTCATATTGTTTACAAATCTGAAAAAGAATTTAAAAATCTTGAAGTTCGCTTTAATGTTTTTTTCCAGTTTTTCATTATTTTTACTAGAAAAAGCATGTGTTACTATACTCAACAAGGAAAAACTGCTGGTGAATTAACCGATTATTTAGGTAGAAATGTAGATGATCATGAAAATATTTTCACATCGGATTTTATAAATGGTTTTAGCCATCCGAATTTACCAATCATATTAGATACTAAACCCGATATCATAACCACCAATTACACTTGGGGTTTGCTTCCAACAAATAGAGATAAAGATTTTAGGAAAAGTACACTAAATGCAAGGGTTGAAACTCTTGAAGATAAACCGTCTTTTGCACCTTCTATAAATAACCGTTGTTTGGTTTTAGTCACTGCTTATTATGATTGGCATTGGAACGATCCATCTGGGAAATCAAAAACAAAGTATCAGATAAATTCTCAAATTGACGAGGTGTTTTTTCTTGCAGGAATATATAACAGTTGGCAGGATAAAGCAGGTCAGATTTGGAATACCTACAGTATTGTAACTACAGAAGCCAATCAAATGATGAAGTACATTCACAATCGAAAAGAAGCTGATGATGACCAAAGAATGCCTATTGTAATAAAAAACACCGATGAAAAAGCGTGGCTGGATTCCAAAAATCCACCGTTAGATTTTGCATTTCCCAATTATCAACCGAGTATTATTGGATTTCAAAAAGTTTAGGTATTGATTTTAGCTTTAACCTCTCGTAACTCTTGACGCATTTCCATCATTAAAGATGTTAGGTTGTCTGTTGAAAAATCAGACTTGCGGTCGGTACGACCTATGTTGCATTCATACTCCCAAATCTCTAGAATATCGGATGCTTTTACTTCATAAGGTTCGTAAAAAGTATTATCGGAATTTAACATCAACGAATTTTTACCGTTCTTATTCAAACGTTTATAAATGATGCCATTATCTTTAGTGATTACTATATACGTCTTACCATCAAGCACATCGCCCAATTTTTCAATATAACGACCCACAATTATAGAACCATCTTCGTGAGGTGGCATTGAATCGCCTTCTACTGGAAAACCTCTGTGCTTTCCTGGTCCAAGAAAAGGAAGTGAAATTTGTTGTAATGATTCTATATATTCAGGGTCAGCATAACCACTCAAGTAACCTGCTTTGGCTTTTTGTGTTACTACTTCAATTAAATTATTACCATATGAATCCACAGTAATGGGAAGTAATACTCTGTTGTTTTCCAACTTCAATAAATCGCCTACAGGTATTTTTCTTACGTCTACCGAAAGCAACAAATCAATACTCATTGCAAAATATCTTGATAAAGCCATCAGTGTTTCTGGTGGTGGAAAGTTCTTTCCATCTTCATATTTAGCATATCTAGGACGCGGAATACCAACAGAATCCGCAACCACTTGCTGCGAAACATCTTTCTTGATGCGAAGGTATTTGATGTTTTCTGAATATAATGACATAAGTTAATGTGCGTATTTATCACAACAAATATAAAAATTATTGTGCGTATTCGTCCTAATTTTGTAAAATAATTTCTAATTTAAATACAAAAATCAAATGGCAAGGGCAATTGTGCACATGGATATGGATACTTTCTTTGTGTCTTGTGAACGACTCACCAACAGTTCTTTAAACGGAATTCCACTAATTATTGGCGGTGGCGACCGTGGTGTTGTAGCTTCGTGTTCGTATGAAGCGAGGAAATTTGGAGTTCGTTCTGCTATGCCCATTCGAATGGCGATGAAATTATGTCCCCAAGCCAAAATCATTCGTGGCGATATGGATTTGTATTCGAAATTATCAGCCAATGTTACCCAAGTTATTGAAGAAAAAGCGCCTATTGTAGAGAAAGCTAGCATCGACGAACATTATCTTGATATTACTGGTATGGATAAGTTCTATGGTTGCTATAAATGGACTGAAGAACTGGCTCAGAAAGTTATGAAAGAGGTTGGTTTGCCTATTAGTTTTGCACTTTCAGTAAACAAAACCGTTTGCAAAATTGCAACAGGCGAAGGAAAACCAAGAGGTAATTTAGAAATAACCGAAAATAATGTTCGTTCCTTTTTAAATCCTTTGTCGATTCAAAAAATACCTATGGTAGGTGAAGTCACTTTTCAATTGCTTACTCGAATTGGAATTAGAAACATCCAAACCTTATCGGAAATGCCACCCGAAATTCTCCAACAAATGATTGGCAAAAACGGAGTGGAATTATGGAAAAAAGCTAACGGAATCGATAACAATCCTGTAGAACCTTACAAAGAAAGAAAATCACTTTCAACAGAACGAACCTTTATTCAAGACACCATTGACATTCCGGTTATGAAATCGATTCTTGTTGGAATGGTAGAAAAATTGGCTTTTCAATTGCGGTCGGAGCAATGGCTAACCTCAACTGTTGTGGTCAAAATTAAATATGCCAATTTCGATACCCAAACCAGACAAGTTGGAGTTTCTTACACCTCAGCCGATCATGTTTTGATAAAATCGGTTACGGAATTATTTGATAAATTATACGATAGAAGAATGCGCCTGAGAATGATAGGGATATCCTTTAAAGGACTTGTTCGCGGTACGTATCAAATTGATTTATTTGAAGATACTGTTGAAATGCTTTCGTTGTATGAAGCCTTAGACAAAATGAAAAAACGCTTTGGATTTGATGCTGTTGGAAGAGCTGATACCATCCTAAAAAACAATTTATAAATGTACCTTAATTGCCATTCTTATCATAGCCTTCGTTACGGTACCATTCCGTTAGAGGATTTAATTGCACAAGCCGTGGAATTGAATATTACGGCTATGGCATTGACTGATATTAATACTGTTACAGGAATTTATGAGTTTATAAAGGAGTGCAAAAATGTAAACATTAAACCTTTAGTAGGCATTGATTTTAGGGATAACAACCAACTTAAATACATTGGTATAGCTACTCATTTTAAAGGTGTTGGTGAAATGAATCGCTTTAGAACCCAACACAATTTTGAGCAAACGCTTCTTCCACTAAAAGCACCCCATTTTGAAAATGTAATTTGCATTTATCCGATAGATAACATTCCAGAAGCATTATCTGATAATGAATATATCGGCATAACTTCGGAACAATTAATTAAATTGTATGATGCTCAATTACTAGCTAAAATTTCTAAAATGGTTATTCTACAACCAGTGACTTTTAGAACTAAAAAGGAATTTAATTTGCATAAAATTCTACGTGCTATTGACAACAACATCATTCTCTCTAAATTAACCGAAAGTGATTATTGCAGTACATCAGAAATAATGATTTCTGAAAAAGAACTACTAAAAAATTTTAGTGATTATCCTGAAATAATTGAAAATACTTTAAAGGTTGTTGACACATGCAATGTCGAATTTGAATTTGAAACTCCAAGAAATAAAAAATTCTACACCAACAATCAAGAAAGTGATATCGCGCTGTTGACCAATTTGGCGAAGCAAGGTTTGAAATGGCGTTATGGCGATTACAATAGTCAAGCACAACAACGTGTTGAGAAGGAATTAAAAGTCATTAACGAATTAAAATTTAGTGGCTATTTTTTGATGACTTGGGATATCATCCGATACAGCAACAGTTGTGGATTTCTGCACATCGGTCGTGGAAGTGGTGCCAATAGCATCGTGAGTTATTGCCTTGGTATAACTGATATTTGTCCGATCGAATTGGATTTGTATTTCGAACGATTTTTAAATGTCAACCGAAAAAGTCCACCCGATTTCGACATTGATTGGTCTTGGAAAGAACGCGATACTATTCTAGAATATATTTTTAACCGATATGGCGCGGAACATGTTGCTTTTTGCGGAACAAACGTTGAATTTAAATACCGATCGATTTTTCGCGAGGTTGGAAAAGTATTCGGATTACCAAAAGAAGAATTGGATGTTTTAGCAAAAAATCCGATGAGTTTGCACGATGGGAATAAAATTGTAAAACTGGTGCAAGAATACGGAATGCTACTCGAAAAATACCCAAACCAAAGAAGTATGCATTCTTGCGGCATCATAATTTCTGAAGAACCCATTACCAATTTTTCAGTATTAGAAATGCCTCCTAAAGGATTTCCAATCGTACTATTTGACATGCATGTTGCAGAAGATATCGGATTTGAAAAATTTGATATTTTAAGTCAGCGTGGCATCGGACACATCGATGATACCGTGAAACTCATTGAAAAAAATCGAGGTATAAAAGTCAACATTCGAGATACTTCCATTTCCAAAAATGAAGCCTTAGCCAATAGTTATTTGAGCATCGGAAAAACAATTGGTTGCTTTTACATCGAAAGTCCTGCTATGCGCGGATTGTTAAGACGATTAAAATGCAATGATTACATTACTTTGGTTGCTGCTTCATCCATTATTCGTCCTGGTGTAGCGCAATCGGGCATGATGAAGGAATATATTTTCAGACATAATAATCCCGACAAGTTTGAGTATTTTCATGATGTTTTTAAAGAGCAATTGGGCGAAACCTATGGCATTATGGTGTATCAAGAAGATGTGATAAAAATAGCCTTGCATTATGGTGGTTTGCCAGCTGCCGATGGTGATATTTTACGCCGTGCCATGAGTGGAAAAGGTCGTTCGAAAGCGGCATTGCAAAAAGTAAAAGATCATTTTTTCGAATGTTGTAAAACTCAAGGTCATCCAGAGAAATTGAGCACCGAAATTTACAGACAAATCGAATCTTTTGCAGGCTATTCTTTTTGTAAAGCACACTCTGCTTCGTATGCTGTGGAGAGTTATCAGAGTTTGTATTTGAAGGTGTATTATCCAGTCGAATTTATGGTAGCTGTAATCAATAATCAAGGCGGATTTTATCGCACCGAAGTCTATATCCATGAAGCTAAAATGTCTGGTGGCATCATTAATAATCCATGTGTGAACAATAGTAATTATGAAACTACTTTGTACGGTATCGAAATCTATTTGGGATTCATGCATTTGGAAGGATTAGAATCTAGAATTGCTCAATTTATTGTAAAAGAACGTGAAACCAATGGCAATTATTTGTCTTTGGAAGATTTTATAAATCGGGTTCCCATTGGTATTGAAAGCATTCAAACCCTTATTTTTATTGGTGCTTTTCGATTTACTGGACAATCCAAAAATCAATTATTGGTAAAGGCTCGACTAATCATGGTCAATTTCAAACCAGAAGATAGAAGTTGGACGTTACTGCAACAACCGATCAAAGAATACACCTTACCTATTTTGCAACGTTCCGATTATGAAGATGCTTTTGATGAAATTGAATTACTCGGATTTCCAGTGTCATGTTCTCCTTTTGATTTGCTTCAAACCAAATTCAGAGGTGATGTTTTGGCTAAAGATTTATTGAAGTACCACAAAAATACCATTCGGATGCTGGCTTATTTGATTTCAAGAAAGCAAGTGCCTACCAAAATGGGTACAATGTATTTTGGTACTTGGATTGATGCGGAAGGTGCTTTTTTCGATACAGCGCATTTTGCCGATTGTCTAAAAAAATATCCGTTTCAAGGTGGCGGATGTTATATGTTATTGGGTCAGGTGGAAGTTGATTTTCATTTTCCCACAATAACCATTACCAAAATGGCCAAAATGCCTTTTATTGCCGATCCAAGGTATTCCAATTCTAAAGATAGAGAATTTAAAACACAGCAAAATTTAAAAGAAGATGTGAGTAGTACACAACGTCAACCTTATCCGCAAGAACATGAGATTAATTTGCCTAGACAAAGGATGGGATCGAGCTAAAAATCATACTATAATTAAGAGAGTAACGTTAAACAAGCAATGAAAAAACAAGAATACGCAATAGTAGATATCGAAACCACCGGAGGAAATGCCAGTGGCAGTCGCATTACAGAAATTGCCATCATCATTCACGACGGAAAAAAGATAGTAGAACGTTGGGAAACCTTGGTTAATCCGCAAAAAGAAATTCCACCTGCTATTTTTGCCCTTACCGGAATCACTAACGAAATGGTTGGCACTGCTCCTATCTTCGATTTAATTTGCGATAAAGTTTTGGAGTTGCTAAAAGACAGAGTGTTTGTAGCTCACAACGTGAATTTTGATTACTCTTTTATCAGAAACGAACTTGAATTGGCTGGATTCAAATGGACCGCAAGAAAGTTATGTACCGTTCGTGCTGCCAGAAAAATCAAACCTGGATTGCCGTCTTACAGTTTGGGTAGATTATGTAATTCTTTAGACATTCCGTTAGAAAATGCACACCGTGCTGGTGGCGATGCCAATACAACAGCCATTTTATTCAGTAGATTGTTGGAATGGGACGATGCCAAGGTTATCGAAACGATGATTAAAAAAACGGCAACCGACCAGCGTTTGCCACCACATTTACCACCCAACGATTTTGATGCTTTACCCGAAAAAATAGGTGTGTATTATTTTTATGACCAGTTCAAAAAAGTAATTTACGTTGGGAAGGCAGTTAACATTAAAAAGCGAGTTGCTTCTCATTTCAGTGGACATAAAACAACTGCACAGCGACAAAATTTTTTGCGAGATGTCTACGGCATTTCTTTTGAGGTTTGCGCCACAGAATTAATCGCATTACTCCTCGAATGTACTGAAATTAAAAAGTTATGGCCCATTTATAACAGAGCATTAAAGCGATTTGAGTTCAATTATGGACTCTATGAGTATGAATCTAGAAGTGGTTACCGCTATCTAGCTGTTGGCAAGCTCAGTAAAGGGCAATCTTGTATTGAATCGTTCAATAATTTGCACACCGCCATCAATGCCTTAATGCAACTAAAAGAGCAATTTACTATTGACTACCGATTTTGCAACTTCGGAATTCCAGAACTACCTCAAGCCATTAAAAATGAATTAGAAATTCTACCCGATGTCGATTCTCATAATGAACTAATAGAAAATGCGCTAAACCATCTAGTTTCCAAAAGAGAAAGTTTTGCCATAATTGATAAAGGAAGAACCCAAGAGGAAAAAAGTGTTGTTTATGTTGAAAACGGTCATTTTTATGGAATGGGCTATTTGAGTTCCGACATCATTATCAATGAAATCACTGAATTAAAAGAACATGTGTTGCGTTATTCAAGTAACCAATACATTATGCAGTTGATAACAGCTTTTGCAGATAAATATACTTATAAAGTTTTATCAATTTCTCAATCATTGAAAAAACAATCGATTAAAGTTAATTTTTAAAATTTTCCCAAAACCAATTCTTATTTATTCCACTTTTTATAATCTCCTTTTCGAATGCACTCGATAGCGAGTCTATATCTTTTATAAGTGCTATACTCTTCTTCCCAATTGCTGAGAATTCGTTTTGCCTCAAGTAAATTTTTAATTCTATCGGGCAGTTCGCTTCTAAAAGTATTTTCTCCTTCCATGTATCGAATAATTCGATCTCCAAAGTTTTTGTATTCTCCCTCCAAAGATTTTTCTTTGAGTTCAAAGTTGTTTCTAACTCTTCTTTCTTCTTTTCGAAAATATTCTTCAATTGATTTATTTTTTTTTCTAAATTCTTCTGGTAAGGAATCAATTCTTGTTCTAATACTTCGGTAATTTGCTGTATATTTTGATTGTTCGTCTCTTTTAAGTTGTTTAAATTCTGACTCAATTCTTCTCCTACTTGATTCAGAATTATTTCTGATTGAAGTTCTTCTTCTTTCAATTCCTTCAATTTCTCTTTGTAAGTTTCCTGTAGTTTGTTCAATTGTTCCAAACTTTTTTCCGACGCTTTCATTAGATTCAATTGTTGACTCCATGCCAATTGTTTCTGCTCTAAGATTTCTTTCATTTGATTCAAGCTCTCTACTTTTTTTACGGTATCTTTCTTCCAATTTTCCAAAATTTTCATTTTGGATTCTTTTAGCTGCATCAAACTGTTGTTGTAATTTGTTGTTTTCTGCTCCAAGAATTGCTTCATATTCTTCTTGCTCTCTTTCAATCGTTTCGAGCGTATCTTTATGTCTTGCTCTAACTCTTTCTCGTATTGCATTTCGTAATTCTTCGTGTCGTTCTCTATGGACTGTTGTATTTCTCTTAACTCTTGATAATTCTTGTTCAAGTTGGAAAACATTGTCTCTGTATCGTTGACCGACCAAACACTTTTCAATTGCTCGTATAAGATTTCCAATTTCGCTTTTTCTGCATTCAAAAGATTCTCCGAAAAGCTTTGCTTCGTGTTCATCAGATGATAATACCTGCGCTCTATCTCGTTTGGAAAGCTGTATGAAGTTAGTGCGTTCTTGCTCATTGTTGTAAACCCATTGGGTGTAATTTGATGTATCTAAACTTTTTTTAATATTCTCTTCTGAATCTTTTGGAATTTTAATTTGAATGGTATCAATCCCTAACCGTTTTAGTTTAACTTTCTTTTCATCATTAATTTTATGTGAAACAACTATCTCTAATAATAAAATTGGTTCGTCTTTTGCATTGAAAAAAGTTAAGTCTGGTCTTATTAATAAATTCCGTTCTTCAATATCTGGATTTTTACCCCATCTAACTTTGCCATCATCATCTTCATAGAAAGTTAGTTCCGCTCTAACATGATCTGCCTCTAAAAACTTGGATTCTTCAATTAATACTTTAGTTTTTCCATCTTGAGCATATGAATAAAGACTAGGTACTTTTATTCTTTTAGTAAATTGGAGTATTTCAATGGCTAATTTATGCCTGTATTCTTCATTACTGAATGTACATTTTCTTTCAATATTGACATCTTTAGCAACGTGTCTGAAATATTTTTTTCTATGTTCAACAGTTCCATGAACGGCTTGCATTTCATGACCACAACCAATACACCAATAGCCTTTTTGACCACTTGCAACATCAAGAATATAAACATGTTTGCCAAATTTATCTTTGGCATATTCGTTTTGTTCTATTGTTGAATTCTTTTGCATTATATTGTTTTGGTTTCAATTTTAATTAAATCAAGATTTTCAAAGCATTCATCTGAATCAAAAAATAAAACAAAAGCTTTTTTGCCAACATTTTTTGAAGAAGGATAAATGATTCCATCAATTTTATTATCCAATTCTTCTGAAAATGGATACCTAAAATATTCAGTTACAATCTGTGTAGGGACATATTCAATATGCTCTTTACCATCTTTCTCAATTTTTTTTGCTAAATCATTTATAAATAAATTTAAAAACTGAGAAATATAATAGTACTGTTGTTTATCTCTATCAAAAATACTTACATGTTCAAGTTTTGAAAAATCAATTACATTAATTACCTTTTTCGTTTTAAAAATCCCAGTTGAAATATATTTAGCAGTCTTATTATTTCTATCAATTGTTTCTTTTATTGCTGTATCTTCGTCGAATGAACCATAAAACATTGAAATACCTGCGGGACTCATTCTATTTGAATATATAGCTTTGTCTTTTGGTGTGGATGCCAAATCAATAAATGATTTAACATCAGTAACTAGTTCATGTTGTCTAACTCTATATAATTCTTCATTTATTGTTAAGGTATTCAATAAATTTAATGGTTTTACAGCACCACTGATATCTTGAAAAATATCAAAAGGATGACGATTATCTTCTTCTGTTTTGTATTTATTTGACTTTGTGAATAAATATCTATTTTTATGCTTAACAACATTTTTAAATAGGCTCCAATTATCTTCTAATAGTTCACCTTCAGTTGACCAATAATCATATCTAGTTGACCAAACAATATCCGCTATTCCATTTGAAATATCGTCTTGTAAATTATTATCATCTATTTCTAATAGCTGTTCTATTAATTCATTATTAGTGTATGTATTTCCCAAGTAACCACCCTCTCTTGAATCATATGACATCCAATTAGCTGCATCTTCATATTGAAATCTAACACCAAATAATATTTCTTCCATTAAATCTCTAAAAGAAACTACTTTTCTTTTCTTATTACAATAATAACACTTCTCTTTTGTATCACTTTTTTTTATAAACTCTCTTATTGCATAATCATCAATATGATCTGAACACACAAAAGTGTCTTTTATATAACCAAAATCATAATCATTATCCTCTAACATCATTTGTTTTGCCTGTCCCATAATTAAAAAACACTTGGAGTATTAGAATCTGGTTTAACATTAGGCTCTGTTATTTTTAAAATCATTGGCATTGGAAAATCTACACCTGTAAGCATTGCTTCTCCTGAACTTAATATTGGTAAAAATGATAAAGCACTTTTGTTAGCATCGGAACAAGCAAACTCAATTGCTTCTCTATCTTGCTGATTAATTAATCGATGTACAACAAATGTTCCCATTTGGCTTAAAACACCTCTTGGAATGTCTCTAGGCATTTGTGTAGAAATAACAAGAAACAACCCAAACTTTCTACACTCTTTTGCAATTCTATCAAAAGCATCTAGTTCAACTTCAATAGAATATTCATCTTTAATTTTCTTGTTTAAAAACAAATGCGCTTCATCTAAAAATAGCAAAAGACTTTTCTTGGTTACTGCTTTAAATTGTTCACCTAGTGCTTTCTCTAATAAAAATCGACCAATAGAATTAACTAAAATTTCTCTTAATTTGTTTTCTGTTGAAACATTTGAAACAGATAGAATTAAAACATTTTCATCTTTACTTACAATGAATTTGTCAAATACCTTTTCAAATTCATTATCACAAGACAAATGGAGTTCATTCTTAAAATCAAAAACATTTAAAAAGGATTTATCATTGGTTGTTAATAATATTCTTGAAATTAATGATTGGCAATTATTTCTTGCAGGATTATCAATTCCTCCACCATCAAGAACACATTCGCTTAATACCTGAGCAGATAATGCTGGCATTTCAAAACTACAATGATTAGAATAAACATCTGTATTATTTTTACATGCTGCAATATATTTAAGGTTTTCTGTAGTAGACCTTTTTTTTACCGTTGTATACCCATGTTCTGAACTAATATTGAAAGTTTCGTTTTTAATTAAATCATCTGTTGGGCCTAATGGCAAAGTTTTAGAATTAACAATTTCAACTAACCTTAAACTTTTCATTGCCTCTTGTAACTTTGGTAATTGTGATTGTTGAGAAGGTCTGAAAAGAGCAAATAAATCTGTTTCTCTTAGTTTTTTATAATTAAAATAAATTCCATCATTTGAAATTTCATTAAACTTATGATATCTAACTTTAGTAGATTTTAATGTTTCATATTCGCCAGTTGCATCAATTAATATTGCTTTCCCATTTTGTGCAACTACTTGTTCAATTAATTTAGCAACTGTCCAACTTTTCCCACCACCAGTAGTTCCTACTACGGCACAATGTCTACCAAATAAAGCTTGTGATGAAACATCAATTTTATGATTTTCATTATCAGGCAAACTTGCTAAAGGAATAGTTATTGGCTTAACTCCATCTTTCACACCAAATTCAGTAAGTAATGACCCTAAAAATTCATTAGAGCATAAATATACTTTTGCACTAACAGGAGGTAATTGATCTAACCCTTTTTTTGCTTTTAGTTTATAGTTATCAAAACAAAGAAGTATTTCTACTTTTCCAGTTGGATGAAAAATTTCTTTTTCAAATTTAGCTTCTGTTAACTCTAACCTTTCTTTTTCAGGCAGAGAAATTTCTGTTATTTTTCCCAAAAATCCTACACCAGTTCCTTCTATAATAACGTATTTACCTGTAATTGCATGATAGCCTTTGTCTGCATTAAAAAATTTCTTTAATAATACAGATGAAGGAAAATGAACTCTTGTTTGTAATGGAGAAACCATTGAAACAAAACCGATAAATCTACTTTCTGAATATGGATTCATTTATTTTTTAGATTTTAAAGCTTTAGCAATTTCTTCAATGATATCATTTCTTTTATGAGCCTTGTTTGTAGGATATTCTTTTGCAAAATCTTCAAATTTTTCAGCTACAAGAGTAATGTGGCTATAATTTTCAGCAATTGTATTTAACTCATTTTGATATTCATTACCATTTGGTATAACTGAAGGATAACTAAATGCTAAAACATTTAACGAAGGATTTTGTTTCAAAGACTCTAATATTACAGATGATATATGTTTATCAACAAAACTAAAACCTATAGATATTAATAATGTATTTTCAGTTCTTAAAGATTGTTGAAAACGTGCCATCATTTCAAAATAAGGTTGCTCATAAGAATGCTCATATTTGCTATCTTGTGGAAAAATCATAACCCTATCTTCTGTTTTAGTTGGGACTTTGTCGCTTTGGATTATTTGATTATCTATTTTTATCCAATCCAATGATCCATGCATTTTAAATAAATAAAAAAGTTTTGAGATAGTGCTATCTTTTTTATCTTGTCTGTTGTGTCTGGTTTCTATAATGTCATAATCAAAATACTTTCCATTAAATTCTCTAGGATTGGAAAATGTAAAGCCATCAATTACAGTAAATTTTTCTTCGCTTGCAGCTTGTTCAAATAATGTATCATAATTTAGCGTAAAAAGTTTTACTCGAGGATATTTTTGAGGTCTTAAAGTCACTTTGTTTAAAAATTTTCCATGTGGTGAATTATCAGGTAAATCAATAGAACATTTTTTAACAATAAACGCTTTAACTTTTTCAATTTCGCCTTTTAAGGAATCGTTATTCACAATATTATAAATTCCAGATTTTGACAATAAAGCTTCTAAATCTTTTTCTGCTTTATTATGCCCTGTTTTTGTTATTAATTTTGATAAAGATGCTGAATCTTCTTTTTCAAAGTCATCCCATAAACCAGACATAATTAAACCTTTATTTGTTTTTCCAATTTCAACTGATGAGCCTGCACCAGATAGAATAACAATATTTTCTATCTCACTATATTGATTTTGAAGAAGATTAACATAAAAATCTCTTTTTTCTTTTTCAACATATTCAATTAAAGACAATTTGTTTCCAGTAATTTCTAATTTAGGATCACCATCTTTAATTGTTTCTCCATTAATTTTACAAGAAGTTATTTTTTTGGTTGAATAATCACCTTCAACTTCAATTGTTTTTTTAATGTTTTTTAATATTGTAGTCATTTACTTTAATTTATTGTTAATGTAATGCTTAACTCCACTGTAAAAGAATTTTGGTTTTCTTTTACCAAAAAATACTTCATACCTTTCTTTTAATTCCTTCGTAGATTTTTTATTACTTGGACCTCTTGTTACAACTTCAATTTCAGCGTCTTCTCTAATCATTCTAGAAAGAAGTTGACGCATTTCAAAATCCGCTTGGGGTAGTGAGTAACCTATAAAAACAATTTTGGTTGCCTCAGACAATTCTACACCTGCATTTTGCCAAATTAATTTATATTGTGGGTTTGAAAAGTCTTTTAAAAATGTCGGCATTATTAAATTTGAAATAAGAATATGTGAGTCATGAGTACCAAAATTTGAGTGACAATGTCTACACTTTACCTTTTGTTTGAATTGACTAACAACAAGTTTTTCATTAAAGTTGATATATACTCTTAAACATCTCGGGCATTGTAGCCAGTTATATGAGCCGTGCAATTTTAATAATTTTATATTAAAACCACCTTGCCCTAATATTTCTAATCCTGGTTTAATGTTATGATTATGCTCATCATGTGAACTTATATGACAACAATAATCAACTACAGCTTTTTTTTGTGTTTGTTGGATATAATTGTTAATTAATTGATTTAAAGAATTATCCAGTAAAATATCCCAATTTGTACTTATTACTGCAACTTTATCTGTATCTGGATTTTTATAACCTAAATCTTTTCTATCAATACAATTATCAAATAAATGCTTTGCAAATTTATTTATATACTCTTTTTCTACATTATGGGTAAGTAACTCTTTCAAAGTCAATCCAATTAAGTAGTATACAATTTCTCTAATTTCTTTAACTTTTACTACATCTAAATTTCTGAAACTTATATTATCAGCAATACATCTGTCTAATGGAGTAAAAATATCTTCTAAAGGAATACTAGAGTGTAAATCTTCTTGGATATACATTGTTTCATTTAAAAATAATTTAAACTGCTCAATTTTATTTTGATCGAATAAATAGGATTTTGAACTATTTAATTTAAAAATTTCCTCAACAATATTACTTTGAAGAGGAGCTCCTGCATCAATAGAAAATCCTGCACCTAATATAAAAACCGTTTTATGCTTCATATTCATTATTTATTATTAGCTCTTGATAAATAGAAATTTAAAAATAGTACTCCAAAAATTAACATTGAGAAACTTTGGAAAGTAGCTAACCCTCTTCCTTCATGTGTCGGGACAATATCACCATAGCCAATAGTTAATGAACTAATAAAGCTAAAGTAAATAGCGTCATAAGCTTTGGTTATAATTTCAAGCTTTCCGTCAACAGATTGTTGAATTGCTTTATTCGCTAAATAAAGTATTGCAAAATCATAGTTTAATGTAATGTAATCAATAATTATTAATATTAGATTTCTTTTGTTGGAATGAGGTTTTGAAAACACTTCCTCGCTAAAAACTAAATTTCCGGTATAAAAAAGAGTTTCTAAAATCATCCACATTGACCAAAAGTTTATGATTTTAAAGCCAAGAATTGTTGTTGTAGAATTATAAAATCCAAAAATTAAAATAATAATTGCAATAATCAATTTTAATACGACCTGTAACTCTACTCCCAAATGTTTATGAAGTTTCCCTTTTCTACCAAAAAATGCTCTTACATAAATGCCTGGGAAAAAAAATTGTGAAATGATTAAAATTAATTTTAAAAATCTTTCAATTCCAATAGAATTAGACTTTCCATTTTCAATATTATTCCAAATTCGCTTTGCATTATTCCATTGATGGCAAATAACACCTTCTTTATGCTCTAGTGGTTGTTCTTTTAAATTTGAAATCAATATTTTTTTAAGGAAACTTCTAAAACTCATTATTGAAAAATTTACCGATTTTCTTTTATATCCATTAATAACAATAAAATAGAATATCTCTAATTTATTTAGAAAAACCGTTTTATTATAAACTAAATAACCTTTTTATCTTTGACAACAGTGAATGGCTTTACTTGAATAAAACTCAAATTTACCAAAATTAATATAATTTAACGAGAATTTACCACGTATTTATACCTGTTTTATAAAAGTAAAAAAAACATTTTGTATTGATCTGCGGTTTTCCATATTTTGAAAAAATAAAATTATTTTTCTATTAGAATATAAACTTCGGTAATAAAAATTTAATGCAATTAAACAGTAAATACAAAAAAGGAAAGCATTATTGCTAGAAAAAAAAATTACTATTGATTTAATAGCAAATAAGTGATTTTTAATAGATAAATTAATTTTTCAATATTAGAAAAATTAGTATCGTTTTTATAGATAAGGGATACTAATTTTCATAACAAAACAATATTCTATTTTTAGTTTGCTTTACTAATACTTTAATAGAAAAATAATAGGTAATAATAAAAAATAATAGGAAAAGGAAATACAAATTTAATACCGTTTGCTTTTTATTTACTTTAATAAGAAAACGAATTATTTAATAGATAGTTTTTTGAAAATTATTGATAGAATTGTTACTATTTTTTCTATTAATTACTACTCTTTTTAATTACCGGATAAGTAATAGTCGTTTTGGTACTTCATCTTGATTTATTTGCTAGACGTTAATTTTCGATAGAATAGTTATTCTTTAAAAATAGCGTTATTTAATTTTTAAAGCAAAAGCATAAACATTAAATTGGTTTTATTGCATTTTAAAATTTTTTGAAACGTTTTGAAGCATCTAGAAACTCTTTAAAATGTTAAATTGAAATTATTTTAAAATAGATTGGTCAATAACGGAATTATAAATTTTGGTAGTGGAAAATCGCCAATTCCAAAAAGAACTTAAGAATATTTTATTTTGCGGACAACAATGCAATAATAAAATGTTTACAAATTTATTTTCAAAATTAGATTTTATCTTCTAAAACTTTTTCCATTTACATGGATGATATTTGAAAAACCTAATATTCTGTCACAAGCTCTTTCACCATATTTGTCTTTTAATTGTTGAATTGACATTTCCGT
Source organism: Flavobacterium aquatile LMG 4008 = ATCC 11947 (assembly GCF_000757385.1). Lineage (GTDB taxonomy): Bacteria > Bacteroidota > Bacteroidia > Flavobacteriales > Flavobacteriaceae > Flavobacterium > Flavobacterium aquatile. Next base: position 121,518 of record NZ_JRHH01000001.1, on the reverse strand, counting down.
GCTATCGGGATAATTTTCATCAAGATTTGAAGATATTATAGTTTTGACCTTATTTTCATCCCTTAAATAGATAAGTTCATTTATCAAATTTGTTTTTCCATAATTATTTGCCAGATCTTCCGCTTTTACATCGTCAATACAAAAAAAACCTTTTGAATATTTATTGTAAAAATCATTTTTTTGATAAGAATTTTGAAGTCCTTCAAATTCTGTTTTCAATTTTATTGAACTAATAATTTTAAAATGATAATCTTTGTTATGATTACAATACTTGTAAAATATATGTGAAAAAGTTTTTAATAAACATGTTTTACCGATGCCAGTATTTCCCATAATAAATAGTCCTTTGTGTAATGATGGGTTGTTGTACTTATTGTTTAGTATTGGGGAATTGTAAAAATTATCTTTGCTATAAAAATAATAAAGAAGTGTGTAATAGTAATATTTCCAGTCATTAGTTTTTATTAGTTCAGTATTATTGAATAAACTAAATTCTTCTCTAAAAATTTTATCAAATCCTTTCATATCAAGAATATCGCAGGACTCTTTTAAAAGTAATGGTTTTTTTTTGGCGCATGCAAGTTCGTTTTTTCTGTTTTTTATATCTTCTATAATTTTATTTAAACGCTCCATTTTATCTGTTTTTTAGAAATGATACTTGTTTTTTATTGGCGTTATTGTAGAACTTCCAATTTGAAAGTCTACTACTTAAATTCCAAAATTTCTCATCTTCAAATCGCAGCCGCCCAGTGTGAATATCTTCTTCTGTCCAATAATTAAAAAAGGAAATTAAAGCTTCTGAAGAAATCATATTTTTATGTTTATCAAGCTCAGCTTGAAATATATCTTTCTTTTCTATATTATTTTTTTCTTTTTTTTCTTTATTAGTTGTTGTTATTTGATAGTTATTTGCTGGTTTGTCGATTGTTTTGAGTTTAGTAGTTGGTTTGTTACTAAAATTAAATTCAAGCGTAAAAACTTCAGAATTATTGACTTTTATTAAAATAAATCGGTTTGTTGGTTTCAAACTTATATAGCCAGTATCTTTCAACTTAATCAAAGCAGTTCTTACAGATTGGATTGAAATACCTATTTCTATGTGTAATTTTTCAACCGATGTCACAAATTCACCAACATTTATTTCAATTCCTTGCCAATTATTTCGTTTAAAATTCGCTTTAAGTAGAATGTGGATATATAATCTGCAAACATTGGAATCATTATACCATTGCCAATCTAAAATGTTTTTAGATAATTTTATAAATCCTTTTTCATAAATATTTTCACTAGCCATTATTCTAACTATTTAAATTTCTTTTTCTATTTATGTAATGATTTCTAATTGAAATTACTAAAGCCACAATTACAATTGTAATTATTGAATTCTTTAAAAATGAGTTTTGCCATTTAATTTTTGAAACATTTTCTATTTCAATAAGAGTTAATTGACTTTCTGGTATAATATTGATGTTTTGCAAATCTGGATCGATCATAGCTTTGAAATTAAATAGTTGTTTTCATCAATTTTTTCGAAGGATGTATCGTACAAGGCATACGTGTATCCTGTTTTAGCTTTATTCGCAGTTAGATTTGTAAAATATTTAAAATCAAATCCTCTTCCTTTGAGAAATTCTCTATGAACTGTTGCTGATTTGTTTTTGTCAAGCAACTCTTTGCAAATTTTATAGTTAATAATCAACTGGTTATTAGTTGATTTTAACTCATTTCTTAATTTGTTATTAATGGAGTTATGATAGCTGATTCTGTTTTTTTTAGAAGCAAATACCTGATTGTTTCTTTTGGGGTGGAATTCTTCCCCAGAATGTAAACACTTTCTGATTTCTAAGTTTTTATTCATGACTATAGAGTTTTAAATTGGTTACTAAAAAATGTTAAGTTGCTTTTCAAGAAAACTACTTATTATTAAGAAATTTTGGTTTAACAGAATTGATATTTTCTTCAGTTAAAGAATCGTAATATATTAAGACTCTTTTGCCGAGCTTAAAAGCGCGAATTCGATTACTACGAATTAATCTATCAACACTTCGTGTAGAAATTCTCAGATGAGAAGCTGCTTCATTGCGATTGAGATAGGTCGGTTGTACATTTGTATTGCTCATTTTTATAAATTTTTGATTGGGACAAATGTAGTATTGATTAATTTTTGGATAAAAAAAAAGTCATTGAGTTTACTCAATGACTTTTCAGTTTTACTACATGGGTTTTTATTATTTACTTAAAAATTCATCCTTTAAAGTGTAGTAATGTTTTGTAATAATATCGCTGAGCGCAACCTTTTGCATTAGCGAGTGTTTTATTTCCTTGACATTGTAAGGTTGCTTATATAATAAATTTTTTAGTCTTTCAGCTCGTAGCTCTTTATTCATTAATTTATCTTCTATCATTAATCTATAAATGCAACTAATTTTATTAAAATCTGAAAATTTGGTGCTAAAGTTTTTAAGTAAATATTCAAATAAAAGAAAGTACTCATTTTCATCAAAATATTCTTTTAGTGAAGTTTGAGCCGTTTTTACCATCTTAATTTGATTAAGTTTTGAGTTACTAACTTCATCGTTATAAATAGAGATATCAATGTTTGAATATGCATAATGGTTTGTGTTAACAATTTTTATTAAATCAATAGTTTCTAAAACACATGTCATACAAATACTGTCAACCACATCTTGATACAATTTTTTGATATTATTTAGTGCAATTTCGAAATGAGGATTTTTAAATTCATCAGTATAATCCAATTCCAAAATTTCTGCATTAATCTTGGAAATTGACGTAATATATGTTCTAATCACATCTTCCTTATAAATTAGATTTTGACCTAACAAATTTGATTGTATTTCGACTTCAATTCCTTCGAAAATAGATTCTATATCAATTTCTTGACCCTGCAATAATTTATTACTCCATTCATCTAAATTGGTAATTTCAAGTGCTAAATTCATTAAATTATATAAATTATCTAGTATCATTTATCTTTAAAATTATTTTTGGAACAAAGAGCAAATTGTAAAAAGAAAGCTATATCTTAGTAAAGATATTAGTTTTGGGCACAAAAAAGGCACAAATTGAAAATAAAAAATCCCCAAGTCACTGTTTATAAGTGTTTGGGGATTGAAGAGTGACCTCGGCAGGGTTCGAACCTGCAACCATCAGAGCCGAAATCTGATATTCTATCCAGTTGAACTACGAAGCCATTTTAGTGATTAGTAAAAAGTGAATAGCTAATTACTAGTCACTTTTACTAATCACTAATAAATTAAACTAATAATTTTTTAACGATTGCAGAAATAGTTTTTCCTTCTGCTTGACCGCCAATTTGTGCTGAGGCTAACCCCATAACTTTTCCCATTGACGCGATTCCAGATGCTCCAGTTTCTGCAATGATTTTAGAAACGATTGCTTCTACTTCTGCTTCTGAAAGTTGTGCTGGGAGGAATTTTTCGATTACAGCGATTTGAGCCAATTCTGGTTCGGCTAAATCTGGACGATTTTGTGTTGTAAAAATCTCTGCGCTGTCTTTACGCATTTTTACTAATCGTTGAAGGATTTTTATTTCGTCTGCTTCTGAAATTTCTTCTTTAGAACCTGTAGCGGTTTGTGCCAATAATAATTCCGATTTGATAGCTCGTAATGCTTCTAACGCAACAGTATCTTTAGATCGCATGGCGTCTTTCATTACGTCCATTAATTTTGCTTGTAAACTCATATTGTTATTTTTTAAAACTTAGTTATTTATATTCGTGATTTTGTGTAAATGGATTACCAATTAGCCCTGATTGAAGAGAAAATACTTGCTTTTTCTGCAAGTATTGTAACGGAAAGCAGGAAAACGGATTGCTAAAATACCCAAACCATTCGCTCCAAAAAGCTTTGCAAATTTAGACAATTTTTATTAATAAATTGGAGATTGCTTCGTTCCTCGCAAAAACAAAATAACCCGAAAATTACGTTGAACTTTCGGGTTAGATTTTGTGATTATTTTGAAATTAATCTACGTTATCGTGCAAGAAGGAATTGTTAGATCGCAACTGAATATCGTCGTTGCTGTCGGTTCCTAATGACATTCTAGAGTTGTTGTTTATGCCTTGATTTTCGGATAAATCAACTCCTAACCTTTTGTATGCTGGTTCTTTTTCTAGTTCATCTACTCGTGACGGATTGTTGTGAAACTTGTAGTTGAACTCTTTTAACTTACGTCTTCTTTCGTCTGCACGAAGTTTTAATGTTTCTTCGATGGTCATTTCCATTGGAGAAAAATCGTCGCTATTAGTATGTGTCGCGTAAGTTGGTTTTGTCGGCTCAGAAACTTTCATTGTGAAGTTTAGAGACTCCTCAATTTCTTCTACTTTTTTAGCTTCTACTGGTTTTGAGTTTAATAAATCGTTCTCAATTTCCATGTATTCTTCTAGTGAATAGCGAACAACACCGTTTTGATTGATTTCTGTTATAGGAACAAATTCTACGTGTTCGTTTACTTTAATATCGCGAGTTTCGTCTGATAAATCAAATAAAATTCTGTTTTCTTCAACTTTAACCTCTGGAGTTGCAACTGGCAAATCGAATGAAAAAGTGATTTGTTCTTCTTCTTTAGCGATGATTTGTGGTTCTACAACTTTAATTTCATTAACAACCGGAGTTGTAAATTGGAAATCGATATCTTTAATAGGAGAAACGATTTCGAAAGTTACATCTAAGTTACGAATGAATTCGTTCATTGCAATTAACTCATTGTCGTTAACTTTTGCAAAAACAGTTTCGGTTTTTACTTCGTCTTCCATCAATTCGAAAACGATTTTATCTTCTTTTTTTTCAATTGGCGCATCAGTAACAGCGTTAAAACTCGCTACTACATTTTGCGTTAAATCGCGAACCAATTTTTGTTCATCTTCTAGTGAGTGGATGATTTTTTTAGGTTCGGTATTTACGATTTCGTTTTGTTGTTCTACATTAAAACCTGTAGCGATAATTGTTACAGCGATAGCATCTCCATGTGATTCGTCTTCACCAACACCCATGATAATATTGGCATTGTGACCCGCTTCGGCTTGGATATGATCATTGATTTCTCCGATTTCGTCAATAGTGATTTCGCTAGTTCCAGAAACGATAAGCAACAATACGTTTTTGGCACCTGTAATTTTATTATCATTTAATAATGGAGAATCCAAAGCAGAAATAATAGCTTCTTTTGCTCTGTTTTCGCCACTTGCAATGGCAGAACCCATTATTGCTGTTCCACTATTAGACAATACCGTTTTAGCATCTTTTAAATCGATATTTTGTGTATAGTGATGCGTAATTACTTCCGCTATTCCGCGAGATGCAGTTGCCAAAACTTCGTCAGCTTTAGAGAAACCAGCTTTAAAACCTAGGTTTCCGTATACTTCTCTTAATTTATTATTATTGATAACAATTAATGAATCTACTTGTTTTCTTAGTCTTTCAACTCCAGCTAGTGCTTGTTCTTGACGCACTTTACCTTCAAATTGAAATGGAATCGTTACAATTCCTACCGTAAGAATATCTCTTTCTTTAGCCAATTGAGCAATTACTGGCGCAGCACCAGTTCCAGTTCCTCCACCCATTCCTGCAGTGATGAAAACCATTTTGGTATTGCTGTCTAACATTTTTTCGATATCTGCAACGCTTTCAATTGCCGATTGTTGTCCTACATCTGGATTTGCTCCAGCACCAAGACCTTCGGTTAAGTTTACACCTAACTGAATTTTATTGGGCACAGGACTGTTTTGTAATGCCTGAGAATCAGTATTACAAACGATGAAATCGACACCTTTGATTCCTTGCTTGAACATGTGGTTGATTGCATTGCTTCCGCCGCCACCAACACCGATAACTTTAATTACATTTGATTGATTTTTGGGTAAATCAAATGAGATGCTTCCAAATTCTGAGTTGCTCATCATACTATTTTGGTTTTTATAAACGTTTGAAATCTGTAAACGTTTTGAATCCGTTGGATTCGGTATTACTTATTATTTTCTTCTATTGGTTGAATCCAAATCGGACTCGGAAATTTGATTATTTGATATCTAAAATTATGTCAAATTATTCAGCGTTATCTAAAAAATCTTTTATCTTATCAACATACTTATCAAAAAAAGATTTCCTTATTTTTCCTTCCGTCGTTTCAGGTTCTTTAGCAACTTTTTCTTCTATAACTTCTTCATTTACAACTTCTGATTGCGTTTCTACAACTGGCGCAACCACTTGTCGTTGTTGAGGAATTGCTTGAGAAACTTCTAATCTGTAAGCACTTTGTGTATTATTTGCAATACTGTTCATTACAAGTCCGACAGCTGTTGCGTACAATGGACTTGAGATATCTTCGCTTGAATTTCCTGCTAAATGCTCGTTTGGATAACCAATTCGAGTATCCATACCAGTGATATATTCTACTAATTGTTTGATGTGTTGCAATTGCGCGCCACCACCAGTTAATACAATTCCGGCAATTAATTTCTTTCTTGGATCTTCATGACCGTAAGCTTTGATTTCTGTAAAAACTTGTTCGATAATTTCAACCACACGAGCGTGAATGATTTTAGATAAGTTTTTAAGCGAAATCTCTTTTGGCTCACGTCCGCGTAAACCTGGAATTGAAACAATTTCGTTGTCTTTATTTTCTCCTGGCCAAGCCGAACCAAATTTTACTTTTAATAATTCTGCTTGTTTTTCGATAATAGAACAACCTTCTTTGATGTCTTCTGTAATTACATTTCCTCCAAAAGGAACTACTGCCGTGTGGCGAATAATTCCGTCTTTAAAAATGGCTAAGTCGGTTGTACCACCACCAATATCGATTAATGCTACTCCAGCTTCTTTTTCTTCTTGACTTAAAACAGCATCTGCCGAAGCTAATGGTTCTAATGTTAATCCGGATAATTCAATACCCGAACTTTGAATACATCTTCCAACATTTCTGATCGATGATGCCTGACCAACAACAACGTGAAAACTTGCTTCCAATCGTCCGCCGTACATACCAATTGGTTCTTTGATTTCGGATTGTCCGTCGATTTTAAATTCTTGTGGCAACACGTGAATAATTTCCTCACCTGGCAACATGGCCAATTTATTTACTTGATCAATTAAAAGCTGAATGTCTTTTCCGCTAATAACTTCCTCTGGATTGCTTCTGCTAATGTAATCAGTGTGTTGAATACTGCGAATGTGTTGACCTGCAATTCCAACAACTACATCATTAATCTTGTATCCCGAATTTTCTTCGGCTTCCATAACGGCTTGCTGAATAGATTGAATGGTTTGAGTGATATTATTAACAACGCCTCTTGCCACACCTAAACTTTTGGCTTTTCCAAGACCTAAAATTTCAAGTTTTCCATATTCATTTTTCTTGCCAATCATTGCTACGATTTTCGTAGTTCCAATGTCTAAACCAACCGCAATGTTCTCTCTATTCTCCATATTGTCAACATATTTTCCAGATACAATATCTACTCTATTTCATCTTTGTTTAAAACTACAGTTGCTATTTTGTGCAAACAACTTGATGCGTAAATCTCAAACTTATTTTTTTATACTTGTAAAGCGTGCTGTCTAAAACTGCTTTTTGAAAAAAGGCTTTATAATTTTTAAATTTTTGATCTTCATTCAACATTCTTCCGAAATCTATTTGATAATCGAAATTTCTATTTGACATCAAAAGGCTCTCATCAGACAAAACTTGGATGCCAATGATGTTTTTTTTCAAAAACTCATCGTCATAAATCATCTTTAAAACTTCAGATAATTTCTTCTTGTTTTTTACATTATTTTCCCCCGAAATAAGCGGCACTCTTGCAGTATAATTATCTGATAAAGGCATTGTATTACCTTCATAATCAATATAAAAAGAACCTTGCTCATCAACTACTCTAGCCACAGGTGTTTTTTGTTGAACCACCGCTTTTAGAACACCATCAACACTCACAAAAACTTCTGATTTTTGAATCATAGGATGTGCGTTGATGGAATTTTCCAATTTGTTCAAATTTAGTTCGTCTTTTGCTATAGTTTTTACATCTGAACTATTTTCTATTAACAATTTATTAACCGATTCTTGTTTGACAAAATTGTTGTTTTGCCCTACAAAAATTACTTCCGATTTCTTCAATTTGCGATGCGAATTTCTACTTGATGTAAAGGAATACAAGAAAATCACCAATGCAAACATTAGTACTAATCTGATAGTATGCCATTTTAGAAATCTCATAACAAAGCTTTTTTAATTTTAGGAACCAATTCTCCAATATCACCAGCGCCAATAGTAACGATAACGGTTGCATCGCTTGCTAAAATCGTACCAATTAACGCATCTTTCGAAACTAATTTTTTATTTTCATTTGTCATTTTCGATAGTAACCAAGAACTTGTAATTCCTTCCATTGGCAATTCTCTTGCTGGATAAATGTCAAGTAAAAGGATATCATCGAATTGCGATAAACTTTTAGCAAAATCATCTGCAAAATCTTTAGTTCTGCTGAATAAATGTGGTTGAAAAATCGCCAAAACTTTTTGATTTGGATATAATTCTCTCACAGCTTGATGCACCGCATTTATTTCAGTTGGATGATGTGCATAATCATCAATGTAAACTAATTTATCTGATTTTATTTGATACGAAAATCGGCGTTGCACTCCTTTAAATGATGCTAAAGCGTTAGCAATGGACTCGGTTGGGGTTCCGAAAGTTTTAGCCATTGCTAAAGCCATTAGCGCATTCATTAAATTATGATGTCCTGGCAGTGAAAATAAAATGTTTTCAATAATTTCTGATGGCGTTTGCACGTCAAAAACATAACTGCTGTTTTCAATTCTGATATTAAATGCTTTGAAAGTTGCATTCTCGTTAATTGCAATAGTCAAACCTTCTAAATCCAATCCTTTTGGGACGAACATTTTAGTTTTATCCTCCACTTTATTGGCGAATTCTCTAAACGATTCTTCAATAGCATTTGCATCTCCGTAAATATCCAAATGATCGGCATCCATTGAGGTTACGCAAGCAATATTTGGATGTAAATGAAGGAAAGAACGATCGAATTCATCGGCTTCAACAACGGTTATTGTTTTTCCACTTCCAATTAAATTAGAATGGTAATTTTCTACAATTCCACCAAGAAAAGCAGTAACATCGGCTCCACTTTCGTATAAAATATGTCCGAGAATACTTGATGTAGTAGTTTTTCCGTGCGTACCTGCAACTGCAAAGCAGAATGTATCTTTGGTAATTAAACCTAGAACTTCGGCACGTTTTTTTATAGTGAATTCTCTTTCGATAAAATAATTCCACTCCGAATGTGAAACTGGAACGGCTGGTGTAACAATTACTAACGTGTTTTCTACATAATAATCTAAAGGAATTGCAGCAATTGAATCTTCAAAATGAATGTTCATTCCGCCTGCAATTAATTCGTCGGTTAGCATGGTTGGTGTTTTATCGTAACCCGAAACATTTTTACCAATGTTTTGGAAATAGCGAGCCAAAGCACTCATTCCGATACCTCCAATTCCTATGAAATAGACGTTATGTATTTGGTTTAGATTCATTGTCTTTATTTTTTTGTCAATCTGAACTTGTTTCAGATTCTACTTTTATTTTAGATTCTGAAACAAGTTCAGAATGACAAGATTTTTATTTTATCAATTTTACTATTTGCTCTACAATATCTTTTGTTGCGTTGGGCTTTGCTAATTTCTTCATGTTTTCGCTTAGGCCTTTTTGCAAATTCTCGTCGTGAATTAGTTTATTGAAAACCGATTCGAATTTTTCGTCTAAATCACTTTCTTTTATTAGTAATGCTCCGTTTTTATCTACAATTGCTTTTGCGTTTTTTGTTTGATGATCTTCGGCAACATTTGGAGATGGAATAAATATTGTTGGTTTTCCTACCAAACATAATTCAGAAACAGATGATGCACCAGCACGCGAAATCACGAAATCTGCAGAAGCATAAATTAAATCCATTCTATCAATAAACGAAACTACTTGCACATTTTCAACATCTGAAAACTGCTTGTAATCGGCCATGTACAAATTGCCACATTGCCAAATTATCTGCAAATTATTGTTGCGTAAAAAATCAATTTCTTTTGCGATTAATTGGTTGATTCTTCTTGCGCCTAAACTTCCGCCAATTACTAATAATGTCTTTTTGTTTTCGTCTAAATTAAAATACGATAATGCTTCACTTCTTTTAGAATCAACATCTAAAATATCTTGACGTACTGGATTTCCAGTGAAAACAATTTTATTTTTTGGAAAAAACTGCTCTAAATTTTCATACGCTACACAAATCGCATTGGCTTTTTTGCTCAACAATTTATTAGTTATTCCAGGATATGAATTTTGTTCTTGGATAACTGTTGGAATATTTAATGTATTTGCAGTTTGTAATAATGGGCCACTTGCAAAACCGCCTGTTCCAATTACTACATCGGGTTTGAACTTTTTAATTATCTGTCTTGACTTTAATAAACTACTTACTAATTTTAATGGAAACATTGCGTTTTGTAATGTTAGTTTTCGTTGTAAACCAGCAATCCAAAGACCTTCAATTGCATATCCTGATTGCGGCACTTTTTGCATTTCCATTTTGTCTTGCGCACCTACAAAAAGGAATTCGGCATCTGGAAAACGCGATTTTAATTCGTTCGCAATAGCAATTGCAGGATAGATATGTCCGCCTGTTCCGCCACCGCTTAATATGAATTTTAACTTTCTCATTACAAACATTTAACTCCGTTGGAGTTTATTTTATTATTTTTTTCGCATTCCTTTAATGGCAAGCATTGGATTTTCTTCTATTGAATAATCTTCTTCCATAATTTTATCTTTTATGGATGATTTCATTTGATTTACTTTTTCTTGATTTTCATCTACTTCTTCAATTTCATCTTCGTCTTCTTGCAATTGTTTATCTATCAAACGTTGTAATGCTTCTTCACGTTTTTGTTTTTCCTCTAATTCGGCAGCAATTTCCTCTTCTTTTTTGGTTACACTTAGAATAATTCCGATGGCGATGCACGTCATCCAAACGGAACTTCCTCCCGAACTAATTAATGGTAATGTTTGTCCAGTTACTGGTAATAATTCTACAGCAACAGCCATATTTATTAACGCTTGGAAAACAATTGGAAACCCGAGACCGACGACGACTAATTTCCCAAAAAGTGAGTTGGATTTATGAGCTGCGATAATGAATCGGAATAATAATAATAAGTAGATTGATAGAATTCCCATAGCACCAAAAAGTCCGTATTCTTCTACGATGATGGCAAAAATAAAATCGGATGAGGATTGAGGCAAGAAATTCTTTTGAACGCTTTTTCCTGGTCCTAATCCGTAAACTCCGCCGGTTGCGATGGCTATTTTTGCTTTTTCGATTTGATAAATATCTTCGTCGGGTTTGTCGCCCATAAAATTATCGATACGGCTTATCCAAGTGTCGACCCGATTTGGGAAAGCTTCTGGGAATTTTTTAGCAATAAGTACAAAAAATAATGCAGAAACCAATCCGACGCCGAGAATTAATCCGATGTATCGCAATGGATATTTACCGATGAATGCTAACATGGTAACCATGGCAAAAATCAATGCTGCTGTTGAGAAATTGGCAGGAAAGATTAAAGCTAGAGTTACAAAAACTGGAATCCATAAATCGATGAATGATTGCTTTAAAGTTGGCTCTACTTCTCTTGATTTGGATAAATATCTGGCAACAAAAACGTATAATACAATTGCTGCCAATGTTGATGTTTGAAATGATATTCCGATGAACGGAATTTGAATCCATCGACTGGCATTTGCACCATCGATTACAGTTCCTTTTACTAAAGTATAAATTAATAAAACCCATACAATTGGCAAGGCAAACATAGAGATTCCACGGAAATAATGGTACGGAATTTTATGTACTTGATAGATGATAAAAAACCCAATAAAAATGTGAACAGCGTGTTTTAGCAAATACGTTAACGCGTTTCCAGAGCCGTGACGCATGTAAGCCAAATTGCTACTCGCACTAAAAACAGGCATAAAGGAAAACAACGCCAAAAGAGCAATAAATGCCCAGATAACTTTGTCGCCTTTTAAACTGTTTATTAGTTCTTTCATTATTTATTTTAAAAGTTCTTATTTAAATTGATTTTGTTTTTACTTTTAATTCTCTTCAAATGGTTGGCTAAAATAGCCCTGATTGAAGTGGATGCCGATTTTTATCGGCAGGAACGGAAAGCAGGAACATGGATTGCTAAAATGCCCGAGCCATTCGCTCCTAATTATAAATTTCTAACTTCTCTTTTAAACTGATTTCCTCTGTCTTCATAGTTTTCGAATAAATCGAAACTTGCGCATGCTGGTGACAATAAAACGGTGTCTCCTTTTTCGGCAATGTGGCGCGCTGTGTTCACGGCATCGCGCATGTTATCTACTTCGACCATCATGTCTACAATGTTTCCGAAGGCATCGATTATTTTTTTATTGTCGACACCAAGGCAGATGATTGCTTTTACTTTTTCGTGCACTAATGCCATCAATTCGCTGTAATCGTTTCCTTTATCTACGCCACCAAGAATCCAAACGGTTGGTGTTGTCATGCTGTCTAGCGCGAAGAAACTTGCGTTAACATTGGTTGCTTTACTATCGTTGATGTATTGCACGTTATGAATTTTAAGCACTTTTTCTAAACGATGTTCAACACCTTGGAAATTAGACAAACTCTCGCGAATAGTCTGCTTTCTGATACGCAAAATATTGGCTACAGACGTTGCTGCCATTGCGTTTTTCATGTTGTGCTTTCCTTCTAACGCGATTTGAGCTGTTTCCATTAAAAACTCCTCTTGGTTGATGTTGATTTCCATAATATTGTTGTTTAAAAATGCTCCGTATTCAATAGATTTTGAAATTGAAAAAGGTATTAGTTGTGCTTTTACTTTGTTGTTTTGTAACCAATTGGATATTGCCTCGTCATCTGCATCATAAATGAGGTAATCTTTTTCGGTTTGATTCATTGTTATTCTGAATTTAGATGCGATGTAATTTTCATATTTGTAATCGTATCGATCTAAATGATCTGGACTTATATTGGTAATTATAGCAATATGTGGCTTATAATTTATGATTCCGTCCAACTGAAAACTGCTTAATTCTAGGACATACGAATCGTAATTTTCTTCGGCTACTTGCCATGCAAAACTTTTTCCGATGTTTCCTCCTAATCCTACATTCAATCCAGCTTCTTTTAGTAAATGATAAGTCAACATAGTTGTTGTTGTTTTACCATTACTTCCTGTGATTCCGATGGTCATTGCTTTTGTAAAATCGTTAGCAAATTCAATTTCGGAAATCACTGGAATTCCTTTTTCGATTAGCTTTTTTACAATTGGCGCTTTATCTGGAATTCCTGGGCTTTTCATTACAACTGAAGCATTCAGAATTAATTCTTCTGTGTGCTTTTCGTCTTCCCATTTTATTTCATAATTATTTAGAACGTCTCTGTAATTGTCTTTTATTTTTCCGAAATCAGACACAAAAACATCGTATCCTTCTTTCTTTCCTAGAATTGCTGTTCCAACTCCGCTTTCGCCTCCGCCTAAAACCACCAAACGCTTCATTATCTTAATTTTAGTGTTACAATTGCAACGATCGCTAATAGAATTGTTACAATCCAGAAACGCGTTACAATTTTACTTTCGTGGTATCCTTTTTTCTGATAATGATGGTGTAATGGCGACATCAAGAAAACTCTTCGTCCTTCGCCAAAACGCTTTTTGGTATATTTGAAATAAGTAACTTGAATAATTACTGAGGCACTTTCGGCAAAGAAAATGGCGCATAACACTGGAAGTAACATTTCTTTTCTAACCGAAATTGCTAAAACTGCTATAATTCCACCAATAGTTAAACTTCCTGTGTCACCCATAAATACAGATGCTGGATAGGAATTGTACCATAAAAACCCAATCAACGAACCTACAAATGCAGCAATAAAAACCGTCATTTCACCCGAATTGGGAATGTACATTACGTTCAAGTAATTGGATAAAATAATATTACCCGAAATGAAGGTAAAAATCCCGAGTGCAAGTACCGATATTGCTGATGTTCCTGCAGCTAAACCGTCAATTCCGTCTGTTAGATTTGCTCCATTTGAAACTGCTGTTATGATAAAAATTACAATTGGAATAAATATCAACCAAGCCCAATTTTGATAATCATCTGTAAATGGTTTTAAGATTTGAGCATAGTCTAATTCGTTATTTTTTGTAAACGGAATTGTAGTTGTAGTTGCTTTAATTTCATTGGCCGGTTGCGAGATTGTATTTCCTATTTGGTTAAATGTAATTGGCGTTGATGACTTTTCTCTTACGGTAACAGCAGGACTAAAATACAACACCGAACCCACAATTATTCCTAAACCAACTTGACCGATTACTTTAAAAATTCCTTTTAAACCTTGCTTGTCTTTTTTGAAGATTTTGATGTAATCATCAATAAAACCGATAGTTCCCATCCAAAGTGTGGTTACAATTAATAGGATGATGTAAATATTATTCAGTTTAGTCAATAAAATAACCGGAATTAATGTTGCCACAATGATGATTAATCCACCCATTGTTGGCGTACCGGCTTTTTGTGTTTGACCCGCTAAACCCAATTCACGAACTGTTTCACCTACTTGTTGATTTCTTAAAAAGTTGATGATTTTTTTACCATAAATAGTTGAAATCATTAGCGATAGAATTAATGCTAAAGCCGAACGAAATGTGATATATTGAAACACTCCAGTTCCTGGAACGTCTAATGTTTTGTCTAAATATTCAAATAAGTAGTATAACATATTTTTATTTTTTAAAATCCAATTTTAAAATCCCAAATCCCAAAATTTTTAAAAACTCCACTAATTTGGAATTTGGATTTTGACTATTTGGAGTTTTACTATTTGTTCATCTGTTGTAAAAATTCTTTAACCGTTTTCATGTCGTCAAAATCGTAGCGAATGCCTTGAATTTCTTGGTATGTTTCGTGTCCTTTTCCAGCGATTAGAATAATATCATTTGCATTTGCCAATTGACACGCGGTTTTTATAGCTTGTTTTCTATCTTCAATAGAAAGTGATTTTTTGAAATTTTGTGGTTCTACTCCAGCTTCCATTTCGGCGATAATCGTTGAAGGATTTTCGGTTCTTGGATTGTCTGAAGTAATGATGACTTTATCGCTCATTTGCGTTGCAATGTTTGCCATTATTGGTCTTTTTGCTTTATCTCTATCGCCGCCACAACCAACAACAGTAATTAATTGTTCGTTTTTAGTTCGGATGTCGTTTATGGTTTTTAATACATTTTCTAAAGCATCAGGCGTATGCGCATAATCTACAATTGCTGTAATTTTTTCATCTGAAACTATAAATTGGAATCGGCCAGAAACACTTTCTAACTCAGATAATAATCGTAAAACCTCTAGATTTTCTAATCCTAATTCAACTGCAGTTCCATAAATTGCTAATAAATTATAGGCATTAAAAGTTCCTATTAATTTTACCCAAACTTCATTTTCATTAATTTTAAGTAACAATCCTGAAAGTTGATTTTCTAGAATTTGTGCTTTATAATTAGCATATGATTTTAAGGCGTAAGTCAGTTTTCTAGCATTAGTATTTTGAAGCATAACTGAACCATTTTTGTCATCTACATTGGTTAATGCAAAAGCCGATTTTGGCAAATGATCAAAAAACGATTTTTTAACATCTCTATATTCTGCAAATGTTGGATGATAATCTAAATGATCGTGCGATAAATTTGTGAAAACACCGCCTTCAAACTGCAAACCTTCGGTGCGTTTTTGATGTACACCATGCGAGCTAACTTCCATAAAACAATATTCACAACCCATTTCAATCATCTCATTTAAATAGTGATTGATGGTTAATGAATCTGGAGTTGTGTGAGTTGCTTTGTATTCGATAGTATCAACCATGATTTTCACGGTAGAAAGTAAACCGACTTTATAGCCTGCTTTTTTAAATAATTGGTATAATAATGATGCAATGGTTGTTTTGCCATTTGTACCAGTAATTCCAACCAAGCGCAATTTTGACGATGGATTATCGTAATAATTAGAAGCCATAAAAGCCAAAGCCGAATTGGTGTCTTTAACCTGAATATAGGTGATTCCTGTAACGGTAACTTCAGGCAAAGTATCACAAACAATCGCGGTTGCTCCAAGTGAAATTGCTTTTTCAATAAAATCATGACCATTAGAAACCGTTCCGCGAATGGCTACAAAAACATCATTGGCTTCAATTTTTCTAGAATCGAATTCAATTTTGTTCACAGCAATTTCCGTTGAACCTTTTACAGCTTCAATCGCAACTTTGTACACTATTTCTTTTAAAACAATCACGATAATTCTAATATTATAGTTGAATTTTTTATAATTGGTTGACCGGCTTGAATGGATTGTTTTTTAACCTTTCCAACACCTTTAACCGTAACTTTGATACCTAAATTTCCTAATAAAGCAACTGCATCCATACCAGACATTCCTTTTAAATTAGGAATTTTACTTTTTACATTTTGTGCTTTAGTATAATATTCTTGGTATTTATTTTCTTGCTTGGCAATTTTTTTGTCCAAATTTTTAATTTCATTTGTTGATGGCGCATCTGTAAAAATCTTTTGCGCAATACGTTTAAAAACTGGTCCAGCAACATCGGCACCATAATAATTATTCAAGGATGTATTTGGTTCGTGAACCACAACAATACAAGAATATTTAGGGTTTTCAGCAGGAAAGAATCCGACGAACGAAGAAATATAATGATGATCATTTCCTCCATTTTTACCATAATTTGCTTCAGCAGTTCCTGTTTTTCCTGCCATAGAAAAATCTTTAGAATAAAGCTTCGCGCCTGTTCCTCTTTTTACAACATTTGTTAAAAGAGATTTCAATTTTTTGATAGTTTCATCGGAACATATCTTTGGATTGATGACTTGTTTATCGTATTTTTTAATGGTTTTATTCCACTCTTTAATTTCTGATACAAATTGCGGTTTTACCATTTCTCCATTATTTGCGACAGCATTATACAATGTCAACGTTTGTAAAGGCGTCATTGCAACACTATATCCGTACGCCATCCAAGGCAATGTGTTACCATTCCAACTCTTATCACCAGGTTTATGGACTGTAGGTTTCCCTTCTCCTTGAAATGGTAATCCAAGAGGTTTATCTAACCCCAATTTGCTGATCCTATCAATAAATTCTTGCGGATTATTTTTATAATTTTCGTAAACTGCTTGAACCAAAATCGTATTTGATGAAACTTCGAAACCTTTTCCAAGCGAAATTTTACCATAACCACCTTCGTGAGAATCTCTTACTTTGTCACCTCTATAAGTAATTACACCACCGCGACTGTCGTAAACCTTAGATGTATCAACTTTGTTATCATCAAGAAGCGCGATCATATCTACTAATTTAAAAGTAGAACCTGGTTCGTGCGATTCGGCAACGGCATAATTTATAGTTTCGTAATAATTACCTGATTTTTTATCTCTTCCAAGATTAGAAATGGCTTTTACTTTACCAGTTTTGGTTTCCATAACTACAACACAACCGTGTTCTGCTTTATATTCTTCAAGTTGCTTCAACAAAGCATGATGTGCAATATCTTGAATGTAAACATCAATAGTAGAAATTACATCGTAACCATCTTGCGGATCAACTTCGTTAACATCACGAATAGGTTTCCACTGACCTTTAGCAATTTTTTGTTTTAAAACTTTACCGTCTTTTCCGTTTAAATATTTTCCGAATGCACCTTCGATTCCAACTCTTTTTAGTTGACCTTTATCATCAATTCTTTCGTAACCAATGGTTCTCTCGGCAATTTTACCAATTGGATGTTCGCGAACGGTTTGCTGTTCTACGATAATTCCGCCTTTATTTGCACCTTTATTGAATAGCGGAAATGATTTTATTTTGGCATATTCGGTATAACTTAAATCTTCGGCTAAAAAGGTATATCTGTTTTTATTGGCTCGTGCTTTTCTCAATAAAGATTGGTATGACGAACTTGATTTACCTAATAATTTTGACAATTCATCGGCTAATGGTTTGACATTTTTTTCAAAATCTTCTTCTTTTGGCGCGACTGCATCAAAACGAATGGTATAATTTGGAATTGATGTTGCCAATAAACTTCCGTCTGCCGAATAAATATTTCCTTTATTTGCCGGAATTACAAAAGTTCTTACTGTTCTTTCTTTGGCTAATTTTCTGTAATAATCACCTTCAACCCACTGTATATTAGTTAGTTTCACAGTAATTGCAATCGCCATCAAAAAGATGAAGAATGCTACCAGATAGATTCTGTAAGAGATATTTTTATCTTCTACTGCCATATTTTTTTAAAGAAACTTTTTTCTTCTTGTTTTTTAACTTTTATTTTTTGCGGTGGAACTTGTGATGGGAAAATACTTCTAGCTTCCATTTTTTTAGAAATCGTCGATTCCATTTTAAGCTTCATTAACTCTGATCGTCTGTCAACAAATTCTGAACGTAATTCTTTAACTTCATTAGTCAAATCGGAAATTCTAAAAACTTTTTGTTCAAATCGATGCGTATTTGCAATCATAATAATGGCAAGAACAATCAAAAAAACAATGAATCGCCAGTTTTTGGTGGCGTCTTCATTGACAAGAAATCGAGCTTTTAATATGTTATAAATTCCGCCTTTCATTTATTTAAGTCTCAAAGTATTTTTTTGCCACAAAGACACTAAGTCGCAAAGTTTTTTTCTTCATATTCTGTTTCTGAAATCAATTTTCTGATATCTGAAATCTGCAATCTATTTTTTCTCTGCAATTCTTAACTTCGCGCTTCTTGCTCTGTTGTTAATTTTTATTTCTTCTTCTGTTGGAACAATTAGTTTTCCTATTAACTTGAATGGAACCGAGAAATTTCCGAAGAAATCTTTTTCGGGTTCGCCTTCGAACATTCCGTTTTTCATGAATCTTTTTACCAATCTATCTTCTAATGAATGATAGGAAATCACACTTAATCGTCCTTCTGGTTTTAAAATATCTAATGATTGCTCTAGAAATTCTTTCAAAACATCCATTTCTTGATTTACTTCAATTCTAATTGCTTGATAGATTTGAGCCAAAACTTTATTCTTAAATTGCTCCGGAAGAAATCGTTGTAAAATCAGTTTCAATTCGTCTGTTGTATCAATCGATTTTATTTCTCTTGCTTCAATAATTGTTCTTGCAAGAGCTGGTGCAATTTTTAATTCGCCGTAATCAAGAAAAACTCTTTTTAAGTTGGCATCATCGTATTCATTTATAATTTTATGAGCATCCAATTCATTTTTTTTACTCATTCTCATGTCTAAATCGGCATCAAATCGGGTAGAAAAACCTCTTTCTGGGACATCAAATTGATGCGATGAAACTCCTAAATCTGCCAGAATTCCGTCAACTTCTTTAATTCCGTGAAATCTTAAAAAACGTTTTATGTATCTAAAATTTTCTTGAATTAACGTAAATCGTTCGTCTGGCAAAGCATTTCCCCAAGCATCTTCATCTTGATCAAATCCAAATAATTTTCCGTTGGCATTTAATCGACTCAAAATTTCTTTCGAGTGTCCGCCACCACCAAAAGTGACATCTACATAAACACCATCTGGCTTGATATTCAAACCGTCAACTGTTTCCTTTAATAAAACTGGATTATGATATTCCATTGTCGTCGTCATTTACATTTCCCATTACATCTTCTGCCAAATCGGCAAAGTCAACAACAGAATCATCAATTGATTTTTCGTATAATTCTTTATCCCAGATTTCAATAATATTTACTGCCGATGACAATACAATATCTTTAGAAATTTGAGCAAAAGTTGTTAGGTCTTTTGGAACAAGTAATCGCCCAAGAGTATCAATTTCAACCACTTTTACACCTGCAGTAAAACGACGAATGAAATCGTTATTTTTCTTCACAAATCGGTTGAGTTTATTGATTTTTTGCATCATTAAATTCCATTCACTCATTGGATACAATTCAAGACACGGCTGAAAAACAGAGCGCTTCAAGACAAATCCGTCTTGAAGAGAAGCAGCCAATTGCTTTTTGAAAGGCGCAGGCAAAAGCAACCTTCCTTTGGCATCAACTTTACACTCGTATGTTCCGATTATTGAATTCAACAACTAATTTTTTTAAATGATATGAGCAAAAATATAAAATATTTTACCACATTTTACCACAAAATACCACTTTGTTAATAAGTTTTACCACTTTAATCAAATTTAAAAGCGGCAAAAATTGTTAAAGCAATTGCACAATAATTAACAAAGCATTAAGAATTGTTGTGTTTTTAATTATAAATTGAGAATAAAAAAGAATTTGTTGCGAAAAATTTAAAGAAATTTCAAATTTTGAGTTTACTTTATTTTAAAAAAAATCGAGTTAAAATGTTGATAATTACCACCTAAAAGTCTTACAGAATATGATGTTAGGTTAATGTGATTTTTGTCTAAATAATTCATTTTATACTATGATTTTATCGATAAAAACTTATATTTGTAACAATTGAAAATTAGGAAACAATTTATGGATTTGAATTCTACAAAAGACGGTAAATACAGCTATATAGAAATTGGTGAAGGTACGCCAATCGTGATTTTACACGGTTTGATGGGCGGATTGAGTAATTTTGAAGGCGTAGCAAAACACTTTTCTCAAAAAGGATACAAAATTGTTATTCCTGAGTTACCACTTTATACACAAAATATCTTAAAAACCAATGTAAAGGCTTTCGCTAGATATGTGAAAGATTTTATAACATACAAAGGTTTTGATAGAGTGATTTTACTTGGAAATTCACTTGGTGGACATATCGCTTTGTATCATACTAAAATGTACCCGGAAAAAGTTGCAGGATTAGTAATCACAGGAAGTTCAGGCCTTTACGAAAGCGCAATGGGCGATAGTTATCCTAAAAGAGGTGATTATGAATACATAAAAAAGAAGGCCGAAGACGTTTTTTACGATCCAAAAGTAGCGACAAAAGAGATTGTTGATGAAGTTTTTGGCGTGGTAAATGACAGAATTAAAGTTATAAAAACGCTTACTATTGCTAAGAGTGCGATTCGTCATAATATGGCTAAAGATTTACCAAAAATGCATGTAAAAACGTGTTTGATTTGGGGTAAAAATGATGCTGTAACTCCGCCAGATGTTGCTGAAGAATTTCACCGCTTAATGCCAAACTCCGATTTATATTGGATTGACAAATGCGGACATGCAGCAATGATGGAACATCCAGACAAGTTCAATGAAATTCTTGATGTTTGGTTGCAAAAAGAACATTTGTAAAAGTTAATTACAAATAATATTCTATACTTAAACGAGATTGCTTCGTGCCTCGCAATGACAATAAAATGAAAATTACAACCGCCGAATTTATAATTAGTAATTCTGATGTAAGTAAATGTCCAACGGAACGTTTGCCAGAATATGCTTTTATTGGCAGATCAAATGTTGGAAAATCATCGTTAATTAACATGATTACCAACCATAAAAACTTGGCTAAAACTTCTGGAAAACCAGGAAAAACGCAACTTATTAATCACTTTAAAATTAATTCCAATTGGTTTTTAGTTGATTTACCAGGTTATGGATATGCTAGAGTTTCTAAGAAAACCAAAGAAGTTTTTCAAGAATTTATTACCGATTATTTTGAAACAAGAGAACAACTGGTTTGCGCTTTTGTATTGATAGATATTCGTCTTGAAGCGCAAAAAATTGATATTGAATTTATAGAATATCTTGGTGAAAGTGAAATTCCGTTTTGTATTGTTTTTACTAAAGCAGATAAAATTAGTAAGACCAAAATTGATTCGCACGTAGCTGCCTACAAGAAACAACTGATTGCTCACAATTGGGAAGAAATGCCTCCTTACTTTGTAACCTCAGCAACAGAAGGAACCGGAAAAGACACACTTCTTAATTATATTGAAGAAATTAACGTTGAAGTTTATAAAGATTTGAATGAGTTTTAAAAACAAAAAAATGGTTCGCAATTGCGAACCATTTTTTTTATCCTTTTAATTCTAGTTTCTCGGCGAAATAATCGGTGAAATCTCGCATTGTTGCTGCCATTTTCTCATCTTGAGTGGCACGTTCAAATGTGTCTGCCATTGCAACTAATGTTTGATGAAAGAAGATTTTCATTTCATCTACCGGCATGTCTTTTGTCCATAAATCAATTCGTAATGTTTCTTTAGTTTTGTTATCCCAAATTGAAAGCAACATGGCTTTGGCTTCTTCAAGATCAACGCCGCCATCTTGTGCTGTCCATGTTAATTTTTCGGGAACTCTGTGTTCGTCTAATTCTACTACGAATTTTATTTCGGAAGTTATTGTGTTACTCATTCTTTTTAGGTTTGTATTTTGATTGTTCGAAGATGCTGTTGGCATCCATTTTTATTAATTGTTGCACGGTTACTTTTGGATTGTTTTCCATAAAAGATCGTACTATTTGCCATCCAATCCATTGCCCAATTCTACCTGGTGATTCGTTATCAATCTCTAAATAGAATTTTGAAAACGGAGCTAAATTGATGAATTGCGTTGCCAACTTAGAGTTGGAACTGTACAAATATTTATTTTCTACAAAGTTCATCCAGATGAAATATTCGTTTTCTTTACTCCAAGAAATTTGTTTTGGAGTATAACCAATTTTCTCAGCATCGGTGTAATCGTCTGATAATAATAAATCTTTTAGATACAATTCTTTACCAAAATACATCATTTGAGAAAGTAATGTTTTGTCTGTTGGCGCAGGAAGAATTCCTGTTGAAAAACTGTTGGCAATGTCTGGCAACATTTGTCTTTCTTCGAAATTTTGTGCAATATATTCTGGAAATTCGGCGTAAAAACGGTGTTTTCCACCAAGGTATAATTCTAATGCAATTAGTAATTTATCGTTGGCATAAATCACTTTGTTGTTATAATCCATTTCACCAATAACGGTGTAAATATTTGGTGTTTTTATAGTTGGAAAATAATATTTTATGTGTTTGAAAAGTTCTTCAATTTCGGTTTGTTTTGAATTAAAGTTCTTGTATTTTTTTTCTACTTCGCCATACAACTCGCGCCATTGTGGATTTTGCATTTTTTCTAACCACACTTGATCTGGTGTTTCTGCTGGGAAAAATTCTGGATATTGTGCTTTTACAGATTGTAAATCAGATGGTTTTGCTTCGAAGAAAGCTTGTTCGAAACGAATGAGTTTCATTTCTACAGGAATTTCTTCTACGGCTTTTTCTACTTTTGATTTTTTGTCGCACGAAAACAACAAGACTGAAAATAGGATTATAAAAAAAGTGTTCTTCATTATTCTAAGGTTTAGCCCAGATAATAACAGAAATCCTTTTATAATTTTAGGTTAGTTTTTCTTGATGAAAAAAAACGACCAACGGAAGTTCTTTTTTTATTTAGAAAAACAACCTAAAATTGTGAAAGATTGCAGTGAATAGCTGGAAATAGCTTTTAAAAATATTTAAAATTAATTCATTATTTTTGCAAATATACATTACGGATTTTTAAATCTTCTAAATAAAATGTCAAAAACGAGTACGATTCAAGTAGAAAAAGTAAACGCGCATATTGTAAATTGGTTGAAGACTTATGCGGATAACGCAAAAGTGAATGGTTTTGTTGTGGGAATTTCTGGCGGAGTAGATTCGGCGGTGACTTCTACGCTTTGTGCGCAAACGGGTTTACCAACGTTGTGTGTTGAAATGCCGATTCATCAGGCAGAAAACCAGGTGAGTCGCGGTAGAGAACATATTGAGCAATTGATGAAAAAGTTTAGTAATGTGAGTCGCGCTGAAGCAAATTTGACTCCGATTTATGAAACTTTTAAAGGTGAAATGCCGAAAACGGAGAATAATGTGAAATATAATTTGTCGTTAGCGAACACGAGAGCGCGTTTGCGAATGACGACTTTGTATTATTTTGCTGGAATTAACGGATTGTTGGTTGCTGGAACTGGAAACAAGGTGGAGGATTTTGGTGTTGGATTTTACACAAAATATGGCGATGGTGGCGTTGATTTGAGTCCGATTGCCGATTTAATGAAAAGTGATGTCTATGCGCTTGGACAATTTTTGGAAATTCCAGAATCGATTCAAAAAGCAGCTCCGACTGATGGATTGTTTGGTGATAATAGAAGTGATGAAGATCAACTTGGTGCAAGTTATGACGAATTGGAATGGGCAATGCTAGAAGATGAAAAAGGATGCGCTACAGAACAGTTTTCTGGACGACAAAAAGAGGTTTTTGACATCTATAAACGCCTTAATTTCGTAAATAAACATAAGATGGATCCGATTCCAGTTTGTTTGGTTCCAACGTCATTTAAATATTAAATATTCAGTAAATTACCATAATTAGTATTTTTTTACTAACTTTACAATTAGTTATGAGTATTAATTTCTTAAAAAATTAAAATTATGATCAACGTTTGCCTAGCCGATAATTATCCTGTGGTACATTACGGCGTAAAGTCATATTTTAAAGATCACCCAGAAATTAGTGTGGTTTCTAATGTGGGAAGTTTCTATATGGTGCCTGATGCGCTTCGAAATAAAGAGATAAATGTCTTGGTAATTGACCTTGAACTTGACGGATTAAAAAGTATCTATGAGTTGAAAGCCATTATCAAAAATTTCCCAAATACCAAAGTGTTGATTTTTACTAGCTTGAACGAGCAAATTTACGCTCCGAATGCAATTAAAGCTGGTGTTTCTGGTTTTGTTCATAAGTCATCAAAGCTTGAAACTCTTGGAACTACAATTATTAGGGTTCATCAAGGAATTGTAATTTTGAGTGATAGTATCAAGAAAAGTTTGGCGCTTATTGCAAAACAAAATAAAAGTGAACGTCTCTACAGAAAGTTATCTAACAGAGAAATTGAGGTTTTACGTTACTTGTGTGACGGAAAGAAAAACAACGAAATTTCGAAAGTTCTTGACTTGAATGAAAAAACAATTAGTACTTATAAACTACGATTATTGCAAAAACTGAATGTTACCAATCTAGTGGATTTAGTGAATAAAGCTAAGACTTTAGATATAGTTTAAAATAATAGATTTTAAATATCAGATATAGAGCTCAGATTTCTTTTATGGAAATTTGAGCTTTTTTTAATTATGCCTAGATATAACTCTTCCCAGTTTTTTGGAGAACACGTTGGTTAATCCTAAGTAATCTACTACCATCGATAAGGTTTCTGAATTGTCTGTTTCGGTGTCTTTTGTGACTGATGTTTTTAATTCGTCTATAATTTTATTGACTAAAAACCATCTTAAAGTTAAGATAGTTTCGGAAACGTATTGGCTTATGGTTTTGTCTTTGGCTTTTACAAAAATGTTTTTAGCTTCCCAATTGTGTAATGCTTCGCGCTCGTCGTTCATCAAAATTGTAGTAACTTCTTGAGCCAATTCTGATGGTAATTGGGATAAATATTGATCTAATTCGAACGATTCGTTTAGATTGTAATAATTAATGATATCATTATAAATACTTCTAAACAAAGGATTTGCAAGTTCGATTTCGTCTTCTTGTAAACTCAAAAAAATACGTTGATATACTTTGTATTTATTCATTTCTTTCACTTCTTCCATCTCGCCTCTTTCGTTGGCTTTTAAGTGAATGTCTTCGAAATCATCTTCTACGTTTCCGTAGATTAATAGGATTTCTATTATTTTATGTTCGAGTTCAAATTGGATATCGACATTTGCAGCAGCGACAACATTTTCGTTTTTATGAACTTCAAATGAGGTCTGTTGTTCTTCTTTTTGCTTTTTGCCTAACTCAGAATTATCCTTTTTAACAAGTTGCGCCAAAGTATTAAAAAGCACTTCTTCGGAAATTTCCATAATTCTGGAAACTTCTTGAATGTATACTTCTCGTTTAATTCTGTCTGGGATTTTAGAAATACTTGCAACCATATCTCGAATCAAATCGGCTTTCTTGATTGGATCATTCTTGGCATCTTTCATTAAAAGTGATGCTTTGAATTGGATGAAATCCATGGCGTTTTCTTCGAGATAAGCCGTCAAATCTTGCAACGGTGTTTTCTTAGCAAAACTATCTGGATCATCGCCATCTGGAAAAGTGCAGACTTTTACGTTCATGCCTTCTTCCAAAATTAAATCGATTCCTCGAATGGAAGCACGTAAACCAGCCGCATCACCATCAAAAAGAACAGTAATGTTTTTGGTCAATCGGTTGATTAATCGAATTTGATCTGGTGTTAAAGCCGTTCCAGAAGAAGCTACAACATTTTCAATTCCGGTTTGATGCATTTGAATAACATCGGTATAACCTTCAACTAAATAGCAATTATCTTGCTTGGCAATGGCTTGTTTGGCATGAAAAATTCCGTATAAGACTTTGCTTTTATGGTACAAATCACTTTCAGGCGAATTGAGATATTTGGCTGCTTTTTTATCGTTGGTTAGAATTCGACCTCCAAAACCCAGAACTCGACCCGACATAGACTGAATCGGAAACATCACACGACCTTTGAATCGGTCAAATTGTTTGTCTTCACCAACAATTGTGAGTCCGGTTTTTTCTAGAAACTCTAATTTATAACCTTTACCAAGCGCTTCTTTTGTAAAAGCATCCCATTGATTTGGTGAATATCCTAAATTAAATTTCTTGATGGTATCGTTTGTGAATCCGCGTTCCTTGAAATACGTGTACGCAATTGCTTTTCCTTCCTCGGTATTCAAAAGTACGTCTTGAAAATATTTCGATGCAAATTCGGAAACTAAAAAAAGACTTTCCTTTTCATTAGCGACTTCTTTTTGCTCATCTGACAATTCTGTTTCTTCAATTTCGATATTGTATTTTTTGGCTAAGTATCGAATGGCTTCTGGATAGGAAAAATGTTCGTGCTCCATGATGAAAGCGATAGCATTTCCTCCTTTTCCAGATGAAAAATCTTTCCAAATTTGTTTTACAGGCGAAACCATGAACGAAGGCGAACGCTCATCAGAAAATGGTGATAATCCTTTGTAGTTACTTCCGGCGCGCTTTAATTGCACAAAATCGCCAATAACTTCCTCTACTCGAGATGCTTCGTAAACTTTATCTATGGTTTCTTTGGTAATCAATTGTTATGGAATATTTTATATTTGAAAGATGGTAAAAATACGGAATTTTAAATAATGTTAATATAAAAAAGAGACGCGATAAATCGCGTCTCTACAGAAAATATAATTAACCTAACAAATTTAATTAATTGAAATCGAAACGCAATCCTAATGAAACATTATTTTGTTTGATTGCATTGTCTTGAAACAACGGATTTAAATCGTATTTTAGATATAAACTTGTTTCTTTGTAACCAATGTAAGTACTTAATCCGTAGATGAAATTACTTGCGTTAAAATCGCCTTTTGCTTTTACATCATAATCGATATCGTCTATTTTGTACTCTGTTTTTTGTTTTGATTTGATTCGTACTCCTGCGTAACCACCAATTCCAAAACGGAAACTTTCGTGTGTTCTAAAATAGGTTTTCCCATCTTTTTCTTTTTTCTCTGTGAAGTCAAATTCTAAATGTAATGGTGCTACTAAATACACATTTCTAAAACGAGAACTTTTTAAGTTAATCGGACTTGTTTCAAGATTGGTTTGATCACCATTTACTACAAATACTTTGTTTTGAGTTGGTCGTAAATCGTTATACATTACCGACGCTCCATATTTTAAATGTAACAAATTGTTGTTTTTAGCGATACGAGTATTATAAGTCAAACCCCATTCGTAAAAACGAGAACCAATAAATTTAAAATCAGAATTTTCTACCGAACCATCGGTAACCACATTGTTTAAACCTAGTGCAAAAACGAATTGCGATGTAGTTCTTTTTTCTTTGTAAACATAGTTTTTAGTTCTAGCAGTGTCGTTTTCGAACTTTAAAATAAGACGTTTTCCAAATCGTATTGTAGTAGAATCTGGAGAAGTTCCTTCTTTGATTTTTCCGTTTACTTTTTGCTGTACTAAATCTTTTAATTCTTCTTGAGCAACTGCCACTTTATTTTCGATAATTGTTGCTCTTGCTTGCGCTAAATCTTGCTTTTTTTGATCGGCTTGCGCTTTGGTAATTGTTCCTTTTTCAAATTGAACGTTTACTTCTTCAACCTCGACTTTTAAAGCTTCTTTTTCTTCTTTAGTGATTTTTTCGATCTTGTTGGCAATAGCTCTTGCTTTGCTTTCAAAAGTTTCTTGTGCTACCATTTTGCTTGCAAAAAGGCATAGTAATAGTGCTAAGTAAATTGTAAAATTTCTCATGATGAATGAATTTAATGATTAATGATTTTTATTCCTGATTTCTATTGGCAAGTGCCACTTTTACTTCTTGGTAATTTTTGCTAATTCTGTTGATGGCTTTTTGTCTAAAACTTTGTTCTAATTCTCCGTCGACTTGAGATAACAAAGTGTTGGCATTTACTTTAACAGAAGGTTTTTTTGTGTTTTTAGATTCGTTTTCTACCGATGCTAATAAATCGTCAACATCAACATAGTTGGGTTTTGAAACCACTATTTGTTTTCTAGTTTCAATTTTTGGAAGGTCTTTTTGTGCGACATCTCCGTTTCCTAAATATTCAATTTCTTTATTTCTGTTGATGATTGGATTAACAACTGTTTTTTGATTGTTTTGATTGAAACTCTGAGATGATTGTTGATTGCCGACTTTTGATTTTTGATTTTTGATTGTTACTGCAACTTGTTCTTTTGATTGAACAGGAATTGAATTAATTTCTTTTGATAAATTACTATTTTCCTCTGAAGTATTTATTTTAATTTCTTCTTTTACAACTACTGATTCTTCAACTTCAATATCTGTATTTTCTTGATTTATAAAGTACAAACCAACAGATAGAAAAACCAAAACGCTGGCAGCAATTCCAATAAATTTGGATGTTAGAAACGGAAAACGCTTTGTTTTTTTTTCTTCGGAAACTGATAACATGGCGTCCAATCTATCCCAAGCCATTTCGGTTGGTTGGATTTCGCGAGAATTTAATTTCTCTTTTATTTGATTTTCTATATTATTCTGTGCCATTTTCGTAATTTTTTAATTTGCTGATGTTCTCTTGTAAAACTTTTCTGGCGTGAGACAACTGCGATTTTGATGTTCCTTCATTTATCCCTAACATTGTTGCAATTTCTTGATGTTTATAACCTTCTATCGCGTATAAGTTGAAAACCATTTTATATCCGTCGGGCAAATTATCAATTAGAAATTGAATATCGTCAACTGAAAACTGACTTTCAATATTGTTAAAACTTTCTTCAAAATAATTCTCGTCTTCAATGAACTTTACTTTCTTTTGAACTCTAATAAAGGAAATGCATTCGTTTATCATTATTCGTCTTATCCAACCTTCAAAACTTCCTTCGTGTTTAAAATTTTTCAGATTGGTGAAGACTTTCATAAAAGCGGTAATCATGATATCTTCGGCTTCGTGCAAATCTTTAATGTATTGCCTGCAAACACTTAGCATTTTAGGAGAAAATTTAGAATAAATCTTGTGTTGCGCATGACGATTGTTCTCGACAGCCAGTTCGATTAATTCTCTTTCTTCTTGATGTAAGTTGATTACTTTCATGTTTAAATGGCAAAATTCAATTTCAAAAATCAATTTCAAAATTTGACATTGTAATTGTCTTTGTTTTTTGATGTTGATTAAGACTTCTATTTACATAGACGATTATGGTTGCAAAATGGTTGCATGATGTTTTTAATTATTTGAAAAAACTTCTTTTTTAGTTCCGTTATCTAGATCGAATACCATTATTTTCTGTACTTCACCAGATAAATCTTTCATACCATTTTCTTGTTCTATGAAAACAATTTTATTAGTTTTAGTATTAATCTGCCAATTTTTCAAACTAAAATCCTCAGTTGAAATTGGAGTAACTTTAAAATCATTAAGCGAAATCAAGTATAATTTAGATACAAAACCTGATGCTTTTGGCAGTCTTTTTTCAACTTCAGAATAACATTCTACTACGACAAATTTTGAACCAAGAAAGTTGGCCTCAATATCGGTGTGTACTTTTCTGATGTTTGTCTTTTCTGCAAGTAGAACCTCATTTGTTTTTCCTGTAATGGTATTAATAAAAACCATCTTGAAAGGTTCATTGCTTTCTCTAGTTTTAGAAAAATTTGAGGTAAATGTCACAGCATAGTCGGATGCCTTTATATTTTGTAATGACCCAAAATTAGTTCTGTCAGTTTTTTGCGCAGTTACAGAAGCAAAAACAAAGAAAAATAGGATTGTGAATTTTTTCATGATACAATTGGTTTCTATTTTGATAGACGAATTTAACAACAAAATGGTTGTATTTGATTATTAAAAAAAATATTAAGTTATAATTTACTCAAAAAAAATATTTCTTGTGCGATTCCTGCGGAATGACAAACTGTGTGGATAAAATGTAAATGTTATAATACTTAAGATGCTGAAACAAGTTCAGCATGACAAATCGGGAATTACTTTTTTCTTTCAATAACGTAATTTACCATCAATATTAAGCTGTCTTTGTATGCAGAACTTGGGAAATTTTGAATTAAAGCGAGTGCTTCTTGCTGGAATTGGGCCATTTTTTGTTCGGCATAAGTTAGTCCGTTTTTGTCTTTTACAAATTGGATTACTTCTTTCACTCGTTTTTTATCTTTATTGTGATTTTTTATCGAATTGATGCACCAACTTTTTTCTTTATTCGAACAATTATTCAAAGCATAGATTAGTGGCAACGTCATTTTTTGCTCTTTAATATCAATTCCAGTTGGTTTTCCAATCGCTTCATCGGTGTAATCGAATAAGTCGTCTTTTATTTGAAATGCCATTCCGATTAGTTCGCCAAATTTTCTCATGGTTTCTACTTGAACTTCATCTTCTGAAACTGATTTGGCTCCGAGTGCACAACAAGCAGCAATAAGTGTAGCCGTTTTTTGACGAATAATCTCGTAATAAATATCTTCGGTAATGTCGAGTCTTCTAGCTTTTTCTATTTGAAGTAATTCGCCTTCACTCATTTCGCGAACTGCAACAGAAATTATTCGGAGTAAATCGAAATCGCCGTGATCTATAGATAGCAATAAACCTTTGGAAAGTAAATAATCACCAACGAGAACGGCTATTTTATTTTTCCAGAGTGCGTTTATCGAGAAAAAACCTCTTCTTCTGTTACTATCGTCGACAACGTCATCGTGAACTAAAGTTGCGGTATGAATTAATTCGATTACGCATGCGCCGCGATAGGTTCGTTCATTTACAGTTCCGCCCGAAAGCATTTTGGCTGTTAAGAAAACAAACATTGGACGCATTTGTTTTCCTTTACGGTTTACTATGTAATAGGTAATTCTGTTTAGCAGCGCGACTTTAGAAGACATTGATTCGTAGAACTTCTTTTCGAAAAGTTCCATCTCTGCCAGAATGGGCTGTTTTATTTGTGAAGTGATGTTCATTGTTGAATACAAAAATAACGTTTTTTGTATTTAGAAAAAAAGTTGTTGCTATAATCTTAACTTAATTCAATACAAAATCTAATTAGCCCTGATTGAAATGGAAATCTCCCGATTTTTTATCGGGAATTGCAATGGAAAGCAGGAATACGGATTGCAAAAAATGCCCTAACGATTCGCTCCAAAAAAAACTATGCTTCTTTATTAGCCAATTGACCACAAGCAGCGTCAATATCTTTACCACGACTGCGACGTACTTTTACAACGATTCCAGCTTTTTCGAGTTCCTTAATGTACAAATTAACTGATTCTTCTGATGCTTGTTGGAATTCGCCATCATCGATTGGGTTGTATTCGATTAAATTGACTTTGCATGGAACGTATTTGCAGAATTTCACCAAAGCATCTACGGCTTGTTTATTATCGTTGATTCCTTTCCAAACGACATATTCGTAGGAAACTTTGGACTTCGTTTTTCTGTACCAATATTCAAGACTTTCTCGCAAATCTTTTAGTGGAAAATTGGAACTGAAAGGCATTATCTTGGCGCGAACCTCATCTATTGCTGAGTGAAGTGATACTGCTAGTTTGAATTTCACATCGTCGTCGGCCATTTTTTTAATCATTTTTGGAATTCCAGATGTAGAAACCATGATTCTTTTGGGTGACATACCTAAACCTTCGTCGGATGTTATCATGTCGATGGCTTTGATTACGTTGTTGTAGTTCATTAACGGTTCGCCCATTCCCATGAAAACAATATTGGAAAGTGGTCGGTTGTGGTATAATTTGCTTTCGTTATCAATGGCAAGAACTTGGTCGTAAATTTCGCCTGGTTCTAGATTTCGCATTCTTTTTAATCGAGCAGTAGCACAAAAATTACAGTCTAAACTGCAACCTACTTGTGATGAAACACACGCTGTAGTTCTCGTATTCGTTGGAATCAGTACACTTTCTACAACCAATCCATCGTGAAGTCGAACGGCGTTTTTTACTGTTCCGTCTTCGCTGCGTTGCATTTGATCTACCTTGATGTGATTGATTACAAAATTGGCTTCGAGCATGGCACGCGTTTCTTTGGAAAGATTAGTCATGTCGTCAAAACTATGTGCGCCTTTGCTCCACAACCATTCGTAAACTTGATTTCCACGAAAAGCTTTGTCACCATGGGTTACAAAAAATTCTCTAAGTAGTTCTTTAGAAATGGCTCTGATGTCTTTTTTCTCAATCATGGTGCAAAGGTAAAACAATTTGTTGATATGATTATTTGTGTTTTGTTATTTGTATTTTTGTCTCAAAATATAACCTATGCATTTCCTATCCGAAGAATTAGAACTTTATATCGAGCAACATTCACAGAATGAACCCGAATTATTAGCACAATTAAACAAAGAAACGTACCAAAAAATATTGCTTCCGCGAATGTTGAGTGGGCATTTTCAAGGTAGAGTTTTGAGTATGCTTTCTAAATTAATTCGACCAGTAAACATTCTTGAAATTGGAACTTACACAGGTTACTCGGCTTTGTGTTTATGCGAAGGAATGCAAGAAAACGGTTTGCTTCATACGATTGACATCAAGGAAGAATTGGTAGATTTTCAGCGTAAATATTTTGATAAATCACCTTGGGGAAACCAAATTGTGCAACATCTTGGCGAAGCTGTAAACATCATTCCAACGCTTAATTTAAAATTTGATTTGGTTTTTATTGATGCCGATAAAGAAAATTACATCAACTATTTTAATCTAATAGTTCCGATGATGAATAAAGGCGGAATCATTCTTTCGGACAACGTTCTTTGGAGCGGAAAAGTGCTGGAAGAGGTTCATCCTAATGATGTTTCAACCAAAGTTTTATTAGAATTCAACAAATTGGTGAATGAAGATAAACGAGTAGAAACGGTTTTGCTTCCAATTCGTGACGGATTAACGGTTAGTCGTGTATTGTAATTTTTTACCAATTTGCAAAAGAAATTCCAATCCCTAAAGAAGTTTGGCTGTGATTGTAATCGACTAAAGTTTCGCCATAGCCATGAAAAGCTTGCACGTGACCGCGAAGATGTCCTTCTATTGGAAACACATAATTTAATTGCATTCCGCCATACTTTAATGAATTAAACGGATGTGTGATAATGGTATTAAATTCATGGTTATGATAAGTATAGGATAAATCTAGTTCACCATTTCCAATGTATTTTGTTATTAATGGATTTTCATCTTCTTCATCACTAAGTCTTATCCAAGGTTTAAAAATCACATCCCAATTTCCAATTTCGTAACCAAGACTAAAGACAATTCGGTTCCAACTTCTTGACAGAGGTAAATCCTTACCATTAGATTGATGATTAAAAGCTATACTTGTTGTTCTAAGTTTTCCTCCAAAAAGCGGCTTGTTTAAAGGAAAATTCAGAATTATTTCGGGTTCGTAATTAAGCTCTCTAAATGATCTTGACAATTTTTTATTGTACACTTGCCAATGTGCCTTTTGCGTGTAAGCAATCCATAAATCGCCACAACCCCAAAAGATAGATTGCATGACTTTGGATTTAAAACTCAACTGAAACTTGGCTTCAAAATTGTTGTAATCTTGACGTTCTTCTGATGTATAATCTGGATTTTCACTTACCGGAAATTTATTGGTTTTACTTGTCCATCTTCCAGCAGTAATGTAAATAGGTTTGTAGGAAACCAATCTAAAAGTTCCTTTTTTATAAATGCTATCCAATTCCCATTGTTGTGAGAAGCTTTTTCTAATAATGCGATGCTGATTAGCTTTAGGCTGATTTTGTGAAAAACTCATTTGAAAAAAAATAAAAGACACAATAGAACTTAAAATTAACTTCTCAAATTTGATTTTCATTTATTGGTTTTAATAATTTAGAACTAGAATTTATTTTTTGGTTACAGGCTTAAATCGCATAAACGGAACATCATCAATCATTAAATTAAGTTTGCCGTCGCTACTAATAGCATATTTATTTACTTTTTTCATTGTTTGAAGAAACACTTGTTCGCCTCCACCTTCGCAATAACGCATTGTCATTGCTCCAGGTTCTTCAATTTTAATGGTGTTCTCTGTACGTGTAAATGTAGTTGAAAATCCGTTACAACTAGAAGTTCCGCTTGCTTTTCCGTTGGTTTCAAAAGTTATTTGTGGTTTATTATCGGGAAACAAACCATCGAAAGCTATTCTTGGTCCAGAAATATAATCCAATTCCCAAGTAGAACTGAATAATGCATTGGATGATTTTTGATTTTTTGCACAATTACAAGATGCAAGAACTAACATTGATACAAAAGCGAGAAATAGAATACTTTTTTTCATACTATTTATTTTTTTTTTGGTTTTATAAAATTAGTAAAAAAAGTAATGAAAATTATACCTGGTTTAAAATCAACTACGAAAATCGATGAACTGCAACTTATTTGTTTAAATAATAGTTGTATGCTTTATAGAAAAGAAATCCGAAAATACTTCCGAAAATATATCCGGTGAGAATATCTAATGGAAAGTGTAAGCCTAGATAAATTCTACTGTAAGCAAATATTAAAGGAAATGAAAATACCAAAAAAGCATATTTATAATAGCGTTTCATAATCATAAATACGAAAACCGCTGTTGCCATAGAATTAACAGCATGACCCGAAAAATAACTAAAGGAGCTACTTGATTTTACGACTCTGATAATATCTTTAATTTCGGGATCATTACAAGGTCGTAATCGTTGAAACGTGTTCTTGAAAAGATTTGCCGTTTGATCACAAACCAATATCAAAATAGCAATAAAAACAAGTGCTATCAATAAACTTTTAGTGTCTAATTTTTTATACAAAAGATAAAAAACCAATAAAAAAAGCGGTAGCCAATGCAGCTGTTTGGTGATAATTAACCAAAATCCGTCGAAAGTTGACGAACCCAATCCGTTAAGGAAAATCAATAATTCTTTATCGAGTGCAATTACTTTTTCGAGCATTACATTTGGCGTTTTATTGGACCAGTTAAATCGTCAATATCTTCTTTGATTTTATCTAAAGGATTAGTCAAATTGGTATCTAAACTTCCTTTCACACTATCAACTTCTGAGTTAAAAACGTTAGTTAAATCCTTCATTGAAGTATCTAATCCGTTGGCTTGAGCACTTTTATTGATTTCGCTTTTAATTTCATTTGTAGCATTTTTTAACTGCGCCATTCCTTTACCCAAGTTACGAGCAATAACCGGAATTTTATCTGAACCAAAAAGCATTAGGGCAATAAAAATTATGAAAATCATTTCGCCGCCACCTATTCCAAACATAATCTAAATGTATTTATTATAAGATTGCAAAGTTACAAACTCGCAAAGTTATAAATGAAAATTATTCGTTAATTTAATCAAATTTAGATTTTACCTCTTGTTTTGGCCAAGTGTTGTTAGAAACATCAACATCTGCAGTTTCAAGTTTTGAATCAACAACAATTTTTGTAACCGCTTTACTTGTAGCAAAAGTTCTGTTTGCAATTTTGTCGTTCATTCTCCAAATTTGCGCTGGGAAATGGTGATTCTCTGTAGTTCCATCTTCAAATGTAAGCTCCACCAAAATTGGCATCACTAATTCGCCTGGTTTTTCAAAAGTTACTTGATAGAAATACTTAGGCGATTTTAATTTGGCTTGCTCTTCTTTAGAAAAAGTTTGATTAATATATTCGTCTAATGCTTTACTGTCTTTTATCTCAAATGGTTTATTAAGCGCTGGTTTGTAACTTTCACTTCCATCGGCAATCATAAATACCATCGGACCTTCAATTCTATTTCTTCTTCTTCTAGTTTTTAAGAATTCTTCTGTTTCTTTAGATGGCTCGTTGCTTACAAAATATTTTTTAACTTCTTTAATTCCGATATCATTTGTATCTGTTGTATAAAACCAACCTCTCCAATACCAATCTAAATCGAATGCAGATGCATCTTCCATAGTTCTAAAGAAATCTTCTGGTGTAGGATGTTTAAATTTCCATCTATTAGCATAGGTTTTGAATGCGTAATCAAATAATTCTCTACCCATTACAGTTTCACGAAGAATATTTAAAGCCGCTGCAGGTTTTCCATAAGCGTTATTTCCAAACTGACGAATACTTTCTGAATTTGACATAATTGGCTCTAAACCTTTTTGATCGCCGCTCATGTAAGGTACAATATTTTTTGCTGGACCACGATCTGCTGGGAAATTTGGATCCCATTCCATCAATGCCATATATTCCATAAACGAATTTAAACCTTCATCCATCCAAGTCCATTGACGCTCATCAGAATTTACAATCATCGGAAAAAAGTTGTGTCCAACCTCGTGAACAATAACACTTATCATTCCGGTTCTGGTTCTTTCTGGCGTTACTCCATCTGGTCCAGGACGACCAAAATTCCAACAAATCATTGGATATTCCATACCTTGATCTTCGGCATTTATCGAAATTGCTTTTGGATAAGGATAGTCAAAGGTGTGGCTTGAATAACTTTTTAAAGTATGTGCAACAGCACGAGTTGAATATTCACCCCAAAGCGGATTTCCTTCTTTTGGATAAAGTGAAATTGCCATTGTATTTCTTGTTTCCAACTTCACAGCCATGGCATCATACATAAATTTTCTTGATGTTGAAATTCCGAAATCACGAACATTTGTAGCTTTAAATTTCCAAGTTTTTTTCTTGTCAGAAAATCCTTTTTCAGCAGCTTCGGCTTCGGCTTGAGTAACAACAACTACAGGTTTATCGAATGTTTTTTCGGCTAATTGATAACGTTCTAATTGTGCTTTGGTAAATACTTCACTTCTGTTCAACAAATCGCCAGTTGCTTCAAGAATATGATCAGCTGGAACGGTAATGTTTACTTCAAAATCTCCAAATGGTAATGCAAATTCGCCTGAACCCCAAAATTGCTGATTCTGCCAACCTTCAACATCATTATAAACCGCCATTCTTGGGTAGAATTGAGCAATAACATACAAATTATTTCCATCTTTATCAAAATGTTCATATCCAGAACGACCGCCATCAAGACGGTAATTATTGATGTTATACCACCATTTTATTGAAAACGAAATTTTCTCATTATATTTTAATGGTTTGTCCAATTCAATACGCATCATTGTTTGATTAATGGTATATTTCATCGGTTTCCCAGAAGCATCTTTTACATATTCTATATTCAAACCGCCATCAAAATCTTCTTCAAGATACTTTCTTGAAAATCCTTTCGGACTTGCAGCTGGATCGGTCACATTACTTTCTACTAATGGCGAAAGTGACTTTCTAGACTGCTGGTTTTGATCTAATTGCATCCACATATAATCTAACGATTCTTTGGCGTTATTGGTATAAGTTACCGTTTCTTGACCGTATAGCTTTGTGTTTTTATCGTCTAATTCGATATCTATTTTATAATCGGCTTTTTGCTGATAATATTCTGGTCCAGGTGCGCCAGATGCCGTTCTGTACATATTTGGTGTTGCCAACAAATCGTACATTTGCTTAAATTTATCAGGGTTTTTTTCGCTTTGAGTTTTTGGTTTTGGAGCTTCTTGAGAAAAAAGAACACATGGTAAAACAAGTAGTAAACTAAAAAACTGCTTCATAATAGTAGAATGTTTGAAGCTATAAATGTACTATTTTTTAGTTCAGAACAAAGTTTTTGAAATTATTTTAACATTCCGTTAATTTTTTCGGAAGTGAGAAGTAAACTGTGTTTTTCTCCATTAAAATTTGCTTGAATGATATTTTGTTGTTCGTCGTAGATTTCAGTTAGCACCGAATTCTGAATTTCTAAAGTTTTAATTTTTGAAATTTCTTTGCTGTTTAGATAACAAATTAGCACATTGTTTTCAAGTTCTTTGCTTAAAAAGTTCATAGGTTTTTGTTCACCATTGACTTTAATTATGAATTTTTCTGCAAGGTATTTTTTCAGTAAAATAATATCATTTTCAGATTCTTTATCTTCTCCAAGAAATGTTTTTTTACTGTATTTTTTCCCTAAAGCAATGTTTAAATCGTCGACAAATATTCGGGTTGTAATTTGCACCATTTTCTTTTGTGGAGCGAATTCAACTTTATAAATAGCAACATAAAACTTATGAACTGTCATGGAAGAAAACATCACAAAAAGTAAAAGTAAAATGCTATTTCTAAAAAGTTTTTTCATACTTCAAAACTACTAAATTATTAGTCATTAATTTTATTAAATTCTTCTCCTTTTTTTGTCAAATAATCTACCAAAGCCAACTGATTTTCTGGTTTTAAAAGCCATTTTTCTTTTCGTTCATCTGTAGTGCAGAAATTTAAAAATCGTCCGACTTCGTCCTCTTTTATTTTTAATGTGTTTGTAAAAAAACTTTCATTGAAGGATTTTTTTATTGTAGTTACAAATGCTTCTGATGAGTAAATCTGAGTCTTTACAGTAAAGCGCTCTTTCTTTGAAGAACCCGAGTTGAATACTGCTTTTGCAATATTTACAAAATTTAAACCACCAAGCGGTTGCTGATTAAAGCCTGGAATAGGCGACAAAACTCTGTCTTTAACTCCAGTAATTTCAAGTTGTGAAAAATCAATTTTTGGCAAATCAATTTTATAAACTGGTTTCACTTTAATTCGTTTTGCATCATAAGTTAAATCTCCTGAAAGTTTAAACGCACCAATTTTTACCTCATCAAGTTGATTGACATTAACATCCAATTCGACTGTAAAAAGCAATTTTTGAAAATCGGTAGCTTTTAAAATTACTGAAACCGATTCGAAAACTACACTTGAAAAAACCAAATTATCGCCTTCAATTGCAAAAATGGAAAACTGTCCCAAATCATCAGAAACAGAAAATGTTCCTTGAGTTAAATTAGTTACAGTAACACGTTCAACTCTTACAGAATCTGACACAATAATCCCTTTCAACACTTTAAGCTTTCCTCCTTGAGCAAAACCAAAAGTGGTTATGAGTAAAAAAAATAAAAGTAGTTTTAGCTTCATAAACTAACTATTTTTCGTTTAATAATTTTATATATTTTTCGGCCAAATTGCCCATAACGAATGTAGTCAGCGTTTTATTTCTGGCATTTACAGCATCAACCAAACTTTTATCATCAACTATGAAATACTTAAATCCGTTTACATAATCGGCAGGAATTTTTAGCTTTTCAATAAAATAGGAATCTTCGAACCAGTTGGTGATTTTTTGCATTACAATTCCATTTTTCTCTAAAACTAACTCCTTTTTTAGCATAGTTGTTCTCCCAGAAATTGCATTTAAAATAGCATCAAATGAAACTAATCCTGAACCAGTTGTAGCTGTATATAATTTTCGTTCTGCTGGAGTATATTTTTTCTGATTTTTAGATACAATTCCTAAAGAAACAGCTGATATTTTATTTTCATCGATAACCACTTCGTCTAATTCTGTTACTTGAACCTGCAGTTTTACCTCGAAAACATCTCGATCAAAATCGGATTGCTTGAGTTTTACTTTAATTCCTTTAAACTGAACAGCCGAAAAAACCAACGTGTCACCAACGGCAGCTTTTATTTGAAAAAAACCATTTTGTAATGTAAGAACAAAACTATCATCTCTAGTATTAACAACATTTATTCCTCCTAAATCGTACGTATTTGACACCACTTTACCTCTCAACAATTTCAAGTCTCTTTGTTGAGCCGAAATCGAATTTGCTAAAAATAAAAATAGGAAAAAAGTCTTGTAATATTTTAACACCTAATTTGTAATTTATTCTGTAAATGTATTTTATAATCTTCAAAAAAATTAGCCAACGCAATTGTAAAATTATGTTAATTATTAATTTGTAAATTTGATGAAAAATTATTTCAAACAGATAAATCATATGAAAAACCTGATTATAGCTAGTACTTCAACTATTCATGGAAGCGGTTATTTAGAGTACTTATTGCCTACTTTAGAAAATCATTTTGAAAACTGCAATACAATACTTTTTATTCCGTACGCTCGACCTGGTGGAATGACGCATGACGAATACACCTCACGCGTGCAAGAAGCATTTGCCAAAATAAATAAAAAAGTTATTGGATTACACGAATTTGAAAATCCGACAGAAGCAATTGAAAAAGCAGAAGGTATTTTTACTGGTGGCGGAAACACCTTTTTGTTAGTAACACAATTATATCAAAACAATGTGATGGAAGTTTTGTCGAACGCTATTGAAAACGGAACACCATATTTAGGATCGAGCGCTGGAAGTAATATTACAGGAATTTCTATGCAAACGACCAACGATATGCCGATTATTTATCCGCCAAGTTTTAAAACATTAGGTGCAATTCCGTTTAATTTGAATCCGCACTATCTAGATGCTGATTTGCAAAGCAAACACATGGGTGAAACTCGTGAAA
The DNA here is from genome assembly GCF_000757385.1 of Flavobacterium aquatile LMG 4008 = ATCC 11947. GTDB lineage: Bacteria > Bacteroidota > Bacteroidia > Flavobacteriales > Flavobacteriaceae > Flavobacterium > Flavobacterium aquatile. The sequence goes on along the minus strand of NZ_JRHH01000001.1, from coordinate 80,533 downwards.
CTAGAATTAAAGAATTTCATGCATTCAATTCGACACCAGTTCTTGGACTTCGCGAAGGAAGTTGGCTTGATGTAAAAGGTGATGCAATAATTTTAAAAGGAGCTTTAACAGCGAGATTGTTTTTACAAAATCAAAATCCAGAAGAGTTAAATCCAGAAACCGACTTGAATTATCTAGGGAAAATTTGAAAATAAAAAAACCGATAATTTCTTATCGGTTTTTTAAAGAGCGGAAGACGAGGCTTCCCGAAGTATCGGGATAAACTTCTCGCCAAAACTTTTTACATAAAAAAAACCGATAATTACTTATCGGTTTTTTAAAGAGCGGAAGACGAGGCTCGAACTCGCGACAACCAGCTTGGAAGGCTGGAGCTCTACCAACTGAGCTACTTCCGCATTAAACTAAGACACATGTCCTTGTTTTGTGAGTGCAAATATAAAGCAATTGTTTTATTGGATGCAAGTTTTTTTTAAAAAAAATTTCTGTAAAACAAATTCTACAAAAATAAATCGTCGTAAAATATTTATTATTAAATTGTTATCTGTTTCTTTGCAGTCCGAAAAATTATGATAAAAATTCAAAACATAACATCAACTGAGGCAATTGCCGTGCGTCATCCTGTTTTAAGAAATGGAAAACCCATTGAAAGTTGTCATTTTGATGGTGATGATTTACCTTCAACAGTACATTTTGGATTATTTCTTGACGAAAAATTAATAGGAGTTGTTTCGGTTTTTCAAAATAATAGTAGTAATTTTAATAATGAAAATCAATTCCAGATTAGAGGAATGGCAATTTTACCTGAATTTCAAAAGAAAGGTTACGGAGAACTATTAGTAAAGTACTCTGAAGAATATGTTTCAAATAAAGAAGGCTCCATTATTTGGTTCAATGCAAGAGAAAATGCTGTAAATTTTTATAAAAAAATTGGTTACGAAATAATTGGAAGTCCTTTTACTATTTCAGATATCGGAGTTCACTATATAATGAAAAAGAAGTTGCATTATGCCTATGAATAAACTTTACCTACTACTTCTTATTATTGCTGTTTCAAGTTGCAAGAGAAATAATACTTCTATTTCTTCTGCGAATGCCTCTTTTATTGACTTTTCTATTTTCAAAAAAGAAAAAATAAAAATTGATTCTACTTATATCAATGAATTCAAGAATGAAGAACTAAAATCTTTTTATAAAAATTATAATAATGAAACCGTTTGGGAATCTAAAAAATATAGGGATTTTTTAATTTCTGAAATTAGTTTAGCTGAATATGAAGGTTTAGAATCGAAAGATTATAATTTGAATAACATAAAATCATTCGAGGAAAAATTCGATAATTTACCCGATTCATTGCACATAGAGTATGATTTACTCTTAACTTTAAGCGTTCAGTTGTACGTTAAACACATCACATTTGGAAAATTAAATCCAAAAGAATTGTATAATGATTGGGATCTTGAAGATAAAAATATTGAAATAAACAAATTACTTTTTGATTGTATTGACAATGATAAATTTGAAGAAGTATTTAAAAAAAGTAAACCTCAGCATAGCGTTTATAATGCATTAAAATCTTGTCTTGAAATTCTAAAAAAAATGCCCGAAGACCAAATTGGAACTATCGATTTAAAACAAAAAATTCTACCAAATAAAAAGAATAATTACATTCCTACAGTAAAAAAACGACTTCTTTATTGGGGTGATATGGTAGAAAAAGACACCGTTTTATCCACAGTTTATGATCTAAAAACGCAAGAAGCTGTCAAAATTTTTCAAGCAAGACATGGTTTAAAACCCGATGGAGTAATTGGCAAAAGCACCATTGACGCTTTAAATTTCACAAAAGAAATGCGAATTCAGCAAGTTGTAGCAAATTTAGAAAGATGGCGTTGGTATGCTCATGATTTTGGAAATCACTATTTATTAATCAACATTCCAAATTATACAATAGTTGCCGTTAAAGATGGCGACACAATTCTATCTCAAAAAGTTGTAGTTGGAAAAGACACTAGACCAACTCCTATTCTAGAATCCAAAATTTCAAATATTAATTTGAATCCAAATTGGACTGTCCCACCAACTATTTTAAAAGAAGACATTTATCCAGAAGCCGAAAAAGATAGAGGCGTATTTAGAAAAAAAGGATTGCAAATTTTCAACAATAAAAACCAAGAAGTTAGTCCGTATTCCTGGAAAAAATCAGATGCCTATAAATATAAGTATGTCCAAAATCCAGGAAGAAATAATTCCTTAGGATTGATGAAGATTAATTTTCCCAACAAGTATTCCGTGTATCTTCACGACACCAATCATAGAGACTTTTTCTCATTGAATTATAGATCACTAAGTTCGGGTTGCGTGCGATTGGAAAAACCATTGGAAATGGCAGCTCATATTTTAAATGACACTACAAAATGGTCTTTGAAAACGATAATAGACACAACAGACATCAATCATTATAACAAATTACGTGTAAAAAAGCAGCTTGAAATTGATAAGAAATACGCCAAACTTATAGCCAAAAATCCAACTTTAATTATTGAAAAGAAAGTACTTCCAAAACCACAATTAAAAACAATTGTTGTTAAAGTTCCCAACGATATATTTGTGCATCAGTTGTATTGGACTGCATGGGAAAGCAAAGGAATTCTACAATTTAGAGAAGATATTTACTGTTTGGACGCCAATTTATATTCTAAATTAAGATATTAATCTTGAAGAATTAACGTCTCTTGAAGGATGATAGATATACAAACAAGATTTGTTTTTTATAATTTGAATAATGCTTTTACTCAATTCAACCGGTAAAGCAGGACAACCTTGACTTCTTCCTAATCTATTGTGATTTCTTGCAAAATTAGAAGACACATAATCGGCACCGTGAACTACAATTCCTCTTTCTCTAGCTTTATCATTTACGCCTTTTTCCAATCCGTCCAATTTTAAAGACAACCCATGTTTACCCATATAGGTTTCACCGGTCATAAAAAACCCTAAGCTACTTTTATTGGATGAATTTACATTAGAAAAATTTGTTGCATAATCTAAACCCGAGTTTTTTCCGTGAGCAACTAATGTATTGTAAACTACCTTTAAGTTTTTCATATCAATAACCCATAATCTTTTAGATTGAGAACTCATACTAAAATCGACAATTGTTAAAAAATCATTTTGGATTTTTCCTTGCTCTTTTAATAAGTTGTAACCTTCAAATGCCGATGAAAAACTTTCAATATTAGGAAGTTTCAAATTATTAGCATCTAATGAATTGTAAACCATTACAACCTTTTTTACAACTGGCGCGATGGCGATAATATTTGGCTTAGTTTCTTTAGGTAGATTTGGAGAAAAGGACAATAATGCAATCAAAAATTTTAATATAATCATAATCTATTGGTATTCTTGTTTATAGGTATAATTTTAAATCTGGGATGACAAATCTATAAAAGCATCTTCAGCTTATCAAATTAATTCTACATAAATAATCGATAAAATGCATTTTTTAACGTTAAAATTGAATATTGATAATTTTTAATGTGTATTTTCTTTCAAATTAACATAAATAATTTAAAAAAAAATTAAAGATTTAGGAATACTATTACAATTTCTGTTGTATAATTTGGTAGATAAATTTATATTTGCCTAATAAACAAACGCATAAATGTCTAACAAATTATTTTTACTGTTTTCTATTCTAATTATTTTCACCTTAAATAGTTATTCGCAAACGTTAAAAAAATCACTGAAAACCAATTTTAGTGACGAGAAAATGGTTATTGACGGAAAATTTGATGAAGAAATTTGGAAAACTTCTGACATAGCGACCAATTTTCTTATGGTAGCACCAGACAATGGAAAACCTGAATTGGCAGAGAGAAAATCGGAAGTTAAAGTTGTTTATAATAACGACGCTATCTATATTGGAGCTACACTATTTGATAACGAACCAACTAAAATTAGAAAAGAATTAACTACGAGAGATAATTTTGCAACAGCCGATCATTTTGGTGTTTTTCTAAATGGATACAATGATGGTCAGCAAGAATTTCGCTTTTTTGTAAGTGCTGCTGGAGTTCAAATGGATATCCTTTTCACTGATGCCAATGGTGAAGACGGTTCGTGGAATGCCATCTGGGATAGCCAAACCACAATAACCGATTATGGCTGGACTGTAGAAATGAAAATCCCTTATGCTGCCTTGCGTTTTCCAGGAGATAAAACACAAACTTGGGGAATCAATTTCTATAGAGAAATAATGCGCGATCGACAACAATTTACCTGGAATTTAATTGATAACAAAATTGGATCAGAAGCCAATCAAGCCGGAATATTAACTGGAATAGAAGACATTAAAACTCCTACCCGATTATTCTTAATTCCGTATTCTTCTTTGTATGTAAATGCCAATGATTATCAAAAAACAAAAGCCGAATTTAAAGGTGGTTTAGATATTAAATATGGGATAAACGATGCATTTACACTAGATGCAATTCTAGTTCCCGATTTTGGACAAACTGCTTTCGATAAAGTGGAATTGAATTTAGGTCCATTCGAACAACAATTTGCCGAAAACCGACCATTCTTTACAGAAGGAACCGAATTATTTAGCAAGGGAAATTTAGTGTATTCAAGAAGGATTGGTGGCGAACCAAGCATTGAAGCAACACTGAATGATGACGAAATCTTTACCGATTATCCATCAAAAGTTAACTTAGTAAATGCTTTAAAAATCTCTGGAAGAACAAAAAGCGGTTTGGGAATTGGAGTTTTAAATGCCGTTACAGCAAAAACAAATGCCGAAATTCGAAACACGGTTACAGGAGAAACAAGAAGAGAACTTATTGAACCATTAGCAAACTATAATGTTCTAGTTTTAGATCAACGTTTCAGAAAAAACTCATCGGTTTCTTTTATTAATACAAATGTTACTAGAAATGGTGATTTTAGAGACGCCAACGTTTCTGCTTTGGTATTTGACTTAAATACTAAGAAAAATACTTTCAATTTATCTGGTGATTACAAGTACAGTTATATCAATGAAAACCAAAGCCTTACCAATAGAAAAGGATACAATACTTCTTTAAATTTTGGAGAAACTAGTGGTAAGTTTAGAAATAGTTTTGGTGGTCAATATGTATCTGATGATTGGGATAACAACGATTTAGGTATTAATTTTCAAACGCACTATCACGCACTTTACACCAATTCGAGTTATAGAATTTTAAACCCGAATAAGACTTTTAATAATTTTAGTATTTTTGAAAATAATTACTTCGAATTTGATAATAGAACTGGTAAAATTCAAGAAAGCAGAGTAGGATTTGATGTAAATACTACTACAAAAAAGAACGATTATCACGGATACGGAATTAACGGAAGAATTACAGATGTTCATGATTTTTACAGTCCACAATCAATCAATGAAGAAAAATACATTATTGTTCCAAGAAATTTAGGAATGTACTATTTTTTCTCTTCTAATTATAACCGAAAGTTTGCTCTTGATATGAATCCGTCAGTAGTTTTTATCAATGAAAATAACAGAGTTGACTTAAGCTTCTTATTCAGCCCGAGATATCGTTTTTCAGATAAATTATCTATGATTTATAGTTTCCAATTTATAAGACAAATGAATGATGTAGGTTATATTGATTATATTGAGGAGACTGACAACACAATTTTCGCTAGAAGAAATAGAAATACTTTTATAAACTCTATTTCAAGTAAATACTCGATAAATAATGTAATGACCTTTAATTTATCTGTTCGATATTATTTAAGTTATGCTGTAAATCACCAAATATTAAACTTAAAAGAAGACGGAACTGTAGCGGATAATTTCGACTACATTGAAAATAAAAACTCCAATTTAAACTTGTGGAATCTAGACCTTTCCTACTCGTGGTGGTTTGCTCCAGGAAGTCAAATGTCTGTGCTTTACAGAAACAATTCGTCAACTTTTCAACGCGATGTTGATAAGGATTTTGGTATGAATTTTAAAAACACCTTAAATCATCAAATTCTAGACCATACCTTCTCAATAAGCGTTCGCTATTTTATTGATTATAATACCACAAAAAACTGGTTTTCTAAGAAAAAATAATCCGAAAAACACTAAAACGATTTCGCAATTTTAAAAGAAATAACCAATAACATTTCATTTGAATTTTTTGCAAATGCTTATCTTTGTGTAAAATAAAATCACGATGAACAAAAAAGTAATTCTGATGATTCTTGACGGTTGGGGAAAATCTCCAGATCCAAGAGTTTCAGCCATAGACAATGCCAACGTTCCTTTTATAAACAGTTTATATACCAAATATCCAAGTGCACAGTTACGAACTGATGGTTTAAATGTTGGTTTACCAGAAGGTCAAATGGGCAACTCAGAAGTTGGCCACATGAATCTTGGTGCAGGACGAATTGTCTACCAAGATTTGGCACGAATAAATCTTGCCGTAGAACACAAAACTGTAAATCAAGAAAAACCACTACTTGATGCGTTTCAATATGCATTAGAAAACAATAAAAAAGTACATTTTTTAGGATTGGTTTCCAATGGCGGCGTTCATTCACACACATCTCATTTATACGGACTATTAGAAGCTGCAGAACAATACGGATTAGAAAAAGTGTTCGTTCACGCTTTTACTGATGGACGTGATGTAGATCCAAAATCGGCAGTTTTAGATATTGCCAATTTACAAGAATATGTAAAGAATTCTCATGCAAAAATTGCCACAGTAATTGGCAGATATTACTCAATGGATAGAGATAGACGTTGGGAACGCGTGAAGCTAGCTTACGATTTATTAGTAAATTCTGTTGGAAAACATACTACAAATCCGGTGGAAAGTATTCAGCAAAGTTACGACGAAAATGTAACCGATGAGTTCATCCAACCATTGGTTATGGTCGATGAAAACAATGAACCATTGGCTAAAATTGAAAACGATGATGTCGTAATTTTCTTCAATTTTAGAACTGATAGAGGTCGTGAATTAACCGAAGTGCTTTCGCAAAGTGATTGTCACGAATTCAATATGCACAAGCTCAATTTGTATTATGTAACGATGACCAATTATGATGACACTTACAAAAATGTTCATGTAATTTACGACAAAGACAACATCACCGAAACACTTGGAGAAGTTCTTGAAAAAGCTGGTAAAAAACAAATTAGAATTGCCGAAACCGAGAAATATCCTCATGTGACGTTCTTCTTTTCTGGCGGAAGAGAAGTTCCATTTGAAGGTGAAACTCGAATTTTAAGAAATTCACCAAAAGTCGCAACCTATGATTTACAACCAGAGATGAGCGCCTTCGAACTGAAAGACGCCTTGGTTCCCGAATTGTACAAAGGTGAAGTAGATTTTGTTTGCTTGAATTTTGCCAATGGCGATATGGTTGGACATACAGGCGTAATGTCGGCAGCAATAAAAGCTTGCGAAGCTGTTGATGCTTGTGTGAAAGAAGTTGTTGAAGCAGCTTTAGAAAATAATTACACCACAATAATCATCGCCGATCACGGAAATTGTGAAACAATGATAAATCCTGATGGTTCTCCGAATACAGCACATACTACGAATCCAGTGCCAATTATCTTAATTGATAAAGATTTAAAAACAATACATGACGGAGTTCTTGGAGACATCGCTCCTACCATTTTAGAATTAATGGGAATTGAAAAACCTAATGTAATGACACAACATTCTTTGTTATAATATATCCTAAATAAAATTTCACTAAAGAGATTCATTAATTTGAATCTCTTTTTTTTGTTTAACACTTTATAATTAAAAGTTAAAATTTCTTTTTCAATAGTAATACTATTATATTTGCAATTAATTTAATTAAATATTCAAATTATGATAGATGCGTTAATACCTTTACTATCCTTAATTGCCTTAGAAGTAATACTTGGAATAGACAATATAATTTTCATATCAATCCTTGCTGATAAATTGCCCGAAAGTCAGAGAAATAAATTACGCTTCTATGGTATAGGACTCGCAATGGTAATGCGTTTGGCGTTATTGGCATTCATTTCATGGATTTTAAAATTAGATAAAACGTTATTTTCACTATTTGAAATTGACTTCACTGGAAAAGGAATAATCTTAATTCTCGGAGGATTATTTTTAATTTACAAAAGCACCAAAGAAATTTATCACAAAACAGAATCGCTACAAAACGACCAATCTACACTTCCAAAAGTGGGTAGCTTCGGAAAACTTCTTGGTGAAGTAATCATATTAGATTTAGTTTTTTCTATAGATTCAATTATCACAGCTGTCGGAATGGTAAACGAGCTTTGGGTAATGTACACAGCAGTAATTGTTACAGTTGTAATTATGTTGATAGCATCCAAGCCAATCAGCGAATTTATATCAAAACATCCTTCATTTAAAGTACTTGCTTTATGTTTCTTAATGATGATTGGTGTGTCATTAATTGCAGAAGGTTTTCATTTTGAAATACCAAAAGGATACATTTATTTTTCAATGGCGTTTGCATTCTTAGTCGATATAATTCAGATGAAAACGGTTCCTAAAAATACAACCAAATAATAGTACAACCATGCAAAATATACTTTCAAATATCATCATTTCGGTAAATGATAAATTGTATGTCAAAAACCCTGAAACATCAGAATTAGGCAAGAAAATTATCGAACAAAGTATTATTTTAATTGATGAAATAGGTTTCGAAAATTTCACATTCAAAAAATTGGGCGAAAAAATTAGTTCCAATGAAAGCTCTATCTATCGTTATTTTGAAAGCAAACACAAATTGATGCTGTACTTATCTTCATGGTATTGGGGTTGGATTGAGTACAAATTAGCATTTGCAACAACCAATGTTTCCAATCCATTGGAACGATTGAAAAAAGGAATTACCATTGTAACAGAAAAAGTAGAAGATGATAGCACAACTTTGCACATAAACGAGTCTATTTTAAACAGAATTATCATTCAGGAATTCACTAAAACCTTACTTACCAAAGAAGTTGATGAAGAAAATAAAGAAGGCTTTTTTCTAGTGTACAAAAGAGTCATTAACAGAATCATTGAAATGATCAACGAAGTAAATCCCGACTATAAATTCGCGAAAAGTTTGGCTTCGTCGGTTGTTGAAGGTGCATTGCATCAGCACTTTTTGAAAGATCACTTAAAAACGATTACTAATTGCAACGAAAACAATTCGCCAACCGATTTTTATATTAATCTAATTGAAAATACATTACGATAATTATGAATCAAACACCTCTTAAACGCTTTTACAATCTTTTAAAATTAGACCGAAGAGATGTCTCGCAAATTTTCTTTTATGCGATATTTGCAGGATTAGTCAGTCTTTCATTACCATTAGGAATTCAAGCCATCATCAACTTAATTCAAGCAGGAAGAGTAAGTATTTCTTGGATTGTTTTAGTAATAATAGTTGTAATTGGTGTGGCATTAGTTGGTATTCTATCTTTAATGCAACTGCGAATAACCGAAAATTTACAGCAAAAAATATTTGTTCGATCTTCATTCGAATTTGCTTATCGATTACCTAAAATAAAATTTGAAGAACTATACAACCAATATCCACCCGAATTAGCCAATCGTTTTTTCGACACCATTTCAATACAAAAAGGAACCTCAAAATTGCTCATAGATTTTTCAACGGCTTTTTTACAAATTCTTTTTGGTATCATTTTACTATCGCTATACCATCCGTTTTTCATATTTTTTGGAGTGCTTTTATTAATTCTTTTGTATGCTATTTTTAAATTTTCCTACAATTCCGGATTGGCATCAAGCTTAAAAGAATCCAAATACAAATACAAAGTTGCTGGTTGGCTTCAAGAGATTGCCCGAAATAATTTCAGTTTTAGAAAACAAGAAAATTTCGAATATGGTTTAAACAGAAACAATAGTTTAGTAGAACAATACACAGAATACAGGGAAAAGCATTTCCGAATAATGAAAAGGCAATTTACCCAACTAATTATTTTTAAAGTAATAATTACGGCAGGTTTACTATTAATTGGTGGTTATCTAGTTCTAAATCAAAAGATGAATATCGGTCAATTCGTTGCAGCAGAAATCATCATTTTATTGGTAATCAACTCTGTAGAAAAAATAATCATTGGTTTAGAAAGCCTATATGATGTTTTAACATCAGTAGAAAAAATTGGACAAATTGTTGATTTAAATATCGAAGAACCGCAATCTAAAAATCAAGATTATTGTTTTACAAATATTACTATCGAAACAGAAAATCTGACTTTTAAATTTCCAGATTCAGCAGATAATGTATTGGAAAAAATAAACATAAAAATTGATCCATCAGAAAAAATTCACTTGGATGGCGATAATGGTTCGGGTAAATCAACGCTAATGCGAATTCTATCAGGATTTATTCAACCAACTTTTGGTTCGTTTTTCATCAATGATGATACGTATCGAAAAATTGACTTAGCACAATACCGCTCTCAAATTGGAACCATTTTACAAGGTGAAACGCCTTTTGAAGGAACGATTCTAGAAAATATCACATTCAACAACCCTTTAGTTTCTCACGAAGACATAAAATGGGCAATTGAAAGTGTAAAACTAGGAACATTTATAAAATCACTTCCAGAAGGATTAGATACTAAAATTTTCCCTGACGGAAGACAATTATCATCTTCGAATGCACAAAAAATTCTGTTAGCAAGAAGTATTATCAATAAACCTAAAATTCTCTTTTACGAAGATCCATTAGATAAAATGGATGAAGATGCAACAACAGAAATAATCGATTTTATAACCGATCCTAAAAATAAATGGACGCTAATTGTAGCTTCAAGAAATGACTATTGGAAACAAAAATGCAGTCGGAAAATTAAAATGCAACACGGAAAAATAATTGCTGATTCAAAAATTTAATTGCCATGCTAAATATTTCAAAGAAAAATCCAATTACCGAAAACATTGAGCAATACAGTACAGTTAAAAATTTGGTCAACCGACCACATTACAAAATATTGAATAAAATTATTTTGTATGTATCCCTAATTGGAGTTGTAATTTTATTTCTTCCTTGGACACAAAACATCTCTGGTTCAGGCGCAGTTACGACTTTAAAACCCAATCAACGACCACAAACCATTCAATCGGCAATAGCTGGTCGAATAGAAAAATGGTACGTTCAAGAAGGTGATTTTGTAAAAAAAGGTGATACTATTTTGTTTATTTCCGAAATAAAGGAAGATTATTTTGACCCGAATTTAGTTCAAAACACCAAAAGTCAAGTCGATGCAAAACGATTGGCTGGTGAATCCTACGGCGGAAAAGTAACTTCTCTTTCGGCACAAATTAACGCTATCGAAAACGAGCGTGTTCTCAAATTACAACAAGCACAAAACAAAATCCGACAATCGGTTTTAAAAGTGCAAAGCGATAGTATGGATTTGGAAGCCGTAAAAACTCAAATTAAAATAGCGAATACACAATTCAATCGTTCGGTAACTCTTAACAAAGAAGGTTTAAAACCTTTAACCGATGTCGAAGAAAAAAGATTGAAATTGCAAGAAGTTGAAGCCAAAATCATCACGCAAGAAAACAAACTTCTAGCCAGCAAAAACGAATTAATAAACGCCAAAGTAGAAATTAACCGAATCAGTGCCGAATATGCCGAAAAAAGTTCGAAAGCTAAAAGCGATCAATTTACAGCTTTAAGCAGCCAGTACGACACCGAAGCTCAAGTTAATAAACTACAAAATCAATATGTAAATTATCAAATTCGAAATGGCATGTACTACATAAAAGCGCCGCAAGACGGTTACGTCAACCGTGCCATTCAGTCTGGTCTTGGCGAAACTATTAAAGAAGGAACGCAAATTGTAAGCATCATGCCAGCAAAATACGATATCGCAGTAGAAACCTACGTTTCACCAACCGATTTGCCCTTAATTCACAAAGGCGAAAAAGTCAGAATTTGGTTCGACGGTTGGCCTACAATAGTCTTTTCTGGTTGGCCAAATATGAGTTACGGTACTTTCGGTGGAAAAATTGTAGCCATAGAAAACTTCATTTCTCCCAACGGAAAATTCCGAGTATTAATCGCGCCAGACGAAAAAGAAGACGCTTGGCCAAAGCAAATCAGTATTGGTTCGGGTGCGCAAACATTGGCTTTGCTAGACAATGTGCCTATTTGGTTCGAACTTTGGAGAACGCTGAACGGCTTTCCGCCAAACTATTACAAACCAACTAATGAAACAAACACAGAGAAAAAATAATTTTTTTTAGGGAACGAATGGCTTGCGCATTTTTGCAATCCATGTTCCTGCTGTCCGTCATGCACGGCATTTCCTACCATCAGGGTTAGATAATAAGCTAAAGGTTACTAAATATGAATTTCAAAACACTAGTATTTTTACTATTCACTACTTGGGTTTCAGCACAAGAAAAAAACCTTCAGGAACTCACCTACAATGAGTATTTAGGGTTTGTAAAAAAATACCATCCAATGGTAAAAAGTGCCAATCTTGAAGTTACAAGTGCACAAGCTAATTTAATGATGGCGCGCGGTGGATTTGACCCAAAAATTGAAGTAGATTTCGACAAAAAACAATTTAAAGACACCGAATATTATTCGCTTTTAAACAGCAGTTTCAAAATTCCAACTTGGTATGGAATTGAAGTAAAAGCAGGTTTTGACAATAGCGAAGGCGTTTATGTAAATCCGCAAAACACACTTCCTAATCAAGGATTGACTTCACTTGGAATTTCAGTTCCATTAGGTCAAGGATTATTGATAAACCAACGAATGGCTGATTTGCGAAAAGCCAAAATCCAAATTCAATTAAGTCAAGCCGAACGAAAATTACAAGCCATTGAAGTTTTGTACAACGCATCAGTTGCTTATTTCAATTGGAAACGAAATTACAGCGAAGTACAACTTTATACCGAATATCTGCAAAATGCAGAAATACGTTTCAAAGGTGTTTCAAGTTTAATAATAAACGGCGACAAACCTGCAATAGACAGCGTAGAAGCCGGAATTATTGTAAGAAATCGAAAACTAAATTTAGAAGATTCGCAGTTGAAATTAATGAAATCCAAGCTAGAATTATCCAACTTTTTATGGTTAGAAAATAATGTTCCGTTAGAATTACAAGACACCATAATTCCTGAAGAAAATCTTGAAAATACAATAAAAGAAACTTTAAAAACGAACGAACTTTTGGTAGAAACAATTTCAATTGAAAACCATCCAAAGATTAATTCTTTACAAAGTAAATTGGGAATTCTAGAAGTAGAACGTCAATTAAAAGCCAACAGTTTACTGCCAAAAATAGATGTAGGTTACAGTTATTTATCGGAACCAAATTATTGGGACGACACTAATTTTGATAATTATAAAGTAGGTGTGAATTTTAGCTTTCCGTTGTTTTTAAGAAAAGAACGCGGTGGATTGCAATTGGCTAAATTCAAAATTCAAGACACACAATACGATTTAGATTTGGAACGCGTACAACTTAAAAACAAAATCACCACACAACAAACCGAAATCAATTCGTTAGAAAGGCAACGAAAATTAATATCCGATTTAGTGAAAGATTACAATACGATGTTGAGTTCTGAAGAGCGATTATTTTCTTTTGGTGAAAGTTCTATTTTCTTAATTAATTCCAGAGAAAATAACTTGGTCAGTTCCCAATTATCAGAGTTGAGTTTGGAAAATCGTTATTTAATTTCGAATGCCGAATTGTTTAAAATAATGGCTAATCCAGACTGATGATTTTACAAAAGACAATTACAATCTAGCCCTGATTGTAGAGAAAATAAAAAAATGCTTCCATTGTATGGAAGCATTTTTTTATTGTAACGAAAAGCAGGAAAATGGAAACCAAGAATTCCCGAGCCATTCGCTCCTACATTTTATTAAATAATTCGTAGTATTCTCGTTCGATGCTTTCTTGGTGATTTGGATGCGCAATTCGAATCAACTCTGCGGCACGTTGTTTTAGTGTTTTTCCGTATAAATCGGCGATTCCGTTTTCGGTAATTACGTAGTGAATGTGCGCTCTTGTGGTAACAACTCCTGCGCCTTGTTTCAAGAAAGGAACAATTCTACTAACCCCATTTTTGGTAGTTGACGGCAATGCAATAATGGCTTTTCCGCCCGGACTTAATGATGCGCCACGAATAAAATCCATTTGTCCGCCAACGCCAGAATACATTTGTGGACCAATAGAATCGGCACAAACTTGACCCGTTAAATCTACTTCGATAGCCGAATTTATAGCAATCATATTTGGGTTTTTTCTAATTCGAGCCGTGTCATTTACCATGGAAGATTCTTTCATTTCGATGAACGGATTGTCGTTTACAAAATCATATAATCGTTTGGAACCGATAAGAAAAGTTGCCAAAGCTCGACCTCGTAAAGTACCTTTATAATTGCAATTGATAACGTCATTTTCTATTAAATCGATAACGCCATCAGAAAACATCTCTGTATGCAAACCTAAATCTTTATGGTTTTTTAATTTGCTCAAAGCTGCATTTGGTATCGAACCAATTCCCATTTGAAGCGTACTTTTGTTATCAATTAAAGAGGCAATATGCATACCAATTTTCTCTTCATCATCGGTAAACGGAACCGGCGCATGTCCATAAATAGGAACATCAACCTCAACTAAATAATCAATTTCGGAAACGTGAAGAATTCCGTCACCAAAAGTTCTCGGCATCTGCGGATTGACTTGCGCGATTACAATTTTAGCGTTCTCAACTGCAGCAACCGAAGCTTCTACAGAAACTCCAAGCGAACAATAACCGTGTCTGTCTGGTGGTGAAACGTGGATGAAAGCAACATCAAGTGGCAAAACATTTTTACGAAATAAATGGGGTAATTCACTCAAAAAAACTGGCGTGTACGAGCCATTTCCTGCTCTTAAAGTGTGACGCACATTGGCTCCAATAAAAAACGAATTCACGTGAAAACTTTCTCTCAATTCTGGGTTGGCATAACGCGCTTCGCCTTCGGTGTGAAGATGGCAAATTTCTACATTTCTTAATTCTGATGCTCTTTCTGTTAATGCGTTGGCTAATATTGTTGGTGCTGCAGCTGCGGCTTGAAGATAAACTCTATCTCCAGATTTTACGACTTTTACAGCTTCGTGGGCTGTTACATATTTACTCATACCTAATAAATTTTACGCAAAGTTAAAATCGGAAATTTTGAAAAAACATGATAAAACTCATGTATAAACAAATTCCAATATACAAAATCCAAATTAGAAAATTTGAATTATAATTACTAAACACTTTTCACTACTTTTGCAATCACAAAATTTGAAAAATGATTATTCCAAAAACAAGAGAAGAAATTGAGTTGATGCGCGAAAGTGCGTTGTTGGTTTCTAAAACATTGGGCGAAATTGCAAAAGTGATTAAGCCAGGTGTAACTACTTTACAATTAGATAAATTAGCCGAAGAATATATAAGAGACAATGGCGGAGTTCCAGGATTTTTAGGAATGTATGGTTTCCCAAATTCGTTGTGTATGAGTCCGAATGCGCAAGTAGTTCACGGAATTCCAAATACTACTCCATTGCAAGAAGGCGATGTTATTTCGGTAGATTGTGGTGTTTTGAAAAACGAATTTTATGGTGACCATGCGTATAGTTTTGAAATTGGCGAAGTAGCTCCGGATGTGAAAAAATTGCTTCAGGTAACTAAAGAAAGCTTGTATGTTGGAATTAGAGAATTTCGCGCTGGAAACCGTGTGGAAGACGTTGGAAATGCTATTCAAAAATATTGTGAAGATCATGGTTATGGCGTGGTTCGTGAGCTTGTTGGTCACGGATTAGGAAAGAAAATGCACGAAGATCCAGAAATGCCAAATTATGGAAAACGCGGTCGTGGAAAAATGTTTGTTGAAGGTATGGTCGTTGCGATTGAACCAATGATTAACATGGGAACAAAAAACATCAAACAATTAAAAGACGGTTGGACAATTCTAACTGCCGATGGAAAACCAAGTGCTCATTTTGAGCATGACGTTGCCTTAATTGACGGAAAACCAGAAATTTTATCGACTTTCAAATACATTTATGATGCATTGGGAATTGTGAGTGATGAGGAAAAGGAGTTTAGAAATCATTATACACTGTAGATTTTACATGAATTTTATTTAATTCACTAAGATTCACAAAAGCGACACAAAGATTCGCGAAAAAATGATAGACGAAAATATAAATAAGATCGATTCTGATTTAGAAGCTATAGCCTATAAAGTTATTGGTCTTGCTATTGAAGTTCATCGAACTCTTGGTCCAGGACTATTAGAATCAGCATATCAAGAATGTTTATTATTTGAGATTACAAATGCAGGTTTAAAAGTTGAGAAAGAAAAACTTTTACCTATTAAATATAAAGACATTGAACTTAATCACGGCTATAAAATCGATCTTTTAATTGAAGATAAATTGGTTATAGAATTGAAGACAGTTGAAAATTTCACAACAGTTCATTACGCTCAAATTTTAACGTATTTAAAACTTGGAAAGTATCCATTAGGATTACTTTTTAACTTTAATTCTAAAATTTTACGAAACAACATAAAACGATTTATAAATACTCCTTCGTGAGACTTTGTGTCTCCTTTGTGAATCTTTGCGAAACAAAAAATGAAGAAACTATTCAAGTTCATATTAAATACTATTCCTCGTCCGATATTGATTCGAATGAGTATTGTCGTGCGGCCTGTTTTGGCATTTTTGCTAAAAGGAAATCGTTTTACTGATCCTATTGACGGAAAAAGCTTTAGAATGTTTTTGCCTTATGGATACGGAAATCAGAGAAATAACGTTCTTTCTCCGAGCACATTATCATTAGAAAGACATCGTTTATTGTGGCTGTATTTACAAAATGAAACCGATTTTTTTACTTCAAAAGAAAAGAAAAAGGTTCTTCATTTTGCACCAGAACAAGAATTTTACAAGCGTTTCAAGAAGCAAGAAAATATCGATTATACTACAACCGATTTACTTTCACCTTTGGCAGATGTAAAAGCAGATATTTGCAATTTGCCATTTGAAGATAATCAATACGATATTATTTTTTGCAACCACGTTTTAGAACACATTCCAGACGATACTAAAGCGATGCAAGAATTGTACAGAGTTTTAAAACCAGGCGGAATGGGAATCTTTCAAATTCCACAAGATTTATCTCGTGCAACAACTTTCTCTGACGACACCATTGTTGACCAAAAAGAACGAGCCAAAATTTTCGGACAATACGATCACGTTCGTGTTTACGGAAGAGATTATTTTGACAAATTAAGAAGCATTGGTTTTAGAGTTATTGAAGAAGATTATACATCTAAACTTTCACCAGAATTAGTCGAAAAATATTGTTTAGCAAAAGGAGAAATTATTCCAGTTTGTTTTAAATAATTCTGATATAAAAAACAAAACCCTGTTAACTTTTACATTAACAGGGTTTTTTTAGTTTTAAAATAAAACCTATTGTTTCGTTTCTGGCATGAGAATCCCAACAACTTTATCTTTCGTTAGATATTTTTTAGCTACATCCTGAATTTCTTTAGCTGTAACACTGTTGATTCTTTCTTCCATTGATAGAACTTCCTCAGCAGACGATGAAAACGTGTAGGCTTTTGTAAAATTACTCAACCAAAATCTGTTTTCTTTACTGTCTTTTTTAAAGTCGGCAATTTCACCTTCTTTAAATTTAGCTACGTCTTTTTCATCTGGACCATTATCGATAATTTTTTGTAATTCATTTAAAGCAGAAGCTGTCAATTTCTCAGCATTTTCTGGTCCGCATGGAAAACCTATATTAAAATTATATGATCCGTTTGGCACTTTATTTAAGCTTCCTCTAGCAGAAACTCCATAAACGCCACTTTCATTTTCTCTTAATTCTTCAATTAATTTTATAGTCAAAACTTCACCCAAAGCTTGAATTGCCATTGCTTCTTTTGGTGAATAAGTTGTGTCACCATAGTACATAATTGTCACATTACTTTTAGGATCTGAACCTTTATTAACTACTTTTTTCAAGTCGCCTTTCAACATTCTGATTCCTAAATCAACTGCTTTTTCTTTAGTTGTATTGGAAGGCAACGACGCAATATATTTTGCAGAATATTCTTCAATTTGTTTATCATCAACATTTCCAACGAAGAAAAATTCGAAATCTGCAGCATTTGCAAAACGCTCTCTATATTTATCATAAGCCAATTTATAATCTGTAGTTGACCATGTTTTTTCGTCAGGGAAAATTCCGATAAATCTTGGGTTTTCTTTCATCAAATAACCATAAAACTCTTGCTGAAAATACACATTAGGTTGCGACGATAAATTCTTGAAAAAAGCCGATTGTTTTTGTTTGTAACTTTCAAAAGCCTCATTATCATAATTCAAATCGGTCATATAAGCATGTGTCATTTGAAATAAATATTCCAAATCTTTTGGCGTTGTGCTTCCTCTTAAACCTTCAGTCACACCGCTGATGTAAGGAGATACATTAGCAATTTTACCCGACATAAATTTGTCAATATCATTTTTCTTTAATCCAGAAAAACCTGCTTCGGTCAAACCACCATTGGCAAACTGAACTTTCTTAATTTCTTCATTACTATATAAATTTGAACCACCAAAACTTATACCTTCCATTAAAACCTCATCGTTTTTAAAATCGGTTTTTTTATACGTCACTTTCGCTCCATTTGATAAAACTAAAGTTGTAGTTCCAAGTTTAGCATTAGTTTCTTTTTTTACAACCGAACCAGTTTTTATCTCTTTTCTAATCAAACTTGAAGCAAGAGCTGTTTCTTTGTAAGCAGTAATATCAGAATCATTTGCATTTAAAACAGCTAAAACTTCAGCTTCGGTAACTTTTTTCAAACCTTCTTTTTCTGGACCAGTTAACAAAACGAATCTATTTTCATCTTTAATGAAATTTTTGATTAATCCATTAGTTTCAGATAAAGTAATTGTAGGAAGCATCTTTTTTACAGCGTCAAATTCCCATTCAATTCCAGGAGCAGGAACACTTTCTAGAAAATAAGATTGGTATTCTGATACAAAATTCACAGAATTGGTTTTATCTTTTTCTTTAAATGATCTTTCGTAATTTGAAATAGTTTCAGCTTTCGCTCTATCTAATTCGCTCTGTGTAAATCCGAATTTCTTTGCTCTGTTATTTTCAGTTACTAAAACTTTTAAGGCATCCAATTGTTTATCTTCAGACATCATTGCAAATGATTGGTATGCTTCTTTTGTTCTAGCATAAGTTCCACCGTGATACGAATATCCGTAAACAAATGGTGGATTTGGAGCATTGGTTAACTCTTGCAATCTGTTATTTAACATAGTAGTAAACAATCCTTTAACCAAGTCATTTCTATAATCATTTACTGTTACAGTAGGTTTTGGTTTCTCCATATCATTGTAAAGAAGTTGCACTTGTGCGTCAGACGATTCTTTATCGGTTTCTATACTAACGAATGTTTCTTTGTGATTTGGAACTTCGTAAACTTTTCGTGGTTTAGCGTTTTTAGGATTTTTATAATTTGCAAAATGAGCAATTACTTTTTTCTCCATTTCGGCAACATCAATATCGCCAACTACGATAACCGACATTAAATCGGGACGATACCAATCTTTATAAAAACTGATTAATTTATCGTAAGTAAACTTTTCTAAAATTTCTTTTTTTCCAATTGGAAGTCGCTCTGCATACTGTGAGTTGTACATCATTTTTGGCAAATAGCGATCCATCATTCGTTTGTCTGCACCAAGACCTAATCTGTATTCTTCAAGAACAACACCGCGTTCTTTATCAATTTCCTCAGGAGTTAAATTGGCATTAAAAGCCCAATCTTCAATAATTTGAAATCCTTTTTCTAACTTTTCAGGACTATCAGATGGAATTGGTAAAAAGTAAACCGTTTCATCAAAACTTGTGTAAGCATTTAAGTGTTGCCCAAATTTTACTCCAATACTTTGCAAATAATCTACCAATTCGTTTTTAGGAAAACGTTTTGTGCCATTAAAACACATATGTTCCATAAAGTGAGCCAAACCTCTTTGCTCATCGGTTTCAAGAATAGATCCTGCGTTGATAACCAATCGCAAATCTACTTTCTTTTCGGGTTTCGAATTCTTTCTAATGTAATACGTTAAGCCGTTTTTAAGTTTACCGGTTTTTACATTAGAATCAAAAGGGATTTTTTCATCTCCTTTAAAATCCTGTGCAACTAATGATAATGGAAATACCATTAAAAAGAGCACTGCTTTTTTAATTTTTTTCATGGTGTATAAATTTATTTGTACTAAATGTATTACATAACTCAAAACCAACTCATTTATTATAAAACATTTAACAAAAATTTACAAAATCATAAATTAGAAATTACTGCTCGGCACAATATTAGATAATAATAATTGTTATATTTACAATTCTTATAATTTACGACTCCAATGCAACATAAATTATTTCTCTTTTTTTCTTTTTTAGTTACATCAATTATTTTCTCCCAAGAAAAAGAAATTAATCCACCATACCATATTAAAACAATCTCCTTTGTTCAAGGCGGACAAAACACCATTCCTATTTTTAGATTTGGTGATACATTTCAACTTCAATTTGATGATTTACATGGAACAGAAGACAATTATTACTACGCCATTACGCATTGTGATTACAACTGGAAAAAATCACAATTATCAAGAAATGAGTATCTTGGAGGTTTCGATGACCAACGAATTATAGATTACACAAATTCGGTTAATGCCTTGCAAATATATTCGCATTACAGAATAAGTTTCCCAAATAGATTCACTCAGTTAAAAGTAAGCGGAAACTACATAATTTCTATTTTAGATGAAAACAGAGATGTTGTTTTTTCTCGCAAAATAATTCTTTATGAAGACCTAGTTTCCGTTCCAATGCAAGTAAAACGCGCACGTGATGTTCGTGATGTAGAACAAAAACACAACATCGAATTCTCAGTGAAATCAACTGTAATTAATTTCCAAAGTCCGCTTCAAAATGTGAAAGTGTTGTTGATGCAAAACGGCCGATTTGACAATGCTATTACCAACATAAAACCGATGTTCACAATTGGTAACGACTTAATTTACAAATACGATAAAGAAACACAGTTTTGGGCTGGAAACGAATATTTATTCTTCGAAAACAAAAATATTCTAGGTGCAAACAACAGCATTGAATATGTAAATTCAACTGGCGGATTATACAATTCCTATCTTTATACTAATGCATCTCGAGCCAAAAATCCATATACTTTTTGGCCAGACATCAATGGAAATTTCTTGGTAAATTCTTTAAATAAAGAAAATCCCGAAATAGAAGCCGATTATGCTTGGGTTTATTTCTCACTTTCCGCACCGGCTTTTTTCGCTAATAAAAGTATTTACATCTCTGGAATGTTCAATAATTATGCGCTCATAGACGAAAACAAAATGGAATACAACCCAAAGAAAAAAGTCTACGAAAAAGCTATAATGATCAAACAAGGATTCACCAACTACAAATATGTAATTGCCGACAGTAAAGGAGAATTAGACGAAGAAAATGAAATCGATGGTAATTTTTATCAAACAGAAAACAACTACAGCGCCATCATTTATTACCGTGAAAATAACCAAAGATACGATCGTGTTATCGGAAAAGGAATCGCAACTTCCGTAGACATAATCAATTAAAAAATCTTTAACAATAAAATCACATTTGTTTATTTAGTATTTTTTGTAACTTTACAAAAAGTTTCACTATGGTTTCTCAAATCACAAGAGGCATAAAAATATCTGTAAATACTAGTTTTGAAGGCACTTACTTCAAAAACTACAAGATACATTTTGCCTTTTCCTACGAGATAACTATTGAAAATCACAGCAAAGATTCGGTACAATTAACATCACGTCACTGGGAAATTTTTGATTCACTAAACGACATAGAAGTAGTTGATGGCGAAGGTGTAATTGGAAAAAAACCAGTTTTAAAACCAGGAGAATCACATACTTACAGTTCGGGTTGCCTTCTTTCATCTCCTCACGGAGCTATGCGCGGATTTTTCAACATGATTAATTTTACTACTACTAAAAACTTTAAAGTAATTGTGCCCACATTTCGCTTGAGCGCACCTTATGCTTTAAATTAATAGTTATTTTTTAGAAGCTATTTCCTGCTATCCATTGCAAGTTTGCTTGTAAAAAACTTTTTTTCTAAGCCAAAAAACATGCTTCTTTGGTCGCAGTTTTTTGTCAAGAAAAAATAGTTTTTTCCTTCACAAAGCTTTCCATTACTATCAGGGCTAAACCAATCATAATCATAAGTGATTTGGGAAAATTTTGTAACTCTTGTTATCAAAAATTTAAAAAAACCTTTGTACTTTTGTATTCTATTAAATAATTCGTAATGACTATAATTTCAATTATTTAAAACTCTAACATTCAAATACAACATATTATGCCAAAAGGTTTCTTTAACGTACCCAAAGCGGTCAACGAACCGGTAAAATCGTATGCTCCAAATTCGCCAGAAAAAGCAGCAGTTTTAGCGGCCTATAAAAAAATGTGGGACGAAACAATTGACGTTCCAATGTACATCGGTTCTGAACAAATTAAAACTGGAAATACCAAAACAATGTCGGCGCCACACGATCACAAGCACATCGTTGGAACCTATCATCTTGCCGAAAAAGCACATGTTGAAAAAGCAATCGCATCAGCATTAGAAGCAAGAAAAAAATGGTCACAAATGCCGTGGGAACACAGAGCAGCCATCTTTTTAAAAGCAGCCGAATTAATTGCTGGACCATACAGAGCAAGAATCAACGCTGCAACCATGATTGCACAATCTAAAACTATTTTCCAAGCCGAAATTGATGCTTCTTGTGAGTTAATTGACTTTTTACGTTACAACGTAGAATTCATGACGCAAATTTACCAAGATCAACCAGCATCGAATTCAGATGTTTGGAATAAAGTAGAATACCGTCCATTAGAAGGATTTATATACGCAATTACACCATTTAACTTTACTGCCATTGCTGCTAATCTTCCTGCGAGTGCGGCTTTAATGGGAAATACTGTAGTTTGGAAACCAAGTGATAGTCAAGTTTTTTCTGCAAAAATTATTATTGATATTTTTAAAGAAGCCGGAGTTCCAGATGGCGTTATCAACGTTGTTTTTGGTGATCCAGTAATGATTACCGATACGATTTTGGCTCATCCAGATTTTGCTGGAGTTCACTACACAGGTTCTACTTTTGTTTTCAAAGAAATTTGGAAAAAAATCGGAAACAACATTCACACATACAAAACTTACCCAAAAATTGTTGGAGAAACAGGCGGAAAAGATTTCGTTTTAGCTCATCCATCAGCTAATGTAAAACAAGTAGTTACTGGAATTACTCGTGGTGCATTCGAATTTCAAGGACAAAAATGTTCGGCAGCATCTCGTGGATACATTCCGCAAAGTTTATGGCCAGCCGTGAAAGAACAATTAATTACTGATGTAAAATCTATGAAAATGGGATCGCCAGAAGATTTTGGTAATTTCATTACAGCAGTAATTCACGAAGGTTCATTTGACAAATTAGCAAAATATATCGATCAGGCGAAAAATGATGCTGATGCAGAAATCATCGTTGGAGGAAATTATGATAAATCGAAAGGATATTTTATTGAACCGACTATTATCGTAACAACAAATCCGAAATACTCGACAATGGAAACTGAACTTTTTGGTCCAGTAATGACGATTTATGTATATGAAGACGCAAAATGGCATGAAACTTTAGCATTAATTGACGGAACTTCTGAATATGCTTTAACTGGAGCCATTTTCAGTCAAGATCGCTATGCAACAGTTGAAGCTACTGAAGCTTTACAAAATGCGGCAGGAAATTTCTACATCAACGACAAACCAACTGGTGCTGTTGTAGGAATGCAACCATTTGGAGGTGCAAGAGCTTCTGGAACTAACGACAAAGCTGGTTCAATGCAAAATTTATTGCGTTGGGTTTCACCAAGAACCATCAAAGAAACTTTTGTAACTCCGGAAGATTATAGATATCCGTTTTTAGGAGAATAAATTTTAAGTAAGAAGCAAAAAAAAGTCCAAATTAATAGTTTGGACTTTTTTGTTTTTATATTTTAAGCTTTAAACTTCAAAGGCAAATGCACTACTTTTTTAGTTTCAAAGAATTCATCTTTAAAAAACTCTGAAATATTATATTCGGTTGCTTTTGGAAAATCTTTTAATTCTTCGGTTAAATCACCACCTTTTAAGTATAAAATTCCGTTTTTAAGTTCGTGTTTATTGGTTTTCTTAATTTTATCTTTTATCCAAGATACAAAATCGGGCATATTGGTAACCGCACGACTTACAATAAAATCGTAATCGCCTTTTACATTTTCGGCTCTAATTTGTTCTGCTTTTACATTTTTCAATTCTAAACCTTCCGCAACAGCTTTAACTACGTTTATCTTTTTCAAGATTACATCAATCAAATAAAATCGAGTTTCTGGAAATAAAATTGCCAATGGAATTCCAGGAAAACCTCCACCTGTTCCAACATCCAAAACATAAGTTCCAGGTTCAAACGGCTGAATCTTCGCAATCGCTAATGAATGTAAAACGTGTTTAGTGTACAATTCATCAATATCTTTTCTAGAAATTACATTGATTTTGGCATTCCAATCGTGGTACAATTCGTTTAGTTTTTCAAATTGCTGCTTCTGTATATCGGTTAGATTTGGAAATTGCTTTAGAATTTCTTCCATGATTTTATTTTTTTTACAAAAGTAAACAATTTGAAAATGTTATTTTTTAAATAATTAACACTTGTGCAATCCTATTAATTTTTATATTTGTAAAAATTATATCTTTTTATGAATACAACAATGCCAACATTCTCTAAACAAGACAGTTTGAAGTTCTTTAGAACATTAAATTCTCGAGTTAATGCTTACTTCAAAGAGAATAAAATTGAAAAAACTGGAAACTGGAAACTACACTTAAAAACTGTCATCCTATTCACCGTTTTTCTTGCGCCTTACTTTTTAATAATCACGCTTACCAATATGCCTTTTTGGGTATTTTTATTGCTGTCAATTGTAACCGGAATCGGAATGGCAGGAATCGGAATGAACGTTATGCACGACGGAAATCACGGTTCGTACTCTAACAAATCCTGGATTAACAAATTTATGGGTGGTAGCATCTATATTTTAGCAGGAAACGTTTATAACTGGCAAGTGCAACACAACGTTTTACATCATACATATACCAATATCCACGGACATGACGAAGATTTAGATGCAGGTCGTGTAATTCGTTTTACACAAGAAGCAGAATGGCACAGATTCCACAAATTCCAACATTATTATTCAGTTTTCTTATACGGATTACTAACCTTCAATTGGGCAATTACTACCGATTTCAAACAGATGAAAGCATATTTAGGAAGAAAATTATCTTACGGTGAAGCGAAAAGTCCTAAAATTTTATGGACAACTTTAATCATCACTAAAGTAATTTATTTCTCCATTTGGTTAGCAATCCCAATGATTTTAGGAATTGTATGGTGGCAAGTTTTAATCGGATTTTTTGTGATGCATTATACTGCTGGTTTGATTTTAAGTATCGTATTCCAATTAGCACATGTCGTTGATGAAACTACCAATCCTGTTCCAAATGCAGATGGCGAAATGGAAAACACGTGGGCAATTCACCAATTGTACACAACGGCGAATTTTGCTCCAAAAAATAAAATTGTAAACTGGTTCACTGGCGGATTAAATCATCAAGTAGAACACCATTTGTTTCCAAATATCAGTCACGTTCACTACGGTAAGATTGCAGAAATTGTAAAAGAAACTGCCAAAGAATGTAACTTACCTTACCACGAATTCAAAACTATGAGAAGTGCCGTTATTGCACATTTCAAACATCTGAAAGATTTAGGACAAAAACCTTTGCTTTCAGCATAAAAAATTAATTCTAAAGACGTATTTTTGTACGTCTTTTTTATTTACAACAATTTACAGCACACAACACAACTATGGAAAATTCATTATCGGATAGAATTAACAATTTATCAACTTCTCAAACACTTGCTATGGCTGCTTTGGCAAGAGAATTAAAAGCACAAGGAAAAGATATTATCAGTTTAAGTTTGGGTGAACCCGATTTTAACACACCCGATTTTATCAAAGAAGCAGCAAAAAAAGCCATCGACGAAAACTACTCAACTTATTCTCCAGTTGATGGATACATGGATTTGAAAGAAGCCATTTGCAGAAAATTCAAAAGAGACAACAATTTAGATTATAAACCAGCAAACGTAGTAGTTTCTACTGGTGCGAAACAATCCTTATACAACGTTGCTCAAGTAATGTTAAATGATGGAGACGAAGTAATTCTTCCAGCGCCATACTGGGTTTCTTACTCAGAAATCGTAAAAATGTCGGGCGGAATTCCAGTAGAAGTTCCAACATCAATCGAAAATGATTTCAAAATCACACCACAACAATTAGAGGCTGCAATCACGCCAAAAACTAAAATGATTTGGTACAGTTCGCCTTGTAATCCGAGTGGTTCTGTTTATTCTCGTGAAGAATTTACAGCCATTGCCGAAGTATTAAAAAAATATCCAAACATCTATATCGTAGCCGACGAAATCTACGAACATATCAATTTCTCAGGTACATTTTGTAGCATTGCTTCCATTCCAGGAATGTTTGAAAGAACGATTACCGTTAACGGAGTTGCCAAAGCTTTCGCCATGACTGGTTGGAGAATTGGTTACATTGGCGCACCAGAATTCATCGCCAAAGCCTGTACAAAAATGCAAGGTCAAGTAACATCTGGAGCAAATTCTATCGCACAAAGAGCAACAATTACAGCAGTTGATGCCGATCCAAGCGTACTTAACGAAATGGTTGCAGCATTCAAAAGTCGTCGCGATTTAGTCGTTGGATTAATCAAAGAAATTCCGGGATTAAAAATCAATGTTCCAGAAGGTGCATTTTATGTTTTTCCAGACGTTTCATCATTCTTCCGAAAAACATTACGCGGCACTTTAATCAACAATGCCGACGATTTCTCTATGTATTTACTTTCAGAAGCCAACGTTGCAACAGTAACTGGTGACGCTTTTGGAAACCCAAATTGCATCCGTTTTTCTTACGCAACCAGCGAAGAATTATTGACCGAAGCAATGAAAAGAATCAAAGAAGTTTTAGCATAAATCACAATTGCCTCAAGTAAAATTGGGGCTTTTTTAATTACAATTTTTATTTGGGCGTTACCTTTCAGGTCGGGCTTTCCGTTGCAATCTTTATTTTTTTAAAGGAAAAAAATAAAGGATTTCCACTGCAATCCCTAACGCAACCATAGAATAAAATACAACATCAGATTTAAAAATGGCAAAAATACTATTATTAGGATCAGGAGAATTAGGTAAAGAATTTGTAATCGCAGCCCAACGAATCGGTCAAACGATAATCGCAGTTGACAATTACGAAAATGCTCCAGCAATGCAAGTCGCACATGATTTTGAAGTAATCAACATGCTTGATGGTTCAGAATTAGATAGAATTATAGCAAAACACCAACCCGATTTCATTGTTCCAGAAATTGAAGCCATAAGAACCGAACGTTTTTATGACTACGAAAAACAAGGAATTACCGTTGTTCCATCAGCGAAAGCGGCAAATTTTACCATGAACAGAAAAGCAATCCGCGATTTGGCTGCCAAAGAACTCGGACTAAAAACGGCCAATTACAGATATGCAACCTCAGCATCAGAATTACAAAAAGCGGTTGAAGAAGTTGGAATTCCGTGTGTAGTAAAACCATTAATGAGTTCGTCTGGAAAAGGACAATCTACTATAAAATCTCAAGAAGATATCGAAAAAGCTTGGAATTACGCAGTCGAAGGTTCGCGTGGTGATGTGGTAGAAGTTATTGTAGAAGCCTTTGTCAAATTCAATTCAGAAATTACTTTATTAACAGTAACTCAAAACAACAATCCTACACTTTTCTGTGCACCAATTGGTCACCGACAAGAACGTGGTGATTATCAAGAAAGCTGGCAACCAGCGAGAATTTCTGACAAAGATTTGTTTGAAGCTCAAGATATGGCAGAAAAAGTTACTGAAGCTCTTGGTGGCGCAGGACTTTTTGGTGTAGAATTTTTCTTAGCTGATGATGGTGTTTATTTTTCAGAATTGTCACCAAGACCACACGATACTGGAATGGTTACACTTGCTGGAACACAGAACTTCAACGAGTTTGAATTGCATCTTCGTGCGATTTTAAGTCTTCCAATTTTCGAAATTACCTTAGAAAAAAATGGAGCTAGTGCAGTAATTTTAGCTTCAAAGAATTCTACAAATCCTACTTTTTCTGGATTAGAAAAAATTACGGCTTTACCAAAAACAGATTTTCGTATCTTTGGAAAACCAACTTCAAGACCTTACCGAAGAATGGGCGTTTCTTTAGTAAATGACACATTGGAAACACCAATTGAAGAAGTGGTTGAGAAAGCAAAAAGCGCGGCGAAATTAATAACTATAAACTATTAAAATAGATATATATGAAATCAATTGTAACCTTATTATTCATCCTAACTTTTAGTTTAGGATTTGCACAAGACAAAAAAGAAACTCCAAAAACAAAAATTGTAGAAGCTTCATGCGGACAATGCCAGTTTGGAATGAAATCTAAAAGTGGCTGTGATTTAGCCGTTAGAATGGACGGAAAAAGCTATTTCGTTGAAGGAACAAAACTAGACGATCATGGCGATGCACATGCTGCGGACGGATTTTGTTCTGCTATAAGAAAAGCAGAAGTTTCGGGAGAAATTGTCAATGATAAATATGTGGCAACTTCATTTAAGTTATTACCACAAGAACAAAAAAAATAATAGTAAAGCGGAATTAATTTTCCGCTTTTTTATTGATTCAACTTCCGAATCACTTTAGCAGGATTTCCAACTGCAAGTGAATTATCTGGAATATCTTTTGTAACAATAGAACCTGCTCCAATTGTTACTCCATTTCCAATTTTTACACCAGGAAGAATTACTGAGTTTCCTCCTATCCAACAATCATTTCCTATAGAAACTGGTTTAGAAAATTCAACTGTTCGTCTTTCAATCGCATCAATCGGATGTGTTGCTGTATAAATTTGAACACCTGGGCCAAAGAAAACATTATCTCCAATTTCAACTTTCATAGTATCTAAAACCACACAATTTACATTAAAATAGACATTTTCACCAGAATGAATATTGTAACCATAATCACAATGAAATGGTGGCTCAATGTAAAGTCTTTTGTGTGCATTTGGCATCAGCTGACGTAAAATGTTTCTTGCATTTCCATTCATTAAATATTCGGTTACATTTAATTTATGTAATAATTTCTTTGCAAAAGTTCTTTCGGAAACTAAAACTTTATCGTTGGCGAAGTATATTTCTCCGTCTAACATTTTTTCTTTTTCGGTTTTCATAATCGATTTAATCAATAAACCAAAGATAGTATTTCTGTAAAATTAAAATTGTATTTTTGATGTAATGAAACCAATTATCCAAAACATCTCCAAAATCATTTCTTTAACTCCAGAAGAAGAAACTTTATTTTTGTCTAAAATAGAAACCAAATATTTTAAAGCCAAAACAATACTTTTAAGTTCGGGCGAGATTTGTAAAGAAGGCTATTTTGTAAATTCGGGACTACTAAGAAGTTTCAATATTAATGACAACATTGTAGAACACGTTTTGAGTTTTGCATGCGAAGGTTGGTGGATTGGAGACATGTATAGTTTGCTTTCGCAAAAACGTGGTAATCTTTTTATTGAAGTTTTAGAAGACTCTGAAGTTGAAGTTTTAAGTAAAGAAAACCAAGAGCAATTGTATCTAGAAATTCCAAAGTTGGAGCGCTTTTTCAGGATATTAATCGAAAATTCCTTAATTGCCAATCAAGAACGATTAATGGATAATTTAAGTTTGACTGCAGAAGAACGATTTGAAAAATTTTGCAAAAAACACCCAACTTTGGTGCAGAAAGTTCCTCAAAAACAAATCGCCTCATTCATTGGTGTTACGCCTGAGTTTTTTAGTAAAATGAAAAGCAAAATGCTTCGAAAATAATTTCTTAACCTACATTAAGTGACTTTTGAGGCTATCGAATGTAAATTTGTATCATAATAATTACTAAATTTATATCACGATGAAAAATACAGTTTTACACAAAGCAAATACAAGAGGACACGCCGATCATGGTTGGTTAAACGCATACCATAGTTTTAGTTTCGCAAGTTGGTACAATCCAGAAAGAGTTCAATTTGGAACCTTACGTGTTTTAAACGACGATACAGTTGCTGCTGGAATGGGCTTTGGAACGCATCCACACGATAATATGGAAATTATTACCATTCCGTTAGAAGGCGATTTGGCACATAAAGACAGTATGGGGAATACTGAAACCATAAAAACTGGTGATGTTCAAGTAATGAGTGCAGGAACTGGAGTGCAACACAGCGAGTTCAATCCAAATGCTGATCAACGAACAAAATTATTTCAAATTTGGTTGTTTCCTAAAGTTCGAAATGTAGAACCGAGATACCAACAAATTACTTTAGATGTAACCAAACAAAAAAATAATTTTGCTCAAATTCTTTCTCCAAATGCCGACGATGAAGGAGTTTGGATTCATCAAGATGCTTGGTTTCATTTAGCTGATTTTGACAAAGATTTCTCTAAAACGTATCAAATTAAAAAAGCTGGAAACGGAATGTACGTTTTTGTAATCTCAGGAACAATAACTGTTGACGGACAAGAACTAGAAACTCGCGATGGATTGGGAATTACAGACTTTGAAACATTAGAAATAAAAGCTTCAACAGACGCTAAGTTTTTATTGATGGAAATTCCAATGGAACAATAACTAGATATTAGATATAAAATAATAATAACCGCAAATTTTCGAATTACCTATTTTGCGAATTTGCAGTAAAAAAATAAAACCATGAACGATGTACAATTAAAAATCAATGATAAAAACGGTGTTTTTTACATTGATGTTGATGGAAAACACGAAGCAATGATGACCTTTGTTTTTGCTGGCGAAGACAAAATCATTATTGATCATACCGAAGTAAATCCGGGAAACGAAGGAAAAGGTTTTGGTAAAAAAATGGTAGTAAAAGCGGTTGAATATGCTCGCGATAAAGGCATCAAAATAATTCCGCTTTGTCCATTTGCCAAAAGTGTTTTCGATAAAACTCCAGAATTTAGAGACGTATTATAATTATGGCAAACTTATTAGAAAACGACATCACAGGAAGCATTGGAACACAAAAATATTTGTGCAAAATTTCATGGCGCAATGGTGAATTCCTGATGGACGAACCCGAAAGTATCGAAGGAAAAGACCTTGGTCCAGATCCATACACAACACTTTTGGCTTCATTAGCTGGCTGTACTTTATCCACTTTACGAATGTATATTGACAGAAAGGGTTGGGATATTCCTGAAATAAATATTGTACTAAATATGTCTCAGGAAAATTCGCCAGAACTAGAAACAACCATTTCAAGAAGCCTTTCTTTTTCAACAGAAATCTCTGACGAACAAAAAGAACGATTGCTCTTAATTGCCGAAAAATGTCCGGTTTCTAAAATTTTAAAAAATAAAATAACCATAAATACCCAACTATAACTATGGACGCTAACGATTTAACCAAAGAATACAGCAATGGCGAAGTAACAATTGTCTGGAAAAATAACTTGTGTATTCATGCCGCACAATGCGTGAAAAACAATCCCGATGTTTTTAAACCAAAAGAAAAACCCTGGATTACGCCCGAAAATTCTACGACTGATAAAATAATTGAAACCGTAAAAAAATGTCCTTCGGGCGCACTTACTTACTATTTAAACAATGAAACAACCGCCTAAATGGAAATTTGCCATAATGGTTTGGATCGCAATATATCCTGCAATCACCTTGGCTTCGTTCCTACTTGGAGATAGCATTCAAAACCTACCATTAGCAATTCGAACATTAATCATGACAGGAATTTTAGTTCCGTTAATGGTATTTATATTATTACCTTTACTGGGAAAAATTATGAAAAACTGGTTACACAAATAATATGACAAAAAAAATACTCACTTTCGGAGCTTCATCAAGCAAAAAATCCATCAACAAACAACTTGCAACATACGCGGCCAATTTATTTAAAAATGCTAAAGTTGAACTTTTAGACCTCAACGATTTCGAAATGCCAATCTATTCTATGGACAAAGAAAAAGAAGATGGAATTCCGCAATTGGCACACGATTTCTATGAAAAAATTGGTGAATCCGATTTAATTGTCATCTCCTTTGCCGAACATAATGGCGCCTATTCATCAGCTTTTAAGAACATTTTCGACTGGATGTCGCGCATCAACAGAAAAACTTTTCAAGAAAAACCAGTGCTTTTACTAGCAACTTCTCCTGGCGCTCGCGGCGGAAGTTCGGTTTTAGAAATCGCCAACAAACGCTTTCCGTTTCAAGGTGCAATAGTAAAAGGTAGCTTTTCTTTGCCAAGCTTCAACGACAATTTCGATGCCGAAAAAGGAATAACCAACGAAGATTTGAAAAAGGATTTACTTAAAATTGTAGATTCCATCGAATACTAAATTCATCCAAACATACTTAAAAGTGATATTGTAAAAAGTATCACTTTTTTTATTTGTACAATTATCATTAGAAGCTAATCCAGCTATACGCTGCAAGTTTTTACAAAGAAGCACCATTTTTCTAAGCCATAAAAGGAGCTTCTATGGGCGCTCTTTTATGTCAAGAAAAATTGGCACTTCTTTGTAAAAAGCTTTTCGCTACTATCTGGGCTAAACTTTAGCATAACAACAACCATTTCTTAATCTAGGTTAAGTAATGCATCTTTACAACGGTTGTAACTTTGTACCATCAAATTAAAAAAATAAAATTAAAAAAATAAAATTATGGCAACAACTAAATGGACAATCGATCCAACACACTCAGAAGTAGGTTTCAAAGTAAAACACATGATGTTTACCAATGTATCAGGTCAATTTGATACTTATGATGCAACAATTACAACCGAAGACTTCGATTTTTCAACTGCTTCAATTGAATTTTCAGCCAATATCGATTCAATAAACACTGGTAATTCAGATAGAGATAATCACTTAAAAAGTGCTGACTTTTTTGATGCCGAAAAAAATCCAAAACTAACTTTCGTTTCATCATCATTAGTAAAAAAAGGTGACGATTACGAATTAGCAGGAGAATTATCACTTAACGGAATTACAAAAACCGTAAAACTAGATACAGAAGTAAGCGGATTATTAAAAGATCCATGGGGAAACACCAAAGTAGGATTGAATGCTACTGGAAAAATAAACCGTACTGATTTTGGTTTAACCTGGAATTCTGCTCTTGAAACAGGTGGTGTTTTAGTAAGCGAAGAAGTGAAATTAAACATCGAATTACAATTTTTACAACAATAAATACTTTTTTGATTAGATGAAAAAGCCCTGAATTTCGTAATGAAGTTCAGGGTTTTTGTTTTACTATTATTTTTAATACTACTTTTTCTTCATCGTAGTATTTTCAAATGTAGAAACATCAATTACTTCTTCATTATCAACATCAAACGAAACTTTAATACTATCACCAACAATAGTCACCGGCAATTGATTGGATATTTGCGATGAACCTACAAAAATATTTGGATAATCTTTTGTTGTAAAATAGTAAAAACTATTTCCGTTTTTCACATCGTTTGTAATTCTAGTTACTACCGTTTTTAATTGTTTTTTATTGGTTAAGCTAGACGAATTCAATTTGCTTCCAGTCATGTTGTACGCACTTTTAAACGAAGTTAACGCTTCACGCATCGAGTTTCCAACGCCAACTATGGTATAATCACTTATGGCAACCATGGCATACATTTTTACCAAACCTCCATCGTCTTTTAATGTCATTACATAGGTTGGAATATTGTTAATGTTATATGGAATTGGCAATGACGATTTGTATCCTTTTTCCTGAACTTTTCCTTCTGCCGAACCTTGCGCTGCAAATTCTGTGGCGCCACTTTGTTTGTAAAATGTTGTTTCTTTAGTTCGAGTATCCACCAAAACAAATCCAACAGCTGATTCCTCTTTTCCTACAGAAGTCAATCCGGTGTACCAATACGATTTGTTGTTTTCACCATAAATCAAGGTCAATCCTTCTGTAGTTTGTAATTTATCAGCATTCGAAAAATTCCAATAACCATGAACGTATTTTCCCCAATCGTTCAATTGATCTTCAATAAAATCAATAGGTTGCACTCTGTCAACCCATTTTGGAGCTTCTGCTATTTTGTAATCGGTCATAGTTCCAGTTTGAGCATCAACAACTACAATTCCGATGGCATCATTTCCGGCAAAACCAATTTTTTTGTTATATTTTGTTGCAACCCAAAACGGATTTCCTTTAT
Organism: Flavobacterium aquatile LMG 4008 = ATCC 11947; assembly: GCF_000757385.1. Taxonomy (GTDB): domain Bacteria; phylum Bacteroidota; class Bacteroidia; order Flavobacteriales; family Flavobacteriaceae; genus Flavobacterium; species Flavobacterium aquatile. Next base: position 45,967 of record NZ_JRHH01000001.1, on the reverse strand, counting down.
CGTCAATTTCAAACGTGTAGTCGGCCAATCCGACAGTGGCATAACCATTAAAATATAAATGACGTTCTATTTGACTTCCAAAAAAAGCTTCGGGTTGGTATTTAATTTTGATGTTTTTTCCAGCAATATTCTGAACCAATTTCACATCGCGCTCGTTGGTTGCAGAAACCATAACATAACCAGCAGTTCCTTCTTGATTATTGATCCATTTGAAAAAACCTGAATGCAAAAGTGGTGCAACCCAATATAAATCTTCACCTACTTTTTGAATACAAAAATGGCCTAACTCCACCTGACTTCCCAAAGCTGGTTGCGAACCCAATATTTTTTCACCAAGCAAATACGCTAAATTTTCATCAACCACACGAATTTCATCAATAGAAATCGGAGCAATATGATTGGAAATCTTTGTTCCATCAGCTACTTTTCCTATCAAATTTTTATAAGCTTGACTTCGAAACATTGGAAGACTAGTGAATAACGGAAACACAATCATATAAAACAAAAGCAAACCAATTAGTACAAAAAAGATTTTGCTTGGTTTTTCAACCAATTGAATTTTCTTTTCATTCACCACTTTAAATCGTGTGAAAATAAAAACTCCAATTACTGTAATTACTAAAAGAATAATTGGCAAAGCAATAAATCCGTAATTCAATACAGGAAGATTAAGATAAAACAGTAAAAAAGCAACAATAACTAGTAGTAGAATAGCTTTAATTTTTTTCATGACTGGGTTGATTTTTGTTCTCTTATTAGACGTAAATGTTAAAATAAAGTTACAATATGAATTTTTTTTAAACAGTTTATGTTTTGAAACTTTGAAATAGCATCAATAAAGAGTGCCAAATAGCCTCGATTGCAATGGAAATCCTTTTCTTTTTTTAAGAAAAAAAAAGAAAAGATTGGAATGGAAAGCGGGAAAATGGAAACCAAAAAATGCCTAAACGATTGCGCTCCTAAAAAAAATACTATTTTTGCATCAGTTTTAATCCATCAACTTTTAAAATAGAAAAAATGAAAGCATACATATTTCCTGGACAAGGCGCACAATTCTCGGGCATGGGAAAAGACTTATACGAAACTTCAGCAGTAGCAAAAGAATTATTCGAAAAAGCCAATGAAATTTTGGGTTTTAGAATCACCGACATCATGTTTGAAGGCACAGCCGAAGAATTAAAAGAAACCAAAGTTACACAACCAGCGGTTTTTTTACACTCGGTTATTTTGGCTAAAACATTGGAAAATTTTAAACCCGAAATGGTTGCCGGACATTCCTTAGGCGAATTTTCTGCACTTGTAGCAAATGGTGCATTATCATTTGAAGACGGATTAAAATTGGTTTCACAAAGAGCCATCGCAATGCAAAAAGCCTGCGAGATTACACCATCAACAATGGCAGCAGTTTTGGGCTTAGCCGATGAAAAAGTTGAAGAAGTTTGCGCTTCTATCGACGGAATTGTTGTTGCTGCAAATTATAACTGTCCGGGACAATTAGTAATTTCTGGAGAATTTAAAGCAGTAGAAAAAGCTTGCGAAGCTATGAAAGAAGCTGGCGCAAAAAGAGCGTTGTTGTTACCAGTTGGTGGCGCATTTCACTCACCTATGATGGAACCAGCAAGAGAGGAATTGGCAGCAGCAATTGAAGCAACCACTTTTTCAACTCCAATTTGCCCAGTGTATCAAAATGTAACTGCAAGCGCGGTTTCTGATGCTGATGAGATTAAGAAAAACTTAATAATCCAATTGACAGCACCAGTAAAATGGACGCAATCGGTGCAACAAATGATAAAAGACGGAGCAACATTATTTACAGAAGTTGGACCAGGAAAAGTATTGGTTGGATTGGTAAATAAAATTGATAAAGAAGTAGCTACGCATTCGGCATAGGATTTCTACTTTACTATTTTACAGTAAAACATCAGTACTATTATTTTAGTACTGATGTTTTTTTGTTTCATTAAATTTAAACTTGTTCAAAAATTGATAAATTTCATTTAAAAATTGATAAAAATCATTAATTTTTATATACGTTTTATTAATTTTTAAATAGTATTTAATTATTTATTAATAAATACCATTAATTTTTTAATACTATTTATCAATATTTTAATGAAAATTATTAATCTATACATGAAAATCATCAATGTTTTAAATACTTATTGCTATCATTAATATTTTTTTCCACAACTTAACAGAAATCAATTTATACTATCTTTGTTACAACAATTTCCGTTTTATGAATTTAAATTTACGAACTGTAAACGTAACCCGATACATAACGCCACTTCGCGAAGGCGGATCACTTCCAGCTTTAGCAGAAGCCGATGACGATTTTAAATATGTTTTAAAATTTCGTGGTGCTGGTCATGGTGTGAAAGCTTTGATTGCCGAATTTCTTGGTGGTCAAATTGCCAAATTTCTTGGTTTGCCAGTTCCAGAATTGGTTTTCGCCAATCTAGATGAAGCTTTTGGACGAACCGAAGCCGATGAGGAAATTCAGGATTTATTGAAATTCAGTCAGGGTTTGAATTTGGGTTTGCATTATCTTTCGGGTGCCATAACATATGATGCAGCAACTAATGATTGCGACGAAGTTTTGGCTTCAAAAATTGTTTGGCTCGATGCCTTTATTACTAATGTAGATAGAACTTTCAGAAACACCAACTTACTAATTTGGAAGAAAGAACTGTGGTTAATTGATCACGGTGCGGCTTTTTATTTTCATCATTCTTGGGACAATTGGAAAGCTAATGCTGTTTCGCCTTTTGCTTTAATAAAAGATCATGTTTTGTTACCAAAAGCAAGTAAATTGGAAGAAGTAAATACTGAATTCTCATCAAAATTAAATGATTCCATTCTAAAAGAAATTGTAAATCAAATTCCGGATGATTGGTTGCAATGGGAAGATGGTGCCATTTCTCCAGACGAAATTAAAGAGGTTTATTTTCAGTTTTTATCCATTCGATTAGCCAATTCACAATTATTTTTAAAACAAGCTCAAGATGCACGAAAAACACTTATATGAGTATGCTGTTCTTCGTGTAGTTCCAAAAGTGGAGCGCGAAGAATTTATAAATATTGGATTATTACTATTTTGTAAACGTCAGAAATATTTACGTATTGAATATCATATTTTTTCTGATAAAATAAAATCCATTTGTAAGGAATTTGACATTGAACAACTAACAGAAAATCTAGAATCTTTTGTGAAAATTGGAAAAGGTGATAAAAATTCTGGACCAATTGCAACATTTGAAATATCCGAACGCTTCAGATGGTTAACGGCAGTTAAAAGTTCTAGCATTCAAACGTCTCGACCACATTCTGGTTTCAGCTCCGATTTGGATGAAACATTTGAAAAATTATATTCGGAGTTGGTATTATAAAAGTATAAGAATGAACAAAGTAAAAGCACTTTTAGAAAATTTAAAAGACGTAAAAGTCATTGATTATTCCATCGATTATTCCGATTATGTTGCTGTAGATTTATCGGCATCCAACGTAGAATTATCCAAATTAAATATCACAGATGCACTAGCATTTGAAAATTATATTGAAGAATATCTCACTAAAAACAATGCAAAAGTTGCTTTTGGTGGTTATCAAGAAATTAGAAATTTGTACAAAAGAAGTACGGTTTTCAACGCTGAAAATTCAGACGAACGCAACATTCACATTGGTTTGGATTTATGGATAAAAGCTGGAACTTCTGTTTTAGCTGCGTTGGATGGAACCATTCATAGTTTTCAAAACAATACAGCGCTTGGCGATTATGGTCCGACCATTATTTTGGAACACGAATTAGAAGAACTAAAATTTTATACTTTGTACGGACATTTGAGTTTGGATAGTTTAAAAGATAAACAAATTGGAAGTAAAATCAAAAAAGGTGAAGTCATTGCAGCACTTGGTTCGCCACCAATAAACGGCGACTATGCACCGCATTTACATTTTCAGATTATCATTGATATTGAAAATAAAGTTGGCGATTATCCTGGAGTTTGCAACATAAAAGATTTAGAGTTTTACTCTGAAAATTGTCCAGATCCAAATCTTTTACTAAAAATTATTTGACTTAAAAATTTGGCATTTAATTTGTATTGCAAAAAATGTTCTTAAACAATTATTAATTTATAAAGATTAAAAAAAATGAAAAAATCAATTTTAGCACTAGCATTTATGGCAGTTGCAATGGTATCTTGCCAAGACAAAACAAAAGAAAAAGTAGAAGATGCAACAGAAGCAGTTGGAACAGAAGTAGAAGCAAAACTGGATACCATTTCAGAGAAAGTTGAAACTGTAATTGATTCTGCTCAATCAAAAACAGGCAAAGCTCTTGAAAAAGGCGCCGAGAAATTAGAACAAGGCGCAGAAAATATGAAAGAAGCTGCGAAGAAGTAATTAAAAAAGAAATCCTCACAATTTTAGTTTTGTGAGGATTTATATTTAAAATCTGCCTATTACATTCTTACTTTCTTCTCCCATTTCCAAGCACTATCAACGGCTTCTTCTAGATTGTATTGTGTTTTCCATCCTAAAACGGCACTTGCTTTATCAGTATTTGCATAAGCTTCAATAACATCACCTTCTCTTCTTCCTACAATTTTATAAGGTAATTTTTGACCAGACACTTTTTCAAATGCTGTAATTACCTCAAGAACCGAACTTCCGGTTCCTGTGCCAAGATTAAAAGTCTCAACTTTCTCAAGATTTTTTTTATCCAATAATCGTTTCAATGCTATAACGTGGGCTTTCGCCAAATCTACAACATGAATATAATCGCGAATGCAAGTTCCATCAGGCGTTGGATAATCATTTCCATAAACCGATAATTCTTGACGTAATCCTAAACCAGTTTGTGTAATAAACGGAACCAAGTTTTGAGGAACTCCAATTGGCAATTCACCAATTTCGGCACTTTCATGCGCTCCAATTGGATTAAAATAACGTAATAAAATCGAATTAATATTCGTTACTTTAGCAACATCTGTTATAATTTCTTCTCCTATTTGCTTTGTATTTCCATATGGCGAAATCGCAGGTTGAATAGATGCATTTTCGGTAATCGGCATTTTTTCGGCTTGACCGTAAACTGTGCACGAAGAACTAAAAATGAAATTTGCACTTGGCAATTCTTTTAATTCTTGTAAAAGATAAACCAATGTGTTTATATTATTTTCATAGTACAACAACGGATTTTCAACACTTTCACCAACTGCCTTTGAAGCAGCAAAATGAATCACACCAACCACATCATTGTGTTTTTTAAAGAAATTTTGAACCGACGCTTTATCACGTAAATCCATTTTTTCAAAAATTGGTTTTTTCCCAGTAATATTGAAAATCCCATCCAAAACACTTTCCGATGAGTTCGAAAGATTGTCAATTGCTATAACTTCAAAACCTTCATTTTGCAATTCAACAACTGTGTGAGAACCTATAAAACCTAAACCTCCAGTAACTACTATTTTCATTTTTTTGAGATAATAGAAAAAAGAAGCAAGAGAAAAGACAATAATAACTCTTGCTTCTTTTCTCTTGTTTCTTTTTCTTATTTTAAATATTCTAAAATCGTATCCGTTATAAATTTAATCTGCTCATCATCCAATTCGGTGTGCATTGGCAAAGCAATTACTTCTTTACACAACTGATTGGTTACTGGAAAATCTTCTTCTTTATATCTCGAATCAGCATATGCTTTTTGACTGTGCAACGGAATTGGATAATAAATCGCACATGGAATTCCTTTTTCTTGCAAATGAGCTAACAATCCGTCGCGTTTTCCATTTGTAATTCTGATTACATATTGATGAAAAACATGGCAATCGCAACTTTCACAAATCGTTGGTGCCCAAATATTTGAATTCACGCTTAATGCTAAACTATATTTTCTAGCCGCATCTTGACGTGCTTTATTGTAAGTATCTAAATGTGGCAATTTAGCTTTCAAAACTCCAGCTTGAATGCTGTCCAAACGAGAGTTCACTCCAACTACATCATGATGATATCTTTCATACATTCCGTGATTTACAATACCTCGTAACGTGTGAGCCAATTTATCATCGTTAGTAAAAATCGCTCCACCATCGCCATAACAACCTAAATTTTTAGATGGGAAAAACGATGTTGCTCCAACGTGACCAATCGTTCCAACTTTCACTTTAGAGCCATCTTTCGAAGTATAATCAGCTCCAATTGCTTGTGCATTATCTTCAATTACATATAGATTATGTTCGTTGGCAATTTCCATAATAGCATCCATATTGGCAGCACGACCAAACAAATGCACAGGAACAATTGCCTTAGTTCTTGGTGTAATCGCTTTACGAATTCCATCAAGTGAGATATTCATATTATTCATATCAACATCCACCAAAACCGGAGTCAATTGCAATAACGCAATCACTTCAACAGTTGCAGCAAACGTAAAATCGGCAGTAATTACTTCATCGCCAGGTTTCAAATCCAATCCCATCATGGCAATTTGCAACGCATCGGTTCCGTTCGCACAAGGAATCACATGTTTTACGCCTAAATAATCTTCTAAATCTTTCTGAAATTGATGAACCAAAGGTCCGTTTATGTAAGTATTTGTCTCTAAAACTTCCTGAATCGAAGCATTCACTTCCTCTTTTATTTTTTCGTATTGACCTTTCAAGTCAACCATTTGTAGTTTTTTCATATATGTGAAATTTGTTTTTTTATAGGTCATATATGGTATCGCCTATTTTTTGGTGTTTGTTTGCAACAAACTTTTTGTTAGTGGCGATTTCATCCTAAAAAAAATTTGAAATACAAAAGTATAACATTTCTTATTATATGGAGCGAATGGTTCGGGCTTTTTTTGGTTTCCATTTTCCTGCTTTTCGCTCTACTTCGGTGCCGCTACAATCAGGGCTAATTAGTATTTGTCTTTTGTAAAATCAGATTTTCAAAACAACACAATAGTAAAATCTGTAAATATCCGTTCAATCTGTAGCAAAAAATCTTATTTTTACCCAACTAAAATTCAACAATGCTTTTTCTATACAATCTAATTATAATTCTGGCTTCGCAAGTCGTAAAATTAATAGCGCTTTTCAGTCCGAAAGTGAAACTTTTCGTTGATGGAAGAAAAGAAGTTTTTCCTATTTTACAAAGTAAACTCAGTTCAAACGACAAAACAATCTGGTTTCACGCCGCATCTTTAGGCGAATACGAGCAAGGTTTACCAGTTATAGAAAAAATAAAAGTTCACTATCCAAATCATAAAATAGTAGTAACTTTCTTCTCACCATCAGGTTACGAAGTTCGAAAAAACAATACTGTTGCCGATGTTACTGTTTATCTTCCACTCGACACAAAGTTCAACGCACAGAAATTCATCAAAACCATAAATCCAGAACTAGTTTTCTTTATCAAGTATGAATATTGGCCAAATTATCTAAATGAATTGAAGAAACAAAACATCAAAACCTATTTAATCTCAGGAATCTTCAGAGAAAAACAAGCCTTTTTTAAATGGTATGGTGGATTTTACAGAAACGCATTAAAAACATTCGATTACTTTTTTGTACAAAACGAAAGTTCCAAAAATCTGATACAAAGTATTGGTTTTAATAACATAAAAATTTCGGGCGATACGCGTTTTGACCGCGTTGTTTCAATTTTAGAACGAGATAATTCATTAGATTTCATCGAACAATTCAAAGACAACAAAACCACAATTGTAATAGGAAGTTCGTGGCCAAAAGACGAAAGTTTATTGGTGAATTATATTAATAAAGCATCCGATACTATAAAATTCATTATTGCGCCACATAATATAAAAGCAGAGCAAATTTCAAATCTCAAATCTCAAATTACAAAATCTTCGGTTTTATTTTCTGAAAAAGACGAGATGCTGAAACAAGTTCAGCATGACAAATTGGAAGAATTTCAAGTTTTCATCATCGACACCATCGGAATTTTAACCAAAATATATTCTTACGCCGACATTGCCTACGTTGGTGGCGGATTTGGAAATCCAGGTGTTCATAACATTTTGGAACCAGCAACATTTGGTGTTCCGATTATAATTGGACCAAATTATTCGCATTTTGCAGAAGCTACAGCTTTAGTTCATCAAGAAGGATGTGTTTCTATTTCGAACCAAAACGAACTAAACGAAGCATTTGATAATTTAATTTTTAACGAAGACATTCGTAATGAAAAAGGTCATATTTGTTCCACTTTTGTTCAAATGAATAAAGGTGCGACACAGATTATTCTGAATCACATTAATTCTTAAATGAAATTACATTTCTTATATGGTTCAATTCAAACCTTTAGAAACTTATCAAATCGAAACCATCACCCAAATGATGAGAGATTTCTATGCAATCGACAATTATCCAATTGACGTTGAAATTTCTAAAAAATTATTTCAAGAATTTATATCTGACGAAAAGCTCGGGAAAACTTGGTTAATTTATGACGATTCACAAGTAATTGGTTACGTAATTCTAACCTTCATTTTTAGCTTTGAATACAAAGGAAGAATCGCCTTTATCGACGAACTTTACCTGAAAGATGTCGCACGTGGAAAAGGAATCGGAGCCAAAACACTCGAGTTCATAAAAGAGCAAATTACTAAATTATCGTTAAAATTGCTCTATCTTGAAGTAGAACATCACAATGAAAACGCTCAAAGATTGTATATTGCAAACGATTTCGTGATTCACAATCGAAAACTACTAAAATACAAAGTCTAACTTTCTAAAAATCCAACAATCTAAATATCTAATTATGAGATTTATTAAACTATTACTTTTATTATTCGTCATTCAAACCCAAGCACAACAAGGCGGTATTTGGATTCCATCATTATTGAAAGGAATGAACGAAACCGAAATGAAAAATCTTGGGATGAAAATCTCTGCTGAAGAAATTTATTCGGTTAACAATTCTAGCATGAAAGATGCTGTTCCTCAATTTAATGGAGGTTGTACAGCCGAAGTGATTTCTGACAAAGGATTGATTTTAACCAATCACCACTGCGGATTTGATGTAATTCAAAATCATTCAACCGTAGAACACGATTACTTACAAGACGGTTTTTGGGCATACAAAATGGAAGAGGAATTACCAAATAAGGATCTAGTGGTAATGTTTGTAGTTCGAATTGATGACGTAACAACTAAAATTCTAGAAGGCGTTGCCGCGCTTTCATCAGAAGCCGAAAAGCAAAAGAAAATTCAAGAAAATATTGCTTCGGTAACCAATTCTTCTGCAAAAGAATCTTGGCAAGAAAACAAAATTAGAACTTTTTATGATGGAAATCAGTATTTATTGTTTGTAACAGAAACTTACAAAGACGTTCGTTTCGTAGGTGCGCCACCAAGTTCAATTGGAAAATTTGGATCGGACACCGATAACTGGGTTTGGCCACGTCACACTGGAGATTTCTCTTTATTCAGAATTTATGCTGATAAAAATAATCGCCCAGCAGCATATTCTGCAGATAACGTTCCATTCAAACCAAAACACTTTTTCCCAATTTCGATTGCTGGTTTAAAAGAAAATGATTTTACAATGGTAATGGGTTATCCAGGAAGAACTACCGAATATTTACCATCGGTTGCTGTAAATCAAATTATTGAGACTTTAAATCCGGCTAAAATTGAAATCCGCGACGCTGCATTAAAAGTGCAAGACCGATTCATGAGAAAAAGTCAAGCTATCAAAATTCAATATGCTTCAAAATATGCAAGTGTTGCAAATTATTGGAAAAAATGGATTGGTGAAACTAAAGGTTTGAGGAAATCAAATGCTGTGGCTGCCAAACAAAAATTTGAAAAAGAATTTCAACAGAAAGTTATTAAAGCAGGAAAACAAGCTGAGTATGGAAATCTATTAACAGATTTTGAAAAGAATTATACTGAAATAAAAGACTATGCATTGGCTAGAGATTATTTCACTGAAGTAGCTTTGAGAAATTCAGAAATATTGACCGTTGGTTATAAATTATATCAATTAGAACAAATTTTAAATTCTAAAGGTGAACAATCTTTTACCGATAGAAAAAACAATTTATCAACTGGAATAGATGAATTTTATAAAGATTATAATGCTGATGTTGACCGTAACGTATTTGAACAATTAATCGGATTGTACGCTGCGAATTATCCAAAGCAATTTTTACCAGAATCATTAAAGAATATTGATGCATCTAAATTAACTACTGATATTTTCACAAATTCAAAATTAACTTCATTAGAAAAATTCAGATCATTATTAGAAGGCGATTCGAAAACAGTACTTGAAAAATTGAATAATGATAAAGGTTATCAATTAATTAAATCAATGACTGAGGCTTTTTCTAAAAATGTAGCTCCGAAATATGATGAATTGAATTTGAAAAACATTGCTTTGCAAAGAACCTACATGAAAGCTATTTTGGAGTTAAGTCAAAAATCAGATCGAATTTTCCCAGATGCCAATAGTACTTTACGTGTAACTTATGGAAAAGTAAAAGGATACAAGCCAAATGATGGTGTTGTTTATGAGCCTTTCACCTATTTAGACGGAATTATGGAAAAGTACATTCCAGGCGACTATGAATTTGATGTTCCAAAAAAATTAATCGATTTGTACAACACAAAAGATTATGGAAATTATGGTGTAAATGGTAAAATGCCAGTTTGTTTTATCGCAACGAATCACACTACAGGAGGAAATTCAGGTAGTCCAGCTTTAGATGCAAAAGGCAATTTAATAGGGTTAAATTTTGATAGAGTTTGGGAAGGAACTATGAGTGATATTTATTACTCACCAGAGATTTGCCGTAACATTATGGTTGATGCTAGATATGTTTTATTCATTATTGATAAATTTGCTGGAGCAAAAAACATCATTAATGAATTGAAAATCATACAACCAGCTAAGAAAAAATAATTTTATGATAATTTTAAGTTTGGCACGAAATTTGTAAATAAGTTTGACGGAATACAAAGTGAAAAATTTGAAAAAAAGTTAAATAAAAGTTTTTCCGATTGAAAAAATTTATATCTTTGCTCCGAATTAATAATTAACCTTTTATAATTAAGTAAGATGAAAAAAGTATTTTTAAGTTTAGCTATCGTTGCTGCATTAACTGTAGTATCTTGTAAACAAGCAGAAGGTGATGCTGCTGCTGCTGCTGCTGATTCAACAGCTACTGTTGTTGATTCTGTTGCTACTGAAGCTGTAGAAACTATCGACTCAACTGCTGCTGCTGCAACTGATTCAGTTGAAGCTACTGCTGCTGAAGCTACTGAAGCTGTTAAAGAAGAAGTAAAAAAATAATTAAAACCTAGTTTTAATTTTAAGCTCCGTTCGCGGAGCTTTTTTTATGCTTTCTTTTTTACAAAACACCAAAAACATCTTCTGCTGGCGGAAAAATATCATCTGACGAAGAAAAATCAAGAATTTCCGATTTCGAAATTGTTCTTATAATTTCATCAATCCCTTTTTGAAGTAATAATTGAGTGGTATATTTTCTACTAACAGCCACTTCACGTTCTTTTAAAATGATTTTAAAGTATAACTTTCCGTTTTTCGATTTAAACTTCATGAAGAAAACTTCGTTTATACCGCTTTTTAAATGATCAATATCCTCTTCACATTCAAAGCGTAGTTCGAAGTCATTACTGATAAAAATAGTCTTACCCTTACGAGAAGTAAATTCGTATTTATAAAATCCGTTAAGTCGTTTAGTTATTACAAAAGTTCCCATAAGTTATAAAAAAGCTGTAAAATTTAATAGTTGGGCCAGATTTTGAAATTAAATTGAAATATTTATCTTAAAAAAACAATTTGGAAATTTACTTTTTAGGAATTTCATAAAATAAAAAAAGCTCCAAATAAATTTGAAGCTTTTGTACTCAAGGCGGGACTTGAACCCGCACGAACTAAACGTTCACTGGATTTTAAGTCCAGCGTGTCTACCAATTCCACCACTCGAGCATTATAGTAGTTGAGCGAAAAACGGGGCTCGAACCCGCGACCTCGACCTTGGCAAGGTCGCGCTCTACCAACTGAGCTATTTTCGCATTATCAGATTTCTTTAGAGCGACATTACTTGTTCTGTAATGCGGATGCAAATGTAACACTTAAATTCAATTATGCAAACGTTTTTTTGAAAAAATTTAGCACAAAATCATAACCAACTGATAACCTAAACATTACTTTTTAAGCAACATTCTTTTTATTTCATTTAACTTCATTAAAGCCTCAACTGGAGTAAGTGTATTGATATCTAAACCCAAAATCTCCTCTTTGATTTCTTCTAATAATGGATCATCCAAATTAAAAATACTCAATTGCATATCATCTTTTACAGATTTTATTCCGTTCAACGCATCGCCCGAATGATCTTTCTCTAACTTCTTCAATAGTTTTTGCGCTTTTTGAATTACCGTTTGTGGCATTCCAGCCATTTTAGCAACATGAATACCAAAACTATGGGCGCTTCCTCCTTTTACCAATTTTCTAATAAAAAGAACGGTATCTTTTAGCTCTTTAACAGAAACATTATAATTCTGAATTCGCGGCAGCATTTCACTCATTTCATTCAATTCATGATAATGCGTTGCAAAAAGCGTTTTCGGTCGGGCTGGGTTTTCATGTAAGAAATCGGCAATTGCCCAAGCTATCGAAATTCCGTCATAGGTACTTGTACCGCGACCTATTTCATCCAATAAAACCAAACTTCTATCAGAAATATTATTCAAGATGGAAGCTGTTTCATTCATTTCCACCATGAAAGTTGATTCACCCATCGAAATATTATCACTCGCTCCTACTCTTGTAAAAATTTTATCAATCACGCCCATTCGCACTGCTTCTGCTGGAACAAAACTTCCCATTTGAGCCAAGAGCACTATTAAAGCTGTTTGACGTAAAATAGCCGATTTACCCGACATATTCGGACCAGTAATCATAATTAATTGCTGCGTTTCTCTATCCAAATAAACATCATTGGCAATATAAGGAACTCCAACAGGCAATTGCTTTTCGATAACAGGATGGCGTCCATTGGTAATTTCTAATTCGAAAGTATCATCAATTAGTGGACAAACGTAATTGTTTTCAATAGCCAACTGCGCGAAAGAAGTTAAACAATCCAATTGCGCTATCAAATTGGCATTCAACTGAACTGGCTTAATGTAAGTTGCAATCCAATTTATTAATTGTTCAAATAATTGTCCTTCTATTTGATGAATTTTTTCTTCTGCTCCAAGAATTTTTGTCTCGTATTCCTTTAACTCTTCGGTAATGTATCTCTCGGCATTTACCAATGTTTGCTTGCGAATCCATTCGGCTGGAACTTTATCTTTATGTGTATTTCTAACCTCTATGTAATATCCAAAAACATTATTGAACGAAATTTTCAATGACGAAATTCCCGTTAATTCTGATTCTCTTTTTTCAATTCCTTCTAAAAATTCCTTGCCAGAAAAAGCAATGCTTCTCAATTCATCCAATTCAGCATGTACACCTTTTGCAATAGCATTTCCTTTAGATATTGCTACTGGCGCATCTTGATTTAAAGTAGTTCTAATTTTATCGCGCAGCAAATCGCAAGCATGCAAACTATCGCCAATTACACGAACCGCTTCTTGCTTACTATCTAAAGCCAATGATTTTATCGGAATGATTGCATCTAATGATTCTTTCAAATAAATTACTTCTCTTGGAGATACTTTTCCTGCCGCAATTTTAGAAATCAAACGCTCCAAATCGGAAATTTGCTTAATTTGATATTGTATTTTATGCAGAATTTCTTGATTTTCTTTCAAATAAGAAACTACTTCGTGACGACTTTTAATTTTTGTAACCTCCTTCAAAGGCAACGCCAACCAACGTTTTAACAATCGTCCACCCATTGGCGAAAGCGTTTTATCGATTACATCCAATAAAGTAACTGCATTCGGATTATAACTATGATACAATTCTAAATTACGAATTGTAAATCGATCCATCCAAACATATGCATCTTCTGCAATTCGCTGAATATTGGTTATATGCTGTACTTTATTATGTTGTGTTTCGGATAAATAATATAAAATTGCACCCGATGAAATAATTCCTTCGTGCAATTCTTCTATTCCAAAACCTTTTAATGAATTGGTTTGAAAATGATTGGTCAATGTTTCAAAAGCATAATCTTGCTGATAAACCCAATCCTCAAGATAAAAAGTATTAAAATCTTCTCCAAAACTTTCCTTAAATTGATTTCGATTATTCTTTTGAATTAGAATTTCACTCGGACTAAAATTTTGAAGTAATTTATCAATATACTCTTCATTTCCTTGCGATGTGAGAAATTCTCCAGTGGAAACGTCTAGAAAAGAAACCCCCAATTGCTTTTTTCCAAAATAAATAGAAGCTAAAAAATTATTCGATTTCGATTGCAAAACCTCATCATTCATTGAGACTCCAGGCGTCACCAACTCGGTCACACCGCGTTTTACAATTGTCTTTGTCATTTTAGGATCTTCAAGTTGATCACAAATTGCAACTCGAAGTCCAGCTTTCACTAATTTAGGTAAATAAGTATTTATGGAATGATGCGGAAAACCAGCCAAAGCGGTTTCGGTTTCAGAGCCAGCACCACGTTTCGTTAACGTAATTCCAAGAATTTTTGACGCTCGAACAGCATCTTCGCCAAAAGTTTCATAAAAATCTCCTACTCTAAACAATAAACAAGCATCGGGATATTTCCTTTTTATCTCGTTGTATTGCTTCATTAACGGTGTTTCTTTTGGGCTTTTATCTTTTGATGACAATGAAATTCTGATTTAAAAATTAGCTTACGAATTTAATTATTTAATATTAAAATTTACCATTAACATTTCATTTAATAAAAATTTAAGTTTCATTACCACACTTGATTTAATTTTTGTTTAAATTTGTTTAATAATTAATCAATTAAATAAAAATGAAAAAAATATTACTATTAGCTATGCTAGTTGTTTTTGGTGCAACAACCATGAACGCACAAACAAAATCTAAAGCGAAAAATGCTAAAACTACTAAAGTTGCAACTCCAAAAGTAGAAGGTGCAGGAATGCTTTTTGAAAGTGAAACTATCGATTACGGTACAATTCCTCACAAAGCTAACGGAGAAAGAGAATTTGTGTTTGTAAACAACGGAAACAAACCATTAATTATTACTGGTGCTTCAGGTTCATGTGGATGTACAGTTCCAACTTATCCTAAAGAACCAATTATGCCAGGAGCAAAAGGTGTTATTGGTGTAAAATATGATACTAATAGAGGTGGACAACCATTTAACAAAACGGTTACTGTAAAATCTAACGCTGTTCAAGGCGATTCTAAAATTTTAACTATAAAAGGTACTGTTTTACCAGCTGAAACTCCTGCTACGCAAACTGTGAAAAGCTAATTAAAACAAACGTTAAAAAACAAGCTCTCTTTTTAGGGAGCTTTTTTTTTGAATATATTTGTCAAAATAAAAAAAATGCGAAAGTTAGAAAATAGTGAACTCGAGAGAAAATCTGTTGAAGATTTTAAACAATCTGATAAAACACCAATTATTATTATTTTGGATGATATTAGGAGTTTACACAACATTGGATCTGTCTTTAGAACTGCCGATGCTTTTCTAATTGAAAAAATATACTTGTGCGGAATAACAGCAACTCCTCCAAACAAAGAAATTCATAAAACTGCACTTGGCGCCACAGAAACCGTAACTTGGGAGCATCAAAAAAATGTCTTGGAAGTTATTGAAAATTTGAAATCTGAAGATATTTTAGTGTATGCAATTGAACAAGTTGAAAACGCCATTTTTCTTGATAATTTTCAACCTAATAATTCTAAAAAGCATGCGTTAGTTTTTGGAAATGAAGTTTACGGCGTATCGCAAGAAGCAATAAAATTATGCGACGGAACCATTGAAATTCCGCAATTAGGAACAAAACATTCCTTAAACATTTCTGTAAGTGCAGGAATTGTTGTGTGGGATTTATTTCAAAAAATGAATAAATCAAACTAAAAATGAAACTGAAAAATTACCTTTTATTGGTTTTATTATTAGTGCAAGGTCATTTTTATGCACAAACTTTTAATGTAGCTCCAGTTTTAACCGCAACAGGAAATCAAATATATTGTCCGCAAACTTCAATGAAAATAGTTACAGATATGACCATTGTAGATCCAGATAATAATGGTATTGATGCTATTTATATTCAAATCTCATCGGGTTATAGTATTGGAACAGATATTTTAGCATTAACTGGAATTCATCCTACAATTTCATCTTCATGGAATCCGACTTTGGGGAAACTAACACTTTTTGGATTGTCTGGTCAACCAACTTACACCGCTTTAATTGCAGCAATCAAGGACGTAGAATTTTCAAATAGTTCAACAAATCCATCGGGTTCTCGAACTTTTTCAATTACTGTTGGTGAGGCTAATTATCTTCCATCCAATGGACATTATTATCAATATATTTCCAATATAGGAGTAACCTGGACTTCGGCTAAAACTTTGGCAGAATTGAGTCAGTATTATGGTTTGCAAGGTTACTTAGCCACAATAACATCCGTTGAAGAAAAACAATTATCTGGCGAACAAGCAGCAGGCGCAGGTTGGATTGGTGGAAGTGATGAAGAAACAGAAGGCGTTTGGAAATGGATGAGCGGTCCAGAAGCTGGAACAAATTTCTCCTACACTTTTTGGAATACTAGCGAACCCAACAATCAAGGTAATGAAGATTATGCGCACATAACCGCACCTGGAGTTGGAATTCTTGGCTCATGGAATGACTTGTCAAATACTGGAGAAGCAAGTGGTAGCTATCAACCAAAAGGATATATTGTTGAATATGGAGGAACACCTGGCGATCCAGTTTTACAAATTTCCACAAGTTCAACAATAACAATTCCTTCTATTACATCAACTGTGCAAGCATCAAATTGTGACTCATCAAGTATGACGTTACAGGCAACAACAAATATTGGAACTATTAATTGGTACACAAATCCATCAGGAGGAACACCAATTCACACTGGAACAAGTTTTACAACTCCAATACTTACTACAACAACAACTTATTATGTAGATTCTTTTCCAGCAGGATGCACATCAGGAACTAGAACAGCAGTAACTGCTACTGTAAATCAAGTTCCCACAATTACAATTAATCCCACTACTCCAATTTGCGAAGGCAACACGGCATCAATTACAGCATCAACAACAATAGGAACAATTTCTTGGTTTGACTCAATGACTTCAACAACTCCAATAGCAACTGGATCAACTTTTGTAACTCCAAACTTAACAACAAATACCACTTATTACGCTGAAGCAAATAATAATGGTTGTATTTCATCTAGAGTTTCTGTATCAGTTTCTGTAAATCCAATTCCAAATGTAACTGATGAAACAATTGAAATTTGCGAAAATGATACTTTAGTTTTAAATGCGGGAATTAGCGGAATGACTTATCTATGGTCAACTGGAGAAACTACTCAAAGTGTTGTTTATAATGGTTCAAATAATTATTCCGTTATAGTAACTAATTCTAGTAATTGTTCGAAAACAAAGAATTTTACCATTATCGAATATGCCGAACCAATAATCCAAGAAGTTCTTGTTCAAGGAAGTACGGCAACAATAATCATGAGTCAAGCTGGAGATTTTGAATATTCTGTTGACGGAATTAACTATCAAGATTCCAATATTTTTACCATTCAGCAAGGCGGACTTTACATAGCTTATGTAAAAGAAAAACACGATTGCGGATTGGACACTCAATCTTTTATAATCATATCCATTCCTTTATTTTTTACACCAAATGGCGATGGCGTTAACGACAATTGGATTATTAAAGGATTGACTCATTACCCAAATGCTAAAGTTGGAGTTTTTGACCGATATGGTAAATTAATTATTCAATTAACCGCAACTAAATTCTTTTGGGATGGAACTCATAATGGTCAACAATTAATATCCGATGATTATTGGTTTACCTTAAAAATTGATGATACTAAACCCGAAATTAAAGGACATTTTTCGATGATTCGTTAAGGAAGTTTATTTTTGATTTCTTCCAGAATTTGAATATAATCTTCTTGATTTTTCAGAAAATCTTTCTCAGAAACATCTACAACTAAAATATTCAAATCTTTTTGAGTTTTGATGTAATCGAGATACCCATTATTGATTTTATCTAAATATTCTGCAGGAATTTCTTGCTCGTAACTTCTACCACGACGTTTTATATTTTGAAGTAATCGCTCGGTATTTTGATACAAATAAATATACAAATCGGGTTTTGGCATTTCTTTATATATAATGTCAAAAAGTGTTTTATATAATCTATATTCGTCTTCGGCAAGCGTTACTTTTGCAAATATCAACGACTTAAAGATATGATAATCAGCAACTATAAAATCTTTAAACAAGTCAAATTGTGCTAAATCATCTGAAATTTGTTGGTATCTATCCGCTAAAAACGACATCTCTAAAGGAAAAGCATACCGATTTTGGTCTTTATAAAATTTAGGTAAAAACGGATTATCTGCAAATCGTTCTAAAACCGTTTTGGCATTAAAATCTTCAGCAATTTTACCAACTAAAGTAGTTTTTCCTGCACCAATATTTCCTTCAATAGCGATGTAATTAAAACCATCTAATTTTATCTTTTCTAATGGAGATTCTAGGTTCGAAATTTTAGTACACTTTCCAGTATCAGAACATTGATTAACTAATTGACTGACCGATTTTTGAATTATTGGATGAACCCATTCAGATGCAATCTCTTGCATTGGCAACAACACAAAAAGTCGGTTGTGTAATTGCTTGTGCGGAATCATAAGCGATTCACTATCAATTATTTCTTCATCAAATGTTATAATATCGATATCAATAATTCTTGGTTCATAATTAGTACTTTCATGTCGAACTCGTCCTAATTTTTTCTCAAGCTTCAGAATATTCTTTAATAATTTCTGAGGGTTTTTATGAGTATGAATTAAAACCGCACAATTATAAAACGAATCGCTATCAAAACCCCATGAATCGGATTCGTACAAGGATGAAACTTTGACAATTGTAGCAACTTCTTGGTGTAGTAGATTAATACAATTAGTAATATTTTCAAGACGATTGCCCTGATTACTGCCTAAAGAAAGTACGACTTGATGTTGCTTATTCATATCCGCAAAATAACTAAAAGAATTTCAAAATTGAAGTATATTTGCAACTTCTGTTGATAACTATTTTATTTTGCAATAATCAAATGGTTTGTAACAAATTAAGCCTTTTTACTACTTATATATAAAAATACTATTATGAGATTTTTAGGAAATGTATTAGCCACAATCGTTGGTTTATTTATTTTTTGCATGATTTTTTTCTTTGGAATCATTTTAATTGGAGCCATTGCCGGAAGCGGTGATTCTGAAACAGTAACCGTAAAAAGCAATTCTGTCATCGAATTAGATTTATCAAAAGTAAATTACGATTATGCCGGGAAAACTAATTTTGAAGACATGCCTTTTTTCAATGATAAAGACCAACACGATGGTTTATTTGACATTATAAACGCCATTGAATATGCCAAGTCAGATTCAGATATTAAAGGAATCTCTATTTTAAATAATTTTTCAAATCTTGGAATTGCCCAAACGAAAGCTTTGCGCGATGCTCTAGAAGACTTTAAAAAATCGGGTAAATTTATTTATTCGTATGCCGATGTTTATTCGCAAAAAGACTATTATTTAAATTCGGTTGCCAATACTATTTACTTAAATCCAATTGGCGAATTAGAATTTAAAGGATTATCTGCCGAATTAATGTTTTTCAAAGATTTGCAAGAAAAATCAGGTATAAAAATGGAAGTTATTCGTCACGGAAAATACAAAAGTGCCGTTGAACCTTTCTTAGAAAATAAAATGAGTGATGCTAATAGAGAACAAACAACGCAACTTTTAACTTCAGTTTGGAATTCGGTTATAACCGATGTTGCTTCAAGCAGAAAAGTTTCGGTTGAACGACTGAATCAAGTTGCCGATGGACTTTTGGCTCGAACTCCAGAAATGGCAAAATCTGAAAAATTAATTGATAAAATTGCTTACGAAGATGTGTATCATGATGACATTAGAAAAGCATTAAAAGTGGATAAAGACGACGATTACGAATCGGTTTCTATTGTAGATTATGCCGAAAAAGTGGCTTCAACATCTAAAGATTATAGTACCAAAGATAAAATCGCTATTATTTATGCTCAAGGCGAAATTGGAAGTGGCGAAGGCGATGTAAACTTAATTGGTGAAGGTGCAATGCGTCGTTCTTTACAAGAAGCTCGAAAAGATAAAAATGTAAAAGCGATTGTTCTTCGTATTGATTCTCCTGGCGGAAGCGCATTAACATCAGAATTAATTTGGAGAGAAATTGAATTGACTAAGAAAGCAAAACCAGTTGTGGTTTCCATGGGGAATTACGCAGCATCTGGCGGATATTACATTGCTTGTAACGCCAATAAAATTTTCGCTGAAGCAAATACTATAACAGGTTCAATTGGTGTTTTCGGGATTTTACCAAACTTTACAGTTGCCGCAGAACGCATTGGGCTAGATGTTGAGCAAGTTCGAACTAATAAAAACGCTTCTGGTTACAGTCCGTTTTTACCTTTGGATGATAATTATAGAGCGTTTGCTCAAGAAGGTGTTGAACATATTTACTCAACATTTGTAAAACGAGTTTCGGCTGGACGAAAATTAACTTTCGAACAAGTTGATGCAATCGGTCAAGGAAGAGTTTGGAGCGGAAGTGATGCTTTAAAAATTGGTTTAGTCGATAAAATTGGTGGCATGGACGAAGCGATAAAAGAAGCTGCAAAACTTGGAAAAACATCTAAATTTAGAACTCAAAATTATCCAGAATTTGAAAAAAGTTTTGAAGATATTTTAGCTAATTTTGGTTTATCACAAACACGTCAAGCTATTATTAAAGAAGAAATTGGTGAGCAAAACTACAAAGTGCTTCAACAAATAAAACAAATGACCAATCAAAAAGGTGTTCAAGCAAGAATGGCTTATGAATTAAAAATTAATTAAAATTTTTGAAATATAGTTACAGAAATCCGTTCAATCAATTTGAGCGGATTTTTTTTGTAGAAGTTGTTCTACAACAGGTAAATTATGAAACATTTTATGATAATTTTACAAATTAAAACAATCCTAATACACTAAATTTGTTGCATGTGCATGCGCAAGGCAAGATATTTGCATCATACAATTGAATAAAATTTAAATCATCATGGTAAAAAAAATTTTAAAAATCGTTGGAATCGTTTTGTTGTTGTTAATTGTTTCGGCATTTGCAATTCCATATTTATTTGAAGATCAGATAAAAGCCAAAATTGCTAAATCAATAAATGAAAGTGTTGACGCCAAAGTCGCATTTGCTGAAGCAGATTTAAGTTTGTTTAAAAGTTTTCCAAGCGCTAATGTTTCCATAGAAAAATTATCTATCATAAATAAAGCACCATTTGAAGGTGACACTTTAGTTGCATTAGAAGAATTAAATTTGAAAATGTCGGTAATGGAACTTTTTAATAGTGATGACGAACCGATGAACATCGACGCCATTTCCACTAAAAACGGATTAATAAATATTATTTTCAATAAAGACGGAATTGGCAACTTTGACATTGCTTTGAAAAATGCAGAGAAAAAAGCTGATACTGGAAAAAGCAAACCATTAGCATTGAAAATTAAAGAATATGATGTTGAAAATTTTAAGTTCAAATATTTTGATGAGAGATCGAAAATAAACATGGTTTTAGACAGCATCAATCACACAGGAAGTGGTGATTTTACTAATGATGTTTTAGATTTAGATACAAAAACTACAACCAAGGCATCTTTAACGATGGACAAGGTGAATTATATGAATAACATCGCAATTTCATTGGACGCCATATTAGGAATTGATTTAAAAAATAGCAAATATACTTTCAAACAAAACAAAGCTAAAATCAACGATTTGCCATTAGAATTTGATGGATTTATTCAGATGGTTGATGCTGGACAGAATTATGATTTGAAATTTAAAACCCCAACTTCATCGTTTAAAAACTTCTTAGGATTGATTCCTTCTGCCTATTCAAGTAGTTTGGATAAAGTGAAAACTTCGGGTGATTTTACCGTTGTAGGTTTTGCAAAAGGAATGTTAACCGATACAACAGTTCCAAAATTTAACGTTGCTATTGCATCTAATAACGCTTCTTTTCAATATCCAGATTTACCAAAATCGGTTAAAAATATTGTTATTGATACCAAAATTATCAATGAAACTGGCTTAATGAATGACACTTATGTTAATTTAGATAAGCTTTCTTTTTCAATCGATCAAGATGTTTTTAACGCTAAAGCAAATATCAAAAACGTGGCTACAAACGCTTTGGTTGACGCCGCTTTAAAAGGAACAATCAATTTAGGAAGTCTTTCGCAAGCCTATCCAATTAAATTAGACAAACCACTTTCTGGAATTTTAAAAGCTGATGTCACTACCAAATTCGACATGGAATCGGTAGAAAAAAGTCAGTATGAAAAAATCAATAATGCTGGAACCATGAGTTTGTCTGGCTTTAAATATGTTGATGAAAACGGCAAGGCGATGAACATTAGTTCGGCAATGGTTGCGTTCAATCCAAGTCGTGTAAATCTTCAAGAATTTAAAGCTACAACAGGAAAAAGTGATTTAAGTGTCACTGGAGTTTTAGAAAATTTCTACGGATTTATTTTTAGAAATCACGAGTTGAAAGGAAATTTCAATATGAATTCCAATCAAATTGCGGTTGATGATTTCATGACTACATCAGAGCCAACAAAAGCAGAGGCAAAAGGAAAATCGGAAGCGATGAAAATTCCGGCGTTCTTAAATTGTTCGCTTACAGCAAAAGCCAATACGGTTTTATATGACAATTTAACGTTGAAAGATGTTTCTGGAAAACTTATCGTAAAAGATCAAGCAGTAACTTTAGAAAATGTAAAAACCAATATTTTTGGCGGACAAATTGGCGTTAATGGAATGGTTTCTACGAAAGAGAAAACTCCAAAGTTCAATATGAATCTGAATTTAAACCAGGTGAATATTGCTGAAACTTTCACGCAATTAGACATGTTGAAAAAAATTGCTCCAATAGCTGGAATCATCAACGGAAAATTAAATTCGACCATTAAATTATCTGGAAATCTTGATGCCAATGAAATGACACCCGATTTAAAAACTATTTCTGGTGATTTATTGGGCCAATTATTATCGACTACAGTAAATGCTAAAAATTCTACTTTATTGAGTGCTTTAAGTTCGAATATCAAATTTATTGACATGAGTAAAGTGAACTTGAACGATTTGAAAGCAGCAGTTTCATTTAAAGACGGAAAAGTAAATGTGAAACCATTCGACATCAAATACCAAGACATGAAAGTTACCGTTGCTGGAACTCATGGATTTGATCAATTGATGAATTACAATTTAAAATTTGATGTTCCAGCGAAATATCTTGGAAGCGATATTAATAATTTGATTTCAAAATTAACGCCAGCCAATGCAGCAAAAATGGAAAACATTCCGATAAATGCTATCCTTGGCGGATCTTTTTCGCAACCAAAAATTTCAACCGATATTAAAGCCGCAACAACAACTTTAGTAAGTAATTTGGCTAAGCAACAAAAAGAACAATTGATAGGAAAAGGCACATCGGCACTTACCGATTTACTTAATAAAAATAAAAAGCCAGCCGATACTTCTACAACGAAAACACCTGTAAAAAAAGAAGAAGTAAAAACAAAAGCAAAAGATTTTCTTAATGGTATTCTAAAGAAAAAAGAAAAACCTGCAACAACAACTCCATAAAAAACAAAACCCTTTCACCAATTGAAAGGGTTTCTTTTTATAAATTTATCTTCACTACATAACCTTCAAAGGTTCGAACGTTAAAAACGGTTCCATCTTCAAAAATTAAATATTGTCCTTTTATTCCTGTAAGTTTTCCCGAAAAATTAGGTAATTTATCAAGATTTAAGCTGGATACTTTCTTTGGGTATTCCAAAACTGGAAAATGCAAATCATACAAATCGTCTTTCTCAGGATGATAATATTCTTGCACTTCCTTCGGAATTAAATATTTTAAACTCGCTCGTTCTTTTATTAAATCAACTGGAAGATATTCGTTTTTAAGCATTTTCTGCCAATTGGTTTTATCAGCAAAATGGTTTTTTAAGGCAACTTCGGTAATTCCTGCTAAATACCTATTTGGAACTTCAATAATTGGAATTGCTTGAACGGCACCTTGATCAATCCAACGTGTTGGCACTTGCGTCAATCTGGTTACACCAACTTTTACTTCGCTCGATAAGGCTAAATACACAATATGCGGTTGCAATTGTACTCTTTTTTCGTATTCTAAATCGCGGTCTTCAATATCTAAATGTGCAGTAGACAACTCAGGCTTCATAATCCAATCTCCAGCTGCAGCACTACTCATAAAGCAATCGTAACAAAATCCTTGACGAAATATTTTCTTTTTTTTACCACAATTCAAACATTGGTAACCTAAAAAAGTAATCTCCATCGACTTATTTAAAAGTTGATTTAAGTGAAGAAAACTATTTTCAAAAACCAAGTAATATTGAATTGGATTAGAATATTCGGTTTGCATTTTAGTGAGAACGCCTTCGTATGTCATATTAAATATTAGATTTATGATATTAAATTTTAAATATTTTACTATTTTAGCGTAAAGTTATAATTCGTAATTCGTAATTCATAATTCTCAATTCAAAATCATGCCTTTTCCAATAATAAATTCTATCGCATCCTGGGTTTTAAAGCAACGCATTCATCAGATTGAGTTCTTTTTAAAATACCCTAATGAAGTTCAGGATGAGTTACTTATGAATTTAATTCGCAATTGCGAAGAAACCGTTATTGGAAAAAAATACGATTTTGAATCAGTAAAAAATTACAAAACATTTACAGAAAGAGTTCCTGTTTCTACGTATGAAGAACTAGAACCAATGATTGAACTCACACGAAAAGGCGCACAAAATGTTTTTTGGAATACACCTATAAAATGGTTTGCAAAATCAAGCGGAACTACAAATGCTAAAAGCAAATTTATCCCAGTAAGCAACGAAGCTTTGGAAGATTGTCACTATAAAGGAAGCAAAGATTTGTTGTGTATGTATTTGAACAACAACGAAAATTCGGAGCTATTTCTTGGTAAAAGTTTGCGTCTAGGCGGAAGTTCTCAAATTTATGAAAACAACAATACCTCATTCGGAGATTTGTCGGCAATATTGATTGAAAATATGCCAATGTGGGCAGAATTCAGTAGTACGCCAAGCAACAAAGTATCGTTAATGAGCGAATGGGAAGCTAAATTGACCGCGATTATCAACGAAACAAAGAAAGAAAACGTAACGAGTTTTGCTGGCGTTCCTTCATGGATGTTAGTATTATTAAATCGAATTTTGACTGAAACCAATAATTCTAATTTGATGGAATTGTGGCCCAATTTGGAAGTATATTTTCATGGTGGCGTAAATTTCGAACCTTATCGTGAACAATATCAAAAGATTATCCCAAATAATAATTTCAAATATTATGAAATTTACAATGCTTCCGAAGGATTTTTTGCCATTCAAGATTTAAATTATTCTAACGATTTATTATTGATGTTGGATTACGGAATTTTCTATGAATTCATTCCGATGGACACTTTTGGAACTCCAAATCAAAAAATCATTCGATTGGCCGATGTTGAATTATATAAAAATTATGCCATTGTTATCACAACTAACTCAGGATTATGGCGTTATATGATTGGTGATACGGTTCGATTCACTTCTTTAAAACCACACCGAATTAGAGTTTCTGGTAGAACAAAGCATCATATCAATGTATTTGGAGAAGAATTAATGGTAGAAAATACCGATCAAGCTATTGCCAAAACTAGTTCGGCTTTAAATTGCGAAGTTAAAGATTACACCGTTGCTCCTATTTTTATGAAAGGAAAAGAAAAAGGTGCACATGAATGGATGATAGAATTTAAAAAACATCCCGAAGATATGGCTCAATTTCAGAAAGTATTGGACGAAACTTTGCAAACAGTAAATTCTGATTATGAAGCCAAACGTTATAACAACATGACATTAAACCAATTAAAAGTAAATGTGGCTCGTGAAAATTTATTTTATGATTGGTTAAAAGAGCAAGACAAATTGGGCGGACAACATAAAATTCCGAGATTGTCTAATGAACGAGATTATTTGGAACAGTTGAAAAGTATGCAAATTATTGTAAATTCTAAAGGTTAAGAATGAGAAAAACTGACATCCTATTCCTTCTTTCACTATCCATAATTTCCTGTGGACCAAAAAGAATGAAATGTTACGGAAAACGCTGTGTGGAAACTTCGATTAAAAAAGAAAGTTGTTTACCTTTGCACCGAAATTCGTAATACCTCAACTCTTTTTTGAAAACTAAACTTTACTTGGCTTTATTTTGTGTTGCCTTCTTTTGGGGAACTACATTTTTAGGCATTCGAATCGGAATTGAAACTATTCCTCCTTTTTTACTTGCTGGAATTCGTAATCTAATTTCTGGGCTTATTATTTTCTTTTATTTATTGTTTCAACGAAAGTTAGAAGCGGTAAATCCTCGACAGTTTTTACGCGTATTTATTCTTGCTGTCATGATGATTGTTTTGGCAAACGGATTAACAACGTATTCCGAAAAATACATCACAAGTGGTTTAGCATCTTTAATTTCAACATTATCGCCATTTTTTGTTTTGATTTTGAATCTAATTTTAGGTAACGAAAAACTATCCGTTAAAACTACAATCGGAATATTTTTGGGCATGTTTGGAATTTTCTTAATCTATCAAAACAGTCTTTCCGATTTATTAAATCCAGAATACAGACAAGGTGTTTTTGCAATATTAACCGCCGTTTTAATGTGGTCAATCGGAACAATAATCACCAAAAAAGGAAGCACAAATTCGCTTACGATGTTAATGAATGTAAGTTTGCAAATGATTGTTGCCGGAATTATTTTAACGCTTTTCCAATTGTATTTAACACCAACAATTTCAACTGCAAACTGGAGTTTACGCAGTGTTTTAGCCATGATATATTTGGCTATTTTTGGTTCTGTTGTTGGCTATGTTGCTTATAGTTATTTGATCACACAAATGTCATCTACCAAAGTTTCAGTTTTAGCTTATGTCAATGTTGTAGTTGCTTTATTTTTAGGATGGCTAGTTCTCGACGAAGTAATTACTAGCCGAATAATTATTGCCGCATCTTTAATTATTGGAGGTGTTTTTATTGTAAACTACAAAAAGCAAAATAAATCTTAAATTCATTGTAACATTTTTTGGAGTTTCAAGTCTTACTTGTAATCATCAATCAAATCAATTACAATGAAATCATTATTTTTCACATTGTCGTTATTAGTAGCAAATACCATGTTTGCACAAGAAACTAAACCCGAAAACGACACTATCAAGAAAAAAGCAGAAATTCTTGATGAAGTAAAAATCACAACCAAGAAACAACTTATTAAAGTAGAATCAGACAAAACTACCGTTTCTATTAAAGACAACGCAATGTTAAGTACTGGAAATGCTTACGATGCTGTAAAAAAGTTGCCAGGAGTTATCGCTTCACCAACTGGTGGATTATCACTAAACGGAAAAGGTGTTGCTATTTACATCGACGGTTCGCCGAGCACTTTAAGCGGAAGTGATCTAGAAAATTATTTATCGTCGCTTCCAGCCAATGCAATTGAAAAAGTAGAATTAATTTACAATCCTGGAGCAGCATTTGATGCCAATGCAAGTGGTTCTGTAATTAATTTGGTTACAAGTTCTAAGCGAATGAAAGGTATCAATGCGAGTTTCAACATGAATTATAATTTCAATAAATATCAAAAGCCAAGTCCGCAGATTTTATTAAACGGAAAAGAGAAAAATCTGAGTTGGCAAACGATGATTGGTTATAATTACATTGACAGAGAAAATAATTCGAAAAACGGACAAACTTTTACCTCATTTGACCCAGACAAATACCTTGACCAACAACGATTAACAGTTACTACCAATAGAAATTTCTATGCACGATTAGGAACGAATTATAAACTATCTGAAAAGTCGAATATCTTGTTCAATTATAACACTAGTTATGCAAACGACAGAGATGTTTTTGATGCAAAAACTAGCGGATCAGAAATTGCAGATTATTTTTCTGATGGAATTACAAAGACTAAAGCGAATAATCATGAAATTAGTTTGCAATTCAAAACTAAGTTAGACACTGTCGGAAGAACGTTAGATGTTGTTGCTTTTACAAATGTTTTCAATAGAAATCCTGATGTAAAATCGAATGCTCTTGAAGAAGATGTTTCTAGTTTTAACAATTTCAAAAACGACTTCGGACTTTTAAATTACTATTTGAAATACGACTTTAATATTCCATTTGAAAAACTAAAGATGTCGTTGAGTACAGGTGGAAAATTCAATACAATTAAAGTAAATAATACTGGAATGTACAATTTGAATTCGGCTACAACCGATATTATTGACTTTGATTATAAAGAAACTAACCTGGCTTTTTATACTGAATTGAGAAAGAAAATAAAGAAGTTTAATTTCACGGCTGGATTGCGATTTGAAGATTTTAATGTTGACAGAACTGGAGTTGTAGAAGGAACGGCAACTAAAATTGATTTTAAAAACACCAATTTATTTCCAAATTTTAGTGCTTTGTATGAAGTGAACGATAATGTAAATATTAGTGCTTCCTATTCTAGAAAAATATCACAACCTAACTATGGAGTTTTAGATCCGAATGGCTCTAATTTTGACCAATATAATTCATCAACTGGAAATTTATTATTGAATCCATCGTTTTTTGATAATTATGAATTCAAAGTTACTGCTATGCAATTCATTCAGCTTGGAGCGAATTACACCGTAGCAAAAGATCAAAATTTATTCATTTTAAATGCCGAACCAGGAGAATTAGTTAGTACGCAAACATTCCAACAGTTTGACCGATTTAAAACGATGAGTATTTATGCTAATTTCCCGATTCCGTTGGATTATATTTTTAAAGGAAAAGAGGAATTTAAAAAGCGAATGAATAACATTGACAAGATGAATTACATCTTTTTAAATATCAATTATATCAAGAATTTGACGGAAGGTTACGATTTTTCATTCGACCCGAAACCGGTTTGGAATTATGCTGCACAAGCACAAATTATGTTACCTTGGGATATTAAAAGTGGTTTGACTTATTTTATTTTACCAAGCGGAACATGGGAAATTTATAAAATTACAAAGCCAATTCAGCAGTTTGACATTTCATTAAACCGAGATTTTATGGATAAAAAATTGAAGTTGGGCGTTCATTTATTCGATGTTTTCAATCAGAATGAGATTAATGCTTTGGTTTCTTCAACTAACTTAGAAACTAAATTCTTTGAGAAAAACGACACAAGAACGTTTAGATTATCCTTAACGTACAACTTTGGAAATTTAAAACTTCAAAACGAAAACACAACTATTGAAACTGAAAAAATTCAAAGTGGCGGTGGCGGTTTAGGAAAATAAACGAAACTATTACATATAAAAAAATCCCGATCATCTCGGGATTTTTTTGTTTTACTTAGGAAGCAATTTCTAGTCGTTTCAATAAATTTTTATTTAAAGTATGCTCGGCATAATCTTTATCAATTTCTAAAACTGTTTCGCTAGAACTTGGTAATTCATACATGGCATCGGTTAAAATGGCTTCGCATAAAGAACGCAATCCACGTGCTCCAAGTTTGTATTCTAATGCTTTTTCTACAATGTAATCTAGAGCATCATTTGTAATAGTGAATTTTACATCATCCATTAAAAACAACTTTTCGTATTGTTTGATTAAAGCATTTTTAGGCTCGGTTAGAATAGAACGCAACGTTTCTTTATCTAATGGATCCATGTGTGTCAAAACAGGAAGTCGACCAATAATTTCTGGAATTAATCCAAAATCTTTGATGTCTTTTGGGATGATGTATTGCAACAAATTGTCTTTGTCAATGTTATCGGTATTCCTAGAAGTAGAATATCCAACGGCAGTTCTATTTAAACGTTTCGAAATAATTCTTTCGATTCCGTCAAAAGCGCCACCAGCGATGAATAAAATATTTTGTGTATTTACTTCTACAAATTTTTGGTCTGGATGTTTTCTTCCGCCTTTTGGTGGAACATTTACAACCGTTCCTTCTAATAATTTTAGTAAAGCTTGTTGTACACCTTCACCAGAAACATCACGAGTTATTGATGGATTATCGCTTTTACGAGCAATTTTATCAATTTCGTCTATGAAAACTATTCCGCGTTCTGCTTTGGTTACATCGTAATCGGCAGCTTGAAGTAATCGTGTTAAAATACTTTCTACATCTTCACCTACATAACCAGCTTCTGTTAAAACTGTTGCGTCAACAATAGCCAATGGAACGTCTAACATTCGTGCAATAGTTTTAGCTACTAATGTTTTTCCGGTTCCGGTTTGTCCAACCATAATGATGTTTGATTTTTCAATTTCTACATCTTCATGGTGTTGTTGTTGCATTAATCTTTTGTAGTGATTGTACACTGCAACCGACATTACTTTTTTGGTTTGATCTTGACCAATAACATATTCGTCAAGAAATGCTCTGATTTCTTTTGGCTTGCGCAAAATTAAATCGGTAGCAATTTTCACATTAGAATTGGTTTTTAGTTCTTCTAAAATAATTCCGTGTGCTTGTTCAATACAGCGGTCGCAAATGTGTGCGTCAATACCAGCAATTAATAAATTGGTTTCTGGTTTTTTTCTTCCGCAGAAGGAACATTCTAATTTTTCTTTTGCCATTTTTTAGTGATTAGTGAAAAGTGATTAGTAATTAGCTCTTCACTATTTACTAATCACTAATTACTTAAATTTATCTTCTTAAAACTTCATCAATCATTCCGTATTCTTTTGCTTCGTCAGCAATCATCCAATAATCACGTTCTGAATCTCTGTGTACTTTCTCGAAAGTTTGACCAGAATGTTTAGAGATGATTTCGTACAATTCGTCTTTTAATTTCAACATTTCTTTTAAGTTGATTTCCATATCGGTTGCAACACCTTGTGCTCCGCCTGATGGTTGGTGAATCATTACTCTAGAATGTGGTAAAGCCGAACGTTTTCCTGCAGCTCCAGCACAAAGTAAAACGGCACCCATTGATGCTGCCATTCCTGTACAAATTGTTGCTACGTCTGGTTTTATGTATTGCATGGTGTCGTAAATTCCTAAACCTGCGTAAACGCTTCCGCCTGGAGAGTTGATGTAAATTTGAATATCTTTAGAAGCGTCAACAGATTCTAAAAACAATAATTGTGCTTGTATGATATTAGCCACATGATCGTCTACTCCTGTTCCAAGAAAGATAATTCTATCCATCATTAAACGAGAGAAAACGTCTAATTGTGAAATATTTAATTGGCGTTCTTCTATAATATAAGGTGTCATACTACCAACAATTTTATCGTAGTACATGCTATTCACTCCATGTTTTTTGGTAGCGAATTTTTTAAATTCTTTTCCGTAGTTCATTTTAAATTGTAGTTTAAAAGGTTTATATGTTTTCAGTTTAAAGTTGTTGAACTAAACTTGCTTTATTTCTTTATTGCAAAGGTCGTACCTTTTATTTTAGGTGACAAACTGTCTGTTGATTTATCACTGCTGTCCTAGCCCAGATAGTAGTGGAAATCTTTTTTTGTGAAAAAGCTATTTTTGTTTTTGCAAAAAAGCGACCAAAGGAAGCTCTTTTTGTGACTTACAAAAATGGGTTGAAACAAGAAAACTTGCAACGTATAGCTGGATTGGCTTCTAATAAAAAATTGAGCGTCAAAAATAAACATTTCTGACGCTCAAATATACTAATTATTTTATAAATTTATTCGTTGTACATTGCTGCAACGAATTGCTCATAAGTAACTTCTTTAGTTGAAGGATTTGCTTTTTCTACAAATAATTTCAACATTTTGTCGGCAACCACTTGTTCTGACAATCTTTTTACTTCGTCTTGATTAGAAAGAACTCTTGCTACGATTGATTCTACTTCTTCATCTGTTGGATTCGCTTGCCCGAATTGCGCCATTTGTTGACGAATTGTAGCTGAAGTGAAAGTTTTTAAATCTTCGAAATTTACTTGGATATTGCTTTGAGCCAAAGCTTTACCTTCGATTAATTGAAAACGTAAACCTTTTTCTGAACGATTGTACTCTACTTCTGCTTCTTCTGGAGATAATTTTTTGTCACCTACAGTTTGTAACCATTTAACTAAAAATTCTTTAGGTAAATCGAATTTATTGTTTTCGATTAAGAAATCTTGAACGTCTGCCATTAACTTTTGTTCTGACTGAGTTGCAAAATGTTTTTCGGCGTCTTCTTTGATTTTTGCTTTTAACTCTTCAACAGAATTTACATTTCCTGGTCCGAAAAGTTTGTCGAATAATTCTTGGTTTAACTCTGCTGGATCGTGAGCGATAACTTCGTCGATTGTAAAAGTAACTTCTACGTCTAAATCGTGAACAACATCGTGAGAAACTGCTAAGTAATCCATTAATTTATGTACGTCATGGAATAAACCAGCTGTTTTTAATGTAATTACATCTCCAACTTTTTTTCCGATGAATGATTTTGCTACTTTTGGATCTGCAAGTTCTTCTAAATCTAACGTTGCGCGGTTATTGATTCCTGCAGCTTCGTTAGCAAATATTCCAGAAACATCATTTCCTTCTGCAACAACATCTTGAGAAACTACTGCGCCATATTGTTTTTGGATTCTTGCAATTTGCGCGTTTAACATAGTGTCATCTGCAATGATTTGATACTTTACAACATCACTTTTTGCGTCAAGATCGATTTCAAAATTAGGAACTAAACCAATTTCGAATTCAAATGTTAATTCTTCTGCATCCCAAGAAAAATCTGGATTTACTTTAGGAAGTGGAGTTCCAAGAAGGTTGATTCTTTCTGATTGTAGGAAACGCTCAAGCGCTAAATCTACTACTTTTTTTACTTCTTCAACTTTTATAGCTGCACCATATTGTTTTTCGACCAATGCTTTTGGCACTGCACCTTTACGGAAACCTTTTACAGTTGCCAATGGCATTTTTTCGTTTATTCTTTTAGCTACTTGACCTTTGTAATCCATGTGAGGAACGGTAAGTACAATTACTTCATTTACTGCATCAATTGCAACTCTTTTAATATCCATTTTGATAATAATTTACATAATAAAATTGGGTTGCAAAATTATAACATTTCTGCAACCCTACCAATTTTATTTTGTTGATTTTTAAAGTATTATTTTGCTTCGCCTGTAAGCTGATAAACCAATGATTGTGAAAGTGATAAAATGATGCTAAAGAACAATGCTGTCCAGAACGAACTCACATCAAAACCGTCAACAAAGTGATCACACAGCAAGATGATAATAGCATTTATAACCAAAAGAAATAGTCCTAAAGTAAAGAAAGTCACCGGTAAAGTAAACAATATCAAAACAGGTTTAACAAAAAGATTCAGCAACCCAAGTACAATGGCTACTATTATTGCTGTCGTAAATTGCTCAACAATAACTCCTTTCATGAAATAGGAAATAACCATTACTAAAGCAGCAGTTATAAGAATTCTCAGCAGTAATTTCATTTATTTATTTTTAGATTTATAAAATTAAACCATTTATTTCAAAAAACGTGCTGTTTCTTCAAAAAATAATTTGGGATTTTCGGCATGAAGCCAATGACCAACATTAGGTATTGTTGCTAATTGATAATTAGGAAAATGATTTTCTATTTGGGGCAAATCGGAATCTAAAATATACTTTGAATTTCCGCCTCTAATAAACAAAGTTGGATTTTCAAAAAGTGCATCGTCTGATAATTTCGTTCCAATAACCTCTATATTTTCATTGAAAACTTTTAGATTAAATCGAAAAGCAAGTTGTCCTGGTTCTATCCAATATAAGTTTTTCATTATAAATTGTCGCGTTCCAAGATCAGGAATAAACGGATACAATGTTTCTTCAACCGAAGCTCTATCTGGCTTTGTAGAAAAATCTATTGCATTTAATCCGGCAAAAATATCTTGATGATGAGGCGCATAATATTTCGGTCCAATATCTGCAACAACCAATTTAGCTACTCTTTCTGGATACGTTGTTGCAAATAACATGGCTACTTTTCCGCCCATTGAATGTCCAATAATGGAAACTTGATCAAGATTATGAAAATTACAATATTCGAAAACATCATTCGACATGACATCATAATTAAATTCGTCTGAATGAAAACTTTTACCGTGATTTCGTAAATCTAAAATGTGAACTTGAAAACCTTCGGCAACATATAATGAACTGTATGATTTCCAATTATCAGACATTCCTAAAAATCCGTGAATGATTAATAATGGTTTTCCTGTTCCTTCAATTCTTGAAAACATCATATTATTTTAATTTTTGCAAATACATATTAACCACGTTATCCAATCCTAAATAAATAGCCTCTGATATTAATGCGTGACCGATTGAAACTTCTAATAAATTTGGAATATTTTCTTTAAAAAATTTGATGTTTTCCAAACTCAAATCATGCCCAGCGTTAATTCCTAATCCTAATTCGTTTGCTAAAATTGCCGATTTAGTGTACGAATCAATTCCGTTTTCATTTCCTAATGAATATTGATGAGCAAATTCTTCGGTATACAATTCTATTCGCTCTGTTCCAGTGGATTTTGCACCTTCAATCATTTCTAAAATTGGGTCAACAAATATGGAAGTTCTAATTCCGTTTCGTTGAAATTCCTGAATTACTTCGGTCAAATACGATTGATGTTTTATTGTATCCCAACCTGCAGAAGAAGTAATAGCCCCAATAGCATCGGGAACCAAAGTCACTTGCGTTGGCTTACATTCAAGAACCAAATCAATAAAATTATGTTGCGGATTTCCTTCAATATTAAATTCGGTATAAACAATTGATTTTAAATCTCGCGCATCTTGATAGCGAATATGTCTTTCGTCTGGTCTTGGATGAATGGTGATTCCTTGTCCGCCAAATTTTTGAATATCGGTTGCAACCTGCAATAAATTGGGTACATTTCCACCACGAGCATTTCGTAATGTGGCTATTTTATTAATATTTACGCTTAATTTTGTCATCGAATTTAGATTTAAAATCTATTATTAAATTTTAGATTACAAAAATACAAAGTTAAAATAAGGATTTATGTTCTAAAATTTGATTATTTTGCAACAGATAACAGATTTTTGATTATGACAGATATAAACGATTACATAACCAACGACTACAAAGCCATAAATAGCCAAGAAACTATTGCAGAAGTTCAAGACTTTTTTGCAGAGGTTTCTTATTCCCATTTTTCTGTAATTGATGAAGGTATTTATATTGGATGCATTGCTGCCGATGACATTGAAACATTTGACGGAGACAAAAAAGTGTCTGATTACAAATATACTTTAGAAGGTTTTTTTGCCAGAAAAAATATGATTTGGCTTGATGTCTTGGAGGTTTTTGCAAAAAATCATACCAATGTGGTTCCGGTTTTAGACGATGAAAATAATTATACTGGATACTATGAACTTGAAGATATTGTAAAATTCTTTCATGAAACACCATTTTTAAAGGAACAAGGCGGAATAATTATCATAGAAAAAAGTATTCTTGATTATTCAATGAGTCAAATTACACAAATTGTAGAAAGCAATAATGGCAAATTATTAGGGTTATTTGTCTCAGAAGCCAATGTTGATAAAATACAAATCACGTTAAAAATTGCACTTGGCGGAATGAACGAAATTATTCAAACCTTTAGAAGATATAACTACGAAATAATATCAGAACATCAAGAAGATAATTATTTGAACAGTTTAAAAGAACGATCTGAATATTTAGACAAGTATTTAAATATGTAAATGATGATTTAGGTTTTGAGAAATTAATTTTTATCCAAAATCTAAAATCTAAAATCTAAAATTTTATGAAAGTAGCCATCTTCGGACAATATTATCAAAACGATACACGACCAATTATTCGCGACATCTTTGTTTTTTTTAATGCAAATAATGTTGAATTAGTCATTGAAGAAAAATTCTTGAAAATATTATATGAAAATGAAATTGTAAAAAAGGAATACAAAACTTTTAGCAGTTATAAATGTTTAGATTCGAGTTTTGATATTTTAGTAAGTATTGGTGGTGATGGAACCATTTTGAGAGCAGCAACATTTGTAAGAGATTCTGGTATTCCAATAATAGGAATAAATGCTGGAAGATTAGGTTTTTTAGCCAAAGTACAGAAAGAAGATATTGAAGCATTTTTGCAAATTGTTCTTGATAAGAAATACTTCCTGTCCAAAAGAACTTTATTAAGTTTAACTTGTTCCCCAGAAAATGAAGAGTTATTGGACATCAATTTTGCGATGAACGAAATCACAGTTAGCAGAAAAGATACTACTTCGATGATTACAATTGAAACTTCTTTAAATGGCGAATATCTAAATTCGTATTGGGCAGATGGATTAATTATATCTACACCAACCGGATCAACTGGGTATTCATTAAGTTGTGGCGGACCAATTTTAACTCCAGATGTAAAAGCATTAGTAATTACACCAATTGCGCCGCATAATTTAAATGCAAGACCTTTGGTTATTACTGATGACACTGAAATTAAACTAAAAGTTTCTGGACGTGAAGAACAATATCTTGTTTCTTTAGATTCTAGAATTGCTACATTAGATAATAATTCAGAATTGACAATCAAGAAAACTCCTTTTCAAATAAATATGGTTGAAATTCCAAATGAAACCTTCCTAAAAACCCTACGAAACAAACTACTTTGGGGTGAAGACAAAAGAAATTAATATCCATTTTACATACTACATTGTTTAGTTTTCCGTTTGATAGCTATTCATTCCCGAATGAAATTTGTATTCTAAAGTTTAATTATGTTAAATTTAATTTTTATAAATACTGATAACATGTTTTATTAGTAGCTATAATTGTTATATTTGCACGCTATTTTTCAATTAATGAAAAGATTATTTTTATTTGTTTTATTGGTAAATTTATCAAACCTGAACGCTCAAATTCATGAGATAGGTGTTTTCCTTGGCGGAAGCAACTATGTTGGTGATGTTGGAAAAACTACTTACATCAATCCTAATGAGTTTGCTTTTGGCGCCTTGTATAAATGGAATAAAAGTCCAAGACATTCTTATAGATTTTCTATAACGCGCGGAAAAATCACTAACGATGATACAAATTCTGGAGTTTCAGGAAGAGAACAAAGAGATTATGACTTTGAAAATACAGTTACAGAAATTTCAGCTGGACTAGAATTTAATTTTTTTGATTTCAATTTACACCAAATGGACAGAAAAATTACACCTTTTGTTTTTTCTGGACTAAGTTTTTTTAATTATAACGAATTATTTGTAGTTGGTGGAGAAACAAAAGAAGATTATTCTGAAACGTCATTTGCCATACCAATGATTGTAGGCATAAAATCCAATATCACACCTAATTTAATTTTAGGAGCCGAAGTTGGAGTTAGATATACGTTTACAGATAATTTAGATGGAAGTAATCCTAAAAATGAAGGATTACAAACATTAAAATTTGGAAATACAAATAGTAATGACTGGTATGTATTTACCGGATTTACATTAACTTATACATTTGGTGAAAAACCATGTTATTGCGCAGATTAAATTATGAACTTACTTGACTCAATAGACAAAGACAACTTACCTAAACATGTAGCCATTATTATGGACGGCAATGGTCGTTGGGCAAAACAAAAAGGTTTCTTGAGAGTTATTGGTCATGAAAACGGTACAAAATCGGTTAGAGAAACAGTTGAAACTTGTGCAAAACTAGGAATAACCCATTTAACATTATATGCCTTTTCTACCGAAAACTGGAACCGACCAAAACTAGAAGTAGAAACCTTAATGAAACTTCTTGTTCACTCCCTAAAAAGTGAATTGAAAACATTACAAAAAAACAACATCCAACTCAATTCTATCGGTTCTATAGACAAATTACCAAGTTCAATTTTAAAAGAATTAAACGAAGTAATTGAGAAAACAAAAAGTAATGATAGAATGACGCTTACGCTCGCACTTAGCTATGGCTCAAGAGATGAGTTAATAAATGTTGTTAAAAACATTAGCGATAAAGTTAAAAATAATATAATTTCGATAGATACTATTGATGAATCAATTATAAATCAGCATCTTTACACGCACAATCTACCCGATGTAGATTTACTAATTAGAACAAGTGGCGAACACCGAATTAGTAATTTTTTGCTATGGCAAATAGCCTATGCAGAACTTTATTTTACAGATGTTCTTTGGCCCGATTTTAAAGAAAATGATTTATATGAAGCCATCATCAGCTATCAAAAACGAGAACGCAGATTCGGAAAAACAAGTGAACAAATTAAATAATATATTAGTGTCAAATAATTTTTTAAAAACATTTCTTTTCTTATTTTTTATAGGAAATGTTACTTTACTACAAGCACAAGAAAGACTGCCTTTTGATCAAGGAACTAAATACATTTTAGCCGATGTTGATGTAACAGGTAAAATCACCTTCAATAAACAAACAGTAGTTACCTTTGCTGGTCTTGAAAAAGGTCAAGAAATAACGATTCCTGGAGAAGAAATAAGTAATGCAATTAAAAAATTAGGCAAATTAGGCTTATTCAATAAAATAGATTTTTACGTAAATCAAATAAAAGGCGATAGCATCTATTTAGAGCTAAACATCAATGAGCTACCAAAACTTAGTGATGTAAAAATTACTGGAGTTAAAAAAAACAAAGTTGAAGATTTAATTAAAGAAGGCGATTTAACAAAGGGTAAAATTGTTAACGAAAACCTTATCACAACTACAAAAAATTATTTCGAAAATAAATACAAAAAAGATGGTTATTTTAATACTAAAGTAGCTATAAACACCGTTAATGATACTACAGTAATCAATCAAGTAAAAATGATTGTAAACATTGATAAAGGTGATAAATTAAAAATCAGTAAAATTGACTTTACAGGTAATACAAAGTTTTCAGATAAAAAGCTTAGAAAAGCAATGAAAAATACCAAGACAGTTAATCCTATTAGAATTTTTAAATCATCTAAGTTTATTAAAGAAAAATACAAA
Source organism: Flavobacterium aquatile LMG 4008 = ATCC 11947 (assembly GCF_000757385.1). Classification (GTDB taxonomy): domain Bacteria; phylum Bacteroidota; class Bacteroidia; order Flavobacteriales; family Flavobacteriaceae; genus Flavobacterium; species Flavobacterium aquatile. The sequence goes on along the minus strand of NZ_JRHH01000001.1, from coordinate 6,636 downwards.
GAAGATTTAACATCCATTGCCGATAAATACAAAGAACAAGGTTACAGAGATGCAAGAATTGTTTCTGATTCTGTATGGTTAGATAAATCTAAAAACAAGATTGCTATTAATGTAAAAGTTGAAGAAGGAAATAAATACTACTTTGGCGATATCAAATTCTTAGGAAACACAGTATACTCAGATCAATTCTTAAAACGTGTATTAGCCATTAATAAAGGTGATACCTATAATGGAGTATTATTAGAAAAAAGAATCGCAGACAAGTCTAAACCAGATGGAGATGATATAACCAATTTATACCAAAACAATGGTTATTTATTTTCAAATGTTAATGCGGTAGAAGTAAAAACAGAAAATGATTCGATTAACTTCGAAATTAGAGTTGTTGAAGGTCCGCTTGCTTACTTTAACAGAGTAACTGTTTCTGGAAATGATAAGACAAATGATAGAGTAATCTATAGAGAACTTAGAACAAAACCGGGCGAAAAGTGGAACAAAGAAGAAGTAATCTCTACCATTAGAGAATTAGGACAATTAGGTTTCTTCGATCCTGAAGCAATTTCTCCAGATGTAAAAAATGCCGATCCTGTTGCAGGAACAGTTGATTTAGACTGGAAAGTTGTAGAAAAAGGATCTAGTCAAATAGAACTTCAAGGAGGTTATGGTGGTGGAGGTTTCATCGGAACTTTAGGTCTATCTTTTAACAATTTCTCTGTTAGAAATATGTTTAAAAAAGAAGCTTACAGACCAGTCCCAATGGGTGACGGACAAAAAGTATCTTTAAGAGCACAAGCAAGTTCATTCTTTCAAACCTACAGTTTATCTTTTTCAGAACCATGGTTTGGCGGTAAAAAACCGGTAAGTTTTTCAACATCATTATCACATAGTAAACAATTTTTGTATACTGGAAGTTCAAGTAGTGTAAATAGAGATAAAAGTTTTAACATCACCTCACTTTCTGTTGGTTTAGGAAAAAGGCTAACAGTGCCAGATAACTATTTCTATTTATCAAATGCAATTAGTTTTCAATACTATGATTTAAATAATTATAATACTGGATTATTTACATTTGGGAATGGTTCATCAAGAAATTTAGCTTACACATTTGGAATAACAAGAAACAACAAAGGTAATAGTCCAATTTTCCCAACAAAAGGATCAGAATTTAGTTTAACTGCCAAATTCACACCTCCTTACTCTTTGTTCAACAAAGTAGATTATGCCGAATTAGAAAACAAAAAAGAATACAAAGTACAATATACTGGCGATAACTTCCCGTATGAAACGGTTGTTAATGCTGATGGGGAAATTCCTGGACCAGGCGATTATTTAGTAGAAACTGAGAATTCTACACCTAACAATCTTATCTACGAAACTGTAGGCGATGATTACGAATCGGCTTCAACAGATAGAGGAAAAGTTGACCAAAAGAAATTCAACTGGTTAGAATATTATAAAGTAAAATTCAAAGCCGAATCGTTTTCTCAAATATATGAGAAATTAACATTAAGAACATTAGGGGAATTTGGTTTCTTGGGTGCCTACAATAGCGATAGAGGTTTAGTACCATTTGAACGTTTCTTCGTTGGTGGTGATGGTCTTGCCAACTTCGCATTAGACGGTCGTGAAGTAGTTCAATTAAGAGGTTATCCTAATCAATCATTATCAAGTACCGACGGAGATATTATCTATAATAAATTCTCATTAGAGTTAAGATATCCAATAACAATGAAATCTCAAGCATCAATTTATGTGTTAGGTTTTCTTGAAGCAGGATCATCTTTCAACAGCTTTAAAAATTACAATCCTTTTCAATTACAACGTTCTGCAGGTTTTGGATTACGTGTATTCATGCCAGCATTTGGATTACTTGGTATAGATTTTGGTCATGGATTTGATGCTATTCCAGGTTCAACAGTTAAAAATGGCTGGGAAACACATTTTATTATTGGACAACAATTTTAGTATATTTGTTTAGATTTCTAAAACAACAAGTTATGAGAAAATATATTTTAATACTATTAACTACATCATTTTTCACAATTAATGTAGTGGCACAAACTAGAGGTGTGAAAATTGGATATATAGACATGGAGTATATTCTAGAAAAAGTACCCGATTATGCCGAAGCTAAAAACCAATTGGAGCAAAAAGCTCAAAAGTGGAAGCAAGAAATAGAAGAAAAAAAGGTAGATATTGCCAACCAAAAAGAAACTCTAAAATCTGAAAGAGTACTTTTAACGAAAGAACTTCTTGAAGAACGCGAAGCCGAAATTGCGTTTCTAGAAACAGAATTATTAGAATACCAGCAAAAAAGATTTGGTCCAAATGGCGATTTGATGGCTCAAAAAGCAGTACTAGTAAAACCAATTCAAGACCAAGTTTTTAACATAGTTCAAGATATATCTGAATTAAAAAAATACGATTTTGTTTTTGATAGATCTTCCGATTTAACAATGTTATTTGCAGACAAAAGACACAACATTAGTGATCAAGTTGTAACAAGAATAACTAGAGCAGAGAAAAGAGAGCAAATGACTGCTAAACAACTAGCAAAAGAAGAAGAAGCCGAAAGAAAACAAGACTTTATCAACGAAAATCCAAATCTTTCTGATCGTCAAAAAAAATTAGACGAAAGTAAAGCTGCACGTCAAAAAATAATAGACGATAGAAAAATAGCAGCTCAAGAAAAGAAAGATGCAGCCGAAGCTAGAAGAAAACAAATCCTTCAAGAAAGAGAAGATAAAAAAAATGGCATAGTTTCTGATAAAGCAGTAACAGACCCAAAAACTGAAGCAACAAAAGAAGAAACTTCTAATAAAGAAACCTCTGCCGAAGATAAAAAAACAGCAGTTGAAGAAACCAAAGTTAAAGCAGCAGAGGCTAAAGCTAAAACATTAGAAGAAAGAAAAAAAGTAATTGAAGATAGAAAAAAAGCAGCTCAAGAAAAAAGAGAAAAAACATTAGCCGATAGAGCCGCTGCTAAATTAGCTAAAGAAGAAGAAAAGAAAAATAAAGAGGCAGAAACGCCAAAACCCTAATAAAATTAATAACTATAATAATTAAGAATGATGAAACAATTTAAAACTTTATTAATAGCTGCAATAGCATTTCTTGGTGCTCAAACTATTAATGCTCAGGCAAAAGTAGCTCACGTAGATACTTATGAAATCCTAACTAAAATGCCTGCTATGATAGACGCTCAAAATCAATTAAAAAAATTGAGTGAAACTTACGATAAAGAATACAAAACATTAGTAGACGAGTATCAAGCAAAAATTAAAAAATACGATACAGAATCAACAACCGTTTCTGAAGCTGTTAATCAAACGCGTACTACAGAAGTACAAGATATGATTAAAAGAATCAACGAATATAAAGAAACTGCTCAAAACGACCTTCAAAAGAAAGAAACAGAATTAATGAAACCTTTACAGGAAAAAATCAAAACTTCTATCCAAAAAGTAGGTAAAGCAAAAGGATATCAATATATCATGAATGCTGAAAATTTATTATTAGCTGATGGTCCAGACTTAACTGCTGACGTAAAGAAAGATTTAGGTTTCTAATATCTTTTAACACAAAATATCAAAACTGCTCAATTAATTTGAGCAGTTTTTTTTTACATTTGCTTTATGACAAATAATAATCCAATAGGCCTTTTCGACTCCGGCATCGGCGGAACATCAATCTGGAAAGAGATACATCAACTGCTTCCAATCGAAAACACCATTTATCTTGCCGATAGTAAGAATGCACCTTACGGACAAAAGTCAAAAGACGAAATTATAGAATTAAGCTTCAAAAACACCGAATTTCTACTCAACCAAAACTGCAAACTAATAGTCGTAGCTTGCAATACAGCAACAACCAACGCCATAAAAGAACTACGCGATAAATACGACGTTCCTTTCATTGGCATTGAGCCTGCAATAAAACCAGCAGCAACCAATTCGCAAACCCAAAAAATCGGAATTCTAGCCACCAAAGGCACACTAAACAGCGAACTTTTTCACAAAAATGTAGAAAAATTTCAAGACATAACCATCATAGAACAAATAGGATACAACCTAGTAACACTCATTGAAAATGGCGAAATGAATTCACCAGAAATGACCAAATTACTTAAAGAATATCTTACACCAATGATCAATCAAAACATCGATTATCTAGTACTTGGTTGCACCCATTATCCTTATTTGATTCCACAAATAAAAAAACTTATCCCACAAAATATAAAAATAATCGACTCTGGAGACGCCGTTGCTCGCCAAACAAAATCAATTCTTGAAAACAAAGTTGGATTTAGAAATTCATTAGAAAAAAGCTCTCAAATATTCTACACAAACGCCAATCCTAAGGTCTTAACAGAAATTGTAGGAGACAATTACACAGTTATAAAGAAAGATTTTTAGGAGCGAATCGATAGAGCAATTGCTATACCTTTTTCCAGCTTTCCTTCCAAGTCCCGATAAAAATCGGGAGCTTTCCACTCAATCTGGGCTATTTGGCAAACCATAGCGCTGAAATTCAGTTAAAAAGAGTACCTTTGCAAAAATGTTAAGGTAATGGAAAATTCAAACAATAAAAAACGAACAAGCACAAGCAAACCAAGTGGAGATAGAAAAAAAACTAGCTCAACACCTAAACCTGCTATGGCAAAACGTTCTCAAAATAAAAAACCAATAGTAAAAAAAGACTCCCCAAACGTACCAAAACCAATAAAGTCAGATGAAATTCGTTTAAACAAATACATCTCCAACTCAGGTGCTTGTTCACGTCGTGATGCCGATATTTACATCCAATCAGGTAATGTAAAAGTAAATGGAATTCCAGTTACAGAAATGGGTTACAAAGTAAAACCTGGTGATGTAGTTAACTTTGACGGTGCAACTTTAATGCCCGAAAAGAAAGAATATTTTGTACTTAACAAACCTAAAAACTTTACAACTTCTAATGAAGACGATGGCGATCACAGAAATGTTCTTGAGCTAATAAAAGGCGCAACAACATATAGAATGCAACCTATTGGTAGAATGGACAAAAACACAACTGGTTTATTATTATTCACAAATGATACTGATATCATCCGTAAGTTTAGTTTGCCAAATCAAAAATCTCCTAAAATATATCAAGTAACCTTAGATAAAAACTTAAAATTTGAAGATTTAGAAAAAATATCTAAAGGTGTAACTTTAGATGGACATAGACTTTTTGTTGATGAAGTAAGCTATATCGAAAACGAGTCAAAAAATGAAATTGGTATAAAACTAAGAACTCCAAACGTAAAAGTAGTTAGAGCAATTTTCGAAAACTTCAAATATACAGTTATCAAAGTAGATAGAGTTGCCTTTGGAGGTTTAACCAAAAAGAATCTTCCTCGAGGAAATTGGCGCGCACTTACAGAACAAGAAATAATTAATTTAAAAAATATATAACCTAAAGTCTCTTTAGGTTTTTTTATCCATGGATAGTTTAAAAAACACATCAATTGCACATTCTTGGTTTGAAGCTTTCAACGCACACAACTTAGAAAAACTCCTATCATTATATGATGACGAAGCACAACATTTTAGTCCAAAGCTAAAAGTAAGGCATCCAGAAACAAAAGGATTAATAATAGGAAAAAATGCTTTACGCACATGGTGGCAAGAAGCATTCGATAGATTGCCAACACTTAATTACAAAGTAACTTCAATAACTTCAAGTCCAGATAGAGTTTTTATGGAATATGTAAGAACAGTTGAAGGAGAAGACGAAATGCTAGTTGCAGAAGTTCTCGAAATAAAAGAAGAAAAAATTATAGCTTCAAGAGTTTATCATTCATAAAAAAAGCCTTCTGTTATCACAGAAGGCTTTTTTATTATTGTCTTAATTCACCGCAGGACAATTACAATCATATTTCTCTTGCTTGCAGAATAAGTTTATTCCAAGTGTGATCTGATGAAATCCTCCTGTATCAAATTTTACATTCCCTAACAAATGAGAATAAGTATAGGAAACCATAAAATTATTAAAGTTAAACCCAACAATTGGCGTGATGTATTGTAGCTTTTGATCCGCAACAGAACTTCCTTCTATATATTGAGCACCGTCAAGACTTCTTCTGTATGATAATCCACCCCAAAGCGTTCCTGTTGCTAATGTCTTGTATGCTTTTACGTTTAAATCAATCAAAGATTCCTTAGTCTGACTAACGTATTGAAACATAAATGATGGTTCCCACATAATAGTTTCTTCATCTCCAAAAGTATATCCAGAGTTTAAAATTAAACGTTTTAAATCTACTGGTTCTCTATCAGTATATAATTTTCTATCGCTAGCCAATGCATTTTTTACTGTAGCATGAACATAAAAATCTAAATAATTATACGAAGCTCCAATATCTACATTAAAATAAGATGCTTTTTGTTCAATAGTACCATCAATAATCGGATCATACTCTGGATTAGCTAAATAAAAATCGGTTTCATCCAACAAACTCTGAGCAAACCCAGCACTTATACCAAATGATAATTGATTTAAATCTACTTTATCTCTTGAAAACATCAAGTGATGCGCATATGTCAATCGAACTCCTTTTTGTGAATGGTATCCGTTCTTGTCGTTTATCAAAATAATTCCTGCTCCTGATCG